>NZ_CYSF01000001.1 GCF_001458435.1 Thalassovita mediterranea
CACCCCGATCCGCCCCCAGTTTGTTTGGTGTCAAACGGACAAACACACAGTCCAACACACTGACACACACCAACGATCACCTCCCCGATCGACCCCGCAAACCTGACTTAGGAGTTAAAAGCATGAACCGTATCGTAACCGCATCCGCCGCCGCCCTGATCGCCCTGACCGGTGCTGCTTCCGCAATGACCGCTGACGTGTCGGGCTACGACGCCGCTCAGATCCGCGCCTTCGCCCCGAACATCGACCTGAGCCTGGTTGACGCCGACGCCGTCAAGAAAGCCGCTTCGGTCATCGAGAACCTGGAAGACGACGACGCGTCGTTCGCCCAGATCCAGAACAGCGTGCGCCACGTTCTGACCAAGTAAATCCCTCGGGGGCTGAGAGGCCACAACGGCCTCGCTCCTTCCCAAAGGCACCATCCTCCCCATCGTGCCACACAAAACTGACTTAGGAGTTAACAACATGAACCGTATCGTAACCGCATCCGCCGCCGCCCTGATCGCCCTGACCGGTGCTGCTTCTGCAATGACCTCTGACGTATCGGGCTACGACGCCGCCCAGATCCGCGCATTTGCCCCGAACATCGACCTGAGCCTGGTTGATGCCGACGCCGTCAAGAAAGCCGCTTCGGTCATCGAGAACCTGGAAGACGACGACGCGTCCTTTGCCCAGATCCAGAACAGCGTGCGCCACGTTCTGACCAAGTAAGCAATACCCCCCAGGATCCCTTGCGATCCCATCACTCACGGAAAGCCAGCCCCCATGGGACTGGCTTTTTTTGTGGGTGATGCTGGACGATGTCAGTTGCGCTGTGCCAGCCGTTGACGGGCGAAAGCGCGCGCGCCGTCGAGGCCGAAATTGCCGGAATTCAACAAGTAGAGGCCCAACTGTCCCCGTTTGTCGCTAAAGCGGCCACCGGCGCGGACGTCATTCACAAAATCGCTGTCAAAGAGCCAGGGATTTTTCATTGCGACCCCGCCCACCAGAAACACTGCCCCAGCACCAAAAGTGAGAGCAAAATCGCCACTGGCCTGAGCGAGGTGGGATTTGAAAAGTGCAATGGTCTGGGTGGCAAAAGGATCGGTGTCATCTCGCGCTGTTGCCATCAATGTCGGCGCATCAGGTGCGGTGCCGATGCTGCCATGGGTGATGGCCACCGCTTGATAGAGATAGGGTAGGCCAGTGCCGCTGAGTAGGGCTTCGGCCTCGGCCACAAGGGTGTCTTTGAAAAATACCTCGGGCCAGAGGGTGCGTAGGGCATCGAAAATCGCAACCTCAGAAGCGTAGCGCGGGCCTATACCGATGTGGCCGCCTTCGCCGGGGATCGAAGTATACCCATCAGCTGTAAAAGCCAATGCACCGACCCCAAGGCCCGTGCCGGGACCAATCACAAGGCGTGTACCGTCGGGCGGTGTTGCCGGCCCCTGAAGGTGGATGAGGTCGTTAGGCGCCGGTGCATGGGTCGCCCAAGCCGCGGCAGCGAAGTCGTTAATAATGTAAGCCTCTGCCGCGCCGGTGGCAGTGCGTAGATCGGCGCCGCAAAGTGTTTGCTGCGCATTGGTCAGGGTGACACGATTGTCGGCAACGGGGCCAGCTGCAGCGACAACGATGATTTCTGGCCGTGTGGTTTGGGCAGACGCAAATTCCTTGATGAGGTTCAGCAGGGCGCCATCGCTCTTGGTGGAGTACTGTGCCTGATCTGTTTTGTGATCACCATGATAGGCGGCCAGCCGGACGTTGGTGCCGCCGATGTCTGCAACAATATAGCTGTAATCAGGCATTGCGGTATCTTTCATGCATAGTAGGGGCAGGGCTTTATGTTTGCGCTACCATTTTGGCGGTTTGTGAACAAGTTTGTTCTGTCTGGTAAGGGTAATTAGCATTGTCGATAGAAGGAAGCGGTGTCTATGTTTTGGTATAGTGTGCCGATGTTGGAGTGTTGAGGAATGCGAAATTGGTTGGCTGTGGTCTTTTGTGGGTTGGCTGCAGGGGCGCAGGCTGAGGGGGGCGATGCGGGTTCCATTCTGTCACACGTGCAGATCGAGGCCCTGTCGCATTCTGCGCCGTATCGTTTTGCAGAGGTGGACACCCCAACCCGTCGTGGAAAGATCGCTCAGCGGTTTGAGATACGGCACGGCGATTGCGGGGCGTCGCGGAACTGGGATGACTGCTCTTCGGATCGTGGACGGGTGGAAATGAAAGAAACCCCCAAGAATGTCATATCGGTTCCAGATCAAGGCGTGTGGTATGGCTATTCGATGCTGATCCCTGCAGATTTTGTCAGCCTTGGGCGGGCAAATACAGTGCTGGGACAGGTCAAGGCCGAAGGTTGGGGATCCCCGATGTGGTCGCTGACGTTTAATGACAAATCCTATCTGAACTTTCCGGATCAACAGAAATGTCGACTGGGCGCATTGACGGATTGGGTGGGGCGTTGGGTGGATTTGACGATTTATGCAAACTACAGTTCAGAAGGGCAGGGCCCGTTCTTTGAGCTTTATAAGGATGGGCAGGTGCTGTGCAGCCGTGACACCCCGTTTGTACCTGCCGAGCTGCGCGATAGACCGCTAAAGCTGGGGCTGAAATATGGCGTCTATAGCAGCTACGTGAGCCGGTACCTGGCGCAGCATGGGCGGATCCCGCAGGCAGTCGCTGTGCAAGAACAGAGCAAGGATGCGCGCAGCCCGTCGCAGACGCCGTTTATCTATGACTGGGGCGTGCAGTTGCCCACGCATGTGATTTATTATGATGAAATGCGGTTTGGCACATCGCGGCAGGATGTTGATGTCCGTTTGTTGGAACAACGTGGTGTGCCGCCAGTAGATTGACCCCCTGTGGGGAGCATCGACATTTGGGAACGGGTGGGCTTGGCGCCCACCCGAATTGGTTTGGCGCGGCGTTTAGGGGCGCGGCGGGATGTTTTTGGCACGCTGCACGGCGGGACGGGCGTTGAAACGGTCCAGATAGGCGACAACGTTGGTGAACTCGGCAAAACCAAGAGCGTCTTTGGTGCCGTACATTTCCAGCGCGTTCAGCCACGGGCCGATGGCCATGTCTGCGATGGAATAGTCGCCAACAACCCAATCCTTGCCTTCCAGCGCGCCGTTTAGCACGTTCAGCAGGCGCTTGCCTTCGTTCAGGAAGCGTTCACGGGGACGGGGATCTTCGATCTGTGCACCTGCGAATTTGGTGAAGTAGCCCAGCTGGCCAAACATCGGGCCAAGGCCACCCATTTGCCACATCAGCCACTGCAGGGTTTCGGCGCGTTTGGCAGGATCGGTGGACAGGAACTTGCCCGATTTTTCCGCCAGATAGATCAGGATCGCACCGGATTCGAACACGGTGACCGGCTCACCGTCCACGGTGGGATCGATCAGTGCAGGGATCTTGTTGTTGGGGCTCAGCGACAGGAATTCCGGGCTGCGTACATCAGAATCGGCCAGCGTCACGGTGTGCGGCTCATAGGCCAGACCGCTTTCTTCCAGCATCAGCGACACTTTGATGCCGTTCGGGGTCGGGAAGGAGTAGAGCTGTATCACAGACGGATCTTTGGCGGGCCAGCGGTTGTTGATCGGATAGTCGGCGGGGAAGGTCATGTTAGCGCTCCAATAAATATCGTTGAGAGGAAGATAGGGGCTTTGCCGCAAAGCAAAAGAGGGCAAGCTGTGCAAAAGACGCATCCTCTCTGTGCGCCAATGGATGTTGGTCAATATTCCACAAGAAGCTGAAAAGGTGGAACAATCGTTCAAACGCCAAATGCGCCCACTGTTTTAGTCGGCGCATCTGCATTTTGGTGTGATGTCTGCTTAGACGGCGCCAGTGTACTCGCCGCGGGCGGGGTAGTTGTTGGCGATGGCGAAGTCCACCGCGCCCAACAGTTCCGAGAAATGGGGGCGTACAAATGGCATGGTCTGAACGGAACCGTAGAACAGGGTCTGCTGTTCGCTGACCAGGAACAGACCAGGCTCGGAGAACAGTGCAGGCTCTTCGATGCCGATGGAGGTTTTGCCGCGCGACGTGGAGATGTAGAGACCCCATTCTTTGGCAACGGTCAGCGGCAGATCGTAGGCGAATTTGATCTTGGTGCTTTTGATCTTGTCTGCCATCGTGCGGGTGCGCTCTTCACCGTCAGAGCTGACAGCAACGCAATCAATGCCGCGCTCTGCGAACTTATCGGCCAGTTTCTCTAGCTCGGTCAGGTAGTTCGCACACAGCGGGCAGTGCAGGCCGCGATAAAAGCAGACAAGCGTGCCACGCTCGGTGGTCTGGCTGGACAGGTCAAAATCACCGTGGTCCAGCGTGGGCAGGGAAAGGTTCGGCGTTTTCTGGCGGGGCATCAGCATGAGTGTTTTCCTTTCTGGCCCGTGAGTGGTGGGCAACAGGGATTGACGTTGGATACCTGTATCGTGCAATTTTGCATCGGAAAAATCCGAATAAACCGATTTAAACACCGAAAGGCCGCAGTTATGGATCGTCTTAACGCTCTGATGGAACGGTTCGAGATGGATATTGAACCTGCTGCGCCCGAGGCAGCGAATCTGCTGATCTTGGGGGATGAGGTGGGCCAGCCTTGTCATGTGGTCCTGCGGGGGCAACCTGACGGGCGCTGTGGGGATAGGGTGGTGTTTGCGGCGCGCGTCAGCTGGGGTGGGATTGCCAACCCATTGATGCAGGCGCTGCCAGCGGCGGTGGAGATGCCGTTAAAAGACAGTCCTGAACTGGTAGGGTTGATCGCATTTCTGCAGGCCGAAATTGAGGGCAACCATTGTGGTGGCCCTACGGTGCAACGTCGTCTGGGAGAAGTTCTGATGGTACGCTTATTACGCCATCAGATCAGTCGCGGCAGCACAGAACCGGGAGTGCTGGCAGGGCTGTCCGATCTGCGTGTGGCGCGGGCGCTTGTTGCTATCCATGATCGCCCTGGCCACGGTTGGACAAACGCGGACCTGGCCCAAGAGGCTGGATTGTCACTTAGTCGGTTTTCAGAACTGTTCGCCGCGGCCGTTGGCATGACCCCTATGGCCTATCTGCGGCATTGGCGATTGACGGTCGCCCATCAGGATCTGGTGCGCGGCGATAGGGTGGAACAGGTGGCGCGGCGTTATGGCTACGGATCTAGCGAAGGGTTCAGTCGCGCGTTTCGCGCACGCTTTGGGGTTAATCCGGTCGCGATGCGTCAGCCCCGCGCGGCAGCCTAATACAGGCCGCCGCGAAGGGCCTTTGGGTTTACTTGATCAGCAGCTGAGGCGAGGTCACGTCGATCCCCAGTGCCTTGCCGACCGCGTAGTAGGTCAGTTTGCCCGCGTGGACGTTCAGGCCGTTCAGCAGGTGTTCGTCGTCCGCGCAGGCCTGTTTCCAGCCTTTGTTGGCCAGCGCCATCATGAAGGGCATGGTCGCATTCCCCAGCGCGATGGTCGACGTGCGCGCAACCGCGCCCGGCATGTTGGCAACGCAGTAGTGCATGATACCATCCACGTCATAGATCGGATCCGCATGGGTCGTCGCGCGTGAGGTTTCAAAGCAGCCGCCTTGGTCAATCGCCACATCCACCAGTGCCGCACCCGGCTTCATTTCGCCCAGTTGTTCGCGGCTGATCAATTTCGGCGCAGCGGCACCGGGGATCAGCACTGCGCCGACAACCATATCGGCCTGACGGACCAGTTCCGCGGTGTTGCCCTTGGACGCGTAGGCGGTCTTGAACTCGGACCGGAAAGCATCGTCCAGATAGCGCAGACGCGGCAGCGACATGTCCTGAACGGTCACATCTGCGCCCATGCCAGCGGCCACACGGGCAGCCTGCGTGCCAACAACACCGCCGCCGATGATCACCACATTGGCAGGCGACACACCGGGCACGCCACCCATCAGAACGCCACGGCCGCCGTTGGCCTTTTGCAGGGTCCATGCGCCCACCTGCGGTGCCAATTTGCCCGCAACTTCGGACATCGGGGCCAGCAGCGGCAGACCGCCGTTGCGATCGGTTACGGTTTCATAGGCAATCGCCGTACAGCCCGAAGCAATCAGGTCATGGGTTTGGTCGGGATCGGGCGCAAGGTGCAGGTAGGTGAACAGCAGTTGGCCTTCGCGCAGCATTTTACGCTCGACCGCTTGGGGTTCTTTGACCTTCACGATCATCTCAGCAGTGGCAAAGATTTCCTCTGCCGTGTCCACGATTGCCGCGCCTGCCGCAGTATAGTCCGCGTCGGTGAAACCCGCACCAAGGCCTGCACCCGCTTCGATCATCACCTGATGACCTGCGGCGACCGCTTCACGCGCGGCGTTGGGCGTCATACCGACGCGGAATTCCTGTGGTTTGATCTCTTTGGGGCATCCGATTTTCATTGCGCATCTCCTCAATGGCAGCGATTTCCTAGTTTTTATTTTGCCTGTTTTTTGTGCAAATCGGTTCGAAACA
Organism: Thalassovita mediterranea; assembly: GCF_001458435.1. Taxonomy (GTDB): domain Bacteria; phylum Pseudomonadota; class Alphaproteobacteria; order Rhodobacterales; family Rhodobacteraceae; genus Thalassobius; species Thalassobius mediterraneus. The sequence goes on from NZ_CYSF01000001.1 coordinate 6,419, forward strand.
CTGGTGTGTTTGACGTTGGGTCAGAAAGTATCTACGAAGAATTGGTAAATTTACCGAAGGATTTTGCGCAAATGACACTCGATGCGACAGATCGCCGTATTCTAACCGTGCTTCAGCGCAAGGGGCGTATGTCGAACGCGGACTTGTCCGAGGCGGTGAACCTCTCGGCCTCGGCCTGTCACCGTCGGGTGCAGCGGCTGGAGGCGGACGGGTATATCCGTGACTACGTCGCGCTTCTGGACCCGCGCAAGATTGGGGTGTCGACCACGGTGTTTGTAGAAATCACCCTGCAGGGGCAGGCGGATGAGGTGCTAGAGGCCTTTGAAAAAGCGGTGGCGCGTATTCCTGATGTGCTGGAATGTCACCTGATGGCAGGGTCAGCGGATTATCTGTTGAAGGTGGTTGCCGAAAGCACCGAAGATTTCGCGCGCATCCACCGCCAGCATCTGGCGCGTCTGCCCGGCGTGGCGCAGATGCAGTCCAGCTTTGCCCTGCGGACGGTGTTCAAAACCACGGCGCTGCCGGTGTGATCGCACGACAGTCTGATTTAAATAAAAACCCCCGGGCGCGAACGACCGGGGGTTCTAACTTATCCGTTCAAAAGCTCAAAGCCTTTGAGAGAAGATCTTAGAGCAGACCCTCGCGCTGGGCTTTCTTGCGTGCCAGTTTGCGGGCACGACGTACGGCTTCAGCTTTCTCGCGCGCTTTTTTGACGGACGGCTTCTCGAAATGCTGCTTGAGCTTCATTTCGCGGAAGACACCTTCGCGCTGGAGCTTTTTCTTCAGAGCGCGGAGCGCCTGATCGACGTTGTTGTCACGAACAGAAACCTGCATGTGGTTTTCACCACCTTTCTAGTTAAGTTGCATGAAGTTGCAGGAGGTGGTCCTTTAGCAAGGAACGCGCTATCTGTCTAGGGTGCCCACGCCCATTACCAATGTGGTGCTTTGCGAAAGGATGACAGCATGACTGAGACCCGCGATGTAAAGGCTGACCTGTTGGAAGCAGCACTGATGCATGTGCCGTTTGACGGGTGGAGTGATGCAACCTGGGACGCAACGCTGGCGGATGTGGATGTGAATCCTGTGGTGGCCAATGCCCTGTGCCCGCGCGGGGCTGTTGATCTGGCGGTGGCTTATCATCAGGCAGGCGATGCGGCTATGCTGGCCCGTCTGGCAGAGGCCGATCTGGCGGACATGCGGTTCCGTGATCGCATTGCAGCGGCTGTGCGGTTCCGGCTGGAAGCTGTTGAGGATAAAGAGCTTGTCCGTCGTGGCATGACCTTATTTGCCCTGCCGCAATACGCGGCAGAGGGCACGCGGCTGGTCTGGGGCACTGTTGATCAGATCTGGACCGCATTGGGCGACACGTCGGATGATGTGAACTGGTACACCAAACGCGCCACCCTGTCGGGGGTCTACACGACCACACTGCTCTATTGGTTGGGCGATGAGAGTGAGGATCACGCCGCGACGTGGGAGTTTCTGGATCGCCGTATCGACAATGTCATGCAGTTCGAAAAACTGAAGGCAGGCGTGCGTGATAATAAATTGCTGTCCGGTGTGTTGAAGGGGCCGTTGTCGATCCTTGATCGAATCAGTGCCCCATCTGCAGCGCGGTCTGATTTGCCCGGGCGTCATAGCAGCTGACAGCCTTAAGAATTCCAAAAAACAAACAACAAGGGAGGACAGCATGGCTGATACAATGCGCGCTGTCGAAATTACCGAGGCCGGTGGGCCGGATGTGTTGAAAACCTGTAATCGGCCCATGCCCATTGCCGCCCCTGGTGAGGTGGTGATCAAGGTAGCCTATGCCGGTGTGAACCGCCCCGATGCGCTGCAACGCGCGGGCCTTTATGCGCCGCCGCCCACTGCCAGCGATCTGCCGGGGCTGGAGGCATCGGGCGAGGTTGTGGCGCTGGGCGAGGGTGTTAGCGACCTGTCGATCGGCGATCAGGTCTGTGCCCTGCTGCCCGGTGGTGGCTACGCGGAATATGTGGCGACACCTGCCGCCCACTGTCTGCCCGTGCCAGAGGGGATGAGCCTGAAACAGGCCGCGTGTCTGCCGGAAACATTCTTCACCGTATGGTCCAATGTGTTCCAGCGTGGCGGGCTTAAGGCGGGGGAACGCTTCCTTGTGCATGGCGGTGCTTCTGGCATCGGCACGACCGCGATCCAACTGGCCAGTGCGCTAGGCGCCCGTGTGTTCACCACCGTGGGCACGCAGGAAAAGGCCGCTGCCTGTGCCGCCTTGGGGGCAGAGCGGACCATTGTTTACCGCGACGAGGATTTCGTCGACATCATGCGCGCCGAAGGCGGTGCGAACTTGATCCTCGACATGGTGGGTGGCCTTTATATCCCGCGCAACATCCGTTCACTGGCGGATGAGGGGCGTTTGGTGCAGATCGCGTTTCTGCAAGGGCCGAAGGTTGAGTTGAACTTCGCTCAGGTCATGCTGCGCCGTCTGACGATCACTGGCTCTACCCTGCGCCCGCAAAGCGATCTGGCCAAGGCTGGTATTGCGGCGGAGCTGCGCGAAAACGTTTGGCCGTTGCTGTCTGCGGGCCGTATCGCGCCGGTGATGGATAGCGAATATGCGCTTGAGGATGCCAGCGCTGCCCATGCCCATATGGAAAGCAACGCCCATATCGGCAAAATCGTTCTGAAGGTCTGATCGACCCTGAAATCATGGAGGGCGCGACTGGCGCGCCTTCCATACGCTTGTGCATGTTCCTTAGCGTACCGGATCCAGCAGCGCGTCTTTCATCTGGCAGTCGCGCACCACATCCTGTCCACAGGGCACCGGATCCAGATCCTTGGACAGGCACACCCGCACCTCTTGGATACGGCCGGATCGGCAGGTCACGGTGACCATATCCGGTTCAAAGGCGGGGTTTGCCTTCAGGAACGCCTCTTCGACCACGCGGGCGGGTAGCTTCACCGACTTTTCCAACTTGCGGAACACTTCTGGGCGGGTCACGCGGCCATAGGCCTCCCGCGACAGATCGTAGTAGGCGCGGGCGGACAGGCCGCTGCAGGTGCCGTGCTTTTTCCATTGATGCCAGGCCAGACCGGGGGTGCCCATGATATCGGCCATCTCTGCGGTCATTTGGCGGCTGGGATGGCGTTCCACCGTGGGGCAATAGGCGGGCCAGCCGCGATGAAACTGTGGCCAGACCCCGTGCAGAACCCAACCGAAGTCGGCAGCATCGTCACATTGTGGCGACTGGCGCGCATCGCCCTCCAGCGCGCACCATGTGGGCGACCAGCTGAGTGCCATGACGTAATAGTCAAACTCCCCCGACCGTTCGCCATCGGCCATGACAGCGGGGGCGCTTAGGCCGACCGCGAGGGCGGTGGTCAGACCGCATAGAGCGGCGACAGTTCGGCGCAGCAGGGCAAAACGCATTCTCTCTTTCCTTATCACTTGCAAAAGACTATACAGGGGCCAAGTTCCCCCAAAAAGGTGATCCGTTCCGAAAATCGGGACAGCCTGCTTTCAGGCGCCGGGGAAGTTGTAAGTTAAGGAGACATGCAATGTCCAAGCCGATTATGGCCAAAGCCACCGCTGTCTGGCTGATCGACAACACCACGATCAGCTTCAAGCAGATCGCCGATTTTGTCGGCATGCACGAGCTGGAAATTCAAGGCATCGCTGATGGCGATGTTGCCCCCGGCGTGAAGGGGTTTGATCCCGTCACCAACAACCAGCTGACGCAAGAAGAGATTGATGCAGCCGAAAAGAACCCGCTGCACAAACTGAAGCTGAAGTTTAACGCCGCCGCCGTGGGCGAGGAAAAGCGCCGTGGTCCGCGTTACACCCCGCTGTCCAAGCGTCAGGACCGTCCGGCGTCGATCTACTGGTTGGTGAAATTCCACCCCGAACTGGCAGATTCGCAGATCGCTAAGCTGGTGGGCACCACCAAGCCGACCATTCAGGCGATTCGTGAACGCACCCACTGGAACATCGCCAACATTCAGCCGGTTGATCCGGTGGCGCTGGGCCTGTGTAAGCAGTCCGAACTGGACGCTGCCGTTCAGAAAGCCGTCGCCAAGAAAGCTGCCGAAGGCGGCGTGATGAGCGATGATGAACGCCGCAAGCTGGTCAGCACCGAACAGTCGCTGGCCATGGAAGAAGAGGCGCCGAAAATCCCGACCGCGATCGAAGGTCTGGAAACCTTCAGCCTCGGCGGGGATGAGCCCGAAGAGAAAGAAGAAGAGATTATCGACGCGGATAGCTTCTTCAACCTGCCGGGCGGCTCGGACGACGACGAACAGCCCTAAGGCTGCGCCCCTTTGGCATAAAAAATTGAAAACCCCGGTGGCACGTCGCCCCGGGGTTTTTCTATGCCTGCTATCAGGTGTGGGGGATTAGATCTGGCGTCGTGCGTTCAACGCCGCGGTGATCGTGCCTTCGTCCAGATAGTCCAGCTCGCCCCCAATCGGCACACCCTGCGCCAGCGAGGTTAGCGTGACCCGCCCTTCCAGCTGATCCGCGATGTAATGGGCGGTGGTTTGGCCGTCGATTGTGGCGTTCAGCGCCAGAATAACTTCGGTTACGTTTTCAGACGTCACGCGGTCCACCAATTGCGGGATGCGCAATTCCTCTGGCCCAACAGCGTCCAGCGCCGACAGGGTGCCGCCCAGAACGTGATAGCGGCCCTTGAACACAGCCGCCCGTTCCATCGCCCACAGATCGGCTACATCCTCTACCACGCAGAGGATGCCATTGCCGCGCGCCTCATTGGCGCAGATATCGCAAACGTCCGCCGTGCCGACATTGCCGCAGTTCAGGCATTCGCGCGCGGTTTCGGCGACCCGCTGCATTTGATCGGCCAGCGGGGTCAGCAGGATCGACCGTTTGCGGATCATGTGCAGCACTGCGCGCCGCGCCGAACGGGGGCCAAGGCCAGGCAGTTTTGCCAGCAGCTCAATCAGCGTGTCGATGTCTTTGGGGGCGTGGTCAGTCATAGGGGGACGATACGCTGGGCGCTGGCCGTTGAACAGGGCAATGCGTGGGGCGGATACGAAAAAGGGCCCGCGCCTGCGGACCCTTCGGTAACCTATGGTGCTGGGATCAGAACGGCAGTTTGACGTCCGCAGGCAGGCCCAGACCTTCGGTCAGTTTGGACATTTCTTCCTGCGCCTTGGCGGTTGCCTTGGTCTGTGCGTCCTTGATCGCGGCAAGGATCAGGTCCTCCACCACTTCTTTTTCATCGGGGTGGAAGATCGACGGATCGATGTCCAGACCGTTCAGAATACCTTTGGCGGTGCAGCTGGCCTTGACCAGACCGGCGCCGGATTCGCCGATAACGGTCATGTTTGCCAGTTCCTCTTGCAGGTCGGCCATTTTGCCCTGCATTTCCTGTGCTTTTTTCATCATCTTGGCCATATCGCCAAGACCGCCGAGACCTTTGAGCATGGGTATCTCCTGAGAAGTTGTTGGCCCCTAGATACGGACTGGTGGACGTTGCGGCAAGTGCTGGGTTGCAGCAAGCGCAGTCAAAGTCGCTGTTAGAGCGTGACCTGACCATCAATCAGCACGTTGACCGCACCACCAATCAGCACCTCATCGCCCCGTTTGCGGTAGCTGACCCGTCCGGGGCGGTTGATCGCGGTACCCTGCGCCACGGTCATCTGGTCGGGCAGGCGATCCGTGGCGGCCAGCCAGTGCGCAATGGCGGCGTTGAGGGATCCGGTGATCGGATCCTCTACCATCCCGCTGGAGGGGGCGATGTTGCGGACCTCATAGGCACAGGGTGCGTTCGTGGGATGAGCACCGATGAGTGACAGGCCCGCGTGATCGGGCGAATGGGTCAGGCTGGCGTTTACCGCCAACACCTGCCCGGCGTCGTGCAGTTCAAACAGGTTCCACGCTGGCCCGTTGTTGAGGCAAATGGTGTTTTTGACCCAAGCGGGATCAATCTGCATCGCCGCGATCAAACGGTCGCGCTCTGCTTCTGGCATCGGGATGATTTCGGTTGGTGGGGCGACAAAGGCGGGGTGTTTGGCGCTTAGGTCCACCTCAACCAAACCGATATCGCATTCCTGCATTAACCGCCCGGCATCGCGCGGCACACCGCCACAATGCAGCCAGCTGATCGCGCTGCCCAGTGTCGGATGACCGGCAAAGCGCATTTCTTTGGCGGGGGTAAAAATCCTCACGCGGTAATCCGCTGCGGGATCCTCGGGGGGCAGCAGAAAGGTGGTTTCCGCAAGATTGGTCCAAGCGGCGAAATCCTGCATCTGCTGGGTGCTGAGCCCATCGGCATCCACCACGACCGCCAGCCCATTGCCCTTGGCCGGCTGATCGCAGAACACATCGACCTGCAGAAAACGGCGTGGGCGTGGACGTGGGGACATCACAGGCTCACTCCTCCTCGAAGGGATCCCATTCGTCCTCAACCTCTTGCAGCGCGTCTTCTTGCGCTTGGGCGGCCAGTTCTTCGGGGGTGCGGATCTTGGTGATGCGCGACTGGGGGAAGGACGCGCGGATGGCCTGCATCATCGGGTGTGCCTCTGCCTCGGCCTTGAGGGCGTTTAGCTTGGCGTTGCGTTTTTCATCGATGGTCTCAGCGCCGCCTTCATTGACCAATGTGATCACCCAGCGGCTGCCGGTCCAGCTTTGTAGCGCTTGGCCCAAACGGCTGGCCAGATCCTGCGGGGCGTCTGATGTGGGCTGATAGGCAATGCGGCCCGGCTGATAGTTGGCCAGTCGCATATAGGTTTCCACCTGCACCAGCAGCTTCATATCGCGGCGTTCGCGGATCAGTTCGACCACATGTTCAAAGGTCGGGTAGCGGGCCAGCGCGTTTTGCACGTCCTGCGCCAAAGCCGCCTGCGGTCCCCCACTGCCCATCGGGCCACCACCCATCGGGGCGCCACCCATGGGCGCACCTTGGGCATTGGTCATGCCGCCACCCATGCCGCCCTGTGCCTGCGGTGCATAACTGCCACCACCACCGCTCGGACCCATCGGGGCGCCACCGCCTGGCATTGGCGGAGGTGTGGCATCCTTCAGCCGTTTGACCAATTCCTCTGGGCTGGGCAGGTCGGCCACATGGGTCAGGCGGATCACAGCCATTTCGGCGGCCATCATCGCGTTGGGGGCGCTGGCGACTTCATCCAGTGCTTTCAGCAACATCTGCCACATGCGGGTCATGGATCGCATCGGCAGTGCCTCTGCCATCGCTTGCCCACGTGCGCGTTCATCTGGGCTGACGGTGGGATCTTCTGCTGCTTCGGGCGTGATTTTCACCACGGAAATCCAATGGGTGATCTCTGCCAGATCGCGCAGCACCGCCATTGGGTCTGCACCATCGGCGTATTGCGATCCCAATTCGGTCAGAGCGGCTGCCGCGTCGCCCTTCATGATCATATCATAAAGGTCCAGAACCCGGCCGCGATCGGCCAGACCCAGCATGGCACGCACCTGATCGGCGCTGGTTTCACCCGCCCCGTGGCTGATCGCCTGATCCAGTAGCGAGGTTGCGTCACGCGCAGACCCTTCGGCGGCGCGGGTGATCAAGGCCAGCGCGTCATCGCTGATCTGCGCGTTTTCAGCGCCAGCGATTTTGCGTAAGAGCCCGATCATCTGTTCCGGTTCAATCCGGCGCAGGTCAAAGCGCTGACAACGGCTGAGGACGGTGACCGGTACCTTGCGAATTTCGGTGGTGGCAAAGATGAACTTCACATGCGCTGGCGGTTCTTCCAGCGTTTTGAGCAGCGCGTTGAAGGCGCTGGTCGAAAGCATGTGAACCTCATCGATGATGTAGATTTTATAGCGGGCCGAGGCCGCGCGATAATGGACCGAGTCGATGATTTCGCGGATGTCATTCACACCGGTGCGCGATGCGGCGTCCATTTCCATTACATCAACATGGCGACCTTCCATGATCGCGGTGCAATGTTCGCACTGGCCACAGGGTTCGGTGGTCGGTCCGCCGGTGCCGTCGGGGCCGATACAGTTCATCCCCTTGGCAATGATCCGCGCGGTGGTGGTTTTGCCGATGCCGCGAATGCCCGTCATCACAAAGGCCTGCGCGATCCGGTCCGCCTCAAACGCATTTTTCAGCGTGCGCACCATCGCATCCTGTCCCACCAGATCGGCAAAGGTTTCCGGACGGTATTTGCGGGCCAGCACCTGATAGGCGGGGGTATTGGTGTCGCTCATGTCGGCCTTTCACGGGTGGCTTGCGGCGGTCGCATTGGACGCGCGGATTCGTCTGCCGCTTAGGGTAGGCCAAGGGCGCTGGCGCGTCTACCGGATAGGCTAGGTGCGGGGTCGATCACAGAGGCTTGCACCGTTTTCCAATGCGCCCCATCATAGCCTTATTGATTATCCAGTTTCTTCGCCCGCGTTTCGGCCCGATGGGAGGCAACGCCAATGTCTGATTTTGTTGTGCATGCCCTGACCGTGGGCGGCGGCATTCTTGCGCTCTGCCCGTTGCCGGGGCGGGGTGGGGCCTATGCTGCGGATCTGGCGCATCTGAAAGAATGGAAACCGTCGATGCTGATTTCCCTCGTCACCGAGGTGGAATTTCTGGCCGAGGGCGCGACCACATTAGGCGCTGATATCTCGGACGCGGGCAGCCGCTGGGCACATTTGCCGATCACAGACTACGGCGTGCCGGATGAGGCGTTCATCGAACAATGGCCAGAGGTGCGCGATGCCGCATTGGCCGCCTTGCGCGGTGGTGGACGTGTGCTGGTGCATTGCATGGGCGGCTGTGGCCGATCCGGCATGGTGATGCTGCGATTGATGATCGAGGCGGGGGAAGCCCCTGATCAGGCGTTGGCGCGGCTGCGGCAGGCACGGCCCTGCGCGATCGAGACAGAGGCGCAGATGCATTGGGCCAAAACCGGGCGGCTGTTGCGCGGTGGTTAAGCCTTAGCGGTTGCGCCCCTTGCCGCGTCCTTTGCCACCCTTGCTTTTGCTGCCTTTGCTGTTGCCTTCGGTTGGCTGGCGTTTGCCCTTCATCCGATATTGCGCCTCTAGCGTTGCTTTGTGCTGGCGGGTGATCTCCTTGGCGCGCCGCCGCGTCTGCCCCATGGTTTGGGAATTTAGCTGATCCTCGGCATGCAGTTTGCGCCAGCGGTCCAGCCGTGCCTCTGATATTTCGCCCGCATCCATTGCGGCCAGAACGGCGCAGCCGGGTTCTGACACATGGGCGCAATTGCGAAACTTGCAGGCGGCGGCTAGGTCGGTGATATCATCGAACAGTTCGGCAATGCCGCTGGCCACGTCGTGCAGACCCAGTTCCCGCATTCCCGGCATGTCGATCACCATGCCGCCCGCATTGGCAAAATGCAGCGAGCGGGAGGTTGTGGTGTGCCGCCCCTTGGCATCGGTTTCACGGATACCAGCGGTGGCCTGCGCCGCCTCTGTCAGCGAATTGATCAGCGTCGATTTTCCCACGCCGGAGGACCCGACAAAGGCCACCGTCTGACCCGCGCCGCACCAGCGTTCCAGCGTGGCGACACCATCGGTGGCGGTGGCGTTGATGCACAAGACGTCGGCAAACTTGGGCGAAATACCCTGCGCTTCTTTCAGGTAGCGATCAGCTTCATCGGTGAGGTCGGATTTGGTCAGCACCAGCACCGGCGTCACATCTGCATCCAGTGCCAGCACCAGATAGCGTTCGATACGGGCGGGATTGAAATCTTCGTTGCAGGAGGTGGTAATGAACAGCGTGTCCAGATTGGCAACCAGCAGTTGCGATTTCGCCTCTACCCCCGCCGCGCGACGGCTGAGTTTTGAATGCCGGTCCAGAACGCGGCGGATCATATGGGTTTCTGGGTCGATCAGGATCCAGTCGCCCACGGCTAGATCCGAGGCGCTGATGTCATTTGGAAAGACCAGCCGTGTCAGCCCATCCGCGCCCAGTCCACGAGCCAGACTGCGCTGTACTGTGGCGGCGCGCACAGGGATCAGGCCGGATTCGGTTTGGCCCGAATCGGCCTCCGCCTCGATTTGATCGGCGAAAAACGGGCTCCACCCCAGATCTGCAAGGTTATGGACGCTCACGGGAACCTCTTGGTTGCGCATCGGTCAGTGCTGCGCAGCATGCGTGTTTTGCCCGCAAGCGCAAGCAAATGCACGGCCGCGCTGCGGCGTATGCCAAATTCACTGCGTTTGGGGGAAGTAGGTGAGAGGCTGGACAACGACCCAAGCGGGGCTCGTTACGGCTGCTTCCTTCCGGATCTGACCGGGTTGGCGAGGCGCTCGCCCGCGCCAACCTCTCAAGGGCGATATAGGTCAGGCAGACGCCTGTTGCAAGAGCTTGTATTTCGTTCAGTCAACAGCTGGGAACAGCTTTCCTTGCATCTGTCTTAGCTAGATATGCAGTTTCAGTGTCAGAGTGCCCGGCGGCTGGGAGGCCTTCAATTCGGGTTTGAGATGGGAGATTTCGTGCACATATGGCAGGCACGTGACCAGATTGGGGACGGTGACAGACGTGGCGCCAATACGGCAGAACTGCCAGATTGGTTCGGGACGAAGATGTTGGGTCCGCGATGGATCTTTGGCGATATAATTGGCCACTATGTCAGTGATGTTCTGATCCGACGTAGCCAGCCAATGGTCGGGGCCCAGATGTGTAACACCGCCCGCGCCACCCATGCGGAAGCTGTTGCTGGCGACGATTACCGTCTGATTGTCGGCGAGCGGCATGCCTTGCCAAGTGATTTCCTGCACTCGCCCGCCCATCGGTGGCAAGGTCAGGTCGAAACAGTAGTTAAGCCCCCAAAAGTGGTCAAACATGTGACCTGGTCGGGTAAAATCCAGCAACGGCTGATCGGGAATGCCCGGCTTTATGGTGTTGAAATTCTGGGCGCTACTTTCGATCCAAAGACGCAATTCGCGGCCCGTTAACTTCGCCAGGCACAGCTGATCGCGAAACGGGTACAGTTGATCTAGATGATGATGTTTCAGGGCGCCTGCGGGGATGTTCAGGAAATGCTCATCACCGGCCAGACCACCGGATTTGAAACAGGACGCGGCCGCAATCAGCGGCAACTCAGCTTCGGGGCGCCCTTGCAGTAGGGGCTGTGCGGCATGGGCCAATGCACGGGCAACCAGTTGAACGCTGGCATCGTTGTGGAAACGGCCAAAGTGGGTGTGTAGCGGTGCATCTGTGATGGCAATCGCTGGGGCAGATCTTTGGCGCGCTGCCTGATGATAGGGCGCAATCAGGTGTTGGTATTCGGCGGCAAACTCCTGCGCTGCAAGCAATGCGCAGTTTGATGATTGAATGCGCCAGCCTGCCTCAGTCTTTTGTAGTGTCAGGTCGATTTGGCCCAAATGGCTGCCATAGGCGCCGGGCATGGTGGCAGGCCGTCCGGCCAGACGTCCGCGTGTGTAGTTGATGTGTGCATAGCGGGCGCGATCTGTCCGACCCACATCAGGAAAGAGATGATGCTGATGGCCGCACAATAGGACGTCGACATCGGCCGTTTGCGCCACATCCAACGCCGAGGTGTCTGGTGGGCCGATTGTGGTTGACCCAACCCCTATTCCTGAATGTGTCAAAGCGACAATCACATCAGCCCCCGCCTGACGTAGCTGTTGCGCTGTGCTTTGTGCGGCTTCTGCGATCGGGGCGAGTTTCAGGCATTCTTGATGTCTGGGCAGCGACCATTGCGGTGTGTGTTCCGGAGTTAGTCCCAGAACGCCAATCTTCACCTCTCTGGTCGTTCCGTCGCTGCATCGCACGGTACGCCGTAGCATCAATTGATCAGGCAGGTGGCGCAGCGGTTTTGCCGCGCCCTCGGCGCAGATCAAATTGCTGAGGAGCAGCGGAAACGTCATTTGATGCAAAGCCGCAGGAAGCGCCCCAAGGCCGTGATCAAATTCATGATTCCCCAACGCCGCAGCGTCGAAACCCAGTCGGTTCATCATGCCGATAATCGGGTGTCGCCCCAGTGGTTGTTGGGCACGCGCGATTTGATCTGCGGCACGAGGGGCGCTGATCGGATTGCCAAAGAGGAAATCACCGCTGTCAAACAGCAAACAACAGTCCACCTCATCGCGTTGACGATGGATCAGATGGGCAAGATGCGCCAAACCGCGATTGTTGCCATCGCGGTCTTGGTCATAGTCATATCCGTGCAATTGCCCATGCAAGTCTGCAGTGTGCAAAATCCGGATCTCGCCGGTTGGCGGCATTAAAGCATCATAAGATTTGTCCGACGCGGGTGCGGCGGAGGGCGTGGGGGTCGGGGTCAATGATTTAATCCTAAAATACCACCATTAGTAGTAATGTGGTGGGCGCAAGAAAGTCTAGGTGTATTTGCAAAAGCCCACTCGCCCTAGAGCGGAGTGGCCTTGACCGCGCTTTGTTTCTTTCCCTTCGGTGTGACTGCGCATAGGGTCGGCTATGCGACGAATAGGGGGCCTAGGGGGGAAACGGGTGAAACTAGCAGAGACAGTGACCTTTGGTGGTTCCGGACTAGATCGTGCGGCGGCACAACGTGGTGAGGTCGATGCACTGCTGCGTGCTGTAACCAGCCGCACAATTGTTTTGTGGCGTGGCAAACCGTTGGTTTTAGACCCTGATGGGGACGCTCAGGTGTTGCGGCTGCCTTTGGATCATCCCGCTTTGCACATGGCCGAAGAGGCCCCGATCTTTTTGGGCATCGAAGAAGGCGGCGCGGCGATTTTTGCGCAGGATATCTCCAGTTGGCACCCCATTGGCGCCGAAGATGCTGCGATTGATGCATTTGCGGATCGTTCACGCCAACAGCACCCCGAACTGCCGGATGCGCTGTTTGTTGAGTTGCGCATGGTCATGTCAGCTCTGTCGTCGCGTGATGCGGAATTGGTGGCGACAGCGCTTGCTCTTTTCAACTGGCACCGCAGCCATGGTTTCTGTGCGCGTTGCGGTGCTCCCAGTCATGTGGTGCAGGCAGGGTGGCAGCGCAATTGCGATAGTTGCGGCGCCTATCATTTCCCCCGCACTGATCCGGTTGTCATTATGCTGATCACGCGCGGCAATCAGGTGCTGATGGGCCGGTCACCGGGCTGGCCAGAGGGGATGTATTCGCTGCTAGCGGGGTTTGTCGAACCGGGCGAAACCATCGAAGCGGCCGTGCGCCGCGAAGTTTGGGAAGAGGCTGCGGTAAAGGTTGGGGTGGTCCAATATGTGGCCAGTCAGCCCTGGGCTTTTCCGAATTCTCTGATGATGGGATGTGCGGGCGAAGCGCTGAGTGAAGAGATCACGATCGACCCTAACGAGATCGAGGATGCCTGTTGGTTCAGCAGAGAAGAGATCATGCAGGCATTCGCAGGACGTCATCCGCATCTGAAACCAGCGCGAGAAGGTGCAATTGCACATTTTATGTTGCGAAACTGGCTTGCAGATCGCATGGATTGATCGGAAACTTCGTCCCGCGACACGTCGAAACACAAGCGAACAGTAGGCAATTTAATGATTTTTTCTGCCAAAGAAGATGTGAATGTACCGATTGACCACGTCTTTGCCATGATGACAGAGTTTGAGACATTCGAACGCGCTGCGCTGCGCCGTGGGATCGAGGTTGAACGCCGTGATATGTTGCCTGCCACTGGTGAGGGGATGGAATGGGATGTCACCTTTGACTACCGTGGCAAACTGCGCGAAGGGCGTTTGACGCTGACCGAATTCGATGCGCCGAATGTCCTGCGGTTCAAAATGGATGGGCAGGGTCTGGGTGGCCGTGTTGACATCGAACTGGTGGCGATGTCGCGTGATCGCACCCGTCTATCGCTGGAATTGGTGCTGGAAGCACACACACTGTCGGCACGTTTGCTGCTGCAATCGATGAAGCTTGCACGCACCAAGCTGAACAAGGGGTTCCACACCCGCGTCGCAGGGATGGCGACCGATCTGGAAGAGCGTTTCCGCGCCATCGCATGATGGTTTGGCAGGTAATGCAACAGAGAGGAGAGGCGGCAGTTTTGCCGCCTTTTTTAGTTTAGCGCGATTGTTCGTGCTGGAACCGCTGCTGAGCGACCCGTTCGTTGCGTTCGCTTTTGTTCAGATCCTGCAGCGTGGTACGGACGTAATCCAAATGCGCCTCAACCGCGCGACGTGCGCCTTCGGCATCGCGGGACTGTAGTGCATTGTTGATTGCGCGGTGCTGGGTCAGCAGGGTGTCACGGGTAGTGCGCTGTTTGAACATCATCTTGCGGTTATAAAAAACGCCTTCACGCAGCAGCTGATACATCGACCGCATCATGTGCAGCATGATCACGTTATGGCTGGCTTCGATGATCGACAGATGGAAGTCCGCATCCAGTTGCGCTTCGTCATCCGGATTGCGTTTGGAATGGGCACCTTCCATTTTGTTGAAAATGGTTTGGATCACTTTCAAATCGGTGTCTGATGCCAGTCGCGCCGCGCGTTCGGCGGCCAGTCCTTCCATGTCACGGCGGAAAGAGATGTAGTCAAACACCGCCTCATCATGGTTGGCAAACAGCTTGACCAGTGCATCAGAAAATGCCGATCCCAGCACGTCCGCAACATAGATCCCGGATCCCGCCTTAGAGGTCAGCAAGCCCTTGTCCTGCAGGTCCGAAATCGCCTCGCGCAGCGATGGGCGTGACACGCCCAATCGGTCGGCCAACTCGCGCTCAGCAGGCAGTCGTTCGCCCGGGCGCAGGATGCCACGCAGGATCAACAGTTCGATCTGCCGCGTCACCGCGGTGGAGAGTTTTTCGGGCTGAACTTTCTGGAAGGGCATCTGTCACCTTTTAGCAATTGGTCAATTTATATGACCAGCATTGGTGGCTGACAAGCAGGGGATTGGTCAGGTGCGCATCGGATGTGGTGCGCACCTTGGGTTTGTTCGTTCGGGAGCGCTTAAAACTCCACCCCGATCTGTGCCTTGATACCTGCGCGGAAGGGGTGTTTGACCAGCTCCATCTCAGTCACCAGATCGGCGGCTTCGATCAGTTCTTCTTTGGCGTTGCGACCGGTCAGGACCACGTGGGTCATGTGCGGTTTTTCTTCCTCAAGGAATTTCACCACCTCGTTTACGTCGATGTAGTCATAGCGCAGCGCGATGTTGATTTCGTCCAGCAACACCATCTTGTGGCTGTCATCGCGGATCAGCTCTTTGGCCTTTTCCCACGCGGCCTGCGCCATTTCCACGTCGCGGTCACGGTCCTGCGTTTCCCAGGTGAACCCTTCGCCCATGGTGTGGAAGGAACAGGTGTCGGAAAACTTGCCCAGAATCAGATCACGTTCGCCAGTGCTCATCCCGCCTTTGATGAACTGCACCACGGCGCATTTCATGTCGTGGGCAATGCAGCGGAAGATCATGCCAAACGCGGCAGAACTTTTGCCCTTGCCCTTGCCTGTGTTGACGATGATCAGACCTTTTTCGTCGGTCTTGGTGGCCATGATCTTGTCACGGGCGGCCTTTTTCTTGGCCATTTTCATTGCGTGACGGTCGCTGTCGGCAGTCATCAGCTCGATCTCCTGTCGCGTGTATTTACTGTTCGCGGTGGAGTGTGGTGTGTTTGGCGCAGGGGCGCAAGAGCCAAAGCTGCGCTACCCCCGGTAGGTCATTCGGTGGTTTTCACCGGAAAGCGTTGGCCATCCGCCGTCAGCACAACCAACCGGTCGCTGCTTTCCACGATGCGGTCGCAGCGCGTCACCTCGGTGATGAAATCGACGCAGACCACACTGCCCTCCATCGTGCGCCACATGCCGTGCCAATCGCCGCCACCGGCATAGGTCCATTGATAGGTGCCATCACGTTTATAAGCAGAGGTGCCGCCGTCAAAAAACACCAGCGTGCGGCCTGTGAGCCTGTCCTGTAGGTCGGATTGGCTGAGCAACGTATCGCTGTCGCGGTCAGGCCAGACCTGGTCCTGCGCTAGTATCGGGCCTGCCATCAGCGCGGCCACAGCGGCCCATTTCACTGTGTTCAATATCTGCATTCTCCACCTCCTGTTCCCAATGATCCTGACACGAGTTGAGGCGAAATAGGGTCACAATACGGTGACGTCGGGGTGATGGCGATGCAGGATCGATTAGGCGACCAGCGCTTCGGCTTTCTTCAGATCAACACTCACCAATTGGCTGACGCCCTGTTCCTGCATGGTGACGCCGAACAGGCGATCCATCCGTGCCATAGTGACCGCGTGGTGGGTGATGATCAGGAAGCGGGTGTCGGTGCGGCGGCACATTTCATCCAGCAAATCACAGAAGCGCGTCACGTTCGCATCATCCAGCGGCGCGTCCACCTCGTCCAGCACACAGATCGGCGCAGGGTTGGCGAGGAACACGGCAAAGATCAGCGCCATCGCGGTTAGCGTCTGTTCCCCACCAGACAGCAGCGACAGCGTCGACAGTTTCTTGCCCGGCGGTTGGCACATGATTTCTAGCCCCGCGTCCAGCGGATCGTCGCTTTCGATCAGTTCCAGATTGGCCTCGCCGCCGCCAAAAAGGTGGGTGAACAGCAGTGAGAAGTTGGAGTTTACCTGTTCAAACGCTGTCAGTAGCCGTTCGCGCCCCTCTTTGTTGAGGTTGGCAATGCCCGACCGCAGCGCTTTGATCGCCTCTTCGAGATCGGCTTTTTCATCGACCAGCGACCCGTGCTCTTCGCGCACTTCCTTGGCATCTTCCTCCGCGCGCAGGTTGACCGCGCCGAGGGCGTCGCGCTGGCGTTTCAGGCGGTTTACGTCCTGTTCCAATGCCTCGGCATCGGCCATGTCGTCGGGGTTTACATCCAGCGTTTGCAGCAGCGCCTGCGGCGTGACCTGCATCACCTCATCAATACGTTCAACGGTCAGGGCAACGGTTTCGCGGGCGGCCTCTGCGCGGGCCTCTGACCCTGCGCGGGCTTCGCGGGCATCCGATGCGGCGCGTTCCGCGTCGCGCTCGCCCTGTTCGGCCAGTCGCAGGGCATTTTCCGCCTCTGCCAACACATCTGCGGCTTGTTTGCGACGATCCTCTGCAGTTTCAATCGCCTCGCCCAACTCCTCGCGCTTTTCCGCGATCTCTTCGGGCATGGCCATGGCTTCGGCCAGTTCTTCTTCGCTTTCTTCCTTGCGCTCTGCCAATTCGGTGCTGCGCTTGGAGGCGGTTTCCAGCCGGTGTTTCCAACCAGAGATTTCTTTGGTCACCTCTTGGGTCCGACGCAAACGCGCTTCACCCTCGCGGCGCACCTCATCATGGGCGGAGCGTTTGGTCATCATGGTCATCCGCGCGGCCTCAACCGTCAGCTTCAGATCCTCGATCGCGGCGCGGGCCTCTGTTAGATCGTCCAGATCCTCCATCGCCTCTTCGGCCTCAACCACACGCTCGCGCGCTTCCATCGCCTCATCCTCATGGCGTTCCACCGCCATGCCGAGGCTTTCGAGTTTTGAGCCCGCCAATGTCATATCCGCCTCTGCCCGCGACAGTTTGCGGGAGGCTTCATTCACCAGACGATCCGCATCACGGCGCGCCTGACGCGCGGCCTGATCGGCGTTGGTCAGGTCGGCCAAACGCTGTGTCAGCGCTTCATGGGCGGCACGGGCGGCGTCGGCACGACTGTTGGCGTGTTCGGATTGCTGCTTCAATTCTTCCAGTCGGTTCAGCTGTTGCAGGCGCAGCGCGGCTGCCGACGGCGCATCCTCGGCCCAGGCGCGGTAGCCGTCCCAACGCCACAGGTCACCCTCCATCGACACAAGGCGCTGACCAGGCTGCAATAGGGGTTGCAGACGCGGCGCATCCTCTGGTTCGATCAAACCGATTTGATCCATCCGGCGGGCCAGAACATCAGGGACCGAGACATGGTTGGACAGCGCAGGCACTCCGTCGGGCAGAGGCTGCACCACCTCATAATCCGGCAATTCCGTCCAGCCAGAGGGGCCATCCCCCTCTACCTGCGGGGCGCGCAGATCATCGGCAAGGGCCGCGCCCAGTGCCTTTTCAAAGCCCATTTCCACCTGCAGACGGTCAAGGATCTGGCCACCCTCTGCCGTGTCACGCTCCAGCAGCTTCGCCAGCGCCGTGACCTCTGCCCGTAGTGCGTTCAGCTCACCCTCTGCCTCAGACCGTTCGGCGCGCACATCCGCTTCGCGCGCTTGGGTTTCGGCGCGGGCGGTCTCTGCCTCCAGTAGGGTCTCTTCGGCGTTCTCAGCCGTGGCCTGCGCGATCTCTGCCTCTTCCTCAGCGGTGGCGAAATTCGCCTCTGCCTGCTCCGACGCCTGCTGTGCGGCGGTGACGGCATCGCGGGCTTTCATCGCCTCCGCCTCGGACCGCGCCAGCGTGCGGCGCACATCATCCAGCAGGCGCTGCGCCGATTGGTGACGGGCGGACAGGCGCGCAACATCTTCGGTTTGTTGCGACATCTCTGCCTCACGCTCTTGCAGGATGGCAGCGGCCTCTTGCGCCATCTCTGACGCGATCTCTAGCTTGTCCTCATGACCTTCGCTGGCCTTTTGCAACTCCCGCGCTTCCCACTCCAGACGTTCGATCGTTTCGCCAGCGTCACGGTTCAGGCCCGCCTCACGCTCGATATCCTTAGCCATCTGCAGGATGCGGTTTTTCAGCGTCTCAATAGATTGCAGCGCTTGGGCTTCCTGATCCTTTAGCGTGTCACGCTGCACCATAAGGCGTTGCAGGATCGCGGCGGCAATCGCCTCTTCCTCCCGCAAAGGGGGCAGGCCTGCGTCCAGTTCTTCGCGCATCTTGGCGATTTTGCGCGCCTCGGCCTCAGCCTGTGCAGCGGCGGTCACGCGGGACCGCAGCTCTTCCTCAGCCGCCAATCGCGCTTCATCCGCTTCGCGCCAGCGACGGTAGAGAAGCAGACCTTCTGCCTTGCGCAGTTCCTCACCAATGGTCCGATAGCGGGCCGCCTGTCGGGCCTGACGGTCCAGCGTCGCCAGTTGGCTGGCCAGTTGATCCACCACGTCATCGACGCGGGCCAGATTCTGCTCCGCGCCCTTCAGTTTCAGTTCCGCCTCATGGCGCCGCTGATAAAGGCCAGAAATGCCCGCCGCCTCTTCCAGAATGCGCCGCCGCGCCTTTGGTTTGGCGTTGATCAGTTCCGAAATTTGCCCCTGCCGAACCAGTGCAGGCGAATGCGCCCCGGTGGAGGCATCGGCGAACAGCATCTGCACGTCACGGGCGCGCACGTCCTTGGTGTTCACCTTATAGGCAGATCCCACATCGCGGGTGATCCGGCGGACGATTTCCAGCTGGTCGTCATCGTTAAACCCCGCAGGCGCCAAGCGTTGCGAGTTGTCGATGACAAGGCTGACCTCTGCATAGTTTCGCGCCGGACGGGACGAGGCGCCGGCGAAAATCACATCCTCCATCCCGCCGCCGCGCATGGCCTTGGGGCGGGTTTCACCCATCACCCAGCGCAGCGCCTCCAGCAGGTTCGACTTGCCACAACCGTTCGGCCCAACCACACCGGTCAACCCGTCCTTGATCAACAGATCGGTCGGATCGACGAAGCTTTTGAAGCCGGTCAGTCTGAGTTTCGAAAACAGCAAGTGGCGCGGTATCCCTGCGGTGGCCTAAATATGATTCCAATGATCATTGATCCTGAGTGGTCACGAAGGCGTGAGTCAACGCAATGCCCCTGTATTTCGACTTATCCTGCCAGTTATCCACAAAATATTGCGGTTTTGCGGGAAAACCCCTGCGAATGGACGTCGTTTTTAGTCCCCGACGTTGCGCAAACACGCTTGACCTCTGGGGCGCATTCACGCGATCAAATGCCTCGTATGGTTTCTGTGCGCCGCTGTCGCGTGCAGGACGAAGAGGGAATGTGGAACGGGCGATCCAAGTCGGAGCCTGCGACCACAGCCGCCCCCGCGACTGTCCGCGGTGAGCCACTGTCACACTGCCACTGAGCATCCGCTTGGGAAGGCGACAGCGGTGTTGATCCGCCAGCCAGGAGACCTGCCATGCGCAGATATAACCTGATCCGTCGGGGATGACGGGTGACGAGGGAAGACGCCCGAAGGTCGCACGTCTGCGCGACCGCTTTGGGCGACCAACCTCTGGCGCCGCACCCCCGCACTGATTACATAGCCGAAAACCGGTCTGCACGCCGCAGGTTCCGCAGTCATTGCCGCCCAAAGAGAGGGAACAGAAATATGCCCGCCAAGATCCCCGCCACCGTTGTCACAGGTTTCCTGGGCGCCGGGAAAACCACCCTGATCCGCAACATGCTGGCCAATGCCAACGGCAAACGCATTGCGCTGATCATCAACGAATTCGGCGACCTGGGCGTGGATGGCGATATCCTGAAGGGCTGCGGCGATGAAACCTGCACCGAAGATGATATCATGGAACTGTCGAACGGTTGCATCTGCTGCACCGTGGCCGAAGATTTCATCCCAACGCTGGAAAAGCTGCTGGACCGTGATCAGAAGCCGGACCACATCGTCATCGAAACCTCTGGCCTTGCGCTGCCGCAGCCGCTGGTCCGCGCCTTTAACTGGCCCGAAATTTCGACCCGCGTGACCGTCGATGGCGTTGTGACCGTGGTGGACGGCCGTGCCGTGCATGACGGTCAGTTCGCCCACAACGTCGCCGCGGTGGATGCGCAGCGCAAGATGGACGAAAACCTAGATCATGAAACGCCGCTGTCGGAACTGTTTGCCGATCAGGTCACCTGTGCCGACATGATCGTGGTCAACAAATCCGACCTGCTGAGTGAGGATGAGGCATCCGAGCTGACCGCCAAGCTGAAATCCGAAAGCCGCTCTGGCGTGCAGGTTGTCAAAGCGTCGATGGGTGCGTTGCCGGTGGATGTGCTGTTGGGCCAAGGCGTGGGGGCAGAGGGCGACATGGACGCCCGCCACGAAAGCCACCACCATCACCACCATGATGACAATCATCACCACGACGATGACCATCATGATGATCACGACCATGATCACCATCACCACCACGATCATGACCACGACGCCTTTGAAAGTTTCGTTGTGGAACGCGCCGAAGTGGCCGACCCCAAGGCGTTTGCTGATCAGGTGGTGTCCGTCATCCGCGACCACGGCATCTTGCGCCTGAAAGGTTTCGCCGCGGTCGAAGGCAAACCCATGCGTCTGACCCTGCAGGCTGTTGGCCCGCGCATCGATACCTATTTCGACCAACCCTTCGGCAGTGCGCCGCGCCAGACCCGTCTGGTGGTGATTGGTGAATCCGGCCTGGACCGCGCCGCAATTGAAAAGGCGCTGCAGGCATGATCGAAATCGCGCAGGAATCACCGCTGACCGATGACGGGCGCGCCCTGCTGGCCGGGTCCGACGCGGCCCTGCGCGCGGTCTATTCGGCTGACGAATGCTTCACCCTCGATCCAGAGGAACTGGTGGATGACAAAATCACCTTCCTCGTCGCCCGTGAGGGCGGCGCGGCATTGGGGTGTGTGGCATTGGTAAATTGTGGCGACTATGGCGAGGTCAAACGCCTGTTCGTCACGCCCGAAGCACGCGGCAAGCAATTGGCCCAACATCTGATGGACACGCTGGAAAGTCGCGCCATCGCGCTGGGGCACACATCTGTCAAACTGGAAACCGGTGACAAACTGGTTCCGGCGGTCGCGCTATACAAACGTCTGGGCTACAGCGTTTGCGGCCCGTTCGGGGACTACCCCGAACATCCCGCCAGCCTGTTTATGACAAAACCGCTGGTGCCGGCGGTGGTTGCCTGAGGCATGGGCGCGCCTGCCTCAGCAACACTTGCGTTGAATATCATAGGGGCTGAACACTCAGCCCTTATGCTCTTTCTCAGGCGCTTTGCCCTCTTCGGCGGCCTTCTTCATCCGGGCCAGCAGCGCAGCCTTGTCGGTGCCCTTGTCGTTGTTGCGGTTATCGTTCTTGTTGCGGGGCTTGTTTTTGCCATATGTGGGCTTCACCCCGCCCATTCTGCTGTAATCCATCTTATCCCTCTTTCACTGGTTCTGACGGCTCATGCCGCACTCTACCACAAAGCTCAAGCAAAGGACTGCTAGATGCATCTTCTCGCTGCGACCCCCGGCTCTATTGATGATGGGCAGGAACCTGTGGATCTGGGCCAGACACCGGCCGAAGTGGTATTCATTTCCGCCGCCGATACAGAACTGGCGTCGCTGAGTCAGGCGCGTCAGGATCTGGAGGACGCGCCGGAACTGCGTCTGGCGAACCTGACCCACCTGCAGCACCCAATGTCGGTGGACCTGCATCTGGACAATTGCGCGACCAAGTCGAAACTGGTGATCGCGCGGATCCTTGGTGGTGCGGGCTACTGGAAATACGGGTTCCAGCAATACGCCGCGCGTCTGGCAGAGGCGGGCGTGCCTTTCGTGGCGCTACCGGGCGATGACAAACCCGACGCAGAACTGCGCGAGCTGTCGACTGTGTCCGCCGCCGATTACGATGCGCTGTGGGCCTATATGGTTGAGGGCGGGCCGGACAATGCGCTGAACTTTCTGTCCTATGCCCGTTGGATGCTGGCGGATCATGAGGGCGAGGCGCCGCAGGCTGCCGCGCCGCTGTTGCGGGCGGGTGTCTATTGGCCGGGCGCGGGCGTTGCGGATCTCTCTGCTGCGCAAACAGCGTGGCGTGAGGGGCAGCCGGTGGTTCCGCTGATCTTCTACCGCGCTTTGGTGCAGGGTGCGGGTCTGAACCCGATCAATCGCATGGTGAAATCCCTGCTGCGTCAGGGGCTGAACCCGCTGCCGGTTTTTGTTGCCTCGCTCAAGGATCCGGTGTCGGTCGCCACGCTGGAAACCCTGTTCTCCGCAGCGCCACCCTCGGTCATCCTGAACGCCACATCCTTTGCCGTCGGCAGTCCGCACGCGGGCGACACCAGCCCCGACAACCCGCTGGTCATGCCCGCCGCCGATGAGGCGCCCGTATTTCAAGTCGTGCTGGCAGGAAGCAACGAACAGTCTTGGGCCGAAGGACTGACCGGCCTGTCGGCGCGTGACATCGCAATGAACGTCGCCCTGCCAGAGGTGGACGGCCGCGTGCTGTCCCGCGCCATCAGCTTCAAGGATGAGGCCTATTTTGATGAGGCCACCGAATGCCCCATCGCCACCTATCGCGCCCAAGGCGACCGGATCGAATTTGTCGCCTCCCTCGCCGCGAACTGGGCCCGTCTGCGTCATGCGCCTATCGCGGATCGCAAAGTCGCGATGGTTCTGGCGAACTATCCTAACAAGGACGGCCGTCTGGCCAATGGCGTTGGCCTCGACACGCCCGCCGCTGCGGTCAACATGCTGCAAACGCTGGATCAGGCAGGCTACGCGGTGACGGATGCGCCCGCTGACAGTGATGCGCTGATGCAGACGATTATGGCCGGCCCGACCAACTGGTTGACCGACCGCGCCGCGCGGGAAGGTGGTGTGACGCTTTCCTTGGCCGACTACAAACGGTTCTATGATGCCCTGCCGTGGGACGTGCGCGAACCGATGGAGGCGCGCTGGGGCCAGCCGGAGGACGATCCGTTCTTCACGGCCGACACAGGCTTCGCCCTGTCGATCTTCCCCTTCGGCAATGCGCTGATCGGGGTGCAGCCTGCGCGTGGCTATAACATCGATCCGACGGATACCTACCATTCGCCCGATCTGGTGCCGCCGCACAACTATCTGGCCTTCTATTTCTACCTGCGTCACGTCTTTGGCGCCCATGCGATCGCGCATATGGGCAAGCACGGCAATATGGAATGGCTGCCGGGCAAGGCGCTGGCGCTGTCGTCGACCTGCTGGCCCGAGGTGGTTTTTGGCCCCACGCCGCACCTTTATCCCTTCATCGTCAATGATCCGGGCGAAGGCACGCAGGCCAAACGTCGTGCCCAAGCGGTGATCATCGACCACCTGACGCCGCCCCTGACCCGCGCCGAAAGCTATGGCCCGATGAAGGATCTGGAGGCGCTGGTGGATGAGTATTACGAAGCAGCGGGCGTTGATCCCCGTCGCATCGAACATCTGCGCCGTGAAATCCTATCGCTGACCTCTGCCACCGGCATTGGCGAGGATGCGGGCCTGAAGGGCGAGGATGAAGAGAGCGATCTGGCCAAGCTCGACGCCTACCTCTGCGATCTGAAAGAGGCGCAGATTCGCGATGGCCTCCACATTTTCGGCACCTCGCCAGAGGGCGTGCAGGCCCGCGATTTGGCCATTGCGCTGGCCCGTGTGCCGCGCGGGCAGGGCAAGGGTGCGGAAAACTCGCTGATCCGCGCCTTGGCAACCGATCTGGGGTTGGCGTTTGATCCGCTCGATTGTGACATGGCTGCGCCGTGGACGGGGGCACGCCCCGACCTTTTGGCCGCACTGGACGAAACAACATGGCGCAGCACCGGCGACACGGTAGAACGGTTGGAGCTACTGGCGATCACGCTGGTTGGCACTGGTGCTGATGCGCCCGGCGAACAGTCGGCAGAGATTCTGGCCCATCTGCGCGATGTGATCATTCCAACGCTGGACGCCTGTGGTCCGGCCGAACGTGACGGTTTCCTCAAGGTGCTGGGCGGCCGCTTCCTGCCCCCCGGCCCCTCTGGCGCACCGACGCGCGGGCGGCTGGACACGCTGCCGACAGGGCGCAATTTCTATTCCGTCGACAGCCGCGCAGTGCCGACGCCGACCGCGTGGGCGCTGGGGTGGAAATCTGCGAACCTGTTGATCGAAAAACACCTGCAAGACCACGGCGACTGGCCGCGCAGCATGCTGGTCACTGCCTGGGGCACCGCCAACATGCGCACCGGCGGCGACGACATCGCGCAGGCGTTGGCCCTGATGGGGGTCAAACCGAAATGGGACAGTGCCAACCGTCGTGTGACGGGGTTTGAGATCCTGCCCGAAGGGGTGCTGGGCCGTCCGCGTGTGGATGTGACGCTGCGCATCTCTGGCTTCTTCCGCGATGCCTTCCCGCAGCTGATTGCGTTGGTGGACAGTGCTGCACGCGCGGTTCAGGCGCTGGATGAAAGCGATGATCAGAACCCCGCCGCCGCTCGTGCGCGGGCGGGCGAAGGGACGGCGCGTGTCTTTGGCTCCAAACCCGGCGCCTATGGCGCGGGTCTGCAAGCGTTGATTGATGAACGCATCTGGAACGACACCGCTGATTTTGCCGAGGCCTATCTGGAATGGGGCGGCTATTCCTATGGTGCCGGTGGGGAGGGTCAACGCGACCGCGCCGGATTTGAACAGCGCCTCAGCCAGACAGAAGCGATCGTTCAGAACCAGGACAACCGCGAACACGATCTGCTGGACAGTGACGACTACTACCAGTTTGAAGGTGGCGCAGCCGCGGCGGTGAAGACGCTGCAAGGCGAGGCGCGTCCGATTTATCATAACGACCATTCCCGTCCCGAACGCCCCGTGATCCGCACTTTGGATGAGGAAATCGGCCGCGTTCTACGGTCGCGTGTGGTGAATCCCAAATGGATCGATGGCGTGAAGCGCCACGGCTACAAAGGCGCGTTCGAGATCGCGGCGACGGTCGACTACCTGTTTGCCTTTGCCGCTACGACGGGTGTGGTGAAACACCACCACTTCGACATGGTGCACGCCGCCTTCCTCGAGGATGACGATACCCGCGAATTTATCGCTGATCACAACGCCCCCGCCCTGCGCGAGATTGCCGAACGTTTGAAAGAAGCGATGGATCGCGGCCTTTGGGTTCCGCGGTCAAATTCGGCCCGCGCGTTTATCGACGGATTGCTTGGCGGCAGCTAAATCAGTTCGGGTGTGGCCCTCTTCAGGGTCGCACCCGCGATCTAGGCATATGTACTGCTGCGAGTTGGATAGGTGTTAGTCCAACTTGAGGCATAGCGATGATGATCCCTGTTCCCCCTGTGGGAGGCAGCGATAGGTTCCCCCTAGCGCAAGTGCAGAGAGATCCCTGCCGCGGGGGCATTTCAATTCAGCCAGCGCTACGGCCACGTCACCGCCAATTTTGTGTACCCGGCATCCGGTCATTGCTTCTATTGCGCTGCCAGCTAGGAAACTGACCCGATCCATGCGCGGACGCGCCATGGTATTGGTGCGAATCGCCTCTACCTGATCGCCCGCGGCACGCATGGTGAAGTGCATTTCGCCGATTTGAATGCGGGTCGCAGTGAGGCCGCGAAATCCATGCCCCGCCATGTCACACGCGGAAAGGGTGCAAGCCAGAGTGAGGTAAATTGCTGTGATATAACGCATAAATCGAATGCTATCCGATATCGGTTAACAGCGGGTTAATGGCAGGCACGGTGGGCGGTGGGCTGCCCCAAAGCATCCTGTTGCATTCTGATTTCTGAATATTGTATATATTCGGTAATTGGAATGTATTGGAGGCCATTATGGCATCGCAATTGAAACGCCCCGCCGACAGCTACAACCCGCTTTACTTTCTCGCCTCTTTGGGCGCCGGTGGGTTGTCTGTCACGTTCTTTATGTACCTGATGTTCTGGGTGCCTCATCCCGATCAACCGGTCCCGCTGTTCGCGGACATCGCCCGTGCCTTTCAAACTGGGACCTTGATGCTGCAGGCAGCAATTGTGATCGCTGTCCTGGGAATTGCATTTTTTGCGTTCCTCAACATTAAAACCTTGCTGTGGAACCTGAGCGCACTGCGCCAATTCCAAATGACCGAAGGGTACAAAACGCTGACCTCGTCGAACGCCGAGGCAACGCTGCTGGCTGCACCGCTGGCCATGGCAATGACCGTGAACGCATTGTTCATTGTCGGAATGGTCTTTGTGCCGAACCTGTGGTCCGTGGTGGAATATCTGTTCCCGATGGCGCTGCTGGCTTTTTCGTTGATCGGCATCTGGGCGCTGCGTCTGATGGGCCGCTATCTGGGCCGTGTTTTTGGGGCTGCAGGCCAGTTTAGTCTGGCTGGCCACAACTCCTTCGCGCAGTTGATGCCTGCTTTCGCCCTGTCGATGGTTGGCGTTGGTATGTCCGCCCCTGCCGCGATGAGCCACAATCAGATGATCGTGATCATTGCGCTGCTGCTTTCGACCTTCTTCGCTGTTGTGGCAGTGATCTATGCGCTGTTCGCCGCGATCACCGCTGTCAGTGCCATGCTGCAACACGGCACTGCCAAGGAGGCTGGGCCAACCTTGATGGTTATCGTGCCGCTGATGACGGTTTTGGGCATCCTGTCCTTCCGCCAAAGTCACGGCCTGCACACGACTTTCGGGTCGCACGGTGATGCCGCCGACGGGATGATGTTCTTTGCCCGTATGCTGAGCGTTCAGTTGACCTTCCTTGGTCTGGGCATGGTTGTGCTGCTGCGTCAGGGGTATTTCAAGGACTATGTCTTTGGTCGCCAGACCTCGCCCGGTTCTTATGCGCTGATCTGTCCCGGTGTGGCGCTGTCGGTGATGATCCACTTCTTCCTAAACAAAGGGCTGGTGGCCGCAGGCGCGGTGGACAAGTTCAGCCTGACTTACTGGGCGGTGACCGCATTGGCGTTGGCTGCACAGTTTGCGATGATCGCGCTGGTTCTACGTTTGAATCGCCAGCATTTCCGCGGTCAGGAAACGCCGCAAGCCGTTCCTGCTGAATAAGGCGGATCGCTAGATACAGCGCAAAAAAACGGCCCCGTCTGGGGCCGTTTTCCATTGGAGATACCTGAACCTATCAGAGTGCGTTAAGCAAAGCTCGCGTTGGCCATGCGTCCGCTGGCAGACCCAGACGTTTCTGTTCCGCCTGCGTTGCGGCGCGGGTGCCTGCGCCAAGGATGCCGTCGATCTTGCCGACGTCATGTCCACGTGCCGCCAATTTGCGCTGCAGTGCCTTCATGTCAGCCCCTTCCAGACCGGGTTCGGGATTGCCCGCATCAAACACCGGGCCACCCATCAGTCGGGTGCCGAAATAGGCGGCGGTCAGAACGTAGGTAAAGCTCTGATTCCATTCGAAATAAACGTCGAAGTTCGGATAGGCGACAAAGGCTGGGCCTTTGCGCCCCTGTGGCAGGATCAGCTTGGCCTTCAGCCCCTTGCCGTCCCACGCGCCCGATCGTGGGCGCACGCCCATCGCCTGCCATTTGCTGATCGGCAGCGCCTGCGCTGTGCCGCTGAGGGACCAGTCCATATCGGCAGGCACCTGCACCTCTTGCAGCCACGGTTCCCCCGCGCGCCAGCCGAGGTGTTGCAGCATCTTGCCGCCCGACATCAGCGCATCAGTGGCGGAGGTTTTCAGCGACACCTTGCCATCGCCGTCACCATCGACGCCGTTTTCCAGAATGTCGGCGGGCAGCATCTGCACCATGCCGATTTCCCCCGCCCATGCACCGGTGGTGCGTTGCGGGTCGAAATTGCCCTGACGGTACAATTCCAGCGCGGCAAAGACCTGCGGGCGGAACAGTTCAGGGCGGCGGCAGTCATGGGCCAACGTGACCAGCGCGTTCAGCGTGTTGATGTCGCCCTGAAATCCGCCGTAATCCGTTTCAAACGCCCAAAAGGCCAAGAGGACACCGCGCGACACGCCATAGTCACGCTCAATCCGATCGAAAACGGCGCTGTATTCCTGTGCCTTGCGTTTGCCGGTGTTGATCCGGCCCTGCGATATTAGGCGGCGGGAAAAGCTGGTGAAATCCATCTGGAACACGCCTTGGCGGCGGTCGGCGGCCAGCACGTTCTGATCCTGTCGCACATTGGCGAAGAAGCGTTTGGTTAGGCCAGCGTCATATCCGTTGGCCTGCGCCTCTTTGCGTAGGTCTTTGACAAAAGCGTTGAAATTGCCGCCACATTCGCTGGCGTATGCGGGAGCGGATAGACCTGCAATCAGTGCAAGTGTCGTAAGGGCGCGTTTCATAAATGCCTCGTGTTTAATCGGTTATATGGCGCCTAACATCTTCGGCGCCGTCTGGGTTAGAAATGACTCAGATCGCTGCGCCGATCAACGCCAGTGCGAGGACAACGCCCCACACGCGCCACAGAGCGGTGCAAGCGGCATCTACATGGTTCGGGCTTGCGTCATGGCTGCCCTCGACGTTCACGTAAGCGAAATCCTGCATCTCCCCCTCGTAGGAACGCGGACCGGCGAGGGCCACATCCAGTGCGCGGGCCATTGCGGCTTCCGGCCAGCCGGCGTTGGGGGATCTGTGGCGGCGTGCGTCCTGCACCAGTAGCGGCCAGCCTTGGTAAACGCGGTGGGTCAGGGCGATCAGCACAGCAGTCAGGCGGGCAGGAATCAGGTTTAGCAGATCGTCAAACTTGGCCGCAGCCCAGCCGAAATCCTCATGCCGCTCGGTGCGATAGCCGATCATGCTGTCGGCGGTGTTGGTAATTTTATAGAGCAGCAATCCCGGCAGTCCGAGGATCGCATACCAGAAAATCGGCGCAATCACCCCGTCGGAGAAGTTTTCCGCCGCGCTCTCAATCGCGGCGCGGCTGATCGCCGGGCCGTCCATTTCGGATGTGTCGCGCCCGACAATACGGGCGACCATCAGGCGGCCATCGCCGACCGACAGACGCAGGGCATTGCCCACGTCGCGCACATGATCCACCAGCGAGCGTTGCGCCAGCAGCGCCGCCAGAACGAGGATTTCGACGATGGGCCCAAAGCTGGCCAGGATCCAACCCAGCACCAGCGCACCAAGGCCAAGTGCGGCCATGGTCAGCACACCCTTTTCGCGGCGGCGTTCATAGCCGTCCTCATCATCGTTGAACCGATTGTCGGCCCAACCGATCAGCCGTCCCATCAAAACGGCGGGGTGGGGGATGCGATTGTAGATCGCTTTGGGTTCGCCAAGGGCGGCGTCCAGCAACATGGCAAGGAACAGGGTCATAGCGCGGCCTCCAGCCGGTGCCATTGGTCAGGCGCAGGTAGGCCCAGACGGATGAAATTACGCGAATAGGGGAAGATGCGGGTCCAGATTTTGGCGCGTGCAAAACGGTCCTGCCACAGGGCGGCATCATCGACCTCGTAGAGGCGAAACAGGGTGGTGCCGCCGTGTAACGTGGCACCTGCGCGGGCCATCATCTGATCCAGTCGGTCACTGTCGGATTGCAGGCGCACGCGGATGGTATCGGCCCATGCGTAATCTTGCAGCGCGGCCGTGCCGATGCGCAGGGCGGGGCCGGCTACGGGCCACGGACCCAGCATCTGTTCAAGCTGCGAAATCAAGGCTGGGTCGCCAATGGCAAACCCGAGGCGCAGACCAGCGAGACCCCAGAATTTACCAAAGCTTTTCAGGATGATGGCGCCTTCGTTGGTTGCGCGATCGATCAGCGTCGCATCTGGCGTTACATCGCAGAAGCTTTCGTCAATGATATGCAGATCAGAACAATACGGCTCCGTATGGTATAGATGGCCAGTGGGGTTGTTTGGATGGACGATCACGCGGGCGCTGGCGCCTTCCGCCCCCATTTTCCACCCAGCCGCGGCAAAGGCGGCAGCGTGTTCGTTGTAGGTGGGCGTAGGGATGTCCACGCGGCCCGCAGGGCGCAACGCCGGAATGCGCGCGATCAGGGAGGAGGCACCAGGCGCGGCCAAAACTGCGGCGTCTTCGGGCACGTTCCAGAACTGCCGCGCCGCTGCGATCAACGCTTGCTGTGCGCCCTTGTCAGGCAGGGCGTTCCAGGCGTCGGCCTCGATCACGCCGATAGGGTAGGGCACCGGATTGATGCCTGTCGAAAGGTCCAGCCAATCCGACCGGACGCCACCGTATGTTTTGGCGGCAGCATCCACGCCGCCGCCGTGATCGCGGGCCTCTTGGATCATTTATTCCGCCTCATCTGTCGGCAGCGGTGGATGGCGGGTGACAAAATGCCCCTTCACCCCCTGCGGCCACTGGCGGAACGGCACCTGACCGGATTTGCTTTCGGCGTGTAGGGCGGCGTATTCAACGATCGCTTCTGCCGCCTCTTCGGCAGGGTCAAAACGGCCCAATGTGTAGGCCAGCTTGCCCTCGCCCTGAATGGCGACGTTGCAGCCGTGATTGCAGCCCATCAGGCAGGACACGCGGCGGGTTTTCACATCTGCGCGGTCACTGGCGCAGGCCTCAACCAGTTCGGCCAGCACTTCGCCGTCTTTTTGTTCGCGGCCCGAGGCCTCCCAGTCTTCGGTTTTGCAGGTGTCACACACCGTAATCCAAGTTGTCATTCGCGCGCTCCTCTATCGGGGGCAGAGAAAGCCGAAAATCGACGCTGGCACAAGTGGGCAATCACGCCATCGGGTCACGTCCGTGTGGTGCCAGATAGTCCAACACCGGATTGATCGGCAGGATGCGATGCGGATTGATGCTTTCGTGGCTGTAATGATAGTGGCGCACGATGTGATCCATTTTCACCGTCTCGGCCACGCCTTTTGTCTGGTATAGATCGCGGGTATAGGCCCAGAGGTTGGGGTAGTCGATGATCCGCGCGCGGTTGCATTTGAAATGCAGGTGATAGACCGGATCAAACCGGATCAGCGTGGTGAACAGGCGCCAGTCGGCCTCTGTCTGCTTGTCCCCCATCAGATAGCGCGAGGTGCTGAGGCGCTGTTCCAACCAATCCAGCGTGTCAAACAGCGGATGGATCGCGGCGTCATAGGCAGATTGCGTCGTGGCAAAGCCCGCTTTGTAGACGCCATTGTTCAGCGTGTCGTAGATGCGCGCGTTCACTTCTTCGATCGCACCCCGCTGATCGGCGGGCCAGTAGTCGTCCGTATTGCCGGTGATGCCGTCAAAGGCACTGTTCAGCATGCGGATGATCTCGGAACTTTCGTTCGACACGATGGTTTCGCGCTGCTTGTCCCACAGGACCGGCACCGTGACGCGACCCGACATATCCGGCAGGGCCTTCAGGTAGACATCGCGCATGAACGGCAGCCCATAGAGCGTATCACCTGTTGCGTCGTCAAAGTCGGTGCCGAAATGCCAGCCGTCTGACAGCATGTCGGGATGCACGGCAGATACGGTGATATGATCGCTCAAGCCCTTGAGTGCGCGAAAGATCAGTGCGCGGTGCGCCCATGGGCAGGCATAAGACACATAAAGGTGGTAGCGACCGCTTTCGGCCTCGAACCCGCCTTCGCCAGACGGTCCGGCAGAACCATCAGCGGTAATCCAGTTGCGGAACGCGGCTTCTGACCGTTTGAACGCCCCGCCAGAGGATTTGGTGTCATACCAGACGTCGTGCCAGACACCGTCGATCAGTTTGCCCATGTTGCGGTCCTTTCCATTGGTTCTGGCGACTGTAGCGGTGCAGTTGCGGCAAGAGTACACGCCTGCGAGCGCAAGTCTCCTGCAGTAGCGCACAGCTCTTGGAGGGGAGGAGTGTATGCGTCGGCATGCAAAATTTCGCCGTGAGGTCGCAGTCCGTCATTTTTGCGTCGGCTTTGGAGGCATCAGTGCCGCGAACTGCATTGCGGCATTGGGGTGTCGGCCTTATACCAACGCCCAGACGAGTCCCCAAGAGGAGGGGGCCAGAGAGGTGTGTTTGTGCGGTCGACCCATATCGGGGATCAGGAGCAAACGTCGTCAGATGCCCGAACCCGGGCATTCTCTCTATTTGATGAGGTTGAACTGGGGGAACGGTATGAAAGCCATCTATTCAATTGCAGCCCTGTTTTGGGCAACAACAGCGCAGGCGCACATCGGCCATTTGGGGGATGTGGCGGGCCATGATCACTGGATTGCGCTGGGCGCTTTGGGCGCGGCGGGGGTGATTGCCCTGATCGCGGGCCTGAAGGGCAAAAAGACAGACACAGAGGCAGCCGATGCCGCCTCGGACGAAGACGCGACCCACGACGAAGAATTGCAGGAAGCCTGAAGTCATGAGCAAAACTGGTGTAATGATCTGCGGCCACGGGTCGCGCAGCCAAGCCGCAGTGGATGAATTTTCTGTCCTCGCTGAAAAACTGCCCGCCCTGTTGCCGCAGGATTGGCTGGTGGAATATGGCTATCTGGAATTCGCCAACCCGGTGATCCGTGACGGTCTGGACAAACTGCGCGAAGCTGGCTGCGATCGTATCCTGGCGGTGCCGGGCATGCTGTTTGCGGCGATGCACTCGAAAAACGATATTCCCACCGTGCTGAACACCTATGCTGCCAAGCATGGCATTGAGGTGTCCTATGGCCGTGAGCTGGGCGTTGACCCCAAAATGGTCGCTGCCGCCGGTGCCCGCATTCAGGAAGCGGTGGAGAAGGCCAACGCAGACCATGGTGAGGTCGCGCTGCATGACACCTGCCTTGTGGTGATTGGCCGTGGTGCGTCGGACCCCGATGCCAACGCCAACGTCTCGAAAATCGCCCGCCTGTTGCAAGAGGGCATGGGCTTTGGCTGGCTTGAGGTCGGCTATTCCGGCGTGACCTTCCCATTGGTGGAACCCTGCCTGCGCCACACCAGCAAGCTGGGCTATAAACGTGTCATCGTCTTCCCCTACTTCCTGTTCACCGGCATTCTGATCGACCGGATCTATGGCTTCACCGATAAGGTTGCCGCCGATCACCCCGAAATCCAGTTTGTGAAGGCAGGCTACCTGAACGATCACGAACAGGTTCTGGCGACCTTTGCCGAACGGATCACCGAACAGGCGGGCGCTGTACCGCCGCCGAACTGTGGCACCTGCCTGTTCCGCACGCAGGAACTGGCGATGGAGGACGGCAAGGTTGTCATCACCGCCGAAGACCGCGCCAAAGCCGCCGAAGGCACCGCGCATCCCGCGCTGGCCTCTGTGCCGCCGCCGACCTGTGTGATGTGCAAATACCGCGTTCAGGTTCTGGGCTTTGAGGCCGAGGTTGGATCGGTACAGGAAAGCCATCACCACCATGTTGAGGGGCAAGGCGCCTCTGCGCCCGGCTCAAACGTGTCGGATTGTAAGCTGTGTGATCTGTTCTGCACCGGCGAATGCCGTCTGGATATGGGGCATCACCATCATCACCACGACCATTCGCATGATCACCACCATCATGACCACGATCACGGGCACAGCCACGATCACAGCCATGACCATGGGCATCACCACCACCATGATCATGACCACGTGCACGCGGAATATCCGCACGCCAAACACCCGCTTGGTCCAGAAAGTGCGCGTCGCAAAGGCTAACCGTCTTTCAATGTTCCTGAAAATACTCCCGCCGGAGGCATTCACCGGCGGCCACACGTACAGAGGTTGGCCAGATGCGACCCTATGAAAAAGACCCCTCGGCCATCTACGCCGAAAGCTTTGCCACCGTGCGCCGTGAGGCGAAACTGGACCGGTTTGATCCAGGCATGCAGCGACTTGCCATCCGGCTGATCCACGCCTGCGGCATGGTTGAGGTTGCCGACCGCCTAGCTTTTTCCCCTGATGTCTATGCAGCGGGCAACGCGGCATTGAAGGCGGGCAAACCGATCCTGTGTGATTGCGAAATGGTCGGCGCGGGCATCATCCGTCGCTACCTGCCTGCGGAGAATGAGGTCATCGTCACCCTAAACGATCCTCGCACCCCGCCTTTGGCGGCAGAGATTGGTAACACCCGTTCCGCCGCTGCGGTCGAGCTGTGGGCGGATCATCTGGACGGCGCTGTTGTCGCCATCGGCAACGCCCCCACCGCGCTGTTCCACCTGCTGGAACTGCTGGATCAGGGCGCGCCCAAACCTGCGGCGATCCTTGGCTTCCCCGTCGGCTTCGTCGGCGCGGCAGAGAGCAAGGCAGAACTGGCCGCCAACCCGCGTGGCTGTGATTTCGTTGCCCTGCGCGGGCGTCGTGGCGGGTCCGCAATCGCCTCTGCCGCCGTCAACGCGCTGGCCGCTGGCCTGCCCGAGGAGAAGGCCTGATGACAGCCCCCAAGGTCGATCCCTGGCTGCATATCGTCGGCATTGGCGAGGATGGCATGGACGGGCTGATGCCCGCCACCCGCGCCGTTGTTGAGGCGGCGGAGGTGATCGTGGGCGGTGAGCGTCACCACGAATTGTCCGCCGCTGTAACCGCCGAACGTCTGGCGTGGCCTTCACCTTTCAATGCGCTGATTGGCATGTTGAAGGGGCTGAAAGGCAAACGTGTGGTGGTTCTGGCCACTGGCGATCCCCTTTGGTTCTCGGTCGGTGCCAGCATTGGCCGCCAGATGGATCCGGCCGAACTGGTCTATCACCCGCAGGTGGGGGCGTTTCAGCTGGCTGCGGCACGGCTGGGCTGGTCGATGGCGGATCTGGAAACCCTGACGGTGCATGGCCGTCCGGTCGAACAGATGATCGCCTTTATTCAGCCATCGGCGCGTTTGTTGATCCTGACAACGGGGTCCGAAACACCGACCAAGATCGCGGCCTTCCTAACAGATCGCGGTTTCGGAAAATCGCGGATGACGGTGCTGTCCAATATGGGCGGCGCGGATGAGGCACGCTTTGAAGGTGTGGCAGAGGCGTGGGATCACGACGTGCCGCCGTTCAACACATTGGCGGTTGAATGCGTTGCCGCACCCGATGCGGCGCTGCTGCCACGTGTTCCCGGACTGGCGGATGAGCTGTTCCAAAACGACGGCACCATGACCAAGCAAGAGGTGCGCGCCGCCACATTGGCCAAGCTGATGCCGATGCGCGGGGCGCTGTTGTGGGACATCGGTACTGGCTGTGGATCGGTGGCGGTGGAATGGATGCGCGCTGCGGCTTATGCCCGCGCCATCGGTATCGAACCGCGTGCAGATCGCCGCGCCCTAGCGGCGGCAAACGCATTGGCGCTGGGCGTGCCCAAGCTGCAATTGGTGGAGGGCAAGGTGCCCGACGCACTGGACGGCTTGCCTGCGCCCGATGCGGTGTTCATCGGTGGCGGCCTCAGCCGTGAAACCTTTGAACATGCGTGGAATGCCCTGCGTCCCCTTGGCCGTTTGGTTGCCAATGCGGTCACAATTGAAAGCGAGACAACGCTTGTTGCCTTGCAGAAAGAATTTGGCGGTGAGCTGGTCAAAATTTCAGTCCAGCGTGCCGAGGCGATCGGCCCCTTGAGTGGTTGGAAACCCCTGCGCACCGTCACACAATGGAGTCTGATCAAACGATGACTGCAAAACCTAGCGGTAAACTCTATGGCGTCGGTCTGGGGCCGGGGGATCCCGACCTGATGACCCTGCGCGCCCATCGCCTGATTTCAAACGCAGCGGTGGTGGCCTACCCTGCATTGGCAGGCGGCGACAGTTTCGCCCGCGCCATCGCGGCGGATGTGATCCCCGCAGGCGCGCGTGAGATCGTGATGGACGTGCCGATGACCGTAGAACGCGGCCCTGCACAGGCCGCCTATGACCAAGGCGCGGCTGAAATTGCCGAGGCGCTGGCAGGTGGTCAGGACGTGATCTGCCTGTGTGAGGGCGATCCGTTTTTCTACGGCTCGTTCATGTACCTCTTTGCCCGCCTGTCTGAACAGTTTGAGGTCGAGGTGGTGCCGGGCGTCACGTCGATCACCACATGTGCCGCCCGTGCCGGTGTGCCGCTGGTGGCGCGCAACGAACGGCTGACCGTCCTGCCGGGCCCCTTGCCCGAGGCGGAGCTGCGCGCACGCATCGAAGGTGCGGAAAGCGTGGCAATCATGAAGGTCGGCCGCCATCTGGACAAGATTCGCGCGGTGATTGCGGACCTCGGCCTGACTGACAAAGCCAAGTATATCGAGCGTGCAAGCCTGCCCGAAGAGGTGGTTTGCCCGCTGAGCGAGGCGCCGGAGAAGGCGCCGTATTTCTCTATGATCCTACTCGTAAAAGGGGGCGACCCATGGCTGTGACCGCCGGAAATGAAAACGTAAAGCCGGTTGTACTGGCGTTGAGCGCCTCGGGCGAAGCGGTGGCGCGCAAGGTTGCCGATCTGCTGGGTGCTGAATTGCATGGCCGCGAGGGCCGGGTGGCAGAGGCCGATGCCTTCTTCCCGAACGCATTGGATCACGCGCGTGATCTGTTCACCGCTGGCGTTCCCGTTGTGGGCGTCTGTGCCTCGGGCATCCTGATCCGCGCCGTGGCCCCGATGCTGAGTGACAAACGTGCAGAGCCCCCCGTTGTGTCGGTTTCCGATGACGGGTCTGTTGTGGTGCCGCTGCTGGGTGGTCATCGCGGTGCCAACCGTCTGGCCGGTCAGATCGCTGAGGCGCTGAACGCCACCGCCGCTGTTACCACCGCTGGCGACGTGGCAATGGGTGTTGCGCTGGATGAACCGCCCCAAGGCTGGGTTCTGGCCAACCCTGACAATGCCAAGGCGGCAATGGCTGCGCTGTTGTCCGGTGCAGGTGCATCTGTTGTGGGTGAGGCGGCAGAGGCTGCTGATTGGCTGTCCGGCCTGCCCAAGGGTGATGGTGTGACCATTCACGCCACTGTTGCGCCCGTTGAAGTGACGGATGAAACCACGCTGGTCTTCCACCCGCAACATGCGGTTCTGGGCGTCGGCTGTTCGCGCAACTGTCCGGCGGAGGAGCTGGATGGTCTGGTGGCAGAGCTGCTGTCTGACGCCGGTGTTGCAAGCGGTGCGCTGGCGGCGATTGCCACGGCAGATCTGAAGGCAGATGAGCCCGCGATGAACGCGCTGGCGGCGAAATTCAACGTGCCGCTGCGCCTGTTCACCGCGGCAGAGTTGGACGCGGAAACGCCGCGCTGTGCAACCTCGTCCGACGTGGTTTTTGCCGAAATTGGCACCCACGGTGTGGCCGAAAACGCCGCGCTGGCCGCAGGCGGCGCTGCCGTCACCCTGACAGAGCCGAAGCGTAAAACCGCAATGGGCACCGCCGCGCTGGCGATGGCTGTTTCACCGGTGCTGGATATCGCGGGCCGCGCCCGTGGTCGCCTGTCTGTCGTTGGCATCGGCCCCGGCCAATCCGCATGGCGCACGCCCGAGGTGTCGCGTCTGGTGGCGGAGGCTGAAGAGCTGGTGGGCTATGGCCTCTACATTGATCTGCTGGGCCCGCTGGCGGCTGGCAAAGAACGTTCCGACTTCCCGCTGGGCGGCGAAGAGGCGCGTTGCCGTTACGCGCTGGAACAGGCGGCGAAGGGTAAGAACGTCGCGCTGGTTTGTTCCGGTGATGCAGGCATCTACGCGATGGGCGCGCTGGTCTTTGAACTGTTGGACCGTGGGCCGGATGAACATGGTGTATCCGACGCCGCGCATCGGGTTGAGGTTGTCTGTTCGCCGGGTGTGTCTGCGCTGCAAGGCGCTGCGGCCCGTGCGGGCGCGCCTTTGGGTCACGACTTCTGCACCATCTCGCTGTCGGATCTGCTGACCCCGCGCGATGATATTCTGCGCCGCCTGAAAGCGGCTGCCGAGGGCGATTTTGTCATCGCCTTCTACAATCCGGTGTCGAAAACCCGCCGCACCCTGCTGGCAGAGGCGCGCGATATCCTGCTGCAACACCGTCCGGCCGATACGCCAGTGATGCTGGCATCGTCGCTGGGCCGTCCAGAGGAATATGTGCGCTACCGCCGTCTGGACCAGCTGGAGGTGGATGAGGTTGACATGCTGACCGTGGTTCTGATCGGCTCCAGCAACTCGCGTCTGGCGGAACTGGGCGAAGGCCCGCGCATGTTCACGCCGCGTGGCTACGCGCGCAAAATCGACGGCGATCTGTCTGGCAAGGCAGCGAAATGAGTATTTGGGGAACATTGAAAGAGGGGCGCGGCGCATGACCGTTTACTTTATCGGGGCGGGTCCGGGGGACCCTGAACTGCTGACCAAGAAGGCCGAACGGGTGATCGGTGAGTGTCCTGTGTGCCTCTACGCAGGCTCTCTGGTGCCGCCAGAGGTGGTGGCCTGTGCGCCCGAAGGCGCGCGCGTGTTGGACACTGCGCCAATGACGCTGGACGATACCCATGCTGAAATTGTTGCTGCGCATGAACGCGGTGAAGATGTGGCGCGGGTGCATTCGGGCGATCCGTCGCTCTATGGTGCGATCGCCGAACAGATCCGCCGCCTGAAGGCAGATGGCATCGCCTATGAGGTGATCCCCGGCGTGCCAGCCTACGCGGCGATGGCCGCGGCTCTGGGCCAAGAGCTGACCATCCCAGAAGTGGCGCAGTCGATCATCCTGACCCGTGTATCGATGAAATCCACCTCGATGCCCGAGGGTGAGACGCTGGAAAACTTTGCACGCACCGGTGCGACGCTGGCGATCCACCTTGGCATCCGCAACCTGCGTGAGATTGAGCGCCAATTGGTGCCTTACTACGGCGAGGATTGTCCGGTTGTGGTCGGCTACCGCGTCGGCTGGCCGGATGAGATGTTCATAAAAGGCACGCTGAGCGACATCCGCAAGAAAGTGCGCGCGGAAAAGATCACCCGCACCGCGCTGATTCTGGTGGGGCCTGCATTGGGTAATGTGCGTGATTTCAAAGATTCCGCGCTCTACGATCCGTCCATGCCGCATGTTCTGCGCCCCGTCGAAGGCGCTGTACTGGAAGAGCCGATCGACCAGTAAGGTATGATCCGACGCTTGACCACGCGGCATGAAATGCTGCGTCGTCAAAGCTTTACTTGACCTCTAGGGGGCGAAATGGTCACCCTAGAGGACAAGAGGAGAACGCGACATGACAACATATGTGCCCAAAGAGGTTCAGGCTGGTCTGGATGCCGCACGCAAAAAAGATCAGAAGCGCAAAAGCAAAATGCTGGTGGAAGCAGACGGTCAGACCTATCGTGTGCTGCGGTTTTGGGACACTGGATTTGC
Source organism: Thalassovita mediterranea (assembly GCF_001458435.1). Lineage (GTDB taxonomy): Bacteria > Pseudomonadota > Alphaproteobacteria > Rhodobacterales > Rhodobacteraceae > Thalassobius > Thalassobius mediterraneus. Next base: position 45,911 of record NZ_CYSF01000001.1, read on the forward strand.
GCTGGATGCGGAAACTGCACCCCACCTGCGCGGGTATGTTGACCTCTATGATCGTGGCGAACACCTCTATCAGTGTTTGATCCTCGCCTGTGCCGAAGAGGCGGGCCAGATGTGCTATGAATTCAAACGGCTGACTGCGATCAGTGGCAAACAGCCGTCTGATTTTGTGGAAGAAGAAATTGAGGTCAGCGGTTTGATCGAGGCGCCGCGCCTCTAAGTGGCGGGGTCTATCAACTGTGATTTGAAAAGCGGGCCCTAAGGCCCGCTTTGTCGTTCTGGTGGATTGTCTGGGGAGACAGGTTCACAGTGGCCGCGCGCGGCCAAACCAGACCGACATCCAAAGTCCGCGGCGGCGGAGTGGGTGCTGCCGCGGATCGGGATGCTGTGTGTTGCGATCAGGCCGCAGCGTTGATCTGTGCAACCGCTTCTTCGGTGCTCCAGACCGCGTTGGCCATGTAGCGGAAGTTGATCAGCGCGGCGAGGTAACCGTCGCCTTCGGGCACTTTGGCGGCGGCAGTGGCGTCTTTGACCACGGCAACCTCGAACCCGTCTTCCAGCAGTTCACGCATGTGCGATTCTACGCAGAGGTTCGCGGACATGCCGGCCAGAATCACCTGATCCACACCACGTTTGCGCAGCTGCAGGCTGAGGTCGTTGGTGTCGTTGCCATAGACCTTGTGCGGCGAGGTGACGATGGTTTTGCCATCTTCGATGTACTGTTTGTACTGCGGCATCCAGTCGGCACCCGATCCTTCGAACCCGTCCAGATCCAGCGGGCCCGCGCGGTTGAACATGCCGATTTTGTGCATCAGCTTTTCCAGTGCGCCCTCAAACTTCCACGAATGGTCGGTGGGGTAGTAGTAGTGCGGCGACACGGCGGTGGTGATGTCGTGCTGCTTGGCCGATTTGAACAGGGTTTCGATGTTCTGCACGGTGTTGTGCTCTTCGACGCTCGGGCCGATGACACCCCAGGTCACGCCTTTGGGGTGGAGGAAGTCGATTTGCGGATCGATCACCACCAGTGCCGCGCGGCTAAGGTCCAGTTTCATGTCCGACGGGGGCAGGGCAGGTTCTGCTGGCTCCGCGTAGGGGCTCTTGTCCATTGCTGCGGCGCCTTGCGCGCTGGCAAAGGTTGCGGCCGCTGCAGCGGTGGTGGCGGCAAAGCCCCCACGCAGGGCAGCGCGGCGGGTCATGCCGTGGGCGGGCTGGTTTGCCTTTTTCGGGTCGTGATCATGGCAATTGCACATCAGTCATTCCTCCAATGAGTTACAGTGTTCATAGAGGTACGGGAGGTGATGTGCCTTTTCGTCCGTATGGCGTGCCCTTGATGTGAAAAAGGTGCCCAACCGTCCAGCAGATGCTACAAGCCGATATGCGTTACGACAATCTGTTCAATGATCTTGAGATCACCACCGATCCCTTCGCCCTGTGCGAGCTGAAGGGCGAATGCAACATTGGCCTGTCGCAGGATGCGTCGGCTACATTGCATTATATCCTGTCTGGTGAGGGGGAAATTGCCTTTGGCAATCAACCGCCGTTGCGGGTGGCGCGGGGATCACTGGTGCTGATCCCTGCGTTGCAGCACCATTCCTTGCGCAGCTACGGCACCTCCCGCGATCCGGTGCCGGAATGCCAGCCGGCGCAGTTGCATCTGGCACGGTTGATGGCAGGCGAAGGTCCGGCAGGGGGCGATCAGATGACCGCGCTATGTGGGCGCATCCGCGTGGGGCTGCGTGGTGTCAGTGATGTGATCGACCTGATCCGTGAACCATTGGTGGAACGGATCGGTGAAACCAGTGCCATGCAGGGTGCGTTGCAGGGGCTATTGTGTGAGATTTCAAACCCCAAGATGGGCAGCCGCGCGATGATCCGCGCCCTACTGACCCAATGCGTGATCGAGATGCTGCGCAAACGTCTGGCAACAGGACGGCAGCTGGAATGGATGGCGGCACTGGCGGATCCGATGTTGTGGAACGCTCTGCGGGCGATGCTGGATGAACCCGGCGCCAACCATTCGGTTGAGAGCTTGGCTGAAAGCGTGTTCATGAGCCGCTCCGCCTTTGCCAAACGCTTTACCGAGGCCTACGGGTCTGGTCCAATGGACCTGCTGCGGGCCCTGCGGATGCGCCAGGCGGCGGGGTTATTGCGCGATACGGATCTGCCGGTGAAACGGATTGCGGAAATGGTCGGCTTTGCCTCCCGCAGTGCGTTTACCCGCAGTTTTGAGGCCAACACAGACCTGTCACCGCGTGCCTTCCGCCAACTGCATCGCGGTGGGTAGACGCCCTGCGAACGGCAGGGCGCCCAACTGTCATATCATTGCAGATCGCCAAAGGCGGCCTGCATGCGCTTCACCGCTTCCTCCACATGGGCGCGGGGGGTGGCGAGGTTGAAGCGCAAGAAGTTATCACCGCCGGAGCCGAACGTCGGGCCGTGGTTGACGGCGATCTTGGCGTCTTTCTCCACCCGTTTGGTGAACTCGCCCATCGACATACCGGTGCCGGAAAAATCGACCCAGGCCAGATAGGTGGCCTCCATCGGCATAGAGGCAAGGCCGGGAATGGCGTTGATCCCTTCGTCGAACAGTTTGCGATTGCCGTCGATATAGTCCAGCACCGCATCGGCCCATTTGGCCCCCTCGGGGGAATAGGCGGCTTCGGTCGCGTGCAGGCCGAAGGCGTTAGGGGACAGGCCTAGGGCGGCCATACGGCTCGCAAATTTGGCGCGCAGTTTGGTGTCGGGAATGATCACCTGACCACAATGGGTGCCTGCGATGTTGAAGGTTTTGGAGGGCGAAGTCATCATCACCAGCCGCTCCTCTGCACCGTCGATATTGGCCATCGGAATGTGTGTGGCACCGGGGAACACCAGATCATGGTGGATCTCATCAGACACCAGAATGAGGTCATGACGCTTGGCAAAGGCCAGAACGCCTTCCAGCTCTTCGCGGGTCCAGACGCGGCCACCGGGGTTATGCGGCGAACACAGGATCAGCATCTTTTCCGAACCGTCCATCTGCTGATCCCAGGCGTCGAAATCCATTTCGTAGCGGCCATTGTCATTGCGCAGATCGCATTCGACCACGCGGCGGCCAGCGGCGGTGATGACGCGGGCGAAGGCGTGGTAAACCGGTGCCATCAGCACCACGCCATCGCCTTCTTGGGTAAAGGCATCAACACAGACGCCTGTGCCGTTCACCAGACCATGAGTGGTGAAGATTGACGCCGGATCGACCGTCCAGCCGTGGCGGTTTTCCATCCACCAACAGATCGCCGCACGATAGCTGGCATCGTCGCCGTAGTAGCCGAAAATGCCGTGATCCAACATTGCCTTCAGCGCGTTCTGGATTGGTTCGGCCGCTTGGAAATCCATATCCGCCACCCACATGGACAGCCCGTCCTCAGGCGAAACGCCATAGAGCATTTCCATCATGTCCCACTTGACGGAATGGGTGCCAACGCGGTTGTGGATTTCGTCGAAATTCATGAATGTTCCCTTCGGAGTATCTTGTCGCTGCAATTTAGGTTCTCAGCGGTTCTGAGGGCGGAGCCTAGGGCCAAGACGGGGGCGGGAACAAGCGCGCAATGCCCGCTTTCTTGTGGATTGGCGCACAGGCGGCGCCGGAACTGGCAGTAATCGCACAAGTGGGGGCGAATTCTCCGTAAAAACACGGGAAAACGCGTTGTTGTGGCATGCAGGGACCATTGCGCCGCAAGTCGCCTTGGCCTACATCCACACCATGAAACGTAAGATCCTGATCCACCCCGACCCGCGCCTGAAAAAGCTTTGTGATCCCGTTGCGGATATGAGTGATGAATTGCGTGTGCTGGCGGACGACATGCTGGAAACCATGTATGACGCGCCAGGCATCGGTCTAGCCGCGCCGCAGATCGGTGTGCTGCATCGGGTGATCACGCTGGATTGCACCGCACAGGAAGAGGCAGATCAGCCGCTGGTGATGTTCAATCCTGAAATCATCGCGCGTTCAGATGAAATGTCCTCTTATGACGAGGGCTGCCTGTCGATCCCCGATCAGTTTGCCGAGGTGATCCGCCCTGCAGAGGTGACCGTGCGTTGGATGGACCGCGACGGGGCAGAGCAGGAAGACACCTTCCGCGATCTCTGGGCGACCTGTGTGCAGCATGAAATTGACCACCTCGATGGCAAGCTGTTCATCGACTATCTGAAGCCGCTGAAACGGCAGATGATCACCCGCAAGATGCAGAAGCTGAAACGCGAACTGGCGCGTGGCTGATCATGGCGGTGCTCGAGGTTCTGCACTGGCCTGACCCGCGATTGCAGCAGGTTTGCGATCCGGTGCCAGAGGGTGCGGATTTGCGGGGGCTGGCCGCTGATATGCTGGACACGATGTATGCCGCGCCGGGCCGTGGTCTGGCCGGTCCGCAGGTGGGTGTGATGCAGCGGATTTTCGTGATGGATTGCGATTGGAAAGAGGGCGTGCGCGCGCCGCAGGTTCTGATCAATCCTGAGATAGTCTCGGCCTCTGATAACTTGGTGGGCGGTGTTGAGGGCTGTTTGTCTATCCCCGATGTGCCGATGGACGTGTCCCGCCCGGCCTCGGTTGTGATGACATGGCTTGACCTCGACGGACAGCACCACCGACGTGAGATGACAGGCTTTGAAGCAAAATGCGCCCAGCATGAACTAGACCACCTGAACGGCAAGGTGATTTTTGACCACTTGTCGCCCGATGACCGCACCCGGCTGGAAGCCGCATATAAGGAGGCGCAGCAATGACCGTGCGCAAATGTATTCCCTGGCCCGACAAACGCCTGCGCACTGCGGCGGAACCTGTGGCTGAAATCACCGATCACGTGCGTCAGGTCTGGGATGATCTGATCGATACGATGTACGCGATGCCCGGTGTCGGTATGGGCGCGAACCAGATTGGTGAAATGCTGCGCTTGATTGTGGTGGACGCGACGGAGGAGGGCAATCAGCCCGTCCGTATGGCTAACCCAGAGATCCTGCATGCCTCCGTCCAGCCGCGCGAGCATGATGAGGCCAGCCCGAACTTGGTGGGCGTATCTGCCAAAATCTCGCGCCCGCGTACGGTGACGGTGCGCTTCATGAACGAACAGGGTGAGATGGAAGAGCGAGATTTTGTCGGCCTTTGGGCGACCTCGGTGCAGCACCAGATCGACCACATCAACGGCAAGATGTATTTCGATCATCTTAGCAAAACCAAACGCGACATGCTGATCCGCAAGTCGCGCAAAGCACGCTAAGCCAGACAGGTTGAGACAGATAAGGGAGCAGGGGTAATGCGGGTCGTCTTTATGGGAACGCCGGAGTTTTCGGTTCCGGTTCTGGATGCGCTGGTTGAGGCGGGCCATGACATTGCAGCCGTCTACTGCCAACCCCCGCGTCAGGCAGGCCGCGGCAAAAAAGAGCGTCCAACCCCCGTTCACGCCCGTGCGTTGGAGCTGGGTTTGGACGTGCGCCATCCTGTGTCGCTGAAAGGTGCTGAGGAACAGGCAGAATTTGCTGCCCTCAACGCCGATGTGGCGGTCGTTGTCGCCTATGGCCTGCTGCTGCCGCAGGCCATTCTGGATGCGCCTGCGCGGGGCTGTCTGAATATCCACGCCTCCCTCCTGCCGCGCTGGCGCGGGGCGGCGCCGATCCATCGGGCGATCATGTCCGGTGACGCAGAAACCGGCATCTGCATCATGCAGATGGAGGCGGGTCTGGACACTGGTCCTGTGTTGCTGCGTGACGCCACCGCGATTGAGGCCGAAGAAACCACCGCGCAATTGCATGACCGCCTGTCCGTCATGGGCTCTAGCCTGATTGTTGAGGCCCTGTCGCGTCTGCCTGATCTGACGCCTGAGGTTCAGCCGGAGGAGGGCGTGACCTACGCCAGCAAGATCGACAAGGCCGAGGCGGCGATTGACTGGTCCGCGCCTGCGGCTGAGGTAGATCGCAAAATTCGTGGCCTATCGCCCTTCCCGGGTGCGTTTGTGGAATATGAGGGGCAGCGGATCAAACTGCTGGCTTCGCGTCTGGCGGATGGCAGCGGCGCGGCAGGCACTGTGCTGGATGATGCGCTGACTGTGGCTTGCGGTGAGGGTGCGGTGCAACTGTTGCGCTTGCAACGTGCGGGCAAAGCGGCCCAAGATGCCGAGGTGTTCCTGCGCGGTCTACCGCTGCCCAAGGGCACACAGCTGTAACCGGAGGGCACGTGCCATGTTTCCAACCCTGATCGGCACCGTGGTGATCGCGGGTATCCTTGGCTATCTGGTGGAAAAAACCGGCTTCACTCACAACGGTATTCTGCCGTCGATCATCATCTGTGTCGGCGGCGCGTTCCTGTTTTACTTCGTGCGGATCATGTTCGGCATCAGCTTCGGCCCGCCGGGCGTGGATGCGATCCTTGCCTCTATCGGGGCGCTGATCATCGTGCCAACGCGCTGGCGCAAGTAAGAGGGGATCGCGATGCCTGTTTTGTTTCTGATCATCGTCGGTGCGGCCGCTGGCCTGATCGCCACGCGGGTGATGCGGGTCGAGGCATCGTTGATGGCCACCATAGGGATTGGCATTGCGGGGGCGTTGATTGGCGGGCTGGTGCTGCGCTTTCTGTTGGTGGTGTCTGGCATGGCGGCGGGACTGATCGGCGCCGTTCTGGGCGCGATGCTGCTGATCTGGATCTACCAACAGTTTCGCCGTTAGCACGGCGCGCTTACTGACGGGGTGGCCGGCTTTTGTAGACGGGCAGCGCCCAGCCGAAATGCAGCGATCCAGCACGCAGTGCCCATGTTGCCACACCGCCAGCGATCAGGGCAGGACCACCGCCAAAGCCCACCATAGTTACAATGATTGTGGCCAATGCCCCAAGGGCGGCAGCTGTCACATACAGCTCTCCCTGTTTCAGGATTAGCGGCACTTCGTTGCAGACCACATCGCGCATCAGCCCGCCAAAGGTGCCGGTTGCCACGCCCATGACCACCACAATGGCCCAATGACTGCCCAGATCCAGCGCCACAGCCGCACCCGCAGGCACCGCAACAGCGAGGGCTAGGCTGTCCAGCCACAGCAGCGCGCGATAGCGGCTCTCCAGCAGGTGGGCCGTGAAAAACACCAAGGTGGCGGCAAACACCGCAACGCCCAGAAACCACGGCGCGCCGATCCAGAACAGCGGGTTGCGGTCCAACAACACATCGCGCAAAGTGCCGCCGCCCAATGCGGTGAGGGCCGCGATGAACAAAAAACCGATCAGATCCAGCTGCGCTCGCGATGCCACCAATGCGCCGGTAAGCGCAAAGATCAGCACAGACGCGGTGTCCAGCAGCACCTGAAGGGTCAGTGCCTCTGGCATCGGATCAGTCTTTGAACGGCGCCATGCCGGCGCGGGCCAGCTCATCAGCGCGTTCGTTTTCGGGGTGGCCCGCGTGGCCTTTGACCCATTGCCATGTGACGGTGTGGCGGCTTTGCGCGGCATCCAGCCGTTGCCACAGCTCGACGTTTTTCACCGGCTTCTTGTTCGAGGTTTTCCAGCCGTTCCGCTTCCAGCCGAAGATCCAGCCGGTGACACCGTTTTTCACATAGGCGCTGTCGGTCACAACGGTCAGGGTCGAGGGGCGCTCCAACGCTTCAAGCGCCGAGATTGCCGCCATCAGTTCCATCTGGTTGTTGGTGGTAGCCGCCTCGCCCCCTTTCAACTCGCGCTCTTTCAGCACGGTGTCCCCATCCATTGCCCGCAGCAACACACCCCAGCCGCCGGGGCCGGGATTGCCGGAGCACGCTCCATCGGTATACGCAAAGAGTTCAGCCATACCCGCGCAGTGCCAGCGCTGGCGCGGGGCGTCAAGGGGTTTGGCCAAGGCCGATGAGGATCAGAGCCGCCAGAACAACGGCGCTGATCATGAGCCGCAAACGTAACCACCACGGGGGTGCGAGTGCTGATCGTTGCAATAGGGCGTCTATCGGCAACAGTGCGGCAAAGAGCGCGGTGAGGATCCAGTGGCGCGCAACCGCCCCAATCGCGATGGGGGCCATTGCATGATCCGTCAGCAGGAAAAATGCTGCCAGCGCAGGTAGAACGCTGAGGGCATAACCCCACCAGACAGCTGCCCGCGCGGCAAATCCCCAGTGTGTGCCTGCCATGAAACACAGGATCACCAGACCGTAGCTTTGTGACAGTTGCAGCGCTGTTTGAGCGTCCACTGGACCCAGTGCCGCAAAGAGAAAGGGTAAAGTGCCCGCTAGTCCAAGTACAAGGGCAGGGCGAGGTATGGAGGTGGGCGCAGGCATTGGGCAAGTCTCGGTAGCTGTTGGAACCTTGCCCAGCCTAGCTAGCGCGTCACGGGCGTTGGTCACGCTTGATCTGTAGGCGTTGACGACTTTATCCCGGAACGCGCAGAACCCGTGGCACTTTGAATTCCACGTTCTCCTTGGCGGTTTCCACCTCTTTGACGGTGACCTCATAGCGGGCTTTGATGGCGTCGATGACTTCGTTCACCAGAACCTCCGGGGCGGATGCGCCGGCGGTGATGCCGATGGATGTGATCCCGTCCAGCGCGCGCCAGTCGATATCGGTGTCACGTTGCACCAGTTGCGCATAGGCGCAGCCGTTGCGCGCGCCCACCTCAACCAAACGACGCGAGTTTGATGAGTTTGGCGCGCCAACAACCAGCAGCGCATCGATGTGGGCGGAAATGGCTTTCACCGATTCCTGACGGTTTGTGGTGGCGTAGCAGATGTCTTCTTTGTGCGGACCTTGGATCGCGGGGAAGCGCGCCTCTAGCGCGGCAACGATATCCTTGGTGTCGTCCACTGACAGCGTGGTTTGGGTCACAAAAGCCAGCTGTTCAGGATCGCGCACGTCTACGGTGGCGACATCTTCGACTGTTTCGACCAACAGAACCTCACCATCGGGCAACTGCCCCATGGTGCCGATGGTTTCAGGGTGGCCGTCGTGACCGATCATGATGATTTGCAGACCGTTTTCAGAATGGCGCTCTGCCTCGATGTGGACCTTGGATACCAGCGGGCAGGTGGCATCGACATAGATCATTTCACGCGCTTCGGCGGCGGCAGGTACGGATTTTGGTACGCCATGCGCAGAGAAAATCACTGGCCGGTCATCGGGGCAATCTGTCAGCTCTTCGACAAAGACCGCGCCCTGTGCCTTCAGGCTGTCGACGACAAATTTGTTGTGCACAATCTCGTGCCGCACATAGACCGGTGCGCCCCATTTCTGGATCGCCATTTCCACGATTTTGATGGCCCGATCGACACCGGCGCAAAAGCCGCGGGGTGCGGCGAGGTAGAGGTCAAGGGGCGGTTTGGTCATGGCTGGTTTCCTCTGTCGCTTGGGGCAGAGGTAAGGCGCATTGCCGCGCGGGTAAAGGGGGCTTGACCTTCCTATGCTGGAAGGTGGCACCCTTTATTGATAGGAGGATGCTCTATGCACAGAAAAACAAAGAGGGTGATATTGGCTGCAGGCGCCCTGTGTGGCGTCGCGATCGTCATGGCCCTTGGATATGGGCAGGATGTGCAGAACCGTGTCGACGGTTTTTTACCCTACACAGATACAGCCGCTGTTGCGCGCGGGGGGCAGTTGTATGCGGACTATTGTGCCAGTTGTCATGGTGCCAATCTGGAAGGACAGGCGAACTGGCGCGACCGGGATGCGGATGGTTATCTGCCCGCCCCGCCGCATGATGCCAGCGGGCACACTTGGCACCATCCCGACGCCCAATTGTTCATGATTACTAAATTCGGGACCGAAGCGATTGTGGGCAACGGGTATCGCAGCCGGATGGCAGGGTATCAGGATATGTTAACGGATGCTCAGATTGCCGAAGTGTTGGCCTTCATCAAAAGCACTTGGCCCAAACAGATCATTGAGGCGCACAATAAACGGAATGCCGTTGCTGCACTGACAAATTGATCTTGTCGTCGTCGCCGCAAGAGAAAATGAAAAAAACCGGAGCCTGCAGAGACTCCGGTTTTTGTTTTTCATAAACCACCCAGTGTCGGCATCCCCTCCGATTGGGGTGGGATGCGAATGTTATGGCGCAGTGTAGGCCAGATCGCGTTCGGCCGGGGTTTCTCGAGGTGGGCGACCGATCACTTCTTTCAGTTCATCCAGCTCGATGAAGTTGTCAGCCTGGCGGCGCAGTTCGTCTGCGATCATCGGCGGTTCGCTGCGGATGGTCGAAACGACCGAGACGCGCACGCCTTGACGCTGCAGGCTCTCAACCAGCGGACGGAAATCGCCGTCGCCGGAGAACAGAACAATGTGATCCACACGCGGTGCCAGTTCCATGGCATCGACGGTCAGTTCGATGTCCATGTTGCCCTTAACCTTACGGCGGCCTTGGCTGTCGGTGTATTCTTTGGCGGGTTTAGTCACCATCGTGAAGCCGTTGTAATTCAGCCAATCAACGAGAGGCCGAATCGGCGAATATTCAACGTTTTCCAGCAGTGCGGTGTAGTAAAACGCACGCAGCAGTTTTCCCCGGCGCATGAATTCCTGACGCAGCAGTTTGTAATCAATATCAAAGCCTAATGCCTTGGCTGCAGCGTACAAGTTCGATCCATCGATGAACAGCGCCAGCCGTTCGTCTTTGTAGAACATAAAATTTCCTTCCGATTAACTAGCGCGTAGCGATCCGTGAGTGAGTAAAAATGTGTGCCACACAGCTATTGATCAAAAATAAGTTGTCGTCCAAACGGACGCAAGGGATGCCTCATGTTCAAAAGGATAGGGTATAAATGGTTAAAAATCATCAAATTTTGATCGCTTTTGGCGGCAATATACCTCTTGAAGGCGAAAGTCCGCTTGCCTTTATTCCCCGCGCGCTGACCCGCCTTGCAGAGCTGGGCTTGCAGGGGCAGGTTTGCAGCCCCTTGTATCAGACTCCTTGTTTTCCTGCAGGGGCCGGTCCTGACTACGTGAATGGCGCTTTGGCTTGTCAGGCAGACCTAACGCCCGATGCAGTTCTTGAAATTCTACATCAGGTAGAAGAGGAGTTCGGTCGCGCCCGTACGTCACGTTGGGCAGGGCGCACTTTGGACCTTGATTTGTTGGCGGTTGACCAAACCCTATGCCCAGACGAAAAAACGGTCCGAAGCTGGGTTGAGCTGCCGTTGGAGGTGCAAAAACAACGAGCACCTGAACAACTGATTCTCCCGCATCCGCGGATTCAGGATCGGGCTTTCGTCCTCGTGCCGCTGCGAGAGGTGGCTCCAGATTGGATGCATCCGCTGTTGGGTAAGACGGTCGCAGAAATGTGCGCCGAGTTGCCGGAAGACGCCGTTTCAGAGGTGATTTGCCTTTGATTATCCCTTGTCAATCCTGCGTGTCCGCAGTAAAAGCCGCCTTTCTAGCCCTTTCCATGATCGGAGTGTCGTAATGGCCCGCGTTACCGTTGAAGATTGCGTAGACAAGGTTCCGAACCGTTTTGAACTGGTGATGCTGGCATCGCATCGCGCCCGTGAAATCGCTTCCGGTGCGCCGCTGACCGTCGATCGCGACAACGACAAAAACGCCGTTGTGGCCCTGCGCGAGATTGCGGATGAAACCCAGTCTGCCGACGGCCTGCGCGAGCGTCTGATCGAAAACAACCAGACCCAGATCGAAGTGGATGAGCCCGAAGAAGATTCGATGGCCCTGCTGATGGGTGGCGGTGAAGCTGACAAACCAGCAGAGGACGACATGTCCGAAGAAATGCTGCTGCGTCAGCTGATGGAAGCACAAGGCCAGGGCTAAGACCCCAGCTATAGGTTAAGGACGCGGAAGGTATGATTGCGGTTGACGATCTGATCGCACTGGTTCGCAACTATAACCCCAAAACCAATGAAAAATTGCTGCGCGAGGCCTATGATTATGGCCTTGCGATGCATGAGGGACAATTTCGTCACTCGGGTGAGCCGTATTTCACCCACCCTATCGCCGTCGCTGCCATTCTGACTGAGCAGCGGCTGGACGACGCCACCATCATCACCGCCCTGCTGCACGACACGATCGAGGATACCAAAGCCTCGTATTCCGAGGTGGCTGAACGCTTCGGCACCGATGTAGCTGATCTGGTCGATGGTGTGACCAAGCTGACCAACCTGCAGCTGTCCAGTTCCGAGACGAAACAGGCGGAAAACTTCCGCAAGCTGTTTATGGCCATGTCCAAGGACCTGCGGGTGATCTTGGTGAAGCTGGCCGACCGTCTGCACAACATGCGTACGATCAAGGCGATGCGCCCTGAAAAGCAGGCGCAGAAGGCCCGTGAAACCATGGATATCTTTGCCCCGCTGGCGGGCCGCATGGGTATGCAGTGGATGCGCGAAGAGCTGGAAGATCTGGCGTTCAAGGTGCTGAACCCGGATGCGCGCGCGTCGATCATGCGGCGGTTTGTGATGCTGCAGAAAGAAACCGGGGATGTGATCCACCGCATTACCGGCGATATGCGGTCTGAATTTGAAAACGCAGGACTAGAGGCGCAGGTTTTTGGCCGCGCCAAAAAGCCCTATTCGATCTGGCGCAAGATGTCGGAAAAGGACGTCGGCTTCTCACGCCTGTCGGACGTCTACGGCTTCCGTGTAATCACGGATAGCGAGGATGATTGTTACCGCGCCCTCGGTCAAATCCACCAGCGCTGGCGCGCCGTGCCGGGCCGGTTCAAGGATTATATCAGCCAGCCGAAATCAAACGGGTACCGTTCGATCCACACCACTGTGTCGGGCCGTGACGGCAAACGGGTAGAGGTGCAGATTCGCACCCGCCAGATGCACGATGTGGCGGAAACCGGTGTTGCCGCGCATTGGTCCTACCGTGACGGTGTGCGGTCAATGAACCCCTTTGCGGTGGATCCGGCAAAATGGCTGGCGGGTCTGACGGAACAGTTCGATGCGGAGGAGGACCACGATGCCTTCCTCGAAGCGGTCAAGCTGGAGATGTATTCCGATAAGGTGTTCTGCTTCACCCCGAAAGGTGAAGTCGTGAAGCTGCCCAAAGGCGCGACGCCACTGGATTTCGCCTATGCGATCCACACCCGTATCGGCAACGCCTGTGTTGGTGCCAAGGTGGACGGCATGCGCGTACCCCTGTGGACACGGGTGAAGAACGGCCAGTCGATCACAATCATCACCGCCGAAGGCCAAATCCCGCAGGCTACTTGGCTGGATATTGCCATCACCGGCAAGGCCAAAACGGCCATTCGCCGCGCGCTGCGTGAGATCGACAAAGAGCGCTACGGCAAGTTGGGTCGTGAATTGGTGCGTTCGGTCTTTGAGCATGCCGATAAAAAGGCCACGGATAAGGTTTTGGAAACTGCAGCCCGTAATCTACGGGTTGAAGATGTTGAAACCCTTCTGGCCCGTCTGGGCAGCGCTGAAATCACTGCGTCGGACGTGTTGCATTCGGTTTACCCCGAACTGAAAGAGACCGAAGTCGACAATATTGAGCCGCGCCGTGCGGTCGTCGGCCTGTCGCCGGATCAAAGCTTTGACATCGCTAAGTGCTGCCAGCCGTTGCCTGGCGAACGGATCGTTGGCATCGGCAGTCGGGGCAAGGGCGTGATGGTCCACGCAATCGACTGCGAATCGTTGCAGGCCTATGAACACCAGATGAACCGCTGGCTGGATCTGCACTGGCATGCGGGCAAGCACCCGGCCATCCACCATTCCACGCTAGAATTGACCATTGGCAATGACGCCGGCGTATTGGGACGAATTTGCACATTGATTGGTCAGTGCAAGGCCAATATCTCGGATCTCGAGTTCATTGATCGCAAGCCGGATTTCTTCCGGATCAGGGTCGATATCGAATTGCGCGATGCCGAACATCTGCACACTGTCATGTCCGCCGTCGAAGCGGAAAGTGACGTTGCCGAAATTGCGCGGTTCAGGGATCCGTCGCGTGCCAATCAGGCCAGCACCCCCGGTGGCCAAGAACAGGCAAGTGGTGAGTAGGAGGGCGTAACGCCTTGGTTTTTAAACGCCGCGACAGACGACCGATCTGGAGGATCGTGTTTGAGTTCTTCTGGCCGCGTGGCGGCTGGGGGCGGGCCGCGCGTTACGTAAAACACCGTTTGCACCGTCTGCCTGGATCTCCGGAAAAGATTGCGCGTGGCATTTTTGCAGGTGTTTTCACGACTTTTAGTCCGTTTTACGGGTTACATTTTGTGGTTGCCGCGCTGTTGGCGACTTTGATGCGCGGAAACGTTCTGGCGGCGCTTCTGGCGACGTTTTTCGGCAACCCTCTGACCTATGTGCCGATTGTGATGACCTCTATGCGCACGGGCTATTGGCTCTTGGGGATGGATGGTGATCCCGAGGACGGCGCCGCGACGATTGGTGAGCAGTTTTTTGATGCGGGAAACGCCATTTGGCATAATCTGAAGGCCCCGTTCACTGGTGCGCCAACGGATTGGACGGATCTGTCGGTGTTCTACGATCAGGTCTTTTATCCCTTTATGATCGGTGGCATCGCGCCCGGGATTATCGCCGGTGCGATTTCCTATTTCATCTCTGTCCCGCTGATCCGCGCCTATCAAAATCGCCGAAAAGGCGTGTTGAAGGCGAAGTTGGACGCGCTGAAGAAAAAAGCGCATCTGAAGGGCGACGGTAGTTCCAAACCGGACTGACCCGCACTAGGTTGTGCGAAGACGGGGATCTCTCTAACGAAGGAGAAGAAGGCGATGGAGCCTTTGGGAAAACTGCGCCTTGGCGTGAATATCGACCATGTGGCCACTGTGCGCAACGCACGCGGCGGTGCCTATCCTGACCCACTGCGGGCCGCAAAGCTGGCCGAAGAGGCGGGCGCCGACGGTATCACTGCGCACCTGCGCGAAGATCGCCGCCACATCTCGGACGCTGATATCGATGGCCTGATGGAGGTGCTGTCGGTCCCGTTGAACTTTGAGATGGCGGCGACCGATGAAATGCAGGCGATTGCCCTGCGTCACAAACCCCACGCCGTCTGCATCGTCCCCGAAAAGCGCGAAGAGCGCACGACCGAGGGCGGCCTGGAAGTGGCGCGTGAGGAAAACAAGCTGGCCCATTTCATCGCGCCCCTGCGTGAAGCAGGCTGCCGTGTGTCGATCTTTATCGCCGCCGATCGCAAACAGATCGAAGCGGCTGCGCGCATCGGGGCAGAGGTGATCGAGCTGCACACCGGTGCCTACTGCGACTATTCCGCCGAGGGCAACCACGACAAAGCACAGGAAGAGCTGAAGGCACTGCGTGATATGTCGGCCTATGCCCATTCGCTGGGCCTAGAGGTGCATGCCGGCCACGGTCTGACCTATGACACCGTGAAACCCGTCGCTGCCTTCCCTGAGGTGATGGAGTTGAACATCGGCCACTTCCTCATTGGTGAGGCGATTTTCCGCGGCATGACCCCCGCGATTGCTGAAATGCGCCGCCTGATGGATGAGGCGCGGGCATGATCACAGCTGAATTTGCGGCGATCTGGATTGCATGGATGTTGGCCGGGGCGTCGCCCGGGCCAGCGACCATGGGGATTGCAGGCACCGCAATGTCAGCGGGTCGGACCTCTGCGCTGGCCTTTGCGGCTGGTATTTTGGCGGGATCGGCCAGTTGGGGCATTGCGGCAGCGCTGGGATTGTCGGCAGTGATGCTGGCCAATGTCTGGCTGTTTGAGGTGCTGCGCTATGTCGGTGCCGCTTACTTGGGCTGGCTGGCGCTAAAGGCACTGCGCCGCGCGTTGCAGCCCAACGGGGCCGCCGCCGCTGGCACACCGTTTTCCGGCAGTGCCCGCACCCTGTTTGCCAAAGGCATGGCAGTTCACCTAACCAACCCCAAAGCGATCCTCAGCTGGGGGTCGATCTACGCACTGGTGGCGCCTGCGGATGCGACGCCTGCAACGCTGTTTGGCTATTTCGGCCTGCTTTATGCGGGGTCGTTTATCATTTTCCCAGGCTACGCTCTCCTGTTCTCATCCGACCGCGTGGTGCGGGGCTATCGCCGTGCCAGCCGCTGGTTTGATTTGGCTTTTGCTGGCTTCTTCGGTTTTGCGGGTTACAAAATCCTGACCGCACGGTTCGCGAGCTGACCCATGATCCTTGGTATCGGCACCGACCTTGCGAACATTGACCGGATCGCTGGCACGCTGGAACGGTTTGGCGATCGATTCCGCAACCGCGTTTTTACCGATCTGGAACAGGCCAAGGCCGAACGCCGCCGCGATGTGGCGGGCACCTATGCTAAACGCTGGGCCGCGAAAGAGGCCTGTTCCAAGGCGCTTGGAACAGGTCTGGCGATGGGCATCGCGTGGAAGGATATGTCGGTTAAAAACCTTTCCACCGGGCAGCCGGTGATGGAGGTGACGGGCTGGGCGCGCGAGCGGCTGGATGAAATGACTCCGCCGGGGCATGAGGCGATTATTCATGTCACCCTGACCGATGATCATCCTTGGGCGCAGGCCTTTGTGGTGATCGAAGCGCGGCCAATCGTTCCGTCAGAGGGTTGAAAGCGGGCGGTTCACCGCCTGTTGCCTTGACAGCACTGGCGCAACCGCTCATCTACCAAACAGCTAATCTATTCAGTTGTTTTGCAGGAGTGAGCACAGATGGCATCAGAGGCCAAAAAGGGCAACGCGGTGGTTGAGACCATCAAAACGGTGGTCTGGGCGCTGGTCATCGCCGGTGTGTTCCGCACACTGTTCTTTCAGCCATTCTGGATCCCATCGGGTTCGATGAAATCGACGCTGCTGATCGGTGACTTCTTGTTCGTGAACAAAATGGCCTATGGCTATTCCTATGCGTCTTGCCCGAACATCCGCCCGCTGGGCCTAGATGCGAAGAACATCTGTGGGTTTCTGGATAATGAAAATACCCGTGTCTGGGGCGCAGAGCCCGAGCGCGGTGATGTCATCGTATTCCGCCATCCGGTGTCTGGGCAGGATTACATTAAGCGTGTGATCGGTCTGCCAGGGGATACCGTGCAGGTCCAAAACGGTATCGTCTATCTGAATGGTGAAGCTCTGCCGCAGGAGCCGACTGAAGATTTCGTTGAGGTCGCCGAACTGCAGGGGCCGCACCGTTTGAGCCCGCGTTGCAACAAGCCAGTTGGTGCCGGCGGCGATTGCCACAAGGAAGCGGCGATTGAAACCATGCCCGATGGTCGTAGCTACACGGTGCTGAACATTGGCAATCGTGGTGCTGATAACACCACCGTTTTCACCGTGGGTGAAGGTGAATACTTCTTTATGGGCGACAATCGCGACAATTCCACCGACAGCCGAGTGCCGAAACTGGCTGGCGGCGTTGGCATGGTGCCTTATGAAAATCTGATCGGGCGCGCGGATCGCATCATGTTCTCTTCTGGTGGGACGTCGATGTTTGCCTTCTGGACCTGGCGCGGGGATCGTTTCTTTAAGGCTGTGGAATGAAGATATCAGCAGAACTAGACGCCTTTCAGGGGCGCATCGGCTATCAGTTTAAACAGCCCGAACTTCTGGTTCGGGCTGTTACCCATTCGTCCAAGTCTTCGCCCACGCGTGAGGATAACCAGCGGCTGGAATTCCTAGGCGACCGCGTGCTGGGTCTGGTGATGTCCGAGGCGTTGTTGGCCCGTGACAAAGGCGCAAGCGAAGGCCAGCTGGCCCCGCGTTTCAACGCCTTGGTGCGCAAAGAGGCCTGCGCCGATGTGGCCAAGGCGATTGATCTGGGTGCGGTGCTGAAATTGGGCCGGTCTGAACAGATGTCGGGTGGTCGGCGCAAGCAGGCGCTGCTCGGCGACGCGATGGAGGCGGTGATTGCCGCCGTCTATCTGGATGCGGATTTCGAAACCGCCAAAGCGCTGGTGCTTCGGCTGTGGGGCGACCGGATTGATACCGTCGAATCCGATGCCCGCGACCCCAAAACCGCGCTGCAGGAATGGGCGCAGGCGCGCAAACAGACCCCGCCCAGCTATGTTGAACTGGCCCGTTCCGGCCCCGACCACGCGCCGGTCTTTACCATTGCCGTCACCCTGCAAAGCGGGGAAAGCGAACAGGCCACCGCCGCATCGAAACGGCAGGCGCAGCAGGCCGCCGCCAAGGCGCTGCTGGACCGTTTGACCTAAGAAAAACGTGGTTCTGGCCGAATCCTACAGGATCGGCTAGATCTGCATTCCTTGCCGGACAGACACTGAGGTCTGTCGCGGATACTGACTACCTGAGAAAGCAACACATATGACCACACGCGCCGGATTTATCGCTCTGATCGGAGAGCCTAACGCAGGCAAATCCACCCTCACCAACGCCATGGTTGGCGCCAAGGTGTCCATCGTGACCCACAAGGTGCAGACCACTCGTGCCCGTATTCGTGGCGTGGCGATGGAAGGCGATGCGCAGCTGGTCTTTGTGGACACCCCCGGCCTGTTCAAACCGCGCCGCCGTCTGGACCGCGCGATGGTTGCCGCCGCTTGGGGCGGTGCTGCGGACGCGGATATTATCGTTCTGATGGTTGAGGCGCACCGTGGCGTGACCGAAGGGGTTGAACGCATCCTTGATGGTCTGGGTGAGATCGGCACAGGCCGTAAGGTCGCGCTGGCGATCAACAAGATCGACCGTGTGAAGCCCGAGGTTCTACTGGCCCTCAGCGCCGATCTGAACGAACGCTATGACTTCGTGCATACCTTCATGATTTCGGCTGAAAAGGGCCGTGGTGTGAAGGATCTGCGCCACTGGCTGGCGAAGGAGTTGCCCGAAAGCCCGTGGCTCTACCCCGAAGATCAGATTGCTGATCTGCCGATGCGGATGATCGCGGCGGAAATGACCCGCGAAAAGCTGACCCTGCGCATGCATCAGGAACTGCCCTATCAGCTGACCGTCGAAACCGAGAGCTGGGAAGAACGCAAAGACGGCTCCGCCCGTGTGGAACAGGTGATCTACGTGGCCCGTGACGGCCACAAGGGCATCATCCTTGGCCATCGTGGGGAAACCATCAAAGCAATTTCCAAGTCCGCACGCGAAGAGCTGAGCACTTTCCTTGGCCGCAAGGTGCACCTCTTTTTGCAGATCAAAGTGCGCAGCAACTGGCTGGAAGAGAAAGAGCGCTACTCCGAGATGGGTCTCGATTTCAAAGATGGTGCCTGAATAGACCAATCGCGTGCAGATACCAGAATGCACCGAAGAAGCTTAGCAAACCACCCAGCATCGCCTGATAGGGATCTGGCAGCAGTTCGATATGCGCATAGGCCGCGCCCAATAGGGCAACACCGATTGTGATAAGGAAACGCGGCATGATTGTGCGTTTTCGGAAATTGGACATGCTCACCTCAAAAATGGCGATTATACTTGTTACGTTGCTAAAACTTACGTCGTGAAATCGGGGATGTTTAATCCATGCGTTTGACCGCCCGTATTTGGGTTGATGCCTACCTTACCCGTTTGCGCCTATATGACATCCCTGCTTTCGTGGTGGCGCATGGGGACGACACCGCTGGGGCGGTGCTGGTAAAGTTGAACACACTGGACGGGCAGGCGGCATGCTACCAGCGTTCGTTTGACCTGATGACGGGGCAGCGGATGTGGATGGAACTGTCTGCAGGCGAAGAGCGTGACGTGGACGCCTCAATCGCCAAACAGCGCAGTTTTGACCCTGATCTCTGGGTGGTCGAGGTAGAGGATCGTGCTGGTCGGCATCTGCTGGATGAGCCGGGTTTGGCAGATTGATCCGGCTTGCGCATCCGGCCTTGCAGAGCGGGGCCTGAGAGGCAACAGTGCATCATGGAATGGCGTGATCAGGGCATATTGCTGGCGGTGCGCAAGCATGGCGAAACCTCTGCGATATTAGAGGTTTTTACCCCCACGCGCGGCATTCATGCAGGCATTATGCGCGGTGCCACCAGCCGCAAGATCGCCCCACACCTACAACCGGGCGCGCAGCTGGATGTGCAATGGCGCGCACGGCTTGAGGATCACATTGGCAGCTACACTGTGGAGCCGCTGCGCAGCCGCGCGGCGATGGTGATGCAAGACCGTCAGGCACTGGCGGGGCTGAATGCGGTTTGTGCGCTGTTGGTGCATTCTTTGCCAGAGCGTGAGGCGCATCCCGAATTCTACGAACGCACCAAAGCGCTATTTGATATTCTGGACGAACATGAGCTGTGGCCGCTGGCCTACCTGCGCTGGGAAGAGGCACTGCTGGAGGAGTTGGGCTATGGCTTAGACCTTAGCCAATGTGCGGTGACGGGCAAGACGCAGGATCTGGCCTACGTGTCGCCCAAAACGGGCCGCGCCGTATCGCGCGAGGGGGCGGGCGAATGGGCGGACCGGTTGCTGCCCTTGCCCTTTGCGCTCAAGGGTGGGTTGGATCCTGACCCGCGTGAGGTGGCACTGGGCCTGCGCACCACGGGGCATTTTTTGCAAAAATCGCTGGCGTCGGGCACCCGGGGTCGTCCACTGCCAGAGGCGCGTCAGCGGTTTATTGATCGATTGCTGCGGTAGCGCGCGTTCAGCGCAGGGACATGACCAGGTCAATCAACGAACCCATTGGTGCGTTGTCTGTCTGCGGTAGCTCTTTCAGTCCGACAGAGGCGGCCAGAATCAGCTGCGCCCAATCAGGGTTGGAGATCCCGCTTTCCTGCAATAGGCCATTCAATAGATCCAGTCGCAGGCCGTCGACCTTGGTCAGCCGTTCTGCAACTGTTGGCGCATCTTTGGCCCACGCACGAATGAGGCGCTCGGGGTTGGTATCTGCGGTGACTGTGCTGCTGTAGTCGGTAATGCCTGCAGCTAGCCTACGTAGTCGGGCGCCTGCGTTCGGCTCTTCCTCAATGACTGTGGTGAGGGCGGTCAGCGCCTCAGCTTCCCACACATCGAGCATGGCGGACTGAAAGGCGGCGACATCAGCGAAATGCCAATAAAAAGATCCCTTGGAGGTGCCCAGCCGTCGCGCCAGCGGTTCTGCCTTCAACGCACTGGGACCGCCTTCTGTGAGGGCGGTAAAACCGGCTTTTAACCAGTCAGCTTTGGAAAGGCGTGTTTTGCTGGTCATACCGAAATGCTACGGTGCAGCATAATATTTTGCAACTGCAGAATGAAGCCCGCGCGAAATTGTCACGCGGGCGTCACTGTTTTGGGGCTCACAGATCAATTTCTACCTCGCCGCCCGCCTCAGCTGCGCGGGATTGGCACAGGATAATGCTGTTTTCACGTTGGGCGTTGGACAGGACATAGTCGCGATGCTCTACCGCGCCTGAAACCAAGCCACATTTGCACACGCCGCAGATGCCGTCGGCGCATTTCACATCCACATGCACGCCGTTTTCAATCAACACATCGCTGGCGGTTTTGTATGCAGGTACGTCCAGACGACGGCCATCGCGCAGTTTTAGGGTGAAGGGGTGGTTTTCATAATCTGGTTGATCAGGAACGTTGAAATATTCCAGATGGCGGGCATCCTCAGGAAAACCCTGACGCTCTGCCGCTTCCATCACGCCCGCCATGTAGCGATCCGGCCCGCAGGTGTAGACATGCCATCCATCGCTGTAACCGGACAAGATCGCGTCCAGATCAGCGCGGGTGCCTTCAGCGGAGAAGTGATAATGCACTTTGTCCGCCCATGGCATTGCGGTCAGATCCGCCAGATAGCCCGCACTGTCGCGGCTGGAGCAGGAATAATGTAGCGCAAAATCACGCCCCAAAGCGTGCAGGCGATGGGCAAAGGCAATCATCGGCGTGATGCCGATCCCGCCGCCCATGAGGAAAGTCTTTGTCGCTTCCTCCACCAGTGGGAAGTGATTGATGGGTTTGGAGATGAAGACCTTGCGCCCTTCTTCAAAGATCCGGTGCAACAGGGCAGAGCCACCGCGCCCCTCATCCTCTCGCAATACACCGATCTGATAGCTGGCAGTGATCGACGGATCGCCGGACATGGAATACTGACGCAAAAACTCTGGCGCGACCAAGACATCCAGATGGGCACCAGCGGTCCAATCCGGCAGCGGCGCGCCGTCTAGGGTGGTGAACTCATACTTGGTCACATCAGCGGTCATCGCCTCCACCTTGCTGACCGCGACGCGGATCACGGGTGCGTCGGCAGTGTCCACCTGATAACGGTGCAGCATGGTGAAATCGCCTGCCGCCAATCGCTTACGGTATTCCTCTGCCGGTATCATCGCCTGATACGCGGCAATCCCGGCCTCGCGATCCATGGGAAAGGGGTAGGGCCACGGCGGCGGGGCCAGATGGGCGGGGTAAACCGCCAGCGTCTGATCCTCATAGCGCAGGTCCAGATCGGTTTGCAGGCCACGGCGGTTCAGGGGGTGTTTGCTAGGATAATAGGCGCCATCCTCAGACAGCTCCAAATCCCACCACCACTTCTTCACATCGTTGAGGCCGCCATTGCCAAGGCGATCATCCAGCTTCGCCAATACCGGCGCGGCAGCGGGGATGTTGGAGGCGGCCCAGCGGAACGGCGCCTCTGAAAACAGCCCCTCTAGGTTCCACGGGCAGGTTTTCATGCAGCGCCCACACATCGCCCCGCCCGGTGTGGTGATCCGGTAGGTTGCACATTTCTGGCTGTCTGATTTCCAGATCTCATAGCCGTTGAACATCAGCTTGGGTCCAGCGGTGATTGCGCCGGATGGACATTCGCGGGCGCATTTGTTGCAGCTTTCGCAGAACTTTTGCAGGCCGAAATCAATCGGCTTGTCATGCGCCATCGGCATGTCGGTGGTCACCACGCCGGATTTCAGGCGCGGGCCTAGGTAGGGGTTCAGGATCACCTCGCCAATGCGGCTGACCTCCCCCAAGCCGCTCAGCAGCAATAGTGGCGGCTGCAGCACCTCACCATCCATCACCGTGTGGGCCTTGGCCGAATAGCCAAGGTTGCGGATCTGCTGTGCGATCACCCCACCCAAGAGCGAAAAGCGCAGGTAGGCCCGCATCGACTGCGCCACCGCGATCCAGTCATCGCCCGATGATCCCTCCATCGTTTCACGGCCCTGATCAATGATCATCGAAATGGCGTTGCCGTGGCGCGGGGTGATCTCTTCGCCCGCAGCATCATGGCTGTACCACGCAAAATCGGGACAGCGGCTCAGCCCCACCGCATCGGCGCCCAGGAAGTAGCTGGTCGCCTTGATGTTGAGCGCATTGCGTTCGGCATCTGTGGGGCGTGAGCCGTCTGGATTCGGATCGCCGTTCTGGATGACAACAAAGGCACCAAGGGCACGGCGTTGCGCAAAACTGGGCGCGGATTTGCGCACGTAATGGCCATTTTTCGTGGCCTCCTGCACATGCTTGCCCATGTCACCAAAGAGGGCGCGGGCAAACATATCGGTACGTTTGGGCACGCGGGCCACATTGGGTTCGTCAATATAGGTGGTCGGATCCTCCACCCGTTTCAGCCGTTCAAACGGATGGCCCCCATCGGCAAAGCGCCGTTTGGCAAAAGGATCACGGTTCAGCGCCGATTTTTCACTGCCCATCCCCAGCATCCAAGCGGGACCGGACGTGGCGCGCCATGGCTGTTGCACCATCGGGGCCAGTGGTTGATCGGTCGCGACTGGCAATGTGCAGGTCACGGCGGCCAGACCAAAGCGCCCACCCAGCCATGGCGCGATCAGTTGGCCATTTTCGACCGTGGCCAGACCGGCGGCGACGGCCATTTGGTTCAGATCCACATCCGATGATCCCCCCGAATGCGCCTTGGCCCCCCATCCCAAAAGCCGGATGTAGTTTGCCAGAACCGCCGCCGTTTCATTGGCGCGCAGGCAGGCGCGTTGCGCTTGCGCGTCCTGTATCCAATCGGTGCCCGCCTCATCTCCATCAGGATCGCGGGGATATTCATATAGAAAGACCAGCGCAAATTCGTGATCGCTGATGGATGAGGGCGGGGCGGCCATCGCCTCTTTCAGCTCTGCCATGATCATGTCGATGCCGGAGGCCAGCGTTTTGGTCTGGCGTGTCTGCAGCGCCTCGGCCAGCCGGGCGATGTCGGGGTTCAGCACAGGCGCAGGCAGGCGCGCGCTGTCTGGCAGGCGGCAGATACCAACCATGCTGGCGTCGTTGAAATAACCAAAAGCCTTCAGATGGTTGGCACGTTCCTGTGGGTCGCTGGGAATGTCGGATTGAAGCCGGTTCACCCCACCATCGCGGATCGCATCCAGCATCGCCTGGTATTCACCCATTGCGTTGACGATGCTTTCCGGCGCATCGGTGCGGCGAAAGCTGACCGGCTGCCATGTGGGTACCTTCGACAGGTCGACTTTTTCCAACCGCTTCAGTCGTTCCAAAGGGTAGGGACCAAGGTGAACTGGACGATCCTTGCCAGAGAAAAAGCGCAGTCCCATCGTGGGCCTCCTTCGGGGTCAAATGGCGTGATCCGGCCCCAAATGGTGTGCCGCTACGCGACAGTTGTTGTGGGGGCGGAATGGCTGTCTGGGACAGGCAGTAGCGACTGCGGCAAGGTGATAAAATCCTCATCAATGAGGAGGTCTTGGCCCGTGTTTGAGATGGCTGAAATAATCTAATGTTCTGATATTATTTGTTTTTCCAAAATGCCTAAATTTTACCATTTGGAAAAAAACAAAATGAGTGCAAGCTGAGTCGCAAAAATAGAGACAAAACCAAGCTCAGTGGAGGTACACATGACTTCGAACGCGCTGACGCCAGGCATTGTTGCAGGGCGGCTTCCTTCGGGGGATCTGGCGGATAATTTTTCCGATCTTCATCCCCCTCTTGACGATCACGAGGCGCTGGTCGCTGCGGATCGTTGCTATTTTTGCCACGACGCGCCGTGCATGACGGCCTGTCCAACCGATATCGACATTCCCCTGTTTATTCGCCAGATCGCTACTGGCACGCCCGAAGCGGCGGCGAAAACGATTTTGGAACAGAACATTCTGGGCGGCATGTGTGCCCGTGTTTGTCCGACCGAAACCCTGTGTGAACAGGTCTGCGTGCGTGAAACCGCCGAAGGCAAACCGGTGGAGATCGGTAACCTGCAACGCTACGCCACCGATACGCTGATGGCAGCGGGCGTGCATCCCTTCACCCGCGCGGAGCCCACTGGCAAACACATCGCTGTTGTTGGCGCTGGCCCGGCGGGTCTGTCCTGCGCTCACCGTCTGGCAATGAAGGGACATGACGTCACCATTTACGACGCCCGCGCCAAAGCAGGTGGTCTGAACGAGTTTGGCATCGCCGCTTACAAATCCGTCGATGGGTTCGCGGAAAAAGAGGTCGCTTGGCTGATGCAGATCGGTGGTATCACCGTGCAGCATGGCAAAGGGCTGGGCACTGGCCTGTCGCTGGATAAGCTCAAGGCGGATCATGACGCTGTTTTCCTCGGCATCGGTCTGGCAGGCGTGAACGCATTGGGCGTTGATGGTGAGGATAAGGATGGCGTTCTGGACGCGGTCGACTTCATCGCTGAACTGCGTCAGGCGGACGATCTGGCAGAGGTCGCCATTGGCCGCGACGTTGTGGTGATCGGCGGCGGCATGACCGCTGTGGATGCAGCCGTGCAGGCCAAACTGTTGGGCGCGCTGAACGTCAGTCTGGTCTATCGCCGTGGTAAGGACCGGATGAACGCATCCGCGTTTGAACAAGAGTTGGCGGCGACCAAAGGCGTGCGCATCATCACCAATGCCTCACCCAAAGCGGTGATCGGCAATGGTGCGGTGCAAGAGATCGAATTCGACTACACCGACGACAGCCTGCAGCCCACCGGCGAAACCGTGCGCCTTGCTGCCGATCAGGTGTTCAAGGCAATCGGTCAGCAGTTGGGCGGCGATGATCTGCCTGCGGTCGAACGTGGCAAAATCACCGTCACCGATGGCGGGCGCACCAGCCTCAAAGGTGTCTGGGCCGGGGGCGATTGTGCCTCGGGCGGGGATGACCTGACCGTGACCGCCGTGGCCGAGGGCCGCGATGCAGCCGAAGACATTCACGCCGCCCTGTCGGCGTAACCGAGGAAGGAGATAGCACAATGGCCGATCTCACCAGTGAATTCATCGGGATCAAATCCCCCAATCCGTTCTGGCTGGCCTCTGCGCCGCCGACTGACAAGGAATACAACGTTCGCCGCGCCTTTGAGGCTGGCTGGGGCGGTGTGGTCTGGAAAACCCTTGGCGCCGAAGGGCCGCCTGTCGTCAACGTAAACGGTCCGCGCTACGGCGCGATCTGGGGCGCGGATCGTCGCCTGCTGGGCCTCAACAACATCGAACTGATCACCGACCGCCCGCTGGAAACCAACCTGCGAGAGATCAAGTCGGTGAAACGCGACTACCCGGATCGCGCGGTCATCATCTCTCTCATGGTGCCCTGTGATGAGGAAAGCTGGAAAGACATCCTGCACCGCATCGAAGACACCGGCGCTGACGGGGTAGAGCTGAACTTCGGCTGTCCGCACGGGATGGCGGAACGCGGCATGGGATCTGCCGTGGGGCAGGTGCCGGAATATATCGAGATGGTGACATCTTGGGTAAAACAGTATTCCAAAATGCCCTGCATCGTGAAGTTGACGCCAAACATCACCGACGTGCGCAAACCCGCCGAGGCCGCGCTGCGCGGTGGGGCGGACGCGGTTAGCCTGATCAACACCATTAACTCCATCACCTCGGTCGATCTGGATGATTTCGCGCCCGAACCCACCATTGACGGCAAGGGCACCCACGGCGGCTATTGCGGCCCAGCGGTGAAACCCATTGCGCTGAACATGGTGGCCGAAATCGCCCGCAGCCCTGAAACCGCGAACCTGCCGATCTCTGGCATCGGGGGTGTGACCACTTGGCGCGACGCGGCAGAGTTCATGGCGCTGGGCGCAGGCAACGTGCAAGTCTGTACGGCGGCGATGACCTACGGGTTCAAAGTGGTTGAGGAAATGATCTCGGGTCTTAGCGACTACATGGATCGCAAGGGCATGACCTCCACCAGCGAATTGGTGGGCCGTGCGGTGCCGAATGTGACCGACTGGCAGTATTTGAACCTGAACTACGTGACCAAGGCCAAAATCGATCAGGACGCCTGCATCAAATGCGGCCGCTGCTACGCTGCCTGCGAGGATACCAGCCACCAGGCGATCGACATGTCAGAGGATCGCACATTCACCGTCAAAGACGACGAATGCGTGGCCTGTAACCTCTGTGTTAACGTCTGTCCGATCGAAAACTGTATCACCATGGAACAGGTCGCCGCCGGTCAATTGGACGAGCGTACCGGTGAAACAGTGCCTGAGGAATACGGCAACTGGACCCAGCATCCCAACAACCCCTCGAATGTGACAGCGGCTGAGTGATCGCTGAGTGATAGAAAGATCAAAGCCCCCGCCTGTCATCGGTGGGGGCTTTTGCGTTTAGGGATGGGATCTTAGAATTCTGTAATCACCGTCGCGCCGACGGATTGGAATTTGTCCATCGCCATGAGGGCATTGGGCGCCATCGCCAAGGAAATCCGGTCACCAACCAGCCGTTCGGGGGCCAATTTGCCGGACTGGATCATTGCTAGAATCGCGTCATATCTATGCGCCTGCATACCATGAGAACCGAGGATTTCCAGCTCTTGCCCGATCACCTTGGCCATGGGCACTTGTGGTGACGTATGCTCGCCCAACATCAGACCGACTTGCACGTGTTTGCCGCGCGGACGTAGGTTAAGGATAGAATTGTAGCATGTCGTCGGGTGTCCCAGTGCATCAAGTGACACATGCGCACCGCCACGGGTCAGTTCCATTACGGCCTCCGGCACATCGGCAACCGTTGCCCCGTTCACACAGGCCACCGCGCCGAGGTCACGCGCCAGCGCCAGTTTTGCCTCATCGATATCCACGGCAATGACGTTCGCGCCCAGTGCATTGGCAATCATGATCGCCGATAGTCCCACGCCGCCACAGCCATGGACCGCGACCCACTGACCTGCGCGTGTTTGCCCCTGATCGACCACCGCGCGGAAGGACGTTGCGAACCGACAGCCTAGGCTGGCTGCCGTTGCGAATTCCATCTCTTCTGGCAGTGCAACTAGATTGAGGTCTGCCTGATGGATGGCCACATACTCTGCGAAAGACCCCCAATGGGTGAACCCAGGCTGTTCTTGATTGTGGCAAACCTGCTGATGACCTGCGTGACATTCCGAACAACTGCCGCAGCCTGCGATAAAGGGCACGGTGACGCGGTCCCCAACCCGCCAATTGCGCACATCATTCCCAACGGCTGCCACTGTGCCAGCCAGTTCGTGACCGGGGACATGAGGCAGGTCGATGTCGCTGTCATGCCCCATCCAGCCGTGCCAGTCAGACCTACACACGCCAGTTGCCTCTACCTTGATCACGACACCATGCGATTCGGGTGTTGGATCGGGCAGGGTGGTTAGTTTGGGCGCTTCAGCGAACTTTTCAAACAGCACGGCTTTCATTGGGCGGATCCTTTGGTAAATCAGGGCGTCAGCAATTTTCGGAACAACGTGTCCAGATAGGCATCAGCACCCTCGAATGGGTCTTCGTCACTAGGGCTAAGGACATCAATCTGCACCTCGAAATCCGCATAATGCTGCGTGGTCGC
The DNA here is from genome assembly GCF_001458435.1 of Thalassovita mediterranea. GTDB lineage: Bacteria > Pseudomonadota > Alphaproteobacteria > Rhodobacterales > Rhodobacteraceae > Thalassobius > Thalassobius mediterraneus. The sequence continues at coordinate 74,384 of NZ_CYSF01000001.1, forward strand.
CCAGATTGAATAGAGCAGGTGACGCGGGTCCACGGCAGCCAGCTTACCCTCGTCCATCCATTGACGCAGCAGGGCGGTTTTTTCATCGACCAAAGGTTTCAGCCCGCTTTCCAGATGCGGTTTCATCCGTGGGGCGCCTTGCAGGATCTCATTCGCAAACAGGCGGGATTCGCGGGGAAACTCGCGGCTCATCTGCACTTTGCGATGGATGTAGCCCATCACCTCTTCCAGCGGGTCGCCGTTTGGATCCAACTCTTGCAGCGGGTTCAGCCATGTCTCCATCAGACGGTTCAGCAACATCACATGGATCGCTTCCTTGCCGTCGAAATAATAAAGCAGGTTCGGCTTTGACAGCCCCGCCGCTTTGGCGATCTGATCCAGTGTTGCGCCGCGAAATCCGTGGGCGGAAAACACGTCCAGCGCTGCCTCCATAATGCGGGTGCGATTGCGCTGTTGAATGCGGCTCAGCTTCTTTTCGCCGCTCTGTTCTGCGGGGGCGGCAATGGGTGTTTCGCTCTGCGTCATCGGGACCTCGGATTGCTGTGCCAACAAAATGATCTTGCGCTGATTAGTTGGTCATCTTGGCACAGTCGATGGAAGAGTTTTCTTGACAGGTGCCCTTACGTTGGCAATCGTCAATTTACCAAGTGGTAAAAATTCAGCAAGAGGGCGCCGCTCTCCAGCCAGAAAAGGCCGAGAAACAAGGTCTATGATCAAAGCCCGTCAGAGGTTGCATAGACTAGCGGCGTCCCTCTTCACCCACCAATGGAGAGGGAGAACGGCATGTCTGCGCCGGGTGAAAATCTAAAAATTAATGGCGACCGTCTGTGGGACAGTCTGATGGAGATGGCCAAAATCGGCCCCGGTATCGCCGGTGGCAACAATCGCCAGACCCTGACCGATGAAGATGCCGCAGGTCGCGTCCTGTTCCAAAGCTGGTGCGAGGCGGCGGGTATGACCATGGGTGTGGATACGATGGGCAACATGTTTGCCACCCGCGCCGGCACTGATCCCGACGCCTTGCCGGTCTATATGGGCAGCCATCTGGACACCCAGCCGACAGGCGGAAAATACGACGGTGTTCTGGGCGTCCTTGGTGGGTTGGAGGTGATCCGCACCCTGAACGATCTGGATATCAAGACGAAACACCCCATCGTGGTCACCAACTGGACCAACGAAGAAGGCACACGTTTTGCCCCAGCGATGCTGGCATCGGGCGTGTTTACAGGCCGCCACACGCAGGATTGGGCCTATGACCGCGTGGACGCAGAGGGTAAACGCTTTGGGGATGAGTTGCAGCGCATCGGTTGGGTTGGTGACGAAGAGGTCGGCGCGCGCAAGATGCACGCGATGTTTGAGCTGCATATCGAACAGGGCCCGATCCTGGAGGCCGAGGGTAAGGATATCGGTGTCGTCACCCACGGTCAGGGCCTGCGGTGGATCGAATGCACCGTGACCGGCAAGGAGAGCCACACCGGGTCCACCCCGATGCCAATGCGCAAGAACGCCGGGCGCGGTTTGGCCCGCATCACCGAACTGGTGCATGAGATCGCGATGAAACATCAGCCCAATGCGGTGGGCGCGATCGGTCATGTGGATGTCTACCCGAACTCGCGCAACATCATTCCGGGCAAGGTGGTTTTCACCATCGACTTCCGCTCTCACCTGCAAGAGGTGATTGACGCGATGCTGGCCGAGTTTTCTGAGAAGGCGCCGAAGCTCTGTGAAGAGATCGAGGTCGGTCTGGAGTGGGAGATTGTCGGCCAGTTCGATCCGCCCGCGTTCGATGAGGGCTGTGTAAGTGCCGTGCGCGACGCGGCGGAGCGGTTGGGCTATTCGCACATGGATATCGTATCCGGCGCGGGCCATGACGCCTGCTGGATCAATGATGTGGCACCCACCGCGATGATCATGTGCCCCTGTGTGGATGGCCTCAGCCACAATGAGGCCGAAGAGATCAGCAAGCCATGGGCGGCAGCGGGCACTGATGTGATGTTGCACGCGGTTCTGGAAACCGCGCAGGTGGTTGAGTGATCAGTACGCAGTGATCAGTTGAAAAGGCCGGGGGCGCTGCCCCCGGACCCCCGGGATATTTAAGAACGATGAAACCGGGGCAGTTTCAGGGAGAAAGACAAATGACAACCAAAGTGATCAAAGGCGGCACAGTCTGTACCGCAGACCGCACTTGGAAAGCCGATGTGCTGATCGAGGGTGAAGTGATCAAACAGATCGGTGAGGATCTGAAGGGCGATGAATATATCGACGCCGAAGGTGCCTATGTGATCCCCGGCGGGATTGATCCGCACACCCACCTTGAGATGCCCTTCATGGGCACCACTGCTGCTGAGACGTTCGAGAGTGGCACATGGGCGGCAGCGACGGGCGGCACCACCATGCTGGTCGATTTCTGCCTGCCGGGTGAAGACGGATCGATCAAGAACGCGATCAACGAATGGCACCGCAAATCCGCGCCACAGATTTGTGCCGACATTGGCTACCACATGGCGATCACCGGCTGGAACGAGACCATCTTTAACGAGATGAAAGATGCGGTCGATATGGGCGTCAACTCGTTCAAGCACTTCATGGCCTACAAAGGCGCGCTGATGATCGAGGATGACGAAATGTACGCCTCCTTCAAGCGCTGTAAGGAGCTGGGCGCGCTGCCGATGGTGCATGCGGAAAACGGCGATCTGGTGGCCGATCTGCAGCAGGAAATGCTGGCCAAGGGGATCACCGGCCCCGAAGGCCACGCCTATTCCCGCCCGCCGGAGTTTGAGGGCGAGGCCGCGAACCGCGCGATCACAATTGCCGATGCCGCCGGAACCCCCCTCTACATTGTGCATGTCAGCTGCGAACAGGCGCATGAGGCGATCCGGCGCGCCCGTCAGAAGGGGATGCGCGTCTATGGGGAACCGCTGATCCAATTCCTGACATTGGATGAGAGCGAGTATTTCAAAGGTGACTGGATGCATTCCGCGCGCCGCGTGATGTCGCCGCCGTTCCGGTCCAAGGATCATCAGGACAGCCTGTGGGCCGGTCTGCAATCGGGCAGCCTGCAGGTGGTGGCGACGGATCATGCCGCCTTTACCTCGGAGCAAAAACTGATGGGCAAGGACAACTTCTGCCTGATCCCCAACGGATCAAACGGGCTGGAGGAACGGTTGGCCGTGCTGTGGACCGAAGGGGTGGAAACCGGCCGTTTGACGCCGAACGAATTTGTTGCCGCGACCTCCACCAATGTTGCGAAGATCCTCAACATCTACCCCAAGAAGGGTGCGATCGTTGAAGGGGCGGATGCCGATATCGTGGTGTGGGATCCGAAAATCAGCAAAACCATTTCGGCATCGAACCACCATTCTGTCCTTGATTACAACGTGTTCGAGGATTTCCAGGTCAAGGCGCAGGCGCGCTATACCCTCAGCCGTGGTGAGGTGATCTGGGCCTGGGGCCAAAACAGCCAGCCGCAGCCCGGTCGTGGCCGTTTTGTGCCGCGCCCTGCCTTCAACTCGGCCTCGGTTGCGCTGTCCAAGTGGAAAGAGACAACCGCGCCCAAGCAGATCAACCGCGATCCGATGAATATTCCCGCAGGGATCTAAAATTGACCACGCCCCGAACCCTGTTCGGGGCGTTTATCGTTGACCCTTACGGCTAAGAAAACGTGTGCTGAGCACATGAATGGAGATACTTGAATGGAGCACGGGGACGTGACCAATAATACCGTGATCAGCGCCAAAGATCTGTCGCTGACCTTTCAGACCAATGATGGTCCCGTGCATGCCTTGAAGGATGTGAACCTCGACATTCAGAAGGGGGACTTTGTCAGCTTCATCGGCCCGTCGGGCTGCGGCAAAACCACCTTTCTGCGCTGTATGGCGGATCTGGAACATCCAACAGCTGGCAGCATCACAGTAAACGGCGTCAGCGCCGCCGAGGCACGCAAGGCCCGCGCCTATGGCTATGTGTTCCAGCACGCAGGCCTTTACCCGTGGCGCACGATCGGCGGCAACATCTCCCTCCCGCTGGAGATTATGGGCTACGACAAGGCCGACCAACAGGACCGGATCAAACGGGTGCTGGAGCTGGTTGAGCTGGAAGGGTTTGAGAAGAAGTTTCCATGGCAGCTGTCCGGTGGGATGCAGCAGCGGGCGTCAATTGCCCGCGCGCTGGCCTTTGATGCGGACATTCTGTTGATGGATGAACCTTTCGGCGCGCTGGATGAGATTGTGCGCGACCACCTGAATGAACAATTGCTGCACCTCTGGGCGCGGACCGAAAAGACGATTGGGTTTGTCACCCACTCGATCCCCGAAGCGGTTTACCTGTCGACCAGAATCGTGGTGATGAGCCCGCGGCCGGGCCGGATCACCGATGTGATCGAAAGCACTCTGCCCAAGGAACGTCCCTTGGACATTCGCGACACACCCGAGTTTTTGGACATCGCCCATCGCGTCCGCGAGGGCCTGCGCGCGGGGCATGCCTATGACTGAGGTGTTGATCAGACGCGCCACCAGCAGTGACGTGCCCGCCATGGCGGACATCGTCTGCAGCTGGGAGGCGGAAACGGAGTGGATGCCAACCCTCTACGGGGCGGAAAAGATCGCCGGTTTCATCCGCGACGCCCTGTCAGAGCGTGAGATCTGGGTTGCTGAAGAGCCCGCAACAAGGGCCGTGCAGGGATATCTGTCTTTTGATCCGGCGCAGGGGCGCATCGGCGGGCTGTACTGCGCGCGCCGTGGCAGCGGATTGGGCAAGGCGTTGATGGACAAAGTGAAAGAGGGGCGCAGCGCGCTGTGGCTGCACACCCACGCCCCGAATCTGCGCGCCCAAGAGTTCTACCGCCGCGAAGGGTTTGTTGAGGTCAGCCGTCACACGCCAGAGCCGCCGGAGACCGTCGAAGAAATCAGGATGGAGTGGGCGTCATGAGAAACCTCTTTCCCATCCTTACCGTCGTCGCGGCGATATTTGTGATCTGGTACGGGGCTGCGGTGGCGCTGAATGCGCCCTGGGCCAAGGATCAGGCCAAACGCGCCGGTGTTGAACTGACGTTCTCAGAACTGGTTGCGGATACGTGGAGCCAGAAGAAACCGAAGCTGCCCGCGCCGCATCAGGTGACCGCAGAGATCTGGAAAACCACTGGCGAAATGGTCGCCAAAGGCCGCGCCTTTTCGAAACGCAGCCTGATCTATCACAGCTGGATCACTCTGTCGGCGACGATGCTGGGGTTTGTCATGGGAACGGGCTTTGGCATCCTGCTCGCGATCGGGATTGTCTATAATCGGGTGATGGATATGTCGGTGATGCCGTGGGTCATTGCCAGTCAGACCATTCCCATTCTTGCCATCGCGCCGATGATTATTGTGGTTCTGAATGCAGTGGGCATTTCTGGGCTGCTGCCGAAGGCGATGATTTCGATGTATCTGTCTTTCTTCCCTGTGGTGGTGGGCATGGTGAAGGGGCTGCGTAGCCCCGATCAAATGCAGCTTGACCAAATGCGCACGTGGAATGCCACGGCGGGACAACAGTTCTGGCGCCTGCGTTTGCCGTCGTCGATGCCGTTCCTCTTTGCCTCGCTCAAGGTGGCGATGGCGGCGTCGCTTGTCGGGGCCATTGTGGGCGAATTGCCGACGGGTGCGGTGGCGGGCCTCGGCGCGCGTCTGCTGGCGGGCAGCTATTATGGCCAGACTATCCAGATCTGGAGTGCGCTGATTATGGCGGCGGCTTTGGCGGCCTGTCTGGTGGCGATGATCGGGATGATCCAGCGCATGACGCTGAAAAGAATGGGGATGGCGCAATGATGTGGATTGCGATTGGTGTGATCAGCTGGCTTATCGGCTGGCGGGCAAATGTCTGGCTGGCGGCGCAGCCAACCAGCCGTTTCACGACGTTGATGGTGCCGGTGATCTTTGGCCTGACATTGGTTATGATATGGGAGGCTGCGGTGCGCGGCTTCGAAATTTCGCCCGTTCTTTTGCCCGCGCCTTCGGTCATTGCGGTGACTTTTGTGCAGTCGCTGGACATCCTGTGGCAGGATTTTGTGCAGACGGTCATCAAGGGCGCGCTGTCGGGCTATATCCTCGGCTGCGGCTCGGCCTTCTTGATTGCGATTGTAATCGACCGCTTTCCGTTTCTGCAACGTGGGCTGTTGCCGGTGGGCAACTTCGTCGCCGCGCTGCCGATTGTGGGCATGGCGCCCATTTTGGTGATGTGGTTCGGCTTTGATTGGCAGTCGAAGGCGGCGGTTGTGGTTGTCATGGTCTTCTTCCCCATGTTGGTGAACACGGTGGAAGGGCTGCAAGCGACCGACAAGATGCAGCGCGATCTGATGCGGACCTATGCGTCCAGCTACATGCAGACACTGCTCAAACTGCGCCTGCCCGCCGCGATGCCGTTCATTTTCAACGGGCTGAAAATCACCACCACGCTGGCGCTGATCGGTGCCATTGTGGCCGAATTTTTCGGATCTCCCATCAAGGGCATGGGGTTCCGGATTTCAACCAGTGTCGGGCAACTGGCATTGGATCTGGTCTGGGCAGAGATTGTGGTCGCCGCAATCGTCGGCTCGGCCTTTTATGGCGGGGTCGCCAAGTTAGAGAAGGCGCTGACCTTCTGGCATCCCTCCCAACGTGGCTAAATCAACAAAAAACCAAAGCCATAACCAACAAGGGAAACAACAAGGAGTGTATGAGATGAAAACCATGATCAAATCCCTAAGCGTTGCAGCCATGGGTGTTTGGGCCGGTATGGCTCAGGCGGCTGACGATGTGACGCTGCAGCTGAAGTGGGTCACGCAGGCGCAGTTCGCGGGCTACTATGTGGCACAGGATAAAGGGTCTACGAAGAAGAAGGCCTGAACGTCACCATCAAACCCGGTGGCCCCGATATCGCACCCGCGCAGGTGATCGCCGGTGGCGGTGCTGACGTTGTGCTGGACTGGATGCCCTCTGCCCTCGCCAGCCGTGAAAAGGGTCTGCCGTTGGTCAACATCGCGCAGCCGTTCAAATCGTCCGGCATGATGCTGACCTGCCGCAAGGATGCGGGTGTTTCCAGCCCCGAAGATTTTGCCGGCAAAACACTGGGCGTCTGGTTTTTCGGCAACGAATATCCCTTCCTCAGCTGGATGAACAAACTGGGCCTTGGCACCGATGGTGGTGATGCGGGTGTGACTGTGTTGAAACAGGGCTTCAACGTGGATCCGATCCTGCAGGGTCAGGCAGCTTGTGTGTCGACCATGACCTATAACGAATACTGGCAGATCATTGATGCGGGCCTGACGCCGGATGATCTGGTGGTCTTCAAGTATGAGGATCAGGGCGTCGCCACGCTGGAAGATGGCATGTATGTGCTGGAAGAGAACCTGAAAGATCCCGCGTTTGAGGATAAGATGGTTCGCTTTGTCCGCGCCTCGATGAAAGGATGGAAATGGGCGGAAGAAAACGCCGAAGAGGCGGCGTTGATCGTGCTGGATAACGATGCTTCCGGCGCCCAGACCGAAGAGCACCAGATCCGCATGATGGGTGAGGTGGCCAAGCTGACCGCAGGCAGCAACGGCGCACTGGATCCGGCGGACTATGAACGCACCGTGGCCAGTCTGATGTCGGGTGGGTCTGATCCGGTCATCACAGCGGCACCGACGGGCGCGTGGACCCACGCGATCACTGATAAGGCGCTGAAATAAGCGCGACAGAACGCGCTGGGCCTCCGTAAAGCTGCCTCAAGGGCCGGTCGTTTGACCGGCCCTTTTTCGTGATGCGGTGACTAACCAGCAGATTGTGAAGAGATGAGAGGACAGCAAAGGTTGCTTTTGTCGCAATCTGCGTGCCTTGATCTGGCACAGGTCTTGCGGCACAAAGCGGACTAGAAATATTCGATTTGCGGAATGTCACCTGCAGATCAAAGGAAGGGCTGACATGACGGACCAAAGAGCAGAGTTGCAGCACAGCAATCTGGAACATTTTCCGATTACCATTTTTGCGACCATCATGGGTATGTCTGGCCTGACGCTGGCAGTGCAGGCTGGATCTTATCACTACGGTCTGGGGCTGGGCGCGGCGAACACGCTGTACTACCTGACCTGTTTTGCCTTCTTCTTGTTGCTCATGGGCTATCTGGCGAAGCTGCTGCAATATCCCCGCGCGGTGCAGGCCGAATGGTGCCATCCGGTGAAAATGGCCTTCTTCTCGGCGATCCCCATTTCGCTGTTGTTGCTGGGCGTTGCCAGCATGACCCGCAATATTGTGCTGGCGGAATGGCTGTGGCGCATTGGTATGGTGCTGCAGGGCGGCGCGACGCTGGCGGTGATCTCTGGCTGGATATCGGCGCGCTCGTTTCAGGCGGGGCAGCTGAGCCCCGCGTGGTTTATTCCGGCGGTTGGCAATGTCTTTGTCCCCATTGCGGGCGTGTCGCTGGGGTATGTTGAGATCAGCTGGTATTTCTGGTCCGTCGGCGTGCTGTTCTGGATCGTGCTGCTGGCGCTGGTGATGAACCGCCTGATCTTTCACGACCCGTTGCCAGGGCGTTTGCAGCCCACGTTGGTCATCCTGATCGCCCCGCCGGCGGTTGCTTTCCTTGCATGGCTGCGCCTGTCGGGTGAGGTGGACGCGGTTGCACGCTTCCTGATCAATGCGGCCTATTTCTTCACCTTACTGGTGGCACTGCAATTGCCACGCATCCTGCGGCTGCCCTTTGTGCTCAGCTTCTGGGCGCTGAGCTTTCCGTTTGCCGCTGTGACACTCGCCAGCTTCGCCTTTGCCTCTGGAACCGGCAGCATGGCGCATGCGGTTTTTGGCACCGCCCTGTTGGCGATCCTGTGCGTCATCATCGCAGGACTGCTGATACGCACCACACAGGCTGCGCTTAAGGGACAGATTTGCGTGCCGGACTAACCGCGCCCCTTTCAATGTTCCAAAAATACTCAAAATAAAAACGGCGCCACAGAGGGCGCCGTTTCCAATTCTAGTGCAAGTCGGGCTGTTTAGCCCAGCAGGCGGCGGGCGATCACCTGCGCCTGAATCTCCGCGGCACCTTCAAAGATGTTGAGGATACGCGCGTCACACAGGATGCGGCTGATCTGATATTCCAGCGCAAAGCCGTTGCCGCCGTGGATCTGCAGCGCGTTGTCTGCCGATGCCCAGGCCACACGGGCGCCCAACAGTTTCGCCATGCCGGCCTCTAGGTCGCAGCGCTGATCGTGATCCTTTTCCCAAGCGGAGAAGTAGGTCAGCTGACGCGCAACCATGATCTCAACCGCCATCATCGCCAGTTTGCCCGACACACGGGGGAAGTTGATCAGCGATTTACCGAACTGCTTACGGTCGTTGGCGTATTGCATGCCGACCTCTAGCGCGTTCTGGGCCACACCGATGGCGCGGGCGGCGGTTTGGATGCGGGCCGCTTCAAAGGTTTTCATCAGCTGCTTGAAACCCTGACCTTCGACGCCACCCAGCAGGTTTTCACCCTTCACCTTGAAGCCGTCAAAGCCCAGTTCGTATTCCTTCATGCCGCGATACCCCAGCACTTCGATCTCACCGCCGGTCATGCCTTCGGTGGGGAAGGGGTTTTCGTCGGTGCCCGGGGTCTTTTCCGCCAGGAACATCGACAGACCCTTGTGATCGTCGGTTTCAGGGTTGGTACGGGCCAGCAGGGTCATCACATGCGTCCGCGCCGCGTGGGTGATCCATGTTTTGTTGCCGGTGATAGTGTAATCGCCATCTTCGCCCTTCACCGCGCGGGTGCGCAGGGAACCGAGGTCAGAGCCGGTGTTCGGCTCGGTGAACACGGCGGTTGGCAGGGTTTCACCGCTGGACAGTTTCGGCAGCCACTGCGCCTTCTGCTCATCCGTGCCGCCGGCCAGGATCAGTTCAGCCGCGATCTCGGACCGGGTGCCGAGGGAGCCAACACCGATATAGCCGCGCGACAGTTCTTCGGACACAACCACCATCGACGCTTTGGACATGCCCAGGCCGCCGAACTCTTCGGGGATGGTCAGACCAAAGACGCCCATTTCGGCCAGTTCTTCGATGACCTCCATCGGGATCAGCTCGTCATTCAGGTGCCATTCGTGGGCATTGGGCGCCACACGTTCGTCGGCGTAGCGACGGAACTGGTCGCGGATCATTTCCAGATCTTCGTCCAGACCGGTGGCGCCGAAGGTGGCGAAACCGGCGTTTTCCTGCATTAGGTCAACCAGCGCCACACGCGCCGCTTGCGAGTTGCCGCCGTCGCACAGTGTCATCACCTCGGGCGTCATCAACCCGCGCATTTCGTCTTGGGTCAGACCTAGATCCTGCAGGCGGATGATTTCGTTCTGGCTCATCGGGATGCCGCCGTAGACCTGCCACAGGTATTCCCCAAAGGCGATCTGGTGGATCAGCTGTTCCATCTTGCCGAACTTGCCCTCGTCGGACAGTTTTTCAGCCCAAGCCTGCATCTGTTTCAGCGAGAATGCGTAGGTCGCCAGCCACGCCAGACCATGCGCGGCTGTCTGGTTTTCCTCCAGCAGCGCACCAGAGACGCGGCCATCCTTGGAAACGGTTTCGCGCACACGGGCGGTCGCGGTTTCCAGCAGGTTTTCAACCGGGGCTACTGCCGCGCCGGTCAGTTTCAACAGATCGGGGAGGAGGGCAGATTGCGTCATCGTCAGGTCCTGTCCATCATGAGCCATGAATCAAATCCTTATTTTGCTGCACTGTGCATATCTATTTCGCAGTTGCAGCGCAACAAAAATACCGAACGTCATTTTGCAACTTTCCTAAAGTTACCCTCTCGATTTTCTCTGCGATCACGCTAACAACATGTTATCAGGCGGCATGGACAGCCTTTTTTCTCTTCTCAGTTTTGAAACTTACCTTCTGGCCTTTGTGATCGCACTGGGTGCAGGGGTGATTAAGGGCATGGTGGGGTTTGCCATGCCGATGATCCTAATTTCCGGCCTCAGCAGCGTGATATCACCTGAATTGGCGCTGGCCGGTCTGATGCTGCCGACGCTGGCCACGAACGGTTGGCAGGCGCTACGTCAGGGGCGTGCGGCGGCGTGGGAGTCGATGAAACGATTCCGTATCTTCATGTTGGTCGGGGGTGTCGCGATTGTGCTGAGTGCGCAGTTGGTCAGCTTGGTGGATCCTGACACGCTGCTGCTGCTAATTGCGGTGCCGGTCACCGCCTTTGCGGTGATCCAACTGGCAGGCGTGCAATTGCGGCTGCCTGCCAAGGGGCGCACGCTGATTGAGGCACTGATTGCGCTGGTCGCGGGTGCGATCGGTGGTGTCTCGGGCGTCTGGGGACCGCCGACGGTGATGTACCTGACCGCGCTGGAAACCCCCAAAGGGGAACAGCTGCGCATTCAGGGGGTGATCTACGGTCTGGGGGCGTTGGTTCTGTTTCTGGCGCACATCAAATCAGGCGTGGTGCGTGCAGATACGGTGGTGTTTTCCGCTAGCCTGTTGGTGCCTGCGCTGCTCGGCACCTGGGTTGGGTTCCAACTGCACGAACGGATTGATCAGGCGGCGTTCAAAAAGGTGACGCTGGTGGTCCTGCTGATCGCGGCGCTTAACCTGATGCGTCGGGCGCTGTTAGGGTAACAAAAAACCGGACAGACGCCCCACCGTCTGTCCGGCATAAACAGCCTCGGCTGTTTGCGATTTAGCTGTTCGTCGCGTTCTCTGCGGGAACGTAGCCAGCAACCGCGTCGATGAACGAGCGGATCTGTGCCTTCAGGCGGTCGTCCTGAATCTTACCGAACACAGCTGCAATGCGCGCTGTTTCTTCGTCGATGACTGGACCCGCTGCATCAGCGGTCTGATCCAGACCTTCAAAGAAATACGCCGGGGGGACATTCAGGATGTTTGCGATTTCATACAGTTTGCTGGCCGAAATACGGTTGCGACCCAACTCGTACTTCTGCACTTGTTGGAAGGATATGTTCAGGCCTTTGGCAACGTCGGTCTGGGTCTGACCGCGGAGAACACGCAGGTTCTTCAGCTTTTTGCCAACGTGGATATCTACTGGGTGTGACATTTCTATATTCCTGTGAGTGGACTACCGTAAGAAGTATTCATTCCATGGAATTTCAATCAATTGATTAGAAATACTCGGATAGGTTATGAAAATCACCCCTTGATGTATGATTTATTTACCCCTAACCTAACGGCATAAAAAACAGGTGTTTTGGCCTGTAGGGGGCGTGCCTCGGATCGCCTGTTAACGATATTCGGGAATGCCCGAACGGAACTGCAACTAAAAGGTTTGCTATGGCTGAGCTGAAGAATCACCCATTGCTGTTTGAAATGTTGCGTTCTTTTACAACCCTTGCAGCCACCTTGAATCTGTCACGGGCGGTGGAGCAACTGGGCTCAACGCGGCAAACCGTGCGCCGCCATATTTCTACACTGGAAGAGATTAAGAACGAACGCCTTTTTATCGTCGATGATCGCCAATACCATCTGACAGAGGCGGGGCGCCACGCCCTGCAAGAAGCACAGGACCTGCAAGAACGCGGGCTGGCTTGGCTGAACAATGAGGCGGGCCATATGGATGGCCTTTATCATATCGCCAAGTCAGAGAAGAACGATTGGTACTTTCATCTACAGCAGCATTCGCTGGAAAAGCTTTGGGCGGATCAGTCGAAGCTGCTGCGCGCGGGCATTCAGGCGTGGGCTGCGGCCTGTGGTGAAATTACGCATGATGCGTTTGCTCCGGTGCGGGACTATCTGATGGTGTTTCGACGCGCTTCGGTCGGTTGGGTCTGTTCAGGGGTCGGCAGCAAAAGCTCTTACGCCAGCTGGTATGGGCAGCGCTGGGAATACAGCGCCATCGGCCGAGAGGTGCCATTGCTGCCCGGTGGGCAATCTCATGCAGCGCAGTTGCACCAGCCGTTCGAAGAGGTTCGTGCCTCGGGTGGTGTGCGTTTTGATCATATTCATACGCGGATGGATCGCGGTGAAAATGGTGGCCCGGAACCGATTAGCTTTAAGCGCCTGCTGATGGGGTGCCGTTATCCAGACGGTAGTTTTGCACTGGCGTCTTTGGTGGTGCGCAGTCACGGATTGACCATTCATGGTGTCTCTCAGTCTCATATTGAGCGTATGCCCAGTGATCTGATTATGGATCATTTGACCCCCGATGTGATCTTGGGGGCAGGCGACTCAACCTAAGGTTTTTATTGTTCTCCTTTCTATTCCAAAAGGAGAAACAGATGAAAATCCAAGATGTCTTTGATGGCGCTATCTATCTGTCTGATGTTGTTCAGAAAACGTATGCACATAAGCTAACTATGACTGTCGGTGACGACTTTTCCGTTTATTCCGATCTGGTCGCTCAGTACCGCCCGACACAACCACTGGGGCGGCCTTTCGATCCGACGCATACAGTGCTGACAGGGGCCAATGCGATCTGGATTGTGGGGCGCAACGCCGAAGGTGCGGTTGTTCATACTCAGGCAATGCGCATGATTGATTTATGTGATCAGTCACTGGCGCAGTATTTGGCGCATCGTTACGTGGATTTTCCGCCACCGGGGGTGACGATTGATGCCGCAGCGTCCTGGTTTCGTGCAGGGCCTGGCGCAGAGCAGATCACAGGTCGCTCAGTCTATCATGGCGAAATGTGGCTGGCGGATGATCCAGCTTATCGTGGTTCGGGGTTGATTGACGCCTTGGCGCGCTTTGCTTTCCTGACCGCAGCGTTGCACTGGCAGCCCGACTTTCTGTTCGGTTTTATTGTTCGCAGCATTGCGCGCCGCGGTTTGGCCGAACGCGAAGGCTATATGCACAGTGATCCCTACTGTCTGAGCTGGGCTGTTGCAGAAAAAGGCGCGCCAATTGATTGTAACATGGTCTGGATGGCCCTGCGGGATATGTGCCACATCATGCATGTCCCGCTTGTGGATCGTCTGTCCGCTTAGTGTGGCACATAAAAAACGCCCCGGACCTAGATCCGGGGCGTTTCTATCTGTGAGCAGTTGATGCTGTATCAGCCGATGGCTGCTGCTTTCACATCATCGTCGATGTGGGGCAGATACTGTTCAAAGTTATCGGCAAACATGCCAACCAGCTTCGCGGCTTGCGCGTCATAGGCTGCCTGATCTGCCCAGGTCTGGCGTGGGTCCAGCAGGGCAGTTTCTACGCCGGGTACGGACACAGGCACATCAAAGCCAAAGTTTTCGTCCTTGCGGAATTCAACTTCGTTCAGGGTGCCTTCCAGTGCAGCGGTCAGCAGGCCACGGGTTGCCTTGATCGGCATACGCGAACCAGTGCCGAAGGCGCCGCCGGTCCAGCCGGTGTTCACCAGCCAGCAGGTCGCGCCGTGCTTGGCGATCTTTTCACGCAGCAGGTTGCCGTACTCTTCCGGACGACGGGGCATGAAGGGCGCGCCGAAGCAGGTCGAGAAGGTCGGTTCAGGCTCAACCACACCACGTTCGGTGCCGGGGGTCTTCGAGGTGAAGCCGGACAGGAAGTGGTACATGGCCTGTGCCGGGGTCAGACGCGCGATCGGAGGCAGAACGCCATACGCATCACAGGTCAGCAGGATCACGTTTTTCGGGTGACCACCCAGTGCCGATTCGGACGAGTTCGAGATGTACTCCAGCGGGTAGGCACAACGCATGTTCTGCGTCAGGCTGGAATCTTCGAAGTCCAGTTCGAAGGTCTCTTCGTCGTAGACCATGTTTTCGATCACGGTACCAAACTTCGAGGTGGTGGCGTAGATCTCTGGCTCCGCCTCGGGGTTCAGACCGATGGTCTTGGCGTAGCAGCCGCCTTCGAAGTTGAAGGTGCCACGATCCGACCAGCCATGTTCGTCGTCACCGATCAGGGTGCGCGACGGATCGGCGGACAGGGTGGTTTTGCCGGTGCCGGACAGACCAAAGAAGATCGCGGTGTCGACAGGGTTGCCGATCGCGTGGTTGGCCGAACAGTGCATCGGCATGATGCCTTTTTCGGGCAGCAGGTAGTTCAGCAGGGTGAAGACCGATTTCTTGTTTTCACCAGCATACTGGGTGCCACCGATCAGGATCAGTTTCTTTTCGAAGTTCATCGCGATCACGGTTTCCGAACGGCAGTTGTGACGCTCAGGATTCGCGCTGAAGCTGGGGCAGTTGATGACGGTGAAGTCCGACACAAAGCTGTCCAGCGCCTCACGCTCGGGGCGGCGCAGCAGGTGACGGATGAAAAGGTTGTGCCAGGCCAGTTCGGTGACCATACGCACGTTGATCGAATGCTCGGGGTCTGCACCACCAACCAGATCCTGTACGTAGTAGTCTTTGCCTTTCATATGCTCCAGCATATCGGCGTGCAGCGCGTCAAAGCCTTCGGGCGACATCGCTTTGTTGTTTTCCCACCAGATTTTGTCTGCGACATCGGCGGTCTTAACGACGTGTTTGTCTTTGGGCGAACGACCGGTGAACTTACCGGTGGTGACCAGAAACGCCCCGCCTTGTCCCAGTTTGCCTTCGCCATTCTTCAGGGCTGCCTCGATAAGGGCCGGCTCCATCAGGTTGTAATAGACATCGCCCAGCCCAGTGATCCCCTGATCTTCTAGCTGGAACTGCGGGTTTACCCGTCCAAATGTCATGTTGCTAAGCTCCTGTATCCGCGCGTAGGGCGTGGAATTTTTTGCCACCGGGCACGAAACTCCACTTTCGTGCCAGACCGGGCGACACACACCCGATGAGGCGTCCTTTAACATGTCGTTTATGTGAAGGAACAGGTTGCTTTTGTCCAGTTAGCGCAACCATGTCCAGTTTAGCGCAATCAGCGCTTCTGAGCGTTGCGGAAAGTTTCCTATCTGCGCGGTCCGTTAACCAGGCGCAAACCTGAATGTGAGACAAATTAGCCATCTATTGAGGAAAACACCGTGAAATCGAATCCCCTGACGGCGTGATTCGCCGATTTCGATTGATTGCCTCGGCCAAGTTTGGGCATAATGTGTCAAAAAACAGGCAAGAAAAGCAGTAGAGGATAACTCCGATGTCCAAGATCGCCCTTGTGGACGATGACAGGAATATTCTGACATCCGTCGCCATGACCCTCGAAGCAGAAGGGTTTGAGGTAGAAACCTATAACGACGGCCAATCGGCGCTGGACGCTTTTAACAAAAAGCTCCCCGATATGGCTGTTCTCGATATCAAAATGCCGCGCATGGATGGTATGGATCTGTTGCAGCGTCTGCGCCAGAAAACCAGCATGCCGGTGATTTTCCTCACCTCCAAAGATGACGAAATTGACGAGGTGCTGGGTCTGCGCATGGGCGCAGATGACTATGTAAAAAAACCCTTTTCTCAGCGCCTTCTCGTAGAGCGTATCCGCGCGCTGCTGCGCCGTCAGGATGCGGTCAGCGGCAATGTGGTTGCCGAAACCGAAGAGACCAAGGTGATGGAACGTGGCGAATTGCGGATGGATCCGCTGCGCCATTCGGTCAGCTGGAAAGGACAGGATGTCACCCTGACCGTGACCGAATTTTTGCTGCTGCAGGCGCTGGCACAGCGCCCCGGTTTCGTGAAATCGCGCGATCAGTTGATGGATGTGGCCTATGACGATCAGGTCTATGTGGATGACCGTACCATCGACAGCCACATCAAGCGTTTGCGCAAAAAGATGCGCACGGTCGACAGTGACTTTGCCGCGATCGAAACACTTTATGGTATTGGTTACCGGTATAACGAAGAGTAATGGCACTGGTTGAAGGAATGAGCTTGCCCCACCGAGCGGCGCGTCAGGACGGAGATCTTGTTCTGGGGGACGATTTCGTCGCCCCAGAGGCAATTGTGGAAAAGGAAATGCAGGCGCGGCGCAATCGCCGCGGATTGCTGTCATTGAACCGCTCACCGTTGACGCGCAAGATCATCTTTTTCAATCTGATCGCTCTCAACTTCCTTGTTGTTGGCGTGCTGATGCTTTCCACGTCGCAGGACAACCTGTTGGTGGAACGTCGCAACGCGCTGGTGGCCGAGGCAGAACTGATCGCGGATGTGGTTGAGGCGCAGCTGCCAGATGTTGCGTCCCCGCTGCAGCGTGGCGGCGCGCCCGATGTGACCCGCACGCTGGACGGTCTGGATTTGCGCTCGGGCGTGGCGCTATTTGTCTTGGATGTGGATGCGCAGGTGATTGCCACCACTCAAGGCGCCGGCCTGTCGCAAACTGCGCCGCTAGCCGAACCGGGATCAACGGTTATTGTCGACAGCCTGTCCTGGGTCTGGGGTAAATTGGCGGCACCATTCCAACCAGAACCGGCCGCATTGCCCAGCGTTGCTGAACGAGCGGTTGCGCTTGGCGATAACGCTCTGACAGGCAGCACAGTTGTATCTGGCGGTGGAACCACGGATGGCGGGACGGTGTTCACGGTTGCCACACCTATTGAACAAAATGGCCGCGTTCTGGGTGTCGTCGCGTTGAGTTCTGCAGCGGGTGAAGTTGACCAGCAGCAACGCGAAGAGCTGGAGCGCGTGCTGCAGATGTTTCTGATCGCCACGCTGATGTCTATCGGCCTCAGTCTTGTGCTGGCCTCAACCATCGCGAACCCGCTGTCCGATCTGGCCGCCGCTGCCGAACTGGGCCGTGCGCGTGATGACAAAAAGGCTGCTGGCGGTCGCATCCGCATTCCCGATCTAACCGCGCGTCCTGATGAAATCAGCCGCCTGTCTGGCGCCCTGCGCGGCATGGTGTCTGCGCTGTATGACCGGATCGATAGTAACGAACAGTTCGCCGCTGACGTTGCGCATGAGATTAAGAACCCGCTGGCCTCTCTCCGGTCTGCCGTGGGCAGCCTGCGTATGGTCAAGAAGGAAGAGCATCGCGAAAAACTGCTCGACGTGATTGACCATGATGTGCGCCGTCTGGACCGTCTGGTCAGCGACATCTCTAACGCCTCGCGTCTGGATAGCGAACTGGTCAAGGAAGAACAGGAAGCCTTTGATCTGATGAAGATGATGGGCAACCTCAGCGAATATCTGGGCCAGCAGGCTGGTGAGGATGGCATCGACTTCATTACCGATCTGCCGAAAGAGCCGATCGAAATGATGGGGCTAGAAGCGCGACTGGCGCAGGTGTTTGTGAACCTGATCACCAATGCGATTTCGTTCTGCGAAGAGGGTGACGCAATTCGTGTCTGGGCCCGTCAGCGTGACAGTCGGGTGTTGATCGTGGTCGAAGATACCGGCCCCGGCATCCCCGAACAGGCGCTGACCAAGGTGTTCAAACGTTTCTACTCGGAACGGCCCGAAAACCAGTTTGGCAACAACTCTGGTCTTGGACTGGCGATCTCTAAACAGATTGTTGAGGCTCATGGCGGCGTGATCTGGGCGGAAAACATTCGTCCGACCGATGCTGATCCGATGTCTGAACCTCTGGGCGCCCGTTTCGTGGTCGGCCTGCCGATCTAACGCCTGTGCGGCCTGCGGACACAGAATGTCTTATAGAACACGCCAGCGCGGTGGCGCTGGCGGACAGGGCACTGGTTATCACGGGGCCATCGGGTAGCGGCAAGTCTGCGCTGTGCCTGCAACTGATGGCTATGGGGGCCGGTCTGGTCGCGGATGACCGCTGTTGCCTTTGGGTGGCAGGGGGGCATTTGATGACAGATGCCCCGGAAACGATCCGCGGACGGATCGAGGCGCGCTCTCTCGGAATTTTGAACGCTGATGCCGTTGGGCCTGCACGGGTCGCGGCTTATGTGGATTTAGGCACGCCCGAAGATCAGCGCCTGCCGCCCATGCGTATGTGTACAGTACTGGGCGTCACAATGCCGTTGATACACGGTGTGGATGCGCCGCATTTTGCGGCTGCGTTGTTTCAGTTTCTAAAGGCGGGTAGGTGGGCCTGACGCATGACAGATCAACATCAACGTATCATTTTGCTGACTGGCCCCTCTGGAGCAGGTCGTTCCACCGCCATCCGCGCGATGGAGGATTTAGGGTTCGAGGCGATTGATAACTTGCCCCTCAGCCTGCTGCCACGCTTGCTGGATGGGCCGCCGATTGGGCGGGATTTGGTGTTGGGCTTGGATGTGCGCAACCGGGATTTTTCGGCAAATGCGCTGATCGAAACGCTGGATAGTCTGCAGGCACATCCGGGGGTGCGGCCAGAACTGCTGTATATCGACTGTCGTGCTGATGTTTTGTTGCGGCGGTTTTCGGAAACCCGCCGTCGCCATCCATTGGCCCCGGCCGAAAGCCCGGATCAGGGTGTGGGGCTGGAACTGGACCTGTTGGTGCCGATTCGCGCCCGTGCTGATATCTTAATTGATAGCTCGGAATTGACCCCGCATGACCTGAAAACAGAAGTTGAACGCTTAATCACCCCGCAGGTGGGTGCGCGTTTGGCCGTGTCAGTGAATAGCTTCAGCTATAAACGTGGTCTGCCCCGTGGCGTGGATATGGTGTTGGATTGCCGTTTTTTGCGTAACCCTTATTGGGAGCCAGCCCTGCGAAGCCTGAACGGAACCAGTGCCAAGGTGGCTGAATATGTTGGGGCAGATTCGCGATTTTTGCCATTTTTTGAGCAAACACTCAGCATGGCAGAGCTGCTACTGCCAGCCTACCGCGAAGAGGGTAAGGCGCATTTCGCGATAGGGTTTGGCTGCACGGGCGGTCAGCACCGTTCGGTTGCAATTGCGGAAAAGATGGCGCAAGCTCTTGCAGACCGGGGCTGGCAGGTGTCAACTAGACACCGCGAGTTGGAACGCGCCTCGTCGCAGGGCACTCGTGCGACCGGGGATAAAGGATAAGGACGCCAAGGTGATCGGTATCGTCATCGTTGCGCATGGGGGATTGGCCAGGGAATATCTGGCGGCCATTGAACATGTTGTAGGCCACCAGCCGGGTATTGTGGCCATTTCCATCGAAGCAGACCACGACCGCGCGGGTAAACAGGGTGAAATCTGTTCTGCGGCTGATAGCGTGGATACAGGTCACGGTGTGGTGGTCGTGACCGATATGTTCGGTGGGTCGCCCTCGAACCTGTCGCTTCGGGCCTGTCAGCCGGACAATCGTCGGATCATGTATGGCGCCAATCTACCGATGCTGATCAAGCTGGCCAAAACGCGCCATCTGCCTGTTGCTGACGCAGTGCGCACCGCTACAGAAGCAGGGCGCAAGTACATAGACAGCCAAATTGTCAGAAAAGACCACTAAGCGATTGCTGAGCAGGGGAGGCGAAGCACATGCGGCAGCATGAGATTATCAATGTAAAAGGGTTGCATGCCCGTGCCTCGGCCAAATTGGTTGAGGTGGTCGAAGGGTTTGACGCCACGGCAGAGGTGTCAAAGGATGGCATGTCTGCATCAGGTGACAGCATCATGGGCCTTTTGATGTTGGCAGCTTCTAAGGGAACCACTATTGAGGTCCAGACCTCTGGCGCGGATGCGGATGCGCTGGCGGATGCGATCGAGGCCTTGGTGGCGGATCGTTTTGGCGAAGATATGTAAGGACGCCACACTGCGTCCGCAAAAGACGTAAGAGGCCTATTTTGGTCGACAGCTCTCAAAATAACGGGATCACAACTGCAGCGTCGGATGAGGCGCCGATCACCTATGACCGCCGTTCACTGACCTATGCCAACTCTTTTGACAGCGGTTTTCAGACCTTGGCGATCAAGACGATTGAATGGTTCACTGGCAAGCTAACTATTCTGCGCATGGTGCGTCGTTTCGAAAAAGCGGGCGCGCCTGAAGGGCAGGCGTTCTGGAAGGCGGCGCTGGATGTGATGGGCATCCCGCTGCAAACCCCGCAAGAAGAGATTAACCGCATCCCTGAAACGGGTCCTGTTGTGGTGGTGGCGAACCATCCGCATGGTCTGGTTGACGGTATGGTTCTGGCGGAATTGATTGGTCGTCGTCGCCCTGACTACCGCATTCTGACCCGCGCGCTGCTGACCGGCATTGATGAGGTCGCATCGTCCTACTTGATCCCCGTGCCCTTCCCGCATGAGGAAGATGCGCAGCGCAAAAGCGTGGAAATGCGTGCCGCTGCAATGGCCTACCTAAAGGCGGGCGGCGTTGTGACGGTATTCCCTTCGGGTGTTGTTGCCTCGTCAGATACGATGTTCGGCACGGTGCATGAACGTGAATGGAACGTCTTTACCGCGCAGTTGATCCGCCGGTCTGGGGCCAAGGTGGTGCCAATCCGGTTTCAGGGCCAAAACTCGCGCTGGTATCAGATTGCCAACCGTTTGTCGGCCACCTTGCGTCAGGGCCTGCTGCTGCATGAGATCGTGCACAGCTGCAATAAACCGCAGCGTCCCATTGTGGGCGAAGTGCTGGATGACCAACAGATGGAACGTCTGGCATCCGATCCGCGCGGTTTTATTGCGTGGCTTAGGGAGCATACACTGTCGTTGAAGGGCTGACTGCCGGCCCCAGAAAACACAAACGCCCCGAACCGGATGGTCGGGGCGTTGTTGTGTCTAGTAACGCGTAGATCAGCGCGTCGGCACGGGGGTTTCACCGCGATAGTCATAGAACCCACGGCCTGATTTGCGACCTAGCCAGCCTGCTTCGACATACTTCACCAACAGCGGGCAGGGGCGATATTTAGTATCTGCCAGACCATCGTGAAGCACGTTCATAATCGCCAGACAGGTATCCAGTCCGATGAAGTCCGCCAGCTGCAGCGGACCCATTGGATGGTTGGCGCCCAGCTTCATTGCGCTGTCGATGGAGGCCACGTTGCCCACCCCTTCGTAAAGGGTATAGCACGCTTCGTTGATCATCGGGATCAGGATGCGGTTCACGATAAAGGCAGGGAAATCTTCGGCGCTGGCGGCGGTTTTGCCCAGACGCTCAACGATGCCCAAACAGGCTTTGTAGGTCGGTTCATCTGTAGCGATACCGCGAATCAACTCTACCAGTTTCATCAGTGGCACCGGGTTCATGAAGTGGAAGCCCATGAACTTCTCCGGTCGGTCGGTGCGGCTGGCCAGACGGGTGATCGAAATCGAAGAGGTGTTCGAGGTCAGGATCGTATGCGGCTGCAAATGCGGCCCCAGTTGATCAAAGATCGCCTGCTTCACCGTTTCGCGTTCGGTGGCCGCCTCGATCACCAGATCGGTTTGGCCCAGATCGGGCAATTGCAGCGTGGTCTTGATACGGGCCATCGCCGCATCCTTGGCCTCAGCGCTTAGTTGATCCTTGCTGACCTGACGATCCAGATTGCGCGAAATTGTTGCGACGGCTTTGTCCAATGCGTCCTGGTTGATGTCGTTCAGCAGAACATCGTAGCCCGCAACCGCCATCACATGTGCAATCCCGTTGCCCATCTGACCGGCGCCAATCACGCCGATTTTCTGAATCTCCATAGATCCACCCTTTTGTATCTGTTGGCCAAACCATAGGCGCGATGCACCTTGACCTGCAAGGGTAGAGCCGTCGCAGGGAAAGGCATTTTTAACCAGTAGGCGAAAGCAGGTGGCAAGGTTAGGGATTTGGCAAGGGAATCGCGTGAAAACCCATAAATGAGATGTGTGGATTGAGGTGGGTCATTATGTCTGTTTTTCCCCAACGGGTTTCTCCTCCGCGGGAGGCCGGGCTTTCTCTACGGGGCAGCGCGCTGCGGTTTCGTGGGCCATTGGGCGGTGTTGAAGCCAGTCCCGGCCCTTTGGCACAAGGCGCCAGAGGATCGGTTTTGTTTATTGGCGGCAGTGAGACATTCGGCGGCTATGTCGCGCGCCCGTTTGTCCAGAGATTTGCACATCAATCAGGTCTGGAAACGGGTAATCTCGGTGCCTTTTGCGCAGGATGGGAGGCATTGGGCCGTGATCCGGTGGTGCTGAAATACGCACGTACGGCGGGGTTAATCGTGTTGCAGCTGATGGGCCCGCAATATCGTACGAACCCCTATTTTCAGGTACACCCGCGCCGCAATGACCGATTTGTGGCACCCTATGCACCGCTTCGGCAGCTGTTCCCACAGGTCGATTTCACCCGTTTTTCGTTTGTTGGCCATTTGATGCGCAGTCTCCAGCAGCAGGATGTGTATGCGCATCGGCGTTTGCAGCGCGGATTGCAACAGGCGTGGCGACAGCACATCGCTGGTTTGGCGCGACTCTATCGGACACCGATCGCTTTCCTGTGGGTCGATCATGGCATGGACCCCGGTCTGGGAGAGGCAGTGGCAGGTCTGACCCAGCACCGTCTGGCAGAGCTGGATCTGACAGATGTGCCACTGTTGCAGGTGCAGCCGGATCTGCTGGGTCAGCGCCCGATGTTCATCCGCCCAGAGGGGCAGATTACAGTGATTTCAGGCGCATATCATCAAAAGGTCGCTGATGCGTTGGCGCAATGGTTGCCATCAGTGCTTGCAGACGCCCGGTTGAATTAAGGGTGCGCATGGCAGACGTGTGTGGATTTCGGCCAACTTGTGCGCATTCCGTTCCGTTTCTAGCATTGCCCCTTCAATAGATGTCGGGGACCTCTTATCTGACAGACATGTTGAACAGGATACTCCGCTGGATGCTGGCACCTACTGTGGTGCTGATGACGACACTGCCCGCCCGCGCCGATTGCGTGGTGCTGCTGCACGGTTTGGCGCGCACTGATGCGTCCTTCATCGTGATGGAGGCTGTGCTGGACCGCCATGGGTATCAGGTGGTGAACCCCGGCTACCCGTCGACCGAGGAAACGATTGCCAATCTCGCGACCAATACTCTGCCGCAGGCTATGGCGGCCTGTGAGGCCAAGGCCCCCGGCGAGCGGGTGCATGTGGTGACCCATTCTATGGGCGGCATTTTGGTGCAAGTTTGGCTGGCGGCGCATCCGCAACCCGATCTGGGTCGCGTGGTTATGCTGTCCCCACCGAACAAGGGGACGGAACTGGTGGACGTGCTGGGCGAGTTGGACGCGTTCGAGTGGTTCAATGGTCCTGCGGGCCTGCAATTGCGAACTGGCGAACGCGGTTTGCCTTCGCACCTGCCACCGGTGGAGTTTGAGCTGGGCGTTATCGCCGGCAACCAGTCGATCAACCCTGTCTTTTCAGCCCTGATTGATGGTGAAGATGACGGAAAGGTGTCTGTCGAATCGACCCGTATCGCGGGGATGAGCGACCATATGGTGCTGCCGGTGACCCATACCTTTATGATGAACAACCCGATGGTCCTTGCCCAGACGCTGGAATTCATCGAAAACGGGGCGTTCGATCGGGCGATGACGTGGTCCGAGGCGGTGGGCCGTCTGCCTGAGAAAGGCTAAGCCCCGCGAACGCGACGCGTAAAGGGGGCAGAGATGCAGCTGACATTGACTGGGGCCGAGGTGTTGCGCCCTGAAGGATTGCAGGTCTCGCCGCTGGCGATGCACGATGGATTGCTCGTGGCGGATCCGGTCGGGCGTCATGTTGATCTGAGCGGGTATCGCATTTTGCCCGGCATCGTGGACATGCACGGCGACGGGTTTGAACGCCACCTTGCCCCCCGTCGTGGCGCGATGAAGGATCTGTCACAGGGTCTGGCGAGTGCCGAGGCAGAGCTGGCCGCAAACGGCATCACCACCGCAACGCTGGCGCAGTTCTGGTCATGGGAAGGCGGCATGCGCGGGCGCGACTTCGCCCTGCGGTTTCTGGAGGCGTTGCAGGCATATCAGGGTGTTGGCACTGATCTGCGGGTTCAACTGCGGTTTGAATATTCGATGCTGGCCGATTACGCGGATTTTGAACAGGCCGTGGTCGATCATGCAGTGCCCTATGTCGTGTTCAATGATCACCTGCCGCACAAGGCTTTGGCCAAGGGGAAAAAGCCGCCGCGCCTGACAGGGCAAGCCCTGAAAGGTGGACGCAGCCCCGAGGCGCATTTGGCATTGATGCAGGGGCTGCACGATGCAATGGCACAGGCGGAGGAGGCGGTTGCAGGTCTTGCTGCCCGGCTGGCAGCAAAGGGCGTTATCTTGGGCAGTCATGACGACAACACGATTGAGGGTCGCGCGTTGTGGCAATCGCGTGGGGTGACGATCAGCGAGTTTCCTGAAACGCGCGAAGCGGCAGAGGCGGCAACGGATGGCGCTGTGCTGGGTGCACCGAATGTGGTGCGTGGCGGCAGCCATTCCGGCAACGTCAGCGCAGCGGACCTGATCCGCGCAGGGCTGGGCGATGCACTAGCGTCGGATTACCACTACCCCGCGCCGCGACAGGCGGCATTGATGTTGGCGGAAGAGATCGGGTTGCAACGGGCTTGGGCGCTGGTGTCGTCCGGTCCGGCTGCTCTACTTGGCCTGCAGGATCGGGGGGAGTTGAACGTTGGTAAACGAGCCGATCTGGTGGTGCTGGATGAGCAGGGCCGCATTGGTGCAACGATAGCGGCGGGGCGGATCACTTACCTAAGTGGCGCTGTAGCTGAAGCGTTTATGCGCTGAAGCACGCAGCTTTGCGAAAGGGCAGCGACTGCCTGGGTAGGCGCGAATGCGCCTGCCAATGGGGCAGGCAGGCGCAGCCCGACCTAACGGTCGGGCGATACGTTTATGTTTAAGAGCTTTAACCCTTCACCGCGCCTTGCACGCGGTTCACGTGGCCCATCTTGCGGCCTGCTTTCACCTCGGCCTTGCCGTAAAGGTGCAGTGCGGCGTTGGGTTCCAGTGCGATGTCACCCACACGGTCCATATCGTCACCGATCAGGTTTTCCATCACCACATCGCTGTGACGCTTGCCATCGCCCAGCGGCCAGCCTGCAACCGCACGGATGTGCTGTTCAAACTGATCCACCGCGCAGCCGTTCTGCGTCCAGTGACCGGAGTTGTGCACGCGCGGCGCGATCTCGTTCACGATCAGCCCTTCGGGCGTCACGAACAGCTCCACCCCCATAGTGCCGACATAATCCAGCGCGTTGAGGATGTTGGCAGTCAGCAAAACCGCATCCATCCGCTGCGATGCGTTCAGGCGTGCAGGCACAGTGGTGGTGTGCAGGATGCCATCACGGTGCACGTTTTCGCCGGGATCAAAACAGGCGACCTGCCCATCCGCGCTGCGGGTGCCAATGACAGACACCTCATGGCTGAAGTTCACGAACCCCTCCAGCACCGCAGGCGCACCAGCCATATCAGCCAGCGCTTGCGCCGCATCCTCAGCCGATTTCAGGCGCGACTGGCCCTTGCCGTCATAGCCAAAGCGACGGGTTTTCAGGATCGACGGCGCACCTATCGTGCTGAGCGCCTGTTCCAGATCCTCCGCACTTTCGACATTGGCGAAAGGTGCGGTTTTCAGGCCCAATGCGGCCAGATAGGTCTTTTCCGTTAGGCGATCCTGACTGACGCGCAGCGCCTCGCGGCCCGGACGGATCGGGCGCAGCGATTCCAACATATCAAGGGCCGAGGTGGGAATGTTCTCAAACTCGTAAGTGATCACATCCACAGTCTCGGCAAAGGCACGCAGGGCGGCCTCATCCTCATAGCTGGCGGTGGTCAGCTGGTGGGCCACATCCGCCGCAGGTGGGTTGGCGCTGGGTTCATACACATGGGTGCGCAGCCCTAGGCGAGAGGCGGCTACAGACAGCATCCGACCCAGTTGCCCACCGCCCAGAATGCCAATGGTGGCACCAGTTTTCAGCATATCACTCATCGACAGGTTCATCCGGGATCGAGGCCGACAGCGCATCGCGCCAGGCGTCCAGCCGTGCAGCGATATCGGCGTTGTTATTGGCCAGAATGCCAGCGGCCATCAGGCCTGCGTTCTTTGCACCTGCAGCCCCGATGGCCATGGTGGCAACAGGAAAACCACGCGGCATTTGCAGGATGGAGTAGAGGCTATCCACACCAGACAGCGCTTTGGTCTGAACCGGCACGCCGATCACCGGCACGCGGGTTTTGCTGGCCATCATGCCTGGCAGGTGCGCCGCACCGCCTGCGCCCGCGATGATCACGTGCAGGCCACGGTCCACGGCTTTCTTGCCGTAGTCCCACAGCCGGTCAGGCGTCCGGTGGGCCGAGACGATCTTCGCCTCGTAAGGAATGTTCAATTCGTCGAGAATATCAGCGGCTTCTTTCATGGTGGGCCAGTCAGATTGGCTGCCCATGATGATGCCTACTTGGATCTGTGTCATTTAGCGTCCCCAGATGAAGGAAGCGCGCACCATAGAGGGTTTGGTGAATTATGCAATGATATCCGGGGTCAAACGGTCCTCAATTATGGCAATCATGTCCTTGAGGCGCAGTTTCTTCTTCTTCAGCCGCTGGATTGTCAGCTGATCGGCGGTGCCCACCTCTTGCAAGGCCTTGATAGCCACGTCCAGATCGCGGTGTTCCTGACGAAAAACCTCTAGCTCTACGCGCAGAACATCGTCGGTTTTCATGGAAATGTCGGCGGTGATATTCATGGCCGGGCCTCGCAATCGGGGTTGGAATGCAATGATACCGGAAATCTGCTGCTAGGCAAAGGCCTTGCGCAGGCTCACTTGCCTCCCCATATTCGTAGAAAGGTCGCCGAAATGGGGCCTGATTCAGGTGGTTGGCACTATGCGTGCAACCCGCTCACAGTCGCTTGATCGTAAGGACGTGTCGATGACAAAGCTCACCTTGGGGACGCACCCCTATCTTCTGGGATTTGACCAGCTGGAACGCCTGCTGGAACGCAATGCGAAATCCGGAAACGAAGGCTATCCGCCCTTCAATATCGAACAAACTTCACAGAATTCTTATCGCATCACGCTTGCCGTGGCCGGTTTTGGCGAAGATGATCTTGCTATCACCGTCGAGGATCAGCAGCTGGTCATCCGCGGCCGTCAGTCGGACGACAGCGAAGGGCGCGTGTTCCTGCATCGTGGGATTGCGGCGCGTCAGTTCCAGCGCTCCTTCGTTCTGGCCGATGGCGTCGAAGTGGGCGAGGCGGTGATGGAAAATGGCCTGCTGCATGTGGATCTGTCCCGCATTCAGCCGGAAACAGTGGTGCAGACGATTAACATTCGGAAAGGGTAACATATGGATAGCAAGTATCTGCCAGAAACAGTCGCGGGCGACCGTGCAGCGCAACTGGTCTATGTGCGTGCCGTCCGTGTGGCCGACCTGCCCCCAGAGGTGCAGGATCAGGCCGGTTCGCGCGATGTCCTATATGAGGTGTCGCGCCCAACCGGTGAACAGCTGGCCTTGGTCGGGGATCGTGAGCTGGCCTTTGATCTGGCGCGCAAAAACGATCTGGATCCGGTGACGCTGCACTAGCAGTGACCAGCGTGACAGATTTTGGGGCATTGCCCCTGTCTTTGAGAAAGCAGACTTTGTGAGGAGGCGGGCCTAGTGCTCGCCTTTGCAGTGTTTATGGCTGGCGAGGGAGGCCAGAACATAGCAATCCGCGCTGGATCCATCGCCGCAGGGGCCGTGGGTGATGCGCTGCAGTTCTTCCTCCAGCCGTTTGAGGCGGGCGATTTTTTCCTGCACGGCGACCAGTTGTTTGGCGGCGATTTCATTGGCGGAGGTGCAGGACCGGTCGGGGTGATCCTGTAGGTCAATCAGCGCCTCAATCGCTTCAATCGAAAACCCCAGATCGCGGGCATGTTTGATAAAGCCCAGTCGCTCCAACTCCGCATGCCCATAGCGGCGTTGGTTGCCTGCTGTGCGCAGGGGCGCGTCGATCAGGCCGCGCTCTTCGTAGTAGCGAATCGTGGGCACTTTGACGCCGGTTTCACGGCTGAGGGCACCAATAGAAAACATCTTGAGAAACCTCTTGAACCTCTAGCTACTAGAGAAATTATGTTGAGACGGTGAGAGTTTCAAGGAGGCAGAGATGGCAGGGTGTTGTGGGCAAGGGGCCAAGTTTGATGGCATGTCGTTGGCGTATAAGCGGCGTTTGTGGATTGTGATCCTCCTCAACGCGGCGATGTTTGCGGTGGAGATGACCGCCGGTCACATGGCTAAATCGCAGGCCCTGCAGGCGGATGCGCTGGATTTCTTTGGCGATGCGCTGACCTATGGGATTTCGCTGGCCGTGATCGGGGCGTCCATACGGGTGCGTACACTGGCGGCACTGGGTAAGGGCATCAGCCTGATGGTGATGGGCGCCTGGGTCTTTGGATCGACGGCTTACCGCGTGCTGTATCTGGGTGTGCCAGAGGCCGAGATTATGGGGGTTGTTGGCCTGATGGCGCTTGCGGTGAACCTTGCATCGGTCTTGTTGTTGATGCGCTACAAGGATGGCGATGCCAACGTGCGGTCGGTCTGGCTGTGTTCGCGCAATGATGCGATTGGCAATGTGGCGGTGATGTTTGCAGCCCTTGGCGTTTGGGGCAGCGGCACCGGCTGGCCGGATGTGATCGTCGCGGGCGTAATGGCTGCGCTGTTCCTATCCTCGTCAGTGCAGATCATCCGGCAGGCCTTGGCCGAGCGGCGGGAGGTCATGGCCTAGCGCAACAAAAAAGCCCCGCCAAAATGGCGGGGCTTTTTAGTGTCTATATCAGGCGAATTAGCCCCAAGTGCCGGAGATCAGGCCCATGGATTCCAGCTTCAGCAGAACCTGATGGGCGCAGTTGTCCACCTCGACGTTTTCAGTTTCGACCGACAGTTCGGGGTTGGCAGGCACGTCATAGGGATCCGAAATGCCGGTGAATTCCTTGATCTTGCCTTCGCGCGCCAGCTTGTAGAGGCCTTTGCGGTCACGGCGTTCGCATTCCTCGATCGAGGTGGCAACGTGTACCTCAACAAAGGCACCGAACTGCTCGATCTCTTCGCGTACGTGACGGCGGGTGGTCGCATAGGGGGCGATGGGGGCGCAGATCGCGATGCCACCGTTTTTGGTGATCTCGGATGCCACATAACCGATGCGTTTGATGTTGAGGTCGCGGTGCTCTTTGGAGAAGCCCAGCTCGCTCGACAGGTTTTTACGCACGATGTCACCATCCAGCAGGGTCACGGGACGACCGCCCATTTCCATCAGCTTCACCATCAGTGCGTTGGCGATGGTGGATTTGCCGGAGCCGGAGAAGCCGGTGAAGAACACGGTGAAGCCCTGCTTGGACCGCGGCGGCTTGGTGCGGCGCAGTTCACGCACAACTTCGGGGAAGGAGAACCATTCAGGGATTTCCAGACCTTCGGCCAAACGGCGGCGCAGTTCGGTGCCGGAAATGTTCAGGATGGTGACGTCATCCTTATCGACGATCTCATCAGCTGGTTCGTACTGGGCGCGTTCCTGCACGTAGACCATGTGTTTGAAATCGACCATTTCGATGCCGATTTCATCCTGATACTCGCGGAACAGATCCTGCGCGTCATAAGGACCATAGAAGTCTTCACCGGCAGAGTTTTTGCCGGGGCCAGCGTGGTCGCGGCCAACGATGAAGTGGGTGCAGCCGTGGTTGGCGCGGATCAGGCCGTGCCATACCGCTTCGCGCGGGCCAGCCATACGCATAGCGAGGTTCAAGAGGCTCATCGAGGTGGTGGCCTGCGGGTATTTGTCCAGAACCGCCTCGTAACAGCGCACGCGGGTGAAGTGGTCAACGTCGCCCGGTTTGGTCATGCCCACAACGGGGTGGATCAGCAGGTTTGCCTGTGCTTCACGTGCGGCGCGGAAGGTCAGTTCCTGGTGGGCGCGGTGCAGCGGGTTGCGGGTTTGGAACGCAACCACTTTGCGCCAGCCCATTTTACGGAAGTAGGCGCGCAGCTCGTTCGGGGTGTCGCGACGGGCGCGGAAGTCGTAGTGAACGGGCTGTTGGATGCCGGTCACGGGGCCGCCCAGATAAACCTTGCCTGCGGTGTTGTGCAGGTAGTTCACCGCGGGGTGCGCATCGTCATCGGCGCCGAAGACTTTTTCAGCTTCGCGTGCTTTGTTCGGGACCCAGTTGTCGGTGACGGTCATGGTGGCGAGGATCACGCCCTCTTGGTCGCGCAGGGCGATGTCCTGACCTTCTTTCAGAGAGCTGGCAAACTCTTCGCTTACGTCGAGGTTGATCGGCATCGGCCACAGGCTGCCGTCGGCCAGACGCATATTTTCGACCACGCCGTTGTAGTCTTCTTCGGTCAAGAAACCCTTCAGCGGGTTGAAGCCGCCGTTCATCAGCAGTTCCAGATCGCAGATCTGGCGCGGGGTCAGATCCCAGCTGACCAGATCAGCTGCTTCGATTTTCAGTTTCTGGGCGCTGTCGTATGAAACGTAGAGCTCTGGGATGGGGGCCAGATTGTTTTGCATGATTTGCATCCTACTCTTGAATGGGACCAGGCCGCTGGTGGTGCCTGTTAGTTCTGCATGCAGAGCTTCGTACTCTGCAAATTTCCGCTTTAGGAATTGATCCGTCAGCCTGTTCTTGGTTGCTGCGCCGCGTGCGGTGATTGCGTAGGCGAAGCGTTGTCTTTTGTCAGGGCCGTCACGGGCAGAGATTTGGATCAGCCCCTGTTCGGCGGTGGTGCGCAGTAGGGTGTTCAACCGGCCCAGCGAAATTCCCAAAGCCTCTGCCGTGGCGCGCTGGGTGGCATCTGGGGCGATGTCCAGCTGGCGCAGCAGGCGGAACAGCATGTCCTCCTCGGCGGCGGTGGGTTGGGATTGCAGGGCGGTCATACGGGCGACTCTACTCACGACTCAATTTGTGTTCACGAATGAACGCATCGCACAGACCTGCGGCGCAACAAAGAGTAAAATGTGCAATTTTTGGGGAAAAAGGCCAGTTAAGGCAGGTTTCCCACACCTTTTGGCAGGTGTGGGACACTGTTCCGACAAATCAGTCTGCGGCAAAACCCCAGCCGTCGGGGGTGAAACCGTTTTCAATCGCAGCGCGCGTTGCCAGCTCTTCGACCATCCAAATAGATGAGGCAGAGAGAGGCTGATCCTCCATCACGGCGAGTAATGTGGCCGGATCATCGCCATCGGCGTCGATCCATTCGCAGGCAAAGCCCAGATCGGCTAACGCATTGGCCAGCAGTTGCCAGTCTTGCGCAGGTTTCGCGGGCAGAAAAAACAGTTCCAGATCCGCCACATCGGGCAGGGTGTTGGCCGCCTGTAGATCCGCGAAGGCCGAAAGTGTTTCGGCCTTCTGCTGGGCGTAATCATGCGCCACGGTGCTTACTCCTGCTCGGCGAGGAAGCGTTCCGCATCCAGCGCCGCCATACAGCCCATACCGGCCGAGGTTACAGCCTGACGGTATTTGTGATCCGTCAGATCGCCCGCCGCAAAGATACCGGGGATGGAGGTTTCGGTGGTGCCGGGGGTTACCTGAACGTAGCCGCCGTTGTGCAGTTCCAGGACATCCTTCACCAGTTCGTTCGCCGGTGCGTGGCCGATGGCGATGAAGACGCCTTTACATGGCACCTCGGAAATCTCGCCGGTCTGGGTGTGTTTCACCTTCACGCCGGTCACGCCTTTGGGGTTGTCGTCGCCGACAACCTCTTCCAGCTCGTGGAACCAAAGGGTTTCAATCTTTTCGTTCTTCATCAGGCGATCTTGCAGGATCTTTTCCGCGCGCAGTTCATCGCGGCGGTGGATCAGCGTCACCTTGGAGGCAAAGTTCGTCAGGAACAGCGCCTCTTCGACAGCGGTGTTGCCGCCGCCGACCACGACGATTTCCTGACCACGGTAGAAGAAGCCGTCACAGGTCGCACAGGCCGAAACGCCGAAACCTTTGAAGGCCTCTTCGCTTTCCAGACCCAGCCATTTGGCGCGCGCGCCGGTGGCCAGAATAACCGCATCGGCGGTGTAGACGGTGCCGCTGTCGCCCTTGGCGGTGAAGGGGCGGGTGGT
The DNA here is from genome assembly GCF_001458435.1 of Thalassovita mediterranea. GTDB lineage: Bacteria > Pseudomonadota > Alphaproteobacteria > Rhodobacterales > Rhodobacteraceae > Thalassobius > Thalassobius mediterraneus. The sequence continues at coordinate 106,995 of NZ_CYSF01000001.1, forward strand.
GGTGTCCAAATCGGTGATGATGTCGCCGATCACCTCGGTGCCCATGGCGCGGGCATGCTCTTCCATCTTCATCATCAGCTCGGGGCCCTGAACCTCAACGAAGGAGGGGTAGTTTTCCACCTCGGTCGTGGTGGTCAGCTGACCGCCCGGTTCGATCCCTTGGACGAGGATCGGCGACAGCATGGCGCGCGCGGCGTAAACGCCAGCGGTATAGCCCGCCGGACCCGACCCAATGATCAGTACCTTGGTGTGACGTGTTTCGGCCATATCTGGGCCCTCTCGTATCAGTAATTCAGTCCCAAACGCATATAGACAAGGCACCCGCACCAGAAAAGCCCCCTGTCACGGAATGTCGGCTGCAGGGCGATCAAATCCCTGAAAGCACCAGAATGCACGATGTTAGCGCAGGAAATTTCAAAGATTCGCAAAGGTGCATTCCGGTGCGCGAAATAATGTTGCGCGTGATTTGGCGGGTGCTATAAGAATGCCATCAAAGGAGAGTGCTTTATGTCTGCTGCGCGGCTGGACCCGATCGACCGTAAAATCCTGGCTGAATTGCAGGCGGATGGCCGCATGACCAACGTAGAGTTGGCCAAGCGCGTCGGCATTTCTGCTCCGCCTTGCCTGCGCCGTGTGCGCACGCTGGAAGAGGCGGGCTATATCAAAGGTTACCATGCAGAGGTGGATTCGCGCGAACTGGGCTTTGAGGTTCAGGTCTACGCGATGGTGGGTCTGCAGTCGCAGGCCGAAAGCGATCTGAGCGAGTTTGAAGCGCGTTGTCGCGATTGGCCGCTGGTTCGTGAATGCAACATGCTGAACGGCGAGGTGGATTTCATCCTGAAATGCGTGGCGCCTGACCTCAGCACGTTCCAAACCTTCCTCACTGGTGATCTGCTGAAAGCACCAAACGTGGCGTCGGTCAAAACCTCGCTGGTGATCCGCAGCGCCAAGGATGAACCCGGTGTGCCCTTCGAGGTACTAGAGGAGCGCCTGAGCCGTATGGCCTAAGGCGTCCCACATTTCCTAAATATTTAAGCCCAGTTTAGATCCGCGTCCCGTGACGAGGATTTTTCGTTGCGTAGGGCAGGACCGAAATCCTCCGGCCGTTTGATATGTGGGAAGAAGGACATGAACAGTTGTTTCATATTCGGTCCCAGCAGGCGCACCCGTTCCAGCGGCGGATGATAGCTGGCCAACTGCACCCCGTTGGCGATCAACCCACATTGGCGCGGCAACATCAGGTGGAACACCTGCACGCTTGATGGCGGCGATGTGCGGAACACCGAGTGATCATCGACCAGATCCGCCGCAGGGCTGAGGTTCGGTGTGTTGTCGGGTGATGCAGGGCGCACGATTTCAGCTGCGGGGCCCAGCATCAGGTCCGACTCTGGTCGGGCAAACCCGAAGGAACCTTGCATCACTCGGGTCAATTGCTGGCTTTCGGGGTGATCGGTGGGGGTGTTCGGCACGATGTTCATCATCCCGCGCCACACTAACGGCTGCAGCCCGTGATCAACCGTGTCCAGCATCATGCCCGGCATCAGATCTTCGACTGGGCAGGGACCGTTGCTGGTTTTGAATACAGTGCCACGGGCGAATGCGGAAAAAGCTGCCTCAAGCAGGGGCAGCGCGGGGGCGATTAGGGGGTTGGTAGAGCGTGCTGTCAGGCATTCGTATCGGCGCATCAGCGGTGGGCGTTTCGCTGCAGCCTGTGGTTTCAGAATGCGAGATTTGGTAGTTGTTGGGGGATAGGGCGCGCGGATCATGTCCGCTGGTGTGATACTGTTCAAAACGACAACTCTTTACATAGAACCAACGTTCCCTTGGTGCGAACGCCAGGTGGATGGGGCCCCGAAACAACAGAGGGGTGCCGATCCGTGAAGGGAAGAGACCGCCCCAGTTGGGGCGGCCCTTTACTTGGGTACTTACATCACTCGTTACAAAAGCTTGTGACAGGAGAGATGGGGGTCAGCTAAGTACATGAGCAGGGCTCAAGGGGGCACTTAGGCGGCTTTCTTGGTCACCGTTTTGGGCGCCGCTGAAGTTGCCTTGCGCGCGGCCCAAGGCAGCGTGGGCAGGTCGGTTTGCGACGTGGCGATTACGGATTTCATCCAGCGTTTCTGACGTTTCATCTTGGTTACTCCTGCTCACTCGAATTTGTGGGCGGTGCGGGTTTGTTCCGCGCCTTGGTTGAGCCCAATATGGCGATCCATTGGGGCCAAGATGGGGCAGGTGTCGGGGCAAATGGGGCAATTTTGTGATTGCGAAATTTGTTGGTGCGTTTCTGCTATTGCACTGGGAAGTATGTGAAAATTTAGCGTGCTGCCTAAGGTTGCAGCACGTTGCATGGCTAAAATGTGGTTGGATGTTTCACTTTTCCGCCCTCAAAGGCGGATGCAGGAAATCAGCCGGCCGTAATCAGCCTGCTCGCGGTGCGTGGCGAGTCGGTAGGAATAGAATCGCATCGGGTCGCTATATGTACAGTGGCCGGACCATTGGGCCTGCCCCACGCCAGCAGCGCGCAGCTTGGCTAAACCCAGGGCAGGCAGGTCAAACTGGTGACGATCACCACGACCGGGGGCGAAGAAGCGGGCGTTTGCTGCGTCCTGTGCGATGAATTGATCGCGCAGTTCTGGCCCGACCTCATAGGCACGCTGGCTGATGCAGGGGCCGACAACCGCATGGATGTTTTCGCGTTTCGCGCCAAGGCTCTCCATCGCGGCTACGGTGTTTTCCAGCACCCCCTCGACCGCACCGCGCCACCCTGCATGCGCTGCCCCAATGACGCCAGCATGGGCATCGCTGAACAGGACCGGCTGGCAATCCGCGGTCAGAATCCCCAGCGCCAGACCGGGGGTGGCGGTGACGATGGCGTCTGCCTTGGGCTTTTCGTCCTGCGGACCTTCGACAATGGCAACATCTGCCGAATGCACCTGATGCACTGTCACCAGATGGCTCAACGGGACATCCATCGCCTCGGCCACACGGGCGCGGTTGATTTCGACAATTTCGGTCTGATCGCTGGATCCTTGGCCGCAGTTTAGCCCTTCAAACACGCCGGAGGATGCGCCGCCGCGACGGGTGAAGAAGCCATGCTGCATCGGCGCCAGCAGGTCAGAGGTCAGAATGTCCAGTGTCATACGTCAAATCCCGGTAGGGGTGTCTTCGTCGCTGGATACAGGCCCAGCACCTTAAAGAGCGTCCCCATTTCATCAGGGTGCGTCAAGCGGCGATGTGCCGCCACCAGATCATCCAGCGCAGCGTCTGTTGCGCGTGCCGCCAGTGCCTGCGCCCGCCCAGTGATGCCAAGGCGTTCCAGAAAAACGCCCTGTGTGGTCAGGCCTGTATGGGCGGCAGGCGCTGCCGCCTTGGCCAGTGTTTCAAAATCCACATGAGCGGTCAGGTCCGCCTCACCGGGGCCAGCAAGCGGGTTCACCTTTTGGTGTGCTTTCACCGCCTGTAGCGTGTCGCCCTGGCTGCGCCAGCCGCCATAATCGAAAATCAGCGCCGCGCCGCCGTGGTCTGCGATTCGACGACCCAGTTCGGCGGCCAGTGGCGCGGCGGGGGTACAGACCTCGACCATGTCGCCGGTTTCTGTGTCGTCCAGACGGTGTTCCAGCGCTGCAACCGGTGCGATGCCGCCAAGGGCAAAGCCCAGATCGCCATCCTGCGCGATCACTCGCTTTTCGCGCCAACCCTCACCATCACGGATGAACTGGCGGATCGGTAGGGCGTCAAAAAACTCGTTTGCAACGAACCACAGCGGTGCTTCGGGTAGGTCAGCGATACTGTCGTGCCATGTGACGCTGTGGCCTGCCAGCATCTCTTGCTGCTTGGCGCGCAGAATGGGTGACGCTTCTACCAGATGTACGCTCAGCGCGGCATGAAACCCCGGCACTGCGCGGGTGGCGCGCAGTATATCGGCCATCAAGGTGCCGCGCCCCGGTCCGGCCTCGGCCAGAACAATCTGATTGGGTGCGCCTTGATCCAGCCAGCTTTGTGCCAGCGCCAGACCGACCAACTCGCCAAACATCTGGCTAATCTCTGGCGCGGTGGTGAAATCGCCGGTGACGCCCAAGGGATCGCGGGTGGTGTAATAGCCAAGGGTCGGGTGCAGCAGGCAGTCCGCCATGAAATCAGCGACGGTTAGCGGACCGGTGTCGTTGATCCGTTCCAGCAGATGACCCAGCATTGCACTCATGCGATTGCCCCTGTGCGGGCACGCTTGCGGGCCCAGATCATGATCGCGATTCCGCCCAGCAACATCGGCAGCGAAAAGAGCTGCCCCATGGTGACGCCCGCAGGCCCCATCTGGATCACATAGCCCATCGGATTATCCAACGTGATGAACTGATCATCGGCCTGACGGAAAAATTCAACGATGAACCGCGACAGCCCATAGCCTGCCACAAACAGCCCCATCAACTGACCCGGCACCTTCAGCGCGCCACGGCGGAAGGCAAGGACCAGTAGCAGCGTGCCAAGGATCAAACCCTCCAGCGCCGCCTCGTATAGTTGCGACGGGTGGCGTGCACATAGCCCAACCACCCCTTCGCAGGTTTGTGCTGATGGTCCGGGGAAGGCGACGCCCCACGGCACATCCGTCGGGCGGCCCCACAATTCACCATTGATGAAGTTGGCCACACGGCCCAGCAGCAACCCCGTTGGCACCGCCAGCGCCAGACTGTCCCCAAGGCTGAGGCGATTGACCCCCTGGCGTCCGGCCCAAATCCACGCAGCGACCACAACGCCTAGGAAACCACCATGAAACGCCATGCCGCCCTGCCAGACCATCAGGATCTCGCTGGGATTGTCGATGTAATAGGCGGGTCGGTAAAACAGCACATAGCCCAGACGTCCGCCCAAAATGACGCCAAGGATGATCCACGTCAGCAAATCCTCGACCTGCGATTTGGTCATCGGCGCGGCGTCACCCGGCCACAGATGTGGACGCGACACCGCCATGTTGATCAGCCGCCAGCCGACCAGAATGCCCGCGATATAGGCCAGTGCATACCAGCGCAGCGCGAAGGTGATGCCAAAGAGGGAGATTGAAAAAATCTCGGGCGAGAGGTTCGGGAAATGGATCATTGCCTGCATGTGCGTCTCTGTGCCTCTGGGGGGTGGGTGAAGTCAACCTTGTGAACCGCCGCGTTCCGTCCCATATAGGGGGAAATTCTACACGTCCCATAACCCAAGGGACAATTGGTAACGGTGGAGAGCCAGATGCAGACCCGCAACAAGTTTCTTGATGATATGTCGCAGCTGATGACCAACGCGATGGGCGTGGCCCAAGGCGCGAAGGACGAAGCGGAAAACGCGATGAAAAGCATGATGGATCGCTGGCTGGCAGACCGCGATTTCGTCACCCGCGAAGAGTTCGACGCCGTGCGCGCCATGGCGCAGAAAGCCCGTGAGGAAAACGAGGCGCTGAAGGCGCGTCTGGATGCGCTGGAAGCGGCTCAGAAATAAACGCCGCCTGTTTCGGTGTTAAGAATATAGGGCGCGCCCGACCTTTCGGGGGCGCCTTTACTTTGTGCATTGGCGGGTCTTTGCCCAAATACCCACAGCTTATCGCGCTTAGATTCAATTCATCCACAACTTATTGCGGTTATCCCCAAGGGTGGGGGTTTACAGGATTCACCATCACAGGCACCATATCTGGTAATGTCGGGGGCTATTCACCGACCATTTAGAACAGGCATCAAACAACCGTGCGCCGTCAGGCCCGCAGCGAAGTAGCTGGTTTGTATGTCGAGCAGTTGCGTGAGGTGAAAAGATGGCTTTGACAGAGCAGTTCATCGGTGAAGATATGCACCCGATCGACCTCGTCGAATATATCGCGGAACATCACCAGTGGGATTTTGACCGCATTGCCGAAGATCAGATCGCTATGGCGGTCGAAGGGCAATGGCGCACCTACACATTGACCCTTGCGTGGTCTGAACAAGAAGAGGCGCTGCGCCTTATCTGCACGTTCGAGATGGAACCGCCCAAGGACAAATTGCCCGCGATCTACGAAATGCTGAATGCGATCAATGATCAGATCTGGTCCGGCAGCTTTACTTTCTGGGAAGAGCAGAACCTGATGGTGTTCCGCTATGGTCTGCTGTTGGCCGGTGGTCAGGATGCCAGCGCGGAACAGGTAGATATGATGATCGGCGCCGCCGTGGCGAACGCCGAGCGCTATTACCCGGCTATGCAGTTGTTGGTCTGGGGCGGGCGGACGCCACAGGACGCGATCCAAGTCGCCATTGCAGAGGCCTTTGGTCGCGCGTAACACTTCGCCCCAAGACATCTGATCAAAGGGGCAATCATGGATATGCAGCATCTGGCCGATAAGGGCCTCGTACTCTTGGGCTGTGGCAAGATGGGGTCGGCGATGCTGGCCGGTTGGCTGAAGGATGGGCTGCCCGCCACCTCAGTTCATGTGCTGGACCCTTACCCGTCGGACTGGCTGCAAGGCACGGGCGTTCACATCAACACTGACCTGCCTGCAGATCCCGCCATCGTTCTGGTGGCCGTGAAACCTCAAATGATGGGCGAGGCACTGCCGACACTGGCGGCGATGGGCAATGGCAATACGGTCTTTGTCTCGGTTGCGGCAGGCACACCGATTGCGCAGTTTGAAGCGGTGTTGGGCGAACAAACACCGATCGTGCGCGCGATGCCCAACACACCCGCTGCGATTGGCCGTGGCATCACCGCGATCATCGGAAACCCCCATGTCAGCGCCTCCGCGCTTGACTTGGCGGATCAACTGCTGGCCGCCATCGGTCAGGTGGTACGTCTGGAAACCGAGGATCAGATTGATGCAGTGACCGGCGTTTCCGGCTCTGGCCCCGCCTATGTGTTCCACCTGATTGAAACGCTGGCACAGGCGGGGCAGGCACAGGGCCTGCCTGCCGATCTGGCAATGCAGTTGGCCAAGGCCACCGTCGGCGGCGCAGGTGCACTGGCCGAGGTGGCGGAGGAAGATCCGACGCAACTGCGCATCAACGTGACCAGCCCCAATGGCACCACGCAGGCCGCGCTGGAGGTGTTGATGGACGAAGGTAACGGCTTCCCTAATCTGCTGGCCCGTGCGGTCGATGCCGCGGTCAAACGATCAAAGGAGCTGGCCCGTGGCTGATGACATCACGTTCGACGACTTCCTCAAGGTGGATATCCGCGCCGGTCGTGTGACCCGCGCTGAGCCGTACCCAGAGGCGCGCAAGCCCGCGATCAAGATGTGGATCGATTTCGGCCCCGAAATTGGCGAGAAGAAGACATCGGCACAGGTCACGGCGCACTACACGCCAGAGGCGTTGGTCGGCAAACAGGTGATGGCGGTGGTAAACTTCCCACCGCGTCAGATCGGGCGGTTCATGTCCGAGGTGTTGGTTCTGGGTGTTTCAGATGCTGAGGGCGGGATTGTGCTGTTGTCGCCCGATCAGGAAGTGCCGCTGGGCGGGAGGATGCACTGATGACTGCCACAACCCGCGCCCGCGCCAATCCGCCCCGTGTATTGATCGCCCGCCCAATGCCCGCCGCTGTGCGTGCGCGGGCAGAGGAATTGTTTGACGTGGAATGGCGCGACAGCAATGCGCCAATGTCAGATGCGGAAATGCGCTCCGCACTTGCGCTTTATGATGGGATCATGCCCACCCTCGGTGATCGGTTCAGTGCCGAGATTTTTGCCGAATTTGGCCGTCCGCGCTGCCGCATTCTGGCAAACTTCGGCGTTGGATATAATCATATCGACGTGGAGGCTGCCCGCGGGCATGGGGTGACGGTCACCAACACGCCGGGGGCTGTGACGGACGCCACTGCGGATGTGGCGATGACCCTGATGCTGATGTCCGCCCGCCGCGCTGGCGAAGGTGAACGGTTGGTGCGCGCGGGCCTGTGGACTGGCTGGCATCCCACCCAGATGCTGGGCCTGCATGTCAGTGGCAAAACCGTTGGCATCATCGGCATGGGCCGCATCGGTCAGGCGATTGCGCGGCGGTGTCACTACGGATTTGGCATGAATGTGCTCTACGCCAACAGATCCGCCAAAACGGTGGATTTCCCCGCTCAACAGCTTCCGTTGCATGAACTCGCGGCGCAGGCCGATGTGGTTATCGTCGCGGTTCCGGGCGGGCCAGATACACATCATATGATCGGTGCAGATGTCTTTGGCGCGATGCAGCCGCACGCACATTTCATCAATATCGCCCGTGGTGATGTGGTGGATGAGGCGGCATTGATTGTGGCACTGCAACAGGGGCAGATCGCTGGTGCAGGCCTGGATGTCTATGAATTTGAACCCAAGGTGCCAGAGGCATTGCGCCAATTGGAAAACGTCACCCTGCTGCCGCATCTGGGCACCGCTGCCGAAGAGGTGCGGTCTGATATGGGGCTGATGGCATTGAACAATCTGCAGGCGTTTTTTGCCGGAGAAACCCCCGCAAATGCTGTTTAGACAGGCCGAATAGAGCCGAAGTTCCCCAGCGGCAACTCTTGACCATTTGGTGCCGTTGGGGTGATCTATAACCCAGTTTTTTCGGGGGATCCCATGTATACGCCAGCCATTACCGGAAGCGGGGTTTTCACCCCGTCCAACGTCATCACCAATGACGAACTTGTCGAGAGCTTCAACGCCTACGTTGACCTTTACAATGCCGAAAACGCAGAGGCGATTGCAGCGGGTGAGCTGGAGGCCAAGGCGCATTCCTCGAGCGAGTTTATCGTTAAGGCATCCGGCATCGAACAACGTTACGTACTGGACAAAGAGGGCGTGCTGGATCCCACCCGCATGTACCCGAAGTTCCGTCAGCGTAGCGATGATGAACCGGGCATCATGACCGAGATTGCCATGGACGCCTGCAACAAGGCGCTGGCGGCTGCGGGCCGTACGGGGGCGGATGTGGATCTGGTGATCTGTGCCTGTTCCAACATGGAACGCGCCTATCCCGCGATTGCGGTTGAGATTCAGCAGGCGCTGGGCGCGGGCGGCTTTGGCTTTGACATGAACGTTGCGTGTTCCTCGGCCACCTTTGGCATTCAGGCGGCGGCGGACATGGTGCGCTCTGGCTCGGTGAAATGCGCGATTGTTGTGAACCCCGAGATTACCTCGGGCCACTTGGAATGGCGCGACCGCGACTGCCATTTCATCTTTGGTGATGTGGCGACCGCCGTGGTGATTGAGCGGGCCGAGGATGCGCAGGGTGATCATTTCATCGTGCATTCGACCCGTTGTGCGACCGAATTTTCCAACAACATCCGCAACAACAACGGCTTCCTGCGTCGCACCCGCCCTGATGGTGTTGCTGATCGCCGCGATATGCAGTTCATGCAGAACGGCCGCAAAGTGTTCAAAGAGGTGGTGCCGATGGTATCCGCCCACATCCTGCAACACATGAGCGAGGAAGGCCGCAAGCCTGAGGATCTGCGCCGTATGTGGCTGCATCAGGCGAACAAGGGCATGAATGATTTCATTGGTCGCAAGGTGCTGGGCCGCGTGCCGGAAGAGGGTGAACAGCCCAACATTCTGCAGGATTACGCCAACACCTCTTCGGCTGGCTCGATCATCGCGTTTTCGAAATACTCCGACGATATGGAAAAGGGCGATATCGGCCTGATCTGTTCCTTTGGCGCAGGCTATTCGGTCGGTTCGGTGATCGTCGAGAAAGCCTGATCAATCTGATTTGAACGCAGAAACGGCGCCCTTGGGGCGCCGTTTTCGTTTGTGGCAGGACACATTGGTGCCAATGTGTGGCTGCGTTTTCTGGGCTAGAAAACGCCTCAGCCGACAATCGGTTCGCCATCCATCGCCGATCGCCAATGGCGACGGCACAGGCTGACATAGGTTTCATTGCCGCCGATCTGTACCTGTGCGCCCTCGTGCAGCGCTTTGCCGTCAGACCCCATGCGGACCACCATCGTGGCCTTCTTGCCGCAATGACAGATGGTGCGCACCTCGCGCATTTCATCTGCCAGCGCCAGCAGCGCGGCGGAGCCGGGGAACAGCTCGCCGCGGAAATCGACGCGCAGACCGTAGCACATCACCGGCACTTTCAGGTCGTCGACCACGCGGGCCAATTGCCAGACCTGGTCCTTTTCCAGAAACTGTGCCTCATCAATGAAGATGCAGGCGACTTTCTGCTCCGCCAGACGCGCCGACAGCTTGGCGTAAAGGTCTTCGCCCGGAGCGAATGTGTCCGCTTTGTCGCTGATGCCGATGCGGCTGGCGATGCAGCCTTCGCCAGCACGATTGTCGAATTGTGCGGTCATCAGATAGGTCTGCATGCCGCGTTCGCGGTAGTTGTGCGACGCTTGCAGTAGCACCGTCGACTTGCCCGCATTCATGGTGGAATAGTTGAAATACAGCTTGGCCATGACAGGTTCTATCGCCGTCCGTCGCTGCGGTTTCAAGCGGCTTTTGATCGTGCCCGCGCAACCGTGGCAAGACAGACCCATATCGCAGAGAAATTTCGATAATTCGGGTCTGCCCGACCGGGGCGCGGAACGTGGCCGCATTGGGGATGATCCCCGGTCGATTGCCAACACGCTTTGCCGCTCTCGTGGACGAAAGAGCGCATACTGGTTACTCCGGCAGCACATGAAACAAAAAATCAGCCACCACTGGTTACGCACAAACCGACACAGCGTTGGTTACGACCCAAGCGAGGGAGAGGCGTAACGTTCCGGCAGGGCCGCCTTGCGTGCATTAATAAATGACAAAATCCGGTGGGCGGTTTAATGGGAAAGGAACGTGGGTTTTCCCCGATATGCATGGGTACATGTATGACGGGCAGTAAAAGGGGCAGTCATGTCAGTCGTTTCCGGGTATCTGAAGAAACACACCGAAGCCTTGGTTAAGGACGTCGGGATCGAGGCCGCTTGCCAACTGACGGGCAAATCCAAGGCCACGCTGGGCCGCTACTATTCCGACCATGCTGAACACGCGGATCGCTTCATGCCGGTGGATGCAGTTGCCGCATTGGAAGAGGCTGCGTCCTTCCCTCATGTGACCAGTGCCTTGGCTGAGTTGAATGGCATCACCCTGTCACTGAACGAAGAGCGGCGTAATTCCGAAGGTTCCGGTGGGATCAATTCCGATGTGATCCTGCTGAGCCAGCGTTTTGCGATGCTGATGGCGGAATACAATCAATCGATTGAGGACGGGGTGATCAGCATCAACGAGGCCAAGCGCATGCTGCGCGAAACGCTGGCCTTGCAGCAGGTGCTGATCAAGATGAAGCTGCATCTGGAAGAAGAGAGCGTCTGAACTGACGCGCAGCAGGCCATACGGCAGCGTCTGTTTCCTACAGTGCCGCGCCTTGAACGCAAAAGCCCCCGCCGATTTGGCGGGGGCTTTGTTGTTTTAGCCCTTAGGGCCGATCAGCCTTGCAGCGGCATCACGGCGAAGTCGCCTTCGGCACGGGCCTTGATCGCTTCAGCAGCGGCTTGGGCGCCGGCGGCGGTGGTGAAGTAGGGGATCTTGTCATAAAGCGCGACGGAGCGGATGGCGGAGCTGTCTTTGACCGCCTGCGCGCCTTCGGTGGTGTTGATCACCAGCGCGATGCCGCCGTCTTTCAGCACGTCCACAATGTTGGGGCGGCCTTCGTAGACTTTGTTCACCTGTTCACATTCGATGCCCTGCTCGGTCAGCCACGATTTGGTGCCCAGAGTCGCCACGAGGGAGAAGCCCTGTTCAACCAGCGTGCGTGCCGCCTGAGCCGAGGCAGCGGTTTTGTCCGCATCCTTGATCGAGAAGAAGACGCGGCCTTCGCTTGGCAGTTCGGTGCCTGCCCCCATCTGCGCCTTGAGGAAGGCCAGCGGGAACGACGTATCCCAGCCCATGACCTCACCAGTCGAACGCATTTCCGGACCCAGAATGGTGTCGACGCCGGGGAAACGGGCGAAGGGCAGCACGGCCTCTTTCACGCTGAACCACGGCATGTCGGGATCGGCCAGGGTCATCGGATCCGCCATCGGCAGGGTTCCGGGTTTTGCATCCGCCGGATAGGCGCCACGGAAGGGGAAGTTTTCCATCGGCTCACCAGCCATCAGACGGGCCGCGATAGAGGCGATGGCGCTGTCGGTTGCCTTGGCAACAAACGGCACGGTTCGGCTGGCGCGCGGGTTTACCTCGATCAGGAAGATCTCGCCATCTTTGACTGCGAACTGCACGTTCATCAGGCCAACCACGTTCAGCGACAGGGCCAGTTCAACGGTCTGACGCTTGATCTCGGCAATAATATCCGCGGGCAGCGAGTAGGGGGGCAGCGAACAGGCACTGTCGCCCGAGTGCACGCCGGCCTCTTCGATGTGCTGCATGATGCCGGTCACGTGTACGGTTTTGCCGTCAGACAGCGCGTCCACGTCACATTCGATGGCACCGGACAGGTAGCTGTCCAGCAGAACGGGGCTGTCACCGGACACAACAACCGCCTCTGCGATGTAGCGTTCCAGCTGCGCCATATCGCGCACGATTTCCATCGCGCGGCCACCCAGAACGTAGGAGGGACGGATTACCAGCGGGAAACCGATTTCTTCGGCAATGGCCAGCGCCTGCGCGTCGGTGGAGGCGATGCCGTTTTTCGGCTGCTTCAGCTCCAGCTTGTTGACCAGCGCCTGGAAACGTTCACGGTCTTCGGCAAGGTCGATCGCGTCGGGCGAGGTGCCGAGGATCGGAATGCCCTCTTCGAACAGGGCGTTGGCCAGTTTCAGCGGGGTCTGGCCGCCGAACTGAACGATAACGCCGTGCAGGGTGCCGTTTTCCTGTTCAACGCGCAGGATTTCCATCACGTTTTCAAAGGTCAGCGGTTCAAAATACAGACGGTCCGAGGTGTCATAGTCGGTGGACACGGTTTCGGGGTTACAGTTGATCATGATGGTTTCATAACCGGCATCCGTCAGCGCGTAGCAGGCGTGACAGCAGCAGTAATCAAACTCGATCCCCTGACCGATCCGGTTCGGGCCACCACCCAGAATAACCACTTTCTTGCGGTCAGAGGGGCGTGCTTCGCATTCGACGTCGCCCATCGCGGGCGCTTCGTAGGTCGAATACATGTAGGGCGTCTGCGCCTCGAACTCTGCGGCGCAGGTGTCGATGCGTTTGAACACGGCGTTGACGCCGAGGTTCTGACGGGCGCGGCGCACGTTTGCCTCGGTCCGGCCGGTCAGGATCGCCAGACGGGCATCGGTGAAGCCCATCATCTTCAGCTTGCGCAGACCTGCCTCGGTCACCGGCAGGCCGTCCTTGCGCACAACCTCTTCGGCATCCACAATCTCGCGAATGCGGTCGAGGAACCACGGATCGAACGAGGTGACGTTCTGAATTTCAGCGTTGGTCAGACCGTGACGCATCGCCTGCGCGATGGTGCGCATACGGTCAGGAGTCTGTTTGCCGATGGCCTTGATGATCGCAGCTCGATCCTGGGCCGAAATTTCCAAGATATCTTGCTCGCCACGAATGACTGGATAGTCTTTGCTAGATAGTCCCGGGATTTCCACCTCATCAAAGCCGGTCAGGCCCGATTCCATCGACGCCAGCGCCTTTTGCAGCGATTCGTGGATGGTGCGGCCAATGGCCATTGCCTCACCCACCGATTTCATTGCGGTGGTCAGATAGGGTTCGGAACCGGGGAATTTCTCAAACGCGAATTTCGGGATCTTGGTGACAACGTAGTCGATGGTCGGCTCAAACGACGCGGGGGTCACTTTGGTGATGTCGTTGTCCAGCTCGTCCAGCGTGTAGCCGATCGCCAGCTTGGCCGCGATTTTTGCGATTGGGAAACCGGTGGCTTTGGACGCCAGTGCGGACGAACGCGATACACGCGGGTTCATTTCGATCACCACCATACGGCCATCGGCAGGGTTCACCGCCCACTGCACGTTGGAGCCGCCGGTTTCCACGCCGATCTCACGCAGAACGTTGATCGAGTGGGTCCGCATGATCTGGAATTCTTTGTCGGTCAGCGTCAGCGCGGGGGCGACGGTGATCGAATCACCGGTGTGCACACCCATCGGATCGACGTTTTCGATGGAACAGACGATGATCGCGTTGTCCGCTTTGTCGCGCACAACTTCCATCTCGTATTCTTTCCAGCCCAGCAGGCTCTCATCCACCAGAATCTGGTTCACGGGCGAGGCATCCATGCCGGTGCGGCAGAAGTGGATGTAATCCTCTTTGTTGTAGGCCACGCCACCGCCGGTGCCGCCCATGGTGAAGGCGGGGCGGATAATGGCGGGCAGGCCGATTTCATCCAGCTCATCCAGTGCAATCTGTACACCGGCGTCCAGATCGGCGCTGCCGTCTTCTTTCTTGGGGGCGGTGACGATGGTGGCTTTGGGGTTTTCGATGCCCAGACGATCCATCGCTTCGCGGAACAGTTTGCGATCTTCTGCCATTTCAATGGCATCACGGGTCGCGCCGATCATTTCGACGTTGAATTTCTCTAGCACGCCCATTTCTTCCAGCGCCAGCGAGGTGTTCAGGCCGGTCTGTCCGCCCATGGTCGGCAGCAGCGCATCGGGGCGTTCTTTTTCGATGATCTTGGCGACCACTTCTGGGGTGATCGGTTCGATGTAGGTTGCGTCTGCCAGACCCGGATCGGTCATGATCGTTGCCGGGTTGGAATTGACGAGGATCACGCGGTAGCCTTCTTCGCGCAGTGCCTTACAGGCTTGTGCGCCGGAATAGTCGAATTCACACGCCTGACCGATCACAATCGGACCTGCGCCGATAATCATGATGGAGGAGATGTCAGTTCTTTTGGGCATGGCGGACCTCATTGTTTCGCGGGGCAAAGTCGCGGGCAGCTGGGGACGCTGGCGGTGACTCGCCAACGCGCAAATTGTCGTGGGTTATAGACATCGCGGGCCAAGGCGCAAGAGGGTTCGGAAAACTAGTGTAATGTGCCGCATACGCGCCCTGTCAAATTGCAGTGCTTGCCCTATACCTGTAGGGGGAGGCCACAGAGGGCACCTTGGGCGTGACCAAGGCACAAAACCGAGACGCAAAATGCAGATCAGAATGGACAAAGGGCCGGATGCAACGCCGGTTTGGTTTCAAAACCCCAGCGCGGTGATTACCGCGCTGAACGCAGATGATGTGCCTACCGCCCTTGCAGCTGTTGATTCTGCGCTGGCTGCAGGCAAATGGGTTGCGGGCTATGCCTCCTATGAACTGGGCTGCGCGCTTGAGGATCGGCTGGCACCAATGATGCCCGACGTCCGGGAACTCCCGCTGCTTAGCTTCGGTGTCTATGACGGCCCTCAGGTGGCTGGACCCTTGGCCACTGGCGGGCAGCTGACGGAACTGACACCTCGTTGGGATGCAGACCGCTACGCGCAGGCGTTTCATACGGTGCATGACTACATCGGCGCAGGCGACATTTATCAGGCCAACCTGACCTTCCCGATTGATGCAGTTGCAACCGGATCCGCTGAGGCGATTTATGGCACGCTGGCGGCGCAGCAGCCTGTGGGCTACGGCGCCTTGGTGCTGCCGGAACGTGGACCGGCGATTCTGTCGCGGTCGCCGGAACTGTTTTTCCGTACCTCGGCAGAAGGCCGGATTGAAACCCGTCCGATGAAGGGCACCCAACCGCGCAGTTCCGATCCGGTAGAGGATCAGCGGCGCAAGGCGTTCCTAAGCTCGGATGAAAAGAACCGTGCCGAAAACCTGATGATCGTCGATCTGTTGCGCAACGACATTTCCCGTGTCGCACAGGCGGGCAGCGTCAAGGTGCCCGAACTGTTCAAGGTCGAAAGCTACGCAACCGTGCATCAGATGGTATCCCATGTGATCGCTGATCTGCGCCCCGACGCCACCCTGTCGCAGATTTTTGAGGCGCTGTTTCCCTGTGGGTCGATCACCGGCGCACCCAAACTGCGTTCGATGCAGATCCTGCGGGATCTGGAACCCTGGGCGCGTGATATTTACTGCGGCTCTATCGGCTGGGCGGCACCGGATGGGCGGTCCGAATTTAACGTGGCGATCCGCACCGTGATGCTGGACGGTGACAAAGCACGGCTGAACGTTGGTGGTGGCCTTGTATGGGACAGCACCGCCGCATCGGAATATGAGGAAGCCCTATGGAAAAGCCGCTTCGCCCAGACGCAGGACATGGTGCAGCCTTCGATCCCGAATGTCGCCTGATTGAAACCTTCGGGTTCCGACCTGGTCAGGGTATCGCGCGGCGTGCGTTGCACATCGCGCGGCTTGCCGCCTCGGCACAGGCATTGGGGTTTCACTTCGATGAGGCCGCGCTCATCGCGAAACTGGATGCGCTTGCCAGCGATGCCCCCCTCCGCTGCCGCCTCACCCTGGCGCAGGATGGCACGCTTGATCTGACAACCGCGCCGTTGCCGGATCCGTGGCGCGTCGCAACATTCATCATATCGGACATCCGCCTGCCCTCGGACGATCCGCTGCTGCGCCACAAGACCACCCGCCGCGACCTCTACGATCAGGCCCGCGCTGCATTGCCTGAGGGTGTGCAAGAGGCGGTGATGCTGAACGAACGAGGCGAGGTGTGCGAGGGCACGATCACCAATATTTCCATCACCACCCCAGACGGCGACCGTCTGACGCCGCCGCTATCATCCGGTCTGCTGGCGGGTGTGTATCGGCAAAGCCGCCTGAACAGGGGGCTGTTGCAAGAGGCGACGCTGACCCTCACTGATCTGGCAGAGGCCACGTCGATCAACCTGATCAACTCACTCCGTGGCTCAACACAAGCGATCTGGGCGCCTGAGTGTGCGCATTTCCCTCAACAATAGCGGCAATTCCCCCACATCGCTTGACAACGCGGTCGCAACCTAGTGTATCGGCCTAGATGAATTCCGTGTGCCCGTGGGCGCACCCTATACGCCACGACGCACATACTAAGATTGTCCGAAAAGACGACCCGATCACGAAAGGTCACACCATGCACGCATATCGCAGCCACACCTGCGCTGAGCTGAACAAATCCAACGTGGGCGAAACCGTCCGCCTGTCGGGCTGGGTCCACCGCGTCCGCGACCACGGCGGCCTGCTGTTTATCGACCTGCGCGACCACTATGGCATCACTCAGGTGATGGCAGACCCCGACAGCCCCGTTTTCAGTGAGCTGGAAAAGGTCCGTTCCGAGTGGTGCATCAAGATCGAAGGCAACGTCATGGCCCGTGACGAAAGCCTGGTGAACCCCGCGATCCCCACCGGTGAGATCGAAGTGTTCATTCGTGACCTCGACGTGCTGGGCAAAGCCGAAGAGCTGCCGCTGATGGTCTTTGGTGATCAGGAATACCCTGAAGAAACCCGTCTGAAATACCGCTTCCTCGACCTGCGCCGTGAGGCGATGCAGGAAAACATGAAGATGCGTTCCGATGTTGTGATGTCCATGCGCAAGCGTATGTGGGATCTGAACTTCCGCGAATACCAGACGCCGATCATCACCGCGTCCAGCCCCGAAGGTGCGCGCGACTTCCTCGTGCCGTCGCGTCTGCACCCAGGCAAGTTCTACGCCCTGCCGCAGGCGCCGCAGCAGTTCAAACAGCTGATGATGGTTGCAGGCTACGACAAATACTTCCAGATCGCGCCCTGCTTCCGTGACGAAGACCCGCGCGCTGACCGTTCGCCGACCGACTTCTACCAGCTGGACCTGGAAATGTCGTTTGTCGAACAGCAGGACGTGTTCGACACCATCGCGCCCGTTCTGGCCGGTGTGTTCGAAGAGTTTGGTGGTGGCCGCAAGGTTGACGCGCCGCAGGACTGGCCGCAGATCAGCTACCGCGATGCCGCCCTGTGGTATGGAAGCGACAAGCCCGACCTGCGTAACCCGATCAAGATGCAGATCGTGTCCGAGCATTTCGCCGGGTCCGGCTTTGCCATCTTTGCCAAACTGCTGGAGCAGGAAGGCACTGAGATTCGTGCAATCCCGGCCCCGACCGGTGGCAGCCGCAAGTTCTGTGACCGCATGAACAAGTTCGCCCAAGGCGAAGGCCTGCCGGGCATGGGCTACATCTTCTGGCGCGAAGGCGCGGACGGTATGGAAGCGGCTGGTCCGCTGGCCAAAAACATCGGCCCCGAGCGTACCGAAGCGATCCGTCAACAGCTGGGTCTGGGTGTGGGCGATGCGGCCTTCTTCCTGGGTGGCAAGCCCAAGGCGTTTGAAGCGGTGGCCGGTCGTGCCCGCAACGTCATCGGCGAAGAGCTGGGCCTGATCGACAAAGACCGCTTTGCCTTTGCATGGATCGTGGACTTCCCGATTTACGAACAGGACGAAGAATCGGGCAAGATCGACTTTGAACACAACCCCTTCTCGATGCCGCAGGGTGGTCTGGACGCACTGAACGGCGATCCGCTGCAGGTGCTGGGCTATCAATACGATCTGGCCTGTAACGGCTACGAACTGGTGTCGGGCGCGATCCGTAACCACAAGCCTGAGGTGATGCTGAAAGCCTTTGAAATCGCCGGCTATGGTGAGGAAGAGGTGAAGAGTCGCTTTGGCGCGCTCTACAAGGCGTTCCAATACGGCGCCCCACCGCACGGTGGCTGTGCCGCAGGTGTGGACCGCATCGTGATGCTGCTGGCCGATCAACAGAACATCCGCGAAGTGGTGATGTTCCCGATGAACCAGCGCGCCGAAGACCTGATGATGAACGCGCCGTCTGATCCGACCAGCGACCAGCTGATGGAACTGGGCCTGCGCGTGATCCCGCAGGACTGATCATGAAGGGTGTTTTATCCCTTTTTGTCGGCGCGCTCCTTTGGGGCGCGCCGTTTGTTTTGGCTGACGCAATCCCTGCTGGCTTTAACGACGAACAGATTGTCTGGCATAATCTAAAGCAGGGCCGCGAGCGCGCCGAACAGCAAGGCAAACCTGTTTTCGTTCTCGTGCATGCGACCTGGTGCCCAGTTTGTGGCGAGTATAAATCCGTTTTCTTTGACCCAGAAATTGTGCGGTTAAGTCAGTCGTTTGTGTTCATTCTGATCGACAAGGATGCAGAGGCTGATGCCGCGAGCACTTTGGCACCAGATGGAAATTACGTGCCACGTTCTATGTTCCTGGCTGCTGACGGCACGGTTGATGTGACGCTGAATTCAGGCCGAGATGACTTTCTTTATTTTCTAGCGCCGGATACACCGCGACAGCTGCGTCGCAACCTAAAAAGGGCCCTGCAGAGGTTTCGCTGAAACGTCTAATTGGGTTACGGGGCAGTTTTTGCGACAGATACTGCGACGCCGTGCGTATAACTGGTTCTGATCTAACCGGAGGCGGCGCATGACGTTTGATCCCATACTGGCGGAAAAACGGTTTGGCTACGGGCTATCGCCCATTGCGGAACTGGCCCCTGCGACCAGCGCGGCAGAGGTGCTGGCGCGTGTGCGCGGGCCAGATGACATGGCGGTGCGGTTTCCCGTTGAGGGGTTTTCCACCTTTCGTGAACGTCTGAAAACCGCACAAGCGGTGCAGCGCCGTGCGCGCCGTGCAGGAACGCAGGTGGCCAAGGCAGAGGCAGACCGCCAGCAAAAGGCGCTGCAACGCGCGGCGCGCCAAGGCGAACGTGCATGGTTGTGGCAGGTCATGATGCGCCGCGTCTGGACGCGTGATGGATTTCGCGAACGGCTGACCGCGTTCTGGGGGGATCATTTCACCGCCCGCGGCAAGGTGGGCGTGCTGAAACGCGCCAGTGTTCCCTATATCGAAGACGCCATTCGTCCTCATATCTTGGGCCGGTTCGAGGACCTCTTGGCCTCTGCCGTGACCCATCCGTTGATGCTGCACTATCTGGATCAGGCGCAATCAGTAGGTCCAAACAGCATCCGTGCGCGCCGCAAAGAGGGGGGCGTCGGGCTGAACGAAAACCTCGCCCGTGAGGTGCTGGAACTGCACACGTTGGGCGTTGGCGGTGGCTATAGCCAGCGTGACGTGCGGCAATTGGCGGAACTCCTGACAGGGCTGAGCTACACGGTCGAAGACGGGCGCAAATTCCGCAATCGATTTGCCGAACCCGGTGCCGAGGAGGTGCTGGGCCAGTCCTATGGTGGCGGGCCTGCACGGATGGCGGACATTCGGGCTGTTTTGCGTGATCTGGCGCGTCATCCGACAACCGCACAGCACATTGCTCGAAAACTTGCAGTGCATTTTATCGCTGAAACGCCACCCGCTGATCTGGTGGCTGCCTTGGTCGACGCCTACCGCGATACCGAAGGGGATCTGTCCGCGCTTTATCAGGTGTTGCTGACCCATCCCGCCGCGATGACCCCGCAGCAACAAAACCTGCGCCTACCGGCCGAGTATATGGCCGCGTCTATGCGGGCATTGGCAGTGGCGCCCGAGGTCTACCACCAATTTGGCCGTGGTCGCCAACGCGAACAGTTTATCGTGCAACTCTTTCAGCGGCCACTGGCGGTCATGGGGCAACCTTGGCAGGAACCGCTGGGGCCAGATGGCTGGGAAGAGGCCGATGCCAGCTGGCTGACGCCACAAGGGATTGCCGGGCGTCTGCACTGGGCGCTGGAGGCGCCAGTGCGATTGCGTCCCGATCTACCGGATCCGCGGGTGTTTGTAGAAAGCGCATTGGGTCCGAATGCACCAGAGACTGTGCGTTTTGCTGCGCGCGCCGCTGAGAACCGCCGCGAGGGGATCGCGCTGGTTTTGGCATCGCCTGCATTCCAGCGCCGATAAGGGAGGATACATGATGACACAGCCTGCGAACGCGAACGGCAGAACCCTGAATCGGCGGGATTTCCTGCGCAACAGCCTGTCGCAAGGTGCTCTTCTGGGCTGTTCGGCTGCGGCAAGCCCGTTGTTGACGCCTGTGACCTGGGCCGCTGGACCGTGGGATCACCGATTGGTCGTGATCATTTTGCGGGGGGGTATGGATGGTCTTGATGTGTTGCGCCCTGTTGGTGACCCTGATTTCGCGACCTTGCGCGCGCCTTTGTTGTCCTCTGGCGCGGCGGGGCTTGATCTGACCGGTTTTCATCAGATGCATCCTGCTCTGGCGCCATTGTTGCCACTATGGCGGCGTGGTGAATTGGGCTTTGTGCAGGCGGTTTCGACACCATATCGCGACAAACGCAGCCATTTTGACGGGCAGGATCTACTCGAAGCGGGGACTGCCGATCTGACCGCAGCGGGGCGGGATGGCTGGCTGAACCGGATGTTGCAGACTGTTCCGGGTTTGTCAGGGCAGACGGCTTTTTCTGTAGGGCATGACAATATGCTGCTGCTGCGCGGGGCAGCGGACGTCGCGCATTGGTCGCCGGATGTGGCGCTGTCTCTCAGCCCACAAGGTGCGCGATTGGCGGAATTGGTCATGCATGATGATCCAGCCTTTCATGACGCATTTCTGGAGGCGCAGCAGTTGATGTTGGCAAGGGCCACTTCAGATGGGTTGGCGATGGATGCGGCCGCTGCGGATATGATGATGGAACAGGGCGGGATGGCGGTCACCAGTCAGACCGATGGTCGTCCGGCAGGGATCGAAGCGATCGCCCACTTCACCGCCGAACGCCTACGCGAGGAAACGCGCATTGCTGCTTTCTCTATTGGCGGGTGGGACACACACCGCAGGCAAGTCCGTGGTATGGATCAGGCCCTAGGTTCATTGGTGCAGGCGATTGAGGCGCTGCGCACAGATCTGGGCGATGTTTGGCAGAAAACGGCGGTGGTCGCGATGACCGAATTTGGCCGGACAGCGCGCGCAAATGGGACGGACGGGACCGATCACGGCACTGGTGGCACGATGATGTTTGCGGGCGGTGCGCTGCGTGGTGGGCGTGTCTATGGCGATTGGCCTGGCCTGTCAGAGGCCGCGCTTTATGATCGACGCGATGTGATGCCGTTGGGCGATGTGCGGGCCTATGCGGGGCAGATTATGCGCGGATTGTTTGGTTTGGATCGCAGTGTCATCGAAACACAGGTTTTCCCGGGTGTAGATCTGGCGCAGGCGCCTGCACTTCACCTCTGACGGCATGGTGTGACTTGCGCGGATGCTCAGGCTTCGGCAACGGCGGCGAGGCGTTTGTGCAGTAGCGCCTGAACTGTTTGCATCGCGATTGGCCGGGGGGGACGTGGCGCGCAGGTTGATGCAACCGCATCCAGCCGCAGGCAGGCTGTGTGTAGGGCATGATCCTGCGCACTGTGACTAAGGGACAAGAGGAACTGCACCACATAGTCCAACGTATCCGCATCCATTCCCTGTTCCAGCAGTTTCGCCGCATGGCGCAGATCCTCGGCATAAATCATCGGGTCGGGGCGAATACGGGTGTCATTGACTGCGCGAGGTTCCAGAGGGCGTTGATCGCCGGGCAGTTGCTGCAGGATCATTTCCTGAAATGAGGCCAGCGATGTGAGTGGCTTTGCCATGAACCCGTCTGCCCCTGCATGGGTTGCGGCCTGTTCCTGACTGTCATCCCCGCTGATGGCAACCACGACGTCAATCAAACGCGGAGAGCGGGTGATCCGTCGAATAAGATCCAGCCCGCTGCCATCCGGTAGGCCCAGATCCACCAGCAATACCGTGGGGCGATAGACCCGAAGGTGGCGGTCGGCAGCCGCCAAACTATCCGCCCGACGAATTCGCGCGCCGCTACGTTGGCACAACATCCGCACGGCTTCGCAGGTTAAACGGCTATCTTCGACGATCAGGACAGTACGCCCCAACAAGGGCAGTTCGGGCGTAGGGTAGCGCAGTGCGCGGGGCAGGTCGGTATCGTTCATCGCGTCCTCCTGTGCGGTCAGTGTGCGTCAGGGTGTTGGGACAGGATGAGGGCGAACAGCCTAAGGCAGGGTTAACGTCACGGGCTGCGGCACCTCGGCGCTTGCACGGGGCTGGGTGGCTGCGCATAAGGGGGGCACTTAAATTCGGTAGCCAGAGGAGAGCCCACCATGATTGGACGTCTGAACCACGTCGCCATCGCCGTCCCCGACCTAGAAGCCGCGTCCGCGCAATACCGCAACGCGCTGGGTGCCACAGTGGGTGAACCGCAGGACGAACCCGATCACGGTGTGACCGTCGTGTTTATCGAGTTGCCGAACACCAAGATCGAACTACTCTATCCCCTTGGCGAAGACAGCCCGATCAATGGCTTCCTTGCCAAGAACCCCGCTGGCGGCATCCACCACGTTTGCTACGAAGTCGAAGACATCATTGCCGCCCGCGATCACCTGAAAGAAACCGGCGCACGTGTGCTTGGCTCTGGCGAGCCCAAGATCGGCGCCCACGGCAAGCCTGTTCTGTTCCTGCATCCCAAGGACTTTAACGGCTGCCTCGTAGAACTGGAGCAAGTTTGATGGGCCCTACCTCGGCAATTGTCCTATATGCGGTCATTTGGTTTTTGACGCTGTTTATCGTCCTGCCGATCCGCCTGAAAACACAGGGCGATGTCGGGGAAGTGGTGCCCGGCACCCACGCCGGCGCGCCGGCAGTGACCAACCTAAAGAAAAAGACCCTGATCACTACGGTGATTGCGGCGGTTCTGTGGGCGATCATTGCAGGGATCATTCTGACCGGTACGATTACGGTGCGTGATCTGGACTGGTTCAACCGGATGAGCCAGCCCGATCTGAGCTGATCGGTCGCTTGGAAAAGAAAACGGCGCCTTGCGGGGCGCCGTTTTTTGTTGGTCCTGTGGTGCGTTCTATTGCTGTTTGGCCGCGACCGCGTGGAAAATGTGGGTAAAGGTCGCCGCGCCCAAAATCGGGATTGCCAGGTTCATCAGCGGCACCGATAGCGGGATTGCCATCAGTGTGCCCGCCAGCCAGATGGTTCCCATGTGTTTACGCCGCAACTGTTTGGCGCCTGCGCGCCCGACACGGCGGATCGCCGCAAGCGTGAAGTATTCACGGCCCAGAAGAAACCCGTTCAGCGCCCAGAAGATGAACAGCGCAAACGGGCTGAAGATCGCGTAGACAACCAAGGCCAAGAGGTTCGCAGCGATAATGATCCCTAGAAAGTTCACGGTATCTTTCACCGCCTCGCCAAACGGGACTGATGTTGCGGCTGGCAGATGGGGGTAGTGCTTGTCCTCTACCGCGTGCGCGACATCGTCGAGGAACATTGAGGTGATGGCAGAGGCCACGGGGACCATCAAAAATACCGATAGGACGATCATGAACAACAGGCTGGCCCAAGTGGCCAGATCGTTAACCCAAGTCACTTCACCCACCACAGGCAGGGTGCTGGATGGCCCCAAAATCCACTGCAGGAACCAAAGGAAGCCGACATAGGCCATCGCCAGCAGTACGATTGTCAGCCCGATACCCAGCCACAGAACGCGGCGGAACCTTGGATCGCCGAGTTGGCCCAGTGTTTTGGCAAAGGCGGCAAAAATCATTCCGACACCCATGTTGTCACAGCCTCTAGATCCGGACGGGGGCGTTCAGGCGGCACGGTCTTTTCCGTGCCGATATGGATCAGGCCCGCGATGCGTTCGTTATCGGCCAGACCTAGACCCCGCGTGACAAATTCACGGTCATGACTGGCCCAGCCGGACAGCCAGTTCGCCCCCCAGCCCGATGCCAGCGCCGCATTCAGCAGCTGCAGGCAGGCGGCACCGGCGGAATAGGTGATTTCGACGGCGGGGACTTTCTCATTCGGTTTGACGATCTCCACCACGGCGATGGCCAGATTGCCGTTGGCAAACTGATCAACGCCTTTTTGCACCTGCACCTCATCCAGTCCCAGCACCTGTCCACGTTCGCCTGCTAGCGCGGCCAGACGGGTCAGTGCGGGTTTTTCCAGCACGATGAACCGCCACGGCTCCAGCTTGCCATGATCGGGGCTGCGCGCAGCGGCGGTCAGGATCGGCCGCAACTCTTCGCGGCTGGGAATCGGTGTGGTCAGCGTTTTGGCAGGGCGCGAACGGCGGGTCAGCAGAAACTCAAGCGCAGCAGGGTTGGGGGACAGGGGGCGGATTTCGGGCATCGCGTCTCTTTCTTTGGCAGGTAGCGCTTATGTCGGGGGTAGCTGCCCTGTGGTCAAGGTGGCGGGGGGATGTTAATTCTGCTGCGCACTATCCAGCGCCCTCAGCACCTTGTCCACCGGATTTCAGACGCTCGGGCCGCAGTGAAGGCCGCATATATGACCACCAAGAACACCACTGAGGCTGACCTGTCCGCACATATCGCCCAAGGCGTTTTGTCAGTCAAAGTCACGCCCAAAGCATCGCGCAATCGAATTTCTGTGACTGCGGACGGCGTGCGTGTCTATGTCACGGCGGTGCCCGAGGGCGGCAAGGCGAATGGTGCCGTGCAAAAACTGTTGGCCAAGGCGCTAGGCCTCGCCAAATCTCGTGTGGTGTTGATCCGCGGCGACACCAGCCGTGACAAGCTGTTTCGCATCGACGGGTAAGAGGCCCTTACTTGGGCGGATCAGCGCGCAGCTTGTAGACGCCTTCTGGCAGATCCAGCGCTGCAGCCAATTCCTGTAGTTGATGCAGGGACAGAGTGATCTTGCTGACCTCATCCGTACGGGGATCGTATTGCTCTATCGTCACACATTCCTGAAAGGCATGGATGCTAACATCCTCTTGCAGAGGCGTTTCGCCTTCATCCATCAGCGTGACAACAGTGGCGTCGAAGTCGTGTTCGATGGTAAACATACCTTAACGATAGGCGCTTAGGCTTGGGATGCAAAGGGATTTGGCGTGATGCGCTGTAGGCTGGTGCCGTGATGAAACGGTGCTACATTGTCCCGCGAAGGAGGTTTGCAATGCAGTTTTTAGGCACCTTGGCGCTGTTCCCACCGTTGCCCGCCATGTCCGTGATACGCGCAGGTGTCGCTGTTGTGGTCTTGGCCTTTGTGCTGGCGGGATGCAGCATTCCGACAGTTGGACCGGGGTATCAGCCGGGGTTTGGCAACGGCGGGCAGGCTGTTGAGCGTCAGGTTGCGGAACAGTTCATCCAGGTTGTTGAAACCGTTGAACCTGTGGCGGAACGCGAGTGCCGCCGCCGCACGCGCGGTGAAAACTGTGATTTCCTGATCGTGGTAGACGATCGCCCTGATCAGCCCCCTAACGCGCATCAATTTGTGACGGATAGCGGTCAGCCAGTGATCGCATTTACCTATTCGTTGTTGGAAACCGTACGCAACGCAGATGAATTGGCGTTTGTTATGGGGCATGAGGCTGCGCACCATATTGCCGGCCACCTTGATCGTCAGGCCGCCAGCGCACTGGAGGGGGCAACCATTTTGGGGGGGCTGGTCAGTTTGCGTGGTGGCAACGCACAGCAGATCGAAGAAGCCCAGCAAATTGGCGCCCTGATCGGGTCGCGCCGGTATTCCAAGGATTTTGAACTCGAGGCGGATGCGCTAGGAACAGTCATTTCGTTAAAGGCGGGGTTTGATCCGGTGCGCGGCGCAGCTTTCTTTGACCGCTTGCCTGACCCTGGAAATCAGTTTTTAGGGACACACCCGCCCAACGCGGATCGTTTGGCCACGGTGCGCAAAACGGCAGCCGCGCTTTAATCATTCGGAAAAGTCGAACAAGATAAATGCTACAAATTGAAAACGTCGTCAGCGATCGTGGGTCGCGCTACGCTGTGTCCGGTGGCGCTGCCGCAGATGAGGCAGAGGTGGCTGCGTTCCTGAAACAGCTCAAGCGCGCCAAAAAATATGCGAAGGCAACCCACAACACCTGGGCGATGCTGCAATCGGATGGCACCCAGCGCAAAGGCGACGATGGTGAAAGTGGTGCAGGCAACGTGATTCTACGGATGCTGGAGCGTGAGGATCTACGCGATCATATTGTGGTGGTGACACGCTGGTATGGCGGCAAACATCTGGGTGGGGACAGGTTTCGCCATGTGCAAACCTGTGTGAATGCCTATATCGATGCACTCCCATAAGTATGTAATCTCGTTTTAGTTGATCTGTGTCAAAGTGCGCGATTTGCTGATCGCGCTAACGGCTAGGCCTCTCACTGACCACGAGGCAGCCCATGCAGAACGACACACCCAATCGGCGTCATATGGAATTGTTCCATCATATGGCAGAAGCGTTAGGCGTTGATCTGGAAAAAGAAATCCTTTCCGGCCGAATGAAATTGGGGGATCTGACGACCTCTATCGAGCGTTGTAAACAATGCGCCGGCCCGGGTGCGTGTCGTGCCTGGCTGGACCACGCCCGTCCCGGTTTGGAAGCTTCAACACCCAGCTATTGTCGCAACTCTGAGATGTTGCAAATTCAACGGGTGATGAGCCACCTCCCTCAAGAGTGAGTGGCGAAAGTTCAGACATCTCCTGATTGATCCGAGTCAAAGACGCACCTGATTTGTGTCTTTACCATGGGGCAACCAAGGAGGATTTCTGATGAAGCCACTAGGAAGTTTGAAGCGTCATTTTTGGCTGGCCAAGAGAATGGCCAAGACCACTGGTGTTGATCTGGAACAAGCCCGCGCAGACGGTGCTTTGTCGCAAAAAGACTGGGCAGGCATGGTTGCCCGATGTCGCAGCTGCACCGCACCGGAGGCTTGCTCAAACTGGTTGGATAAATCGGAACTTAGCGGCGGGGCCGAATCCCAGCCGTCTTATTGTGAGAACCGCGCGCGGCTGCAGTCGCTGAAACCAGAAACCACCACCTTGTGTGGTCAAGATTGAACGGAACGCCGACAATGGGACACCGTATAGCACTAGGTTGCCCGGAATTGCATTTCTGGCTGAACCGGTCCGTCGCCCGTGCGATGGGTGTGAACCTGAGCGAAGCAATGGCCGATGGCGAACTGACCGCTCAAGGATATGCAGAAATGGTCACACGTTGCCGTCAGTGTACGCAGGTTACCCAATGCCAGCACTGGCTGTCGCAGGCGTCCAGCCAAGAGGCACCGCCTGAACATTGTTTGAACGCTAAGGAGATGGCGCGCCTGAAACACTGATCTCCAAACATACCGCCCCCAGCTTTTCGCTCTCTCTCAGAAACTCACAGATACTCAGGACCCCCAAGATGAGCTTCTTTGACCGACTGGTCCGAACCGTGGACCTAATGCCGCGCCTTGCGCAACGCCTTGGCATCAACTGGCAAAACCGAATTGATCGTGACCCTTATGGTGCCGCAGAATATCGCGACGCCTTGATGCGTTGTGCACAGTGTTCAAATGACGGCGCCTGTCGGCGTTGGATTGAACAAGTGCACACAGCCGACGCACCGCCGGACTATTGTGCCAACCATGCGCTTTTGCTGCGACTGCGTGATGAAACGCGGGCAGAGGCTGCGAAAACCACAGCGGAACCGCAGGACTAGCGCGCAATGCTTTCCATCTTGACCCACTCTGCCCCGCGACAGCATACATCGGGGCGGAGGCATCATGACTGACTTTCTTTCCCGTTTGAAACACCGCTGCATCTGGAGCTGGGCCGGCTGGCTGGACAGCTGGCGCACGGAACATTCTTTCCGCAGCTGGGTCTGGGCCAATCTGGCCTCTGCCGCGCTGGCCTTTACCCTGCCGCTCAGCGCGGGCGAGCGGGCGCTGATCCTGTCGCTGGGCATTTTGGTGTTGGCGATGGAGCTGATGAATTCCGCCATCGAACGGGTGGTGGACTACATTTCGTTGGATCAGCATGAGCTGGCGAAACAAGCCAAAGACGCAGGCTCCGCCGCTGTTGCCGTGGTGGCGATTGCGACGGGTGTTGCTTGGGTTGTGGTGCTCTGGGGCTGAGGCTCTAATACCAAATCAAAGATTTGGTAGCGCCCGACCCTCCCCACGGGAGCGCGCTTCGCACCCACCCAGGGTCAGGCGCTGGTGGGGGGCATGTAGTGATATAAAATCAATCCTAAGTTGACATCTGCCTCGATCTTACGCCAGCCTCTTCTCAATTGGATTGAGGAGTATTTCATGGATCGACCTGATTATCTTACCCAAGGCGAATGTGCGCGGCTTTTTCCTGTGCTTTCCAATACCTCGAAGGAGGGGCGCACCACTTCAATTGTTTTGGCGTGTCTTAGTAAAGTTGACGAGTTGGGCAGGGCGTTGCTTGCGACTGTTGGGCAGCGGGTTGGTGTGCGATCAAAAGTATCTTGCTTTACCGAAGTTGTATTTGCGAATGATGCGGCGTTGAAGGAGCGGCCAGACGGATTGATCGTTTTGCGTTCGGGACCAAAAGAGTGGAGAGCTTTGGTAGAAGCCAAAGTTGGAAGTGCTGCTCTGTCAGTTGATCAGGTCGAAAGCTATCGTAAAATCGCTAAAGAGAATGGTGTTGATTGTGTGATTACGATTTCTAACCAGTTCGCAACATCTGCTCAGCATCATCCATTGGAAGAGATACGCAAGAGCCGTTCCAAAATACCCGTATTTCATTGGTCTTGGATGTCGATTTTCACCGCCGCTGATTTGTTGCTGAGCAATGATGAGGTTGAAGATAAGGATCAAGAAATTCTGCTGGAAGAGCTATGCCGTTTTCTGACACATGAAAGCGCAGGCATTAAAGGTTTTGAGCGTATGCCGGCTGAATGGGCAGATCTGAATAAGCTTGTCTCAGCCGGTGGCCGCATCCCTGCTAAATCTGCTGAGGCCATTGCGTCAATTGAGGCATGGCATCAAGAAACACGGGATCTGTCACTTATTCTTTCACGTCAAACAGAAACGAGCGTTCATCAGAAGCTGAGCCGCAAACTCATGTCGGATCCGGCCCTTCGCGTAAAAGAAGAACTTTTCGATCTTAGGGAAACACATTGTCTTGCTGCGCTGTTCGACATTATCGATGCTGCGGCACCACTGGAAGTTAAAGCGGACTTAAACCGTCGCACGCTTGAAATTGGGATGACACTGCGGGCACCAGAGGACAAGAAATCTTCCAAGGCGCGGATGAATTGGTTGCTGCGCCAGATTAAGGCCGAAGATGTGGCTGACGTTTTTGTTCAATGTCGCTGGCCAGGGCGTAGTGAAACGACGCAACACAGCTTGCAAGACCTCAGGAATGACCCGGCCCTTTGTGAGGAGGGAAAGGCGGGGTTGCAGGTGGTGAGTTTCCGCATCTTTTCGGCCAAGAGGCTTGGCGCGCGCTTCACTCAGCAGGTCAATTTCATTGTTGATTTAGAGAAATACGTGCCAAGCTTCTATCGCGACATAGGCCAAAACCTTACAGCTTGGCGCCGTCCAGCCCCGCGCATCAGGGAGGAGGAGACGGACTTGGACCAAGAACCACTTTCGTAATTGCATAGGCGGGGTCGGGCGCGACCGGGGCTGGCGCCCCGGGGAATGACTTTAGCGTTTCAGCTGGCCCCACAAATCATACTCCCCAGCCTCATCCACCTCAACACTCACGATATCGCCGACAGACAGCCCTTCGGTGCCTTCATCGATAAATAGGTTGCCATCAATTTCAGGCGCGTCGGCTTTGGTGCGGCAGGTGGCGATGCCGTCTTCGTCGATCTCATCAACGATCACGTCCATCACCTGGCCGACCTTCGCGGCCAGCTTGGCTTCGGAAATGGCTTGCGCCTTTTCCATGAAACGTTCCCAGCGCTCTTGCTTCACCTCATCCGGCACATGGTTGGGCAGCGCGGCAGAGCGTGCGCCTTCGACGTTTTCGTACTGAAAACAGCCAACGCGATCCAGTTGCGCCTCATCCATCCAATCCAGCAGGGTTTGGAATTCCTCTTCCGTCTCACCCGGATAGCCGACGATGAAGGTGGAGCGCAGGGTGATATCCGGGCAGATGCCGCGCCATTCGGCGATGCGGTCCAGCGTGCGTTCGGCGGCTGCCGGACGCGCCATGCGTTTCAGCGTGTCGGGGTGGGCGTGCTGGAAGGGGATGTCCATATAGGGCAGCACCAGACCATCGGCCATTAGCGGGATCAGCTCACGCACATGGGGGTAGGGGTAGATGTAATGCAGCCTTACCCAAGCGCCGAGTGATCCCAGATCACGCGCCAGATCAGTGATGTGGCTGCGGTGTCCGCGCTCCGTCTCATGCTTGCGGTCCAGACCATAGGCAGAGGTGTCCTGCGAAATGACCAGCAGTTCCTTCACGCCGTTTTCGACCAGCTTCTCGGCCTCGCGCATCACCGCGAAGGCGGGGCGCGACGCCAGCTTGCCGCGCATATCGGGGATGATGCAGAATTTGCAGGCGTGGTTACACCCTTCGGAGATTTTCAGGTAGCTGTAATGGCGCGGTGTCAGGCTGACGCCTGAGGCTGGCAGCAGATCAACAAAGGGATCGGGGCTGGGCGGCACAGCGCCATGCACGGCATCCAGCACCTGTTCGTATTGATGCGGGCCTGTGACGGCCAGCACCTTGGGGTGGACGCCAGTGATATATTCGGGATCCGCGCCCAGACAGCCGGTCACGATCACCTTGCCGTTTTCGTGCAGCGCCTCACCGATTGCCTCAAGGCTTTCGGCTTTGGCGCTATCCAGAAATCCGCAGGTGTTCACGATCACCGCGTCGGCGCCCGCGTATTGCGGCGAGATGCCGTAGCCTTCGGCGCGCAGGCGGGTCAGGATGCGTTCACTGTCCACCAATGCCTTCGGGCAGCCGAGGGACACCATGCCGATGGTCGGCTGGCCCGCACGGGGTTTGTCGGAAAACTGCGCGCGCGGGGCGAGGTCGGGGCGGAGGTCTGGCGGATTGCTGGTCATGGCGGGCATATAGTGGAGGGAGGGCGCGCTGGCAAAGGCTTTTGCGCGGAAAACGGCGGGTTACGCCCTTGGTTTATTGTTCTTGCCGGACGGCTGCCTTAGGTTTTGGGGCAAGTGAGGCGGCATTGGGGAATGACAGATGCGTTGGTTGGTTCGGGTTGTTGTGGTGTTGGCGCTGCTGGTGGTGGTCGCTTTGGCCAGCCTGCTGTTGTTGCCAGGCGAAAGGATCGCGCGTGTCGCCCTTGATCAGATCGAGGTGCAGACAGGGCGCAAGGTCACGTTGAGTGGCGAAGTGCAACTCAGCTATTACCCGATCCTTGGTGCCCGCACCGGAGCTGTGGAAATCGCCAATGCCGACTGGTCCGACAATGGCCCTTTGCTGCGGGCTGAGGCATTGAAAATCGGCGTTGATCTTGCCGCATTGATTGCAGGCGATATCAAGATCACGGGCCTAGAGGTGCTGTCGCCAACTGTATTGATGGAACGCCACGCCGATGGCCGCGCGAATTGGGAAATCGGGGTGGATGGGGTCAGCGCCTCAGGGCAGGGGACACCGGCGCAGACCAGTGACAATGCACTGGCTTTGTCGTTGGACCGTGCCTTGGTTAATGATGGTCAGCTGCGCTATCTCGACCACGCCACGGGCAGCGATTTGACCATTAGTGATCTGTCGTTGGATCTGAGTTGGCCAGTGTATCGTGGTGCGGCGGGTTTTGCGCTGACCGCGCGCCCTGCAGGCATGCAGGTCATTAGTGTCAGTGGTGATATTGCTGATCTCGCTGCCCTGATTGAGGGAGGCGTTACAAATCTGAATGCCACCGCCGAGCTGTCTGGGGCAACGGCCGCTTTTGATGGTGTTCTTGGGGTGCCCGCGCAGGCGCAGGGTAGCATTGCTCTGAAAACGGAAGACACATCCGCAACATTGGCGGCGCTTGGGGTGAACGGTGTGGTTCTGCCCCGTGGGGTAGGGCGTCAGGTTACCTTGGCGGGGAATGTGACGCTGACACAGGCGATGCAGCTTAGCCTGCGCGATATGGTGCTGCAGCTGGATCAGAACCGCATCAATGGTGCGCTGGATGTAGATCTGGCGCAGACACGCCCATTTGTGACCGCGCGTCTGCAAGGCGGGCCGCTGGACCTGACTGGACTGGCCGACGGCACCGGATCAGGTGACGACAAGAGCGCTGCGTCGAGCGACGGATGGTCCAAAGCTGCGATTGATGCCTCAGCCCTAGGGCTGGTGAATGCAGATTTGACGTTAAAGGCGCCGTCGATCGCCCTGCCGAACCTGTCGTTTCAGGCCTTGGACCTGAGGGCGGGAATTGATCGGTCCCGTGCGGTGGTTACGTTGAATGCGCTGCAGGGATACGGGGGCAATTTTGCTGGTCAGGTTGTTGCGAACAACCGCAACGGTCTGAGTGTTGGCGGTGACCTGTCAGTATCTGGTGTCGAAATGCAGTCTCTGCTGGGCGATTTGGTTGGCGTCACCCGGTTTACGGGGGCGGCTGATGCGCGTTTGTCCTACCTTGGCGTCGGGCAGAGCGTACATCAGATCATGAACTCCCTCTCTGGCGAGGGGGCAATCAATATGGGGCGCGGCACCATCGAAGGTGTCGATCTGGACAGTCTGATGCGTCAGGGGCTGGCGACGGGGGGAACCACTGTGTTTGACCGCCTCAGCGCCAGTTTCACAATGAAGGACGGGGACCTCAATAACCCTGATCTGCTGCTGGAACTGCCGCTGATCACCGCGCGCGGTGAAGGGCGTGTCGGTTTGGGCAAACGGGATATCGACTATCTGTTCACACCGCAGTTGGGCAGCCTAGAAGATCAGGGCGGCCTTGCCATTCCGGTGCGCATCAAAGGCCCGTGGTCCAGCCCCAAGGTTTGGCCCGATCTGGAACGTGCGGTGGATCTGAACCTGCAGGAAGAAAAGAAAAAGGCCGAAGCCAAAGCCAAGGCCAAGCTGGAAGATAAGGTCAAGAAAGAGCTAGGTATCACCCAGGAAGAGGGGCAGAGCCTAGAGGATGCGGCCAAGCAAAAGCTGGAGGATGAAATTCTGAAAGGGCTGGGCGGGTTGTTCAAATAACCCGCCAAGCCTGTAGTCAGGACCGTAGTCCGGTTTCGTAAAGCAGGCCGCGACGCTTGGCCTCGTAATAGTATCCACGGGCGTACCACATGACGGCCGTGGCCTCATCTCCGTCGGATACCAGCCAAGCCCCGCGCAGATATTTGACCGCGTATTTCAGGTTGGTTTCTGCATCCAGCAGGTCACTGGGTTGACCGCGAAACCCCATAGTGCGGGCCGTTTCCGGTAGGATCTGCATCATGCCCCAATAGGGGCCATTGCGCGCGGCGGGGCGATACATGCTTTCGCGTTGCACCACACGATGCACCAGCGTGCGTGGCACCTCGTATTCATCTGCGTAGCGGTTGATCAACGCGCGAATTTCGGGCGTCTCATTGGGGTAAAGCGGCGGTTCCTGGCGGTCAGGTTCCGGCGTGGCGCGGCCACAGGCGGCCAAGGCGAGTGCAGAAAAAATCAGAAAACGGCGGGAATAACGCATAAACGGGCACCTCCAATATTCGTGATCCTAATCCTACAGCCCTGCCCATCCCAGAACGTAAAACGCCCCCGGCCATAAATTGCCGAGGGCGTCGTTCGTCTGTCTGCTAGGTGGCTGGTCGCCTTATTTACCGAGGCACCAGCGCATAACAGCCTTCTGTGCGTGCAGGCGGTTTTCGGCCTCGTCAAAGATCACCGAATGCGGGCCGTCCATCACGGCGCTGGTTGCCTCATCATCGCGGTGGGCAGGCAGACAGTGCATGAACAGCGCATCCGGTTTGGCATGAGACATCAGCGCCTCATTCACCTGATAGGGGCGCAGCTGGTTGTGGCGGCGTTCCTTGGCGGATTGCGGATCGTGCATGCTGACCCAGGTGTCGGTGACCACCAGATCAGCACCTTCGACGGCGGCGATGGGATCGCGCACGATTTCGACCTTTGACCCTTTGGCGCGCGCCTCTTCGACGAAGACCATTTCAGGATCCAGCGTTTGAGGGCCGGCAAAAGTCAGGTCAAACCCGAATTGGCCCGCGGCATGGGCGAAAGAGGCAAAGACGTTGTTGCCGTCGCCGCACCAGACGACCTTCTTGCCTTTGATCGGGCCGCGGTGTTCCTCGTAGGTCAGGATGTCGGCCATGATCTGGCAGGGGTGGGTGCGGTCGGTTAGGCCGTTGATCACCGGCACGGTGGCGTATTCGGCCATTTCCAGCAGCGTCTGCTCCTCAAACGTGCGGATCATGATCAGATCTACATAGCGGCTAAGAACGCGCGCGGTATCCGCGATGGTTTCACCGTGGCCCAGCTGCATATCGGTGCCGGACAGAACCATGGTCTGACCACCCATCTGTCGCACGCCCACATCAAAGCTAACGCGTGTACGGGTCGAAGGTTTCTCAAAGATCAGCGCAACCATGTGATCCTTTAGCGGCTGGTCCGCGTCCGGTGTGCCCTTGGGCAGACCCTTGCGCGCCTCTTTGGCAGAACGCGCGTTGTCGATCATGGTCCGTAGGTCGGCGGGATCGGTTTTGTGAATATCAAGGAAGTGGTTCATATCATCGTCTTTCTTGAGGCGGGGCGCGATCTCTCGGCCCCCGCATATCTATCAATCTCTTGGCTTAACCGAGGCTCTTGGCCGCCGCGTCAAGGCGGGTGATCGCCTCGCCAATTTCATCTTCGCTGAGGGTCAGCGGCGGCAGCAGGCGGATCACATTGTCGGCGGCGGGGACGGTGATCACCTCATTGGCGTAACCGGCGTTCACCACGTCGATGTTCACGGCCTTGCACTTCAGGCCCAGCATCAGGCCGGTGCCGCGCACTTCTTCGAACACCTCGGGGTTATCGGCCACCAGCCCTTCGAGGCGCTGGCGCAGCAGGCCTGCCTTGGCACGCACACTGTCGAGGAATGCGGGGGCCGCAACGATCTCCATCACCTTGCCGCCCACTGCGCAGGCCAGCGGGTTGCCGCCGTAGGTGGACCCGTGGGTGCCTGCGGTCATGCCGCTGGCGGCCTCTTCGGTGGCCAGAACCGCGCCCAGCGGGAAGCCGCCCCCGATGCCCTTGGCGACCATCATGATGTCCGGTGTGATACCGGCCCATTCATGGGCGAACAGTTTGCCGGTCCGGCCAACGCCGCACTGCACCTCATCGAGGATCAAGAGCAGGTTGTGTTCATCCGCGATGGCCCGCAGCGCTTGCAGGTCTGCATCCGCCATCGGGCGAATGCCGCCTTCGCCCTGCACAGGCTCAACAAGGATGGCGCAGGTTTCATCGCTGATCGCGGCTTTCACCGCCTCTAGATCCCCCCAAGGCAGGGATTTGAAACCGCCCAGCAGCGGGCCGAAGCCTTTGGTCATCTTCTCTGACCCTGCTGCCGCGATACCTGCGGAGGAGCGGCCGTGAAACGATCCCTCGAATGTCAGGATCTCAACCTTTTCGGGATGCCCCTTCTCATACCAGTATTTGCGCGCCATTTTGACGGCCAGCTCGCAGCTCTCAGTACCGGAGTTGGTGAAAAACACTGTATCGGCAAAGCTGTTATCGACCAGTTGATCGGCCAGCGTCTGCTGTTGCGGAATTTGGTAGAGGTTCGACACATGCCAGAGGTTTTGCGCCTGTGTGCTCAAGACCTCAACCAGTGCCGGATGGGCATGGCCCAATGCGTTCACCGCGATGCCCGCGCCCAGATCCAGAAAACGTCGCCCGTCTGCCTCGATCAGCCAGCTGCCTTCGCCTTTAACGAAGGTCAAAGGGGCACGGGAATAGGTCGGCAAGACGGAAGCGATCATGATCGGAGCATCCTTATTCTGTCAGAAGCCCCGAACAAGCATTACAGGGGCGTAGGTGTCAACAATTTCAGGTTGGAAAGCCGGGATTCGGCGGTTCAAACAGCGGGCCTGCGGTAGATTTACGGGCAGTCACGCGGCGGCAGACGTCAGGCGCGAATGCGTCGGCGTCGGTCGGTCAGGATATGGCGTCGTTTGAACATGGCGCCTGCATACGGCGAAATTGCCATAATGCAAAGGCTGTTTTTGATTTCTGCTCATTTTGATCATATTGATGCAATAGTTGGTCAATTTGGCATAACTTTTTGACTTGTTTGACATGGCGATTGCGCAGATAGCATGGGGCATGACGCGCACCGCCCCTAATCCCGCCACCAATACGGCGGCGAATCCCCGCCTTGCCATGATGTTGATGCTGTCGGCGACGGCGTTTATTGCGGCGACCACCTTGATGGCCAAGGCGCTGGGCACCGAAACACTGGGCGATCCGCTGCATCCGTTACAGATCAGCCACGGACGGTTTATCTTTGCGTTTATGTTCTATGCCTCTGCGGCAGGGATCATGCGGTTGCAGGTCGCAAGGCCTGCCTGGGGCCTGCATTTGGGGCGCACACTGTTTGGGTGGGGTGGGGTCAGCTGCATGTTTGCGGCGGCGGCTTTTATCCCGCTCAGCGACGCGACTGCGATCAGTTTCCTTAATCCGGTGTTTGCGATGATGCTGGCCATCCCGCTGCTGGGCGAACGGGTGGGCCCGTGGCGTTGGGCAGCGGCGGCGATTGCGCTGATTGGCGCCTTGGTGCTGTTGCGCCCCACGCCCGATAGTTTCCAGCCCGCCGCCCTCTTAGCACTGGGGGCGGCGGTTTTGATGGGGATGGAGGTCATCTTCATCAAGAAACTGGCTGGCCGCGAACGTCCCTTTCAGATCCTGTTGATCAACAACGGGCTGGGGGTGTGTATCGCGACCGTTGCGGTTGTGGCGGTCTGGCAGGTTCCCACAGGTGCGCAATGGGCGGTTTTGGCAGCACTAGGTCTGTGCATGGCAACAGCGCAGGCCTGTTTCATCAATGCGGTCGCACGGGCCGAAGCCAGCTTTGTCGTGCCCTTCACCTATGCGACGCTGGTGTTTGCCAGCCTCTATGACTGGGCGGTTTTTGCACAGGTGCCGGACATGATTTCCTACATTGGTGCAGGGATCATCATTTCGGGTGCGGCGCTCTTGGCTTGGCGCGAAGCACTGGCCAAGGGCCGGACCTAAGACGCGCCCTATCAGCTTTTCAAACGGTATCCGGTGCGGAAGAGCAGCCATGCTAACGCAGAAACCACCAATGTGCTGCCTGCCGCCACCGTCAGCGCCAGAATCGGTGCGCTGTCAGACACGCCGACAACACCGTAACGCACCCCGTCGATCAGGTAGAAGATGGGGTTGAAATGGGTCAATTTCGCGATCACGGGCGGCAGCGCTTCGACCGAATAGAACGTGCCGGACAGGAAGGCCAAAGGCGTTACGATGAAATTGGTGATTGCGGCCATCTGGTCAAATTTGTTCGCATAGATCCCTGCAACCATCCCGACAGCACCCATTAACGCCGCCCCCAGCACGACAAAGGTCAACGCCATTGCGGGATGCGCGGGGATGATCCCCAGAAACAGCATCAAGCCCAAACACAGCAGCAGCGCGACAATCACACCACGCGCCACGGCGCCGATCAGATGCCCCACGACCAGCTCAAACGGCGACAGCGGTGGCATCAGGGTATCCACGATATTGCCCTGCACCTTGGCCACCACGATGGAGGAGGACGTATTGGCAAAGGCGTTCTGGATCACAGTCATCATCAGAATGCCGGGCGCGATGAAATGGGTAAACGGCAGGCCCATCACCTCGCCCCGACCAGGGCCGATAGCGACCGAGAAGATCATCAAAAACAATGCCGCAGTGGTGAGGGGCGCGATCAATGTCTGCGTCCAGATGGCCAGAAACCGCATGATCTCGCGCTGCCCCAGCGTGATCAGGCCTAGCCAGTTGAAACGCCCAAAACGACGGTCGCCCATTTGGCTGGCAAAAGCACTGTCATTGGTGTGATCTGGGGCGTGATCAGGTGTGTCTGGGCTTTGCATCAGGCGATGTCCTTTGTGCTGTCATGGCCACGCCGCCGCGTGGTCTGATTCGACGCCTTGTAACTCAGGCCCTGTTGGCTAGAATAGGGGCTGATCAAAATTTCAGGGCGGCTCGATTCCTACGGGCCGTCTTTTACCGAAGGGAACCGGCATGTCCTGGACCGACGAACGCGTCGAACTGCTTAAGAAAATGTGGGGCGAAGGCCAATCGGCAAGTCAGATCGCCAAAGAACTGGGCGGCGTGACCCGTAACGCGGTGATCGGCAAGGTGCATCGCCTTGGCCTGTCGAACCGTGCCACCAGCGCCAGTGCCGCTGACGCCAGCAAGACCGAGGCCAAGGCAAAAGCTGCGCCCAAGAAAGAGGCCGCGCCGAAGCCCAAGCCGAAAGAGGCCGCAGCGCCCGCGCCTGAACCCGCCGCAGCCGCGCCTGCACCGGCCCCGCGTCCGGCGGTCAGCTCTGCGCGCAAGGCGATCATTCCTGCCGGTCAGCCGCTGCCACCGCAGCCTTCGGCCAACGAAATCAGCCCCGAAGCCTTGGCCAAGGTGAATGAGGTTGAGAAGAAATCGAAGAAGCTGGGCCTGCTGGAGCTGACCGAGCGGACCTGTAAATGGCCCGTAGGGGATCCCGCGACCGAAGATTTCTGGTTCTGCGGTCTGCCTGTTCAGGCAGGTAAGCCTTACTGCGAAGCGCATGTTGGCGTGGCGTTCCAGCCGATGTCCTCGCGCCGCGATCGCCGCCGCTGATAGCTGCCACCAAGATTGAGAATTTGGCGCCCTGCACCCGATGGTGTGGGGCGTTTTTGCGTCTTGGGTTTGAGTATTTTCAGAACATTGAAAGGCGCAGGTGCGCATAAAAAAGGGCGGCACAAACGGCCGCCCTTTCGCATTTAAGTAACGCTGTCTTAGCCTGCGATGGAATACAGCAGGGTAAAGATCACGGCCGACATAGCCGCAGCGGCAGGCACGGTGATCACCCATGCGGCCACAATGGTCATGAAGTGCGAGCGGCGCACCAGCTTGCGGCGGCGGCGTTCCTCAGCGGTCACGGGCTTCACTGCCTTCGCGGCGAGGTTCTGGCGACGACGACGTTCCATATGCCATTCGCGGTAAAAACCAACGCCAAACACACCGCCCACTGCAATGTGGGTCGAGGATACGGGCAGGCCCAGCCAGCTGGCGACAATCACGGTGATCGCCGCCGACAGCGCCACACAGTAGGCGCGCATCGGGTTCAGTTTGGTGATCTGGTTGCCGACCATGCGGATCAGTTTCGGGCCAAACAGGAACAGACCAAACGAAATACCGAAGGCACCGATGATCATCACCCAGCTGGGGATCGATACTTTGGCTGCAAAATCACCAAATTCAATCGCGTGCACAATCGCGGCCAGCGGGCCAACCGCGTTTGCCACATCGTTCGCACCATGGGCAAAGGACAGCATCGCCGCAGAGAAGACCAGCGGCATGGCAAAGACCACCTTCAGCGACTTGTTGCGGTTTTCCAGACCTTCGGACTGACGACGGATCAGCGGTTTGGAGACCACGTAGCTCAGCACACCGATGCCCAGGCCAATCAGCAGGGCGGTGGTGATGTCGATCTTGATGATCTTTTTCAGACCCTTCAGCGACAGGTAGGCGGCAAAGGCGGCGGCCATGATCGCGATCAGTACGGGCACCCAGCGACGGGCGGCGGCGATCTTGTCTTCTTGATAAACGATGCGGGCCTTGATGAAGGCAAGGAAAGCCGCGGCAATCACACCACCCAGTACGGGCGAGATCACCCAGCTGGCGGCGATTTTGCCCATTGTGGGCCAGTTCACAGCCGCCATGCCAGCCGCCGCGATGCCTGCACCCATCACGCCGCCCACGACGGAGTGGGTGGTGGAAACAGGTGCGCCAACCCAAGTGGCAAGGTTCACCCACAATGCGGAGGACACCAGCGCTGCCATCATCGCCCAGACAAAGACGTCGCTGTCCTGAATGCCTGCGGGGTCAATAATGCCCTTGGAAATAGTGGATACCACGTCACCACCGGCCAGCAGCGCACCGGCGCTTTCAAAGATGGCGGCGATGATGATTGCACCACCCATGGTCAGTGCGTTGGCGCCCACCGCAGGGCCCATGTTGTTGGCTACGTCGTTGGCGCCGATGTTCAGTGCCATGTAGGCACCGAAGGCTGCAGCGACCACAACGATGATCGAGCCAGACGCGCCACCAAAGAAGAGGCTGGCGGCCAGACCGGCCAGCAGGATGAAGATCAGTGCGATCCCCGGGGCGATATAGGGGCGCGCAATATAGCCCGCAGCCCGTTCAAATTGCGAAATGCGGCCCAGATCTTTGTCGAGGGTGGGCCAGTTTTTTCCGGTTGGTTGGTCGCTCATGACAGTCACCTTGCAAAAGTTGCCAGCGGCCTAGTGGCCACGGCCCTTTTAAGCAAGGGATTCGTCACAAAAGTTACAAAAAAACGTTACAAACGTCGCAGCAGATCTTTCAGCCCCATTTCGTCCACCCGTTCGGCGGCTTCTTCGGGGGGGAACCACTTGCGTTTGCGCTGGCCTAGTTCGGGGTAGGTTTTGGCCAGGCTGTCGACCTTCAGCAGGAAGACATGGGCTTCAATCGGGGTGACAATGCCCTGCGATCCGGTTTTGGCATAGCGGTAGCTGCCAATCGGTTTCGGCGAAACTTTCTGCGGCTTGATACCTGCCTCTTCCCATGCTTCTTGCGCTGCGGCTTCTGCATCGGATTTGCCCGCCATAGGCCAGCCTTTGGGAATGATCCAGCGTCCGGTCCCGCGTGACGTGATGAGTAAAACCTCTTTGTCCTTGCCTTTTCCGCGCACGGGAAGAGCCGCCACCTGCACTTGCGGGGGACGGTAAAGAAGGGGTTGGACGTATTCGTTCCAGGCTTTGCGCACTGTTTTTTGCATTTTCTCGGCGTTTGGTGGTCTGCTCGCGTGTGTGATGCTTGGATATATAGGTTTTATGACAGTTAGTAAAAGGTAGGCCAAAAAATCGCCTTTGGCGGGAAGAATTTTGTCAGCTGCGACGTTTTGCGCGCAGTGTTGGGTCTGCTTCGGTTGGATCTTCGGGCCAGGGGTGTTTGGGATAGCGTCCGCGCATGTCTTTGCGCACGTCTGCATAAGAACTGGCCCAGAAACCGGGGATGTCCATCGTGGTTTGAACGGGACGCAGCGCGGGGGAGAGAAGGGTCACGCGCAAGGGGGTGCGGCCCACCATCGGGTGGGCCTTCTGGCCGAACATTTCCTGCAGGCGCAGGCTAATTTCGGGCACGTCGCCGGAATAATCTATCGGGATCTGGCGCCCCAGCGGGGTGGTGAAATGCGCAGGCGCGGCGCGGTCTAGCGCCTGCATCTGGTTCCAATCCAGCATGGCGCGCAAGGCGTTGAGGATATCAAACTTTTTCCACTGATCAGCGGTTTTGACGCCGCCCAGATGTGGCAGCAGCCAGTCGTCGATGGTGGTGATCAGAGCATCTTCGGACATGTCCGGCAGATCGGGCAGGGTGTCGCGCACCAGCATCACCCGTGCGATGAACCGTTTGGCCGCATCTGAGGGCCGCAGTCCCAGATCGCGCACACCGTCCAGCATGGCCAAGGCCACCGCGTCCGCTGGTGCGTCTTTCCAGATGCGGTCATCCAGCGCGACGGTGCCGAGCCGTTCCTGCCGTCGTGCAATCACACGGCGTTCGCGTTTGGACCACTCACAGGTATCGACCCACGATATTTGATCCGCGAAGAGATTGCGTAGCTCTGCCTCGGACACTTGGATCGCTTGACGCACCTTCGCCTCACGCGGGTTGCCGTCAAGGTCGGTGGCGACGATCAAGCGGCTGCCAGCCAGCGGATCGTGATCCTCCATCACCGCGCCCTTGCCGCCAGAGAGGACAAAGCGTGCCGCATCGCCCTTGCGCCGCAACCCGATGCGGTCGGGGTAGGCAAGGGCGGCCATTTCGGCATCTGTATATTGTGCA
Organism: Thalassovita mediterranea; assembly: GCF_001458435.1. Classification (GTDB taxonomy): domain Bacteria; phylum Pseudomonadota; class Alphaproteobacteria; order Rhodobacterales; family Rhodobacteraceae; genus Thalassobius; species Thalassobius mediterraneus. The sequence goes on from NZ_CYSF01000001.1 coordinate 149,498, forward strand.
GTGGTTTTGCCAGCCTGGCGCGCCAGCCGTTTGGCCTCTTGTTTGATCCGTTCCACCGCACCGCGATTGGCGGTGTGCGGGTGGCGGTCACTATAGGCGCGGAAATCGCGGATCGCGGCGATGCGCAGGGACAGATCGACCGGCGCAGAACGGGCCAGCGGATCACGATCGGCCAGCAGGGCAGCGATAGGTGCGGCGTCTGGGCCAGCGATGGTTAGCATATGGGCCAGACGTGGGTGCAGCGGCAGGGCGGCGATCTGGCGGCCGTGATCAGTGATCCGCCCCTGCGCATCCAGTGCCCCTAGCATTCGCAGCAACGCCTGCGCTTCGGCAAACGTGCCCGCATTGGGTGGGGTGAGGAATGACAGATCGTCTGGTCCCGCACCCCAAAGTGCCAGTTCCAGCGCCAGACCGGATAGGTCGGCGGTGTCGATCTCGGCAGGGGGGAAGGGCTGCAATCCACCCTCTTCGCCCTTGGTCCACAGGCGATAACAGGTGCCTTCCGCCACACGGCCCGCACGGCCTGCACGCTGGGTGGCCTCGGCCTTCGTTACCTTTTCAGTTACCAATCGCGACATGCCTGATCCGGGGTCAAAACGGGCGCGTCTGGCGCGGCCTGCATCTACGACGACACGCACATCCTGAATGGTCAGCGATGTTTCCGCGATGGAGGTCGCCAGCACCACCTTGCGACCCTGTTTTGCTGGTTCGATCGCCGCGCGTTGTTTGGCAAACTCCATCGCGCCAAACAACATATGTAGCGAGCATTCCGCAGGTAGGCGGTCGCGCAAGAGGGCTTCGGTCCGGCGGATTTCTCCCTCACCGGGGAGGAAGACCAGAACGCCGCCCTCGGTTTCAGCGACGGCCTGCGCGACCAGTTTTGCGCATTCTTCTGGCAGGCGGTGTTTCGGCGGCAATGGGCGGTCCAGCCATTTCAGGTCCACGGGATAGGCGCGCCCCTCGGATGTGATCACCGGCACATCGCCCATCAATGCCGCCACAGGCGCCGCATCCAGCGTGGCCGACATGGCCAAGAGGATCAGGTCGTCGCGCAGCGCCTCAGATATTTCCAGACACAGCGCAAGGCCAAGATCCGCGGTGAGGGAGCGTTCGTGAAATTCATCAAAGATCACTGCGCCAATGCCGCTTAACTCGGGGTCGGATTGGATCATCCGGGTCAGGACGCCCTCAGTCACCACCTCGATACGGGTTGCGCTGGATCGTTTGCTTTCGCCGCGAATGCGGTAACCGACGGTTTGGCCCAGTGGTTCCCCCAGCGTATCCGCCATCCGTTCTGCCGCCGCACGCGCTGCCAGACGGCGGGGTTCCAGCATCAGAATGCGGCCTTCTGTCAGGCCCGCCTCCATCATCGCCAACGGCACAACGGTGGTCTTACCGGCGCCGGGGGGCGCCTGCAGCACGGCGCGGCCCTGATCCGACAGCGCGGTGATTAGGTCGGGCAGGGCGTCATGGATGGGCAGCTGGGGCATTTGTGTGGTCATGGCACGCTTATCCCGCAACCATCGGGATGGGTAAAGCGGTGGTTGCCGTGAAACCCGGCGGCGCGGCACGTTACTGTAGACAGGCGGGCGACAGATTGGCAGAAACGCGGTCAAGTGAAAGAGAGGGGCAGGGCATGGATACGCAGGTGTTGAGTGAAAAGGTTGTGGCGCAGGATCGGCGCGCATTGGCGCGGGCGATCACCCTGGTCGAAAGCAGCCGCGCCGATCACCGCGAAACCGCCGCCGCCCTGATCGAGGATATCCGCCGCAAATCCCCCCATCAGGCGCTGCGCATCGGCCTGTCCGGCACGCCGGGGGTGGGGAAATCCACTTTCATCGAAAGCTTCGGCACCTTTTTGACCGAACAGGGTCTGCGGGTGGCGGTTCTGGCGGTTGATCCCAGTTCGGCCCGTTCTGGCGGATCGATTTTGGGCGACAAGACACGGATGGAACGGCTCAGCCGCAATCCCAACGCCTTTATCCGCCCCTCCCCCAGTCAGTCGCATCTGGGCGGTGTGGCGCGGCGCACCCGTGAGGCGGTGGCGCTGTGTGAAGGCGCGGGGTTTGACGTGATCCTGATTGAAACCGTGGGCGTCGGTCAGTCAGAAACCGTGGTGGCAGAGATGTCGGATCTGTTCATCCTGCTGCTGGCGCCAGCGGGTGGGGATGAGTTGCAGGGCGTGAAACGCGGTATCATGGAAATGGCCGATATCATTCTGGTCAACAAAGCGGATGGCGACCTGAAGGCGACAGCCACCCGTACCTGCGCCGATTATTCCGGTGCCCTGCGCCTGCTGCGCAAACGCCCGCAAGACCCCGAAGGCTTCCCCAAAGCGATGACCGTTTCGGCGCTGGAAGAGGATGGGCTGGCCAAAGCGTGGGAAGAGATGCAGGCGCTGACCACTTGGCGCCGTGAGGCTGGGCATTTCGCCGGTCGCCGCGCCGCGCAGGCTCGGTTCTGGTTTGAGGAAGAGGTAAAGCAGGCGCTGCTGGCACAGTTGCAAGCGCCAAGCGCGCGTGCTGCGATGGACCAGCTGGGCCAAGAGGTGGCTCAGGGCGCGACCAGCCCGACGGCTGCCGCGCAGCAGATGCTGGATACGCTGACCAAAGGGTAACGCAGGCGCAATCTGACGCCAGATTGCGCGCGCCCAGTTCGACTGTAACAGATATAAAACAAATGACAGCGCGATATGATTGCGCTATCAAGTGCCTGTAACTGACGGAGGCACGTAGATGTATCAGGGAATTCGATCCACCTTTATCTAAGGTCATCGCCCCTGTTCGGCTGGCCTATAGATAGCCCACCGCCGCACATCACTGCCGCAGTTGCCCCCCAGTTTCCAGACTGACCCTTCTTCATAATCGAATATTTCGCGCATGCTTTCCGCGCTTTGAGGTCCAGCCATGTTTCGCTTTTTTGAAAACCTTGTTGATCCCTTCGCCCGTTTTGAGGCCACAACCCCGCCCGCGACGCTGTGGGCCTATCTGAAAACCCAGCTGGGACCGTTTCGCAAATGGATGGTCTTTATGGCGATCACCGGGGTGCTTGTTGCCATGGTGGAAACTGGGCTGATCTTTTATTCGGGCCGGTTGATTGATCTGCTGGGCGCCAACACGCCTGCGCAGCTGTTTGATAATCATGGCACCGAATTGATGCTGGCGGCGCTGTTTATCCTGACGATCCGTCCGCTGTTCATCGGGCTGAATCACCTGTTTTTGGAACAGCTCTTGGCGGGGAATATGCAGGAACAGGTGCGCTGGCGGGCGCATCGGCATTTGTTGGGGCAATCGACCAGCTTCTTTCAGAATGACTTCGCCGGGCGTTTATCCAACCGCGTGATGCAGATGGGCGGCGCGGTTGAGGATGCCACGTATATGGCGTTTGAGGGGATCTGGTATGCGCTGACCTACGTCATCTCTGCCGCGCTGATCCTGTCAGGCGTGCATCCGTTGTTGGCGGTGCCGCTGGTCATTTGGGTGGCGATCTATGTGGTCTATGTGCGCTATATTGCGCGCCGTGTGGCGGTCGCGTCGGAAAAGTGGTCCGGCGCGCGGTCGATGGTCACGGCGCGGGTGGTCGATGCCTATTCCAATATCGAAACGATCAAACTGTTTGCCGATGAGGGAACGGAGGAACGCTATGTCCTATCCGCCATGCGCCGTCTGCGCCTGCGCTTTCAACGGTTTCTGCGGTTGATGACGGAGCTGAGCTTTGGTCTGAACGTCATTAATAGTGTTCTGATCCTCGGCATGCTTAGCCCGGCGATCTGGCTGTGGTCGCGCGGGGTGATTTCTGTGGGTGAGGTGGCGGCGGCTTCGGCGCTTACCATCCGGCTCAACGGCATGTCGGGCTGGATCATGTGGGTGACGGTGCGGCTGTTTGAGCATGCGGGTGTGATCCGTGAGGGGCTGGAGTCTATTGCGAAACCTCATGATGTGACCGATGTGCCTGATGCGCCGGCCTTGCAGGTCGCGCAGGCTGGGATTGAGTTTCGCGATGTCAGCCATCACTACGGTAAAGGGCGTGGTGGTCTGGATCATGTGAATCTGTCGATCAAACCGGGGGAGAAGGTTGGTCTGGTGGGTCGGTCGGGTGCTGGTAAATCGTCGCTTGTCAATCTGCTGCTACGGTTCCGCGATGCAGAGGCGGGGCAGATCCTGATCGACGGGCAGGATGTTGCGACGGTCAATCAAACCTCACTGCGTCAACAGATCGGGATGGTGTCGCAGGACAATTCCCTGCTGCACCGGTCGATCCGCGCCAACATCCTGTTTGGGCGTCAGTCGGCCAGTGAGCAAGAGATGATGGCGGCGGCAGAACGGGCAGAGGCGCATGACTTTATCACCACGTTGCAGGATCCCAAAGGCCGCACAGGTTACAACGCCCATGTGGGCGAACGTGGGGTGAAACTGTCCGGCGGTCAGCGGCAGCGGATCGCGATTGCGCGGGTGATTCTGAAGGATGCGCCAATTTTGGTGTTGGATGAGGCGACATCGGCGCTGGATAGCGAGGTGGAGGCCGCGATTCAGGACACGTTGTTTGGTCTGATGCAGGGTAAGACGGTGATTGCCATCGCCCACCGCCTGTCCACCATTGCGCAGATGGACCGGATTGTGGTTATGGATCAAGGTCGCGTGATCGAAGAGGGTACACATGAGGCCCTATTGGCGCGCGGCGGTGTCTATGCGGGGCTTTGGGCGCGGCAATCGGGTGGTTTTCTGGGGGAGGATGCTGTGTAAACAGCGGAATCCCTGATCATTGCGGATCAGGCTCTTGACCTCCCCCCTGATTCCGCCTAATGACGCCGAACGGAATTCTGGGCGCTGCCTCTGGCGGGCGCCTGTTATGTTGAAGGGGTCTCTAGCGCCCCGCGAAGAGACGAGGATACACCCATGTCGCGCCGTTGCGAACTGACCGGAAAAGGCCCGATGTCTGGCAACAATGTCAGCCACGCCAACAACAAAACCAAACGTCGTTTCCTGCCGAACCTGAACGACGTCACCCTGCAGTCCGAGGCCCTGGGCCGCGGCTTCAAACTGCGCATTTCGGCTGCTGCACTGCGTTCGGTTGACCACCGTGGTGGTCTGGACGCGTTCCTGGCAAAAGCCAAAGACGTTGAGCTGTCCGCCAACGCGCTGAAGATCAAGAAGCAGATCGCGAAGGCACAAGCCTCCGCCTAATCTCTTCCGGATCCTTCAAGGATTTCGCAGCCTCATTCCGCCGGAATGGGGCTGTTTCCTTTTGTCGCTTTCCCTTCCTGCGCGAAGGGATTATATCGGCGATATGGCACTTGTTCGTACATATCTGGCAGTGATGCTGGCGCTTGTCATGGTTCTGACCACACAGACCATGGGCAATGCACGCCATGCCGCGATGCCGGTTGGTGAAATGGTGCTGTGTATCGGATCCGAAGCGATCACGGTATATTACGACGAAGACGGCCAGCCCGTTGATCCGCCACATTATTGTCCTGACTGTAGCGCCTCTATCGTTGCGCTGGTGCAGCCCGGCTTTGCCCCAAACTTGCGTCCCTTGGGGAAAGGTGTGGCGCTGCGCGTTGAGCGCGGCAAGGGCGTCACAGTCACGCGGATCATTCCAGCCAGCGCGCGCTCTCCCCCTGTTTTGTCCTGATACCCACTGGCCGGTGGCATTGCTGCGCCGGTCTATTCTTCAGACAGACTACAGGAACTAGAATTATGTCGTTCAAATCTACCCTTCTTGCGGCGGTTGTCACCGCCTTTGTTGCCCTGCCTGCCTTTGCCGATGGTATCACGGTCAAAGACGCTTATGCGCGCTCCGCGACGCCAATGGCGAAAACCGGCGCGGCATTTATGATGATCATGAACCACAGCGGTTCTGACGATCGCTTGATTGATGCCCGCGCCGATGTGGCCAAACGGGTTGAGCTGCACACCCACAAAGACAACGGCGAAGGCGTGATGCAGATGCTGCACGTCAAAGAAGGCTTTGCCATTGCTGACGGTGAAATGCTGTCGCTGGAGCGTGGTGGCCATCACGTGATGTTCATGGGCCTGACCGAACCGTTTACGCAGGACAAGATGGTGCCTGTGACGCTGGTGTTTGAAAAAGCTGGTGAGGTGGTTGTGGAGATCCCCGTGGATCTGAACCGTAAGGGCGGTCATGGGCATGGTCACGGCGATCACGGCCACAAGCACGGCGATCATGATAAGATGATGAAGAAGTCGAACTAAGGGCGACCGTTACCAAAGAATGAAAGGCGGCGCAGAGGTGCCGCCTTTTTGCGTTAGGGACGCGCCTGACCCTGGGTGGGCGCATCATGACATTTGAAAATGGCATTAGCTTGCAGCAGGCGACGCGCTCATAACCTGCGACGAGGCGGCAAATGCGCCCTCCCGTGGGGAGGGGCGGGCGCGGCCCGGGCTGACGCCCGCGCCATGGGTTGCGTTTATCCACCCAAAACCTCATCCACCCACGCAGGCACAATCTCACTCGCCTTGCCAAACCGCGCTTCAGCGAAATCGCTGATGGTGGCGGATGCTTCTAGGTTCAGCTCCACTGTATGCGCCCCATAGCGATCCGCATCCTGCACAAAGGCAGCCGCTGGGTAGACATTGCCGGAGGTACCGATCGCCACAAACAGATCCGCATCGCGCAGGTGCTGCCAGATCTGGTCCATCTGATAGGGCATTTCACCAAACCACACGATATCAGGCCGTGTCGTGGGCTGGCCGCAGTTGGGGCATAGATCAGCGGGCTGCATCACCAGCGGCGCAGACCAACGGTGATCGCATGCAGCACACAGCGCCCCGTCGAGTGCCCCGTGCATATGCATCACCGCCTTCGATCCCGCCGCCTCATGCAACCCATCCACGTTCTGCGTCACGATCGACACGCGGCCTTTATGCTCTGCCTCCAGCCGTGCCAGCGCAACATGCGCCGCGTTTGGCGTGGCCTCCAGCGATTGGGCGCGGCGGGCGTTGTAGAAATCATGCACCAGCTGCGGATTGGCGGCGAAGCCTTCGGGTGTCGCCACATCCTCGATCCGGTGCTGTGCCCACAACCCGCCCTCATCTCGAAAGGTGCCAAGCCCGCTTTCGGCGGAGATGCCCGCACCGGTCAGGATCACGATATTGTCTGCGCTCATTGTCTTGGCCTCCGCTCGTTTGGCTGCTGTTAGGGTCTTGCCGCTGGGCATGAACCCACTACACTCTGCGCTGAAGGAGAGCCCGATGACCAGCCGTATCCTGTTTGTTTGCCTTGGAAATATCTGCCGTTCACCGGCGGCCGAAGGCGTACTGCGCCACAAAGCGCCGCATTTGCAGATCGATTCGGCAGGTACCTCCGACTGGCACGCGGGGGAGCCGCCCTATGTCCCGATGCAACACGCGGCGCTCAGGCGTGGCTATAACATCACCGAACAGGTGGCGCGGCCCTTTCATCCGGTGGATTTCAACCGGTTTGATATGATCTTGGTGATGGATGGCCGCAATCTGGCAGATGTCGAGGCACAGCGCCCACCGGGCAACCTGACACCGGTCAAACGCTTCGCGCCCTTCGCGGGGCGTGATGTGGGCGATGTGCCTGATCCCTATTACACGGGCGAATTCGATGCGGTGTTAGAGCTGATCGAGGCGGCGTCTGACGGATTGCTGGCAACGCTTTAATATCTGTCCTGCGCAGCAGGGGCGACAATTGGCCCTGCGTCTGAGGGATGTCCTGTCGTCGCTGTGCATGGCACAAAGCCAAGAGGACGCGCACGATCACGAAAGTGGAGATCACCAGATGCAAAACATGTCCCGTAGGCAGTTTATTATGGCCGCAGGTGCGGGCACGGCAGTGGCTGGGGGGGCGATGGCTGGCCTTGGCGGTTGGGATGCGCAGGCCGGTGCAGCGCAGCATTTCGCCCTCAGATCACGGCAGACCTCGTTTCAGTTTGGCGATCATGTGACCAAGGGCTTGATCAGCCTGACAGACAATGCCCCGTCGCCGGTGTTGCGGGTCCGGCAGGGGGAGCGTGCGGTTTTCGATTACACCAACGGGCTGGAGGATTACACATCCATGCACTGGCACGGCATCCGACTGCCCAATGCGATGGATGGTGTGCCCTACCTGACCCAGATGCCGATCGGGCAGGATGAAACCTACCGCTACGAATTCACCCCGCCCGATGCGGGCACCTACTGGTATCATCCGCATTGCCGCACCATGTCACAGATGGCGCATGGGCTGACGGGGATGCTGATTGTTGAGGAGCGCGGGGATCAGGGCTTTGACGCGGATATTCCTCTGACCCTTAAGGATTTTCGCATCGGCAGTGATGGTCAGATGTTGCCCTATTTCACCGCTCGTGGCGCGGCGCGGGCAGGCACGCATGGCAATGTGCGCACCACCAATTGGCAGCAGGATCCGGTGATGGACGTGCCAGCGGGAGGGCTGATCCGCCTGCGCTTTGCGGTGACGGATATCACACGGGTGCATCGCATGATTTTCCCTGATGTGGCGGGGCGGATCATCGCGTGGGATGGCCAGCCCGTGGATGAGGACATTCCATGGCCCACCGCCGAGGCACCGTTGTGGTTGGCACCGGGGCAACGGGTGGACGTGGTGATCAAGGCGCCTGCGGTTGAGGGCGAAGAGCTGACCTTCCGCAGCCTCAAGGGGCGCAATTCCCCCTTCAACGTGCTGCGCCTGCGCAGTGTCGGTGCCGATCTGAAGCGTGACATTGCCGATGTGAAGCCATTGCCACGCAACCCCTTCGCCCATCCCAACGTCAAAGAGGCCGAGGTGCGCGATATCGTCTTTGGCTGGTCGCCAGAGGGCGAAGGGTCCAACAACGGCCTTTGCGGGACCTTCGATTATACCTTCTGGTCCATCAACCGCAGCCCATGGCCCGGTGATGTGGTGTCTGGCATTGCCCCGGTGGCAGAGTTGAAACAGGGCCGCAGCTATATCCTGCGCATGCGGAACGAGTCACCGAACCTGCACCCGATCCACCTGCACGGGCTGGTGTTCAAACCGCTGCGATCTAACCTGCGCACCCTACCTGCGAATTACACCGACACGATTTTACTGTTGAAGGATGAGGTGGTCGAGGTCGCCCTGCTAGCCGATAACCCCGGCGACTGGGCGTTTCACTGCCATGTGATCGAACACCAAAAAAGCGGGCTGTCAGGCTACATTCGGGTGGTGTGAACATCTGCAACGCAGACATGAAAAAGGCCCCACGCAGGGGCCTTTTCTATGCGATATGGCTGCGGGCTTAGCCCACCATGCCAATGATCTCTTTGGTGCGGCTGAGGATCGGCGCGGCGATGTCGCGGGCGCGGTCAGATCCTTGGCCCAGCATCCGGTCAATTTCGGCCGGGTCCTGCATCAGGCGGGACATTTCGGTCGAAATCGGCGCCAGTTTTGCCACCGCCAGTTCCGACAGCATCGGCTTAAATTCGGAAAACTGTTTGCCGCCCACATCTGCCAGCACCTGATCCACACTCATTTCCGACAGGGCGGCGTAGATGTTCACCAGATTGCGCGCCTCGGGGCGGTCTTCCAGGCCTTTGGCCTCGGACGGCAGCGCCTCGGGGTCGGTCTTGGCCTTGCGGATCTTTTTGGCGATGGTGTCAGCGTCATCGGTCATATTGATGCGGCTGGCGTCTGAGGGATCAGACTTTGACATCTTTTTCGACCCGTCGCGCAGGGACATGACACGGGTGGCCGCGCCTTCGATCTTGGGTTCCGGCATGGGGAAGAAATCAACACCGTAGTCATGGTTGAACTTGGCCGCGATGTCGCGGGTCAGTTCGACGTGTTGTTTCTGGTCTTCACCTACCGGCACCTCTGTTGCGTGATACAGCAGAATGTCCGCCGCCATCAGCGACGGGTAGGCAAACAGGCCAAGCGACGCGTTCTGCGAATTCTTACCCGCCTTGTCCTTCCACTGGGTCATGCGCTGCATCCAGCCCATACGCGCCACGCAGTTGAACAACCAGCCCAGTTCGGCGTGCTCTTTCACCTGACTTTGGTTGAACAGGATGGATTTCGCCGGATCAATGCCCGCGGCCAGATAGCCTGCGGTCAACTCGCGGGTCTGTTTGCGCAGCGCTTCGGGGTCTTGCCAGACGGTGATGGCGTGCAGGTCCACAACGCAGAAGATCGTTTCGATCCCGTCTGCCTGTTTTTCCACAAAGCGTTTGATCGCGCCAAGATAGTTGCCAAGGGTCAGCCCGCCAGAGGGCTGGATGCCCGAGAACACGCGGGGGGTAAAACCGGCGTTCTGGGTGGATTGCGTTTGGACCGCATCCGACATGGTGGTTCTCCGTCTGGATTTCTATGCTCTGGTGGCTTACCCATGCCCCATACCCCCGTCAAGGCAGGCCCCGTCAATGAGGGCTAAGGAGCAGGACATGAGCGATCAAAACATGCAGGAAGACAACAATCCGGTGAACCCGCTGCCGCCGGTGATTGTGGCTCTGTTCCTGTTCATCCTTGGCATCGAGGTTGTGTTTAACCTTGGCGCGCGCGGCATCATCGGCGGGCCAGAGGCGGTGGGCTGGCGTCTGGCAGCGCTGCAGAAATATGCGTTTTCGGATGAGATATTCGAATGGATGCGCAGCAGTGGCCAGTGGCCTTTTGAACATGTGATGCGCTTTGTCACCTATGGGTTCGTCCACCTTAGCTTCACGCAGGCGCTGTTTGGCTGTGTGATCTTTCTGGCCTTGGGCAAGATGGCGGGCGAGGTTTATAACCAGTTTGCTCTGTTGCTATTCTTTGTGCTGGGTACCGCCAACGGTGCGCTGGTCTATGCGCTGGTGCTGGATAGTCAGACGCCGCTTGTCGGGGCGTATCCCGGCGCTTACGCGATGATCGGCGCCTACACTTATCTGATGTGGTTGCGGCTGGGCATGCTGGGTGAACAACAGGTGCGGGCGTTTTCCCTGATCGGGTTCCTATTGGGGATTCAGTTGTTGTTCGGCCTGCTGTTTGGCAGCACACCTGATTGGCTGGCGGATGTGGGGGGCTTTGTCACCGGGTTGGTTCTGGCGGTGTTCTTGATTCCTGGCAGTCTTGGCCGTTTGCTGGCGCGGCTGCGCCAGCGGTAAGCGGGCCAGCGGTTATTGGGACGGGGGTTAGCCCCCCCGCCGCATTGCACCTTTGAATTCGGCCAATCTGAACGCACCGATCAGCTGGCCGATGGCAAAGTAGCTGATGATCCCCACGCTCACCAGAACAGCCAATGCGCCATACCGCACCCCCGCCATGCCAAGGAAGGGCGTCAGCGCAACGTGTGTCCACCACAGGATACCGCCCATCGCCAGCGCCGCAGCGGTGATGCGCCAGATGCGGGTTTTGAACCGCTGATCAAACCGCGCCATATCGCCAAACGTGCGCGCGCCGCGTGACAGCTGCGCGACCATGGCCCAAGCGGCCACTGTGGTGGCGATCGCGCTGGCGGTCCAGCCAATCACCGGTGCCAAGCCTACCGCCAGCACCGCATTCACCACCATTGCCCAGATCGCGTAGTGGAAGGGGGTTTTGGTGTCCTCGCGGGCGAAAAACAGCGGTTGCAGGATTTTTTGCAGCACAAACGCCGGCAGGCCGAGGCCGTAGATCGCCACGGCCACCGCGATAGACGCACTGTCATCCGCCGTCATCGCGCCGCGTTCAAACAGCACCGACACCAGCGGCAGCGGGATTACCACCAGCGCCACAGCGGCAGGGATGGTCAGGGCGAGTGAGATTTCGGCGGCACGGCTGAGCGCGTTACGCGATCCGGCCTCATCCCCAGCCTTCAGCCGACGGGATAGATCGGGCAGCAGCACCACACCAATGGCAATACCCACCACACCCAGCGGCAGTTGGTACAGGCGATCTGCGGCATAGAGCCAACCTACCGCGCGGTCAAAGTAGCTGGCGACCTGTTGGCCGACCAACAGGTTGATCTGCACCACACCACCCGCCAACGCGGCAGGGACGGCGACGATGACCAATTGCTTCATCTCTGGCGTGAAGCGGGGGCGTTGGATGCGGATCCGCACGCCCGCACGTTTGGCGGCGATCCATACCAGCACCATTTGCGCCACACCGGCGACAGGGATCATCCAGACCAGCGCAGCTGCCACGTCCCAGCCCATCACCACGGCCAGAACCATCGCACTGACCAACAGCACGTTCAGCAACACAGGCGCCGCCGCAGCAGCGGCAAAGCGTCCGTTGGCGTTCAGCACTCCTGACAGCAGCGCGGCGAGAGAGATGAACAGGATATAGGGAAAGGCAATACGGCCAAAGAAAACCGACAGGTCGAACTGATCCTGACCGGCAAAGCCAGAGGCAAGGCCATAGATCAGCCACGGCATCACCAATTGCGCCAGCAGCGTCAGCAGGATCAGCACCGTGGCTAATCCGCTAAACGCCTGCGACGCAAAGCCATCTGCATCCTCGTCCCCCTCCAGCCGCTTGGAATATTGCGGGATGAAGGCCATGTTGAACGCCCCTTCGGCAAAGAAGCGGCGGAACATATTGGGCAGGCGAAAGGCCACGACAAAGGCCTCATAGGCGGGACCCGTGCCAAGGTAGGCCAGGATCATCGCATCGCGCACAAATCCCAGCACACGGCTCATCATGGTCCAGGCGCCGACCGTCAGGAAGCCGCCCATCAGGCGGATTGGTTTCATGAATTGGCCCTTTCCGCGCCTTTGGTGATCGCTTCGCGCAGTTTCGCCTCAAGCGCCTTTTGGCGCGGGTCGGAGTGGAACTTCAGTCCGAACATGTCTTTGACATAGAAACTATCGACCACCTGCTCGCCATAGGTCGCGATCACCGCAGAGGCGATATAGACGTTGTTGTTCGCCAATGTGCGGGTCAGGTCAAACAGCAGGCCGGGGCGGTCGCGGGTGTCCACCTCGATGATGGTGTAGATATCTGATCCTTCGTTATCGAAGGTGATCGAGGTCGGCACGCGGAAGGCGCGTTCGCGTTTCTTGATCTTGTCGCGCGATTTCATCGCTTCGCTGGCCTTCACCTCACCCAGCAGGATTTTGTGGATCATCTGGCGCAGACGCGGCAGGCGTTCTTCTTCATAGGGGTGACCATCAGCGTCCTGCACCCAGAACACGGCGGTGGCATAGCCGTCCTTGGAGGTATAGGTGCGCGCGTCCACCACGTTGGCACCAACCAGTGCCAAGGCACCGCTGAGGCGGGAGAAGATGCCGGGGTGATCGACCAGCGCAAAACAGGCGCGGGTGGCATCGCGGTCCTCATCCGGGTGCAGGTCGATGCGCACCTCATCATCAGGAATGTCGCGCAGCATCTGGGCAAAAACCACATGGGTTTTACTGTCCAGACCCTGCCAATAGGGCGGATAATGACGACCGGTTTCGGTGCGCAGCGCGGTGCTGCCCCAATCCGACAGCTGCGCGCGCAGACGCTTGCGCGCCTCAGCGCCACGGTTTTCGCGGTTTACCTCTTCCAGCCCATGTTCCAGTGCAATCGCAGTGTCACGGTGCAGTTGGCGGATTAGCACGGCCTTCCAGTTGTTCCATGTGTCAGGGCCAACGCCGCGAATGTCACAGACGGTCAGCACCGTCAGCAGATCCAGCCGTTTGCGGTTTTTCACCGCCTTGGCAAAGGCGCGGATGGTGCGGGGATCGGAAATATCGCGTTTCTGCGCCATGTCCGACATCAGCAGGTGATAACGGACCAGCCATTCCACCGTTTCCACATCCGATTTCGACAGGCCCAGACGCGGCGCCACCTTGCGGGCGATTTTTGCCCCGAGGACCGAGTGGTCCTCGTCCCGACCCTTGCCGATGTCATGCAGCAATAGCGCGACATAGATCACTTTGCGGTTGATGCCTTCTTTCAGGATGCCGGACACCAGCGGCAGGTTTTCCACCTGATCGCCATGTTCAATTTCACTGAGGTTGCGGATGCACTGAATAGTGTGTTCGTCCACGGTGTAGTGGTGATACATGTTGAACTGCATCATCGCGACAATCGGCTCAAACTCAGGAATAAAGGCCGACAGAACCCCCAGCTCATTCATCCGCCGTAGGGCGCGTTCGGGGTTGCCGTGTTTCAGCATCAGCCCCAGAAACAGGCGCTGGGCCTCTTTGTCATTGCGCATGCCGTCGTCGATGAGGTCCAGATTGGCCACCACCAGACGCATCGCATCGGGGTGGATCAGCATGCCGGTGCGCAGCCCCTCTTCGAACAGGCGCAGGAGGTTCAGCTTGTCGCTTAGAAACGCCTCTTCGTTGTCTACGGCCAGACGGTTGTGAATGACCTTGTAGCCCTTCTTGACCTTGCGCGAACGGCGGAAGATGCGCTGCAACAGCGGCTCATTCTTCATGTGCATCGCTTCCAGTTTGGTCAGGAAGATGCGAGTCAGATCGCCGGTGGATGTGGCGTGGCGGAAATAGTCCTGCATGAAGTGTTCCACCGCGCGCCGCCCGTTTCCGTCGGCGTAGCCCATGCGGTCGGCAACCTCGACCTGCAGGTCAAAGGTTAGCTGATCGGCAGGGCGCTTGGTGATCAGATGCAGATGGCAGCGCACAGCCCACAGGAAATCTTCGGCCTGTTTAAAGGTCTGGAATTCTTCGTCGGTGAAAACATCCAGCGCCACCAGTTCTTTCACGTTGCGCACATTGTGGATGTATTTGGCGATCCAGAACAGCGATTGCAGATCGCGTAGGCAGCCTTTGCCTTCTTTCACGTTGGGTTCGACCACATAGCGCTGGCCGCCCTGACGTTCATGGCGGCTGTCGCGTTCGGCCAGCTTGGCCTCAATAAACTCAGCTGCCGATCCTTTGAACAACTCGCTTTCCAGCCGCTGGGCCAGTTCCGCGGCCAAGTCCGCGTCCCCGGTGAGAAAGCGATGTTCCAGCAGGGCGGTGCGGATGGTGTAATCTTCGCGCCCCAGCTTCAGGCAGTCCCGCACGGTGCGGGAGGCATGGCCAACCTTGAGCCGCAGATCCCACAGGATATACAGCATCGCCTCAATCACCTGTTCAGCCCAGGGGGTGATCTGTTTCGGTGTCAGGAACAGCAGATCCACATCTGATTGCGGCGCCATTTCCCCGCGCCCGTAGCCGCCGACGGCCAACAGGCTTAGGCGATCCTCTTCGGTTGGGTTCGGGTTCGGCACCATATGTTGCGTGGCAACATGTTTGGCTGTCACAACCAAACAGTCCGTCAGATATGTGTATGCTCGGGTGGTTGCACGCGCCTCAAATGGCGAGGCGGTAAAGGCCTTGGCAATAGCCTCCATTCCTGCTTTGCGGGCGTCGATCAGGACGGGCACAACAGCGCTGCGCAGGGCGTTGGCATCGGCTGCCTCGGCGGCAGCGGATTTGATTGCGGTGCCGACAGTTGTGCCATCAAAGATCGTGTCAGCCGGGCAGATCAGTTTCTGCGGCGCTTGGGGCAGGTTCAGCATGAGGAGGGGGCCTTTGTTTTGGTCTGGCGCTTGGTTTGTTGCGGTCAGGCAAAAGTGAAACGGGGGCGCGTTGGCCCCCGTTATGTCTTAAAATCCGTTGCCAGCAAAGCTGCGCGGGGCAGGGTCCACGATGACCACTTGCTTATCCTGGATCTGGGCGACGGCAAGGCCACGTTCGTTGGTGCCATCAGCGCGCAGTCGGAAAATTCCGGTGACCCCTTGGAACCCTGCGCCTTGGGTCAGTGCACCTGCGGTCAGTGCGTCAGAATTTCCAGCCTGCACCAAGGCACCAATTGCCGCGATACCATCATAGGCCAGCCCGCCAATTGGGTGCGGTGTGGCACCATAGGCGGCGCTGTAACGGCTGCTGAAAGCTTGTGTCAGGGCAGGATCCGGTTTGGCAAACCATCCACCTTGCACGCTGGGCAGTTCCAGCGTTTGTGGCGGGACGTCCCAACGGGTCAGACCGATGTATTGGGTTTCTGTTGGCTCAACCCCAGCTTCGTCCAGCAGCTGTGTCAGCAGTGGCAACGCCCCTTCGGTGTTGGCAGTCATAAAGACCGAGGACGCACCGCCAGCGACGGCGGAACGTACCTGCGGAATGGCCTGAATGACGCCCTGCTGGGAACGTTCATAAGGAACAGCCGCTGTTAGGTTGGCGCCTGGTGTGCGCAGGATGGCGTTCTGGATTGCATCACGCGCCAGATTGCCCGCGACCGAGGTGTCATGAGCAATCACGACGTCGCCTTTGCCCTGCGCAGCGGCGTGACCAATAAGGCGCTCGGCAGTGTTCTGGAAGGTGGTGCCCAGAATGAACAGGTTGCCGCCAGCGACCTGAGTATTGTTGGAGAAGGACAGGACATTGACCCCACGCGGTGCAACAGCAACCGCTGCCGCATTGGCCGAGGCAGAATAGACCGGACCCAGAATGATTTTGGCACCATCGTTCACGGCTTCGACAGCTTGGTTGGCTGCTTGAGTCGCGTCACCGGCTGTGTTGTAAACGCGCAGTTCGATGTTCACGCCTTCCAGATCAGCAATGGCCAGTCGTGCAGCATTCTGTAGGCTTTGGGCCAGAATGATGTCGCCTGCGTTTTCGCCGCCACCGGGCACCAGAAGAGCCACGGGAACCGGACGGCTGGTGTTGATCGATGGGCCGCCGGATGGGCCGGGGACACAAGCGGCAAGAGCGGACAGCGACAGAGCTGCGAAAAGTGGTGGCAAGGTACGGCGGGCGGTCTTGCGGGCGTTACGGAAAACAGCGAACATTGGGAATACGGCTCCTTCGGGACCGGCGAAATGCGCAAAAGGTCTTTGCGCGCAATAATAATCACAGGAAAAGGCGGGTCTAGTGCTGAATCTGCAAGCCAAGAAACTATCCCCCGGTGTCTACCTTCTGGCCACACCGATTGGCACGGCACGGGATATCACCTTGCGTGCATTGGACATTCTGGCCAGCGCCGATGTACTCGTGGCTGAGGACACCCGTAGTCTGCGCAAGTTGATGGACATTCACGGCATCGCGCTCGGCGAACGTCCGCTGCTGTCGTATCATGACCACAACGGCGCGCAGATGCGCCCTCGTTTGCTTGGGTTCTTGGCAGAGGGAAAGTCGTTGGCCTACGCCTCGGAGGCAGGGACACCGATGGTGGCGGATCCGGGGTTTGATCTGGCCCGCGCCGCGCGTGATGCCGGACATGAGGTCGTCTCGGCGCCGGGGCCCTCTGCGGTGGTCACTGCATTGACACTTGCCGGATTGCCGACAGACCGTTTTATGTTTGCGGGTTTTTTGCCCAATGCCAAAGGTGCACGCCGTAAAATGTTAGAGGAACTGCGCGATGTTCCTGCGACGCTGGCCTTCTACGAAAGCCCGAAGCGGATCGCGGCGATGTTGGCTGACGCGGTCGAAGTGATGGGCGCAGACCGCGATGCGGCTGTGTGCCGCGAATTGACCAAGAAGTTCGAAGAGGTGCTGCGGGGGACGTTGGCGGATCTGGCGACAACCTGCGCGGAACGGACGCTTAAAGGCGAAATTGTTGTGGTGATTGATCGGGCGCGTTCACCCAATATTAACGAAGTTGATTTAGAAGCAGAGCTGAAAACGCTGTTGGATGATATGTCTGTGCGTGACGCGTCGGACATGCTGGCAGAACGCACCGGCGTCAAACGCCGCAAAATTTATCAGATGGCCTTGGCGCTGTCGCAGGATTCTTGAACGCAATCAGATAGGTGGATCATGACGCAGTTATGTTTCGATTTTCAGGCAGAAGCTGCGGTCGTGCCCACACCGCGTCAGCACCGTGGGCAAATGGCCTATTTGGCGGGCTTGGCGGCAGAGGATCAGGTTGTCACACACTATCGACAGCGTGGTTATGAAACCTGCGAGGCGCGCTGGCGTGGCAGGGCGGGCGAAATTGACCTGATATTGCGTCATCCTTCACTGTCGGGGTTTGTTTTCGTTGAAGTGAAGCAGTCCAAAACCTTCGATCGGGCACTGCAGCATTTAGGGCATCGTCAACAACGCCGTTTGTTGCATGCGGCGCAGGAATATCTGGGCGCCTGCAGTGCGGGGCAGCTGGCCGATATGCGGTTTGACGTGGCATTGGTCGATGGGATTGGCGACATCTCTATCCTTGAAGGTGTGTTTTTTGACGCCTGAATGTGCTCGTTGGATCGTGTGGGTGCAGATCACCTGTGCGTGGGCGATGTGATTTCGGGTTTGCCACTGCGCAACGCTTGGGTCATGTATCGGGGAAGGGCCGATTTTTGACGCGGCTTTTTCGGGTCGCGGATTTTGTGGCCCTGATCAGATGGTAGACCAGCACAGGTGGCAACGATGAAAATCGCCTTTCAGATGGACCCTATTGGTCCCATTGATATCAACGCAGACAGCACCTTTCGCATCGCGCTAGAGGCGCAGGCGCGGGGGCATGAACTGTTCTATTACACGCCTGAGCAGCTCTCTTACCAAGAAGGTCGGGTCATGGCGCGGGGCTGGCCGCTGATCGTGCAACGGGTTGAGGGCGATCATTACGCGCTGGGCGATGAACAAGAGGTGGACCTGTCCACATTTGACGTGGTTTGGCTGCGCCAGGATCCGCCGTTTGATATGTTCTACATCACCACCACGCACCTTCTGGATCGCATCCACCCAGACACGCTGGTGGTGAACGATCCGTTCTGGGTGCGCAACTATCCCGAAAAACTTTTGGTTCTGGACTTCCCTGATCTAACGCCGCCCACCGCGATTGCACGCGATCTGGAAACCATCCGTGCGTTCAAGGAAAAACATGGCGATATCATCCTAAAGCCGCTTTATGGCAACGGCGGGGCGGGCGTATTCCGTTTGACCGCAGAGGATCGCAACCTCACCTCGTTGCATGAACTGTTTACCAGCGTCAGCCGCGAACCGTTGATTGTGCAGAAATTCCTGCCGGATGTGTCTAATGGTGACAAACGTGTCATTCTGGTGAACGGTGAACCCGTGGGGGCGATCAACCGTGTACCGCTGGCGGGGGAAACCCGGTCCAACATGCACGCTGGTGGCCGCCCCGAAAAGGTGGGCCTGACGGCGCGGGATCGTGAAATTTGTGAGCGCATCGGGCCGCTGTTGCGTGAAAAAGGCCAAATCTTTGTCGGGATCGACGTGATTGGTGACTACCTGACGGAAATCAACGTGACCTCCCCCACCGGTATTCAGGAGTTGGAGCGTTTTGATGGCACCAACACTGCTGCCAAGATCTGGGACGCAATCGAAGCAAAGCGCGCCGATAAACGCGCCTGATTGCATGGCGGCGGGTTCTGGTTCACGGCCTAGGGTAAGCTGGCAGTTGCGCCTGTTGGGCGCACTGCTGCGTCGCACGGTGCGGGCCCGACTGAAACATGCGACAGATCCACGTCCGTTGCGCCGCCATCTGGAGCTGGCGGCGCGATTCAACTTTCGCAGTGTACCCCACATGCACGTCTTGCGCACCAGGTTTGAGAGCTCGGAGGGAGAACGTCAGGCACTCTGGGTTGGGGCCGGTGCGGTGCATGAAGATCGGGTGATTTTTTACCTGCACGGGGGCGGCTATATCGCTGGTAGCCCACAAACTCATATGAAAATGGTGGCGCGACTGGCACGGATGGCAGGCATGCGGGCCTTTGTGCCCAGCTATCGTCTGGCGCCTGAACATCCTGCGCCTGCAGCATTGCAGGATGCGCGGGCAGCGTTTGAGCACTTGCTCGCCAAGGGGTATCGCGCGGATCAGATTATAATCGGCGGGGACAGCGCGGGGGGGGGATTAGCGCTGGCTCTGCTGGCGCAGCTATGTCAGGCGGGATTGCGGCCCCAAGCTGCGTTTGCGCTGGCCCCTTTTTGTGATCTGACTTTTAGCGGTGCGTCTGTGCAGGACAATGCTCAGCGGGACCATTTGTTCCCCGGCGATCGCGGCCCGTTTCTGGCTAAATTGGTGCTAGGGGCGTTGTCACCGTTGGATCCGCGTATCTCGCCACTGTTTGGTGATTTTCCTCAATGTCCGCCGGTTCTGCTGCAGGTCAGCGAAAGTGAGATATTGCGCGATGATAGCCGCCGTATGGCACAGGCGCTGCGCGCAGCGGGTGCCGATGTGACCGTGCAGGAATGGCCAGAGGCGCCGCATGTCTGGCAGATTTTTGATGGCTGGCTGCCGGAGGCGCGACAGGCCCTGCGACACGTGGCAGAGTTCATCGTTAGACAACGCTAGGCCATGACTGGGGTGATCAGGCGATAGCTTATTGCCTCGGCCACATGGTCGCGCAGCAGGTGATCGCTGCCCTCCAGATCGGCAATCGTGCGGGCAACCCGCAACAGGCGATGATAACCGCGCGCGGTCAGGCCGAATTTATCCGCTACCTGAGCCAACAACTGCCTGCCTGCATCGTCAGGACGGGTGACGTTTTCCAACAGGTCCCCTGACAAATCGGCGTTCTGGCGTGGTGTCTCGATGCCAGTTAGGTTTGAAAAGCGTTCTGCCTGCCGGGCGCGGGCATCGATGACGCGCCCCCGCACCGCGGCTGAGGGATCGCCGGAGGCGGGCAGATCCAGATCGGTGTAGGCCACAGGCGGCACCTCAAGGCGCAGATCGAAACGGTCCAGCAGTGGACCACTGATCCGGCCCATATAGTCGGCGCCACAGGCGGGGGCACGATTGCAGGCACGGGCAGGGTCGGTCAAATGCCCGCAGCGGCAGGGGTTGGCTGCTGCCACCAGCATGAAACGGCAGGGATAGCTGACATGTGCGTTGGCGCGGCTGATCATCACTTCGCCTGTTTCAATCGGTTGGCGCAGGGTTTCCAGCACCGAACGGTTGAACTCGGGCAGTTCGTCCAGAAACAACACCCCGTTGTGGGCCAGCGAGATCTCACCGGGTTTGGCGTTGCGACCGCCGCCGACGATGGCGGCCATTGAAGCGGTGTGATGCGGTTCACGGAACGGGCGTTCACGGGAAATGCCGCCCTCGCTTAGTAGCCCAGAAAGGGAATGTATCATCGAGGTTTGTAGCGCCTCTGCCGGTTCCAAGGGGGGGAGGATGCCGGGTAGGCGGGCGGCCAACATAGACTTTCCCGATCCGGGCGGACCTGTCATCAGCAGATGATGACGGCCCGCTGCGGCGATTTCCAGCGCGCGTTTGGCGCGTTCTTGTCCCTTCACATCGCGTAGACATCGGTGATGCGCGGGCGCTGTCACCTCCCCCGGTGTGGCAGGCGGCAGCGGCGACTGGCCGGTGAAGTGGCGCACGACATCTGCCAGCGTTGGTGCGGCGATCACCTGACAAGCGCCAACCCAAGCGGCCTCCGCCCCTGATGCGGCGGGGCAAAGTAGGGCGCGGTCTTCTTCGGCGGCGCCCATGGCAGCGGGCAGGGCGCCGATGACAGGCATCAATTTGCCATCAAGTGACAATTCGCCCAAGGCGGTCACCGCTTCCGCCGCATCAGGTGGAATGATGTCCAGTGCTGCCAGCAAGGCGACTGCGATTGGCAGGTCGAAATGACTGCCCTCTTTGGGCAGATCTGCAGGCGATAGGTTGATGGTGATTTTCTTGGACGGCAGCGCGATGGCTAGCGCCGAAAAGGCGGCCCGCAGGCGATCGCGTGCCTCTGATACAGCCTTGTCTGGCAGACCAACGATGGAAAACCCCGGTAGGCCCGGTGACAGGGCGCATTGCACCTCGACCTGTCTGGCAGTGACCCCCTCAAAGGCCACAGTATAGGCGCGCGCGACCATGGCGACCCCTTCTGCGGTTTGCTTTGCCGCAGGATAGCGCAGAAGGGGTTACCGAGGCGTTAACGCCTCGGTAACGGCGTTAACTGTGCTTTGCCACCAACGCCATAAAGGCGGGCCAAGCTTCTGGGTCGGCAACAGTTTTGTCGCGGCAGGTCTCATTGCAGAACCCATAGGTGACGCCGTTCAGTGTCAGGCAATGGGTGATTGCGTCACCAGAATAGGGGCAGGCTTTGTTCACCGCATCAGTGCCTTCTACCGCCTGTGCCGCCAGCGGTTTCGGGCCGGGCCATGCCCGTGTCGGGTGATCCATCGCATAGGGCACGGGATCGTAGGATTTGGTCAGCCCTAGTGCGCGCCAGCGGCGGAAACTGGGGTCTGCCAGTACGGTTGCTACATAGTCTGTAGCAACTTCACCCACTGGCAGACCATGACCTGCAATCCGTGCGGCGACAGGGGCGAAAAACGCATCTGCCAGACTGTACTGCCCAAACAGCCACGGGCCATCCGCGCCGAACCGCTTGCGCGCGCGGGTCCACAGATCCTGCACGCGGTCCAGATCATCCTTGAAGTCGTCGCTGACGGGGAAATCCACGTATTGATGCAATAGCTGCATCGGGCAGGCACTGCGTAGCCCCATGAAACCTGCGCACATCTCGGCCGAAATCCAACGTGCAAAGGCGCGGGCCTGCGGATCGCTGGGCCACATGCCTGCCTCAGGGTGACGGCTGTTCAACTCTTCGGCGATGGCCATGGTTTCGCCCATAACGGTGCCATCTGGGCAAACCAGAACGGGCAGCAGTTTCGCAGGCGCCATCGGTGCCAAAACCGCGCGGTAGCTGCCATCATAAAGGCTGAGGTCGGTGGTGCGGAAATCGAGGCCGAATTTTTCCAGCATCAGCCAGCCGCGCAGGGACCAGCTGGAAAAGCTACGGTCCCCAATGATCAGGTTATAGGTCATATGCGTTCCCTGTTGTCGTCTTGGAGACAGGCTAAGGCCGACGGGGCAGCATGTGAAATGATCATTTGTGATCGGGAGAGATCACAGCGGCTGATTGATGCGGCTGATCGGTGCGGGGGGACGCACTGATCGATCAGTCCTCGCGGAAGGCGCGCGACATGGAATCTACAATCGGTTTGGTCAGATATTGAAAGAACGTCCTTTCTTGCGTTGCGATCAGGATCTCTGCAGGCATGCCTGGTGTCGGGGCAAAGCCGGGAAACTGAGTCAGGCTGTCGGTGGTTAGGTTAACGCGGGCGATGTAAACCTCGGGGTTGTTGGCATCGCTTGTGTTGTGGATTGAATCGGCCGAGACATAGATCACCTCCCCATCCAGCACTGGCGTCGTGCGTTGGTTTAGGGCCGAAAGGCGGATGAATGCGTGTTGGCCCAGCTGAACACTGTCGATGTCATTGCGCGGGATCAGGGTTTCGATAATCAGCGGTGCGTCCTGCGGAATAATTTCGGCAATCTCTTTGCCGCCTTTGATGACGCCGCCCGGCGTGTGGTAATGCATCCGCACCACGGTGCCAGAAACCGGCGCCACAATTTCTGTCCGCCGCAGCACGTCTTGGGCCTGTAGGATCTGTTCGTTGATACTGTCCAGTTCAGCCTGAGCGGCGTTCAACTCATCCAATGCGGCCTCTTTATAGGCGTGTTCGGTCTGCACCACCTGACGGCGGTACTTCTCCATCATGGCATCGCTTTCACCGATTTCGGCCGATAGGCGGGCGATCTGGCCGGTGGCGTCGACAATCGACCGGCGCAGGGAGTTGATTTCGGTTTTGCGGGTCAGCCCGTTTTCAAACAGGCGCGTCTTGGCCTCAAAATCCTCTTCCAGCAGGGCGATCTGTGACTGGACCGAGTTCCTTTGCTCCGAATAGCCAAGCTGGCGCAGCTCTTGGGCGGTGATATTGGCCTCTAGCAGGCTCAATTCGTTACGCACCTTGTCGCGCGACAGGGCAAAGCTCTGCCATTGGCTGTCCAAGATCTGCGACAGATCTGTGTTTTGCACAGCCTTCGTCAGTAGGACTGGTGAAAACTGCAGCTCTTCGGCGCCGGAATATTCTGCATGAAACCGTGCGACCATGGCCTGCAGGCGCGCGGCGCGCAGTTCCAGCTCTTTCAGCTTGGTTTCTGATGCGGTGGTGTCCAGCGTGATCAGGCGGTCGCCCGCGTTCACACGATCACCCTCGGTTACGATGATTTCGTCGATGATGCCGCCTTCAAAATGCTGCACGATCTTGTTGCGGCCGGTGGCGACAAAGCTGCCCTGCGACACGACAGCGGCGGCCAGTGGCGCGGTAAAGGCCCAGTAGCCAAAACCGCCCAGACAACCAAACATCAGCAACAGGTCAACCAGTCCAATGCGCCAGACCTGACGGGGCAATTCTGAATACCATTCCTGTGCCTGCGGTTCGTCAATCGGGGGATGGATAAGTGTCATGATCTACCGCTCCTTATGCTGGCGCTGGGCCGTTGAGGTTGGGGTTCTGCTGCGGGGCAGGTGCCTGCGGGTGTTGTTGCTGGGCGCTACGACGGCGCTGTTCCAGCTGTGCCATCACCCGATCGCGGGTGCCGAAGAGGGCGATGTTGCCCTCGGCCATCAGCATGATCTTGTCCACCGATCCCAGAAGCGATGGTTTCTGGGTGATCACCACGATGGTCATGTCATGGGCCTTGGCATGGGCCAGCGCGCGGGCCAAGGCCGCGTCCCCTGCGGTGTCGAGGTTGGAGTTCGGTTCATCCAGAACCACCAACCGCGGTTCCCCAAAGAAGGCACGCGCCAGCGCGATGCGTTGTTTTTGACCGCCCGACAGCGGCGCACCATCTGCGGCGACCATGGTTTCATAGCCCTGTGGGAAACTGGCAATCATTTCATGCACATTGGCCAGAACGGCGGCGGTGTGGATCTGATCGTCGGTGGCATCGGCACGCATGCGGGCGATGTTCTGTTTGATGGTGCCGGGGAACAGTTGCACGTCCTGTGGCAGATAGCCGACATTGGTGCCCAGCTGACGCTGATCCCAATTACGCAGGTCCATCAGGTCCAACCGCACCGCGCCAGATGTCGGCAGGATCGACCCTACCAGCATCTTGCCCAGCGTGGTCTTGCCCGCGCCGGAATTGCCGATCACCGCAAGGGATTCACCGGGGGCGAGGGTGAAGTTTAGCCCGTTCAGTACCACCCGTTTGGTGCCCTGCGGCACGTAAAGCAGACGTTCGACGTCCAGCCGGCCCTCAGGATTAGGCAGGATCAGCCGGTCTTTGTTCAAGGGCGAGCTGCGCAGCAGCGTGGCGATCCGACCATAGGCCGCGCGCGATAGCAGGAAGTGATTCCAGCCCTCAATCGCGCCTTCCACCGGGGCCAAAGCACGGCCCGCGATGATCGACGCCGCAATGACCATACCGCCAGTAATTTCGCCATTGATGGCCAGCGACGCGCCCCAGCCCAGAATGGCGATCTGCGTCAGCAGGCGCACGGCGCGGGAACAGGCGGCGGTGATGATGTTGCGGTCCTGCGCCTTCACTTGTGATTTCAGCGACCGCGCGGTGTCTTGGCCCCAGATGTTCACGGCCTCGGGGATCATGGCCAGCGCGTTGATGATCTGGCTGTTACGGGACATGGAATCCAGATGTAGGTTGGCGCGGGATTGGTGCTGGTTTGCCTCGGCGAAACTGCGCGAGGTCAGACGCTGGTTGATCATCGCGATGACAAACAAGAGTAGCGCGGTGATGATCACGATCATCCCCAGTTGCGGGTGCACCAGATAGATCGCCAGCAGGAAAAACGGGGTGAAGGGCACATCCAGAAACGACAGCAATGTGCCGGATACAAGGAACGAGCGTAACTGCTGCAAGTCACCCAGCGTTTGATATTCCCGTCCGTTGCTGTTGAGCGATGCCCGCGCTGCCGCGCTAAGGATCGGGTTGCCCAGTTGCGCCGCCACCTCGACCGCCGTGCGCATCAAAACGAAACGCCGGATCGCGTCCAGCACCGCCTGTAACAGCACGGCACCAATGATCACAGCTGTCAGCATGATCAGCGTGTCCAGCGACCGGCTGGTCAGCACGCGGTCCGAAATCTGGAACAGATAGACCGGAATAGCGAGGATCAAGAGGTTGGTGGCGCAGGTAAAGGTGATCACCAGCAACAGGTTCTTGCGGATTGCTTTCAGTCCGCGATCCAACCCTTGTGAGAAATCATTGGGACCAAGGCGGGTGTGAAAGCCACTATTGCCGCCGCCGCCATTGCCGCGCGCAGGTTTCATCGGCGTGGCAGATCCCCCTTTGCCGCCATTGCCTAGCCGTTTGTTTACCTCACGCTGAAAGGGCCGTGATTCAATCGTTTCGGCATCCAGTGTGGGCTGCGTCTTGCGTGGGCGTTTGCCGGTGCCGCCAGATCGCGTGTTGGATTGTGATGCGCCCTCAGGCGCGCCAGTTGAGTTTGTAGAATAATCCTTCAAAGTACTTCCCCCCTAAAATGATCAGGCGAGAACGGTCTCCATCACGTCCACAGCAACCTCTGACGGGGCTGGGGCAGGAATGCCTGCGTCCTCACCTGTGTCCTGATCCAGCAGACCATCTGCCAGAAACAGGAAGGCTTCTCCGGTCAGCGTGTCCGTCGCTGCCAGAGCAAGCGGATCTTCGTCGGTGACAAATTCCGCTTGATGCAGGAAGGCGTCGGTGTAGGCGCCTTCGCTGGTGTAAATGGTTGAATCAAGGCCGGCATCGGTGATGACAGCCATATTAAGCAATTCGTTCTGTCCGGTGGTCACAGACACATTGGCACCTGTGGCGGATTGCAATGTTTGGGTGGCGAACTCCACTTGATCCCCGTCGCCTAGAACATTGGTTTGCTGCAGAACCTGCATGTTGATCAGGCTGCCCTGAATATGCAGCACCCGTAGCAGGCCCACGTCGCCAAAAACCGGATCCTCTAGCGCTGCCGCCAATTCGGTGTCACCATTCGCGAATGATTGTCCGATGGCGCCATATCCGGCGTGCATATCGTGATGTTGGTCAATGCCGACATCGCGAATTGTCGCCCAGTTCAGCATCAAATTGTCAGCGGTGCTGATCCCACCTTGGTAACCCGCGCCATAATGGACCGTGTCGCTGTCCAGCAAAACATTGGTTTGCGATAGGAACGATACGTCGACTATGTCTCCATCGGCGATGATCAGGTCGTAGTGAAAGCCTAAACCCAGAATTGAGGTGGAATTGACTAGGGTGTTGTCGCCGGTCTGAATGACGCTGCCCTGCGCAGAAAAGCCGACGCTCAGAACGTCACCGTCATTGGCAAAGTTGAACTGTTGAACGTAGTTGTAGTTTACGAAATTCCCTTCGAGCGTGACAATCGCCACGTTCTGCGGGCCGTCGCCGGGCTCTTCACCTTCTGCAAGTGGGTCAAAGGCCGGATTGGCGACAGCGTCAAAATGGGCGGCGTTAAACGCCTGCGTCCCCGTTGCGGCATTTGCAGCGGCGGCGCCATTGATCATGTCAGCGTCACTCCAGACGTTCACCTGGCTGATGATGTCCAGATCAATGGCCTGGCCCATGGCAACGATGACAGGCGCGTCCAGCATATCGGTGCCGATGTAGCCTTCGTTTAGCAACACATTGCCGCCAGTTGCGACCTCATGAATATCAGGATCTAGCGTCGTTTCATCAATACTGTCGCCCTCTGCCGTTTTGGCGGCGTTGTTCTCTTCATCAGTGGGCGGGGGGACGTCTGCGGTATCTTCGTCCTCAGCCGCAAAACGGTGGCTCAGGGCGGAAATCTCCGGCATCTCGTCCGCAGTGTTGCCGTTTAGGGTGATGCCATCGGTGTCTGCGCTGAACGCAACATGCAGGGTGGCCCCAGTAGGGGCAGTCGTTTCACCACCTTCGTGTAGGGCACGCACGCCTGTTGATAGGGCCTGCGCGTCGTCGATCATCGCCTCTTCTGATGTGGCAGGTGCGGGGGCGGTTAGTGGTTGCAGCGCACCTGCAACGGTTTGCAGATAGCCGAGCCCCCCATTGTAGGTCAGTGCATCCACGAACTGGGCCTCGCCCTCGAAGGTCGAGAGGATATCCATGTCTTCTAGCGTGTTGTGTTGAACGGTGACACTGGCCAGTTGAGACGGTGTTGGAATGATGAAAGTTGTCTGCGTGAGTGGTGACCCCGGATTGTTCAGCGGGCTGGCGAAATAGTCATTGGTGAAAAAACCGGGCGCCGCAAAATTGGCAAATCCCACAGCGCTGGGCACAAGAATGGAAAAGTTGCTGACCGGCACAGAAATAAGGGACAGCGGCCATTTTAGATCGGCCAGAAATCCGTTCAGGCCGTAGTTGCTGGTCATGTTGACCGTAACATTGAGGAGCTGACCCAGATCTGTTTCCGCCGCAATGCGGGCTGCCACTTCCTGATATTGGATCTTCAGGCGGGCTACTTCGGTGTTCAGTTCAAAAATGCCAATGAAATGGGCGATAATGTCTGTCTTGTCGTCTAGCATGAGAATGACCCTCGGATACCTGTGTTCAGTGCGTCAGGCTGCTCGGGTTCGTTTCTTGTTGGATCTGCCCGACCTATGGGGCCGGGCAGATCAGGTTTATCGCAAGGGTTACGATAGGTCGTCGTCGCCAATCAGGGTGGAAGAGTAGCCGCCGCCCACAACGGTCATGTCGACCGTGTTGCCCAGCACATTCGCGCCTTGCACGATGTTCTGGTTGAAGGCTGCGTTATCCAGCGCGGCATCCGCAGACGAGGTCGAATAGCCGTTCACGAAGCCATCGTCGCCGTTATACGAACCCCACGATCCACCGGTTTGGCCACCAGCACCGCCGTCGGCCGAAGAGCCGCCGCTTGCGCCGCCGTTGCCGCCCCAGATGGTTGCATGTCCGCCGTAGCCAACTGCACCGCCTGCAACGCCGCCCGAGGCGCCTGCGTCACCGCCAGCACCACCTGCGCCACCGGCACCGGTTGCTGCACCAGCGGTACCACCGCCCATGCCCATACCCATGCCCATGCCGCCGGCCATACCTCCGTCTGCGGTGCCAGATCCGGCACCCGCACCACCTGCGGCACCTGCGCCACCGGCTGCACCGTCGGCGTCATTGCCACCGGACTGGCTGTTGCCCAGACCGTAGCCGCCAGCGTTACCGGCGTTGGCACCTGCGGTGCCTGTACCAGCACCTGCGGTTGCGCCAGCGGTGCCATTGCCGTTGCCGGCATCTGCATCACCAACGCCCATACCAGTACCAATCGGGAGGAGACCCAGACCGCCGCCGAGGCCGGCGCCTACTGCGCCTGCGTCACCGCCAGCGCCTGCACCAATCGCACCTGCGTCTCCACCGGCACCAGCACCAAGGGCGCCAGAGTCGCCACCTTGCGCTGCACCGATGCCGCCTGCGCTACCAGCATTTCCGCCGTTTCCGCCGCTGCCACCAGCGCCGCCTGTGCCACCGGCACCGCCTGCGCCACCAGCACCCGTTGTGCCGCCGTCAGCCGATCCGCCAAGGCCAAGGCCCAGACCGCCAAGGCCAACTGCAATAGCGCCTGCGTTGCCGCTGTCGCCGCCGTCGTCGCCTTCGGACTTGCCGCCATCATTGCCGTAGTGTTTGCCACCCAGCGCGATGGAATGGCCGCCGTTTGCGTTTCCGGTGGAGCCTTTGCCGCCATCGGAATAGGCGCTGCCGGCCGATCCGCCGTCGGCTTCGTTGTCGATCCCTTCTTCGGAATCAGCGGATCCGCCATGTGCGGTCATCGTGGCTGTGTACGACCCGCCATTGCTGACCGACGCACCTTCCAGGTTGTCGTTATCCTGCAGCGAGTTGGACATTGCGTTGATAACGCCAGTGTCGTTACCTGCGCCGTCCAGCGCGTTGTTCAGGGCGCCGTCCAGCGACATGTTGCCACCGATGTCGGTGTTCATGTCCCCGTCGGCCATTGTGATGTCGCCCACGGCCGAGTTGTGCAGATCAAAGTCGGCAAAGTCGTCGTCGGTGGGTTCCCAGTCGGTCAGGTCAACCGCAACGCTGACACCGACGTCGGTGTGGTTGCTGGTGGATGCGGATGATGACGCCTCGGAACCGGAGTGGGAGCCAGAGTCAGAGTTGGCACCGGCATGAGCGTGGCCCAGCCCCGCACCAACGCCCATACCCAGACCGGCACTGATTGCGTCGGAACTGGTGGTGTTGTGGTTGGTGTTGTGGTTTTCGTTGCCGTTTCCGTTTTCGTTCCCGTTATGGTTTCCGTTACCATTCAGGTTCCCGTTGCCGTTCATGTTGCCATTGCCGTTCAGGTTCAGGTTTTCGCTGTGCTGGCCCTGATGTTGACCTTGGCCCTGACCTTGATGCTGGCCTTGACCCTGGTGTTGACCCTGACCTTGCATTTGGCCCTGACCTTGCAGCTGGCCCTGAAGGCCGAACAGATGGTGATGACGATTACCAGGCATAATATTTCTCCCTTTAATAGGTACGGTCGATCACCATTCATTCCAAAGTGACCATTGCCGAACCGCTGTTGTGATGAAAAATCCTGACCCGCCGTCGCATGACTGAATCCAAAAAAGCGACACGTGACCAGGGGGTGCAGACCGCGCCAACTCCTCCGTTTCGTGTGGCGGTCTGATCTGATGCAGCAGGGGGCTGTTGTGCGTTCGATGGCGGCTGAATTCCCTCGAGAGACAACGTCAATGCCCGTGCAGTGTCTGCTGCGTCAGACCCTCAAAAGCCTGCGTAATTTGTGGCGCTCGGGTAAGCTGAACATTGGGTGTTAATCTTTTTGGCTAAAATTTAGGCAAAAAATATATTTTATAAACAACGAATTAATTGATTTTGTGCGCCTCTCGCATGTGTCAAAGGCGGCAAGTCTGCATTAGTCATATTGTCAGAATCTAATTTAATTGACATAATACTATGACGCGAAGGGGATAATCTGTGGATAAAATCCTAACCGTTCGGTTTATTGACGCTTGAACAACACGCGCAATACCATTTGACGGTTATTTAAAAATAAACGGTCATCGTTTTATTGGCCGCGAGGCGTCTTTTGTATTTCGAGCACTGAGGGGTTTAGGGATCGCTCTGACAAAGAGCGGCGTAGCGTTTTCTTTCGTAATGGGAGTGGGAAGAAACTTGGCGCTACATCCAAAGTGGAGGGACGAATGCCTAGCATTGAAGCTGTGGCACCGTTGGCTTTGGATGCCAGTAAATTTCAGGCATCCGAAACGGCTAGCGACTTTGCCATTTTTATCGGACCGCAAAAAAGTTTTACCCAAACCGTTTTGCGCATTCTTGAAGACGAAATCGAGGGCACGCTGCCCTTGCGACACAACAGCATAGGGGATTTTTTAAACGCCTTGGGGCAGATGAACATGCCGGTGCGTGTCGTCGTTTTGGACGCCGGGGTGTGCGAAGCCATGCCTGATGAGGTGCGGCGCCTGGCGGCTATAGACGCTGCCGAATTCCCAGGCCAACAGGCCCCCAGTCTGGTGATCGCGTATTGGAGTGCAGCCGAAGCTCAGGCCGTCGCAGCACAGATCAAAGACGTGCCCGAGGTTCAGGGTTTTTTGCCAATGAACCAAAGCATCGATATTTGGCTGGCGGTGTTGCGCTTGTTTCTAAGTGGGGGAACACATTACCCCCGTGCGGTGCAGGCGACTGTCGTTGACACAGCGACTGATGCGGCTGTGGAACCTACCCCTGTCGGGGAAGAAGACTGCAAAGAGCTACTGACATCGCGCGAAATCGCGGTGATGCACGAGGTGGTGAATGGGCTGCAAAACAAACAGATCGCCGCCAAGTTGAAGGTGTCTGAACACACGGTCAAACTGCACATTCATCACATCATCACCAAGTTAAAGGTTAGTAACCGCACCGCAGCGGCGATGAAGTTCGTTGAAACCCATCCTCCCGGCAAGGCCTGAGGGGATGAACGCCGCGTCGCCTGATACCGCTGCAATGGCACAACAGGATGTGTTGGATGATGTCCTGCAGCGTGTTGGGCGGTTGAACTACACGTGGACCAATACAGAAAGTCTGCTGATCCACTTGATCGCGGGGCTTGCCCGGGTTGAAAAAGATGTGGCTGTGGTGATTTTCTTGACCCTCAGCACAACCCGCGCCCGTGTGGATCTGGTGCAGCGTCTGGCCAAGATGGCAGGTACCGCCGAAGATGTGCGCGACGATATCCTGGCATTGACGGGGCGGCTGACCCGCGAGGGGGCGCTGCGCAACAAATATAACCACTGCATTTATTCGTTTGATCCCGAAGAAGGGCGGCTGCAAACGATTATGATGCGCATTCAAGATCGCCGCAAAGACATCCGGGTGGGCAAAACAGAACCCCTCACCGAAGGGCAGGCGGCGAACATTGATGAAAGCATCGCACGATTGCAGCAATTGAATATCGACATTTGGGATCTCGTGCGTCGACACGATTTCCCCGTGTGATGCAGGCCGCATGGCCTGACGCACACTCAACCGACTGAATCCAGCAACGATAGATCGGGCGCAGTTGTGCCCGCCCCGCGCTATTGCGGTGCCTTCGGGTACGGCTTGGTCGTGGGGTCAGACAACACACAAGCATCTGGTGAGGGAAGGAGATTTAAAATGGGGATCATCTATGACCGCAATTTTTGGCTAAGTGCCGTGTTTGGATTGGCTTTGACGGGGTGCGGAGAGGTAACGCAATACAGCGAACCTAAAACGCCCCTACCTGAGACGTTTTCTGCGCCGGAGGCGAAGAAGGCCGTTAAAAAGGTCTCGACGCAGACCAGCTGGTGGCGCAATTTCCGCGACCCGACGCTGGATCGGCTGGTGACGATGGCGTTGCGGGACAATTTACAATTGGCGCAGGCGCGTCTGCGGGTTGAAGAAGCAGATGAACTGATCCTGACTGCGGGACCAGCGATAGACATCACTGGGCGTCTGGAAACGCAGGTTGCTGACAGTGCGCTGGGTGGGGATCGTCGCACCGGAACATTGACGGGGCGCGCAACTTTGATCGGATCGCAACGCTATCGCACAGAGGCGGCGCGCGCGCGGGCGCAAATTGCGCAGGACGAACGCAATGCGGCGCAGCTGTTGCTGCTGTCCAATCTCACTTCGGCCTATATCGATCTGCGGTTTGTGCAAAAGCGCCTGAATCTCAAATATCAGGAACTGAAATCCTGGCAGCAAACCGCGACCGATCTGGAACGATTAGAGCGCGAAGGCGCGGTCACGCGGCTTGAAACCCTTCAGCCCAGTGCTGAAATTTCAGAAACCCGTGCTGAAATCTCTGTCCTTTTGGTTGAGGTGGAACGCCAGAAAAACCGCATTGCCACCTTGTTGGGCAAGGTGGCGGGTGTCGACGAGGTGAACCTGAACTATCGCGGTCAACCTTATCCGCGTTTTCGTGCCGCATCCGGTGTTCCGGCAGATCTGTTGATCAATCGCCCGGACGTCCGGAGTGCCCAAAGCGGCTATCGTTTGGCTGTGGCAGAACTGAATGTCGCAGAAGCGGATCGTTACCCATCGCTGGATCTGACCGGCACGATCCTTGGGCGTCGCGGTGTCAGCCCGAATAGCAGCGGGATCTCTATTCTGGGGCTGACCCTGCCAATTTTTAATCAAGGCGCAAACAAAGCGCGCGTGGCAGCGCGACACAAGCGTGTTGAGGCGGCATTCCTTGAATGGAAATCGCGGGTGCTGGTTGCAATGGAAGAGGTTGAAACGTTGTTGGTTGCGCAGCGAAAGCTGCAAAATGCGGTCGGGTCCGCGTCTCAGGCGGTCAAGCTGAACAGCGAGGCAGTCACATTATCGCGTGATTTGCTGCGGGTGCAGGAACTGTCGGTTCTGGATTTCGTGCGTTTGCAACGTAACAAACTGGACGCCGAGGCGAACCTGGCGCAAAATCGTCGCCAGCGTGCCTTGAACTACGTGGCTTTGCAGGTGGCGTTGGGGGCAGGCAGCACCTTTGTGGCTGCTGCGCCGACAAACTGACTCCTGTAGGGGCGCTCAGGGCAGTTGGTTGATACCCGCCGCATGCCAGCGCGCCCCGTCCCAGTGCAATTCGGTCACGGATAAATTGTCGATCTTATGCCCAAAGGCGGTGTAGGCATCGACCTGCAGGGCGCGTTGTACCTGTGTAAGGATCGCGCCGAAATGGGCCACGGCCACGATATCGCGTCCCGGATGTTCGGCGATCAGGCGATCCACCACTCCGTTCACCCGTGCGGTCAGCTGGTTCCAGCTTTCGCCATTGGGGGGGGCGATATCGCCGGGCTGTTCCCAGAATTGTCGGATATGGCCCTGATCCGCCACCTCATCAAAGCGCTGCAATTCCCAGTCGCCAAAGTGTATTTCGCGCAGGCCCTGATCGTGGTCGAGCCGCGTGCGTCCGCCCTGAACCGCCGTCGCCGTATCGCGCGCACGGACCAGGTCGGAGGAGATGACCAGCGCACCCTCTGGCAGATGATCCGCCACCCGCCCAACCAGCGCGCTGTCCGAAAGGTCCGCGGGCAGATCTGACCAGCCAACCATCGATTTCGCATGCGTTGGCCCGTGACGTACCCAGAAAAAACGGCTCATGCCTTCGCCTCCTCCAGCGATCCCTTCAGCACCATCGGCAGACCGGCCATGACGGCCACAACAGTGTCCGCCTCTGCCGCGATCTGCTGGTTCAAGGTGCCCTGCGCCTCTCGAAACCGGCGTGCCAATGCGTTTTCCGGTACCACGGACAGGCCCACCTCATTGCTGACGATGACCACCTTGCCTTTGCAGGCCTTGATTGCTTTGATCAACTGCGCGCTCTGCTCTGCCAGATCGTGATCGGCCAGCAGGTGATTGGTCAGCCACATGGTGGCGCAATCCAACAGCACAATCTGTTTTTTCTTCACGTTTTCCAGCACCGGGGCCAGATCCAGCGGGGCCTCAACCGTGGTCCAGCCCTTGCCGCGCTGGGCGATGTGTTTTTTGATTTTCGCTTTCATCTCATCATCCCAGGCCTGCGAGGTGGCCAGATAGATGCGATCATATCCACTTGAGATTACGAGGTTTTCCGCAAAAACCGATTTTCCGGATGCGGCGCCGCCTAGAACCAAAGTTACCCCTGCACTCATTTACCGACACCTCTTTGTGATCCAACGTGGTTTGCGCTGCGTAGCATTCTTGAAGCTAACATAACAAGGCGCACGGCAATTGATGTGCGCAGCAAACCTTGGGGGTAATGCTATGGCACTAGACTCACCCAAAGACATGTCACTGTCGCGCAGGGCTATGAAAGCCGAACTGCTGGACGCCGAAACAGAACGCCAATTGGCCTACGCATGGCGTGACGAACGTGACGAAGAGGCGCTGCATCGTCTGATCAATGCCTACATGCGGCTGGCCATTTCCATGGCTTCGAAATTCAAACGCTACGGCGCGCCGATGAATGACCTGATCCAAGAGGCGGGTCTGGGCCTGATGAAGGCCGCGGATAAATTTGACCCCGACCGTGGGGTGCGCTTTTCGACCTATGCGGTCTGGTGGATCAAAGCGTCCATTCAGGACTACGTGATGCGCAACTGGTCGATGGTGCGCACCGGCTCCACCTCGTCGCAAAAATCCTTGTTCTTCAATATGCGCCGCGTTCAGGCACGGCTGGAGCGGGAGGCATTGTCGCGCGGCGAAGAGCTGGACCGTCACCAGATGCGTCAGGCGATTTCGATGGAAATCGGCGTCCCGCTGCATGATGTGGAAATGATGGAAGGCCGTCTGTCGGGCAGCGACTTCTCCCTCAACGCGACGCAAAGCGTGGAGGATGAGGGGCGCGAATGGATCGACACGCTGGAAGATGACAGCACGCAGGCGGCTGAGCTGGTTGAGGAAGATCATGACCGCAAGGCACTGCGGGCTTGGTTGACCGATGCGGTGTCGCGTTTGAATGATCGTGAACAGTTCATCATCCGCGAACGCAAACTCCGCGAACCCGCGCGTACGCTGGAATCTCTGGGGACCGAACTGGGCCTATCCAAAGAGCGCGTGCGTCAGTTGGAAGCGGCGGCGCTGAAAAAAATGCGTCGCCAGCTTGAAGCAGAAAGCCAAGAGGTGCATGAGCTTCTGGTATGAAGAAGCTCATCACAACCCGACCTTGGGGGGCGCTGCGCCCCCTGTTTGCCAGCCTAGCCGCCAGCTTGTTCATCGCGCCGCCCCTCTCTGCCGAGGGCGCGGCGATTTCCATTTTTAACGATACCGATATTGCCGTGCTGGGAGAGGTGCATGATAACCCCGCCCACCATCTGCAACAGGCCCGCGTGGTTGCCGCGATGGAGCCTGCTGCGCTGGTGTTTGAGATGCTGACACCAGAGCAGGTTACGGCGGCAGAGGGTGTGGAGGCCCGTAATGCGCAGACATTGGCGGCGGCGCTGGATTGGGCCAATAGCGGCTGGCCGGATTTTGCGATCTATGCACCGATCTTTGCCGCCGCGCCCGATGCGGTGCTTTACGGTGCAGGTGTGTCGCGCGATGTGGCGCGGGCCGCTTTTGCAAATGGAATTGCCGATAGTTTTGGCCCGCTGGCACCAGCCTATGGTCTGGACCGTGACGTGCCAGAAGATCAGATGCAGGCGCGTCTTGATCTGCAGTTCGCAGCCCATTGTCAGGCGGTGCCGCGTGATCAGTTGGCACCGATGGTGGCGATACAGCGGCTGCGCGATGCCCATCTGGCGCGCGCTGCGTTGCAGGCGCTGGTGGACACTGGCGGGCCGGTTGCCGTGATCACCGGCAACGGGCACGCGCGTGCGGATTGGGGCGCAACCGCACTGATCCGCGCGGCGGACCCTGCGGTCACTGTGCTGGCGCTGGGCCAGTCAGAGGATGGGCGGGCGCCGGACGGCGTCTTTGATCTGATCCTAGACAGTGCGGGCGTGGAACGGGGCGATCCTTGTGACGTCTTTCGGTAACTGCTGGCCTGACAGCCGCCGCCCTTGTCCTCGCAGGCGGGGCGGCTTACTGTCCGCCACAGTTTTGGCCGCGATCTGGGCCAGATTTTTGCGGGGGCTTGGATGCTGCAGGGTAAACGTATTCTCTTGATCATCGGTGGCGGCATCGCGGCCTTCAAAATTCCGGAGCTGATCCGCCGTCTGCGCGAACAGGGCGCCAGCGTGACGCCCGTTCTGACCAAAGCGGCAGAACAGTTCGTGACCCCGCTGACCATCGGTTCGCTGGCGGGAGAAAAGGTTTACACTGACCTCTTTGATCTGACCGATGAGGCAGAGATGGGCCATATCCAACTGTCCCGCGTCGCGGATCTGGTGGTGGTTGCACCGGCAACGGCGGACCTGATGGCGAAGATGGCGCAGGGCATGGCAAACGATCTGGCCTCGACCTTGCTGCTGGCGACCGATACGCCGGTGATGATTGCGCCCGCGATGAATGTGCGGATGTGGGAACACCCCGCGACGCAACGCAATCTGGCGCTGTTGCAGCAGGACGGTATCACCGTACTGGGGCCGGATGAGGGTGACATGGCCTGCGGTGAATATGGCCCCGGTCGCATGGTGGAACCTGCCGACATTCTGGAGGCGATTGGTGTCGCCCTGAAGGATGGCCCGCTCAGCGGCAAACGCATCCTTGTCACCTCTGGTCCAACGCATGAACCGATTGATCCGGTGCGCTACATCGCCAACCGATCCTCTGGCGCGCAGGGCACAGCCATCGCGCAGGCGTTGGTCGCACTGGGGGCGGATGTGATTTTTGTCACTGGTCCGGCGGATGTGGACCCACCGAAAGGTGTTGAACTGCATAAGGTTGAGAGTGCCAAGGATATGCTGGCCGCCGTTGCATCGGCCCTGCCGGTGGATGCGGCAGTCTTTGCCGCTGCCGTGGCGGATTGGCGTGTTGCCTCCGCGTCTGGGTCGAAGATTAAGAAACAGGCGGACGGCGCGCTGCCGGTGCTGGAATTTGCCGAAAACCCCGACATTCTGGCAACCATCAGCCAGATGGGGCAGGGGCGTCCGGGGTTGGTTGTCGGCTTTGCCGCTGAAACCGATGATGTGATCGCCCACGCCACCGCCAAACGCGCGCGCAAGGGCTGTGATTGGATCGTCGCCAATGACGTCAGCCCCGAAACCGGCATCATGGGCGGCAGCGAAAACGCGGTGACGCTGATTTCCGACGCGGGGGCTGAGGATTGGCCGCGCATGGGTAAGGATGAGGTCGCTGCGCAACTGGCCGACCGGATCGCGGATGAATTGCGCGGCTGATTGAGTATTTCAAGAACATTGAAAGGAGTGGCCGCTATGGTGACCATCGAATTTAGCTGGCTGCCAGAGGCGGATCAGGATCTGGGCCTGCCGGTTTACGCCACCGCAGGTGCAGCAGGTGCGGATCTGCGCGCGAACCTTGCGCCGGATGTGCGTAACGCGGGGATTGAGATTGCGCCCGGTGCGCGTGCTTTGGTGCCGACGGGGCTGCGCATGGCAATTCCGGCGGGTTATGAGGTGCAGCTGCGTCCCCGCTCCGGTTTGGCGCTGAAACACGGGATCACCCTTCCCAACAGCCCCGGCACGATTGATAGCGATTATCGCGGCCCCTTGGGCGTGATCGTGATGAACGCGGGGTCTGAACCGTTCCACATTGCCCACGGCGACCGTATTGCGCAGATGATTGTGGCCCCTGTGCTGATGGCGAATTTCACCGTGGTTGAGGATCTGGACGACACCGCGCGCGGCGCGGGCGGGTTCGGATCTACCGGTAAGGGGTAAACGCGATGTTGTTGGTTCTGGCACTGGTGGCGGTGATCTGGGGGATCGGGCATCTGATGGGCGCGCCAAAGGCGATGCGCTGGATGCTGACGATCCTGTTGTGGGCCGCTGTTGTGCTGTTGAACCTGACCTTGCCTATGGGCCATCCGCTACGGATCGCCACCGGCGGGTCGGCGGCGCTGTGGTTGCTGGTGGCGGGCGGCGTGGCGCTGATTGTGCTGTACCGCCTTGGCCTCAACTGGCTGCGCGCCCGTGTGCGGGTGGAGCCGGAGGCAGAGGCCAAACCCAAACCGACGTTTTCCGAAACAGAGCTGAACCGCTACGCCCGCCACATCGTTATGCGCGAGGTCGGCGGCATCGGCCAGAAGCGCCTGAAAAACGCCAAGGTTCTGGTGATCGGCGCAGGCGGTCTAGGATCGCCCGCGCTGATGTATCTGGCGGCGGCAGGTGTGGGCACCATAGGGGTGATTGACGATGATGTGGTCGACAATTCCAACCTGCAGCGGCAGGTGATCCACCGCGACGCTGACATCGGCACGCCCAAGGTGTTTTCCGCCGAACGCGCCATGCTGGCGCAGAACCCGTTCGTGACTGTACGCCCTTATCAACGGCGACTGGACGCTGACACAGCGGCGGATCTGATCGCGGATTATGACATCGTTCTGGATGGCACCGATAACTTCGACACCCGCTATTTGGCGAACCGGATTTGTGTTGAACAGGGTAAACCGCTGATCTCTGGCGCGCTGTCACAGTGGGAGGGGCAGATCAGCGTCTTCCACCCCAAAAAGGGCGGTCCGTGTTATCAGTGCATCTTCCCCGAAGCACCTGCAGAAGGTCTGGCGCCCAGCTGCGCCGAGGCGGGGGTGATTTCCCCGTTGCCGGGTGTGATCGGCACCATGATGGCGGTTGAGGCGATGAAACTGATCACTGGCGCAGGCGCTGTGCTGCGTGGGGAAATGAT
The DNA here is from genome assembly GCF_001458435.1 of Thalassovita mediterranea. GTDB lineage: Bacteria > Pseudomonadota > Alphaproteobacteria > Rhodobacterales > Rhodobacteraceae > Thalassobius > Thalassobius mediterraneus. Next base: position 188,834 of record NZ_CYSF01000001.1, read on the forward strand.
GATTTATGACGCACTTTGGGGCGAAACCCGCAAGTTTACGCTGAAGCAACGCGACGATTGCCCCGTTTGCGGCAACTCCGGTGCTTGAGGCTGCTGATTTGTCGGGTAGAACCATTGGCAAATCAATGGGCCGTAGGGTGCCCAACAGGAAGGATATGTAACATGAAATTTGCTCTGTCGATGATGGCCGCCATTAGCCTCGGCACCGCCGCGACGGCCGCCGATCTGCCCGATCTGGGCGGCAAGGAAGTGGTGGTCGTGACCGAAAACGCCTATCCGCCGCTGCAATTTGTCGACCCCAAAACCGGCGAGGCGATCGGTTGGGAATATGACGCCATGGCCGAGATCGCCAAGCGCATCAACATCACCGTTGTCTACGAAAACACCAGCTGGGACGCGATGATCCCTGCGGTTTCCGAGGGTCAGTATGATCTGGGCATGACCGGCATCACCATCCGCGAAGATCGCAAGGAAAAGGTGGACTTCTCCGACAAATACCTGACCTCGCAGATGCGTATGATTGTGGCAGGGGATGAGGATCGCTTTGACAATGCGGCGGGCTTTGCTGCCGATGCGGATCTGCTGGCAGGCGCGCAGCCGGGCACCACGCCGTTTTATGTCACCGTCTATGACATTCTGGATGGGGATGAGGCCAACCCGCGTATCAAGCTGTTTGAAACCTTCGGCGCGGCCATTCAGGCGCTGCGCGTTGGTGACGTGGATCTGGCCCTGTCGGACAGCACCGCCGCCAATGGCTATGTCGCCGCATCGGAAGGCAAGCTGAAGATCGTGGGCGAACCGCTGGGCACCGAGGATTTTGGCTTCATCTTCCCCAAGGGATCCGACCTTGTGGCGCCGATCAACGCCGCCATCGCGTCGATGGAGGCGGACGGCACGCTGGAGGGGCTGAACACCAAATGGTTCCTCGAATACAAACTGGGCCAATAATCCCAGACGTAACATGACATCAGATCCCCGGTGCGTTACAGCGCCGGGGATTTTTGCTGAGTGAGGTGGCAATGGGCCCCATCCGCGAGACCAAAGAAGACTTCCCCTGGTGGCTGGTCGCTGTTGTTGCCATCGGGGCGTACCTCGGCTGGCAGGTGGTCAGTGATGACCTCTATGTGCAGATCCTCGGCACGCTTAGCAAAGGGGTGAAGCTGACGGTGTTTGTGACGCTGGTCAGCTTTGTGCTGGCCTCTGGCCTTGGGTTGTTGCTGGCTGTGGGCGCGGGGTCCAAGTGGTTGGTGATCCGCCAGCTCTGCCGGTTTTATGTGGAGGTGGTGCGCGGGGTTCCAATCATTGTGCTGCTCCTTTATGTGGCCTTCGCCCTCGCCCCTGCGCTGGTGGAACTTTACAATTACCTTGGTGATTTCATCGGGTTGGACCGGATCCGCACGCGGCATTTTCCGCTGCTGTGGCGGGCGATTATTGCGCTGATGATCGCCTATAGCGCCTTCATCTCAGAGGTGTTTCGCGCGGGGCTGCAATCGGTTGATACCGGTCAGATCGAGGCGGCGAAGGCGCTGGGGCTCAATCGCTGGCAGCGGTTCCGGCTGGTGGTGTTCCCGCAGGCGATCCGCACGATCCTGCCGCCATTGGGCAATGATTTTGTGGCATTGGTGAAGGATTCATCGCTGGTGTCGGTGCTGGGTGTTTTGGATGTGACACAGCTGGGCAAGGTCACGGCGGCGAGCAATTTCCGCTATTTTGAGACCTATAACGTTGTGGCGCTGATCTACCTGACTATGACCATCGGCCTGTCCCTGATCCTGCGCCGCATTGAACGGCATTTGCGGCGTAAAGACGTCGGTTGAGTTACCCCGACCGGATCGCGTAGCGGTCCGGTTTTCCCCCGATCCCATCCTTTTTACCCCGCCTCCTCTGGACGATCACAAACCGCAGGCATAGCTTGATCGCCAAAGGAGATCTCTATGACCAACCCGTTGCTGTCCACCTGGGACACCCCGTTTGAAATCGCCCCTTTCGCCGCCATCAAAGACGCCGATTTTGCGCCCGCGTTTGAGCAGGCGCTTGATGAACACAGCGCCGAGGTGCAGGCGATTGCTGACAACACTGATGCGCCCACATTCGCCAACACGGTTGAGGCGCTGGAGGCCGCGGGCGGGGTGCTGGACAAGGTGTTGTCCGTCTTCTTCACCGTCGCAGGTGCCGACAGCAACCCAGAGCGTGAGGCGCTGCAGCGTGACTTCTCCCCCAAAATGGCCGCACATTTTGCCGCCATCTCGTCGAACAAGGCGTTGTTTAACCGCCTTGCCGATCTTTGGGACCGTCGTGATACGCTGGGCCTGACGCCCGAACAGGCGCGGGTGTTGATGCTGACCCACCGTGGCTTCGTGCGTGCAGGCGCCGCGCTGACCGGCACTGAGGATACCCGCATGGGTGAGATCAAGGCGCGGCTGGCCGTGTTGGGCACGCAGTTTACCCAGAACCTACTGGCGGATGAACGCGATTGGTTCATGGAACTGACCGAGGATGATCTGGACGGCCTGCCCGATTTCGCCATCAACGCCATGCGCGCGGCTGGCGTGGAGAAGGGCGCAAGCGGTCCCGTCGTCACCACCGGCCGGTCAATCATCACGCCGTTTTTGCAATTCTCCACCCGCCGCGATCTGCGCCAAAAGGCTTATCAAGCCTTTACCTCGCGCGGTGCAAACGGCAATGACAACGACAACCGCGCCATCGCGGCAGAGATCCTGAAACTGCGTGAGGAGCGTGCGCAGCTGTTGGGTTATGCGGATTTTGCCAGCTACAAACTGGAAACCGAAATGGCCAAAACCCCGGAGCGGGTGGAGGAGCTGTTGCAGGCGGTCTGGACCCCTGCCAAAGCGCGTGCGGAAGAGGACGCTAAGGTACTGCAGGACATGCTGCACGCCGACGGTCTGAACGGCGATCTGGAGGCATGGGATTGGCACTATTACGCCGCCAAACGCCGCAAGGCAGACCATGATCTGGATGAGGCAGAGCTGAAGCCCTATCTGCAACTGGATCGGATGATCGAGGGGGCATTTGCCTGTGCCACCCGCTTGTTCGGGTTGGAGTTTACCCCGCTTGACGTGCCGCTCTATCATGAGGATTGCCGCGCGTGGGAAGTGACCCGTGACGGTGAACATGTGGCGGTTTTCATTGGCGATTACTTCGCCCGTGGATCGAAACGATCCGGCGCGTGGTGTTCGGCAATGCGGGCGCAGGCGCGGTTCCCCAAGGTGCAGGCACCGGTGGTGATCAACGTGTGCAACTTTGCCAAAGGTGATCCGGCGCTACTGTCTTATGACGACGCGCGCACGCTGTTCCATGAGTTCGGTCATGCCCTGCATCAGATGTTGTCCAACGTGACCTATGAGAGCATTTCCGGCACATCCGTGGCGCGCGATTTCGTCGAACTGCCCAGCCAACTTTATGAACACTGGCTGGAGGTGCCTGAGGTATTGGCCGAATTTGCCACCCATGCTGAAACGGGCGAGGCGATGCCAGCCGCGATGCTGGAAAAGGTACTGGGCGCAGCCAACTTTGATCAGGGGTTCCAGACGGTGGAATACGTCGCCTCTGCCCTTGTCGATCTGGCGTTCCACCGTGGCGCGGCTGCGGCGGATCCGATGGCCAAGCAGGCAGAGGTTCTGGCCGATTTGGGCATGCCGAAACAGATCGCCATGCGCCACGCGACACCGCATTTTGCCCATGTCTTTGCCGGTGACGGCTATTCCTCGGCCTACTATAGCTACATGTGGTCCGAGGTGATGGATGCCGATGCCTTCGCCGCCTTTGAAGAGGCTGGCGGTGCCTTTGATCCAGACCGTGCCAAGGCGCTGGAGGAGCATATCCTGTCCACCGGTGGCTCGCAGGAGGCAGAAGATCTCTACGTTGCCTTCCGCGGTCGCCTGCCCGGTGTTGAGGCCTTGTTGAAAGGGCGCGGGCTGGTGTGATCGTCGCCTGAGCATGGCCAAAGAAAAGGGCGCCCCAGTGGCGCCCTGTTTCGTTTTGCCGGTGTTACCGCAGACGCGGCGGTTTTTCGGGATCCATGCCGGGGGCAGTCAGGCCAACCTCCTGCACCTCTTCGGGTTGGGGCAGGTCAAAGCGCAGACCCCATTGCGCCAGCTTCGCCGCCAGCGGGTCAGAGGCACGTAGGAAGCTGACGTCCAGCGCCCCCGCCTCGATCCCGGAAAAGGTCAGTGCCTCGGACACGGCCTGCGCCAGCGCATCTTCGGATCCCGGCACCGCGTCGATGAAGGCCAAGAGGTGATTGCGCGCGCCACCTTCATAGGTCGCGCCGGCCAGATAGGCGGAATGCGCCAACCCGGTGGCTGTTGCCAGTTTTGCATCCAGCGCAGTTAGCAGCGCCTCTGGCAGGCCGAGAGGGCGGCCCACTTCTTCGATGCGTGCCTCTGCCTCCTCAGGCGATTGTCCCAAGGTGGCGTGCAGCCAGTCAACGGCCTCTGCGGGGATCAGGATGGAGGATGGGGCCACATCCAGATTAACGCCCAATCCGATACCTTGCCCTGCTAGCAGACTGGCAATCATCCGCCCTGAGAGTGCCGCGTAGGGCGCTTCGCCGCCGACAAACTGCGCCAGCCGGTCTTCTCGGTCAAAAATCAGGACGAACTGATTGTCGGCCACGTTGAACAATTCGGGCGTGACCTGATCACCTTCTGCCTCTGCTGCCAGCAGCAGAAACATTTCACTATCGGCTAGGCGCTCATAAAACCGCAGTCGAGCAGCGTCATCGCTGTCGTTGGCAGTCATGGCGGCGTGGGCTTGATCCAGTGCAGTCAGGTCGGTCATTGGGAACTTCCGGCAAATGTGATTTGCTCTGCGGTAGCCCGAGCGCCAGCTTAGGGCAAGAGAGGATGGCAGGAAATGTCCCAGACGCTGCAACAAGAAATCAGTGCGTGCCGCCTATGCGGTGAACGGTTTGCGCTGACCAAAACCGCCCATCGCCCCCGTCCCGTGCCGTGGTTTCGCCCGACGGCCCGGCTGCTGATTGCAGGACAGGCGCCCGGGATGCGCGTACACGAAAGCGGGCGCCCCTTTGACGACCGATCCGGTGATCGCCTGCGCGATTGGTTGGGTATCGGACGGGATTTATTTTATGATCAGGCACAGGTGGCCTGTGTTCCGGCGGCATTCTGTTTTCCAGGTTATGACGCCAAGGGATCAGATCTGCCGCCCCCCAAGATTTGCGCGCAAACTTGGCAGGACAGGGTGATGGGGGAATTGCAATCTGTGCAGCTGACTGTGCTGGTGGGCGGCTATGCGCACAAGGGGCATCTGGGGCTACGTGCAGGCGTGACAGAGACGGTGCGCAACTGGCGCGATCATGCGCCGAGTGTCTTTGTTCTGCCGCATCCAAGTTGGCGTAATACTGGCTGGATACGCAAAAATCCGTGGTTTGAGGAAGAGTTGCTCCCTCAGTTGCGGGCACAGGTGGCGAAGGTTCTGCAGCCCAAAATTGACCACAATGCCGTCGCACAGGTTTAGCCTGAGAAACGCTGCATTCACCATCTGGTGATCTGGGAAAACTTGCTCAGCATATTCGAATGGCCTACTCCTTTGTCATCTCGTTAGGACAAAAGTATTGCCTGACGGGCACGAAGGGCAGGAGACACCATGTACCGCGTTTGGAATTTCATCACCAACTATTCCCTGTTGTTGATTTTTGGGGCGGTGATTGCCCTGATCTGGGCCAATATCGACCCACACAGCTATCACGCCTTTGTTGAATTCAAGATCTGGGATCACGCCCCCATAGGGCACTATCACCATGGTTATCGAACGCTGACGCTGCATTATTTGGTTAATGATATGCTGATGGCGTTCTTCTTTGCCATCGCCGCCAAAGAAGTCTGGGAGGCTGTGGCGCTAAAAAACGGATCGCTGCGCGGAAAGAAGGCCGCGACGCCGCTGTTTGCCACCGTTGGCGGCATGGTCGGTCCGATTTCGGTTTATCTGGGTCTGGCGCTGATCTTTGGCTCTGACACCTATGAGGCGGTGAAGAACGGCTGGGCGATTCCCACGGCAACCGACATCGCGTTTTCCTACCTGGTAGGCCGCATGGTCTTTGGTGGCGGCCATCCCGCGGTACGTTTCCTCCTGCTGCTGGCGATTGCCGATGATGCAGCGGGGCTGATTATTCTGGCGGTGTTCTACCCGTCGGGTGAGCTGTTGCCGCAGTGGCTGTTGTTGTCGGTCGGCGCTGCGGTTGCGGTCTATGTGTTGGCCAACTGGCTGCCGCGTCGCATGGACCGTGGTAATCAGGATCGCCCAAACTCCACTTGGATGCGTAAAAATCTGGGCTTCTGGCCGTATCTGATCGCAGCCTGCGCCAGCTGGTATGGCTTCATGAAGGCGGGCATTCACCCCGCGCTGGGCCTGTTGCCGATTGTCCCGACAATCCCCCATGCAGAACGCGCCTTTGGTATCTTTAGCGAGGCCGAAAGCTACCTGACCGACTTGTTGAACCAGATCGAACATGCGCTGAAACATCCCGTCGAGGTGGTTTTGTTCTTCTTTGGTCTGCTGAATGCAGGGGTTGAGTTTTCAGCCATTGGCGAACCAACTTGGCTAGTATTGGCGGGCCTTATGGTGGGTAAACCCATCGGGGTTTTGCTGTTTGGTGCCATCGGCGCACACGTGCTGAAATTGGGATTGCCACAGGGAATGCGTACGCCTGATCTGTTTGTCATCGGCTGCATTTCCGCCATCGGCTTTACCGTATCGCTCTTTATTGCGGCGGTCGCGTTCCCCCCTGGTGAGGTGCAGGATGCAGCCAAGATGGGTGCATTGTTCAGCTTTGCTGCGGCGATCATGTCTTGGGTGGCTGGCAAGGTGCTAAGAGTCGAAAAACACGAACTCTAAATCGTGCTAATCGCGAAACAATCACGGAAAACCGATGCCTTTGGTGTCGGTTTTTCAACATTAGGCCTTAATTTTGCCCCTTTGACCGTGCCATAATCTAATCAAAATCGCGGATTAGCCGTTAGTCAAAGAACCGTCTGTTTTAATCAGACCCGTTTTTCCGCCTTGAAAGAGCAGGAATTTACAGGCCGCCCATGCTTGAATTCGAAAATGTCAGCAAGTCCTTTTGGACCGGCACCCAGCGCAAGGTGATCCTTGAAAAAGGATCGTTCCGCGTGGATTTGGGGCAGTCGCTTGGTATTCTGGCACCAAACGGTACTGGCAAAACCACCCTGATCAACATGATGGCCGGTCTCGAAAAACCGGACGAAGGCATCATTCGCCGGACGTCGCGGGTGTCGTTCCCACTGGGGTTCATGGGCGGTGTCGTGTCAAAACACACTGCGGTGGAAAACAGCCGTTATATTGCGCGCCTTTACGGTCTTGATCCCGACTATGTCGAAGCCTTCTGTCGCTGGCTTTGTGGTCTGGGGGAATATTTCGATCAACCACTGGGCACCTACAGTTCGGGGATGCGCGCGCGCTTTTCTTTTGCGCTTTTGCTGGCGCTGGATTTCGACATTTACCTGATCGACGAAGGTATGCCGGGGTCCACTGATGTGGAATTTAACCGCAAGGCAGGTGACCTGCTGCGCGAGCGGCTGGAACGAACCACGGTGATTATCGTGTCGCACCAGCCAAAAACTCTGGAACAGTTTGCCCGTTCCGCAGCCGTTCTTATGAATGGCAAATTGCATATGTTTGACACCTTGGAAGAAGCGAAACAGCTCTATGACTACGAAACCCAAGGCTAAGAAGTTCCGCATCCGCCGTGGCGGAACCGCAGACAGCCCCGTTCAATCCGGTGAGGCGCCACAGCCCGCGGCGCAGCCGACCCCGCAGGCAAAACGCCCTGTAGCTCCGGCGGAACCGGTTCAGAATGTATTGCGCGCAAAACCGTCACCGGAACAGCCGCAGCAGGCAGTTAATCCTGCTGCACGCCAAGCGGCCCCACAGGTCGCACCGCGCCAGACCAAACCACGCCCACAAGCTGCGGCGCAGACTGGTGCTGCCGCGCCTCAGCCTGTTCAACCTCAACAGGCCCGTCCGGCGCGTCCAGAACAGGGCGCACGCGAATACGCACAACAGATGCGTCAGCAGCCTGCCCAACCGCCACAGCCCCAGCAACCTGCCGGGCAGCGTCCGCGCCGCCAACCGGCGGCTGAAGCAGGTGCACCACAGAACCCAGCAGCGGCACAAGCAACGCCCCCCCGTGAGGCACCTGCCCAAGAAGGCATGGTGTCATCCGCACAAGAGGTTACAGCCGATCAGGAAATTGATGCCATCCGTCGCGAAGGTCTGACAGGTCGCCAGTTGCGCATGGCGCGCCGCGTGGCGCAAAAACACGGGCTGGCGCCGACCTCTGATTTTGATGCGGTGCGTTTGTTGCGCGCGAGTGGGATTGAGCCTTTCAAGCGGACCAGCCCTTTGGAACTGGCCGTGCCGTCGATCGTGAAAAATCCGCGCGAGGATGACGTGCAGCTGCCCCAAACCGTTGCGCCCGAAGGCAGTAACCTGCCATCGACCGAAATGGCGCCTGCGGATCGCCGAATGCAGGAAATCGGAGAGATTCAACGTGATATCGCCCGCCGCCGCCGTCGCAAGATGGTGTTGTTGGGCACGCGCCTTGGCTTCTTTGTGTTTCTGCCGACGCTGTTGGTAGCATGGTATTTTGCGGTTCTGGCATCGCCTTTGTATGCGACAAAATCGGAATTCCTTGTACTGCAGGCTGATGCTGCAGGCGGTGGATCTGGTGGCATTGGCGGTTTGTTGGCAGGCACCCAGTTTGCCACCAACCAGGACGCTATCGCTGTGCAGAAATTCTTGATCTCGCGGCCTGCGATGATCCGGCTGGATGAAGATCACGGTTTTAAAGCACACTTTAGCCAAGAGGCGCTGGATCCGATCAAACGCCTGCCGGAAGATGCGACCAACGAAGACGCATACAAGCTTTACAAACGATATGTGAAAATTGGCTATGATCCGACCGAAGGTGTGATCCACATGGAGGTGATCGCTGCCGACCCGCAGATCTCGGTCGAGTTTTCTAATGCTTTGATTTCCTATGCAGAAGAAAAGGTTGACGAATTGTCCCTGCGCAAGCGCGATGACCAGATGCGCGAAGCACGGGCAACTTTGGCTGAAGCCAAACAAGAACGCGAGAATGCGCAGCGCCAGCTGGTTGAACTGCAAGAAGGCACACTTTTGGATCCGCAGGGCGAAATCGCCAGTATCCGTGCGTTGATCAACAACGTTGAAGTGCAGCTGCAGGATAAGGAATTGCAGCTAAGCGCGCAGTTGAACAACCCGCGTCCAAACCGCCCCAAGGTGCAGGCACTGGAAACGGAAATCCGCCTTCTCCGCGAAGAGTTGGGTCGACAGCAGTCCCGTCTGAACGAAGCTGGCAATGGTGACAGTTCGCTGGCAGCCAAGGCAGTACAAATCCAAATGGCACAGGCGGATTTGGCGACGGCCGACCTGTTCTTGCAATCTGCATTGCAGAACGAAAAACAGACCGCGCAGGCGGCAGCGCGGCAGGTTCGCTATCTGACCACAGCGGTCAGTCCCATCGCACCAGATGCGCCCAGCTATCCGCGTGTGTTCGAAAACTCGATCCTCGCCTTCCTCGTGCTGTCGGGCGCCTATCTGATGATTTCGTTGACCGCGTCCATCCTGCGGGAACAGGTGTCGACCTGATACTGTGGTGACCAGTTGCCCACCTTTTCGCCTATGCGTCTGGGTGGGCCAAAAACTTCTTATGTTTAGTTGAATTGATACAGTCAGCTGGGCATAGAATATCCTTATTCTATCTTACGCGAAGAGAGCGATTTCATGACGAAACCGATTGCCGACGTCACCCCCAACACCTGGGATTTCCTGAAACTGCCGATGATCAAGCCCACGGGTTTCCGTGAATATGACGCGCGTTGGAAATTCCCGGATGAGATTAACCTGCCTGGCATGACTGCCCTTGGCCTTGGTATCGGCACCCAGATGCGCCTGCACGGGCTGGAGCCGGTGATCGCGGTCGGCAACGACTATCGCGACTATTCGCTGTCGATCAAAAACGCTCTGATCGTCGGCCTGATGCAGGCTGGCATTACGGTGAAAGATATCGGCCCCTGCATCACCCCGATGGCCTATTTCAGCCAGTTCCATCTGAACGCACCAGCGGTGGCGATGGTCACAGCATCGCACAACCCGAACGGCTGGACCGGCGTGAAAATGGGCTTCCAGCGTCCGCTGACCCACGGCCCTGATGAAATGGCCGAACTGAAAGACATCGTTCTGAACGGCAAGGGCCAGCCGCACGCGGGTGGTGCTTATGAATTCGTTGATGGCGTTTGGGATGCCTATATGGACGACCTCGTGGGCGATTTCAAAATGACCCGCAAGCTGAAGGTTGTCTGCGCCTCTGGCAACGGCACGGCGGCGGCATTCGGTCCTGCGCTGTTTGAACGTCTGGGCGTGGAAATGGTCGATAGCCACAATCAGCTGGACTACACCTTCCCCAACTACAACCCCAACCCCGAAGCGATGGAAATGCTGCACGACATGTCAGACAGCGTGAAGGCATCGGGCGCAGATTTCGCCCTTGGCTTTGATGGCGACGGCGACCGCTGCGGCGTGGTAGATGATGAAGGCGAAGAGATCTTTGCCGACAAGGTGGGCGTTATCATGGCCCGTGATTTGGCGAAGCTCTACCCCGGTTCGACCTTCGTGGCGGATGTGAAATCTACGGGTCTGTTTGCCGCTGACCCAGAGCTGCAGAAATACGACATCAAGGCGGATTACTGGAAAACCGGCCACAGCCACATGAAACGCCGCGTGCATGCTATTGGCGCACTGGCGGGCTTTGAGAAATCCGGTCACTACTTCCTCGCCGGTGATATTGGCCGTGGTTATGACGACGGCATGCGCGTCGCGGTTGAGATCTGCAAACTGATGGACCGCAACCCTGATATGAAGATGTCGGACCTGCGCAAGGCGCTGCCGAAAACATGGTCCACCCCCACCATGTCGCCCTATTGCGCCGACACCGAGAAATACGCCGTGTTGGATCGACTGGTCGAAAAACTGGTGGCCAAGGCCGATGCAGGCGACACCTTCGCCGGTAAAGCGATCAAAGAGGTGGTGACCGTGAACGGCGCCCGCGTGATCCTTGAAAACGGGTCCTGGGGTCTGGTGCGTGCGTCGTCGAACACCCCGAACCTCGTCGTCGTGTGCGAAAGCAGCGAGAGCGAGGAAGAGATGCGCGCCATCTTTGCCGAGATTGATGCCGTTATCAAAACCGAAGAGCTGGTGGGTGAATACGATCAGACGATCTGATCCAACCTAACCGCATCAGATTCAGCCCCGTTGCCGTTCACAGTTGCGGCAGCGGGGCTTTCTTTTGCGCGCAACATTTTTGCATAAGCCAGATGCAAACTCGTAAATTTTGTATGGAACACAGTCGCTGTATCCCTTCGCCATAGCCCGCGACACAGGCGTCGAAAGGGCACTTGGTTCAAAACGAAAGCGATACATCATGAAACTGAAATTCCATCACCACATCCTTGCCCTATCCGCTCTGGTGACTGTTGCCGCATGTGCCGATCCTTTGGATCGTCAGGTTCAGCTGGCTGGGCCAGCAGGTGCAAATTTTGCCGCTGATCAGGAACAATGCCGCATGGTGGCCCAAAACTACACCGACGAACGTGCCCGTCAGGGAATGCTGGTTGGGGCAGGTGTCGGCGCAGTTGCAGGCGCCATCGAAGAAGAAGATCTGGGCAGTGCCATTGCCGGTGCCGCCATCGGTGGCCTGATCGGTCGCGCTGAAGGTGAGGCAGAGATCAACGAAGATCGTCGTGCCGTCATGCTGCGTTGCCTGCAGAACAAAGGTCATTCTGTTCTGGGCTGATCCCGCACAGACACACGATCAAACAGAAAGGGGGCAGATTTCTGCCCCCTTTTCAAATAGTCCCAGCGGATGCGATCAATACCCCAGTGTGCGATCTACCAAATATCGTAGTTCTTCGCCGCGTTGCGATCTGGCGACGTTGTCGGCGATGACTTCGGCGGCTGTTTCCGCACGGGTGTCAGCGGCGATATGCGGGGTAACGGTCACCTGCGGATGGGACCAATAAGGATGCGCTTCGGGCAGTGGTTCGACCCGGAAGACATCTAGCGTGGCGCGTGCAATCTGACCGCTGTTCAGTGCCGCCAGCAGCGCGTCATCATCAATCAGCGGCCCGCGACCGGGATTGATCAGAAATGCGCCCTTGGGCAACCACGACAGTCGTTCGGCGTTCATCAGGTTTTCAGTGCCAGCGGTCAATGGCAACAGGGTGACGAGGATCTGCGCGCTTTCCAAGGCTTGTTTAAGTCCTGCGTCGCCAGATAGGCATGTGACACCGGGGATTTCCTTGGGGGATCTACTCCAGCCGGTGACTGGAAATCCAAGTTGTGTCAGCATCGTTGCACAGGCACTGCCCAGCTCACCCATGCCAAGGATGGTGACGGGCCGATCCCGCGACAGTGGCGGTAGTGCGCGCACCCATTTGCCTTGCTGGTGCTCAAGATTGTGATCAATCCCGATGTGATAGCGCATCACATGGGCTGTGACCCATTCCACCATGCCCTGTGTCAGACCGAAATCTACCATACGGGCCAATGGTTGCGTCAGTGTCGGATTGGTGACAATCGCCTCGACCCCAGCCCAGAGGTTCAGCACCGCCTTGCAGCGCGTATAGGGGGTGAAGTCCTGTAGGTCAGAGTTTGGTGCATAGATGATATAATCCACCACTTCTGGTGCCAAATCTTGCTGCATGTTGACCTTCAGCCCTGCGGCGTCGAAGGCGCGTATCAATTCGGGTGCGTATGTGGGCCAACGGTCGTCGCGGGCGGCAAAGAGGACGTTGATCATGTGGCAAATACTCCTGCCATATCGGCAAAGCCCTTGATCTCGATCGGGTTGCCCGCAGGATCGTGGAAGAACATCGTGTGCTGCTCGCCCGGCTCACCCTTGAACCGTGTGGTGGGGGCGATGGTGAACTCAACATCTGCGGCGGTCAGCTTCTCTGCCAGCGCGTGCCACACATCCGCCTGTAGGATCACCCCAAGATGGGGCATCGGCACCATGTGATCGCCCACCTTGCCTGTGTTGGCCGTGGCAAACACGGGGCCAAGGTGCAGGCTGATCTGGTGGCCGAAGAAGTTGAAATCAACCCATGTATCGGTGCTGCGTCCCTCTTCGCAGCCCAGCAGGCCGCCGTAAAAGGCGCGCGCTTGGTCTAGGTCATCCACATGGTAGGCAAGGTGGAAATAGCTGATGGGTTGGGTCATGTGAGGGCTCCGTCAGGTCTTGGTTGCCTTAGGCATAGCGAGGATACGGACCGAAAGGGTAGCTTATTTTTGTATTTTCAAAGATAAGAAATACTATGGATTTGCGTTTTGTCGAAACATTGATCGCAGCGGTCGAAGAGGCCTCACTTGCCGGGGCCGCGCGGCGGCTGGGGGTGACGCCAGCGGCAGTGTCGCAGCGGGTTGAGGTGTTGGAGGCACAATTGCAGGTGCCGCTGTTAGTCCGATCTGGTCGCGGCATGGCGGCGACGCCGGAATGTGAGGCGCTGTTGCCAGATTTGCAGCGTATGGTGGCGATTCATGCGGGGTTACCGCAGGTGTTGGTACGCGATCAGCTGAAGGGGCCGTTGCGCCTTGGGGCGATCTCAACCGCGCTGGCGGATCATGCGGCGGATCTGGTGCAGGGATTGAAACACGCCGCGCCAGAGGTGGAACTGACGCTGACACCCGGCGCATCGGCAGAATTGTATGAGGCCTTCGTGCAGGGCCGACTGGACGCGGCGCTGATTGTGGCGCCGCCCTTTACGCTGCCGAAAACCATGCGCTTTGATGTTTTGACCGTGCAGCCGATCGGATTGCTGACGCCCAAGAAAGCGGCGCGCGATCTGCCGTTTCTGATCTATGCGCGATCTGCTTGGGGCGGGGCGGCGTGCTACCGCGTGTTGGAACAGCACTTTGGCCGTCCACGTATCCTGTGTGAGATGGACGCGCTGGAAACCATCGCCCAATTGGTTGAGGACGGGGTGGGGCAGGCGGTGCTGCCGCAGTGGCATGGGCTGCTGCGTCGCCACGAAGCGGTGCGTTTTACGCCGCTGGGGGCAGAGCAACGGCAGTTGGGCCTGTTGACATGGCACAGGGATGCGCGGCGTCCGGTGCAGCGGATGCTGCGACAGGTGTTAGGCGTCTAGTCCGCTAAATTGGCCCGCTATCTAGGTCTATGAACATGGGCGCTCTGCACCAGACCAAAGGCGCCAAGCAGTACCAGCATCGACGACCCACCATAGCTGACCAGTGGCAGCGGCACGCCCACCACAGGGGCCAGCCCCATCACCATCGACATGTTCACCGCAAAGAACAGGAAGAACGTGACCGCAATCCCCAGCGTCAGCAGGGACGCAAACCGGTCACGGTTGGCGATGGCAGACGCCACACAAAATAGGATAATCAGCAAATACAGAGACAGCAGAGAAAATCCGCCAACAAAGCCGAACTCCTCTGCCAAAGTGGTAAAGATGAAGTCGGTGTGTTTTTCCGGCAAGAAGTTCAGCCGCGACTGCGTGCCCTGCATGAACCCACGTCCGGTCCAGCCGCCGGACCCCAATGCGATCTTGGACTGGGTGATATGATATCCGGCACCAAGGGGATCACTGGCGGGATCCAGAAAGGTATCGATCCGCCGGTACTGATAGTCCTTCAGCAATTGCCAAGGGGTCTCGCGGGATTGAAACACCGCCGTGATCAAGCCCACGCCAATGCCGATAACGGCGGCGAAATAGCCCCAATGCACACCGGCAAAGAACATGATCGCCGCCCCGCCGAACACCAAGAGGAGCGAGGTGCCAAGGTCAGGCTGTTTCAGCACCAGTGCGGTGGGCAACAGGATCAGGAACACAGGGATCGCGACCCAGATCGGGTTCGACACCTTCTTGGTTGGCAGCCAGTCGTAATAGGCCGCCAGCAGCATAACGACCGTGATTTTCGCCATCTCGGAGGGTTGCAACCGCATGAAGCCCAGATCAATCCAGCGCTGCGCCCCCATGCCGACGGCGCCGAAAAATTCCACAAACAGCAGCAGCGCCAGTGACGCCAGATAGGCCACCCCCGCCAGATTGCGCCAGAACCAGATCGGCACCATGGCAACAACGAACATCACCACCATACCAAGACCGAAGCGTTTCATCTGTGCCTCGGCCCAGGGGTCGAAGGAACCGCCCGCTACTGAGTAAAGCATCATGAAGCCAACCGAACACACCGCCGTCAGCAACAACACCAGCGGCCAGTTCAGATACAGAACCTTGCGCAGACCCGAAGGGACGGTTTTGACGGCATACTCAAGATAGCTCATGCGCGATCACTTTCGCGGTTGAGGAAATCGCGTCGTTCGCGGCGCAGGCGTTCTTGCTGGGCCTTAACCTTGGACCGCGCGGCTTTCGGGTAGGCCTCCAGCGGGGGCTCCCCATCATAGAGCGCCTGAAGGGTGATGTCGCGCGCAATCGGGGCCGCTGCGGTTGATCCGCCGCCACCATGTTCCACCACCACAGCCACCGCATATTTCGGGTTGTTATAGGGGGCGAAGTTCACAAACAGCGCGTGGTCGCGACGTTCCCAGGGCAGATCCTCGTTGCGGGTCACGCCACGGCGGCGTTCCTCGGCGGTGATGTTGCGGACCTGACTGGTGCCGGTCTTGCCCGCCATATGCATGGCATCAGCGATGATGCGGGATTTATAGGCGGTGCCTTTGCGATGGTTGGTCACCGAATACATCGCGCGACGCACCATGCGCAGATGGTTGGGATTGATGTCCAACGGCGTTGCGGCCTCAATCGGCTGTTCGACACCGTCGACTGATTTGATCAGACGCGGGGCCACATGATTGCCACTGGCCATGCGGGCGGTCATCACTGCCAACTGTAGCGGCGAGGCCAGCACAAATCCCTGCCCGATAGAGGCGTTGACCGTGTCACCGACGACCCAATCCTGATCGAAGTTTTGTTTTTTCCAGTCTTTCGTCGGCGCGCGACCACGGGCAATCGCGGACATCGGCAGGTCATAGCGTTGACCCAGCCCCAGCTTTTCCGCCATGGCTGAAATCTTCTCGATGCCGACGCGCAGCGCCAGCTCGTAGTAGTAGACGTCACAGCTTTCCCGCAGTGAGGCCATCAGGTCTACCTGACCATGACCCGCCCGCTTCCAGCAGTGGAAGCGGCGGTTCGCCACCTCCATATGGCCGGGGCAATAGACGGTTTCCTCTGGCGTGACCTCTCCCGCCTCAAGGGCGGCTAGAACGGTTACCATCTTGAAGGTCGATCCCGGCGGGTAGAGACCCTGCACCGCCTTGTTTGCCAGCGGGCGGTATTTGTTTTCCGTCAGCTCGCGATAATCGCGCACCGAAATGCCGCGCACAAAGAGGTTCGGATCAAAACTGGGGGCCGAGGCCGCGCAGAGGATATCGCCGCTGTCGCAGTCGATGATGACCGCCGCCGCGCTTTCACGACCCAGACGGGCCTGCACGTAGTTTTGCAGGCGGTGGTCAATGGTCAGTTGCAGGTTGGCACCGGGTTGGCCTTCGCGGCGGTTCAACTCGCGCATTTCGCGCCCGGCGGAGTTCACTTCAACCTGTTTGTTACCAGCCTTGCCCCGCAGATCGTCTTCCAGCTTGGCCTCAACGCCAACCTTGCCGATCTGGAACCGCGGGATCAGCAGCAGCTGGTCCGGCGCATCGATTTTGGACAGATCGTAGTCCGACACAGGTCCCACATAGCCCGCCACATGGGCCAGATCGGGCCCAAGGGGATACTGGCGCGACAGGCCCACCTCTGGCGTGATGCCGGGTAGGGCGGGGGCGTTTACGGCGACGCGGCTGATCGCCTCCCAGCTGACACGGTCGGCCAGGGTCACAGGGCGGAAGGGCGCGTTCTGGGCGATTTCCTTGCGCGCTTTGGCCAAGTCTTCGGGGTCAAGGTCGATCAGATGGGACAGTCGGCGGATGACCATTTCCACATCACCCGCATCTTCGGGGGTGATGATGATGCGGTAGCTTGGCTCGTTCTTGGCAATCACCGCGCCGTTGCGGTCAAACAGCGCGCCACGGGCGGGCGGGAACAACCGGACCTTAACGCGGTTTTCCTCGGCCAGCAGGCGGAACTCATCCGCCTGATCGACCTGCATATAGCGCATACGCAGCGCCAGCATGCCGCCAAAGGCGACCTGCGCGCCGCCAATCAACAGGGCGCGGCGGGTCAGACGGCGTGTGCTGGCCGCATCTTCGCGGGCGGATCGTTTCATAGTTTCTGCCCCCATGCGTCCACTTCACCCGGTGCCACCTTGCGCACCCCGAACAGGAAATGCGCAGCCGCGACGACGGCAGGATAGCACAGAACGGACATCATCAACTGGATGATCGTCAGGCCCAGCGGCGCCTGCGGCACGGCGGCCAGCGACAGCACCAGACGGTTACCCAACATCACGACCAGAAGCGCACCCGCGATGGTCAGCCATTCCACGGCAAACCCCTGATCGCGCATCTGGCGCGCCCGCTTTGTGAGGGTTTGGCTGGCCACCACTGTCAGGGCCGCTAGTAGTCCCGGCGGACGCTGCAGCATTAGATCTGCCATCAGCGCGACCAGCGCGATCAGATAGACAGGCGCAAAATCCGGTCGCCGCATTGACCAAGTCAGGCAGATCAACAGCACCAGATCGGGGCCGGTCCAGCGCCGCGGGGTGGTTTCCAGCGGCAACAGCTGAAAGAAGATCACCGCCAGGCACAGGCCCGCAAACACCAGTTGTTTGACCCAAGGCTGCGCAGGTGCGGTATCACTCATCGCGCACCTCTGCCAAAGGGGCGGTTTCGATGCCTTCGGGGGCGACCAAGGCGCCGGGGTCCTTGATGATTTCGGTTCCTTGGTTGCGCAATACGCGCAGGAACTTCAGTCGTTCGTAATCGGCGGACAGACGCACTCGCAGACGTCCCGATGGATCCTGTGCCAGATGTCCAACCAGCACGCCTGCGGGGAACACCCCACCGTCGCCAGAGGTCACGACGCGGTCGCCCGCTCGAACCAGATCGGGATTTTCAAGGAAGGTCACCAGCGGCGCGGCTGTGTTATCCCCGCTAAGGATCGCCTGTTGACCTGCGGGTTGAATGGTGATGGGCAACTGACTGGAGGTGTCGGTCAAAAGGATCACTCGCGCCGTGCGTTCGCCAACGCCGGAAATGCGGCCCACCAGACCGATCCCGTCCATCGTGGCCCAGCCATCCAGAATGCCGTCGCGCGCGCCAACATTCAGCAGCACCGACTGGCGGAAGGGCGATCCGCTATCGGCCAGTACCACGCCGGTCACATAGGTTAGGCGCGGATCAAGGCGCACGTTGTTCAGGTCCAGCAGGCGGGCGTTTTCATCGCGCAGCTGTTGGGCTGCCTCTTTCCACGCTTTCATCTGCTGCAATTCACGGCGCAGTTCTTGGTTTTGTTCCACGATGCGGCTGTAGCTTTGGAAATCGCGCACCAGATTCACCGCGCCCGTGACCGGCGCCATCGCCCAGTCGAACGAGGGCACAACCCGATCCACCACCTGCGCGCGCAGGCGTTCAACACGCGGATTGTCGATCCGCCAGACGATGAAGATGGCGATCAGCAACAGCACCAGAACCGCTGTCAGCAAACGCTTCAGCGGTCCCAGATAATCTTCGCTCTGTGAACGGTCTTTGGCCACGATGCCCCCTTTACCCAAAGGTGGGGAGATCAGCTGTCGTAGTCAATCGCGTGACGCAGCTGTTTTTCGTATTCCAGCGCCTTGCCGGTGCCCATGGCAACGCAGTTCAGGCTCTCATCCGCGATGGAAACGGACAGGCCAGTCTGTTCGCGCAGCGCCAGATCCAGATCACCCAGCAGCGCGCCGCCACCGGTCAGCATCACACCGCGATCCACGATGTCTGCGGCCAGATCAGGCGGGGTCACTTCCAGCGCGGTCATCACCGCTTCGCAGATCTGCTGGACGGGTTCGGCCAGTGCCTCGGCCACTTGGGCTTGGCTGACTTCGGTTTCCTTCGGCACACCGTTCAGCAGGTCACGACCACGGATCTGCATCGAGGCACCACGGCCATCGTCGGGCATCCGCGCGGTGCCGATGGTGGTTTTGATACGCTCTGCGGTGCTTTCACCGACCAAGAGGTTCTGGTTGCGGCGCAGGTAGTTGATGATCGCCTCGTCCATGCGGTCACCACCGACGCGCACGGAACGGGCGTAGACGATGTCACCCAGCGACAGTACTGCCACCTCGGTCGTAC
Organism: Thalassovita mediterranea; assembly: GCF_001458435.1. Lineage (GTDB taxonomy): Bacteria > Pseudomonadota > Alphaproteobacteria > Rhodobacterales > Rhodobacteraceae > Thalassobius > Thalassobius mediterraneus. The sequence goes on from NZ_CYSF01000001.1 coordinate 208,155, forward strand.
CACCACCGATATCAACCACCATGTTGCCGGTGGGATCGGTGATCGGCATGCCAGCACCAATGGCCGCAGCAATCGGTTCTGCGATCAGACCAGCGCGACGGGCACCGGCAGAGAGAACGGATTGACGAATGGCACGTTTTTCCACCGGCGTGGCACCGTGGGGTACACAGACGATGATCTTCGGCTTGGAAAAGGTGGAGCGTTTGTGAACCTTGCGGATGAAGTGTTTGATCATCTCTTCGGCCACGTCGAAATCGGCAATGACACCATCGCGCATCGGGCGGATCGCTTCGATCGAACCGGGGGTCCGGCCCAGCATCAGCTTGGCGTCTTCACCCACGGCCAGCACTTTCTTCACGCCGTCTTTGACGTGGTAGGCAACAACCGACGGTTCGCTCAGAATGACGCCTTTGCCTTTGACGTAAACCAGCGTGTTTGCCGTGCCCAGGTCGATCGCCATATCGGACGAAAACAGGCCAGCCAGATTGTCGATAATACCCATAGTGGATGGTGCCCCGTGGTGAATAGTCTTGCACAAATCGCCAACAGGCGTCGGCGCAACATCGCTTATAGGCGGCTGTGTCCAGTTGGGAAAGGGGACAAGGGGGGGCGATCAGCGCCTTTTTGCCAAGGCTGGTCAAATTCACGGCAGCGGTTATGGTGCCTCGGGGCGATCGGCGGCGGCCTATCGTCAAAAACAGCCATTGCCAGCGCCCCACCTAACCCCGTATCAGCGCAGGATCATTGCCGCCAAGAGGTGCCATTATGCTGTCCTACCAACATATCTACCACGCCGGAAATCTGGCGGATGTGCAAAAACACGCGTTGCTGTGTCAGATGTTGGCCTATCTGACGGTGAAGGACAAACCGCTTAGCTATTTTGAAACGCATTCGGGCCGTGGCCTCTATGGTCTAGACGCGGCAGAGGCGGTGAAAACAGGCGAGGCGGCGGCAGGTATCGACGCGGTAGAGGCACGTAGATGGTTCGATGCGGATCATCCTTACATGCAGGCGCTGAATGCGGTGCGGGAACAGCACGGCGCGCGCAGCTACCCCGGATCGCCCCTGTTGGCGCGTCAGCTGTTGCGCGATCAGGACCGCATGTCACTGGCCGAGCTGCACCCGCAGGAATTTGCCGCGCTGGATGATCTGTTCCCACGTCGCGCTGCAAACTGCGTGAAACAGGACGGCTATCAGATGGTGATGGAACGTACCCCGCCAGAGCCGCGTCGTGGCATCCTGTTGATTGACCCCGCCTATGAGGTGAAATCAGAATACGATGCGATCCCTGCCTTTGTGTCCAAGCTGCACCGTAAATGGAACGTCGGCGTTATTGCCATCTGGTATCCGGTGCTGACCACCGGCGCGCATCTGGGGATGGTGAAGGCGTTGGAGGCACTGGATCTGCCCAAGGTGCTGCGCCATGAGGTCAGCTTTGGCCCCGCGCGCAAAGGGCATCGGATGGTGGGATCGGGCATGTTCATCGTGAACACGCCGTTTGGCACCGAGGATGAGGCGCAGCGGTTGAGCGCGTTGTTTAACGCGCTCTGATCCCTTTATCCTGGTGGCTTAGCTGCCGTTCTGCGCCTGCGCATCGAGCAGCAGTTGGCGCACCTGCTCGTCAAGCGCCGCGCGCGCATTGTCTACCGCGTTTGTGTACTGCGTGATCGCGGGGGCGAGTGCCGGAACGGCGGCGTTGATCCGTGGCGCAAAACTGTAGATCGCCCATAGAACCGCTGCCAGCATCAAGGCCAGTGCAAAACCACGGCGGAACCCGCTGCCGGAGCGGGACTGCAACAGATCGCGGTCGCCGTCGCCGGCCAGTTCATGATCAGCCGCCTCTGCCGGTCGCCGGTCGGATGCTGGACGCAGCGAAGAGTTCACTTCGTCAATATCGGGCAGCAGATCGCGGCGCGAGGTTGGGGTGTCTTCGATCAGGTCCTCATCTTCGGCGATCGGCGTAGGCGTGGGGCGCGATTGTGCTTCTAACTCTTCTTTGGACACGCCCTTCATACGCGCCATGCGTTCGCGCACCTGACGGGCGCGGCGTGCCTCTTCGTCCTCGGGTTCTGTCAGGCCCAGGTCCGGCTGGCTCTCTAGCGGGGCGGCTTCAGCGGCGCGGGCGCGCGCCTCTCGCTCTGCTTCTTCGCGCAGCACTTCGGCGATTGAAGGGTCAAGACTGCGACGCTTGGGGTGTTCGTCGGTGTCAGCCCCATCTGACGCCTCGGTCGCCTGTGATGACAGGTCGTCAGCGGGCATGTCAGGATCCGCGACCTCTTCGGCCGCAGTCTGTTCGACATAGCCGCTGGCGATCAATTCATCGCGCAGGTCTGGGTCGTTGTCTGGATGGTGCTGAAACCAAGTGTCGCCGCAGTTCGAACACTGCACATCGCGTCCCTCATCCGGGATCACATCATCGGGCACTTCGTATTGTGCGCCGCAATTGGGGCAGATTAACCGCATTCCCTGTGCCTCTTACCGCTGCTCGGCTGTATTCTTGTGGTGCTGTTAACAATCGTTAACGCAGTATCTTGCCGACGACTATATGAGGGAAAGCCGATTTGGAAAAGGCCAAAGCCAATGCCTTTTCAGGGCCGTGGCGCCGCTGTCACGGGCAAAGCGGGGCAAAAACCGGCTGATGCGCGCCCCGCGTGCAGCTGCCACTTATTTTGGCGCATTGCATCTGGGCGGCTGCTCGTGCAGAAAAAGACACCAAGAATAAAAGCAATGCGTAGGCAGAACGAGGACCCCCCGTGATTGAGCTAGACAATGTGGCCTACAGCTATGGCGGGGGTGAATTGCTGAGTGAAATCAGCCTGCAACTGTCGCCGGGTTCGTTTCACTTCCTAACGGGGCCATCGGGTGCCGGAAAAACCACCTTTATGAAGCTGTGCTACGGGGCGCTGCAGCCCACCGCAGGTCAGGCGCGGCTGTTTGATCGCGATGTGCGGTCGCTGGACCGCGACGAAATGGCGATGATGCGGCGCCGGATCGGTGTGGTGCATCAGGATTGCCAGTTTCTGGACCACCTGCCGATTTCAGAAAATATTGCGTTGCCGCTGAATGTATCAGGCCGTGACAACATTGATGAACTGGCCAACCTCAAGGAGTTGATGGCTTGGGTCGGGTTGAAATCCCGCGCGGATGCTCTGCCGCCTGAGCTGTCAGGCGGGGAACGCCAACGGGCCGCGCTGGCCCGCGCGGTGATCATGTCGCCCGATGTGATCCTTGCGGATGAACCCACCGGCAACATTGACTGGGAAATGTCCCAACGCCTGCTGCGCCTGTTGGTGGAATTGAACCGCATGGGCAAAACCGTGATGGTGGCCACCCACGATATGAACCTGATCCGCGCTGCCAAGGGACAGATTCAGGCCCGCGTGCTGCGGATCGCCAACCGTCGTGTGCAACTGGCGGGGGCAGATCTATGAAGCTGTTGAAAACCCTCACGGCGTTGTTCATTCCCGACGCGCAAGCCGACCGCGTGGTGCCACCCACCGGATTTACCGCCACACTGACCACATTTAGCGCCGCTGCGATGGCGTTTTTGGCGGTCTTTGCAATGGCGCTGACGCTGGCGTCGGGGCGTTTGGCAGATCGCTGGTCGAATGAACTGGCGCGCTCCTCCACCCTGCGCATTTCAGCGCCAGAGGACCAGATGCAGGTTCAAATCGCCGCCGCGCTGAAGGTGCTGGAAACCACCCCCGGTGTCGCCAGTGCCCGCGCGCTGACGGCTGAGGAACAAAAGGCGCTGCTAGAGCCGTTCTTTGGTCCCGACCTGCCGGTCGAGGATTTGCCGATCCCGCAGCTGATTGAAGTAAACGAAACCTCCACTGGATATGACAGCACGGGCCTGCGGCTGCGACTGGCGGCAGAGGTGCCCGGCGCAGTGCTGGATGATCATACCCGCTGGCGCAAACCGTTGGTGGCGGCTGCCAGCCGTATCCGGTTGTTGGGGTGGACTGCGTTTTTGCTGATCGGGGGCGCGATGGCGGCGATGATCACGCTGGCGGCCTCGGCGGCGTTGTCGGCCAACACACAGGTGATCAAGGTGCTGCGGCTGGTTGGCGCGCAAGACAGCTATATCGCGGGGGCCTTTGTACGCCGCTTTACCTATCGGGGCTTCGTCGGTGCGGCCATTGGTGCGCTGGCAGGCACCGCAGCGATCTGGCTGCTGCCAGAGGCGGAAACCAGCAGTGGGTTTTTAACGGGTCTTGGCTTTCAGGGGACGCATTGGCTGTGGCCACTGTGCATTCCTGTTCTGGGCGGCGCGGTTGCTTTGGCCGCCACCCGCGCTGCGGCGCACCGTAAACTGAGGGAGATGCCGTAATGGCCTATGCTTGGCGCTGGCTGCGCAGCCTTTTGTTCAACATCCACATGTATGTGATGATGGTCATTGTCGGGATCGTGTTCTTTCCATGGGCGCTGATCAGCCGTCGCGGTGCATTTGCTGGCTGCACGTTCTACGCAAACTGGATCATCTGGACCGCAGGCTGGATGCTGGGCCTGAAAAGTGAGGTTCGTGGCGAGCCGCCCACGGATGAGGTGATCATCGCGGCCAAGCATATGTCGTTCTTTGACGTCTTGCTGATCTTTAGCGCCATTCCGGCGGGCAAGTTCATTATGAAACGTGAAATCCTCTTTATGCCGATTATCGGTCAATACGGTGCGCGTATCGGCTGCGTTCCCGTAGCCCGTGGCAAACGTGGTGCGGCGATCAAGAAGATGGTCGAAGATGTCGCCAGCGGTGCACAGGAACCGGGGCAGTTGGTGATCTATTCCCAAGGCACACGCGTCGCACCGGGGGAAAATCTGCCCTACAAGGTCGGCACCTATGTTTTGGCCCGCGAAACGGGGCAGGATGTGGTGCCCGTGGCCACCAACATCGGTGTGCTGTGGCCGAAACGCGGTGTGGTGCGCAAACCCGGCCTGGCCGTCGTGGAATTTCTGCCGCGCCTGTCGCCAGAGCTGGAGAAATCCGATTTCATGGCGCAGCTCGAAGATGTGGTAGAAACACGGTCCAATGCTCTTATGCGTGAAGCGGGCTATGAGGTGTGATACCCGTCGACTGACATCTACCACATAGGGGATAGACCAATGGAATGGGTCACCGACGTTGCAGAGCTAGAGGCGGTCTATGGCACCGCCAAAGGCGCGCCGATCACCAAGGTCGCCAAGCGGCTGACGCCGGAATATCGCCGCTGGATCATGGCATCGCGGTTCTGCGTGGTGTCCACCGTTGGCCCCGAAGGCGCCGATGGCAGCCCGCGTGGGGATGAGGGGCCGGTGGTGCTGGAACTGGATGAGCGCACGCTGGCGCTGCCCGACTGGCACGGCAACAACCGCATCGACACCCTGCGCAACATTGTACGTGACCCGCGTATTGCGCTGATGTTCATGGTGCCGGGGTCGGCCAATGTGGTGCGAGTCAACGGGCAGGCCCGTGTGACCTTTGATGACGGCCTGCGCGCGCGGTTTGAAAAGAACGGCAAGCTGCCCCGTTCCGTCACCGTGATCCGGATCGAAGAGGTCTATGTGCAATGCGCTCGTGCCGTCATGCGGTCGCGCCTATGGACCGCTGGTGACGAAAGCGGTGAGGTGCCCACAATCGGCACCATCCTGACCGAAATGACCCAAGGCGACATTGACGGCGACGCCTATGACCGCGACTGGCCCGACCGCGCGGTGCAGTCGATGTGGTAAGACGACGGCAGCAAGGGCGCGATTTGCCCTTGCCTCACATCCCCGTGATGTGATTTCTACGCCGCCATGATCCGCGCGTGTTTTCAAACACTTCTGATCTTGGTCACAGTTGTGGGCCTGCTGCTGCCGAAGATGTCGGCAGTGATCGCTACCCTTGTGCCCGGTGTGATGGTCGTGACCATCTGTACCGGATCGGAAATGATCACCATGACCCTCGACGCCGAAGGTGAACCTGTCGAAGAGGTGGAGCCAGCGGTCGAACACTGCGTCATGGGCGATGTGACCACACATGATCTGACCCACGCGCCCAAATGGGTGGCACTGGCCCGCAGCTACCGCTGCCCCTTCATCGCCTGCCCGAACCCTGCCGATCAGGTGGACCGCCTGCGCCTGCAGGAGCCCAGTCGCGCGCCCCCTGTTTTGATCTGATTTCCCCCAATTCAATCGAAATTCAGATCTAACAGGACTATCCAAAATGACCGACATGACCCTGTCGGCACGCCCCGATGTTGCATCGGGCGGCGTGCTCTATCGCCTTGTGTGGAAATGGCACTTCCTCGCATCGCTTTATGTTTTGCCCTTCATGGCAATGCTGGCCCTCACGGGTGGCGTCTATCTCTATAAACCGCAGATTGAGGCGTGGCTGTACGCCGATCAGATGTTCGTCACCGAAGGTGAGGCGCGGTTGAGTGTGGAGGATCAGCTTGCCTCCCTCACCGCTAATACCCCCGACGCGCCGGGGGTGAAACGCCTGCGCGGTATCACGCAGTATGACGATCCCACGCGCTCCACTTTGGTGGAGTTTAACACCGCCGCCAACGTGCGATCTTATGCGTGGATCAACCCCTATACGGGCGAGCTGCTGGGCCATGTGGCGCGTGATGACACCCCGATGCGGATGCTGAAGAAGTTCCACGGCGAGCTGCTGCTGGGCAAGACCGGCACCAAGTTTGTCGAACTATCCGCGCATTGGGCCATCGTGATGTTCATCACTGGTATCTACCTGTGGTGGCCGCGCGGATCACGCAGCCTGCGCCGCGCTGTCAGCCCGCCGAAGGGCAGCCCCAAACGAGGTCGCAGCTGGTGGCGTGAAACGCACCTGTTCACCGGTTTTCTGGCGACCATATTGGTGGTGCCGATCCTCGTGACCGGCCTGCCGTGGACGGATGTTTGGGGCGGAAGCCTGAAGTATGTGCAGGAACAGACAGGTCAGAAAAGCGGTAGCCTTCGCTTCAGCCGTTCGGTGCCGAAATCCACCGCTAGCGAGGGCGTGACGCTGCCCTATGATCAGGTTTTCGCCATCGCCGCTGCAGAGGGGCTGGCTGCGCCCTATGAAATGCGCCCGCCGAAAAATGACAGCGCCGCCTTCTGGATCCGATCCGCCCATATAGATCGCAGCGAACAGACAGAGCTGATCATCGATCAATACAGCGGTGCAGTGCTGAAACGGCATGACTTTGGTGACAACCCGGTGGTGGCGCGCGCGGTCAGCTGGGGTATCTCGTTCCATCAGGGCGAGATGTACGGTTGGTTGAACCTTGCCCAGAACACATTGGCGGCACTGCTGGCCTTTGCGCTGGCGCTGAGCGGCTTTGTGGCGTGGTGGAAACGCCGCCCTGCGGGGGGCCTCGGCGTGCCTGCGGCGCCTGACGCCTCTATGGGCTGGGGGATGATCGCGCTGATTACGGTGCTGTCGGTCCTGCTGCCGCTGATGGGCGCCAGCCTGATTGTCGCGCTGATCCTTGACCGTTTGTTGTTCCAACGCCTTGGCTGGTTTCAGGGGTGATCCCGCAGCAGCCCAAAGAAACGGGGCGCTCCTGAGTGCCCCGTTTTGTCATGCTGGTTGACGCGTTTGGATTGCGGCGTTGCCGCGGAAATGTTCCACAACCCGCGCAAGTCCGGTGCGCAGTGGTGTGGTCGCCCGCCAATCCAGCCTTTCACGGGCGCGGGTCAGATCTGGCCGGCGCAGTTGCGGATCATCCTGCGGCATCGGGCATTCCTCGGTCCGAAGTGGAACCTCCAACAATTCTGCCACCGCCTCGGCCAGGCTATAGACCGTTTGTTCCACGTCGCTGCCGATGTTGACCACCAACCCCTGTAGCCCATCGCGCCCGCCTAGGCGCATCAGCGCCTCGACCGTATCAGCGACGTAGCAGAAACAGCGGGTTTGCTGGCCGTGGCCGTATACGGTCAGTGGCTCACCAGCCAGCGCCTGACGCACAAAGTTCGGCACCACTCGCCCGTCATTCAGGGCCATCCGCGGGCCATAGGTGTTAAACAGGCGCGCGATGCGAATATCCAGATCATAGGTGCGGATCATGTCCATCAGCAGGGTTTCTGCAGCGCGCTTGCCCTCGTCATAACAGGCGCGAATGCCATGCATGGAGACGTTGCCGGTGTAATCTTCGCGTTGTGGCGAAATCAGGGGATCGCCGTAGACCTCGCTGGTCGAGGATTGCACAAATCGCGCACCGTGTTTGCGGGCATATTCGACCAGATTGTCAGTCCCGTAGACCGAAGTGCGCCATGTACGCAGCGGGTCCGCCTGATAATGCAACGGCGCGGCTGGGCAGGCGAGGTTGTAGATCAGGTCCACAGCCCCCAGGCTATCGGGGATAGGGCGGATGATGTCATGTTCCAGCACCTCGAGGTCATCGAGATGGTCCACCAAGGTCGCATCGCCGGTGTGGAAATTGTCTATCACAACAGGCACAGCCCCGGCTGCGGTCAACGCATCCACCAGATGCGATCCGATGAACCCCGCCCCGCCAGCAACCAGAACACGTTTGTTTGCTAAGTCATTCATGCAGCACCTGCCTTGGCAGCGATGATATGGCCAACCCGTTTACATTCGCTGTCCCATGTCATCGCGTTTACGACCCTTTGCCCCGCTGCAGCAATTGCGCGGGCTTGATCATCGTTTTGACGGATCCAGTTAATTTGTGTGTCCAGATCCGAAAGGTCCGCACGGATGGGGACGTAGTGTTCGTAAGGACGCAGTTGGTCGTAGTACCATTGTTTGTACCCATGCGGACTGTCGACGCGCAGCACGCAGCAGCCCATCAGCATCGCTTTGAAATAGGCACTCCAGGCATTTGAAAAGCCATCAATCACGATGGCGAATTTGCGTTGCGCCCAGCTGTTCTGCGCGATCGGATCGGCAATGTAACCGCGCGCGTGGAGCCACGGCTCGTATTCTGTGGGGTTGCCAGCGACAAACTTAAAATCAACATCCAGATCCTGACACGCTAGCACCATGCGCAGCCGTTGCTGTGCCCATGGCGCGTTCAATGCAGACGGATCATCGGAGGCAACGCCTGTGTTGTTCAACCGCCCGCGCCATACCAGATCGTCGCTGCGGTCGTGCCATGCGGTATTCTGGGACGCCATGAACTGCCGTGTGGCCTCATATCCGCGCTCTTCAAAGAAATGGGCGTCAGGCACCAGTGCGATCCCGTCGGTGAAACTGGAAAAGCTGAAGTCTGCGCAGGTGGGAAATTGTCCATCCGAAACCTCGCCGACAATGCTGTTCACGCTGGAGGGGGCCTGCAAAAACCAATGAACCCATGTAGCCGCATAGCGTTGCATGGGCGCGCGCGCTGGTCTTTTGAAGGCGAAGGGATGAACCTCCAGACGCAGTGCCTCACCTTGGCGGATGATGCGCAGGTCATGGCTCCCCAGTTGATCCGTGCTGAGGGCGATGCGCAATTTCGGCAGGCGTCCCAGAGGACGCAGCTTGGCCAAAATGCGCTGGCGGAGTTTGTGTCGATAAAAAAGCTGTTTCGCTGTCATCGCATTTGTTCAAGATGCCTGGTGTTATGCTGCCATTGTCTGGGTGCTGATGACGGATCGCCAACGGTTATCCCAATGTGTAGCCAAAACAACTCGAGGTCGCAGCATTTTCTTGCGGCTATTGATCCCATGGCAAAGTAACGGACAACGAAACATAGGGTTCGCCAACTGTGTGCCGCCCTGCCAGTAACGTGAGCCCCCAGCGGCGCTCGTCACCAGTCCGCGTGTCGGCCCAATTGGTCCAAGCGACAAAGCGGTCGTTGGGGTTCAGTTTTGCCTTTGGATCGATTGTGAGGTGTGGCACATGGTCGGCCAGAAAGTCTGCCGTGCGGGATTGCAGGATATCGGCTGCGTCAATCAAGTGGCTGGCGGTGTCTTGATAGAACTCCAACCCGCAGCGGCGGTTGGTGACGGACAGGATGCCGTTGCTGTCGGTGTCAATCCAACTGACTGTATCCGCGCCGGTGGCAACCGCTGTCAGGCCCAAATCGTCACCGGTTAGAAAGGCAGCGGGTGGGGACGTTTCTATGGCGGATAGGCAGATGGATGCGAAACGATCGAAGACGCGGTGGGCGTGACGGTCCAACGCAGAAGGGCCGAACTGGCCCCTCAATAGGTAGCCGGTTGCCAATCCGATGCAGATCACGGCGGCAAAGCGGATAAGGATTTTTGGGGAAAACGTCATTGGTAAATGATCCCCTCCCGACTCTTGTGATCGGGAGGGGAAGGGGGAGTTAAGCGTGGATCGCGCCGTCGCCGCAGGCCAGTGCTGCCTCACGAACCGCCTCGGAGAAGGTGGGGTGTGCATGGCAGGTCAGGGCGATGTCTTCGGCAGAGGCGCCGAATTCCATGCCAACGCAGATCTCGTGGATCAGGTCACCTGCAGCCGGGCCAATGATGTGGCAGCCCAGAATGCGGTCGGATTCCGCATCGACCAGCAGTTTGACGAAGCCGTCACCCTGATGCACGGCCTTGGCGCGGGCGTTGCCCATGAAGGGAAACTTGCCAACCTTGTAGGCGCGGCCCTCTTCTTTCAGCTGCTCTTCGGTTTTGCCGACGCTGGCCACTTCGGGCGTGGTGTAGATCACTCCGGGGATCACGTCATAGTTCACGTGGCCATGTTTGCCAGCGATGCATTCAGCGGCGGCCATGCCTTCGTCTTCGGCTTTGTGCGCCAGCATCGGCCCGTCGATGGCGTCACCGATGGCGTAGATGCCTTTGACGTTGGTTTCCCAATGGCTGTTGGTTTTGATCTGACCGCGCGGCGACATTTCAACGCCCAGTGCTTCCAGACCCAGACCGTCGGTGTAGGGTTTGCGGCCCGTTGCCACCAGAACCACATCGGCGTCCAGCGTTGCCTCGGACTGATCCTTGCGCAGCTGATAGGTGACCTTGGCTTTGGACTTGGTGGTTTCCACCTTCTGCACAGCCGCACCCATGATGAAGTTCAGACCCTGCTTTTTCAGCATCTTCTGGAAGTTCTTCTGGATGTCGCCGTCCATGCCGGGGGTGATTTTGTCGAGGAATTCAACAACCGTCACCTCAGTGCCCAGACGCTGATAAACAGACCCCAGTTCCAGACCGATCACACCGGCGCCGATGACAACCATCTTTTTCGGGATCTTCGGCAGATCCAGCGCACCGGTGGAGGACACGACGAGGTTTTCGTCAATCTCAACACCCGGGATCGAGGAGGGTTCCGAGCCAGAGGCAACGATGATGTTCTTGGCCTCATGGACCTCATCGCCAACCTTCACTTTGCCCGCTTCGGGGATCGAGCCCCAGCCTTTCAGCCAGTCGATCTTGTTCTTTTTGAACAGAAACTCGATGCCCTTGGTGTTGCCTTCGACAACTTCGCTTTTGTAGGACTTCATCTGGTCCCAATCGACCTTCGGCGCCGCGCCTTTCAGGCCCATTTTGGCAAAGTTGTGCTCTGCTTCATGCAGGTTGTGGCTGGCGTGCAGCAGCGCCTTCGAGGGGATGCAGCCCACGTTCAGGCAGGTGCCGCCCAAAGTGTCGCGGCCTTCTACACAGGCGGTTTTCAGGCCCAGCTGGGCGCAGCGGATTGCTGCTACATAGCCGCCGGGGCCGGCGCCGATTACGATGACGTCATATTGTGCCATGAGGTGTCTCCGTCAGGTCTCTTGTTCTAGATGTATGTTCGTTTGGCGGGCGGGGCGGGGGCTGTCTGCCCCCCGGTCCATGCGGGCCGTCCCCCGAGGATATTTTTGGAACAGTGAAGTCATGCGGTCATGGCTCCCTTGGTCCAGTTTTGGCGTTGTGCATCGGTGAGGATGGCGGCGCGGCGGGTGGTGAACCAGTTCTGGCAGTGCTGTTCGGCGGCTGCGACGCCGGGCAGGGCGCGCAGGTCGGCTAGGCGCGCTGCGGTCGCGGGCCAATGGCGCAGGATGGCGCGGTCAGTGACGTCATTGCGGTTGGCGCGGCGGTGCCAGCGAGAGCCGAGGTGGTATTTTCTGTCGCCGCGTTTGCCCTGCCCATCGCCACGGTCGTTTTTCATCAGGAACAGGTCCTGCGATTTGACCGCGTAATGATTGAGGCGGGCGGTTTTGGCCGCGCAGGCGATGTCATGGGGGCGAAAGCGCGAGGATTTGCGTTGTGTCAGCGTCGTGTTGGACAGTTCTACGCCGTCGGCGTTCACCACTTTGGGCTGCTCCACGGTGGGGGCCAGCGGGTTGTGGTCCGTGGCAGCATTGAAGCTGGCGGTGCGGAACAGGCATTTGGATTTGCTTTGGCCCGGCTCTGGTGTTGCTTCGGCTTGGGTGAAGGTGTTGAGGACGCTGTCACCCGCGGCCCAGTTGGTCAGGCCGCTGTCGCCGAAGTTGCGCCAGATGATCGGCACGCAGTCGGCGTCTGAAACGTTCTGCATCAGGTCGGGCAGGTGGCCATCGCCCGCCTCGATCAGCAGAAACTCATCGCTGTCGATGTGCAGGCACCATGTGGTGTTGGTTTCGCGCAGATGGGCGAGGGCGAGGTCCATGCCGCGATCCTGCGGATTGTCGCCGTCAGTAAGCGTCTGGCGGATGTGGGTCACAACGCCGTGGTCGGCGAGCAGGTCCAGCAGGGTGTCGGATCCATCGGTGCAATCATTGGTCACGATCACCACCTCATCAAACCCAAGGGTTTGATGGTACGCGATCCATTCCAGCACAAAGAGCCCCTCATTGCGCATGCAGGAGGTTATGGCCGTCGTTTTATTCACTTGGAAGAAGTCCCCAGCAGAAGAAACAACACACCAAGGGCAAATGTCACCAACGACATCAAGGCCAAGATTGAGTTAAGTGCTACGATCCATCGGTTCCAAAAAATCGAATATCGACTTTCGGGTGCAGTTGCCGTGAAGGAGTAAGAAACGACCAACGCAACGAGAAGACTGACCAGCGCTACAAGAAAACAAGCCAGAGAAAGCCGTAGTGTGTGCAGTGGTACGAAAAATGCTGTTTGTGCTTGAGCGTTTCCTATGAACGTGAGTAGGGCTAGTATAGCCCCGCCGTTCAAGGTCACCATGGTGCGTAGATAAGCGAGGCCTAGCGTATTTGCTTGCTCAAGACGTGAAATCTCTGAGTTTTCGCCCAACATCGCCATCTCCAAAGTAAAAAGGCGCGCCGAGATAGTCCCGGCACGCCTTTGTGATGCTAGTATTACAGATCCATCAGCAGGCGGCGGGGATCTTCCAGCGCTTCTTTGACGCGTACCAGGAAGGTCACGGCGCCTTTGCCGTCAACGATACGGTGGTCGTAGGACAGGGCCAGATACATCATCGGACGGATCACAACCTGACCGTTGATTGCCATCGGACGGTCCTGGATTTTGTGCATGCCCAGAATACCGGACTGCGGGGGGTTCAGGATCGGCGAGGACATCAGCGAGCCGTAAACACCACCGTTGGAGATGGTGAAGGTGCCGCCCTGCATCTCTGCCATCGACAGTTTGCCGTCACGGGCGCGGCGGCCTTTTTCCGAGATTGCTTTCTCAATCTCTGCAAAGGACATCGCGTCGGCGTCACGGATCACCGGAACAACCAGACCCTGCGGGGTGCCGGCAGCCACGCCCATGTGGACGTAGTTTTTGTAAACGATGTCGGTGCCGTCGATTTCTGCGTTCACCTCAGGCACTTCTTTCAGCGCATGCACACAGGCTTTGGTGAAGAAGGACATGAAGCCCAGACGCACGCCGTGCTTCTTCTCGAAGTCGCCTTTGTACTGATTGCGCAGCGCCATCACCTCGGTCATGTCCACCTCGTTGTAGGTGGTCAGCATGGCGGCGGTGTTCTGGCTGTCTTTGAGACGGCGGGCGATGGTCTGACGCATCTTGGTCATTTTCACGCGCTCTTCACGCGATGCGTCGTCGGCGCTGACCGGACCGCGCGGCATGGCGGCTGGTGCGGGCGATGCGGCAGGGGCTGCTGCGGCGGCCGCTGCGGCGCGGGCCACGTCTGCCTTGGTGGCGCGACCGTCACGGCCGGTGCCGGTCACGGCGTCACGGGCAATGCCTGCCTCTGCCATTGCTTTTTCAGCGGCGGGGCCATCTTTGATGTCCTTACCACCGGCAGCGGGGGCTGCGGCGGGGGCGGGGGCAGCAGCGGGGGCTGCAGCAACAGCGGCGCCAGCACCGGAGGAGATCACGGCCAGTTTGGCGGTGGCGTCCACAGTGGTGCCTTCGGGCGCAACGATTTCGGCCAGAACGCCAGCGGCAGGTGCGGGCACCTCAACCGACACTTTGTCGGTTTCCAGTTCACACAGCATTTCATCCGCTGCAACAGTGTCACCAACCTGTTTGAACCAAGTGGACACGGTCGCCTCGGACACCGATTCACCCAAGGACGGCACCATCACGTCGATGGATTGGGCATCGCCTGCGGGCGCGGCGGCAGGTGCGGCTGCTGCGGCAGGGGCCGGAGCGGCAGCAGCGCCACCTTCGGTGATGTTGGCCAACAGGGCGTCAACACCTACGGTTTCGCCTTCGGCGGCGACAATTTCAGCCAGGGTGCCAGCGGCGGGGCTGGGCACCTCAACGGTGACTTTGTCGGTTTCCAGCTCGCAGAGCATTTCGTCGGCAGCCACGGCATCACCCGGCTGTTTGAACCAGGTGGCGACGGTGGCTTCGGTCACGGATTCGCCCAGGGTGGGGACGCGAACTTCAGTCGTCATGGGTTATTTCCCTTCGATGGTCAGCGCTTCGTTAATAAGCGCGGCTTGTTGTGCTTTGTGCTGGCTGGCCAGACCGGTTGCGGGCGACGCCGAAGCGGCGCGACCGGCGTAGGTCGGGCGGGTGTGTTTTGCTTTGATGCGGGTCAGACACCATTCGATGTTGGGTTCAATGAACGACCATGCGCCCTGGTTCTTGGGCTCTTCCTGACACCAGACCATTTCCGCGTCCTTGAAGCGTTCCAGCTCCTTGGTCAGCGACATGGCAGGGAACGGGTAATACTGTTCCACACGCAGCAGGTAGACATCGTCGATGCCACGGGCGTCACGCTCTTCCAGCAGGTCGAAGTAGACCTTGCCCGAACACATCACGACGCGCTTGATCTTGTCATCCGCGACCAGATTGGTGTCGGAGTTGCCTTTTTGTGCATCATCCCACAGCACGCGGTGGAAAGAGGAACCGGTGGTGAAATCCTCGGCTTCCGAGATGCACAGTTTGTGACGCAAGAGCGACTTGGGTGTCATCAGGATCAGAGGCTTACGGAAGGTCCGGTGCAGCTGACGGCGCAGAATGTGGAAGTAGTTCGCAGGCGTTGTACAGTTTGCCACGATCCAGTTGTCGCCACCGCACATCTGCAGGAAGCGTTCCAGACGACCGGACGAGTGTTCAGGGCCTTGACCCTCAAACCCGTGCGGCAACATGCAGACGAGGCCCGACATACGCAGCCATTTCGATTCACCCGAAGAGATGAACTGGTCGAACATGATCTGCGCACCGTTGGCGAAGTCACCGAACTGTGCTTCCCACATGGTCAGCGCGTTGGGTTCTGCCAGCGAGTAGCCGTATTCAAAACCCAAAACCGCGTATTCGGACAGGGCCGAGTCGATTACTTCGTAGCGCGCCTGACCGTCACGGATGTGGTTCAGCGGGTAGAAGCGTTCTTCGGTGTCCTGGTTCACAATGCCGGAATGGCGCTGCGAGAAGGTGCCGCGAGTCGCGTCCTGACCGGCCAGACGGACAGGGTAGCCTTCGGTCAAGAGCGAGCCGAACGCCAGTGCTTCTGCAGTCGCCCAGTCGAAACCTTTGCCGGTTTCGACCATTTTGGATTTGGCATCCAGAATACGGGCAACGGTTTTGTGCGACGGGAAGCCTTCGGGCAGACGGCTCAGTGCAGTGCCCACTTCTTTCAGGGTTTCCGGTTTGATCGCGGTCTGACCACGGTCGTAATCGGCATCCTTTTTGTCCAGATGGGACCAGCGGCCATCCAGCCAGTCGGCTTTGTTGGGCTTATACTCTTTGCCGATCTCGAACTCTTCGTTCAGGTGCGCCTGGAACGAAGCCTTCATGTCCTCGATCTCACCCTCGGGGATCAGGCCGTCCTTGACCAGACGATCGGTGTAAAGCTGCAGCGTGGTCTTATGCTTCTTGATGGTTTTGTACATCAACGGGTTGGTGAACATCGGCTCATCGCCTTCGTTGTGACCAAACCGGCGGTAGCAGAAGATGTCGATAACCACGTCTTTGCGGAACTTCTGACGGAATTCCGTTGCAACCTTGGCGGCGTGGACCACGGCCTCGGGATCGTCGCCGTTCACGTGGAAGATCGGCGCCTCAACCACCAGTGCGTTGTCGGTGGGGTAGGGCGAAGAACGCGAGAAGTGCGGTGCAGTGGTGAAACCGATCTGGTTGTTCACCACGATGTGGATGGTGCCGCCGGTTTTGTGACCGCGCAGGCCCGACAGGGCAAAACATTCCGCCACAACACCCTGACCTGCAAAGGCCGCGTCGCCGTGCAGCAGGATCGGAATAACCGAGGTGCGTTCCGCATCGTTCATCTGATCGGTCTTAGCGCGTGCCTTGCCCAGAACAACGGGGTTCACCGCCTCAAGGTGAGAGGGGTTCGCGGTCAGCGACAAGTGAACGCTGTTGCCGTCAAATTCACGGTCCGAGGATGCACCGAGGTGGTATTTCACGTCACCGGAGCCATCAACATCCTCGGGCTTGAAGCTGCCGCCCTGGAATTCGTTGAAGATGGCGCGGTAGGGTTTGCTCATCACGTTGGCAAGGATGTTCAGACGGCCGCGGTGCGGCATGCCGATCACAACCTCTTTGACGCCCAGGTTGCCGCCACGCTTGATGATCTGTTCCATCGCGGGGATCAGCGCTTCGCCGCCGTCCAGACCAAAACGCTTGGTGCCCATGTATTTCACATGCAGGAACTTCTCAAAGCCCTCGGCCTCAACCAGTTTGTTCAGGATCGCTTTGCGGCCCTCACGGGTAAAGGTGATCTCTTTGTTGTAACCCTCGATGCGCTCTTTCAGCCAGGACGCCTCTTCGGGGTTCGAGATGTGCATATACTGCAGCGCGAAGGTGCCGCAGTAGGTGCGCTTCACGATTTCCATGATCTGACGCAGGGATGCAATCTGCAGGCCCAGCACGTTGTCGATGAAGATCGGGCGGTCCAGATCGGCATCGGTGAAACCATAGGATTTGTAATCCAGTTCCGGATGCGGGGTCTGGTCGCGCATTTTCAGCGGATCGATGTCGGCGATCAAGTGACCGCGGATACGATAGGCGCGGATGATCATCAGCGCGCGGATCGAATCCAGCACGGCGCGTTTGATCGCCTCGTCCGTAACCTCAACACCTTTTTCGGCGGCCTTTTCTTTGATCTTCTTGCCTGCGCCTTTCGCCTCTTCGGGCGCGGGGGCAGGCCATTGACCATCCAGTGCGGCGGTCAGATCATCGTTGGGCACCGGGGGCCAGTCATTGCGCGCCCAGGAGGGGCCAGCGGCCTCCGCCTTGACGTCCATTTCTGCATCGCCCAGCTGGCGGAAGAACTCCTGCCAGACCTCGTCCACCGCATTGGGGTCCGCGGCGTAACGGGCGTACATTTGTTCCAGATACTCAGCATTATGCCCCTGCATGAAGCTGGAAGCATGGAAGAGGTCGTTCGGGCTTTGATCGTTCATTTTTGCGTTCCTTGTGTCCGACCTGAAGCAACAGGAGAGAGACCCGAGTGATACGGTTTCCGGTCCCTGCCGCGATGCTTCGCAGGCGGTTATCGTAAAGTGGCAATAAGGGCGGGGTGTTAACAACCCCGCCCCAATTCAACTTTTTATCAGCCGAGCTCGATTGCTTTCTGCACGGCTTCACCCAGGGTTGCAGGGCTATCTGCAACAACGATGCCAGCCGATTTCATGGCTTCGATCTTGTCCTCAGCACCACCTTTGCCGCCGGCGACGATTGCGCCTGCGTGGCCCATGCGGCGGCCCGGAGGCGCCGTGCGGCCAGCGATGAAGCCTGCGGTCGGTTTCCAGCGGCCTTTTTTCTTCTGTTCCTTCAGGAACTCGGCTGCTTCTTCTTCGGCAGAACCACCGATTTCACCGATCATGATGATCGAGGTGGTTTCATCATCGTCCAGGAACATGTCCAGCACGTCGATGTGCTCGGTGCCTTTGATCGGGTCGCCACCGATACCAACGGCGGTCGACTGACCCAGACCGATGTCCGAAGTCTGTTTCACAGCTTCATAGGTCAGGGTGCCGGAACGGGACACAACGCCAACCGAACCACGGTTGTGGATGTGGCCGGGCATGATGCCGATTTTACAGGCGCCGGGGGTGATCAGGCCGGGGCAGTTCGGGCCGATCAGACGGCTGGTGCTATCTTCCAGCGCACGCTTCACGCGCATCATGTCCAGCACCGGAATGCCTTCGGTGATGCAGACGATCAGTTCCATTTCCGCGTCGATCGCTTCGAGGATCGAGTCAGCCGCGAAGGGCGGAGGAACATAGATCACCGATGCGTTTGCTTCGGTTTTGGCTTTGGCTTCGTGAACCGAGTTGAACACGGGCAGGCCCAGATGTTCGTTGCCACCTTTGCCGGGGGTTACACCACCAACCATTTTGGTGCCGTAAGCAATCGCCTGCTCCGAGTGGAAGGTACCCTGCGAGCCAGTGAAGCCCTGACAGATGACTTTGGTGTTTTCGTCTACGAGGATTGCCATTTGGCGTTCTCCTGTTTTCTGAATTCAGTTTGAAGAAGCGGAGGCGTTAAGTGCGGCCCCAGCATCTTGCGTTGTGTTTCGAAAAGAGATGTCTGCTACGTCTTGCCATGCGATCTTGACCGGTTTCACCTTACCTAGGGCCCAAAGAAGCAGGTATTTCGGCAGCACTTTGATTTCGTGCCAGCCGTGCAACAACGCTTTGCGCTGTTTGGCCCACTTCAGGTCTGGGTTCTTGGCCTTGGCTGCGCCATCAGGCTGGCTCAGTGTTTCTGTCTGCGGGGGCAGGTTGCCCTGTACCGACAGTGCCGGGTTGACTTGGTATGTCGTCAGCTTGCGTGCCAACGGCGATACCGCACGGTTGAACAGGTTGTGGTCGATTGGGACGTTACGATTGTCATGAGCGACAATTTTCTGCGCACCCGCACGGGATACCAGATAACCTGCCGTCCCAGAGTGCCGCGAGCGCAGACGTTTGATGTCCCGACCCAGATGGGTTTTTCCCGACTGGTCCAGCAAAACAACCATCCGGTCGTCCAGCCAGCGTTCAATTTTGACCACATCAGCGTCTTCTGGCCACCACGACATGTCCGCCAGCCAAGCACCAAGATCCCGAGACAGAAACACATCGTCTTCCAGCATCAGGCAGTAGCGTTGGTCGGAGTTTAGGAATGCACGCAAGGCCTCGATATGGCTGTGCGTGCATGCCTTCGCGTGCATTTCCATTTCGCCCCAAGGGCCGAAATCGTGAAATGCGGACAAGAGTTCGGGTGTTTTAACGCCGTCTGTCGCATCAAAAAACTGCGCGTCGATCCCTGCATGGGCGAATTGCTCCGCCACGAGGGACCGCCGATCGGTCGCGCGCTCTAGGCTAACGACCGACACCAGCACGTCTCCGTGCTTGGCAGCAGTTTTATGAGTGACCGCAGTGTTCATCTCTGTGGCTTAGCCTTTAACCGCTTTAACGATCTTTTCGGCGCCGTCCGACAGGTTGTCGGCTGCGATGACGTTCAGGCCAGAGGTGTTGATGATCTCTTTACCCTGCTCGACATTGGTGCCTTCCAGACGTACGACCAGCGGAACCTCAAGGCCCACTTCTTTCACAGCCGCAACAACGCCTTCTGCAATCACGTCACAACGCATGATGCCGCCGAAGATGTTGACCAGGATGCCTTTGACGTTTTCGTCCGAGGTAATGATCTTGAACGCTTCGGTCACTTTCTCTTTGGTGGCGCCGCCGCCAACGTCGAGGAAGTTTGCAGGCTCTGCGCCGTACAGTTTGATGATGTCCATGGTGGCCATTGCCAGACCAGCACCGTTCACCATGCAGCCGATTTCACCGTCCAGAGCGATGTAGTTCAGGTCGTATTTCGACGCTTCCAGCTCTTTGGGATCTTCTTCGGTTTCGTCGCGCAGGGCTGCAACGTCGGCGTGGCGGTAAACCGCGTTGCCGTCGAAACCCAGTTTCGCGTCCAGAACCTTCAGCTCGTTGCCGGGCATGACGATCAGCGGGTTGATTTCCAGCATCTCCATGTCCTTCTCAACGAAGGCTTTGTAGAGCTGACCCATCAGTTTCACGCACTGCTTGACCGCGGTGCCTTCCAGGCCCAGGGCGAACGCGATGCGACGGCCGTGGTACGCTTGGTAGCCGGTGGCCGGATCAACGGAGAAGGACAGGATTTTCTCAGGGGTGCTTTCGGCAACCTCTTCGATGTCCATGCCGCCTTCGGTGGAGCACACGAAGGAGATGCGCGAGGTCTGGCGGTCTACCAGCAGAGCCAGATACAGCTCACGCTCGATGTCCGAACCTGCTTCGATGTAGATGCGGTTAACCTGCTTGCCAACCGGACCGGTCTGGTGCGTGACCAGGGTGCGACCCAGCATTTTCTTGGCTTCTTCGGCGGCTTCTTCTACCGACTTGGCCAGGCGGACACCGCCTTTTTCGCCTGCGTCTGCTTCCTTGAAGGAGCCTTTGCCGCGACCACCTGCGTGGATCTGAGCTTTGACAACCCACAGAGGGCCGTCCAGCTCACCAGCTGCGGTTTTTGCATCTTCGGCCTTCAGGACGACACGTCCATCAGAAACCGGTGCGCCGTATTCGCGAAGCAGAGCCTTCGCCTGATACTCATGAATGTTCATGAAACTGTCCCGTCTTGCTACGATTACGCAGATATACGCACAGGGAAGACGGTTCTTTAAGTAATTTTTGTGCGTAGGGGCGGTTTTGCGCCGTTTTTCCGATTTTTGTGATCACGCTTTTTGAGGGTGTGATCACAAAATATGGACCTAAGTAACACTGAGGTAACGGTGTTGCAGCGTGTTCTCGGGTTGGTTGTGGCGTCTGCGACTCATTGCCTATGAGGTGCGCGAAGCGACTGTCGGGCGCTAACAAACGACCATATTGACAGATGCTTTGTACTAATCACTGAGTAGTCCCGAGGTGGGGCCGCTGCCCAAATTGAAAAGGGCCCGCCAGTTGGCGAGCCCTCTGATCTAGTGGCGTCGATGGCTTATGCCAGCGAAGGGTCGATCTCTTTACATGCGTCGACCAGACCTTTTACGGCGTCAACGGATTTGTCGAACATCACTTGCTCTTCTTTGTTCAGCTTGATGTCGACAACCTTCTCGATGCCGCCGGCGCCGATCACGGTGGGCACACCCACGTACATGTCTTTCACGCCGATCTCACCGTCGCAGTAGGCGGCGCAAGGCAGAACGCGCTTTTGGTCTTTCAGGTAGGCTTCGGCCATTTCGATGGCGCTGGTGGCCGGTGCGTAGTAGGCGGAACCGGTTTTCAGCAGGCCAACGATTTCGGCGCCACCGTCACGGGTGCGCTGAACCATGGCGTCCAGTTTTTCCTGAGTGGTCCAACCCATTTCGATCAGGTCGGGCAGCGGGATACCGGCAACGGTCGAGTAGCGAACCGAAGGAACCATAGTGTCGCCGTGGCCGCCCAGAACGAAGGCGGTGACGTCACGCATGGACACGTTGAACTCTTCGGCCAGGAAGTGACGGAAGCGCGCGGAGTCCAGAACGCCAGCCATGCCGCATACTTTGTTCGCGGGCAGGCCCGAGAATTTCTGCAGCGCCCAAACCATCGCGTCCAGCGGGTTGGTGATGCAGATCACGAATGCGTCGGGCGCGTGGGCTGCGATGCCTTCGCCAACCGACTTCATCACTTTCAGGTTGATGCCCAGCAGGTCGTCACGCGACATGCCCGGTTTACGTGCCACACCTGCGGTCACGATGCAGACGTCGGCGCCAGCGATGTCCTCGTAGGACTGGGTGCCGGACATTGCTGCGTCGAAGCCTTCCGAGGGGCCCGATTCCGCGATGTCGAGGGCTTTGCCTTCGGGCAGGCCTTCTGCGATGTCGAACAGGACAACGTCGCCCAGTTCTTTCAGAGCTGCGAGGTGGGCAAGGGTGCCACCGATGTTGCCTGCGCCGATGAGGGCAATCTTGGGTCTGGCCATGGAAATTCTCTCCGGTCCGTTTTGAAATCGGGGATGGGGTAGTCGTTTCCGGCCTTTCGCGCAAGGGTGCTGCGATGCAGCGGGCGGGGTTTCGTTGGGTTTTTATACCGAAAAACCCTGTATCTATTGGCTGGTGGCGCTAACGGGCTGTTTGTCGCATTTTTGTGATCAGACTGCGTTTTTGCTCTGTCTGCGTTGGCCGTGCCCCTTCATGCGAATAATGCAGTGTGCAGATTCGCGGTCAGGGTGTGGGTTGGAATGGTGTGCATCGGACTGCGCTAAAGAGCCGATCCACC
The DNA here is from genome assembly GCF_001458435.1 of Thalassovita mediterranea. GTDB lineage: Bacteria > Pseudomonadota > Alphaproteobacteria > Rhodobacterales > Rhodobacteraceae > Thalassobius > Thalassobius mediterraneus. The sequence goes on from NZ_CYSF01000001.1 coordinate 230,591, forward strand.
GGCTGGCGCGGCCTCCGCCAGAGTTTCAAAGGCCTGACCGCTGGCAACAAGGCAGGTCATCCCGTCGGCGCGCGTGACGGTGATTGTCCAGGTGCCAGAAGAGGTGGAGGCAAACACCTCAACCACTGCATTGTCACGACCAAGGCCGATGGATTGTCGGCTTTCACCGTAATCTGTGGCCAGTTTATCGACCACTTTGTCGCGCGGGGCGCAGATGTTGGGCGCGGTGGCCTGTGCGGATTGCGCACTAAGAAGGAGGGCGACGCAGCATAGCGCTGCGGGTTGGACGAGGGGGCGTGGCATATCAGATGTCCTTTCGGGAAACGAAGAGGTGGGGACAGGCTGACGCTTCGGGCTGAAGATCCGGTTAACGGGCCGAGCGGCCCTTCGATCGCGTGTCCGGATCGGCCGGACGCCGCGTTTTCTGCGATGCGGCGAGATTTGCCTTGAACTTTTTTGGCGATTTTGGTCTTTACTGCGCAACATTCTTGCGAGGAGATCTGAAATGGATATGGCCGCCCGCCCTTACCGCTCTGTACTTTATATTCCCGGGTCCAAGGACCGTGCGCTGGAAAAGGCCCGTGGTCTGGCCGTTGATGCGATCATCTTCGACCTTGAAGATGCGGTGGCGCCCGACGCCAAAGTCGGTGCCCGCGACACCCTGAAGGCCGCGCTGGCAGAAGGTGGCTATGGCAACCGTGCCAAGATCATCCGTATCAACGGTCTGGACACCGAATGGGGCCGAGGCGACGTTGAAGCGCTGCGCGATGCGGACGCCGATGCCTTCCTGCTGCCCAAGGTGAACTCTGCCGCTGATGTGCAGGCGCTGGCCGATCGGTTGGGCAATGACACCCCGATCTGGGCGATGATCGAAACGCCGCTGGGCGTGCTGAACGCGCTGGAAATTGCTGCGCACCCGCAGTTGCAGGGTTTCGTGGCCGGCACCAACGATCTGGCGAAGGAATTGAACTGCCGTTTCCGCGCCGATCGTCTGCCGATGCAGATGGCGCTGCAGACCATGCTGCTGGCCGCACGCGCCCACGGCGTTGTCGTTGTTGACGGCGTTTACAACCAGTTCAAAGACGACGAAGGCCTGAAGGCCGAATGCGATCAGGGCCGCGATCTGGGCTTTGACGGCAAAACCCTGATCCACCCTGCGCAGGTCGATGTGACCAACGTGGCTTTCGCACCCTCTGAGGCAGAGATTGAACTGGCCAAGCGTCAGATTGCTGCGTTCGAGGAATGCGAGGCTGCTGGCGAAGGCGTGGCCGTTGTCGACGGAAAAATTGTTGAAAATCTGCACGTTGAAACTGCGACAAAACTGTTGGCCAAAGCGGCCGCTATTGCAGAGCGCACCTAATCGGCGTTAGCTGCGCCCAGAATGACACCCAAGACCCACGTATATACGGAGGCAACTTATGATTTGGCTTATTCTGGGCGTGCTCCTCTGGAGCGGTACACACCTCTTCAAACGGCTGGCGCCTGAGGCGCGTGCAAAACTGGGCGAAAAGGGCAAAGGTCCGATCGCTCTATTGCTCATCCTATCCATCGTTTTGATGGTCATCGGTTATCGCGCGGCGGATGGCGCGTTTTTCTGGGGCCGTAGCCCGATGCTGGCGGGCATCAACAACCTGCTGGTGCTGTTTGCGGTTTATCTGTTCGCCGCGTCGGGTCTGAAAACCCGCATCACCAAGGTGATCCGCCACCCGCAGCTGACCGCAGTGAAGGTCTGGGCGCTGGGGCACCTGATTGTGAATGGCGATACGCCCTCGTTCATCCTGTTCGGCGGTCTGCTGGCCTGGGCGGTGGTTGAGGTGATCGTGATCAACCGCGCCGAACCGCGTCCCGCGCCGGAGGATAGCTACCCTGTCGCCAAAGAGATCCGCGCGCTGGTTGGCACCGTGATCGTGTTTGGTGTTATGGCGACTGTGCATATTCTGCTGGGCTATAACCCGTTTGGCTAAGCTGGTTTGGATGAGGAAAGACACATGAAACTTTATCGGATGCTGACCGAAGACGACACATCGGCCTTCTGCCACAAAGTCACCGACGCGCTGAACAAAGGCTGGGAACTACACGGTTCCCCCACCTATGCCTTTGACGCGGCAAACGGGGTGATGCGGTGCGGGCAGGCCGTGGTGAAAGAGGTCGACGGCACCTACACACCTGACATCAAACTGGGAGCTCAGTAAGCACAATGGCAAAGACCAACGCAGGCCGCTTTTTTGAGGATTACAAACTGGGCGATATCCTCGTCCACGCGGTGCCGCGCACCGTCGCAGAGGGGGAGCGCGCGCTGTATCACGCGCTTTATCCGGCGCGGCATGCGCTCTACTCCTCGGATGAATTTGCGCGTGACTGCGGGTTGGAAGGCAGTCCGCTGGACGATCTGGCGGCCTTCCACGTGGTCTTTGGCAAAACCGTGCCGGATGTATCGCTGAACGCTGTTGCGAACCTCGGCTATGCCGAAGGGCGCTGGCTGAAGCCGGTGTTTCCCGGTGATACCCTGCGATCGGTGTCCGAGGTGATCGGCCTTAAGCAGAACTCCAACGGGAAATCCGGTGTGGTGTGGGTGAAAACCCGCGGCTTCAACCAGATGGGCGAAGTGGTCATGGAATATGTGCGCTGGGTTATGGTGCGCAAAAAGGATCAGGATCTGCCCGCACCCGAAACTGTGATCCCCGATCTAAAACAGGTCATCCCTGCCGAAGATCTGGTGGTTCCCGAAGGTCTGGATTTCAGCAACTACGATTTCGATCAGGCCGGTGAACCGCATCGCTGGGGCGACTATGAGGTGGGCGAGAAGATCGACCACGTTGATGGCGTCACCATTGAAGAGGCGGAGCATATGATGGCCACCCGCCTGTGGCAGAACACCGCCAAGGTACACTTCGACGCCACCTTCCGCCCCAATGGTCAGCGTCTGATCTACGGTGGTCACATCATCTCGATGGCGCGCACCCTGTCCTTCAACGGTCTGGCCAACGCGCAGATGATCGTCGGCCTGAACGGCGGCGCGCACGCGAACCCCTGCTTCTCGGGCGACACAGTGAAAGCCTGGACCGAGGTTTTGGATAAGGCGGATACGCCTGCACCCGGTGTTGGTGCGATCCGTTTACGTCTGGTGGCAACCAAAGGCGGCGAACCCTTTGATCTGAAAGGCGAAGACGGCAAGTACAAGCCTGAGGTTCTGCTGGATCTGGACTACTGGGCGCTGATCCCGCAGTGATGACTGTCACCCTGTTTGTTGTGATCACGCAAACAGGCAGATCGGAAATGATCGATGAATGGTCGCAAGCGCCCCGTTTTCGAGCGGGGCGTTTGCATTTTTTCGGAGCAAAATGATTGCGATAACGGCTGCAGGTTGCGTTGTGGCGCGCAGAATCAAACAAAAATCCCGACAGAAATTATTAGGAAAGACTTTGTGATCACTCTTTGCGGGTGTGTGATCACAAAATGCAGAAAATCGCAAATTTGTTAAACTATTCGCACGGCTGCGACGTCCCTACGTCGTGACATATATGTAAAATCCGCTATGAAAGTAGCCAAGCAAGGGAACCCTGAAAGGATCTGATATGGCTGATGTGAAACGGGTTGAACGCCCTCTTTCCCCGCACATTCAAATCTATCGTCCCCAGCTGACCTCCATCACGTCCATCCTGACACGCATCACCGGCAACGCGCTGGTGATCACCGCTTTCTTGGTTGTCTGGTGGCTGCTGGCGGCGGCAACGGGCGAAGAGTATTACGCAACCGCAAACGCTGTTCTGACCTCCTGGTTTGGCGATCTGGTGTTCAGCCTGTCGGCGCTGGGCATGTGGTATCACTACCTGGCCGGTCTGCGTCACCTGTATTTCGATGCGGGTAAAGGTCTGGATATTCCGACCGCCGAGAAGCTGGGCTGGGCCTGTCTGATCGGGTCTGTTGTCCTGACTATCATCACCATCATCCTTGTCTAACGGAGCAAAACGATGCGTTACCTAACCGCCCGTAAGCGCGCCGAAGGCAAAGGCGCCTCCCACACTGGGACCGAACATCATTGGTACATGACCGTCAGCGCTGTTGGCCTGGCTGTTATGATGCCCATTTTCATGCTGATCTTTGGCTCTGCACTGGGCAGCACGCATGAAGAAGTGATTGCAACATTCTCGCGTCCGGTTCCGGCAGTTCTGACCGCTTTGGTCCTGCTGGTCGGCCTGCGTCACTTTGCCAAAGGTGCGCAGATGATGATCGAGGACTACCTGCAGGGTACCGCCCGTAAGGTCGCAATCATGTTCGCAATCGGCCTGTCCTACGCGCTGACCGCATTTGGTCTGTTCGCGCTGGCCAAGATCGCGCTGTAAGGAAAAAAACAATGGCAGCATACGAATACGAAACCCACGAATATGACGTCGTGGTCGTTGGCGCCGGTGGCGCCGGTCTGCGTGCGACGCTGGGCATGGCCGAACAGGGCCTGCGCACCGCATGTGTGACCAAGGTTTTCCCGACCCGTAGCCACACTGTTGCAGCACAGGGCGGCATCGCCGCATCGCTGGGCAACATGGGCCCGGACAGCTGGCAGTGGCACATGTATGACACCGTCAAAGGGTCTGACTGGTTGGGCGATACCGACGCGATGGAATACCTCGCCCGTGAAGCGCCCAAAGCGGTTTATGAGCTGGAACACTACGGCGTGCCCTTTTCGCGTACTGAAGAAGGCAAGATCTACCAGCGTCCGTTCGGTGGCCACACCACCGAATTTGGTGAAGGCCCGCCCGTACAGCGGACCTGTGCCGCGGCAGACCGTACCGGTCACGCGATCCTGCACACCCTTTACGGTCAGTCGCTGAAGAACAACGCAGAGTTCTACATCGAATATTTCGCCATCGATCTGATCATGTCCGAAGACGGCCAGTGTCAGGGCGTTGTCTGCTGGAAGCTGGACGACGGCACCATGCACGTCTTCAACGCCAAAATGGTTGTGCTGGCGACGGGTGGTTATGGCCGTGCCTATTTCTCCGCCACTTCGGCGCACACCTGCACCGGTGACGGTGGCGGTATGGTGGCCCGCGCGGGTCTGGCTCTTCAGGATATGGAATTCGTTCAGTTCCACCCGACCGGCATCTATGGTTCGGGCTGTCTGATCACCGAAGGTGCCCGTGGTGAAGGTGGTTATCTGACCAACTCCGAAGGCGAACGCTTCATGGAGCGTTACGCACCTAACTATAAAGACCTGGCGCCGCGCGACTACGTATCGCGTTCGATGACCATGGAAATCCGCGAAGGTCGCGGTGTGGGCGAACATGGCGACCACATCCACCTGAACCTCAGCCACCTGCCGCCTGAGGCACTGGCCGAGCGTCTGCCGGGTATCTCAGAATCGGCCAAGATCTTCGCTGGTGTTGATGTGACCAAAGAACCGATCCCGGTTCTGCCGACGGTTCACTACAACATGGGCGGCATCCCCACCAACTACTGGGGTGAGGTGCTGAACCCAACCAAGGACGACCCAACTGCGATCGTTCCTGGCCTGATGGCCGCGGGTGAAGCGGGGTGTGCTTCGGTTCACGGTGCAAACCGTTTGGGCTCCAACTCGCTGATCGACCTCGTGGTCTTTGGCCGCGCGGCGTCGATCCGTGCCGGTCAGGTTGTTGACAAAGATGCCCCGAACCCGACCCTGAACCAGGCGTCGGTAGACAAGGCATTTGAACGCTTCGACAACCTGCGCAACGCCAAAGGTGGCATCCCGACTGCTGAACTGCGTCTGGAAATGCAGCGCACCATGCAGGCTGATGCAGCCGTGTTCCGTACCGACAAAACCTTGAAAGAGGGCGTTGAGAAGATGACCGCTATTGCCGGCAAGATGGGCGACCTGAAGGTCACCGATCGTTCGCTGGTATGGAACTCGGATCTGATGGAAACGCTGGAACTGGACAACCTGATGCCCAACGCTCTGGCGACGATCGTTGGCGCAGAGGCGCGTAAGGAAAGCCGCGGTGCTCATGCTCATGAGGATTACGCAGAGCGTGACGATGAAAACTGGCGCGTGCACACCGTGGCACATGTTGAGGGTGACAAGGTTGACCTCAGCTTCCGTCCGGTGATCACCGATCCGCTGACCACCGAGGCAGAAGGCGGTATCAGCCTGAAGACCATCGCGCCGAAGGCCCGTACCTTCTGATGCGGTTTGGCTTTGCGATCCTTGGCGTTGCAGGTGTTGGCCTGATGGGGTGTGCCGATATGGCAGATCCCTGGACACAGGCCCAAACACCTGAGGAATGTCATTACGAGGAACGCAAAGCCGCCCAGCTGAGCCGTGTTACGACCGCAGGTCAACAATACGCCAGCGCATCCCGTGCCCTGAGCCGGGGCATCAGAGAGTCGCAATTGCGGGCCTGTCTGGCGCGTGTTGGCGGTGACGCGACTGCGGTTACGGTTGAACCGGCTTACACCACGCCCGAAAGCGCGAAGGTGGAAAACCGGGGGTATCGGCCACAGGCAGGTTGCTCAGTTAACTCTTCGGTCATGCAGGGCGGTTCCGCTTACTGCTTGAAGTAGTGGCAAAGATTTCGGTTCCGCCCGTGCGCGGCGGGGCCAATTTGAACAAGGGCGATGCGCCCGACACATGAGAACCGTGCAGGGCGTGCCCCGCACCAACTAAGTAGGAGAAGCGAATATGGTCCAGCTGACGCTCCCCAAGAACTCTAAGGTTAAGGTTGGTAAAACCTGGCCGAAGCCGACCGGTGCCAGCAACATCCGCAAGTTCCAGATCTACCGCTGGAACCCCGATGATGGTGAAAACCCCCGGGTCGACACTTACTTCCTCGATATGGACAAGTGCGGTCCGATGATTTTGGACGCGCTGATCAAGATCAAGAACGAGATTGATCCCACCCTGACCTTCCGCCGTTCTTGTCGTGAAGGGATCTGTGGGTCCTGCGCAATGAACATCGACGGCATCAACACCCTTGCCTGTATCTACGGTATGGATGAGGTGAAATCCGACGTGGTCAAGATCTACCCGCTGCCGCACATGCCGGTGGTCAAGGACCTGATCCCCGATCTGACCCATTTCTACGCGCAGCATGCCTCGATCATGCCGTGGCTGGAAACCAAAACCAACCGCCCTGCGAAAGAGTGGAAGCAGTCCATTGAGGACCGCAAGAAACTGGACGGCCTCTACGAGTGTGTGATGTGCGCAAGCTGCTCCACCTCGTGCCCCAGCTACTGGTGGAACGGCGACAAATATCTCGGCCCGGCAGCGCTCTTGCACGCCTACCGCTGGATCATTGACAGCCGCGACGAAGCCACTGGCGAACGTCTGGATCACCTTGAAGATCCGTTCAAACTGTACCGCTGTCACACCATCATGAACTGTGCCAAAACCTGCCCGAAGGGTCTGAACCCGGCACAGGCAATTGCGGAAATCAAGCGGATGCAGCTGAACCGCGCCGTGTAATTGCGCTACGCATTAAACGAAAGGCCCGCCGTTTGGCGGGCCTTTTTGTTTGCGGTAAGCATTTTGACCTTAGGCTGCAAAGAACGCGGCAACTGCATCGGTTGATGCTTTGACAGCCTCTGGCTTGTAGTAGAAATCGACGTGGCTGAAATCATCGAAAGTCAGTTCTTCGTGTTCGTTGGTCAGCTTGGCGACAAACTGGGTCGAACAAGGCGCGGTCGATGCGTTCGTGCCATAGATGGTCAGGGATGGCTGGGTGATCTTGTCCGCGTATGCCTCACCAATGGAAATGAGCGACTGCATCGGTTGGTCGCCGATATGCATATTGGTGAAGTTTTCAACAGCAACCGGCCCTTTTGCGCCATCGCGACCGTAGTAGTCGTAGGTTTCGCCTGCCATTTCTGGATAAGCCGCCGCGCCAACAAACTCTTCGCGGGACATTTCGTCGTTCAGGCCAAAGGGGGCGACATAGTCGGGGGCGCCGGTCTCATATTGCTTCTGCATGGAGGCGTTCGCGGCTGCAATCACCTGATTGGCAATGTCACGGTCCGTCCATTGGAACGCATCTGCCGCCATCATGCCAGAGACCATCGCAATCTTCTTGATCCGGTGATCGGTCACTGCGGCTGACGCGATGATCGATCCCCCCTGACAGACGCCTAGGCCGTAGATGTCAGAAACGAACGGCAGTGTGCCAAGGTAGGACACGGCATCCCAGGTGTTTTCGATCAGGCGGAACATGTAGCGGGACTGCTTGAATTCACCGGGCAGGGCAGGGGAGTCGCCCATGCCGAGATAGTCAAAGCCCAGGTAGATGAACCCACGTGCCGCCATTTCGGGGCCATAGGTTGCTGGGATCTGATCTTTGACCTGGGGGAACGGGCTGGCGCCGACGATGGCCTTGTAGGTTTGTGTCGGGTCGAAACCTTCGGGCAGATAGAGGTCGGCGGCCAAATCAACACCAAAGGATTTGAAGGTTACCGAGTTTTTTCCTGCGGTCAGGGTTTGGAATGTCATCTTTTTGGTCCTTTCGGGGCGGGAGGAGTTTTACTCAGGAAAAGTAAAGTGTATGGTTTACTTATGTCGGGTGGCGTCCTGATGTAAACAATAAATTTTACTTTTGACGGGGCTAGTCGTGAAACGCACTGAAAAGAAAAGAAAAGATATTATCGACGCAGCGATCGAAGAGTTCCGCGAACAGGGATTTCTGGGGGCGAAAACGACGGCTATTGCCAAACGTGCCAACGTTTCGAGTCGCACGCTTTACAATCATTTCGACAGCAAAGACGCATTGTTTGCCGCAATTTCTGAAATCATGATCGAGCGAAACGGCAGAATGGAACCGGTATCCTACGATCCCACGCGCGCGTTTCCCGAACAGTTGAAAGACGCGCTTTGGCGCTACGTTGAGGTGATCACCGAAGAGACCACAATTGGACTGAACCGTATGGTGATGTCCGAATTGATCCGTGATCTGGACCGGTCGCGGCAGTTTTTTACAGAAATCGCGGCACATGACTACCCCGTGACCCAACTGATCCGCGAAGCAATGACTGCCGGTGTCCTGCGGCAAGGTGATGCTGATCTGGCGACAGGGCAGTTGCTGGCTTTGGTAAAAAACTTCTTTTTCTGGCCGGAGTTTTTTCTGGGTCAAAACCCAACGCCAAAGGATGTGTTGGATGACTGTATTGCGATGTTCCTAGCGCATTATGAGGAAGGTAAGTGATCGCGATGGGCTCTCTTGCCGCGTGGTAAATATGCAATTTCTGCATGGCGGCATTCGGGCATTGGGGGGCGTCTTGGGACTGCGACTCAGCTATGCTGCGACGCAGAAACGATAAGATGATTGGGCCTCCGATGACCGATGCACGCATTGCAGTAAGCACTGAAAAGACCGCAGCCGAATTGGCGCTTGAGGCGCTGGATCAGGCGTTCGAATATTACACACCCACCCCCGTTCTGGTGAAAGCCGAGGACGAGCCGGTCGAATATTACGAATACGCCGCAGCTGCATAAACCTATCCGACGATATGGTTCCTGCTGAAAGCGTCCCCTTTGGGGCGCTTTTTGCATTTGTGGCTTACGTAAGGTCGCCCTTGGGGGCTGGCGCCCTCGCCGCTTAGCCTCAGAAAAGGGAGGAAAGCGGATGGTTGATGTCATCGTTGTAGGCGCCGGTTTGGCAGGATTGGTCGCGGCCAGCGAAGCGGCAGCGCGTGGGCGGCAGGTCTTGCTGTTGGATCAGGAAGGCGAGCAAAGCCTAGGCGGACAGGCCTTTTGGTCGCTGGGCGGCCTGTTCATGGTCGATACCCCCGAACAACGGCGCATGGGTATTCGTGACAGTGCCGATCTGGCGCTGAGCGATTGGATGGGCAGTGCGCAGTTTGACCGGCCAGAGGATGACAATCCCCGTCAGGTCGCCAAAGCCTATCTGGAGTTTGCTGCAGGTGAGATGCGGCCTTGGCTCACCTCCCTCGGGATGTGCTGGTTTCCTGTTGTGGGCTGGGCTGAACGCGGTGGGGCGCTGGCATCGGGGCATGGCAATTCGGTGCCGCGTTTCCACATCACATGGGGCACGGGGCCGGGTGTTTTGGCGCCCTTTGTCCGACTGGTGCAGCAAGCGGTGGCAGAGGGGCGGATTACCTTGGGCTTTCGCCACCGCGTCAGCGGCTTGATCGTTGAAAACGGCGCTTGTGTTGGTGTGCACGGGGATGTGCTGGCAGAGGATCGCGCCGATCGTGGTCGGTCGACCAATTGTGAGGTGATCCGCCAATTTGAACAGCGCGCGGGGGCGGTTATCGTGACCTCTGGCGGGATTGGCGGCAATCATGATCAGGTGCGCCAGAACTGGCCGGTGGACAGATTGGGGCCTGCGCCCAAACGCATGGTGGCCGGTGTGCCTGATTATGTGGACGGCCAGATGCAGCAGATCGCCAAGGCCGCCGGTGCAGCCGCGATCAATGAGGATCGCATGTGGCATTATACCGAAGGTCTGGCCAACTGGGATCCGATCTGGCCCAATCATGGCATTCGCGTGCTGCCAGGCCCATCCTCACTATGGTTTGATGCGTTGGGCCAACGGATGCAGGCGCCCGCGCTGCCAGGGTTCGACACGCTATCGACGTTGAAACGGATCCTGTCCACAGGGCATGAACACAGCTGGTTCATCCTGACGCAGAAGATCATCAAGAAAGAGTTCGCCCTGTCGGGCAGTGAGCAAAACCATGATTTCACCTCTGGCAAATGGGCCGAGGTGATCAAAGCGCGGGTGCTGAACAAAAAGGCCACGCCGGAGGTGGAGGCGTTCAAATCTCATGGCGAGGACTTCGTTGTTGCTGACACGCTGGAAGAGCTGGTCGCAGGCATGAACCGGATCACGCCAGAGGCGCCGCTGGATCTGGCGGGTTTGCGGGATCAGATTACCGCGCGGGACGCGCAGATCGACAATCCCTTTGCCAAGGATGCGCAGATCAATGCCATCCGGCAGGCGCGTCAGTATCGCGGCGACCGGCTGGTGCGTACTGCGAAACCACACCGCATTCTTGACCCCGCCGCGGGCCCGTTGATCGCGGTGCGGCTGAACATTCTGACGCGCAAGTCGCTGGGCGGATTGCACACCGATTTGCAATCCCGCGTGTTGCGCCCGGATGGCAGCGTGTTTGACGGATTGTTCGCAGCAGGTGAGGTGGCCGGTTTTGGTGGTGGTGGCTATCACGGCTATAACGCGCTGGAGGGGACATTCCTTGGCGGCTGCATCTTTTCGGGCCGGGCAGCAGGACGCGCGGTTTAGGGCTTTCGCGACGGCGGCTGCTCTGGCAGATCATGGCCTATGATTATCATCGTTGGCCTCATCCTCGCCTTTGTTTTGATGCTGCTGTTTGGCAACCGCCAGACGCGTCAGTGCAAGTGGCGGATGGATCGCGCACGGGATCAGAACGGGCAACGGTTTTATCGCTGTGCTGTCTGTGGCGAGATCCGCTTTACAAATGATGGGAAGCCGCCAAAACTCTGCGCAAAGAAGGTGCCGCCGCCCAGTCTGTGAGCACTGCCAACAAAGAGGTGTTTCATGACCACTCCCCCCAATGATGCAGAGGCGCGCCGCGCCGTGCAGCCGGTGATTTGCTATCCGGTGGAAACCCTGCCTGCGCCGGACTTGTCGCTCTACCGCGCGGCCCGCGCTACGGCTGTGAAGGTGGATGAGGTGGTGGTGCAGCCCCGCGATGCGGCCAGTTTTACTGCGAAGGCGGGGCAGTTTTTCCGCATCTCGTCGATTGAGGGGCCGCAGGTGGGGGATCTGAACCTGTTTAACGCCAATGATCTGACAGAGCGGTTCTATTCCGGCAAGACACGCGCCCTACATCGCACCCATATCACCACGGGTGATCGCATGTGGTCCTGCCACCCGTATCTGCGCCCTATGGCAACGATTATCGAGGATACGCTGGGCTGGTACGGCATGGATGAGTTTGGTGGTTCCGTTCATGATGTGATCGGCACGCGCTGTGATCCCTACACCAACAATCTGCTGAGTGGCGGGCAGTATCATTATTGCTGTCACTCGAACTTGACCCGTGCTTTGGCGGATCATGCAGACCTGTCACTGGATGAGGCGGAGCGGGCGGTGCATGATGTGCTGAACGTGTTCATGTGTACTGGCTTCACCCGCGACACCGGCCAGTATTTTATGAAGGCCAGCCCCGTACGCCCCGGTGATTATCTGGAGATGTTTGCCGAAATTGATGTGCTGGGCGTTTTGTCGGCCTGTCCGGGCGGGGATTGTTCCACAGTGCATTCGTCGGATCAGGCGGCGTGTTACCCGCTACTGGTTGAGGTGTTTGCCCCCGCTGAGGGCGCGCTTGGTGATTGGGCCAGCCCGCCGGTCAACGGGTATGATCGTAGCCACGGGCGGTAACCGCCAATCTTTCCGGTTCACGAATTGAGCCGGTTCGTGACCGACCCTCAACGCAAAACGCCAGCCCTGCGGCTGGCGTTCCGCTATTTTGTCCTAGCGCTTATCTTAGGCAAACGCCGCTTCCAGCGCGATCTCGACCATATCGCCGAAGGTCTTTTCGCGATCCTCAGACGGCAGGGCTTCGCCGGTCAGTAGGTGGTCCGATACGGTCAGAACCGCCAGACCGCGCACGCCGTAGCGGGCGGCGAGGTTGTAAAGTTCAGCCGCTTCCATCTCGACGCCCAGAATGCCGTGGCGGGTCATTTCCTTGTCCAGATCAGGGCGTTCGGAATAGAACACATCGGACGAATAGATGCCGCCGACGTGGGTGCCGACCTCTTTCGCCTCTGCCGCTTCAACGGCTGCCTTCAGCAGCGACCAGTCGGCGCAGGGGGCGAAGTTCAGCTCTTTGAACATGCCGCTCGAGGGGCTGTTGAGTGTGCTGGCGGTCATCGCGATGATCACGTCGCGCACTTTCACCTTGTCCTGCATGCCGCCGCAGGACCCGATGCGGATCAGCGTCTTGGCGCCGTAGTTGCGGATCAGCTCATTGGCGTAGATCGAAAAGGATGGCATGCCCATGCCCGACCCTTGGATGGTGACGCGGTTGCCCTTGTAGGTGCCGGTGAAGCCCAGCATGCCGCGCACTTCGTTCACCAAAACGGCGTCGTCCAGAAACGTCTCTGCCGCCCAGCGGGCACGGTAGGGGTCGCCCGGCATCAGAACGGTTTCTGCAATCTCGCCAGGTTTTGCACCAATATGTACTGTCATGTCTCTCTCAGCTCCTATCGGCTGTATTTTATAAAGGGCGTCAGCTGCGCGATACGGTCATAGAGCTGACGCGCTGTTTGGTTAAACTCCTGCGTCATCCAGTAGACCTTTGGCGTGCCGTTGTCATCCGCTGCTTTATAGACCGCTTCGATCAGCGCGCGGCCAATGCCCTGACCCCGCACGCTTGGATCAGCGTAGAGGTCCTGTAGGTAACAGCTGTCTTCGATCTGCCAATTGTGCGCGTGATAGATGTAATGAACCAGCCCTACAGGCGTGCCATCCAGCAGCGCGATCAATCCGTGTTGCTGTGTACGTTCGGGATCAATCAGGCGGGAGAAGGTGGTTTCATAGACCTCTTCGGGCACGGTGCTTTCGTAAAAATCCAGATAGGCGGTCCATAGGCGGCGCCAGTCGGCCTGATCGGCAGCGGTGAGGGGGCGAATGGTCAGTGTCATGGCGCAGCTTTCACAGTGTTGATTGCTGCGCAGCCTGCCGAGAATGCGGCGGGTTGGTCAAGACGCGCGCGCTGTTTGCAGACCGTTCCGCCATAAAAAACGCCCCCGTGGGGGCGTTTTGATACTGTGGGTTTGAAGGGGCTTACTCAGCCGCAACTGCGGTTGGATCAACCAGCGCGACTACATCGCGCATGATGGCGTTCAGTTCAAAGTCCTTGGGCGTGTAGACCCGTGCAACACCCTGCGCCAGCAGGCGTTCGGCATCTGCGTCGGGGATGATGCCGCCGACAATCACCGGAATATGGCCAAGGCCTGCGGCTTTCATGCGCTCCAGCAGATCCTCGACCAGCGGCATGTGGGACCCGGACAGGATGGACAGGCCCACGACGTGCGCCTGCTTCTCTTGTGCGGCGGTGACCAGTTCTTCGGGCGTCAGGCGGATGCCTTCATAGTCGATATCCATGCCGCAGTCGCGGGCACGGAAGGCGATTTGTTCGGCACCGTTGGAATGCCCGTCGAGGCCGGGTTTGCCCACCAGGAATTTCAGACGGCGACCCAGCTTGTCGCTGACCAAGTCCACCGCTTCGCGGATATCGTCGAGGCCTGCGGTTTTGTTGCTGACCGACTTCGACACGCCGGTCGGGCCACGGTATTCGCCATGCACCTTGCGCATCTGGGCGGCCCATTCGCCGGTGGTTACACCAACCTTGGCCGCAGCGATCGACGCAGGCATGATGTTGTCGCCCGCTTCGGCGGCTGCGCGCAGCGCTTTCAGCGCTTGTTCTACCGCGTCCTGATCACGCTCCTCTTTCCATTCGGTGAGACGTTCGATCTGTTCCGCCTCAACCGCTGGATCCACAACCATGATGCCGCCATCGCCGGTCATCAACGGCGAGGGCTCGCCTTGGGTCCATTTGTTCACACCTACAACGACGGTTTCGCCTGCCTCAATCCGGTTCAGACGGTCGGCGTTGGATTCCACCAGACGGCCTTTCATGTAGTCGATCGCACTAATCGCGCCGCCCATGGAATCAAGGTTGGCCAGTTCAGCACGCGCGCCTGCTTTCAGCTCTTCAACCTTGCGGTCAACGGCAGGGTTGTTGTCGAACAGGTCATCATATTCCAACAGGTCGGTTTCATAGGCCATGATTTGCTGCATCCGCATCGACCACTGCTGATCCCAGGGACGCGGCAGACCCAGTGCTTCGTTCCATGCGGGCAGCTGGACGGCGCGGGCGCGGGCCTTTTTCGACAGGGTCACGGCCAGCATTTCGATCAGGATACGGTAAACGTTGTTTTCTGGCTGCTGTTCCGTCAGCCCGAGGGAGTTCACCTGAACCCCATAGCGGAAGCGGCGGGATTTCGCGTCGGTCACGCCATAGCGTTCCACCAGAATTTCGTCCCACAGATCAACAAACGCGCGCATTTTACACATCTCGGTCACAAACCGGATGCCCGCGTTCACAAAGAAGGAGATACGGCCGCAAAGCGCAGGGAAATCCTCAGGCGCGACGCGCGGTTTCAGCGCGTCCAGAACCGCAATCGCGGTCGCCAGTGCAAAGGACAGTTCCTGTTCCGGTGTCGCACCCGCCTCTTGCAGGTGGTAGGAACAGACGTTCATCGGGTTCCATTTGGGCACGTTGGTGTAGCAGTATTCGGCCACATCCGCGATCATCTTGAGCGAGGGTTTGGGCGGGCAAATATAAGTGCCGCGGCTCAGGTATTCCTTGATCAGGTCGTTTTGAACGGTGCCCTGCAGTTTCGAGACATCGGCGCCCTGTTCCTCGGCCACTGCGATATATAGCGACAACAGCCAAGGCGCGGTCGCGTTGATCGTCATCGAGGTGTTCATCTGTTCCAGCGGGATCTGGTCAAACAGGGTGCGCATGTCGCCCAAGTGACATACGGGCACGCCCACCTTGCCCACCTCACCGCGCGACAGAACGTGGTCGCTGTCATAACCGGTCTGCGTCGGCAGGTCGAAGGCGACGGACAGGCCGGTCTGACCCTTTTGCAGGTTGGAGCGATAAAGCGCGTTTGATGCCTTGGCGGTGGAGTGACCTGCGTAGGTACGGATCAGCCAGGGGCGGTCTTTCTGGCGCTCTTGGGTGGTCTCGGTCATGGGCCTCTCCTCACTCGCTGGATGGGATGAATCACATCGGCAATAATATTTCGTCGTGAAATAGATACGTGGAATAATACAACCTTGTCAATTCGCCGCATCGCAGCGTCACAAATTGCTGCGCTGCAATTGCCAAGCCTGCATGACGGCCATTTACCCCGACGAGGTTTCGCGGCATTGTGCCGCCATGACACGTAGCGTTGAAATGCCGCTCTGGGCGCTGGTTTTGCTCCTTGGATTTGCGGCGGTGACTTTTGCCTCCCACTTTCTGTTTCCCTCGGTTCGCTGGTTTTTCCGCAAGCGGATGGAGCGTTTGGTTGCGCAGTTAAACACGCGCCTGAGCCGACCGATCCAACCGTTCAAGCTGGCGCGACGCTATGACATGATCGAACGTCTGATCTATGACCCTGAGGTGTCGCAGGCTGTATCGACCTATGCCAAAAAGAACGGGGTGCCAGAGGCCGTGGCCTTTGAAAAGGCGCGTAGCTACGCGCGTGAGATCGTGCCCGCCTTCAGCGCATGGACTTATTTCCGTTTGGGGTCGCGCATTGCGGAACTGGTTAGTCGCAGTTTCTATCGCGTGCGGGTGCTGAACCGTGATCTGCAAAAGATTGATGAGCTGGATCCGAATGCCACCGTTGTGCTGGTGTCAAACCACAGGTCCAACATGGATTATGTGCTGCTCACGTTCCTAGCATCGCGCAACGGGGCATTGTCCTACGCGGTCGGGGAATGGGCGCGGGGCTGGCCGCTGGGACCGCTCGTGCGTGC
Organism: Thalassovita mediterranea; assembly: GCF_001458435.1. GTDB lineage: Bacteria > Pseudomonadota > Alphaproteobacteria > Rhodobacterales > Rhodobacteraceae > Thalassobius > Thalassobius mediterraneus. Next base: position 247,096 of record NZ_CYSF01000001.1, read on the forward strand.
GATGGGTGCTTATTTTATTCGTCGTCGCGATGGTAATGATCTCTATCGGCAGGTGCTGGAAAAATACGTGGAGCAGGCCACCCATGCTGGGGTGACGCAGGCCGTATTCCCCGAAGGCCGTCTGACATTGGATGCCCGTCTGGCCAAGGCACGGCTGGGGATTCTGAAATATATCTATGATGCCCACGTTGATGGCGACCGTGACGTGATCTTTGTGCCGGTGGCGATGAACTATGATCGCTTGTTGGAAGATGAGGTGCTGATCGCTGCGCAAACGGCCGGGCGAGGGAGTTTCCGTGTTAAGTTCCGGCGGGTCTTCTGGGGGGCACTAAAAGTTTGGTGGGTTGGGCGCCGCGAACGGCGCAGTCGCTATGGCAATGCGGCCGTGCGGTTTGGTGACCCGATTTCGCTGAATGACTTCGGTGGCGATGTGCAGGCCTTGGCGGATGGGCTAATGGGGCAAATATCTAGGGATATGCCTGTGCTGCCGGTGCCACTGATCGCTTACCTGCTGCAAACCCAAGGGGATGGTGTTGATTTGCCGACGTTAGAGGCGCGTTTGGATCGTGCCATGGCGAATTTGCCAGAGCGTAACATTTACTTGCCGCGACGTCGCACCAGCTTGGCCGTGCAACAATCTATCGCGCTGCTCGAGGGCCGCGGCGTCGTCATTGTGCAGGACGAAAAAGTCCAAATCGTTGAGGAAAAGCGTAATATTTTGGTGTTTTATGCGAACTCGATCGACCATCTATTTCGCGAGTGCAGCGCGGAGTTATAGGTAAATGCTGCGACTGCTGGGTTATAAAATTTCAAAACACGCATAATCGGCATTGCTTTGTTGCGTGGCCATCTTTATCTCTCAAGTCAGAGACGCGATTCTGCATCGCGGCATAAACGGACTACATGGAGGCTCAGATGGCTCTGGATACCAACACCGGCACCGCATCCTACGATGCGCCAGAAAAAGATCTCTACGAAATCGGTGAAATGCCCCCGATGGGCTATGTTCCCGAAAAGATGTACGCATGGGCGATCCGCCGCGAGCGTCAGGGTGAACCCAATCAGGCCATGCAGGTCGAAGTCGTAGACACCCCCAAGCTGGACAGCCACGAAGTGCTGGTTCTGGTTATGGCCGCAGGTGTGAACTACAACGGCATCTGGGCGGGCCTGGGTGTTCCGATCAGCATGTTCGACGTGCACAAGCAGCCTTACCACATCGCAGGTTCCGACGCCTCGGGCATCGTGTGGGCCGTTGGTGACAAGGTAAAGAACTGGAAAGTGGGCGATGAGGTTGTCATCCACTGTAACCAGGACGACGGCGACGACGAAGAGTGTAACGGCGGCGACCCGATGTATTCGCCCAGCCAGCGTATCTGGGGCTATGAAACCCCCGATGGATCGTTCGCGCAGTTCACCCGCGTTCAGGCACAACAGCTGCTGCCCCGTCCCAAGCACCTGACCTGGGAAGAGAGCGCCTGCTACACCCTTACACTGGCAACCGCATACCGCATGCTGTTCGGTCACCACCCGCACGAACTGAAGCCGGGCCAGAACGTTCTGGTTTGGGGCGCGTCGGGCGGTCTGGGTTCCTACGCGATCCAGCTGGCGAACGCTGCTGGTGCAAACGCAATCGGCGTGATTTCGGGCGAAGACAAGCGTGAGTTTGTCATGGGTCTGGGCGCCAAGGGCGTGATCAATCGCAAGGATTTCGATTGCTGGGGCCAGCTGCCGACCGTGAACACCCCCGAATATGACGCATGGTTCAAAGAAGCGCGTCGCTTCGGCAAGGCGATCTGGGACATCACCGGCAAGGGCAACAACGTAGACATCGTGTTCGAACACCCCGGTGAATCGACCTTCCCGGTCTCGAACTTGGTTTGTAAAAAAGGCGGCATGGTTGTGATCTGCGCCGGCACCACCGGTTTCAACTGTACCTTCGACGTTCGTTACACCTGGATGCACCAGAAGCGTCTGCAGGGTTCGCACTTTGCCCACCTGAAACAGGCGGCAGCGGCGAACAAACTGATGATCGAGCGTCGCATCGATCCTTACATGTCGGAAGTGTTCCCATGGGCCGAAATCCCTGATGCGCACATGAAGATGTACAAAAACGAGCACAAGCCCGGCAACATGTCGGTGCTGGTTCAGGCCCCGAAAACCGGCCTGCGCACGCTGGAAGATGTGCTGGAGGCAGGCAAGGCCTAAGCGCCTTTCCCCTTCATTTCCCTCGACCGCATCCCTGCAAAGGGGTGCGGTTTTTTTGTTTGCCGACCTGCGTGCGCTGCGTTTTCGGTTTGGTGATCGTGCGGCTCTAAACCTGTGTCCCATGCTGCGATGGGAGATATATCATGGGGTTGGGCTATGCCTGATCTGGGAGGATGCGGCGCTGCATGCGCAGGGGTGGTTAACGCTTTATCGACAGCGTGGCACATGGCAGATCGACGGCGATCTGCACCTTGGCCCCGTCTGTGATCCACAGGCGGCTGCGGCATTGGCGCTGGCGGCGCATCTATTATCCGCGCATGGACCCGCGCCCAAAATCCGCCAGCTACAGGCGCTGGGCGTGCCTGCATTGGTCCGCGTTTCGCGCTGCTCCCCGCTGCAAATCCGGCGATGGCTGGAGTGCCCGCCGCTACGGCAGCGCAATGCCTCTGGCCCTTCCACCGCCCCCCATGTAGGGTCGCGCCATGACTGTTCCCGCGCTGCAATTTTCCGATGATCAGGCCGCTGCCTACGACCGTATTTCCGACATCCTGCGCGCTGCGGGTGTGGATTTGCAGGAGGAAGACGGTGACCTTTTGCGCCCGCCTGAGGATGGTCGCCGCCGCGTTGTTGCGGTCACCGGCAAGGCGGGATCGGGTAAAACGCTCTTGCTCTCACAACTCTACAAAGCGCTGGAAGCGGCAGGGGTTGAGGTTGTTTCCGGCGATTATGAGGGCAAGAAGCGTAAAGAACGCCGGACCTTGGCCATCCTTGCGCCCACGAACAAGGCGGCCAGCGTGCTGCGTATGCGCGGCGTGCCTGCGACGACCATTCACCGCATCCTCTACACCCCAGTTTATGATCCCGAATATGAAAAGATCGCGGAATGGCTGGCCGGTAACGGTGATAAACCCGATATCGAAGAGCTGACGGATGAGGCGCTGGAACGCGCCAAAGCCTTCTATGAACTGCACAAATCCATCCCCGGTGCCTTGGCTGCCGCGGGGCTGCGCGGATCGGATTTCATCACCGGCTGGAAACGGCGGGACGAGCCGTTGGACATCGGCTTCATCGATGAAAGTTCGATGTTGGACGACAAACAGGTCGAGGATCTGAAAGAGATCTTTCCCACGCTTGTGCTGTTTGGTGACCCCGCGCAGCTGGCGCCGGTGGGGCAATCGGGGCAGATGGTGTTTGACACTATGCCGCCGCAGGCGGTGATGAACCTCAGCCGTATTCACCGGCAGCAGGCGGACAACCCGATCCTTGATCTGGCCCATGCCTTGGCCGATCCGCAGATCGGGTTTGAGGATTTTGAACGTATGGTTGAGGACAGCGCCAAACGTGACGACCGCGTGGTCTGGGGCCAACGGGTTGAGGTTGACCTAATGGCGCGTTCGCCGGTTCTGGTTTGGCGCAATGCAACGCGAATCCGGCTGATCAACGCTTTCCGCTCTGTCTACGGCGCGCCGGAGGATGAGCTGTTGTCCGGTGAACCGCTGATTTGTGACGGAATCGAACTGCCGTTGAAGCACCGCAAGAAACGTCTGGACCTTGAGGCGCGCGGGCTGATCAAGGGCGCGCAGGTGGTGTTTCTGGGCAAGGGGCGCAAGCCCGGTTTTTCCCGTCTGCATGTGATGGGGGCGGAGGATCCGCAGGTGTCTGCCGCGTCGATCGTGAAAATCGAAAAACCTGATGAGGAAGAGCCGTTCATCCCCTTTGCCGCCCGTATGGGCGCGGTGTTCCTGCACGGCGCCGCGGTGACGATCCACAAGGCGCAGGGGTCGCAATGGCAGAATGTTCAGGTCTTTGCCCCTGACCTCTATGCAGCCGCGCGTATGGGACGGGTGGAGGCGGGCCAGCCTCTGTGGAAACGACTGGCTTATGTGGCGATCACCCGGGCCGAAGAGCGCCTGTATTGGGTGGTGCGCCCGCGTCTGTCCAAACCGTCAGAGCCGCTGCGCATTGATGACCTGAAGGCCAAGGCGACCCCGACCCTGACCCTGACCCAAGAGGAGAGCGCATCATGAAAACCATCCTGATCACCGGCGCCAGCGCTGGCATCGGCGCGGCCTGTGCGCGTGCGTTCCTAGAGGCCGGTTGGCATGTGGGCCTGCTGGCGCGCCGTGCCGATGCACTGGCAGAGGTGGCAGAGGGGCATGACAACGCGGTGATCCTGCCCTGCGACGTGACTGATGCGTCAGCGGTTCGCGCGGCGTTTGATACGTTTGTGGCGCAGGCAGGGCGGCTTGATGTGTTGTTCAACAACGCGGGCATGTTCGGCACCGCAGGCACGGCGGATGAGATCACGCCCGAGGATTGGGATCGTGTTCGGGCGGTGAACCTAGACGGCATGATCTACTGCGCGCAGGCGGCCTTTGCCCAGATGCGTCGGCAGGATCCGCAGGGCGGGCGGATTATTAACAACGGCTCTATTTCGGCGCATACCCCGCGTGAGGGATCGATCTGTTACACGACGACGAAACACGCGATCACCGGCATGACCAAATCTCTGTCGCTGGACGGGCGGCCCTTTGGCATTGCCTGTAGTCAGATTGATATTGGCAATGCACGGACAGAGTTGTTGCAGGGCATTATTGATCGCGATCCTGACAACGCGCCGCCGACGATGGATGTTCGCCATGTCAGCGATGCGGTGCTGCATATGGCGGGTCTGCCAGCAGAGGCGAACGTGCAATTCATGACACTGATGGCGACCACCATGCCCTATATCGGGCGTGGCTAAGGGCTGGTTCTGAAGGGCTTAGCCGTCCTTGATCAATCTGAACAGGGCCGATGCCGCCCAGCCAAACAGCGCCGCGATCAGGATCGACAAGACGCCGTAAACTGGCGCCTGATCCTGTGCCAGATTGAACAGAAACCGTTCCAACCCAACTTTGCGCACGTCAATGGTGGTTGCCATGTCCGCAACCACGTTGCCGTCGCGCAGCAGGAAAATCCGCGCGCTATAATCGCCTTCGGTCAGGTTGGACGGTAGCGCGATAGAGGCGCGGAACAGTGTTTGTTGATCCACCTTCACTGCGTCTTCTAGCAGCTGATAGGATCCGTTTGCTGCTTGAATACGCATCAATGCATCGGTGAAGGCCTGCGTGTTGCCAAAGGCGACGGTGGCGCTGACCGACTGGATCGCCTTGTCCACGGTGATGGAATAACGCTCATTCTCAATCCGGCGCAGAATGTCATCGAGGGGGGCAGAGGCGGCAACCGCGTAGAAGGCCGGCGCGCGCTCCACCTCCAGTGTGGCGCCGTTCATCCAGATGCCAAACCGGCGTTCCTTGCGGCGCACTTCGACGGGGCCGGTGGGGCCTTCGATGGCGATGATGACGTTTAGATCACTGTCAGGGATCGCAATTTCACGCTTCACCGCGCCGAAGATCAGGATATCGGATCCATCAAACTGCGCGGTGATCGCCACCTGATCCTGGCTAAGGCCCAGAACAATCTCTTCCTCCGCCTGTGCGGCAAAGGTGAGGGTCAGCAGGGTGAGGAGGGAGAGGAGCCAGCGCATCATTGCCCCCCTGCCGCAACGCGGCTGATTGAATAGAGCTCGCGCGGTTCCAGCAGCAGATCCAGCGCGATCTTGCCGCAGACCGACAGGACAAGAATGGCGAGCAGAATGCGCAACGTCTCGGCCTTCAGCTTCACGCCGATGGAACTGCCAAACTGTGCGCCAATGACGCCACCGATTAGCAGGAACAGCGCCAGCGGCAGGTCCACGGTTTTGTTGGTAATTGCGTGCAGCAGCGTGTTGAAACCAGCGACAAAGATGATCTGAAACAGCGAGGTTCCGACAACCACCTTGGTCGGCATGCCAAGGATATAGATCATCGCAGGCACCATGATGAACCCACCGCCAACACCCATCACCGCCGACAATACCCCAACCGCTGCGCCGACCAGCAGCACAGGGATCACCGAGATATAGAGACCAGAGGCGCGAAAGCGGATCTTGAACGGCAGGCCATGCACCCAGTTGTGCTGGCTGCGTTTACGGCGCGCGCCGCCTGCCTTGCGCGCGCGGCGGATAGCGCGCAGGCTTTCGATAAACATCAGCCCGCCAATGATGCCGAGGAAGACAACATAGCACAGCTGCACCAGCAGATCGACTTGGCCCAGTGATTTCAGGTAGTTGAACAGCAAGATACCGAAACCGGATCCCACAAGGCCACCTGCCAGTAGGTAGCTGCCCATTTTCAGATCGACCGTCTTGCGTTTTAGGTGCGCAAAGAGGCCAGAGACGGAGGAGGCAACGATCTGATTGGCCGATGTTGCCACCGCGACCGCAGGCGGGATGCCGACAAAGAACAGCAAAGGCGTGATCAGAAATCCGCCACCAACGCCGAAAATGCCGGATAAGACCCCCACAAGCCCACCAAGTCCGAATAACAGGAAAATGTTTACCGAAACCTCGGCGATGGGGAGGTAGAACTGCATATGTTTTCCTAGCGTGATGGCGATGGGTCTCGCAAGGGAAAGCTGTGGAAATTTGACGCAGCTGTTGCTGCTGGGGCGCTGTGGCCTTGTGCAGCGGTGCCTGTTGCTTGATCGGTGTCAGCGATCAACGGGAAAAGAAAAGCCCGGGCGGTGGGAACCGTCCGGGCTGATGTTTTGGGAAGCGACGGCTTAGCGTTCCTTCACATAGGGTTGCCCACCGGCGCGGGGTGGGATCGCCTTGCCGACGAAACCGGCCAGGATCACCACGGTCAGGATATAGGGCAGGGCGCCCAGCAACTGTGCCTGTACCGCTACGCCGGTGACGTTTTCGATCATGTCCGGGCGCAGTTCCAGCGCTTGGAACAGGCCGAACAGCAGGGTCGCGGACAGCGCGTACCAAGGCCGCCATTTGGCAAAGATCAGCGCCGCCAGTGCGATATAGCCCCGCCCTGCGGTCATATCCTTGACGAAGCCGGCCTGTAGTGCGGTGGCCAGATAGGCGCCAGCGATCCCGCAGAGGACGCCGCAGATCATCACCGCCGCATAGCGCAGGCCAACGACCGAAACACCAGCTGTATCAACAGACGCGGGGTTTTCGCCAACGGCGCGCAGACGCAGGCCGAAACGGGTGGCGTAAAGAACCCACCATGTCAGTGGCACCAGCGCAAAGGCGATATAGACAAGGATCGAGTGGCCAGAGATCAGTTCAGAATAGATCTGCTGCAGTGGCCCTGCCTCTGCGATCAGCTGCGACAGGGGGCGACCTGCTGCCTCTGCCTCACTCGGGCCGATGGCGAAGGGCAGTTCAATCCCGGTGAAGCGGCTGTCGTCAGTCAGGGACGGCGTGCGCCCACCTTGGGCAAACCAGCTTTGGGCCACCAGAACCGTCATACCGCCCGCCAGCATAGTGATCGCCAGGCCAGAGATCAGCTGATTGCCACGGAAGGTGATCGAGGCAAGGCCGTGGATCGCCGACAGCGCCAGCGAAATGCCGATCCCTGCCAGAAGCCCCATCCAGACAGACCCCATGCTGTAGGCAATCGCTGCCGAGAAGAAGGCGGCGGCCAGCATCTTGCCCTCTAGCCCGATGTCGAAAATGCCCGCACGTTCAGAGTAAAGACCTGCCAGACAAGCCAGAAGCAGCGGCGTGGCCAGACGGATGGTGGTGTCGAAGAGTTGGATCAGATCAAGGAATGCCATGCTCTTAGCCCTCCTTCTTGGTGTTGAGGGCAAGGAAGATGCGTTCCAGCGGCATCCGCACCATATTGTCCAGCGCGCCGGTGAACAGGATGACTAGCGCCTGAATGACGACGATCAGTTCACGCGGGATGTTGGTCCACAGTGCCAGTTCTGCACCACCCTGATAGAGGAAGCCAAAGAGGATCGCCGCCAGAAACACCCCGAACGGGTGATTTCGGCCCATCAGGGACACGGCGATGCCGATGAAACCCGCGCCTTCGACCGCGTTCAGCACCAGTCGTTCGCTTTCGCCCATCACGTTGTTGATCGCCATCATCCCTGCCAGACCGCCGGAAATCAGCATGGTTACAATGGTGATTTTGAACGGCGAAATGCCTGCGTAGCGGGCACCGCTTTCGGATTTGCCGAAGGCGCGCAGTTCAAACCCGAAACGGGTGCGCCAGATCAGGGCCCAGACGCCGACACAGGCGGCAATGGCGATCAGCAGGCTGATGTTGGCGGGGGCGTGTTTGGAAAATTCGATCCCGACGGTGCCCAGAATGTCATGCAGGCTGGGCAGATGCGTCGCCTCTGGGAATTTGGCGGATGCCGGATCCATCGCGCGCGGGGGGCGCAGCTGGTTCACCAGTACATAGTTCAGCAGCGAAAAGGCGATGAAGTTGAACATGATGGTGGTGATCACCACATGGCTGCCGCGCCGCACCTGTAGGTAGGCAGGGATCAGTGCCCATGCGGCCCCAAACAGTGCTGCCGCACCGGAGGCTGCGATGAGGGCAATGGACCAATGCGGCCATGGGATGAACAGACAGACCAGCGCCACGCCAAGGCCACCCAGCATCGCCTGACCTTCGCCGCCGATGTTGAATAGGCTGGCATGGAAGGCCACGGCCACGGCAAGGCCGGTGAACATGAAGTTGGTGGCGTAATAGAGCGTGTAGCCCCAGCCGTTGCTGGACCCCAGCGCGCCCTGCACCATCAGTTTCACCGCTTCAATCGGATCCTCACCAATGCCGAGGATCACCAGCGCCGAAATGGCCGCCGCCAGAATAAGAGAGATCAGCGGGATCAGGACCACATCGGCCCATTTAGGCATCTTTTCCATCAGGCCGCTCCTTCACTTGCGGTCACGCCAGCCATCAGCAGGCCCAGTTCTTGTGCGTTGGTGTCTTGGGGCAGGCGTTCGCCCATAATCTCGCCGTCAAACATCACCGCAATGCGGTCGGACAGCGACATAATCTCATCCAGTTCGACCGATACCAGCAGGATCGCCTTGCCCTGATCGCGCAACTCGATGATCTGTTTGTGGATGAACTCGATCGCGCCAATATCGACGCCACGGGTCGGCTGACCAATCAGCAAGAGATCGGGGTTACGCTCAATCTCACGCGCAACAACGATTTTCTGCTGGTTGCCACCCGAGAAGTTCTTGGCCGCCAGCCAAGGCAGCGGCGGGCGTACGTCGAACTTGTCCATCTTGGCCTGCGTGTCGGCACGCAGGGCTGCGTTGTCCATGAACAGGGCGTTTTTCTGATATTTCGCATCGTGGTGATAGCCAAAGGCGACGTTTTCCCACGCGTGGAAATCCATGATCAGGCCTTCGCTCTGACGATCCTCGGGCACGTGGGCAATGCCACGGGCACGGCGCGAACGGCCATCTGAATGCTTGCCTGTCAGATCCAGCGCATCACCGTTGAGGCGCACGGTGCCCTGACCGGAAATCATGCCGCCCAGAACCTCCATCAGTTCTGACTGACCATTACCCGCAACACCTGCAATGCCAAGGATTTCACCAGCACGAATGTTGAGCGATACGTTTTTCAGACGCTCAACGCCCTTGTCATCGGTGACGGAGAGGTTTTCGACCTCTAGAATGGTTTGCGCGGGCTGGGCCGGTGCCTTTTCCACCTGCAACAGAACCTTGCGGCCGACCATCAGTTCAGCCAGCTGCTCAGGGTCTGTTTCAGCAGTTTTCACCGTGGCGGTCATCTGACCCCGACGCATCACGCTGACGGTGTCGGTGGTGTCCATAATTTCGCGCAGTTTGTGGGTGATCAGGATGATCGTCTTACCTTCCTCGCGCAGGCGGTCGAGGATGCGGAACAGCTGGTCTGCTTCTGCCGGGGTCAGAACGCCGGTGGGCTCATCCAGGATCAGGATATCCGCCTTGCGGTAGAGCGCTTTCAGGATCTCCACCCGCTGCTGGTGCCCGACCGACAGGTTTTCGATCAGCGTGTCGGGATCAACGTTCAGCTCATATTCATCCGCCAGATGGCGCAGCTCTTTACGGGCTTTGCGCAGCGAGGGACGCAGCAGCGCGCCGTCTTCGGCACCCAGTACGATGTTTTCCAAGACGGTGAAGTTTTCCACCAGCTTGAAGTGCTGGAACACCATGCCGATGCCCGCCGCAATCGCCGCCTGACTGTCGGTGATATGGGCCTTTTGACCCTTAATGTAAATCTCACCCGCATCGGCCTTGTAGAAGCCGTAGAGGATCGACATCAGGGTCGATTTCCCCGCGCCGTTTTCCCCGATAATGCCGTGGATCGTTCCCGGTTGGACCGAGATTGAGATGTCCTTGTTCGCCTGGACAGGGCCAAAGGCCTTGGAAATGCCTTTGAGTTCAATAGCCGGTGCTGACGTCACAGATTGTCCCCCATTCCGGTAAAACCGACCAGTCGGGATACTGTCCCCCCCTCCAGTTCGGCAAAATACTGACCGCGCATCATCACGGCCCCATTATTGATGAATTCCACCGTGGCACGGGCAAATCCATGATGTTCGTCAATTGTGACAACACGGGCCGCCGCGCCGGGCATCTGGGTGGAAAACATCGAAACATAGTCAATCACCGCCTCTGCACCCGCCAGCGGGGCAGGGGTGTTGGGATCGACATAGGTGCAGCTGGGGGACAGGACGGCGGACAGGGCGGCCCGTTGGGCGGCACCCTGCGCATCGGCATCGTCGCGACCCCAAGCGGCAAAAAACTGATCTAGGGGATGTGGCATCTGAATTCCCTATAAAAGAGGGCCGCGCCGGTCTGGCGCGGCCCCCAATGATCTACTGCAACAGGTTCAATTAGAACTTGTGAACCGGGCAGCTGTCGTTGGTGTAGTAGGCTTCGACCGTCAGATCGCCGGAAATGATTTTGGCGCGTGCTTCTTCCACGGCGGCTTTCATTTCGTCGGTGATCAGTGCGGCGTTATGTTCATCCATTGCAACGCCTACGCCCTCTTCGGCCAGGCCCAGAATGGTGAAGCCACCGGTTTCCAGCGCTTCGCCGTCTTTCATCGCGTTATAAACGGCAACGTCTACACGTTTCATCATCGAGGTCAAAACCTTGCCCGAGTGCAGGTGGTTCTGGTTGCTGTCCACGCCGATCGACAGGATGTTTTCATCCGCTGCGGTCTGCAGAACACCAACGCCGGTGCCGCCTGCCGCTGCATAAACAACGTCAGCACCTTGGCTGATCTGTGCTTTGGTCAGCTCGGACCCTTTTACCGGATCGTTCCATGCGGCGGGGGTGGTGCCGGTCATATTGGTGATCACGGTGATATCGGGGTTCACAGCCTTCGCGCCCTGTGCGTAGCCGCAGCCGAAGTGACGGATCAGCGGAATGTCCATGCCGCCGATGAAACCAACGGTGCCGGATTTCGACGCCATCGCGGCCATCATGCCGACCAGATACGAACCTTCGTGCTCTTGGAAACCTACCAGCTGCACGTTCGAGGGAACCTCGGGCAGCCAACCGTCGATGTTGACGAATTTGGTGTCGGGGTAGTCGCCAGCCACAGCTTCAACCGGGGTGGCAAATGCGAAACCAGTGGTGATCACCGGGTTTGCACCCGCTTCGGCGAAACGACGCAGGGCCTGTTCACGCTGTGCTTCGGACTGCAGTTCGATCTCAAAGAACTTGCCGCCGGTTTCTTCGGCCCAACGGGATGCGCCGTTGAAGGCCGCTTCGTTGAAGGATTTGTCGAACTTGCCGCCCAGATCGAAAATCAGGGCGGGCTCAGCGGCCACAGCACCGGCAGTCAGGGCAACGGTGGCGGCAGCGCCGAGGAACTTCTGCATCAGAGTCATAATACTCTCCCATAATGTTGAATGCGGGGGCTTTTGGGTGCCCTCCGGCAAATGAGCAGATCAGGTCTGTCCAACCCAGATTTAGGCCGTAGCCTGACGTGGGGGTCAACAGGAAACTGAGAACTCTCCTTTGACTACTCGGTCAAAAGGGGGGTGTGCAACGGGATTCGCCCTCAAAGAGCGCGGTTCATGATGATCGCGGCAACCCTTTGCCCATCGCGCATCCGGTAGTAATCCGGTCGCTGTGCGGTTCGCGCATAACCAGCGGTTTCATATAGTCGAATCGCTGTGGTATTTGTTTCGGCCACCTCTAGAAAGGAGGTGTCGGCGTCATGCGCCTGCGCCGCGGTATGGTACGCGGCGAGTGCGGCCCGCCCTAACCCGCGTCCTTGAGCATCTGGATCTGTGGCGAGTGTCAGCAGTTCCGCTTCGCCAGCAATCACACGGCCAAGGGCAAAACTGGTGGCATCTCCGACCAGAAATACATGTGGCGACGTCAATAGGTCGGCAAATTCTGTCGGCGACCAAGGGCGCTGATCAGTGAAAGCGCGTGCGTGTGTCTGTGCCAGCGCGTCAGGGTGGGCATCAGCATTCATCAGGCCGGATCATCAGGTAGGATTGTGGGTGCCGGATCACGGGGCGGCGCAGCATCTGCGGCTTTGATGTAGAGGGGGGCAGGGGCATCAAACTGTGCGTCGGGATTATCGCGCAACTTCTGCGCGGCAGCCTGAGCAATCTGTAGGGCGATTGTGGCCGCTTGCGGTGTCTTCAGCGGGGCGTCCTGCATGATCTCCAGCATTTCATCGGCAGAGGCCAAATAGGGCGCGCCACCTTCGGGCGATAGATACGCCTGCCCGCGTGGGCCGGGCACAGCGTTGATGCCCGGCGCCGGATCCTGCGTCAGCGCCTCAAAGCTGTTCACGCCAATCGCCGGAATGCCCAGCCCCAATGCCAGACCACGCGCGGCAGAGACGGAAATGCGAATGCCGGTGAAATTGCCCGGACCAACGCCCACAGCAATGGCATTGAGGTCAGCCCATGTCTTGCCGGCCTCTGCCAGCACCTGTTCGAGCAGCGGCATCAGATGTTCTGCCTGCCCGCGTGACATCTCTACGTGGGCGGTGGCCAACACGTGATCCCCCGACAGCAAAGCGGCCGCGCAATGCGCGGCCGATGTGTCAAATCCCAGTATCACTGCGTCAGACGGCAACGGGACGTACCTCTGTCACTTCGGGGATGTAGTGGCGCAGCAGGTTCTCGATCCCCATTTTCAACGTCAGGGTCGAAGAGGGGCAGCCCGCGCAGGCGCCTTGCATGTGCAGGTAAACCACACCACGGTCAAAACCGTGGAACGTGATGTCGCCACCATCTTGTGCCACAGCGGGGCGCACGCGGGTGTCCAGCAGCTCTTTGATCTGATCCACGATCTCACCGTCTTCGCCAGTGTGTTCGGCATGCCCAGAGGCGGCGGTCGCTTCACCAGCCAGAACAGGATCGCCGGATTGGAAGTGTTCCATGATCGCGCCCAGAATGCCGGGTTTGATGTGATCCCACTCTACGCCGTCTGCTTTGGTCACGGTGACAAAATCCGCGCCGAAGAAAACACCAGTGATCCCGGAGACCGCAAAAATGCGTTTCGCCAGCGGCGAGGCGTCTGCAGCATCGGCACTAGGAAAATCGGCAGTGCCGGTGCCCAGTACAGCCTGACCGGGCAGGAATTTCAGAGTGGCGGGGTTCGGGGTGGATTCGGTCTGAATGAACATGTCGTACAATCCTTATGGCTTGGCAGAGATATGCGCCCCGCGCTTCTCAGAGTCAAGGTTTAGAATTATTCTAAAGTGAGTGATTTAGTGTGCTTTCAACTGATTTAGACGTCGCCGTAGGTATTTTCGGGCAGATCTATAGTGTGTCGCACCGGCAGCTTCGGCCCAGCGTCCGGTGGTCCACTTGCTGTTGCCGCCGTCCATTGGCGCATCGTAAAGCTGGCTGTCGTTTAAGTCCTCAATCAAGGCAACCAAGCGTACATGATTTTCCGATAACAGACGGCGGGCTTGGTTCCATGTCATACTATGCTGTTTGATCCGCAGATCTGCGTTATACTGTTTAAGCATGTTCCACTTATACCCCGGCGCGGGGATGGCTGGCTGTTTGCCAGCTTGACCATCGGCATACCAGCCCAGAAATAACCCGATCCAATGGGCGCGATGTGCGACGATGTCTTTGGGGGTACAGCTATCCGCATCAGGATCTTGCGCGGTTTGCATCGTCGTATCAATCGTGTCCAGAAGGGACGCGAGCGCCGCAAATTCAGCTTGGGTCGTTGTCAGCAGGTCTGATTTGCAAGTTGCGGCGGGCATAGGATGCTGTCCAAAGGGGATGTGAACCCTTCGTAGCGTAAGATGTATGCTCAGCCGCAGCCTTGACGCAGATCAGGTGATTGATTCCAGCCGTTCCTTGGACAGATCGCCCGGAACGATGGTGATGGGGACCGACAATGTTCCTGCCGACCTGCTGAGCTGTGTGACCAAGGGGCCCGGCCCCTTCTTGTCCGTGCCCGCGCCCAGAACCAGCACGCCAATTTCGGGGTCGTCATTGATTTGCGCCAGAATCTCAGTCACCGGTTCCCCCTCACGGATCACCAGCTCAGGATCAATGCCCTGACGGTCGCGCATCCATTTTGCAAAGACCTCATAATGTACTTCGATCCGCTCGCGCGCTTCTTCGCGCATAATGTCACCCACGCCGATCCAATGATTGAACTCTTCCGGCTCAATGACCGACAGGATCTCCACCCCGCCACCCGTTTTGGCAGCGCGCATCGCGGCAAAGCGCATAGCGTTCAGGCATTCGCGGCTGTCATCCAAAATCACCAGAAACTTACGCATTTTTCACCTCTCGCAGATCCGCATCCCGTCGCGCTCAGGATCATGGCGCAGCTTCGCATGGCTGGCAAGCGTGCTGCGGTTTCTACGTTCTAGCTGCAAACGGCGGCAGCGGTGGCGCCAAAATCAACATAGCGTTCCCAGAACCGTTCGTCCGAGCGGCGATCCGACTGGCGCACTACCTGGGCGCTGTGAGGATCTTTGAAAAATTTGGCAGCCTTGCGCTGATCCGAGCTGCTGAGTGTTTGTTCAGCCACCCGACCGATACAGCTGCACAAGCGGCGGCTTGCCCCGTCGCGTGGTGAACTAAGACAGGCGCGCTCAATCGGGCTGGCTGGAGCAGGCCCCGCGACGGTAAACGTCATAGCCGCCAGCAGCGCGGCGCTGAGAATAGGTTTCATATGTTCGCCTCATGCTCGTGGCCTGATGGTCGGCCTGATTTTTGGGCCGCATTCTTTTATGTAGGTCTGTGCCCCACATCTGTCGGCCTGATTTTGTCAGAGTATGGCGCAACTCCCCCGCTGAGGGAAGGGGCAGGCTGCCGCAACACGGCGCCTTGCTGCGCAGTTGGGGACTGTGTCTGGTCGCAGGCGTGGTTTTTGTTTGTGCCGTATCCAATTTCGATGGCCTAATGTTCTTCTTGCACCTGTGGGGTTAGCGCAATTTGTTACAACCTCCCCCATTCCGCACACCTGCCTGAGAGGATCACGCGCGGGTCTGTGAGGGTGTTGAAACAAAGCGATAAAAAGTTGCTCAACACGTTTATGTGACAAATGTACTTTCGCCCAAATCAGCCCTTTTCCTCACGCGCTGTGGCGTGGGGTGTAACCTGTCGGGTCCGGGCAAAGCCCTGCAAAACATGACCCGCACAGACCCTGTGCAAGGCTGCGCAGGGACCGTTGTGCACGGGCCTCTTTTCAACACACATCGGCGTGATTTTCCGTGACGATTTCGTTGGGTTTTAATCCCCCTGATCCGCCCCCAGTTTGTTTGGTGTCAGACGGACAAACACACAGTCCAACACACTGACACACACCAACGATCACCTCCCCGATCGACCCCGCAAACTGACTTAGGAGTTAAAAACATGAACCGTATCGTAACCGCATCCGCCGCCGCCCTGATCGCCCTGACCGGTGCTGCTTCCGCAATGACCTCTGACGTATCGGGCTACGACGCCGCACAGATCCGCCAGTTCGCACCGAACATCGACCTGAGCCTGGTTGACGCCGACGCCGTCAAGAAGGCCGCTTCGGTCATCGAGAACCTGGGAGACGACGACGCGTCCTTCGCCCAGATCCAGAACAGCGTTCGCCACGTTCTGACAAAATAAATCTCTTGGGGGCTGAGAGGCCACAACGGCCTCGCCCCTTCCCAAAGGCACCCTCCTCCCCATCGCGCCACACAAACCTGACTTAGGAGTTAACAATATGCACGGAATCGTAACTGCATCCGCCGCCGCCCTGATCGCCCTGACCGGTGCTGCTTCTGCAATGACCTCTGACGTGTCGGGCTACGACGCAGCCCAGATCCGCGCATTTGCCCCGAACATC
>NZ_CYSF01000002.1 GCF_001458435.1 Thalassovita mediterranea
CCTCGGTATTGGCCGCAGGATAGGCCCGGATGTAGCATGCGTCGCTGTGCGGCAGATCGAGGGCAAAGAAGTGTGCCTTCTGCTCGACGCCGCCGATCACGACAAGCGCTTCACCAAAATCGGCCTGTGCATGACCGGGCGGATGGCTCAGCGGCACGAACATCTCCTTGCCGGTCCGCTTCCGGTCTCGAACGTAATCCTTGACGATGGTGTAGCTGCCATCAAAACCGCACTCGTCCCGCAACCGCTCGAAAATACGCTTGGCGGTGTGACGCTGCTTGCGAGGGCGGCTCCTGTCTTCAGCAAGCCATTGGTCCATCTGGCTGGTGAACGCATCCAGCTTCGGGCGCCTGATCGGCGCTGTCCGCCGATATCCCGGCGGTTCCGAATAGGCCAACATCTTCGCAACACTGTCCCGGCTGATCCCAAAATCCCGGGCAATCTGACGCCCGCTCAATCCATCCTGGAAATGAGCGTGACGCACCTTCAAATACAAGTCCACGGTGTATATCCCCAAGCCCTCCCGAAATCCGAAAGGGCAAAAGTGGACGACTTTTACGCCGCCCGCGACAACACTATGCCGTCGCTACCGTGGCCGAGTATTGCTCCGCCGTTCACAGGTGCGCTGCAGGCTGGGCAGTTCTGCGAGCTTGACGGGACTGAAATATTCTCCTGCACGCTGAAGGGTGGCACGCGCGGTGTCGAACTGTGCAATGCGGTTTGGGCTGATGGCACCAAGGCCGCCTATGGGTTCTTCAAATCCAACGGAACGGTGGAAAAAGAAATCCTGCAGGACATGGCCACACTCACCGCGATGCCGTGGAATGGCATGGGGAATTTCATGAATGAATCCGTGACCTTTGATGGTGGCGGTGGCTACGCCTATGAGGTTTGGTGGGGCAGCGAACGCACTGCAGGGGCCACGGAAATGGGCGGGATCAATGTGCTGAAAGACGGCGCACTGATTGCCGATATCCCTTGTGATGCGGGCAGCGTGAACAGCGACCTGACCTCCCTCATCGAACTGATCGAAGCGGCGCAATGACGGTTGTTTCAAAACATCGCTTCGCGTTCTCTGCGACTGCTGCTTTGGCGCTGTCCACTTGGGGCGGCACCGCTGCGGCGCAATCCGTTTGTGGTGGCGACGTGGTATTCCAATGCGCAACAGATAATGCCGATTTCCGCGAACAGATCACGGTCTGTGCGCAGGATCAGCGCTACGCGCTGACGCGCCATGCGCTGTCCTCGGGTGAGATGTATTACGACACGCCTTTGATCGCGGATGCCAATACCACCTGGTTTCGCTGGATCGAAGACGATCAGGCGCAGGTGGAAATCGGGTTTTGGAGCGTAGATTTGGCCGAACCGGTGACCCTGCATGTGGATCTGCCGTGGGATGACATGAATGAAACCGTTGCAGATACGGGTAATTTCAACATGTGGCTGCAATCCCCACACTGGCGGGCCAGTGTGGATCAAACCTTATGTGCCTCTGATACGGTTTACGCCGCGCCAGAGGGGCTGTGGCAGGCCCAGCGCGCGCGCGGCCCTATTGGCACATTCTTTTCGCATGATGACGTCATCCCCCGCGTAGACACGGTGGGCGTGGCACGGGTGACTGATGGGGATGCCAGCCCAGAGGGCGTGCCAGTCTATGCGTCCTCGCGCCCATCGGCCGCGACACCGATCTGGTGGATGCTGCAGCCTGGCGAAACTATTGATATCCTTGGTCGCGCAGGTGATTTCATCGCTGTTGCGATCCCAACCAACGGGCTGACGCAATGTTTCTTGCGTCCCGAAGATTTGGGGAAACCCTACACAGGCCCCTGCGCTACGGGATGGGTCGATCGCGCCCATCTGCAGCACATTCAATAAAACACAAACAGGCGTGCGTGCCTCCTCCTGATGCTCTGCTCACAGAGCCAGCGCACTGCCGCCTATGGAGACGATAGATGAGAACACTTCTCTTAACCGGAGCACTGGTCTGCACAGCCGGCACGGCCAGCGCCCTATGCGAGGATGCGTGGTATTTGCGGAACTTGGCCTTTGACAGGGCAGGGTATTGCTTTGGCTCCACCTTAGGAAAATCGGTATTTAGCGCAGACTGCTCGACGAAATCCCCCCACCTGACGGACTGGGATCAGCGCATGGTCAGCGCGCATAAACAACTGGAAGCCAGCTACAGCTGCAACATCAACACGAAAGGCCGTCACTTGGCCTCGTCGCTGATCGGCAAGCTGGAGGACATCGACCTGTTGCCGACGCTTTCAGAATTTGAATCCTCCTGTGTTGGATACACCGGTGCCCCCGTCACCATGACCAGCGGCATTGGTATGCGTAACAGCTATCCGACAGGTAGCATCACGGGTGGCGAAACGGTGCATTTCCGTTTCGAACCATGGGGCGGGTTCGAGTTTGTCGAAACAGACAGCGGCACTGGCTGGGTGCCCGAAGGTGCGATCACCCCCAATTCATGCGAGGTGTTTGCTGGATGATCGGGGGTATGCGTTCATCGCTGTTGTGCGTGCTGACTCTGGTGCCTGTCATCTCTCACGCGGGCTGCCAGCCTGCTGAAACCCTTGCGCTGTCTTGCACCTTGTCGAACGGGGGACAGCTTGCACTGTGCTGGACCCCGCAGCAGGCCCGCTTGGCGTATGACAAAGCCCCAGAGGTTCCCGCCGAAGTTGGCGTGCCTTTGGGGGATGTGACGGGGCTTACATCAAGCGACTGGGCGTCTTCGACACTCATCAGTGTGGGGGCGAGTTATGAAGTTTACCTCTCTGGGCAGATAGCAGGCCTGAACCTGATCCGGGACGGTGGCAGCCCCACCTCATACATCTGCGCAACTGGAACAGTGACTGGATCGCTGGCGAACCTCAACGAAGCGGCCATTTATGCCCCAAGTTCAAAGGAAGATTAGACGTGCGATCGTTTCTAACAGTATTCGGGGCTAGTCTGCTGTGCTCTGCCGGTGTGGCGCAGGCCTTTTGCGACGACATTTTGGCGACACAGGTGCTTTGCCTCACCGAAGACGCGGATGAGATCAAAGTCTGCGCCAGCGCGCATCCCGAAACAGAAAACCCTGTGCTGGAACTTCATGTGACGCCTCAGATATCGGATGGTCCGATCTATCAGCTGGCGGCGGATGTGCCCTTTGGCATGACGCCGGGCACTGGGGGCTTTCCGTGGGATATCTACGAGTTTTCCTTTCTGCATGATGGTGGCCGGGCTGTTTTAAGCGTGAAAACCCCCATCGGCAGCATCGATACTGCTGACGCAGAGATTTGGCTGGATTTGTTTGGACACGGCACCGCGCCGGATCGCACCCTAACCTGCATGCAGCCCGCCCTCAGTGCTGAGCTTGAAAGCCTGCTGGCTTTGCGCCGCGTATCGATGAATGCGATGCGCACTGGCCCAAGCGTCGACAGCGCCGCCTATTATCAGCCCAGCAAACCGATCATCGGGGCGACGCCCTATGGCAGCTATGACTGCCGTGAGGTGGCTGGTGTTCTTAGCAACGAAGGCACCGAAAATGGGCAGATCGCGCTTTATGCGGCGCCATCAGACGGTGCAGCCATCCTTGGTTATGCATTTCCATCCGACCTTGGCTCGGCTTTCGAGTGTGTGAACGACGCTGGCTTCTCAGGCATCATCTGGATCGATCCCGACAAGGGCGATGGCAAAGGCGGCTACTTGTCCCGACAAGACTATGAGGCGCGTTTGGCCGCCTGCGCTATGGCGCCCGATGCGTGGCCGCCCAACATGGCCTATTGGGGCAACTGTTCCAGCGCCTGGGTCAAACAAAGCAATATCGCCGGTTTTGGAGGGTGACACAGATGAAACATCTTGCATGTGCGGCGGCTGTGACATTCTACGCCGCCCCGACATTTGCCGACTGCGGCACTGACGGCACGCAGATCTTTTACTGCGACACGGAAAACGCCTCCCGCGTTCAGGTGTGCCTGCGCGATGAAACGGTCCAGTTTCTTGGTGGGCCCGATCTGTCCAGCCCTGTCTATGACATATCCATGCCCGTTCGCTTCATGCCCTACCATTCAAGCGGCATTGCACACTCCGAAGAGGACTTCAGCTACATCCGTTTTTATGAAGGCAAGCGGGTTTTCACCGTGGGCGTAGATCGGGATCTGGAGTTTGCCTCGGCGGCGCTGGGGTTGGCGCATGACTTCCTGCCCTCAAACGAAGAGGCCTGTAATCCTGACTCTATCGTCGATCAATTCCAGATACTGGACCTGATCGCGCGCAGTATGGGCCGTGTCTCTCCGGTTATATCTGTGCCCGAGGTTGCATCAGACTGTGGGGCGATCCATGCCCTGCGGCCTGCGGAGTGGATGGATGACAAAGAGGTTAGCCCGATCCATCTGGGGCCAGATCAGATCACCACAGAGGTCGTACCGGTTGATCAGAAGGTGCGCGCTTGTGGTGCGCCGGTCGATGGGTGGCAGGGGGTGCGTTTTCAATCCTATGGGTTTGAGTGCGACCTGAACGCACCGGATGCGATTGGCGCTGTGTGCAGTTCCGGCTTTGTGCGTCTGTCGCAACTCTCAGAAGGCCCCGACGCCGCGCCAGAGCCCACCCGCCCACAGGCGCTTGCCTGTCAGGCTGGGGGCTTTCGGTTTGTCATGGTGCGCGCCGACAATGGATCAGTTGCAATCGAAAACGAGCAGTTGCGCCTGACCCTCCCCGAAGGATCGGGCCCCCAGACCACCACCGATACCGGGTCGGAACAAATCATGCGCTTAAACGCCAAACTGACCCTGGTACTGTCTTATGAAACGCTCAAACTTGATGTGTCCCACAGTGAACAGGGGCAGCAGTCCGGCATCTGCGTTCCCGTCGATCTAAGCGATGTGTCAAATTGATCTGAAATCCCCCCTGTCATTGGAAACCGTGACAGGGGCCTTCTGATCCATTTTCAATGAATACAATTATGACATTCCATCGCGCTTTTGCCGCAGCCGCTCCTTTGAACCATTGGACATCATGGCGACGATCTTCTCTTCGCCAGCCGCCGATATTTCCGCGCTTGAGGTAAAGCCGCCATCTCAGCACTGCACAGACCAAAGCCTGTCCGCAGCGCGCCGCCGCCCAGTGGCCGGACTTTTCGGTAGTTTCTCTGTCAGCTTGCTAGTGCGCGCAAAACCCATACCGCTTAATGAACTGACTGGCGGACAGTCAAAACCCAATTAAGAAAATCCAAAAGTCGCAGTAAGAACCTGCAAATGAAACCAAAAATGCGCCGAGCGCGACGCTATGGGGTTGTGAAATGGGAAGTAATGGCGGAGAGACAGGGATTCGAACCCTGGGTGGGCTTGCACCCACAACGGTTTTCGAGACCGCCCCGTTCGACCACTCCGGCACCTCTCCGTCCGCTGAGACCGTGGTCTTGGTGTGGGGCGATTTAAAGAGTAATGGCGGGGGGGGCAAGGGGCTTTTTTGACTTTTGTGAAAGTTTTTCGTCAGCCGCTGCGTTGGCGTGTCCAGACCTGTTGAGGTGGGTGGTGGATCGGGTGCTGGAAAAGAGCACTTAGGAACCTAAATTCATAAGGGTAGGGGGTTTATCTTAAAGCGGGGCTTGCATCACTCGCGGTGGCGGGCCACGCTGTTGGCGGGCTATGGCCCCTGTGGAGAGGACATGTTGTGTTGACATCTTTGACAAATTTGCATCGGAGCGTGGTCCGCTCTGTCTTGGGGGGCTTGACCGCGGTCTCGTTCGCTGCGCTTCCTGTTGCCGCTGCACCAGCGGCGGTAGAGGTGGCGCCGCGCACCGAGACGGTCGCCGACAGCCACAGCGCACAGATCGATGCCTTGTTCGCGGCGCTCGGTATGCCCGAGATGTTGCAGATCCTTCAGGAGGAGGGGCTGGTTTATGGCGATGATCTGGCCAACCAGATGTTGCCCAATGGCACTGGTCCTGTCTGGCAGGCGCTGGTGGCGGATCTGCATGATCCGGATGCGTTGCACGCCTTGATGCGCAGTGGGTTTGAGGAGAGCTTTGGTGATGCTGACGTGACGCCATTGCTGGCCTTCTATAATAGCGAGGCGGGCCAGCGTATTGTCGAACTGGAACTGTCCGCGCGCCGTGCCTTCATGGACGAAGAGGTCGAAGAGGCCGCCCGCGCCCGTTTCCGCAATATCGCCGTGCCTTATAATGACCACCTCGGCGCGATCGAAGCCTTCGTTGAGGAAAATGATCTGGTCGAGATGAATGTGGCAGGCGCGTTTAATTCCAACTTCATGTTTATGCGTGGTTTGGTGCAGGGCGGCGCGTTTGAAATGAGCGAGGGCGACATTCTGGCTGACATCTGGTCACAAGAGGCGGAAACGCGCGCTGACAGTCATGAATGGGTCTATGCGTTTTTGAGTATGGCCTATCAGCCGCTGAGCGCGGCAGAGATTGAGGCCTATGTCGATCTGTCACGCACCGCCGAGGGTGCAGCGATGAACCGCGCGCTGTTCGCGGGGTTTGATCGGATGTACGGTGCGATCTCGCTATCGCTTGGGGTAGCGCTGGCGCGTCAGCTGCAAGGGGAAACGCTGTAGGGCGGGCTGGTTTGCGCATCTGTGTAGGTGATTGCGCGGCTTATCTGGTCTGGTGATGTTGATGATCACTCAAGTAAATAAGGCCAAAAGGTCCATTGCAGTGCAAGTAAGTGTTGACTTATCCCCAGCAACCGACAATAAGCGCGGCTTAGGGCAGGGGTAACTCTGCCCTGTTTTGTTGTAATATCGCCCCGAGAGGGGCACGCAGTTCGCGGTGATGCAGGATGAAATGCCTGTAACATGAACGCCCGAAACGGGGACCATAGAACGCGGAAACTGAAGGAAATGCAAATGTTTGCGGTTCTGAAAACCGGCGGCAAGCAGTACAAAGTTCAGGCGGGTGATATCCTCCGCGTGGAAAAATTGGCTGCCGATGCAGGTGAAACTATCCAATTCAACGAGATTCTGATGCTGGGCGGCGACAACATGGTTGTTGGCGCACCCCTGGTAGACGGCGCGGCTGTTCAGGCCGAAGTTGTTGACCAGATCAAAGGCGAAAAGCTGATCCACTTCGTGAAGCGTCGTCGTAAGCACAGCTCCAAGCGTACCAAAGGTCACCGTCAGCAACTGACCCTGATCAAGGTAACCGACATTCTGGCCGCAGGCGCGGACAAGTCGGGCGTGAAAGCAGCCGTAGGCGCAGGTTCGGTTGCAGCAGCACCCGCCGCCAAGCCCGCAGCAGCGAAAACCGAAGCAGCCGCAGGCGCAGCCGACGATCTGACCCAGATCACCGGTGTTGGCCCCGCAGCCGCTAAAAAGCTGGCCGAAGCCGGCATCACCACCTTCGCACAGCTGGCTGCTGTTGACGCCGATGCATCGGACGTCAAAGTGAAACCCGAGTGGGTTGCACAAGCTGCCGAACTGGCGAAATAAGTAGAGCTTAAGGAGACACCTCATGGCACATAAAAAAGCTGGCGGTTCATCCCGTAACGGTCGCGACTCAGCTGGTCGCCGCCTTGGCGTAAAACTCTACGGTGGCCAGGCCGCCATTCCGGGCAACATCATCGTGCGTCAGCGCGGTACCAAGATGTGGCCGGGTGAAGGCGTCGGCATGGGCAAAGACCACACCCTCTTTGCTACCGTCGAAGGCAAAGTGACCTTCCACAAAGGTCTGAAGAAACGTACCTTCGTTTCCGTACTGCCAGTGGCGGAGGCCGCTGAGTAAGCCGATCGGTTTCGCTTTATGCAAATTGGGGGATCGGCGAAAGCCGGTCCCCTTTCTCTTTGGTACATGGTCTTTGGTACTGCGGCCATTTTGGCCAAGCGATCTCGACAAGGTTTTAAGTTCACAAGAGTTTTTGGCGGCGTGACTTGCTTTTTCGGGGTCAGTTGCCATCTGTTTGATACATCAGCGGGTTACATGCCGCGCGCGTTGACGGAAATGGTCGCTGACCATCCTGACAACACGGCAAGAGGAGGCCGCAGCACAGGCATGCTGGCCCCGGCTGATGAGATTTACTTGGAGGAGTGTTTGATATGATGCTCGACAAACAGCCGCTTGAGGCGGCGATTGAAACAGATCGGTTCGTGCTGCGCCCGCTGCGCAAATCGGACAAAGGTCTCATTGAGATGAACAGCGCCGACCTGCGTGTCGCGCGCAATACCCGCACGATTCCACATCCCTTGCCGCCGGGGGCGATTGACGCCTTTGTTGACCGCGCACTGGATGATGAGCGGACCGAGGATATGTGGGCCATCGACGGCACCCATGTGGGCGGCTGCGAGGTGATGGGCCTGATCGGGCTAGAGGAAATGGATCGCGGCCAAAGCCAGATCAGCTTCTGGGTGGCGCCGCCGCATTGGAACAATGGCATTGCCTCTGCCGCCGTTGCGGCCCTGCTAGAGGCAAACCCGCAAGGCGCGGACACCGTCTTTGCCGAGGTGTTTCAGGACAATCCGGCCTCGGCCCGTGTGCTGACCAACTGCGGTTTTGAATATCTGGGGGATGCGGAAACCTTTTCGGTTGCCCGCGGCGCCAATATGGCCACCTGGACCTACCTGAAAAAACTAAACGATCATAAAGACGCCGGTAAAAAACAAAAACAGGCGTAAGCAAAGGGGGATGTGCATGCTTGTGCATCCCGCGACCTTTGCGATAGGAGACAGTCATGAAATTTCTTGATCTCGCAAAGGTCTATATTCGTTCGGGTTCCGGCGGCAACGGCTGTGTCAGCTTCCGCCGTGAGAAGTACATCGAATATGGCGGCCCCGATGGTGGCGATGGTGGCACAGGCGGTACTGTCTGGGCTGAAACCGTAGATGGTTTGAACACGCTGATCGACTTTCGCTATCAGCAACACTTCTTCGCCGATAACGGCCGTCCGGGCATGGGCAACCAGCGCACCGGTGCCGATGGGGCGGACATCATCCTGAAGGTGCCTGTTGGTACCGAAATTCTGGATGAGGATCAGGAAACGGTGATTGCCGATATGACCGAACTGGGCCAGCGCGTGCTCTTGGCCAAGGGCGGCAATGGCGGTTGGGGCAACCTGCATTTCAAATCCTCCACCAACCAGGCGCCACGTCGCTCGAACCCCGGTCTCGAAGGGGTGGAGCGGACGCTTTGGCTGCGCCTGAAACTGATTGCGGATGTGGGCCTGCTGGGCCTGCCGAACGCTGGTAAATCCACCTTCCTTGCGGCGACGTCGAACGCACGTCCCAAGGTCGCGGATTATCCCTTCACCACGCTGCACCCCAACCTTGGCGTTGTGGGCGTGGATGGTGCGGAATTTGTCGTCGCTGACATCCCCGGCCTGATCGAAGGCGCGTCCGAAGGCCGTGGTCTGGGCGATCTGTTCCTCGGCCACGTCGAACGCTGCGCTGCGCTGTTGCATCTGGTGGATGGGTCGTCGGGCACTTTGCTTGAGGATTATCAGACCATCATTGGCGAACTCGAGGCGTATGGCGGCGGTCTGGCCGAAAAGCCACGCATTACCGTGCTGAACAAAATCGACACCCTCGACGAAGAAGAGCGCGCTTTCCTCAAGGAAGAACTGGAGGCCGTTGTTGGCGGTCCTGTCATGCTGATGTCCGGCGTCTCGCAAGAGGGCACCGAAGATGTGCTGCGTGCCCTGCGCGCCCAGATCGACGACAACCGCCTGCGGATCAAGCAGGAAAAGCTGGCCCAAGAGGGTGAGGAAGAGACGTGGCATCCCTAAGCGCAGCGAAGCGTCTGGTCATCAAAATCGGCTCCGCCCTTTTGGTGGATCGTGAAACCGGCCAGCTGCGCCACGATTGGGTGCAGGGTTTGGCGCAGGATGTGGCTCGGCTCAAGGGGCAGGGCAAGGATGTGATCCTTGTCTCCTCCGGCTCAATCGCGCTGGGACGTGGAGTGCTGGGCCTGCCTGCCACCGAACTGGCGCTGGAACAATCCCAAGCGGCGGCTGCCGTCGGTCAAATCCGACTGGCCCGCGCCTATGAGGAAGTGCTGGCGCCCTTCGGCATCACCACCGCGCAGGTTCTGGTGACGCTAGAGGACAGCACCGATCGTCGCCGTTACCTCAACAGTCGCGCGACGCTGGAACAGTTGGTCAGCCTTGGCGTGGTGCCGATTGTGAACGAAAACGACACCATCGCGACGGACGAAATCCGCTACGGCGACAACGACCGGCTGGCCGCCCAGGTCGCGGTCACGGTGGGCGCGGATCAACTGATCCTGCTGTCGGACGTCGATGGCTTTTACAGCGCCAATCCGCAGGTTGATCCCAGTGCCGTGCGCTATGACGTGGTCGATGACATCACCCCTGAGATTGAGGCGATGGCCGGCGATGGCGTGTCTGGCCTGTCCAAGGGCGGGATGATCACCAAGCTGATGGCGGCCAAAACCGCGACCAAGGCGGGATGTTCGATGGCGATCACCGAAGGATCGGTTGTGCGCCCGCTGACCGCGCTGGAACAGGGTGCCAATGCCACCTGGTTCACCGCGCAGGTGGACCCGCAACAGGCCCGCAAACGTTGGATCGCCGCGATGAAGCCCAAGGGTGATATTGTCGTGGACGCCGGTGCCGCCGGTGCGCTGGGGCGTGGCAAAAGCCTGCTGCCGGCAGGTGTTTCCGCCGTGGCGGGTGCATTTGGTCGTGGCGATCCGGTCGCCATTCTGGATGCGCAGGGTCACAAGCTGGGGCAGGGGCTAACCCGATATGACTCGGTTGAGGCAGGAAAAATTCGTGGCCACCGGTCAGAGGATATCGAAGGCCTCTTGGGCTATCCGGGCCGCGCCGCCTTGATCCATCGTGACGACATGGCGCTCTAGGCGCACTTTTAATAGTTTTGCAAAAACGGACCAGACAGATGACTGACAGCGAAAACATCCCCGCAATGATGCAAGAGCTTGGCCAGCGCGCCAAAGCCGCCGCAGCAGAGCTGGGTTTCGCCCCAGCCGCCCAACGCCAGAAGGCGCTGGAGGTGGCGGCAGACACCGTCTGGGCCAAACGCGCCGAGATCATCGCCGCCAACGCCAAGGATCTGGAATTTGGCCGTGGCAAAGGCCTGTCAGACGCGATGATGGACCGTCTATTGCTGGACGAGGCACGTATTCAGGGCATCGTTGATGGCTTGCGTGCAGTTGCCGCGCAGGATGATCCGGTGGGTGAGGTGCTGGCCGAATGGGACCGCCCCACCGGCCTGAACATCCGCCGCGTGCGCACGCCCTTGGGCGTCATTGGCGTGATTTATGAAAGCCGCCCCAATGTGACCGCCGACGCCGGTGCCCTGTGCCTGAAGGCGGGCAATGCGGTGATCCTGCGCGGTGGGTCGGAAAGCTTTCATTCTTCATCCCTGATCCACGCCTGTCTGGTTGAGGGGCTGCGCGCCGCCGACCTGCCCGAAGCGGCGATTCAACTGGTGCCGACCCGTGATCGCGCGGCGGTGCAGGAATTGTTGACCATGACCGACTATGTGGACGTCATTGTGCCCCGTGGTGGTAAAGGTCTGGTTGGTCTGGTCCAGCGTGAGGCCCGCGTGCCGGTCTTTGCACATTTGGAGGGGATCGTTCACATCTACGTCGATGCCTCTGCAGATCCGCAAAAGGCGCTGGATGTGGTGCTGAACGCCAAAACCCGCCGCACCGGCATCTGTGGGGCCGCCGAATGCCTGCTGATCCACCGCGATATCGTCGATGGTCTGGGTGCCGATCTGATCCGCATGCTGGTTGACGCCGGTGTAGAGGTGCACGCAGGCGAAGGCCTGCAGTTAGACGGCACGCTGGCCGCCAGTGACGAAGATTGGGGCAAAGAATTCCTCGACAGCATCATCGCAGCCAAGGTGGTGGATGATGTTGACGGCGCGATTGATCACATTCGCCGTTACAGCTCCAGCCACACCGACTGTGTGCTGGCAGAGGATGACGCAGTTGCCGACCGTTTCTTTGAACGGTTGGACAGTGCGATCTTGATGCGCAACGCCTCCACCCAGTTCGCTGATGGTGGCGAATTTGGCATGGGCGCCGAAATTGGCATCGCCACTGGCAAAATGCACGCCCGTGGTCCGGTGGGCGCGGCGCAGCTGACCAGTTTCAAATATCTGGTGGTGGGCAACGGAACGACCCGCGCCTGATTGTCAGGTTAGAAAATCAAATGCAGCTCCGCCTCCTTTGCAGAAATGCTGAGGGGGCGGTTTCGTTTTGCCAGTAGCGGGGGCAGCAACGCAAACTGCACCTCTTGTGGGGGCGGTGGCGTGGCATCTGTCACGTTTTGATCGGCCACGACGCGCCAGAGTTCTGAATTCCATTGTAACCGATCGCTTTCCACCTGCACCGACCATTTCACTGGTGTGCCGTCGCGCGCGCCGATGTGCACATCCCCGCCAAAGGGCAGCGCCGTATCCACGCACAACAACAAAAGTGCCAACACCTGAATGTCAGAGCGCGGTGCTGCGTCTGGCCCGTGCCAATGATAGCGAACCCGGGCATTGGCGCTAAAGTGTGGTAGCAGGGTTTGAAATTCTGCCCCGTTGATGTCTGACTGCGCTGATGCCTGACCAAATGCCAAACGAAAGAACTTCAGTCGCGCGTTGGCACAAGCGACGCTGTCGCGGATCAGGGCCAGTTCCGCTGGTTCCGCTGATCCACGCGTAAATGACATTTCCAACATCTCAATCCCGTTGGCCAGCGCCCCGAGGGGGCTAACGAGGTCGTGGCAAATCCGCGATCCGACCATTTCGGCTATGTTGCTTTGATCGCTCTGTGGTGTATTCATCCCCAAACCCCTCCGAACAGATCCCACCATAAGGATGCGATCATGACCTCTATGACGTCTTTTCTGGAACCAGGCATGCGTGTGCGCCATCCCCAACAGCCTGATTGGGGCATCGGCCAGGTCCAATCCAATATTGGCGGCAAGGTCACCGTCAATTTCCCAGAGGCGGGCAAAGTCGTGATTGACGGTACGCGCGTTGACCTGCAGCTGGTTTTTGATGATTGAAAATAGTTACTATTTAGTAAACAATTTATAGGTGTGATGCGACGGTTTTAAACATCCTGTGCGCCTAGGCGTTGCCAATAGCCTCTTGTCGCCCTAAAACCCATTGAAATCAGGGCGCGCGCTGTCTGGGTGCGCAAACGACGGGTGAGATCACTGTCATGCACACACCGGATTTTTCGACGAAGCTGGTCGAAACCGAAGAGGAACTGCGCGCCGCGCAACATCTGCGTTATCGCGTCTTTGTTCAGGAACTGGGCGGCGGTGGCGCCGATGTGGATCACGAGGCGCAGCTGGAAAAGGATCGTTTTGATCCGTTTTTTGATCACTTGATTCTGCTGGATCACGCCCGACCTGGTGCGATCAAGGATCAAGTTGTGGGTGTTTACCGTCTGTTGCGCGATGATCAGGCCGACGCTGTGGGGCAGTTCTACTCCGAAGATGAATACGATCTGACCCCGCTGCGCGCCTCGGGGCGGCGTCTGTTGGAGCTGGGCCGGTCTTGCCTGCATTCGGACTATCGTGGTGGCGCGGCAATGTTCCACCTATGGAACGCTTTGGCGGCCTATGTCTTTGAACATGAGGTTGAAATCCTGTTTGGCACAGCCAGTTTTCACGGCACGGATCTTGATGCGCTGGCGCAGCCCTTGGCGATGCTACACCACAATCACCTTGCGCCGCCTGAACTGCGCGTGCGTACGCAGCCCGAACACTATGTCGATATGAACCGTGTGGCGATCGATGACCTGGATCGCCGCCATGCGATGGTGCAGGTGCCAGCACTGATCAAGGCCTACCTGCGTTTGGGTGGCTTTGTTGGTGACGGTGCCTTTGTGGATCATGCGTTCAATACCACCGACGTGTGTCTGATTATGGACACTGCGCGGATGAACGAAAAGAAAAAAAATATTTACACGAAAGAGGTTGCGCGGTGAACGTAACTTGGGAAATGCCGCCTGAACCACCCCGTGAACCGTTGGGGGTTGGGGGGATCGTGCGGGCATTGGCGCGCGGTATTGTGCTGGGCACACTGGTGTTTGGCGGGCTGATGTTGATGCTGTTGATCCGTCTGGTCGAACGTCCGATTTATGGCGTCCGCCGGCCGTTGACGCCGTTTTTAACGCAGTTTGTCTGTCGTAATGCGTTTCGCATTCTGGGGATCGAGTTTCGCCACCGTGGCACCCCAATGCAGGAACGCGGCGCTGTGGTCGCTAACCACTCCTCTTGGCTGGATATTTTTACGCTGAACGCAACCAAGCGGATCTATTTCGTGTCCAAGGCCGAGGTGGCCGGTTGGCCCGGTATCGGCTGGCTGGCGCGCGCAACGGGCACTGTGTTCATCAAGCGCGACCGCAAAGACGCCAAGCTGCAGCAGCAGATATTCGAGGACCGCTTGCTGGCTGGTCATAAACTGCTGTTTTTCCCAGAGGGTACGTCGACCGACTCGATGGTGGTTTTGCCATTTAAAACAACGCTTTTTCAGGCGTTCTTTCATGAGCATCTGCGTCATGAAATGCACATTCAGCCGGTTACCGTGATTTATCGCGCGCCCGAGGGGGCTGATCCACGCTATTATGGTTGGTGGGGCGATATGGAGTTTGGGCCGCATTTGTTGAAGGTGCTGGCGGCCCGCCGCCAAGGTTCGGTCGAGGTGGTGTATCACCCCCCGGTACGTGTGGACGCCTATGCAAACCGCAAAGTTTTGGCGGCTGAGATGGAAGCGACTGTGCGCGGGGCTATGCCGCCGGAACGTCGCGGCCCGTCACACTAATTAGGTCATACGCTATCAAAAACGGAAAATGCCGCAGCGGGTGCTGCGGCATTTTTGTTTTCATACATAGGTTTAGGGGGCGCTATTCGCCTTTCCAGATCCAGCCGCCGCCAAAGATACGGCTGCCTTCACCGGCGTAAAACACACAGGCCTGACCGGGGCTGACGCCTTCTTCTGCGGTCAGCAGTTCCACCTCTGCCTCGGTTTCCGAAATCGGGCGGATGATCGCATCGCGTGGTGGGCGGGTGGATCGGACCTTCACCTTAAGGTGCCACTCCTTTTGCGAGGTGAACGCCTCATCCCCCAGCCAGTTGATCTCGCGCACGGGAATAGTGCGGGTTGCCAGCATTTCTTTGGGGCCGACAACGACCTGCTTGTTGTCAACGTCCAGTTTCACCACATACAGCGGTTCTGACAGGCCGCCGATGCCCAGGCCGCGACGTTGACCGATGGTGTAGTGGATCACGCCGTTATGTTCGCCCAGCACACGACCGTCCGCATGAACGATCTGTCCCGGTTCCGCCGCGCCGGGGCGCAGTTTTTCGATGACCGAGGCGTAATTTCCGTTTGGAACGAAACAGATATCCTGACTGTCGGGTTTGTCGGCAACGGCCAAGCCGTATTTCGCTGCCAATTCACGGGTCGCATCCTTGGAAGGCAGATGCCCCAGCGGGAAGCGCAGGTAAGACAGCTGTTCCGGCGTGGTCGAGAACAGGAAATAGCTTTGATCGCGGTTTGCATCCTCGGCGCTATGCAGTTCCGCGCCGTTTGCGCCCATCTTGCGCTGGATGTAGTGACCGGTGGCCATGCAGTCGGCCTCCAGATCCTTGGCGGTTTCCAATAGGTCCTTGAACTTCACCCGTTCATTGCAGCGAATGCAAGGCACAGGTGTTGCGCCACCCAGATAGCTATCGGCAAATTCGTCGATCACTGCTTCTTGGAAAATATTTTCATAATCAAGAACATAGTGCGGAAAGTTCATCTCTTCAGCGACGCGCCGTGCATCGTGAATGTCGATGCCCGCGCAGCACGCACCTTTCTTGGCCAGCGCAGCGCCGTGATCATATAGCTGCAGGGTGACACCGACGACGTCATAGCCTTCTTCGGCCAGTTGCGCCGCAACGACGGATGAATCCACACCGCCCGACATGGCCACAACCACACGGGTCTCAGAAGGTGGTTTAGCGAACCCGAGAGAGTTCACTTCGGTGGGTTGGTCCAACATCGTTGACGACTCCTTACGAAAGATCGCGGGAATATATGAAAATTGCGCGCACTCTCAAGAGGGCGTTTCACCAGCTGTTAAGCTCTCTGTCTCAGATTTGGGGATGCGGGGGCGAATATCAACCCGCGATCGCGACAGATCTGCACCGGTGGGCGCTGTGGGAACCTGTCAGGACTGGCTAACCGTGGTGGTTGCGACCGGACGTTGGTCCGCGACGAAAGGAGTGGGTGAATGTACTTGAAAAAACTCGACGGACCACGGGCGGTGACGTTGCCTGATGGCAGCCGCATGACATTGGCGGACTTGCCGCCGACTGACACAAGCCGCTGGGTTGCCAGCCGCAAGGCGGCGGTGGTGCGCGGGGTTCTTTATGGGTTGCTGTCACAGTCTGATGCACTGCGGCGTTACAATCTCTCGGACGAAGAGTTTCAGGAATGGATCGCCGCGATGTCCCTGCATGGGGAGGATGCGCTAAAGGCGACACATCTGAAGGCTTATAGAAATAGCTGAGTTGTGATAGTCTAGGGTGGTTTTGATAATATTCGATTAACCTTTAAGGTGCATATTGGTTGGGCAGGCATAAAGCCGGCGCGTCGAATCGGCGCCCCATTATTGGAGAGAGTGATGCGAATACTTCTTGTCGAAGATGATCCAACGACCTCGAAAAGCATCGAAATGATGCTGACCCATGCCAACCTGAATATCTATACAACCGACCTCGGCGAAGAGGGGATCGATCTGGCGCGCCTATATGATTACGATCTGATTTTGCTGGATCTGGGGCTGCCCGACCTGAATGGCCACGAGGTGCTGCGCCAAATTCGTCTGTCGCGGGTCGAAACGCCAATCCTGATCCTGTCCGGTGCTGATGACACAGAAAGTAAGATCAAGGGGTTCGGGTTTGGCGCCGATGATTATCTGACCAAGCCGTTCCATCGCGAAGAGTTGGTTGCGCGCATCCATGCAATCATCCGCCGCTCCAAGGGGCATTCGCAATCTGTGATCCGCACGGGCAAGATTAACGTGAACCTTGACGCCAAAACCGTCGATGTTGGTGGTGTCACGGTGCATTTGACTGGCAAGGAATACCAGATGCTGGAACTGCTATCCTTGCGCAAGGGGACCACGCTGACCAAGGAAATGTTCCTGAACCACCTCTACGGCGGCATGGATGAGCCCGAGTTGAAGATTATCGACGTCTTTATCTGCAAGCTGCGCAAGAAACTCAGTGTGGCAACAGATGGAGAGAATTACATCGAAACGGTTTGGGGGCGCGGATATGTGTTGCGCGACCCCGAAGAGGAACGGGTGGCGCTGGAAAATCTGTCCGCTGATCGTCGGGGCGGCGAAGATGCGGTGGCTGTGCCTGACCTCGCCCTGCGCGCCTGATCGCGCGCTTCTGCTCTGGACCTTGGCCCGTTCCAGCCCTATCACTTGGGGTGAACAGGACGCGAACGTCGCGGGGGGATTGTTGGGTGTTTGCCTGCAACCTCCGCCGACAGCCAAGAAGAGGGCACAGCTTTGGCAGAGCTTGAAAATGTAGCGGTAGACCAGCTGGATCAGGCGCAGGCGGCGGCAGAATTGGAACGTCTGGCGCAGCTACTTGGGGCGGCAAACGCCGACTACCACGGTGCCGATCAGCCGCAGATGTCGGATGCGCAATACGATGCGCTGAAACAACGAAATGCCGCGATTGAAGAGCGCTTTCCGTATCTGAAAAGGGCCGATTCCCCTTCGGATCAGGTGGGGGCAGCGCCGTCCGAAGGATTCGGTAAAATCCGCCATGTGGTGCGGATGTTGTCGCTGGGCAACGCGTTCGAAGACGAAGATGTCACTGCCTTTGTGACCCGTAATGCCAAGGATCTGGGTATAGACCGCGCTGCGCTGACGTTTACGGCAGAGCCGAAAATTGACGGCCTGTCCCTTTCGCTGCGCTATGAACAGGGAAATTTGGTCTATGCGGCCACCCGCGGTGATGGTGAAACCGGCGAAAACGTCACCGCAAACGCGCGCACAATTGCCGATATCCCGCAGGTGCTGTCGGGCGCGCCTGATGTGCTGGAGGTGCGGGGTGAGGTCTATATGTCCCACGCCGATTTCTTCGCGTTGAATGAGCGGCAAGCGGAACGGGGCGGAAAACCCTTTGCCAACCCACGCAACGCGGCGGCTGGGTCTTTGCGGCAGTTGAATGCCGAAATCACCCGCGCGCGACCGCTGCGTTTCTTCGCCTACGCTTGGGGTGAGCTGTCCGAGCCACTGGCAGAAACGCAGATGGGGGCGATTGAACGGCTGGCGGCCCTTGGGTTTCAGACCAACCCGCTGACACAGCTGTGCCAATCATCGGCGGACCTGATCGCGCATTATCGCCTGATCGAACAGCAGCGTGCCGATCTGGGCTATGACATCGACGGCGTCGTCTACAAGGTCAACGATCTGGACCAACAGTCGCGCCTTGGTTTCCGTTCGACCACGCCGCGATGGGCTGTGGCGCATAAGTTTCCGGCCGAACTGGCCTGGACCCATCTGGAAGGCATCGACATTCAGGTCGGGCGCACTGGCGCGCTGTCGCCTGTTGCGCGCCTAACGCCTGTCACCGTGGGCGGCGTCGTGGTGTCAAACGCGACGCTGCATAACGAAGATTACATTCGTGGCCGCAACTCCAAGGGGGAGGAGATCCGGGGCGGTCGCGACTTCCGCATTGGCGATTGGGTGCAGGTCTACCGCGCTGGCGATGTGATCCCGAAATTGGCGGATGTGGATCTGAAAAAACGGCCCGAAGATAGCGCGCCCTATAACTTCCCGGAAACATGCCCTGTTTGCGGTTCAGTCGCCGTACGTGAAGAGGGGGATTCGGTCCGCTATTGCACAGGCGGGATGATCTGCGCGGCGCAAGCAGTTGAGAAGTTGAAACATTTTGTCTCTCGTAAGGCGTTCAATATCGAAGGCCTCGGCGCCAAGCAGATCGAAGCGTTCTATGGCGATGAGGTGCTGGCGATCCAAGAGCCGGCGGATATCTTCACCTTGAAGGCGCGCGATCAGAAACAACTGGTGCGGCTGAAAAACCGTGATGGTTGGGGCGATCAAAGCGCGAATAACCTCTTTCAGGCCATTGATGAAAAACGTGAAATTCCGTTTGAACGGTTGCTGTTTGCCCTTGGAATCCGCCACATCGGTGAAACCGTCGCCCGCGATCTGGCGCTGCATTTTGGCGACTGGGCCAGCCTGATCGAAACCGCCGACCGTGCCCGTGATGCCGCATTTGCCCATCGTCAGGCAGACCTGGCCGAAGAGGCGGAGCGGATCGCCGCCACCAAAGAGGGGCGCCGCGCGGTGATTAAATCCACCCGCGACGGGGCCATCGCGCGCTGCAATGTGTCGATGCCGTCGCGCGCCGCGTGGGAGAAACTGATTTCCCTCAATGGGATAGGTGCCTCTGTTGGGTTGTCGCTGACGGATGCGTTGGCCAACAACGCCGAACGCGCGGCGATTGAGCGATTGGTTGAGCAGTTGACCACCATCATCGCACCCGAAGCGCCCGCCGCCGACAGCGCGATCAGCGGCAAAACCGTGGTCTTCACCGGCACGCTGAACATGAAACGCTCGGACGCCAAGGCACAGGCCGAGGCGCTTGGCGCCACTGTGGCCGGATCGGTGAGCAAGAAAACCGATTATCTGATAGCCGGACCGGGTGCCGGATCGAAGGAAACCAAGGCACGGGATCTGGGCGTCACCATCCTGACCGAGGATGAGTGGCTGCAAATGATCGGGGCGCAATGACGGGGCGGCCCGAACCCCTTTATCCGCTGTTTGCGGATCTGGAAACGCTGGCGGGGGTGGGCCCGAAAACGGCGCAGAACCTTGCGGCGCTGGATGTGCATCGCCCGGTTGATCTGATCTATAACCTGCCTAACAGTGGCGTGGATCGGGCCCTGCGCGACACGGTGCAGGGTGCGGTCCTGCCAGAGGTGATCACCGTCAAGGTCACCGTCGGCCAACACCGCGCGCCGCGCAATCGCGGCGGCGCCTATCGCATCACGGTGGAAGATGCGCAGACCACCTTCCAATTGGTGTTCTTCCACGCCCGTGGCAGCTATCTGCAGGATCAACTGCCCGAAGGGTCCGAACGGGTCGTTTCTGGCAAGGTCGAATTTTTCGACGGCATCGCCCAGATGGTGCATCCCGATCACATGCTGCCGGTGGCGGAGGCGGGCGCTATTCCTGCCTTTGAACCCGTCTATCCGCTGACCGCGGGCGTGAGCCTGAAGCAGATGGGCAAGGCCGTGACCTCAGCCTTGAAACGGGTGCCGGACCTGCCTGAATGGATTGATCCTGAACAGAAAAAGCGTGAGGGCTGGCCGAATTGGGCCGATGCCATTGCTGCTGTACATGCGCCCACACGGGCGGAGGATCTGGCCGCCACATCGCCTGCGCGGCAACGGCTGGCCTATGATGAATTGATGGCGCATCAGTTGACCTTGGCACTTGCACGCAGTCAGCTGAAACGCGCGCAGGGGCAGGTGACGAAGGGCACCGGCAAGTGGCAGGCGCAGGTTCTGGCGTCGCTGCCCTATAAACCCACCGGCGCGCAATCCCGCGCGATCGGCGAAATTCAGGCCGATATGGCACAGCCGCACAAGATGAACCGCCTGTTGCAGGGCGACGTGGGCGCGGGCAAGACGCTGGTGGCCTTCATGGCGCTCTTGACGGCCGTAGAGGGCGGCGGGCAGGGCGTGATGATGGCCCCGACCGAAATCCTGGCGCGTCAGCATATGGAGGGACTGTTGCCCCTGGCCGAAGAGGCGGGCGTTGTGCTGGAATTGCTGACGGGCCGCGATAAGGGCAAGGAGCGGGTGGCGAAACTGGCCGCATTGGCGCGCGGTGACATTCACATTCTGGTCGGCACCCATGCGGTGTTCCAAAAGGATGTGGAGTTTAGCGATCTGCGGCTGGCGGTGGTCGATGAACAGCACCGCTTTGGCGTGCGGCAACGGTTGGAGCTGGGCAAAAAGGGCGCGGCCGCGGATGTTCTGGTGATGACCGCCACGCCGATCCCACGGTCGCTGTCGCTGGCGCAATACGGCGACATGGACGTGTCGGTGCTGGATGAAAAACCGCCGGGCCGCAAACCGATCAAAACCGCGATGGTCACGACCAACCGGATGGAAGAGGTGGTAAACCATCTGCGCAAAGCGGTGGCCGAGGGCAAGCAGGCCTATTGGGTCTGCCCCTTGGTCGAAGAGAGCGAAGTCATGGACCTGACCGCCGCTGAGGAGCGGTTTAAACACCTGCGCGCGGTTCTAGGCGATGGCGTTGTCGGCATGGTTCACGGTCAGATGCCCGCAGCGGAGAAGGACGCCGCGATGGCGGATTTCGTCGCGGGGCGCACCAGCGTCTTGGTCGCCACCACGGTGATCGAGGTGGGGGTCAATGTGCCCAATGCCACGATCATGGTGATTGAACGCGCCGAAAGCTTCGGCCTGGCGCAGCTGCACCAGCTGCGCGGGCGTGTGGGGCGTGGGGCGGCGGAATCGACCTGCCTGCTGCTCTATCAAGCGCCGCTGAATGACACCGGCGAACGTCGCCTGACCACCCTGCGCGAGACCGAAGATGGGTTCCGCATTGCGGAGGTCGATCTGGAAATGCGCGGCGCGGGCGATCTGATCGGCACCGCGCAGTCGGGCCTGCCACGGTTCCGGGTGGCGGATCTGGAAACGCAGGCGCCGTTGATGGCAGTGGCGCAAAGTGATGCGCGCAAGCTGCTGCATGACGATCCGACGCTAGAGAGTGCGCGCGGACAGGCGGCGCGTGTTCTGTTGTGGTTGATGCAGCAGGATCAGGCGATCCGTTTGATTTCAGTAGGTTAACCTTCTCCAAGGGGCGAATGGGAACATTTGTTCGCAAATGTTCTCAAAAAGTTCTTTACTCGACTCGGGTGATATGAGAACAAAGTAGCAACACGAGAGAGGGAAGGGAGATCACACCATGATCCGCGACATCAAAGCTGCCATCATTCGTTCATCTGATACCCTGCTGGCTGACACCATCGGTGCCGCCGCATTGGTCGCCATGTTTGTGATTGGGCTGCATCTGCCGCTGCTGACCTGATCTGTTTGCCAGACGTTTATCTGCCTGCCTGATCATGCCACCCCGGCCTGCGCCACCTGTCCCCATGCGGCGTATTTGACCTGCCTGTTTGAACCTGACGTCCTGCGTCGGATCAGCCTGTCCCACAGTGATCTGCATCCCAGCGGATCACCGGTCCAACTGGAAAGCCTCTTCCCGGGGCGGGGTGGAACTGCACATGATCATGCAACTGTACCGCCGCCATTCCTGACGGAATGTGCGGCGGCTTTTTATTTTGGGGAGATGTTTGTAGGAGGCCCCGGATCAGGTCCGGGGCGCGACGATTGCTCATCCACCTCGGATCACATGGGGGCAACGAGTAGCTCACCCGCCCCGGACTTGATCCGGGGCCTCTGCGGAGCGGTCAGGCGCTTGCGCGGGCCTGTGCCTGATCGATGGCTTCCAGCGTTGCCTCTAGTGCCAGCATGATCGACGCGTGGCGGTTTTTATAGTCACGGGCGGGGATCAGCACCTCTAGCCCGCCAAAAGGCGCATCGGGGATCGGGCCGTCGTTTTTCAGCATCTCTTTCAGCTGATCACGCGCCGTCTCAACAGTGGCGCGATCAGTGCCGATCACTGCGGCGCCAACGATAGCGGCGGCGGCTTGGCCCAGTGCGCAGGCCTTCACATCTTGGGAAAATGCGCTGATCCGGTCCTGATCCAGCTTGACCTCAACCTGTACGCTGGATCCACACAGCGGCGAGCGGCGTTTGGCGCTGCCATCGGCATCGTCCAGCGGGTCGATATGCGGGATATCGGCGGCCAGTTCCAGAATACGGGCAGAATAGAGTTTTATCAGGTCGGTATCGCCGGACATGGCTTTTCCTTTGCTTGCGTTCCCCATAGATAGGAGGCTGTAGCGCAGATGCAAAAGGTTTTTCCGATGGCTTTCGACCCAGCAACCCTCAAATACGACGACAAGGGGCTGATCCCCGCAATTGCGCAGGACGCCGACAGCCATGAAGTGCTGATGATGGCCTGGATGAACGCCGAAAGCGTGGCCCGCACGTTGGAAACGCGCAAGGTGACCTATTGGTCGCGTTCACGCCAAAGTTTCTGGGTGAAGGGCGAAAGTTCCGGCAACGTGCAAGAGCTGGTGGATTTCCGCTATGACTGCGACCGCGATTGCCTGCTGGTCATGGTGCGCCAGACGGGTCCGGCATGCCACACTAACCGCCGCAGCTGTTTCTACACTGCCGTGCGCGATGGCGAGGATGTGGAGCTGATGACGCCGATGGCGTGATCAGCGGGTACGCCCGTCACAGCCCGACCATGCGGCGGATGTCGGCGGGGCTGGCGCCGTCGGTGCGGTATTTGGCGATGGCGCGGGCGTCGTCGCGTTTGGCGAGGCGTTTTCCCTTTGGGTCGCGGATCAGGCGGTGGTGGTGGTAGGCGGGTGTGGGCAGCGCTAGCAGCTGTTGCAGCAGAACATGGATTTGCGTGGCCTCTGCAATGTCTTGGCCGCGCACCACATGGGTGATGCCTTGGTGCGCGTCATCCAGTACCACGGAGAGGTGGTAAGATCCCAAAAAATCACGACGCGACAGGATGATATCACCCACGGTTGATGTCATGTCTTGCGCCGAGACGGTCACGGTTTGCGGCGTTTCTCCGGTTTCTTCATATCGGATTGCGGCTGTGTCCAGCGCCGCCACCGCGCGGGTCATGTCGAGGCGCAGCGCGGCACCTTCGGGCATTTTTGCAGGGCGCGGTTTGTCGCGGCAGGTGCCGGGGTAGATCAATCCGTCGGGGCCAAAGGCAGGCTCCACCCCTTCTTGTGGGGCGCTGAGGGCGGATTGGATATCGCGGCGGGTGCAGTCGCAGGCATATAGCAGGCCGCGTTCCCATAAACCCTCCAGCGCTGCGCGATAGGCGGGCAGGCGGTCTGATTGGCGCAGCGGTTCCGCGTCCCAGGTGAGGCCGAGCCAGCGCAGGTCATCGTAAATCTGATCCTCCCACGCGGGGCGTGCGCGGGTGCGATCAATATCCTCTATCCGCAAGAGAAACTCTCCGCCTGCCGCGCGGGCCATGTCGTGGGCCAAGAGGGCAGAGTAGGCGTGACCCAGATGCAATGGCCCTGTCGGGCTGGGGGCGAACCGGGTCACGAAGGGCATTAGTTTTCCTGTGTGGCCTGCGTATCGAGCCACTCTTGAAACACCTGTTTGGCGCGGTCTGTGTAGGCCTTGTAGCGGTCTTTGCGGCCGCGGCGGCCACCTTTCAGGCCCTCGACCGGACGGAACAGGCCAAAGTTCACGTTCATCGGCTGGAACGTCTTCGCCTCGGCCCCACCGGTGATGTGGTGGATCAGCGCGCCCATTGCGCTGTCCTGTGGGGCGGTTTCTAGGTCTTGGCCGAGAATTTCGGCGGCTGCCAGACGACCGGCCAGCAGGCCCATCGCGGCGCTTTCCACATAGCCCTCAACCCCCGTTACCTGACCGGCAAACCGGATGCTGGCCCCGGTGCCAAGGCGCGATTTCAGGCGCATTTGATCGTCCAGCAAGGTGGGGGAATTCAGGAAGGTGTTGCGGTGGATGCCGCCGAGGCGGGCAAAACTTGCATCCTCCAGCGCGGGGATCATTTTGAACACCTCGGTCTGGGCGCCGTATTTCATCTTGGTCTGGAACCCAACGATGTTGAACAGCGTACCCAGTGCGTTGTCGCGGCGCAGCTGTACCACGGCGTAGGGTTTGTTTTCCGGATCATGCGGGTTGGTCAGGCCGACCGGTTTCATCGGGCCAAAACGCAGCGTGTCGTGGCCGCGTTCTGCCATCACCTCGATCGGCAGGCAGCCGTCGAAATAGGTGGCGGTTTCGCCATCGTGAAATTCGGTCTTCTCCGCCGCCATCAGGGCCGCGATGAAGGCGTCGTACTGATCCTTGGTCATCGGGCAGTTGAGGTAGGCCTTTTGCTCTTCCTCCGTCTCGCCC
The DNA here is from genome assembly GCF_001458435.1 of Thalassovita mediterranea. Lineage (GTDB taxonomy): Bacteria > Pseudomonadota > Alphaproteobacteria > Rhodobacterales > Rhodobacteraceae > Thalassobius > Thalassobius mediterraneus. The sequence goes on from NZ_CYSF01000002.1 coordinate 25,024, forward strand.
TTGTCATAGCGCGACTGCATCCATGCCACGTCCATGTTGATCGACTCTGCATAGACAATCGGCGCGATGGCATCAAAAAACGCCAACCGTTCCGCGCCGGTTTCTGCCTGAATGGCTGCGCCCAGTTTGGCGGATGTCAGCGGGCCGGTTGCGATGATCCAATGCCCTTCGGTCGGCAGTTCCGTCACCTCACCATATTCGACGCTGATATTGGGGTGATCCAGCAGCGCCTGCGTCACGCTTTCGGCAAAGGGATCGCGGTCCACGGCCAATGCGCCACCCGCAGGCAGGCGGTGTTTGGCGGCCATCTGCATGATCAGCCCGTTGGCCGCGCGCATTTCCCAATGCAACAGGCCAACCGCGTTTTGTTCATGGTCGTCCGAGCGGAAGGAGTTTGAACACACCATTTCCCCAAACGATCCCGTCTGATGCGCAAAGGTTTCCACCTCTGGCCGCATCTCATGCAGGACCACTTCGACACCCATGTTTGCAGCCTGCCAGGCCGCTTCCGATCCGGCGAGGCCGCCGCCGACGATATGCAGTTTTTTATCCATGGCCGCGATGTAGGGCAGATTGATCGTTTTGGAAAGGGCTGAGGCGCGTTTAGGGCTGATCCATCGGCAGGCCCGACGGCACGCTATCCGGCACACCCAGGCGCCCCTTCAGTGATGCTTCATCCGTCAGTGCGCTTAGGAAGGCGAGGATCGCGCGCATCTCGGCCTCTTCTAGATCAATGCCGGACAATTCATTTGCGGCGGCGATGTCCAGCAGTTCGACCTCATCATCAAGGGCGGCAAAGTCGTTCAGGGGCAGGGGATGCAGAATGGCCTGTGTGCGGTCATAGGTCAGTAGGCTATCCACCGGCCCCATGTGGTGCAGCAGCATCTCCTGTAGGTCGGGGAAGGCGCCGGCGTGGCCGTAGGGTGCGGTTTGGGTGATGTTGCGCAGGGATGGCGTGCGGAAGCGGTAGAAATCGACCAGTTCGCCCGTGACCATGTGACGGCCGGTGTCGCTATAAGGCACCTCGCCCCCTTTGCCGGGGCCGATCTGGGGCGTGGCGATGGCGTGGAAATCCTGATCGGTTTGCAGCAATCCCGCGTGACAGCCAGAACATCCCGCTTCGCCGTAAAACAGCGCCATGCCGTGCTGGGCCTCGGCGCTCATCGCCATATCATCGCCTGCCAGATAGCGGTCAAAGGGGCTGTTCACCGCGCGGAACTCATAGGCGATGAAGGCGGCGATGGCGTTGGCAATGTCGGGCATTGTGACAGCGCGGTCGCCCTGTAGGGCGCCGAAACGCTGGCGGTATTCAGGGATTGCCTCAACCCGCGCGGCGAGCAATGCCCATGCAGTAAATGGGTCATTTTTATGCACCGCGTCGGCAACAGGGTTTTCGTCCGGCTGCCCTGCCATCTCTTCCGGTGATAAAACGGGCAGCATGGCCTGTGCGGCCAGAACGCTATCAACGGCACCCGGTAGCGGGCGATCCGGTGGCATTTGGAACCCGAAGGGAGCGGTCGGATCAGTGGCCACGCGGCCATCATGAAACATTACGGTGATGTCGGTGGCGCCAAGGTTCCAGAGGGCAGGGGCGTTGCGCGGGATGCGGGCCGGAACCGTTTCGCCCGCGCGCAGTTGGCGGTCGGGGCCAAGGCCAATGCCGCCGTCCCCGATTGACAATGACATTCCATCAGAGGTGCCAAGGCTAGGATGGTGACAGGTGGCGCAGGCAACCGTTTGATTGCCGGACAGCACCGGATCGTAGAACAGTTTTTGTCCTAGCAGTACTTGGGTCAGATTTGGTTCGGGAAAGGTTGCGTGGGTCGCCGCGGCCGGTAGATCCAAAAGATCCCTTTCGACAGCGTCACCGGCCAATGAGAGTGTGGCCGTGAGAGATGTGACGCCAAAAGCGGCGACCCAGGCTCGCATGATCAAGGGGCCATGTTTTGGCCCACATTTAGGCAATAGCAGGCGGAATTGAGGCAGGAAAGTGGTCACTTGGAAAAAATCCACATAGAATTTGGAAACAATTGCCTCAACTTGCGCACGTTTTGTGGCCTCCGGCGGTTAACTTACTGATCCCACTCGGGTTTGCGTTTTTCAAGGAAGGCTTCGATGCCTGCCTCTGTCTGGCGGTGCAGCATGTTTTCCACCATCACATCCCCCGTGTAATCGTAGGCGTCACTCAGGCCCATTTCCAACTGTTTGTAAAACGCTTCTTTGCCGATCTTGACCGCTACGCCCAGTTTTTCGGCGACCATATTGGCCAGCGCCTCGGTTTCGGTCTGTAGATTCTCAGGCGCCACCACACGGTTCACTAGCCCCAGTGCCTCGGCCCTTTCGGCGCTGATGAATTGGCCGGTGGTCAGCATTTCAAACGCCTGTTTGCGCGGGATATTGCGGCTCAGTGCGACCATCGGGGTCGAACAGAACAGTCCGATGTTCACCCCGTTCACGCCAAACCGTGTGCCGGTGGCGGCAACGGCCATGTCACAGCTGGCAACCAGTTGACAGCCTGCTGCGGTGGCGATGCCATGCACCTCGGCAATGACCGGTTGGGGCAGGCGCTGCACGGTCTGCATCATGGTGGCGCAGCGATCAAATAGATCCTTGAAATAGGCGCGGCCCCCGTCTTCGCCTGCACGGGCGGCGGTCATCTGTTTCAGGTCGTGTCCGGCGCAAAATGCCTTGCCCGCGCCAGATAGGATAATGGCGCGAATGCTGCTGTCGTTGGCCAGTTCTTCAAACGTTGATTGCAGGGCGGCCAGCATCTCATCACTTAGCGGATTTAACTTCTCCGGCTGGTTTAATGTCAGCCGCGCCACCGCGCCTGTGTCGCTACGTTCTAAAATCGCCATCTTGCCCTCCTCCTCAGGTTGCCTCAATCCTAGACTGTATAAGAAGGGGAGGCCAGAGGAGGAGTGCAATGCCCTTGCAAATGACGCCGGAGGAGCTGCAGACGTTCATCGCGCAGGTGTTCCCGCAGATCAAAGATGATTTTGTCATCGAAGAATTGGAAGAAATGCGCATCAAGGTGCGGCTCAAGGTGCGTGATGACCACCTGCGCCCGGGCGGCACGGTGTCCGGCCCGTCGATGTTCGGGTTGGCGGATGTGTCGGTCTATTTCGCCATCATGGCGATGGTTGGCCCCAAGGCGCTGGCGGTGACCACGTCGTCGTCATTGGATTTCATGCGCAAACCGGTGGCCAATGCGGATCTGATCGCAGAATGCCGCCTGTTGAAACTGGGCAAGGTTCTGGCGGTGGGGGATGTGCTGATGTTCTCGGACGGGGATGATCAGCCAGTGGCGCGCGCCAGTATGACCTATTCGATCCCGCAGCGTTGATGTTGTTTTGCGTGGTGCCAAAATGAAAAAGGGGCCAATGAAAAAGGGGCCGGAGAGTGATCTCCGGCCCTAGTGTTATTCCGGCGTGGACGGGGAATGTCATTCACACCAGAACGGCGACGGGCCTCCGTATAAGCCGCGTCACATTAAATGCCGGGGATCCGCAAGCGCGTGATCGGGCGACGCTGCTGCGCGCAACGCCAGCGGGCCGGCAAGACGGGAAATTGTATCGGGAATATCGCGGTCTAGGCGGGGTGGGCTGGTGTTTTTGCGGCCAGATTTCCACAGAACTTCGCTAATCCGTCGATTGTATTGACACAATTTCGCAATATCGCTACAAGTATCTTGATACAAAATCGCGATACAATCCGTCTAGGAAAACATTGTTATGGGTACAAATTGGCTGCCGGACCTCTCGAATGCGGGCCGATCCAAGTATAAGGCGCTGGCCAATGCGATCCGGGACGGGGTGGCCGTTGGAGAGTTGCGCAGCGGTGAAAAGCTGTTGCCGGTGCGTGAACTGGCCTATCAGTTGTCGGTCACACCCGGCACAGTGGCGCGGGCCTATTCGCTGTTGACCGAAGAAGGTGTGCTGAGCGCCGGCGTCGGGCGCGGCACCTTTGTCGCCGAAACAACGACCCGCAGTGATCCGTCCCATGACTGGCCCCTGACACTTAGTTTGCGCAGCCCGCTGCTGCCTGACATGGGGCAAAGCGAATTGATCCGCGACGCGATGCGCAAAACTGCGGATACCATTGGCGCACGCGACCTTCTTAGCTATCCGACCCGCGCGATGGACCTGCCGCTGCGCCGCGCGCTGCGCCGCTGGATGTCGGATCTGCCTGTTGGGGCCTTCACGGCAGAAGAGCTGGTCCTGGCCCATGGTGCGCAAAATGCGCTGTTGATGGTGATGCAGACAATTCTGCAGGGGCCTGATCCGGTGATCGCGGTGGAGGATCTGACCTACACGGGCTTCCGCCGCGCTGCCGCCCTATGTCGCGCACGTGTGGTTGCCGTGCGCACAGATGAAGAGGGGCCGGTTGTCGCCGATCTGGAACGATTGGTGCGCGAAGAAGGGGTGCAACTGTTCTGCACCTCGTCCGAGGTCAGCAATCCCACTGTACGTTTCACGTCAGCCCGCCGCCGTCGCGAGGTGGCGCAAATGGCGCGGCGGTTGGGGCTGCATATTCTGGATGATGACTGTTATTCCATCGGCAATCATCGGGATGAAAGCTATTATTCCTTGATGCCTGAGCGGGGCTGGTATGTGTCCTCGCTGTCCAAGGCGCTGACGCCTGCGTTGCGCGTAGGATATGTGGTGCCGCCCAAGGATTATGTCGCTGATCTGGAACGTACTGCGCATTTCAATTCCTTCGGGCTGTCGCCTGCGCTGAGCGATCTGGCGCTGCACTTTATGGAGGACCCGCGCATGTTGACCGTTGCGGCCAAGGTGCGGGCGCGGGTCAACGAACTGGTGCGCACAGCAGTCAATCATTTAGGCGCCTATGACCTCAGCTGGAATGAGGATGTGCCGCTGTTGTGGTTGCGCTTGCCTGAAGGCTGGCGCACAGCCAGCTTCCTACACGCTGCCGAAAGCAGTGGCGTTTTGCTGCGCAGCGCCGAGGATTTTGCCCTGCGTGACAGCCGCGCCCCTCATGCGGTGCGCATTGCGGTCAACGGAATGGTCGATCAGGAACGGTTCGAGGCAGGGATTCTGCGTCTGGCAGAGTTGTTGGACAATCCGCAGGAAGAAATCGGTGTCTGAATAGGGTTTGTGCGTGGGGTATTTTAATACCTAATTTGTAAAGCATTGATTTTAATAGATTAAAACTGCATTGATGTAGTTGACCGTAAATTCAGGCGCTGTATAACCCCGCAATCGAATTCGGAAATCGGGCTTTGCCCTGTTTCCTTCACTGAACAAGGGTACTCCCGCGATGAAAACCTTCTCTGCTACTCCGGCAGACATCGACAAGAAATGGATCATCATCGACGCCGAAGGCGTGGTGCTGGGCCGTCTCGCTTCGATCGTCGCCATGCGTCTGCGTGGCAAGCACAAGCCGTCCTTCACTCCTCACATGGATATGGGCGACAACGTGATTGTCATCAACGCTGACAAAATCCAGCTGTCCGGCAACAAGCGTGCCGACAAGAAATACTACTGGCACACTGGCCACCCGGGCGGCATCAAGCACCGCACCGCCGGTCAGATCCTGGAAGGCGCCTATCCTGAGCGCGTCGTAACCGCAGCCGTCAAGCGCATGCTGCCGGGCAACCGCCTGTCGCGCAAGCAGATGACCAACCTGCGCGTTTACGCTGGTGCTGAGCACCCGCACGAAGCCCAGAGCCCTGAAGTTGTGGACGTGAAGTCCATGAACTCCAAGAACACCCGGAGCTAATTAGATGACCGATCAAATCAATTCGCTCGAAGAGCTGGGTGCAGTTGCAGGCGACGCCGCAGCCGTGGCCGAAGTAGAAGTAAACCGTGAGCCGGTTCGTGACGAACTGGGCCGCGCCTACGCAACTGGTAAGCGTAAAGACGCTGTTGCCCGTGTATGGATCAAGCCGGGTTCCGGTAAAGTATCCGTAAACGGCCGCGACATGAGCGTGTACTTCGCCCGTCCGGTTCTGCAGCTGATCCTGCGTCAGCCGTTCGAAGTTGCCGGCGTTGAAGGTGAGTTTGACGTTGTTGCCACCGTTAAAGGCGGCGGTCTGACCGGCCAAGCTGGCGCGGTTAAGCACGGCATCTCCAAAGCTCTGCAGCTGTACGAACCGTCGCTGCGCGGCGCCCTGAAAGCGGCCGGCTTCCTGACCCGTGACTCGCGCGTTGTTGAGCGTAAGAAATACGGTAAGCGTAAAGCACGTCGTTCCTTCCAGTTCTCGAAGCGTTAATTCGTTTCACTGGAATATGGTTCAAAGGGTCGCCTTCGGGCGGCCCTTTTTTGTTGGATGGAAGGTGGAGCGGGATGTGTCTTCGGCGCCCGATCTTAGCGCGGGCATGAATTCAGTCCCCGCCGTTGTTGTTCGCAGGTGATAGATGTGTGCAATTATGTCGAGCCGCGTTGGGCGATTGGCCTAGTGATCAGGATCAATCAGTCCAAGGCCGCGCAGGTAAATCCCGATTCCGCTTTCCAGTAGCGCATCGGCCTCAAACGGGGACTGGGTGCCGGGGGAGTTTCGGGCAAACAGTTCCACCACCCCGTGGCTCATCGCCCAGATATGGGCAGAAAACATCGCTGCGGGTGGGCGTTTGTCGGCGGGGATGTGTTGTGACAGATCGGTGGCAGCCTTTTCCAGCACCCCTTGGGCGCGGCTGGCGACCGCTGCCAATTCGGGGGTGCGGTTGACGGACATCCCGCTTTCAAACATCGCGATATAGTGGCCGGGGTGTTTGCGGGCAAAGGCCATATAGGCACGGCCCGTCGCCTCAAACGCGGCGAGGGCTGAGGGCTGGCCGCTGTCATAGGCAAATTGCATCACATCGGCAAAGATCTCATAGCCCTGACGCGCGGCCTCGGCGATCAGGTCCTCGCGACCGGCAAAATGGCGATAGACCGCCGCGGGGGTGACACCCGCGGTTTTCGCGGCCTCTGACAGGGTGAAGCCGGTGGGGCCTTTCTGTTCGATCAGCTGCAGGGCAGCATCGACCAGCGCCTGACGTAGATTGCCGTGATGATAGCCGCGTTTAGACATGGATGATCAGACGTCCCAGATCTCTGGGCCTCCACAGATGGATGGGTCGGGTGCGCCGACAGCGGCCGCATCCTTGTGCGTGTAGTCGATGGCGGACAACACATGGCGGATCGCGGCAAGGCGCGCGCGTTTTTTGTCATCTGTGCGCAGGATTGTCCACGGGGCCTGTGCGCTGTGACTGCGCGTCAGGGTTTCTTTGATCGCGGCGCTGTAGTCGTCCCAACGCTTCAGCCCCTCAACATCAATCCAGCTGAGCTTCCACTGTTTCAACGGATCGCTTTCACGGGCCAGAAAGCGGCGCAGCTGCTCACCACGACCGACGTTGAGCCAGAATTTGAACAGCAGGATACCGTCGTCCACCAGCATTTGTTCAAATGGCGTCACCTGATGGAAAAAGCGTTCCCGTTCAGCCACTTCGCAGAAGTTGAAAACATGTTCCACCACACCACGGTTATACCAGCTGCGATCAAAGAAGGCGATTTCACCCGCACTTGGCAGGTGGTCAATGTAGCGTTGGAAATACCACTGGCTTTGTTCGGCGTCGCTGGGTTTTGACAGGGCAACAACATTGGCGCCGCGCGGGTTCAGGTTTTCGCGGAACCGTTTGATGGTGCCCCCCTTGCCTGCGGCATCGCGGCCTTCGAACACAATTGCAATGCGCGCACCGCTGTCACGCGCCCAGGATTGCAATTTCACAAGTTCGATCTGCAGCGCGTCCATGTCGCGAGCATAGTCCTTGCGCCGCATTTCGCGGGCGTAGGGATAGCTGGGCGATAGAATGTCGTCCTTGTTCGCCTGCGCGATGGCAGTGCGCAGATCGTCTGGTGCGCTGTCGCGGTAAAAGGCGCTGATGGCACCGTCAAAGGGTAGATCCATGTGGGCCTCCTGCAATTGATAACCCACGGGTACTATGGGTGGAATCTATGCGCTGCGCAATCCGGCGCGCTTGGCAGCGCGGTGAATGGCGCTCATCACGTCTTCACGCGCGACGTGGTGCGGCATGTGGCCAACGCGCGGGATCAGCGTCAGGCTGGCACTGGACACTTTGTGCGACAAGGGCAGGGCGTGGATTTCCATCGGGACAATGTCGTCTTCTTCGCCATGCACGATTTCCGTTGGCACCGTGATCGAGGAATACAGCACCTCCAGCGCGGCCAATTCGCGGGCCAGATTGCTGCGGTGCATCGCATTCACCCGCAACGCCCCGCGGCGCAGGCTGAGGCGTGCGCCGATATGGCTGGCATAGCCCAACGGTGGACGTTGAGGGGCGAAAATCTCGCCCAACTCACGCTCGATCACGCTGTCGGGGACAAAGGCGGTCATCAGCGGGGCGGAAAACTGCGTCAGCACCGGATTGGCGTTCAGCCAGTAGTAAAGCGGCATCGCACTATCAAAGGGTAACGCAGGGGAGCTGAGCGTGACCAGCGCCGCCAACCGGTTGGGAAACCGCACCGCCCAGGCCAGCGCCACCGCGCCGCCGTAGGAATGCCCCACAACGATCGGCAAATGCGCACCAAGGGCGCCTGCGGCCTTCTTCAGCACCCGCGCCTGTTCCACGATCGAGTTGTCGGAGGGCAGGACATCACTGTAGCCCATGCCGGGGCGATCCATCACCAGCACGCGGTAGCTGCTGGACAGGCGGTCGGCCAACGACATGGTGAAATCACGGGTATTGCCAGACAGCCCGTGGATCAGCACCAGATCGGGGCCGCTTTCGCCCTTGATGACGACGTGAACCTTGCGCCCGTCGACCTCGATGATCTGACCTTCGGGCGGATGGTTTTGCACCGCTTCCTTCTCTTGCGTCGTGGCGCGGATATGCACCCAGCCTGTCAGGCCCGCAATCAACGTCAAGAGATAGGTCAGCGCATCTGTCACTGGGGGTTAACCCGCCCGTCCGATCCGTCCTTGATGCCGATATCGGCAATGTCAAAGGGCGTTGTCTGATAGATCTGATTGATCCAGTTGCCGTACAGCAGATGCGCGTGGCTGCGCCAGCGGTTTTGCGGTTCATTCGAGGGATCATCGTCCGGGTAGTAGTTCATCGGTACATTGATTTCGGTGCCGGCGGCTACGTCGCGGTCGTACTCTTCCTTCAGGGTGCCACTGTCGTATTCAAAGTGGTTGAAGATATAGAGAGCGCGGTGCGCCGGATCCTCGACCAGACAGGGGCCAACCTCGTCACTGCCCAACAATGTGGTCAGGCCAGACACAGCGTCCACTTCGGCCTGATGGATTTCGGTCCAGCGGCTGACAGGGATCACGCAATCATCGGAAAAGCCACGCAGGTAGGGCGACGCCGGTGCGCGGTTTTGGTGACGGAAACAGCCGAATGCCTTGTGATCCAGCATATGTTTGGCAACACCGTTGAAATAGTTGATCATCGCCATGCCACCCCAGCACACGCCAAAGGTGGAATGCACGTGGGTCTGCGTCCAGTCAAAGATCTGTTCCAGCTCACCCCAGTAGTCCACATCCTCGAACGGCAGATGTTCGATCGGGGCACCGGTGATGATCAGCCCGTCGAATTTCTGGCCCGAAGCCAGCACTTCGGAAAACGGGTGGTAGAAACTGGCCATATGTTCGGCCGCCGTGTTGCGGGTTTTGTGATCGCTCATGCGGATCAGCGTCAGTTCAATCTGCAACGGGGTGGCGCCGATTAGGCGGGCAAACTGGTTTTCCGTCTGGATTTTCTTCGGCATCAGGTTGAGGAGGCCGATTTTCAGTGGTCGGATATCCTGCCGTGTGGCCCGATCATCCGACATCACCATCACGCCTTCGCGCGAAAGCACGTCATAGGCGGGTAGGTCGGCGGGCAATTTAATCGGCATTTTATCCGGGCTCCTTCTCGGGATCTGATGGTATTGGATTCACGCAGCGTGCCAAACGGTGCGCTGGCTGCGATAGGGCTGCGTAAGCGCCGGACCCTATGCGGGGTTGACGCTACGCTCAAGGGCCATTGCGATCAACTTATCGAAATCATCCGCACTTTTGACTTGTGCCACTTCGTCCATATGCAGCGTAACACCCCAGTTGCGTGCCATCGCCTCATAGCGTGGCTGGCGATGCGCCAGCGCCTGTGCGTAGGTCCAACGGATGAATTCATCCGGGTCGACTTGTTCTTCGCGCATCTGAAAGAGGTGCAGGTATTCGTTCCACACACGATCCAGAAAGGCCGCCTGATAGGACATTGGTTTGGGCGCTTTGTCGAAACGACGGATCAGCTCTTCGGTGTGATCTTCGCTGCCTTTGAGCCAAACCAGCAAGGTGTTGTTGGCCAGCATCTTGAGGATGGGGTTATCGGGATCTTCGGGGTCGACCCATTCGCAGATCGAACCGCCGGTGTCACAGATGAAATGCGGGTAGCCATAAAGCGCCTCGGCGCGTTCGATGAAATAGGGCGTGTCCATCAGAGCTTTAACCTCTGCCTGACGGAATTGGCCCTGACGGCGGACGTATTCATCATAGGGTAAACCACCCTTATCCACGTTGCCGGGTTTGCCCAAATAGGCGGACACTGGGTTCAGGTTTTCAAAAGTGATGTTGGATCTGATCTGGATCGAGTCCGTCATCAAAAGATCGCGCAGGAAAGGGACCTTCATCGCTTCGCGTTTGGCGTTATCGGCGATGTATTCGCCCATGTAGCGCGTGCCAATGCGGTAGTCGATTGAATAGTGGAACCAATCCCCCTGATCGCGCAGCAGGTTGGAAAGGTAGGTTTTGCCCAGACCGGACATGCCAAAGAACAAAATCCGTTTCTGTGGCGCGTTCAGCCAATCATCCGCACTGCGATAAATCATTATTAATCCCACTGTTGTTACGAAAGTCCTAGCGGTGGGCACTTGGGGCGTCAATTGCTCATCGGTGTAGCATACAACAGCGTTGTATGATGGGCCGCCAAAACGCAAAAGCCGGGCACAAGGCCCGGCTTTCTATAGATTTGGTGATCGTCAGATCAGAAGCTGTGGGTCAGCTTGACGCCGAAACCGGTCGCAGTGTTATTGGTGAACTCGCCACCCACAGTCGAGGTGGTCGCATCGCCCAGCCATACACGGCGCACGCCGCCCGAAATCGCGGTGCCTTCGGCAACCTGATATTTCAGACCCAGAGTGATCGAACGGAAACCATCGGTCGGGCCCAGGTTGCCGCTGAGGGTGCCATCGCCAGCCTCATAGCCAAGGGTCACAGAACCGGACAGTTTGTCGGTCAGCTGACGGCCCACACCCAGCGAGTAGGTGGTGGTGTCGCTATCGTATTCTACCAGCGACGCGCCGCCCAGACCGGTGGGGGTGATGTCGAAGTTGCTCCAGTTCACCCAGCGGGCCGACGCCATCAGCAGGGTGCCGGGTGCGATGCCGGTCTGGAAGTCGAGGTTCACCGACTTCGGCTTGACGATGGTCATCGGCGCTTCGGGCAGGGTGGTCATGCCAATCTGCTGCTGGGTGGTGAAGTCCTGCTCAACCTCAGAGTTGTAGGTGATCGCCGCACGCAGAGCGATGTCGGGGATTTCATAGGTCGCACCGATCAGGTAACCGAAATCGGTTTGGGTGTCGGTGGTCATGTTGTAAATGTTGGGACCAGTGATCAACAGATTGTTGACGCGGCCCTCGGTGCGGATCGCACGTACACCACCATGCACTGCAACGCGGTCCGATACACGGTAGCGCAGCACTGCGGTGATTGCGTTGGTGTCAACCGACGCGGTCGCGCCCTGGAACGGGTAACCGGTGCCGGTGGGGTAGGCGACGTCTGCGCCAAACGGCTGGTCGAACAAAATGCCGATCGACAGTTTGTCGTTCAGTTCTTGTTTGTAGCCCAATGCAACCTGAGTGTAGTTTTCGGCGATGTTGCCAGAGCTGACTGCGCCGCCGCCAACTGTGCCCGAAATGTTGGCGTTTACGCTGCCGAAGCGCAGCTCAACAACATTGCCCTTTTCGAACATGAAGTCGATGCCTTGACCGGTGCGATCCAGACCACCTGCCTGCGCGGTACCTGCAGTTACAGCGATTGCTGCAACCCCTGCCAGAAACTTTTTCATGCATTCCTCCCCTGCATGTTGGATTTGTTATCCTTATGCATAGCCAAGCAGAAATCCGCCTGTCAACGCGACCCTAGCGTAAACTTGTCGCAGTCCGGGGTTCTACCCCTTGAAAGTTTAAAATCGCTACCGTGATAATTCCGCACGAATGTTGATGCTGTTGGCGGTAAAGATAATTACCGCCCCAACCAGCACCCAAAGGTCCAGTGCTTCGCCGTAGACCAACAGCCCCAGTACTGCGATCAGCGGCAGGCGTAGGAAGTCGACCGGCATCACCACACTGGCAGGGGCCAGTTTCAATGCAGTGGTCATGCAGAAATGCGCCAGCAATCCCGCCAATGCGATCAGCACCAGCCAAGGGGTGGCGCTCAGGGATGGTAGGGCAATGTCGCCATCATATCCCGCTGCGATCAATCCCATGACGGCCTGCATGGCGGTCAGGTAAAACAGCACACAGGTGATGGTTTCGCTGCGCGTCAACAGGCGGGTGAAAACGGCAGATCCGGCAAACCCAATGGCGGCAACGGCGGCAGCGATTTGACCAACCGACAGCGTGTCAGCGCTGGGGCGGGCCACAATCAGAATGCCGATGAAGCCCAAAACACCCGCCAAGGCGCGCGCTTTTGTGATCCGTTCCCCCAGTAACAGCGCAGACAACAGGATCGCCCAGAGGGGTGATGTGAACTCTAACGCAAACACCTGCGCCAGCGGTATCGCCGTCAGTGCAAAGAACCACAGGTTCTGACCGGTAAAGTGGCACAGATTGCGCAGGGCATGCAGGCCAAGGTTGCGGCGGCTGACCTCATGCAAATGGCCCGTCGCCCCCGCCACTGCCAGCACCACCATGAAACCAACGATGCTGCGAAACAACATGATTTCAAAGGTATCAAGCTCTAGGCTAATAGCTCGTCCCGCCACCGCCATTGAAGAGAAAGAGACAATCGCGCCACTCATCCAGAGGGCGGCTTGAACCGTGGTGTTCATACTTCGCTAATCTCATATTCGCGCGGCAATCCGGCGGTCACGCGCGCCCAGTCGCTGGCCGCACCGCGAGCCTGATGGGCGTCAAAGGCGGCGCGATCGGAAAACAGCTCATCCACCTCAAATCTGCCACCGTCGCGTTCGACGACATCAAACTTCAGGCAGCCGGGCTCTAGCCGTGTCAGGCGGATGTGTTCCGGCAAAGCCGCGCGCACCTCTGCCAGTCGCTCGGTCGTGCAAATCATCGCGCCAGTCAGCTGGATCTGTTTTTGTGTCATTACTCGCTCCTCTTGAGGCACCATAGCGGGGGGCAGGTCTGTCTCGCAAGTGTTTTCTGTGCAGTAGCCTGTCACAGAACCACCGGGTTCAATGAAAAACGGCGGCACCCGAAGATGCCGCCGCTTAGAAATCTCAGACTGCAGGATCACTCCAGCTCGATGGTGCCCGGCGGCTTCGAGGTGACGTCGTAAAAGACGCGGTTCACGCCTTTCACCTCGTTGATGATGCGGGTCATCGTCTCACCCAAAAACTCATGGCTGAACGGGTAGTAATCCGCGGTCATACCATCAACCGAGGTCACCGCGCGCAGGCCAACGGCGTAGTCGTAGGTGCGGCCATCGCCCATCACACCCACGGTGCGCATCGGCAGGATGGCGGCAAAAGCCTGCCAGATCTCGTCATACAGACCGTGCTTGCGGATCTGGTCGATGTAAACCGCATCCGCTTCGCGCAGGATGTCCAGCTTGTCGCGGGTGATCTCACCGGGGCAGCGGATCGCCAGACCCGGTCCGGGGAAGGGGTGGCGACCGATGAAGCTGGCGGGCAGGCCCAGTTCGCGACCCAGCACGCGGACCTCATCCTTGAACAGACCACGCAGTGGTTCGACCAGTTTCAGGCCCATTTTTTCGGGCAGGCCACCCACGTTGTGGTGCGATTTGATCGTCACCGACGGACCGCCGGAGAAGCTGACCGATTCAATCACATCAGGGTAGAGCGTACCTTGAGCGAGGAATTCGGCACCTTCGATCTGGTCGGCGTATTTCTGGAACACGTCGATGAACAGCTTGCCGATGATCTTGCGCTTGGTTTCTGGATCGCTGACGCCCTCCAGCTCACCAAGGAACAGGTCGCTTTCGTCGGCGTGGATCAGGTTCAGGTTGTAGTTGTCGCGGAACATCGCGACGACTTCCTTCGCTTCGTTTTTGCGCAGCAGGCCGTGATCCACGAACACACAGGTCAGCTGATCACCGATCGCTTCGTGCAGCAGGATCCCGGTGACAGAGCTGTCAACGCCGCCAGACAGGGCGCAGATCACCTTCTTGTCGCCCACTTGCGCGCGGATGTCTTCGATCATTTCCTGACGGTAGGCGCCCATGGTCCAGTCACCAGAGAAGCCGGCCAGTTTGACGAAGTTTTCGTAGAGTTTCGCACCCTTGGGGGTGTGGTGAACCTCAGGGTGGAACTGAACCGCGTAGAAATGACGTTTGGTGTCGGCGGTGATCGCAAACGGCGCGTTGGGCGAGGTTCCGTAAACCTCAAACCCTGGGGCGATTTCGCTGACGTGGTCGCCGTGGCTCATCCAGACCTGTTCGTCGCCATCCGCGAACCAGCCATCCAGAATATCCAAGCTGTTTTGCGGGGTGACGAAGGCACGACCGAATTCGGCGGTGCCGTGGCCGCTTTCGACCTTGCCGCCCAGCTGGTGCATCATCACCTGCTGACCATAGCAGATGCCAAGGATCGGCACGCCAAGGTCAAAGATCCCTTCGGGCGCGCGCGGGCTGCCCTCGCGGGTGACGCTGTCGGGCCCACCGGAGAAGATCACAGCCTTGGGCGCCATGTCGCGCACAAAGTCGATGGTGACATTCTGATAGGGGTGGATTTCGCAATAGACGTTCAACTCGCGCAGGCGACGCGCAATCAGCTGCGTAACCTGGCTGCCAAAGTCGATGATAAGGAGGCGGTCGTGTGATGTCTGGGTCATGGACGCGCATTAGGGCAGAATGACCCGATCCGCAAGGATAATTCGCCCCATGAGGACGTCATTTGCCGCCGATTTTGTGCCTCTCTGGTGGACGCGGCGCGGTTGCCCACCGATTGCGAGATGTTTGCGTGATTTTCAGGCTGTCAGTTGCCCCGCGCGTGATTTTTGTGCGTTTTGCTTGCCCTGCGGGGGCAGTCGTGGCAACAATCCCGCCTTAATTCGTGCTGATAACAGTTTGTGTTGCATAGGAAAGATGGGTTTTGTGCTGATCAAGTGCTGCCGTTTGGCTGAGCCAGATCACACATTTACCTCAACCAGCGCCACAACCAGACTGCGCCACAGACGCCCTTGAAAGGATGCAATTTGACCGAATTTTTGATGACTTACTTTCCGGTGACGGCCGAATTCACTGCCGCTGCATTCAACCTGTTGCTGGCGCTGGTCTGCGGCGCTTTGGTGGGATCGGAACGGCAGGTGCGTCAACGGATGGCGGGGCTGCGCACCAATGCGCTGGTGGCGCTTGGGGCGGCGTGTTTTGTGGTGTTTTCCACCCTGTTCCCGGATGAGGTCAGCCCAACCCGTGTCGGCGCGCAGGTGGTGTCGGGGATCGGTTTTCTGGGGGCAGGGATCATTTTTCGCCACGGGTTCACCATTCATGGGCTGAACACGGCGGCAACATTGTGGTGTTCGGCAGCGGTGGGCCTGATTGCGGGGGCGGGGGCCTATCCCTATGCAATACTGGCCACGGGGATGATCATCTTTGTCAATCTGGGGCTGCGCCCGCTGGTCAAATGGCTGAAGCGCAAAACCCGCGCTGGCGTGCCCTTGACGCAAGAGTATCGCATCGTTTTGCGCTGTGATGAGAAAGACACCACCAAGGTACGCGCCCTTGTCATGCAGGCATTGTCGCAGCGTGCGGTGCGGGTGACCGGGTTTGAGGTGCAGCGCGAAGGCGAAGTGAGCGAGCTGGAAATCATGATAGAAGTCAACGACCTGTCTCAAGAGGCGATTGACGGTATCATCTCTCCCTTGATGATTGATGCGCGGGTGGACAGCGTAAACTGGGATGCCCTGTCCGAAGCATAGGGCGACTGTCCGAGGGGTACACAAAGATGCGACGCTGTGATGTCGCAATGGGAACGGTGTATGCGCAGCGAACCGCGCGAATATGTCGCTTTTGGGTGTGAGGTGACGTTCCCGACAAGAAAAGTTGCGCCCCTCGCGGTAGGTTTATGCTGAAAACTCTTATTCAGCACTTGAGGGGGGCAAAATGTCCGAAGCAGGATCGCGCAGACGCGCAAGAGGTGGCGGCGGCGCAGCACGTCGTGCAGCACGTAGCGCAGTATCGTTTGAAACCGCCAAGTATATCGAGCGTAACATTCCGAACTTTGAGGTTCTGACCGAAGAAGCGCTGGAAATCATCGAAGCAAACGCGGAAACCATCCTCGAAGAGGTTGGCGTCAACTTCGTCAACAACCCTGCCGCGCTGGACCGCTGGCGCGAAGCGGGTGCTGACGTTGACGGCGAACGTGTTCGCATCCCGCGTGGTCTGGCCCGTCAGCTGTGTTCCACCGCGCCGAAACAGTTCACCCAGCACGCCCGCAACCCTGAGCGTAACGTCGTCATCGGCGGCCGCAATCTGGTGCTGGCACCTGTTTATGGCCCGCCCTTCGTGCATGACGCCAAACAGGGCCGTCGCTATGCCACGATGGACGATTTCCGTAACTTCGTGAAGCTGGGCTACATGTCCAAATGGCTGCACCACTCGGGCGGTACCGTTTGTGAACCCACCGATGTTGCGGTGAACAAACGTCACCTCGACATGCTGCACGCCCACATGACCCTGTCGGACAAGCCGTTCATGGGCTCGGTCACCGAACCCAGCCGTGCGCAAGACAGCGTTGAAATGTGTGAAATCTTGTTTGGTAAGGATTTCGTGCAGGAAAACACCGTGATGACATCGCTCATCAACATCAACTCGCCGATGACCTTCGACGACGTGATGATGGGTGCGCTGGAAGTCTACGCGCAGAACAACCAAGCCTGCATCATCTCGCCCTTCATCGTGGGCGGTGCAATGGCGCCTGTTTCCGTGGCAGGTACGCTGACACAGGTTCTGGCCGAAACGCTGGCCGGTATCGCCTACAGCCAGCTGATCCGTAAGGGTGCGCCGGTGATCATGGGTGCGTTCGTATCCTCGATCGACATGAACTCGGGCGCGCCGACCTTCGGCACCCCTGAGGCCAGCCAAGTGACCTACGGCGTCGGCCAGCTGGCCCGTCGTCTGAACCTGCCTTACCGTTCGGCTGGTTCCTTCTGTGGTTCCAAACTGCCCGACGCGCAGGCGGCTTATGAAACTGCCAACAGCCTGAACATGGGCCTGCTGGCCGGTGTGAACTTCATGCTGCACTCCTGTGGCTGGCTGGAAGGTGGTCTGGCGGCTTCCTACGAAAAATTCGTGATGGACGCCGACCAACTGGGCGCGCTGCACAAAATGGCCGAAGGTGTATCCATCGACGCCAATGCACAGGCGATGGACGCCATCCGCGAAGTGGGCCCCGGCGGTCACTACCTGGGCTGCGCGCACACGCAGGCGAACTTCAAAACCGCGTTCTGGCGCTCGGACCTCTTGGACTACAAGCCGTTTGAAACCTGGGCCGACGAAGGCAGCCGTGACACCATGGCGCTGGCCGGTGAGCGTGTAGAAAAGATGCTGAGCGACTATGAGCAGCCCGCACTTGATCCCGCGATCAATGAGGCGCTGAACAGCTACATCGCCAACAAAAAGGCATCGATGCCCGACGTCATCGGCTAAGGCTAACCGTCACATCGATCCAAAAAAACGAAAGGCGCGCCGAACCTAAGGCGCGCCTTTTTCTTTTGTGTAACCCCCTGAAAACGCGCACGATGTTAACGCTGATTTTTGCCGCTTCGTCGTTGATTTCCCCACAGGGATTCGCGCAACGACGTGGTTTCGCGTGAAATATCATCACCTTGAAAGGTGTTGCGCACCCAGGACCTGCGCACGGCGCTTTTCCTCCGTGTTCATAATTCGGCAACAAAGATTGATCCACGCCTCGGACGTTAACGATTGCTTAGCCGCTTCGCTGAAGGGTCATGGGCGCAGGTGTGCTGCAGGTTTGGGACGGCCTGAGCATCAATTCAAGGAGGCCAAGATTATGCAAACAATGGTGCAAGAAACGGTGAACACAAACGCACAGACCGCCGCGCAATCACGCGCTCCAGCTCGGCATTGTCGACAGGATGCAGCAGAGGCTGACGCATGTGCATTTCCCGATTGGGTGCCATCCGCTGCGCGTCTTTATCTGGCACATGTGGAACACGGACAGCCGATGCGCCGTCTGGCGCGGTTGTCGGGGTGCCATGCCTCAACCGTGATGCGCCAGATCCGCAAGCTGGAAACCCAGCGTGATGATGTGTTGGTGGATCTAGCGTTGCAGCGCCTTGGAACCCATCACTCCTTCAAAGAGGAGGCCGTCATGCGCCCATCGTCGACCAACGAGAACACCGCACCTGAGGGGCAGGCGGTATTTGCCAAATCCCGACTATTGCTGACTGGGCTGGCGCAAAAGGGGCATGTGCTGGCGGTGGCTGCGGATATGGAGAAGGCGGTTCTGGTGGATGCTTCGGGCGGGCGTAAAACCGTTGTGGATCGCGCGCTGGCAGAGGCGTTGGCGCTGCATGGCTGGATCGAATGTGCCCAGCCGGGGCGGGTGTCGCGCTACACGCTTAGCGCAGAGGGGCGGCGCCAGCTGACGCTCCGCTCTGCGACGCAGCCCGCGGGGTTTGCTGAGGCGCAGGCCAGCTTTCACACGATGGTGCCACTTCAACCGATGCGTCCGCAACCAATGTCACCCTTTCAAGGGGCTGGTGATCGGTTGGCGTCAACGGATACGCCGTTGGCGTTGCTGGCCCGTCGTCGTGATAAATCAGGGCAGTTGTTTTTGCACCCGTCCTTCGCCGCTGCCGGTGAGCGCCTGCGCGAAGATTTTGAACTGGCCGCGTTGCGCCCTGAGGACGAGGCCCTGTGGAACCCTCTGTTTGGTGGATCGGTCCAACCACATGCGCAGCCTGCAATTGCTGCCGCACGACAGCGCATCAGTTACGCGCTGGAGGTGCTTGGTCCGGGACTGGCGGATGTTGTTCTGCGCTGCTGTTGTTATCTAGAGGGGTTAGAGGCCGCCGAACGCCAGATGGGGTGGTCTGCGCGGTCTGCCAAAATTGTGCTGCGCATCGCGCTGCAACGTTTGCACCTGCATTACATCGATCTGGGGGACGAGGGGGCCTTGATCGGTTAACCGCCGATCAGCCAGCCCACGCCATAGGCGGCACTGGCGCACAGTCCGCCGATCCCGACGGTTTCCAGCTGTGCCTGCCATAGGGGTTCTGCAGTCACAAACCGGCGCAGACCGCCGAGTGTGATCAACGCCATCACAGTCGCCGCAACAGATGTCGGCCATTGCATCGGGGCAGGTAGACCAAACAGGTAGGGTGCAATCGGCATCAACCCGAAAAGAATGAAAGAGATAAACGTCACACAGCCGTTGCGCGCTGGATGATCGCCTTCGGGACGGGGCAGCGCCAGATCCTGTGACAGGATCTGATCTGCGGCGACCTGCGGATGACGGGCGATCAACGCGCTGATCTGTGCCGCATCACCATCTGGAATGCCTTGTCGCGTCAGGGCCTGCTGCAGGCGGTTGCGGGCCGTATCGGGGTTGGTTTTCAGGACCTGTAGCACGTCGCGGCGATGGCGTCGGTACATTTGGTGTTGCGATCGCGCCGACAGAAACTCCCCTAGTCCCATCGACAATCCGTCCGCCAAAAGGTTCGCAAGGCCAAACAGAATGACCGCCAAAACCCCGATTTCCGCAGGTGTATCACCGCCAGCGCCAGCAAATCCGGCGACGATAGCAAAGGTGGTGACGATGCCGTCATTGCCGCCATAGATCACCTGTTTCAGGGAACGGTGCGGTGTAAGTGCCATATCGGTGCCTCCGCAATTCACGGGGATTATGGCAGGGCAATCGCCTGCTGCCTTTGATCAGGCGCAAGCGCCGCAGGCAGCGGCAACACAAAATAAAACCCCGCGACGGGCAAAACCTGTCGCGGGGCCAAGGCATGTATCAAAGGGGGCAGGGATTACTCTGCCGCTACCTCTGCGCCTGCTTCCAGATGCTTCAGCAGGTTCTCGGGCGAGCTTTCGCCATAGGGATCTTCGCCGTGGTTGTCGCTCAGGCCCGGCTCTTCGAACCATGCTTCGACCTGACCGTCGTTGATGATCGCCGCATAGCGCCAGGAACGCATGCCAAAGCCCAGGTTGTCCTTGGCGACCAGCATGCCGGCTTTACGGGTGAATTCACCGGAGCCATCGGGGATCACTTTGACGTTCTTGATGCCCTGAGCTTCGGCCCATTTGTTCATCACGAAGCTGTCGTTCACCGACATGCAGTAGATCTCTTCGATGCCCAGCTCGTTGAACTTGGCGAAGTTGTCTTCAAAACCCGGCAGCTGGTAGGTGGAGCAGGTGGGGGTGAACGCACCCGGCAGCGAGAACAGGATTACGCGCTTGCCAGCGAAGTAATCGTCGCTGGACATGTCCTGCCAACGGAAGGGGTTCGGGCCGCCTACGGATTCGTCACGAACGCGGGTGCGGAAGGTTACTGCGGGGACTTTCTGGCCTGCTTGCATCTGTCTATCCTACATTAAGATCACAACTCTGGCGGTTCTTTATAACGATTCCAAACTGGCGGCTAGATGGGAATGTCTCTGCGCTGCAGAATTGGCGTTTTTCAGGATAAATGGCCCCAAGGAAAAGGTTTGTTGCTGATCTGTTGTGCAAATTGCTGCGATGCAAAAATGCAGGTTATGGTCGCGAATTTTGTCGGTTTTGAGGAGCTATGCGTCGTGTGCATAGCTTTTTTCAGGCAATGGTACTTTCGGATTGCTGCCGTTATACTAAGTCGACCCTCACAGGTGACTATCAGGACCAAACGTCAGGATGAACGACAGTGCGTGATCTTAAGATTCCTCAGCAGCGGCACCCCGAAAAGGCCCACCGCCCGGACAATGCCCAGCCAAAGAAACCCAGCTGGATCCGCGTAAAAGCGCCCGTGTCTGATGGGTATAAAGAAACCCACAAAATCATGCGCGAAAACAAACTGGTCACAGTTTGCGAAGAGGCGGGTTGCCCCAACGCCGGTGAATGCTGGTCGCAGGGTCACGCCACCATGATGATCATGGGCGATATCTGTACCCGCGGCTGTACCTTCTGCAATATCGCGACCGGCAAGCCTGACAGTCTGGATGTGTTTGAACCGGGCCGTGTTGCGGATGCGGTGCAGAAACTGGGGCTGAACCATGTGGTGATCACCTCGGTGGACCGCGACGACCTGAAAGATGGCGGCGCAGAACATTTCGCCCAGACCATTCGCGCGGTGCGTCACCGTTCGCCGGGCACCACGATTGAGATTCTGACCCCCGACTTCCTGAAATGTGACATGTCGGTGCTGGAAACCATCGTTGAGGCGCGCCCTGACGTGTTCAACCACAACCTTGAAACTGTGCCAGGCCTGTATCCTGAAGTGCGCCCGGGCGCGCGCTACTTCCATTCCTTGCGCCTATTGCAGCGGGTGAAAGAACTGGACCCGACCATGTTCACCAAATCCGGCATCATGGTCGGTCTGGGTGAAGATAAACAGGGCGTGCATCAGGTGATGGACGACATGCGCGCCGCTGACATCGATTTCCTGACCATTGGGCAATACCTGCAACCGACCCCGAAACACCACGCGGTCGATCGCTTTGTGCATCCGGATGAGTTCAAAGCCTATGAAAAAGCCGCCTATGGCAAGGGTTTCCTCATGGTTTCGGCGACGCCGTTGACCCGTTCGTCCTACCATGCGGGTGATGATTTCGCCCAGTTGCGTCAGGCACGGATGGAAAAGCTGGGTCAGGCCTAAGGTCACGACACACCTTCCGAGACGAAGAAAGCCGCCCCGTGATCAAGGGCGGCTTTTCTATTTCAGCGCTGATGTGGTCGCTTAGACCTCATCTTCGTCGACAAATCGCACCTTGCCGATGAAGGGCAGGTTGCGGTTACGTTGGGCGTAGTCGATGCCATAGCCGACAACAAATTCATCCGGAATCTCAAACCCGATCCAATCCGCCTTTACATCCGCCTCACGGCGCGACGGTTTGTCCAGCAGCGCAATGGTGCGCAGTTTACGCGGGTTACGCCCTTTCAGCAGGCGCAGAACGTGGGTCAGGGTAAAGCCGGTATCAACGATATCCTCAACCACCAGAACATCACGGCCCTCAATCTCGCCACGGATATCCTTCAGGATCCGCACCTCACGAGAGCTTTCCATATCGTTGCCATATGACGACGCCTCTAGGAAATCGACCTCTACCGGCAGGCCCAGTTCACGCACGATGTCGGCGATGAACACAAAGCTGCCGCGCAGCAGGCCGACCACAATCAGCTTATCGGTGCTGCCAAATTCAAATTCGATCTCACGCGCGAGGGATTCAATCCGGGCGGCGATTTGCTTGGCTGAGATCATTTCGTCGATGACATAAGGACGCTTGGACATGAGACCCTCTTGCAATTTCGTCGACACTCTACGAAATGAACCTGTAAGATACCACGTGAAAAGATCGAAAAGACCGCGAAATGCCCACACACTCCGAAACGCGCCAGATGCCCTATACGGCCCAGCAGATGTATGACCTCGTGGCGGATGTGGCGACCTATCCGAAATTCCTGCCCTGGTGCGCTGCGGCCCGTATCCGCAAGGTGACGCCGCAGGGTGACGGCACCGATGTGATGGAGGCGGATCTGGTCATTTCCTTCAAGGTGTTTCGCGAACGTTTTGGCAGCCGCGTGGTGCTGTCGCCGGAAACCAAGCGGATTGATACAGAATATCTGGATGGCCCATTCAAATACATGAAGAGCTACTGGCAGTTTTCCGACCGTGACGATGGCCAGTGCGACGTGTCCTTCTTCGTGGATTTTGAATTTAAGAACGCGGTGTTTCAGGGCATCATCGGTGTGGTGTTCAATGAGGCGATGCAGCGTATCGTGCGCGCCTTTGAAAACCGCGCGGCGGCGCTTTACGGCTGACATAGAACGCTTGATCTGACGGATTTCTGGCAACCTGCAGGGCTTTCCTCATCGCGGCGGCTGAATTAACCTGCGCGGGAACAAGGGGTGTGTCATGCAGAGTTTCAGCCAACAGTTAAGCGCATTTGCCTGTCAAACCGCATCCAGCGACCTGCCAGAGGCGGCGCTGTCTGTGATGCAACTGTCGCTGATCGACTGGGCGGCCTGCGCGATTGCGGGCCGTGATGAACCCGTCGCCCAGATCCTGCGCGCCCAAGCGATTGAGGAGGCGGGCGCTGCGCAGGCTACTTTGGTCGGTGGCGGCATGGCGCCCGCACGCATGGCGGCACTGGTCAATGGCACGATCAGCCACGCACTTGATTACGACGACACCCATTTCGCCCATATCGGCCATCCCTCCGTAGCGGTGATCCCCGCCGCGCTGGCCGTGGCGCAAAAGATCGGCGCAGATGCGGCGGCGTTTCAGGCGGCCTGCCTCATCGGGGTGGAGGTGGCAGTGCGCGTTGGTGTCTGGCTGGGCCGCGATCATTATCAGGGGGGATTTCATCAAACTGGCACAGCTGGCGCGTTTGGCGCCACGGTGGCGGCGGCGCGCCTGATGGGGCTGAGTGCCGCGCAATGCCAGATGGCGCTGGGGCTGGTGGCAACACGGGCCAGCGGTCTGAAATCGCAATTCGGCACCATGGGCAAACCCTATAACGCCGGCCTTGCCGCCAGCAACGGGGTGGAGGCGGCGGAACTGGTCGCACGCGGGTTCATCGCCAACCCCGATGCGCTGGAGGCGGCGCAGGGCTTCGGGCCAACGCATATGGGGCAGGGCGATCCGCTGGCCCTGGCCGGTCTGGGTGAGGCTTGGCTGCTTGAAACCGTCAGTCACAAGTTTCACGCCTGTTGTCATGGCTTGCACGCCGCGTTGGAGGCGATGAATGACCTGTTGCCATTGCGCCCCGAGGATCTGCGCGCGATCGAGGTGCGCACGCATCCCCGCTGGATGAGCGTGTGCAACCAATCCGCCCCGATGACCGGTCTGGGGGCGAAGTTTTCTTACGGCACCGTGCTGGCCATGTCGGTGCTGGGCCATGACACCGCGCGGCTTGACAACTACCGCGACAGCCTGTGCGTTGATCCGGCCCTGCAGGCCTTGCGCGCGCGGGTGCATGTGGTTGCAGACGACCGTGTCAGCGAAACCGCGACACGGTTGAAGGTGCAAACCCGCCAAGGCATCTATGAAGCGGCGCATGATCTAATCGCACCGATGGATCTGCCCCAACGCAAAGCCAAAATCTTGCGCAAGGCAGAAAGCCTTTTGGGTCGCGACACAGCGGGTGCCGCTGTATTGGCGGTTGAGGGCGCAGGCAGCCCCGCAGAATTTGCTGCCCTTCTGGCGTGATCCGGTTCTGATCTGACCTCTCTAGCTTTGATACTCTGGCCTGTGGTCGCTGCAGGACGTTTTGTACCTGTCGCCTCGTCAGCATCAGCTCTCGCGTCCGCGAATCCCCCATTTTCCCCGCCTGATACATCCCGAAGGATATATCGCGGATATATCCTTTCTGGACCCGCACCAGCGGTTCGAGAGCGCGGATTTTACTCCCATCCGGCAGGATGCAGATCACCTTCCGCCGGAACCGCCTAAGCCCCTTAGGACGATCGAGAGGGCGCGCCATACTTTATCTCAATTGAGGCGATAAAGGCGGATATCTATATTCGTTTGTAGAGAGCACGAGCAAACAATCGCATAAGCGACAAACGAGAAAGAGACACACCATGACCCAGATGACCGTTCTGAACACCGCTGAAATCATCAACAACAGCATCGTTGCACATTACGTTCTGGGTCATCAGCTGCGCGCAGCCGCCATCGACGGCAACTGCAGCCTGCCGGTGCGCGCCTATAAAAACGCCGAGAAATGTGGTCTGGGTAAACTGATCTCCTTCCTGAAAGACAACGCACAGATGACCACCCGCGCCAAAGAAGTTGACGCGCTGCATGTTGACCTGCACGACGCTGCCTGCGGTGTTGCGGCCCTGATCGCCACTGGCAACTTCGACGCGGCGATTGATGAACTGGCCACCGGCTACTACGCCGACGCAGCTGCGGCCCTGACCAAGGCACTGTCGCACTGGAAAGTTGAGATTTCGTAAACGCCACAGACTTTTTCTGCTCTCTCAAACAAAAAAGCGCCCCCAAACGGAGGGCGCTTTTGTTTTTGCGAAAAACCTGCGGGCGTTAAGGGAATGTTCATCAATAGGCTTTAGAACCGTTTCGCGCCTTGATGATTGAGACTGTTAAGGAATCGAAATGAGGAGATGCGATAGATTGAAATTTTTAGGTCTGGAACGCAGCGCTGACATGTCGTGTTCGATAAAAGATATCAGACACTGCTGAAACGCAAAACGGGCCCCGAAAGGCCCGCCTGCTGATGCGTCGGTTTGTACCTTAGGACGAGTGGTCGTAGGCGCGTTCGCCGTGGACGGTGAGGTCCAGACCGTTCACCTCGGTCTCCAGATCTACCCGCAGGGGGAAGACCATGGCAACCAGTTTGGCCAGTACGACTGAGACCACCAGAGTAAAGACGCCTACGATGGCCAGGCTGCCCAGTTGCGCCGCCCAGCTGCCTGCGCCGAAACCGGCGATCATGATGGTGCCGAAGATGCCGCCAACGCCGTGGACGGCAAAAACATCCAGCGTGTCGTCGATGCGCAGCTTGTTGCGTACGAGGTTCACCGCTTCCTGACACAGGACACCTGCGACTGCACCGATGATCAGCGCCTCTACCGGACCGACGAAGCCGGAGGCGGGGGTGATCGAGGCGAGGCCCGCAATGGTGCCGGTGACCAGACCAACGAGGGAGGCTTTGCCGTGTTTCTTGTATTCCCACGCCAACCAGGTCAGCGATGCGGTGGCGGCAGAGATGTGGGTTACGGTCAGAGCCATCGCAGCGCCGCCGTCAGCCGCCAGCTGCGAACCACCGTTAAAGCCAAACCAGCCGACCCACAGCATCGCGGCGCCGATCATCACGTAACCGGGGTTGTGCGGCGGGGTTGTCTGGTGCTTGCGTGCGCCCAGCATCACGGCCAGTACCAATGCGGCAATCCCTGCGGTTTCGTGCACAACGATGCCACCGGCGAAGTCCTTGACACCAACGTCGCCAAAGATGCCGCCATCAGCCAAGAAACCGCCGCCCCAGATCCAATGGGTTACAGGCGCATAGACCAGGACCATCCATAGGGCCGAGAAGGTCAGTACGAAGGCAAAACCGATACGTTCCACATAGGCGCCGACGATCAACGCCGGGGTGATGATCGCAAAGGTCATCTGGAAGGCAAAGAACAGAACCTCGGGCAGGTTGCCCGACAGGGTGTCTGCGTCGATTCCGTTGAGGAAGGCCTTGCCCAGACCGCCCCAGATCGCATTGCCGTCACCAAAGGCGATAGAGTAGCCGACGGCGAACCACAAAACGCTCATCAGACAGGCGATGGCGTAGCAGTGCATAAAGACGCTGAGTACATTTCGTGCGCGCACCAGACCGCCGTAAAACAGCGCCAGTCCGGGGAGTGTCATGAACAGCACCAGGGCTGTCGCGACGATGATCCAGGCGGTATCCGCTCCGTTCATAACTGTGATCCTTCTTTTCCCGATTTCGGGGAGGCATCTCAGATCGGGCGCAAAAGAAAACAGCAAAGGCCTAAAAAACAGGTCAAAAAACACCCGTTTTGCAAAGCGGTTAAATATTAGGCGAAATAATTAGGCTTATGATTAATTAATAGTCACGCCGTATTTGCCGCAATTTGCAGCAGGGTGAGTGCTTTTTCAGCGGCGGCGCTGCGGACCTTGTCGCGGCCCAGCGGCCCAAACTCCACCGTTTCGCTGACCGGCGGGGTGGTTTCAGTCGCGATTGCAAAACAAACGCGGCCCTCTGGCTTATGCTCGGATCCGCCGGGGCCAGCGATGCCGGTGATCGCCACGGCGACCTGCGCGTCGGAGTGGCGCAGCGCGCCGGCGGCCATTTCGCGCGCGACCTCCTCTGACACAGCGCCATGGGCGTTGAGTGTTGCGGCGGACACGCCCAGCATCTGCTGTTTGGCGGCATTGGTGTAGGTGACGAAGCCGCGATCAACCACGGCAGAGGACCCCGGCACATCGGTTAGCGCCGCCATCACCATGCCGCCAGTGCAGCTTTCTGCTGCGGTGGCCATCCAGCCGCGTGATTTCAGTGCGTCGAGTACCGCAGCCGCCAAAGTCATGATCAGATCCCCAGAACGCCGTGGCTGATATAGGCGCCCAGCATGACCACCACAGCGGCGAAGACACCGGCGATCACGTCGTCTAGCATCACGCCCAGCGCATCGCCGCGGCGGTCAGCCCAGCCCACGGGGCCGGGTTTCAGGATGTCGAACGCGCGAAACGCGACAAAAGCCGTGACCCAACCCGGCCAGAGGGCCAGCATCCCCGCGCCGGAATGTGTGATGCCGATAAACACCGGCAGCAGCGCGATCCATTGGCCTGCGACCTCGTCGATCACGATCTCTGACGGGTCGTGGTCATCCTTGCCGCGGGTTTCTTCGGCGGTGGCCCACCAACCGATGGCAAACACGGTCGGGATCGCCAGCGCAAAACCGATGAGGCCGAAAACCCAGTAGACAGCCGCCGCCGCGGGCAGGGCGGCCAGCGATCCCCAAGTGCCGGGGGCAGGGCGCATCAGGCCCGCGTAGAAAAAGGTGGCGATTAGTTTGGTCATCGCATCACACCTTGATCAGGGTTGCGGTGGCAATGGCGGCGATGCCCTCTTCACGTCCGGTGAAGCCGAGGCGTTCCGAGGTGGTTGCCTTGATCGACACGCGGTCGCGGGCAAGGCCCAGAATGCGCGCCATTTCATCCATCATCGCATCCGCGTGCGGGCCGACCTTGGGGTATTCGCAAACCAGCGTGCAGTCGACGTTCGAAATGGTGAAGCCCTTGCTGCGGGCCAGATCGGCGGCGTGTTTCAGGAAAATCTCACTCGCCGCGCCTTTCCACTGTGGGTCGGATGGGGGGAAGTGGCGGCCAATGTCGCCTTCGGCCATCGCGCCATAAAGTGCATCGGTGACCGCGTGCATGCCCACATCGGCGTCTGAATGCCCCTGCAACCCACGCCCGTGGGGGATTTTCACGCCGCAAAGGATCACGTGATCCCCGTCGCCAAACCGGTGCACGTCATAGCCATTGCCCAGACGGATATCCATGTGATCTTCCTTATGTTCTAGTGCCTGCATAGCCACTTGTTGCGCTTGCAGGATCTCTTCGGCGCGGGCGAAATCGCCGGGCCGGGTGATTTTCAGGTTGCTGTCCTCGCCCACAATGATGCGGACGTCAATGCCAGCGGCGCGCGCCACCTCTACGTCATCAGCGGCACCGCCGGGGTGGGCCATATGCGCGGCCAAAAGGGGCGCGAAATGAAACGCCTGCGGGGTTTGCGCACGAAACAGCCCGCTGCGATCCTGCAATCCGTTGACCAGACCGTCGTTGCCCCGCCACAGGGCATCCACCACCTCTAGTCCCGGGGCGGCGGCGGTGTCACGATCCAGCGCGTCAATCAGCGCGGTGATTAGATCGGCGGACAGACAGGGGCGCGCGACGTCGTGGATCAGCACCTTGGCGGGCGCGTCTTGCCCATCGGATGCCAATGCCTGCAATCCGTTCAGCACGGATTGGTCGCGGCTGGCCCCGCCCGCGCAATGGCGCAGCTTGGGGTGATTGGTCCAATCGCCCAGCAGGTCGAAATCGTCGGGATGCAGCACCACCATCACCTGATCAATGCCCGGATGATCTGCCAGTGCTGCCAGAGTCCAATCCGCCACCCGACGGTCTAGCAGCGGACGCCACTGTTTGGGCACACCAGCACCGGCACGGGTGCCGCGTCCTGCGGCCACGATCAGCGCGGCTGTGGTCATGAAATGCTCCGTTTGGCGGTTGTTTCTGTTTGCCCCCATTGCATACGCCGGACGGGGATCAAGGGCAATCACCCGCCCGATCCGGAGGCGAATGCCTAAAAATTATGCATTTGACATTTGGGCGGCTAAAAACGTAGCGGCAGTCGTTGAAACCGTCACATTCTCTGGTCTAGCCAGTAGATAACGCACAAGGATTAAGCACTCATGCCGCTCAGGCTTGCAGATAAAACCATCACCACCCCCGTCTTTCTGGCGCCCTTGGCCGGAATCACAGATCTGCCGTTTCGCGATCTGGTGTCGCGCTTTGGCGCTGGTCTGGTGGTGAGCGAAATGGTCGCCAGTCAGGAAATGGTCCAGGCGAAACCCGGCGTGCGCGAACGCGCTGAACTGGGCTTTGACAAGGTGAATACCGCCGTACAGCTGGCCGGCCGCGAAGCATCGTGGATGGCGCTGGCGGCCAAGATGGTCGCCGACAACGGCGCCCAGATTATCGACATCAACATGGGCTGTCCGGCGAAGAAGGTGGTGAACGGTTATTCCGGTTCCGCCCTGTTGAAGGATCTGGATCACGCGCTGACCTTGATTGAGGCGGTGGTCGAAGCGGTGGATGTCCCGGTGACACTGAAAACACGTCTTGGCTGGGATGACGCGCTGTTGAATGCACCAGATTTGGCGGTGCGCGCACAGAACGCCGGTATTCAGATGATCACCATTCATGGCCGTACCCGCTGCCAATTCTACAAGGGCAGCGCCGACTGGGCGGCGATCAATCGGGTGAAAGAGGCCGTATCGATTCCGGTGATTGCTAACGGTGACATTTGTTCGCCGAATGATGCCCGCCGTGCGCTGGACCTGTCTGGTGCTGACGGGGTTATGATTGGCCGTGGGGCGCAGGGGCGCCCGTGGCTGCTGGCGCAGGTTGCGGCGGACCTATACGGCCATGCCGCCCCAATCGTCCCCGACGGGCAGGCGCTGGTGGATATGATCATTGGGCATTACGAAGCGATGCTGTCTTTCTACGGTCCTGATCTGGGCCTGCGCGTCGCCCGCAAGCATCTGGGATGGTACATGGACGAGGCGGGGACAAGCGCCGCCAAGCGTCGTGCCGTCCTGACGGAAAAAACACCAGACGCAGTGATCGCCCTGTTGCCAGACGCGATCCTTGCCCCGCAGGAGGATGCGGCATGACGGTAGAACTGACACCAGAAGCAGGGCTGTGGTCGTCGTTGCCGATCCCCGGCATTCTGATCGACCCTCAGGACAAAGTCGCGGACATCAATTCCGCCGCCGAGGGGTTCCTGAATTCGTCGAAAAAATCCATTTTGGGTGAACCCGTTTGGGACCGTGTCACTGTCGATGCCCCGATGGAAGAAGCGTTTGAGCGTGCGCGCAGTACCAACTCGCCCTTGTTTGTGAATGACGTGGATGTGGGAACGGGATCGCGTGCGCCGTTGCATTGCAACCTGCAGATTGCGCCACTTCAGGGTCAGCCGGGGTATATGATCTTCCTCATCAGTCCGCGCGAATTGGCGGGCCGCATGACGCAGAGCAATTCGGTTAAATCCGCCGCCAAATCTGCAATCGGCATGGCCGAAATGCTGGCCCATGAGATCAAGAACCCGCTGGCTGGTATCACTGGTGCAGC
Source organism: Thalassovita mediterranea (assembly GCF_001458435.1). Lineage (GTDB taxonomy): Bacteria > Pseudomonadota > Alphaproteobacteria > Rhodobacterales > Rhodobacteraceae > Thalassobius > Thalassobius mediterraneus. The sequence goes on from NZ_CYSF01000002.1 coordinate 55,788, forward strand.
GCAGCTGTTGTCGATGAACCTCAGCCCTGAGGATCTGGAGCTGACCGACCTGATCGTCGAAGAAAGCCGCCGTATCGTGAAATTGCTGGAACAGGTGGAACAGTTCGGCAATCTGTCGGAACCAGAACGCCAAGAGGTGAATATTCACGATGTTCTGGACCGCGCGCGCCGGTCGGCGCTGTTGGGGTTTGGCGCGCATATGAAGATCGTGGAGCAGTATGACCCTTCGCTGCCGATGGCATTGGGGGATCCTGATCAACTGCTGCAGGTTATCCTCAATCTGGTGAAAAACGCATCGGAAGCGGCGGATAAGGCGGGCGGCACCATTCGGTTGCGCACGTTTTATGAACATTCTTTCCGCCTGCGTCGCGCAGATGGCACCGGCCAGTCGCTGCCGCTGCAGATCGAGATCAGTGATGACGGGCCCGGCCTGCCCGAAGACATCAAGGGCGATATTTTCGACCCCTTCGTGTCGGGTCGCGAAAATGGCACCGGTCTTGGACTGGCGCTGGTGAGCAAGATCATTTCAGACCACGACGGGTGGATTTCGGTCAATTCGGTCCCCGGTCGCACTGTATTCAAAATTTCTCTGCCGATGGCAGAAACGCCCAAGCGGCGTGCGAAAAAGGAGAGCTAGAAAATGGATGGCACCGTTCTTGTCGCGGATGATGACCGCACGATCCGCACCGTTTTGACCCAGGCGCTGACCCGCGCGGGCTGTAAGGTGCACGCCACCTCTTCGCTGACCACGCTGATGCGTTGGGTTGGTGAGGGCAAAGGTGATGTGGTGATTTCGGATGTGGTGATGCCCGACGGGAACGGTTTGGAGATGCTGCCCAAGATCGCACAGGACCGCCCAGGCCTGCCGGTGATCGTGATTTCGGCTCAAAACACCATCATGACCGCCATTCAGGCGGCCGAGGCAGAGGCCTATGATTACCTGCCCAAACCGTTTGATCTACCGGATCTGATGAAACGGACCGCCAAGGCGCTGGAGCAGAACCATCGTAGCGCCCCGGCCGCGCGTGTTGATGAGGGCGAGCGCCCGGATGAGTTGCCGTTGGTGGGTCGCACGCCTGCCATGCAGGCGCTGTATCGTCTGGTGGCGCGTGTGATGAACACCGATCTACCGGTGTTGATTGCGGGTGAAAGTGGGACAGGCAAGTCATTGATCGCGCGTGCTATTCACGATTTTTCTGATCGTCGCACGCTGCCGTTTGTGACAATCACCGCCGCGGACCTGCAGGACATCGAAGGCCCAGCACGGGTTCTGGCGCGGGTCAAGGGGGGCACCGTCCTGATTGACGAAATTGGCGATGTGGACGCCGAAGTACAGGCGCGCATTGTGCGCATGATCGACAATCCCGGGGAACATGTGCCCCGTTTTATGGCCACGAGTCAGACCGACCTGACCGAAGCGTTGGATCGTGGCGATATTCGCCAGGACCTGTACTACCGCCTCAGCGGTGCGACGCTGGTGGTGCCGTCGTTGCGTGAACGGGTTGAGGATATTCCGCTGCTTGCTGAACACTTCTTGCTGCGGGCCGAACGTGATGGTCAACCGTCGCGCCGCCTGTCTGACGATGCGGTGGAGCTGATGCGCAGCTACAGCTGGCCGGGCAATGTGCGTCAGTTGGAACATGCGGTGCGCCGTCTGGTGCTGACGTCGCGTGCGGATGAAATCACCCGCACCGAGGTCGAGATGGTGCTGGGCAACCAGCCCGAGATGGAGCCTGTACTGGGTGGTGGCGATACTGAAAAGCTGTCAGCATCGGTTGCGCGCCATTTGCGCCGGTATTTTGATCTCCATGGTGCGATGCTGCCGCCAGCGGGCTTGTATGCGCGAATCCTGCGCGAGGTTGAACTGCCATTGATCGAAATTGCCCTCGAGGCGACGGGCGGAAATCAGGCAAAATGTGCGGATTTGTTGGGGATCAACCGGAATACTCTGCGCAAGAAGATTACCGATCTGGATATTAACGTGACACGGCGCCGAAAATTGATGTAAAATCGCAACAATGGCGTGGCGCTTTGGTCTGTCGGCTTGATGGCGCCCCCATATAAAGCGGTTTGTCGCAATCAGCGACACATCAGGATGAGGGTAAGGCGTGGCCTTTCAGGCACAGCACAAACGGGTTCCCAAACTGGCGCGCGGGCGCTCTTGGGCGAAAATCAGCCGATTGCGGCGACAGCGGAGGGTGCAGAACATCGCGACCTTCTGTCTTGTGGTGTTGGCGCCGGTTCTGGTGGTGGCCACCTATCTGGTGCTGGGGCCGCTGGATCAGGGCGGATCGTCATTTTCCCTGCGGCTGATCCTGCTGGCAGATTTCGTGTATGCGCTATTGATTGCGGCCTTGGTCCTGCAGCGGATCGTGGCGCTGATTTCGGCGCGCCGGGCCAAGTCGGCGGGGTCAAAGCTGCACCTGCGCCTAACCGGCGCCTTTGCATTTTTGGCCCTGATTCCAACGGTTTCTGTGGCGATCTTTGCGGCATTGACGGTGAACATCGGGCTTGAGGGCTGGTTTTCCGATCGGGTGCGGCAGGTGGTTGGGTCCTCCCTTGCAGCGGCCGAAGCCTACGAGGAAGAACACCGTACAGACCTGACTGTTGATGTGTTGGTTCTGGCCAGCCGGATCGACGGAACGCGCCGCCAAAGTTTCTTCATGACTGATGGCGATGTGCGGGTTGTGCTGACCGAATTTCAATCCCGTATCCAGCGCGGTTTGAAAGAAGCGTATGTAATTGATGGAACAGGTGAAATTCGTGCGCGCGGTGTTCGTAGCTATCTGTTCGACTACGAAGCCCCAAGCGCTGAACAACTGCAAAGTGCCAGCGAAGAAGGTGTGCAGATCATTGCGGATTGGCCCAACAACGAATTTCGCGCCCTTGTCCGGCTAGAGGCCTTTCCAGACCGGTTCCTGTATGTCAGCCGCGAGGTTGACGGCGCGCTGCTGGGGTTGCTGGATGACACCAAGCAAACGGTGCAGGTTTATCAGCAACTCGAAAGTGAACGCGGCCGAGTTCTGTTTGAATTCGGGCTGATCTATCTGGGGTTTGCGCTGATCCTTATTCTGGCCGCGATTTGGCTGGGGCTGTGGTTCGCGGAGCGTCTGTCTGGACCAGTGGGGCGTTTGGCCGGGGCCGCGCAGCGCGTTGGTGCAGGCGATCTGGACGTGCGCGTGATTGAGGAAGAGGGCGACGACGAAATCGCCATGCTGGGGCGCTATTTCAACCAGATGACCCGCCAGTTGAAGGCACAGCGCGTAGAGCTGTTGGACAACACGGAACAGGTAGAACGCCGTCGCCGCTTGTTCGATTCCGTTCTGACCTCGGTGACATCTGGGGTGGTTGGTCTGGATGCAGAGGGACGGGTGACCTTTGTGAACCGCTCAGCAGAACGGCTGCTGGATTGGAGTGGCGAAAACCATGCAACGCTGGCTCTAGCGGTTGCTGTGCCTGAATTTTCGCCCTTGTTTGAACGCCTGACCGCTGATGGCCTGCCCACTGTACAGGGAGAGGTGAAGGTCACGCGCAATGGTCGTCTGGAAAACCTGCTGGTGCGCATGGCCACCCGCTACGGCGAGGATGGAGCGCTTGAAGGATATGTTGTGGCTTTTGATGACGTCAGCGATCTGGTCGCCGCGCAACGCATGGCAGCCTGGGGCGACGTGGCACGCCGCATCGCCCATGAGATCAAGAACCCGTTGACCCCGATCCAGTTGTCTGCCGAACGGATCAAACGCAAATTTGGCCGCCAACTGGATACAGAGAATGCCGATAGTCTGGCACAGTTGACCGAGGTTATTGTTCGTCAAACCAATGACTTGCGCCGCATTGTTGATGAATTTTCCAAATTTGCCCGGATGCCGGAACCCGATCGGCGGTCTGAGGATTTGGTGAAATTGGTACGTGACGCTGTTGTGCTTCAGCAGGCGGGCCAACCGGATGTGACGTTTGATGTCGCCCTGCCGCAGGACACGCTGTTGGCGGATCTGGACGCCACCATGATTTCGCAGGCGCTGACCAATCTAATCAAAAACGCAGGCGAAGCGATTGAAAGTTATAGGCAAAAGCAAGGCGCGCCAGAACATGTCGGGCAGATCCGCGTTGATCTGACCACCGAAGGGCGCGTTGCCACGCTGCGGATCATGGACAACGGTATTGGCCTGCCCGAAGACAGAACGCGCCTGTTTGAACCCTATGTGACGACCCGCAGCGAAGGCACCGGTCTGGGATTGCCCATCGTCAAGAAAATCATTGAGGAACACGGCGGTAGCCTGGCATTGGAAGATGCGCCCGTTTTTGATGGTTCCGCAGATGACAGCGCCCATTTTGGCGCGATGGCGGTGATCCAGTTGACGCTGACACCGCAAGTGGATGCCCACGACCCCAATTCCGAAACTTCACCAGCAGACGATGCACCTTTCGGGGCGGCGGATGCTGACGGACAGATTAAGACGTGAGGATACGATGAGCGATATTCTGATTGTTGACGACGAAAAAGACATTCGAGAGCTGATCTCGGACATTCTGCAGGATGAAGGGTTTAGCACCCGCCTTGCAGGGAACTCCGACGACGCCATGCGCGAAATCTCTGGTGAACAGCCGGGGCTGATCATTCTGGATATCTGGCTGAAGGACAGCCAGATGGACGGGATCGACATTCTGAAAGCGGTGAAGCGGGATTATCCCGATGTGCCGGTGGTGATCATCTCGGGGCACGGGAATATTGAAATTGCAGTCGCAGCGATCAAACAGGGCGCTTACGACTTCATCGAAAAACCGTTCAATATTGATCAGCTTTTGGTGGTGATCCGGCGTGCAATGGAAACGTCGCGCTTGCGTCGTGAAAACCTGGCACTGAAACGCAAGGACGGGGGCGAGGCCGAGATGATCGGCGACACCGCCGCCTTCCGCACCCTGGTCGGTCAGTTGGACAAGGTCACCAAGTCCAACGGTCGGGTAATGCTATCGGGGCCCTCAGGCGTCGGCAAAGAAGTGGCCGCGCGCTACATTCATGCCCAATCCAACCGTGCCAGCGCCCCGTTTGTTACCGTTGGCTGCGCCACGATCGAGCCGGAACGCATCGAAGAGGTTCTGTTTGGCCGCGAAAGCGCAGACCGCGGTGTTGAGCCGGGTCTGTTGGAGCGTGCCGATGGCGGCATCATCTTCTTTGACGAAGTGGCGGACATGCCGCTTGGGTCGCAGTCGAAAATTCTGCGGGTTCTGGTAGATCAACAGTTCCAGCGTGTCGGAGGCGCGGAAAAGGTCAAAGTGGACCTGCGCGTCGTGTCCTCGACCAGTCGTGATCTAGAAGCAGAGATCGCCGCTGGCACTTTCCGCGAGGAATTGTATCACCGCCTGAACGTGGTGCCGATTGCGGTGCCATCGCTGGAAGAGCGGCGCGAAGATATTCCGACATTGGCGCAACATTTCATTGCGATGTTTAACCAGACGCAGGGCCTGCCGCTGCGCGAACTGTCGCAGGATGCGGTGGCTTTGATGCAGACGATGCGCTGGCCGGGCAACGTGCGCCAGCTGCGCAACCTGATTGAACGGGTGTTGATCCTTGGCGATGGTAGCGGCCCGATTGAGGCGCGCGAACTGCCGGAAAGCAGCGACAATAGCGCACCGTCGGATCAGGTGGTGCTGACTGGCACACTGGCGACCCTGCCGCTGCGCGAAGCGCGGGAGGTGTTTGAGCGTGAATACCTGCTGACCCAGATCAACCGCTTCGGCGGCAATATCAGCCGCACCGCCAGTTTCGTCGGCATGGAGCGTTCGGCCCTGCACCGCAAACTGAAATCGCTGGGCGTTGTCACGTCTTCCAAATCCGGTGCTCGGGTTGCCTCGGTCGATAAAGAGGCGGCGGAGGCGGAGTGATTTGATCGCAGGATGGCGTTCCTGGTGGCGCTAAGCGTTTGCAGGCGCAATGTGTAGCTATTTGGTGCGCATTCACGCATAGCATTGGGGCCTGAGTGTCGTTTCAGCGAAGTGAGTTCTTTTAAGTGAATATGAGTGATATAATAAACTATTCCGGAAATACGCATGAGTTGCCGCCAAGGCCCAAGTTCATCGGGTGGTATGAGGAGACGATCCCTATTCGGGGATGTCGTCTTGACCTGGATGGCATCAAAGAATTGTACATTGAACTCAGCTCAATCAATCGCAAGTTTGGGGCCGGCGAAATCGCAGGCTTGGTGCGAGATCCTGAAATGTCTGATGCTGAATGGAACGGGTATCAAGAATATCTCTTGGAGGATGCCTTTTGCTTGGCCATCTTGATCAAAGGTGAAAATGATCAGCAGGTGTATGGGGAAAGTAGTGAAGTTTTCGAGAGTGAGGCTTTGCCAAATCCCATTAAGGCAATCTATTTCGACAATGTGAAAGCTTGGCGGAGGCACGCGCCCAACGTGGATCCACAAAATCGCATCGAAGTGTATTTGGATTTTGGAAAGCCGCCATTGTTAGATCCCACATCGGTGCTTTCAGAACCTACGCCTAATGCAAGCAACGTTAGTGTTCGCGCTGACGATATGACATATTTTCGTGCGGTTCAGAAGGTAGTTGATGATAAGCTTCTAAGTCACCGAACTTGGTATAGTGCCATACATGGCTCGTTTGCGTATGACGTTGGCATTTGGCTTGTCGCTTTGCCCGCGGGTTTGGTCATCGCCACTTTCTATATGGAGAGCCTGCTACCAGTTGGCAGTAGGTTGGAAGTCTATCGGTGGGCGTTCTTTATATATGCGCTTGGATTGACGGTTTTGGGTTATCGGTTTGTGACTGGTTATGCGAAATGGGCTTTCCCTGTTAATGTTCTAGCTGACAACAAAGATCGCAGTGTGCGGCATAGAGTTGCGCTCGGCGGGATTTTCGCGGCGTTGGGCTACAAGGCGTTTGATGCGGTGTATAGTCTGCTGCCTTTCTGACATTAACTTGCAGAGCTTTTGGTAACATGAGTGCCAGCGCCTTCCTTTAGAGAAAGGGCTGGATACTTTGTGTTCAAGGTTTTGATATCACTGAGCTTACACTCGTCCTTAACGCGGCGTGGCGACCTGTGATTGGCCGCTGGCCCCGCGCACGATGCAAGAGTTGGGCGCGATGCCGGTCATGCGCGCTGGCACGGCGACAGATTGGCCGCGTTCGCAGCGCGGCAGCGTCACCTGCGTATAGCCCTTATCGCGGATGCACTGCTCCTTAACGCGTCCGCGCAACTGTTTGTTCACATCCACGGTGTAGGGTTCTGGGTCGGTCCAGTAGTGGTCGGTGATGCAGCGATCCTTGTGGTCGCAGATCTTGCGTTCGCGTTTTACTGGCGGGTGGTAGCGGATTTCGGTTGCCACTGGCGCCTCACGCAGCGCCCTCACATCGCAACGCAACAGGTCGCGGTCGCGGTCCTCGATGGTTTTTCCGGGCTGGTGGTAGACGGTATAGTTACAGCCGCTCAGGACTGCGCCGCACAGGGCGAGCCATGCGAATCGTTGCATATTTGCCTCCTTCGTTCGCTCGCAGGGTGTCTTTTGCGGGCATGTAAGGCAATAACACGTGCATTGATAGGCGATAACAAACCACGCAGGCGGGGGGGTGACAATTCAATTGACCCCCCGCGCGCCCCATGCGAGGAAAGGCGCTGGATTGCAGGGGAACATCTGATGAAGGTCATCATCTGCGGGGCAGGGCAGGTTGGCTGGCAAATTGCCCGTCATCTGTCTGGTGAGAAAAACGACGTAACCGTGGTGGACAACAACGCCGATCTGGTGCGCCGTGCGACAGATACGCTGGATGTGCAGGGAATTGCGGGCTTTGCCTCTTATCCTGATGTGCTGGACCGCGCCGGTGCGCGTGATGCGGATATGATCATCGCCGCCACTCATTCGGATGAGGTCAACATGGTGACCTGTCAGGTGGCGCATTCGGTGTTTGCCATTCCGCGCAAAATCGCGCGCCTGCGCTCACAAAGCTATCTGACGGCGATCTATTCCGACCTATATCGCCGCGATCACATGCCGATTGACGTGGTGATCAGCCCTGAACGCGAAGTGGCAGAGGCCGCGCTGCAGCGGATCGCATCGCCGTCGGCGTTTGATACCGAGACTTTCCTGTCCGGCAAGGCGCATTTGTTGGGGATCAGCATCGAAGAAGGCTGTCCGGTGATCAACACGCCGCTGCGCCAGTTGAACGATTTGTTTTCGACCCTGCGCGCGATTGTGGTGGGCATTCGTCGCGACGGCCGGCTGTTTGCACCGGAGCCCGATGATCAGATCTTCGTCGGAGATGAGTGTTATGTCTTTACCGTGAACGAAGACATCAACCGCACGATGGAGATTTTTGGCAAAGAGACCAAGAAACAGGAACGTGTGGTAATCATTGGCGGCGGCAACGTTGGTCTGGCGGTGGCCCGTTCGTTGGAAGAGCGCGCAGATCGTGTGCGTGCCAAAGTGGTCGAGCGCAATCGTAGCATCGCGGAAAAGGCCGCGGACACGCTGGAAAAAACCATTGTTCTGCACGGCGACGGTTTGGATGTCGCACTGTTGTCCGAGGCAAACGTAGATCGCGCTGATGCTGTGCTGTGCCTGACCGACGATGATAAGACCAACATGCTGGCGGCTGTGCGGGCCAAGGCCGAGGGGTGCCCGATGGCGATTGCCCTGATCAACGATCCGACGCTGGTGCCGATGATGGCGCCCTTGGGCATTGATGCCTATGTGAACCCGCGCGCCACCACGGTAAGTTCGATCCTGCGTCACGTACGTCATGGCAAGGTGCGCAGCGTTTATTCGATTGGCGACGCCGAGGCCGAGATGATCGAGGCAGAGGTGCTGTCCACCTCGCCGATGGCGGGACGCAAGATCCGCGATATCGAGTTCCCCGAAGGGGTGCTGGTCGGCGGGCTGCTTAAAGGGGACAAAGTGGTCAAACCGCTTGCGGACACACGGGTCGAGGATGGCGATGTGATTGCGTTGTTCTCGCTTGCGTCTGATGTGCCAGAGGTGGAACGGTTGCTGCAGGTCTCGATTGACTTCTTCTAGGGTGTGAGGATGGCCTGATGTGGGCACGGATTACCCGCCAACCCCTGTTTTTGCTACTGACCGGTATTGCTGCGATGGCGATGCTGGTGCCTGCTGTGCATGGCTTCCTGCTGGGGCGCGCTCTCGAGGGACGGGCGTTTTTGTATTCCGCGCTGTTGGGGATTTTGGCGGTTGTTCTGGTGTCTATTGCGCGTGACGGATCGGCACGGCGACGCAGTGAGATGGGCGATCTGCTGGGATTGTTTGCAGCGATGTCTGTCTTGCCATTGTTTCTGGCCCTGCCGTTTTACGAGGCTTTGCGCACAACCTCTTTTCTGAACGCCTATGCCGAGATGGTATCGTCGCTGACCACCACGGGTGCTGCGTTTTTTCAGGCTGAACGCCTGAGTGACACACTGCATTTGTGGCGTGGCATGGTCGGCTGGATGGGTGGCGCGCTGATCTGGGTGGCCGCTGCCGCCATTCTGGCGCCGCTCAATCTGGGGGGCTTTGAGGTGACTGCTTCGGCAGAGCCGGGGCAAAGCGATCAATTGCACGGGCGTCATGAACGGATCGACCCGCAACGGCGCATTATCCGTGCGACAAAGGCCCTGTTGCCGATTTATAGTGGGCTGACCTTTGCGCTGTGGCTGATGCTGACAGTGATTGGCGACCCGCCATTGGTGAGTTTGATCCATGCGATGTCTATCATGGCATCAAGCGGTATCACGCCGCTGGCCTCGGCCAGTCAGGCCGAATCTGGCGTCGCTGGCGAAGCGATTTCAGCGCTGTTCATGCTGTTTGCCCTGTCGAGGCTGACGTTTTCCAGCGACACGATCACCACCACCCGCCGCGGTCTGCATGAGGACCCAGAATTCCGATTGGGTATCTTGATCGTACTGGCGGTGCCGCTGGGGCTGTTTTTGCGTCATTGGGTGGGGTCCTACGCCGCCGACGAAGAGCAAAATCTATTGCAGGCGTTGGGGGCGCTTTGGGGCGGGCTTTATACAACGCTGTCGTTCCTAACCACGACCGGATTTGAAAGTGTCGAATGGGAAACCGCGCGCAACTGGTCGGGGCTACCGACGCCGGGCCTGATCTTTCTGGGGTTGGCAATGGTCGGCGGCGGTGTGGCAACCACCGCAGGCGGGGTGAAATTGCTGCGTGTTTGGGCGCTGTATTTGAACGGGTTGCGGGAAATGGATCGTCTGGTCCACCCGTCATCGGTGGGGCGGTCACAGGGGATGTCGCGCCGTATTCGGCGGCAGGGGGCGTTTATTGCCTGGATCTTCTTTATGATGTTTGCCCTGTCTCTGACGTTGTTCACTATGATCTTTGCCGGGTTCGGATCAGATCTGGAAACTGCGCTGACACTGGCGATTGCGGGTTTGTCGACCACGGGCCCCTTGGTGCAGATTGCACCGGACGAAGCGGTCAACTTAGCGGCGCTTGCGCCCATGGCAAAACTGACCTTTGCGGCGGCAATGGTTTTGGGGCGCCTCGAAATGCTGGCCTTTGTCGCGCTGTTTGCCGGACAACTCTTGCGGAGGTGACGCATTCCATTGCGCGAATTCTGGTCACTCATTCGCCACAGTGCGACGTATCTGCGCATAAGGGGATGATTTTTGGGCTGGAAACTCTCTCGCACCCGCGACATAGTGGCAAAGCTAGATAACAGGGATGCCGGAAAGCGGCACAATAATAAAAGGTAACCATACATGGCTTCCGACAAACAAAACCTGCAAGACGCCTTTCTGAACCACACCCGGAAAACCAAAATCCCGGTCACAATCTTCCTGATTAACGGCGTAAAGCTGCAGGGCGTGATCACCTGGTTTGACAATTTCTGTGTGCTCCTGCGCCGTGACGGCCAGTCGCAGCTTGTCTACAAACATGCAATCTCGACCATCATGCCGGCACAACCCATCAACCTTTACGATGGTGAAGAGTCCTAATTGGAAACGCATGAACGGATCGCGACCCGCGCCTGGGTTCTGCATCCCGATCTAAAATCCGACAAGAACCGTCGCGAAGCAGATTACGCCTTGGCAGAGGCGATCTCGCTTGCGGCGGCTTTGCCCGATCTTGAGGTGGTAGGATCCACCAAGGTGCCGCTGCCCCGCGCGCATCCGGGCTACCTCTTTGGGTCCGGCAAGATCGAGGAACTGAAACAGCTGCTGAAAGAAAACGAGGTGGAACTGGTGCTGATCGACGGCCCGGTGACGCCCGTGCAGCAACGCAACCTTGAAAAGGCATGGAAGGTCAAATTGCTGGACCGGACCGGTCTGATCCTAGAGATCTTTTCCGACCGTGCCCGCACGCGCGAAGGCGTGTTGCAGGTGGAAATGGCTGCTCTCAGCTATCAGCGCACCCGTCTGGTACGGGCCTGGACCCACCTTGAACGTCAGCGTGGCGGCCTTGGCTTCGTTGGTGGTCCCGGTGAAACCCAGATTGAGGCGGACCGCCGTGCCATTGACGAACAGCTGGTGCGCCTGCGCCGTCAGCTGGACAAGGTGGTGAAAACCCGCGAATTGCACCGCGCCGCCCGCGCCAAGGTGCCGTTTCCGGTTGTCGCCCTTGTGGGTTATACCAACGCCGGAAAATCTACGCTGTTCAATCACTTGACCGGCGCTGATGTGATGGCCAAGGACATGCTGTTCGCCACACTGGACCCGACCATGCGCCGCGTGGATCTGCCCGACAATGGGCCAGAGGTGATCATGTCCGACACCGTTGGCTTCATTTCGGATCTGCCGACGGAACTGGTCGCCTCCTTCCGTGCGACGCTTGAAGAGGTGCTCAGCGCCAACCTGATCCTGCACGTGCGTGACATTTCCCATTCCGAAACCGAAGGTCAGGCGAAAAACGTGTTGTCGATCATGGACTCCCTCGGTGTGGGCAAGGATACGCCCGTGCTGGAGGTTTGGAACAAGATCGACCTGTTGGATGACGACAACCGCGCCGCGCTGAATGAACGAGCGGATCGTGAAGAGGATATCTTCGCCATCTCGGCCATCACCGGCGAAGGGCAGACCAAGCTACTGGATGCGGTGAAGGCCAAACTGGCGTCGGAAACCCACGAAAGTCAGATCAGCCTGACCTTTGCCGAAGGGCGCAAGCGCGCCTGGCTGTTCCAAGAGGATCTGGTGCTGGAGGAGGAGCAGACCGAAAGCGGCTTCGACCTCACCGTGCGCTGGACCGCCCGTCAGGAAAAACGCTTCCGCGATTTGTGAGGCATCCGGTCTAGCCTGCCCTCAGAAGGAACGACAAAAATACAAAGCGCGCGCCCTCACAGACGTGAAGGCGCGCGTTTTTGTTTGGGTGATCGCAGAGGACTTATTTCGGGGTTAGTATGGTGACACCGACAGCCGCAGCACGGGCCAGATCGGTGTCCAGCGACATAGGGATGTATTCGCCCCGACGCCACAATTCGCCCAGATCGTCATAATACCGCGACAGGAAATGACCTGATTGCCCCGTGGCGATGACAAAGACCGAACTGTCAGGATCGGCGAAATCATAAACCCCGCGATAGCCTGCGCCATGCACATTGCGGTAAGGCGCATCAACCTCGCCTGAGGACAGACCGCGCATCAGGGTATGATCACCGCCGGATGTGGTTTGGCGAATGTTCACAAACGACCGCAGCAGCGGCACATTGCCCAGAACCGGGTGGATATGGGCGGCCTCATGCGCTTCGCCCCATTGCAGGCTTTCCAGTGACAGGCCGTAGGCCTCATCAATCCACAACAGCGCATCATCCAGCGCCAGACGCGCCATGTCAGAACAGCTCTCCACCGGGGCGGATTGGATTACGTCACACCACGCCGAGGCGCCATCCACATCGCGGAACACCCGTTCGATGAACAGCGGCTCCATATGCATAAATTCATCGGCAAGCGGCCCCAGATCGTCACGGATCAGGCGTTCCTGCAAGGCGCGCACCCATGCGGAATAGATCATCGGTTCCGGCAGATGTTCGTTCATTTCGCCGTTCCAATCCGCCAGCAATGCCAGCGCGCGTTGGCGGCGGCGCTCAGTGGTGCCTTCGGGCGCAGCTTCGCCAGTGAACCACAGCTCTGCACCGATTAGCGGCAACAGGGTGCGGGCGGCGGGGCTGACGGTGTCCAGCTGTGTTTCGATGAAGCTGTCACGGGTATGCACCTGACGGCCCTGCATCAGACGGGTCCAGCGCTGAATGCGCTGGGTGTCGCCCCAATCATAGCTGACGTGCAGGGGGAAGGGACGATCTACCGTCTTGTTATTCGTGTTGCCCAGAATACCACCGATCGGGTTCTTGGATTCAGGGTTCGCCGCATAGGACAGGCTGCCCTGCCAGCGGTTTGTGGCAATCCAGCCGGGGCTGGGCATCCGGCCCTTGGTCTGGTGGCTGCTTTGGCGGCGGGGCATCCGGCCAAGGGTTTTCATCGCGATCTGGCGGCTGTCGACCAGCACAAGGTTCAGCGCGGGGGCGATCATCGCCTCACCCGCTTGCATTGCCTCATCCACCGTTTGGGCTGACATCAGATTGATCGCGGCGCTGGCCGATGTGTCCTCGGTTGTTAGCGCACTCCACCCCAGGGCGGCGACATGGTCTTTGGGAGTGACGCTGCCCACATCCTGAAAATCCGGCGGCAGGATCGGGCCATTGTCACTCCACCTGAGGGTCAGGGTAATTGGCTTTTCTTCGGCCACCTGCAGAATGGACTGGCGGGTACGGAAGGGTTTGAAACCAGTTGGGGTGCGATATTCATTGGAGTTTTCAGGGTTTAGCTGTTCGATGAACAGGTCCTGATCATCCATATAGGCAGCGGTGATGCCCCAACCCAGTGCATCCGAACGCCCCGACAGCACTGCAGGAATGCCCGGAATGGTGGCGCCAATGACGCCGCCGCTTTGCAATTCCAGACGGGCCAGATACCATGCACCGGGCGCAGAAAAGCCCATATGTGGATCGCTGGCCAACAGGGTGCCACCCGCCGCCGACCGGCTACCCGCCGCGGCCCAAGCGTTCGAGGCGCCAGCCAGACGGGCCGGGCCGAAGGGTGACAGGGGATCAAATTCGCCATCAATCGCCGCTAGTTGTGGCAACTCGCCCCCCAGCAGCTGCGCATAACGGGGCAGGGCGACTACGCCCGTGCCCGGTGCATCGGGCAGGATGTCGATCAACCGTTCGGCCGGCAAGCGCAGCGATGTTCGGGCGCGCAGCACCTCTGTATCGACCTGACCGCTTAGCCGTAGGGCCATCAGTTTGATCATCGCGATGCTGTCGGCGGGCTGCCACGGCGCGATGGGCATATCAAACAGGAACATTTCCGGCGCGCCACGGCCCAGTGCGTTTTCGTTGATCTCTTGCAGGCGGGCATTGACGCCACGGGCATAGGCCGACAACGCCATCTGGGTGCGTTCGTCCTGATAGGGCACCGCGGCCTGCGCCAACGGGTAGAGATCAAGGTGGCGCATTACGGTGTCAATTTCGACCGTGCGGGTGCCGAACACCTCGGACAGGCGGCCCTGAACGGTGCGGCGTAGGGTCATCATCTGCCACAGGCGGTCCTGCGCATGAGCATAACCAAGGCCAAAGAACACATCCGCATCGGACGCGCCCAGAATATGCGGCACGTTGGCGTTGTCGCGCACAATTTCCAGCCGCGCGTCCAGACCACTGACCGCCAGTTCCTTGTCATATTCAGGCAGGGACCGCGATGCGAGGAAATAGATCCCCAAAACGGCTAGGACCGACACTGCAATCAGCGTGCCTGCCAGTCGCACCATCCAGCGAAAAATCAATACCATCACACTATCCTGTTCACCCTTGCCTTTTGTCCGTTAGCTAGACACAAACCATAGGAAAGACAACGCGAAGACCGATCAAGGGGGGGTAAAATGGCAAAAGTTGCATTTCTGGGCCTGGGTGTCATGGGCTATCCGATGGCTGGGCATCTGGTCAAAGCTGGTCATGAGGTGACCGTTTACAACCGTACCGCCGCCAAGGCAGAGGCTTGGGTGGCTGAACACGGCGGCGCGATGGCGCTGACCCCGCGCGAAGCGGCTGAGGGTGCGGAGTTTGTGATGGCCTGTGTGGGCAACGATGACGATCTGCGGTCCGTCTGTGTGGGCGACGATGGCGCCTTTGCTGGTATGGCATCGGGCAGTGTGTTCGTTGATCACACCACCGTGTCGGCCAAAGTCACGGCAGAGCTGTGTGATGTGGCTAAAGGGCAGGGCGTGGCTTTTGTTGACGCACCTGTGTCTGGCGGTCAGGCGGGCGCGGAAAATGGTCAGTTGGTGGTGATGTGTGGCGGCGATCAGGCTGATTACGACCGGGCAGAGCCGGTGATCGGCGCCTATGCCAAACTGTGCAACCGTCTGGGCGACAGCGGCGCGGGGCAGAAGACCAAGATGGTCAATCAGATCTGCATCGCCGGTCTGGTACAGGCCCTGTCCGAAGGTTTGAATTTCGCTGAAAAGGCGGGCCTTGATCCCCGCGCAGTGGTTGAAGTGATCGGCGGCGGTGCCGCAGGTAGCTGGCAGATGGTGAACCGTGTGGGCACCATGGCGGATGATGAGTTCGAGCACGGCTTTGCCGTTGACTGGATGCGCAAGGATCTGGGCATCTGTCTGGACACCGCCGATGAAATTGGCGCCTCGCTGCCGGTCACGGCGCAGGTCGATCAGTATTACAAAGACGTGCAGGCGCTTGGTGGTGGTCGTTGGGATACATCGAGCCTTATCAAGCGCCTGCGCGCACTGGGGTAAGGCGAAAAGGGCCGCGCCTGACCCTCGGGTGGGCGCGGCCCTTATTGGTTTTCAGATTAATGCGCCGCGCAAGAACCGCAGGGGCGAAGCGAAGCGCCCGCCCCGTTGGGGGCGGTTCGGGAGCTGCCAAGTCTTTGATTTGGCAATTGTCGTGATTGACGGTTCCGCCGCTCAATGCCCAGCCGTTTTGGAAAACAGGTTAATCACCACAATCCCTGCAAGGATCATCGCGATCCCCAGAACCGCAGGCAGATCCAGCTTCTGGCCAAAGACCAGATAGCCGATCACGGCGATCAACACGATGCCTAGACCACTCCACAACGCATAAACAATGCCCACCGGCAGCGTTTTCAGGGTCAGGGACAACAGCCAGAAACTCACCCCATAGCCCAGAACCACAACCACCGACGGGATCAGCCGCGTGAACTGTTGGCTGGCCTGCAGGGCTGTGGTGGCGATGGTTTCCGTCATCACCGCCAAGAGGAGGATCAGGTAGGTTTTCGGCATTTTCAGGCTCCGGCCAGTTAGCTGGCGATATACCAGTCTTTGCGGTGGTTCACCGCGATGTTCAGGTTCAGCACCACTGCGCCCAACAACGAATAGAGCACCAGCGGCACATCAATCACAAAAAACGCGGCCGCAAACACACAGACATCGAACAGTAGCTGCGTGTAACCCGCGCGAAATCCGGTTTTGTCCTGCAGATACAGTGCCAAAATGCCCACGCCGCCCAGCGATGCGCCATGACGAAACAGCGCCAGCAGTGCCATCCCCGACAGCATGCCCACCAGCACAGCACCGACAACAGGGTTCACCGCATCAAAGCTGACATAGTCCGGCAGCAATTCTGTCATCAGCGACATCACCGCAATCGCGGCAAAAGTCTTGGCCGTGAAAACCCAACCCATACGTTTGATCGCCAGCCAGTAAAACGGCAGGTTCACCACAAAAAAGATCGGCCCGAACCCATAACCCGTCACATATGACAGCAGCACGGCCAAACCGGCAGTTTGGCCGGTGACCATGCCCAGATGGGTCAGCAATACCAGTGAAAACGACGCCATTGTCGTGCCAAAGAGAAACCCCTGAACATCAGCCAGAAGAGTGTGTTTTTGCGGGTTTTGGTTCGGAATATCAGCCATACAGCGCCTTTAGCGCCAACATCGCCAAAGGTCTAGCCCTGTAGTTTAACGGGGTCCGCCGTGTGGAGGACCCCGCGTGGTCCGCCGGTGATCTGTGCGGCCAGATCCGGCATTTCGTCAATCGCGCCGGTGTCCGGCGCGGTGTTTCTTTTTGGCGTTACCGCAAAGATCAAGGTTAGCCGACGAGGGACTTGTTTAGGTTTTCGTCGATTTTTTCCAGGAATCCCATTGTGGTCAACCAGCCCTGATCAGGACCAACCAACAGCGCCAGATCCTTGGTCATATGGCCGCTTTCGACGGTGTCGATGATCACCTTTTCCAGTGTCTCTGCGAAACGTGTCAGCTGAGCGTTGTCGTCCAGCTTTGCTCGATGTTTCAGCGCGCCAGTCCACGCATAAATCGATGCGATCGAGTTGGTCGAGGTCGCCTGTCCCGCCTGATGCTGGCGATAGTGGCGGGTCACGGTGCCATGTGCCGCTTCGGATTCGACGATTTTGCCATCCGGCGTCATCAGCTGGCTGGCCATCATGCCCAGGCTTCCAAAGCCCTGCGCAACGGTATCTGATTGCACGTCGCCATCGTAGTTTTTGCAGGCCCAGACAAATTTCCCGTTCCATTTCAGCGCACAGGCCACCATGTCGTCAATCAGGCGGTGTTCGTACCAGATGCCAGCCTCTTTAAACTTGTCGGCAAATTCAGCCTCATAGATTTCCTGAAACAGATCCTTAAAGCGCCCGTCATAAGCTTTGAGGATGGTGTTCTTGGTGGACAGATAGACTGGCCAACCGACATTCAAACCATAGTTCAGAGAGGCGCGGGCAAAATCGCGGATGCTTTCGTCCTGATTGTACATGCCCATATAAACGCCAGCGTCGGGGGCGTCATAGACTTCGCGCTCGATCACCTCGCCGTTGGCGCCTTCCCATTTCATCGTCAGCTTGCCTGCGGATGGGAAATGGAAATCGGTGGCCTTGTAGTGGTCGCCAAAGGCATGGCGGCCCACCACGATGGGCGATGTCCAGCCGGGGACCAGACGGGGCACGTTTTTGCAGATGATCGGCTGGCGAAAGACAACGCCGCCCAGAATATTGCGGATCGTGCCATTGGGGCTGCGCCACATCTTTTTTAGGCCGAACTCTTCTACGCGGGCCTCATCGGGCGTGATGGTGGCACATTTGACTGCAACGCCGACCTCTTTGGTTTTTTCGGCAGCATCAATGGTGATCTGGTCATTGGTGCGATCACGTTCTTCGATGCCCAGATCATAATAGAGCAGGTCAACATCGAGGTAAGGCAGGATCAGCTTGTCCTTGATGAACTGCCAGATAATGCGGGTCATTTCATCGCCGTCCATTTCGACGATTGGGTTTGCGACCTTGATTTTCGTCATATGCGCCTCTTTCGTGTAAAATCTGGGTGCAGAATTATCGTCTTGTTACCCTAGGGAATCCGAGAAATCAAGAATTGTATGCAATGGTATACTAAGTGATGTTTGCGGCGGTGGTGCGCTGTAGGGATCAGCGCCCCGACGAAAAACGGCGCGCCGTGATGGCGCGCCGTTTGATGTTGGGTGGGGCTATTCGGCGGCTACCTCGCCAGAGGTGTCAAACCGCTGCATGCTTAGCATCACCCACAAGGCCAATCCCATGGAAATGCTAACGCCCAGTGTCAGCGGCAGGGGCGTTCCGTTAAAGCTAAGGCCAACAGGTGCGGCAATGGCGGCAGATATGACCGTTGCCAGACCGCCGGATACCGATGCGGCTGTGCCCGCAATATGGCCGAGTGGTTCTAGTGTGATGGCGTTCAGGTTGCCCAGTGTCAGACCGGCATTGAAAAACACCGATGTGACCCAGGCCACAAAAACATAAAACATCATATCGCCTAGACCGTCAGCGCCGAATTGGAACCAGATCAACGACATCGAAACAGACAGAAACAGCTGCGCCGCAATCGCCAGCGTTACCATGCGGCGCATACCCAGTCGCATGACCAGCGTCGCATTCAGCAGGCTGGCCGACCCTGAGGCAAGCGCAACAAAGGCGAACCAGAACGGGAAACTGTCAGCGCGATCAAACACATCGTCAAAAATAGGATGGATCAGACTGATCGACATGAACAGCGTTGCGAAACACAGGGTTTGGGTCATCACCGACAGGCGCACGGTCTGATGAGACAGCATTTCACCGACCGCTGCCCAGATCCGGCTCAATTGGAAGGGACGACGCGACTGCAGGGGCAGGGATTCCGGTTGGCGCCATGCCAGCCATCCGGTGGCAAAAATCGAAAACAGGATGAAGGATCCAAAAATCCCGCGCCATCCGACAAGCGCGATAACCCCCGCGCCCAAGAGAGGGGCGACCGCAGGAACCAGCGTAAAGATCATCATCGCAAAGCTCATGATGCGGGCCATGTCGCGCCCCGAATAGAGGTCGCGCACAATCGCCAACCCCACGATACGTGGCGCCGCGGCGCCCAGGCCTTGGACCACACGGGCCAGCAGCAGCACCTCTAGCCCTTGGGTGAACAGCGCCACAGCTGAGGCCACAATATAAAGGACCGCCCCTAGCACGATTACCTTTTTGCGGCCAAAACTGTCAGACAGTGGGCCAGTAAAGAATGTGCCCAAACCCATGCCAAAGACAAAGGAGGTCAGCACCAACTGTGCTTGGTTGGGGTTTTCGGGGCTTAGGGCGCGACCGATTTCGGGCAGCGCAGGTAGCATTGAGTCGATGGAAAACGCGACGGTGGCAAACAGCATTGCCAAAAGAGCGATGAATTCCACGCGAGACAAGCGGGCGGGTTCTGGGTTCGGGGCGAACATAAAATGACTTTCAGCGGGAACGGACCATAGCGAACGGCGTGGTAAATCCACTGCACAGCTGGCTGGGACCGTTGGATCTGGCGTCGTCGGAATAGGCGCGCCACCTGTTATGGTAGCGCAATTTCAGCGACAACACCAATTGTGTTACTACGGTACGGGTTCTGTACCGTATTGCATGTGGGTGCGAAAGTGGATTTTTTCGCACATCATTTTTATCTGGGAGGCGGCGTAAAATTGCCCACCAGCGGCGGGCAACCCTTCGCGTCTGCACAGGGCGCATTTGGCTGTGCTGTTAGCCTTGCTGTGCCTTGGTGTGATTTTCGATGATCTCATCAATCACTTTCAGCCACAGATCTGTGCCCTGTGCGCCGGGTACGGCGTGCTGGCTGGCAATGATAAAGGTCGGAACCGAACTTACACCCATTTGACGGGCGGATTGGTCGCGCGCCTGAATTTCTTCGGCATCCGCATCGCCCTGCAACAGGCGGCGCACAACGGCGGCATCCATCCCTTGGGTGTCTGCAATGTCTGCCAGCACCTCGACGTCACCAATATCGCGGCCGTCGACAAAGTAGGCCTTGAACAGCGCCGATACGATCGGGGTCTGTTTGCCTTCTAGGCCGGCCCAGTGGATCAGGCGGTGGGCGCGCAGTGTGTTGGGGGTGGTTTTGATGCCTTCGAGGTTGATTTTGATCCCCGCTGCCTCGGCATGTTGATGCACGGGCATATAAGCTTGCACGGCGCCTTTCTGGCCGCCGAACTTACCTTCAAGATAGGCGCGGCGATCCATGCCATCGGCGGGCATGTCTGGGTTCAGCTGGAAGGGATGCCATTCCACCACAAACGGATGCCCCGGGCGTTGTTCCAGTGCGCGGTCCAGATAGGTTTTGCCGATATAGCACCACGGGCAGATTGGGTCAGACAGAATGTCCAGCTTTACGGCCTGTTCCATGTTTTCGAGGGTATCCATCGCGCGCGTTCCTCATGCTGTTAGAGGCGGGGATTTACCCGTGATCGCGACAAAAGGAAAGCTGCATCCGCGCACAGCGCCCTCAGCACTGGCGCGCGGGTGCCGTTGTTTTGCCCAGACAAAACCGTCACCGACGATAAAGCGCGCGCAGCGCCTTGCGCGACAGCTTGCCGTTGGGGTTGGTTGGCAACTGATCCAGATGAACCCAGTCGCGGGGCTGTTTGTAGCGCGCCAGACGTTCGGCCGCGCATGTGGAAAGCTTCGACTTATCAATAGTTTTGGCGGCGGTGTAAAAGCCGATGATTAGGCGCGTATCTTCTTTCACCTCAACATCAGTAACTGCGATCTGCGTCACGCCCGGCATGTCATGTAGCGCTGCTTCCACCTCCAGCGGGGAGACGCGGTAGCCGCCTGCGTTCATCATATCGTCACCGCGCCCCGCATAGTCGATCCGCCCATCTGCGCGCATGACGCCGTGGTCACCGGTTTTGAACCAATCGCCATCAAACCGATCTGCCGTCGCCTCTGGCGCGCCAAAATAGCCCAGCATCAGGCCGGGATCAGAGCGGTGAATGCAAATCTCTCCATCTTCTCCGATGTTTACCGCACCATCCTCATTGCGCAGGGACAGGCGGCGACCTTGTTGTGGTCGCCCCAGCGCGCCATCTGTGGCAGGATGATCGGGGCTAGCCGAAATGAAGGTAGAACATTCAGACATGCCATAGGCCTCATAAATCGCGGCACCGCCTGTGGCCTCAGCCCAATGAGTGCGGATCGCCTCTGACAGCTTTTCACCGGCGGCGAGACCATGGCGCAGCGCAGGCAAATCCAACGTGTTGTGATGCTGTAGGATTTTCCGATAAACCCCCGGCGCCGCTGCAAAAAGCGTCGCCTCATGCTGTGCTAGCAGATCTGGCAGCGCCTCAATCGCAACGTCAGCGGCAGGGATCAAAGCAGTGGCGCCAACAGACCACGGATCCATCAGCCCTGTGCCCAGGGTAAAGGTCCAGTTAAACGCGCCCGCATGCAACAGCCGGTCCTTATGCGTCAGCCCATACCATCCCTGATGCATCATCTGACGCGCCCAAATAGCACGGTGGGCGTGCATCACCGCGCGCGGCTGGCCTGAGGTGCCCGAGGTATAGACCAGATAGGCCGGACGTTCAGGGTCGCCCATATGGAACGCGGCAGCGGGCAGGCCGTGCATGGCGTCCAGTTCGGCTGTGCTGACCTCTTCGCACGCTAAATCGGCCAAGTCAGGACAGGCCACCGCCGGATCGCGCAACACTGCGCGGGGGCTGAGCTGTGTGATCATTTTGGCCACCTCTGGTGCGGTCAGCATGGCCGATGTTGGCACCGGCACCATTCCAACAGCAATCGCGCCAAGGTATGCGATGGGAAACTCCACCGTATTGCCCAACCGCATCAACAAGATGTCACCCGGCTGATAGCCGCGCTGTAGCAATCCCGTGCCCACACCCAGAACCGCCTGTTTCAGCCGCCCGTAGGTCCAATCATCACTGCTATCGCGCGACAGCACGCTCAACGCGATTTTGTCTGCGTTTTCATTAGCCTTCGCCAGAACATGAGCGGCCAAATTGAACGGTGCGGGGCAGGGTGCAAAGGCACCTTGATCATAGATAGCTTTCATGGGCTCTTGGATACGCGGGGGTTGCATGTGTTGCAAGCTGCGCCGTTGCGGCGTAAGAGAAACGCCATGACTGATCAGAAACCGCAAGGCTCCATCGTTCAGATTGCCCGTGAAAACGGCACGCAGGACAGCCCCGAACCGCTGGATCTGCCCAGCCGCGTGCGCGAGCTGCGCAAATCGCGTGGGATGACATTGGAACAGGCCGCATCGCAGGCAGGGTTGGCGCGCTCCACCTTGTCGAAGATTGAAAACGGCCTCATGTCCCCGACCTATGAGGCGCTGAAAAAGCTGGCCTCGGGCCTTGAGATTTCAGTGCCGCAGCTGTTCACCCCGCCGCAGCGTGAAAAGGTGAACGGCCGTATGGCTGTGACCCGCAGTGATGAGGGCACCAGCCAAGCCACCACCACCTATGAGCATGAAATGCTGGGCGGCAGCCTGACCAAGAAGCAAATGCTGCCCTACCGCGCCCGCGTGCGCGCCCGGTCCATGGATGAGTTTGACGGTTGGGTGCGCCATGACGGCGAAGAGTTTTTGTATGTTCTGACTGGTGTTGTGCGGCTGTACACCGAGTTCTACGAGCCGGTGGAAATGAAGCGCGGGGATAGCGCCTACTATGACGCCACGATGGGGCATAACGTCATTTCGCTGAGTGCCGAGGATGCGACGATCCTTTGGGTGACATCCCTAACGTAATAGGCTGAAATCGCTTTAATTTTCCCCAAATACTCCCGCCGGAAGCGTAGAAATGCGAAAGCCGCGACCTATATGGCGCGGCTTTCTTGTATTTTATTTTTATCAGTGGCTTAGAGCCAGCTTTGCACCCTGCGCGAGCCACCGGAGATATCTTGGCCGATGCCCTCGATTGTGGCACATCCTGCCAGCAGGGTCAGGGTTGCGATGACAAACAGTTTTTTCATCTCTTACTCCTCAAACCACCAGACGTCAGGGGTCCAGCCGATGCGATCCCCGTAAATTGGGGTGTTTTGCGGGAAGTGCAAGTCTTTGCGGTGCGCCAATCGTGCCGGACCACCGGCCCAGAGCGGGATCACATAGCGCCCAGCCATCAGTTGGCGATCCAGCGCACGGGTGGCAGCGGTGAAATCATCGCTGGATTGCGCGGTCAGCATCGCGGTGATGGTGGCGTCAATGGCGGGGGATTTGACGCCCATCAGGTTGCGCGACCCTTCGATATCGGCCTGCGCCGATCCCCAGTAGAGGTTTTGTTCGTTGCCCGGGCTCAGCGACAGGTAGCGCACATAGGGCATCATGTCGAAATCCTGCTTGTCGCGGCGTTCGGCAAACTGGGCGTTGTCGACCTGCGCGATCTCCATCTTGATGCCTAGACGATCAAGCGAGGTGCGGTAAATCTCCATAATTGTCTGGGCCTCTTTGTCGCCCTGACGGATCACGGTTTCAAAGGTGAACGGCGTGCCACTGACATCCGTCATCACGCCGTCCTGCACCGTCCAGCCCGCCTGTTCAAATAGATCCATCGCCGCGCGCACGTCTTTGCGGTTGCGCGGGCTACTGTCGCCTGCGGGCAGGGTGATGCCCTCAATCGTGCCGGGCAGTAGCTGATCCTTGAACGGTTCCAGTACCGCCAGAACCTTGCCGGTGGCCGCACCCGGCTGCGCGCCAAGGTGCGAGTTGGAGAAATAGGAGGGAATGCGCGACTGTCGCCCGCCGGTGACGGTGTCGTTCACATAAGGGAAGTTGAAGGCCGTGATCATCGCCTGACGCACGCGCCAATCCGCAAACTGCGGGCGGCGGCTGTTCATTACATAGCCTACCATGCCGCTGGGGCGTTGATGCTGCACCTCTGATTTCACCACATCCCCATTGGCAACGGCGGGGAAATCATACTGGCTGGCCCATTTTTCGGCGTTGCCTTCGCGGTAGAAATTCATTTCGCCCGCTTTAAACGCCTCAAACAGCACCGCTTGATCGCCAAAAAATTCGATCCGCAGCTCGTCAAAGTTGCCGGTGCCACGGCGGAAGTTCAGATCCTTGCCCCAGTAATCAGGATTGCGCTTCAGCGACACATACCGCCCCGCCTCGTAGCTATCGACCACATAGGGGGCCGAGGTGATCGGCACATCCTGCAGCGTGCCCTCGGTCAGCGCTTTATCCTGCCACTGCCCCTTTTTCAGGATCGGACGCAGGCCAGCGATCAGCGCCAGTTCGCGATCTTCGACGTTAAAGGTGATCTTCACCTTGCGATCACCGGTCTGTTCAATCTTGTCGATCTTCTTCCAGAAGCCGTGGTAGCGCGGGTGGCCGATGGTGCCTAGGGTTTCATAGGACCAGATCACATCCTCAACGGTCAGCGGGGTGCCATCGCTGAAGCGTGCCTCTTCGCGCAGGGTGAACTCGACCCAGGAACGATCTTCGGGCACCTCGATGGTTTCGGCCAGCAGACCGTAGAGGGTAAAGGGTTCATCCCAGCTACGCCCCATCAGCGATTCAGAGGTGAAGAAGCGCAGCTGCCACGGCACCGTTCCCTTGCGCACATAAGGGTTCAGCGAGTCAAAGCCGCCTGTGTTGCCCTCAATAAATCGGCCGCCCTTGGGGGCGTCGGCGTTCACATAGGGCAGTGCGTCAAAATCAGCGGGTAGGGCCGGGTCGCCATACATGGCGATGCCGTGCTTGGGGTCAGCCTGAGCGCTGGTGCCCAGCAAAACAAGTGCCGCGGCGGCACTAAGCCATTTGGAACGGGGGAAAATCACTGGTCGCATTCTGGCAACAATCCTACTCTGCCTTATATTATTTGAGGTTAGCCTAATGCGGCTTTTTTGTGATTTCAATTTTTTAGCTTGGAACCCAGCGCAGTATTGCTTATAAAGGGGGCACTGCTCGATAGGTTTCTTGCCTGTATGAAACCTGCCTCAATAACTTTACGCCGGCCTTGTGCCGGCGTTTTTTTTGGCTGCAGCCTTACCAATAAGCGATATTTTGCTGGGCCTTGCACGGGGTTCGCATCACCACTTGTCTGCAACATTCTGCGGAATGCTGCGCCCTGGCCACACGGCGAATCATCGTAGTTTTGCAGACTCGTCGCAGTGCGGAGCATGGGGTATGCTGCATGTGCAAAGCAAAGGCCAGAGCAAAGGTGACACAAAAATGACTTTATTGCAAAAAACTGCGGTGGTTACAGGATCAAACTCAGGCATTGGACTAGGTGTGGTGCGCGAACTGGCCCGCGCGGGGGCGAATGTGGTGCTGAACTCCTTCACGGATCGCGATGAGGATCACGCGCTAGCCGCTGATATTGCTAAGGAATTCGGCGTTGAGGCGCGCTACATCAAGGCCGACATGTCCAAGGGCGATGAGTGCCGCGCGCTGATCGAAAAGGCGGGCACCTGCGATATTTTGGTCAACAATGCGGGTATTCAACACGTGGAGCCGATCGAAAGTTTTCCGGTTGATAAATGGGATGCGATTATCGCGATCAACATGTCGTCGGCCTTTCACACCACGGCGGCCGCTTTGCCGGGCATGCGTGCGGCAGGTTGGGGCAGGGTGATCAACATCGCTTCAGCCCACGGATTGACCGCATCGCCGTTCAAATCGGCCTATGTTGCCGCAAAACACGGCGTTGTTGGCCTGACCAAAGTGACAGCGCTTGAAACAGCGCGTGAGCCGATCACCTGCAACGCGATTTGTCCGGGCTATGTGTCGACGCCGCTGGTGGAATCGCAGATTCCCGATACGATGGAAAAATACGGCAAATCCCGCGAAGAGGTGTTGGATATGCTGCTGGAGCGCCAGCCGTCCAAGGAAATGGCAACGGTCGAACAGCTGGGCGGCACCTGTGTGTTCCTGTGTTCGGACGCTGCCGCGCAAATGACCGGCACCACATTGTCCGTCGATGGCGGCTGGACCGCGCTATAACGTGTAGCCTTCGGAGGGCGCAGATATGAAACGGATCAATCTGGCCCTTCAGGGCGGCGGGGCGCATGGTGCCTTTACCTGGGGCGTACTGGATACGTTGCTGCAGGATGAAGGGATCGAGATTGCGGGCATCACCGGCACCTCGGCCGGCGCGATGAATGGCGCGGCGCTAAAGGCGGGGCTGCTGAAAGGCGGGCGCGCTGGCGCGATTGAGACGCTTGACTGGTTCTGGGGGCAACTCGGCGCCAGTAGCCTGCCGGGACTGGACCTGTGGTTGGGCGCGTTGCCGCCCGGCTGGGTCAGTCAGGGGATGGAGCTGAGCTGGCCATTCATGGCGATGGATATGCTGCAAAGCATGACATCACCCTATGCGATGGGGCCGTTTTACAGCCATCCACTGCGCGACACAGTGGATCAGCTGAGCTACGATCTGGTCTGTTCTGGCGACGGCCCGGCGCTGTTTGTCTGTGCCACCAATGTGCGCACTGGTAAGGCGCGGGTGTTCAGCGGCGCCGAGATTTCGACCGATGCGCTCTTGGCTTCGGCCTGTCTGCCGACGCTGTTTCAGGCGGTGGAGATGATCGACCCCAAAACCGGCGCGAAAGAGGCATACTGGGATGGTGGCTATACCGGCAATCCACCGCTGTGGCCGCTGTTTGATCGCGATCTGCCAGAGGATGTGGTGATCATCAACATCAACCCGATGCGCCGCAATGAACTGCCCGTCACGCCACAGCAAATTAGCAACCGTATCAATGAGATAAGCTTTAACTCTTCGCTATTGAGTGAGCTGCGCGCCGTGGCCTTTGTGCAGCGTCTGATCGCGCAAGGTGCGCTGCAAGCCACCGACATGCGCGACGTGAAGGTGCATATGATCGCTGATGATGAGCTGATGAACAGCCTGTCGGTGATGACCAAAAGCTATCCGATTGCATCGGTTTTGACACAGCTGAAAGAGGCAGGTCAGATCGCTGCGAAACAGTTCCTGAGCGCCCATAAAGATGATCTGAATAACTCCTCCACCGTGGATCTGGCGCAGATGTATGGTGGCTAAATAAAGATTTTAAGTCAGCTGCTTGCAGGCTGACTTGGATCTTTTTCATTCGGATAAACCAGGCCGGCAGAGATGACCAGTTTTGCCGCATCTTCGACGGTCATATCCAATTCCATCACGTCCTTGCGCGGAAAATACAGCAAAAAGCCGGAGGTGGGGTTCGGGGTGGTCGGAACAAAGACGCTGACCAGATCATCGTCATCACCGCCTGCGCGCAGTTTGATTTCACCTTTGGCTGCGGTTGATACAAACCCAATCGCCCAGATGCCCTTCCGTGGGTATTCAATCAGGCAGGCGCGTTCAAAGCTGCGCTCAGACTGGGCAAAAACCGTCTCAGCAATCTGTTTGACGCCTGAATAGATCGACCGCACGATCGGCATGCGGCTGACGATGCTTTCACCAAAACGGATCAGCGAACGGCCCATCAGGCCCTTGGCGATCCAGCCGATCAGGACGGTGAAAATCAGGAAAAAGACAATCCCGACGCCGCGTAGGTTGATGCCGATGTAGGGCTGGGGTTTGAACTGTTCAGGCACCAATGGCAGAACAAAGCTGTCAACCCAACCAGCAAAAGTCCACAAAAACCAAACGGTTAGGGCGACAGGTGCAATCACCACAATCCCCGTCAGAAAGGACGATCGGATGCGTGCAAACAGCCCCGGTTTGCGTGGTGGGGGCAGGTCGTCGTCAAAAGGAGTGGTCATTGCTGCGGCTCTACCGGATGTCGTGAAATTAACAAGGTTAGCCGATACTTAGGAATTTTCCCCCGCCATCACAATGCAGGATCGCGCAGGACGGGGGAAAACATAGCAATTATCGCATTCAGCGCATCGCTTTGGCGATTTCGGCAGCCAGCCGGGCATTGTTCAGCACCAGCGCGATATTGGCGATCAGCGAACGGCCCTCGGTCAGCTCAAAAATGCGCTGTAGCAGGAAGGGTGTGACGGCCTTGCCGGTGATACCCTGCGCGTCGGCCTCTGCGGTGGCTTGGTCGATGATCGGGTTCATTTCCGCCTGCGGGATCTCTTCCTCGGCGGGAATGGGGTTGGCGATCAGTTGGCCGCCGGGCAGGCCCAGCTTGGTGCGCATTTTTTGCGCTTTGGCGATTGCGACCGGATCATCCATGCGCAGGGGCGATGCCAGCGGTGACGTGGCAGACCAAAACGCGGGGAAGCTGTCCTGACCATAAGTGATCACTGGAACCCCTTGAGTTTCCAATACTTCCAGCGTTTTTGGGACATCCAGAATGGCCTTGGCGCCCGCGGCGACAACGGTCACGGGGGTGGCGGCCAGTTCCATCAGATCGGCCGAGATGTCGAAGCTGTCTTCGGCACCCTTATGTACACCGCCAATGCCGCCGGTGGCGAACACATGGATGCCCGCCAGATGCGCTGCGATCATTGTTGCAGCCACTGTGGTGGCGCCAGTGCGCCCCTGTGCCATGATCACTGCCATATCGGCGCGGCTGATTTTGGCCACGTCTTTGGCTTGTGCCAGATCTTCCAGTTGATCGTCGGTCAGGCCTGCATGCAGCACGCCGTTCAGCACCGCGATGGTTGCGGGAACTGCGCCAGCTTTGCGGATTTCTTCCTCGACCATGCGGGCAGTTTGCAGGTTCTGCGGGTAGGGCATGCCGTGGGTGATGATGGTGCTTTCCAGCGCCACAATTGCCTGACCGGTGGCCAGTGCGTCGGCCACTTCGGGCGAAAGGGTCGGGGTCAGAGCGGTCTTTTTGCTCATGAGGGGAGTTCTCCAGATACGTAGATAGCGGCGGCTTCCAGTGCGCGGGTCAATGCCGCGCCGCGGGCCATGCCGGAAATTTCAGCGGCCATATGGGCGGCCATAAAGGTGTCGCCAGCGCCGGTGATGCGGGTGACCAGCACCTCTGGCGGGGCGGCGGTGATGACACCATCCGCATTGCCGTCGCTACAGGGATTGGCACCATTTGTGACCAATGCCCTTTTGGCGCCACGGGCGACCAATGCGCTTGCGGCCTCTTCGGAGGTGTCGAAGATCTGCTGGCACAGCAGTCCCGCCTCTTCGAGGTTCACATAAAGCGTTGCGCGGCCATGACGCAGAAATGGCAGCAAACGCTCCGCCTTACCTGGCGAGGCTGGCGCGACACGCAGGTCGGCACGCGCGAAGGCCGGATCGGTTGCGATCTCTTCCAGCAGCGCATGGGTCAGATTGCCATCAAGGGCAATGGTGCCTTCATAAGGTGCCTCACTGGTGCCAAGCGGCCCGTCGCGCAATGGCGATAGAATGCGCGCGCCGGCGGCCTCCAGCGAATGCGCATCGGCAATGGCCGCAATCAGGCCATTCGCGCCCTCAATCGCCATATATTGATCTGTAGGCAGATCTGGCGAGCGATAGGCATGCGTGGTGTCCACACCCAGACGGGTGCAGGCGGCCATCAGCTCTTCACCCTCGGGGTCAATGCCAATCGCGGTGAGGGCAGAGGGCTGCAAGCCAAAGCGCCCCAGCGCCATTGCGATATTCATGGCGACGCCCCCCGGAATGCGCTGAATGCGCCCCGGCACGTCTGAACCTGCGCGCATCGCAATGGTTGCCCGGCCCACAACGTCCCATAAGACAGAGCCGATGCACAGGATTTCCTGTTTGTTTTCTGTTGATTGATCCATGCCTGTTGTCACCTTGACAGTAGGGGTTCACGCTAAGGGTCGTGGGCGAAACACCCGCACCCTTTCCGCTGGTTTGACTGTTGGATCTGTTGTATCAGTCAGCAGGCGAAGCGTCACACCATAGACAGATTTTTTCCGGCCTCAAGCGGGTTTTCGCAGATGGAGGGATCAGAGGCCCCGGATCAGGTCCGGGGCGCGAGGGGCACAAAAATCGCCCCGGACTTGATCCGGGGCCTCTGGCTGATTTTGGCGTGTATTTCTGCCAGTTTTAGCGCTTTCTGTCTTGCCTCCCTAATCATTCCCGTTTATACGCGCGGCACTTCACAGGCGGGGTTGGGCCTTGCGGGGAGAAATCCTGCACAGGTCCGCCGGTTGGGCGAATGCCCTTGAAAGCCCCGCTTAGGCATAAACCGGAAAGGAACTAGACATGGCTCTTCCCGAATTCACTCTGCGCCAGCTGCTGGAAGCCGGCGTTCACTTTGGTCACCAGACCCAGCGTTGGAACCCCCGCATGGGCGAGTACATCTACGGCTCGCGCAACGGCATCCACATCATGGATCTGACCCAGACCGTTCCGCTGCTGGACCAGGCTCTGAAAGTTGTACGTGACACCGTTGCCAAAGGCGGCCGCGTTCTGTTCGTAGGCACCAAGCGTCAGGCCGCTGGCCCGGTTGCTGAAGCCGCAGAAAAATGCGCACAGTACTACATGAACCACCGTTGGCTGGGCGGCACGCTGACCAACTGGCAGACCGTTTCCCAGTCGATCAACCGTCTGAAAGAGATCGACGAGAAGCTGGCATCGGGCGCCGAAGGCCTGACCAAGAAAGAGCGTCTGAACATGGAACGTGACCAGGGCAAGCTGCAGGCTTCGCTCGGTGGTATCCGTGACATGGGCGGCGTTCCTGACCTGCTGTTCGTCATCGACGTTAAGAAAGAGTCGCTGGCCATCGCAGAAGCCAACAAGCTGGGTATCCCGGTTGTGGCTGTTGTCGACACCAACTGCTCGCCCGCAGGCGTTGACTACATCATCCCCGGCAACGACGACGCGGCCCGCGCGATCGCTCTGTACACCGACCTGATGAGCCGCGCTGCTCTGGACGGTATGTCGGCACAGATGGACGCCGCTGGCGTTGACCTGGGCGCACTGGAAGAAGCGATGGTCGAAGAGGTCGTCGCCGAAGAAACCGCCGAAGCGTAAGCTTCGTCATCACAGTGACACGGGGCGCGGCTAAAGCCGCCCCCGGACATTTCATTTTATACCTAAGGAGATCCTCCCATGGCGATCACTGCAAAGATGGTGAAAGAACTGCGCGACTCGACCGGCGCAGGCATGATGGACGCGAAAAAAGCGCTGACCGAAACCGATGGCGACATGGAAGCTGCGGTTGACTGGCTGCGCACCAAAGGTCTGGCGAAAGCCGCCAAGAAATCCGGCCGTACCGCTGCTGAAGGCCTAGTTGGCCTGTCCGTAGAAGGTGGCAAGGGTGTTGCCGTTGAGGTGAACTCGGAAACCGACTTCGTTGCGAAAAACGCCGAATTCCAGGAAATGGTTAAAGGTATCGCAGCAGCTGCAATCAACGTTGCTGACGTTGAAGCGCTGGCCGGTGCAGACATGGGCGGCAAAACCGTTGCCGACACCATCACCGACAAAATCGCCACCATCGGCGAAAACATGTCGCTGCGCCGCATGGCATCCGTTGAGGGTGACATCGTTGCGTCCTACGTACACAACGCAGCCACCGCTGGCATGGGCCAGATCGGTGTTCTGGTTGCCCTGAAAGGCGGCGACGAAGCGTTCGGCAAGCAGGTTGCAATGCACATCGCAGCAGCAGCACCGCTGGGCCTGGGCGAAGCAGACCTGGATCCGGCCGCTGTTGAAAAAGAGCGTCAGGTTCAGATCGACATCGCGAAAGAATCGGGCAAGCCCGACGCCGTGATCGAGAAAATGATCGTTGGCCGCATGAAGAAATACATCGCCGAAAGCACCCTGCTGGGTCAGGCGTTCGTTGTGAACCCCGACCTGACCGTTGAAAAAGCGGCTGCAGAAGCTGGCGCTGAGATCCTCGGCTTCGTGCGTCTGGAAGTGGGCGAAGGCATCGAGAAAAAAGAAGAAGATTTCGCAGCCGAAGTGGCAGCAGCTGTTGCAGGTTCCTAATTTGGCCTGACAGTCCTGAATTTTCAGGGTCTTTTATGAAACGCCCCGTGCATATCGCGCGGGGCGTTTTCTTTTGCGTTGTCAGGATGTCGATCTGATCGCTAGATGATTTACGAGGTCGGGTTTCGCAGGGGCAGGGCGCGTCGAGCAGAGGCACTGCCTGTGCAAACAAAAACGGCGCCGCTGTAATAGCGACGCCGTCTCTTGAAACACCGGTGCCCCCAAGGACGATTGGGGATGAGTTGAGGGCAACCGATACGCCGGTCCGTACGTGATCAATAAACGCACGGGCCGGTAGTCCGGTAAAACCGGGTGAGCATCAGAGCCACCGAATAAGGCGGTTTACACTCACATGTCCCAGGCTAAAGCCACCACTCACGGAACGGTTGCACAATGCCAAATATGCTGCATATGCGAAAGTATGGTTTTCCGTACCTTGCGTGGTTAACGTGGTCTTTCGCGCTATAACGTGTTGAGTCTACGTGTTTAATTTCCTGAGAAATCAGGCTTCGACCACGAACATTTGGTTCTGCAGTGCCGCCTTCAGGACGGCCTGTGCCGTAGTTTCCACATTCAGAGAGTCACGCGCCAGGCGCAGGTGCTTTTCGACTGTTGCCGGTGTCAGACCCATCAGAAGCGCAATGTCTTGCGTTGTTTTGCCATCGCCAACCCATTGCAGTGCTTCGCGTTGGCGGCGTGTCAGCGTCTGGTTCGGTTGGGCGTAGGGCAGGGTCATGATTTTAAGGTGGCAGACGTTGTTCATCACCATGATGTCGTCGCCGTGGTCCGCCCAGATTGCGTCAATTTCTTCTTGTGAGATGTCCGCGCGCGCAGTCAAAGCGATGGCGCCCTTAGCCCGTGGCGAGATGGATTTGAAGCTGATCGAATAGCCGGCTGTGACGTTCATCTTGCGATTAAACTCAAGCACTTTGCGTTCGCTTTCAGTCAGCGCGCCGGTTTCCAGCATTTCGCCCAAGATCTTCCAACTGGCAGCGCCTTCGTTTTCTAGCACCCATTTCATCATTGGGCCGTGAAAATACAGACCTTTGCCGATGAATGTATCGGTGTAAGCCGCGTCGTGGTTGGTGAGCATGATAAAATCATCCGGGTCACCCAGCGACGTTGAGGTGCTGAAGTGGGTGAACCCATAAAGCAGTCGGTCAAACCCGTAGGTCGCCATCTGCCGCGTATGCATGTCCCACAGCTCTTCGATTGACTGAGCGTTCGTCAATGCCCGAAGGTACTTACTGTTACGCATTACTGTCCCAATCTGTTCTGTCTGTTCATCGCCGTGCAGAAATTTCACGTCTAGAACGGGCAACTATGTTTGCTTGGTAAAACTTTACATCGCACACTCGGGAATTGTCGAGAGGTGGTGTAGATCAACAATGCAGTAACATATGGGGGTGGTATGGCCGTTTTATTTACATAATATTTATTATACAATTTTTATAAATTGACATTTAGGGCCGTGTTTTGCGCATCTACGACTACGCTTTTTGTTTCAAATCAGCACCCTATTCGACGCTGTTAAACGAAAACAGGCGCCGTGGCGCCTGTTTGGTGTTGCGTTTTGATCGTCAGATTTAGAAAAACGCCTGCAATCCGGTTTGTGCGCGTCCCAGGATCAGTGCGTGTACGTCATGGGCGCCCTCGTAGGTGTTGACCGTTTCCAGGTTCACCATGTGGCGGATCACACCGAATTCCAGGCTGATGCCGTTGCCGCCGTGCATGTCGCGGGCGTGGCGTGCGATGTCCAGTGCCTTGCCGCAGTTGTTGCGTTTCACGATCGAAATCATCTCCGGCGCTGCTTCAGCGCGGTCCATCAGGCGGCCCACTTGCAGGCTGGCCTGCAGGCCCAGTGCGATCTCGGTTTGCATGTCGGCCAGTTTCTTCTGGAACAGCTGGGTTTGCGCCAGCGGTTTTTTGAACTGATGGCGGTCCAGACCGTATTGGCGCGCCGCGTGCCAGCAGAATTCAGCCGCGCCCATCGCGCCCCAGCTGATGCCGTAACGGGCGCGGTTCAGGCAGCCGAACGGACCTTTCAACCCTTCAACATGTGGCAGCAGCGCGTCTTCACCGACCTCAACATTGTCCAGCACGATCTCACCAGTGATCGAGGCGCGCAGCGACATCTTGTTGCCGATCTTGGGCGCGCTCAGTCCCTTCATGCCTTTTTCCAGAACGAAGCCGCGGATCTTGCCGCCGTGCGCTTCGGATTTGGCCCAAACAACGAAAACGTCTGCGATCGGGCTGTTGGAAATCCACATTTTCGAACCGGTCAACACATAGCCGCCATCGGTCTTCACCGCGCGGGTTTTCATGCCAGCGGGGTCCGAACCAGCGTCAGGTTCGGTCAGGCCGAAACAGCCGATCCATTCGCCGGACGCCAGTTTAGGCAGGTATTTCTTGCGCTGCTCTTCGCTGCCGTAGGCATAAATCGGATACATCACCAGCGAGCTTTGCACAGACATCATCGAGCGGTATCCGCTATCCACACGCTCTACCTCGCGGGCGACGAGGCCGTAGGCCACGTAACCGGCGGCGATCCCGCCGTATTCCTCGGGGATGGTCGAGCCGAGGAGGCCCATCGCGCCCATTTCACGGAAGATCTCTGGATCGGTTTCTTCGTTTTCAAAGGCGGACAGAACACGTGGCTGCAGTTTTTCCTGACAATAGGCCGCCGCGCTGTCGCGGATCATGCGTTCGTCTTCGGTCAGCTGCTGGTCCAGTTTGAACGGATCGGCCCAGTCAAAGGCCCCCAGATCCGGGGCATCTTTGGCGCGCAATGTGGGGCGGTCGGTCATGTGATGATCCACTTCATGAGTATTTCGTTCAATTTCCCCTTGGTTACACGGTGATTTTGTCAGATAACAGCAAGTGTTTGGTATTATGTCATGAGGAAAAGTCATATATGAGCGCCCCTCGCCCCACAGCCCGCCGCTATTTGCCGTCGATTGCGTCCTTACGCGCGCTGGAGGCGTTGGATCGGCTGGGGAGCGCCACGGCCGTGGCGGAGGAGCTGTCGCAAACCCAAAGCGCCGTCAGCCGTCAGTTGCAGGCACTGGAAACGCAGCTGGGCACCACTTTGATCATTCGTGACCGCAAACAGATGAAGCTGACACCCGCCGCCGCCGATTATGCCGCCAGCGTGCGTGAGGCGTTGGATATTATCGCTAAATCCTCGCTCAAGGTGCAGGTCAATCCGGATAGCGGTTCGCTTAATCTGGCCATTCTGCCGACCTTCGGAATGCGCTGGCTGGTCCCGCGACTGGCGGAGTTTGCCAAGCTGCACCCAGAGATCACCATCAACATGTCAACGCGGATCAAGCCGTTTAGCTTTTCCGATGAACCCTTTGATGCGGCGTTACATTTTGGATCTGGCGATTTGCCGGGATGCGAGGCGTTGCTGCTGAAACCTGAACATGTTGTTCCGGTTTGTGCGCCATCCTTACTGGCGGATGAGGTGGTCGCGCATCCCCGCGATCTGCTGTCCCTGCCCTTGCTGCACATCGAAACCCGGCCCGATGCCTGGGCGCAGTGGTTTGCCAGCTACGGCGTCGCGGAAACGGGCATCGCAGGCACGCTGTATGATCAGTTTTCCACCATCACACAGGCGGCCATTCATGGTCTGGGGGTGGCACTGTTGCCGGATTATCTGGTGGCGCAGGATTTGGCACAGGGTCGGTTGGTGCATGCCTATGGGGCTGCGACACGGTCGCTGGGGTCCTATTATCTGGTCTGGCCGGTGGAACGGTCCCGCGATCCGGCGCTGCGCACATTTTGTGATTGGTTGGCGACGCAGGCTGAAGATGAGGATGCCTTGCCTAGATAAAGAAAAGGCCGCGGAAAACCGCAGCCTTATGCCGTTTTGTCATGCAATCAGGTGGGCAACCGCCCTGCCCTCATTTAGCCAAGCGCATAGCCCGCGCCACGCACCGTGCGCAGCGGATCGGTGCCGCCGGTCTTGGTCAATGCCTTGCGCAGACGGCCAATGTGGACGTCCACAGTGCGGGTATCCACATAGATGTCACGGCCCCAAACACGGTCCAAGAGCTGTTCACGGCTCCAGACGCGACCCGGTTTTTCCATGAAGGTGGACAGCAGACGAAACTCCGTCGGGCCCAGCTTCAACGCTTCACCATCGCGGGTCACGCGGTGGGTTTCGGCGTCCAGAATGATATCATCATATTCCAAACGTTCGCCCACAGTGGCCGGACGGGTGCGGCGCAGCTGCGCACGCACGCGGGCCATCAACTCGACGATCGAATAGGGTTTCACCACATAGTCATCGGCGCCGGTTTCCAGACCACGCACCTTGTCCACCTCTTCGGAACGGGCCGAGAGCATGATGATCGGAATGTTGCGCGTTTCGCTGCGGGTTTTCAGCTGGCGG
Source organism: Thalassovita mediterranea (assembly GCF_001458435.1). Taxonomy (GTDB): domain Bacteria; phylum Pseudomonadota; class Alphaproteobacteria; order Rhodobacterales; family Rhodobacteraceae; genus Thalassobius; species Thalassobius mediterraneus. Next base: position 92,280 of record NZ_CYSF01000002.1, read on the forward strand.
CAGACCTCAATCCCCGAAACTGCGGGCATCATCCAGTCCAGCACGATGATGTCAGGGCTTTCCTCGGCCACCGACATCAACGCCTCTTCGCCGTTTTCGGCCTTCACCACGCGGAAACCTTCGGCCTCAAGGTTGTAGGCCAACACCTCACGCTGTGCCGGCTCATCCTCGACCACCAGAACGGTTGGTTGACTGGCAGCCATGGCTTAGACCTCACCCAGTTCCGCGTCGAGGGATGTTTTATCACCCTTCGGGCGGCCATCCTCGGGCAGCGCACCTTCGACCAGATAGACCACCTGTTCGGCGATCGCGGTCACATGGTCGCCCATGCGTTCGGTGTTCTTGGCGATGAAATGCAGGTGCATACAGGCAGTGATGTTGCGCGGATCTTCCATCATGAAGGTCAGAAACTCGCGGAACAGCGCGTTATACATCTGGTCCACTTCTTCGTCGCGCGCGATGACGTCACGGGCCAGATCGGGGTCACGCTGAATATAGGCGTCCAGCGCGTCCTTCAGCATCAGCTGCACTTCGCGCGCCATGCGACGGATCGCGGCGTGGCTGTCGTTGATCGGGGCCATTTGCACCAGAACGCCGGTCCGCTTGGCCATGTTTTTCGCATAGTCGCCAATACGTTCCAGGTTGCCCGAGATTTTCATCACCGACAGTACCACCCGCAGGTCAGACGCCGCGGGCGAGCGCAGGGCGATCAGCTGCGCTGCCGCTTCGTTGATCTGGTTTTCCAGGGCATCAATGGCCTTGTCGCCCTTGCGCACCTTTTCGGCGGCTTCTTCGTCGCGGTCGTTCAGGCTCTGTGCGGCTTTCAGGATCGACTCTTCGACCAGACCACCCATTTTCATGATCTGGGCCTGAATGGTTTCCAGATCGCGGTCAAAGGCGGTGACGATGTGGCTTTCGTCCATAATGTTGTCGCTGTTCATAATACTAGTCCTTAACCGATACGACCGGTGATGTAGCTTTCCGTGCGCGGATCCGTCGGGTTGGTAAAGATCTGGCCTGTGTCGCCAAATTCCACCAGATTGCCGAGGTGGAAGAAGGCGGTTTTCTGGCTGACGCGCGCCGCCTGCTGCATGGAGTGGGTGACGATCACCACCGCAAACTTGTGGCGCAGCTCGTCGATCAGCTCTTCGACCTGGGCGGTTGCGATTGGGTCCAGCGCCGAACAGGGTTCGTCCATCAGCAGAACCTCTGGCTGGGTGGCCACCGCGCGGGCGATGCACAGACGCTGCTGCTGACCGCCGGACAGGCCGGTGCCGGGCGCGTGCAGGCGGTCCTTCACCTCATCCCAGATGGCGCCGCGACGCAGGGATTTTTCAACGATTTCATCCAGATCAGCCTTGTTCTTGGCCAGACCGTGGATACGGGGACCATAGGCGATGTTGTCATAAATCGACTTGGGGAACGGGTTCGGTTTCTGGAACACCATGCCCACTTTGGCGCGCAGTTGCACCGGATCGACGCGTTTGTCGTAGATGTCTTCGCCATCCAAGAGGATGTCGCCCTTCACGCGGCAGATGTCGATGGTGTCATTCATCCGGTTCAGGCAGCGGAGGAAGGTCGACTTGCCACAGCCCGACGGGCCGATGAAGGCAGTGACGGTTTTTTCGGGAATGTCGATCGAGACATCCTTGATCGCGTGGGTATCCCCGTAAAAGACCTGTACGTCTTTGGCGGCGATTTTACTTTCTTTCTGGTCCAAGGCGGCCTCCAGAGCAGGTGAGTCATACATGGCGAAGATCCCTTTCTCGCACGTATTACCAGCGACGTTCGAACCGGCGGCGCAGGATCACCGCAATCGTGTTCATGGTCACAAGGAAAATCAATAGGATGATGATGCCGCCCCAAGCGCGTTCATAGAACGCCGGTTCGGCACGTTTGGCCCATTCGTAGATCTGGGCCGGCATGGCGGAGTTGGGCGACAACAGGCCAGCGCTGATGCTGTCCGGCGCGTTCGAGGCGATGAAACCAATCATCCCGATCAGCAAGAGCGGTGCGGTTTCACCCAAAGCCTGTGCCAGACCGATGATGGTGCCGGTCAGAATGCCCGGTGCGGCCAAGGGCAGAACGTGGTGGAACACCGACTGCATTTTCGACGCGCCCAGACCCAGTGCGGCGTCACGGATCGACGGCGGCACGGCCTTCAGCGAGGCGCGGGTGGAAATGATGATCGTCGGCAGGGTCATCAGCGTCAGCACCAGACCACCGACCAGCGGCGCGGATTGCGGCAGGTGCATGTAGTTGATGAATACCGCCAGACCCAGAATACCGAACACAATGGACGGCACCGCGGCGAGGTTTGAAATGTTCACTTCGATCAGATCGGTGATCCAGTTTTTCGGTGCAAACTCCTCTAGGTAGATGGAGGCCGCAACACCGATTGGCAGCGCCAGCACCAGAACCACCAACATCATAAAGAAGCTGCCCATCATCGATACACCGATGCCTGCGGCCTCTGGCCGTTGATCGGAGGCGTCAGCGCCAAAGATGAAGTTGGCGTTAAAGCGTTTTTCAACCACACCTGCGGCGACCAGTTGATCAACAAAATCCAGCTGCGCGGCCGAGATCTTCTTGTCATTCGCGATGCTTTCGCGTGTCACGCGGCCTTTCATATAGCCATCAACACGGCTGTTGGTCAGGAAGGTAAATTCGACAGTGGTGCCGATGCGGCTGGTGTCTTCCAGTACGAACTCGCGCAGCTCTGCGGCGGCGGATTTCGACAGGATGGCGGCCATGTCTTTGGACTTCAGGCCGGTTTCCAGACCCAGCTCTTCAACCTTGGCTTCAAACGCAGTCTTCATCAGCGGCGCGTAGCCGAAGGTGGACACCTTCTTGATGTCGTCGATGTTGCGGTTGCCCTTTTTGTCCAGCTTGGCCTCTGCCAGCTCAACGTTCAGGGTCACAAAGGTTTGCTGAAACGCACCCAGACCGTTGTTCAGGATGGTGCCAACCAGCACGACCAGAACCAGCAGACCGGCGGTGATGGCCGCGATGCCGTAGGCCTTGAACCGACGTTCAGCAGCGTTGCGCTTCTTGGTCCGCTCATCCGTTTTGTGGATCGAGGTTTTCGGCGGATTGGACGGGGTTTGCGAAATGTCGGTCATTCGTACTGTTCCCGGTATTTGCGCACGATGTAGAGCGCGAGGACATTAAGACCCAGGGTCAAAACAAAGAGCGTCAGGCCAAGGGCAAAGGCCACCAGCGTTTCGGGCGATGCAAAATCGCCGTCGCCGGTCAGCTGGCTGACGATACGGGTGGTGATGGTGGTCAGTGCCTCCAGCGGGTTAACGGCGAGGCGGGCAATGGCCCCTGCCCCCAGCACCACGATCATGGTTTCACCAATCGCACGGCTGGCGGCCAGCAGGATCGCACCAACGATGCCGGGCAGCGCGGCGGGCAGCACCACCTGACGGATGGTTTCCGATTTCGTCGCGCCCAAGCCGTAAGAGCCATCGCGCATCGCCTGCGGTACGGCGTTAATGATGTCGTCTGACAGCGAGCTGACGAACGGGATCAGCATGATGCCCATCACGATACCAGCTGTTGCAACCGAACGTGCATCGGTCATCCAATTCACACCAAACGTACCACCCTCACCAAACATGCTGAGGAGGAAGGGACCGAAGGTGACCAGCGCAAACAGACCGTAAACGATGGTTGGGATACCGGCGAGGATCTCGAGGAGCGGTTTCGCGAAGCCACGCACGCCTTTGGACGCATATTCGGACAGGTAGATCGCCGCGAACAGACCGATCGGCACTGCAACCAACAGCGCGACCACCGAAATATAGAGCGTCCCCCAGAGCAAAGGCAGGATCGCCAGTTCTGAGTCACCGCGGAAGTTCGGCGCCCAGACGGTGCCGAAGAAGAAGTCTTTCCAGTCGTGCAGGCCGAAGAAGTTCACCGTTTCAAACAGCATCGAGAACACGATGCCCACGGTGGTCAGGATCGCCAGCGACGCAGCGCCGATCAGCAGGGCCAGCACACCGCGTTCCACCACGTTACGGGCGCGGTAATGCAGGTTGGTCTTGCTGTAGGAAATGGCAAAACCGACCAGTGCGGCGAGTAGGACAACAATGGTCATCGCCATGGTGCCGGTGGAAGCCATCGCGCGGTAATCCTGCGCGGCCTGCAGCACCTCAGGGCGGACATCGCTGCCAAGGGCCACACCAATATCGGCCAACGTGGCACGTACGTCGGTTTGACCTGCGTCCAGTGTACGTGCATCTGCCGCACTCATCGCGCCGGAAGATACCGCAAAATCAAGACCTTCTGCTACGCGCTTCACGTCGCTCATCACCAGATCAAGGCTAGATCCTTCGGTGATTGCACTGGCGGGAATGGAACCGGACACCGTTGTGTTGATCAGGCTGGGTTGGGCCAGCAGCCAAACACCCAAAATGGCGGCCGCAGGCACCAACGCGCTCATCGCGACGTTCATGCCATAAAAATTCGGAAGAGAATGCAGCGCCCGGCTGTCGCCGCCCGCCGAAGCAAGCGCACGCTGGCGCCCGAGGATGTAGCCGATCACCGATAGTCCGATCAGCAGTAAGACAAGCCACGAAACAGGCATGATCTCTCCGATAGTAGAGGAAAAAAAGGATGGGGGCCGCGCCGGAACGCAGCCCCCTTTGTCGTGTCGACCAGGGGGCCGATATTACATGTTGGCGCCCAGAACCTGCTCTGCCGCGACCGCTTCTTGGGTGTCGGCCAGTTCAGGGTCAGCAACCAGGCCGTATTCGGCCAGCGGGCCGTCGGAGCCTGCGATTTCGTCAGCGATGAAGAATTCTGCGTATTCTTTCAGGCCGGGGATCACACCGATGTGGGCTTTCTTCACGTAGAAGAACAGCGGGCGCGATACCGGGTATTCGCCGGTTGCGATCGATTCAGTCGAAGGAACGATGCCCGACATGGTCGCCACTTTCAGCTTGTCGGTGTTGTTTTCGTAGAAGGACAGACCGAAGACGCCGATGCCGTCTTTGTTGCTTTCGATGGAGGCCAGGGTCTCGGTGTAGTCACCGTCGATGTCGACCGATACGCCGTCGGTGCGCAGAGCGATACAGGCTTTTTCGGCTGCTTTGTGCTTGGCTTTGTCGGTGTCACCTTCTGCGCCAGCCAGGAAGGCGTCGAATGCGCCGGTGGCTTCACAGCCTGCCAGGATCACTTTGTCTTCGAACACTTCACGGGTGCCGTGCTTGGTGCCGGGGATGTAAGCGGCCAGGTTCTGCGCCGGGAAGTTGGCGTTTACGTCGGCCCAGGTTTTGTTGGGGTTGGCAACCAGTGCGCCGTCAACCAGGACCTTGTCGGACAGGGCCAGGAACCAATCGGTCGGGGTGAATTCAAAGGTTTCGCCCTGAATGTCAGAGGCAAATACGATGCCGTCGTAGCCGATGCGGACTTCGATGATGTCGGTCACACCGTTTTCGGCACAGGCTTTGATTTCTTTGTCTTTGATTTTGCGCGATGCGTTTGCAACGTCGACGGTGTTTTCGCCAACACCTTCACAGAAACGCTTCAGGCCAGCGGAGGAACCGCCCGATTCAACAACGGGGGTCGGGAAGTCGAAGTTTTCGCCAAAGGCTTCGGCAACGATCGAAGCGTAGGGCAGAACGGTGGAAGAACCGGCAACCTGTACCTGATCACGTGCAGCTGCGGCGGTTGCGGATACGGCCGCGATGGCCAGGGTCGAGGCGGTCAGTTTCACGAACGACATGAAAAACTCTCCTGATTTCAGTCTTTGGGTCGTCCCCACGACGACCTCTGACTGGCGATCTAAGCGTGTTGCACGATGCTTTTGTGACGCTTGTGTAACAGGGATATGACAGTCGAGGGTTTTCACCGGCGTCATTGTCACAAAAAGTCGCAGTGAGCATGTAACTATTTGTTTTGGTGCGATTATTTTAATTTGCTGTTTTGCGCGCAAAGCTGTCCAGTTTCCGTTGTCGGGCAGAAAAATAGACAAGTCAGGCTGGTTGTTGTGACAAAAACCCGAAAACGTCACAGAAATTAACCCTTTCGTAGGGCTTTTGTGACAATCACATAGATTTCCGAATCTCAAAACCGTGAGATTTGTGTGATCGGGCGGGCCAAGCCCGCCTTCAAGATCATACGTCTAATGGCAGCAGGACGGAGAATGTGCTGCCCTGCCCCTCGACACTTTGGATTTTCAGGCGGCCACGGTGGCGGTTGACGATGTGTTTCACAATCGCCAGCCCCAAACCCGTGCCGCCCATTTCGCGCGATCGGTGACTGTCGATGCGGTAGAACCGTTCGGTGAGGCGCGGCAGATGCACACCCTCGATCCCCGGGCCACGGTCGATCACATCAATACGCACGCCAGGGCCGCGCAGCACAGGATCGCGCGGGCTTTGTGACAGGCGCAGGGTGACTGTGTTGTCACGGCCACCGTATTTGATCGCGTTTTCGAGTAGGTTGGTGAAAACCTGCCGCAGTTGGTCGTGATCACCTGGCACCATTGCGCCGCCTTCTGGCAGGTGGCGTTCGATAGTGACATTCGCAGCCTCGGCCACGGGCCCCAGCCCGTTCAGCGTTTCCACCAAAAGCGTGCCCAGATCCACCTGCTGCGATGGGCGCAGGCGTGCCTCTGCCACCACTTGGCTCAGCGACAACAGGTCACTGACCAGACGATTCATGCGGCTGGCCTCATTCGACATGATAGATAGGAAGCGATTCCGCGCATCAGCATCCTCTGCCGCTGGACCTTGTAGCGTTTCGATGAACCCCATCAGTGCCGTTAGCGGCGTGCGCAATTCATGGCTGACGTTGGCGACAAAATCGCGGCGCATCTGGCCCATTGCCTCGGCTTGGCTGATATCTTCGAAACTGACTAGAACACCACGGATGTCCCGCGTGTCGACATAGCCGCAGGTGACGCGATAGGTCAGTTCGTTGCGCACGTCCTGACCCAGATACCGCGCCTCTTGCTTGGTGCGGGTCTGATCGCAGCGCTCAATCGCCTCCAACACCGATGGCTGGCGGATCACCGTGATCAGGTGCCGCCCCGAGAGCCCCTCACCCAAGAGCGCCTCTACCTTGGCATTGGCGCCAAGGATCCGGTCGGTGCCGGTGATCAACAGCGCCGGTTGCGGCAGCGCCGCGAGGAGGGAATGCGCAGCTGCGCTGGTGTCGTTAGATCGCATGGAAATGGGGCCTGTGTGAGAGGTCAGAGAGGATCAGACGGGTTTCAGACTGGTTTCAGGCCAGCGCGGAACCGGCGCATGTTGTCCTGATAATGCTGTGCAGACCGGGTCAGGCCGGCAATCGCCGCCTCATCCAGTTGTCGTACCACCTTGCCCGGTGCGCCCATGACCAGTGATCCGTCGGGGATTTCCTTGCCCTCGGTGATCAGCGCCCCTGCCCCGATCAGGCAGTTCTTGCCGATCTTGGCTCCGTTCAGCACCGTCGCGCCCATCCCGATCAGGGAATTGTCACCAATGGTGCAGCCATGCAGCATCGCCTTGTGACCGATGGTGCAGTTCTGGCCGATGGTCAGCGGGCAACCGGGGTCCGTGTGCATCACGCTGTTTTCCTGCACGTTGCTGCCAGCACCAATGCGGATTTCCTCATTGTCACCGCGAATGGTGCAGCCAAACCAGACCGACGCGCCGCTTTCGACCACCACATTGCCGATCACATTGGCATCGGGCGCGATCCAAAAATCGCCATCCTCAGGCAGGCGCGGGGCAAGGCCATCAAGAGCGTAGAGTGTCATTGCTAATCCTCACTGCAAATCTTCAAATTCCGCCTGAAGGCCGCGCACATGATCCATCAGCGCAGGTTGCTGCAACCGGCGCAGGCGGGTGGCGGCGACGATGGTTTTCAGATCCTCAGCGGTTTTTTCCAGATCGTCATTAACCAGCACATGGTCATAGCTGCCCCAATGGCTGATCTCATCCCAGCTTTTCTGCATCCGCTTGGCGATCACCTCTTCGCTGTCCTGACCCCGGCTGACCAGACGGCGGTGCAACTCTTTGATCGAGGGCGGCAGGATAAAGATCGACAGCGTGTGCGGCGCCAGCGAGGATTGGCGGATCTGCTGGGCACCTTGCCAGTCGATGTCAAACAGCACGTCTTCGCCCGCTTCAATCGCGGCCTGCACTGGCCCCTTGGGCGAGCCGTAGAAATTGCCAAACACATGTGCATGTTCCAACATTTCGCCATCCGCCACATCGCGTTTGAAGTGGTCTTCGGTCAGAAAGTGGTAATGCACCCCGTCCTCTTCGCCCGGACGCGGCTGGCGGGTGGTGGCGGAGACTGAGAAACGGATCGTCGGATCCCATTCGCGCAGGTGGCGCGTCAGGGTGGATTTGCCTGCGCCAGAGGGCGAAGACAGGATAATCAGCAGGCCGCGGCGGGTTTTGGGGGTAGTCATTTCGGGTTATTCCACATTCTGTACTTGTTCACGCATCTGGTCGATCACCGTTTTCAGGTCCAGACCAATGCGGGTCAGCGCGGTGTTCTGGGATTTGGAACAAAGCGTGTTGGCTTCGCGGTTGAACTCCTGCATCAGGAAGTCCAGCTTGCGGCCAACGGGTTTCGTTTCACTTAACAGATCGCGCGCAGCGTTAATGTGGGCGCGCAGGCGATCCAATTCTTCGGTCACGTCAGATTTCACCGCAATCAGCGCCAGTTCCTGCGCCAGGCGGTCCTCATCCATCGTATCAACATTTTGCATCACGCGGGTTAGCGCGCCCTTCAGCGCCTCCTCCATCGCGGCTTTGCGATCGCCAATCGCGGCCTCTGCCTGATCGGTCAGCGCCTCAATCTCATCCACCGCGCGAGTCAGCACCTGATGCAGCGCCTTGCCTTCGGTCGCACGCATATCGGTGAAGGCTTGTAGGATTGCCGGAAATTCCGCCAGCAACGCGGCAGACAGTGCCTTGGTCTCATCTTCGCTGCTGGCCTGTTCCATCACGCCACGTTGCGCCATCAGATCAGCGGCGGTCATCGGGGCCAGTTCGACGCCCTGTGCGGCGGCGCGGGTGGCGATCTGTGATAGGGCGGCCAGTGTGCTGTCCAGAACGGCGGGATTCAGCACCTGCGCGCTGCCGGTTTCCTCACGCTGAATGCGCAGGGACAGGGTGACGTTGCCACGTCCCAAAGCGGCGCTGAGTTGGCTACGCAGGGCAGTTTCCAACCCCTCGATCCAATCGGGCACCCGCAGGCGCAGGTCCAGCCCCTTGGCGTTGACCGAGCGCAGTTCCCACGTCCAGCTGTGTGGCGCCAGCGCGCCCTTGCCTGAGGCAAATCCCGTCATCGATTGCAACACCTGCGATCTCCTTCTTAGTCGCGCCCGTTATGGCCCCGTTACGCAAGGTCGGGCAAGGGGATTGCGTGGACAGGCGGGATTTATCTGCACCCCTGTGGCGGTTCATGGGGCATTGGGCGCGCGCGCGATTAACCAGCCGCACCGATTTGCCACAAATTTACGGAAAATCCTGTCACATTAACCCCCCAGTAACCTTTGCTGCGTTAGGCCTTTGTTAACCGCCTTTTCAAAGGGCGATTGTCAGATGCCGTCCGTGGTGCGGCTGGCGCGCTTGGTATCGCGTGTGTCTGATAATCAAAGGAGGGCGGTAAAGTTGGAAGCCACAGGGTTAACAGGGAACGTACTGGACATGACACCATTTCTGAACACAGGACGTTATGCGCACCTCGCCGAAGTGGAGGCCTATTGGCACGCCAAGCGTCCAAGCGGCCATTTGCCAGCACGGGCTGATCTGGATCCGCGCGGGATCAGCGGTGCGCTCGACCATTGTTTTATTGCCGAACGTCTGGACGCAGGGATGTTCCGGTTGCGTCTGGCGGGTACGGTTTTGAATGATTTGATGGGCATGGAGGTGCGTGGCATGTCCCCAACGGCCCTGTTCGCCCCCCATTACGAAGAACAGATCAGCGCACTATTCGAAGCGGTCTGTGCCCGACCGGCGATTTTACAGGCTGATGTCAGTGCCACACGGGGCAATGTCAAACCTATGCTTGAGGGGCGGTTGGCGCTTTGGCCTTTGCGGGATGATGATGGCTTTACCACGCGGTTGCTGGGCGGTCTGTCGTATCGCGGCGACATCGGGCGTGCGCCCCGTGCGTTGCAGGTGGTGTCGCACCGTTTGCGCATGTTGCAGGTGGCAAGCGCCCTGCCCGCGCCTGTTGCGGATAGTGTGCAAGACCCGTCTGAGGTGCCGGTGATCACGCAGGACGGGCCGGAAGAAACCGGTTTTGCCGAGGCGACAACACCATTTTCCCCCGCACCCAAGGGCGCGGTAGGTCGCGCAAGGTCTGCATCTAGGTCTGCAGTTGGACATCTCCGATTGGTGTCTGTGGCCGATCAGCCAGAGTGAAGCTATCGCCAAACCCCAGCTAATGGCGCTGGGCCTATTTCATCGCGTGGGTGCAAAAATGAAAAACGCCCCGAGTGTTTCGGGGCGTTTTCATCATGTTTGCAAAGGTTGCGCTGCGGATCAGCTGGCTTTCGCCACCTTGTCCTGACGCAGTGCCGACAGTTCTTCGGCCACGAGGAAGGCCAGTTCCAGCGACTGGCTGGCGTTCAGGCGCGGATCACAAGCGGTGTGGTAGCGGGCGGACAGATCTTCCTCTGTCACGGCGCGGACACCACCGGTACATTCGGTCACGTCCTGACCGGTCATTTCAAAATGCACACCGCCGGGCACTGTTCCTTCGGCGCGGTGGATCTGGAAGAATTCCTGAACCTCTTGCAGCACCGATTGGAACGGACGGGTTTTGTAGCCGGTGGCCGATTTGATGGTGTTGCCGTGCATCGCGTCACAGGTCCACAGGACGTTCGCGCCCTCTTCCTCAACCGCTTTGATCAAGCGTGGCAGGTGGTCGCCCACTTGACCGGCACCGAAACGGGCGATCAGGGTCAGACGCCCGGCCTCGTTTTCGGGGTTCAGCTTGGCCATCAGCACTTTCAGATCCTCGGCGGTGGTGGTCGGGCCACATTTCAGACCGATCGGGTTCAGAACACCGCGGGCAAATTCTACATGCGCACCGTCAGGCTGACGGGTGCGGTCGCCAATCCAGATCATGTGACCGGACCCTGCCAGCCAGTTGCCAGAGGTCGAATCTTCGCGCGTCAGCGCCTCTTCGTATTCCAGCAGCAGCGATTCATGGCTGGTGTAGAAATCAACGGTTTGCAGCGTATGCGCCATGTCGCTATCGACGCCCGCCGCGCGCATGAAGTCCAGCGTGTCACTGATGCGGTTGGCCATATCGCGGTATTTGGCTGCGTTTTCACCTTCGGTGAAGCCCAGCGTCCATTTGTGCACCTGATGCACATCCGCATAGCCGCCGGTCGAAAACGCACGCAGCAAGTTCAGCGTTGCCGCCGCCTGAGTGTAGGCCTGCAGCATCTTCTTGGGGTCGGGAATACGCGCCTCTGGGGTGAAGTCCAGTTCGTTGATGATGTCACCACGGTAGCTGGGCAGTTCTACGCCATCGACGGTTTCTGTGGGGGCCGAACGCGGTTTGGCGAACTGACCGGCCATGCGGCCGACTTTGACCACCGGCACCTTGGCGCCATAGGTCAGCACCATCGCCATTTGCAGCATCACCTTAAAGGTGTCGCGGATGCCGTTTGCGGAAAATTGTTCAAAACTTTCGGCGCAATCACCGCCCTGCAGTAGGAAAGCTTCGCCGCGCGATGCGGCCGCCAACTGCGATTTCAGCTTGCGCGCCTCACCGGCAAAAACCAGCGGCGGATAGTTCGACAGCTGCGCCTCTACAGCATTCAGAGCGGCCTGATCCGTGTAGTCGGGCATCTGGATGCGCGGTTTGCTGCGCCAGTTGGATTTTTGCCAGTCGTTCATCCTATCCTCCGGTCGGGTATTGGGGCATTGCGGTTCTATAGCTGCAATGCAGAGATATGACCATGAAAAATAGCGTGAAAACCAGATATGAAATTTCTGTAAAATTCTCGCTGGAAACGTTCGAGAATCGCGGTTAATCGGCGCCAAACGCAGGTGTGAACCCTTGGGGTCAACTGCTCTATTGTGCGACATCTCTGGTCTGGCTAAGCTGCTCCGTTACGTGGCGTCCTTTTCTGAATGGGGCGCATGGTATAGGCTATGCTTAACGGATCTTTAGCCCACTCTAAGGACGACTAAATGGAAACAACCCGCCCCGCCCGTGCTGGCCGTAGCGATGGAAGCACCCCGATCAAGGTCGTGTTTGTATTGCTAGAGCAGTTTACATTGCTGCCTTTTGCGTCGGCATTGGATTGCCTTCGGATTGCTAACTACACCGCTGGCAAGGAACTCTATTCATGGGAGTTGCAGGGCGAAGGCGGCGAAAGCGTGACCTCTTCTGCAGGTGTGGCATTCCAGCTGGACAGCGATCTGGGGGAATTGGGGCGCGATGATCGTTTGTTGCTATGTGGGGGCGTGAATGTACGCCAGAACACATCCAAACGGCTGGTGTCCTGGCTGCGCCGCGAGGCGCGCAAGGGGATTGCGGTCGGCAGTCTATGTACCGGTGCCTATTCGCTGGCGCATGCGGGTTTGCTAGATGGCAAGCGGGCAACAATTCACTGGGAACATCAAGACAGCTTTGAAGAAGAGTTTGTTGATGTCGAACTGACCAAATCGGTCTTTGTCGTTTCCGGCAACCGGATGACTGCGGCAGGCGGCACGGCCTCGCTGGATTTGATGCTGTCGCTGATTGCGTCTGACCACGGTGAAGAGCTGGCGAATGCGGTGGCGGATCAGCTGATCTATTCGTCGATCCGTACAGACCAAGATCCGCTGCGCCTGTCGGTGCCCACCCGTATCGGCGTGCGCCACCCCAAGCTAAGCCAAGTCATTCAGATGATGGAAGCCAACATGGAAGAGCCGATCAGCCCCTCCCTGCTGGCCAAAGACGTGGGTATGTCCACCCGTCAGCTGGAACGGCTGTTTCGCCGCTATCTGAACCGCAGCCCTAAGCGTTATTATATGGAGCTGCGCCTGCAGAAAGCGCGGAACCTGTTGATGCAAACGGATATGAGTGTGATTAACGTCGCGCTGGCCTGTGGCTTTGCCTCACCTTCGCATTTCTCCAAATGCTACCGGTCGCATTACAACACCACGCCATACCGTGAACGCGGCAGCCAGATGGCGCGCTTGCCTGATTGATCACTTTTCTAAGTGATATCGGTCGGGCCTATTTTATGGCGAACCCTGCTAGAATAATGGGGCAGTATTGCCCCATCTCTTCAGTGCAGAAACAACAGCTTAGCGGCGCGATAACCGATATAGCGCGCCGTTCCCCTCACTAAGAAACCACAGGGCCCCATCAGGACCGACGCGCACATCGCGCACCCGATCGGTTTCCGGTGTTTGAATGCGGCTTTCGGTGATGCCCGTCGCATTTTGCCCAAAGGCGCTGCCAAAGACACCGCCGACCTGTCCCCGATTGCGCCCGCTGAGGTGGGCGATGTGGTCCAGCTTCAGCGATCCGATGAACAAATCGCCGCGCCATTCAGGGAACATTTTGCCATCATAGATCGCCAAGCCCGATGGGGCGATAGAAGGGTCCCAATAGTGTTGCGGTTGTTCCATCCCGCGCTTTGCAGTGCCCTGCCCGATCTTGCGGCCGTTGTAGTGGCGGCCATATGAAATCACTGGCCAGCCGTAGTTCAGCCCCGGGCTAAGCCGGTTTATTTCATCGCCGCCACGTGCGCCATGTTCGGATGTCCACAGCTGTCCGCCCGCGTCCAGTGCTGCGCCCTGCGGATTGCGATGGCCCAGAGACCAAATTTCGTGGCGCCCTTTGCGGCGCATGTTGAAAGGGTTCCCGTCGGGAATTGCGCCATCCTGCGTTAGGCGCAACACCTTGCCCCACAGCGATGATGTATTCTGCGCTTCGTTGCGTGCGCCCATGTCACCGATGGTTAAAAACAGATGGTCGCGCCCCTGCAACGCCAGCCGCCCGCCGAAATGGCGACCCGTGTCGTTGCCGCGGGTGTCGCTAAATATCTGGGTGACGTTTTGCAGTGTGTTTTCTGTAGGGCGCAGCTCCGCACGGCTAACGGCAACCCCGATCCCGCCGGGCAACTGACGTGTGTAGCTGATGAAAATGTGGTGGCTCGTGGCATAATCAGCAGCCACGGCAACATCCAGCAGGCCACCCTGCCCCACGGCTTCGATGTCGGGCAGTCCGCCTATATTGACTTTGCTCCCTTGTGGGCTGACCCGTAGCAGTTCACCACTGCGTTCAGTGATCAGCATGTTGCCGTTCGGTAGGAATGCCAGGGACCAAGGGACATCAAAACCCTCTGCCATCTGTTCGATGCGATACTCCACACCTGTAGCGGCATGGGCGCTGGGCGCACCAATAGGTGTGGTCACAGCTGCCGTGGTGAACCCCAGTCCGACGATCATCCCCACGCGCAACGCATTGCGCAATATCGTGCGACGATTTTGCGGGCGGTCATTGTTGCGGGGTAGCATCTGATTCTCCTGTAGCTTGGCTTGCGTTGCGGTGTTGTTGCGTCAGATAGTTTAAATGTCAGACATTTCAAACCTACGCTGTCGTATACGCCCGACACGCATCGGTAGCTGGGCGACAGTTTTGGTCGGCTGTGCGACATGTGCGCGGTCGTGGATCGATTTCGGCCCCAGTAGCGTAAGGAGCAGAGATAAATTTGCACCCCATGATACCCGATTTTTACGGTGTTTTCATGCTGCTCTGCGCTTTTCTTTTCCGAAATCGAGGGATAGTGTCGACTCGATAATTACACTGCCAACTTGGGAGAAGATCATGAAAAAGTTTTTGATGGCATCGGCCGCGACCGCATTGATGGCAGGCGGCGCAATGGCAGATGGCCACAGCGTAAAGCTGGGCGTTATGCTGGGCTTCACTGGCCCGATTGAATCGCTGACCCCTGCAATGGCTGCGGGCGCCGAACTGGCGATGAGCGAAGTCAGCGAAAGCGGCAAGCTGCTGGGCGGCAAGAAAGTCATGCCCGTACGTGCGGACTCGACCTGTGTGGACTCCGGTGCAGCGGCTGCAGCGGCTGAACGTCTGGTCACTTCTGACGGTGTCAAAGGTATCATGGGTGCTGACTGTTCCGGCGTGACCGGCGCCGTTCTGTCGAACGTTGCCCTGCCGAACGGCGTTGTGATGATTTCGCCCTCGGCGACCTCGCCGGCGCTGTCGACTGCCGAAGATGACGGCCTGTTCTTCCGCACCGCGCCTTCTGATGAACGTCAAGGTCAGGTTCTGGCTCAGGTTCTGCAAGAGCGCGGCATCTCCGAAGTTGCCGTGACCTACACCAACAACGACTACGGCAAAGGTCTGGCTGACAGCTTCTCGGCGGCGTTTGTTGCTGCTGGCGGTTCGATCACCGCAACCACTGCACACGAAGACGGCAAAGCAGACTACTCTGCCGAAGTTGGCGCACTGGCCGCCGCTGGTGGCGACGCACTGGTCGTTGCTGGTTACGTTGACCAAGGTGGCCCCGGCGTGATCCGCGCTGCACTGGACACCGGTGCGTTTGACACCTTTGCTCTGCCCGATGGCATGATCGGTGCAGCACTGGAAGAAACCTTTGGTGACGAAATCGACGGCTCCATCGGCACCGTTCCCGGTTCCGACGCGGCTGACGCATCGATGGTTGTTGAAAAAGTGACCGCCATGGGCGTTGACGCTTCCGGTCCTTACGTCGGCGAAAGCTATGACGCAGCTGCGCTGATCATGCTGGCCATGCAGGCCGCTGGTTCGGTTGAGCCGGGCGACTACAAAGCCAAAGTTGAAATGGTTGCCAACGCTCCGGGTGAAAAAATCTACCCGGGTGAGCTGGCCAAAGGTCTGGAAATCCTGGCCGCTGGTGGCGACATCGACTACGTCGGTGCGACCGCTGTAGAACTGATCGGTCCCGGTGAAGCCGCAGGCGGCTACCGTGAGATCGAACTGAAAGGTGGCAAGATCGAAACGGTTAAGTTCCGTTAATCTAACCACTTTCTTTTGAACCAAGTCAGCCCGGCCACTGTGCCGGGCTGTGCTATATCAACAACGGTGCAAAATGCACCAAGACGGGGGACTGCTGATGATCGTCGTAGAAGACGTCCATAAGCATTTCGGGGGATTTCGCGCCGTGGATGGCGCGTCACTCACCATTGAGAAGGGCTCCATCACCGGGCTGATCGGCCCGAATGGCGCGGGCAAGACCACATTGTTCAACACCATTGCCGGTGTTCTGCCGCCGACATCGGGCCGTATCCTGATGGATGGTGAAGATATCACCGGGCTGGCACCGCATGAGTTGTTCCACAAGGGGCTACTGCGGACCTTCCAGATCGCGCATGAGTTCCATTCGATGACCTGCCGCGAAAACCTGATGATGGTGCCGGGTGGCCAGTCGGGCGAAACGCTGTGGAACACATGGTTTGGCCGCAAACGCATCGCGGATGAGGAGCGCGCGCTGCGTGCCAAGGCCGACGAAGTGCTGGAATTTCTGACCATCAGCCATATCGCAGATCTGAAGGCGGGTGAGATTTCGGGCGGTCAGAAAAAGCTGCTGGAACTGGGCCGCACCATGATGGTGGATGCCAAAATCGTCTTTCTGGACGAAGTGGGCGCCGGTGTGAACCGCACCCTGCTGTACACCATTGCAGACGCGATCAAGCAGCTGAACGAAGAACGTGGCTACACCTTCGTGGTGATTGAACACGACATGGACTTCATCGAACGCCTGTGCAACCCGGTCATCTGCATGGCCGAGGGCAAGGTTCTGGCCGAGGGAACCCTGGCCGAGATCAAGGCGAACGAACAGGTGATCGAGGCCTATCTGGGTACCGGCCTGAAAAACAAGGACAAGGTGGGCGCATGATCGGTTTAGGTCGAATTGCGCTGTTGCTCGGTGTTCTGAGTACTCCTGCGGCTGCAAGCGCGCAGGAGGTTGTTGGAACGTCTGCTGTCGGCGGAAAACGTGTGCACCTATACTCTGACGGAACGTGGGAATACGCCAAGGAAAGCGGCGAAGTCTCTAGGTGTGTTGCTTTGCACAAGAGCGTCGATTTTTGCGGCAGCATCTTGAATTGGCGACCGGTCAAGGCGCGCGGCGACTTTAGCAACATGTTCCTTCACTCGGATCGTATTCAATCAGGTCTGCTGATCGAAGAACTGGGCACCAATGATGGGTTTTCGGTTGAATATATGCGAACCGTCGCGCTTGAGGCTGCCGCCGAAGCAAGCGGTGTCGATGTCAGCCAGATCCCTGTATTGGGCTTCTATGACGTGCAAATTGGCGAAACGGCCGCGGAAAACATGGTTTATGGCGCCAGCATTGATGGCCTCAAAATCGTTTATTCCAACACTATCATCGTCGCAGATACCCTGACATTGCAGGCAATTGTCTGGTCGATTGGCGACGACTACACAGAAGAACACCAAAAGTGGAACGCCGATTTTCTTGAAAATCTGCGTGTACGCACTGAAGGCGAAAAACTATGACGAACAATCCCTACCAGGATGATCGTGGCAACAAGGATGCGACGATCACCAAACCAGGCACGGGCACGGTTGTCGAAGCAACCGGTACCGATCATGCCATGAGTACAGAAAACGCCTTTCTGATCGGCGACAGCATGACTGGCGGCTATGGCAAATCCGGCCCCGACATCCTGCACGATTGCACCATCGCGGTGAACAAGGGCGAAATCGCCGTCATCGTCGGCCCGAACGGCGCTGGCAAATCGACCGCGATGAAGGCCACCTTTGGCATGCTGCATCTGCGTCAGGGCTCGGTCCGGCTTGATGGTCGCGACATCACCGACCTGACGCCGCAGGCCCGTGTGGCCGCTGGCATGGGGTTCGTGCCGCAGACATCGAACATCTTCACCTCGATGACGGTGGAGGAAAACCTTGAGATGGGTGCTTTCATCCGCAAGGACGATTTCCGCGACACCATCGCGCAGATCTATGACCTGTTTCCGATCCTGAAGGAAAAACGCAATCAGGCAGCGGGTGAACTCTCTGGTGGTCAGCGTCAGCAGGTGGCCGTGGGCCGCGCACTGATGACCCAGCCCAAGGTTCTCTTGTTGGATGAGCCGACCGCAGGCGTATCCCCCATCGTGATGGATGAGCTGTTTGATCGAATCATCGAGGTGGCGCGCACCGGTATTTCCATCCTGATGGTGGAACAGAACGCCCGCCAAGCGCTTGAAATCGCTGACAAAGGATATGTCCTCGTCACCGGCCGCAACGCCCACACCGGAACCGGCAAAGACCTGCTGGCCGATCCGGAAGTGCGCCAATCTTTCCTAGGGGGTTAAAACATGGACTTCCTGAACGCCCTTGTGGTGCTTTCCAACTTTGTGCTGATCCCAGCCGTTGCCTATGGCAGCCAGCTGGCGCTTGGCGCGCTTGGCGTGACGCTGATCTACGGCATCTTGCGCTTTTCCAACTTTGCCCATGGCGACACCATGGCCTTTGGCACCATGCTTGTGGTGCTGATCACTTACCTGTTCCAGAGCTGGGGCATCAGCCTTGGCCCGCTGCCAACCGCGCTTTTGGCCCTGCCCTTCGGGATCCTCGGCTGTATGCTGCTGGTGCTGTTCACCGACCGCGCGGTTTACCGGTTCTACCGCCAGCAAAAGGCGAAGCCGGTTGTGCTGGTGATCGTGTCGATGGGCGTGATGTTTATCATGAACGGTCTGGTGCGTTTCATCATTGGCCCGAACGATCAACGCTTTGCCGATGGTGAACGGTTCATCATTTCTGTGCGTGAATTCAAACAGTTGACCGGCCTGTCCGAAGGTCTGGCCATTCGCACCACCCAAGGCATCACCGTTGTCACGGCGATCATCGTGGTGGCGCTGCTGTTCTGGTTCCTGAACCGCACCCGTACTGGTAAATCCATGCGTGCCTATTCCGATAACGAGGATCTGGCGCTCTTGTCCGGTATCAACCCGGAACGTGTGGTGCTGTACACTTGGCTGATCGTTGCGGCACTGGCCACGGTTGCGGGCACGCTTTACGGTCTGGATAAGACGTTCAAACCCTTCACCTATTTCCAGCTGCTGCTGCCCATCTTTGCCGCCGCCATCGTGGGTGGGCTTGGCAACCCGCTGGGCGCCATCGCAGGTGGCTTTGTCATCGCCTTTTCCGAGGTGACGATCACCTACGCCTGGAAGAAAGTGCTTAAATATCTGCTGCCGGAAAATCTGGAACCCTCCAGCCTGATGCAGCTGATCTCTACCGACTATAAATTCGCTGTCAGCTTTGCGATCCTGGTGATCGTGCTGCTGTTCAAGCCGACCGGTCTGTTCAAAGGAAAATCGGTATGAGCGAGACAACCAAAAACATCGGGCTGTTTGCCCTTGTCGCCTGTCTGTTTGTGCTGACAGGTTTCATGCAGAGCTGGAACGCCTCGCTGACCATCCTCAACATGGCGCTGATCAGTGCGATCATGGCCTTGGGGGTGAACCTGCAATGGGGCTTTGCTGGTCTGTTCAACGTGGGTGTCATGGGTTTTGTCGCCCTTGGTGGTCTGGCGACTGTTCTGATCGGTGCCAAACCGGTTGAGGGGGCGTGGTCCGCAGGTGGTTTCCAGATTCTTCTGGCACTGGTGCTGGGTGCGGCGACCGTCGTGGCGGCCATTCTGGCCTATGCAAAGCTGACCAAAGGTCGAATGCGCAACATTGGTGTCGTGGCGATTCTGTTGGTCGGCTTCTTCATCTATCGTGGTGTGTTCGATCCCGGTGTTGCGGCGGTTGAGGCGATCAACCCTGCCACCAACGGCAACCTTGGTGGTTTGAACTGGCTGGCAGCTGCGCGTGACAGTGACGTGCGTAGCGCTGACCTGTTTGTTCTGCTGGCATGGCCCGTCGGTGGTCTGCTGGCCGCTGGGGCTGCGTGGATCATCGGTAAAACCGCGCTTGGTCTGCGATCAGACTACCTTGCCATCGCGACGCTGGGCATTGCCGAGATCATCATCGCCATCATGAAGAACGAAGATTGGCTGGCCCGCGGCGTGAAAAACGTATCCGGCTTGCCGCGTCCTGTACCCTATGAGGTGACGTTGCAGGACAGCGCCAGCTTTGTAGAACGTGCAAATGCGCTGGGTCTGGATGCGACCACCGCCTCGACCCTCTGGGTTAAAACGCTCTATGCGGGGCTGTTCGCTGTTGTGCTGATCCTGATGCTGATCATGGCGCAGGCGGCGTTGAAATCGCCCTGGGGCCGGATGATGCGCGCAATCCGCGACAATGAGGTTGCGGCGCAGGCGATGGGCAAGGATGTCACCAAGCGGCACCTGCAAATCTTCATCCTCGGCTCTGCCATTTGTGGCATTGCGGGCGCGATGATGACGACGCTGGATGGTCAGCTGACCCCCGGCACCTATCAGCCGCTGCGCTTTACCTTCCTGATCTGGCTGATGGTCATTGTTGGCGGGTCCGGCAATAACTTCGGTGCGGTTCTGGGCGGCTTCCTGATCTACTTCCTATGGATTCAGGTGGAACCAATGGGCGCGTGGCTGATCGATGTTCTGACCTCGGGTCTGGCCGATGGCAATCCGGTGAAGGAACACCTGAAAGACGGTGTCGCCTATATGCGCCTGATGACCATGGGGATTGTTCTGCTCTTGGTGCTGCGGTTCAGCCCACGGGGTCTGATCCCGGAAAAATAAACCCAAGGCCGCCCTTAACGGGGCGGCCTTTTTCGTTGCTGCATGCGCCTGCGATTTAGCCTGCGATATAAACCAGTGCCAAGGCACCCAGCGTGACAAACACCGTCGCAAAAGCGCCCAGCAGCAAGGGCCGCAACCCTTCACGCCGCAGCGCCCCAATATCGGTGCTAAGCCCCATTGCCCCCAGCGCCATGGTCAGCAGGAAGGATGACGAATGCGCCGCCCCTGTCAGCACAGCATCAGGCAAACTCACGGTGGATCCCAGCACCATCATCGCCGCAAATCCCGCCACGAACAGTGGCAAAGGTGCGGGCGCTTTGCCCCCTGCCGTTGGTACCGCCGCACCTGCTGATCGGATCAGCACCACAATCAGCGGCGCCAGCAACAGAACACGGCTGAGTTTCGCCATCATCCCCCAGTGCTGCGCCTCCACGCTGTAGCTGTTGGTTGCGCCAACCACCTGCCCAACCTCATGGATCGCGGCACCGGCCCACAGGCCATAGCCCGCACCATCCAGACCCAGCGCCATTGCTGCCACAGGCAGCGCCAGCATCGACAGGGTGCCAAAGAGAGTCACACAGGCAATCGCATAGGCCAGATCGCTGCTGCGCGCAGGTCGCGCGCCCTGCACCGCCATGATCGCCGATGCCCCACACACCGCCGTGCCCGCGCCGATCAACCGCGACAGTCCCGCAGGCACGCCCAAGGCGCGGCCGACGAATTGCGTGCTGTAGTAGGTGGCGAACAACAGAACCGCGATGCCGATAAAAACCAGTGCCCCAGCCTGACAGATCTGCCCAAGGCTCAGCTGCAACCCTAACAGAACAATTCCCATCCGCATCAATGGACGCTGCGCCAGTGCAATACCACCCTCGGCCCAATCCATGCCGCCCAGCGTATTTCGCAAAGCGACGCCCATCAGCATCGCCAGAACCATCGGCCCCAGCAAGGGCACCGCCAGAATTGATTTCAACGCAATCGCAGCACCTGCCACGCTGGCAACAAACACCAATCCCGGCAGGGCCGAGGTGATTTGTTTTGCAATATGCGCATCGCTTGGGAAATTGTTCTGAACTGCCATAAGTAAACTGTGGCGCTGTTTAAGTGATCTTTCCAACGGAATGATCTTGTCAGAACAATCGAATTTAGTGATGAATGTTTTATGACCTTAGACCAGATCCGCATTTTCCTCGCTGTTGCTGAACGTGGCCACGTCACCCGCGCGGCAGAGGCGCTGAACATGACGCAATCCGCCGTCTCTGCCGCGATTGCGACGTTAGAGGCGACGTATGACGTGCGCCTGTTTGATCGCGTGGGGCGCGGTATTGCATTGACGCAGGCCGGACATGATTTCACGCCACAAGCCCGCGCATTGCTGCAAGAGGCGGCGATGACGAAACAGGCGCTGGCCGATCTGTCACAGGAAATTCGCGGACGCCTGCGGATTCAGGCCAGTCAGACGGTGGCCAGCTACTGGTTGCCGCCACGCTTGATGCGCCTGCACAGCCTGCATCCGGGGGTGCAGATTGATCTGGCCGTCGGCAACACCGCACAGGCGGCCGAGGCGGTCAGCGCAGGCACCGCTGATCTGGGGTTCGTCGAAGGCGCCCTGCCCGACAGCGACCTGCACCGCCGTGTGGTGGCGCGTGATGAATTGGTGCTGGTCATGGCACGGGATCATCCGATGGCACGCGCCGCACGGTTTGAGGCGCAGGATTACGTACAGATGCAATGGATCTTGCGTGAGTCGGGCAGTGGCACCCGCAGTGAGACGGAACTGCATCTGGCCGAAATGGGCCTGTCCGCCGCCAATCTGGATGTGGCATTAGAACTGCCCTCGAACGAGGCGGTGCTGGCTGCGGTCGCCGCAGGGCCGCAGGTGACGATGTTGTCGGCCCGTGCGGTGGGTGCTGCCAAGGGGCGCGGTTTGGCGATGCGGCGCGTTACCTGGGCGCCGCATCCGGCGCGGGTCTTTGCGGTGTTGACGCACCCCAAACGCTATCAATCCCGCGCAGTGCGGGCGCTGCTGGATCTGCTGTGAGGGCTTAGCGTCCCTTGAACAATCCACCCAGGATGCCGCGCACCAGACGGCGGCCTGTGGTGCCGCGCAACTCCTTGACCAATGCTTTGCCAAGGGCGCTGCCGATGGTGTCACCCTGCGCGCGGCTGCGTGTCACCCGGGATGAGGATCGGCCAACCCGTGACCCGCTAAAGCGTCGTGCAGATCGGTATTCCCGTTCCGCCACCTCGGCCTGTTCTTCGCGCTCTTCGGCTTTCTCGGCCTCGGCCTGTTCGGCGCGTTTGGCCAGCAGTTCATAGGCGCTTTCACGGTCCTGTGTCGTGTCATATTTCCCCGCCAACGAAGACGTAGCCATCACCTCTGCCCGTTCCGACGCCGTAATCGGCCCCAATTGCGACGATGGTGGGCGGATCAACGTACGTTCGACCACACCGGGCACGCCCTTCTTGGCCAGAACGGATGTCACCGCCTCACCCACGCCAACCTCTCGGATCGCCTCTTCGGTATCGAAGCGCGGATTGTCGCGATAGGTTTCCGCCGCCATGCGCAGCGCCTTGCGGTCGCGCGCGGTAAAGGCGCGCAGCGCGTGTTGTACGCGGTTGCCCAACTGGCCCAGAATATCCTCTGGCACGTCGTCGGGGTTCTGGGTGACAAAATACACGCCCACGCCCTTGGACCGGATCAGCCGTGCCACCTGTTCCACCTTATCGATCAGCGCCTTTGGGGCGTCTTCAAACAGCAGATGTGCCTCATCAAAGAAGAAGACCAGTTTGGGCTTATCCGGATCGCCCACCTCTGGCAGGGTTTCAAACAGTTCAGAAAGCAGCCACAGCAGGAAGGTCGCATAGAGGCGCGGTGATCCCATCAGTTGATCGGCGGCCAGAATGTTGATCTGGCCCCGCCCATCTGCGTCACAGCGCATCAGATCGCTAAGGTCCAGCGCCGGTTCCCCGAAAAGCTGCGTCGCGCCCTGATTTTCCAGCACCAACAGCCGCCGCTGGATCGCGCCGATGGAGGCGGTGGAGATGTTGCCGTAGCGCAGCGCCACGTCGGCGCGGTTTTCTCCTAGCCAGACCAGCATCGCTTGCAGATCCTTCAGATCCAGCAGCGCCAGCCCCTGTTCATCGGCAATGCGAAAGGCGATGTTCAGCACGCCCTCCTGCGCCTCGCTCAACTCCAGCAGGCGGGACAGCAACAGCGGCCCCATATCGGCGACCGTGGTGCGCACTGGATGGCCCTGCTCGCCAAACATATCCCAGAAGGTGACAGGAAAACCGGCGTAGGTGTAATCATCAAACCCGATTTTTGCCGCGCGATCCGTGAACGCCTGATGCAGTTTGAAATCCGCACGTCCGGCCTTGGCAAGGCCCGCCAGATCGCCCTTCACATCGGCCATGAACACAGGCACGCCAGCGGCGGAAAACCCTTCGGCCATGATCTGCAAGGTGACTGTTTTGCCGGTGCCGGTCGCGCCCGCGATCAGCCCGTGACGGTTTGCGTATTTCAACGACAGGAATTGCTGTTCGCCATAGTCCGCGCCGCCGCCACCGATAAAGAGTTTCTGGTCCACCTGAGGCCCCTGTCATTTTCGCATCGCGCCTGCGCGCGCTGCATAAGGAATTCATTAAGAGTGTCGCGCTATAGTGACCTTATCCAGCCGCCATGTCCATCGCGGGTGGATGACTTCCTCCCTGTCAGACTGGCCGCCCTGTGAACCGCAGGGCGGCTTTTTTTGTAAAAATTATAACACGGACTGTTGACGCCTAAAGCCAAACGTCCTAGCGTCCCCTTAATGACTAAGTCGGCCAGTCCGACGGGGAGCAAAAAACAGAATTAGGGGCCTGTCTGGCCCCTTTTTCTATGGGCTTTTTCAATTTCTTGCGATCCATTCCTGATCTTTTGCATCAATTCGTTGAAAGGCACGCGGCGGGTTTTCGCTGTTGCGGGCGGTGGCAGTGATAATCCACCCTTACTGTGGCGCTCTGGACGTGATAAATCAGGCCAGTACGCTTTAAGAACGGGTTGATATCCAAATGACTAAGTTGTCGAAATCCCTTACACTGATTGCCGCTCTGACCTGTGGTGCAGCTGCGATCGCACAGGAAGCCACGAACGTCGCGCCGGCAGATGCCGGCGCTGGGGAAACGCAACCCACCACCTCCGCTGCAGCCGGGACTGACCTGAGCCTGGGCACCCCAACCGCGCCGCAGCCGTATATCCGCGAAGAAAGTGGCGCATGGAAGCTGGAATGCTACCGTACCGGTCAGGAACAGGAGCCCTGCCAGTTGCTGCAGCCGCTATTCGGAGCCGAGGGCAACCAGGTCGCCAATGTACGGATCTTCCGCCTGCCAGAAGGTGAGCAAGCGGTGGCTGGTGCCGTGATCGCTGTGCCGCTGGAAACTATGCTGGGCGCTGGCTTGACCATTCTGGTCGATGCAAACGTGCCGCAGCGCTATCCGTTTTCCGTTTGTGACAAAGATGGCTGCTATGCCCGCATCGGCCTGACCCAACAGGACATTGATGCCTACAAACGTGGCGCCAATGCAATCGTATCGCTGGTGCCTTTCGTGGCGCCCGACCGTCGTGTTGACCTGAAAATGTCGCTGAGCGGCTTTACCGCCGGCTTTGACAAGGTCACGGCGACCCTGCAGCGCTAAGGCCTGTATTTGCAAAAGAAAGGCCGCGTCGGGATGTCCCGCGCGGCCTTTTTGTTTGTAGCGGTGCGCTCTGATCAGGCGCGTTTCAGCGCCAGAACCGCGTTCAACCCACCAAAGGCAAAGGCGTTGGACAGCACATAGTCCACCTTTGCCTCTCGTGCTTCGTTGGGAACCACGTCCAGCGCGCATTCGGGATCGGCCTCTTCATAACCGATCGTCGGCGCAATCACCCCGTCACGCAGCGCCATAATGCAAGCCAACAGCTCAACCGCACCGGTGCCGCCGATGAGGTGGCCGTGCATTGCCTTGGTCGAGGATATCATCAACTGATCCGCATGCGCCCCGAACACATCCGCCACCGCAGCGCATTCGGTTTTGTCATTTGCCGCCGTGCCGGTGCCATGGGCGTTGATATAGCCGACCTGATCGGCGTTGATGCCCGCATCCCGCAAGGCGCCGGAAATCGCCCGCGCCGCGCCCTGTTTCGATGGCATGACAATATCGCTGGCGTCAGAGGACATGGCAAACCCCGCCACCTCTGCCAGAATGTCGGCGCCGCGCGCTTTGGCGTGCTCGTAGTCCTCAAACACAAAGATCGCCGCGCCTTCGCCCTGCACCATGCCGTTGCGGTTGGCGCTGAAGGGGCGGCAGGCGTCCTTGGACATCACGCGCAACCCTTCCCAGGCTTTGACGCCGCCGAAGCACAGCATGGATTCAGATCCGCCGGTCACCATCGCCTTGGACATGCCAGAGCGTACCATGTTGAACGCCTGCGCCATCGCATGATTGGAACTGGCGCACGCTGTCGCGACGGTGAAGCTGGGCCCCTTGAGGTTAAACTCCATCGACACATGGCTGGCGGCGGCGTTGTTCATCAATTTGGGCACCACAAACGGATGCACCCGGTTTTTGCCGTCCTCATAGACCGTGCGGTAGTTGGCATCCAGTGTGGTCATCCCGCCGCCTGAATTGCCAAGGATCACGCCAGAGGTGGCGGCCAGATCGCCGGAAAACACCAGACCCGACTGTGCCAGTGCTTCGCGCGCGGCGATCAGGGTAAACTGGGTGAACCGGTCATAAAGCGCCAGCTGTTGACGGTTGAACCGTGTTTCAGCGTCGTAGCCTTTGACCTGCCCGCCGATCTTGATCGCCAGACGATCTACATCCTGAAATTCCAATTCGCCAATGCCGCAACGACCTTCGCGCATCGCTTCCAGCGTGGCGGGCACAGAGGCGCCAAGCGCGTTGATCGTGCCGGCGCCAGTGATCACAACACGGTTCATTGCGCGGGTCATTTCTTCTGCTCGGCCACCAGCTGCTCGATCCCTTTGATGATCGAGGCGACGGAGGAGATGTCAAAATCGCTCTGCTCTGGTTCGTTCGCGTTGAACGGCACCGAGATGTCAAAGGCCTCTTCAATCGCAAAGATGCTCTCAACCAGGCCAAGGCTGTCGATGCCCAGATCTTCTAGCGTGCTGTCCTCGGATACGTCGGACGGTTCCAGAACGGCTTGTTCTGCGATGATGGTGATTACCTGTTCCTTGATGCTCATGCCCAAGTTCCCTTCCCTCTCACTGAGGATGATTTAGTCATTCCCGTCCGCATTTAAAACCGCTTTCTTCAAAGCGGCCACGTCGCGGAACAGGCGGGGCAAGCGGCGTAGGCCTTTGTAGGCCTCTACGTGGCTCTCCATTTTCATCGCTGGATAGCCCAGCATAACGCGGCCTGCGGGCACATTGGCCAGCACTTTGGTGGCACCGCCGGTGATCACATGGTCGCCGATAAAGATGTTGTCGCTGACCCCAGTTTGACCACCTAGCACCACATTATGACCGATACGTGTCGATCCGGCGATACCGACCTGCGCGCAGATCAGCGTGTCATTGCCGACCTCGACGTTGTGGCCGATCTGGGCGAGGTTGTCGATTTTCACCCCGTTGCCAATGCGCGTGTCGCGCACGGTGCCGCAGTCGATACAGGCGTTGGCGCCCATTTCCACGTCATTGCCAACGCTGACAGAACCGAGGGAGTGGATGCGCGCATAGCTTTGTGCCTTGGCCTCACCCGCTTCGCCCAAAGAGTCGCGGACCTTTTCGACATTGGATTCCTCGGGCGTCACAAAGGAAAAACCATCACCGCCCACTGTGGCGCCGGGTTGTGCAATGAAGCGATCCCCGATGGTGACGCGGGCGCCGATTTTCACGCCTTCGCGCAGGAAACAGCCTTGCCCCAGCGTGGCGTCCATACCGATGAAACACTGCGGGCCGATGACAGATCCATCGCCAATTACGGCACCGGCAGCGATCACGGCCAGCGGGCCAACGGTGACATCCGCGCCCAGTTTCGCACTGGCATCAACAATGGCAGAGGGGTGAACGCCAGCGGCATATCCCTGCCCTGCATCCATCATCGCTGACAGGCCAGCCATCGCAAAGCGCGGGCGCGGTGCAACAATCGCCGCCTTCAACCCCAGCGCTTGCCAATCGGCACCGGCCCACAACATCGCCGCCTGTGCCTGACCCTCGGGCAGACCTTTGGCAAAGGCAGGCTTCATCGCCAGCGCCAGATCAGACGCTCCGGCCATCGCAGGTTCCGCTACACCGGTGATGGAAATAGAAACATCGCCAAAGGCCTCTGCCCCCAGCGATGCTGCAATATCTTTAACTGTAAAGCTCATGTCCTGCCCTCGGTAATCCTTGGGCAAGAGACTTAGCTTTGAATGGCGCCCAGTTCCACCCCTGCTGATTGCAAAGCTTTCCAGATTTGCTGATCACGGCCATAGGTGTCACGACGATAGTTGGCGCGGCCTTTGGCGGGCATAACGGCGGTGCGATAAACGATATGCACCGGAACGTGCTGTTCAAGATCAACCTGGCTCTCGCGGCCGGTGTCCAGATAGCGGTGGAACACCTTCTTTGGCTGGCTGGTCTGCTTGGCCAGCAGCGCGTAGCCAAATTCAAACGGTTGCGCCAGACGGATGCAGCCGTGGCTATAGGCACGGGTTTCGCGGGCGAACAGCGCCTTTTGTGGCGTGTCGTGCAGGTAAATGTTGTGGCGGTTCGGGAACATGAACTTTACCAGACCCAGCGCATTGCGGCGCGACGGCGGCTGTTTGATATCAAACGGAAAGTTCTTGGCCGTAAACTGGGTGAAATCCGCCCCTTCGCGGCTGACCACACGACCAGAGCCGTCGATGAGTTTCAGGTGGCCAACGGCGTTCGGGTTCTTCTTCAGCTGCGGCAGGTATTCCTTGACCGCGATCGAGCGGGGCACGTTCCAGGTGGGGTTGATCACCATATGCTCCATCTCGTCGCTGAATTCTGGGCTACGGCGATCTGAATCGCGTGCGCCTACGACAGAACGGGTTTCGAAGGTCACCTTGCCATCATCCATGATCTTGGCGGTGTAATCCGTGAGGTTCACCCAAACATGACGTTCCCCACGTTCAAAGTTGGTCCAGCGTTCCCGTTCCATCGCAACCAATACAGATTGCAGGCGTTTTTCAGGGGCGACGTTCAGCTCTTGCAGGGTGGTGGCGCCTGCAACGCCATCCTCTGCCAAGCCATGGTCCGCCTGAAACTGCTGCACCGCCGCCTGAATGCGGCTGTCGTAGCGGCGGCTGGAAGAACGATCCAGATACCCCAGCGCAATCAGGCGGTTGCGCAGCTTGACGATCGCATCGCCTTTGTCGCCCGGCTCCAGCTTCTTGCCGGGCACGGTTTCGCCCCAGCCGCCTGCTTCGATGACGGCCTGCAGGCGCAGCATCTCTTTGCGCAGACGGGGGTATTCAGGGGTGCTTGGCGGCAGTGTTTTCATCACCTGAGCCGGTTTGCCGTCGATCAGGCGGGTGAGATATTCAACACCGTCGCGGCTTTGAGATTTACGTGCAATCTCTTTGTTAACCTTGCGCGGCTCCAGCAGGCCGTATTCAACATCGCGGGCGTACTGCAGGTATGCCTTGGACAGCGCCACATCCACCTGCCCCAAATCGCGCGGTGTTTTTGCATTCCGCATCTGAGCCATCAGCCCATCCACATCATAGCGCGCGGTCGGCAGACCATGGCTGGCGGCATTGGCCAGTGCGCTCAGCAAGGCCTGACGACGCGCCAGATGGCTGTCATCTTCGCCGGTCCAGATCGCGGAGAACCCGTTTTCACGATAAAACCGCGCCAGTTCGCGGTCGTCAGAGGCGTGTTCTGCAATCGCCTGTTTGAACGCTGTCACCTGCGCCTGCGCCTGGCCTGGGACATGCGCCAAGACCACACATGCAGCCAGAGCTGCGAGGGTCATACGGGGTTTCATCAATCCAGACAGGTTCATCATCGAAAGTTTCAAATTGGAAAAGCCAGAACGAGGTACCGACAGCATGCGCGCACGTCTCTTTCTTTAAAGTGTTAATATCTCTGTTCGTCCTTGGCGTTTTTTCGACCGACTGTCCATTCACAAATAGGGTTTAGTGCCGTTCTGTGGTGTTTCTACGGATCACTGTTGCGCCTTGGCCAGCCGGAGAATGTGCCAAAAAACCGTTTGGATTCAGCATAACCCAGTTTGCTGTCAAAAGCAGATAACAAAAAGTTGCGCAAAAAACCGCCTAAATAGCACTTGTCAAAAAAAACGCGCCAGTTCCGCCTTGGTGGAATGGAACTTGTATGTATTATAGCGCCTGCATCTGGGGATGAGATGGCAGGTCTCGCGTAACATCGCGGGCAACACAGGTAAGCGACAGGACGGGCGCTAACATGACGAAGATGACTTTGACGCGGCGGGCGATCCTCGGCGCGTTTGCGGCAACAACCGTGACCGCAGCACCAACATTCTCCAAGGCCGCAGGGTTCCTGCGTGGCTCTGGCGACATTCGCCGCATCAAAATGTATTCTGGCCGCACTGGCGAAAGCCTGGACATGATCTACTGGATCGAAGGCGAATACATCAAAGACGCGCTGAAAGAAGTGAACTACTTCATGCGCGATTGGCGGACCAACGGCGTGATCAACATCGACCGCCGCAACATCGACATCATGGCTGCAGCGCATAACCTGATGGACGTCAGTGAACCTTATATGCTGCTCTCTGGCTACCGTTCACCCAACACCAATGCCATGCTGCGGTCGAAATCGCGCGGCGTTGCCAAGAACTCTCTTCATATGAAAGGTCAAGCTGCGGACCTGCGTTTGCAATCGCGTTCCGTTTCGCAAATGGCCGAGGCCGCATCGATCTGCCGCGCAGGTGGTGTCGGGCGCTATTCGCGGTCAAACTTTGTCCATATGGATTGTGGTCCTGTGCGGACCTGGGGCCGGTAACTCGGCCCGCCGACCCTGCCATGCGCATTTAAAAACCCGCCAAATGGCGGGTTTTCTTTTGTCTGCCGATTTACCAAGTGACCTGCTGGGCGACTAGACGGGCTGATATGGCAGCGTATCAAGTTCTGCCAACGCCGCCTCGGGTACGTTCAACAGGATTGCGCAATCTTGGCGTAGGTGCGAGGTCGCGGAAATGAAATCTGGATGCAGATTCCAACGACCCGTGCAAATCCGCCCGACTTGTTGCGCCGGGGCGGTTGGAGCAAAATAGGCCATCATCAGCGGTGACGGCCCCTGCTGACGCCGTGCGCTGGCGCAGACGGTCAGGCGCCGCTGCAAGTGTCGCAGGTCATCTGGGCAGAGTGCTGACGATGTAACGCCCGACAGATCGACAAAAAACTTGGAATACGGCGCCTCGGAGAGTGTGCCCTCCAACGCATCATAGATCCGATCCGCATCCTGAGCGGTGTGGTGGCCCTCGTATCGGATAAACACCAATTCTAGTGGATGAGCGAAATGGATTAATGCGGCCATGGTGGTCTCGATCCGGCGTGCGACGATGGGTGGTGCGGCAAAGCGGTCCAGTTTTTGTCTAGGGTGAACAGCATGATGCTAGGCTGCGTTTGAATTGATAATGCTCCGATATTTTCGACGGATCAATATGGCCATCTGGCTGTATACCCTGCGCATTCTGCAACATTGGTGCCAGCCGAGAGCGACGTTTGACGAATAAAAGAGGTTTTTTGGGAAAGTGGCGCACCCATCAGGATTCGAACCTGAGGCCTCTGCCTTCGGAGGGCAGCGCTCTATCCAGCTGAGCTATGGGTGCCTGAGGTCTGATTACCGCATGGCAAAACGGGGTGCAATCGGTAACGCGGTCCGGTGACAGGTTTTTTTGTCACCGGACCACAGATGTTTAAGTGGCTTAGCCGAACAGATCGTTGGCCAGTTCCAGCGCGTCGACCAAGGTGTCGACCTCTTCGCGGGTGTTGTACATCGCAAAGGAGGCGCGGCAGGTGGCCGAAACGCCCAGATGCTCCATCAGTGGACCGGCGCAGTGGTGGCCTGCGCGCACGGCAACGCCCTTTTTGTCGAGGATGGTGGAGATGTCATGCGCATGCGCCGCCCCCGCCATGGTGAAGGAGAAGATCGCCGCCTTGCCAGCCGCCCTGCCCTGCAGGTGCAGCCAGTTCAGACCGCTGAGGCGTTCACTGGCATAAGACGCCAGATCCGCCTCATGGGCGGCAATCGCCTCCATCCCCACATCCATCATGTAGTTAAGCGCAACGCCCAGACCGATGGTTTGCACGATGCCGGGGGTTCCGGCCTCAAACTTCATCGGCGGATCGTTGTAGATCACCGCCTCTTTGCTGACCTCTTTGATCATGTCGCCACCGCCAAGGAAGGGGCGCATTTCGGCCATGCGTTCCTTCTTCACGTAGATCGCGCCGGACCCTGAGGGGCCGTAAAGCTTGTGACCGGTGATGGCGTAGAAATCACAACCGATGTCCTCGACGTTTACCGGCATATGCACCGCACCTTGCGATCCGTCGACCAGCACCGGCACGCCCTTGGCGCGCGCACCGTCGCAGATCGCTTTCACATCAACCACGGTGCCCAACACGTTGGAACACTGCGTGACGGCGATCAGTTTGGTTTTCGGCGTGATCGCATCCAGCACCTTTTGCGGGTCCAGATTACCAGAGGCATCGGTGTCCACCCATTTGATCACCACACCCTGACGTTCGCGCAGGAAATGCCACGGCACGATGTTGGCGTGGTGTTCCATGACGGACAGGATGATTTCATCGCCTGCCTGCATACGTGGCATGGCCCAGCCGTAGGCGACCATATTGATGCCTTCGGTGGTGCCGGAGTTGAGGACGATTTCGTCCTCATCGCTCACCCCCAGAAAACGGGCGATGATGCCGCGCACGCCTTCGTACTTCTCTGTTGCCAGATTAGAAAGATAGTGCAAGCCACGGTGAACATTGGCATATTCTTCGGCATAAGCCTTGGTGATTGCGTCAATCACCACCTGCGGTTTCTGCGCCGAAGCGCCGTTGTCCAGATAGGTCAGCGGTTTGCCGTTCACCTCACGCGACAGGATCGGGAAGTCGGCACGGATTTTTGTGACGTCGTACATCAGACAGGTCCTACAGGGGAAACGCCGGCTAGTACCAGCAAGAAAGACAGCGCCAAGACAGCGCCGATATGGCCGAACACCATCAACAGGAAGCTCTGACCGAGGGAGTTAAGCTGGTGTGCTTCTTTCAGGAAACACATCAACATCCAGAAGAAATAGACCGAAAAGCCAAGGCTCAGCATCGAGGCGAGCCCACCCAGAACCAGCCCCAGCAGGCTCAGCACGGTCAACACCACCAGCTGCACTGCATGCAGCCAGCTAACAATGGCAAGGGTATCACGCAGCGTGCCCTTGCCGCCCATCCAGCCACCGATCCAGTGAAACATCATCACCAATGCGACAAACATGCCGCCGGTGGCCAAGGCGTAGCCAAAGGGGTTGTTCGTCACCAACGGCAGCACTCCGATCGGAGCCTGAAACGACAGAAACACGCCGTAAATCACCGCGTTCAACGCCACAACGATGGCCAAAATCAGCCACCACACCTGTGCCGACAGCGGGATCGCCAACACCTTGGCTGCCGCACCACGCGGATCGCGCAGGGTGTCAATCAATAACTGCTTCAGTACGTCAGTCACCTTGCCGACCCCAATGAATCTTTGCCAGACCGCCCAGCCAGAACCATGCAAATAGCCCCAACCAGATCGCACCGACAATGTCCAAGATCACAGACGGGCCGATAAACCCCGCCACCATGCCGTGAAATAGCACCAACGGGCTTGACGCCAAGAGCGCCCAGAACAGCGCCAGACGCGACCCAAAGCCGCTGGCCTTACCCCGGGCAGCACGCGCCACCAGATGTACGATCCACGCCATCACGTAAAGAAACAGCGGCATCATGAACACCCACGCCAACAGCGTGGAGCCGAGGAGCATGTTCAGCTCATCCCCGTTCAGGTGCGCCTCACGGGCCAGACGCGGCCACTGGGCCACAAAAACGATGAAGCACCCCGCCATCACAATGGCTAGGGCGCGGTCTTCGCGTTCCCCCATCGCCAGACGCCGGGCCAATACACGGCCCGGCCCCCGGTAGGTGGCCACGATATCGCGGGTCACAGACATTAGGCGCGACGACGCTCCAGCCAGCCTTGCAGGCGTGCGGTGATTTCATCACGCAGCTCTTCGGCTTCGATCTCTTCCACCGCTTCCGCGAGGAAGGCCAGAACCAACAGATCCGTTGCCTGATCGGTCGGCACACCGCGCGATTTCAGATAAAACAGCGCAGTTTCATCAATCGCACCGGTGGTGGAGCCATGCGAACAGGCCACGTCGTCGGCGTAAATCTCCAGCTCGGGCTTGGCGAGGAACTGACTGTCATCGTCCAAGAGCATCGACTGGCTGATCTGATAACCGTCGGTTTTCTGCGCGCCTTCCTTCACCAGAATCTTGCCCTGGAACACGCCGGTTGCACCGTTGCGCAGCACCTTTTTGAACACCTGTCGGCTTTCGCAGCGCAGGGCGTCATGGGTGATGAACACGGTGTCGTCGTGGTGGAAATCCTTGCCGTCACCCATGCAGGCGCCTGCAACGTGTGCAATGGCGTCGTCACCGGTCAGCTCGATCACGCATTCGTTGCGGGTCATCACACCGTTTGCGGTCAGGGTGAAGGATTTGAACGCGCTTTCGGTGCCCAGACGGGTAAAGATATGCGTTGCCGCACGGCGTTCATGGTCACGGCCCTGCGCACGGACGTGGTTAAAGCTGGCGTTATCGGCCACCTCAACCTCCATCACCTTGTTGAAACGGGCCGCAGCGGGACCGTTTTCAAGCAGGGTCAGGGCGGCGCCCTCTTCCAGCTTTACAACATGGTGCAGGATCGCGTCCGAGGTTTCATTGCGATGCACGTAGCTGAGGTTTACCGGACGCGACACAGGCGCGGTCACACGGATCAGCACACCGTCAGTGGCAAAAGCACTGTTCAGCGCCGCCAGCGGGCGTTCAACAGGTTTTTGACCGTTGGTTTCCAGCTGACCGTACAGATCCTTGGCCCAGTGAATGTCAGGCGCATCGGCCAGACGGGTGATTTCCAGACCTTCGCCGGTCAGGTCATCGCTGGCGTCGGCATCAAAAACACCGTCAACAAAAACGATCTGCAGAGCGTCGATACCGTCAAACACCGGCGCCTCACCACCATCAAACAGCGCGGCAGGCACGGGGTCGGCCTGCACCAGCGTGTCGGGGCGGGTGTATTTCCAGTATTCATCGCGGCGCGACGGCAGGCCCATCGCCTGCACACGCGCCAGCGCGGTTTCACGCGCCTCAACCAGCCACGCGGGGCCAGCGGGCAGCGACAGCGCGCTCAGGCGCGCGTCAGTTGCGTCCAGTTTGGTTTGCGGCAGCGCCATTATGCCACCTCCGCCAGAATGTCGGCGTAGCCGTTTTTCTCAACTTCCAGTGCCAGCTCGGGGCCGCCGGTTTTCACGATACGACCGTTGGCCAGAATGTGGACAACATCGGGTTTGATGTGGTCCAGCAGACGCTGGTAGTGGGTGATCACCAGGAAAGAGCGGCCTTCGGCACGCAGGGCGTTCACCCCTTCGGCCACCAGTTTCATCGCGTCTACATCAAGGCCAGAGTCGGTTTCGTCCAAGATGCACATCTTGGGTTCCAGCATCGCCATTTGCAGAATTTCGTTCCGCTTCTTCTCACCGCCGGAGAAGCCGACGTTCACCGGACGTTTCAGCATGTCGGCGTCGATCTTCAGGGTTTTCGCCCGCTCGCGCACCACTTTCAGGAACTCGGTCGAGGACATTTCTTCCTCACCGCGTGCTTTGCGCTGTGCGTTCACAGCGGTGCGCAGGAAGGTCATGTTGCCCACGCCGGGGATCTCAACAGGGTACTGGAACGCCAGAAACAGGCCAGCGGCGGCGCGCTCTTCGGGTTCCATGTCCAGAATGTCTTCGCCGTCCAGCAGCGCTTCACCACCGGTGACCTCATAGCCGTCTTTGCCCGACAGCACATAGGACAGGGTGGATTTGCCCGAGCCATTGGGGCCCATGATGGCGTGGACTTTGCCGGTTTCGACGGTCAGGTCCAGACCTTTGATGATCTGCTTGTCTTCTTCTTCAAGTTTGACCTGCAGGTTTTTGATTTCCAACATTTTCTATTCCTCGTATCGCCTCGCGCAGGCGGTTATTTTCTGATGATCATTTGGGCCACAACGGACCCAAGAAAGCCGCTGACGAAACTGGTCGCCAGAATTTGTGAGTTGTTGAGCATGGGGGAAATCTGGCTGACGAAAAACGCAAAACCAGAACAGAACAGCCCGGTGGTGGTCGCAGACAAGAGGCCCCGCAGCATCAGTCCAGCACCACTGCTGTGCCAGATGCCGATACCATCATCATCGACTCCCCCACCACTTCGTAGTCGAGGTCAACGCCGATGACCGCATTCGCGCCTTTGACCGCCGCGCGCTCTTCCAGCTCGCGCAGGGCCGTGTCGCGGGCATCCTGCAGCTTGCTTTCATAGGCGCCGGAACGGCCGCCGACGATGTCGGTGATGCCGGCAAAGAAATCCCGCACGATGTTCGCGCCGACGATTGCCTCACCCACAACGATGCCGCGGTAGTCGGCAACCTTGCGTCCTTCGATCGAGTTTGTGGTTGTGACGATCATTTCATTTCCTCACCTAGTAACTTGCTCAACGATGTTGCGGTTGTCGGGGTTAGCTGTTCCAAAACATCACCACCTTTTTGATCTGGTCAAAGCTGACCCAAAGGATGAGTGCGATTGGTCCTGAAAAAACCAAAAGGCTGACCAGCCCCGCCCAAAATCCGTTAACGGTGTAAGCACTGACAATGCAAAGGCCGAAGAAGCTAAGCAGAGGCTTCGCAAACCGCCGCAGAAAGGCAATCAACAGAACGAAGCGCACACTTTCACGCACATTCTCTTCGAACCTTTTGACCTCTGCTTTGGCTTCTTCGCTTTGCATTTTTTACCCCACGGACCCTTCCAGAGAGATGGCGACCAGCTGCTGGGCTTCCATCGCGAACTCCATCGGCAGGGCTTGCAGCACTTCTTTACAGAAGCCGTTTACCACCAGCGCCACCGCCTCTTCTTCGTCCATGCCACGCTGGCGGCAGTAGAACAGCTGTTCATCGTCCACCTTCGATGTGGTGGCCTCATGCTCCACACGGGCCGAGTTGTTCTTGACCTCAATATACGGAACCGTATGGGCGCCGCATTTGTCGCCGATCAGCAGGCTGTCACACTGGGTGTAGTTGCGGCCATCCTTGGCTTTGGGGTGCATCGACACCAGACCACGGTAGGTGTTCTGCGCCTTACCGGCAGAGATGCCTTTGGACACGATCCGCGACTTGGTGTTTTTGCCCAGATGCACCATTTTCGTGCCAGTGTCGGCCTGCTGCATGTTGTTGGCAATCGCGATCGAGTAGAACTCGCCCTGGCTGTCGTCACCGCGCAGGATGCAGGAGGGGTATTTCCACGTCACGGCAGAGCCGGTTTCTACCTGCGTCCACATCACCTTGGAACGGGCACCACGGCAGTCGGCGCGTTTGGTGACGAAGTTGTAGATGCCGCCCTTGCCGTTTTCGTCACCGGGGTACCAGTTCTGAACGGTGGAGTATTTCACTTCGGCGTCTTCTTCGACGATGATTTCCACCACAGCGGCGTGCAGCTGTGCGGTGTCACGCTGGGGCGCGGTGCAGCCTTCCAGATAGGACACGTAGCTGCCCTTGTCTGCGATGATCAGGGTGCGTTCAAACTGACCGGTGTTTTCCGCGTTGATGCGGAAATAGGTGCTGAGTTCCATCGGGCAACGTACACCCGGCGGGATATACACAAACGACCCGTCCGAGAAGACGGCGGTGTTCAGCGTCGCGTAGAAGTTATCGGTCATCGGCACCACGGTGCCGAGGTATTTTTTGACCAGCTCAGGATGCTTTTTGATCGCCTCGGAGATGGAGCAGAAGATAACCCCTGCCTTTTCCAGTTCCGCCTGAAAAGTGGTGCCGACGGAGACGGAGTCAAACACCGCGTCAACTGCAACCTTGCGGCCCTCAGACGGGGCGTTTTCCGCGCCTTCAACACCGGCAAGGATCATCTGTTCCTTCAGCGGGATGCCCAGTTTGGAATAGGTTTCCAGCAGCTTGGGATCCACGTCGTCCAGCGACTTGGGCTTTTCTTCCATGGATTTGGGGCGGGCATAGTAGTACTGATCCTGAAAGTCGATTTCAGGGTAGTTCACCATCGCCCAGTCGGGTTCATCCATCTGACCCCAACGTTCAAACGCCTGCAGACGCCATTCGGTCATCCATTCGGGTTCGTCGTTCTTTTCCGAGATCAGTTTAACAATGTCGGTGTTCAGCCCTTTGGGGGCATATTCCATCTCGATCTCGGTTTCCCAACCGTACTTATAGGCACCGCCCACTTCGCGTACGGCATCTACGGTTTCCTGATCGACACCTTCTTTGACCTGATCCATGCCGTCGGCATTATCCAAAGCAGCCATGTCTATTCTCCTGTTCGCGTCCCTATCACGCCGCGCGGGCGTGGAATTTCTGTTGTTTTTGCAGCCAAGCCTTGGCAAAGCGCAAAACGTCATCTTCTGTTGTCTCCAGCCCCAGCGATACGCGGATCGCGGAACTGGCGACGTCTTCGCCATATCCCATGGCGGTCAAAACCTTGCTGGCGCGCACCTTGCCCGAGCTGCAGGCCGATCCTGCGCTGATGGCAAAGCCCGCCAGATCCATCTGCATCACCTGTGTTTCGCCCTTCCATCCGGGGGTGGCGAAACAACTGGTGTTGGGCAGGCGCTTGGCGCCCTGTCCGATAAAAATAGTGTCGGGTGCGGCGGCTGCAATGGTGGTTTCCAGCAAATCGCGCAGGCGCGCCACCTCGTCCCATTTGCCGTCCGCCAGATCACGTGCTGCCGCCTCTGCCGCAGCGCCAAAACCGGCGATACCGATCAGGTTTTCGGTGCCTGCACGACGCCCCATTTCCTGACCGCCGCCTTTTAGCTGCGCAGGCACATCGGTGCCGCGTTTGATCACCAGCGCGCCGATCCCCTTGGGACCGCCCAGTTTATGGGCCGAAATGATCGCCGCCGTTGCGCCGGACCAGTTGAACGCCAGCGCCACCTTGCCGAAGGCCTGCGTCATGTCCGACATCGCCAGCCCCTCTGGCAGGGATTGCAACACGCCGGTTTCGGAATTGGCCAGTTGCAGCACGGTATTGGCAGGATCGGTGATCGTCGCAATGCCGTTCTCATCTACCGCCAGATCGGGCGTGATCCATGCGCCCACTGCATCATGTTCCAGATCACAGCCCGCATAACCGCGCCCTGCACAAAACAGCGCTGCCGCCTCTGTCGCGGAGGAGGTAAAGATCACATCTGCACCATCCGCCCCAAGGGCCGACGCGACCTGCGCCCGCGCCTTTTCCACCAGCGATTTGGCAGCGCGGCCTTCACCATGCACCGACGACGGATTACCGAATGTGTCCATCGCGGCAATCATCGCCTCACGCGCCTCGGCACGCAGCGGGGTGGTGGCGTTATGATCCAGATAGGTGCGTTTCACGCCTTAATCCTCATCCACCACGGCAAACAAATCCGGCACTGCCGGACAGGGAGCCAAACCGTTGCTGATCACATCAGACAGGCGCGCCTGATGCAGGAACACGTAGACATGCGCCGAAAGGCTCTGCCACAGGCGGTTGGTCACTGACTGCGCCTTGGATCCAGACAGCGCACCGGACGCCCCTGCCCCTTTGTGCATCGCATCCACGGTTTCATCGACAGCCGACAGCACCTCAACCACGCGGATTTCATGGGTGGATTTCGCCAGACGATACCCGCCCCCCGGACCACGCACAGATTCGACCAAGCCCGCACGGCGCAATTTCACAAACAACTGTTCCAGATACGGCAGTGAAATATCCTGCCGTTTCGAGATTTCGCCAAGGGAAACCAGCGCATCGCTGGGCTGCAGCGCGATATCTGCAAGCGCCACCATGGCGTAACGGCCTTTTGTACTTAGCTTCACGACTTAGGTTCCTTCGCGAACAAGATTGACGATAGGGCTTGCAGGGCTTATCTCGCTTGCAGCCACCCACTGCAAGAGGTGGCAATTTAGAATTGTTCTAAAGTGATCGACGGAATTCGTCAAGAATAACCCGTCGCATTCACCGACGAAAGACGCGCAAATACGCTAGAGGAGACAGGCGACACATGCCCGAGGTCATTTTTCCCGGTCCGGAAGGCCGCCTAGAAGGCCGTTATCACCCGCAGAAAGACCGCGACGCACCCATCGCCATCGTCCTGCACCCGCATCCGCAGTTTGGCGGAACCATGAACAACAAGGTTGTCTACAACCTGCACTACGCCTTCTATAACATGGGTTTCACCGTGTTGCGGTTTAACTTCCGTGGTGTTGGGCGCAGTCAGGGTGAATATGACCAAGGCGTGGGCGAACTGTCTGATGCGGCATCCGCACTGGATTACCTGCAGTCAATGAACTCCAACTCCAAACATTGCTGGGTCGCGGGCTTTAGCTTTGGGGCGTGGATTGGCATGCAACTGCTGATGCGTCGTCCGGAAATCACCGGCTTCATCTCTGTTTCGCCGCCTGCGAATATGTACGACTTTTCGTTCCTGGCGCCCTGCCCCTCGTCCGGTCTGATCATCAACGGCACCGCCGACCGCGTTGCGCCGCCGTCTGACACCGAAACACTGGTGGGCAAACTGCACGAACAGAAGGGCATCACCATCACCCACGAACAGATCGAGGGTGCCGGTCACTTCTACGAACGTCAGGAACACATGGACACCATGGTGGGCAGCGTCAACGATTACGTGAAACGCCGCCTGACAGAGAACACCCGCTAATGGGCGTCACCGAGGATCTGGCAGACGCGCTGGCCAAGGACACCATTGAGGCGGCCGAGGCGATGGGCGATGAACGGCTGATCGAGGAGGTCTCCAAACAACTGGGGGCCTCTTCCCAAACCACGCAAGAGGCGTTTATGACCGCCGTGCGCGTGCGATTGGCCGAAAAACGCGCCCGCGGGTTCCTGCAGGACAAACTCAAAGGATTTCTGTCAGAACAGAAAGCATCCGCACAGAAAGCGCAAAAAGGATGAGGGCCGTCGAGGCCCTTTTTCTTTTCCTGCTGACAGGCTTTGGCCTGTCCTTCCTGCTGGCCCTAGGTGAACGCGACTGGTTCCATTGCTACGCGCATGTGGGCACCGATCGCCCACCACTGCCGTCTATCTGGGCAGAGGGAGAGCTGATGCTCGTGATCCTCGAAACCCTGACGCCGCCCTTTGGCCATCCGATGCTGTTTGTCCTGCATTTCGGTGCTGGGATCGCCTTTGCCACCTACTGGCTGCGTCACCCGCGACGGCCCCTGCTGATCGCCTATTCGGTGTTTGCGGGATTGTCCCTATTCACCCTGTTGCCACCCTCCTCTGAACACGGCTGCGACCCGACCGGAACTGGCGGGTTTTACACGCTGACATTCTTGACGCTTGCAGGTATTACCCTCGCTCTTGCAGGCGCTTACATCCCGAAATGGATCCAAAGATCATGACCAACACTCCCCGCCTTGATGCCCAGATGGCCTTCCTGAATGAGGCCTGCAAATTGAAACAGGTGGACCGTCAATCGGCGCTGCAGGATCTGTCCCGGCCGGAAAATTCCGCCGAACACAGCTGGCACGTTGCCCTCTATGCGCTGGTGATGGACATCCCTGAGCTGCGCGATCACACCGACCGACTCAAGGCGATCAAGATGATCCTGCTGCACGATCTGGTAGAGATTGACGCGGGCGACCACCCAATCCATCTGGACCATGATGCCGATGCCGTGGCGCAGGCAGAGGCCGCCGCCGCAACCCGCCTGTTTGGCCTGCTGCCCGAGGATCAGGCCGCAGAGATGCGCGCGCTGTGGGATGAATTTGAGGCAGGCAAAACCGCTAGCGCCCGCGGGGCAAAACGGATGGATCACGTTCAACCGATGTTGCAGGCGGCCGCCCCCGCCGCGCCCCTGCCCGATCACGTGCAGGTGGTTGAGGATAATCTGGCATCTGGCCGCGCCAAAAACCTGCACAAAGACTGGCCAGAGATGTTCGCCCATGTCCGCGCCGCGCTGGATGGCACGCACGCACCGAACGGGGATCTGGCCAAACGCATCGCCTTCCTCAACGACTGCGACCGCCTGAAACCTGTTTATCGTGCTACTTACATTGCGGGCGGATCGCGCTTTGAAAACTCGGCTGAACACAGCTGGCATCTGGCGCTTTACGCGCTGATCCTGGCCGAACATGCACCGCATGCAATCAATGTGGACCGCGTGATCACCATGCTGTTGCTGCACGATCTGGTGGAGATTGATGCAGGCGACCATCCGATTTTTGGCGACTATGACGCCAGTGCAAAAGAGGCCGAAGAGCTAGAGGCCGCGCGCCGCATCTTTGGCCTGCTGCCGGATGCGCAAGGGGCTGAGATGCTGGCGATCTGGCAGGAGTTTGAGGCAAACGAAACGCCTGATGCCGTATTCGCCAAATCGCTGGACCGCTTTCAGGCGCCGAACCAGAACCTTGCCTCTAACGGTGGTAGCTGGCCGAAATACAACGTGACCTATGACGTTTTCCGCGAAAAGGTTGGCGGCAAAATCGCCTACGGGGCGCCTTCGTTGCTGGATTGGATTGCGCCGAGAGTGAAAGCGTTTTTGGACGTGATGCCGCGCTGACGCGTAACGCGGTGGCAGCTATATGGTGTACCTTCATTGCCCCCGCGCTTTGGATCGGGGGCAATGAATAGGCAGCACGTTAGGTTTTTGCCTTGGCTTTCAGGCGCTTCTTTTCCTCGATCACCTTGGCGGCCAGATCGCGGGCGATGGCGAAGGCACCTTTGATCTTGTCGCCGTCTGATTTCCAATCCCGACGCACGACGATCTTGTTGTCTTTGACTTTGGCCAGACCGTTTTGACCCTGAATGTATTCGACGAGCCCCTGGGGCGAGGCGAATTTATCGTTGTGGAACTGGATCGTCGCGCCCTTTGGTCCGCCGTCGAGTTTGGCGATGCCGGCCTTTTTGCACATCTCTTTGATCCGCACGATCAGCATCAAGGTGTTCACCTCTTTGGGCAGTTTGCCGAAACGGTCGATCAGTTCGGCGGCGAAACCTTCCAGTTCAACTTTGCCTGACAAGCTGCTGAGGCGCCTATACAATCCCAGTCGCACGTCCAGATCGGGCACATAGGTGTCGGGGATCAGCACCGGCACGCCCAGATTGATCTGCGGCGCCCATTGATCGTCGCCATCACTCAGACCTTCCAGCTCACCTGCTTTGATCTTGGCAATCGCCTCTTCCAGCATCGACTGGTACAGCTCATAACCCACATCGCGCATCTGGCCGGACTGCTCTTCGCCCAGCAAATTCCCCGCGCCACGAATGTCGAGGTCTTGGGACGCCAGCGTGAACCCTGCCCCCAGAGTGTCGAGCGATCCCAGAACGCGCAGACGTTTTTCCGCCGTCGCGGTCAGTTTCTGGCGCGGTTTGGTGGTCAGATAGGCATAGGCGCGGGTTTTGGAGCGGCCCACACGGCCACGGATCTGGTAAAGCTGCGCCAGGCCGAACATATCGGCGCGGTGCACGACCATGGTGTTGGCGGTGGGAATGTCGAGGCCGGATTCGACAATCGTGGTGGCCAGTAGCACGTCGTACTTGCCGTCATAAAAGGCGTTCATGCGGTCATCCAACTCGCCCGCTGCCATCTGGCCATGGGCGGTGATATAGCTGACCTCTGGCACTTGGGTGCGCAGGAACTCTTCAATTTCCGGCAGGTCGGATAGGCGCGGCACCACGTAGAAACTTTGCCCGCCGCGATAATGTTCGCGCAGCAAGGCCTCGCGCACGGTGACACCGTCAAATTCGCTGACGTAGGTGCGGATCGACAGGCGGTCGACCGGCGGCGTGCCGATGATAGACAGATCGCGCACGCCCGACAGCGACAGTTGCAGCGTGCGCGGGATCGGGGTGGCGGTCAGCGTCAGCACATGGATGTCGCTGCGCAGCTGTTTCAGCCGTTCCTTGTGGGCAACGCCGAAATGCTGTTCCTCGTCAATAATCAGCAGGCCAAGGTTTTTGAATTTGATGTTCTTCGCCAAGAGCGCATGGGTGCCCACCACCACATCCACGGTGCCGCGCGACAGACCATCACGGGTCAGGGATGCCTCTTTGCCCGTCACGAACCGCGACAGCGACCGCACCTCTAGGGGGAAGCCACGGAAGCGGTCGGCGAAACTTTTGTAATGTTGCCGCGCCAGCAGCGTCGTTGGGGCCACAATCGCCACCTGCATGCCCGACATCGCCGCGATAAAGGCGGCGCGCATCGCCACCTCGGTCTTGCCAAACCCCACGTCGCCGCAGATCAGGCGATCCATTGGCCGGCCCGAGGTCAGATCGCCCAGCACATCCTCAATCGCGTTCAGCTGGTCATCGGTTTCCTGATAGGGAAAACGGGCGCTGAACGCCTCCCACGCATGGTGCTGGGGTTCCAGAATAGGCGCTTTGCGCAGTTCACGTTCTGCCGCGACGCGGATCAGACGATCCGCCATTTCGCGGATGCGTTCCTTTAGCTTGGCCTTCTTGGCCTGCCATGCGCCACCGCCCAGCCGGTCCAGCAGGCCTTCGTCGTGGCCGTATTTGGTCAGCAGTTCGATGTTTTCGACCGGTAGGTACAGCTTGGCCTCTTCGGCATACTCAAGCAGGATACATTCATGCGCCGCACCGGCTGCGCGTACCACCTCTAGGCCGCGATAGCGACCGATGCCGTGATCCACATGCACCACCAGATCGCCCGGTGTCAGCGATTGCGTTTCCGTCAGGAAGTTTTCCGCGCGCCGTTTCTTTTGCGGTTTGCGGATCAGGCGGTCGCCCAGCACGTCCTGTTCGGAAATGACCGTCATATCCGGCGTTTCAAACCCGTGTTCCAGCGGCCAGACCGCCAGATGCAGCCCGTGTTTGCCTATGCCGCGCACATCGCGCACGGACACGGCGCCGATCAGATCCTCATCCTCCAACAGCCCCTCAAGCCGTTCCCGCGCCCCTTCGGAGTAGGAGGCAACCAGCACCGGACCCTTTTCCATACGGGCGCGGATGTGATCGGCCAGCGCCTCAAACAGGTTGACGTTTTCCAGCTGCCGTTCGGGGGAGAAGTTGCG
The DNA here is from genome assembly GCF_001458435.1 of Thalassovita mediterranea. Taxonomy (GTDB): domain Bacteria; phylum Pseudomonadota; class Alphaproteobacteria; order Rhodobacterales; family Rhodobacteraceae; genus Thalassobius; species Thalassobius mediterraneus. The sequence continues at coordinate 137,252 of NZ_CYSF01000002.1, forward strand.
CCCAATGCGCCCGCCCGCATCCGCCACACCGGGGCCAGAGGCCTGCGCCAACGGGTGCAGTTGGATCAGGCGGCGGCCCTGAACCGCGCCCTCCCAGCCCGCGTCATCCAGATACATCAGCGCAGGCGGGATCGGTTTGTAGACACTGTCCATCCGCCCCTTCTGCGTCATCGCATGACGGCGGGTTTCGTATTGGTCTTCGATGCTCTCAAACCGGCTCAGGCGCGCGGGCGTCACCTGATCATCCAGGCTGACGCTGGCATCAGGCAGGTAGTCAAACAGCACCTCAAGGCGTTCATGAAAGAACGGCAGCCAGTGTTCGATGCCCTGATGTTTGCGCCCTGCGCTCACCGCCTCATACAGCGGATCATCGGTGCGCGCGGCGCCAAATTCGATGCGGTAGTTCTGACGGAACCGGCGGATCGCGGCCTCGTCCAGAATAACCTCTGACACAGGGGCCAGTTCGACCACCTCCAGCTTTTCAATTGTGCGCTGGCTGACGGGATCAAAACGGCGTGCGCCGTCCAGTACATCGCCAAACAGATCCAAACGCACCGGCCCGCTGTCCCCTGGGGGGAAGATATCGATGATGCCACCGCGCACCGCATAATCGCCCGGCTCCATCACCGTTGGTGATTGCGTGAACCCCATCCGCACAAGGAAGCCGCGCAGCGCAGCCTCATCCACCTGACCATCGACGCGGGCGGTAAAGGCAGCCTCGCGCAGAACCTCGCGCGCAGGCACCCGCTGCATCGCGGCGCTGATGGTGGTCAGCAGCACAAACTGTTTCGGCGCGCCATGCACCAGCGCGGCCAAGGTCGCCATGCGGGCGGCAGAAATATCCGCGTTGGGGCTGACGCGGTCATAGGGCAGGCAATCCCAGCCGGGAAACAGCAGCACCGGCATATCCGGCGCAAAAAACCGCAGCGCGGCCTGCATCGCCGCCATGCGTTTGTCATCGCGGGCCACATGGACCACGGGCTGGCCGGATTTTTCAATCTCGCGCAGGATCAGCTGGGCGTCAAAACCTTCGGGCGCGCCGCCTAAAGTCAGGGTATTGGGGTTAGCCATCGGTGGGCTCAATCTCTTCTACTTTGAACAGGTCGTTGTCGAGATGGCGCACCAGATTGACATAAATCCCCCAGACAGAGGTCACGAAAATCGACACCATGCCAATCGCCTGAATGGTCATCCGCAGGCGGGTCAGCACCTTGCGCAGATCAGCGCCGCGCAGCCCCTGCCCGTCGATCCGTGCAGCCGCGCGGTGCGACAGATAGCCGACCAGTGTCATCGGTGTCCCCAGCAGCGCAAGAGCCTGTGCAAATTCAATGTTATAGCCCCAGCCAAGGATCAACAAAGACGACAACACAAAGCTGGTGAAAACCGTTGCCCAAGTGCCCGCCACGTTGGTGACATAGAGCCGACGGCGCACAAAGCCATAGGCAATTTGCTCCAGATCAGCCTGCGCGCCTTCCGGGTCACGTGCGGCGCGGGTCACCATGTCGTAGGGCACACCCAGAACCCAATGGCTGGCCGTTGACCACATCACCGCCAGCGCAATCCAGAACCACAGGTTGGAAAAGGACCTGAGGTCCATCATTTCATTCAGGTAGGTGTACCAGGTCAAATTCTCGGCCCCAAAAAGATCTTCTGCCTTCAATACTGCGCACGCGCGGCAATTCCTACCCTTGAGGTAGAGGAAATTCCATGCCACCCATAGGTCAAACCACGCTCACCCTGACGGGTGCGCTGTCAGACTGCCGGGCCCGAAGGTGATGGGCCAGAAGAAAGGTTCCAAAGATGTCGCTTGCCCCCTTCCCCGCCGCGCGTTACCGCCGCCTGCGCCGTTCGTCCCAGATCCGCGATCTGGTGCGGGAAAACACGCTGACAGTGGATGACATGATCTGGCCGGTGTTCATCCGCGACGGCGACGGTGTGGAAGAGCCTGTGACGTCCATGCCCGGCGTTGTGCGCCGCTCTGTCGATAAAATCGTTGATGCCGCGCGCGAGGCGGCAGATCTGGGCATTCCGGTGATCTGCCTGTTTCCCTACACTGACCCCAGCCTGAAAACGAAAGGCTGCGAAGAGGCGTGGAACCCCGACAACCTGACCAACCGCGCCACCCGCGCGATCCGCGATGCGGGCATCGATATTGCGATCATGTCGGATGTGGCGCTGGATCCGTATAACATCGACGGTCACGACGGGTTTGTGCGCGATGGCAAGATTTTGAACGATGAAACGGTTGAGGCGCTGGTGAAACAGGCGCTGTCTCAGGCAGAGGCTGGCGTGGATATCATCGGCCCGTCGGACATGATGGATGGCCGCATCGGCGCGTTGCGCACCGCACTAGAGGCAGAGGGGCATCAGGACGTGACGCTGATGTCCTATTCCGCCAAATACGCCAGCGGGTTTTACGGCCCGTTTCGCGATGCGGTCGGCGCCAGCGGCAATCTGAAGGGCGACAAAAGCACCTATCAAATGAACCCCGCCAATGGCGATGAAGCGATGCGCATGATCGCCCGCGATCTGGCTGAGGGTGCGGATATGGTGATGGTCAAGCCCGGCATGCCCTACCTCGACATCTGCCGTCGGGTGAAGGACCAGTTTGCTGTGCCCACCTTTGCCTATCAGGTGTCCGGTGAATACGCGATGATCCAAGCGGGTGCGCAAAACGGCTGGGTCGACGGGCAGAAGGTGATGATGGAAAGTCTGATGTGCTTCAAGCGCGCGGGATGCGACGGCATCTTGACCTATTTCGCGCCCGAAGTGGCGCGGGTTCTGCATAGCCTTTGATATCGGGTTTAAGCGGGCGCTTGCCCATAACAACAGTGTGCGCGCAAAGGCCGTGACAGGCCCTGCGCGCCCATATATAGTGGTGCATAGAATTCCGGGCGACAGACCCGAACTACGTGGGTGTTAACGTTAGGCGATAGCACCTTGGCAAGCAGGCAACGAAATACACAGACGGGCATTCTCATGACCAATTTCACACGACGTGGCTTCTCGCTGGCGCTGGCAGGTGCAGGCCTGACCGCAGCATGCAGCAATGGCGTAGGCGCCAATGGCGCACCGAAAATCGACGCGCGTGTCGATAAAACCCTGAACTACCTCTATTCGCGCTACCCCAACACCCGCGATCTGGCGGAAAAATCCAACGGTCAGCTGGTGATGCCGCTGATCACTGAGGCTGGATTTGGCATCGGTGGTGGTTACGGCCGCGGTGCGCTGCGTGTGGATGGTGTAACGGTTGATTACTACTCGGCCACCAAGGGCAGCTTTGGCCTGCAAATCGGCGCACAACAGTTTGCGCACGTTCTGTTCTTCATGACCGAACAGTCGCTGATGCGGTTCCGCCATTCGTCCGGCTGGGCCGCTGGTGCTGACGTGGAATACGCGCTGAACGATCAGGGCGGCAACCTGCGGGCAGACACCACCACCGCGACCTCGCCGGTTGTGGCGCTGATCTTCGGTCAGGCGGGCCTGATGGCAGGTGCGACGCTGGAAGGTGTGAAATACACCCGCATCATCCCCTGATGTTTTAGCAGTTTTGAAAATAAAAACGCGCCTCATTCGGGGCGCGTTTTTTGTTTATATATTAATTTTGGGATCTAACTGCCTGTTTCAGCTTTCTTTTCCCAGCGCCCGCTTTCTTCGGACCAATACTGCGCTGCGCAGCCTGCGCCGGTCAGGGCCTTCCATTGGCTGCGGGCATGATCGACGGCCATTTCATCAAGACCGTCAAACAGGATACAGACGCGATCCAGTGCCGCGACCTCTTCGGCCGTGACAGCCGCACCACCGACGGACATCAGACAGCTGGCGCCGTTTGCCTCAGCCATTACATCATGTCCCAGCAGAACAGGCTGCTGCGCATCATGCGCGCCACCGGCCAGCCCGTGTGGGAGGAAGCTGTCCTCAGCCCCTTTCCACAAGGCCAGATCAAGGGCCTGCATCATCCCCTCATCCTGACCACGCACCACAACGCGCCAGCCTGCCTGCAGGGACTTCCCTAGCAGCATAGGTAGCGTCTGCGCCAAAGGTGCGCGGGTCAGGTGATAGAAATATGCAGCGCCCATCGTGGCTTAGCCCTCGAACTTGTCAGCGACCAGACGGTTCAGTGCCAAAACACCCCAACCGGTCGATCCTTTGGGCGCATAGGCAGTTTCCGCCTTCACGCTGGCCACACCCGCGATGTCGAGGTGGATCCAGGGTGTGCCATCTTTGATGAAACGTTGCAGGAATTGCGCCGCGGTGATCGAGCCACCGGCGCGGGTGCCGACGTTTTTCATATCGGCAATCGCCGATTTCAGCTGGTCGTCATAGGCCTGCCCCATCGGCATGCGCCATGCGCCTTCGCCCTCGGCCTCTGCCGCTTTCAGGAAGCCTTTGCACAACTCATCATCGTTGGAGAAGACACCGGCGTTTTCATGGCCCAGACCGATGATAATCGCGCCAGTCAAAGTGGCCAGATCAATCACACCTGCGGGGTTGAAGCGATCCTGTGCGTACCACAGCACGTCGGCCAGAACCAAGCGGCCCTCGGCGTCGGTGTTGATCACTTCGATCGTGTCGCCCTTCATGGATTTGACCACATCACCCGGGCGGGTGGCGTTGCCGGACGGCATGTTTTCCACCAGACCAACCAGACCCACAACGTTTGCCTTGGCTTTGCGCAGGGCCAGCGATTTCATCGCGCCAGCCACAACGCCTGCGCCGCCCATGTCCATGGTCATGTCTTCCATGCCGCCTGCGGGTTTCAGGCTGATGCCGCCAGTATCAAACACCACACCTTTGCCGACCAGTGCCAGCGGCGCTGCGTCCGCGTCGCCGCCTTTCCACTGCATGACGACGACCTTGGATGGGCTGTCGCTGCCCTGACCAACGCACAAGAGGCTGCCCATGCCCAGCTCAGTCAGCTTGTCCTCTTCCAGCACTTCGACCTCTAGGCCCAGCGATTTCAGCTCGACCAAGCGGTTGGCGAACTCGGTGGTGGTCAGCACGTTTGCCGGTTCCGATGTCAGATCACGGGTGAAAAACACACCTTCGGCCATGGCAAACAGCGGCGCGGCGGCTTCGGTCGCTTCGTCCGGTTTGGAACAGGCGATGCGTGCAGCTGCGCCCGCTTCGGCGTCTGCGGTTTTGTGATCGCTGAAGCTATAGGCGCGCAGGGTCAGGCCCAGGGCGATCTGTTCAACATGGCGGGTATTGCCTGCGGCCAAGAGCAGCGCGTCGGTGCCTTTGGCGCGGGCCAGTGCAACGCCTGCCTCGCGCGCATCCTCCACGCTGGCACGGCGCGACAGTTTCACCACATCCAATGCCTCTGCCGCCAGACCGACGGGATAGGCCAGTGTGATCATCTGACCTTGTTTCGCTTTTGCAAAACGCTCTGCCTCTGCCAGTCGCGACAGCGCGCCACGGGTCAGTTTGTTCAACCGCCGACCGGCTGGGTCCAGTTTGCCCTCTTCGTCCACGATGACAGCTACGCGGCCCTCAACAGTGGCAAATACGTCAATATCTGTAGCCTCAAAAGTGACGGAAATCGGTGTGGTCATTGCAATGCTCCCTCAGGGTGTTTGAAACAGATTTAGCGTTCCTCCGCCGACAATGCCAGATAGCAGTTTTCCCCGCGTGCGACATGCAGTAGGGTCCGGCGCAAGTATTTGACGTCCTTGGGGGGACAGGTGTCGAGATTTGACAGATATATGCTGTCACAGCTGATGGTGCTGTTTGGCTTTTTTGCGCTGGTGTTGGTGTCGATCTATTGGATCAACTCCGCAGTTCGGCTGTTTGATCGACTGATTGGCGACGGCCAGTCTGCACTGGTGTTTCTGGAATTTACCGCCCTGACCCTGCCCAATGTCATCCGCTTGGTCTTGCCCATGTCGGTGTTTGCGGGCGCGGTTTACGTCACCAACCGGCTTAGCAATGAATCAGAACTGGTTGTCATGCAGGCCACCGGTTTCAGTCCGTGGCGGTTGGCGCGCCCTGTTGTCTATTATGGTTTGATCGTCGGTGTGCTGATGTCGTTGCTGACGCATATTCTGGTGCCGATCTCTTTGGGTCAAATGCGCGAGCGTGAGGATGAAATTTCCCGCAACGTCACCGCGCGTCTGTTGACCGAGGGCACTTTTTTGCATCCATCGAAGGGCATCACATTCTATATTCGTGAAATCGATCTGGATGGCACATTGAACGATGTTTATCTGTCCGATCGCCGTGATCCGACCCGCGCGCTAAGCTATACTGCCCGTCAGGCCTATCTGATTCAGGATCAAGGCGCGGTGAAGCTGGTTATGGTCGACGGTCTGGCCCAAAGTTTCACCCCCGAAGATACCCGTCTGTTCACCACGACATTTGATGATTTTGCCTATGACATCAGTTCCGTCCTGACCCCGCGCAGAACACGTCCTGCGGACGTGCGCCACCGTCCGACCTGGGATCTGCTGCCCGGCACCGGCGGTATTGATCGTGCGGTGGCGGAAACCGGGGTCAGCCGCGCCTACGTGATTGAACAGCTGCATTTCCGCGTCAATCAGGCGTTTCTATGTCTGGCGGCGGCTATGATCGGGTTTTCGACCCTGCTGTTGGGGCAGTTTTCGCGATTTGGCGTGTGGCGCCAGATCGTAGGCGCATTGGTTTTGCTGGTCATCGTAAAGCTGGTCGAAGGTGTCGCAACCGACGCAGTGCGCGCCAACGCGGGACTGTGGCCACTGGTTTATGCGCCCTCCATTGCCGGATTGGGGATGGCTGCGGTCATTTTGCACATCGCGGCCCGTCCCCGTGGTCGCCGCCGTGCCTCCGCGCCTGCCGCAGAAGGAGCAGGGGCATGAGGCTAGATCTGTATTTTGCACGCAAGTTCCTGACGCTATTTGCGGGTATCCTCGGGGTGTTTTTCCTGTTGATGACCCTGATTGATCTGGTCGAACAGATCAGCCGATTTTCCGCACGTGGCGTGGCCTTCGGGGATATCGTTGAGCTGACACTGCTCAATGCCCCCAAGGGCCTGTATGACATCCTGCCGTTGGTGATGATCCTGACCACGATCAGCCTGTTTCTGGGCCTGGCACGGTCATCAGAACTGGTGGTGGTGCGCGCCAGTGGTCGTTCGGCGTTGCGCAGTCTGGTGTCGCCGTTGATCGTGGCGGCGTTGATTGGCGTGATGGCAGTGGCAGTGTTCAACCCAATCGTTGCCGCGACCTCCAAGCGATATGAAACGCTGTTTGAAAACTACATCAGCGGCAGCGCACAGGCGTTTTCCATTAGTAGCGAAGGCCTGTGGCTACGCCAGGGGGATCAGAACGGCCAATCTGTGATCCGCGCGTCGCGGGTGGATTCCGGTGGCACGGTGTTTTTTAATGTCACCTTCCTGAATTATCACAGCAGCGGCGGCCCCAGCAGCCGGATCGAAGCGCGCGCTGCGCGTCTGACCGATGGCGCGTGGGAGCTTACGGACGTAAAGCGCTGGCAGTTTGTGTCTGGTGCCAATCCCGAAGCCGATGCAAAGGTTTTGGCAGAGCTTCGCATTCCCTCAACCCTGACCCGAGAACGTATCCGTGACAGTTTCGGTATGCCCAGTACGATTTCGATTTGGGATTTGCCGGCTTATATTGACCAGCTGGAGCGCGCTGGATTTTCCGCACGCCGCCACACGGTTTGGATGCAGCGTGAATTGGCGCGGCCGCTGTTTTTGGTGGCGATGGTGATGATTGCTTCTGCCTTTACCATGCGCCACAGCAGGTTCGGCCGTACAGGTTTGGCTGTTCTGACCTCGATCATGATGGGGTTTGGTCTGTATTACATCCGTAACTTTGCGCAAATTCTTGGTGAAAATGGACAAATTGCCATTTCGCTGGCTGCGTGGACGCCACCTGTGGCATCGGTGATGCTTGCACTTGGGCTGCTTTTGCATATGGAGGACGGATGAAACTGCGTCTGCTCAAATCCGCCTGCGCCGCTGTTGCGCTGTCCATGCCCCTGACCCTTGCGGCGCAATCTGTTGCGGGGCAATCTGCGGCCAGTCAACAGGCCGTGCCGGCCACTCAAAACGCGGTTTTGGTCGCTGATAGTCTCAAGGTCGAAGGCCGCAATGTCCTGATTGCGCGCGGCAATGTGGAGGTGTTCCATCAGGGGCGCCGTCTACGGGCCAGCGAAATTACCTATAACCGCAAAGAAGATCGACTGAACATAACCGGCCCGATCACGCTGGAAGATGAGGATGGTGTTGTGATCCTCGCCGGGTCGGCTGAACTGGACTCGCGGTTTGAAAACGGGTTGATGCTGGGCGCTAGGATGGTTCTGGATCAGCGCGTGCAGCTGGCGGCAAACGAACTGAACCGGATCGGCGGGCGGTATACGCAGCTCTATAAGGTGGCAGCCACCTCTTGCCGTGTCTGCGAAACGGGGCGCCCGCCCCTGTGGCAGATCCGTGCCAAACGCACGACCCACGACAACGAGGCCAAACAGCTGTATTTCGATCAGGCTCAGGTGCGCATTCTAGATGTGCCCGTTTTGTGGTTGCCCCGTCTCCGCCTGCCCGATCCGACGTTAAAACGTGCGACTGGTTTTTTGATGCCCTCGCTGCGCCAAAACAGCCAGTTGGGCCTTGGGGTACGGGTGCCGTATTTCATTCGCATGGGCGATCACCGCGACTTGACGTTGACGCCGTTTGTGTCCGCCAACACCCGCACGCTGGAATGGCGGTATCGGCAGGCGTTCCATAATGGCGGCCTAACCTTTGAGGGCGCAGTGTCGGATGATGACATCAAGGCCGGAACACGCGGGTATGTGTTCGGCAATGGTCGCTTTGATCTGGCACGTGGGTTCAAATTGGATCTGCAGATCGAGGCCGTGACTGACGACGCCTATCTTCTGGATTATGGTTTTTCCTCAAAGGACCGCTTGCGGTCTGAGGTGGCCGTTTCGCGTGTGACACAGGATGAGTTTATCGCGACCCGTCTGACGGCGCACCAATCGCTGCGCGAAGGGGACATCAATTCCCAATTGCCGACGACGGTTGCCAACGGACTTTATGAACGGCGTTTCCGTCCTGCGGGGATTGGTGGTGTCGTTACGCTGAGCGCTGCCGCTGCCGCCTATCATCGTTATTCCAGCGATGACATCGTGGGACGTGATGTGGCGCGCACGAATGTCTCTGCACATTGGCAGCGCGACTGGACATTGCCGTTGGGGCTGCGCGCAACACATGTGTTTGGCGTGCGTGGGGACGCTTTCCATCTGGCACAGGATAGCACCAGCCCCAGGCAGCAAGGTCAACTGACACCCGAAGCTCAGCTGGTATTGCGCTGGCCGTTTCAAAAAACCACAGCCAACGGTGTCACGCATCTTCTGGAACCTGTTGCGATGCTGGGTTGGGCTGGCGGTAGCAACGACAATATCCCGAACGAAGACAGCACCCGCAGCGAATTTGACGAAGGCAACCTGCTAAGTCTGTCGCGGTTCACTGGCGAAAGTCGGCGTGAGCGTGGTGGTCAAAGCGCGATTGGTTTGCGCTGGGTCCGTCAGGGGGCGCAATGGGGCAGCGACCTCACCCTTGGTCGCGTGTACCGTGATGCCGCAGAGGCAGATTTTTCCGCCACCTCCGGTCTGTCGGGGAAAGTGTCAGATGTTCTGATCGCAGGTCAACTACGCAACGCACAAGGCTTCACTTTGGGCGCCCGGACATTGTTGGATGCAGGGCTGAGCGCAAACAAAGCCGAAGCGCGCGTCGCTTGGCAACGCAAGGACTTTGGCCTGATGGCCTCTTACGTCTGGCTGGGTCGTGATCCGGGCGAAGACCGTGCCGATGTCATTTCGGAATGGGTGCTGGACGGCAGCTATCGGTTTGCCCGCCATTGGACTGGTGCGACCCGTTGGCGTTATGACGTGGCTGGTGACAAACTGGCCGAGGCACGGCTGGGGGTGAATTATCGCAATGAATGCGTTGATCTTAATCTTTCCCTCTCGCGCCGCTTTACCTCTTCGACTAACGTGGACGCATCCACATCGGTCGATTTCACTGTGAACCTCACCGGGTTCTCAACGGGCAAAACAGACAGCAGTTACACGCGCAGTTGCAGGAACTAAATGATGATGAAGAAAAACAGTTTGCGCCAACTTATCCTTGCCACCGCCGCGGCTGGTGCCCTCTTGTCGGCCCCCGGTGTATCGCAGGCGCAGGGGCTTTTTGCACCTGTGGTCAAGGTTGATGATCAGGTGGTGACCAATTTCGAACTGACGCAGCGCATCGCGTTTCTGGAACTGCTGAACACCCCCGGTGATCTGGAAGAACTGGCGCTGGAACAGTTGATTGATGACCGCCTGCGGGAACAGGCGGCGCGCAGTGTTAATCTGCAACTATTGGACGGCGCACTGGAAAATGCCGTTGAAGAGTTTGCCGCCCGTGGCAACCTGAAAACTGAACAATTCCTTGAGCTTACTGCTGCAGAAGGAATTGAGAAAGAAACTGTATTCGCCTTTGTCCGCTCAAACCTGATCTGGCGCGAATTGGTACGCGCGCGCTTTGGTCGCCGGGTGTCTGTAACCGAAACCGACATCGATCGCGCGATGGAGGCATTGGGCTCTCGTGCATCTGTTCGTGTTTTGCTGTCCGAAGTGATCATCCCGCTGCAACCGGGCTATGAGGCGCAGATCACCGAAATTGCGGAACAGGTGGCAACGATCGACAGCTTTGGTGATTTCACCGAAGCGGCGAAGCGTTTTTCTGCCGCACCGACCAAGGAAACCGGCGGCAAATTGGGCTGGTTGCCCATTTCGCAACTGCCACCGGCGTTGCGCCCCGTTCTGCTAGGCCTTGAGCCGGGGGAAACTACCTCGGTGATCCCGATGCAAGGGGCGCTGGCCGTGTTCCAGATGCGTTCTATTGCAGAAAGTGCCTACCGCGCACCGGATATTGCGGCGGTGGAATATGCGTCGCTCACCATTCCTGGTGGCCGGACACCTGAAACACTGGCAACGGCGGCGGGTGTTGCGGCTGCGGTGGACACCTGTGACGATCTTTATGGCGAAAACTTCGGCAAATCTGCTGATCTGTTGACCGTGACCAGCGCCGCCCCCAAAGATCTGCCGCGCGGCATTGCGGTAGAGCTGGCGAAACTGGACTCCGGTGAGGTGTCTTATAACCTTTCGACCGCGTCAGGCGATATTCAACTGCTGATGCTGTGCGGTCGCTCTCCGGTATTGGCGCAGGATGCCAGCCGCGAAGATGTGACACGCCAGCTGCGCAATGAGCAGCTGGAAGGGTTTGCCAACGGCTATCTGGAAGAATTGCGCGCAAACGCCCGGATTATCAAACGATGACCCAACCCATTGCCCTGACCTGCGGTGAACCCGCAGGGATCGGGCCAGAGCTGGCCGTTGCAGCATGGGATGAACTGCGTGATGAGCTGCCGTTTTTCCTGATCGGCGATCCCGCGCACCTGCCTGATGGGGCTGCGGTCGTGGAAATCGCGACACCGGCTTATGCGGTGGCTGCTATGCCCCAAGGTTTGCCGGTGCTGCGCCATGATTTCGCGGCACCTGCAGTCGCCGGACGGCCTGATCCTGCAAATGCCCAAGGGGTGATTGACGTGATCGCGCGTGGTGTTGATCTTGTCCAATCTGATGCGGCTTCGGCCCTTTGTACGCTGCCGATCCATAAAAAGGCGCTGCAGGACGGCGCGGGTTTTGCCTATCCCGGTCACACTGAATACCTCGCCGCGCTGGCGGATGTGGATCAGGTGGTGATGATGCTGGCCTGTGACGCGCTGCGCGTGGTGCCGGCGACCATTCACATCGCCCTGTCAGAGGTGCCGACGGCGCTGACCGCCGACGGCCTACGCCGCACGATTGAGATCACGTATAAGGGTCTGCAACGCGATTACGGGATTGCTAAGCCCCGGATCACGGTGGCGGGTCTGAACCCCCACGCGGGCGAAGGCGGCGCTATGGGCGATGAGGAGCTGCGCTGGATCACCCCGCTGATCGACCAGATGCGCACGGAAGGCTACGATCTGCGCGGCCCTGCCTCTGCCGACACGATGTTTCATGCCCGCACGCGCGAAGGCTATGACGCGGCGGTTTGCATGTACCACGACCAGGCGCTGATCCCGATCAAGACCATCGGTTTTGACGAAGGCGTCAACGTCACCCTCGGCCTGCCTTTTATCCGCACATCGCCGGATCACGGCACCGCATTTGATATTGCAGGTCAAGGGCTTGCCAATCCATCCTCAACCATTCACGCCCTGCGTCAGGCCGCCCGTATGGCCGCGGCCCGCAGCGGTCAACCGTCATAAGGACGCTATCATATGAGCGGCATCGACTCCCTGCCTCCGCTGAAACAGGTGATTGACACCCACGGCATCGCCGCGAAGAAATCGCTGGGGCAGAACTTCCTCCTCGATCTGAACCTGACCTCCAAAATCGCCCGCCTCGCAGGTGATTTGCAGGAATGTGACGTGCTAGAGGTTGGCCCCGGTCCCGGCGGCCTGACCCGTGGCCTACTGGCTGAAGGCGCGCGCAAGGTGCTGGCGATCGAAAAGGACAGCCGCTGCATGGCCGCGCTGGCAGAGATTGGCGATGCCTATCCGGGCAAGCTGCAGGTGATCAACGGTGACGCGCTGGAGGTCAATCCGCTGGAACACCTCACCCCACCGATCCGCATCGCCGCCAACCTGCCCTACAACGTAGGCACCGAACTGCTGGTGCGCTGGCTAACGCCAAAGGAGTGGCCACCGTTTTGGACATCCCTCACCCTTATGTTCCAGCGCGAAGTGGCCGAACGCATCGTGGCGCAACCCGGATCCAAGGCCTATGGCCGTCTTGCTATCCTAGCCCAATGGCGCACAGACGCGCGCATTGTGCTGGGCCTGCCACCAGAGGCGTTTAATCCCCCGCCCAAGGTGCATTCTGCAGTGGTGAACCTCACCGCCCTGCCCGCGCCACGCTTTGAGGCGGATGCAAAAACGCTGGAAATGGTGGTCGCCAAGGCGTTCAACCAACGCCGCAAAATGCTGCGCGCCGCACTGAAAGGTCTGGCACCAGATCTGGAGGATCGCTTGATCGCATCTGGCATCAAGCCCACCGACCGCGCCGAAACCGTGGGACTGGAACAGTTCTGCGCCCTGGCCCGCAACATCCGCGCCTGAGTGGCGAAGCGCCTTAATCGTTAGCTATAAAATCCGCGCACTGTCTGTTCCAGTGTGGCAATCGCCATGTCTGACAGGCCTGCGCGATCTTCTGGCGTGGCGGTGTTGATCATCACCAAGAGCGATAGCGCCAAGCGGAATACATAGGTCACCTGTTCTGCGCTGAAGCGGTGGGACGTCATCTGCGGCAGGTGCGACAGCACTGCCTCAACCACGTTTCCTTCGTGCAAGCCTTCGATATCGCGGATTTCTTTGCTGAGGAAATGCGCTTTGGTCAGTTCAACCGCCAATGCGTGCGCTTCTTCGTCATGGGTTTCCAGATGGCGGCGAAACAGCTCTGCAACAAATGCGGCGGGATCAATCGGGTGTTGTGCCTCTGCCACTGCTTGCAGATTCACGGCCACCTCTTCCGCCAGCCACATGCGGTAAAGCTGGTGCAAAATCTCATGCTTTTCAGGGAAATAGCGGTAAAGCGTGCTGATATTACACCCTGCTTCGGACGCCACATGGTTGGTGGTAAAATTCTCCACCCCACGCGCGATCAACACACGCTGCGCAGCGGCGAGGATTTCGGCGACCTTGGCTTGTGAACGGGTTTGTTTGGGGTCTCGACGCATGTCTCTTCTATGACCGATCCTTGGGCGCGGGTCCAGAAAATCGCGAATTTTTTAAAAGTAAGTATTTACTTGCATATTGGGATGGCGCAGGTTGGCCGTACGAGATTTACAAAGGACATCCCATGTCACAGTTCCCCGTTAAACCCGTCGATCAGGCGTTCCTGCGTCAGGATCTGATGGGCACCGAGGTTGAAAACAGCTACTCCGGTGCGCGCAGTTTTATGCGTCGCAAGTTCAGCCGTGATCTGGCTGGCGTGGATGCAGTGGTGACGGGTATTCCGTTTGATTGCGCGGTCTCCAACCGCCCCGGAACACGCTTTGGGCCAGAGGCGATCCGCCGCGCGTCGTCGCAACTGGCGTGGGGGCCGATCTGGCCTTGGGGCTTTGATCCGTTTGAGACATTGGCGGCCATCGACTACGGCGACTGCGCGATTGATTTTGCCCGTCCAGCGCTGTTCGAGGAAACCGTGCGTGCCCATATGGCGCCGATTGTCGACAGCGGCGCCTTTGCCCTAGCGCTTGGTGGCGATCACTATGTCACCTATCCGCTGCTACAGGCGCAGGCCGCCAAACACGGGCCGCTGGCGCTGGTGCATTTTGATGCCCACCGTGATGTGGAGCAGTCAGAAGAGCGCCGTCAGGATCATGGCGAGATGTTCCGTTATGCCATCGAAGACGGGCTGATTGATCCCGCCCGTTCGGTGCAGATCGGCATTCGCAGCTGCTATGAGGGTGAGGAAAGCTATGGCATGACCATTCTGCAGGCCGATCAGGTGCATGAAATGACAGCGGCTGAGGTCGCGGGAGCGGTGAAGAACGCCGTAGGCGATGCCAAGGCTTACCTGAGTTTTGATATCGACTGTCTGGACCCCGCGTTTGCGCCCGGCACGGGGACGCCGGTTCCCGGTGGCCTCAGCAGCCATCAGGGCCTGTCGATCCTGCGCAAGCTGGGCGGTGTTGATCTGGTGGCAGCAGATATTGTCGAGGTGTCGCCGCCCTATGATCACGCAGAAATCACTGCATTGGTTGCGGCAACCATCGGCACCGACATCCTGTGCCTGAAGGCCGCAGCCAAGCGGGCGTGATCGTTGGATAGGAGGCCCCAGCTCAAGGCCGGGGCCTCTCCGCCACAATGCCCAGTGCAGTATGGAGGCCCAGTGCAGTATGGAGGCCCAGTGCTGTATAGAAAAAAGCCTCCCGATTTGGGAGGCTTTGTTTATTTATTCAGGGTTACCCTGCGATCACTCTGCCGCTTCGGGGGCGTCGGGGCTGGGCTTGGGCGCTTCCGGTGCTTCGCCGCCTTCAGCCGGGGCAGCCTCGGCCTTGGGCTTGCGCGGACGGCGGGGTTTGCTGGCGCGCTTGGGCTTTTCGGTCTTGTTTTCAGGTGTTTCCACCAGACCGGTTTCACCTTCGCCTTCAACGACCGCAGCGGCTTCGTCGTTATTCAGCAAATCGGGCTGATCGCCAGTACCAGCGGCCGCGGATTCACGTTCCTGACGGGCGGCGCGTTCACGGTCGCGCTCGGCCTGACGTTCACGGTTTTGCTGTTCTTGCTGTTCGCGGCGGGCTTCCTGTTCTTTCTGGGCTTGGCTCAGAAGGCGCAGGTAATGCTCTGCGTGCTGTTGGAAGTTTTCGGTCGCCACGCGATCGTTTGCCAGCTGCGCATCTCGGGCCAACTGGTTGTATTTGTCGATAATCTGTTGCGGCGTCCCGCGCACCTTGCCCTCTGGGCCGGAGCTGTCAAAGACCCGGTTTACAATATTTCCAACCGACCGATTGTTATTGCGGTTCGATTTGGACCGAGAACGGGATTTCGAAGATCTCATGTTACTGCTGTCCAGCCTTAAAATCTCAACATGTCGGGTCCGCTTCACGCCTCTTGCGCTCTTGTACCTACCGGGGTCCGACATTTGTGGCTTGGCGTCGAGGGGGAGCGTTTGGTGCATCCAGCGTCTCGACACCCCCTGCGTAGCCGTGAAGATCGCGCGTGACAAGACCCAAGCGCGAAAAATCACCAAAAGAGATGCTTTTTTGCCGAAGGTCGGGCCATAACGGCCCGAAATGTCACAATTTAGCTGGGATTGCGTCCCGTTACCACGCGGTCACGCCCGTCCATATCCGGTAGGATTGCAACATCAATCAATCCCGCATCGCGGAATATGCGCGCCACATCGGCGCCTTGCCGCCAGCCGATCTCAACTAAAATATGTCCGCCTGGCGTTAAATGATCGCGCGCACCTGCGGCCAGAACCACATAGGGCGACAGGCCATCACCACCGGGCGTCAGCGCTAAATGCGGGTCGTGGTGAAACACCTCAGGGCTGAGGTCGCGCATTTCCGCATCCGAAATGTAGGGCGGGTTCGATGTGATCAAGTCAAACTGACCTGTCACTTCGGCGAACCAATCTGATTGCAGGAACTGAATGCGCGTAGCTAGACCCAGCGCTGCGGCATTTTGGGCGGCTACTGACAGGGCTGCATCGCTGATATCACAGGCCACGCCCGTCGCGTCAGGCAGTTCCGCTAGCAGGGTTAGCGGGATACAGCCAGTGCCGGTGCCTAGGTCGATGATACGCTGTGGCGCCGACAGATTCAGCGCGGCGGCGATCAGGCTCTCGGTCTCTGGGCGTGGGTCCAGAACGTCATCGGTGACGGCGAAGGATCGGCCCCAGAACAGGCGTTCGCCTATGATCTTGGACACAGGCCGATGGCCAAGGCGCTGGGTTACATACCCCTCAAACCGCGCAGCCTGATCATCACTGACCTCATCCGGTCCCATCAACACCAGCCGGTCGCGCGCCACCCCCAACACATGCGCCAACAACGGGCGCGCATCGCCCGCGTCAATCCCCGCATCCCGCAGGCGGCGGCCAGCGGCGACCAGCAGCGCCTGAACCGTGCTCATGCGTCCATCTCTGCCAGCAGCGCTGCCTGGTGGTCGGCGGTCAGCGCATCAATCACCTCGTCCAGATCGCCCTGCATCACCTGTTCCAGCTTATAAAGCGTCAGGTTGATGCGGTGATCGGTCATCCGCCCCTGAGGGAAGTTATAAGTCCGGATCCGTTCGGAGCGATCCCCCGATCCCACCTGCGATTTCCGATCCGCAGAGCGTTCGCTGTCAATGCGCTGTCGCTCCATATCATAAAGGCGGGTTTTCAGCACCTGCATCGCGATCTCTCGGTTTCGGTGCTGGGATTTTTCCGAACTGGTCACCACGATACCACTGGGCAGGTGGGTGATCCGCACGGCGGAGTCTGTGGTGTTCACGTGCTGCCCCCCCGCGCCAGAGGATCGCATGGTGTCGATGCGAATATCATTGGCGTCGATTTGGATATCCACATCCTCTGCCTCTGGCAGAACGGCGACCGTCGCGGCGGATGTGTGAATGCGCCCGCCGCTTTCGGTTTCGGGCACACGCTGCACCCGGTGTACACCGCTTTCGTATTTCAGACGGGCAAAGACCCCCTCGCCCTTTACATGGGCGGTCACTTCTTTGATGCCGCCCAGCTCTGTCTCGGACAGTTCAATCACCTTGAACGACCAACCGCGCGCCTCTGAATAGCGTTGATACATCCGCAACAGATCGCCCGCGAACAGTGCCGCCTCATCCCCGCCGGTGCCGGGGCGGATTTCGATCATCGCGGGGCGGGCATCCGCCGCATCCTTGGGCAAGAGCGCCAGTTGCAGTGCCTCTTCGGCGGCAGGCAGCGCGGCTTTCAGCGCGGGCAGCTCTTCCTCTGCCAGCTCTTTCATGTCTGGATCGTCCAGCATCAGCTCTGCCTCCTCAACGTCGGCAAGCAGCTGTTTATAGGCGGTGATTTGTTCCACCACAGGGCGCAGTTCGGCGTATTCACGCCCCAGCGCGGCGATGTCGCCGCCGCCTTCGGCCATCTGTGCTTCGATATAGCCGAAACGGCCGGTGATCTGTTCTAGTCGGTCCAGTGAAATCATGGTGCTGGTGTTTCGCATTCTGCCAATTTGGTCAAGGGTGCCGAATGTGATACCCTGCCCTTATGCGACGTTTTCTGATCCCTGTATTGATCCCTGTGCTATCGCTGGCGACGCTGGCAGGTGCCGCGAACCAAGTGTGGGCGCAGTCGAACACGCAAAAAACGGTGGAGTGTTATTGCACCAACCGCGAAGGCGCGCGCGTTGAGCTGGGGCAGCGCATCTGTCTGGTGGTGGATGGGCGCATGTTCATGGCCGAATGCCAGATGTCACTGAATGTGCCCATGTGGCGTGAGCTGGGCGAAGGATGCCTGACCTCCGCCCTGCCCCAAATGTCATTTATGGATCAGGGGTAGGCGCGGGTTATTGCGCCGCCGCCAGCCACGCTGCCACGCGTTTGCCGTTCACGCCCAAATCCGATTTGCCAAAACGCAGACGGGCATGGATCGCCACGCCATTTTCGCGCGCCTCAACTGTGGTCAGATCGGGGAAACCCCACAGCAGGCTGCGGGTCACATAGGTGATGCGGCCCTCATCCACGGATCCTGCCAGAACGGATGTGCGGTCCCAGCCCCGCGCCACCTGATCAAGCGCAGCCAGAGAGACTTCCGCCACGCGGATCACGCCGCCGTCGAAATCTTGATCCGTGTCGCCCTCAACCGCGGTGTGCCAGACACTGGCCTGAACCGGCGCGAGACGCACGTAGACCATCAGGCCCGCGATCACTGCCAACAGAAAAATCAACCATTTCATTGCATTCCCTTTCTCATCGGATTGCTTTGGTTATCTATAAGGGCGCGCAGACACGGCAGGACAAGCTTTCCGTAACGTCCCGCCGCCACCTCATTAGGCAGACTGCGCGGTTTCCACCAGACGGGCAAAGAACGACGCGCCAATCGGGCTAATCTCGTCGTTGAAATCGTATTTGGTGTTGTGCACCGCCGCGCCCTCACCGGCGCCAAGGAACAGATAGGCGCCCGGTCGCGCCTCTAGCATGTAAGAGAAATCTTCGGCCCCCATGCCACGGCTGATATCATCCACCACATTGTTCGCACCCACCACTTCGCGGGCCACATCAGCGGCAAAGGCAGTGTTGTCGGCGGTGTTCACTGTGGCGGGATACCAGATTTCATAATCCAGCTTCGCCTCAACGCCGTAAGCGGGGCCCATGCCATCACAGATCTCTTGCATGCGCTGCATCACCATTGCCTGCACACGTTTGTCGAATGTGCGCACCGTGCCATTGATATAGGCCGTTTCAGGGATGATGTTTTCCGCCGATCCGGTGTGAATCTGCGTGACCGAGATGACCAGATCGTTCAGCGCATAATGGTTGCGGCTGCTGATGGTCTGGATCGCCTGCACGATGCCCACGGCGGCAACGACCGGATCCTTGGTTTCATCCGGATGCGCACCGTGCCCGCCAACACCGGTGATGTTGATGTGGAACGTGTCAACGGCGGCCATGATTGGGCCCGGCGTAGTCTGAAACTCCCCCAGGGGTTCGCCGGGGGCGTTGTGGATGCCGTAAACCTGCTGGATGCCGAAGCGATCCATCGCGCCCTCATCCACCATGACGCCACCGCCGCCACCGTCCTCTTCTGCGGGTTGGAAAATCAACGCAACTGTGCCGGTGAAGTTTTTGGTTTCATTCAAATATTTTGCAGCGCCCAGTAGCATGGTGGTGTGACCATCATGGCCACATGCGTGCATTTTTCCCGCCACTTTCGACGCGTACGGCAGGCCGGTTTCCTCGTCCATCGGTAGGGCGTCCATATCGGCGCGCAATCCAATGACGGGGCCGTTATCCACATGCACACCCTCGGCTGCACCCTTGCCACGGATCAGCGCAACGATGCCAGTTTTGGCGATACCGGTGTGAATCTCGGTAATCCCAAATTCGCGCAGCTTCCCCTCAACAAAGGCGGCGGTTTCAAAGCAATCGAACCCCAGTTCTGGGTTTTCGTGCAGATGACGGCGCCATGCTGTCATTTCTTCGGCGTAGGCGGCGATACGGTTAATCACGGGCATTTGGGTGCGTCCTTTGGCGACTGTTGCTGTTGGTCTAGCGCGGATCGAACCGAATGCAAATGCCGGAGGATGACGGGGTTTCTTACGCGGGGTTTTCAGTCGCCAGCCCGCGGCCTAAAGTGCGCCCAACCCGTCAGCCAAGAGAGTACCCCAATGACCAAGACCCGCGATGACGCGCTGATCCATTCCCCGAACGGCGGCATACCGCGCCTGCTAGAGATCATGCGCGCCTTGCGCGATCCTGACAGCGGGTGCCCGTGGGACATTGAGCAAACCTTCGCCACCATCGCGCCCTACACGATCGAAGAAGCCTATGAAGTCGCCGACGCGATTGAGCGCGAAGAATGGGGCGAGTTGAAGGGGGAATTGGGCGACCTGCTGTTCCAGTCTGTTTTTCATGCACAAATGGCGGAAGAGGCTGGGTTGTTCACATTCGATCAGGTGGCTGACACGATGTCTGATAAGATGGTTGCCCGCCATCCACATGTGTTTGGCGATGAAAGCCGCGATAAATCCGCCGATCAGCAAGTGAACGACTGGGAAACCATCAAAGCGGCAGAGCGCGCGGGCAAGGAACAGAAGGGCGCGCTGGACGGTGTTGCGGTTGGCCTCCCTGCCCTGTTGCGCGCGGTAAAACTGCAAAAACGGGCGGCGCGGGTTGGGTTTGATTGGCCTGATGCGGGATCGGTGATCGACAAGATCGTTGAGGAATCGCAGGAGTTGGTCGAGGCCCGCGACACTCTGACCCAAGTGGAGGTGGAGGAGGAATTTGGCGACCTGTTGTTCGTCATGGCCAATTTGGCCCGCCACCTGAATGTCGAACCTGAGGCGGCTTTGCGTGCAGCGAACAACAAGTTTATCCGGCGTTTTGAGGGGGTTGAGGCAAAGCTGCAGGAGCTTGGCAAACGTCCCGAGGACAGCACGCTAGAAGAAATGGATGCCCTTTGGGATGCGGTTAAACGCGATGAGCGGGGCATTGCTGGATAATCCTGATATTTTAATTCAGGTATTGACGGCGCGCCCGCTCTGCCTCAGGTAATGGGGCAGATTTTATCTGTTCTCAAAAGAGGCCCCCATGCTGACGAAAAAGACCCTTCTGCCGCTGCTCCCCCTCGCTGTTGCTGCGACCTCGGCCCATGCCGAAGGTGAGGTGAACGTCTATTCCTACCGCCAGCCGGAACTGATCAAGCCGCTGACCGATGCCTTCACCGAAGAAACCGGAATCAAGGTGAACGTCGCCTACCTTAAAAAGGGCATGGTGGAACGCCTGCAGGCCGAAGGCGACCGTTCGCCCGCCGATCTGGTGTTCACTGTTGATATCTCGCGTCTGGCTGCAGTGGTGAACGCTGGCGTTACGCAGCCCGTCACTTCCGACGTGCTGGAGGCCAACGTGCCTGACATCTACCACGATCCCGATGGTCACTGGTGGGGTCTGACCACCCGCGCCCGCATCGTCTACGCATCGAAGGACCGTGTGGCTGAAGGTGAGATTACCACCTACGAAGATCTGGCCGACCCCAAGTGGAAGGGCCGCATCTGCACCCGTTCCGGCACCCACCCCTACACCATCGCGCTGGCATCTGCCGTTATTCACCACCACGGTGAAGAGGCTGCCAAAACCTGGCTGGAAGGTGTAAAGGCCAACCTGGCGCGCAAACCCCAAGGCAACGACCGCGCTCAGGTCAAGGCGATTTGGTCTGGTGAATGCGATATCTCGTTGGGCAACACCTACTACATGGGCAAGATGCTGAAAGATCCCGATCAAAAGGCATGGGCCGAAAGCGTGAAAATCACCTTCCCCACCTTTGAAAACGCGGGCACCCATGTGAACATCTCCGGCGTGGCGATGACCAAGGCGGCACCGAACCGCGATAACGCGCTGAAAATGATGGAATTCCTTACCTCGCAAAAGGCGCAGGAAGTCTACGCTGACGCCAACTTTGAATACCCGATCGCCCCGGGATCCGAGGCAAACGAGCTGGTCCAAAGCTGGGGTGCGTTCACCGCAGATGACGTCAACCTGATGGATCTGGCCGCACAGCGCGCCACCGCACTCAAGCTAGTGGAACAGGTCGATTTCGACAATTGATCTGTTGAATCCGTAAAAACAAAGGCGCGTCCAATTGGGCGCGCCTTTTTCGTTTGCTGAAACGTTTACTGAAACGTCTGCTGTAACCGTTCTGGCAGGACGATCCGCAGGGGGGATTTGTTGAACAACTCAGGTTCCACCACGGTTTGTTTGCCTTTGCTCACCTTGGCGGCACGCAGCGCATTGGCACAGTCATCGAAGCCACCGCTGACATCGACGATTGTACCGCGTTCGAAATTTCGCTGATCTTTTTGCCGGATCAGGTCTGGCTCTTTCCAGTTGATCCAGAACCGCTTGGGGATTTTGTCCGCATCACCCTGACGTTCTGCATGGGCGCGTGACTGTGCGACAATATCCTGACGGTCGGACATACGTTTTTGATAGTCCGGCGTGACATAATGCAGATGTGCCAGCCCAATTTTAGCATCAATCACATAATCCCCACGCTGCAACCCATGGCCGCCAACGGTGTACACCACGCGCGAATGGGCGATGCAGGGTTTTGTGTATTTGGGGTGAACCATCGCATTTGGATGCTGCACCAACAGCGGCTGGTCAGGATCAAAGTTGTTCGAAGGCATGATGTTCAGGCCTATCGGCGCAATGGCGTTTCCTTCGGTGCCTGCGGCCTCAAGGTGGCTGAGCAAATCCCCCTCCTTCCCGAGGTAGAGTAGAAATTCATCCACATCACTGCACACCACACGGTCATAAAAAGCCAGTAGCCCATTGGTGACCGCACCCAGCAGATCCCAGCGCTGACGATCAAGGCGAGGGGTCAATTCGTCGCGCGGTGCATGGATGATGCTGCAGCCTTCGGCGATCTCATCAATCTTGGGGTCGCCACCGTGATTGATCACATAGAGTTGGCGACGCGGAACCCATTGTTCGTTGTGCGAAATCCACTTTTTCAGCAACCAATAGTCACGCCAAACCATTGTTACAAAGGCAATTTTCATTAGTGCATCCTGTATGTCGCGCCACTTTGGGGGTGCGTTTTCACAACGCTACAGCTTTGCTGCGCGCTTTCCTAGATGTGCCCGGCCTGAAGGCCTAAAAAATACAATGCAGTATGCGGCTTGATGCGGAAACAAATGTAAAAGACAGCGAAAAGCCGCGCGACCCTTGCCTATCCCCTTGTATCCGTGCCGGAAATAGGATCAGCGTAACGCAACCAGATGCGCAGGAGGCAGGCCATGAAGCCGCAAAAGATCATCATTGATACCGATCCCGGACAGGACGACGCGGTCGCCATCCTCTTGGCGCTTGCCAGCCCAGAGGAGATTGAGGTGTTGGGCATTACTGCCGTTGCAGGCAACGTGCCGCTATCGCTGACCGAAAGCAATGCGCGCCGGATTTGCGAATTGGCGGGCCGGCCCGATGTAAAGGTGTTTGCCGGCTGTGACCGCCCGATGGGTCGTGTCCTTGTGACCGCGGAACATGTTCATGGGGAAACCGGTCTGAACGGTCCGGTGCTGCCCGATCCCACCATGCCGCTACAGGATCAACATGGTGTGGACTTCATCATCGACACGCTGCGTGCGGAACCTGCGGGTACCGTCACACTGTGCCCACTTGGGCCGCTGACCAACATCGCCACCGCCTTTGAACGCGCGCCGGATATTGTCGAACGGGTGAAGCAGATCGTGCTGATGGGCGGCGCCTATTTTGAGGTGGGCAATATCACCCCAGCGGCGGAGTTCAACATCTACGTCGATCCGCAAGCCGCTGATATCGTGTTTAAATCCGGCGTGTCGATTGTGGTGATGCCGCTGGATGTGACGCACAAGGCACTGGTCACCACGCCGCGCAACGACGCCTTCCGCGCCATTGGCAATCGTGTTGGCATCGCGGTGGCCGAGATGACCGATTTCTTCGAACGTTTTGACAAGGAAAAATACGGCTCCGAAGGGGCGCCGTTGCATGATCCCTGTGTCACCGCCTATCTGATCAACACCGACCTTTTCACCGGTCGCCATATCAACGTGACGATCGAAACCGAGTCAGAGCTGACCATGGGCATGACCGTCGCCGATTGGTGGGGCGTCACCGACCGTGCGCCAAACGCTTTGTTCATGGGCGATATAGATGCGGATGGATTCTTTGCCCTGCTGCATGAACGGATGGCCCGCCTATGACCGCGCTGCGGCTGGCACGGCTGGATGATCTGCCCAAGCTGCTGCCATTGGTAGAAGCCTATCACGACCACATCGGTCGCCCAAGCAATGCCGATCATCGCGCCGCCGCGCTGACCCCGCTGCTACAGGGTAATCCGCTGGGTGTTGTCTATCTGATCGGGCCACGCATCGCGCCGATTGGTTATGTGGTGATCAGTTTCGGTTGGTCCGTGGAATACGGCGGGATGATCGGCACCGTGGATGAGGTGTTTTTGCGCCCCTCGGTGCGCGGTCGTGGCATCGGTCATGAGGTGTTGAGCGAGCTGCCCAAGGCGCTGGCTGATGCGGGGCTGAATGCGCTGCATGTCCAGATCCCCGCCGATGATGAGGTAGCGCAACGGTTTTACAGCCGCCTTCATTTCAAATTGCGCGACGGGATGGTCACACTGACGCGTGAAGGGTAAGCGTCGCTTTTGCGATTGCCTTCGCGTGGGGGCGCGTTACCTTCGGCGCATGACACTGCACATCCCCTTTCAGAACAGCTACGGCACCCTGCCAGATCGTTTTTTCACCCGCCAAAATGCGGAGCCAGTGCGCGCGCCAGATTTGCTGGTGTTTAATGACGCGTTGGCGGCGGAGCTGGGTATCTCAGCAGGAACGCCTGAGGACATGGCGCAAGTGTTCGGCGGTAACCGGATGCCCGACGGTGCTGATCCGCTGGCTCAGGTCTATGCCGGTCATCAGTTCGGCGGGTTTTCCCCGCAACTGGGGGATGGTCGCGCGCTGCTGCTGGGTGAGGTGGTGAAGGGTGACGGGCGACGTGTTGATATCCAACTTAAAGGCTCCGGTCGCACCCCCTATTCCCGCAATGGCGACGGCCGCGCCTGGCTGGGTCCGGTCCTGCGGGAATATCTGCTGAGTGAGGCGTTCCATGCCCTTGACGTCCCGACAACCCGCGCGTTGGCGGCGGTCGCGACGGGAGAACGTGTCCAGCGTGAAACCGGCCTGCCGGGGGCACTACTGACCCGTGTGGCCAGCAGTCACATTCGTGTGGGCACCTTCCAATACTTTTACGCACAGCGCGATCTCGAGGGGTTGCAGGCACTTTATGACTACACCCGTGATCGCCATTACCCTGAGGCGGAAACGCCCCACGACCTGCTGCGGGCTGTGATCCAGCGGCAGGTCAAACTGGTGGTGAAATGGATGGGCATCGGTTTCATCCACGGGGTGATGAACACCGACAATACCACGCTATCTGGCGAAACGATTGATTTTGGCCCCGCGGCCTTTATGGATAAATTTCATCCAGTTACGGTCTATAGCTCTATCGACCGACAGGGGCGCTATTCCTACGACAATCAGATCAATATCATCTGTTGGAACATGGCGCAGCTGGCGTCCTGTCTGGTGCCGCTGATGCCGGATGGAGAGGTTGCGGTCGCTGGATTTACCGCCACCGTGAATATGATGCCCAACCAGATCCGCGCGGAATGGCTGCGGGTGTTTGGGCAGAAAATCGGTATTGCCGACGCGACGCCAGAGGATGAACCGCTGATTGGCGATCTGCTGCGCCTTATGGCGCACCACGAGGCGGATTTCACCAACACCTTCCGCGCCTTGTCCGAAGGTGCTGAGATCAAGGATGCCAGTGACCCTGCTGCGTTCACCGACTGGCGCGCCCGTTGGCAGCAGCGTATCGCGGATGAAGATGCGCCGCTCGACCTGATGCGCCGCGTGAACCCCGCCGTGATCCCGCGCAATCATCGGATGGAACAGATGATTGCCGCCGCAGTTAATGGCGATATGGCCCCCTTCGATCGTCTGCTACGGGTGCTGTCGGAACCCTACACATTGTCACCTGATGATGCGGACCTTACCGCGCCGCCACAGCCCGAAGAGGTGGTTCAGGCCACCTTCTGTGGGACCTGACGAGCGGCGTCTTAGTCTTTGAAACGATTGCGTAAACCGCGTGGAAACAGGCGTGGATTGTTGCGCACAAACTCTTCGATGACGCGGGTTAGGCCGCGCCGTCTGTTGCGGTATGTCAGGTATACCCAACCCGCACCGGCCCCAATCAGCGCACCCGCGGCGTCGACAATCAGATCGCCCATTGTGTCCATCAGGCCGGATTTCTGCATGTTCAGACCAAACAGCTGATCCATGGAGAATTCGAAAATTTCCCAAAAGGCGCCGATCGCCATCGCAAAGCAAAACGCAAAAAACGCCATCGCGATGGGGGGCGCTGCATAGGCGTCGCCCTGAAACATCATAAAGATCAACACGAACCCGATTAGCCCAAAGCCCACCGCGCTGCTGCCGTGCATGGCGATGTCCCACCACCAAAAGGTTTCATAAAAATCAAACACCTCACCCAGAAACAACGTTCCCCCGACAAAGGCGACGATGGCAGCGATGAAACTGGGTGGCACCTTAATGTCGGCCCAGCGGGCAACGAACAAGGGTGCCAGAGATACCGCTAGGGTTCCAAACGCCACGAAGGCCCCGGCCCAACGCCCTGCCAGCAATGATGCCAGGCCAAACACCGCCAAGAGCGTCCAGATCATCCGTGCCAGCAATGTTTGTTCGCGAAACAGGGTTCATTCTCCATCGTTGATGACTATCTTGAATTTATGACAGTCGCTTCAGTATCGCCTTTCCGTGTCGCCAGTTACAACCTGCAAAAATGTGTCGGCCTTGACCTGCGTCGCCGTCCTGCCCGCAGCCTACAGGTGATTGAGGCGCTTGGCGCCGACTTGGTGGTTCTACAAGAGGCAGACAAGCGACTGCCGCCGCGCCCTGCTGCGTTACCGCATGGTTTGGTTGAGGCACACGGCTGGCAAATCTTACCCTTTGGACAGGTGGGTGGGTCGCTCGGCTGGCATGGGAACGCCATGCTGGCACGCCCTGATGTCGAAGTTCTGCGAACAGGCCATATTGATCTGCCGGGGTTGGAGCCACGTGGCGCAATTTGCGCCGATCTTAGAACGCGGTGTGGCCAGCTGCGCGTAGTGGGGACGCATCTGGGGCTGATACGACGCTATCGCCTGCTGCAACTGGCCGCGATCCGGCGGCATTTGGATACACTTGCGCCACTGCCCACCGTGATCGCTGGGGATTTCAACGAATGGGGCGATGAACAACCAATGTCGGCCCAATTGGGCGAGATCGAGGTGCTGGCCACCCCCGCCAGCTACCCCGCCCCGCGTCCCGTTGCTGGCCTTGACCGATTTGCCCTGTCACCAGACCTGAAGGTTTTGGACACGGGCGTGCATCGTCAACGGCCCGCGCGCATTGCATCTGACCATCTGCCGGTTTGGTTGGATCTGCCCGCTTGAGGGCGGCACATTCACCCCCTTGCACCCTGCCCCACAGCCCGCTATCAGCGCGGCCCGCATCCAACTGTGGCCAACCACAGATCAAGCGGTTAAAACAAGATCTAGCGACACGCCACCAACAGAACCGGCGACCAGAGGACAGACATGAGCGAAACGATCATCTCACGCTGCGAAGCAATGGGCCTGCGGATGACCGACCAACGAAGGACGATTGCGGCGGTGCTGGAAACCTCTGCCGATCATCCTGATGTCGAAGAGCTGTATGCCCGCGCCTCTGCCCGCGATCCGCGCATCTCTATCGCCACTGTCTATCGCACCGTTAAACTGTTCGAAGAGGCGGGGATTTTGGACAAACACGAATTTGGCGACGGTCGCGCCCGCTACGAAGACGCAGAGCGCGAACACCATGATCACCTGATCGACATGCAAACCGGCGAGGTGATCGAATTTTGCGATCCCGAGATTGAAGCGCTGCAGGAAAAAATCGCCGAAAAGCTGGGGTATCGCCTGAAGGGTCATAAGCTAGAGCTTTATGGCGTACCGCTGAACAAAGGCTAATCGTAGTTTTCCGGTGCCTTGTTGGACCCTGCCTATATACCGTGTCTTCCGGTGCTTGCCCGAGCGGCACCTTACGCGCTAACAGGGCTAATACTGCGCGATTAAAGGCCCACCCATGAACAATTTGCAAAGCATCATGCTGATGGTGTTTTCGATGCTGTGTTTTGCCATCGAAGACCTGTTTCTGAAACAGCTGACAGCGGTCATGCCCACCGGTCAGGTGATCACCCTGCTGGGTGCGGGGGGTGGTTTTCTGTTTGGGCTGATGGCCCTGCGCAAAGGCGAACAACTGTTCCCGCGCGGCAAAGGCATGTCCGTCCTTTATTGGCGCACCAGCGCCGAAGGGTTCGCCGCCGTGTTCATCGTTGCCGCACTAGCACTGGTGCCACTGACCACCTTTTCCACCGTTTTTCAGGCCAGCCCGCTGGTGATCACGCTGGGTGCTGCGCTGTTTCTGGGTGAAACCGTCGGCTGGCGGCGTTGGTCGGCAATCGGTGTTGGGTTTATCGGGGTGTTGCTGATCATTCGCCCCGGCACCACCAGTTTCGATCCTGCAACTTTGTTGGTTCTTGGCGCGGTGGTGATGATTTCCCTGCGCGATGTGATCTCTCGACGTTTGCCATCGAACACCTCTTCGACCGTTGTGTCGTTTCAGGGGTTTGGATCGCTGGTGATCTCTGGTCCCCTTTTGATGCTAGCCTTGGGCGACGCACCTGTGGCGCTGAGCGGCTATCATTGGGGCATTACGGGCCTGACGGTTCTGGTGGGCATGGCGGGGTATTATGCGATCGTCATGGCGACGCGCATTGGTGATGCTTCGGCACTGGCGCCGTTTCGCTACAGCCGGATGGTGTTTTCGATGACGCTGGGGATTTTGATCCTTGGCGAGCGACCCGAGGTGATGACCTATGTGGGCGCGGCACTGATCATCGGGTCGGGATTTTACACCTACGTCCGCGAACGTCGCCTTGCGCGGAAGTTGGCGCCTGCGGCCTGAGCCAAAGATCGGTCATGTGGTTAGATCAGGCAGCCGTTGGATGTGCCTTTTTTGATCAAATCGACCTTTGACGGGGTGTATTTTCCGCCAAAGCGCGCCTGTTTCCGATCCGGCGCGCTTTTTCATGGTCGGTGAGCGCAAACATCGCGCTTAAACCCTTTTCCCTTGGGGATCATCCCTTTAAAAGCGCGTCTAACGATAGTTGAACCGTCTACCGAGACAGAGGAACCTGCCCCATGAGCATCATCATCGACATTCACGCCCGCGAAATTCTTGACAGCCGGGGCAACCCCACTGTCGAAGTGGACGTGATCCTGGAAGACGGCACCATGGGCCGCGCTGCTGTCCCCTCGGGCGCATCGACCGGCGCGCATGAAGCGGTGGAAAAGCGTGATGGCGACAAAGCTCGTTACCTTGGCAAAGGTGTACTGGAAGCCGTCGCCGCCGTGAACGGTGAGATTGCCGAAGAACTGGTCGGCATGGACGTCACCGAACAGGTTGCCATCGACCAAGCGATGATCGAACTGGACGGCACCCCGAACAAGGCCCGTCTGGGCGCAAACGCCATCCTGGGCGTGTCGCTCGCCTGTGCCAAAGCGGCCGCTGATTTCACCGCACAGCCGCTTTACCGCTACATCGGCGGCACCTCGGCCCGCGTTCTGCCGGTTCCGATGATGAACATCATCAACGGTGGTGAGCACGCCGATAACCCGATCGACATTCAGGAATTCATGATCATGCCGGTATCGGCAACGAACGTGAAAGAGGCGATCCGCATGGGCGCCGAGGTGTTCCACTGCCTGAAGAAAGAACTGTCCGCCGCAGGCTACAACACCGGCATCGGTGACGAAGGTGGCTTTGCCCCCGCATTGGAAAGCACCCGCAAGGCGCTGGATTTTGTTGGCATCGCTGTTGAAAAAGCCGGCTACAAACTGGGCGAAGACATCTTCCTCGCGCTGGATTGCGCATCGACCGAATACTACGTCGATGGCAAATATGAGATGAAGGGCGAAGGCGCCTCGCTGACCTCGGAAGAGAACGCGCAATATCTGGCGGATCTGTGCAACGACTACCCGATCATCTCGATCGAAGATGGCATGGCCGAAGATGACTGGGCGGGCTGGAAACTGCTGACCGAAAAAATCGGTGACAAGGTGCAGTTGGTCGGCGACGATTTGTTCGTGACCAACCCTGCCCGCCTGTCCGACGGTATTGCGCAGGGCGTTGCCAACTCCATGCTGGTGAAGGTGAACCAGATCGGTTCGCTGACTGAAACGCTGAAGGCTGTCGATATGGCCCACCGCGCGCGCTACACCAATGTGATGTCGCACCGTTCCGGTGAGACCGAGGATGCGACCATCGCCGACCTTGCCGTAGCGACCAACTGCGGTCAGATCAAAACCGGTTCGCTGTCGCGTTCTGACCGTCTGGCGAAATACAACCAGCTGATCCGTATCGAAGAGCTGCTGGGCGAGACCGCCGAATACGCAGGCCGTTCGATCCTGAAGTAAACGGTTGATGCTAAGAGAATTGGAAAGGGCGGGCTTATAGCTCGCCCTTTTTTATTAAGACCAAAAAGCCGCACTGATCCGAGGAATTAAGCCTAGCGCCGTTCCGAGGGGGGGCGCGAATGCGCCGCCCCGTGGGGGCGGAACTGCGCAGCCAAATCTTTGATTTGGCATTGTATTGATAGATCGTATCGTTAGATTTCAGCCGGACTATAAGGTTATAGAAGATGCTCCCCCCCAGCCCCGAAAACAGCTTCCAATCCACCCATGCGGACCTGCTGATCACCAGCTTTCAACGCCTTCTTGGCCGCCCGCTGGCCGCAAACCCTGAGGCGCTTTATCGCGCAGATGCTGTGGTCCTTAGCCATGATGGCGCGGCTGATCCGGTGCTCACCTACGGCAACCTGACCGCGCAGCGGCTTTGGGGGATGGGCTGGGATCAGCTAACGAAACTCCCCTCGCGCCTCACAGCAGAACCCGCGCACCGTGCGCAGCGCGATGCGATGTTTGCCGAAATGCGCAGTAAGGGGTTTATCGAAAACTACAGCGGCGTGCGGATCAGCGCCACAGGCCAGCGTTTTGAAATACAAAACGCCATCATCTGGCCGCTGATAGATGAAGATGG
The DNA here is from genome assembly GCF_001458435.1 of Thalassovita mediterranea. GTDB lineage: Bacteria > Pseudomonadota > Alphaproteobacteria > Rhodobacterales > Rhodobacteraceae > Thalassobius > Thalassobius mediterraneus. The sequence continues at coordinate 168,225 of NZ_CYSF01000002.1, forward strand.
CATCAAACGCGGTGAGGCGGCGACCTTTACCGATTGGCAGATGCTCTGACAGTTACTGGAACCGCTCGGGGCGGTAAGGTTTCAGCATTGGCGCGCGTAAGTCGTCGTGCATTTCTTCTGCCACGATCTCAGCAATAATAGCGGCGAGTGTGGCGCCGGAATGCATTACGGCCAAGGTCAGGCCCTTGGGCCCAATTGCCCCGACTGCGGGCATTCCGTCACCGGGAACTGGGCGTGCAGACACAAAGGCTTGTTCCCACTCGGGGCGTAAATCAGGAAATAGCGCCTGCAGCCTACTTTCCGCATCTGCGATCAATGGGATCAGGTCGGGGACTGCTTCGGCGGTGTCACCCTGATGACCGGGGGACGTTGGAAACAGCAGTCGGCCCAGTCCATCCTGACGGATTTCCAGCTGGGGGGTCACGACAATCTGATCCATAAATTGCGGCAATGGGCGGCTTTGCAGCATCACGCCAGGGCGCGACAGCATCGGCAGCTTGATCCCCAAGGGTGACAGCAGATCAGCGGCACCTGTCCCTGCGCAGATCACCACCTGATCGGCGGCGACCATTCCGCAGTTGGTCAGAACGCCGGCTACACGACCGTTTGCCTCCTTCAGCCCGGTGGCGCGGACACCCGCGATGACCTGTGCGCCGCGCGACTGCGCCGCGCGCAGCAATTGATGCACGACCTCACCGGTTTCGGCTGTCCCTTCGGACGGGAAGAACAGCGCTTCGTCTGGAACCGTTGCCAAATCTGGCAGTCGCTTAGCCACCTCTTCACCGCTGACATGGGCCACCGGATAGTCGAGTGCGCCTAATTTGCGGTGCATCGCATGCAGTGCTTCGCCTTGTTCTTCCCACCACAGGGCACCGGGCCAGCGCAGGGACAGATCCGGTACGTCTGATTTTAGACGGCGCCACGCCGCCAGGCCGGATTGGCGCAGATGGAAATGGTCTTCGTTTGCAAAGAAGGAGGCGTTGAGCCAGCCAAAACTACGCCCAGATGCGGCATGCCCCGGCAGTCCAGCATCAATCAAGGTCACCGCATCACCACGGCGCGCCAGTTGATAAGCCAAAGCGGCCCCGATCAGGCCCGCGCCTACAATTGCGATCTTTTGCGGCATGACGTACTCCTGCTATTACTGACGTGAACGCTACAGGTTAACCATGGACGCGCAAGAGCTTATCGCCCATCTCGGGCTGGAACCGCACCCCGAAGGGGGTCATTATCGCCAAACTTGGATAGCCGAGGCCGCCGAAGGTGAACGCGCGGCTGGCACCAGCATCTACTTCCTGTTGCAAGAGGGCGAAAGCAGCCATTGGAATCGTGTGCTGGATGCGGCAGAGATTTGGCATTACTACGCTGGCGCCCCGCTGATCCTGTCCATGGCGGCAGATGAAATCGGACCCGCGCAGGATTACGTTTTGGGGCCGGATTTGGCGGCGGGTCAGGCGCCGCAGATGATCGTGCCAACCAACTATTGGCAAGCGGCCCGCACAACGGGCGCCTACACACTCGTGGGCTGCACGGTTTCCCCCGGATTTTTGTTCGAAAAGTTTGTGCTGGCAGAGCCGGGGTTCGACATTCCGCGCGATTGAATGGCAAAGGGGGATGCACCCTACCCTTGCCAATGCACCCATTGCTGCCCATCCGTCGTCAGACCGATAGACGAACCCGTCTAGTTTGATTTGCGGGCGCGCGGACGCAGGTGGTTGATCAGCATCTGCGTCGACGGATCTTTGCCTTCGGCGCTGGCGGAACCCGTCAGGATGGGATCCAGATCCTTGGCCAGCTCTTTGCCCAACTCGACGCCCCATTGGTCAAAGGAATTGATGCCAAGAATCACACCTTCGACAAAGACACGGTGTTCATAAAGCGCCAGTAATTGTCCCAGAACGAAGGGGGTCAACTGATCATAGATCAACGTGGTGGATGGGCGGTTGCCGGGGAACACGCGATGGCGCGCCTGACGGTCTAATTCTTCGCCCTCAAACCCTTTGCCAGATAGGCTGGCACGCGCCTCTTCGAAGGTGCGGCCTTTCAATAGAGCTTCGGACTGGGCCAGACAGTTGCCGATCAACAGGCGGTGGTGATGTGCATAGCCCGCCTCATGACCGTGTTTGGCGACCATAAATTCGCAGGGCACCACGGCGGTTCCCTGATGGATCAGCTGGAAAAAGGCATGTTGGCCATTGGTGCCGGGTTCGCCCCAGACAACTGGACCGCTTACGGTTTCCAGCGCATCGCCGGACATGGTGACGCGCTTGCCGTTACTTTCCATTTCCAATTGCTGCAAATAGGCGGGCAACCGTCCAAGGCGTTGCTCATAGGGTAGCACTGCACGGGTGGCATATCCCATACCTTGATGATGCCACAGCCCCACAAGTGCGAGGAGCATCGGTAGGTTGCGTTCTAGCGGCGCTTTGCGGAAATGGTCATCCATTGCACGCGCGCCTGCCAGAAAGTCTGCAAAATTGTCGGCGCCAATCGACAGCCCCAATGCCAGGCCAATTGGGCCCCATACTGAATAGCGCCCGCCAACCCAGTCCTCAAACCCAAAGGTCTGTTCGGCGGGAATGCCAAATGCTGCGGTGCGGTCAGCGGCGGTGGATAGGGCTACGAATTGTGCAGCCGGATCTTTCACCTTGGTCGCCATCCAATCGCGCGCAGAATGGGCGTTGGTCATGGTTTCCACAGTGGTAAAGGTCTTGGACGCCACGATGATCAATGTGGTTTCCGGGTTCAGCGGTGCCAATGTGTCGGCCAAATGGGCGCCATCAATGTTGGATACAAAATGGCAGCAGGGACCGTCACTGTAAGGGGTTAGCGCACGCACGGCCATCAACGGGCCCAGATCGGATCCGCCGATGCCAATATTTACCACATCAGTGATGGCACCACCCTGCCCGCGAAAGCTGCCTTTGCGCACGGCCCTTGCAAATTCCGCCATCCGGTCGCGGGTGGCGCGCACCGCAGGGACGATATTTTCGCCGTCCAGTTTGACCACCGTGCCGTAGGCAGCCCTAAGGGCCGTGTGCAAAACAGCGCGACCTTCGGTTTCATTGATGCGTTCGCCTTCGAACATAGCATCACGACGTCCCGCCACATCTGCGGCGCGGGCGGTGTCGAACAGGAACGCACGGGTGTCACGGTCGATATTGGTTTTGGAATAGTCAAACAGCAGGCAGTCTGCATGAACAGAAAAATCCGCCGCGCGATTGGGATCGCTGAACAGGTCCATAATTGGGCGATCTTTGCTGCGGGCAACATGCTGGGCAAGCTGTTCCAGATCCATCTGTGCAGGTCCTCAATAGTCAGGCGCCCAAAGGGGCAAAGTCTGTGGGTGGTAAATATGTCCACTGCGTCGGTCGTCCACCACAACACCCGAAGCGTTATCTCTGGGATAGCGCAGCCTGCGTTACTGATCCAGCATTACTGCGCTCGCGCGTGATCAACCATTTGGCACTTGCTGAAAAGCGGGCATTTCGCAACACCTGAAAGGGTTATGGCGCCCAATGAATAGCTGCGCGATCCAAGACAGAGCGCACTGGCGCCTCTTCGGGGGTGAGGTTGTGCGCACGTTCAACGGCTTCGCGTTTGTCATCGCCCATGATGACGATGTGTAGCTTCATCGCATCCCGCAGAACCCGCGCGGACAGGGTGATGCGTTGTTCCGGCAATCCTTCGGCGCGCATAGGCACCAGAACGGGGGCCTGCGGATCAAGGGCAAGGCGCAGGTTGTCGCCACGCGGAAACAAAGACGCCGTGTGCATATCCGCCCCCATCCCCAATAGCGCGATCGAAATCGGCAGCTTTGCCTCAATCTCTGGCGCCAAAGCGGCGACCATCGCCTCTGGCGCGTCGGCATCTTGATAAAGGGGCACCATCTGCGCCGCACTTGCGGGGCCCTTCAGCAGGCGGTCACGCACCAGTTTGGTGTTGGATCGCGGATGATCTGCCGGAACCCAGCGTTCATCGCTGAGCATCACATCCACCCGATCCCACGCCAGATCTACCGCGCAGAGATCGTCAAAGATCGGCCCCGGTGTGGTGCCCCCAGGCACCACCAAAGTTGCACGATCTTCATGGTGCAACGCCTCTGTCAGCTCATCACCTAGCGTGTTGGCCAGGTCAATCGCCAGCATATCGCGGTCAGGGTATTCTATCAGGTTCATTCGCGGATTTCCCTCCAGCGGCGTCCATCACGGTGCATCAGCGCCAGCGCGTCCTCTGGGCCGGAACTGCCTGTTTCATATGGTTCGGGACGATCGCCGCGCGTTTCCCAACCTTGAATAATGGGATCGGTCCAGGCCCATGCGGCCTCGACTTCGTCGCCACGCATGAACAGGGTTTGGTTGCCACGGATCACATCCATGATCAGCCGTTCATAGGCATCTGCAGACGCCTCTGACTCTGGCCCCAAGGCCTCGGAAAAGGTCATGTCCAGCGGCACGTCAATCAATCGCATACCGCCCGGCCCCGGTTCTTTGATAGTTACGTCCAGATCGATACCTTCGTTTGGTTGCAAGCGGATCGACAGGGTGTTGCGATGGCGGCCTGCATCCTCATCAAAGATAGAGTGCGGCGTTTCTTTGAACACCACGGCAATTTCACTGGCGCGTGCCTTAAGTCGTTTGCCGGTACGCAGGTAAAACGGCGTACCCGCCCAACGCCAGTTCGACACATGCACTTTCATCGCCGCAAAGCTTTCGGTCTTGGATGCAGGGTCTTCGGCGTCCTCCAGATATCCGGCACGATCACCGTCGGCAAGGTATTGACCGCGCACCAAGTCGGCTGGTTCCACGGGATCAAGGGCGCGGATCACCTTCAGCTTCTCATCGCGTACCGCGTCAGGATCAAACTTTGCCGGTGGTTCCATCGCGATCAGGCACAACAGCTGCATCAGGTGGTTTTGTACCATGTCCCGCATCGCGCCCGAGCGGTCATAATATTCCCCCCGCCCCTGCACACCCACGGTTTCAGCCACAGTGATCTGGATGTGATCGACGTATTGGCTGTTCCAAAGCGGCTCAAACAGCATATTGCCAAACCGGATCGCCATCAGGTTCTGCACCGTCTCTTTGCCAAGGTAATGGTCAATGCGGTAGATCTGGCATTCCTCAAAATGCGCCGCCAAAGACGTGTTGAGCGCCCGCGCCGTTTCCAGATCGCGACCAAAGGGTTTTTCAACCACAATCCGTGTTTCAGGATCGACCAACCCATGATGGTGCAACCGTTCCGCCAGGGCGCCAAACAGGCTGGGCCCGACCGAGAAATAAAAGGCCCGCACAACATCCGGCCGCGCCAATTTCGCCAGTGCATCCCAGCCCTGATCGCCCGTCGCGTCCACCTGCACGTAATGCAAGATGTTCAAAAAGCCGCTCAGCATGTCCTCGGGCAAATCACCTGGATGAAATTCGCGCAGCGCATCTTTGACCAGCGATTTGTATTCGGCATCATCAATTTCAGACCGCGCCGCCCCCACGATAGAGGAGCCGTCGGGGATCTGACCGGCAACAAAACGGCGAAACAACGCAGGTAGGATTTTGCGGCGTGCAAGATCACCGGTGCCGCCAAAGATCACCAGATCAAACGGATCAACCGGAATTACGCGCGAGACCATGCTGTGTTCCTTCGTTTTATGGGCGCCCCGCAGCCGTAACAGCACAAATAAAGGAGCGAACCAGATTGAATGTTAGCGCTATCGTGACCCTGTTACTTGATCGCCGCGCGTTAGTCTAGCATTCAAATCCAGACGCAGACCACCCATCACAAACCCGTCATGGAAATATCACGCTCTTCCCACGCTGCATTGCGGCAGTTAAGGTGCCAAAATTCCAACAGATGAGGACGAGATGAAGGATTCCCAACAGCTTACCGCCAACGAGGGCAAATTCATCAACCCGCTGACCACGGCGGATGGTCAGGTACGCGCAACCGTGCCCCTGTCGAACCCGGAAACCCTGTGGTTCAACACCGGCACCCTGTGCAACATCACCTGTGAAAACTGCTACATCCTGTCGTCCCCAAAAAATGACGCATTGGTCTATCTGACTACGGCCGAGGTCGAAGACTACCTTGATCAGTTGGAAACGCGTCAGTGGAACGTGCGTGAAATCGCCTTTACCGGCGGAGAACCCTTCATGAACCCCGACATGCTCGACATGACAGAGGCGGCACTAAAACGCGGCTATGAGGTGTTGATCCTGACAAATGCCATGCAGCCGATGCAGCGCAAACGTGTCAGTGCTGGTCTTGTTGCGTTGAACGAGGCCTATCCGGGCAAACTGACCCTGCGTATTTCCCTCGATCATTGGGATGTGGCGGCACATGACGCAGAACGCGGCAAGGGATCATTTGAGCGCTCGCTGATCGGAATGGATTTCCTGCGCGACAACAATGTTCAGATGGCCGTTGCAGGCCGCGCACTCTGGCATGAAAGTGACGCCGCCGCACGCGAAGGCTACGCCGCCATCTTCGAGACGCGCGGATACGACATCGACGCCCAGAACCCAGGCCAATGTGTTCTGTTCCCTGAAATGGACATGAGCGCCGAGGTGCCGGAGATTACCGAAAGCTGCTGGGGCATCCTGAACAAAACACCCGACAGCGTTATGTGCGCCTCCTCGCGCATGGTTGTTAAACGCAAAGGGGCTGAGAAGCCCGCAGTACTCAGCTGCACCCTGCTGCCTTATGATGAACAGTTCGAAATGGGTCACACATTGGCAGAGGCAGAAGCAGACGTTCACCTCAACCACCCCCACTGCGCCAAGTTCTGCGTTCTGGGCGGCGCCAGCTGTTCGGCGTGATAACCACGCTGCTCTGCTTTGGGGCGCTCCTGATTGGGGCGTCTTAATTCATATGGGAACTTCGCCTAAGGTTCATTGATGAACGACCTCCGATTAAATTATTCCCAAACTTGAGGTCTAACGCCGGTCCCGGGGGAGGCGCAGTCGCGCCGACCCGTGTGTTTGGCGCGTGCTGGACGCACGCCTCTGGCGTGACGCGGCCCGACAGTGCCTGTTGGGCAGTACCTTAAACGGGGTGCGACGCCTCTAGCCTAATTCAAGCACGCTGCTCTCGAAGCCCAAACACTCTCTTTGTTACAACCTGCCCTAATTTGCACACCTGCCTGAGAGGATCACGCGCGGGTCTGTGAGGGCTTTGAAACAAAGCGATAAAAAGTTGCTCAACACGTTTATGTGACAAATGTACTTTCGCCCAAATCAGCCCTTTTCCTCACGCGCTGTGGCGTGGGGTGTAACCTGTCGGGCCCGGGCAAAGCCCTGCAAAACATGACCCGCACAGACCCTGTGCAAAGCTGCGCAGGGACCGTTGTGCGCGGGCCTCTTTTCAACACACATCGGCGTGAATTTCCGTGACGATTTCGTTGGGTTTTAATCCCCCCGATCCGCCCCCAGTTTGTTTGGTGTCAGACGGACAAACACACAGTCCAACACACTGACACACTAACGATCACCTCCCCGATCGACCCCGCAAACTGACTTAGGAGTTAAAAACATGAACCGTATCGTAACCGCATCCGCCGCCGCCCTGATCGCCCTGACCGGTGCCGCTTCCGCAATGACCTCTGACGTATCGGGCTACGACGCTGCCCAGATCCGCGCCTTTGCCCCGAACATCGACCTGAGCCTGGTTGACGCCGACGCCGTCAAGAAAGCCGCTTCGGTCATCGAGAACCTGGAAGACGACGACGCGTCCTTCGCCCAGATCCAGAACAGCGTGCGCCACGTTCTGACAAAATAAATCCCTCGGGGGCTGAGAGGCCACAACGGCCTCGCCCCTCCCCAACGGCACCATCCTCCCCATCGTGCCACACAAACCTGACTTAGGAGTTAACAACATGAACCGTATCGTAACCGCATCCGCCGCCGCCCTGATCGCCCTGACCGGTGCTGCTTCTGCAATGACCTCTGACGTATCGGGCTACGACGCCGCTCAGATCCGCCAGTTCGCCCCGAACATCGACCTGAGCCTGGTTGACGCCGACGCCGTCGCCAAAGCCGCTTCGGTGATCGAGAACCTGGAAGACGACGACGCGTCGTTTGCCCAAATCCAGAACAGCGTTCGCCACGTTCTGACCAAGTAATCTGGTCCAAATAAATCCCTCGGGGGCTGAGAGGCCACAACGGCCTCGCCCCTTCCCAACGGCACC
>NZ_CYSF01000003.1 GCF_001458435.1 Thalassovita mediterranea
GGATTTCGGGAGGGCTTGGGGATATACACCGTGGACTTGTATTTGAAGGTGCGTCACGCTCATTTCCAGGATGGATTGAGCGGGCGTCAGATTGCCCGGGATTTTGGGATCAGCCGGGACAGTGTTGCGAAGATGTTGGCCTATTCGGAACCGCCGGGATATCGGCGGACAGCGCCGATCAGGCGCCCGAAGCTGGATGCGTTCACCAGCCAGATGGACCAATGGCTTGCTGAAGACAGGAGCCGCCCTCGCAAGCAGCGTCACACCGCCAAGCGTATTTTCGAGCGGTTGCGGGACGAGTGCGGTTTTGATGGCAGCTACACCATCGTCAAGGATTACGTTCGAGACCGGAAGCGGACCGGCAAGGAGATGTTCGTGCCGCTGAGCCATCCGCCCGGTCATGCACAGGCCGATTTTGGTGAAGCGCTTGTCGTGATCGGCGGCGTCGAGCAGAAGGCACACTTCTTTGCCCTCGATCTGCCGCACAGCGACGCATGCTACATCCGGGCCTATCCTGCGGCCAATACCGAGGCGTGGCTTGACGGCCATGTCCATGCCTTTGCGTTCTTCGGCGCGGTTCCCCAGTCGGTTCTTTATGACAATGACCGCTGTCTGGTGGCCCGGATTCTGCCGGATGGCTCCCGGCAAAGAACCCAGCGGTTCAGCGCGATGTTGTCGCATTACGTGATCCGGGACCGCTATGGCCGTCCCGGCAAGGGCAATGACAAAGGGGCCGTGGAGGGGCTGGTCGGCTACGGACGTCGCAACTTCATGGTGCCGATCCCGTCCTTTCCGGACTGGCACGCGTTCAACGCTCACCTGGAAGAGCAGTGCCGCAAGCGCCAGGGTGATGTTCTGCGTGGCCACAAGGTCAGCATCGGGGAACGGCTGAAGGCCGATCTCGCGGCGATGCGGGATTTGCCCGGCACCCCCTTTGAGGCCTGTGAGTTGCAAAGTGGCCAGGTCACATCGACATCGGTGGTGCGTTATCGCGGCAATGATTACTCGGTGCCGGTTGCCTACGGCCACCGTGCGGTCTGGATCAAGGGCTTCGTGACCCGGGTTGTCATCGGCTGCGGCGCCGAGGTGATCGCTGAGCATTCGCGCTCCTATGACACCGGCGACATGGTGTTTGATCCACTGCATTACCTGGCGCTGATCGAACGCAAGATCATGTCCTTCGATCAGGCCGCGCCTCTGCAGGGCTGGGAGTTGCCCGAAGCGTTCAAAACCCTGCGCCGACTGCTGGAAGCCCGGCAGGGAAAGGCCGGCAAGCGCGAGTATGTGCAGGTCCTGCGCCTTCTGGAGCGCTTCGAGATTGACGTGCTGCATCTTGCCGTCAAAGATGCCCTGCGAATGGGAGCGGTCAGCTTCGATGCAATCAAGCACCTGATCTTGTGCAGGGTCGAGCAAAGGCCTCCGAGGCTGGATCTGGATGTCTATCCCTTCCTGCCCAGAACCAACATCACCACCACCTCCGCCGCATCCTACATGAGCCTGCTGGCAGGAGGTGGGGCATGACGGATGCACCCGAACTGCTGCTGGCCCACCATCTCAAAACGCTTCGGCTGCCCACGTTCCTGCGTGAACATGACAAGCAGGCCCGTATCTGCGCCGCTGAAGGCGTAGATCACGTGCGTTACCTGGCCCGGCTGACCGAGCTGGAACTGATCGACCGGGAACGGCGCATGGTGGAACGCCGGATCAAGGCCGCAAAGTTCCCGACCATCAAAAGCCTGGACAGCTTCGACTTCAAGGCGATCCCGTCGCTCAACAAGATGATGGTGCTGGAGCTGGCGCGCTGCGAATGGATCGAACGCAAGGAGAATGTGATCGCGCTCGGTCCCTCCGGCACCGGCAAGACCCATGTCGCCCTCGGGCTGGGACTGGCTGCCTGCCAGAAAGGATTGCCTGTCGCCTTCGTGACCGCCGCAGCCCTCGTGCACGAGATGATGGAGGCCCGCGACGAAAAACGCCTCCTGCAACTCCAGCGCAAACTCGCCAAGGTCAAACTGCTGATCATCGACGAGCTGGGATTCGTCCCCTTGAGCAAAACCGGCGCCGAGCTTCTGTTCGAGCTGATCTCACAGCGCTACGAGCGAGGGTCGACCCTGATCACAAGCAACCTGCCCTTCGAGGAGTGGACCGAAACCTTCGGCACCGAACGCCTGACCGGCGCGCTGCTGGACCGGCTGACACACCACGTCAACATCCTCGAGATGAACGGCGAAAGCTACCGCCTCAATCAAAGCCGCGCCCGCCTCGCCGCCGCTAACAAATGAACCTCACAGAATTGGCCTGACGGCCAATGCGCCTTGGACCGGGCTTGCTATATGAGGGCCGCACGCTCCAAGGCGCTCGCCCCAAACTGGCCGACTTTTGCTCCGCCACAATGGCCGAATTTTACTCCGCCGTTGACAGCAGTCAGGTAACTGTTACGCGACAGATGTTTAAGCACGTTCAAAAACCGTCCAAAATCCCAAAACAGCCCCTTTCGGGTGATTGTAAAACGCTTCCCTTCCTGAGCCGCATAACCGGATGCCTTCAGGACATTTAATTCGCGATGCACTGTCTGATACGCAACCCCCGAATAGTCGCTGATTTCTGAAATCGTCCAACCATCCGGCTTTGGGAGATAAATCAAAACATCGGCAACGGCACTTTGAGACAGGGTATGGCGCAGGGTCCGCACCACCCGATCCAGATCACAAAACACCCGCATGAACTGTTTTACCGGCTGTTTGTAGGTCGTCTGACCAAAGGTCTTCAGGGTTTGGCGCATATCGCGGTCCAAATAAGACCAGAATTGCTTGAACGTGCACCACGCCGCAAATTGCCCTTTTGGTGTCAGCGACCAGCCCTGTTTGGCACATCCCTCCTCCTCCAAGGCGCGTAGGGTTGACCGGATCGTAGATCGGTCAATCGACAGAGCCTCCGACAGTGCTGAAATGCTCCACGCGCCTTCGTTCACTGCCATGAGCCAAAGGGTGGACACCGTTGCCCGCGTCCGATCCAGACGCGTGATCGCATAAATGATAGAGACGGTGGCCGCACCAAGCCTTTGGCGTTTGGCCCCAATTTCGCGTGATTTCATACATGCGGTGGTCGCATAGTTTCTTCCCATATCTCAATGAAAAACATAAAGATTACGCCGCGAAAAGCACTCCGAATGCTCTTTTGTGCGCCGCACAAGCGACGCCGGCATGAGGACGACGATGGCGACATCAGATGTTCAACGCTGCAAATCGAAATTGCGGGCGGCCAGATCATCAAACCCTCTGGCCGCCCGCCAACTATACGCCTCAGTCGCCTTCTGCCACACCCTGCGCGCGGGCCTTGGCACGGCGGGCGCGGTAGCTGGGAACAACCACCAACAACACTGCAATCACCAGTAGGCCAAGTGTCATCGGCCGATCGACAATGAAGCCAATCCCATCATACAGCTGCATCGAACGGGAGAAGTTATCCTCCAGCATTCCCCCCAGAATGAAACCAATCAACAGCGGTGCCAGCGGATAGTCCGCAAACTTCAAAACCGTCGCACAAATTCCCATTCCGACAAGGATCAACAGCTCTGTCGCATTGTTCTGCCCGATGTAACTGCCCATCAGGGTAAAGAACAAAATGAACGGGATCAGATAGTTGCGCGGGATAGACAGCACTTTGGCGATGTACGGGATCAGTGGTAGGTTCAGGATCAACAACACCAGATTTCCAATGTACATCGAAATGATCACCGCCCAGAAGATCTGAGGTTCGTCGATCATCAGACGCGGCCCCGGCGTGACATTCAATGCAATCAACGCCCCCAGCAGGATCGCAGTTGTGCCCGACCCCGGAATACCCAACGTCAGCAGCGGCACAAAGGACCCGGTGCAGGCCGCATTGTTTGCCGTTTCCGGCGCGGCCAGCCCCTTAATGGCACCTTTTCCAAACTCTGCCTGCTCTTCTTTGCTGGCAATGTTGCGTTCCACCGCATAGCCCAAAAATGACGCAATGGTCGCCCCTGCCCCCGGCAACACCCCGATAAAGAACCCCTGCACAGATTGGCGCCCGATGACCGGTGCGATCTTGCGCCCCTCTTCACGCGTGATGCGCAGGTTCTCGATCTTGCCACTGCTGCCCTGCGCAGACCGTTTAGGGTTCAACACCAAGAACAGCGCTTCTGGCAGGGCAAACATCGCCATCGCCAAGGTGATAAAGCTGAAGCCGGACTGCAAATCCATCAACCCCATCGTGAAGCGCGGCATGTTGAACAAAGCCCCTTCACCAACCGTGGCCATGACCAACCCCAAAAGGGTCATCAAAACCGCTTTGGCCACATTGCCCGTGCCAGCAAAGGCCGCAATCGCGGACAGACCCACCACCATCAGCGCAAAATACTCGGCCGAATGAAACAACAACGCCACGGTCGACAACATCGGCGCAAAGATCATCAACAACAGCGCCCCGATGCTGCCGCCCGCAAAAGACGCAATCGCAGCAACCGTCAGCGCTTTGCCCGCCTGCCCTTTGCGTGCCATCGGATAGCCATCAAAACTAGACGCAACCGTCCCCGCAACCCCAGGCGCATTCAACAGGATCGAAGAGGTCGATCCGCCAAAAATCGCGCCATAATACACCCCAGCCAGCAGAATAATCGCTGCCGAGGGATCACCAATGGTGATCGCCACCGGGATCATGATGGCAATGATCGACATCGGCCCCAGCCCCGGCAACATGCCGATAAACGTGCCAATCAGACAGCCCGCGATGACCATTAATAGGTTCTGGATTGAAAACGCAGCACCCAGTCCTATGAGAAGTCCCTCAATCATCTCAACACCTCCTCACGCGAAGAACGGCCAGGGCCGCAGAAAGATCCCCAGCACTTCGTCAACCAGATACCAGACCACAAAACTGGCAAGGGCCGCGACAGGCAGCAGGACGTGAAACTTGCGCTCACCAAGTGTGAAAGCACCGCACGACAGAAAGGCAAACGTGGCAAACAAAAAACCGGCTGGCCGCAGCAACAATGCGTAGGCCACCATCAACCCCAACAACGTCAGCGCCTGACCCAGATGGTAATCCCCCAACCGACGATAATCGATTTCGGGCTCTTTTTCGGTTTCTTGTGACTTTTCCAATCCCAGCAAAATGGCCAACGAAGTCAAAACTGTCAGCACCGCCAAAACCTTGGGAAAGGTAGACGGCCAAATCGGATTGCGTTGCATGAACGGCGGCAACGAAGCGTCCATAGTGAAGAACGCGGCATACCCATAGGCAAGTGCGGCGCACAGAATGACAAATGATACCCAGCGGTCCAAAGCCATCGGGATCCTCCCTTTTTCGGATAGTCTCAGGGGCGTTGCCCCTCTTGAGCCCTTGGCTCAATTCACCCCAAGGTATTTTGGGCAAGAGGAAAGAGTTTCTTAACTTTCATTGGTTTAAGATCGAGCCACGGAACAGGCTGAGGAGCCGATGACCGTGCAAGGGGAAGGTATTGCCTTCCACATGGGGAGGGCGCTGCGCTCTCCCCTTCCTCTTGCGATAAATACCTCGGGGAGCGCGAGGGGCAGCGCCCCTCGCACCTCTTTGATCAGAGGAAGCCCAGCTTCTTCATCAGATCGCCAATGACCTTCTCTTGCCCTTCCAGAAAGGTTTTGAAGTCGTCACCGGAGTTATGGATGTTCACCCAACCATTCCGGGCGCGCACGGCTTCCCATTCCGGGGTGTCATACATTTTGGCAATCGCGTCTTGATACATGGCGAGCTTGTCATCAGGCAGGCCGGGCGCTGCAAAGAAACCACGCCAGTTGACGAAGGTGGTGTCGATGCCCTGCTCTTTCATCGTCGGCGCATCATAGGCCGCCACGCGTGCGTCTGCAGTCACCCCGAGGATTTTCACCTCACCCGCATCCGCAAGCGCGACCGCTTCGGAGAAGCCTGTCGACAGGGCGGCAATTTCGCCGGACAGCAGGGCTGCCATTGCTTTACCACCTGCGTCATAGGGGATGTATTTCACGCTGAGCGCGTCTTTGCCTGCAGCTTCCATCACCATCGCGGCAACCAGATGATCCATGCCGCCGGGCACCGATCCCCCGCCAATTGCCGTACCAGACGCGTTTGCATCAAAGGCCGCCAGCAGATCGCTCATCGAATTCAATGGGCTGTCTTTGCCCACCACGATCGCGGCATAATCGCCAATGGTGCCCGAAACCAGCGTCAGGTCGCGGAAGTTATGGGGAAATACGCCAGTAAGTGACCGGATCACGATCGGGGTCGAGTTGACCATCAACGTGCCGTGTTGGCTATCGGCGTTTTCGATCAGGTAGCCAATTGCCTTGCCGCCGCCACCGCCGGACATGTTTTCATAAGAAGCGCTGCCCACCAGACCAGCAGCGGTCAGGGCTTCGCCGGTGCCACGCGCAGTGCCATCCCAGCCACCACCGGCCCCACCGGGGATCAGGAAGTGGATGCTATCAACGACCTTATGGCCATCAGCGGCTACGGGACCGGCAATTGGGCCAACCAGTCCGAACGCTGCGGCGGCTGCGATAAAGGCGCGACGGCCGAGTTTGAATGTCATGTGTTTTCCTCCCATTTGACATTGGCGGCGCTTGCCGCTCATGTCGGGAGAAGCTGACAACCCAAACTGACACAAAGCTGACACGACCATAAAACGGGCGAAAAAACTCATGCGGTTCCTCTTGATCGAAGACAACGCACAATTGGCCGAAGCTGTCATCGACAGGCTGATGCTGGACGGCCATGTTGTTGATCATGCGCCAGACATACAGACCGCCAAAGACTTCACAGCAACGACGTCTTATGATTTGATTTTGCTTGATATTATGCTGCCTGATGGCGACGGCCGGACCTTTCTGGCGCAGCATCGACAACAACAGGAAAGCACCCCTGTCATTGTCCTCACAGCACGATCAGAAGTTGCAGATCGCGTCGGACTGTTGGATCTTGGCGCGGATGATTACATGGTTAAACCGATTGATTTTTCCGAGCTGGAAGCGCGCTGTCGGGCGGTAATGCGGCGCCGTGGCGGGGCCGCACAAAACTTGTTGAGTTTGGGGAATCTGCATTTTGATTCGCATTCTGGTACACTGAAATTGCCGGATCAGGACGTGCAGCTGCGCCCCCGAGAACTGCGTTTGTTTGAGGTTTTCGCCAATGCACCGGGGCAGGTTTTTTCCAAATCCATGTTGGTCGACCGGCTATTTTCCTATGACGAAGACGTCACCGAAAATGCGATTGAAGTCTACATCGGGCGGCTGCGGCGGCATCTTGAAAGTTCGAGTGTAAAAATTACCACCATCCGCGGTCTTGGCTACAAACTGGACATCACATGAGGCGCGCCACCGCAAACGGATCTCTGCGCCGCAGGCTGTTGCTGTCCTTGTTGGCCAGCTCCGCTGTTCTGGCGATTGTGGTCTATTTCGTGGTGCAATCCGTCGCCCGTCAGGTCGCGCAGGACAGCCAAGACAACGTCCTGACAGCATCTGCCCTATCCATTCTGGATAGCGCCCGCCTGAGCAGTGGCGAAATTACGATCGACTTGCCCTATTCCGCCCTGTCCATGCTGGACAGCATTTCCGACGAGCGGGTGTTTTACGCCATCCGGCTGGAAGACACATTCCTCAGCGGCTATGCCGATCTGCCGCAGGCTGTCAGGTCGGGCGGCGCGGGCCCCGCCTATGTGTCCACAGTTTTTCTAGGCGAAGAGGTGCGGGTCGCAACCGTTGGCCGTCGGGTTTCCACCGACACAGGCCAGCGCTATCTGCATGTATCGGTCGCCCAGACGCTGTCTGGCCAGAAACAAGCGTTGGCGCGTATTTCGCGAACGTCGATGGGTATTGGGGCCGGGTTCTTTCTGGTGTCGGTGCTGTTGGCGGGCATTATTTCGCGTAGCACAATACGACCACTGGATCGGTTGACGGCGTCAATGTCGCGTCGTGGCCCCAGAGATTTGCGTCCCGTCGCAGCACCTGTTCCATCGGAAATGGTGCCCTTGGTGACATCGCTCAATTCCTTCATGCGTCGCCTGCATCAATCGCTTCGGCGGTCCGAAGACTTCATCGCCGAGGCCGCACATCGCGTGCGCACACCACTGGCCGTGGTTCGCACCAAAGCCGAGGTTGCAGAACGCAAGTCTACAGATCCCGAAACACGCAAGGCGCTGACAGAAATGATCCGTGCCATAGACGACAGTTCACGCACCGCAGGACAGCTGCTGGATCATGCGATGGTGACCTTTCGTCTGGACCACCTGACCCGCGAAGAAATCGCCCTGCACCGATTAGTCGAAGAAAGCGTCGAGCGGACGCGCCCGACATCGGAACTCAAGGATATCACCCTCGATATTGCTGATCTGGATACCGCGACGGTCAAGGGCGACCCGATTTTGGTGCAGAATGCCTTGTTGAACCTACTGGATAATGCCGTCAAATACGCCCCCGCCGGTGCTGACATCAAGGTGGCGCTAAATGCTGGACCACAGGATGCGGTGATCCGCGTGACTGACACCGGACCGGGGTTCCTGCCTTCGGAACTGAGCGCATTGCCCAAGAGGTTTACCCGTGGGGCCAACACCCAGTCGATTGTCGGATCAGGTCTTGGATTGACCATCGCCAAAGAGGTGATCGAGGCGCACGGTGGCACCCTCAAAATCGCCAATACAACAGGAGGCGGCGCATGCGTCAGTTTGCTCTTTCCATTGTCCTAATGCTGTCAGCCAGCTGGGCCAGCGCGTTCGAAGCCGAAAACGTCGCGTGGTTCGGCCCCAAAGATAGCGAACGGGTGCTGCGGATCATTTCAACAGCGGACATCGCGTTTTTCGAACCGATGATCGCCTCTTTTCTGAACGCCACCCCCGGAGTTGCGATCGACTACACCGTTGCAAGTTCAACCGAGCTGCAAAAAGCGATTATCGAAGAACGGCAGTCCTTTGATCTGGTCGTCTCCAGCGCAATGGATCTACAAACGAAACTGGCCAATGATGGATGGGCACGCCGCTACACTTCGGACGCCACCAGCGCTTTGCCCAGTTGGGCGGTTTGGAACGACATGCTGTTTGCCTTCACACAGGAACCGGCGGCCATTGTGGTGTCAAAGACCGGTTTGGGTGATCTGCCGATCCCGCAGACCCGCAACGACCTGATCAATCTGTTGCGCCAGCATCCGGATGTGTTTCGCGGTCGCACTGGCACCTATGACGTGCGCCAGTCGGGATTGGGCTATCTGTTTGCCACACAGGACACACGGGCATCAGAAATCTACTGGCGCTTGACCGAGGTTATGGGCGGACTGGATGTGCAGCTGTTTTGCTGTTCTTCGGATATGATTGATGCAGTGAAATCCGGTGAGTTGTTAATTGCCTACAATGTACTGGGCAGCTACGCGATCAACCGCCCAGATCATCAGGATTATGCCATCATACTGCCCTCTGATTTCACGACAGTTATGCTGCGCACCGCGCTGATCACCAGCACCGCCCAATCGCCGGAACTGTCGGGCCGTTTTATTGATCACCTACTGGCCAAATCACACGGGCCCAATGCCGCTCCACTGACCAGCAGTGAATTAGACCTTGGCCGTGTGGAACCATCGCTGAACCGGATCAAAATTGGCCCCGGTCTGTTGGTGTTTCTGGATCAGTTGAAAAAAACGACTTTTCTATCGGAATGGGAAAGCGCGATCTTTCAGAACTAAAGCACCAAGGCCACTGCGCCCCAAAACGCGGGCACCCGGCGGGCGCGCGACGTAAACACCAGCGGTCTGCCGGAACGCTCTGGGGAAGACGTCCGACAGACCGCCCTTGGCTGCGTCTGCGCTTAGCGCGACATTAACGCAGCAACCCGGTTTGGATGCAAAACTGTATTTCCGCACAGCGACGTATCACGCAGCCCCTGACAGGCCGCCCGTAATGCGCGCAGTGTTTTTTCCGTTGCCAAACCATCAATCGGCCCAGTGTAACGACCTGCGGCGCGCAATTCGTCCTGCAACATGTAGACAACGAAATTTGGATTGGCAGCGAACATATCCTGCGAGAACTGAAAGGTTTTCAGCTCTGGCTGGACTTCATATCGGCGTGCCAGCGTGCGGAACTTGGGAATTGTCGCGACCTCGGCGGCATCGATCGACAATTCCAGATGCGCCCGTTCGGTTGGCGACAGAAAACTGTCGTAGCGATCCAAATAGGCACGGGCACGGTCCGGCTGTTTGCGGATGTTCCATTTATTGCCGTTGCGCACCTGACCGATCAAAAACCACAAGGCGTCACGATTGCCAGTGTCAGCGGCCAATTCAAGGATCTTGATCGCCTCGGGCCCACTGGCGCGCATACTGATCCCCCAAATTCGGCGCTGGGCCTCCATCACGGCAACATCTGTTTGCCCTGCTGCACGGGCCAGTTCAGCATAACCGTCGAATTTGGCGCGTGATCGTCCAGGCAGGTAACCCCACATCGCACCGCTGGCCAGCGTCGACCAGGCAGATCCACGCCCAAGTTCGCCGGCTTGCTGCAGATAGCGTTCAGCCATCTGTGGGGATTGTTCGGCCCACATCATTCGCGCGCCCAGCCATTCCAAACCGGCCCCGTCACCAGCCGCAGCGGCCTGTTGAAACAAACCAAGCGCTCGTTTTCTGTCGCGTCCAACTGCGGTCCCGTCATAGAGAAAGGTTCCCAGCGCCACCAACGCAGCGCTGTCACCAGCAGCCCCCGCCTGTTCAAGCAGGCTCACCCCACGCGGTGCGTCACGGTCAAAGGCAGTTCCCAGAACCAGTTGCCGCCCCAATTCCCGCTGGGCGGCAGTGTTTCCACCGGCTGCGGACTGTTCATAAAGTGACTGCGAGCGTCCTGTGTCGCGGTCAATATTCACCCCCCAAAGGAGCGCACCAGCAAGTGTTTTTTGTGCCTCGACGTCGCCAGATTTAGACGCCATTTCAAGAAGTTGAACACCCTTCTTCTGGCGATTTGCATCGACATCGAATAACAGGATAGCCCCCAACGCCGACTGCGCTGGAACATGCCCCGCATCAGCGGCCTGCTGCATCAATTGAAGCCCCTGCTGCGGATCGCGATCGACCCCGCCAAAGCCATAGTAATAGGCCTGCCCCAATTGGAGCAGCGCCTGCGGATCGCTTTGAGCGGCGCTAGACGCGCTGCTGCCACTTGTTTGTTGCGACAACGCAAGCGGCGCGGTCAACAACAGCGCCGCCGTTGCAATAGCGGCCCAATGCCCCACCGATTTAACTGTTGTTTGATACCGTTGTTGACCGGGCAATGAACCCGTTTGACGTGTAGACATTATAACCTCCCGTCTTGCAGCCCCAACTGTCAGACGCACGTCTTCTGAGAACCGAAACGCAGGGCGTTCGGCGTCGGACAAAAGGGGCAACAAAGGCCTGTGTTCAGGGTCAAACTGCCACTGTCACACTGGCAGACCATCCCCCGCGCAAGCACAACAGGTGCCCGCAGAAACTCCCGGGGGTTTGCAATTCAATTTGCAGTTTTCAACATGTAATGATGAATTAGCTTACCATGCGTAAGCTATGATTAAAAACGATAATTGGGAATATTTAAGAAAAAACGACCACAATCGCAACATCCCCACCAGATCGAGGGATGTCACGACTTGCAGCCGTTAATTTTGCGTCAAACAAACTGGTCTGACGTGCGTTTCAGCGTGCGTAGCACTGCGACCGTTGGCCCGATCCCGCAGGGGAACACACCCAGGCACCATTGCCAAAACGGGCGGAACGTGCTGCCAGCACTTTACGCTCGGACGGGGTCATGGCCGATGCCACACGGGTGACGTCCGCACTGCGCAGCCAATCATAACTCAACCTTTGCGTGTTGATCTTGCCATGCTGAGCAGGACTGTTTCCCGCCGCAGCGACAGGGCGAGCCAGGACAAGTGCCGCCATCAGTACAGCAGCAGTTTTTTGGGTCTTCATCTTCAGCGTCATTGGGGTCTCCGCTTCGATAGGCCAAACAAGACCGGTCCCACAAATGGGGTTATCAGTTCATTTTGGAAGGCTGTTCTGCCAGTCTTGCCTGTGTTCAGTTCATTGCCTCTGGTCCGCTTATACAAGAAAGCGGTTGGATACATAATCCACCTACAAAGGATGTCATGCAAAAGTGGCGATAACGTGACCACCTTGCATCACGCGCGAAAACGCTAGCACGATGAAGATTACAGTTTCATTAATCCATACGGAGGATTAGCGACCTCTTTTGACTTACCCCCCAAACCAAAGAAGATAAGCGCATTTTTGCCAGATCGCTGGACCACAAAAAAACGGGCGCCACGGTAGGTGGCACCCGTTTGTTTCAAACACGATCAACAATTGAAATTCATTCGACCCTTTCGTTGATCCGCCAGTCCGGCAGGCCGAATCCATCGGGCCAAGGGTAGACCTCGGTTTGATTGAAATAGATGACACCGACCAGCGACGGGAATTGCGGATAGACCTGACGGACCTCTTGCTCCCATTTCTGGACATAATCTGCATCCCCGACGTAGCCCAATTCGGCCACGACAACGGGTTTGCCAAATTGCACAGCACGTTCATAGCGCGGGGTCAGGATATCGACGAAACTGCGGGCATTACCAAATTCGGCCTCTTCCCAGCGCTGCAGACCAAAGACCGAAACGCCGACCAGATCCACGTAGTCATCGCCCGGGTGATACTCCGGCAGGTTCTCAAACCCCAAAGGCGACCACATCACATCAATCTGTGGCGCCTCTTCGCGGCAGATGTCGACAACGCGGCGGAAACCAGCGACATAGTCGTCCGGTTCCCACTTGGCCCAGATAAACTGACCACTGAAATCATCCATCTCTTGCGCCCAGCGGATGGTCACCGGACTTTCCATTGTGCCAAGAACCGCACAAATCGCCCGCATATATCCGTCGTAATCCCCAGACAGCAGGCTGTTGCGCAGATAATCGGGCGAGTTTCTTTCGCTGACGTTCCAGGTCCACGGCTCAATCGTGGTCAGGATCGCACGGTTGCGCTCCTGGGCGTAGACATCTGCATCAATCAAACTGGGCAAGAAGACGTCTTCCCACGGCAGGAACAAATGTTCGATCGACACCTCAGCATCATTGGCGAAATCGCCGCCGGGATCATAGGCACCGAAAGGCATATCGCCGGGCGGTGCCGCGTTGGTGGAATTGGGCATAACGGGGGACAGGATCAGCCCTGCAAAAAACATCATTTGCAGGAGTTTGCCTGACCAGCGCATACTGCGTGGATCGCGATGATAGGTCATTTTCTCCTCCTTTAAATTTTGACGCCGCGGGGACTACCCCAATGAATGACGGCGAATTAGTTCCACGAAAAATCAAACTCGTAGCGCAGGGATCCAGTCGCCTGGCCCGCACCGGACACATTGAACCGGGTTTCGACCACCCGCACAGGCCCAAGCCCCGCAGTGATCGCATGCACACCCTGCGCACCGCGCAGTGCCGTCGCCTGTGTGGCCAGCGATATCAGGATCAAGACAGCCGCTATCTGCGCCACCGCCGTGACCGGCAAACTGCGCAGACGCATTCCCTGTTCCTGAATGTGTTTTAGAACCACCACCAAAAACAGCGCCGAATACAGCACCGCGTTAAGCAGTGCCAAAACGTAAAACCCAGCTGCCTCGCGCACGTCATCCACCGCCAGCACCACCCAAAGCGCCATGAAAGCCAGCGCGAAACTGGGCAGGATCGCCCGCCATGGCAACGGTTCGGCCTCATCTTTGCCTTTGGGTGTGATGCGGAAATCGACGAAACGGCCTGTTAGATGATCAAACACCGCCACCAGACAGCCCCACAGGACCCACGGCCACTGCGCCAACGGAAACAGCAACTTTTCCCAGCACAGCACCCGCGCATCAAAGGGGCGGAACAATCTATCATGGCGGAACATGGCCGCGATCAGGATCAGGCTGACGCCTGTGGGCAGACTGTGCAACAGGAACTGCGGATAAGTCACATCGGCCCAGCGGACATCAAACATCAGCGCCAGAATGGGCAGCGCAAAGGTTGCGGCCATGAACAGGGCAAAGATCGGATACCACATCTGACTAAAGACAAACTGGAACTTCAGCGCCCGTGGCAATGCGCTGTAGTAGTTTGAGGTATAGCGCAGCAGCAGGCTCAGCAGGCTGCGCGACCACTGGAATTCCTGCGTGATCATATCGGCAAAGGTTCGCGGCCCGTCCCCTTCGGCAATGGCGTCAAGGGCATGCACCCCACGCCACCCGCCTGCGTTCAGGATCATCGAGGTAGAGTGATCTTCGGCCAGTTCGGGCCCCAGACCGCCGACATCATGCAGCGCCTTGGTGCGCACTGCGTAATGCGATCCGATGCACATGGTGGCCCAACCACCCGTGTAGCCCGCCTGCATGGCCCCGTGAAACATCGCCTCGGAATGCAGGCGCGCGCGGGCCGCCCAACTGCCGCTGGCGTTGCTTGAACAGATGCTTGGGGCAGAGACATAGCCAACATCCGGGTCGGCAAAGGGGGTGAGCATCGCCTCCAGATAGCCCGGATGGGGCACATGATCGGCGTCCAATTGCACCACATAGTCGTACTGATCATAGCCGTAGTGGTCGTAGAAATAGCTAAGGTTGCCCTCTTTGCAGCGGGTGCGGCGTGGCCAGCTATCGCGATGATAATCGGCAACCCCCTTGCGGCTAGAGATTTTGACGCCATGCGCCTCACACCATGCAATGGTGTCGGGGGTTGGGTCCTCATCCGCCAGCCAGGTATCATGAGGCACGTTTTGTTGCAGCATTGCGGTCAGCGTTTTTTGCACCACCGACAGCGGCTCCACCGGGGTTTTGGTGACCACCATCGCCGCACGGAAATCCCCCAGATCAGCCAAAGTCGCGGTAACGCGGCGCGCCCGCAGGGCGAAGTACAGGAAATACCCCTGCAGGAAAGTCACCCAGAACAAGAGCGCTGTCAGAGACCAGAACCGCCAAGGCGACAAAATGTGATCCGGCGACAGCCACCAGACCCAGAAATAGCCCAGCGCCCCGAACCAGAACGCCAGTGCCACACGATACCGCCACAGGCGTGCGCCCTGCAGGATACGCGGGTTATAGGTATCTGCGACAGATCTTGGGTGCGCGTTGGTTTGGACGAGGTGGGTCATGACACATGCACCCCAAAACTGGGCGCTGCATCGCGCAAGATCGTTTCCAACTGACTATGACGCGCCTGAAAGCCAAGGAGATCGCGCGCGCGGTCCGGGTCCGCCACCAGAATGGGTGGATCCCCTGCCCTGCGATCCTCGAACACCACGGGCATCTTGCAGGTCGCCATCTGTTCGATCTTGTTGATGATCTCAAGCACAGAATGCCCGTGACCCGTTCCCAGATTGACCGATAGCGACTCTCCCCCTGATAGCAGGTGTTTCAACGCCGCCACATGTCCAACCGCCAAATCGGTGACATGGATGTAGTCACGCACACAGGTGCCATCAGGCGTCGCGTAGTCGCGTCCAAACACGCTGAACTGTTGCCGCTGCCCCGCAGCCGTCATCAATGCCAAGGGAATGATGTGGGTTTCAGGATCATGGCGTTCACACAGCTCTCCCTCGGGATCACATCCAGCCGCATTGAAATAGCGCAGGATCGCATGACGCATGCCGTTAGCACGCCCCACATCGCGTAGGATCTGTTCACAGGCCAGTTTGGTGCGCCCATAGGGGTTGGTGGGGGTTTGCAGCGTTTCCTCGCCAATCGGCTGATGGCTGGGCGCGCCGTAGGTGGCGCAGCTGCTGGAGAAGATCACCCGCGACACGTCGGCCTGCTGGCAGGCCTTCATCAGCGAGATCATCCCACCGACGTTGTTGTCGTAGTAGCGCAGCGGCTGCATCACCGACTCCCCCACATAGGCGGAGGCAGCGAAATGCATCACGGTTTCGATCTGGAACTGTTGCAACACCTCGGTAACGCGGTCGGTGTCACGCACATCTATCTGCACCAACGGTCCCCAGCGCACCGCCTCTTCATGGCCTGTGCTCAGGTCATCAATCACCAAGGGCTGAAACCCTTCGCGGGCCAGCTGTTTACACACGTGGCTGCCGATAAAACCGGCCCCACCTGTGACAAGGATGACCGAGGCACTCATTGTGCGGCCACGTGGTGTAGCTGGCCATTGTCCAGCTCTTTCAGGAAGGCGGCGATGGTCTGTTCCAACCCCTCATCCAAACCGACCCGCGGCGCCCAGCCCAACACCTCTTTGGCACGGGCAATACAGGGACGGCGGATCATCGGGTCATCCTGTGGCAGATCACAGAACACCAATTTTGACCCCGACCCCGTTTTGGCCAGTACGATCTCGGCCATTTCCAGAACGCTGTGTTCGTCGGGATTGCCGATATTCACCGGCTGGTGCCAATCTGGGCTGGCCATCAGTGCCATCAGCCCATCAATCTGATCCTCCACATAGCAGAAGGAACGCGTCTGCGACCCATCCCCATAGATAGTGATTGGTTCGCCCAGCAATGCCTCGACCACAAAGTTCGAGATCACCCGCCCATCATCAGGACGCATACGGGGCCCATAGGTGTTGAAGATACGGGCAATGCGTGTTTCCACCCCGTAGGCACGGCGGTATTCCAGGATCAGCGTCTCTGCGGCACGCTTGCCTTCGTCATAACAGGCACGCGGCCCATAGGTGTTGACGTTACCTTTGTAGTCTTCGACCTGCGGACTTTGCAGGGGATCACCATACACCTCGGAGGTCGAAGATTGCAGGAACCGCGCCCCCTTGAGCCGTGCCAGTTCCAGCAGGTTCTGCACGCCCAGATGTTGGTCTGGAAAGTGTGGATCGGGTCCAGCTGGTATTTGGGCGGCGAGGCCGCGCAGGCCATGTTGAAAATCTGATCAATCGGCCCAGCCAAAGCATCCCGCACCGGCAAGGGGTGCACGATGTCGTGGTTCAAATAGGTAAAATTTGGATGCCGCAGCAGGCCTGCCACATTAGACAGCCGCCCAGTCAGCAGGTTATCGACACAGATCACCCGATCACCTAACGCCAAGTGTCGTTCGCACAACCACGATCCCAAAAATCCGCAGCCCCCTGCGATCAGAACCGTTTTGGGCGCATCTGTTCTATATGTTTCGTTCAAAGTCATAATTGTCACCTCTCCCCCAGAGGAATCCCCCCTGTACGACGGCGGCTTCTTTGGCCCCGCAGTTAATTAAACTTGCCGACACGCGATCCTGCGACGGCTCAAACGCCGTGCTGCATGCCAATTGGTTTTGTCTTGTCTGGTCTTGGGACAGCGTTGGTTAATCACTGCCATTGGTGGTGTCGCCGTCAGCGAATGAAATACAGACGGCTTTGGCTGCGCAGCCCCTTAACGGCAGCTATCGCGCATTGCTGGAAGATGCTCACAAACCGGAAAACACACTCGAATAATACTCGTGACACCACACGCGGCCGGAACCATCCCGTCGACACACCACGCCAGACGGCCCAAACAGCCGGTACGGCGCAAAGCGACGGATGCCTAAATAGGCACAATCAGCCTGATAATTCGAAAGCGATCAAATCGCCTAAAACGGATGTCTTGCACTGCATCGACATCTCTTTTTGGCCTGCTCCTGCTCGAAACCGGTGAGGTTCACCGGCGACCCGTAGGTCCGTCCCAATGGAGCGTTTGTCAGGAACCAACACGGATGAAAACCCATCCCGTATCGCCCCCCGCGCATCGCCAAGAAAGGTATCATTGACCTTTACTGTGGCGGTAGGAACGCGAACTACATTACGCACATATCTGTCATTTTGCAAGTTTTAAGACAATTGCAACAACATACCGACATTTTTGCAAATCACGATACGCACTTAAAATTGCAAGATAAAAATACAATTCGCCACATAGATGGCGCGCAAGACATGTCTGATCACAGGCATAAGCCGTCCGGACATTAGCGACTGTGTCCCAGATCCAACTGCTGCGCCCAAAGGATCATATCGTCAGGCTCTGTGTGCTCTGGATGGGATAGCAGGCCCAGCTTGGCCGCGCGGTGAACGGTTTCCATATCATTGCGCGTCCCCAACGCCTGACGTACCCGCAGCATGTGGTTGTCGACGGTTTTGGGATTGTCGCGTCCGATTTCAAACAACACTTCTTTGACCAGCAGCCCCTGCGCACGCAGACGCAGCACGCGCAGGTTCATCTCGCTCAATCCCATCTGGCGCACCACCTCTTGCGACCAGTTGCTGCACCGATGCAATTGATTGGCCAGTGTTTCGATCACCGGACGGTCACGTTCAAAACGGGCGTCATGCTTTACGATATCCCCGCTGGGATCAAACAATCCCAAAATACCGCGCACACCGTTCGCCTCTAGCGGCAAGACAACACCAGCAGAAACGAAGTTCCGCACACCATCAATCACACGCGCGTAATTTGGTTGCAATTCGCCCTGATCCAGCAATGAATAGAAACTGGATTGCAAAATCGGTTTGCGGGTCAACGCCCCGACCAGCATCCCGAAATCGTCCTGTGCGAAGTTGTTCTGCTGGTAGATTTGGCGCCATTCATCCGGCAACCCGCTACGTTGTGACAGATGATTGTTGTGGATCGTATGTTTGCTGCGTGTATCCAGAAACAATCCGTAGTTCACACCGACATAGCCATATTCGGCCTCCATAAAGGCGGCGAACAGGCGGTACTTGGCATCCAAGGTCGGAGCCTCGGCGATTTGGGCCATCAGGTCGAAAGGCGCATACATCGGAAATTCAATCTTAAAACTGTCTCAAAAAGATATAAGCCGCACAGCCCACGTTCAAGGTGTCCGCTGCGGCCATCCTCGCGAAAATCGCCCAAATTTTAGTCACTTGGTCCGGGTATCTGGCTGAGGTGTGGTCTATCCTTGTGGGGTCTGAAAATTGGCGCCACGCTTGCGCAATGACTGCTGCATTTACCAATACGCTTGACGCCAAACTGATCGATCTGATCAACCAGATTTACCCTGACCTTGATGCCGGCGCGCTCAAGGATCAGATCCGCGCCGCATTCTGGCCTGAGGAGGAGGCACAGCCGCGTAAACGCGCCCGTCGCCCCGGCAACAACCAGTGGAGCGAACGGGACGCGCTGATCATCACCTATGGCAATTCGATCCAGGATAGCGCGCACAAACCGCTGGACCTGCTGCATGACTTCCTGCTGCGTCGGCTGAAGGGTGTGGTGAACAGCGTGCATATCCTACCGTTTTTTCCCTTCACCTCCGACGATGGGTTTGCCGTCACCGATTTTTACGCTGTGAACGCGCAGCTGGGCGATTGGCCCGATATCAACCGCATCGCGGGGGATTTTCAGCTGATGTCGGATCTGGTGCTGAACCATGTCTCCAGCCAAGGCACATGGTTTAACGCCTATCTACAGGATCAGGCGCCCTACAACCGCTTCTTCTTCGAAGCATCACCCGACGATGATCTGGACGCGGTGGTGCGCCCCCGCACCACGCCCCTGCTGCAAGAGGTCGAAACATCAAACGGCACGCGCCATGTCTGGTGCACCTTCAGCCATGACCAGATTGATCTGGATTTCCGCAATCCTGAGGTGCTGCTGGAATTTCTGCGCATCATCCGCCTGCATGTGGACAACGGCGTGCGGATCATCCGGCTGGATGCGGTCGCCTTTCTGTGGAAGGAGGTCGGCACGCCCTCGATCCATATGGATCAGACCCATGCGGTGGTGAAGCTGATGCGGCTGCTCTGCGATTTCGCCGCCGAAAAGATCATTCTGCTAACCGAAACCAACGTCCCCAAGGCCGAGAATATGAGCTATTTCGGCAACCGGGATGAGGCGCATATGATCTACAACTTCCCGCTGCCGCCGCTGATCCTGCATGCGGTGCAATCAGGTTCGGCTGAGCGGCTGCGCAAATGGCAAAGCGGCATGCCCCCCGCGCCGATGGGCTGCGCCTATCTGAACTTCACTGCCAGTCATGACGGCATCGGTATGCGCCCTGTTGAGGGCATCTTGCCGCATGAGGAGCAGGCCAAGATGATCGACGCCGTGCGCCATGTGGGCGGTCTGGTGTCCATGCGCGCCCTGCCCGGCGGGGGTGAGGCGCCGTATGAGATCAACACCACGTTTTATGAGGCCACGCGCCGCACCTTTGACGGCGAGGACGCGCATCATTTTGACCGCTTCCTGTGTTCGCAAACCATCCCCATGTCGCTAGAGGGGATCCCTGCGTTCTACATCCATTCGCTGCTGGCCACGCCAAATGATCTGGCCAGTGTCGAACGGCGCGGCATGAACCGTGCGATCAACCGGCATAACTGGCACTACCCCGATCTGAACGCCCATCTGGACGACCCTACATCTGTGCATGCCCGCGTGCTGGCGGCGCTGTCGGATCGGTTACGCATCCGCAAGGCCCAGCCTGCGTTCCACCCCAATGCCACGCAATTCACCCTACCGCTGGACGATCAGGTCTTTGGCGTCTGGCGGCAAAGTCTGGATCGGCATCAGTCGATCTTTGCCCTGCACAACGTCAGCCCAGAGGTGGTGGAAATCCCCCATCTGTCGATGAACCTGATCGAGGATGAGGTGTGGATCGACCTGCTGAGCGGCGAGCCGGTGGATATGGCACGGGACGCGCTGACGCTTGCCCCGTACCAGTGTCGCTGGATCACCAACCGCGCTTAATATTCCGCCTCATCCGCGCGGGCAGCGGCGGTCAGATCGGTCAGAAAGCCGCTGTCTGCCGCATGCACGCGGTTCCATGTGGTGATGAACGGCGTTTCATAGGGGTTTTCCAGAAACACCTGACCTGCGCGCATGATGTTTTCGGCAAACAGCTCAATCGCCTGCTCTTCTTTGTGGCGATCCAATTCCAACCCGTTGAGGCGGGCGTCGTTGTAATAGGCCTCCAGCAGATCCAGAGCGCTGCGATAATACGTGGCCTTCAGCGTGCGGAAAACATTAGCGGTGAACACCGTACCATCAGCGGCCAGTTTGCGGAAAATCGCCTTGCAGATGTCGGTGGACATGCGGTTCAGGCCCGTTGCGGCCTCTTCAGGCGACAGGTCCTGATGTTTGTGATCATATGCGTCGGAAATATCCACCTGGCACACCGCTTTGGGCGCCAGATTACGCCAGGCTTCGGACAAAACGCCAATCTCCAGCCCCCAATCCGACGGGATGCGCAGATCCGGCAGGATCGCGGTGCGCATGGCAAATTCACCTGACAACGGATAGCGGAAACTGCGCAGATAATCGATGTAGTCACGATCCCCGATCACCCGTTTCAGCGCGATCAACAGCGGGCTGACTAACAGGCGCGTCACCCGCCCATTCAGACCGCCCCCACCGATGCGCGGATAGTACCCCTTGGCCACCTGATAGGGAAAGGTTGGATTGACCACCGGATAAACCAGCCGCGCCAGCAGTTCCTTGTCATAGGTGAGGATGTCACAATCATGGATCGCCATCACCGAACTGTCCGCACAGCCCAACATGTAGCCCATTGAGGACCAAACATTTTTCCCCTTTCCCTGCTCCGCAGGCGCCAGCCCCAGCGCCTCTAGCCGCGCGCCCAGTTCCAACATGCGGGGGCTGTCGTTCCAAATCACGATATGGTTCTGGTTAAGGCCTTTGAAAAATTCTTTGGCCTTACGGAACTGCGCCTCATCCGCGGCGTCCAGACCGATGATAATGCGGTGCAGGTATTTCACCTGCGACAGCTCCTTCAGGATGTTGGGCATGGCCGCGCCTTCCAACTCGGAATATAGGCACGGCAGGATGAGGGAGATTTTGCGCGTATCGGCGAAGGTGCACAGCTCATGCTCCAACTCGTCAAGTGATCGGGTCCGCAGATTATGTAGCGTTGCGATGTTCCCGTTTTGGTGAAAGTCGGCCATGAGTCTTACGGTCCTTTAGTCGGTCAATTGTTTGATCAAAGACAAGATCGCGGCGTTCCAGCCGCTTGGTCCTGCCTCTGTGGTGCGAATGATTTTGCCCGCTCCCTCGCCCTTTAGCGGCGGCAACGGCGCGCTGTGCGGATTGGCGATCACAACGCCGATGTCGGCGGTTTCCAGCATCTTGATGTCATTGGGGGCATCCCCCAGCGCGATGGTGTGGCGGGGGCTGTAGCGCTGCGTCAGATCGGCCACGCGATCCGCCTTGTTGCCGCCAAACGACAGCGTCACAAACCGCCCGCCCCGTTGGGCCGTGATCCCTTGCGTGGCGAGGTGGTTCAGGAACTGATCCAGTTCCTGAACCGTTCCCGTCCACGTGCCGGGTTCAGAAAATGCGCGTTGTTTGGCCAGCCCCGCCGCCTTTGGCGATAGGCCGGTGACGGCCGCCACCCCCGCTGCGTCCAGATCGCCAAATCCGGTGAACAGCGCGCGCAGATCCGTGGGCACATTGGCCAAAGCGGTGCGCAGGGCGTCATATCGTTCGCTGAGCGCGTCACAAACGGCCCCTGCAGGCAACAGCCCTGCCCCATTTTCGACAATCGCGGGCCAGTTCTGAAACCCAATCGCTGCCCGCAATGGCGCGATTTCGGCGGCGGTTTTACTGCTGGCCAGCACCAGCCCGGCGCCAGCCTCTTTCAACGCCCCCAACGCGTCGCGTGCTGCGGTCCACTGATATGTTTGATGATCCAACAAGGTGCCATCAAGGTCGGAAAATATCAGCAGTCTGGGGCGTTCAGTCATAGGAAAAGGCTAGCCACGCCTCCGCCCAAGGACAAACGGAGGGGGCAGAAAAGCACGATTTCACCGCGCCCTCGCAGAATTCGCCCAATATTTAAGCAAAAAGCCCCCGCGCACGCGGAGGCTTTTATATGGCCGTCAAATTGGGACGCAGATCAGCCGAGGCCGCCCGCCACCTCAACCAAGGCATGGTGCAGTGACCCTGCCGAAGACCGTGGGCCGATCACGCAGAACCCGTCCTCTTTGCGGATCAGGAAGCAGCCAGTGTGGTGAATGCTAGTGCGGGTTGCATCCTCTACCACCATCTGGCTCACATCCACTGCACAGAGCCGTTCAAACAGCGCGAAAAGCGCCGCCTCGGAACTGGCAGCGCCGTGTTCGCAGTGCGCGCTCACCTCAAAACAGCACCAGGCGTCGGTCTGTTCGGTCACCGATGCGGCATCGCCAACGATCGCCTTCACCTCATCGGCCAGCAATTCATGGGCATTGTGTTCGGCAGAGAGCATCCATTGATCCGGTCCCATCCACCACACCGTATGGGTGACGGTGCGGCGACTTTTGCCGGGTTGGGGCAGTTCGATCTGCAAAGCGGCTTTCACCGTCTGCGCCACATCCGCACTGCGACCCTTGCGCGCCGCAAGGGAAGCAATGGCCAGATTAGGGTTTTCCGCGATGCGCAGCACACCAATCTGATCCAGCCGCGCGATATCCCCACCAAGCGGGGTGAGAGGTTTCAGGTCAGACACGCAGGCGCCCTCCTTCAGGGTCAACAAAATGGGCAGAGACAACTTCGACCAGCACTTCCTGGCCTTCCAGCGGGTTCACCATGCGCAGGGTCTCGCCCATACGGTTGGCGCCATCTTTGAGGAACCCCAGCCCGATCGAGGTTTCAAGGATCGGCGAATAGGCGGCAGAGGTGACGTAGCCCTGATCGTGCTTGGCATCGACAGGACCGGTCGCATTCATCAAATGCGCCCCTGCGACCACCTCACCAGACTGCACAGGTTTCAGCCCGACCAAGCGCAGATCACCCTCAGCGTTCAGACCGTCACGTTCCGACAGGGTGGAGCCGATGCTGTCCTTCTTCTTGGACACCATACGCCCCATGCCAAGGTTGGCCGCGGTGGTGGTGCCGTTCAGCTCAGCAGCGACCGCATGGCCCTTTTCGATCCGCATCACACCCAGCGCTTCAGTGCCGTAGGGGGTGACGTTGAACTCCTCCCCCTCTTCCATCAGGCGGCGCATCAGCGCGTCGCCGTACCGGGTGGGCACAGCAATTTCATACGCCAATTCGCCCGAGAAGGAGATGCGGAACAACCGTGCCCGCAAGCCGCCGCAAATGGTGATCTCGCCACAGCCCATGAAGGGGAACGCCTCATTGCTGATGTCGAAACCGGGATCGACCAGTTTCTGCAACAGCTTGCGCGAATTGGGACCAGCCACCGCATATTGCGCCCAGGCCTCAGTGGTGGAAATCAGCTGCACGTCCATATCGGGGAACAGGCACTGACGGGCAAATTCCATGTTGCGATAGACGGTCACCGCATTGGCCGTGGTGGTGGTGACGACAAAATGATCCTCTGCCAGACGGGCGGCGGTGCCGTCGTCATAGGCAATGCCATCTTCGCGCAGCATCACGCCATAGCGCACCTTGCCCACCGCCAGTTTGGCAAAGCCATTGGCGTAGATCTTGTTCAAAAACTCTGCTGCATCAACACCTTGCACGTCGATCTTGCCCAGCGTGGTCACATCGCACACCCCGACAGAGGCGCGGGTGGCCAGCACTTCGCGGTCCACGGTCTGACGCCAGTGGGTTTCGCCCTTGCGCGGGAAATACTGCGCGCGCAGCCAATTGCCCACCTCAACAAATTCCGCGCCCTGTTCAGCCGCCCAATGGTGGCTGGGGGTCAGGCGGGTTGGGTGAAACTCTTTGCCAACGGATCGCCCTGCCAGCGTGCCCATCGCCACCGGAACATAAGGCGGGCGGAAAATGGTGGTGCCGGTTTCAGGGATCGACTTGCCGGTCCTTTCAGCCATCACGGCCAGACCGGTGACATTCGAGGTTTTACCCTGATCGGTCGCCATACCAAGCGTGGTGTAGCGTTTCAGATGCTCAACAGAGCGGAAGCCCTCTTGATGCGCCAGTTTCACGTCCTTGACGGTCACGTCGTTCTGGAAATCGACCCAGGCCCGTTTGGCGCCGCTCACATACCAGAAGGGCGACAGGTTCGCCGGACGATCCTCAACCTGAGGCAGATCAGGCGCGGTGGCGGTGATCCCCAGATCCCCCAGCGCGGCAATCGCAGCGGTGGTGCCTGTTTCCAGCGCACCGTGGGTGCTCATCACGCCATTTGCGGCACCGGCGACGGATTGGCCCATGGGCAGATCGCCACCGGGGACAAAAGCATGGATCGCCTCATCCCAGACCGGGCGGCCACGTTGGTGACAGGTCAGGCCAAGGTTAGGGTTCCAGCCGCCGGAATTGGCAACTGCGCCACAGGAAATCTCACGGGTCGTGCCGTTTGCCAGACGCACTGTTACCGCCGTCACGCCGTGGCGCCCTTTGGTGTTGATGATCTGCGCGCCTTTCAGCACCTCGGTGCCCGCCATGTCCGGCGCATCGGCGCGGGTGTCAACAACTGCGGGGACTGTCAGACCTTTGGCGATCAGATCCTTGGCTGTTCGATGACCATCATCACTGTTTGCAAAAACCACCACCTCTTTGGCAGGGGTGGCCGCCCATCGGTTGGCATAGGTCCGCATTGCACCGGCCAGCATCACGCCCGGACGGTCGTTGTTTTCAAAGGCGATGGGTCGTTCCAACGCACCGGCGCAGACGATGGCGCGTTTGGAATAGATCCGCCACAGGATCTGACGCGGCTTGCCCGCCTCTGGCACCGCCAGATGGTCAGACACCCGTTCCACCGCGCCGTAAACCCCGTGGTCATAGGCGCCAAACACCGTGGTGCGCGCCATGATCCGCACGTTGTCCATCGACGCCAGTTCCGCCTGCATCTGCGCGGTCCAGTCAGCGCCAGACATATCGCCCACAGATTGGGTTTCTGCGATCAAACGACCACCCAGCAGAAAATCTTCCTCTGCCAAGATCACCCGCGCGCCCGCTCGGCCCGCCGTCAGCGCCGCCATCAGACCCGCAGGGCCCGCACCGATCACCAACAGGTCGCAGTGCAGGAAGCCCTTGTCATAGGCATCAGGGTCATCCTCAAACGACACCGATCCCAGACCCGCTGCACGGCGGATGGCGGGTTCATAGAGCTTTTCCCAGAAGGCGCGCGGCCACATGAAGGTCTTGTAATAAAACCCAGCACTTAGGAAGGACGGGAACAGATCATTCACCGCCAACAGGTCATGTTTCAGCGACCCGATATGGTTCTGACTGCGGGCGGTCAGGCCATCAAACAGCTCTACCGTGGTGGCGCGGGTGTTCGGTTCCTGACGGCCACCTGTGCGCAGTTCTACCAGCGCGTTCGGCTCTTCTGATCCGGCAGTCATCACACCACGCGGACGGTGGTATTTGAACGACCGCCCCATCAGGCGCACACCATTCGCCAATAGGGCCGAGGCCAGAGTATCGCCCGCCTGCCCTTGATAGGTTTTGCCGTCAAAGCTGAAACTCAGCGCGGTAGTGTGGTCGATGAGACCACCGTGAAGTCGGTTCACGCTCATTGCGCATCCCCTTCAAATCGTTTGGTGTTTTTCGCAACTTCACTGGCCAGAACCACTTCGGTGATCTCATGGGTCAGGGTGTTGCGGGTCACGACCAGCCAAGAGCGGTCGCCTTGTTCGTGAAACCACAATTCGCGGTGCAGCCCGGCGGGGTTGTCACGCAGGTAGAGGTAATCGTGAAATGCCTCCACCGCGTTTTCGCCCTGCCAATCGGGGCGGTTCAGCAGGCTGGCATCGCCCAGATAGGTGAACTCGGACGCATCGCGGGGGCCAAGCAGGGGGTGGTTGATCAGCATGCCTGCAACTCCTCTTGTTTATGCACAATGGTGATGTCGCGCACGCGTTGCGCCCATTTGGTGCACAGATCCTCGCTGGTGACGCCCATGTCGTAGGACGGCGTCGCCAATGGTTTGCAGTCAGTCACCTTGATCACCACAAAGCCGGTGAACATCGGCTCCAACTCCGGCCAGCGGTTGGTGTAAAGTGGGCGCAGCGTTGGGTAGCGCGCATCTTCGCGGGCGACAAAATGCGCCTCCCCTTTGATCAGCACACCACGACGGGTCAGGATATCAACGAAGTTGACCTCTACCTGCGGGCGCACTGCAATATTCGCCAAGGTGTCGGGCGAGCGCATTTCGGCGAAGCTGATGGTGGTATCGTCATGCACCACAAAGGATCCTTTGGGCGACACATTGGGGTTACCCTCGGCATCGGCGCTGGCTACAAAGCCAAGGTGCCAATGTTCGATCAGGTCACGGGTGAATTTATTGATCATGGTTTTGGGCCCCTCAACTCAGTGCAGGTTGGGCTGCGCGCCCATGCCTTTTTCGTCGATCATGCGGCCGGTGCGGAACCGGTCCAGACGATAGGCGGTTGCGGTTTCATGGGGACGGTCGGTCGCCAAGAGATGCGCCAGACACCAGCCAGCGGCAGGGGTTGCCTTGAACCCGCCGTAGCACCAGCCACCATTGAAGTAGAGACCTTCGATATGGGTCTTGTCGATGAAGGGGGAGCCGTCCATCGACATATCCATAATGCCACCCCAGCTACGCAGCAGGCGCACACGGCCAAGGGCGGGGATCAGCGACACGCCGCTTTCGACCACATCCTCAACCACCGGCAGGTTACCGCGCTGAGCGTAGGAATTGTAGCCGTCGATGTCACCACCAAAGACCAGACCGCCCTTGTCGGACTGGCTGCAATAGAAATGGCCTGCACCATAGGTGATCACACCGGGAATAGTCGGCTTCAGCCCCTCAGACACAAAGGCCTGCAAAACATGGCTCTCAATCGGTAGGCGCATGCCCGCCAGTGCCATAACGCGGCTGGACGAACCCGCAACGGATGACGCCACCTTGCCCGCGCCGATATAGCCGCGGGTGGTTTCGACCCCCAAAACCTTGCCGTTTTCAATGCGGAAGCCGATCACTTCGCAGTTTTGGATAATGTCAACGCCGTGGCTGTCGGCGCCACGGGCATAGCCCCAGGCCACCGCATCGTGGCGCACGGTGCCGCCGCGACGGTGCAAGAGGCCACCCTTGATCGGGAAACGGGCATTGTCGAAGTTCAGGAACGGATACATCGCCCGCACGCCATCGGCGTCCAACAGTTCCGCGTCAGACCCGTTCAGGATCATCGCATTGCCGCGACGGCGAAACGCATCGCGCTGTCCGTCAGTGTGGTAGAGGTTCAGGATCCCGCGCTGGCTGACCATCGCGTTATAGTTCAACTCCTGCTCAAGCCCTTCCCACAGCTTCATCGAAAACTCATAGAACGGTTCATTGCCGTCCAGCATGTAGTTTGACCGCACGATGGTGGTGTTACGCCCCACGTTGCCGCCGCCGATCCAGCCCTTTTCCAGAACCGCAATCCGCTTGCCGCCGAACTCTTTGGCCAGATAATAGGCCGCCGCCAACCCGTGACCGCCGCCACCGATAATCACGACGTCATAGTCCGATTTCGGCGCAGCATCACGCCAATGGGGCGTCCAGCCCTTGTGGCCGGTCAGGGCCTCTTTGATCACACGAAAACCGCTGTAGCGCATGGCATCCTCATTCGTTTCATCCCAAAGGTCGGGGATTTGGCCCGCGTTTCACAGGCGCATTATGGTCAGCCATTGATCCATTTCCGACAGAGCCGCACTTTGTTTGCGCTGCAATCATTCCCCCTCTTGCGCCATGGGGGCGTTTTCCTTCAGAAAAGGGCCATGAAACACCTCAAACGCAAATTGCCGCCGCTGACCTCTCTTGTCGCTTTTGAAGCAGCGGCGCGGCTTGGCTCCTTCACCTCCGCCGCCGAAGAGCTAAATGTCTCGCGCGAGGCGGTCAGTCGTCAGATCCGCGCATTGGAGACTCATCTGGGGGTGAAACTGTTTGAACGCGACGCCAACACTGCCGCGATGGGGCCGCTGGGGGCGCAGTTTTTTGCCACTGTTTCTCCGAACCTCTGGGCGATTGCCTCTGCGGCGCAGGATATGGCTGGCGATGACAGCGTCACGCCCACAGATGCGCCCGTGGTGGATGCCACGCTGGAACGCGACGACCTGCCGACGCTGTTGGTCGTGGATGATAGCGCGGAAAACATCCACCATCTGAACGGGCTGTTGCGCGATCAGTATCGGGTTATTGCCCAAACCTCTGGCCCTGCCGCGCTGGCCTATCTGTCGCGCGAAAGCGTGGATTTGATCCTGATGGACATTCAGATGCCCGATATGGACGGCTATGAAACCTGCCGCCAGATCAAGGCGACGGCCAGTCTGGCCGAGGTGCCGGTGATATTCGTCACCAACCTAGATGACCCACTGGATGAGGCAAACGGTCTGGAACTGGGCGCCTGCGATTTCATTTCGCGCCCTGTGGTGCCTGCAGTGCTGAAGGCGCGGATTGCCACCCATATTGATCTGGCGCGATCGCGTGCGGCACTGGAAAAACTGCTAAGCAGCCGCGCAGATCGTTTACAAAACGCAGAAAGCTTACTGGCCCGTATGGCCGAAGAAATCGACCAGTTCCGCGCCTGAATGGTCTGCGGCAGCGTTGTGTTTAGACCACCTCTTGCAGGATTTGATGGGCGCGATCGAAATCCAGCAATTCCAACGCAGCGCGCAAGGCGTCGGCGTCTGCCCCCTGCAACTCGGCACCAGACAGCCCACTCAATTGATCGAGCGCAGCCATATCATGCGCCGCAACCAGCTCCAGTAGGGCCGCTAAATCCCGATGGCCAGCGGGGCCTTCTTTTTCGGGCGCTTCAGGCCGCGACAGCGCAGCCA
Source organism: Thalassovita mediterranea (assembly GCF_001458435.1). GTDB lineage: Bacteria > Pseudomonadota > Alphaproteobacteria > Rhodobacterales > Rhodobacteraceae > Thalassobius > Thalassobius mediterraneus. Next base: position 29,632 of record NZ_CYSF01000003.1, read on the forward strand.
TTTCTGCAGCAAGCTCTTCCATCGTCGCGATCAACGTCGGGACGCTAAGGTTCCCGTTTTCCAGCGCAATCACCTGTTCGGCCAATTTTACCGCACCAATTGTGCCACTGGCCCCCTTCATGACGTGTAACATCGCGGCGCGCGTGTCCGCGTCCTGATGATCGTCACGCAGGGCCGCAATCCAGGTGGACAGGTTCCGTTCAAACCGCGCAAGGTTTTGCGAATAGAGCGCAGAATTGCCCCCCGCGAGCATCAAACCACGCTGCTGATCGACCAACCCCTCACAGTCAACCGGCGCATCTGATGCAGGCTCTGCAAAGGTGTCGGCAACGGACCTCTGCCTTTCCGCAAAGCTAGGCAGCAAGCCTGACAGTACATTTTGCAGATTTGCGGGATCCACTGGTTTTGGCAGGAACGCCGCAAAACCGGCACGGGCGCAGTTTTCATGCTCCTCCAGCGTTGCATTGGCCGATGTGGCAACCACTGGCACCAAATCCGCACCGTAATCACGTTGCAGAACCTGAAGCGCGCGATGCCCATCCATCAGTGGCATATGCAGGTCCATCAGGATCAGATCCGGCATTAAATCAGCCACCTGATCCAATGCTTCCAGACCATTCGCTGCTGTACGAACCCGTGCGCCCAAACCTTCGATCAGGGCCACAAAGACTGACAGGTTAATCCGCGTATCTTCGACAACAAGGATCGACCGACCAGCCAGAGGCTGCTCCGCCTCACCCGCAAGAGAGGTCCCTTGGGTAGAAGAGAGCGCACGGCGCAACTCTTCGTGGGTGACGGGTAGCGCCAACTCCAGCGTCGCCACATCGCTGGCGGGCCAGGTGATGCGCAGTTGATCTTCGGCCACGTGCAAAATCGTGTCGGTCGACGTCTGATCCACTGCATAGCCTAGCCGCTGGGCCATTGTGGTGATCGCCGAAACGGGGCCACTGTCGCCAGACACCTGCAGATCCCCGTGGTGTTCGCGCGCCGCCGCAGGGCGCACAGGCAGATCCACCGACAGTGTGAAGCATGCCCCCTGCCCCACATGGCTATCAACGCTGACATCGCCGCCCATTTGTTGCGCCAGACGCAGCGCAATCGACAGACCCAATCCGGTGCCGCCATATCGCCGCGTGGTCGAGGTATCAGCCTGACCAAAGGGCTTGAACACCTCTTCTAATTGTTCTGGCGCGATGCCAACGCCTGTGTCGCGCACACTGAACCGCAACATCGCATGATCACCCACAGTTGGATCGCAGGCGACCTTTAGGTGGATGGTGCCAAATTCCGTAAACTTCACCGCGTTAGAGGCAAAATTCATCAGGATTTGACGCAGACGCAGCGGATCTGCGCAGATCTGATCTGGCAGATCAGCGTCATAAGACCATGTCAGCCGCAACGGACGTTCCGCAATTAACGCACGGGTCTGCATCAAAACGGAATCCAGCATGTCATCCAGCGGGATCCACACCTGTTCCAGCGCCATCTCCCCTGCTTCGATCTTGGATAGATCAAGGACCGAGTCGATGTTGTGCGACAGATGCGTCGCCGCGGCGCGCATGTCTTCTACATGGCGGCGACTGCCTGCGGTATACCCATCCCGCAACAACACCTCTGACAGACCGATGATCGCGTTCATCGGCGTGCGCAATTCATGGCTCATATTGGCAAGGAAGGTGGACTTGGCTTTGGATGCCTCCACCGCCTCATTCCGCGCACTCAGCAATTCGGCGGTGCGCGCCGCTACCTGATCTTGCAAGGTGTCACGGCTGTCCTCCAATTCCCCAACCGTGCGGCGAAACGCGCGTGCAAGGCGCGAAATTTCATCACGTTCGCGGGCGTCAAACATCCGCTGATCGCGGCCCGTCAGTTCAAACGGATGCCCATCGCGCACCCGCAGCGCGGCGGTTTGCAAACGGGTGATCGGGCGGATCACCGTGACCTGCATCAACAGGAAAATCGCTGTTGTCACCAACATGGTCTGCAACACGCTGCCGCCCAGCACCACAAGGCTACGGGCTAGAATATCGCGGTAGATGCTGTGAAACGAATAAACCACCATCAATTCGCCAATGCCCGACAGATCGCGGCGATTGCGCAGGGTGAAATTATGCTGTTCGCCGTCAGCGACCGCATCCTCAGGCAGCTCAGCCGCGGGGGTTTCCACCACCAAACCGTTCAGCCCCACGCTGTCACGCAGGTCGGGGCTGATCAGCGGATCCTCGATCCAAGCTTTCACAATCACCGGATCCTGCAACAGCCCCCGCATAAAGGCGAGCGCGTCAGGAACGTCCACCTCCCAATAGGCGATCTCGATCTGTGGCAGGGTGGCTAGGATGATGCGATCCGCGTTCTTGCGTGCATTTTCGACACGCTGCGCGCCCTCGATCCACAGCGTCACGACGCCAAGGACCACGCCGGACAAAATCCCGATAATCAACGCCGCTACCGCGATGCGTGGGGTGATCCCCAAAGAGTGAAAGCGCCAAAATTTCATCAGTTTACGTAGCCTTCCACGATGCTGGCGACACGGCCAGAGCCATGCATCGCGTCCAATGCCTTTTGCAGTCGTTCTGCCTGCGCCGCGCCACGTTGATCACGGGGAAAGGCAATATAGCGTGCCTGTTCGACCAAGGGTGTCGGCAAGAACCGCACCTGATCCTCCGCTTCTAGCGCGCGGGCCACATAGGCCAGACTGGCATAGCCACCCACAATGACATCAACACGCCCCAAAAGCAGTTTGCGCATATTGGTGAAATCATCCTCGGACGGTTCTTTCAGGATGCTTTCATCGGTGTCAAAACTGTCTTCGTAGCTGAAGCCCGCGACGATCCCCACCACCAGATCGGACAGCTCATCCAGTTCCGCAAAATCCTGCAGAGAACTATCAATGCGGGTCATAAACACAGTACGGGTCGTGCGCAGCGGACCGACCATATGAAAGCGTTTGAACCGTTCAGGGCTGGGGGCCAGTTGGAACACCGCGTCCAAGTTGCCCATTTCAAAATCCAAAAGCGCCCGGTTCCAGGGCAGCGGACGGTGGTTCAGTGCCACATTGATGGATTGCGCTGCCTCATTCAGGATTTCGACATCCAACCCCGTGTAGGTGCCATCGACCGTGTGATTATAGGGCGCAAAGCCCGCCATCGATCCCACCGCCCACGTTTCGCGCCAGCCCTCTGTCACCGTTTCTGCACGCCCAACAGGCGCCGCGATCAACAAGGTCGCAACCAGCGGCGCGGCAGCTTTGGCAATCCACGGACGTTTTGCATGGCGACCAATGCCGCACCGCACCAACAAGAAACGGCCAAGGCGCGTGACCGATGCAAGAGGTCTGCAGACAGTGGTAAAACGCTTCATTTTAAGGCTCCAACTGCGCTGGTTCGGGGGCGTGGGGCGTGTTCGCATTGGTCTACACAGCCCATAATCCAGCCGCATACCTAAAGCCTAATGCCTGCCCGCAAAACAAGGCAATCACCCGACATGACAAAAAATTTACGGTAGCAGCGGATTTTTTTGTCTCTTACCTTGTCCGCCTCTTGGCTGCTACGCCAGTTGCAGATCGAGCGCCCTGCTTGTTTGGTTTTGGGGGCTGTCCCTGAGGCAGGACATCGGCGCGTTTCGATACAATCAGGAGGAAATACATGTCCAACACCAAAAAAATCACCGGCGCCCTGCTGGCTCTGTCCATGTCCGCAGGCGTTGCAGCCGCGGCTGACCAGCAGTTCGTAACCATCGGCACCGGCGGCGTAACCGGCGTTTACTACCCCACCGGCGGCGCAATCTGCCGTCTGGTCAACAAAGGCCGCAAAGAGCACGGCATCCGCTGCTCGGTAGAATCGACCGGTGGTTCCGTATACAACGCACGTACCATCCGCGCAGGCGAGCTGGACTTCGGCGTGATCCAGTCCGACGTTCAGGTTAAGTCGATCAACGGCACCGACCAGTTCGCAGAAGATGGCCCCTACGAAGGCCTGCGTTCGCTGTTCTCGGTTCACCCCGAGCCGATGCACCTGATGGCCCGCGCTGACGCCGGCATCGCAACCACCGCAGATCTGGTTGGCAAGCGCGTCAACATCGCAAACCCCGGTTCCGGCACCCGCGTTCTGGCAGAAACCCTGCTGAAATACGAAGGCATCACCACCGATCAGTTCTCGCTGACCGCTGAGCTGAAGTCGTCCGAACAAGCAGCAGCTCTGTGCGACGGTAAAATCGACGCAACCATCTGGGCCGCTGGTCTGCCCAACGGTTCTTCGCAAGAAGCCACCTCGACCTGTGATGTGAAAATCATCCCGCTGGCGGGTGAAGGCATCGACAAACTGCTGGCCGAAAACACCGCTTACGCAGCTGCCACCATCCCTGGCGGCATGTACCCGGGCAACGCAGAAGACCTGCCGTCCTGGGGCCCGAAAGCAACCATCGTGACCTCGGCTGACGTTTCCGACGAAGTTGCTTACGAAGTTGTTAAGGCCGTGTTCGAAAACTTCGACGCATTCCGCAAACTGCACCCCGCGTTTGCAAACCTGAAAGAAACCGAAATGGTTTCCGACGGTCTGACCGCCGACATCCACCCCGGCGCGATGAAGTACTACCAAGAGCGCGGCTGGAAATAATCCAACCCCGCCCAAAAAACAGCCCCCATCCTAACGGGTGGGGGCCTCTTGATTCTGACTTAGCACATTGAGGGGGACATCCGTGAGCCAAGCGACATCTTCACCCAATCAAACAGACCAGACCGATCAGATCGATCAGACCGACGCGACGGATCTGGACGATATCGTCGCCGAATCCGACACCGGTGCGCGGACCCCGCACAATTGGTTCTCGGCCAAGGTTTTGTGGTTCGTACCGCTATTGTGGTCGATCTATCAGTTGTGGATCGCCTCTCCGCTGCCGTTCACGCTGGGCATTGGTGTGTGGAATGACACCCAGACCCGCGCGATCCACCTCGGCTTTGCGGTCTTTCTGGCCTTTGTGGCCTTCCCAGCATTTCGCACCAGTCCCCGCCATCACATCCCGCTGACCACTTGGATCACCGCGATTGTGGGCGCTGTTGCCTCGTCCTATCTGGCGTGGAACTACGTGGATGTGGCCGCCCGCACCGGCCTGCCCAACACGCTGGACCTGGCGATGGCCGGTATCGGCATCCTGTTGTTGATGGAGGCCGCGCGTCGTTCGCTGGGCTTCCCGCTGATGGGTGTTGCGATCTTCTTCCTGGCTTATGTTTTCTTTGGCTCCTGGGATGGTCTGCCGGAAATGGTGCAGTGGAAGGGCGCGTCGTTTAACAAGGCGATGAGCCACCTGATGCTGACCACCGAAGGTGTGTTCGGCGTGGCCCTTGGCGTGTCGTCGGGCTTTGTGTTCCTGTTTGTGCTGTTCGGCGCCCTGCTGAACCAAGCGGGCGCTGGCAACTACTTCCTGCAACTGGCATTCGCGGCCCTTGGCCACCTGCGTGGCGGTCCGGCAAAGGCAGCGGTAATTGCATCCGCAGCCACCGGCCTGATTTCCGGTTCTGCGATTGCAAACGTTGTGACCACCGGCACCTTCACCATTCCGCTGATGCGCAAGGTCGGCTTCTCGCCCGCCAAAGCTGGCGCGGTTGAAGTATCGTCGTCGATCAACGGCGTTCTGACCCCGCCGGTGATGGGCGCTGTGGCCTTCCTGATGACCGAATATGTCGGCATTTCCTATGTAGAGGTGGTGAAAACCGCCATCGTGCCTGCCGCGATTTCCTACATGGCGCTGGTCTACATCGTCCACCTTGAAGCGCTGAAGATGGGCATGAAAGGCTCCAGCCGTATGCACCCGGTCAAGTTCATGCTGGGCGCGATCTTCATCGTGGCGACCTCGATCGTCATCGGTGGTGGTACGCTGTGGCTGGCAGGTCAGGTTGTTACGCTGGCAAATACGCTGATCGGTCCGATGGCAACGCCGGTTCTGGTGGTTGGCCTGCTGATCGCCTATGTGGCGGCGGTAAAATACGCCGCTGGCCGTCCCGATCTTGAAACCAGCATCGAGTCGATGCTGCACCTGCCCCCTGCCCGCACGATCCTGAAGACCGGTCTGCACTACCTGCTGCCGATCCTGCTGCTGATGTATCTTCTGATGATCGAGCGTAAATCGCCCGGCCTCTCGGCCTTCTGGTCGTCGATGTTCATGCTGCTGATCCTATTGACCCAAGACCCGCTGAAAGCGTTCTTCCGCAAGCAAGGCAGCGTCAGCGCCGCCTTCTCGCACGGTGTGGCGCAAACGGTTGAGGGTATGATCATCGGGGCGCGCAACATGGTTGGTCTGGCCGCAGCAATGGGTCTGGCCGGTATCATCGTGGGCGCGGTTACGCTGACCGGCATCGGTCAGGTGATGGCGGAATTCGTTGAATTCCTGTCCGGTGGCAACCTGCTGGCGATGCTGTTCTTCGTTGCGCTGATCTCCATCGTGCTGGGCATGGGCCTGCCGACCACCGCAAACTACATCGTTGTCAGCTCGCTGATGGCGGGGGTTGTTGTGGAACTGGGCGCTCAGAACGGTCTGATCGTGCCGCTGGTGGCTGTGCACATGTTCTGTTTCTACTTTGGTATCATGGCGGATGTGACCCCGCCCGTCGGTCTGGCCAGTTTCGCCGCCGCCGCGATTTCCAAAGGCGATCCGCTGCGTACCGGTTTCCAGGCGTTCTTCTACTCGATCCGTACCGCACTGCTGCCGTTCCTGTTCATCTTCAACACCGACCTGTTGTTGATCGACGTGGGACCTGTGCAGGCGATTGTGGTGTTTATCACCGCACTGATCGCAATGCTGCTCTTTGCGGCGGGCACCATGGGCTACTTCCAAACCCGTTCGCGCCTGTGGGAAAGCGCTGCGCTGATCTTCTGTGCGTTCATCCTGTTTAGGCCGGACTTCTTCCTCAACCAAATCGCGGATGAGTTTGAAACCCGCCCCGCGACGGAAGTGTTCGCACTGGCCGAAGCAGCGCCTGAAAACAGCGCCCTGCGCGTGCGCCTGACCGGTGAAAACCTCGAAGGTGACATGGTCGATGCCCGCTACCTCTTGCCACTGGGCGCCGCTGGCGCGGATGGCGCAGGCCGTCTGGCAACTGGCGCAGGGATCGAATTCCGCGATGAGGACGGTCAGCTCTATGTCGACAACATGACCTTCGGTGGTCCGGCAGAACAGCTGAAGATCGACTTTGACTGGCAAGTGGTCGAAGTTGAGGTAGAAGCAGACCGCCCGCCGCAGGAGATCTTCTACCTGCCGGCCCTGCTGATCCTTGGCGCAGTCTTCGCCATCCAGCGTCGCCGCAAGGCGAAAACCGAACCTGAGGAGGCTCTGGCATGAAAACCGACAAGAGCAACAAACCGAAGAAGCCGACCGTATTGGTCGCCATCGACCTCACCCAACCCGAAGAGCAGAAGGCGGTCCTGAAACGGGCCCGCCAACTGGCCGATCTGGAAGGGATCCGCCTGTCGGTGGTCACCGTACTGCCTGACTTTCGGATGAGCATGGTCAGCACCTACTTCTCTGACGATCACACCCATGAAATCGTCGAAGAAAGCCGTGTTGCCCTGCACAAGTTCATTGAGGACACCATCGGTGACGACGACAAGGTGAAACATGTGATCCGCGTGGGCAAAACCTACGAGGAAATCCTGATCACCGCCGAAGATCTGAACGCACAGATGATCGTAGTTGGCGCGCACAAGCCCAACTTCCGCGATTATCTGATCGGCCCGAACGCCGCGCAGATCGCGCGCCACGCGCCCTGTTCGGTCTATATCGTGCGCTAATGTCGATCCTGAGTGTTGCCAAAACGCTCAAGCTTGCTAAACCACTGCCGCCTGCCCCCTATGGGGCAGGCGGTATCCGTTTCACCCACAGCCCGATCGCTCACGCGCCGGAGGTTCTGAAATGACCCGCGACAGTGCCACCCATGTTGCCTTCTTGATCTTTCCCGAGTTTCCGATGGCCTGCCTGACATCGGCCATTGAACCGTTGCGCGCTGCAAACGAGATTTCAGGGCACGATGCGTTTTCCTGGTCTGTGCTGTCAGAAGATGGCGCACCCGTCACCGCCAGCGCCAATGTTGTTTTTCAACCCGATCACGCTCTTGGGGATGGGGACAAGCCCGATTACATTTTTGTGCTGTCCGGTCCCGATGCCAGATTCCGCGCGCCCACCACGGGCAACGGTCACCTGCGCTACCTTGCCCGCCATGGGGTCCAGATTGGCGCGGTCAGCGGTGGGGTATTTCCGCTCGCCGCCTCTGGCCTGATGCTGGATCGCACCTGTTCGGTGCACTGGGCCTATCGTTCGGCGTTTGAGGCGGAATATCCCGAGATTACCGTCAGCGACAATGTGATCGTCATCGACCGCAACCGCCTGACTGTGTCGGGCGCAGCGGCGATGTTTGATCTGATGTTGGGACTGGTTGAAGAGGCGCTCGACAGTTCCATCATGACCGAAGTGGCCTGTTGGTTCCAACACCCCTTGGTGCGCACCGCAGGTGTCAGCCAAAGTGTGCCCGCCTTCAAAACTGACACCGTGACAGAGGATCTGCCACTGGCAGTATCCAAAGCGATCGAGGTGTTTACCCAAAACCTCGAAGACCCGCTAAGCATCGCAGATGTTGCAGATCAGGTGCATGTCTCATCGCGTAAACTGGAACGTCAGTTCAAAGCAGCGCTGGGGCAAAGCCCGCTGCATTATTACCGCATGTTGCGGATGAACGCAGCGCGCCAGCAGGTGCTCTACACCCGCAACAGCCTGACAGAGGTGGCGCAGGCGGTGGGGTATTCCAGCTCTTCCACCCTGACGCGCCATTACCGCGAGGCATTTGGCCTATCGCCCACCGAAGAGCGCCAAAAGATCAGCCGTTTCAAAATGGAAAACGGCCAACCCTTTCCGCTGCGCGAAGGTTAGACGCGCCGCCAATAGACAGCGGATCGTCTTGGGTGCCCGTCAGTAGCGCAGCAATGCGTCACTGCTATAGGTGTGATCCCAAGACGCGGCAGTTGCGGCAATGGCCTGCATCGCGCGGGCAACCTGCGTTCCCTTGATGGGGCGATATTTGGCCATAGGGCCAACCATCAGACCCGCTACAACAGGCAGAACTACGCCACCAATCTCTTCGCGCAGGCGCCGTTCAGAACGTGTGCCCAACAACAGCGCCGGGCGCAGAATATGCAGGGTCGGATAACCAATCGCGCGCACTGCTGCCTCTGCCTCGCCTTTGACGTTCAGGTAATAGCTGGGCGATCCGGCCTTTGCCCCAACCGAGGACACCAGCAAAAACGTTTCGGCCCCTTGTTCACGCGCAACGCGCGCACAGGCCAGCACATAGTCATAATCAATCGCCCGAAACCCGGCCTGTCCACCGGCCACCTTCTGGGTGGTGCCCAGACAACAGAACACCGTGTCAGCGCGCAGCTGATCGGCCACAGTGTCCAAGCTAGAGGCATCTGCAATCACCTCTGTCAGTTTGTCCGAGGTTAGTCCCATAGGACGGCGGGTCACACAAATCACGCGATCCCAAATCGGATCTGCCAACAACAGGTCCACCAATGCGCTACCAATCAATCCAGTGCCGCCAAATACCAATGCGGTCTTGCCCATCTCATCGTATCCTTCATACTGAGAGTGTCATTTTGGGACAGGTAGGCGTGCATCCCTTAAAACGCTAGGCCAAGTTTTCCCTACGTAACGTCGCTACAACGCCGCGCTGAAAAGCAGGGCAATTGATACAATCTCTACCGTTGCGCCCTGCGGATTACGCACCCGTAAAATTGCCGGAATTGACAGGCGCTTAGGAATTTGATCAAAATTCATCATACACAACACGCGCCCCGCAAGGGCGCAAAGGAGGACCGGTGAACACCCCCGCCAACACGCCTGCTGCCGCCAAAAGCTGGCAGGCCACATTGCCCGAAGATTTCCTTGCACATGCCCGCGGCCGCCGCGTTGATGAGGTGGAATGCATTGTCCCCGATCTGGCAGGCACCGCCCGTGGTAAGGCAATGCCCGCCTACAAATTTGATCCCGACAGCGAATTGGCGCTGCCCATCTCGCTCTTCTATCAGACGATTTCGGGCGAATACGTGGATATGGAAATCGAAAACCAGTGGATGGAACGGGACGTGATCCTGCGCCCGGATATGGCAACTGCCTGTGCTGTACCCTGGTCAGATGATGTGGCGGTGCAGGCGATTTGTGACATGTTTACCCGCGAAGGTGATCCCCTGCCCATCGCGCCGCGCAACGTGCTGCGCCGTGTGATCGCCCTTTATGAGGCGAAGGGCTGGCGCGCGGTTGTTGCGCCTGAGTTGGAGTTTTACCTGACCAAACCCAACCGCGATCCCAACGAACCGATTGAACCGCCGCTGGGCCGCACAGGCCGTAAAGGCGCCAGCCGTCAGGTCTATTCGATGACGGCAGTCGATGAATACGGCGCGGTGATCGACACCATCTATGATTTTGCCGAAGCCCAAGGCCTGCGCATCGACACCATCATCCAAGAAGGCGGCGCTGGCCAGATTGAGATCAACCTGACCCACGGCGACCCGCTGCATCTGGCCGATCAGGTCTTCTACTTCAAACGCACCATCCGTGAGGCGGCGCTGAAAAACGGGGTCTTTGCCACCTTTATGGCGAAACCCATCCGTGATGAGCCGGGCAGCGCCATGCATGTGCACCAGTCGATTGTGGATATTGAGACCGGCGAAAACATCTTCTCCAACGCGGATGGATCAGCGTCGGATCTGTTTGGCTACTTCATCGGTGGATCGCAGCGCTACATGCAGGATGTGGTGCCGCTCTATGCGCCCTATGTGAACTCCTACCGTCGGATCACGGTGGACGGGCAAAGCGCGCCCGCCAATCTGGAATGGGCGCAGGACAACCGCACCACTGGCCTGCGCGTGCCGCATTCGCCGCCCGCTGCGCGGCGGTTGGAAAACCGCGTCATTGGCATGGACTGCAACCCCTATATTGCCATCGCCGCCTCATTGGCCTGCGGCTATCTGGGCATGGTGAACAAAATCGCCCCCCGCCCCGAAGCCCGTGCAGAGGTCTGGGAGGCAGATGACCCCCTGCCCCAATCCCTTGCCGTGGCGCTGGAACAATTCGAAGGCGGGACCGAGATCCGGGAGCTGCTGGGCGAAGAGTTCTGTCGCCTCTACCACGACATCAAACGGGCGGAGTATGAGGAGTATCACCGCGAAATCTCCCCTTGGGAACGTCAGCATCTGTTGCTGAACGCCTGATTTTGCATCCCAGAAGGATACGCCGATGGATCTGCTTACCGTGAATGACCGCGCCGGTCAGTATCCGGCGTCTTACTACGCGGCCCATGCCACGCCGCTGCCGCCCTTCGCGGCGCCTGAGGGGGCGCTGCAATGCGACGTTTGCGTGGTGGGCGGCGGTTTTATGGGGCTGTCCACTGCGCTGGAGCTGGCGCAGCGCGGCTATGACGTGGTGCTGCTAGAGGCACAGCGCGTTGGCTTTGGTGCATCGGGGCGCAATGGCGGTCAGGTGGGGCAAGGACAGCGGCTGGATCAGGACGACCTAGAAGATCTGGTGGGCAAGGACCACGCCCGCCAGCTGTGGCAGATCGCCAACCAATCCGTTGATCTGGTCCGCGAACGGGCGAAATCCCCACTGGTGGAGGCCGATTTTAACGACGGCATCATCCACGCCGATCACCGCGAACGCTACGTGCCCCACAGCCGATCCTATGTGGAGAAGCTGAACGATCAGTATGGCTATGACAAAATCCGTTTTCTGGATCGGGACGAAATGCGCCACATGGTCAACTCCCCCGCCTACCACGGCGGCACGCTGGACATGGGTGCGGGCCATATTGATCCGCTGCAATACGCGCTGGGGCTGGCGCGGATGTGTCAGGCGGCGGGTGTTCGCATCTATGAAGGCGCGCGGGTTCAACGGATTGATTACGGCACACCGGCCAAGGTGCATCTGGCAGGCGCCACAGTGACAGCCGACTATGTGGTCATGGGGATGAACGGCTATTTGGGCGATCTGGACACTGAGGTCGCCCGCCATGTGATGCCGATCAACAACTACATCGTCGCCACCGCCCCAATGACGCCCGATCAGCAAGAGGCCCTGCTGCGGCACAACCATGCGGTGGCGGATAGTAAGTTTGTGGTGAACTACTTCCGCTTCTCCCCCGATCACCGGCTGCTGTTTGGCGGCACCGAAAGCTACCGTTACAGGTTCCCCAGCGACATCGCCGCCAAGGTGCGCAAACCACTGGCAGAGATTTATCCGCAGCTGAAGGATGTGCAGATCGACTACGCTTGGGGTGGCACGCTGGGCATTACTATGAACCGCATGCCGCATATCACGCGGCTCTCGGGCAATGTCCTGTCCCTGTCGGGCTTTTCCGGTCACGGGGTTGCGATGGCCTCCCTCGCAGGACAAATCGCGGCAGAGGCGATCGCCGGTCAAGCCGAGCGGTTTGATGTGATGGCCAAGGTGCCCAACATGCGCTTCCCCGGTGGGCCGCGTTTGCGCACCCCGCTCTTGATCGCGGCAATGCTGTGGTATTCTTTGCGCGACAAACTTTGAGGATGTGCAAATGACCCGCATCTACGAAGACATGGCCTACAGCGACCGCCCTATCCGTGATCGTTACTGGGACAGCACGCTAGAGGATACCCTGCCCATCTATCCCGCCCTGCAAGGCGCGGCCTCTTGCGATTTTGCGATTGTTGGCGGTGGTTACACGGGCCTGTCCGCCGCACTAAGACTGATCGAATCCGGGGCCAGCGTCATCCTGCTGGATGCGAAACGGCCCGGTTGGGGCGCCTCGGGTCGCAATGGCGGGTTGGTTTCAATTGGCACCAGCAAGTTGACCGATGACCAGATCGAAGCAACCTTTGGCACCACAGAGGCGCGCAGTTTCTTCGAGGCCGAGCGCTGTGCTGTCGATCTGGTAGAGGGCTATATAGACCGCTATGATCTATCCATCGACCGCCATTCACAGGGCTACAGTTGCCTCGCCCACAGCCCCGCATCACTGGACGATCTAAAGATCTACGGAGAAAGCTATCAGCGCCGCTACGGTTTGCCCTATCAGTTGATCCAAGCTGATCAGATGGCCGCGCAGGGACTGGCATCGCCAGAGTTTCATGGCGGCGTGCATTTGCCGGTGGGTTTTGCCCTCAACCCGCTGAAATTTCTCGATGGTTTGACGCGCGCCGCATCCGATGCGGGTGTGCAAATGCATTCAGATACCCCCGTGCTAGAGGTGCGTCAGCAGAACGGCTTCCATCTGAAAACACCCGAAGGTGTCGTCACCGCGCGCAAGGTCCTCTTTGCCACCAACGGCTATGGCAGCGACCACTTGCCCCGCCCTCTCGGGGCACACTACCTGCCGGTACAATCCAACATCCTAGTGTCGCGCCCAATGACCGAAGAGGAATTGCAGGCACAGGGCTGGACCAGCCGCCAAATGATCGTCGATTCCCGCACCCTGCTGCATTATTTCCGCCTGTTGCCGGACAATCGAATGCTGTTGGGCCTGCGCGGATCGGTTCGGGTGAGCGAAGATAACATCACCCGCACCCGCGCCCGTGCGCGCGCTGATTTCGACCGAATGTTCCCCGCATGGCGCCATGTGGAAACGCCCTATTTCTGGTCCGGCCTCATTTGTATGACCCGTGCCCTTGTGCCCTTTGCCGGTCCCGTTCCAGGCATGGATGGCGCCTTTGCTTCCTTTGGCTATCATGGCAGTGGCGTCACCGGCGCACCCTACGGGGGCGCATTGATCGCAGATCTGGCTCTGGGGCGGCAAAAGATGCCTCATCCCACCTTTATGAAGGCGCCACCACGGCGGTTCGAGCTGGGCCGTTTCCGACGCGCCAGCCTGCCCCCCGCCTTTGCCTGGTATCGGCTGAAAGACGCGCTGTCTTGACCCAGCTATCCGCGGTTGCGGCCTGCGCTGTTCAATAGCGCGTCGTCAGATTGAACCCCTGATGATACAGCAACCGCGCAAAGGTGATCGGCCGACCTTGCTGCCAGACACAGCGCTCTACCCGAAACAACGCCGCCCCCGTATCACATTCCAGCAGCCGCGCGACATCCACATCAGCCGTCTGCGCCGACAGGCTCATCTCTACGTCGCTAAAGGGCGCTTGACTGACCAGCCACTCACTGGCCGGCGTATCAGCAAAGGACGCACCTTCCGCTTCGCTGAGATATTCCAGATTAAGCCAGCGGTCCTCGTACTGATAGGGCAAGCCATCAGCATAGTGCATCGCCTGAACGCGACGCACGTTTACGCCTTCGGGCAGGTTCATTTTGGCACGCAGCCAATCAGGCACGACGCTAACCTCACTGCGCAGCAGTGCGTAGCGATAGCGGGCACCACTGTTTTCAATTTCTGCCCGCACCAAGGGCACACCGAAACTGACCTGGCGACGGGGCACCTTGCGCACTCGCGTGCCTGCCTTACGCTTGCGATCCACCAGACCTTCTTCGGCCAGTTCACGCATCGCGCGGTTTACCGTCGCACGTGCGCAGTCGAACTCTTCGGCCAGATCCACCTCGTTGGGCAACATGGTGCCCAACGGCCAAACCCCAGCCATGATGCGCTGGCGCATCTCTACTTTCAGCTCTCGAAAATCTGTTTTCATCGTTTTCCCTGAAAACCACTAACCCGCTTTCGACCTGAAACCGTGCGGGTGCCACAGCGGCCCCGACTGTATCAGGTCAGCGCCAAGCGGTTTTCTGTCTCCTCCATCACCAATTTCGCTTCGGTCCAAATGACCCGCAATTCGTCGCGCCAATCTCGCAGATCAACAGTCCCCTGACCGTCAAGCACGCTTTCGAACCGGTTTAGTCGGCGGCGCAACTGCGTTGCCCCCACCATAGACGCACTCCCTGCCAAGGCATGCGCCTGTGTCGTCAGCATCCGGCGCATGTCCTGATCCAGCGGTACAGGCTGTGTTCCGGGCGCCAGCTGCACCATCAGATCGATCAGCGCATCGCCTTCGGCGCGCACGCCTGCCAATAGCCGATCGGCTTTATCCGTCGCCAACGATGCCAACACCTTTTCCAGATGTTGCTGATCAAACATGCCCGACTTCAAGGGGGCAGGCACCATGTGAACGGTTTCACCTTTCAACACGCGGCGCAGGTCATCCCACTGCAACGGTTTTGACAATACAGCGTCCATGCCGGCGGATTGATACACATTGTCATCGCGATCCATCACATGTGCGGTGAGCGCGACGATACGGCTGTGCTGACAGGCGCCAGTTTCACGGATTTGGCGACTTGCCTCCAGCCCCCCCATGACGGGCATGTTGATATCCATAAAGATAACATCGAAATGTTCACCGCGTGCGCGTTCCACGCCACGCTTGCCGTTCACCTCTTCGCTGACGCAATGGCCATCACGTTCCAGCAAATCACGCACCACCAGTCGGTTGGTTGCGTTGTCCTCAACCACCAAGATATTCAAAGGGCTAACCGCGGCACGGGCGTCGCGCATCGCTGCATCGACATCAGCCGCCGCATTGTCATCCATGCCGTCGACAACTGGCAGATCTAGCCGCACCCAGAAAACAGACCCCTCACCTTCGATGCTGTCAACGCCAATGCGCCCCCCCATCGCCTGCACGATGCGTTTGGCAATTCCCAGCCCCAGTCCTGTGCCTTCTACGTGATCCTGTTCAGCCGCTTCGAGGCGGACAAAATCGCCAAAAATGCGATCCTGATCTTCTTCGGCAATGCCGATACCAGTGTCAGAAATCTGAAATTCCAGCGCCATAACGCTGCGATCGGGGTGTTCGCATTGTGCATTATGGCAGGTTACCGAAAGGGTAATCTCACCGTTTTCGGTGAATTTGATCGCGTTGCTCACAAGGTTCGTCAGCACCTGCCGCAACCGGTGGGCATCCCCGTAGCACGCCCCAAACGGCGCGTCCGGCGCATCGAGTGACAGGGTGTTTCCGTGCGCCTGTGCTGTCACGGCCATCGCGTCCATCAGATCGGTCAGCATCTCATCCAGATTGAACCGATGCAGGTTCAGACGCAGCCCCTTCGCTTCGAGTTTGGCGATATCCAGCACGTCATTCACATGCCCCAGCAGGATCTGGCTAGAGGTACGCATTAGGCCCAAGTACCGCTTGCGATCTGAATCCGACAGATCGCCGCTGCGCATCACTTCAATCAAGCCCATGATGCCGTTCAACGGCGTGCGCATTTCGTGACTCATCACCGCAAGGAACCGCGATTTGGCCTGTTCCCCCGCCAAGGCACGGTCACGCGACGCCAACAACGCCTGATCTGCGGCCAAACGATCTGAAATATCGCGCAGGAAGTAGACGTAGAACCGTTGGTTTTCGACCTTGGCCATACCTTGCGACAGATCGACGGGTGTTGCGCCACCAGTTTGTCCAACAACATCCAATTGCACGACACTGCGGCCCTCGCGCGCGGTGAGGGGCAGACGTGGTTTGCCACCGCCCGGGCGCCGTAGATAATCCACTAGACAATCGCCCAGCACCTTCGACCGCGCGACCCCCATCAGAGTTTCAGCAGCGTGGTTGAATTCAACAATCGCCCCTGCGGCATCTGTCACGATCAGCGCATCAGGCGACGTTGCAATAACCGCCGCAAATCGGGCCGAGGCATTTTTATGCTCGATCGCGCGGGCCCTGTACCAGCGGCTGTTGCGAAACAGCAAAAGCACGGTCAACGCCAACGCGACAAATGACACGATCAACGCAGTCGACAATCGCAACAAAAGCCGGCTGAGTTCATCGCGCGTCTCTTGGCCGATTTCACCGGTGTATTGATTGCCCTTGTTGATAATGCGGCGCACCACGCGCCCATTGGCCTGTTGCTGCGCTAAAATCTCTGGCAAAGCACGGAACAGGACGGCGTCGGATTGATCAATGACCGGTTCCAGCGCCTCAATTTCGCTGCGCAAATCGCGCAGCTCTTGTGCCGTGCCATATAGTTGAAATGCGCGCCGATAAAAAGCGCCATCGTCCAGCGTGTTCAGACGGCTGTAATAGATGTCATAACGGCGGCGCACCTCACTCAGGTTTGCACTTTCAGCGTTGTCGGCTGCATTTGCCGTTACCAGCGCGCGCTCCAGCTTGAGGTATTCCACCTCTAACTGCGTCAGGTTCCAAATGACGTTATCTTTCTCAGAAACCCGCAATTCCTGCAGCTTCATCGAAACAGCCGCCCAAATCTGAATCGACTGCGGGACGCTGAACATAATCACCAGACCCAACGCCCCAATCAACAGGACATTGCGCAGCGACCGTTGCGGCGGAAGTGACTTTACCTGCTGTGACCCGCGATCGGTCGCAATGGTGTTGCTATCATCCGCCAAAACACATCCTCATGGCAGAGCCACCATCAAGTCCAGCTGCCAGATACTGGCCACATAGGTCGGTTCCGTGCGAAACTCGGGCCCATGATCATAGGGGAACACCACCCACAAAGGGCCACGCGAGCGCGCCGACATCAGCTCCCCGTTGTGGCGATAGGCCACCAGCGCCTGACTGTCAGCGATGTCTTCGACAGGGAAATCCACCAGATACTCGTTCAGCGCACTCAATTCCAACAGGCCAGTTTCGACTTCGATGTGTTTCACCAGATCCTTGAGCCACACCCCTTCAAACTGCTGCACCCCATCAGTCCAGATGGTGCTGGTGGCAAATCCCGCGAGAGGCAGCGCCATGATTTCCTCTAGAGTGAGCTGGCGGCCATCGCGTTCCGAACCATCCTGATACTCAACCGCAAGGACAACTTGGTCTTGGTCTACGACGCCAGAGGCCAAAGCAGCAGTGGAAAAAAACCCTCCTAGGTTGAAAGACGCAATCAACGCAAGCCAAAGCGCCCATCCCCGAACAGCGGATGACGTTGACCGCAGGCGGATAAATTTGTGCGCAACTTCCATATTTCCACGCAGCTCCTGTTCCTACTGTCAGATTGCTGAAATTGACTTTCGCCGTCCATAGCCCTATCGAGTCATAAACGAAAAAAGTGACACTACCGCAGACGAACGGAAATAAATCTGCACAATACGACGCAGGCCAAGAGCGCATTATCTTCTTGCGGCCTGTGAAACCTCGCACTTATCCTCTTTCCCTGTCAGCCCCTAGCAGGACACCGCACCGATGATCCGCATCTTGATTGCCGACGACCACGACCTTGTGCGCGAAACCCTCGCGGCATTTATACGCGACATGGGCGAATTCCATGTCGAACAGGCCTCTTCCTTTCCCGACGCTCTCAGTACGATCCAAGACCGCGAAAAACAGGGGAAAGCGCCCTATGATCTGGTGCTGCTGGATTACACCATGCCCGGCATGACGCTGCCGGACGGGCTGACAGAAACCATGCAGGCCGTATCTGGAAAACCTGTTGCGATTATTTCCGGCACTGCATCACCGGAAGTGGCGCGCGGTGCGCTGGCCGCTGGTGCAGCCGGTTTTCTGCCAAAAACGATGGCACCGGAAACCTTGATGTCTGCCGTGCAACATCTGCTGGACGGTGGAATTTACACGCCCCAGCATTTTCTGGAGTCGACCCCTGCCACCGACAGCGACGTGCAACTGACCCCGCGGGAAATGGATGTTCTGCGTGGCATTTGCGAAGGTAAGGCCAACAAAGAGATCGCCCGCGATCTGAACGTGCAGGAGGTGACGGTGAAATTGCACGTCAAAACCCTCAGCCGCAAACTAGAAGCGCGCAACCGCACCCATGCAGCGATGATTGGGCGGGATAAGAACCTGATCTGACGTCTTCTGCGGAATGGAAAAAGGGCGCCCTCTTGAGGCGCCCTTTCTTATTTGTAAAACACGGATCACGCCGCGTGGGTTGAGGGCAGGTCAGACCCTGCCCCCCAAACCGATCCTTAGCCGCGACGCCGACGGCGACCACCACGGCCACCAGCTGCATCGTCACCGGGTGCTTTGTTGAACTTGATCCAAGCAGCACCACCTTCGTCGTTGTTGGTCAGGAAGTTGGCGGCGCGGATGGCCTCCATTTCCTTGCCAGCGCGCGGCTTGGTGGAGCCGAGACCGAAGGTCTGGCAGAAGGTTTCGTCGTCCATGTCGGCGGGGATGATGATGCCTTTGGCTTCAATCTCGGCGCGTTTTTCGGCCAGTTTTTTCGGGCCAACGGGGATCGCAACCGGGTTCATAATCGCCGAGGTCATGCCAGTGGCCATCGCCATCGGCAGGAAGGCGTTGTTGATGCCGTGACGGTTCGGCAGACCAAACGAGATGTTCGACGCACCACAGGTGGTGTTCACACCCAGTTCGTTGCGCAGACGGTGGTTCAGTTCAAACACCTGCAGACCGGCAGTGCCCATCGCGCCAACGGGCATCACCAGCGGGTCCACCACGATGTCATGCGCGGGGATGCCGAAATCGGCGGCGCGTTCAACGATCTTTTTAGCAACCGCGAAGCGCACTTCGGGGTCTTCGGAAATACCGGTGTCGTCGTTGGAGATCGCAACAACAGGCACGTTGTACTTCTTCACCAGTGGCAGAACCACTTCCAGGCGCTCTTCTTCACCGGTGACGGAGTTCAAGAGCGGGCGACCTTTGGCAGCGGCCAGACCGGCCTCCAGCGCGCCGGGGACCGAGCTGTCGATACACAGCGGGCAATCGGTTACTTCCTGCACTTTTTCCACCAGCTGACGCATCAGCTCGGGTTCAACGAAGTTGTTGTCCGCGTAACGGGGATCTTCGGCCATTTTGTTGGAGAAGACCGCGCCGGAGTTGATGTCCAGAACGGTTGCGCCCGCAGCAACCTGTGCCAGTGCGTCGGCCTGAACGCGGGAGAAATCGCCGCGCTCCAGCTCTTCGTTCAGGATTTTACGACCCGTGGGGTTGATACGCTCGCCGATAACGGTGAACGGCTGGTCAAAACCCATGATCGCGGTCTGGGTTGCGGATTCAATGATAGTACGGGTCATGATTAGTCCTGTTGTGCAGCGGCGGGTTGCGCCGAGGCACCGCCATTTTCGATTGCCCAGTTGGCATTGGTTTTGATGCCGCCGAGGGGGAAGAAGTGAACTTGTTCGATGTTGAAATCGGGGTGCGCGGCTTTGTGTGCGGCCAGATCAGTCAACACTTCGGTCGGCTCATGCGGCAACAGCAGCTTGGACACGTCCTTGGCACGTTTTTGCAGCACTTTCAGCGACGGACCAACGCCACAAGCGATGGCGAACTTGATCATGGTCTGCAGTTTGGCCGGACCCGCGATACCGATGTGGATCGGCAGGTTCATGCCGCGCTCTTTCAGGGTGTTCGCCCATTCGATCACCGGCTCTGCCTCAAAACAGAACTGAGTGGCCAGCGCCATCGAAGCGTCGGTACGCTTGGAGTGTTCCTGTTTCCAGTCCAGCGCAGCATAGGTATTGGCACGACCGCCATCAGGGTCGATGTCCAGGTTCGGCTCGGGGTGACCGGCAACGTGCAGGTTGGTGAAACCCGCTTTGTCGAACAGGCCGGTGTCCAAGAGCTGCATCGAGTCGGAGAAATCGCCGTGCGGGTTGGCAACACCACCGGCCAGCAGAAGCGCCTGTTTGACGTCCGCCTCACCCTGATACATGGAGATCCAGTTTTCCAGCGTCGCCTTGTCCTTGATGATACGCGCCGGGAAGTGCGGCATCACATCGTAGCCTTCGCCTTTGATGCGCTTGGCAGTGGCAACCATATCCTCGATGGGAGTGCCTTCGATGTGGGCGATGTAGACGCGGGTGCCTTCGGGCAGCAGCGCACGGAAATCTTCGACCTTGGCCGCAGTGCGCGGCATCACTTCGATCGAGTAGCCTTTCAGAAAGGCCTCAAGCTCGGGGTTCACAGGTTTGTCGCCCTGCGCCGCCTTTTTGCGGAAATTCAGCAATGCCATGATGGCCTCCCTAATATGTAGGGACCACGGGCTCACCCGCGATCCCATCCTTCTGCTGCGATCAAAGCTTTGATGCGCTCTTGATCGTATTCTTCCTCCAGGCGCGCCACTTCGGCGGCCACAATCTCTGCCGGATCACCGGCCATCTCGTAAGGCTCTGCCTTGCGCCACTCTGCCAGGTAGGCATCGGTGTCGCTGGCGCCGATTTTCATCGCGGCGCGGTCAATGGCCTGTTCGAAACGTTCTGCCAGTGGCTTTTTGGCGCCACGGCGACCTTTTCCAACGATGACCTGCGCAGGAATATCACGCCAGTAGACGATAGTTACATCGGGCATATCAGTCGTATTCCTTTGTATGCGGGGCCAAAATGGTTGCGCGGGGTTTGATTCCGCTGCGGTGTCTTACCTGCATAGACCAGCCGCTTTGCGACGTGGGGACCGTTTTCGACATTCCGGTGCGGTCCAGCGACCTATCGTCATATTTACGACGCATCATACCACGGCTTGCGTCAGATCGCCGGACGTTCTACGCTGGAGGCAACTTGAAATGGAGGGCGTGATCATGGCGCCCAAGCGTCGCAGAGGTGCGGGCGCATTCCCGAAACCGGTTGAGAGCCCCGCGCCCAATCCGCCTGATTCAGCCGAGCTGTACGCCGCGCTGGATCTGGGCACAAATAGTTGCCGCATGCTGATTGCCCAACCCAAGGGCAGTCAATTCCATGTGGTGGACAGCTTTTCAAAGTCGGTGCAACTGGGTGCCGGATTGGAAAGCACCGGACGGTTGAGCCGTGCCTCCATGGGGCGCACGGTGCAGGCGCTCAGGATCTGTCAGCAGAAACTCAAACGCCACAAGGTGCGCCGGATGCGTCTGGTCGCAACCGAAGCCTGCCGCCGTGCCAAAAACGCACGCGACTTTATCCGTCAGGTGCGCCGCGAAACCGGCCTGCAGCTTGAAATCATCCAGCCCGAGGAAGAGGCGCGTCTGGCGGTCATTTCCTGCGCGCCACTGGTCAGCACCAAAACGGAACAGTTACTGGTCGTTGATATCGGTGGCGGATCGACCGAACTGGTGTGGATCGATCTGACCGCAGTGCCCAAACGTGACCGCCCCCGTGCGATCATGCGGCTGCATTCCGGCTTTCACACCGCCGACAGCCCGTTTCCTGCGGCCAAGGTGGTGGACTGGATTTCCGTGCCCTTGGGCGTGGCCACCCTGCGCGATCAGTTTCAGGATGTCGAAGACGACGCCGCACGCTTTGCCCTGATGAGCTGGTTCTTTGAAGAGAACTTGGCCGAATTTGCCCCCTACGCAAATGAACAGGCGCGCGAGGGGTTTCAGATTGTCGGCACCTCCGGCACCGTGACCACAGTGGCCGCGTCGCATCTGGGACTAAAACGCTATGACCGCACCAAGGTGGACGGGCTGCGCATGACCTCGGACCAAATCGACAAGGTGATCCACGGTTATCTGGAACTGGGCCCCAAGGGACGGCGCAATGATCCGCGCATTGGTCAGGACCGTCAGGCGTTGATCATGTCGGGGTCTGCGATCCTGCAGGCGCTGTTGCGGTGCTGGCCTACGGATCGGCTGTCTGTAGCGGATCGTGGCCTGCGTGAGGGTCTGCTCTATGCGCAGATGAGTGCGGATGGCGTGTTGGAAGACGGCCCGTTCTAATTAGGGCCGTTTCTGGCGGCATTTGTCAGGAAAAGACCCAATCGGGCTTGGCTTTTGGGTGAACTTACGCCAAACCCGCGCAAACCTTGAAATTCTACGGTTTTGGCGTCCATACGCCACCGTCTAGACCGAAAATCGAACCGCCCAGAGGGTACAGAAATGGCCAAGAAACCCGGCAAGAAGAAATACGGCGTCGGCAAACCCGGTGCGAAGAAGAACACATCGGGCCGTGGTCAGCGCGATCTGACGGTGACGGTGAAAACTGCCCGTGGGCGCAAGCTGTCCTCGACGCTTTGGCTGCAACGCCAGTTGAACGATCCTTATGTGAAACGCGCACAGGCGGATGGCTACCGTGGCCGCGCCGCCTATAAGATCCTGGAGCTGGACGACAAATTCCGCTTCCTCGTGCCGGGTGCGCGGGTGGTTGACCTTGGCTGCGCACCAGGCGGCTGGTGCCAGGTGGCCGTGCCTCGCATTAACGCCCTTGGCGAGAAGAAGGGCAAGGCCATCGGCAGCATCATCGGCGTCGACCTGCAAGAGGTGGAACCGATTGCGGGGGCCGAAGTCTACCAGCTAGACTTCATGGAGGATGACGCCGACCTGAAGGTCAAGGAATGGCTGGGCGGTCAGGCGGATGTGGTGATGTCGGATATGGCGGCTGCGTCTTCGGGTCACAAACAGACCGACCACCTGCGCATCATCGCCCTGTGTGAGGCCGCGGCCTATCTGGCCTTCGATGTTCTGGATGAAGGCGGCACTTTTGTCGCCAAAGTTCTGGCCGGCGGCGCTGAGGGTGAGCTGCAAAAGCTGCTCAAAAAGAAATTCAAAAAGGTGGTAAACGTCAAACCACCAGCGTCGCGCGCGGATAGTTCCGAAAAGTTTGTGGTCGCTACCGGTTTCTACGGTCGTGATGATGCCCGCGACGATGATCCCAACAACCCGCTGGGCTAATCTCCGATGTTCGACCAACCCTAATAAATGCAAAAAGGCGACCCAAGCGGTCGCCTTCTTCATTGCGCGGAAGCCCGACTAACGAGCCGTTTACAGGGCCGTTTTCTGCCAGCCGGGTGCAGGCAGCACGCTGGCCTGTGCCACACGGATGATGCGGTCGGCGGTGGTTTCTGATACCGCCTCCTCACTCAGGCGGCGGCGACGATCCTGAAGGTTCTGCTGACGGATCAGTTCGAACAACCGACCGTGGCGGGGCTGAAAGCTGGAAGCAGCAAACTGAAACATGGCGTGTCCTTTCTACTCGTTCGAGGGCCTATTGGCAGCTGGTCCTCTGTCATGAAGTAGAACGGTCGAATGTGGCGAGATTTCAGCGTTGTTGGTGCAAAAACGGGGAAAAACTGCTGTTTCCCCGCTTTTGCGCAAAGCGCCCCATCCTTTTGGATTAGTTGAGATCCTTCAAAATGCGGCCGTGTTTGCGGGTGTGTGTCAACAGGTCGCCAAAGGTTTCGATGCCGCGCGCCTCTAGCATGGGGATCAAGCGGCACAGAACCTCTGCGGTGGCGCGTGCATCCCCCAGCGCCGTGTGGCGCAACGCGGGCGGAATTTCGACACCCAGTCGGCTGCACAGCGCATCTACGGTATGATCCTCACTGGCGCCAAACACGACCGCAGAAGCAAGCACAGTATCAAGAACTGGATGCGGCCAATCAAGGTTCACCCGTTTGCCATAACGGTGCATAAACGCCATATCGAACGGCGCGTTATGTGCCACCAGTACGCTGGAACGTGCAAAATCGTGGAAGTTTCGCGTCGCATCCTCGATCGAGGGGGCGCCAGCGACCATCGCGTCGGTGATGCCATGCACATTGGTGGCAACCGACGGGATCGGCACCTGCGGATTCACCAGCGACGACATCTCTTCGCCAACTACGATGGAATTGCGCACCACACGGACAGCGCCGATTTGCACCATCTCGTCCTTGTGCGGCAAGAGGCCCGTGGTTTCGGTGTCGAACACGCAATAGGTCAGTTCCGAAAGTTTCAGATCATCAACCGAGGTGCCATCGTTCTGTTCCAACAGACCGAAATCATAAATCAATGGACGTGACGCATCCGGTGCCAGCACCACCTCGGAGGATTCGATAATCAGCATGTACCCGGTGCCACTATCCAGCGGCTTCATACGGATCTCAAAGTTCTGACGTTTGGCGGATCCCAAAGCGCGGAAAGTCACCTCTTCACCGGTTTGCATCAGGGTTTCCCAAGCCGCTTCGACGGCCTTGCGTTCGAAATAGTCAAAAATATCTGCATTCAGACGCGGTGTCTGGATTTGTGCCAGAACCGATGCTGCCTGCCCGTCATAGAGAACGATCTGATGGTTCGAATTCACCAGGATCATCGCCAACGGAATTTCTGTCAGCAGCTTGGTCAGGCGTTCCTTTTCCAGTTCCAGTTTTTGGGTTTTGGTGGCAATGGCGCCTGCGGTGTTCATCGACGCTTCGATCAACTGGCGGGTCACTGCTTCTGCCGCAGGTCCCAGATCGCCGAGGTATTTCGCCGCTTCCATATCCATATGGTGGTTGACGCCCGCATGAGCGCCCGCCCGCATCCGTGCGGCGACACGTTCAATCGGTTTGGCCACGTTTTCATCAAACAGCAGCCAGATCCCCATCACCATGCCCATCAAACCAAAGCCGGCAATGATGCCTGCCTGTAGGAATGCACTCACCAGTTCGCCTTGTTGTGCGGCCTCAAAGCCGAAGTAAAGCGCCAGTGCGAACAGCACGACGCCCCCTATCCCAATCAAGGCAAAGAACAAAAATACTCTGAGGCGGAGGCTGAGGTTATCTAGCATTACCGTTTTCCTTCGCAGACGATCTGGTAAAGCCCTTCAGAGCGATCCAGCGCTGACCATGTCACATTTTCTATCGCACCCGCGTCGGAGAAGGTGGCATCAGCGCCCAGTGCGGCCTGACGGAATTGGGCGCAATCGACCAGAACCGGGCGCAGTTGCACCGGTTGCCAGCGACCGAAAAACGCAAGATCCACCATGTTTTGACCTTCAAAAGCAGCGTTGGTGCGTACCGATTGGGTATCCACAGCCATAAAACGGCTGACATATGGAAAAGGATAGGTCCAAGGCCGATAAAAAGCGCGGTTCTCTACTTTTTTGGCAACCACCAACCCTTCGGGCAGGGTGGAAACTGTGCGATTATACCACGTGTATTCACTACTAATGGTCGTACCAATCATCACCAGCCCCGCCACCACAGGGGTCAACCAACGCGGCAGGCGGCCACGAAGGATTTTGTTAACCAACATCATCCCACCCGCAGCGGCCAAACCCGCCACAAAGGTAGCGATCAATTCAAGAAACATGATTTCCCTCCCTTAATCATGCACTTATCGTCCATGCCGACGCCAAGGCGCCCGTGTTATACCTATGCCCCGCGGCCATGTCCCAACGCTGATTGCAGCGATTTGATCACCACAAAGGCATTGCGCAAATGGCTGCGTTCCAGATCCGACAGTTCCGAAGGCGCCATATAGTTGTCCGGCTCTTCGCCGCGCTGGATCTGGCGTGCCTGATGGCTCAGGCGATTTTCAGCGATCAGATCATAGGCGTCCAGCAAATCCCGCGCACCCGAGGGTGACAGCCCCCCTGCCCCCGCCGCCTGTTCCAGACGGGCACGGGTGTTGGCTTGATCAATTTCTCCCTGCAGCGCATAGACGCGCCCCAGATCCACCACCGGCACCACGCCGTTGTGTTTCATATCAAGCGTATTTTTATGTTCGCCCGACCGGATGGTGGCAAAGCCACGCAACAGCCCCAACGGTGGCGTATGTTTCAGCGAATTGCTGATCATATGCGCCACGAAGATCGAATTTTGCGCCGCCCGCGCCAGCGTCTCCTCGTGCATGTCCTCAAACAGCGACATCGCGCCACCGATGGGGCGCAGATCGAACATGACAGAGGCCAGCATCTGTGCCTCATTGTCGGGGCTGGTGATCCAGCGCTCAAAGTAGCTGCGCCAAACGTGCTGAGGCTGACACCAACGTGGATTGGTCGCCATCATGTCACCCGGACAATAAACATAGCCGCAGGTGTTCAGGCCATCACAGACAAACTGCGCCAGATCAGCGAAATAGCCCATCTGATCATCGCGCACATCATCATGCAGGATCAGGCAGTTGTCCTGATCGCTGACGCCGGTTTGTTCCTGACGCCCCTGACTGCCACAGGCCAGCCACAGATAGGGCACCGGCGGCGGGCCCAGCTTGTCCTCGGCCAATGCCAACAGACGACGTGTGGCGGTGTCGGCCACATCGGTGATCAAGCGCGTCACCACCTCATGACGGTTGCCCGCGCCCACCAGCTGCACCAGCAGTTGCGGGATACGCGCGGTCACCTCAGCCATATCCTCTGCCGTATCGGCGTGGGCAATTTCTGACACCAGTTCGGCAGAGCTGACAGCCTGAAAACGGGTCAGATCGGTTTGGCTGACCATCCCAACCAATGCGCCGCCTTCGCAAATCGGGATATGACCAATGCGGCGTTCCATCATAGCATGCAGCACATCAGATCCGATCGCGGTGGGCGCCAGTGTCAGGGGATCACGGGTCATGATCTGCGCAACAGGCGTATCCAATGGCAGCGCATCCGCCAACACACCCGCCATATCGCGGACAGTGACAATCCCAGACAGTTGATTGCCGTCGACGACGCACAGCGATGAAATCCGGCGATCACGGATCAGCCGCGCCGCCGCCTGCAGCGACACATCAGGAGCACAGGATACCGGATTTCGGGTCATCAGATCCGCCACCTTGGTTGAGGCCAGATCGTCCTTCTGCACCCGCTGACGCGAGCGGTCAAAGAACCGGCGCGCCTGTTCGTTGCGCTCGATTAAAGCGGTAAACTCAGCGGCAGGCAGGATCAGACAGGTGGTATCCTCCAGCGCGCGGGCCGAGGTCTGCGCAATCCCATCCCCCAGCAAACCGCGTTCGCCGAAAGAGTTGCGCACAGACAGATGCGACAGCGGCACATCGTTGGCATCGCGCACCTCTACGTGGCCCTTGTGGATCACGTAAAGCCCGACCTGCTGTTCGCCTTTTTGGTAAATCTGTTCACCCGCCGCAAAACGGTGCCATTCAAACACCTGTAGCAACGGCTCCAGCGCTTCGGCGGACATGGTGTCATACGGGTGCAGCGAGGTCAGGAAACGATGCAAATCAGCCGGGGACAATGCGGAAACCTCTTGCGGGTTGGGGGTGGTTGAGGGGTGTGTCATGCATCTCTCCGATCAGGGTCTTCAAAGCCTTAACAGGATTTCACCCCCGCAACTTTGACGCATAACAACAACGGCCAGATATCTCATTCATAAAGCACAGGCCAAACAGGGAAAGAAGCCCGTGTGCAAATCACCTGTGCCAAAAGTAAAAAGCATCCCGCCCAGATGCCTTGGGCGGGATGCAGTGTGAACGGGCGCCCTTCGGGGAGGTCCGCGCCCGTTCTCGGGGATCAGTGATCCTGTGCGGCACCTGCACCACGGGGGATGCGGACGCTTTCGACCAGATCTTTGATGTCCTGCGGCAGCTCCTTGGTCATGCCGGTGACGATGTAAGCAACCGCGAAATTGATTGCAGCGCCGATGGCCCCGAAGGAGGTGGACTTCACAGTACCCAGCAACGGATCAGCATCGGTGAAGCTGTTGGTGCCAGGAATGAAGAACCAGCCTTTGTGCAGGAAGATGTAGATCAGGGTGACGGTCAGACCAGCCAGCATGCCTGCCACTGCGCCGGTGTTGTTGATCTTCTTCGAGAAGATCCCCATCATCAGTGCAGGGAAGATCGACGCCGCCGCCAGACCAAAGGCCAGTGCCACGGTTTGCGCTGCGAAGCCCGGAGGGTTCAGGCCCAGGTAGGTCGCCACAGCAATAGCAACAGCCATCGCGATACGGGCGGACAGCAGTTCGCCTTTTTCGCTGATCTGCGGGTTGATCGACCCTTTGATCAGGTCGTGCGATACTGCCGACGAGATCGCCAGAAGCAGACCCGCTGCGGTCGACAGTGCGGCAGCCAGACCACCAGCAGCCACCAGACCGATCACCCAACCCGGCAGGTTGGCAATCTCGGGGTTGGCCAGAACCAGGATGTCACGGTTGAACTTGGTCAGTTCGTTCTGCGAACCCCAGCCTGCAGCTTCCATCTTGGCAACGGTGTCGGCGTCCTTGTCGTTGAAGTAGGCAATTTTGCCGTCGCCGTTTTTGTCTTCCCAACCCAGAAGGCCGGTTTTTTCCCAAGTGGCCATCCAGTTGTACTGCTGTTCGGAACCGATCATCTCAACCGATACAGGCTCGCTCGAGGTGCCGTTCGGCCACATCAGTTCGGTGATGTTCAGGCGCGCCATCGCACCAACAGCCGGGGCGGTCAGGTACAGCAGTGCAATGAACACCAGCGCCCAACCAGCGGACCAACGTGCGTCGGATACCTTGGGGACGGTGAAGAAACGCATGATCACGTGGGGCAGACCCGCGGTACCGATCATCAGCGACAGGGTGAACAGAACCATGTTGAAGGTATCGGAATGGTGGGCAGTGTATTCGTTAAAGCCCAGTTCCTTCACGATCGCGTCCAGCTTCGCCAAGAGCGGCTCACCAGATGCGGCGTGATCGCCGAACAGACCCAGCGCCGGGATCGGGTTACCGGTCAGCTGCAGCGAGATGAAGATCGCCGGAATGGTGTAGGCCATGATCAGCACGACATACTGCGCAACCTGCGTGTAGGTCACACCCTTCATGCCGCCGAATACGGCGTAGGCGAATACCACACAGGCACCGATCAGCAGACCAGCGGTGTTGCTGACCTCAAGGAAACGACCAAAGGCAACACCAACACCAGTCATCTGACCGATCACGTAGGTGGTGGAGGCAACGATCAGACAGACAACGGCCACGATACGGGCAGTCTGGCTGTAGAAACGGTCGCCGATGAATTCCGACACGGTGAACTTGCCGAATTTACGCAGGTACGGTGCCAGCAGCAGGGCCAGCAAAACGTAACCACCGGTCCAACCCATCAGGAAGGTGGAGTTGTCATAACCGGTAAACGCAATAAGACCCGCCATCGAAATGAACGATGCTGCCGACATCCAGTCAGCTGCAGTGGCCATACCGTTGGTGACAGGGTGAACGCCGCGACCTGCAGCGTAGAACTCAGATGTGGACCCCGCGCGGGCCCAAATCGCGATGCCGATGTAAAGCGCGAAGGATGCGCCAACAAACAGCAGGTTGATGGTAAACTGATCCATAAGCCTTAGCCCTCGTCCACGCCGTATTCACGGTCGAGTTTGTTCATGCGCCATGCGTAGTTAAAGATCAGCGCCAGAAAGACCAGGATGCTGCCTTGCTGTGCAAACCAGAAACCAAGATCGGTGCCGCCGATGGTGATGCCTGCCAGCATCGGGCGCAGCAGAATGCCAAACCCGAAGGACACCACCGCCCAGATGATCAGGCTGATGAAAATGATGCGCAGGTTTGCTGACCAGTAGTTCTGGTCAGACGCCTGCGCGCTTGATGTGTTGTGGTCCGCCATTGCGGTTCTCCTCTCCTCCTCGTCTGCGCCGGGGACGGCGCAGGTGTCTTACGCGTTGCTGCTCAGGCCGTAGCCTTTGCAACAATCGCGGCAAGTCCTTTGGCAATCGCGCTGATTTCCCCCATCGCATCAATGCGTTGCAGGGCGCTCTTGGCCTCATAATAAGTGATCAGCGGTGCGGTCTGGGCATGGTATGCCTCCAGACGGGCACCGACGGTTTCGGCGTTGTCATCCGCGCGGCGCTTGAACTCCGTGCTGCCACATTTGTCGCAAACACCCGCCGTTTGGGGCTGTTTGAAACTGTCGTGATAGCCTTCGCCGCAACCGCCGCAGGTGTAGCGGCCCGACACACGTTGCACCATCGCCGCATCATCCACCTCTAGACTGATGGCGGCATTGATGCGCTGGCCGGTTTCCGTCAGCAGGGCATCCAGTGCCTCGGCCTGAACTGTGGTGCGTGGGAAACCGTCGAGGATCACGCCCTTGGCGCAGTCCGGCTGGGCCAGACGATCGCGCAGAATGGCAATCACGATGTCATCGCTGACCAGACCGCCACTGTCCATTGCCGCCTTGGCACGCATGCCAGCATCGGTTTTCTGCGCAACCGCGTCGCGCAGCAGATCACCTGTGGACAGCTGCACCAGACCGAATGTCTCTTCCAGCATGCGGGCCTGCGTGCCCTTGCCAGCCCCCGGAGGGCCCAGCAGGATCAAAACGGCGGGGGTAGTTTCTACCATTGTGGTCATAGCCTTACCCCCTATCAATCAGCGCGGTTCATGCGGTTTTCGATCAGCTCATCCACAACGCTGGGATCGGCCAGCGTCGAGGTGTCGCCAAGCGCGCCGAAGTCATCCTCGGCAATCTTGCGCAGGATGCGGCGCATGATCTTGCCGGAACGAGTTTTCGGCAGACCGGGGGCCCATTGGATCAGGTCAGGGGCGGCAATCGGGCCGATTTCGGTGCGGACCCAGGTGCGCAATTCCTGACGAAGCTCGTCCGACGGTTCCTCGCCGTTCATCAGGGTGACGTAGCAGTAGATGCCTTGGCCCTTGATGTCGTGGGGATAGCCAACCACCGCGGCTTCGGCCACTTTGGCATGCGCTACCAGTGCGCTTTCCACCTCGGCGGTGCCCATGCGGTGGCCCGAAACGTTGATCACATCGTCCACACGACCGGTGATCCAGTAATCGCCGTCTTCGTCACGACGGCAGCCGTCACCAGCAAAGTAGTAGCCTTTGTAGTCAGAGAAATACGTCTTCTCGAACCGTTCATGGTCGCCCCACACAGTCCGCATCTGGCTGGGCCAGCTGTCTGCGATGCACAGCACACCTTCGGTCGGGATGTCGTGGATTTCCTCACCCGACTGCGGGTCCAGAACCACCGGTTTCACACCAAAGAACGGCTTCATCGCAGATCCCGGTTTCAGCGCATGCGCACCGGGCAGCGGGGTCATCATGTGACCACCGGTTTCGGTCTGCCACCAGGTGTCCACGATGGGGCATTTGCCCTTGCCGACCTGTTCGTTGTACCAGTTCCACGCTTCGGGATTAATCGGTTCACCCACAGTGCCCAGCACCTTCAGATCGCTGAGGTCGTATTTTTCGACAAACTCGTTCCCCTGCCCCATCAGCGCACGGATCGCGGTGGGCGCGGTGTAGAACTGGTTCACCTTGTGCTTTTCGCACACGGCCCAAAAACGGCCCGCGTCGGGGTACGTCGGCACACCTTCAAACATCAGCGTGGTCGCACCATTGGCCAGCGGGCCATAGACGATGTAGCTGTGGCCAGTGACCCAACCCACATCAGCGGTACACCAGAAAATATCACCTTCATGATAGTCGAAGACATATTCATGAGTCATCGAGGCATAGACCAGATACCCGCCGGAGGTATGCACAACCCCCTTGGGCTGACCGGTAGAGCCAGAGGTATAGAGGATGAACAGCGGATCTTCGGCGTTCATTTCAACGGGGCGGCAGTAGTCGTTCGCCTCCAGCGCCATCTCGTTGTAGTCATAGTCGCGACCATCAATCCACGTGGTCTGATCGCCAGTGCGTTTGACCACCAGACATTTCACCGTGTCTTTGGTGTGCAGCAGCGCCGCGTCAGCGTTGGATTTAAGCGGCGTCTTGCGGCCACCACGCGGTGCGGTGTCAGCGGTGATCAGCACCTTGGCGTCGCAACCGTTTACACGGGCCGCCAGTGCATCGGGGCTGAAACCTGCGAATACGATCGAATGAATGGCGCCGATACGGGCACAGGCCAGCATAGCATAGGCCGCTTCGGGGATCATCGGCAGGTAGATGACAACACGGTCGCCTTTGCGCACGCCCAGCTCTTCCAGCACATTGGCCATACGGCAAACGCTGGTGTGCAGCTGTTTATAGGTGATGTGCTGCGCCGCCTCATCAGGATTGTCGGGCTCAAAGATGATCGCGGTCTGATCGCCACGGGTTTCCAGATGGCGGTCGATGCAGTTGGCCGCAACGTTCAGCGTGCCATCCTCAAACCACTTGATATCCACCTTGCCCGGTTCAAAGCTGGTGTTCTTTACCTGGGTATAAGGTTTCATCCAGTCCAGACGTTTACCGTGTTCCGCCCAGAACCCTTCAGGGTCATTGATCGAGGCGTCATAAAGCGCGGCATACTTTTCTGCATCGATATGCGCGGTTTTGGCGAATTCTTCGGAAACGGGGACGACTGATGGAGTCTGGGTTTCATTTGCGTGGTCAAGCGACATGCGTACTTCCTCCCTTGCGCTATGGTGTCTCGCGCTTCGGGCCTCCACTCCCAAATCGCAGACAAGTGCGTTGACCGAAAGGATACGCAAAAATGAAAATATTGTAATAATGGATTATTTTAATTGATGTTTTTTGTAAAATTTTTTCCACACATGTAGAAATTTTGTAAATCCACCCAACCGAAATTCGCAAATTGCCCGAAAAGTAGTCACTTTTCCTGTCAAAGGATTCACGCAGTTTCGGCCACATTAACCACAGACAAATCCTAACTAACCAAGGGCACCACCCATTGTTAGCGCTACATCAACAGACAATCATTGGATGCAACGCCGTATCCCCCACATAACACGCAGGCCCAAGCACCACAGATTGCGCGCAAAAGGCGATATTTACTACCTAGACCTCTCTTTACGTGCTAACCAGTTTGCACACTCACACACGGGCCCACCCGCCCATGCGTGCCGGCGCTCTTATTTTCAACGCGCTCGACACGCCCCGCAGGAGCATGACATGACCAGCCTGACCCCGCCGGAGCTTGCACCGTTAACGGATATTGATCTGAACTGGACGCACACACCAATGCGCTGGCAAGGCGCCGCGCTGGGTGCTGAGGTTGCGCTGATCCTGGACGCCCCGCGTTTAGAGGCAGAAGCCGCAGTCCAGCACGCAGAGATGACGCTGGAAAACATAACCATGCAATTCAACCTGTTTGATGACAGCAGTCAGCTACAGCAGTTGAACCAGACGGGCACACTGAACGCACCATCCGCCATGTTTCTGGACCTATGTTCTATTGCGACCAGACTGCATGTGGCCACGAACGGACTGTTTGATCCAACAATCCAACCCCTATGGCGGGCACTGTTCGAAGGCACCCCCGCCCATCTGGCCCGACCGCGCATCGGCTGGAACCAACTGGACATCAGCGCTGGGGCGATCACATTAGGCCCGGACCAGAACATCAGCTTCAATGGCGTCGCACAGGGGTTTGCCACTGACATTCTGACCAAAGCGCTGAAAGAGCTGGGGGTCAAACAGGCCGCAATCCAACTGGGCGAACTGGCCATCATCGGCGGACCAGCATCAGTACCGCTGGCACACCCCCTGCCCGACGGCACCAAGAGCATCGCGATGCATGACGGCGCGCTCAGCCTGTCTATTCCGCGTCGCGTTGCGCTTGGGCGGTATGGACATATCCTGCACCCGCACGGCCTGCCAGCCAAAGCGGGCTGGCCCTGGGTCGCGGTCGAAGCCAGCAGCGCCGCAATAGCAGATGGGGCTTCGACGGCTTTTACCTTGATGACCGTACGCGAAATTGAACAGGCGCTGGAACACCTGCCGGAAATCAGCCGCGTCCGCATCCTGCGCGAAGATGGTCACATCCACGACCTAAAACCGCGCGCGACCGCGACGCTCTAGCACTATTGCGCCACGCCTGAGCGCGACCAGATCACCCGAACCAGAGGGTCCCTGCAATCGGGGATCGGCTACAGGCCGCCACCAGCGTCATCTCACGCTGAACAGGCACCTCCGACGATCTGAATTGCACATCACGATATTGCGGCGCAAATTCGACCGTGACGCGGTTGCGTTCACGGGTGCGCAATTTTGCCCGCCCGCCAGCAAAGGATGCGTATTTCCCACTGTTCAAATCGCGCACCACGAACACGTAGTCGCGAAAATCACATCTATTGTCCAAAGTGATTTCGGCCACGATCACATCGCGGCTGGGCCACATCAGATCACCTAGCTCATACCAGAACTGATAGGCACTCAGGGATGTCACCCCAGCGGTGATCAAAGCCCCGACAATTTTTGCAGACATTTTCCAGACTCCATCCGGATCAGATAATTATACCGCCCCGGTATCCCCCCGCGGCTTGGTCCCATATCCTTTAACGACCGCAACCACGGCGGTCTGAGTGGAAATATCGGAAAAGTCAGGAAAAATTCTGCAGCGCGGAAAAATCACGCTCGGGGTGCGCGTCGGGGCACCAATGCGCCCCGACACTATAATCTTAGCGCGCCATCACGCGTGACAGCAGCAAATAGGCCGCACCGGCCACAAACAGGCCCACGAACCAGGCATAGGTGTAGATGGTGGCAAAGAAATCCGATGTGCCATCAGACAGACCAACACCGACCAGGAAACCCGGAAGATTCGGCAGAATACCGATGATCAGGGCAAACACACCGGCCCAGTTGGTGCCGTTTTTGCCAGAATAGATACCGTCCGACTTGAACAGATCCGCCACTTTTAGCTTGGTTTTGCGCAGCAGGTAGTAATCCGCCAGCATGATCCCCGCGATCGGGCCCAACAGCGCCGAATAGGCCAGAAGCCAGCCAACAATGTGGTTGACCAGAACCCATGGGAACATCACCAGACCGATGCCTGCGGTGATGTAGCCACCACGTTTCAGGTTGATCTTGCTGGGGGCGAGGTTGGCAAAACCGTGCGCAGGCGCGACCACATTGGCCGCAAGGTTGGTAGTCAGGGTCGCCACGATCAGCGCAAACAGTGCGATCAGGATCGACGCGCCGCCCATACGTTCTGCCAGTTGGATCGGATCCCAGATCGCTTCGCCATAGATCACCACAGTGGCCGAGGTCACGGCAGACGCGATAAAGGCAAACAGCGCCATGGGGATCGGCAGACCGACCAGCTGACCGATGAACTGGTCCTTCTGGCTGCGCGCATGGCGGGTGAAATCAGGGATGTTCAGCGCCAGCGTGGCCCAGAACCCGATCATGCCCGTCAGGCTGGGCCAGAACACCTGCCAGAACTCACCTTCGCGCGGCTGACCGGCATCAAAGGCACTGGGCGTGGACAGCATTTCACCAAAGCCGCCAGCATTTACATAGGCCCAGTAGAGCAGCGCCAGCCCCATCGCCAACAGGAAGGGCGCGGCGTAGGTTTCCAGCCAGCGGATCGCCTCGGTCCCGTTTTTGATGAAATAGACATGCAGCGCCCAGAAGGCGACGAAACAGGCGAACTCGCCCCCCGAAATGCCAAGGATCGGCAGCGGATCAGACGCCAGCGCGCCGCCCATCAGCGTGTTCAGGATCACAAAGATCGCAGACCCGCCCACCCATGTCTGAATGCCGAACCAGCCGCAGGCCACAATACCGCGCGCAACCGCTGGGATCTTGGCCCCCGCAGGCCCGAAGGAAGAGCGCAGCAGAACCGGAAACGGGATGCCATATTTGGTGCCCGCATGACCGACCAAGACCATCGGGATCAGCACAATGGCGTTTGCCAACAAAATGGTGGTGACCGCTTGATCCCAGCTCATGCCGGAATCAATCAAGTAAGAGGCCAGCAGGTAAGTCGGAATACAAACCACCATGCCCACCCACAGGGCGGCAATCGATACCCAGCCCCAGGTGCGCTCTGCTGCGGTGGTGGGCAGCTGGTCTTCGTTATACAGTGTCGGGTCCAGCCCCGCGAGGTCCGGCCGTGCGCCGGGCTGCGTTGTTGCGTCAGTCACTTAATGTCCCTCATATTATTATATGTCAGACACTTGCACGACGCAATTGATGCAAATTTCGCCACTTACTACTCAGCGCAGCGCGACAGCGGCGTGTAAACACCGGACGGATCGGGGCAGCGATGGCAGGAATGGACAGGCACCAGATCAGGGCGCGCAGTATCATCAAAACTGCGCTTTATACCGGAACGATTGCAGCGTCACGCGGAAAACACCTGCGCCAGTTCGTCATGATCACCCTGCGTCGCGATCCACTGGCAAAAGCTGCGCAGAGCGGTGCGCATCTTATCGTCGCGCCGCAGGCACAGGTAATACCCCGTCCCTAAATCACAGGCCCCGCCCGGCCAGCGTTCCAGCGCCCCGTCCCGTTCCAGCCCACTGGTGATAGACCGCCAGCCCAGCATCAAACCGCGCCCGTCCAGTGCCGCCTGCACAGCCTGCACATAGTTATCAAACACCTGCCCGCGCCCTGCCGCGCGACCCAGATCGCGGTGGCGGAAATACTCATCCCAACTGGCCCAATGATGCGCCTCAGGTCGGCGCACATGGATCAGGGGAACCGCCGCCAAATGGCGCCCCTCGCGCAGGGCATCCGCGATCAGATCAGGGGCACCCACAGGACAGATCTCTTCCGCGAACAGCTGATGGGACGCGCTGTCACGCCAATTGCCTGCCCCATAGCGCAGCGCCAGATCAATACCGCTGGTCAGCGCGGGCAGATCCGACGGCGGGGCCTGCACGTTCACGGTAATTTCTGGGTGCAGCGCATAAAACTGCGGCAGTCGCGGCATCAACCAATAGGTCGCCATGCCCAGCGTACAGGACAGGGTGATCTGCATTTCATCCGCCATCTGCGCCGCCCGTAATTCCGCCACAGCCGCCGCAATCTGACCAAGGCCCGCATCCACCGCCCAGGCCAACTGCTGCCCCGCCTCTGTCAGGCGGGCCGGTTTGCGGCTGCGATCAAACAGGGTGACGCCAATATCCGCCTCCAACGTCTTGAGCGCCTGCGTCACCGCAGGGCGCGTCACGTTCAGCCGCGCGGCCGCCTCCTGCATGGAGCCAAGGCGCGCAACCTCAGCAAAAGTAGCCAACAGGCGCAACGGCGGCAGATCATTCATGGCACAGCCTAAGTTAATTTCAAGTTAACATCATCAAAATGCAATCGGCCTTTTTTCGCACCAGTTGTCAACCAATACTGATCCTAAAGAGACACCCGCGAACAATAAGGCACGTGCGATATGAACATCCCCGCCCCTGTAAGACATCCTGAAACACCCGCCGCCGCAACGGTGCGACTGGCCGACAAGGGCCTGTATCTGCCACTGCCAGATCAGGGCGAGGCCTATTTCAACTATCACTGGCTGCGTGACAATTGCCCCAGCTCCTTTGATGCAGGCACGCGCGAACGCAGCTTTGACATCTTCCATCTGGACGCGGCGCCCCGCGCTGCGCAGGCTGTGATCGACGCTGATACGCTGGTCATCGACTGGCAGGGCGAAGATCACCAGTCCCGCTTTCCACTGACACTTCTGGCCAGCTACACCACGGGTCGCCCACGCAAGGAT
Organism: Thalassovita mediterranea; assembly: GCF_001458435.1. Classification (GTDB taxonomy): domain Bacteria; phylum Pseudomonadota; class Alphaproteobacteria; order Rhodobacterales; family Rhodobacteraceae; genus Thalassobius; species Thalassobius mediterraneus. Next base: position 67,549 of record NZ_CYSF01000003.1, read on the forward strand.
CCCGCCGACAAACGCCGCCGCGCCTGGTACAGCAATCACTACGCCGATGTTGCCCGTTTTTCCCAACCTGATCTGATGGCACAGGACCAAAAGGTCGCCGCATGGATTGAGGCGCTGTTGATCGAAGGCGTGGCCATTATCACCGACATGCCCGACACAGACGCCGGACTGACAGAGCTGGCCGAACGGATCGGCACGGTCCGCCCGACGTTCTTTGGCAGCTATTTTGACGTCAAAACCCACATCAATCCCACCAACACCGCCTTTACCGCTGCCGCGCTGGAACTGCACACAGACACCCCCGCCGAAGAACACGCGCCCGGCATTCAGTTTCTGCATTGTCGCGCCAATTCCGTTGAAGGGGGCCGCAACCTGTTTGGCGACGGTGTGGCAGTTGCCAATGACTTCCGCGCCCGTGATCCCGAAGGCTTCCGCCTGCTGAGTGAGACAGAGATCCCGTTTTATTGCGAACATGACACCTACGACATGCGGTCGCGTCAGCGGGTGATCGAACTGGACGAACATGGCGAGGTGTCGGGCCTGACCATCAGCCAGCACATGCTGGACATGATCGACCTGCCGCAGGAATTTCTGGATGACTACTACCCCGCCTTCTGCCGTTTTGGCCGGATGCTGCAAGAAGAGAAATACGTCATGCGCTTTACCTTGCACGCAGGCGAATGCATCGTGTTTGACAACCACCGTATCGTGCATGGGCGCGCGGCTTACACCGCCTCTAGCGGGGATCGTTACCTGCGCGGCTGCTACACGGATCGCGCTGAAATGCGGTCCACCTATCGTGCGCTGACAACCGAAGGACGGTTCAAATCATGAAGGATGCTGCCATGACTGCCCCCACCCCGATTGATGAACACAGCCTGCGTCAGGATCTGGCGGCCGCGTTTCGCCTGTGCCACAAGTTTGGCTGGTCCGAAAGCGTCTCCAACCATTTCAGCGCTGCGGTCAGTGCAGACGGGCGCAAGATCCTGCTCAACCCACGTTGGCAGCACTTTGCCACGCTGAAAGCCAGCGATCTGTTGCTGCTGGATGTGGATGATCCAGAGGTGATGCAGGGCCCCGACGCGCCCGACCCATCGGCTTGGGCGGTGCATGGAACACTGCACCGCGAATTGCCCGAGGCGCGGGTGATCCTACATTGCCATTCCCCATACGCCACCGCACTGGCCTGCCTGAAGGATCCGACGCTGCTGCCGCTGGATAACAATACCGCACGGTTTTACGGCAAAACCGGCTATGATCTGGAATTCGGCGGTATTTCCGACACCGCCGAAGAGGGCGCGCATCTGGCCCATGCGATGAAGGGCAACGTTGCCTTGGTGATGGGCAACCACGGCGTATCCATTGCGGGCGACACCGTGGCGCGCGCGTTTGAGGATCTGTATTTCTTTGAAAAGGCAGCACAGACGCAGATCATGGCCCTGTCCACCGGCCAACCGCTGGCGGTTTTATCAGATGCAGTGGCGCAGAACACCGCCGATGGCTGGGCCGGATATGAAGGCGCGGCGGATCGTCATTTCGATTATCTGAAATCCACCCTCGATGCCGAAGATCCCAGCTGGCGCGACTGAAGCAGCCGCGCACCAAACGACACTGTATCGGCCCCTGTCTTCAGCTGGCCGATACAGCCAATCCCAGACTACCCAGAACCCCAATCAGCAATGACCAGCGCCCCAACTTGCCACGCAGACTTTTCACTGCATCAGCAGGCGCCAAAACCAAGGCCCCCAGCAGCAGGCTGATACCGACCCCGAAGGCAAAGAACACCTTGCCCATCAGGATTTTGTAGGCCCAGATCGACCCGTCATCACCACTGGCTCCCCAAGTCATCGCACCTGCAAGCGCCAGAACCATTGCCGCCAGCCCCCACCAGAGAAGCCGACGCGAACCTGAATTTTTCGTTCCGTTTGCCATCCAAAAACCTCCCGCACACAAAACCAGATGGGCCAAGCCCCACACCGCCAACCCGTTGCACCGATCACCAAACCGCATAGGCCGCAACGGACAGTTGGCGTTGTTTCTCCTCACCTAAGATGATTTTGGCTGAAAACCACCCAGCGCCAAAGGCGCGAAAGGTGATCCAAGACGCCAATTTGTCGGCACCCCCAAACCTATTGGTAGGATCAACGTGAATGGATCGACCCGACGCCGGAAATCAACAGCCGTTAAACAGGGCTGTCAGCTCCTCTGGCGCGCCCGCCAGACCGATCAACGCCCCTGCCTGCCCACATCGAAAAACCGGATCACTGGTCGAAATCATCTCGGGGCGTGTGGTGTAGGCGATCAACCCGCTACCCAGAACTGTGTAGCGCCCATCCGGTGCGGGGATTGAATAATATCCCTCCACGTGCTGCACGCCAACGTCGCCATCAAACAGCCCAGACTCTAGAGTCTGTGCTGACAGACCGCCCGCCACAGGTGTGCCCAGCACACGTACACGCATACCCGGCACCAGATGTTCAGGGATCAGGCCACGGATCAGGGTTTGACCGATGCGGAAACCACCATCGCTGTTAAGCCCGTCGAAACTGCCGCTGATCTGCGCCGTGCGGTCCTGTGCTGTCACCACGTCAACACGCGACGCCACAACCTGATCCCCCTGCCACAGGCCGCTCACCGCGACCCACTGGCCCACTTCGGGCGCTGTGACGCCTGCGGGCAGTCGCACCTTGGTGCCCAGCACAGTCATCGTTTCTGCCTGTCGCTGATCGACCGGACCAACCAACGGTGCCACATGGCGCAGATCCACAGCGCGCCAGTCATAACCGTCTGCACCGTCACCGCTGCGACGCACCACAACAGCCACGGTATGACCCGGCTGCAAATCACCCGCCTGTGTCAGCACTGCTGAACCACGCACCGCCAGTTCGTCGTCAATCCCGATATGGTGGCCGTTGACATAGATGCTGCCCAGCGCGGTGATGGTGCCGTAAATACCCGCCTCAAGCTTCACCAGATCATAGGCGGTGACGCCCGTGCCAATGATGCCACCTTCGCGGTCCTGATTGTTCTGCGGTTGCCCGCCAGAAGGACCAGTGGCCTGCGCACAGGCCTCACTGGCGCAGCCCAGCACCGCGCTTAACCCCAGAGCCGCTGCCACTGCTGCTGTCAGCACTGTGCTGCGGCTCAGTTTCAGCCCAGAAATCAGATCAGCGCCGCCTTCGCAAAAGCGGGCAAATCGGGTCATCATTCGGTATCCTCCGGGGTACTCGGGGTCTTATCTGCCAACGGGGCCGGCAGAATATAGGCGCCAAGGACAAAGCGACGTTTGGGGTCTGCATCGCTTTGTGTGGCCTCGTCCGCCTCTTGTAATTTACGCGCCTCGGCGTTGATCTCTTCCAACAACTCTTGGGCCTTGGCGGCTGACATCTTGCGCAGATGTTCAACCGACGCCTCTGAGAGGTGCGAATAGCGCACCGCGCGATCAAAATGGCGCCTACCCTCGGGCGGGGCCAAAAGGTTGTCGGTCGCTGCCGCCAGATGTGCGCTCAACGTCGCCTCATAGGCGGCAACCTGTTCAGCGCCACCGCCGGCAGGCAACAACGTGTGTGCCTTCAGGCAGTAGACACCTTCCGCCTCTTCGGCCACAGCCCCCTGTTCGATGAGCGCCTGCAAAACTGTACCGGGTGCCATATCAATGCGGGCCTGTCGCACCAGATCGTCAAATCCGGGGCCTGCGTCATCAGCGGCACGGGTCAAACGGCGAGGACAGCATTTGTTATCCAGATAGTCCGGCGCGGTGGCCCAATAGCTGATCACCATCGCCGCAGCGGACACAGTGCGCTTGACCTCACATTGGGCGCTGTCATCCCGCAGACGCTTTACGTCCTTGCGATGCAATCCGGTCATCAAGCTGATTTTGCTATCACTGATCCGGCCATTGCCCCCCTCCGCCGCCAGTTGATCTAGCGCCGCCTGCAGCATCGCACGCTTCAACGCCTCTGCCGCAGATCCATAGGTCACCCCACGTGCCATCATCGCCCGCGACAAAGGTGCAAGCAGCGCGGCAAGCGCCTTTTCAAAGGGATCCTGTGGGGTGTCGCTCATATCTTCCTGTTCCGGGACTCAGGCGTCTTTATCAAATGCGCAAGGTTTTGACATCCAACGTCTTCGTGAGCCTTTGTTGATGAGACGTGACTTTAAATGGGAAATTTTCCCATTACAAGCTGGCCGCATCGTCAACTCGGAGGATGACATGCAGGATATTGCAGCAATTTCCCTAAAAGGCATCAAACCCCATTCCCTTTCAGGTACCACGAAAGAAGACCCGCTCGCCGCGCTCAGCGATGCGGACCGTGATCGTTTCCTTGCCTTTGGCTGGGGGCCGATAGAGGCACCGCGCTTCCCCACCATTTCCGACGCCATCCTGCACCAGATGCGCACGCAACCCGACGCCATTGCCGCAACTTGTGGCGGCGAGGACATCACCTATGGCACATTGGATGCGGCGTCTAACCGGCTGGCCAATGTGATGCGTGGTTATGGCGTGGCGCGGGGCGATGTTGTCTGCCTCTACCTACGGCGCTCTCTGGAAATGCTGGTAGGCATTGTTGCCACGATGAAGCTAGGGGCCGCCTATGCGCCCCAACACGTCGGCGTCGCCCCGACAGAGGCGCTGCGCCATGTCGCAGGCATCACAGAGGCCAAGGTGATCCTGACCCTGTCAGAGCTGGCAAGCGATGTTCCCGTCACGGCAGAGCAAACCCTGATCAGCATTGACCCGGTGATGTATGACCCCGCGCTGGATGACAGCCTGCCCGATCAGGCAACCTATGCCGCCACCCCCGAGGATCGCGCCATCCTGCTGTTTACCTCTGGTACCACTGGCGTACCCAATGGCGTGCAGGTCACACACAAGAACCTTGCCAATATCCTGCTGACCGCGCCCGGTGATATGGGCATGCGTCCAGGGCGGAAGGTCGGGCAGATCCTATCCATCGCCTTTGACATGGCCGCTTGGGAAACCCTTGGCGCATTGGCCAATGGCGCCACGCTGGTCATTCGCGGCAAGAGCATTCAGGACACCGCCGAACAGGTGGATGTGCTGATCTCTACCCCGTCGATCCTCAACTCGCTGGATGCCAGTCGCTGCCAACAAGTCAAGGTCGCCGCCGTCGCGGGGGAACCCTGCCCGCGTCCGCTGGCCGATCTGTGGTCGTCCTTCTGCACCTTCCACAATTCCTGTGGTCCAACAGAAACCACCATCATCAACACCGCAGAACCGCACCACCCCGATAAGGCGGTTCTGTCGATTGGGCGCCCTACCCCCAACAACACGGTCTATATCCTGGACGAAGACCTGACCCCCCTGCCCATCGGTGCCAAAGGCGTAATGTGGGCCGGTGGTGACTGTGTCACTATGGGCTATCTGGCCAATCCCGATCTGACCGCAGATCGCTACCGCCCCGATCCCTTCCGCCCCGGTCATATGATGTTCAACACCCGCGATCTGGGGCGCTGGACCGATACCGGCGAATTGGAACATTTTGGGCGCGTTGATGATCTGGTGAAAATCCGTGGTTTTCGGGTGGAACTGGACGGCGTCTCTACTGCGCTTGAGCAATCCGATTGCTGCGCGCAGGCGGTGACGCTGAAATATGACAACCGCACGCTGGTCAGCTTTATCTCGCCCGCGACAGCCTGCCCCAAGAAAGCCGCCGCCGAGGTTGAGGCCCGCCTGCCCTACTATTGCAGCCCTGCCGCCGTTGTGCCGCTAGAGGCGCTACCGCGCACCCCGCGCGGCAAACTGGACAAGCGACTGCTGCTGCAGATGGCCGATCAGCACCTTGCAAACACACATACACCCAACATTACGGACGCAGCACAATGACCAGCGAAACCCGATCCTTTGAAACGGACGCCCCCAAGTGGCGCCGTATCACCCGCCACCCCGCACTGATGGAATACCGCCGTCTGGCCACACTGGTGGCGATTGCGAACCTCACCGTCTTTGTCCTTGGCCTGCAATCGGGCCGCTGGGGCGGCTTTGGCGCCTTTCACCTACAGGCCATCGCGGACATGGCGCTGATCAACCTGTCGCTGGGCATTTTGATCCGCCAGCAGCGGGTGGTGAACGCGCTGTTCTGGCTGGCCACCCGCCTGCCGACCTCTGCCCCCCTTTGGATGCGCTGGGGCGCTGGCAAAGTGTTCCACTTTGGCGGGCTGCATTCGGGCGGCACGGTGGCAGGCACCATCTGGTTTGGCTTTCTGTTGTTTGCGATGGGCGCCAACCGTCTGTCCGGTGCCGCGCTGCCCTCTGATCTGACGCTGGGGCTGTCTGGCGCGATGGTGCTGCTGATGAGCATGATGGTGATTTCCGCCATCGGCCCAATCCGGGCCAAGTTTCACAACACCTTTGAAAAGATCCACCGTTTTGTGGGCTGGACGGTGTTGGGCCTGTTCTGGGCACAGACCGTGTCGATCACCCGCGATATGGGCGCTGATCTGACGGCGACGCCTGCGTTCTGGATGCTGTGCCTGATCACCCTGTCCATCGCATCGCCTTGGCTGACGCTGAAAAAGGTGGATGTGGAGATTGTGAAGCCATCCAACCACGCGGTTCTGGCCCGGTTCAATTATGGCGACACGCCCTTTGCCGGATCATCCAACGCGATCAGCCTGACACCTTTTGGGGAATACCATTCCTTTGCCAATATCCCCGCCCCAGGTGAGCCCGGCTACCGTCTGGCCATTTCGCGCGCTGGCGACTGGACGGGGCGTTTCATCGACAATCCCCCCAGCAAGGTCTGGGTCAAGGGCATCACCACCAGTGGCGTCGCCCGCATCGAGGTGCTGTTCAAAAAGGTGGTCTATATCGGCACCGGATCCGGCATTGGCCCGATCCTGCCCCACCTGTTGAAAGGTGAAGTGCCCAACAAGCTGGTCTGGTCCACACGATCGCCGCGCGAAACCTATGGCGATGCGCTGGTGGATGAGATTGAGGGATCGACCGAAAATCCGGTGATCTGGGACACCGTGACCCAAGGCAAACCCGACCTCAGCACATTGGCCTTGCAGGCCGTACGTGAAAGCGGGGCCGAGGCGGTGATCGTGATTTCCAACCAGAAGCTCACCCGCAAGGTGGTGCATGACATGGAAGCCTTGGGCATCCCAGCCTATGGCGCGATCTGGGACAGCTGAGGGGGCGATCATGACCTATGAAACCATAGAAACCGAAGTGCGCGGCCGCGTTGGTCTGATCCGGTTTAACCGCCCGGACCAGTTGAACGCACTGAACACCACCGTGATGCAAGAGGTGCTGGCCGCCGCCAGCGCCTATGCCAAAGACCCCGCCATCGGCTGTCTGATCCTGACGGGTGCAGGCCGTGCCTTTGCCGCCGGGGCGGATATTGCAGAATTATCGGTGCAGACCTACGCCAGCATGACAGAGGCCGAGTATTTTGCAGACTGGGACCGCTTTGCCGCCCTGCCGATCCCCAAGGTCGCCGCGATCAACGGCTTTGCCCTTGGCGGTGGCTGCGAGGTGGCGATGATGTGTGATGTGCTGATCGCATCGGACAAGGCCAAATTCGGCCAGCCCGAGGTCAAGATCGGCTGTATCCCCGGTATCGGCGGCACCCAGCGTCTGACCCGTCTGGTGGGGCGTGCGATGGCGATGGACCTGATCCTGACGGGCCGGATGATCGACGCGGCAGAGGCCAAAGATATCGGCCTGATCAGCCGCGTTCTGCCCGCAGAGGCGTTGATGGACACCGCATGGGACACGGCCCAAAGCATCGCCAGCTACGCAGGTGACATTGTCGAGATGGGGCGCAAATGTGTGAATGCGGCGGATCAAACCACGCTGGACACGGGCGTGCGGATGGAACGGCAAATGTACCATGCCCTATATGGCCTGCCTGCGCAGGTGGAGGGCATGACGGCCTTTCTGGAAAAACGCCCGCCAGTGTTTCATGCCCCAGCGGAGCCCAAGCCAGCCGAGACTGCATAATGTTGCGCCCGCCCCATTGCTGTTGCCAGAGGGTCCAAGGGGCGGGCGCGCACCGGGTCGCATGTGGCAACCCAGATTTTATTCAGGCGGGGTCGGTCATGGCCCCGCCCGTTTCACGCCTTAGGCAGGCTGACGGGTGGCGGCGATCACAACGTCGCGGATGTTCACATTCTGTGGTTGGGTATACATAAACAGCGCAGTGCGGGCGATGTCATCGGCGACGAGTACACCACCCATGTCCTCTTTCCACGCTTCATAGCCGTCGATGATCTCTTGATCCGTGGTGTGGCCCAGCAGCTCGGTCTCTACCGCACCAGGGCAGATGGTCATGACGCGCACCCCGTCGCCCGATACTTCCTCGCGCAGGTTTTCACTGATCGAAGACACGGCAAACTTGGTGCCCACATAGGCCGCGTGGTTGGGGAAGCTCTTCTTACCCGCGATGGAGCTGACGTTCAGGATGGTGCCTGCGCCGCGTGCTTTCATGCCGCCCAGAACCACTTGGGTCGCGTTCAGCAGCGCCAGCACGTTCACATCAAACATGTTCTGCCATTCGGTCGGATCCTGCGTGTCCAGCTGACCCAGCTGCATCAGGCCTGCGTTATTGATCAACAGATCGACGGGACCATATGCGGCCTCTGCCTCAGTCACAGCGGCACGCAAGGCGGCGATGTCGGTCACGTCAACAGAGCGGCACATGGCGTTTTCAAGGCCCAGCGCCTCAATCCGGTCCAGACGGCGGGCGATCAGCAGCAGCGCGTGGCCTGCATCAGCAAAGTGTTGCGCCATCGCGGCACCAATACCGGAAGATGCGCCGGTGATCACAACAAGCGGTTTCAAAGAAGCAGTCATAAGGATGTCCTTTCAATTTCGTTGTGATCTATGTGGCGCGCCGCGCGCGATCAGGGAATGACGGAACCTCTCAGAGAGTTGCCAATTCCTGTCAAACGCGCCCTTGCGATTGCTCAACCGCGCCCCTAGGTAAGCTCCTTCAAGATAGGACAGGATCTGATGCTGGAACGGCTACAGGAAATCTACGGTTTCGAACCGGGTGCGGGCTATGTGGAAACCCACTTGCCGCAGGTGCGGTTTTTCTGGTCGACCGAAGCTGTGCCGCGCGCGCCGTTGATCTACAACGCCGGTCTGGTGCTGATCCTACAGGGCCACAAAACCGGCTATTTGGGCGATCGCACCTTTGCCTATGATCCCGACCACTATCTGGTGCTGTCGGTGCCTATGCCGTTTGACTGTGAAACCGACGCTTCACCCGAAGATCCGCTGTTGGGGCTGTTCATCGACATTTCGCGCGAAACCCTGCACGAATTGAACAAGGCGATGGGCGCGCCGCGTTCCGAACCGGCCAAGGCAACATCGCTGGGCGTTACCCCTGCCCCGATGCAGGCCAATATGCGCGACGCAATTGATCGGTTGATGGCCGCACTCTGTGATCCGCAGGACGCCGCCATTCTGGGCCCTGGCATTTTGCGCGAAATTCTCTATCACGCGCTGCGCGGTCCACATGGGGCCGCTCTGCGCGCAATCGGTCAGGTCGACAGTCACTTTGATCGCGTGGCGCGGTCCATCGTTTACATCCGCGAAAACTATCCCGAAACGATCAGCATCGACGATATGGCGCGCACCGCGGGTATGAGCGCACCAGTGTTTCACCGTGCGTTCAAATCGGTGACAGGCGCATCACCACACCAATATCTGACCGCCACCCGTCTGAACCGCGCCAAGGGCATGATCACCGCAGACGCCCTACCTGTTGCAGAAGCAGCGCGGCGCGTTGGGTATGAAAGCGCGGCCCATTTCAGCCGCGCCTTCCGCAAACATTTCGGGGTCAGCCCCCGTGATGCCCGCGACGCAGGCTATATGCCGATTGATATCTGATCAGGCCGCAGAGGCAGCAGCAGGCAGGCGCGCATCAACATAGAGCGCACCGCGCCGTGTGTGTTCCAGATCTGTGTCGACACGGTAGGTTTCACCAATTTCAGGCAGCGCCAGAATGTCCGCAGGTGTTCCGTCCGCAAGCACCTCACCTGCCCGCAGCAAGACCAAGCGGTCACAGAATTTCGCTGCCAGATTAAGGTCATGCAACGCCGCCATGATAACCGGCTGACGGCGCTGCATTTCGCTGCGCACGGATGTCAGGATCGACAGTTGGTGATGCAGATCCAGCGCACTGGTCGGTTCATCCAGCAAGATCACCTCGGGCGCGCGCACGATGGTCTGCGCCACCGCCACCATCTGCGCCTGCCCGCCGCTCAGATCCGCAATGCCGCGATCTGCCAGATGGGACAGACCCAGCGCCGATAGCGTATCGGCAACGCGGTCCAGATTGTCCCCCTGCACCCGCCAGCCGGTGGTCTGTTTCAGCGCCAGCAGCACAGTTTCAAACACAGTGAGCAATGCGTTGCAGCCATAGGCCTGCGGCATATAGGCAATGCGGCGCACGCGATCACGGCGCGGCAGGTGTGTGATGTCATCGCCGCCTAGGGTGATCCGCCCCGCTGTGGGTGTGACCAACCCTGCCAGTGATTTGAACAGCGTCGACTTACCGGCCGCATTGGGCCCGATCAGCCCAACAAAGCTACCAGCGGTCATCGCGGGGATCGACACGTCCTTCAGAATGCGGGTGCGGCCATAGCCGGCTTGCAGGGTCTCAACACTTAAGGTCATGACAGCTTCTCCCGACGGGTGCTGAGGATGATGGAAATAAAGACAGGCACCCCAATCAGCGAGGTGATGATGCCGATGGGATAGATGATCCCCGGCGTGATAGATTTGGAAATCAGCGAGGTCAGCGACAACACCAGCGCCCCGACCAGCGCCGACAGCGGCACGAAGTAACGTTGATCTTCGCCCACCAACAGCCGCGCGATATGCGGCCCCACGAGGCCAACGAAGCCGACAGTGCCCACAAAGGACACCGCTGTTGCCGCCAAGAGCGATATGCAAATCAGCATCTCCACCCGCAGGCGGGCCACATCCACGCCCATGCTTTCTGCTGTCGCCTCGCCCATGCGCAGCGCGGTCATTGGCCACGTCCGGTACAGGCTGAACGGAATAGCCACCGCCAACAACAAGGTTGCCAGCCCGATTTTCTCCCAACTGGCGCGGCTGAGCGATCCCATCATCCAGAACACGATGCGGGCGATCTGATCTTCTGACGCCATATATTGCATCAGGGCCAAAAGCGCCGAGAAGGTGAAGAAAATCGCGATACCAAACAGGATCATCGTTTCTGACCCCACGCCTTTCAACCGCGTGGCAAACAGGATGATGCCGCAGGTGGCAAGAGCAAAGACAAAGGCGTTTGTTGTGACCAACAGCGGCCCAACTGCCGGAATCACCGATACCCCCAGCACAATCGCCAGTGACGCGCCGAAACTGGCCGCCGCCGACACCCCCAACGTAAAGGGTTCAGCCAGCGGGTTGTTCAAAATCGTCTGCATCTGTGCACCAGCAACGGCCAGCAACGCACCGACCAGAACCGCCGTCACCGCCACCGGCAGGCGGTAGTCCCAAACGATCACCTTGAGCCGCACGCCGTGCGACAGGGGATCGGCCAATACCTCGGCCACGGTGGACAAGGGGTAATGCCCCGGCCCCGTCGCCACATCCAGAAAGAAGCTCAACGCTAGCAAACCCGCCACCGCTGCGATCATGCCATAGCGGCGCGCAACCTGTGACGCATAGGCCTGCCGCATCTGATCTGCGGTCAGTTCAACACTCATGTCATATGTCCCGAAAAAGAATGCCCCGCCCGTCAACGCGCGGGCGGGGCAGATGGCAGCGTGATCAGCTGCCCGCGTCCAGCGTACCCCAGAAGACACCGGAGTAGTCGATCGGCAGGAACTGATCGTGCAGCGCCTTCATTGTTGCCTCTGGGTCTACGTCGGCAAACAACTCAGGGTGCAGCCACTTGGCAAAAGCCTGCATCGCCACGAAATGATACGGGCTGTTGTAGAACTGGTGATAAACCGAATGGAACCGGCCGTTTTTCACCGCCGACAACTCGCCCCAGCCTTCGCGCGCGGCAAGGCCAGCCAGACGGGACTGAACGGTTGCCTCATCCGCCTCATAGCCGAACAGGACTGCGATGGTGTCTGGGTTGGCTTCGGACCAGTTGGCACCAGTGCCAATGATCACCTCTGGGTCGTCGGCAAACAGCGCCTCCAGGCTGACGTTGGTTTTGAAACCAGGGAATTTCAGCGATCCCCAGTTGCGACCACCGGACAGATCCACCAGACGGCCAAGGTTCGCCGCGCCATAGGTCGAACAGCATTTGTTCGGGTTATAGCCTGCCGCGTTTTCGATAAAGACGATGGGGCGCTCTTCGGCAGGGATTTTGGCAACGCGCGAATAGATCAGCTTGGTCTGTTGCTGATAGAAATCGGCAAAGGCGTCTGCCTCATCGCGTTTGTCAAAGATACGACCCATCAGCTGGATCGACGGCATGGAGTTGGCGGTGGGATCCTGACGGAAATCCACAAACACGGTGGCAACACCGGCTTCTGCCAGCTTGTCGATGATACCGCTTTCCTGCGCTTTCAACAGGTTACCGAGGTTCATGAACACAACCTCAGTACCCAGTGCAATCACCGCCTCGAGATTCCATTCATCGGAATAGGGGCTGCCGAAGCTGGGCAGATCCTTAATCTCGGGATAGGCCGCCATATATTTGCGGTAGGCATCAGGGTCATATTTGATCATGTCGTCTTTCCAGCCGACGACACGCGTAAAGGGGTTTTCCTGATCCAACAGCGCGATCGAATAGATCATGCGGCCTTCGCCGATCACCACTTTGGTTGGGTTCTTTTCAACTTCGACAACGCGGCCTGCGATGTCGGTGACTTTGATGGTCTCTGCAAGGGCGATCGTGGCGGACGCAAAGCTAAGCGTCAGTGCTGCGGCAGCGGAGCAAAGACCCCGTGTCAACGATGTGACTTTCATGGGTCTCTCCTAAAAATGTGGGTCATGCGCAGTGCATGAACACAACGGCAAATGCATCAACCGACAATTTTAGTCAAGTAAAAACCAAAACAACATAACGCGCGGCGACGACACCCTATCCGGTCATAAGTGTTTGGCTAAAAACAAAAAAGCCCGCCACAAGGGCAGGCTTTTATGGCGGACAGGAAGGGATTCGAACCCTCGAGACGGTTCCCCGCCTACACACTTTCCAGGCGTGCGCCTTCGACCACTCGGCCACCTGTCCGAGGCTGGGTCTATAAAAAGCCCCGACGGGCCGCAAGCCCAAAATTGAAGAATATTGCCTTCGTGTAAATTTTTTCTGCTCACGCGGCATGCACGTTGCGGTGAAGGGGATCGTTTTCGGCGCCGGAACGTCGCAGAATGGTCATGGGTTGTTGTAACCCAGCGTCACATCGAACATAGTTCGCCACGCACACCGCGCTTGAGGCAGACCGCATGAACCAAAGCCCCCACCGACCACCAGCCCCCCGACACATGCAAACCGGCCCAATACGGACCGGCATGGTCAAAACGAGCCAGATGGAACGCGTGCAGACTGGGGCGCTGATTATCATCGCATTGGCGGTGGTGCTGTTTTTGTTGGTGCAGGCGCGGTTTTTGCTAATTTCACTGGCAACCGCGATTGTGTTGTTTTCGCTGACCAGTGACGCGATCAACTTTATCGCCCGTCAGCGCATCGGGCCCTTCCGCATCCCGAACACATTGGCGACGATCACTGCGTTGTTGCTGATTTCGGCGGGGATGCTGACCCTGACGTCGATTATCCTAAGCCAGATCAACACTGTTTTGACCACCACGCTGAACTATGCGGCCAGCCTGCCGCGCGCGGTGGCGGCAATGTTCGCCTGGCTGGGAGAGGATGTAGAAACATCGGTGTTCAACACCGTCAGCTCGATCAATGTAGGCAGCTACCTCAGCACGGCTGCGGGGGGCGCTGGTAACCTGATGTCGGCAACAGTGCTGGTGATCCTGTTTGTAGGTTTCCTGTTTGCAGAACGGATTTGGTTTTCCACCAAGTTGGTGGCCTTGGCCGGAAACGAAGAACAGGCTGAACGTGTCAGCCGGATCATCGCAACCATCATCCATCGGGTGAACTACTACCTGCTGGTAAAAACCGGCGTCAGTGCCATCACTGGTGTGATGGTCTGGGGCGTTGCGACGTTCTTTCAGCTGGATCTGGCAGTGGCACTGGGCATCCTGACTTTTGTGCTGAACTACATCCCCAACATCGGGTCAATCGTGGCAACGATATTGGTGGCGCTGGTCGCTTTTGTAGAGATTGGAGAACCGGGGCCAACGGCGGCAATTTTTGCCACTGTAACCGTGATCCAGTTTATCAACGGATCAGTCATTGACCCGATGCTGATGGGCCGTGCGCTGCGGCTGTCGTCCTTTGGGATCATCATCAACCTCGCCTTTTGGGGCGCTGTCTGGGGGGTGCCGGGCATGTTCCTGTCGGTCCCGATTATGGTGGCGATGATGATCATCTTTTCGCAGATCCCTGAACTGCGGTCGCTGGCAATCCTGCTGTCCCGTGAAGGTCTGCCAGAACAAGAAGAAGCCCCACACGCCGTTGATCCTATGTCCGAATCGATCGAAGGCGCTGACAGCACGGATCGCAACGAAAATGAGGCGCAGCCTCAACAACCTGATGCCCCGCAAAAAGAAGACGACGCAGCCTAAGGGGCCGCGTCGTCCTAATTGATCAACCAGTGACAGAAACCGCTCAGTCGTCCAGATGGACATAGACGCGACGGTTCTGCTTGCCTTTCTTTTCAATCTTGCCCAGGCGCAGACGGCCGATTTCGCTGGTACGCGCCACATGCGTGCCACCGCAGGGCTGTAGATCGACCTGATCTGCCCCAGCACCGATACGCACCAGACGCACACGCCCCTGCCCCATCGGCGGCATAACGGACATGGTTTTGACCAGCGACGGATTGGCCGCCAGTTGTTCGTCAGTGATCCAATCCTCTGTGACCTCAAGGTCGCGATCAATCAGCGCGTTCAGTGCGTCCTCAATCGCATCACGGTCCTGAGGGGCCTCTGGCATGTCAAAGTCCAGCCGCCCCTTGTCCGCGCCAATGCTGCCACCGCTGACCGGCAGAGGAATGACCACCGACAACAGATGCAAACCGGTATGCACGCGCATGTGGCGGTGACGCCGGTTCCAGTCCAACTGCTGTTCAACCCGTGTCCCGACGGGGGGCAAGGCACTGGGTTCAGCGGGCACCAAAACGACCGTGCCAGGCTCTTCGCCCTTTACAGCTGTGGCGATCTGCATGTCGCCACCAGACCAGCGGATCTGCCCGCTGTCACCCGGCTGTCCGCCACCAGTGGGGTAAAACACCGACGCGTCCAGCACGATACCGCCTTCTGGGGTCAGGGCAATCACCTGCGCTTCGGCGTCACGGGCGTAGGGGTCATCACGAAACAACGGCTTAGTCTTCTCGTTCATCTTTACGCTCCTCAACTGTCGATGCGGGTGTGGCGGGTTGCGCCGCAGGGGTGTGCTGCAACGCTTCGGGATTGCGCAGCCAAATGTCACGCTGCGCAAAGGGTATCTCAATCCCTTCTGCGGCGAAGCGTTCAGCAATGGTGTGGTTCATTTCGCTGCGCACCGACAGCAACCAGTTCACATCACGCAAAATGGCCCGGATCTCAAAATCCAGCGCGTCCGCACCAAAGCCCTGAAGCAATACCGAAGGCGCAGGATTGGCGAGCACCATTGGATGCGCCTCTGCGATCTCTTGCAGGATTTTTTCAACCTTGCGCGTGTCGGTGCCATAGGCAACGCCAACACTGACAATCAAACGCCCCACCGTGTTGCCACGGGTGTAGTTGGTAACCGTCCCGCTCACCAGATCTGCGTTGGGGATGATCACGTCGGTGCGGTCAAAAGTTTCGATCCGCGTTGCACGCACCGAAATATCGCGCACATAGCCCATCTGACCGCCCACCTCGATCCAGTCGCCTTCGGAAATGGGCCGTTCGACCAGTAGGATAATGCCAGACACAAAATTCGATACGATGGTTTGCAGACCGAAACCGATGCCAACGGACAGCGCACCGGCCACAATCGCGATGGAGGACAGATCAAGCCCCGCCCCAGTAATCGCCACCAGCGCAGAAATCGTGATCCCCAGATAGCCCACGCCCGATGCAACCGCGGTTTGTCCACCCTGATCCAACCGGGTTTTAGGCAGCACAGACGTTTTCAGCGCGCCCTGCACCATCCTTGTGACCACGTAACCAATGCCAAAGAGCATTGCAAAGGCGATGAAATCACGCGGGGAAATACGTGTATCCCCCAGCGCAATGCCGGTCATGAACTGACTCCAAAGCTCTGTCAGGTCAGTGACCCGCATGCCCCAGATCAGCGCCAGAATAGGCAGCGCCAACACCGCCAGCGCAACACCGACCAAGGCAGGCACCAACGCCTCTGCCGGATCATCGCGGGTGCTGAACAACGCGTAGATCATGGTGGCCAGATGTTGCGTCGCAAAGAGCGCAGCCAGCAGGCCAACAGTGTAAACAGCAGGGTAAATCAACGCTTCAGCCGCATTGCGATAACCGATCGCAGCCAATAGCGGCGCCAGAAACGCAATGATCATCGCACCACGCACCAAAAGCGCGGCAGCACGCAGGCGTAGCGGGGCGGCTTCTTCTTCGTCCACTGCGGCCAAGCCGGGCGCGATCACCGCACGCATCAGGCGTGCCAAGCGCATCAATGCCAGACTGCTGATCACCATCAGCGGGAAGGCCAACAAAACACCCGCCACCTCATCCAGCACACTCAGCGCTTCGAAGGTGGCGCCAATCTGCGCCAGCACCACAGCGGTTGCCAGCCCGCCGCCAACGCGGCGCAATGCAGGGCGTTTGTCTGGATCGACTTCAAACACTGCTGGTGCGGGGGGATCGGGGAACAGTTTGTCACACAGCCAAACCGATACCAGCAAGATAGCACCCCACAACGGCACTTGTGCAATCAACGCTTCGCCGCGCAGGCCAAACATGCTCGTTAGCAGCAACGCCTGCACCAACAGCACCAAACCGACCCAAGGCACCAGCACCTTGCCCAAAGACACCACAAAGGTCAGCACCTCGGTGCTGGCCACAGCGCGGGCACCTGACTCAACGTGCAATCTTTCACGCAAACGCGATACCAGACCGCCCGCCCAGCCGCGCCCACGCATCAACAACAAGGCGCCAAACAGACTGAGGGGAATGATCACCAGCAGGTTCTGCCGGAACTGAAACAGCCGCAATTCATTGCCGAGGTTGGCGCGCACCTCTTGCAGCGGGAACACCACTGCGTCCTTGAGCTCGGCCAACCCTTCGGCCCAATCCACTGGGTTTAGCGGGCTGGGTCCAATCGCGACCAAAGCGTCCGCCTGACGGTTTCGCAACTCGGTATCAACTTCTGCAATCAACCCCGACGCCCGACTGGCCGCGGTTTCCGCAGCTAGAACTGGGGCACGCAATTCCGCCAACCGTTCAGTCAGATCCTGACGACGCGCACTGATTTCGGCACTTTCGCTACCGTCATCCGGCGCAGGCCCCAAAACGGCAAGTTGGCTTTGTAGGTTGTCGATCCGCTGGGCATGGCTGCCCTGTGCGTCCATGAAAACCTCGCGCCAGTCAACCAACTGCGCGCGCAGCCTCTCCAGCGCCCGATCAGAGGCGCGCCCCGCTTCCAGCGTTAGCTCTGCGCGGCGTGCGGTCGCCTGCCATTCTTGGCTTTCTTCATCGCTGAGGGCCAGCACCCCTGCCCCCTGCGCAGAAACAGACGGCGCAGAAACAACAAGGAAAATCGACAGGAGAACGCAAAGCAGCCCCCCCGCGATGCGCCCGACCCAAGAGGGACGGGTTGGTGAAACAAGGCGGGAGGGCTGTGTCATGTCCATCAAGCTATGTCAGCTGCGGATTTTTCAAGCTTCCGGGTTTTCAAAAACCGCAGGAGGTGTCGGCAGTTCCTTCGTCAGCCACTCAGGCTGCGGCAGGCCCTTCTCGGCCAAAAACTCTGGGTTAAACAGTTTCGACTGATAGCGGGTGCCATAATCACACAGGATGGTGACGATGGTGTGCCCGGGGCCCATATCTTTGGCCATGCGCATCGCACCGGCGATGTTCACCGCAGACGATCCGCCCAGACACAGGCCTTCGTCCTGCAACAGATCAAAGACCAGCGGCAGCGCCTCTTCGTCGGGGATCTGGTAGTTCATGTCGGGGGTAAACCCGTCAAGGTTGGCAGTGATCCGCCCCTGCCCGATCCCTTCGGTGATCGAGGTGCCGGTGGAGGCAAATTCGCCATGTGCGTAGTAGCTGTAAAGCGCCGCGCCCATCGGATCGGCCAGTCCGACCTTCACGCCCTTCGGCTGCAGCGCCATGCCGACACCGGCCAGCGTGCCGCCGGACCCAACGGCACAGATGAAACCGTCAACCTTGCCATCCGTTTGCTCCCAGATCTCAGGGCCAGTGGTTTCCACGTGGGCCTGACGGTTGGCAACATTGTCAAACTGGTTGGCCCAGATCACACCGTTTTCCTCTGTCTCGGCCAGTGCTTTGGCCAGACGTTCAGAATAGCGCACGTAGTTGTTGGGGTTCTTGTAGGGCGCTGCGGGCACCTCAACCAATTGCGCGCCAGCCAGACGGATCATGTCCTTTTTTTCCTGGCTTTGGGTTTCCGGGATCACGATCACGGTTTTGAACCCCATCGACGCGCCAACCAGCGCCAGACCGATACCGGTGTTGCCGGCAGTGCCTTCAACAATGGTGCCGCCCGGTTTAAGCTGACCTTTGGCAATCGCGTCCTTGATAATGTACAGCGCGGCGCGATCCTTGACCGATTGACCAGGGTTCAGAAATTCGGCCTTGCCCAGAATTTCACAGCCGGTTGCCTCACTGGCCGCCTTCAGGCGGATCAGGGGAGTTTTGCCAATGGCGTCAGCCAGATCGCGTGCGATGCGCATAATTGTCGTTCCTCATCAGGTTTGACGGGAAACTTATGCGTCAATGCCGCGATGCTCAAGCACCTGTGCGCATGGTTTCACGATTTCGTGCCAGCCAATGCAGCGCCAGCGCCAAGGGCACCACCCGAATGTCGCCCCGATCCAGCATCGCCATCACGGTGTCAAAGTCGTAGATGTGACCTTTGATGTCCTCATGTTCCCCGTCCACGCCCCCCAGACGCGCGGCTTCATCCGGCAGATCCGCGATCCCCAGATAGGTATAGAAAAACTCTGACGAGGTGCCAGGCGATGGATACCCTTCGTGGATGACATGCAGGTGAGATAGTTCCAGCCCGGCCTCTTCGCGCGCTTCGCGATGAGCAGCATCCAGCGGCGTTTCGCCCGGATCGACACGGCCAGCAATAGGCTCCAACTGCCACGGCCCATGATCGCCGCGCGCCAAGGGCCCCATGCGCACCTGCTCCACCAACAGCACACGGTCGCGCACCGGATCATAGGGCAGAACCAGCGCTGCATCGCCAGATAGGAAAATCGCGCGCTCGACCTCTTCACTCAGGGAACCGTCAAACCGGCGGAACCGGAGTGCGCGCTCCTCCAACGCGAAGAAGTTCGCGTAAGGAATTGAAATATCGCGATTTACAACATCTGACGCCTGCATTCCGCTTGGCCCCAGAACCGGATTTTCGGCCTGCGCTGCCACATGAGCAGAGGCGCGCACATGGATCATGCCATACATCGCGCCCACCTCAGCCGCGGTCTTGTGGCCACGGTGGCGCATCACCTCGACCGCGGCGCGGGTGTTGATATCACCCCACTTGGGCGCCCAGTCTTCTAGCTGGAACAGTGGCCCCGGTGTATGGCCCGTTTTCGGCGGCCAAAACATCTGCACGCGCCGCGACACACCGTTTTCGGTCACCTCGGTCCAGATCAGATCGAAATCGAAAACCTGTTCGTAATAATCAAGACGCGCCACATCCTCGGCGCTAAGCCCGCGCGCCAGCAATCCAACAGCCGCCTCGCCAGGCGATGCCACCAACAGCGGGAATGCGTGACCATCCGCCCAGTGGATCTGATGATCGGCAAAGGACGCTTCGCTCAACGTAATGTCGGACAGATCGTGCCCGATCACGGTTTCCAACAGCGGCAGATGGCGCAGCGTACCAAAGAAAAACAGATCCGACATTCGGGCATATCCTATTGAAGAGAGGGTAAAACCTACCTCCAACGGCTATGAGCCATATCCACGATAAAGGCAATTACAACCGACCCGATAATCAGTGGACCAATCACAGTCGGATGCAACAGCACCACACCGAAGTCGGCAATGATGCGAAATACATCCTCGAGCGCTTTGAGCGGATCGGAATAACGCAAACGCTTGGAAAGGCGCAGCATCTCATTTACCGATTGCGCCAGAATAGCAATTGTCGCCAAAGAAAACGCCGCCGTCAGCCCGCGTGACATCGCAACCATTCGGTTGCCGCTGCTCGCCTGCCCACCTTTGGGCACCAACATCGACCAGCCGACATAAGCGCCAAGGGCCAAGTTGACGTGATTAAACCAGCCGAACACTGTGCTTTCCGGCATCAATGGGCGCACCAAATCGGAAACAAACCACCCCAATGCCCCCATCAGGACGCCACCGATCGCCCGTGCTGTAGTTAAATTCATCTGCTCGCCCTTCTTTTTTATATCAGGGCGTTACGCTGCGATTTTAATGTTGAATTTAACGGCAAAAGCGCATCATTCACGCCATTTCCACGAGATAGATCATCGCTGCCGCACAGCTTGGCCCTGCCCCGAAAGTGGCAAGAAATACGCCACGGATCAAGCCCATGGCGAAAAAGCCGTGCAGACCAATCGGCGCTTGGCGGATCAGGTGGCGGGATGTTCAGCGGTTTTAAACGCCTCCAACGCTGCCAAAGCCTGCGCCCGCCCCTCGGGCAAGGACACGATCGGATTGAGCGGGCGGGACGTTTTCCAAGACAGCGGCACCGCCTCTTCAAATCCACTGTTGGTTCCCAGCCAATGACGGCAATAGGTGTTTTGACCGTCAAACTTCTGCTGCTGGGTATCGGGGTTGAAAACCCTAAAATAGGGGGCTGCATCCGGACCACAGCCAGCCACCCATTGCCACCCCATCGCATTTGACGCGGCATCCCAATCCACCAATGTGTCGGCAAACCACTGCTGCCCGAACCGCCAATGCATCCGCAGGTGTTTGGTCAGATAGGATGCCACGATCATCCTGACCCGATTGTGCATTCGCCCGGTGGCATACAACTCGCGCATGCCCGCATCGACCAGATCAACACCCGTGCGCCCCTGTTGCCATGCGATCAAGCGGGGATCATCGGCGCGATCCTCCCACTGGAATCGATCCCATTCGCGGCGCCAACATCCGGTTTGGATATGGGGATCGTGAAAGGTCAGATGCCAGGCAAAATCGCGCCATGCCAGTTCTTTCAGGAACTTCTCTGCCTCGCCGTGCGGATAGCGCAGCAACGTCTGATGCCAGATCTGACGCGCCGAGATTTCCCCATACGCCAGGGGTTCGCTGAGGTTCGATGTCAGCGCCCGCGCCGGGAAGTCGCGCCCTTCACCATATTCCGGCAGTACAGTGTCCAGAAACTGATCCAGCCGCGCCTGCGCAGCCTCTTCGCCCAGCAACAAGTGCTGCGCGACCACCGCCGCACCACGGCGCATTTCAGCCCCCAAATCCCATTGCGCCAAATCCTCGGACCGCGGAACATTGCCCACTAAACGCAACTGGGCAGGCGGTGCCAAGGGGGCAGCAATCGCCTGAACAGACAGCGCACGCCAGAACGGCGAATAGACCTTAAAATGCCCGCCCGTTTTGGTCGTCGTTTTCCACGGCTCTTGCAAAAGGTTACCAGAAAAACTTTCAACATCAATATCTTGCGATGCAAAGCTTGCCTTCACCTCGGTATCTCGGGCAATGCCGTCTGGATCATAGGCACGGTTCCAGTAGATGGTAGTCGCACCTGTTTCACCGATGATGTCGCGCAACACGTCCAACGCGGAACCCGAGCGCAAGATCAAGCGATTGCCCAGCTGCCTCAGCCGCGCCGCAAAATGATCAAGTCCCAGCCCGAACCGCCATTTATGCGCCGCCCCCAAAGCATCGAACAAAGGGTCGCGAATAAACACCACCACCACTGGCCGGCCCGTTGCAGCCGCCGCCGACAGCGCAGGATTATCCCGCAGCCGCAAGTCACGACGCAACCACACCAAAATCGGGGCCTCATCAGGGGCGATCATGTTAGCTTCAGCCATCTTGCTGCCTTTTGTCATTATTTCAGACAGATACGCGCCGGACCAGCGCTTGGATCACTCACCCGATGCAAGCGAGGGCTACAGCACCTGATCCAGCGCACGGATCAACTGACTGACCTCTTCTGGGCTGGTGTAATGCACAAAGCTCAAACGCAGAACACCTTGATCGGCGTTCACCCCCATGCCCGACAGCGCACGCCCCGCATAGAAGCTACCGCCCCCTGCCATAATGCCATGTTCGGACAGTTGCGCCGCCACCGGATGCGCTGCACGCCCCAGATCAAGCGCCAACGTCGGTGCGCGATCGACCGCAGTCTTTGGACCCAGCAGACGCAGATCATTGCGATTGCCCAGATACTCTAGCAGCGGCTGCAACAGCTGCACCTCATGGGCGCGCATCAAATCATGCACCGCGCCCGCACGTTCTGTCAGCGAACCAACCATGCCGTGATGGTCAGCCACCGCTTCGATGTAATCAACCATACCGGCGCAGGCCGCGACCTGAGCATGATCTGGCCCCGCTGGCGTAAACCGTTTGTAAAGAACATCACCGTTAAATTCGTGCCCCTGATTGGGCAACGTCTCGCCCAACGGGCGGCGGATCACCATGATCCCCTGATGGGGGCCGTAGGTTTTATATGCGGAAAACAGGTAAATATCAGCGCCCAGCGCATCGACATTGGGGATGCCGTGTGGCGCATAGCTCACCCCGTCCACACAGACGAACGCACCAGCCGCGTGGGCCATGGCCGCGATGTCGGCAACCGGGTTCACCTCTGCCACGACATTGGAACAATGGGGGAAACACACCAGCCGCACCCGATCATCCAGTAGCTTTGTCAGATCGTTCAAATCCAAATGGCCGGTTGCCGGATCAACACGCCATTCACGCACTTCAATGCCCGTATCCGCCAGACGGCGCCAGGGCCCGGTGTTGGCCTCATGGTCCTGATTGGTCACAACGATCGCATCACCCGGCTGCATCCACTGGCGAAACGCCTGCGCCAAAACATAGGTGTTTTGCGTGGTCGATGGACCAAAGCTGACCTCATCGGTGTCGACCCCCATGACCTGCGCCAGACGTTGACGCGCTTCGTCCATCATGTCGCCTGCAGTCTGGCTAGCGGGATAAGGTGCGTAAGGCTGCACCTTGTTGGCGCGGTAAAACCGTTCCAACCGGTCAAGCACGGGGGCAGCCGTATAGGACCCACCGGCGTTTTCAAAAAACGCCTGCCCCTGCAAACTCTTCTCGGCAAAGGCCGGGAATTGAGCCCTGACAAAAGCCAGATCCAGGCTATAGCGTGCATCATCGGACGAAGCGGGGGGGATCGGTGTCTGTGTCATACCACCAGACCTGTTTCAGACCGCGGCGCAGGTCAATACCGCAAAATTCCTAGATGGCTTGTGGCTGGGGAAAATTGCCCCACGACGACTATGCCATTGCCCCCTTAACGGGCCGCGGTCGTTACGCAGGCGGCAAATAAAAAAAATGCCCGCCGTTTCTAGACGGCGAGCATTTAACAATAGGGGCCGAGGACTGCGGACCTACAGGACCGGCACCCAACGGCCGCTCTCAAACCTTAGGCGTTCAGGTCTACGACAACGCGCCCCTGAACCTGACCGGCCAGAATGTCGGCACCCAGTTGCGGCAGATCATCCAACGTAGCCGGACGCACCATAGCCTCCAGCTTGTCCATCGGCAGGTCGGTCACAACGCGCTGCCAAGCGCGCTGGCGGTTTTCAAACGGCTGCATGACCGAATCGATACCCAGCAGGTTCACACCGCGCAGCAGGAACGGGATGACAGTTGCGGGCAAGTTCGCACCACCGGCCAGACCAACAGCGGCAACCGACGCCCCATATTTCATCTGCCCCAGAACACGCGCCAACATGTCACCGCCAACTGCATCAACACAGCCCGCCCAGTTTTCGCTTTCCAACGGGCGTTTTACGGTTTCATTCAGATCCGAACGCGGCACGATCTGGGTTGCGCCCAGCCCCTTCAGGTAGCCTTCGGTTTCCTCACGACCCGTTACTGCCGCCACTTCATAGCCCTTGTGCGCCAGAATTGCCGTTGCAACAGACCCAACACCACCTGCGGCACCGGTTACCAGAACCGGACCCTGCCCAGGCGCCAGACCGTGATCTTCCAACGCCATGACCGACAGCATCGCGGTAAAGCCAGCCGTTCCCACCGCCATTGCCTGACGGGTTGTCAGACCTTCAGGCAGCGGCACCAGCCAGTCAGCTTTCACGCGTGCTTTCTGGCCGTAACCGCCCCAATGCACTTCACCAACGCGCCAACCGGTCAGCACGACCTTGTCGCCCGGCGCATAGCGAGGATCATCAGACGCCTCAACAGTGCCAGCGAAATCGATGCCGGGCACATGCGGGTAGTTCCGCACCAGACCGCCACCGCGCGGCCCCATGCACAGACCATCCTTATAGTTCACGGTGGAGTATTCCACCGCAACAGTCACGTCACCTGCAGGCAGATCATCAAGCGTGAGTTCCTGCACCTGCGAGTGATTTTTTCCGTCCTCATCCTGAGTAACAACCAAAGCCTTGAACATCTTCTACCCTTCCGAAGTTAATTCTTTCCTAACGCGCCCGCGAAAAATCGCCCCAGATCCAGTTTAGCACATCCGGAGAAACCTTCCGCCCTGGCAAGCATTTCTTAACCTTTCGCTGTCACACTGGGATCAGATCAAAATTCGACGCCCTAACAGACAGGAGGATGCAGAATGTGAATCTTGCCCTGAGAAACAGCAGCTGATAAATGTCTGACAAATAAAATTCGCCTTGCCAAGTGAAATGTCAGACAATTCAAAAAATCCAAAACAGACCACGAAACGCCCGAACCTGTCTGCAGAAATTGCAGATGCCATTCGGGATGCCATCATTACCGGTCAATTGATTGTCGACGAACGCCTGCCATCTGAGTCTGAATTGTCAGCGCAGTTCAACGTTTCGCGCCCCACCGTGCGCGAGGCATTGAAACGCTTGGCCGCACAATCGCTGATCCGCACACAGCGCGGCGCCAGTGGTGGGGCATTTGTCAATCGGCTGAGCTATGAACAGGCCTATGATCAGCAGGTGACCACTGCGACCCTGTTGCTCAGCATGAACGGGGTCGGCTTTGAAACCGCCTGCGACGCCCGGTTTGCGCTTGAACGCGCCTGCGCACCGTTGGCCGCGCGTAATCGCACGCAGCATCATCTGGACCGGATGCGCAGTGAGTTGGAAAAACAGCGCAACGCTGCCCTGTCGGATGAGGCGTTTTGCACGTCAGATGTCGCCTTTCACCGGGCTTTTGTAGATAGCGCCTGCAATCAGGTTCTGTCCTACCAACTGGCCGGCGCGATTGAGGCAATGCAGCCGCTGATGAATATGATCACCTACACGCGCCGATCGCGCGAAAAGATCGTTGATCTGCACGACCGCATCCTGACAGCCCTAGACCAAGGTGACATGGCAGAATGCGACGCGGCTCTGGAGGCGTTGCACAGCTATACCGTCGATTTGGGAAAATCCGGACGCTAAAAACACTTACGTCGCAGACCCGTTCCACCCCCCAATCTGCAGCAACCAATCAAACCGTCCGATCGCCCCTTTTCAAACCAAGCCGAAGCCACTACATAGAACCTGTTCCCTCGGGGACTATGGACATAAACGCGCTCGTAATAAGCGGATCGGACCCGGGGGCGGTACCCGGCGACTCCACCAAACATCCTTTATTGGGGGATCATGGGGTCGAAACAGGATCGACGAACGTCTAAAGGGGTTAGCTTTGTCCCGGTGAGATACCACCGTTATCGGTTCGCTAAGCATAATTGCCAATAACAATCGTGCTCCGATGGCTCTGGCTGCGTAAGCAGTCCGAAAAATCGACCTTTAAGTCCTTACGCCTAGCAGCCTAAGGCGGGGTCCGCAGGTACCTGGCAACAGAAACCTGCACCTTACCCTCCCCGAACAAACGCTGCAGATACGCATTCATCGAGTGGCGGGGATCACCGACATACAACTGACAACTCTGCGCTATACGCACTGAGGCAAGCCCGCTAGAACGGGCCCAACACACCGCCCGTTACGTCGCAGGTTCCCTATGTCTTCGCCCTCCACCTCTGAATTGTTCCGCGTCTTTGGCCGCATTGGCCTCCTGTCCTTTGGCGGCCCCGCGGCGCAGATCGCATTGATGCACAAAGAGCTGGTCGAAGATCGCCCCTGGCTGAGTGAGCGCCAGTTCCTGTCTGCCCTTTCGTTCTGCATGCTCTTACCCGGCCCCGAAGCGATGCAGCTGGCAACCTACGCCGGCTGGCTGAAGCGTGGCACATTGGGCGGTGTGATTGCGGGCACGTTGTTTGTATTGCCCGGCGCGGCGGTCGTTTTGGCACTGGCGCTGGCCTACGCCCAATTTGGATCGCTGCCGCTGGTACAGGCCGCATTCCTTGGCGTGCAGGCAACTGTGGTGGTCATCGTATTGATGGCGCTCAAGAAAATCGCGGATAAGGCGCTGAACAACACCTTGGCGCGGGTGCTGGCGCTGACGTCCTTCCTCGCTATTTTTGCCCTCAACGCACCGTTTCCACTGGTCGTTCTGGGCGCAGCGGCAATCGGCGCGCTATGGCCCGATGCAACGTCATCGGGGGACAGCGCGCCGCCCCGTCATCCGTTCAACTGGCACGCGGTTTTGACCTGCATCGCGCTGTGGGCACTGCCATTTGCGGCGCTGATGCTTTGGCCTGCTCCGTTCCTGTGGGATGTTGCACAGTTTTTCAGCACGCTGGCCGTGGTAACATTTGGCGGCGCCTATGCGGTGCTGGCCTACATGACACAAGCCGTGGTGCAGGATTTCAACTGGTTGAGCGTGAACCAAATGATGGATGCGCTGGGGCTGGCAGAAACCACCCCCGGGCCGCTGATCCTTGTCACGCAGTTTGTAGCGATGCTGGCCGGGCAATTGCAGGGCGGTTTGACGACGGCCCTGATGGCGGGCGCGCTCACGCTTTGGGTGACGTTTGTGCCTTGCTTCCTTTGGATTTTCGCCGCCGCCCCTTATGTGGAACGCATCACCCACGCGCCCAGATTGTCGGGCGCGCTTAGCGCCATCACTGCTGCCGTCGCGGGCGTGATCGCCAACCTGTCGATCTGGTTTGCCATGCAGCTGCTATTTGCCGAGGTGACGCAAACCCCATTTGCCCCCCTGCCCGTTTGGTCCAGCCTGTCACCGATTGCTGCGATTTTCATTGCCCTAGCGGCGGTGCTGATGTTGGTTTTAAAACGCTCTATGATGACAACGCTCGCCTTGATGGCTACGGCTGGGGTCTTCTGGGGGCTGCTTGGTGCCTAATCAAGTGGCTGCAAGCTGTGCCCAAGCGGCTTGTGCAAAATTTTCACGACAGCACCGCAAGTGCCCTTCCGTTTTGTCGTAAATCTACTATGATTTTGCCCAAACAGACCCGCGCCAGCGATTGACTGAACAAATCCGGCGCAAAGAAAGGCAGCCAAATGTCCAGCAGCATTGACTACGGAAACCTGATGCACCGCGCCATGCGCAGCCTTATTCAGGAGGTCCTGCAGGATGTGGCCGACAATGGGCTGCCCGGCGCGCACCACTTCTTTATCACCTTTGACACCACCCACCCCGATGCGGTTCTGGCCCAATGGCTGAAAGATCGCTACCCCGAGGAAATGACCGTGGTGATGCAGCATTGGTACGACAACCTGCTGGTCGAAGAGGATGGGTTCCACGTCACGCTGAATTTTGGCGATCAGCCGGAACCGCTTTACATCCCGTTTGATGCGCTGCGCACCTTTGTTGACCCTTCGGTCGAATTTGGCCTGCGCTTTGAAAGCCCGGAAATGGATGATCTGGATGACGAAGATCTAGAAGATGATCTGGTCGAACAGGATGAAACTGCCGCACTGGAAGAGATCCTCGAAGAGACGGACGCCCCCAAAGAGGCAGAGGTTGTAAGCCTCGACAGTTTCCGCAAGTAATCATCGCCAACGCCAAAGCTTGAACCGCCCCGTCCTGCAGGGCGGTTTTGCTTTGGCGGCTTAGCTGCCCTTGGGCCACAAATTACTGGCGGGGCTAAGCGAAATAGCGGCGCCGTTAGCGGTATCCCACGGTATACAGCATTGCACTTTGCTGCCCATACGTTATGAGAGACCTAACGCTTTTATCGGAGGTCCATCATGGCAAACACCCGCACCGAAACCGACAGCTTTGGCCCGCTGGAAGTTCCGTCCGACAAGTATTGGGGCGCGCAGACTCAGCGCTCGATCATGAACTTCCCCATCGGTTGGGAAAAACAGCCCGTCGCCATCGTGCGCGCACTGGGCGTGATCAAGCAAGCCTGCGCCATGCAGAACAAAGCGACCGGCAAAATGGACGCCAAGATCGCTGATGCTGTGATCCAGGCCGCATCCGAAGTGGTTGAGGGCAAGTTTGACGACAACTTCCCGCTGGTGGTTTGGCAGACCGGGTCCGGCACCCAGTCGAACATGAACTCGAACGAGGTGATTGCAAACCGCGCGATTGAAATCCTCGGCGGCGTCATCGGGTCCAAGGATCCGGTACACCCCAACGATCACTGCAACATGGGCCAGTCGTCGAACGACACCTTCCCGACCGCAATGCACATCGCCGCTGCGATGACTGTGCGCGACGTGCTGCTGCCGGGTCTGAACAAACTGGCCGAAGGGCTGGAGGCGAAAGCCGAAGAGTTCAAAGACATCATCAAAATCGGCCGCACCCACACCCAGGACGCGACCCCGCTGACCCTGGGCCAGGAATTTGGCGGCTATGCCCACCAGATCCGTCAGGGCATCGCCCGTGTCGAGGCCGCCCTGCCCGGCATCTATGAACTGGCGCAAGGTGGCACCGCCGTTGGCACCGGCCTGAACACCCAGAAAGGCTGGGGCGAAGCGGTTGCTGCCAACATGGCCGAAATCACCGGCCTGCCCTTCGTCACCGCACCAAACAAATTCGAAGCGCTGGCCGCCCATGACGCCATGGTCTTCATGTCTGGCGCATTGGCCACCGTTGCCGGTGCGATGTACAAAATCGCCAACGACATCCGCTTCCTCGGCTCCGGTCCGCGTTCTGGTCTGGGCGAGCTGATCCTGCCGGAAAACGAACCGGGTTCGTCGATCATGCCCGGCAAAGTGAACCCGACCCAAGCAGAAGCGATGACACAGGTTGCTGCCCACGTGATGGGCAACAACGCCGCAATGACCTTCGCCGGGTCGCAGGGCCACTTCGAGCTGAACGTTTACAACCCGATGATGTCCTACAACCTGCTGCAATCCATGCAGCTGCTGGGCGACGTTGCAGACAGCTTCACCACCCGTATGCTGAACGGCATCAAGGCGAACGAGCCGCGCATCGACAAGCTGATGAAGGAAAGCCTGATGCTGGTCACAGCACTGGCCCCCACCATCGGTTATGACAACGCGACCACCGTTGCCAAAACCGCGCACAAGAACGGCACCACCCTGAAGGAAGAGGCGATTGCCCTCGGCTTCGTGGATGAAGCGACGTTCGACGCAGTTGTGCGCCCCGAACAGATGATCGGTCCCAAAGACTAAGATCTGGTTAACATGATGCAGGAAAGGCGGCCTTTTGGTCGCCTTTCTTTTTGTGTGGCCGCCTGTTAGGATTTTGGCCATGACAGTGGTGAACCTCAATAAATTCCGCAAGGCCAAAGCGCGCGTCGAAAAACGTGCGCAAGCCGATGAAAACGCAGTGAAATTCGGCCGCAGCAAAGCAGAGAAGTCGCTCGATCAGGCGCGG
Organism: Thalassovita mediterranea; assembly: GCF_001458435.1. Classification (GTDB taxonomy): domain Bacteria; phylum Pseudomonadota; class Alphaproteobacteria; order Rhodobacterales; family Rhodobacteraceae; genus Thalassobius; species Thalassobius mediterraneus. The sequence goes on from NZ_CYSF01000003.1 coordinate 97,586, forward strand.
GTCGCAAAGGCCGCGCGCGATCTCGACGGCAAGCGCCGCGAGGACGATGAATGAGCCGCCCTGTCAAACGCTCGCTAACCCTGCGTGGGCATCGCACATCGGTCAGCCTAGAAGATGCTTTCTGGCAGGCCTTTCGTGATATCGCGGCCGAACGCGATCAGCCGATCAACGATTTGGCGGCCGAAATTGATGAGGGCCGCGATCTGGACGCAGGGCTGGCGACGGAGATCCGGCTGTTCGTTCTAGCGCATTATCAGCAAAAGCTGCGCGGCGTTTAGATTGCGTTAATCTCTTTGGCCTATCCTCGATCGCATAACGAGGAGAGTTCAATGCGACAATCGACAGGTCCGCCCAGCAAAGTTAACGCGGTGTGAACCGTAACCAGATCCCGTCGCCGCCGCGCACGGTCAGATGCGCCACGGGCACTGGCGGCTTTTCGGTCACCACCTCAAACCGATAGGCGCGCACCAGCTGGGATAGGATCAACGGCCCCTCGACCATCGCAAAACCGGCGCCGGTACACACACGCTGTCCGGCGGAAAACGGCATATAAGCGTCCCGCAGGCAGGACTTGCCATTTTCCGTCTCAAACCGCGTGGGATCAAACTCATCGGGTCGCTCCCACAGGCGTTCATGACGGTGCAGGTGCCACGGCGACAAAACGATCTGGCTGCCAGCGGGCGCGGTGCGGTCGCGCAGCTGTTCTGGGCAGGTGTTTTCGCGCACCATCATGGGCACGGGCGGATACAGGCGCAGGGTTTCGCGGAACACATCGCGGCTAACCTGCAACTTTTTCACCACCGAAAACTCTGGCTGCACAGGGCTGGCCAGCACTGCGGCTTCTTCTGCCACACGATCCTGCCAGTCGGGATAAAGTGCTAGCAAGTACAACGCCCAGGCCAATGCGGACGCGCTGGTTTCATGCCCAGCAAGGAAGAAGATGGCGACCTGATCGACCATCTCTTCGGTATCGAAGCGGACACCGGTTTCAGGATCGGCGGTGGTCATGATCTTGGTCGCTAGATCATCGGGCGCATCGCCTGCGCGGATCGCCAGCATCCGCTCGGTCGTCAGTTGGGTGATCAACTGACGGATAACCTGCGCCGTTTGTTTGGTGCGGCGGCGGTGAAAGCGCGGGAACCAACGCGGCAGCGGCACAAAGGCGCCGAGGTTCAGCACCGGTTGGGTGCGCTGGTGTTCGCGAAACTGATCGAACACCTCTGTCGCGACCTGATGTTCGATTGGGATCGAAAACAGGGTGCGGAAAATCACGTCAGCGGCGGCGTGGCTGGTGTGTGCCTCCACCTCCACCGCCTCGCCTGTTGCCAGCCCCTGCATCCGCGCAACCGCCGCCTGCCCGGCCTGCCACATGGCCGGAAAGGTATCGCGCAGGCGGCCGCCTTCAAATGCGGGATCAATGATGCGGCGCTGGCGCTTCCACACCTCGCCGTTGGTCAGGAACACCGAATTGCCCAGCAAGGGCCGCAACCCTTCGCTGATGCGTTCGGATTTGGGGAAGTCATCAGGGCGCTGTTTCAGCACCAGGTCAACCAGTTCGGGCTGGTTGCACATATAGCTGCGGAAAAACGGCGTGCGAAATTCGGCCATCCATGCGCGGTAAAGGCGCTGGGGCTGGGCCGACAGGATATCGCGGCGAAATAGGCGCAGGTAACGCAGCAGCGACACTTTGTCAGGGCGCGGCGCGGGCTTCGGCGGTGGCGGTGACATCGGGCATTGGGTCATACCCCAGCCTCCGCCGCCATCGAGGTGAATTTGTTCACCGGCGTCTCCAGCCGCGATTTCGACGCCACACGACCGGCAAAGCGCTGATCTAACCGCTCTGGCCCCGCAGTGATGCGGAAATAGTCGTAGTCCCCCGGACGGTCAAAGGCGCAGAGGTATTGGAAATGCAGGCGGAAAAACCGCCAGCGCAACTCTTTCCAGCGCGCAGGGCTGAGGGTTTGAGTGAAGGCAGCCGAAATCACAATCGGCCAGCGTTTGCCTTCGGGCGCAACGCCAGTCACCGCCACCGGATCGCACAGCGCAAAGGCGCAGCCATCGCCCGGTGCGGTCACGTCGAGCCACGAAAGTTCATCGCGTGTGGACAGGAAATGCAGGTCGCGGCGCAACCGGTCAGCATCGGGCAGGAACGCCACCATGGGCACCACTTGGCCCAAAGACAGAAAGTTCAGCCGCGCGCCAGCCTCTGGCACCTCGCCAGCGCGGATCAGATCTGCGAGGATCGACACCGCCAGATGGGCACCGGAGCTGTGGCCAACCACCAGCACCTCATCTACATCCTGAGCCAAAGCCTCTGCAATCAGACCTCGGAATTCGCCTATCCGCGCCTCCAAAGGTGCGGGGTTCGCGCCGCGATAATGAGCTGAATAAGCGTAATCGTGCATCAGGTAGTAGGCGAAAAACTTGCCATCCTGCGCCTTGAACCAGCGCAGGACAAAGGGCACCACCGCCAATCCGCCCCATGCCGCCAGAGGGTGTAGCAGCGCCAGAACCGCGCCCGCCCCCCAGGCCAGTGCCAGCGCCAGCGCCAGCTGCACGATCAGAAACACCACTGGATATAGCGCAGCAATCACCGGCCCCTTGCGCAGGCGCATCAGTCGCCACAGGGCACCCGTGCTGATATAGGTCCATGCGGTGCGGATCAGTTGTAGGTAGGTCTGAACGATGCCCTGATCCATGCTGCCGCGCACCAGATCCGCCCAATACAGGACCTGGACATCCGTTTCCGTATGGTGCCCATCCTGCGTGCTGTCGACATGCCAGCCATAGGGGCCATCCAGACGTTTGGGGCTGAGCGTCAGATCATAACCGGAAATGGCCGCCTGCGCCGCGCCCTCTTTACGATACAGCTCGCGGTAACGGCGCGGATGGATCGGGTCATAGCCCGGAATGTAGAAAACCCGACGGGTCCGCACCTGTTGATGTGTCTGATCGGTCATGCGCTGCCTCTTTGCGCGTATCTTAGCGCAGATTTGGCACGTTACCACAACCGATCAGTGTTCTTTTGCAATTACTTAGCTAGGTAGCCAGATCGCAGGATCACCCCATCAGTGCCAGCGCAGGGAAGGTTTCCAAGAGCCAGTAAGAGAAGGCCGAGAAGCCGCCGGTCAGCATCAGCAGGCCAATGGTCCACAGCAAAAGGCCCATTACCTTTTCGATCTGTTCCATGTGGCGCTTCATCCAGCCCATGAAGCCTGTGAGGCGCGGCAGGAAGGCGGCGACCAGCAGGAACGGCACACCCAAACCCAGCGCATAAAGCGCCAGCAGCATGGTGCCGCGTGCCAGCGATGCTTCGGACGCGGCCAGCGACAGGATCGCGCCCAGCTGCGGACCAATGCAAGGCGTCCAGCCAAAGGCAAAGGCAAGACCTAGCACATAGGCACCAAAGGCCGAGCCACCGCGATCGCCCGCGTCCAGACGCGCCTCGCGGTCCAGAAAACCGATGCGGTAGACGCCAACAAAGTGCGCGCCAAAAATCATCACCAGAACACCGGCGATAGAGTTGAACCAGCCTTGATACTGCAAAAACAGCGTGCCAACGGCGGAGGCGGTGAAGCCAAGGAACAGGAAAATCGTCGACAGCCCCAGCACAAAGAACAGCGCAGGCATAACTGCGGCGCCGGTTTTGGCGCGTCCCTCGCTTAGGTCAGTGATCGACACGCCCGACATATACGCCAGATACGGCGGCACAATTGGCAGCACGCAGGGGCTAAGGAATGAGATCAAGCCAGCGAACAGGGCAATCGCCATGGCGGGCAACAAGGCGGCATCAATGATGCTGATATTTTCGAGTCCAAACATAACGCCTGCGTAGCGAATCCACGCGCGCCTGTCACCTGACGCAATGTCACAAGCCCGTGCCAAATGGTTACAGCGCCGCGATCCGGCGGAGCAACCAAAGAAAAACGCCGCCCTCTTCTCAGAGGACGGCGTTTTTTAATTATATCAGAAGGCCTTAGATCGACCACCAACCGCGGCGCTTGGGCTTGGGCGGTGCGGCGGGTTCCTCAACCGCGGGGGCCACTGCGACCTCTGCGACAGGTTCCGCAACAGCGGTCTCTGCTACGGGCTCAGGCTCGGCGGCGACCTCGGGCTCTGCTTCAGCAGGTGCTTCGGCAGCGACAGATTCGACCGCGACAGATTCTGCAGGGGCCTCTTCGGCTGCGGGCGCGTCTTCGACTTTTACGTCTTCCGCAGTCGCTTCCTCAGCGGGCGCTTCGGCAACAGGCGCGGTGGCTTCTGCCTCAGGGACTTCCGCTGCTGCAGTTTCTTCAGCTACGGCTTCAACAGGGGCCTCTGCGGGGGCTTCTGCTTCGGCTTCCACAGCCTCGCCTTCTGCACCTGCTTCGGCGGCTTCCGCATCAGCCGTTTCTGCATCAGTAGGCTGATCAGACTTCTTGCGGCGGGACCGACGACGGCGGCGTTTCTTCTCCACCGGCTTGTCGTCATCCCCTTCGGCGGCGGGCGCGTCGCCTTCAGCGGCCTCAGACGCCTCAGCATCGGCACCTGCCTCTGCTCCAGCCACCTCTTGGGCGTCACCTTCGACGGTCTCACCCTCAGGACGATCTGCACCACCCTTGCGGCGACGGCGACGACGACGGCGCTTCTTCGGCTTCTGCTCTTCATCCCCCTCGGCCTCGACCGCGGCGACCTCGGCAGCTTCCTGTGCCTCTTCGGCCTCAGCCTCTTCGTCGATCTGCTCCATCAGCGAGGCATCGACCGACACCACAGGCGCGGCGGGTTCCGCCACAACGCGCGTTGCGGTTTTGAACTTCTCGATGGTGAAGTCGGGGCTGACCAGCATCGGGTCGCCTTCGACACGCACGGACAGGCCGTAGCGCGCTTCGATCTGGGCGACGTGTTCACGTTTCTGGTTCATGATGAAGTTGGCGATGCCGACAGGGCATTTCACCAGCACTTCACGCGATCGGCCACGGGTGCCCTCTTCTTCGATCTGGCGCAGGATCGACAGCGCAAGGTTGTCGTCCGAACGGATCAGGCCGGTGCCGTGGCACGCAGGGCAAGGCTGTGTCGTCGCTTCGATCATGCCGGGGCGCAGACGCTGGCGTGACATTTCCAACAGACCAAAGCCCGAGATACGGCCGATCTGGATGCGGGCGCGGTCGGACTTCAGCTTATCTTTCAGACGTTTCTCGACCGCGTTGTTGTTGCGGCGTTCGTCCATGTCGATGAAGTCGATGACGATCAGACCGGCAAGGTCACGCAGACGCAACTGGCGCGCCACCTCTTCGGCGGCCTCCAGGTTGGTTTTCAGCGCGGTTTCCTCGATCGAGCCCTCTTTGGTGGCGCGGCCCGAGTTCACGTCAACCGCCACCAGCGCTTCGGTCACGCCGATCACGATGTAGCCGCCGGATTTCAGCTGAACGGTCGGGTTGAACATCCCGCCCAGATAGCTTTCCACCTGATAGCGCGCGAAGAGCGGCAGCTGATCCTGGTAGTTTTTCACGTTCTTGGCGTGGGACGGCATGATCATTTTCATGAAGTCCTTGGCGATGCGGTAACCGCGTTCGCCTTCGACCAGAACCTCATCAATCTCGCGGTTATAGAGGTCGCGGATCGAGCGTTTGATCAGATCGCCTTCTTCGTAGATTTTGGCCGGGGCAATGGATTGCAGGGTCAGTTCGCGGATCTGTTCCCACATGCGCTGCAGGTATTCGTAGTCGCGCTTGATCTCTGCTTTGGTGCGTTTGGCACCGGCGGTGCGCACAATGAGGCCCGCGCCCTTAGGCACGTCCATTTCATTGGCGATCTCTTTCAGTTTCTTGCGGTCGGCGGCGTTGGTGATTTTACGGCTGATGCCGCCGCCACGGGCGGTGTTGGGCATCAGGACGCAATAGCGGCCAGCCAGCGACAGGTAGGTTGTCAGCGCCGCGCCTTTGTTGCCGCGCTCTTCTTTCACCACCTGAACCAGCAGGATCTGGCGAACTTTGATGACTTCTTGGATCTTGTAGCGACGCGGGCGCGGTTTGCGACGCGGGCGAATGTCTGCGCTATCGTCTTCGTCAGCAACGGATTCGATGCTGTCGTCTTTGTCGGTCGCGTCGAGTTTATCGTCGCCGTCTTCGTCCTCATCATCGGAGTCGTCCGAGGATTCGTCGCCGTTGTCTTCGCTGGCCTCTTCCGAAGTGTCTTCGGAGGTTTCCTCGGATGCGTCTGCTTCCACAGCGGCATCGTCGGCCTTCGCCTCTTCGGCTTTTACCTCTTCAGCAGGTGCTTCTTCAGTCGCGGCCTCCTCAGAAGCTGCGTCTTCTGCCGGCGCATCTTCAGTCGGGGCTTCTTCCGCTACAGTTTCTTCTGCAGCGACCTCTTCAGTCGCAGCTTCAACAGCCGGCGCCTCTTCGGCAACGGCCTCTTCAGCTACCTCAGCAGGCGCGTCCTCTGCAGCCTCTTCCGCCGGCTCTTCAACCGGGGTTTCGGCAACAGTTTCCATCGGCGACAGGCCTTCGCCTGCCTCAGCCACATCAGCGGCGCCAACTTCGGTTGCATCCACAGCGCCCGTATCTACAGCGTCCGAGTCACCTTCTGTCAGGTCGATGGTTTCCATGCCCGCAATCGCGGTGTCACCTTCAGGGGCTGCCTGATCAACAACCGGCGCAGCCTCTTCAGACGATGCTTCGACCTCTTTGGTCGCTTTCGCGTCCTTGGATTTGGCCGATGCAGCGCGCGACCGCGAACGGCGGCGGCGCGGTTTCTTCTCTTCTTCTTCTTCCTCGGCCTTTTGCTGTTCAGCGTAGGCGCGCTCTTCTTCTATCAGCGCTTCGCGGTCGGCGACCGGGATCTGATAGTAGTCAGGGTGGATTTCAGAAAAGGCGAGGAAGCCATGACGGTTTCCGCCATAGTCCACGAAGGCCGCCTGAAGCGAAGGCTCTACGCGGGTAACTTTTGCCAGATAGATGTTGCCAGCAAGCTGACGTTTGTTTTCGGATTCAAAGTCAAATTCCTCAACCTTGTTTCCGTCGACCACCACAACGCGGGTTTCTTCCGCGTGGGTGGCATCGATAAGCATTTTCTTTGCCATGTTGTCCGTTTGCATCGCGCAAAAACGGCCCGACCCGGGGGCCCGACCTGTTGTGGCGGATGTCTGTCAGGGGCGAGTGCGGACGCGCGACGGGACAGGCTGCGGGCAGCCGTCTCAGTCAAACTCGTAGGTTTCGCGCGCCTCATCGCGTTTCTCTCCGGACGCTGCTGGCGGGTTTTAGCCCCTCGCACAGTGCGCCCATTACTAAGGCCTTGGTCGGTTCAAGCCGACCTCAGGCGGTCTAAACAGCCCGTTCACGCATATCGCGGCGCGGGCTCAATCGGTCTGATCGGAGGGTCGAGGCCAGTCATTTGTGGGCCGTCGGCCAATCTGTCGATCAGCGAAACTCATGCAGGGGGCGGATTTATCCACAGCACCCGTGGTTCGACCATAGTGCGTGCTGGGGATAAAATACAATGGGGAAAATGCGCATCCCGCCTTTTCGGGAAGGATTTACATCCTATTGAAGAGGCTGGGCTGCTTACAAAACAGGCCGCGACAGGTGGCAACAGTTTCCCTAAAGTAAATACACCTATAAGGGGTACTACCTAAGACGATCGCCCGCGTTGCGCACTGAGCTGTGCCAAGCCCACCGCCTCTGGCAGCGTTGCGGCAACCATTTGTCCAAGGTCAGGCAGCGGTTTGCCCGCAGGGCGCAGATCGGGGACCTGTACCGCGTGACACCCGGCAGCAACAGCGGCGGCAACGCCGCGATCGCTATCTTCAAATGCCGCGGCGCGGGTTGGATCAACGCCTAGGCGCGAGGCGGCACTCAAATACGGGGTGGGGTCTGGTTTCGGCGTCGCGACCTCATCCCCGCCGATGACAAACGCCACATGCCGCAACAAATCCGCGCGTTCAAGATGGTGCCGCGCGCGATCCCCTGCGGTAGAGGTGACAACCGCCATCTGCGCGCCCTGCCCCGACAGATCTGACAAAAGATCGGCCACCCCCGGCTTCACCGGCACGCCATCAGCTAGGGCGTGATCGAAGGCGTCGGTCCAAGCGGCCTCCAGCGCGTCAACACTGATATGGGCTGGCAGAAACCCCGTCAGCAGCGCCCGCGCATCCGGCGCGGCGGTGCCGATCAGGGTCAAGCCAAAGGGTTCTGTTTCCGCAGGCGGCAGTCCCATGTCGGACAGCACATCAACGAAACAGGCGATCGCCAGACGTTCTGTGTCCAGCAGCAACCCGTCCATGTCAAAAAGGTAGGCAGCAGGCATCACAGGTAATCAGCGCGGGCCAATCCGTATTTCGCCATCTTCTCGTTCAGGGTCCGGCGTGGCAGGCACAGCTCTTCCATGACCGACGCGATAGAGCCTTTGTGCCGGCGCATGGTGTTGTCGATCAACATGCGCTCAAACGCCTCAACGTACTCTTTCAGCGGCTTGCCTTCGGTGGTCATCACCGGCTGCATTTCCTCATGATCCGACATCAAGAGCGAAGCAATGGTGCCGGAGCCACGGCGCGATTGCAGTACCGCGCGTTCGGCCAGATTGATCAACTGGCGTACGTTACCGGGCCACGGCGCCTGCAGCAGCTGCGCGGCCTCTTGTGCTGACACCTGCGGGGTTTCGCAGCCGTATTCCTCGGCAAACTGTTCGCTCAGACGGGTGAAGAGCGTCAGGATATCCTCGCCCCGCTGGCGCAGTGGCGGCAGGGTGATCCGCAGGGCCGCAAGGCGGTAGAACAGGTCAGAGCGCAGCGCATCTTCGCAGGTGCGGTCCTGTTCCTGCATGTTGCAGATCGCCACAACACGGGTTTCCGCAGGGCTGCCTTGATCGTTGATGAACGAGAGGAGACGCGCCTGCAGGCTATCGCTCAGCGCTTCGACATCTTCCAGAACCAGCGTACCACCACGGGCCTCTTCGACGGCGGGCAATTGGCTGTCTTCGGGCAGCATCGGACCAAACAGACGCTTGGCCAGCGCATCTTCATCCCATGCGGCGCAGGACAAGAGCACAAACTTCTTACCGGCGCGCGATCCAACCGCGTGCAGCGCATGCGCCACCAGCGTTTTGCCGGTGCCAGTTTCGCCGTCGATCAGCACATGACCGTCGGCCTGTCCCAGATCCAGAATATCCTCTTTCAGACGTTCCATCGCGGGGGCGGAGCCGATGAGTTTCTTCATCAACTGGCCACCGTCGGACAGTTCACGGCGCAGCGCACGGTTGTCCAGCGTCAGACGGCGGGCATTGGTCGCCTTTTTCGCCAGTTCGGTCATCCGGTCGGGGTTGAACGGTTTTTCAAGGAAATCAAACGCGCCAACGCGCATCGCTTCAACTGCCATCGGCACGTCACCGTGACCGGTGATCATGATCACCGGCAACGCGCTGTCAGATCCCATCAGTTTTTTCAGGAACTGCATGCCGTCCATGCCGGGCATCTTGATGTCGGAAATCACGATACCGGGGTAATCGGGCCCCAGCGCCTTCAGCGCGTCTTCGGCACTGGCGAAGGTTTCCGTGTCGTAGCCCGACAGCGCCAGCCATTGGCTGATCGACTGACGCATATCCTGTTCATCGTCTACGATGGCGATTTTCATTGCTTTTGCCATGATGATCCCGGCCCTTATTCAGCCGCCTCAATATCACTTTCACCTGTTAAGATAGGCAGCTGCATCTCAAATACAGCCCCCCCACCCTCAGCATTGCGTGCTAAGAGGCGTCCCCCTAGGTCGTTCACGATCCCCGAGGAAATGGCAAGCCCCAGACCAACGCCATCACCAGGACGCTTGGTGGTGTAGAAAGGTTCGAACAGTGCATCCAGATCCTCGATCCCTTGCCCGTTGTCGCGCACGGTGAGGGTGACGGTTTCACCGGCAGCAAGGATCAGGTCCACCTGCGGTTCATCTACCGACTGCGTCGCGTCCAATGCGTTGCGCAACAGGTTGATCATCACCTGTTCTACGCGCACGCGATCGCCCATCACATGCACAGGCTCATCCGGTGTCACGCGGCTGATCTGTACCTTGCGGTTTTTCAGTTGTGGCTCCATCATCGACAGGGCCGAGGCCAGCGCATCGCCCATATTCACAGGGGTAAAGTGGTCGCCACCTTTGCGCGCGTAGGATTTCAGCTGGCGGGTAATTTGCCCCATGCGATCAATCAGATCGTCGATCCGCTGAAACGACGATAGCGCCTCTTCGGGGCGGTTTCGGTTCAGCAGCAACCGCGCGCCCGCCAGATAGGTCCGCATCGCGGCCAGTGGCTGGTTCAACTCGTGACTGACGGCTGCAGACATCTCACCCAATGCCGCCAGTTTCGACGATTGCGCCAGCGTTTGTTCGGCCACGGCGAGGGTCTGTTGCACCCGTTCACGCTCGGCGATTTCCCGCTGCAGACGTGTATTCAATGCGCGAAGCTCTGCCGATTCCCGCTGGAACAGCATCATACGTCCCGCGGTTTTGCGGCTGAGGGCGTAGAACGCTAACGCCAACAGCATGGCGAATCCCATAATTTCCAGCGCCAGAACACCGTTTACCTTGTCACGTACGCTTTCGTATGTGGTGAAGCTGGCGATGTGCCAACCACGGAAGGGAATGCGACTTTCCATGCGCATCACTGCCTGCCCCTGCACATAAGCATCAGCCGGCAGTGCGGTCCAATCGGCGGTGGCCTGAATGGCGCGCTGGATGGCAGACTGTGCCGGCGCCTTGGTCAATGCCTCTGCCTCTGTCTTGCCGCGCCAGCGGGGTTCGGTCGCCAGAATGATCGCACCAGTGCTGTCGGTGACCAAAACTGCGTCAGAAATACCCGCCCAAGCGCGTTCAAACTTGTGCAGGTCCACCTCAACCATGATCACCCCAAGGAGCTGCCCCAGATCCTCAATCCGGCGCGAATAGACGAAGCTGTATCCACCAGTTTCATTTTCCAGAACGGTAAACAGCGTCTCACTCGCCCTTGCGGCGTTGACAAAATAGGGGTCAGAGCGGTGCTGGCTGCCCAGACGGCTGCGATCCGTTGCAGCAACGGCACGGCCATCGGAATCCAGCAGCATCAGCGAGGCGGCGCCAATCTCCTCAACGAAGGAAATCAATCGTTGTGACGATGTTGAATAGTCTGACGAATTCAGCGCCCCGATCAGGGCCGGATCGCGCGACAACAGCTGCGGCACGATCGCGTTACGCCGCAACTCTGACAATAGGTTGCCAGAATAAAGCGCAAGACGCAGCTCCGCGCGGTTGCGGGTGTTTTCGGTAAAGCGGTCGGTCAGCAAAACATTGGTGACAACAACCGTGATCACCGCCAGCACAAACAGCAGCGCCAGCGCAATCCGCACACGCCAAGAGGTCAGCGGCGCGCGTTGCAGGGAACTGGTATTTGAGTCGGAGGGAGAATTGGGCAGCTCAGACATATGCCCAAGGTAAAGCAGCCCCCGTAGGGGCTGCAAGAGCGCATCGTTACGCGCTGACCAGTTGGTCCATCAGGCTGCGGAACATTGCCGATCCGTCAGCGCCACCATGGCGGGGATCTACCGCACGTTCAGGGTGCGGCATCATGCCAAGAACGCGGCGGTTGTCCGACAGGATGCCCGCGATATCACCATCCGACCCGTTGGGGTTGTCGGTGTAGGTAAAGGCCACACGATCCTCACCCTGCAGACGGGCCAGCAGATCGGCGTCAGCGTTGTAGTTGCCATCATGGTGCGCCACGGGAATGGTCACCTCTTGGCCCGCGCTGTAGCCAGCGGTGAAGGCGCTGTCAGCAGTCGCGACGTTCAGGCCCACCTGTTTACAGATGAATTTCAGCCCTGCGTTGCGCATCAGCGCACCCGGCAGCAGGCCGGTTTCGGTCAGGATCTGGAACCCGTTACAGATGCCCAGTGCATACCCACCACGTTCGGCGTGTTTCACCACAGACCGGCAGATGGGCGAGTTGGCAGCGATTGCGCCGCAGCGCAGGTAGTCGCCAAAGGAAAACCCGCCGGGGATGCCGACAATGTCGATCCCTTCGGGCAGGTCGGTGTCCTTGTGCCAGACCATGGTGACATCGGCGCCTGCGCGCTCAAATGCCACGGCCAGATCGCGGTCACAGTTGGAACCGGGGAAGACGATGACAGCAGCTTTCATGTGCTCTCTCCTCTTGAGTGGGTGGTCGCGGCTTAGGCCAGCTCGATCGTGTAGCTTTCAATCACGGTGTTGGCGAGCAACTTCTCGCACATCTCTTTGACGGTCTCTTCCGAGGTGCCATCGGCCAGATCCAGTTCGATCACTTTGCCCTGACGGACGCCTTCGACGCCCTCAAAGCCCAGCGCGCCCAGCGCGTGGCGCACGGCCTCACCCTGGGGGTCCAGAACACCGTTTTTCAGCATGACGTGTACGCGAGCTTTCATGTGCGTCTCTCCGGTCTCAGTCGTTATCTTGATATGCAAAACGCCCGGCATGACACCGGGCGCAGGAATTAGTTGATCAGGGTCGGCTTGGACACAGGCGGCTGGCCCTTGGGCATGACGCCCAGCCGGGTCGCAACCTCTGTGTACGCGTCGGTCAGACTGCCGAGGTCGCGGCGGAACACGTCTTTGTCCAGCTTTTCGCCGGTTTCAATGTCCCACAGACGGCAGCTGTCGGGGCTGATTTCATCCGCCACAACCAGACGCTGGAAATCCCCTTCGAACACGCGGCCAATCTCAATCTTGAAGTCGATCAGCTTGATGCCGACGCCATACATGACGCCCGACAGGAAGTCGTTCACGCGCAGCGCAATGCTCAGGATATCGTCCATGTCCTGCTGGCTGGCCCAGCCAAAGGCGGCGATATATTCTTCGGGCACCAGCGGGTCGCCCAGCGCGTCGTCTTTGTAGCTGTATTCGACAATCGGACGCGGCAGTTGCGTGCCCTCTTCGATACCCATGCGTTTGGCCATCGACCCGGCAGCGTAGTTGCGCACGATCACTTCCAGCGGGATGATCTCGCACGAGCGCACCAGCTGTTCACGCATGTTCAAACGCTTGAGGAAGTGGGTGGGAACGCCAACATTAGCCAGACCCAGCATGAAGTATTCCGAAAGCATGTTGTTCAGAACACCTTTGCCTTCGATCACGTCCTTCTTTTCGGCGTTGAACGCGGTGGCGTCATCCTTGAAGTATTGCACGATGGTGCCCGGTTCGGGACCTTCATACAGGGTTTTCGCTTTGCCTTCGTAGATTTTCTTGCGCCGTGCCATGACCACTCCGTCAGTGATCCGGGGCCGAGTCCCCGGGGTTGGCGCCCTCTTAGGGCAAGAACGCCTTTGTCGCAAGCGTGGTGAGCACATGTTGTCACAGGAATGTAACGTACCGGCAGCCCCGCCACGCTGCTGTGCAGCAAATTTGCCGCCTTAGATGGCGTCAGGACGCATCCTGTGCCCGTTGCAGCATGCCCACAACGTCGACAATCTGCGCAAAGGTGTCATCGGGCAGAACGAAACGTTCCGCGATTTCAGCCAATGCCTGTTTTTCGCGGTGCGCCAAATGACCATCAACCATCGCGACCCGCATGGCAAAACAGACAGCGGTTTCGCGCAACGGCATTTCCAGTTCTGCGGCGGCATGATCAATCACGGCCTCGGCGCCTTTGGTTTTCAATTCCTCCAACAGGCTGTCGATCAGCGCCTCGACACTGCCTTCGGGAAGGCGGGCGTAAATTGGACTGAAGGCACACAGATTTTGCAGCATCGCCTGTTCCGCCTCGGCAATACGACCATCGGCCGCCATCGTCAGCACCGCAGGCGCCAGCGTCGCCCGCGCATGAGCAGGCAAATCCGCCAGATCCAGCGAAGCAACCGCAGTGCTGGCATTTACCGCCTGTGCGGTATCGTTCTGGCCCAGAAGGCGGGTAAAGAATGTCATAGCTTGTCCTGTTTGCTGCGCAGTGTCCGTTTCACAGTAAACGCACGAAACACATGTTGTTTTAGCCACAGGCAGGGATGGGTTTAGACTTGCTTTGATCTGCGGATGTGGTTTGATCTGTGTCATGTCGCAGCAATGCCCCTAATGGCACAAAGCAAATGCGCCGTTATTCTAACAGGACTAAAAAAGGGACAAGGCAATGAGCACCTTTGACGAACGCGAAGCAGCATTTGAAGCAAAATTCGCCCATGACGAAGAAACCAAGTTTAAGGCAGAAGCCCGCGCCAACAAAGCACTGGGTCTGTGGGCCGCTGAGCTGCAGGGCCTGTCGGGCGATGCAGCCGAAGAATATGCGCTGACCGTGATCAAAGCTGACTTCGAAGAAGCAGGCCACGAAGACGTGGTACGCAAAGTGGCCGCAGATCTGGACGGTAAGGCAGACGCCGACGCAATCCGTGCGAAACGCGCCGAACTGCTGAGCGCGGTCAAGGCTGACATGACCAAAGCTGCCGACTAAGACAGCGGCCAAACGGGTCTATGCCGCGCCGGCGCCACACGCCAGCGGCATAACCGCCAGAAATAGACAAACGCGGCGGTCCTCGCCGCGTTTTTGCGTTTTTGCAGGTACCTGCCCCCTTGGCCTTTGCGTCTTTGCCCTATAGCGTTCGGCGAATCCTGCCCTGCACTGCGTCGGACAGGTTCCCTTATGATCCTGATCACAGCATTGGACTGATCTCATGACCAACGCCCTCTCCCGCATTCTCGAAACCCGCGACTGGCTCTTGGCCGATGGCGCCACAGGCACCAACCTGTTCAACATGGGGCTTCAGTCCGGCGACGCGCCTGAACTGTGGAACGAACAGCATCCCGACCGGATCAAGAAACTGTATCAGATGGCGGTGGATGCGGGCAGTGATCTGTTCCTGACCAACAGCTTTGGCGGCAACGCATCCCGTTTGAAACTGCATGACGCTGGCGACCGCGCCCGCGAACTGTCCCGTATGGCGGCCGAAATTGGCCGCGAGGTGGCAGATGCCTGTGATCGCGATGTCATTGTCGCGGGCTCCGTTGGTCCGACGGGTGAGATTTTTGAACCCATGGGCCCGCTGACCCATGCAGCCGCGGTCGAGATGTTCCATGAACAGGCCGAAGGTCTGAAAGAAGGCGGCGCGGACGTGCTGTGGCTGGAAACCATTTCGGCCCCCGAAGAATACATCGCCGCCGCCGAAGCCTTTGCGCTGGCCGATATGCCCTGGTGCGGCACCATGAGCTTTGACACTGCAGGGCGTACCATGATGGGCGTGACCTCGGCCCAGATGACCGAAATGGTCGAAAAGCTGCCGAACCCGCCGCTGGCCTTTGGCGCCAACTGTGGTGTGGGGGCCGCTGATCTGATGCGCACCGTGCTGGGCTTTGCCGCCCAAGGCTCCGAACGTCCGCTGATTGCCAAAGGCAACGCTGGCATCCCGAAATACGTTGATGGTCACATCCACTATGACGGCACGCCGGAACTGATGGCGGAATACGCCGTTCTGGCCCGTGACGCTGGTGCCACCATCATCGGTGGTTGCTGTGGCACCATGCCAGAACATCTGGCAGCCATGCGCAAGGCGCTGGAAACCCGTGAGCGCGGCCCGCGCCCGACACTGGATCAAGTGGCAGAGGCGCTTGGTGGTTTCTCCTCCGCGTCGGACGGCACCGGCGAAGACGCAGATGCGCCCAAGCGTGAACGCCGCGGCCGTCGCCGCAGCTAATCACCGCTGCAAAGAAACGCGCCGTCCAGCCTATTTCACTGGCTGGGCGGCCAACACATCCGCGACGCTGCGCAACAGTTCCATCGCGCCGATCGGTTTTGACAAAATCTGTTGCGCCCCCAGCAATTTCGCCACCTCCAGATAATTCGCCGCCGAGGTACGTGCCCCGCCAGAAATAGCAATAACGGGCGGCGCATCCGCATGTTTGCGCAACTCACGGATCACCTCGACCCCATCGCAGTTGGGCATAATGATGTCAGTCAGCACCAGATCGACATCGGTGCTGCGCAACAGGGCCAACCCCTGTCGCCCGTCAACAGCAGTTGTCACGTTATGCCCATCCGCGTTGAGAATAATTTCAAAGGTATCGCGGACAGCGGGGTCGTCTTCGATCAATAGAATGTGTGCCATTTGGGGTCTGCTCACGGTTAAATGTAGTTTGCTGGCGACGCAGCGAGAAAAGCTTTATTCATTAACGGCATTGACTGCCTTGTCCTGCTGATAACGCCGCGCGACCAAATAGGATGCGGGCACCCAGACCTCGAACTGAGACCCCTGCCCCAGTTTTGAGGTGACACCGATACGTCCGCCAGCGTTGCGCAGCAATTCTTGCACCTGCCATAGGCCAAGGCCGGTGCCTTCGCCCACAGGTTTGGAGGTGTAGTAAGGTTCGAAAATCCGTTCCAGTGCATCGGCTGGGATGCCTGCGCCAGTGTCAGACAGCCGTATCGTCAATCCTGACAATCCCGCTGCCTGGCCGGGCATCACATCCATCCCGATAACCCCCTGCCCACCATCCAGAGACGCCAAGGCGTTGGAAAACAGGTTCATCATCACGCCTTCCAAGTCGTCCCAGGGCAACAAAGGTGTTGGCAAGTTATCCGCTACATTGGCCCGAAAACTCACATCACTTGGACAGCCAAGCTGCAGCATATCGACCAGATCCACCATGTTTTGCGCGATGTCAGTGGTGCCGCCCTGCGCACTGTCACGGCGCGAAATGCGTAATACTGTATCCAATGAACCACGCGCACGCAGCGCCGCATCGCGGATCATTTCCAACTGTCGCAGGTGCGGATCGTCCGAACCGGATTGCATTACAACCAATTCAGACAGACCGATCACCGGCTGCAATTGGTTGTTCACCTGATGCGCCATTCCCGCCGCCAATGTGCCAAGGCCGTCCATTTTGCGCGCATGGGACAGCTGACGCTCGACCTCTAGCAGGCGCTTGGTCTGCAGCTGCGCCTCGCGCATGCGGCGCAGCGTAAACCATGTAAGTGGGATAGGCAGAAAGAGGACGATCAGTATCAATTCGTCCATGTCCCAATCTTCGTGGGCACGAGAGTAGTCATAAAACCATTCGAACAGATCCAGTTCCGACGTTAGCAACCAGATCGCAAGCAGGAATATCAGCATCAGCCAAAAATCGCGCCACTGTTCAGGCATCTTTGTTATCGACGTGATGAACTGCATTTGACTTGCCCCCGGTTGTCAACGCTGCGATCGACCATACTGCGTTTGGTTGCGCGTGTGCAATTATTTCCCTCACAGATGGATTGGACTAGCACATCCAGACACCGCCAAAACATGAGGCAGGTCAAACAGTGTTTGTTTCATAAGGGTTACGCAGGGAAATGTAGGATATACGCCAGACAGCGGCACAATCCCGTAGCCCAACTAAATCCCATCCACGCCGCCAGAAAATCAGCTGACCTTCGCTTTACAGTCGATATTTTTAACCTTACGTCGCAACTGCACATCGCCAAGTCGCAAATTGCCCAGACCAAACTGCGACAAAAAAGCGAAGTAGATACAGCAACACCGCCCGCAGTTTATTCGGGCTCCCACTCATTTCCAGCCAGCTTGCTTTTGCAAATGCGTGGCCAGACCAAGTCAAGGAAGCACACCATGTCGGACGAAGACGATATCATCCTGTCGGAACTCGATGATGAGGAACTTGTTCAACAGATGTTCGACGACCTCTACGACGGCCTCAAAGAAGAGATCGAAGAAGGGGTAAACATCCTGCTGGAACGCGGCTGGCAGCCCTACGACATCCTGACCAAAGCACTGGTTGGCGGCATGACCATTGTTGGCGCCGACTTCCGTGACGGCATCCTGTTCGTGCCTGAGGTACTGCTGGCGGCAAACGCGATGAAGGGCGGCATGGCCATCCTGAAGCCGCTGCTGGCTGAAACCGGTGCACCGCGCATGGGTTCGATGGTCATCGGCACCGTGAAAGGTGACATCCACGACATCGGCAAAAACCTGGTTTCCATGATGATGGAAGGCGCAGGTTTCGAAGTGGTCGACATCGGCATCAACAACCCTGTCGAAAACTACCTGGAAGCTCTGGAAGAGCACAAGCCCGACATCCTGGGCATGTCCGCTCTGCTGACCACCACCATGCCGTACATGAAGGTTGTGATCGACACCATGGTCGAGAACGGCATCCGTGACGACTACACCGTACTGGTTGGTGGCGCACCGCTGAACGAAGAGTTCGGCAAAGCGATCGGCGCAGACGGTTACTGCCGTGACGCGGCTGTTGCCGTGGAAATGGCCAAGGAATTCGTTGCGCGCAAGCACAACCAAGCAAACGCCTAAGAACTGCGTCTAACCTATGACGCAGTTTGATGACAGCACCCTGACCTCTCAAACCCTTCCACCCCTTCAGGGCGAGGGACGGGTGCTGATCATCGCATGTGGCGCTTTGGCGCGGGAAATCCTCGCGCTGAAGGAAATGAACGGCTGGGATCATCTGGATCTGACCTGTCTGCCCGCCATTCTACACAATCACCCAGAAAAAATTGCCGACGCTGCACGGGATGCGATTGCCAAGCATCGCGACGCCTATGGCCAGATCTTCATGGCCTATGCCGACTGCGGCACTGGTGGCGCGTTGGAGGCTGTGTGCCGCGCTGAAGGCGTAGAGATGATTGCAGGCCCACATTGCTACAGCTTCTTTGCCGGGAACGAGGCGTTTGAGGCTGCGGGCGAGGTGACCAGTTTCTTCCTCACCGATTTTCTGGCGCGGCAGTTCGAAACCTTTGTGGTGAAACCGCTGGGGCTGGACCGCCACCCTGATCTGGCGTCGATGTATTTCGGCAATTATGAAAAGCTGATCTATCTGGCCCAGACCGACGATCCTGCCCTGACCGCCAAGGCCGAAGAGGCGGCGGAAACCCTAGGGCTGGCGTTTGAACGCCGGATGACCGGTTACGGCGATCTGGCCACCGCACTCGCCGCGTTGAAGGCGTAAGCGCGGCCCGTTACGGGCCACGCATCTAGATCAACGCCTTACGCAACTTCCTCCGCCGCGATGTGCAGCATCGCCTCTGTCTCAAACGCGGCCAATGCGTCACCGTCCAGTTCTGCGCCCACACGGGCAACCCAGTCTTTGATCACAGCGCTATCGGGCATCAAATGCGGCGCCCATTGGAAGGGCGACGCCAGCAGAATATCCGCCACGCTCAACCCCTGCCCCAAAAGATACGGTGCCGTATGGAGCGCGCGTTCCAATTCCGCCGCCACCTCTGCCATGCCACGGAACGTTTCTGCCAGCGCGGGGTGGTCAAGACCGGAAAAGGCCGCAACCAGCACTGGTTCCAGAACGCCACCGGAATAGGCCATCCAGCTAAGGTAGGCGCCACGGGTCGCCTCGCCCATTTTGGGGCTGAAGGGCTGGCCGAACAGCTCATCCAGATAGATCATGATCGCCGCACTTTCGCGGATACCGACGCCCTCATCGGTGACCAGATAGGGAACCTTACCCTCAGGATGGGGGTTGCGCGGATCGCGACGCCCAGCACCATCATGGCGGGGCACATCGACGATCACCACCTCTACCGCGTCCAGTTTGCCCATCAGCATCAGCTGGGCAATCACACGCGACGAACGGCTGTTGGGGGAATGATAAAGGGTTGGCATGTTTGTACTTTCTGTCTGGGATTGAAGATACCCCCTCTATCGCGCTACCCTCTTGCCAAATTCTGTCAGTAGCGTTGCCGCACCCTACCCCCATGTCCAAAAGCGATCGCCTGTTTCGTCTGTTGCACCTGATCCGCGGCCTCCGTCCGCCGGTGACCGCCGCCCGTCTGGCCAGCGCGATGGAGGTGTCAGAGCGCACGATCTACCGCGACATCGACAGCCTGCGCGCGGCTGGCGCACGGATCGAGGGCGAGGCAGGCGTTGGTTTCACGATGGTCGAGGATCCGGCGCTACCACCACAAACCTTTACCCAGATCGAGATTGAGGCGCTGACATTGGGTCTGTCTGACGTAACCCAACGGGGTGATAGCGATCTGGCGCAGGCGGCTCAGGACGCGCTGGTCAAGATCCTGGCCACCCTGCCCGAACGGCAACAACGACAGGCGGCCCATGCGGCCAATCTGGTGCATCGGTTTAACACGCCGCCAACACCAACCATCGACATGACACTGCTGAGAGAGGCCATGTGGGCCGAAGAGGCGCTGGATATCGGCTACCGCGATCTGAAAAACGCCCGCACCACGCGGCGGATATACCCACTGGCGCTATCCTATCATGATCGCAACGTGATGCTGCTGGCGTGGTGCTGTAAACGTCAGGATTTCCGCAGCTTTCACGTCACCCGCGTCACCGACTACAAAAAAACCGGCGAAAGCTTTCGCCCACGCCGGGTGACGCTGTTGCGCGAATTTGTAGCGCAGCTACAGGAACGTGACCGCGCCTGTGCCGGTGCCGGTGCGGCGGCGAACCAGAACGCGCCAACCTCTTAGGCAGCGGCGGCCACGCTGCGGATGCGTTCGATCATCGCCCGTACACCGTTCGAACGCTGCGCCGACAGGTGTTCGTTCAGACCCAAACGGCCCAGTTCAGCGTGGGCATCCACCTGCCCCACCTCTGCCAAAGTCAGATCGTTGTAAAGCGCGCGCAGCACCGCGATCAGGCCGCGCACGATCATCGCGTCGCTGTCCCCGTCAAAGCGGAACACGCCACCATCGATACTGGGATGCAGCCAAACCTGCGACGCACAGCCGTCCACCTTGGTCGCGGGCACCTGCAGGGCTTCGTCCAGCCCCTCCATCGCCTTGCCCAGTTCGATCACATGGCGGTAGCGATCTTCCCAATCGTCCAGAAATTCAAAGTCTTCGACAATTTCCTCAAATGCGGCGGCTGCCATCGCACTCTCCTGCTTCGGGCTTTCGTGTTACCCGACTGAGTTAGGCTGCACACCGCCAAAGGTCCAGCGGAAACCAGCGCAAATACCAGTGCAAATCAATGGCTGTGACGCCAAAGCGTGCAAGCCACTTTTCAAGTGCGCCGCAATAGGATAACCCAGAAAGAAAGCGATCACAGGCAGCCACTGGTAGACCACATGTATAAATCTCTTTCGGTTCTTCTGATTTCTTCTGTGGTGCTGGCAGGATGTGGGCAGTCGCGTCTGAACCCGCTGAACTGGTTCGGCAGCGCCACCACAGTCGAAGCGCCTGACCCCGCCCGCCCAGAGGTCAACCCGCTGATCCCCGAACGTAGCCGTATCACGGCCCGTGACACCACCTACAAGGGCCTGTTGGTCGCGGACATCAAATCGATGAAGGTAGAGCGTATCCCTGGTGGGGCTGTTGTGCGTGTGACCGGCGTTGCCGCGGCGCAGGGTAGCCATGATGTTCGCCTGGAAGCGCTGAACGATGGTGCGCCCATTGATGGCGTTCTGGTCTATGAACTGCGCGCCGTCACCGAAGAGCAGCGCACCCGCACACCGGGCAAGGTTGGCAATGAACGCACCCGCCTGATCACCGCCGCCAGTTTTGTCAGCGATCAGGCACTGGCGCGTGTGCGCAGCATCGAGGTGCGCGGTCAGAACAACGCATTGGCCAGCCGCCGCTGACCTGCCACCGACAATCCGCGCAATAAAAAAGGGGCCGCATGGCCCCTTTCGTGTTTCTGATTTGTGGCTCAATCAGAGGTTAATCAACTTGATCGATTTGCCCTTGGCGGCCAGTGCCACTTCACCGTTGCATAGGCGCAGGGCGTCGCTGCCGAACACCTCTTTGCGCCACCCCTGCAGGGCAGGCACGTCACGCACGCCAGCGGCGATAGCGTCGAGATCCGATGCGGGTGCAATCAGGCGCGATGCAACGCCCGCGTCTTCGGTCTTGGCCTTCAACAGGACGCGCAGCAGGTCGGCCAGCGCAGGGTTCACCTGCAGCTTGTCACGGCTGGTGTCGGGTTTCGGCAATTGATCGGCGGGGCAGTTCACGCCCGCCTTAACGGCGGCCAGAATACCTTCGGCAATGTCACCTTTGCGGGCCTCACGCAGCAACAGGCGCGAACGCCCCAGATCCTGCATGTTCCCAGGTTTAGTCGAAGCCAGTTCGACCAGCGCGTCATCCTTGAACACGCGCGAACGTGGGATGTTGCGCTGCTGCGCGTAGCCTTCGCGGAACTTGGCCAATTCACGCACAACGGCCAGAAACTTGCCGCTGGTGGTGCGGGTTTTGACCCGTTTCCACGCATCTTCAGGCTGGATGATATAGGTGTCGGGGTTGGTCAGAATGCGCAGCTCTTCACGCACCCAAGCGTCACGGCCAGTCTTTTCCAACTCAGCCGACAGGTATTCGTAGATCATCCGCAGGTGCGTCACATCTGCCAGCGCATACTTCTTTTGCGCATCGGTCAGCGGGCGACGCGACCAGTCGGTGAAACGTGATGTCTTATCAAGGCTTTGCTTGGCGATTTTGCGCACCAGCGTTTCATAGCCCACCTGTTCGCCAAAGCCGCAGACCATCGCCGCAACCTGCGTGTCAAACAGCGGTTCAGGAAACACGCCCGCCTCAACAAAGAAGATCTCAAGATCCTGACGCGCAGCGTGGAACACTTTGACCACATTGGTGTCTTTGAACAGCTCCAAGAGCGGCGCAACCGAAATGCCATCGGCCAGCGGATCCACCAGCACAGCGTTGTCATCAGTTGTGCCGGGCATGGCCAGCTGCACGAGGCACAGTTTGGAATAATAGGTGCGTTCGCGCAGGAATTCGGTGTCGACCGTCACATACGGGTGTTTGCGGGCCTCTTCGCAATATGTGGCCAGCTCTGCGGTCGTGGTAATCGTTTTCATAGAGTGCTTTCGCCTCATTCTGGTGGGTGCGGGCTCATCCCGCAGGAAATGCTTGGGCCTGTTGGCCAAGCTGCGGCAGCCTTACGCCATTCGGTCGCGAATGGAAAGGCGTGCGGTGTAAGGGTCAATCAAGGGTCAGCAGCGTCTGATCTCCGCTGACAAAGCGGCGCAATACGGCAGGGTATAGTTTGTGTTCCTGCACAAGCACCCGTGCGGCCAGCGTATCGGCAGTATCGCCTGCCTGCACCGGAACCCGCGCCTGTCCCAGGATCGGGCCATCGTCCAATTCCGGCGTCACCAGATGCACGGTGCAGCCAGCGACGTCGTCGCCCGCATCCAGCGCGCGTTGGTGGGTGTGCAGCCCCTTGTATTTGGGCAGCAGCGACGGGTGGATGTTCAGCATCCGTCCTTCCCAATTGCGCACAAACCCTTCGGTCAGCACCCGCATGAAGCCCGCCAGACAGATGATATCTGGCTGCGCCTCTTCCAACTGGCGCTGCAGCTCTGCCTCAAACGCGGCACGGTCACCTTTGTAGGGGCGGTGATCAACGGCGAAGGTGGGCACGCCCATCGCAGCCGCCTTTTTCAAACCGCCTGCCTCGGGATCGTTGGACCCAACAAGGACGGCGCGTGCAGGGTGATCGCCCTGCATGCTTTCGACCAGTTTCACCATATTCGAGCCGCCGCCCGAAATCAGCAGCGCGACCCGTTTGCTCACAGCAGCGACCCCTCATAGGCAACGCCCGGCGTGGTGGTGATCGCGCCCAGTTTGGTGACGGTTTCGCCAGCGGCTTCCAGCACTTTGGTCAGCGCCTCTGCCTCTGCCTCATCCACAACAAGGATCATGCCGATGCCGCAGTTGAAGGTTTTGAGGATTTCTGCCTCTTCCATGCCGCCGGTTGCGGCCAGCCATTTGAACACAGGCGGCAGATCCCACGCGCCCAGATCAATGGTCGCACCCAGATCATCAGGCAGAACGCGCGGCAGGTTTTCAGTCAGACCACCGCCAGTGATGTGGGCCAGCGCATGCACGCCGCCTGCGCGGATCGCGTCCAGCACCTGTTTCACATACAGACGGGTCGGCGCCAGCAGCGCGGCGCCCAGCGTTTGGCTGTCATCCCACGGGCAGGTCGCGTCCCAGCCAAGGCCAGACACTTCGACCAGTTTGCGCACCAGCGAATAGCCGTTGGAGTGGACGCCATTGGACCCCAGGCCCAGCAGAACATCGCCCGCTTTCACATCAACAGGCAGATCCGCACCGCGTTCCATTGCACCAACAGCAAAACCGGCAAGGTCAAAGTCACCTTCGCTATACATGCCGGGCATTTCGGCGGTTTCCCCACCAATCAGCGCACAGCCGGATTGTTCGCAGCCAGCAGCGATGCCATTGATGATGCGGGTCGCGCTGTCCAGTTCCAGTTTGCCCGTGGCAAAGTAGTCGAGGAACAACAAGGGCTCTGCGCCCTGACAGACCAGATCATTGACGCACATGGCCACCAGATCGATGCCAATGGTGTCGACGTTGCCAGTGTCAATCGCGATACGCAGCTTGGTGCCCACACCGTCGGTGGCGGCAACCAGAATGGGGTCTTTGTAGCCTGCGTCCTTCAGGTCAAACAGCGCACCGAAGCCCCCCAGACCTGCCATCACACCGGAGCGCGCGGTGCGTTTGGCAGCCGGTTTGATCCGATCGACCAGTGCGTTGCCTGCATCAATATCCACACCTGCGTCTGCGTAGGTCAGACCGTTCTTGCCCTGGCTCATCGTGAGATCCCCTGTGTACCACCGGTAATTTGGCGCCTGCGATAGACCAACGGGCGGCCCATGTCTACGCTTTAAGGCTAATGTACCTTGGCAGAAGGGCGGAAAAACAAATTCCAGCCCCGCAGGCGGCGGTTTTCCTACCCTGCTATCGCCAACATCCCCCTAACGGATGCCTAGGCCATATCTCAAAGGAATAGGTGCCGCGAAAAACCAAACGGCATACCGCCTGAGCGCTAATATCTTCGATAAGCATGCCGTTATCACTTACAGCGCGTCTTTCGCCAAAGTAACCAGTTCAGAAAGATAAATGATGTCCACAGTAGACCCCACCGTGACCGACACCAGCGAACTGTCCAAACAGACAGCTTATGCTGCTTATGAACACCTCAGCAGCCCGATTATGGTCTGCGACAACCAACTGGTCATCCGTTATGCGAATTCCGTCGCGTTCGAAATGTTCAAGCGGTTGGAACTCGATATTCAGAGCGACCTTCCCGATTTTGTAGCCGATGACATCGTCGGCAAAAAAGTCGATGTGTTCCACAAGAACCCTGCTTATCAGCACAAAATCATCGCTGCGATGAGCGATACCCATCTGGGCAAGTTCAAAATCGGCAGCACCCATCTGGCGTTCCATGCCTCCCCCAACCTCAAAGAGGACGGGACGCTGGATGCCGTTGTTGTGGAATGGCAGGACCGCACCGCCGAACGTCAGGTGCGCGAAGATCTGAACAACTTCCTGGCCGAAGTGAAGGCCATGGGCGATGCCCATGAACAGGGAAACACACGCGTCTTTATTGATGCCGCCAGCTACCCCGACAGCCTGAGCGAAGTGTCCGAAGCAGTGAACAAAATGGTCAAGGGCCACATGTACATCCAGCAATGTATGGCAGGCGCCGCCGAAGCCTTTGCTGCGGGTGATTTTGACTTCCAGATCGAACAGTTCCCGGGCGACAAAGCAGCGGTGAACGAAGGCATCGACCACGTGCGTGACAGTTTCCGCACTATCACCAACGAAATCCGCAAAGCATCCGAAGCAATTGTAGCTGGCGATCTGGCTGTCGAAATTCATACCGACGGCCTGCGCGGTGAATTCCTGTCGGTTATGGAAACCTTCGATCACGCCTTTGGCGCGCTAAGCAACATCCTGGGCGAATTGAACACCCAAATTCAGGAGGTGTCGAAATCATCGGAAATGGTATCGACCTCTTCGGGCACCCTATCGACCAGCGCAGAACGGGCCAGCCAAGCGATTGACGAAATTTCGTCGTCCTTTGACGAAACCGAAAGCATGGTGCGCGCCACCTCTGACGCGGCGACCCGCGCCCATGAGGTTGCAAACTCCGCAAGCCAGACAGCGACCGAAGGCAGTGAAACGATGGCCAGCCTTCTCAGCGCGATGGATGGCATCGATTCCAAGGCGCGTTCGATTGCTTCGATCAACAAAGTGATCGACGAAATTGCGTTCCAAACCAACCTCTTGGCTCTCAATGCTGCAGTAGAAGCAGCGCGCGCGGGTCAATATGGTCGTGGCTTTGCCGTGGTCGCCCAAGAGGTGCGCAACCTTGCCGGTCGCTCTGCCAAGGCAGCTCAGGAAACGACGTCGCTGATCGAAGATTCGAGCCAAGCCATCCAAGAAGGCGTCAAAATCGCCAACGAGATGGACACCTCGTTCCAGTCGCTGTCGGATGCGTTTGATGACGTAAAGTCGCTGGTCGGTGAAATCAACGTCGCCACCCGCGAACAGCAATCTGCGGTCAGCCATATTTCCAACTCTGTTGCAGAAATCGCTGGCACGGCTGCGACGACTGACTCGGAATCGTCGTCGCTGGCATCTGGGGCGGAACAACTGTCCTCTTCGACTAACCTGATGCGGGCGCAACTGGGCCGGTTCAAGTTGCGCAGCAACAATGCAGCGATGGCCGAAGCGATGGCAGATTTCGATCTGTCACAGCTGAGCCCCGAAATGGCTGCACAGGTGCAAAAGATGCTCGAAGATGAAAATCTGACGAAATACGCTGCTGAATAAGCAGTGTCTCAAAAAATAGAAAACGCGGTCCTCATTTGGGGCCGCGTTTTTCGTTGGTAATGGGGCCTACCCCCGATGGTCGCGCCCTACTCTGCCGCGATTGGTTGCGCGACCGTCTGGTCGCTGAACGGCAGGCGCCAGTCGTCTCCCAAGTCTTTCAACAGTGGGAAAGTCTTATAAAGGCGCGGCATGTCCTCTTCGCTGACAGAGGTCTTGGGCCGACGGCCCAGACTGTCATTGCTGTTATGAACAGCGCGCAGATAATGCGGCTCCAGCGTGTGGATCACCCGAACAGGACGGCGTTCCAGAACCTTGTGATGGGCCACACGGAACGGGCTACGACGGCTGTCTGTCGGTGCCACCACGGTTAGCCCCTGATTGTTCGCAGGCACATTGCGCGGGATCAGTTTCAGATCGCCGTTCTGAAATTCAGCGGTTACACCACGAGGCCATGATAAGAACACATAGTTCGGTTGGTCCGCCTTACGCAGGGTCAACGCAGCCTGTGCTTCGCCGCGCAAATCCGCGGTAAAATCAACCCCGACAGCATCATCATCATCCAACACGACTTGCGCACTGTAGGTATATCGGTTGAAGGTTTTCTTGCGATAGGCCTCAAACGCGCCGGCAGCGCTTTCGGGATCGCGGAAAATCACATGCGCCCGTGCGCCCAACATATCGTCGCAGATGTCCTTCAGCCGGTCCTGATACTGCTGCGGCATAAGCGTCGATGACAGGATGATGACGTTGAAATCAGGGTCCGTTTGATCCCGCAACGATGCCAAAGAAACCTTGCGCAGAAAATACTCGCGTTCATCCAAACGCTTTGGGTCAAACAATTTTCCTGGATCGCGGCTGGCATCACTTTGCCAACCAGATTGCCCAAAAAACGAATACCGCATCATATAAAGCAAATGCATTGACGATCTTCCCTCATAAAAATGCGACCCCAAAATTGGATCGCAGTAGTAGCGCCACATACTTTCGTCGGCAATTAACTTACTTTTGATACTAAATTGAGGCAAGAAAAAGGAAGCCGCAGCGTCTGAGCGGCCAGCGGACAAAGAAAAGGCCGGGGAAATCCCCGGCCTTTTTGTCATTCACCAAAACTGCGGCTGCGTTATTCAGCGGCGATCTTTTGCACCGCTTCGACCCGCACAGCGGAGAATTTGAACTCCGGGATCTTGCCGTAGGGGTCCAGCGCGGGGTTGGTCAGGATGTTTGCCGCTGCCTCAACATAGGCGAAGGGCACGAACACCATATCCTCTGCCACCGCGCGGTCGGCACGGGCCATGATCTCGATCGAGCCACGGCGCGTGCTGAGGCGCACCATATCCCCCGGCTGCACGCCAAGGCGGCGCAGGGTTTTGGGGTGCAGCGAACAGTTCGCTTCGGGTTCGACCGCGTCCAGAACCTTGGACCGGCGGGTCATCGACCCGGTGTGCCAGTGTTCCAGCTGACGACCGGTGGTCATGATCATCGGGTAATCCGCATCCGGCGCCTCATCCGGTGCGATGACAGCCGCGGGGGTAAAGCGCGCGCGCCCACCTGCACGGGGGAAGCCATCACCGAATACCACAGCCTGACCCGGATCTTCGGGGCTGAGCGACGGGTAGGTCACGGTTTCGGTTTTCAGACGCTCCCAGGTGATGTTGTTCAGCGACTTCATCACCTTCTTCATCTCGCCAAACACCTGCGACACGTCGGTGTAGCCCCAATCGAGGCCCAGACGCTGCGCCAGTTCAACGGTGATCGCCCAATCCTCGCGCGCTTCACCCGGCGGGGTGACGGCAGGACGAACGCGCTGAACCTGACGGTTGGTGTTCGACACCGTGCCGTTCTTCTCATAGAGCGCCGAGGCAGGCAGGATCACATCGGCAAAACACGCGGTTTCGGTCAGGAAGATGTCCTGCACCACCAGATGTTCCAGCTTGGCAAAGGCTTCGCGCGCGTGTTCGGCATCAGGGTCCGACATCGCCGGGTTTTCACCCAGGATATACATCCCCTTCACGTTGCCCGCGTAGGCCTGATCGACAATCTCGGTCACGGTCAGACCGCGTTTGTTCGACCAATCTTCATCCCGGCCCCAGACACCAAAGATGTCTTCGCGGACCGCGTCATCTTCGACCGAACGGTAATCCGGCACAAACATCGGGATCAGGCCCGCGTCAGACGCGCCCTGTACGTTGTTCTGACCACGCAGCGGGTGCAGACCGGTGCCCGGACGACCCACCTGACCAGTCATCAGTGCCAGCGAAATCAGGCAGCGCGAGTTGTCGGTGCCGTGAATGTGCTGGCTGACGCCCATACCCCAGAAGATCATCGCCGATTTTGCACCAGCAAAGGTGCGGGCAACGTCGCGGATGACATCGGGCTTGATGCCGCAGATCTCTTCCATCGCTTCGGGGGTGAAGTCTTTCAGGTGCTCTTTTTCAGCGTCCCAGTTTTCAGTGTAAGCGTCGATGTACTGCTGATCATACAGCCCCTCTTCGACGATCACGTTACAGATCGCGTTCAGCATGCTGACGTCCGCCCCGGGGCGGAATTGCAGCGTCTGATAGGCAAAGCGCTTGAGGCCCTGCGCGCGCGGATCCATCACGATCAACTTGCCGCCGCGTTTGGTGAACTGCTTGAAGTAGGTCGCCGCAACCGGGTGGTTTTCCAGCGGGTTACAGCCAATAACGATCGCCACATCGGCGTTTTCAATCTCGTTAAAGGTCGCGGTTACCGCGCCGGAACCCACGTTTTCGATCAGCGCCGCAACCGAAGATGCGTGGCACAGACGGGTGCAGTGGTCGACGTTGTTGTGCTTGAAGCCCTGACGGATCAGCTTCTGGAACAGATACGCCTCTTCGTTGGTGCACTTGGCCGAGCCAAAGCCCGCAACCGAGGCACCACCGTGCGCCTGACGCAGTTTGGACAGACCGCCCGCAGCCTTTTCCATCGCCTCTTCCCACGTTGCTTCGCGGAAGTGGGTCATCAGGTTGCCGGGATCGACGTTCAGACCCTTGGCCGGTGCGTCGTCGCGACGGATCAGCGGTTTGGTCAGGCGGTGTTCATGGTGGATGTAGTCAAAGCCAAAGCGACCTTTCACACATAGACGGCCTTCGTTTGCGGGGCCGTTGATGCCCTCAACATACTTGACCTTGCCGTCTTTCACCTTAAGCGAGACCTTACAGCCCACACCACAGAAGGGGCAGACACTTTCGGTTTCGCTGTCGAAATCGGCGCTGTCGCCCTGCTGGTTTTCGTCCACAACCGACGACGGCATCAACGCGCCGGTGGGGCAGGCCTGAACACATTCGCCACAGGCCACACAGGAACTGTCGCCCATCGGGTCAGCGAAGTCGAAGGTGGGATAGGCGTCATGGCCACGGCCAGACATGCCGATCACGTCGTTCACCTGAACCTCACGGCATGCGCGGACACACAGACCACACTGGATGCAGGCATCAAGGTTGACGCTCATCGCAACGTGGCTGTCATCCAGCAGCGGAATGCGGCCGTCTTCCAGTTTGGGGAAGCGGCTGGTGTCGATGCCGGTGGCATCCGCCATGTCCCACAGGTGCGAGGATTTATCGTGCGCTTCTTCACGCGTGGGCTGGTCGGTGACCAGCATCTCTACCACCATTTTACGGGCGGTTTCGGCGCGATTTGAATTGGTGGTGACAACCATGCCTTCGGCAGGTTCACGGATACAAGAGGCCGCCAGCGTGCGCTCGCCCTCAATCTCGACCATACAGGCGCGGCAGTTGCCGTCGGGGCGATAGCCCGGCTGCGGCTTGTGGCACAGGTGCGGGATTTTCAGCCCACGGCCATTAGCCACTTCCCAAATGGTCATACCGCGATCTGCGGTGACTTCTTCCCCGTCGAGGGTGAATGTGATTTGGTCGCTCATCCCTCAGACCTCATCTGCAAAGTGTTTCATGGTCAAACGGATCGGGTTCGGCGCGGCCTGACCCAGACCACAGATCGACGCGTCGCCCATGGTGGTGCACAGCTCTTCCAGCAGGGATTGATCCCAGCGGTCGGCCTGCATCAGCTTCACTGCTTTTTCACAGCCAACGCGGCAGGGCGTGCACTGACCGCAGCTTTCATCCTCGAAGAAGCGCAGCATGTTCAACGCCGCTTCACGGGCGCTGTCTGCCTCAGAGAGGACAACAACAGCAGCGGAACCGATAAAGGTGCCATGCGGTTGCAGCGTGTCAAAGTCCAGCGGAATATCATTCATGCTGGCTGGCAACAGACCGGAGGACGGGCCACCCGGCTGATAGGCCTTGAACACATGACCGTCTGCCATGCCACCGCAGGCCGCGATCAAGTCGTCGATGGTGGAGCCCGCAGGCAGCAGATGCACGCCGGGGTTCTTCACGCGGCCAGAGACGGAGTAAGAGCGCAGGCCCTTACGACCGTTTTTCTCCACGCTGTTCATCACCTCTGGGCCTTCGCGGCAGATTTTGGCCACCCAGTAGAGGGTTTCAACGTTATGCACCAAGGTCGGCGCGCCAAAG
Organism: Thalassovita mediterranea; assembly: GCF_001458435.1. Lineage (GTDB taxonomy): Bacteria > Pseudomonadota > Alphaproteobacteria > Rhodobacterales > Rhodobacteraceae > Thalassobius > Thalassobius mediterraneus. The sequence continues at coordinate 128,637 of NZ_CYSF01000003.1, forward strand.
ATACCCACCTGCGCCACAAACGGCGGGCGGTGACGCGGGATGCCGCGCTTGCCCTCGATGCTTTCAATCATCGCGCTTTCTTCGCCGCAGATGTAGGCCCCTGCCCCGCGACGCAGGTCGATGTAGCCCGGTTCCACGATGCCAGCGGTTTCCAGTTCTGCAATTTCACGACGCAGGATTTCCAGCACGGCAGGATATTCATCACGCATGTAGATGAAGGCTTTCTCTGCCTCAACCGCCCAAGCGGCGATCAGCATGCCCTCAAGGAACAGATGCGGCGTGCGCTCAAGGTAGTAGCGATCCTTGAAGGTGCCCGGTTCGCCTTCGTCCCCGTTGACGGCCAGATAACGCGGACCTTCGTTGGCACGCACAAAGCCCCATTTGCGACCCGACGGGAAGCCAGCGCCGCCCAGACCACGCAGGCCGGACGACAATACAGTTTCCTGCACCTCTTCCCAATTGCCGGTTTCGCGCAGCTGCTTCAGCGTGGCGTAGCCGCCATCCGCCTGATAGGCCGCCATGTCCTGATAATCGGGAATATCCGCATGGGTATGGTTCGCCGCAATCGCCGCCTGCACCTTTTCAGGGGTGGCGTTGTCGATGTGGTGGTGACCCAGCTCCAGAACCGGCGCGGTGTCGCAACGGCCCATGCAGGGCGCGCGCAGAACGCGGACTTCGGACGGGTCCAGACCGTCTTCCAGTGCTTGTTTCAGTTGCTGGGCACCGGCCATTTCACACGACAGGCTGTCGCACACACGGATGGTCAGCGCGGGCGGCGGAGTTTCGCCCTCTTTCACCACGTCGAAATGCGCGTAGAAGGTTGCAACCTCATAGATCTCGGACATGGCGAGGCGCATTTCCTCTGCCAGCGCACGCATATGCGCCGCGCTCAGATGGCCGTATTCGTCCTGGATGAGGTGCAGAAACTCGATCAGCAGATCGCGATTGCGGGGGCGGTCCCCCAAAAGGGCGAGAACCTCGCCATGGGCTTTATCATCCAACTGGCGGCCTTTGGTCGTGTGACGACCTTTGCCTTTGCCGGATTTCCAGATGCCCGCGTCATCCAACGACATGTTGTGACCTCCCGTCCGCACTTGCGTGTGTGTATTTTGCTGGTTGCAACGTAGATATTTGCATTAGCCTACCATACCCGACGCAGGGTCAGATTACGGTTTACGCCATTCTGCTGCCTAAATGCGCCACCCACGCGCCCTTGCACCGCTCAGTCACGACCCAAAGACGCCGGATTACGGCGCGTAGCCAAATTGGCAAAATCCTCCCAATTTATCCGACAAAAACAGATGGTTATCTATTTTCGGCACAGCATTATGCGCAAACAAAAAGGCGACCCAAAGGGCCGCCTTCGAAATGCTGCTATAGGATGATTTAGGCGCCGCAGGCCGCCATCAAACGGTAGGTGATCTGTGCCGCGGTAAAGTCCCAGGCTGCATCGCCATTGGGCGCCAGTTCCACCACATCCAGACCAACACAACGGCGCCCTTTCAGAGCATTTTCAACAAGATGCAGCGCCTGATAGAACTGCAAGCCACCGGGCACAGGCGTGCCGGTCGCGGGCATCTGGCTAGGGTCCAGGCCATCTACGTCAAAGCTAACGTAAACGAGTTCGGGGAAATCCTCTGGCAGATCGACAGCGTGGATGTTGCCTGTCACCAGTTCCTCAGCATCGACGAAGAAAACATTGTTTTGAACACGGCTCTCTGCCTCTTGCGGGCACAGGGCACGCACGCCGAACTGCGCCAGACGCACGCCCTCTTCGGCCAACAGATGCATCACAGAGGCATGCGAATGCTTTTCGCCCTGATAGGCAATGCGCAGATCTGCGTGGGCGTCGATTTGCACAATCCCAATCGGCTGGCCCAGCGCACGGGCCACGCCCATCACCGCCCCGTAGCTGAGCGAATGTTCCCCACCCAGCGTGACCGGCAGCTTGCCTGCCTTCACCACGCCCTCGGTGGTGGCAGCGATACGCTCCATCACCTCTGGCAGTGGGCCGTCGCAATCCACAGACGGCAGCGTATGGATGCCCTGCGCACAGGGTTCCCAGCCCGCACACAGGCGTTCCAATTCGTCAGATGCCTCAAGGATCGCGGCGGGCCCACCCACGGTGCCAGAACCATACGATACCGTACGTTCCAGTGGCACCGGGATCACATGAAACCGCGCATCCGCGCCGCGTTCATCGCCACTCAACTCACTGTCGAGGAAGGTAGAGGTGCTCATCGCTTAGGACAGCCTTTCCTTAAAGTCGTCATAGGTAAATTCACGGATCATTTTCAGATCATCGGTGTCGCTGTTCCACAAGGCTATGGCAGGTAACGGTACACCGTTGAAGGTGTTGGTTTTCACCATCGAGTAATGCGCCTGATCAAGAAAGGCGAAGCGTTGCCCGACCTGCGGGGCGTCGGCCCAAACGTAGTCACCGATCACATCCCCCGCCAGACAGGACTGCCCGCCAAAACGATAGCGCGCGCCCTCTGCCGCCTCATTCAGCATGGCGGGACGATAGGGTGCCTCGATCACATCGGGCATGTGGCAGGTGGCCGAAATGTCAGTGATCGCCAGGTTCATGCTGTTGTGGTGCAGGTCCAGAACCTCACCCACCAGAATGCCCGCATCCAGCGCCACTGCTTCACCGGGTTCCAAATAGACATCAACACCATAGGTCGCGCGAATATCCTGAATGAAATGTACCAGCCCGTCACGATCATAGTCACCACGGGTGATATGGTGTCCACCGCCGAAGTTGATCCATTTGATCTGTCCCAGATAGGGGCGCAGCTGTTCTTCAACTGCAGACCACGTGCGTTCCAGCGGCTCAAACCCCTGTTCGCACAGGGTGTGCATGTGAATGCCATGCACACCTTCCAGCGCTTCTGGCGTCAGCTGCGACACGGGCGTGCCCAGACGCGATCCCGGCGCGCAGGGATCATATTTGGCAATCTCGCCCTCGGAATGTTCAGGATTGACCCGCAAACCGATTTGCACACCTGCCGCCTGTGCGTCCGCCAGAAAGCGATCTTTCTGTGCGGGCGTGTTGAAGATCACATGGTCGGACAGATCAAGGATGTCCGCCATATCCTGCGCTTTGTAGGCGGCGCAGTAGCTGGTGACCTCTCCGCCGTATTCTTCGCGGCCAAGGCGTGCTTCGAACAGGCCACTGGCACAGGTGCCCGACAGATAGCGCGACACCAAAGGCGCCAGAGAGAACATGGAAAACGCCTTCAATGCCAACAGGATACGCGCACCCGAGCGGTGGGAAACATCCTGAAGGACACGCAAATTGCGTTCAATCGCCGCTTCATCCACGACAAAACACGGGGTTGGCACCCGGTTTAGGTCAAATCGTTGAAACGCACCGGCATCGCCGGCTTGGGTGGTCATGATTTCGGTCATTGTCAAAGGTCCGAAAAGGCGCCGGCGCACCGGCAGCAGGTGAGTGTTAGGGGAAGACGCGCCGACATCACCAGATTGGCGATGCAGGGGGGACGGCGGTCTGTTCCGCCCACAAAAACACGTGGGCGAAACGATGGTTAATTGGGGCGACCCAAGTCAGAAGTCAACAGGCCCATCCAGTTCATGCACCTGCCACGGCAGGCCATGTTCGTTGAGCATATCCATGAAGTTGTCGGGATCGAGCTGCTCCATGTTCCACACGCCCGGCTGGACCCAATTGCCCTTCAACACCTGCGCCGCACCGATCATTGCGGGCACGCCGGTGGTGTAGGACACGGCCTGCGATCCAACCTCGGCATAGCACTCTTCGTGGTCGCAGATGTTGTAGATGTAATAGGTCTTTTCACCCGAACCATCTTTGGCCTGACCTGTAGCGATATCGCCGATGCAGGCCTTGCCCTTAGTTTCCGCACCCAGATCACCGGGATCGGGCAGCAGGGTTTTCAGGAACTGGATCGGGATGATTTCCTGACCATCATGCACCACCGGATCAATGCGGGTCATGCCGACGTTTTCCAGCACTTTGGCGTGCATGATGTAGGCATCACCAAAGGTCATCCAGAAACGGGCGCGCTCAATCTCGGGGAAGTGGGTCGACAGGCTCTCCAGTTCCTCGTGATACATCAGGTACATGTTCTTGTTGCCGATGGCGGGGAAGTCGAACTCGACCTTGGTGGTCATCGCCGGGCTGGTTTTCCATTCGCCGCCTTCCCAATGACGCACCTCTGCCAGCACTTCGCGCAGGTTGATCTCTGGGTTGAAGTTGGTGGCAAATTCCTGATCATTCGACCCGCCGTTGGCGTCCAGAATGTCGATCTGGCGAATGGTGTCCAGCTTGTGCTTTTTCAGCCAAGTCGCAAACACCGAGGTCACACCCGGATCAAAGCCAGAGCCGAGGATCGCGGTCAGGCCGGCCTCTTTGAACTTGTCCTGATAGGCCCACTGCCAGTGGTATTCAAACTTGGCCACATCCTCGGGCTCATAGTTTGCGGTGTCGAGGTAGTGGCACCCCGCCTCAAGGCAGGCATCCATCAGCACGAGGTCTTGATAGGGCAGCGCCAGGTTCACCAGAATTTCGGCGCCGGTTTCCTTGATCAGCGCAACAGTGTCGGCAACCTTATAGGCGTCGAGCGCGGCGGTCTTGATCTCTACGCCGGTGCGTTCCTTGACGCTGGCGGCGATGGCATCGCATTTGGATTTGGTGCGGCTGGCCAGCGTGATATCGGTAAAAATATCCGCATTCATTGCCATTTTGTGCACGGCTGCATGGCTTACGCCGCCGGCCCCTACAACAAGTGTTTTGCCCATCAGTCTCTCCTCGAGCGTTTGCCCTCACAGGGGGTCATTCAAAATAGGTATAGCCATTCATCGAGTCGCGATAGGCCCCGATCAATGTCTTGCGGTCGCTGGCCTTCAGGCCACCGGCGGAAATCGCCTCATCCACCATCTTGCGGAAGGCAGCGAGGCAGTCGGCGGGATCGTATTCCACGTAGGAAAGCACCTCGGCGATGGTGTCGCCCTCTTGTTCGTGCAAGAGGTCAAAACCGCCATCCGGGCGCAGGTCGATGGTCACCACGTTGGTGTCTCCAAAGAGGTTGTGCAAATCGCCCAGCGTTTCCTGATAGGCGCCAACGAAGAAGACACCAAGGTAATAGGGCCGATCCTCTGGCAAGGAATGCACCGGCAGCGACGGCGCGATTTCACCGTCCAGAATGAACTGATCCAGTTTGCCATCACTGTCGCAGGTGATGTCCGACAGAACCGCGCGACGGTCCGGTTCCTGACCCAGCATTTGCAGCGGCACAATCGGGTGCAGTTGGTCAATCGCCCAAACATCCGGCAGTGACTGAAAGACGGAGAAGTTGCAGTGATACACATCTGCGATCTTCTGCAGTTCTTTGTCCAGCTCGCTGTTCGCTTCGGCGGTGCGGGCAATATCCTTGATACGCGCCATTAGGTTCAGATAGATGCGCTCCGCCCGCGCCATCTGGCGCAGGTCCACATAGCCACGGCGGAACAGCGCGCGCAGCTCATCGCGGTAAAACCGCGCGTCGTTCCAACATTCCTGCACACGGTCCGCGACCAGATAGCCCGACACCGCTGCCAGATCGGCCAGCAGGTGGTGATCATCGGGCTGCACATCCGGCGCATCGGGCGCATCGTAGAGCGTGCTTTCCAGAACGTCGAAAATCAGCATCGACGAGGTGGCCGATACAGCACGCCCGCTTTCGGTGACCAACACAGGGTGGTCTACCTCTGCCTCATCCATCGCGTAGGCGACGGTTTCGACCACGGCGGTGGCATATTCGGCCATCGAATAGTTGATGGAGTTTTCGCTAGCGCGTTTTTCGCCGGTGTAATCCACCCCCAGACCGCCGCCCAGATCCAGATGGGTCAGCGGCACGCCCTCGCCCGTCAGTTCGGTAAAGTACCGACACGCCTCTGTCGCGGCGCGGCGCACGTCGTTCACGTCCGGCACCTGCGACCCAAGGTGAGAGTGTTGCAGTTTCAGGCAATGCAGCAGACCCTCGTCCCGCAAACGGTCCACCACCCGCATCAGCTGGTCGGTGTTCATCCCAAAGGCAGAGCGGTCGCCGGAACTGCTCTCCCACTTGCCGCTGATCTGGTTGGTCAGTTTAACCCGCACACCCAGCAGCGGGTCCATGCCCAATTCGCGCGCGACCTCAATGACGATCTCGGCCTCTTTGGGGCTTTCCAGTACGATAACCGTATTGAACCCCAGACGGCGCGACAGGATCGCCAGACGGATGAACTCAGCATCCTTGACCCCATTACAAACGATCAGCGCATCGCGGGACAGACGGTGCGCCAGCGCGATCACAAGTTCCGGTTTCGATCCTGCTTCCAGCCCGTAATCGTATTGGCGGCCAAATTCGACAATGCGGTCCACCACCTGCGCCTGCTGGTTCACCTTGATCGGGAACACACCGCGATAGGGCGCGCGGTAGCCGGTGCGCTGGATCGCCTCGGCAAAGCCCTCGTTCAGGGTGCGGATCTCAGCCTCGAGGAAACTTTTGACGCGCAGAACCAGCGGGCTGGCGATGCCGCGTTGCTGCAGATCCTGCATAATCTCTGGCAGGCTGATCGGCGGCGCGTCAGGGTGCGCCGGATCACACAGGGCCACGTCACCATTTGGCAACGCGGACAAGAGGCCTTTGCCCCAACGGTCAAGACCGTAAAGATTGGCGGAAAGGGGCTGTTCATGGGTCATGAGAACACACCTTTACAGATTATATGGAAGTTTAGGAGAGAGAGCGCACGGCCGCAAAGCCGCGTTAGACTACGCGGGTTCGATCTGTCCGGCGTTGTGAAGATGAAGCCATTTCATCTGTCGGTCTCTCCAAATGCGCGCACCATATGCACGGCGTTTCGCGGCGCATAATTTCGCCGCTGCGCCAAGTCAACAAAATTCTGCACCGAACGGCTGCGACACCTTGGGCAATGTGCCCAGCGCAGCGCACCTGCGCCCTTCCCTACCTGATCAAACGCTGGACATTACCATGGGGCAGTGTACATGCAGACCATGCGCGATATTGATCTGACCACAGGGCCGATTTCAGGCCACTTCCGTACCCTTGCCGTTCCTGCGGCCATGGGGATGTTGTTTTCTACGCTCTATAACGTGGTGGACGTCTACTTTGCCGGTCAGATCTCGACCGATGCACAGGCCGGGATGGCCATCGGGTTTCAGGCGTTTTTCATTCTGATGTCGGTCGGGTTCGGTATCGGATCCGCCATGGGCGCGCTGGTGGGCAATGCGCGTGGTCAAAAAGACGATGCAGAGGCGCGTCGTTTCATCATGCAGGGGCTGTCCTTTGCCGTCACCACCACCGTTTTGCTGATTATCATAGGTGCATTGATCGGCCCTGCGTTGATCACGTTGGTATCAGAACCCGGGGCCTACCGCGATGCTGGCACGGGCTATTTCTACTGGCTGTTGGCCGCCCTGCCCGGGTTCCTGCTGGCCTTTGCAGGCAATGGCATTCTACAGGCCCACGGCGACAGCGTGACGATGCAGCGCGCGATGATTGGTGCCTTTGTCGCCAATATCGGCCTGAACCCGTTGTTCATCTATGGCCTGCCCGGTCTGATCCCCGCCATGGGGTTTAACGGCATCGCGCTGGCAACGATCCTGTCGCAAACCGGCGTCATGCTGTTTGTGCTGCGCGCAGTCCTGAAGGTGCGTGTGGCGCAAAACGTCGTTCTGGCTGAATTGCGAATGAACCTAGCGACATACCGCAACATTCTCAGCCAGATGGCCCCCACATCGCTGTCATTTACGGTTCTGTTCATTTCGGGTTTCGTGGTGCAATTCGCGCTCAGCCAGTTTGGTGGCCACGCTATTGCCGCCTATGGGATTGCGCTGCGGATCGAACAAATCCTGCTGCTGCCTGTTCTGGGTATGACCGGCGCGCTGCTACCAATTGCAGCGCAAAACTTCGGCGCGGGAGACGCGGATCGCGTGCGCGAAGCGGTTTGGTATTGTTGGAAGCTGGGCATCATCATGACCGTCGGCGCCGCCCCCATCCTGTGGTTCGGTGGCGGCCTGGCAATGTCGCTGTTCACCAACGACCCGCAGGTCATCGCGGTCGGCCACAGCTACCTGAAGGTCGATAGCTTCCTGTTCACCGTCTACATGATGCTTTTTTCCATCAACTCGTTCCTGCAGGCGATGAAACGCCCGATCTGGACCCTATGGATTTCGATCTATCGGCAGGGGTTCGGGGTCGCCTTCTTTGTTTGGCTGCTGATCAGCGTCTTTGACATGGAGGTCTGGGGCGTCTGGCTGGGCATCGGGATCGCGGTCAGCACCGGCTGGATGATCGCAATGGCGATCACTGTCCGCGTGGCCAAACAGGAAATCGGCGGTTTATCGACAAAGGGATCGGCGCAGGGCTAAGCCCCTCACGAACGCAATGATCGCAAGGTCAATCGACCCGCAACAACAGCTGCGCCATCGCTTTGGCTTGCTGCGCGGCGGCCTTGTCATGGGACATGGCCGATAGCACAATAGCGCCCTCCTTCAGGATCAGCAGTTGGCGGGCAATGGCACGCGGGGTGGCATACCCTGCGGCATCGGCCAGTTGGGTCAGGTGATCTTCAATCAACAGCTTGTGCGCATAGGACTGACGGTTGATCGCGTTATCAGCATCCTGAAACTCAGCACTGGCTTTGACAAACATACAGCCCTGATAGCCGTCCTCGGCAAACCACTCCTCCAGCGCATCAAACAGCGCCAGTAGCTGCCCAGCAGGTGCCGCTGACAGCTCTTCCATTCGGCGGAACAGCCAATCGCGGAAGTTTTCATCCCGAAGGCGCAGGACCGCCAGGATCAGCTCATCCTTGGTGCGGAAATGGTTGTAGATCGAGGTTTTTGAAACCCCCGACTCCTTGGCCACCAGATCCATCCCAGTGGCATTAAACCCGTTCCGATAGAAGATTTTCAGCGCGTTTCGAATCAACTCTTCGCGTTTGTTCCGACTCATTTCAGGCCTCACATTGACTGATCGGTACATATTTTTCGCGCCGCAAAACGTCAAGAAACGCCTTCGTGATCTTTGTTTTTCAAGGCCTTTTTAGATGCAACTCAGCGATGTGATGAGGGTCATCACAAAATTGAAATGGCCAACATTAACCGATCAGTTCACCCTACATGCACCGATCAGTTAACCTTGGAGTTTCCCATGACCACCCCCCACAGCCAGCGGCAGGCCATGCCGCGCACCGGCGTCAATCGCCGCCCAGTGAAGGAGATGCGCTATGGCCCTCGCCTTTGCTGATATCGCCTTCACCCCTGCAGTGCGGGCCCGTCAGGATCGCCTCGGATCTGGCAGATACGCATCCTTTTTGGCGCCAGAACGCAGCGGCGGTGATCGTCTCGGCGCCGAAGAACGGACCTTTATCGAGGCGCGCGATGGCTTCTATCAGGCGACCGTGTCCGAAACCGGTTGGCCTTATGTCCAGTTTCGCGGTGGCCGTCCCGGATTTCTGAAGGTGCTAGACGAACGCACCATCGCCTACGCCGATCTGCGCGGGAACCGGCAATATCTGTCGGTGGGCAATCTGGATGGCAACGACCGGATTTCACTGATCCTGATGGATTACCCCAACGCCCGTCGGCTGAAGATCTGGGGCCGCGCCACCACGCAAGAGGCCGAAGGCGGCCCCACCGCCGAGCTGCTGCTAGACGGCACCCCCGCAGAACGGGCGGTGGTGATCCACATTGAGGCGATCGACTGGAACTGCCCCCGCCACATCCCGCGCCGCTACACGGTCGATGAAGCCCATGAAGAAATGACCGCCCTCACCCAAGAGAACACGGCGCTACGCACCGAAATCCGCGCCCTGCGCCACGCGTTGAATACCAAAAATCCAAAATTAACCCAAAGGACCAAAACCATGAAAAACCTTATTCTTTCCGCTTCGACCATGGCTGTTATGGCTGGCACCCTGTTGCTGCCTGTGACCCTGCCGCAATCTGCCACGGCCGCGCCGAACACCTTTGCCGTTGAAATGAACACGATGGAAATCGACGGGCTGGACATCGCCTACCGCGAGGCGGGCAACCCTGAAAACCCGACCGTTCTGCTGCTGCACGGTTTCCCAACCTCATCACATATGTTCCGTGAGTTGATCCCAGCACTGGCCGAAGACTACCACGTCATTGCACCGGATTATCCGGGCTACGGCGCATCCTCCATGCCGTCGGCGGCAGAGTATGACTATAGTTTCGCCAATGCGGCGGATGTGGTGACGCAGCTGATCGACGCCAAAGGGGTTGAGGACTATTCCGTCTACCTGATGGATTACGGCGCGCCCATCGGTTACCGGATGTTTGCAGACCACCCCGAACGCGTTACCGGCTTCATCATCCAGAACGGCAACGCCTATGATGAGGGGCTGCGCGAATTTTGGGATCCGATTAAGGCTTATTGGGCAGATCCCAGTGTGGCCAATGGCGATGCCCTGCGTGCCTTTCTGACGTTGGATGCGACCAAGTGGCAGTTCACCCATGGCGTGGGAGATGTCAGCACCGTCAGCCCAGATAACTACTGGCATGTGCAATATCTGCTGGACCGCCCCGGCAACCAAGAGGTGCAGCTGGAGATGTTCCTGGATTACGGCACCAATGTTGTAGAATACCCCAAATGGCAGGCGCTGTTTCGTGAACATCAGCCGCCAGCGCTGATCGTTTGGGGCAAGAATGACTATATCTTCCCAGCCGAGGGTGCCCATCCCTACCGCAACGATCTGACCGATGTGGAGTTTCACCTACTGGATACCGGCCACTTCGCCCTTGAGGAATATGGTGCAGAAATCGCGGGCGAGATGCAGGATTTTCTGTCCCGCATCAACAAGTAACCACGCCAAACGCGCGCAGGGCCACCTATCCCCCCTGCGCGCCCTATACGGAGAATGATCTATGACCAATCAAGACATCCACCGGATCGCCGCCTTTGCTGATGGATCCAAGGGGGGCAACCCCGCAGGCGTGATGATCACCGACACCCTGCCCAGCGCACCCGAAATGCAAGAAATCGCCGCCAAGGTCGGCTATTCCGAAACCGTGTTCGCCGCGCCCTTTGAGGATGGCTGGCGGGTGCGCTATTTTTCGCCCGAGGTCGAGGTCGCCTTTTGTGGCCATGCTACCGTCGCCCTTGGTGCGGTGCTGGCGGAACGCGAAGGTGCAGGCCGTTTCCCACTACAGCTGAACGATGGCCCGATCACGGTAGAGGCATCAGGTCAGGGCGATGAACTGCGCTCCACCGTGACCTCACCGCCAACACATAGCGCCGCTGCCGATCCGGCACTGGTGCAAGAGGCGCTAACGCTCTTCGGCCTGACGACAGACGATCTGGACCCCGCCCTGCCCGCTGGACTGGCCCATGCAGGCAATGACCACCTGATCCTATTACTCCGCTCGCGCGAGGTGTTGGCGCAAATGACCTATGACCTCGATGCAGGTGCAGCGTTGATGACCCGCTACGGCTTGGCGACGATCAACCTGCTGTGGGCCGAAACCCCGCGCCTGTTTCACAGCCGCAACGCCTTTGCCATTGGTGGCGTTCTGGAAGATCCCGCCACCGGCGCCGCCGCCGCCGCCCTATCGGGCTACCTGCGCGATTTGAACTGGCCACATGACGGGATGATCGACATCATTCAGGGCCAAGACATGGGCGCGCGATCGCTGCTGCGGGCAGAGATTGTCGCCACCTTCGGCGAAGGGATACGCGTATCTGGACGCACACGGGTGATCGCAACCTGATCCTACACAGGGCCTCGGACGGTACAGCCCCAAAACCAGAAGCCCGCATCACAGGTAGCGGCCGCCCCCGATAGGGCGGCCGCTTGCCCCTGGCGGATAGCCGCAGGTGGTGCGCGGCTACGCCCGCACCAGATGCCCACCATCCACATCCAGAACCGCGCCTGTCAGATAGCCATTGGTCATCGCCATCACCACCGCCTGAGCGATTTCCGCGCTATGACCGATGCGCCCGACAGGCAAACTGGCACCAACCTGTTCATACATCGCGGCGCGCGCCTCGCTTGTCATGGATGCATAGGCTTCGGTGTCGACCATACCCGGGCTGATGCAGTTGACCCGTACGCGGCCAGCAAGTTCCAGTGCCAACCCTTTGGACAATGCCTCAACCGCGGCATTCACCGCAGCGAGTCCCGTTGCCCCCACCGCAGGGCGGCGACTCAGCACACCAGAGAAAAACGTGATCGACCCGCCCGCCTGAAGATACGGCAAGACCTCGCGCGCAGTGACATAAGGGCCGGTGAATTTAGCTTCGAACATAGAACGCAAATCATCCGTCGGCAGGTCAGCGAACGCCCCATGTGCCGCGCTAGATGCCGAAATCACCAGATGATCTACTGGACCAAGGGCCGCAGCCCATGCCTTTACGGTCTGTTCGTTTGTGGTGTCGAGCGGCGACACACGCACCCCGTCGCCGATTTCACTCGCAGCCGATGCGAGCTTTTCAAGATTACGGCTGGCGATGGTGACCGTCGCCCCCAGCGATTGCGCCATTTTAGCAGTTGCTTTGCCCATGCCGCTGCTACCGCCAACGATGACGACATGTTTGCCCGCAAGGACCGCTTCGTGACCAATATTCATATCATTCACTCCATTATTCATTTTTGTGGGGGGGGGGGGGATTTACCCGATGTTCAGCACGAGCTTGCCCGTGGTTTTGCCCGCCTCTAGCAGGCGGTGTGCTTTGGCAGCGTCGGCAATGGGCAGCGTCGTGATCTGCGGACGCAGAACCCCCTGCTTCAGCAGATCAAACACCGTCGCCATATCCCCGCCGAAGGCGTCTGGCTGATGGGCGAAATACGTGTAAATATCGCTGACCCGCACCGCGACCGATTTCTGGAAATGCTGAACCAGGTCTACCGCGAAATCCCCCGCAGGCGGACCAGCAAGAAAGCCGAACAAAACCGCCGTTCCCAAAGGTGCCAAAACGGCAAGATCAGATTTCAACGTCTGACCGGAAATTGGATTCAACGTCAGATCTACGCCGCGCCCTTCGGTCAGCGCATGGACCTGTGATGTGACGTCCTGTTGACGATAGTCGATCACGTGATCGGCGCCCTGAGTGGTTGCATAAGCGATTTTGTCGCTGCTCACCGATGCGATCACCGTCAGGCCTAGATGTTTGGCGATCTGCACCGCCATTGTGCCCACGCCGCCAGCGGCAGCATGGATCAGCACAGTTTGCCCCGCCTGAGCCGCGCCGAGATTGACCAGCATGTGATAGGCCGTCATCGCGTTCACAGGGAGAGCGGCAGCTAAATCAAAACTGATATCACCCGCGATCGGCGTCACATATGGGGCTGCGACACGCGAATGCGCAGCATAGCCGCCCGCACCAATAGGCCCCATCCATGCCACCCGATCACCTGCACGGATTGACGACACTCCTGCGCCAACGGCTTCGACCACCCCCGCCCCTTCAACGCCGGGGATATGAGGAAGATCAGGCATCATGCCCGCAGGCATTTCACCGCGACGGATGATCGTATCAATAAAATTGACCGCAGCTGCGCGATTGCGGACCAAGACCTCACCCTCTGCGGGTTTGGGAACCGGCATATCTGATCTACGCAGAACCTCTGGGCCGCCGGTCTGGGTAATATTGATTGCAAAAGACATCTCATTCTCCTTCTGTCGAGGAGAAAATAGGCGCCGCATCTATTGAAGATAATATTTGATAATGAAACACATTATTCCAATAATAGAATAATGATCTACAACGACCTTGCCCTGTTCACCGCTGTCGCGACACAGCTCAGTTTCTCTGCTGCTGCAGAGCAGTTGAACATCCCGTTAAGCCGCGTCAGCCGTAGGATTTCCGACCTTGAGGACAGGCTCGGGGTCAAATTGTTTGAGCGCACAACCCGACGCGTCCGCCTCACTGAGGAGGGGCGCCGTCTGCTGGACCGCTGTCAGGATCCGATCGAAGCATTACAACAGGTTGCGGGGTTTTCCGACGATGGCCGCCGCCACATCATCCGTCTGACAGCGCCGCCATTGGCCGCACGCAAGACCGTTGGGCCAAAGCTACTGGATTTTGCCGAACAGCACCCAGATGTAGAATTTGACCTGACAACGACGAACCTGTTTCTGGACTTCTTTCGCGACAACATCGATCTGGCTTTCCGGGTGGGGCCATTGTCGGATTCAAACTTAATCGCCAAACGTTTATGGTCCATTGACTACTGTTTCTGCGCCAGCGCAGCTTTTGTGGCGGATCGGGATCTGGACCGCATGCTGTCGCGGGCCGAATTCCTCTCCCTGCCCGCGTTGGTGGCTGGTCAAGCGTGGACGCTCGACACGGGTGAAACACTTCACCCCAAAGAGATCGCCCACAGTTTCGGGGATCTGGATGTGATCAAACAGGCCGTACGCCGTAATCTAGGTGTTGCGATGCTACCGCGCGACATGGTCGACGGCGACATACAGCCATTGACGGTAGACAACGCCACCCCACTGGCCCGCGATATGTTCGCCGTCTATCCCAGTCGCCGCTTGCTGCCCGTTAGGATCAGGAAGCTGATCGACCATATGGCCTCAGGCTGACCTCACCAGTCGAGCGGCACACCATCGCGGAAAAAGCCACCTGTTGGCCCCTGATCCGGCAGCATTGCCGCCCAAACAACCCCCTTGGCCCCATGGGGTACAGGACGACCGCCGCCGCCCATGTCCGTGGCAACCCAGCCCGGGCAGACCGCATTCACAAGGATGCCCTTAGGCTGCAACTCTGCCGCGGTTTTGATTGTTAAGGCGTTCAAGGCCGCCTTTGCGATCCCGTAACCCGGCGTCCCCGCCGACATATCATGGATCGCCCCTGCCCCTGAGGACACATTTACAATCCGCCCTGATCGCGCCTGCTGCAACAATGGCACTGCCGCGATGGTCGTGGCCCACGCCCCAAACAGATTGGTGCCAAAGGCGCGCTGCACACGGTCAAGATCCGCGCTAAAGGCGCGCTGGTCTGTGTCATAGTCGACACCTGCATTGTTCACGAGGACATCCAAACGGCCATAATCCGCAGTGATCTGGGCAAACGCCGCAGAGACTGAAGCACGATCAGACACATCCAGTTGCAACGCCACAGCGCCCTGCCCAATTTCACGCGCGGCTGCGTGCCCTTTGGCCAAGTCACGCGCGCCAACCAGAACCTTGAGGCCATGCACCTGCGCCAACTGGCGCGCCACCTCTTTTCCGATGCCGCGATTGGCACCGGTCACAAGAGCAATCGGTTGATACGTCATGCCACCTCTCCTTTCTGCTGGTCAGTCAGCATATTGCAGCGACATCTTGCTGATTTTGCCATCATCACTGCATTTTTGGCAAAACAGTCCAGATACCCGTCTAAGTCCTGCGCATTTGTCGCGGTTTGATAGCATTTGATCGCGGTCGGCAGATCCGCAGCCTCAACCGGTGCGGCCTGACACAGCAAGCCAATCAGCAAGGGGCTACGAACCATCACACCGCTCCTTTCCCGAATAGGTACGGTTACTGCGCAGCGGCAGCACGTTCGGCCGCCTGCCCCACAAGGGCACGGTCACCAGTTTCCCAAAGCGGTGTCATGGTCATTGCGGTGACTCGCCACCCTGTCCTATCCACCGTCAGTTCATAGCTGTACCGCCCGCCCAACACCCACAGCGCATCTGCGATCCGATGCGTCGCGGTAAAGTCGGCTTCGGCCTTGGCCGTTGTGGCTGTCAAATCGGTGACCGTGTGATTGCTGACCATGTGGTGTGTACTGTCAAACCCTGGCAAGAAGGCGGCCCAGCCTGCCACCAATTCATCAGCCGCTTGGCTCACCGGATCGCCACCCCACAGACCAGTGTAATCCGTGGTGACATTGTCGGCAAAGGCCGCGCGCACACGGGGCCAATCATGACGATCTGCGCCAGCGGCAATATCGGTGAGGGTCTGAGTTATTTGAGCGGAATCGGCCATTGCCGCACCTCCGAGTAAAGTAGCTGTTGCGAGGGATGCGAAAAACAAACGGATCATTCTAGTGTCCTTTCATCAAATGAAACGAGATCGGCCACGCGCGGCGGCCGGCGCGGCTTAATCTTGCGCCAGACGATCGGGGACAGGCGCCAACTGGTATTGCGACCAGAAAAAGGTGTTCGCTGCGTCCTGATCCGCACTCAGATTGGTGGCGTCGATAATTTTGCCACCTTCAATCCGGTAGACCAGCGCCCAGATCGTATCGACATTCGGTTTGGCTTCGACATTTGACCAGCCACGGTGGATATCCACCACATGCGTATCATCGGCCCCGAAATAGATCGGATCGGCCTGAAAACCGGCCACGCCAAGCTGTTCAAAGAACGCCAACACTTCTTCTCGGCCGGTTTTGGTGCCACTCAGCGGGTGACGGCCAGGAATATGCCAGCGCACATTTTCGTCCATGACAGCCGCGATCCCGTCGAGGTCATTTGCACCGTAAGCTGCAAAGAAATCCTGGACAATTTTCATGTTGTTTTCGGGTGTGTCAGCCATAGCCATACCTCCTATCAGGGTCGCAGTTGCGAGGGATGCAAGGAATCTGTGGGTCATGTGATATCCTTCGGAAGAAAGGTGCCGGGCCAAGTGGTCAGCGCCAAATGGACCGGCAGAGATCGGAACAGATCAGCCATCAAGACCGAGGCGGAAGTGTTCAGCGACAGTATCCGCCGCACGTGTCACATCTGCGGGATTGTCGTAGAAATCGAACTGGGTGACATCCTCCAGCCACTGTGCAGTCGCGTCGCCAGCGAACCCCGCAAGGAAGGTCTGCACACCCTGCGGGATTGCCGCGCTTTCGGAATGTACGATGGCCAGAGGTTTATCCAAACGCCGCGGGTTATCCGCGGGATGATAGGTCAACCACCCTTCCCAGCCGGCATTGTTCCACTTGTCGTCATATTCCGGAATGGCGCCGCGATCGGCTTCGTAGTAGTAGCCGCCAATCGGCATCAACACGCCCTCTGCCCCTTCAGGGCCAGCGGCAGGAATGATATCCCCACCCTGTGCCTCGGCAGCTTGGGAAATACCAATCAGACCCGCTACACCGTCTTTGCCGCCATAAACGGTTTCGACGATGTCTTGGTTCTGCAACCATGGGGCCACCAACCCAACGCGCTGTACCAGCGGGTTGCCTGCGACCGCGTCGACCATATAGCCTGCCGACGCACAGATCCCCAAACCGTTCACATGATCTGCGTCCACTTCGGGCAGTGTCGCCACAAATTCGAACGCTGCCTGAATATCGGATGTTTTGGCGGCAGGACTTTCGACAAAGCGCACATCCCCCGGCAAATCGCCCGATTTACCCCACCCCCGAAAGTCAAAGGTAAAGGCCGCAAAGCCACGTTCGGCCATTTCACGGGCATAGTTGGCTGGCATCTGTTCCTGAACAGAGGTCCAAGCGCCAGTGACCACAACAGCCGGCAGTGGCGCATCGCCGCGGTTTTCGGGCAAATACAAAGTGCCAGACAATGTGGCACCTTCGTTTTGGAAGGTTACAGTACGGGTTTCAACCTGCGCAAGCGCGGCAGTGGATGCCATCAGCGCAGCAGCAGTGGTCAGGGAAAGGGATTTCATAGCGGTATCTCCGTTCGCGTGGTCAATGGGGCACAAGCCCGATGACCAAAGAGATACGCGCGTCACGTCAGGTTTAATTGCACCGGACTGCTGCGTTTTTGAAAGATCCTGCTCAGCCGGGGTTTGCGACCCGGTAAGCGCGCGGGGTCTGGCCCATCACCTGCTTAAAACTGCGGGTAAAATGGGCCTGATCTGCAAACCCACAGGCCAGTGCAATATCCCCCAGCGGACGTGTGGCATCCTCCATCATCTTGATCGCCTGTTCGATCCGATACGCCATGACATACTGCATCGGTGTTGAGCCCAATGTTTCCTTGAACACCCGCGCAAAATGCGACGGGCTCATCCCTGCTTCGGCAGCCAATTGATCCACAGTGATCGTTTGATCCAGACGATTTTGCACATAGCCTAGCACCTGCTGATAGTGGCGCGAGGTGAAGCGCGCGGACAATTCCACCTCTTCCACACGACGTTTTCCATACCGCTGCAGCAATTTTACCAGAAACACTCGGCTCATTGCCTCAAACATCACCGCCGAGGGCATGTCATCGGTTTTCAATGCATCGCGCAGGATGACGCCCGCAGCACAGAGGTCGGGATCGGTAAACTGTGGTAAATCCCGCAACTGCTGAGGATCCAGCAACATGCCCAACTCAGTCTGGGCAAACTGTGCGACCTTGGCGGGTTCCAACGTGATCACGATCACATCTGATCTATCATGCCACCGCCATCCCGACCGCATTCCTGCAGGTGTGACGACAATTTCATCTTGCCGAAAAATGAAATCACGCACCTCGCCATCGCGCCAATTTTGCAAGCGGTGTGGTATTGGATTCAAATTCAACAGCAGATGATGTTCTTGGAACACCTCATCAGGCATCTGATCCGGCTCAGCTTGAAAATACCTCACCGACATCAAACCAGCTGCCGACGGACGCGCTGTGGCATCGCTGTTCAACAACGGTTCAGAGGGATAAATGTCAGAATACTTCAACGACACAGTTCCGGTCCGGATTGAGACGGCGTCTTTCAACAGGTTCGATGCAGGTTGGCAAAGCCACTACAATTGAGCAAGCCCAGCCGCATCAAATGCCCGTCAACACCGACAACAATCAAGTTCCAAAAACCGCGCAACACGCGCAAAGCACCACGCGCCAAACCGGGAATGGCAAAAACAAAAAAGCCCTCAAGTCTGTGCGACTTAAGGGCTTTTTATGGCTCCGGCGGTAGGGATCGAACCTACGACCAATTGATTAACAGTCAACTGCTCTACCGCTGAGCTACGCCGGAACACTGTGTCGATGCTGTTCAGCATCTCGTGTGAGGGGGTGTATAGCTACAGGCATTTCGGGCCGCAAGAGGGATTTATCACATTTTTCCAAAAAAGTTTGCGGCCCCTAGTTTTGCTGATTAGCGCAGGGTGAATTGCGCCTTAAAAGACAGGGGTTCGGCGATTTTCACCACGTTTTTCCCATAGAGATCAACCAGATGCGCAAACACGTTGCGTTCAGCTGCAGGCAACAGCGCAGGCGGAGTTTCGGTGTAGATGCGCGCCGCCAAGGTGGCTGCGGTCGCTCCTGCGGTGCTTAGCGCGTCGAGAATCTGTGACTCGCGACCGCGGCGGTGATTGAGCAGCCACTCCAATCGTTCCTGCGGGTTTTCAACCGGAGCTCCGTGGCCTGCATGAAAGCGTCGGGCCGGTAAATCTGCCAGTCGTTCACAGGACCGCATGAAGTCTGTCAGATCCCCATCAGGGGGCGACACCAGCGATGAAGCCCAACTCATCACCAGATCACCGGTCAGAATCACATCGCCAAAGGTAAAGCTGAGGTGATTGCCGAAATGCCCAGGCGTCCACAGCGCCTGCACCTGCCAACCATCGCCGCGGATCACCTCACCATCAGCAATGCATTGGTCGGGATTGAACAAGGCATCTACCCCCTCCCCACCGCCAGCCAAACCACTGGCGGCAAGCTCGGCCATCACCGCGGATTGTCCAGAGCGGTAATCGCCGTAGGCCAGAACCGGCGCATCTGTCACCTGTGACAGACGCCGCGCCAACGGTGAATGATCCAGATGGGCGTGGGTCACCAGAATATGGGAAATACGCTGACCGGGGCGCAGCGCCTCTAGGATTGCTTGCAGGTGTGCTTCGCTATCAGGGCCTGGGTCAACCACGGCAAGATCACGATCACCCAGCAGGTAGGTATTGGTGCCACGATAGGTCATCGGCGACGGGTTAGGCGCCAAAATCCGGCGCAGACCTTCATCCAGCTCTTCGGTGACGCCGACGGGGGCGTTAAAATCATCCGGTGCCTGCATCTGGCTTGTCTGCCTCTCTTCCTTATGGGCGCGCAGACCGTTAGGGTCTGGCTATGATTTTTCAGTGGATGAAACGCTACGTGCCGCGCGGGCTCTATTCAAGGGCTGCGCTGATTTTGACACTTCCGGTGGTGACACTGCTGTTGGTGGTGTCGGTTCTGTTTGTGCAACGCCATTTTGCAGGTGTCACAGAACAGATGACCACCCTGACGGCGCGTGAACTGGGGGTGCTACATGCCCTTCCCCCGGCAGAACGTGACGGCCTGGCCCGGCGACTGGAATTCACCGTGACACCGGTAGACCGCGATGCGGCACATCAACAAGGGCGCAGGCGCTGGTATGACCTGACCGGGCTGGTCGTGATCGCCACATTGAATGAACGGCTGCCAGCGGCAACCAGCATTGATCTGCCCGATGATCACAATGTGATGCTCACATTGCCCACGCCAACGGGGGGGCTGCGTTACACCTTTGATAGAGACCGCGTTTCCCCGCCAAACGCCCACCAGCTATTTGTGAATATGGTGTTTTTTGGCGGCGTGATGACGGTGATTTCCTTTATCTATCTGCGCAACCAATTGCGCCCAATCACCAGACTGGCCAAAGCGGCAGAGGCCTTTGGTCGTGGACGTTCCATCCCGTACACCCCTGGCGGCGCCCTGGAAGTACGCGCCGCTGGGCATGCATTTTTGGATATGCGGGCACGGATCGAACGCCATATCCAACAGCGCACGATGATGTTGTCGGGGGTCAGTCATGACCTACGCACCCCGCTGACCCGCCTGAAGCTGGAACTGGCCATGCTGGAGGAAGACGACCGCAAGATGATGGAGCGGGACGTTGATGAAATGCAGAAGATGCTGGATGGGTTTCTGTCGTTCAGTCAGGGTACAGGGGATGCCCCGATGGAGCCCGTTGCGCCCGCAGAATTGTTGGCGGAAATCGTCGAAGACGCGCAGCGTGCGCACAAACCGGTCACCTTGGGTGATATTGAGGGTGACAGCAGCCTGACCGCCCCGATGCGCGCGATGGCGATGAAACGCGCGGTGACGAATCTGGTGGAAAATGCAACCCGCTATGGCAACCAAGCTGAGGTGTCCCTGCGCATCAGCGAGAAATCGCTGCGGATCCGCATCGAGGACGACGGCCCGGGCATTCCGGCCGAACAACGCGAAGATGCACTGAAACCCTTTGCCCGCCTTGATGCCGCGCGCAACCAGAACCTTGGCGGTGGCGTTGGTTTGGGTCTGGCAATTGCCAACGATACCGCCCGCGCCCACGGCGGTGTGCTGCGTCTGTCCCAGAGTGCGAAACTAGGCGGGTTGTGCGCCGACATCGTCATCGGGTTCTGATCCGGCAGCCGCCAGCGCAAAAGAAACCGGCCAAAGTGAACGCGATTGCGATCTCTTTGGCCGGCTCTACGTGAGTGGCGGTTTTTCTTTTGGTGATCCGCTATGCAGCATGAGAGACAATCACTGGCTGCACATCACCTACAACGAGACTACCAAAAGAAGCGTTTCCGCAATATTAATCACAAGATCAGTTTTAATGATCTTTGGTATAGTCGGTGCCCAACCGGTCACAAATCAGCGGCAGTTTTAGCCGATGACCGCCTTCATCTGGGTCATGGTCTGGCGTGTCAGATCCAGCAGAGTCGCCGACAGCGCAGCCGATTTGGCTGCATCCCCATCATCGGCGGAGTGGGTCATGCTTTGCAGGACCTCATGCACGCGCCCTGCCCCGATGACAGCCGCGCCGCCAGCGCAACGGTGAGCTTCGGCACGGGCGGTGGCGAAATCCGCTGCGGCGATCGCTGCATCATATTTGGGCAACATATCGACCGCATCATTTTCAAACTGCGCCAGATATCCGACAACAGATTCGCCCCCTAGCATGTCGATCAGACCGTCAAACACTTCTTTGTCTATCAGCTGTTCTGTCATGGTCGCTTCTTCCATTCCGCTTTCTACTTCGGGGTCTTCAATCTGGGTTGGCTCTACCGCAGGGGCGGCTTTATCCGCCAGTGCTGTATCACCTGAATTCATCTGTTCATCTGTTTCGCATGGCGTCTTTTCGATCTGCAAGACGTCCGGTGCGGTCTCTGCCGTGGGGCAATCGCGCGACTGGCCTGTCAGCTCTTCAAACAGTTTGTCCAGAACGGCCATACGTAGGGGTTTCGTCAACACGCGATCCATACCTGCGGCCAAAAATTCGCGAATATGTTCGGGTTGCGAGTGCGCAGTCACCGCCACGATCGGGCTTGCGCTGCTTTTGCCCATATGGCGCAACATGCGTGTAGCACCGACGCCATCCAACTTGGGCATCGAAATATCCATCAAGATCAGATCAAAGGCGGTATCGCGCCCTGCTGCGACACCTTCCAGGCCATCTACCGCCTCAACAACGGTGTGACCTTTGGCCTTCAGCATATCTACCAGCATCTGACGGTTGATGTCGTTGTCTTCCACCACCAGCACATTCATTTCACCCGGTTTCAGCGACGCAGTGCGCGTATCTGCACCTGCCCCACTGGTCGCCGCGACCTTGCGCCAACGCACCACCAAGGCAAAGCTGCTGCCCTGCCCGGGCAGACTGCTCACCTCGATCTTGCCGTTCAACAAATCCGCCGAGTGTTTGGCAATCGACAGGCCCAGACCAGTGCCCGAGCTGAAATGAGAGTAAGAGTCACGAATGGTTTCAAAGTTGCGGAAAATCCGATCCAGATCGCCGGGTTCGATACCAATACCGGTATCTTCGATCACTGCGGTGAACTCCAACTCATCTCCCAGATCAACAGCACTGAGTCGCGCGTTAATCTCGCCGTCATTGGTGAATTTCACCGCATTCGAAACGAAATTGTGCATGATCTGACGGAACAGAATGGCAGAGCCGATCACCTCGACCCCGTCGTCTATGCTGCTGTCAAATGTCAGTTTGTTGTTTTGTTGTGCAGCGCGGGTCTGGTTTGCCGCCACAATATCACGCAACTGGCCAGACGGCGAAAATGGCGCGACTGCAATCACGGTATCGGCCAATGCGTCCAACCGCGTCAGTTCCAGTACGTTTTCAACCTGTTCCAACGCATCGTCGCCGCTGCGTTCGATGATCCGCGCCAGTTCTGCCTGACGTTCATCCAGCTTGGTGGTTTCGCGCATTAGATCAAGCGAAGCCAGAACGCCATTTAAGGGCGTGCGCATTTCATGGCTCATCGCGGCCAGGAACCGCGACTTGGCCCGTTCAGCCTGCAATGCTTCATTACGCGCCTGCATCAGGCTAAGTTCCCGTTCGACCTGTTCGGTCATATCGGCCACTGAAATTACATAGGCGATTGCACCTTCGGGGTTCTTTACTGCGGAAAAACGCGCGTTTGCTGGGAATGTCGTGCCATCGCGGCGCCGACCGTTCAATTCGATGCGCAGATCCTCTGCCACGCCTGCATCAACGCCACTTTCGCGTAACGCGGATACGAAGCTGTCAAACTCGTTCCGGTCACTTGCGAACATATCAAACAAAGACCGGCCCAGCACCTCATCCGCATCATATCCGAACAGGGTCTCTCCGTTACGTCCCATGCGAACAATGGACATGTCACGCGCAACCAGAAACACCGCGTCACGCGATGCCTGCAAAATGGTTTCCGAATTGGCGGCGGCCAGCTGAAGCGCAGCGCGCTGGCGGCGCAACAATACCAGCATCAACAGGCTGACAAGGATCACCCCACTGACACCAATACCCAGCCCCCAACTGCTGCGGCGCAGCTCTGCACTCAGCGCGGTCAGACCAGATTGCAGTTGGGTTTCTCGGCCCAGTTCCACCTGACCGACCCCGACCACAAAGGCACCGCGCAAAGCATCCATTGCCCGAATGTCCTGCGACAGCTGCTGAATGGCTGCCGGGTCAGAAAGCAGGGCAAGGCCGCTGGTATTTTCACCGTAACTGGTGACAAATTCGCGCTGCGCAGCAATAAGAGGCGCCGCCTCCGGGTAGATTGCCAGCAATTCAGACAGATCAGGCGCATCGATCACTGAATGGATTTCGGCAATCAACTCGGTCAGCAACCCGGTGACGATCGCAATCGTTGCCCGTTGCACACGCTCATCAATCTGGCGATCGGCATCCGACTGTTCAAGCAATTGAAGCGAGGCTTGCAACCCCGTCAGATCCAATTCCAGTTGGCGAACCGCCAGTTCCTTTTCACCCAGGTTCAGAGGATCCTGCCCCACCAGACCATTTAGGCGATCAAGATTTTGAAAAACAAAAACAAAAGAAACAACGGCAGCCAGCGCCAGACCAGACCAAACACCCCAAAGAAGTCTTTGGCGCGGGATATCCAAACCGTCGTTGGTGCTTGTCTGCATTAAGGCCTACCGCCACTCATCAATTCGTTACGCCCCCGTCCCCGAATGGCGACGAGGGTAAAGCTCATGGCGCCCCGGACTTCCCAGAGCGAAACTCAAGCCGCGCCACGAAGCAATATCATAGCATCCTTGGACGAAATGCGACCTTAATCCAAGTAAAATCAAGAAATTTACTGATCAATTCACTAGCACCAAAGACGGAAAGACACCGCCCCACACGATACATCAACCAGCAAACATCAGGATTTACAGCCTTCGATCACAGATACAGCTTTGATCGGGGTCGCGATATGTCCAGCGTTGTGCCCTTAAGCTTTGAGGTAACGCTCAAGCGGTCACCTCACAATCCGCCATTCCGTCTAGGCCTACCAACTAAAGTATGGGTTTTCTGCGCTTGTTGCTTGTCCTAGGCGCGCCTTGTTGTTCTAATCGAAATTAAGGCTTAAGAAATATCTCCTTTGGTCGTCTTAAAAGCTGAGTAACCAGTAAATAGACATCCGAAGGTAAAAGAGGGACCAACATGACCGACACCAGCGGCAAGATCCGCGTTCTGATCGCGGATGACCACGGCATGATCTTGGACGTACTGTCCATGTTCTTGGGCACGCAGCCCGATATGCACGTCACCACAACCACAGATCTAGACGGTGCGCTGTCGGCGATTACTAGCAATGGTGGTTATGACGTCGTTCTGCTTGACTACAACATGCCCGGCATGAACGGCACGCAGGGCCTGACCCGCGCCATTCAGCTGAACAAAAAGAACCCGGTCGCGATCCTGACCGGCACCCCCACGAAACGCATTCTGGATGAATCGCTGGCCAAAGGCGCCGCAGGCCTGGTGCCCAAAACCATGCCTGCCAAGAGCCTCGCCATCGCGATTCGCTTTATGCATGTAGGCGAAACCTATGTTCCCCTGGATCTGATGCGCGAAGAAGCGGCAGAGGCAGGCGAAGGCGTCGGCAAGCTGAGCGCGCGTGAGAAAACCGTTCTGGAATGTCTTGGTGAAGGCAAACAGAACGAAGAAATCGCCAACTCGCTGCAGCTGTCCGAGGCGACAATCAAAATGCACGTCAAATCTATCTGTAAGAAGCTGGGCGCAAACAACCGGACCCATGCAGTGATCACCGCCCGCGATCAGGGCCTGCTGTAAGCCCCCTCCTTTATCAACGGATTTCTAAAGGCCGCGTTTCCATAGGAGCGCGGCCTTTTTACGTGCATGAGTTCTGCGTGTGAGCGCATCGCCCCTCTCACAAAGAAAACGGCCCCCGAAGGGACCGCGCACTCATTACCAAAAACCTGTCGATCAGAAGGATCCCTTCATCCGGTCGCGCAACCGACCGATCGCGGCCTTCTTGATCTGCGACACCCGCCCTGTAGTCACACCGATAATGGCGGCGACCTCGTAGATGTTCATCTCTTCCACGTAATACAGCTGCAGCACCAAGGCCTCACGCTCGGGCAATTCTGACACTGCCTGACGCATGATCGCGCGGATCTGCTGGTGTTGGGTCGCATCTTCGGGGCTGACAGTATTGTCCTCAAACAGCGAAGAGTGATCGGAATAGACCTCATCCAGTGATTGCGTTTTGTTGGCCTGAAACCGCGCCACCCAGGATTGGTAATCCTCCAGCGTCATGTCCAGTTCGGCGGCCATCTCTTCGGGCGTTGGATCACGTTGCAGACGTTGGGCCAGTTCGCGCTCTGCGGCGCGCGCCTTTTGCTGCATCGAAATGGTGCTACGGCACAGATTCGAATTGCGCCTGAGCAGGTCGACAATCGCCCCCCGCACACGGATCGCGGCATAGGCCGAAAAGCTGACGCCCTCCTGCGGTGTATAGCGACGCGCCGCATCAATCAGGCCCAGATAGCCCGCCTGAAGGAGGTCGTCGATTTCAGCAAATTGTCCGACCCGCCCCATGAAGTGCCAGGCCAGCTTGCGAACGAGCGGCATATGCTCTTTCACCAGCGTGTCCGGGTCCTTCTTGGTCTGGGCGGCGTAACCCTTTTGCGCAATCATTACCGTTCCTCACTCAACTCTTACTGCACCGGCAGCGCAGCGCTGCCGTGCATTTCTGCTGCTTTGGCTGCAAAGGCAGCTTCTGCAGGGGTGACGGGTTCTGCCTCCATCTGGTCGCGCACCCAAGCACGCATCCAGTCAGACACAATCACCTCATCCGCCTGTGTCAGGTTGTCGAGGACATCCTCGCCATCACTGGTCCAGGCCACTTGCTTATTAAATTGCAAAAGACATGCCAGCAGTGGGGCAGACACCGGGGCATATGCATTCGCCGCCATGAAAATCTGCACGTCACAACCAGCCCAAGGCGTCAGCATGTTGGCCGCCAGATCGCGACTGAATACGCTGGGCAACACGAAAAGGCCGTCGCCACCTTCGGCAATAAATTCATCTGCATAGCCACGCGCGATCTCTGGATTGTCCGGCAGGATCACGATCTGCGCGCCCTCGCCCGGCTCTGGCAGCAGGCGACCGACTTTTTCGTCCACCAACATCACGTTAAGGCCCAGCAATTCCGCCTTGGAGGCCAGAAAGGCCGCATCGGCGCGGGCCTCTTGGCCCATCACATAAAAGGACGGCTTTGCCTCGCCAGCATCGAGTTTGCGGATCGCAACGCGCATGGCGACCAGCGCCTTCTGGCGCATATCAGGACCAGCCACAAAGAACCGGCTTACGCCCAGCGGATCAGTGGCACGTTCCGGCAGCAGACTGGACACAATCGCCTGCGTCAGGCCGATCAAATGGCCCGAGCGATCAAAATGGCGCAGATCTTCACACAGGGCGCTGACAACATTTTGCGGCAGCACAGGCGTCGGGATGTCAAAACCGCCCAACCCCACAACGCGTGGTGCATATTCCAGACCGTCATCAGGCACAGGCGCGGCCGAAACCGGTTTAGCTTTTGTCGCCTCGGCGGCAACGACCCCAGACAGACGAGGCTGCACAGCAGCTTTGCTGTGTTGCGCGGTTGTTTTAGGGGCCACTTCCTCAGCGGCTTTCGGGGCAGGTTTGACCCCAGCCTTGGCGCTGTATTTTGCCGCGCTCTTCTGGGCGGCTTCATCCTTGGCCTTTTCCAGACGCTCGGCAGCGCTGGCGGCTTTCTTGGCGGCGGCGCGTTCGGTGATCGCCTTTACTGCGGCGGCATCGGGCGACAGTTCGGCGGCAACACCGTCTTCTTCCAGACGGCGTTTCAGCAACGCCTCAAACGTCGCCGAGGAGGTCATCCCAACGGGAGAGTTTGCCGCAACATCCGCGGGTTTCTGCACCGGCGCGGCGGCCTCTTTTTCTTCAACAGGTGCGGTCCCTTGCGACACAGCGAAAGGCGACGCTTTCAGCGCCTTTTTCAGGCGGTCTGCCAGCGCGGGCTTATCTGCATCTGCGGTGTCCCGCTCGCCCTCGATCATGGCGACAATTTCGAACTGACCGTCTTTGCGCGACGACGACAGGATCAGCGCATCTGGACCCAACCGGCGGGCAACTTCATCCATGGCTTGGGCACTGTCTGCGGCGCGAATGGTGATGGATTTGCTCATGCGATCTACTCCTACTGATCCATGTTCGGTACGGCGTCATGGCCACCAATGGTGCTGACAACCTCGATGCGGCGGCCCTCGGGCAGCTCGTCCAGACCCAGCACAACAGTGTCGAGCCCGTGCATACGGATGAAACCTGCCAGGGCACGGCGCAGGCCCGTGGCGACGATGATGATGGGGTGGCGACCTTCGCCGGTCAGCTGTTCGCCGATCTCGGTCAGGCCGTTCACGATTTTCTCTGCCAGCGCGTTGTCCAGCATCAAGGCGGTGCCGCCCTGCGGGATCGAGCGCACCAGCATCTGTTCCAGATCCGGGCTGAGCGTGATCAGCGGCAGCGGCTGGCTGAGCGGCACAATCTGTTGCAGCATCTGCGGCACCAGCGACGGACGCAGGCGTTCGGCCATATCCATCGGCGCCAGACCAAGGGCAGAGATATCGGCCATACCTTCCAGAATGCGGCGCAGATCGCCCACCGGAATACGTTCCATCAGCAGGAAGCGCAGGACCGAGGTCAGCACATGCAGCGGCACCAGTTTCGGCACCACGGTGTCCACCAAGGTCGGGCTGGTCTGCTCCAGAATGTTCAGCAGGGTCTGCACATCATCCGGGCCGATCAGCTTATCCGCGTGGGAATACAGCAACTGGCTAAGGTGGGTGGCGATCACCGCTTCGGGTTCGACCACGACGTAATCATCCGCCTCTGCCTCGGCCTGCTGATGGGGCTGGATCCAGACCGCATCCATGCCAAAGCTGGGATCGGTGCATTCAATGCCCTTCAACTTGCGGCGCGACATGCCGCCGGGCAGCGCCAGTTTGCGGTCAGGATAAACCGCATCCTCACCCACAATCGCCTGACCAATGCGCAAACGGTATTGGTTTGCCTCTAGGTTCAGGTCATCACGAATACGCACACCCGGCACCACAAAGCCCATGGCCCGCGACGCATCACGGCGCACACCAGTGACGGAGGAGACCAGCGGGCTGGCCTCACCGCCATCAATCAGCGGGATCAGGCCGTAGCCGATCTGGATCGACACCGGCGCATAGTCGGTGATGTCATCAGCGGTGATGGTGGCCGAGGGTTTATCCGCCTCTTCCTTCTGCTTCTGCTGGGCTTGCTGCTCTTCAACTTCGGCGGTTTCCGCCTGACGCTCATCGCGCACCTTGGAGAAGTATGCCGCCCCAGCCGCCGCAGCCGCTGCCAGCAGGAAAATCAGGTTCGGCATGCCCGGCACCAGACCAAGGATCGCCATCACAGCCGCCACAGGGATCCAGGCGCGGCTGATGTTCATCTGTTCGCCAATATGGGCGGCCATGTCTTGGGTCGAGCTGACGCGGGTCACGATAATCGCGGTCGCGATGGACAACAGCAGCGACGGGATCTGTGCAACCAGACCGTCACCGATGGACAAGAGCACATAGGCCTCAGTCGCGGCGCCAACGGCCATGCCGTATTGCGCAACGCCAATGACGATACCGCCCAAAATGTTGGCCGCCAGAATAAGGATACCAGCAACCGCGTCGCCTTTTACGAATTTCGACGCACCATCCATGGCACCGTAAAAATCCGCCTCGGACGCCACTTCGGCGCGGCGGTCGCGGGCTTCATCGTTTGTTAGGATACCAGCGTTAAGGTCAGCGTCGATCGCCATTTGTTTACCGGGCAATGCGTCCAGTGTGAAACGCGCCGAAACCTCAGATACACGGCCTGCACCTTTGGTGATCACCACAAGGTTGATGATCATCAGGATCGCAAACACCACGATACCAACGGCGAAGTTGCCGCCGATCACGAAATTGCCGAACGCCTCGATCACCTTACCGGCGGCACCCGCGCCATTGTGGCCTTCGGTCAATACGATACGGGTAGAGGCCACGTTCAACGCCAACCGCAGCACGGTGGCGATCAGCAACACACTCGGGAAGGAGGAGAAATCCATCGGACGGTAGCTGTGCAGCGATACCATCAGAACCAACAGCGCCAGCAGGATGTTGAACACAAAGAAGATGTCCAGCAGCGCCACCGGCAGTGGCAACACCATCATCGCCACCACAGCCAGAATGCCGAACGGCAGGGTCATACCCCCCAACTGCCCCAGCATTTGCTGGGCGCCACCAGTACCGGAATTGGCGTTTGTTACTGCCATATTATCGCGCCACCTTGATCTGCACTCTGCTGTCTGCCCGCTGGATATGACGGGCCCATTCGGGGAAAAATGTGCAAACGCCGTGCCATAATGCGCGAGTGCGTCAGGTTTATTTTGGCGCTGCGATCACGCGCGTGGAGCGGGGCGCGCGGAACGGTGTGCTGCCGTCGCAGCGCAGGTTTGGCACAGGCTTTGCACAGTTCAGGGCAAAACAACGATGTTTTCTCAGATGCTGAACGGAGATCCCGCTATGACGCGCCCATCCAAGCCCCTGCCCCCTTTGGGGAAAGTTCTGACGCTCAGCGTGATGTCGCTGGGTATGGCTCTGTCTGCCTGTGTTAAAATGCCAATGCGCGCGGTGCAGGCCCTGCCGTCCAATCCCGCGCCAGAAACCGCCGCTTTGGCGGTGACCAAGGACAATCTTGATGCACTGTCGACAGGCAAACAGCCCTCGATGGCCAGTATGGCGGCACAAAAGGCGCTAGGTCAGGCGGTGCCGGAACCGGTGCAGATCACTGGCGTCGGCTATAGCCAGATCGGCGCGCAGCCAGGCAAAACGCTGAACGAACGCCGCCTGATGGCCATGCGTGCCGCCCGGATGGAGGCGATGCGCGACCTGACCGAGCAGGTCCACGGGCTACAACTCACCAGCGACACCACCCTGCGCGACAACGTGATCCGCTCGGACAATCTGCGTGGTGTGGTGGCCGGCGAAATCCGCGGCGCCAAGACCCTGCGCATCGTGCCCAAAGGCAACGACAGTTATCAGGTCATTCTGGCGCTGGATCCGTCGACCGTCGCCTACATCCTGCGCGCAGCGCGCGGACAAGTGTGATCACACCGCTCCTTTGACACCCTTCGCACCCGAGGTCCAACATGTCCCGATCGCCCACCCTGCGCCCTACCCTGACGGCCGCGCTGACCGCGTTGAGCCTGCTGGCCCTACCAATGGCTGCGCCCGCACCTGCCGTTGCTGCGGGTCAGGCGGCGATGGAACAGGACGCGCTGTGGGTTGATGTGATCGGTCATGCGGTGGCCAAAAACAGCAAAGACAAACCCGCTGCACGTCGGCGCGCGCTTGCCGATGCGTTGATCGCCGCCGGCATGGCTGGTGGGGTGCAAATGAAGAGCCACACCGTTATGGACAAAGGCCGCATCATGCGGGATTTCACCATGATGCGGGCGGCTGGCAGCGTGCTGCGCTACGATCGCGCTGGCGAACACTGGAACGGCAACACGGTAGAAGTTCACCTGCGCGCCTTGGTTGCGCCGCTGCATGGCACCGCCTGCGGCAGCCGTCGCAACATTGTGCTGGTGGCAATGGCGCCGGAGATGTCAACGGCGGAGTAAAATTCGGCCATTGTGGCGGAGCAAAAGTCGGCCATTTTGGGGCGAGCGCCTTGGAGCGTGCGGCCCTCATATAGCAAGCCCGGTCCAAGGCGCATTGGCCGTCAGGCCAATTCTGTGAGGTTCATTTGTTAGCGGCGGCGAGGCGGGCGCGGCTTTGATTGAGGCGGTAGCTTTCGCCGTTCATCTCGAGGATGTTGACGTGGTGTGTCAGCCGGTCCAGCAGCGCGCCGGTCAGGCGTTCGGTGCCGAAGGTTTCGGTCCACTCCTCGAAGGGCAGGTTGCTTGTGATCAGGGTCGACCCTCGCTCGTAGCGCTGTGAGATCAGCTCGAACAGAAGCTCGGCGCCGGTTTTGCTCAAGGGGACGAATCCCAGCTCGTCGATGGTCAGCAGTTTGACCTTGGCGAGGT
>NZ_CYSF01000004.1 GCF_001458435.1 Thalassovita mediterranea
ACACAATGAACCGTATCGTAACCGCATCCGCCGCCGCCCTGATCGCCCTGACCGGTGCCGCTTCTGCAATGACCTCTGACGTATCGGGCTACGACGCCGCTCAGATCCGCCAGTTCGCCCCGAACATCGACCTGAGCCTGGTTGACGCCGACGCCGTCGCCAAAGCCGCTTCGGTGATCGAGAACCTGGAAGACGACGACGCGTCGTTTGCCCAAATCCAGAACAGCGTTCGCCACGTTCTGACCAAGTAATCTGGTCCAAATAAATCCCTCGGGGGCTGAGAGGCCACAACGGCCTCGCCCCTTCCCAACGGCACCACCTCCCCATCGTGCCACACAAACCTGACTTAGGAGTTAAAAGCATGAACCGTATCGTAACTGCATCCGCCGCCGCCCTGATCGCCCTGACCGGTGCTGCTTCCGCAATGACCTCTGACGTGTCGGGCTACGACGCTGCCCAGATCCGCCAGTTCGCCCCGAACATCGATCTGAGCCTGGTTGACGCCGACGCCGTCAAGAAAGCCGCTTCGGTCATCGAGAACCTGGAAGATGACGACGCGTCCTTCGCCCAGATCCAGAACAGCGTGCGCCACGTTCTGACCAAGTAAGCCCCGCTTACCAGCCGACCCCACCTGTGGTCGCTGCTTCCACGACATACCAATTAGGGCCCCGATACGAGGGCCCTATAACTCCGGGGAAGTCGGTCCATCACTGGGCCGGCTTTTCTGCGTTTAAGGGGGCTTAACGCCCCCGTCGTTTCACATTTCCACCACGCTGGCCTGCGCGCCCGGCGGTGGAGCGGCCGCGTTTTTGGCTGGCCTCTTCAACCGCGGCATCGACAGCTGACTGGCGCGCCAACGGATCATCTGCGATGGCCAGATCGACGGCCTCCAGCCGTTTGACCTCATCACGCAGACGCGCGGCCTCTTCAAACTCAAGGTTTTCCGCCGCCTTGCGCATCTCTTCGCGCAGACCGTTGAGGTGGCTTTCCAGATTGGCGCCGTGCATCGGCTTGTCGATCTTGGCCGTGACGCGCGACTGATCTGTGTCGCCCTGATAAAGGCCCGCCAGCACATCTTCGACGTTCTTTTTCACTGTCGCGGGGGTGATGCCGTGCAACTCATTATAGGCGATCTGTTTTTCACGACGGCGCGAGGTTTCGGCCAAAGCCCGTTCCATCGAACCGGTGATCTTGTCGGCGTACATGATGACCCGCCCGTCCGCATTCCGTGCCGCCCGGCCGATGGTCTGGATAAGCGAGGTTTCAGAGCGCAGGAAGCCCTCTTTGTCCGCGTCCAAAATGGCGACCAATCCACATTCGGGAATATCCAAGCCTTCGCGCAAGAGGTTAATGCCGATTAGCACGTCAAAGGCGCCAAGGCGCAGATCGCGCAGGATTTCGATCCGCTCCAGCGTGTCGATATCGCTGTGCATGTAGCGCACCTTGATGCCCTGTTCGTGCAGGTATTCGGTCAGATCCTCGGCCATGCGTTTGGTCAGCGTTGTGACCAGCGTGCGGTAGCCGCCCGCGCTGACGCGGCGGATTTCGTCCAGCAGATCATCGACCTGCATGTCAACGGGCCGGATCTCAACCTCAGGATCCAAGAGGCCAGTCGGCCGGATCACCTGTTCGGCAAAGACACCGCCGGATTGTTCCATTTCCCATGCCGCTGGTGTGGCGGAGACGAAGACGGATTGGGGGCGCATCGCATCCCATTCCTCAAACTTCAGCGGGCGGTTGTCCATGCAGGACGGCAGGCGGAACCCGTGTTCGGCCAGCGTGAACTTACGCCGGTGGTCGCCACGATACATGCCGCCGATCTGGGGCACGGAAACATGGCTTTCATCGGCAAAGACAATCGCGTTGTCAGGGATAAACTCAAACAGGGTTGGCGGCGGCTCACCGGGCGCGCGGCCTGTCAGGTAGCGCGAGTAGTTTTCGATGCCGTTGCAGTGGCCTGTCGCCTCCAGCATTTCGATATCAAAATTGGTGCGCTGTTCCAGCCGCTGCGCTTCCAGCAGTTTGCCCTCATCCACCAGCTGATTGAGGCGCTGTTTCAGCTCTTTCTTGATCGAGATGACCGCCTGATTAAGCGTCGGCTTCGGTGTCACGTAGTGTGAGTTTGCGTAAACGCGGATTTTCTCAAACGTGCCCGTCTTTTCGCCCGTAAGCGGGTCAAATTCGGTGATCGTTTCCAGCTCTTCACCAAAGAACGACAGTCGCCAGGCGCGATCCTCAAGGTGGGCTGGGAAAATCTCTAGCACATCGCCGCGCACCCGGAACGATCCACGCTGGAACGCCTGATCGTTGCGCTTGTACTGCTGGGCGACCAGATCGGCCATAATTGCACGCTGGTCATACTCTTCGCCGGCCACCAGATCCTGCGTCATCGCCGAATACGTCTCGACCGAGCCGATCCCGTAGATACAAGAGACAGAGGCGATGATGATCACATCGTCCCGTTCCAACAACGCCCGCGTGGCCGAGTGGCGCATGCGATCGATCTGTTCGTTGATCTGGCTTTCCTTCTCAATATAGGTGTCCGATCGCGGCACGTAGGCCTCTGGCTGATAGTAGTCATAAAAGGACACGAAATATTCGACCGCATTGTCCGGGAAGAAGCCCTTGAATTCCCCATAAAGCTGCGCTGCTAGCGTTTTGTTTGGCGCCAAAATGATGGCAGGACGCTGGGTTTCCTCGATCACCTTGGCCATGGTGAAGGTTTTGCCCGTACCCGTCGCGCCCAGCAGGACCTGATCGCGTTCCCCATCGTTGATACCGCCGGACAATTCCGCAATTGCCGTGGGCTGATCGCCAGCGGGGGCAAATTCGGTCTGCATGACAAAGGCCTTTCCGCCCTCCAGCTTGTCGCGGGTGACGCGATCTTCGACACTGGTTTTGGCGACGGATTTGTCGGAATGGGCGTAGGGCATATCGCTCTCCTGATCGGTGAGGCTAATTTGGTCTCTTTTTGTTCTGGTTCAAGCATAAAGACAATGGGGGCAGGCCAGATCGCGCGTCAAATTGGTAAATGAATGGTTAATAAGAATATTCTTATGCGGCGAGTGACCCTTTGTTTGCGCAACCCTAGCAAACCAATCTGTATTTTTATTACTTTGGACCTTGCGTAATTTGCAACATAGTTGCGGTGCGTCGTGTTTGATGTTAACCTTTTCGGGCAAGTGCAAGGCTTGGCTGCCAGAAAAGCCGCACTTCACCCACCCCTCGCTCCCTGTGGTTGACTGGCAGCCAATGCTGAAAGGCGTCGTTCAGCAACGCCACGTCTTTACTTTGCGGTCGCGTACTGCCTCTGCAACACTTGCAAATTTCGCTCAATTTCCCGATAACGGCCCAAACGTGAGGAGTCGCTGATGCGTGCAAGAATCTACCAGCCCGCCCGTAACGCCATGCAGTCCGGCATGGGCAAAACGCGCCAGTGGGTTTTGGACTATGAACAGGCCGAAGCCCGTGACATTGACCCGCTGATGGGGTGGACCTCTAGCGGTGATACGCAAACTCAGGTGCGTCTGCGTTTTGACAGCAAAGAAGCGGCGCTAGAATACGCGGCTGAAAAAGGTCTGGAAGCCGAAGTGCTGGCCCCGCAGACCCGCAAGCCTAACGTCCGTTCGGGCGGCTATGGCGAAAACTTCGCCACCAACCGCCGCGGTCCTTGGACCCACTGAGGTTGTAAATCGGGGCAAAGTTGCCGCGGAATTGGGTCAAAGATCTCACGAAGCGATGGTTGAGATTTCGGAAAGAGCGCCTTTGGGCGCTCTTTTTTGTTTTTTTTATTAATGGGTTGTCTGTCGAGGGTGCGCCCGCGCCCTTCAGCATTCACGCGGCACGTAAGATGCGAGCGTTTGTCGGCGCTGCGCCACGTCTGTCATCGGGCGAAGTCTGCCTGTTTTGCAGCCCCAGTTGGGGGGAAGCTAACGGCCAGTGGTGGAATGAGGGAAATGCCTGATCCGCTCAGCCTTTAGCTGCGATTGTGGGAGGGGGCTGCGTAACCTGAACGTCCGCGCAACCTCGGAACTGAAGCTGGCAAAGGCAGAATACGTTGCTGCGTTTGTTTCTCGTGACAACATAAGCTGAGTTCTGAGGCACAGGAAGGAAAGGGCGGGAAGCATGCGTAATTGGGCTGACCCTGCACTTTGGTCGAGCTCCCGATAGGATCTCAGCATAGCTGTGAACAAGGGAGACAGAAAATGGAATATTATGTTGGATTAGATGTGTCGCTTCGGTCCTGTGCGATGTGCATCGTCGATAACAAAGGCAAGGTTTACCTTGAGCGAGAGCTGCCATGCGAAGTCGAGGACATCGCCGACTGTCTCGCAGCTTTTGAGCACCCAATAGAACGCGTTGGTTTTGAAGCCGGAGCAATGAGCCAACATCTGTTCTTTGGCTTGCAATCAAAAGGCTTTGAAGTCGTATGCATGGAAGCTCGGCAAGTAAGTGCCGCCTTATCTGCGATGCGAAACAAAACCGACAAGACAGATGCAAAGGGCATTGCCCAAATCCTACGAACTGGCTGGTTCAGTCCCGTCCATATGAAGAGCCGGGAAGCCCACGGGCTGAGGGCGCTATTGAGCACGCGTAAAGCTTTGCTCAAGAAGACAATGGATCTGGCCAACGAGGTTCGGGGCCTGCTGAAAATCTTCGGCGTACGATTGCCCCGAACAGTGAAACACGGGTCTTTTGATGGCTTGGTAAGGCCGATGATCGAGATGGATGACGTCCTTGCGCATGCGATCATTCCATTGCTCGACGCGCGGGCGGTCTTGTTCCAACACTACCTCGAGCTGGATCGACGCGTGAAACGTGCGGCGTCTCAAGACGAGGTTTCCATGCGCATGATGACCGTTCCAGGTGTTGGGCCAATTGCAGCGCTGACATTCAAGGCGGCAGTTGATGATCCAAACCGCTTCAAGCGTTCGCGTACAGTTGCTGCGCACTTTGGTCTGACGCCAAGGCGCTTTCAGTCAGGGGAGCACGACAATCCTGGCCGAATATCGAAGGCAGGAGATCGAGATGTTCGTGCTACTCTTTATGCTGCTGCCAACGCATTGCTGATGCGAACGATGGCAGGGTCACAGATTAAATCATGGGGCATGCGGTTGATGCGCACCAAAGGTCGCCGACGCGCTGTTGTTGCCGTCGCCCGCAAACTTGCCGTTCTGCTCCACCGTATGTGGATCGACGGCAGTGAATTCCGTCAGGAACAAGTTGGAGGCACGGCATGAACAAGTAGCCTACCACCTAACCTGACGGGATCGTCCAATCCGGACGAGGTTCGTGGACGAAGCCGAAAATGTCTGCTGCGCAACTTGAAGCGCGCCGGAAAGCGGGGCTCTCCACTTCCAATCCGACACATGCATGCAGCGGCGCCATTTCGAACGCCAAACCAGACTGCGAAGAGAAGCGTGACCCGGACATACGATCCTTGATCATTCAAAAGAAGGAAAACGAGCTTGACCCAGACACCCAATTAGAGAAGCGGCTATTCTCTGCAAGTGCGAATGGATCGGGTTGAAACTCTAAAAGCAGTCATTCGCAATAGTCGCAATTTATCGGACTAACACGCTGAAGAAAGAGGTGCCCCGTTCAAACGCTACCGGCTATCGCTTTCAGATTCCTCTTCAAAATTTGCTCGACTTCGAACTGAGGAAGTCGCCAGATACCAGACAACGCGGAAACCGCCTTCCAGGAATCAACTGGCTGCAACGGCCTAGAATTATCGGTCGCAAACGGACCATCGGTTTCGGTCAGCATTCGGTCTTGGGGAATAATTGAAGCAATTTCTCTCCCTTTTTTTGTCCGCAGCATTGCAGGGCCGCAGCTAAACCAACAACCAGCGCCAATCGCTCTTTGCAGTTGTCCTGAACTCCCGCTGAACCAGTGTAGAACTGGTGTACCTGCGGCAGGTTCTCTCGCAAGTGCTCCAAGAACATCGTCCACTGCGCCCCTGCTATGTATCGAGAGAACGCGCCCTCCGTTGTCAGAAGCGATTTTCAGAATTGAGCTAAAAACTCGCTTTTGGGCTGCATGTGATTTCCGCCAACGAGGGGAGCCATCAAGGCCGATTTCCCCAAAATACTTTGTTTTGCCAGCAAAATGCTCAAAGAGTGGAAGTTCAGTCTGTCGTTCTTCAGCTAACTCTGGGTGCAAACCCAATGCAGTTCTGATGCGCTTGCCCGCCGAGCACATTTTGTTCGTCTGCCTCCAAGCTTTGGGTGTGGTGGTGACGCACAATACGTAAACGCCTGACGCTGCGGCGTCCTCTATCGCTATTTGGGGATAACGATAGAGATCGAGATGGCAATGAAAATCGATCACAAAGCTAGACCGCTATCTGAAAGAAACTGGCCGACTTCAATTTGGCCGCGCCTGTGAACATCCAGCAGAGCGCGTCGTCTTTGCTGAGTAATAGGCATTGGCCCAGCTTGCAAAACCCAGCTTTCTAGATTGCGGGAGTCTAGCCTTCTTATTGCGGTCATCATTGCTACCAGATCACCACGGTGATTTTCATGATCTAAGACCAAACTCAAATCATCGCTAGTGTAATCTGTCTGGCCATCGATGTTGCCTGCGTAGAGAGCTGCGCGGCGGATCAAGCAAGGTACACACCGTCCACATTGCTTTCCTTTGCGCTTCCACTTGCCGCACGAAATTGTATCGGAGGCAAGGCCTTGAAACAGTTTACTATCTTGTAGCGGTGCTGCCATTTCGCCTTTGGTTTTCTGTTCAAATGGGTTTGAAATTTCGGCGCTTATGCCGACCTTGTCGAAAACTGACTGCAATAGGTTAAATTAGTGTGGGTGGGTCGTTCGGGTGCTTTGAGAGCCCGTTCGTCTCGGTGTCAGGGGAGCTTTCAATGCAATCAATCCATTCTCTGGCACAAGAAGGCTTACTTTACTCCCCGAGAACTTCTGTCTCAGATCACATACAAGGGCTGCAAGTGCTATGAACAAAAACTGCGGGCGCGCATCGAGTCTTCAGATGTTCTAGATGACGTCGTCCAGATGTTCACCGAGAGGTGTTCAAGCTGTTTGGGTAATCGGCTTGCGATATCGTTCTGAACTTCCTGATCGCCACGATACCCATGTGAAACAAGAGTGGGTTTTCTGCCTTCGGCTAAAGCCTGAATGGCGTGGATCGTGCTATCTAGACCGCCAGAAAATAGCGCGACACAATCACCTTTTTGCAAGCCAAAAGATCTCTTATAGCTGTTCAACTCAGATTTTATCGGAGGTTCTTTGCCTCCACGTTCAAACTCAAATGACCAGACATCACCGCTCAGAAAATTCAAGGTGGCGGCTAATTCGGCTTCGACTTTGCGCCACGGTTCCGGCCATGCAAGAGGAAGCCTGACGATGATTTCCCTGGACCAATTTGTTTCGCTGTTTGAACGCAAAACAAACCTATCTGCTGCCGTTTCGGCAAGGGCAATCGAGATCAAATCTACAACTCTAGTTGAGGGTTGAACGCCGAACCGATGAAAGAGATCGGCAACTTGTTTGCCAATCGCAGCACTCCCAGGTTTTGGGGCAAACCCACCATACAAATGAACATGCAGCTCTTGTGCACTTGTGACGTCTGGCACCTCGCTAGGGTCAAGATAGAAATGGCAACGGGTCATTCTATTTGCTCCCACTCAGACCAGATGTCCCGCACAGCGTTCTTTTGGATTTCGTCTATTTGATCTCGTGTCATGTTTTGTGGACCGCTAGATAAGGCCGGGCCAAGATGTTTGTCCACAGAAGCATGAATTATGTCGAACAGTTCATTTTCGGCTTCAATCGTTCTTGAGCTATCCTCTGCCTTCCCCCACGCGTCGCCAGCATCATTCGTAATCTCTAAAAACAGAGTTTGCGTAAAGAACTCTACCAAGACAGCAATTAGCTCGTCAGATTCAAGACTTGTCGGCTCAAATGTGTCTGTATCAGGTAACGCTTCCGCCAATGCCTCTTGAGCTGCCACACGGATCAGTTCTGCGTCTGCATTGTCAGGCGTCAATTCGAGAGCAATGATCTCGATTGCCTGAGAAAGCGGTTTGCCCTCCAATTCACGGAAGTCGGTCTCGGACCAGGCTTGTGCGTCTCCGCCCCCCGTAGATCAGACAAAATTCCGAATAGAGAACCACCAGCAGTATACGCGGGCCCAAACCGCCTTGGCGCAACGTCGCTCCCTCCGGTCGAGTCTCTGGCATACTTTCCCAGTGCCGAGGAAAATGACCCACCACCGGACCTGGATACGGCTCGCCCGAATTCAGTTCTGAATCCCCTAAACCTTTGCTTTCCAGGGTTTGGTAGCGGTTTTCCAGGGTCGGTATCGGCGTGCGCCGGAACTAAAGGACTCCTGCCATTGCGTCCTTTAGAGGAAGCTGAAGTGCCCAATGTCTTCTCCTAAAATTATTCATTCCACCACGTCTTGTCTTTCACCATGGTCGAAACCCAAGCGGGTGTTTTTTCCAGTTGTAATGATTTAAAGAAACGAACCAGCGCTGCCGCAGCCTCTTCCGATCTGTCGGCCACCAGAACTGCTCCACGGAACTCACTGCGAGTGCGTTTCCAATTTGTATCTTTGCGCATTTCTTCAATGATTGCTTCCATGACGGGTAAGAACTCGGAGCCTGATAGCGTAGCCAGAGCCGTTTTTGCGGAAGGTGAGTTAATGGTTCGAACTTGAATGAGCGTCGAAACAGCATCTTGTGCGCTGGAAGACATCGAACCTGACTTTTGCCGAACAGAGACTGTTTCTCGAGACAAATACACCGCAGGCCTAAGGTCAGTGTCACCGAAGTGAGGCAGTAGTTTCGCCCAGTCTCGAATGAAGGCTTCATGCTTCTCCCAAGATTTGGGCAAGTTGGCAATTTCGTCGCCTGAACCCGCGGCTTCAAGCTCGGAAATGATACTAAGCTGCCCATTCGAGCTTTCATTTATGAGGTTGTGAAATCCCTCGGTTGCGTCAATGTCTGTACATCTTTCGAACAGGGCCAGTTTGGTAATCATTACCTCGTCTAAAGGCATCCCCCTACGCCGTGCTATACTTGTTCGCATTCGAACTACATTGAGCATGCGTTTGACTGTCCTCGGGTTACCTAAAACGCCGGGCGCGAGCGCAAGAAGTGGGGCAATTCTGTCCGCCATTTCTAGCGAATTAAGCAACTCAGGTGAGGCGTCGACCGCAGCCTCTTGCAAGGTCGAAGATGCCGTGAAATCCGAATCTTCTCTTCATGATTGCCGAAGCCTGTCAATTAGTGTTTTTCGAAATGCTTCGAGCTTTTCACTTGATAGGTCGGAGCGGTCAGCAAGAAGCAAAAAAGATAAGCTCGAATTTCCTGAATTCCTGCGCGTGGAGCCCTGATCGGAACCTGAATGAGTTTGTCAAGATAGTCGGTGACGTGACCTTGGGTCGGATTGTTGAAGTGCTGACTTACCGAATGGCGGATCATGTCTTCATCGGCCGCAACAATAAAGGCCGTCTGTGGCATAAACAAAAATAGCCTGACAGCTTCTAGTGTCTCAATTGCGTTTTTGGGAAGGCACCTATCTAAGTTGTCTATGAAAACGACCAGCGTTTTCCCGACGCTTTCCAACACTTCACCAAACTCTGAGCGAAATGCGTCAATCTCTTCTGGAGGTGCTTTGACTTGCTCAGGTTTCAGCAATCCTGACGCCTTATCTTGGATTTCGTTCCCAGCATCTTGAAGTTGCTTTAGTTCGTCTGCCCCAGCATCTCCGAAAACTACATTGGACAATCCTTGGAAGCCTTTTGTGATTACTCCAAAAGTTGGCATTCCTAGAGTGAGTGCACCGCCTTCCAATGCAAGGCTAAGCGCCCTCATTTTGTTGACTCAACCTAGTAGTGTTGCAGCCTTGCTCTTCATTGACTGTGGAGCTTCAGCGCAAAGTGCTTTCGATATCACGCCCATCAATGCGGCTCTTGCATTATCAAAGTCTTGGTATAGCCAAGCATCGAACTTGACGACTAAGAACTCATCTGGCCGCGCTGCTAGTTCCGTTTCTACCAGCCGCAAAGTGGAAGATTTTCCTGTGCCCCAACCACCAAAAACTCCAAGGGAAATTGGCAACAGTGATTTGTCTGACAACAGCTCAGAAGCCATTTCTGCTACTTCAGAGTAGTCCAAATAGTCTATGTCTGTTTCGGCATCAGCCCACATTTTTCGCTACCCAATACTCATATTATCGCTGTCTGCAGTCTCGGCTCTTCAACCTAAAGAAGTAAGGGCTTCAAAGCCAATTGAATTGATCGGAATTTTGACACTTTGGTTGAACTCGATTCATCTAGTGTACTGGATTCGAATTGGATTGGTGTTCGAACGCGTCCGCGTAAAACGGGTGGAAAATCATGGATTGGCGATCGGTCGCCTCTAATGTTCATGCTTTGGTAAAGTAAAGTTCAAACCGAATGTCCGATCATTCGAGCTGCGCCCCAGAATCGAGAACGTTCAATGAATGTCTCCTCCGGGCCGGATCGATGTTTGAGCATACGGGCCATCTAGGTGAGTTTTCAAAGGGCCTTTACTGTACTATTGTTGGTTCCACGAATCTCAATCTGGAAAAGGTGGCCAGTTGGGAGATGAACTACGAACTTTCCAAGCGGCACTTCGATGCCCTCAGAAAACTACGCGAAGAATGCGAATACGAGGATTCGCGCTGTGATGGGGAGTTGATATTTGTCCTTCGTAACAAGCTTTCGCCTGGTATCGGTGATAAAACGCTTTCTGATCTTGAAGGTTGGAAGATGATTGAGGCGGGCATCAACCAATGGTTCGGAACTCCCGGCTATCGCATCACAGAGCTCGGTCGGCAAGAGTTCGAAACCTTCCCGCAGAAGAAGGGTAGACCTAGGGCTAAACACAAGCTTAGTCCCCTACCTTCGCCCCTTGGGAAAGCGAAGGGGCGGTTTGATAGATAGTAATCAGGCATGTATTGGGCACTCAATCGGCTAGCGAATGAATGGCAGGCTTGAGAAAGCTGCATTGCAGCAACTGACCACGTGCTGGAAGACCGCATTGGGCCGACTATACCAAAGATAGAAGTTCATCCCATGCCGCCGAAATTTCCGGAATCGGGTTTTCTAAAAACTTTCGAGCTGAAGCGCGCAGCGGCGGCATAGTGGAGGGGTTCGCTTCTTCAACCGGCACGTAAGACACTAAGTCTTCAAGCAATTGCTTAGTATTGTTCGGCAGCATTCCGCCGCGTAGGCTGGGCAAGGAATCTGCGAAGTCGGAGCAGCCTCCGTCTCTGTCCTGGGCATCTTGGGCAAGGAGATGCTGCAGTGCACGGTCCTCCGTCGCAAAGATCCTATGGTTCTGTCTCTCGTGGAAGGTATTCAAGCTATAAGAATACTCGGACGCAAAGTAACAATCGCTTGCCGCGTTTCTGATGCCGGCGATCACCTTAGTAAGCGAGGAGGAACGAACTCCCTTAAGCAGTGATCTCCTTGGAACATTAAGTTTGGCTGGCTGGTCTGAAAAGTATAGCGCAAAC
Organism: Thalassovita mediterranea; assembly: GCF_001458435.1. Lineage (GTDB taxonomy): Bacteria > Pseudomonadota > Alphaproteobacteria > Rhodobacterales > Rhodobacteraceae > Thalassobius > Thalassobius mediterraneus. The sequence continues at coordinate 11,514 of NZ_CYSF01000004.1, forward strand.
TAGCGCATTGAACCTGGAGCGAGTGCCCCTCTTTCCTTAATTAAACTAAGGAAGAGTTCGAGTTTTTCATCATTGCAACGGGTGTCCGCACATTTGCGCTCGACAATGCCTGCGCACAAGCAAGCAAAAAGTTCGGCATTGAAACGTGCGTTTCTGGTGATTTCTTCTACCTGCGAAATCGGAATTGATACGTCGTTTGGAAGCGCCAACTGCCAGTCCGCAACCCGGCTGTCAACGGCGGAGTAAAATTCGGCCATTGTGGCGGAGCAAAAGTCGGCCATTTTGGGGCGAGCGCCTTGGAGCGTGCGGCCCTCATATAGCAAGCCCGGTCCAAGGCGCATTGGCCGTCAGGCCAATTCTGTGAGGTTCATTTGTTAGCGGCGGCGAGGCGGGCGCGGCTTTGATTGAGGCGGTAGCTTTCGCCGTTCATCTCGAGGATGTTGACGTGGTGTGTCAGCCGGTCCAGCAGCGC
>NZ_CYSF01000005.1 GCF_001458435.1 Thalassovita mediterranea
GCAAAAACAAAAGCGCCCTCCGATCGGGGGCGCTTTTTTGTTTGAGAGAGCAGAAAAAGAGAGCGGCGTTTACGAAATCTCAACTTTCCAGTGCGACAATGCCTTGGTCAGGGCCGCGGCTGCATCGGCGTAGTAGCCGGTGGCCAGTTCATCAATGGCCGCGTCGAAGTTGCCGGTGGCGATCAGGGCCGCAACGCCGCAGGCAGCGTCGTGCAGGTCAACGTGCAGCGCGTCAACTTCTTTGGCGCGGGTGGTCATCTGTGCGTTGTCTTTGAGGAAGGAGATCAGTTTGCCCAGGCCACATTTCTCGGCGTTTTTGTAGGCACGCACCGGCAGGCTGCGGTTGCCGTCGATGGCGGCTGCGCGCAGCTGATGACCCAGAACGTAATGTGCAACGATGCTGTTGTTGATGATTTCAGCGGTGTTCAGAACGGTCATCTGGGTCATGGTGTGTCTCTTTCTCGTTTGTCGCTTATGCGATTGTTCGCTCGTGCTCTCTACAAACGAATATAGATATCCGCCTTTATCGCCTCAATTGAGATAAAGTATGGCGCGCCCTGTCGATGGTCCTAAGGGGCATAGGCGGTTCTGGCGGGGGGTGATCTGCATCCTGCCGGATGGGTGTAAAAACCGCACTCTCGAACCGCTGGTGCGGGTCCAGAAAGGATATATCCGCGATATATCCTTCGGGATGTATCAGGCGGGGAAACGGGGGATTCGGGCCTGTGTTCGCGCCTATGTCGGGCTGTTGAGTGTCCTCTGGCTGCGTTAGGCGCACAAAAAAGGCGCCCCAAACGGGACGCCTTTTGTAAGACCACCCCCAGAGAGACGGTCAAATCTTGTGTCGTGCAGATCAGAGCATTGCTTTGACTTTTTCTGCCACGGCCTCGGCAGTGATGCCGAACTTTTCGTAAAGCACGTTTGCCGGAGCAGAGGCGCCGAAACCTTCCATGCCAACGAAGGCTGCCTTGGCTTCACGGCCACGGTTGCCCAGCAGGTATTTGTCCCAGCCGCCGTCGCGCACGCCAGCTTCGACGCCCACACGTACGGGGCCTGCGGGCAGAACGCGCTTGCGGTAGGCTTCGTCCTGGGCGTCGAACAGTTCCATACAGGGCATGGAGACAACGCGGGTACCGATGCCTTCGGCCTGCAACAGATCTCGCGCAGCCAGTGCAATCTCTACTTCGGAACCAGTGGCAATCAGGATCGCCTGACGTTTACCTTCGCTGTCGGCCAAAACATAGCCACCCTGAGCGGTCAGGTTCTTGGTGGTGTGTTTGGTGCGCACGGTAGGCACACCCTGACGGGTCAGCGACAGAACCGACGGGGTCTTCTTCGCGGTCAGCGCGATTTCCCAGCTTTCGGCGGTTTCAATGGTGTCGGCGGGACGGAACACATAGGTGTTCGGGGTCGCGCGGCTGATGGCGACATGTTCCACCGGCTGGTGGGTCGGGCCATCTTCGCCCAGACCGATCGAGTCGTGGGTCATCACAAAGACCGACGGGATCTGCATCAGGGCTGCCAGACGCATCGCGGGACGCGCGTAATCGGTAAACGCCATGAAGGTACCGCCGTAGGGACGGATACCGCCGTGCAGCGCCATGCCGTTCATTGCAGCGGCCATACCGTGTTCACGGATGCCCCAGTAGACATAACGACCCTTGCGGTTGTCGGTATCAAAGATGCCCAGATCGCCGGTTTTGGTGTTGTTCGAACCGGTCAGGTCAGCAGAGCCGCCAACGGTTTCGGACATCACCGGGTTCACGGCGGCCAGTACTTTTTCGGACGATGCGCGGGTGGCCAGTTTGGGCTGGTCTTCGCTCATCTGTTTTTTCAGCGCACGAATGGTGGGCGCCAGACGCTTGGGCGCGTCACGGTCGAAGATGCGGGCAAATTCGGCCTGCTTGCGCTCGGAAATTGAGCCCAGACGCTCTTCCCATGCGGCGCGCTCTGCGCTGCCGCGGGCACCGATGGCTTCCCATGCGGATTTGATGTCAGCGGGGATTTCGAACGGGGCGTGGTCCCAGCCGTAGGCCGCTTTGGTGTCGGCGATCAGCTGTTCGTCGGTCAGTGCGCCGTGACCCTTGGAGGTGTCTTGCGCGGCCGAACCCAGTGCGATGTGGGTTTTGCAGGCGATCATCGACGGTTTACCCGCCTTTTTCGCGGCTACAATCGCGGCGTCGATCGCTTCGGGATCGTGACCGTCGATTTCCTGAACGTGCCAGTTGGCGGATTTGAAACGCTGCACCTGATCGATGCGGCAGGACAGATCAACGGTGCCATCAATGGTGATGTTGTTGTTGTCCCAGAACACGATCAGCTTGGACAGCTCATGGCGACCGGCGAGACCCAGTGCTTCTTGGCTGATGCCTTCCATCAGGCAGCCGTCGCCAGCGATCACATAGGTGTAGTGATCCACGATCTTCTTGCCGTACTGACCACGCAGGATCTCCTCGGCCATGGCGAAACCAACGGCGGTGGCGATGCCCTGACCCAGCGGGCCGGTGGTGGTTTCGATGCCGCTGGCGTGACCGTATTCGGGGTGACCTGCGGTGCGTGCGCCCCACTGACGGAAGTTTTTGATCTCTTCCATGGTCATGTCGTCGTAGCCGGTCAGGTGCAGCAGCGAGTAGAGCAGCATGGACCCGTGGCCAGCGGACAGGATGAACCGGTCGCGGTCGGGCCAGTTCGGCGCCTTGGCGTCAAACTTCAGGTGCTTTTCATAAAGAACAGTGGCAACATCGGCCATGCCCATCGGCATGCCAGAGTGGCCAGAGTTGGCGGCGCGGATTGCATCCAGAGTGAGGGTCCGGATGGCTGCGGCTTTGGACCAGTGATCCGGGTGGGCAGAACGCAGAGCAGAGATATCCACGGGGGGCTTCCTTTGATCAGGGCTTCGTTAGCGCTGCTCATACCAGCCCGTGGGTGAATATCAAGCGCCGCGTTAGGCCAAAAACCGCTTGGGATGCGCATTTTCCGCCTCTATTAAGTATTCTGAGGCCAAACAGGCGTGATTTTGATTCGGAATGCGGGCAAAATCGGCGTCAACAATAAGAAGGGGCAAAGGCGCATGAGCGATATCAGCGAATTTGAACGCCGTATTTCCGCCGCTCTGGATCAGATTGCGCGGAACGTGGATGTGTTGAGTGCACGTCCAGCCGAGGCAGACGGGGACAGCAGCGAAGATTTGGGCGCCGAGCGTGCGGCACTTGAGCAGGCGCTGTCAGACGAAAAACTGGCCAATCAGCAGCTCGAAGAGCGTCTGAAGGCGTTGCGCCTGAAGCTCGACAAGAAAGACGCTGAGGCGGAACTGGCCCATGCGGACCTAAAGGCGGCGCTGGCAGAAATGGATGGTGCGCTGCGCGCCATGCGCGAAAGCTGTGAGCAACTGCGCGCCAGCAACACTGAGCTGCGCGAGGCCCACGAAGCCGGGATCAGCGATGGGACCGCCGTGAACAAAGGGCTGGCCGCTGAACTGGCCGCGCTGAAAGCGGACCGTCAGGCCGAGGCGGCGGAGGCCGTTGCGATTGCTGCGGCGCTGGAACCGTTGGTGGCGCGCGCCGTACAACCGGCTGAAGAAGATCAAGGCGAAGCGCCTGCGGATGAGGAGGCAAGCGATGCCTGAGGTACAAATCAACATCGGTGGTCGCGCGTTTGAGGTTTCTTGCCAGGAAGGTGAAGAGCATTTTCTGCAAGCGGCCGCCAAAATGCTGGATGACGAGGCCAGCGTGCTGTCGCAACAGATCGGTCGTTTGCCCGAAGCGCGGATGCTGTTGATGGCGGGGCTGATGCTGGCGGATAAAACCGCAGGCGTGCAGGACAAACTGGCAGAGCTGGAGGCGCAGTTGGTTGCCAAGACCGAAGAACTGGAGGCGTTGAAATCCGCCCCCACGCCAGAACCCGAACGGGTAGAGGTGCCGGTCATTCCGCAGATCGTCAACGATACAATGGCCGAACTGGCCGCCCGCGCCGAGGCGCTGGCCGGTGACATAGCGGATAAGGTTCAGGACTGATCCTGCCGTTGCAATGAACGATGAAGGCGTCCCTTGGGGCGCCTTTTTTTCTGGCGTCGTAGATGCGTGCGCAGGATCGTGAGGAGGAGGCCCCGGATCAGGTCCGGGGCGGGTTTTACTGCTGTGTCCGCGCCCCGGACGTGATCCGGGGCCTTTGGCCGCAACGGCAGTGAGGTTGCCATGTCATCATAGTACAGACGCAGAAAAGGCGCCCCGTTTGGGGCGCCTCTAACATCACAAAAACACCGTTATATCAGGCGTTTGCTTCGCGGATCTTGTCCGCGGCTTCTTTGGAGTAGGTCACGTCGTTGGTGTCAAACAGCGCGTCCAGCTCACCCGACAGGGTCATTTCGGTGACGATGTCGCAGCCACCGATGAATTCACCTTTGACGTAGAGCTGGGGGATGGTCGGCCAGTCGGAATAGTCCTTGATGCCCTGACGCACGGCGTCATCGGCCAGAACGTTCACGTCGGTGTAGTCGACACCCATGTAGTTCAGTACGCCAGCAACACGGCTGGAAAAGCCACACTGCGGCATGTCTTTGGTGCCTTTCATGAACAGCACAACAGTGTTGGCCTTCACGGTTTCATCAATTGCGGTCTGTGCGTCGCTCATCTTGCGTTTCCTTCGATAGGATCTCGTCCGGTTATCTCACATATATGATGGACGATGTGATTTGCCAATGCGGGGATTTGTGCCGCGCCTGTATGGTTTGTTGTGCATCCGTTTTGTGCAGGGCGCTTAGGATTTGGGGCTAGGGTCTAGGCCGTCATTTTCGGCGTTGCCCGTCCCGTGACGATTGGCTGGGGGCACAAACAGTCCGCAGCATGTGGTGATCCGGGGTGACATCCCCATCCACGATGGGGGTGCTGTTGCGGATCACCCAATCCAGAATCGCCAGCATTGCCGCAACCGCAAGGACCAAGATGGAGATCAGGCCGGTTGCCATCAGCGCGATCATTTTGGGATCCCGTTAGTTTGATGCGATTGCTACTTGAAGGCACGATCCCGGTGGTTCAGTCGGTCGAGCTGTGCGTTTTCAGCGTTTACCTCTGCAACCAGATTGAGGTCGGTTGCCTCCATCCCTAAGTCTACATGGCGCTCATCCGTCTGACGGTGCTTGGGCTGGCTGGCTGAAAGCGGGCGGTGACCGCGCCGCTTTTTGAGATTTATATCAATGACACAAATCACGCAGATCAAGCAAATGATCGCCACGCCCCAGAACCAGACAGGTGTCATCGGTCTTCCCCATTATGCCTATGTGCATGTATGCCCTATGTGGAGGCCCAGCGTGAGTATCCTGCTGAGGATCGGGACGCAGCGACAGATGTAAGTTAGGACGGCGTGATCTAGTCAGGTGCTTTGGTGGTCAGCGCCAGCGCGTGCAATTCGCCGTTGGGGCCGTCCATCTTGCCCTTTAGCGCGGCATAGACCGAACGCTGCTGCTGGACGCGGTTTTTCCCACGGAAGCTTTCATCAACGATCATCGCTGACATGTGCTTGCCATCGGTGCCTTCTACCACGATCTGGGTGGCGTTGGGGAACGCCTCGCGCAGCATGTCTTCCAGTTCCTGTGCATATACGGCCATCGGGCCCTCCGGGTGTTCTTGGATCTTGGGTGAAATTTAGGGCGCGCGGCGGGTGGGTGCAAGCCGATCAAGCGTCTTGCGTGGTAAAAGCACATTTGAGGCTCACAATAAACAGCCAGACAGTGCTTAGAAGCCACAAAAGAGCTGCTATTTTCATCCCGTATTCAATCAGGGCCTCAAGCCAAATAGGTTTGATGATGCTGTTGTCCTGAAGTCCCCAAGGGCCGACCGCACAGTGCGTTTCGTTTAATGCTCGTAGGAAAAGATCTCCTCCAAAAAGCAAAATGATGCCGGATGTTACTGCGACACAAGGGATCGCCGCTTTGTGCGGTGAGATCACGAACACCCATTTCAGAATGGCGAAGCCGGGAAGGTGTGTGAGAGCGCAGATTCCGATCGCAAAACACAGCACTTTTGCGATTGTGGTCGGGTAGTCTGGGTAGCAAAAGCTGTCGCGAAGCCCAAACCCTGCAATAACGAGGTAGAGCGCCAATAGATAAGCAGCCCCAAGTTGGAGTGCCAAGTAACCAAATGGTGCGAGGCGGCGTAACAGGATCATAAATGCCTAATAAGCTAATGAATTTATATAATTATTGAAAATACCTTGGCGAAGGTGCAGGTTAAATCTGTTACAGAAAACCCGCCAAAGATTGCAAATACCGCGGCACGTCGGCCAGCGCCTCTTGCACCTCTGGCTCTTCGAAATCGTGGATCGATGTATCTTCCTCCGGGCACATCGCGGCCATCAGCGCACGCCCTTCGGCCGCAGCGGCGGGCGGGATGGGCAGTTTCATGGCTTCGCTCAGCAACAACAACGCCTCATGAATGGGGCGGATCACCCGCAGGGCATGGGCCATATGCCAGATTAGATCGGGATCATCGCGCCAGTTTTCATCCGCAAACAGCTCTTGCGCGATGCGCTGACCGGCACCGGCGCAGGAATAGGCGGTGCAGCCGGTGAAGCCTTTGATTTTCAGATCCTTGTGGATGGTGCAGCGGAAATCAGGACCAAGGTTGGGGCAGGGGGTATCTGCCGCCTTTACGATGGCGAAATCCTCATCCCCATCAAATGGATAAGCCACGCAGCATATCGCTGCGCAGCTTTCACAGTTTTCAGTAAGCACCGGCAATTTCAGGTGCTCATCCGCCATGAGATCAGCCAACAGCCGCTTCAAAGCTGGAGCGGAACTGTTCAGACAGCTCTGCCAAAGGCGCGTCGGAGCCACCCAGCTTCACGCAGTCACCGCCGAACTTGCCGACAAATTCAACGTGAACGCCAGCTTTCGCCGCTTCACCCATCAGCCATTCCGCCTGATCGAAGTTACAGGCCACCAGATAGCGCGCCTGATCTTCACCAAACAGCAGCGCCTGATCGGTCACGTCGATCTGCACGCCAATTTCGCCAGCTTCGGCCATTTCAAACGCGGCCAGTGCCAGACCGCCATCGGCCAGATCAGAACAGGCGCGGATGTATTCGGCGTTGGCGCGGATGAAATCACCGTTGCGCTTTTCAGCGTCCAGATCCACGTGGGGCGCGTCGCCTTCTTCGCGGTTGAACACCTCGGCCAGTAGGGCGGATTGACCAAGGTGGCCCTTGGTTTCGCCAACCAGCAGGGCAACATGGCCTTCGCGGGCGCAATCAATGATCGCCTGTTCCGGCTGTTCGATCAGACCCACGGCGCAGATGGTCGGGGTCGGCAGGATCGCCTGACCGTCGGTTTCATTGTAAAGCGATACGTTGCCCGAAACGATCGGCACATCCAGCGCAGCAACCGCTTCACCGATGCCTTTGATCGCGCCGACGAACTGGCCCATGATCTCGGGCTTTTCGGGGTTGCCGAAGTTCAGGTTGTCGGTGGTTGCCAGCGGTTTGGCGCCCACGGCGGTCAGGTTACGGTAGGCTTCGGCCACCGCCTGTTTGCCACCCTCAACAGGGTTGGCACGCACATAGCGCGGCGTCACGTCAGAGGTGAAGGCTAGCGATTTCTCAGTTCCATGCACGCGCACGATGCCCGCCCCGATGCCAGGCGCCTGAACGGTATCGGCCATCACCTGCGAGTCATACTGCTGATAAACCCACTGTTTGGCGGCATAGTTCGGCGAGGAAATCAGCGCCTTCAGACCGTCGATCGGATCAACAGCGGCGATTTCGCCCAATTCTGCGTCCACTTCGGTTTCGACCCACGGGCGGTCATATTCCGGTGCACGGCCCGACAGCGGCGACAGCGGCAGGTCTGCCTTCACTTCGCCGTTGTGCAGGATCAGGAAGCGGTCTTCGGCGATGGTTTCACCGACGATGGCGAAATCCAGATCCCATTTTTCAAAGACGGCGCGCGCTTCTGCTTCCAGTTCTGGTTTCAGAACCATCAGCATGCGTTCCTGAGATTCCGACAGCATCATTTCATAGGCTGTCATGTTCTCTTCGCGCTGCGGCACATCTTCGAGGTTCAGCTTAACGCCTAGCTTGCCCTTGTCGCCCATTTCAACGGCCGAACAGGTCAGACCCGCCGCGCCCATATCCTGGATCGAGATTACAGCGCCGGTCTGCATCAGTTCCAGCGTCGCTTCCATCAGGCGCTTTTCGGTGAAGGGGTCGCCAACCTGAACGGTGGGACGCTTTTCTTCGATGGTGTCGTCAAATTCTGCCGATGCCATGGTGGCACCGCCCACACCGTCACGGCCGGTTTTGGCGCCAAGGTACACAACCGGCATGCCAACGCCCGACGCGGCGGAGTAGAAGATTTTGTCTGCATCGGCCAGACCGGCTGCGAATGCGTTCACCAGACAGTTGCCGTTATAGGCGGGGTGGAAACGCACCTCACCGCCGACAGTCGGCACGCCGAAGCAGTTGCCGTAACCGCCAACGCCCTCAACAACACCGTGCACCAGCTGGCGGGTTTTGGGGTGGCTGGTTTCACCAAACGACAGCGAGTTCATCGCCGCAATCGGACGGGCGCCCATGGTGAAGACATCGCGCAGAATGCCGCCAACACCGGTGGCCGCGCCCTGATAAGGTTCGATGTAAGAGGGGTGGTTGTGGCTTTCCATCTTGAAGATGACTGCCTGACCGTCGCCGATATCGACAACACCAGCGTTTTCACCGGGGCCACAGATCACCTGCGGGCCATCGGTGGGCAGGGTGCGCAGCCATTTCTTGGAGGATTTGTAGGAACAGTGTTCGTTCCACATAGCCGAGAAGATGCCCAGCTCGGTAAAGGTCGGCTCCCTCCCGATGATCTCTAGGATGCGCTCGTATTCGTCGGGCTTCAGCCCGTGCGCTTCGATCAGTTCGGGGGTCAGGCTCGGGTCTTGCATATCCGGTCACTCTCCAGCAGGCGCTTGTTGCGCGCTTCTTAAGGCGGTTTTCGGATTTGGGGAAGGGGGCAAAGCGGCTGAAATCGTTCTTTTGCGACAGCTATGTGACGCAGGCACCTGCCTTGTGCCGTTTACTACCGCTCAATTTCGGCGGTCGCGCGGGTGATCTGCGCCAGATACCCCATAATTTCGCGGGTAAATGTATAGAGTTAAATTGTGCGGTTGACCTGTATTTGTTGGCCCAAAAAAAAGGCCGAGCACTAAGCTCGGCCAAAGTCCAACAGGGAGGTATGAAAGTGACGAGATCTTAATCATCGTCACCGTCGAGTGCTGAAATAGGCATCGAAACTGAATCCCGCAAGTCCCATATTGCCGCAGTGTCAACATGGCTGTTATGCGGTTTTTGCATACCCCGCGCAGTGGGCTTGCTTCCCTAGGGTTAAGTTACTGATCGCGCATCTGTTTGCGGTAGGCGATGATCTCTTCTTGGACGAAGTCACGGAAGGCCGCGATGCGCTTTGAATGGCGCAATTCCTCAGGGTAGGCGAGGTAAACGGGCACTTCGACTGACTGAACGTCGGGTAGGACGCGCACCAGATTCGGGAAATCCTGGCTGAGGTAGTTGGGCAGAACGCCAATCCCCAGATGGTTCGCAACCGCCTGCAGCACGCCAAAGTAGTTGTTCACCATCAGCGTCGATTTCACATCATATGTCATCAGATGGCCCACAAGGTTGGAGCTGGCGCCAACCTGAGGGGCGTTCGTGTTCTGGCAGACCAGTCGGTGTTCGCCGATATCCTCGATCGAGGCGGGCATACCGTTGCGTTCCAGATATTCCTTGGAGGCAAAGAGCTGCATCCGTACCGCCATCAGACGTTTGCGGATCAGGTCGGCTTGGCTTGGTTCCTTCATGCGGATGGCAACGTCTGCTTCGCGCATGGGCAGGTCCAGCACCCGCTCTTCTAGCATCAGTTCGATGTTTAGGTCGGGATACTGTTCATAGAGCTTCGGCAGACGAGGGGCCAACCAAAGGGTTCCAAGGCCGATAGTGGTGGTCACGCGCAGCTGACCAAAGACCTCTTCTTCGCTGTCGCGGATACGGGCCGCGGCGGCGTCCAGACGTTTGGTCATGGCGCGGGTGGCGTCAAACAGCAACTCGCCCTGTTCAGTCAGGATCAGACCGCGGGCGTGGCGGTGAAACAGGGTGGCGTTCAGACTTTCTTCCAGCGCGCGGACCTGCCGCGACACAGCCGATTGTGACAGGTGCAAGACATCGCCCGCATGTGTCAGGCTGCCTGCGTCAGCCACCGCATGAAAAATACGTAATTTATCCCAATCCATACCGCACTTCCCCGAAATTCCCGGGTTTCTCCCGGATTATGCTGCCTGTTGCACCGTCCTAAATACACGAAACCTACGGTATCTTAACCCGTTTTCGGCAATTTTCGACAGGAAATGGTTAAGTTTTTTCTTGTAGGTCAAAAGTTATGACCTATTGTTGTCTTATATTCTAGCAAGCATGCAGTGGTGGGAGGCACAGACATGACCAGCCAGAAGGTAACCCTGAACGACCGCTTTGATCTGACAAAATCGCCGGTGCTGTTGAACGGCACGCAGGCGCTGGTACGGCTGATGTTGATCCAGCAGGCGCGCGATGCTGCCGCCGGGTTGAACACCGCCGGATATGTCACGGGCTATCGCGGATCACCGCTGGGCGCGGTGGACATGCAGATGCAACGGGCCGAGGCGCAGCTGCGTGCGGCAAATGTCAAATTCCACGAAGGCCTGAACGAGGATCTGGCCGCCACCGCCCTATGGGGTGCGCAACAGGCAGAGCTGCGCGGTGAGGGGAAATTCGACGGTGTCTTTGGCCTGTGGTACGGCAAGGGGCCGGGGGTGGATCGGTCCGGTGATGTGATGCGCCACGCCAATATGGCAGGCAGTTCCAAAAATGGCGGCGTCCTGATGGCGATGGGCGATGACCACACCGGCGAAAGTTCGACTGTTTTGCACCAATCCGAATGGGCGATGGTCGATGCCTATATGCCCGTGGTTAGCCCCGCAGGCGTGCAGGAAATTCTGGACTACGGGGTCTATGGCTATGGTTTGTCGCGGTTTTCCGGCCTGTGGGTGGGGCTGAAAACCATGAAGGACACGGTTGAGGCCACAGGCGTTGTTGATGGCCGCATCGACCGGATGCAGTTGGTGACGCCTGAGTTTGACATGCCCGCAGGTGGGCTGAATATCCGCCTTGGTGACAATCCCACCGAACAAGAAGCGCGGATGATCGACTACAAACGCTTCGCGGCAGAGGCCTACAGCCACGCCAACAAAATGGATCAGCGCAAGTGGGGCAAGCCCGGGGCCAAGATCGGCTTTGTCGCGGCTGGCAAAAACTGGTTGGATCTGGAGCATGCCCTCCGTTTGCTTAACATTGATGAAGGTGAGGCAGAGCGTTTGGGCCTGACCACCTATAAGATTGGCCAGACCTTCCCGCTGGACATGCGCGGGTTCAACGACTGGGCCGAAGGTCTGGACCTGATTGTTATCGTTGAAGAGAAACGCAAACTGATTGAGGTGCAGGTCAAAGAGGCGATCTTTGACGACCGTCGCGGGCGGCGCGTCTATGGTTGGTACAAAGGTGGCGCAGGCATGCTGGGCCGTGAAGAGCTGTTCCCAACCCGTGGCGCGCTGGACCCGATCTGGATTGCCGAAAAGCTGGGCGATATCCTGATCGAAGAGGGGCGCGGCACCGAAGGCGTCAAGGCAGGTATGGCCGCGTTGAGCGAAGCGCGACGCAATGATAATGCCGAGGAATTGGCAACCCGTCTGCCGTATTTCTGTTCCGGCTGCCCCCATAATTCATCGACCAAAGTACCCGACGGCAGCCGTGCCTATGCCGGCATTGGCTGTCACTATATGGTGCAATGGATGGACCGTGAAACATCCGGTTTCACCCATATGGGCGCCGAAGGGGCAAACTGGATTGGTGAGGCACCGTTTTCCACCACCGATCATGTGTTCCAAAACCTTGGCGATGGCACCTACAACCACTCTGGTGTGATGGCGATCCGTGCCGCGCTCGCCTCTGATGCCAATATCACCTATAAGATCCTTTATAACGACGCGGTCGCCATGACTGGTGGACAGGCGAACGAAGGCGGGTTGACCGCCTACCGCATTGTGGATGAGCTAAAGGCGATGGGCGTGGCTAATGTCGCTGTAGTCTATGATGAGAAAGAGGCGGTGAACCTTGCGGCCTTCCCATCCTCGGTCCAGACTTATGAGCGGGCAGAGATGGATCAGGTCCAGAAAACCTTCCGCGACATCAAAGGCGTGTCGGCCATTGTTTATATCCAGACATGCGCCGCCGAAAAACGCCGCCGCCGCAAGCGTGGCTCATTCCCTGATCCCGATCAGCGCATTTTCATTAACACCGACATCTGCGAAGGCTGCGGGGATTGTGGCGTGCAGTCAAACTGTGTCTCCATCGTTCCGGTGGACACCGAATTGGGCCGCAAACGGGCGATTGATCAATCCAGCTGTAACAAGGATTTTTCCTGCGTTAACGGTTTCTGCCCCAGCTTTGTCACCGTGTCTGGCGGCACCCCGAAAAAGGCGGCGACGAAAGAGTTGGATTTGCCCGACATGGCTGCCCCGACGCTGCCCGCGATCAACGGGACCTACAATGTGGTGATCACTGGCGTTGGTGGTACCGGCGTAGTGACCATCGGCGCGGTGTTGGCGCAGGCGGCGCAGATTGATGGCAAGGGCGCGGGCATGATGGAAATGGCGGGCCTCGCCCAAAAGGGCGGCGCGGTGCATATCCATTGCCGGATTGCCAATCAACCCGACGACATCAGCGCGGTGCGTGTGGCCACCGGCGAATGTGACGCGCTGATCGGCGGTGATCTGGTGGTGTCGGCAGGCGCGAAAACACTGGGCCTGACGCGGTCGGGCCGGACAGGCGCGGTGGTCAATAACCACGATATTGTCACCGGTGATTTCACCCGCGATACGGAATTTCGCATTCCCAGCGACCGCTTGCAGTTGCAGGTTCAGGCGCGTTTGCAGGATCAGGTGCAGCTTTATGATGCGTCAGAACTGGCGCGGATCACGTTGGGGGATTCCATTTTCTCCAACATGATGCTGCTTGGGTCCGCATGGCAGCGCGGGCTGCTGCCGCTGAGCAAGGACGCTATAGTGCAGGCGGTGACCCTGAACGGCGCTGCGGTGGAACGCAACCTGCGTGCGTTCGAGATCGGGCGTTGGGCCGCGCTCTACCCGGCAGAGGCAGAGGCGATGCTGGCCCCCACGGTGGTGGTGGACCTGCCGAAATCCCTGGATGACAAGATCGCCTATCGCATGGCGCATCTGACCGACTATCAGAACAAGGCGCTGGCGCGTAAATACCGCGCGCTGCTGGATCGGTTCGAAGATATCGAACTGCGCGAAGCGGTGGCAGAGGGTTATCATAAGCTATTGGCCTACAAGGATGAATATGAGGTTGCGCGCCTGCTGCTGCGCACAGAGGCCAAGGCAGCAGAGGCGTTTGATGGCAGCTTCTCCCTCAACTACCATCTGGCACCGCCCAGCCTGACAGGCGAAACCGGTCCCAATGGACGCCCCGCGAAAAAGACGTTTGGCCCCGGCATGAAGCGCTGGTTCGGCGTTCTGGCCCGCCTCAAAGGGTTGCGCGGCACGCGGCTGGATCTCTTCGGGCGCACCGAAGAGCGGCGGATGGAACGCGCGTTGATTGCGCAATATGAGGCGGACATGGATCAACTGATCCCGCTGATCACCCCAGAAACCCGCGATGCAGCAATCGCGCTGGCTCGCCTGCCGCTGCAAATCCGTGGCTTTGGCCCCGTCAAGGCCGGTAATGAAGCCAAGGCCGCCAAAGAGCGCGAGGCGCTGTGGTCCGTGATCCGCGCTGGTGGTCCGGTGATGGACGCCGCAGCGGAGTGAACGCAGTCTGCGTCATCGTGGCGGATGTAACAGCGGGATGAAGTTTTTTGCCACTTAGGGCGCAGGGCACGGCATTTTCTTGATCCGTGCCCTGCGCCGCTGCTAGATCCTTCGGCAACCGATCGCACTATGAAGGCCACAGATCACATGCCCTCCAAACGTCACATCGCGCGCGACATCTCGTATTCTCATTCCGCCCAAACCCGCAGCGGACGGGCGGTGATCCGTACGGTGGAAAACATGACGGGGCGATTGCGGATGATCAAACGGGCGTCGGGCTATGATCAGGATGTGGCCCGTGGGGCGGATTTCTGGCAGGTGATGGTCGAACGCTATGGTCTGTCACTGGATGTGGTTGGCGGCAGTCTGGACAATGTCCCGCAAACGGGCCCGCTGATCCTGATTGCCAATCATCCCTATGGCATTCTGGATGGGTTGATGATGGGCCATATCCTGTCCCAGCGCCGCGCCGGTGATTTCCGGATTCTGGCGCACCGTGTGTTCCGCAAATCCGAAGATCTGAACAAGGTGATCCTGCCAATTTCGTTCGATGAAACGCGCGAAGCGGTGAAACAAAACCTGGACACCCGCAAAGAGGCGGAGCTTTACCTGAAACAGGGCGGCGCCATCGGCATCTTCCCCGGTGGGACGGTCAGCACCTCGGCGACGCCGTTTTCCAAACCGATGGACCCTTCGTGGCGCAACTTCACCGCGCGGCTGGTGGCGAAATCCGGGGCGACTGTGGTGCCCGTGTTCTTTGCCGGGCATACCTCGCGTCTGTTCCAAATCGCCAGTCACATGCACACCACCCTGCGCATGTCCCTGTTAATCAAGGAATTTGCCAAACGTGTGGATACGCCCGTGCAGGCGGTGATCGGTCAGCCCATCGCGGCGGATCGGATCGCGGATTACGCGGGTGACAGCAACGCCTTGATGGAATTTTTGCGCAAATCCACCTACGACCTGTCGCCTGCACCGCTAAATTCCAACGCGCTCGGGTTTGAGTTTGAAGACAAACACCGCCCTCTTGCCGAACGCCGCAGCTAGGCGATCTGTCGCGCAGGTAACACCAAGGTTAACGCCGCGTTCCTTTCGCCGCATTGCCTATCGCCCAGCCTATGCGCTATGCAGGCGGGCAAAGCGCAGTACCTGTGACAGAAGGGCAGATAAAGATGGCAGTTGGTATTTTTGATTCAGGTCTGGGTGGCCTCACCGTTTTGGATGCGGTCAGCAAGCGCCTGCCGGACGTGCCTTTCGTCTACTACGGTGACAACGCCCATGCGCCCTACGGCGTGCGCGATGCCGATGATGTCTATAACCTGACCACGCAGGCGGTGGAACGTATGTGGGCCGAAGGCTGCGATCTGGTCATTCTGGCCTGTAACACCGCCTCTGCCGCCGCGCTGCGCCGGATGCAGGAAGGGTGGATCCCTGAAAACAAGCGGGTGCTGGGCGTGTTCGTGCCCCTGATCGAGGCGCTGACCGAACGCAAGTGGGGTGACAATTCCCCCCCGCGTGAGGTTGAGGTGCAGCATGTTGCGCTGTTTGCCACGCCCGCAACCGTCGCCAGCCGCGCGTTCCAGCGTGAACTGGCCTTCCGCGCCATCGGTGTGGATGTTGAGGCGCAGGCCTGTGGCGGTGTCGTCGACGCGATCGAAGATGGCGATATGATCCTTGCCGACGCACTGGTGCGCAGCCATGTAGATGCCCTGAAACGCAAGATGCCAAACCCGCAGGCGGCCATTCTGGGCTGTACGCACTATCCGCTGATGCACGATCAGTTTCAGGACGCATTGGGTGCGGATGTGAAGGTGTACAGTCAGGCCAATCTGGTGGCTGAAAGCCTTGCGGACTATCTAACCCGTCACCCCGCAATGATCGGATCGGGGACGGAAAGCAAATTCCTCACCTCCGGCAATCCCGCCACGGTGTCGACCCGCGCAACGCAATTCCTGCGCCGCGAGATCAAGTTTCAGGCGGCCTGAACCGCTTGACCCTGATCAAAGCCGCCGTGGCCAAAATCCGGCATCTTATGTCGCAGGCGCGGGGGCTTTTGATCCGGCGGACCACGCCCTAAATAGGGAACGACCAGAACAGACGCGCGCGAAGGAGCCAGCCAGATGAAGGGCCTGAAGAAGAAACGTAGGGTGCAGGTGATTGCCGTTGCGGCGATTGCGCTGACGGTTTCCACCGGTCTGATCGGCTATGCGATGCGCGATGGCATCAACTTTTTCCGGTCCCCGTCCGAGGTGCTGGCAAGCCCGCCGATTGCGACGGAAACCTTCCGCATTGGTGGCCTGGTCGAAGAGGGATCGCTGATCCGCGGTCAGGGCGAAGCGATCACCTTCAACGTGACCGACGGCAACGGCGTTGTGCCCGTCAGCTACACCGGCGTGCTACCCGATCTGTTTGAGGAAAATCAGGGCATGATCGGCACCGGCAAATACATCAATGGTGTCTTCGAAGCGCATGAAATCCTTGCCAAACATGACGAAACCTACATGCCCAAAGAGGTGGTGGACGCGCTGAAGGAACAGGGCGTCTATGTGGAGCCTGAGGCGTAATCGCAGGACCACCGCACGCAGGCTTACCGCCGCTTTAACCCATTTGCCCCCAGTCTGAGTTCACACTCAAGCTGGGGTTTTTTCTATGCTGGACGTCAAACAAATCGCCAAGGATATCGTCGCCCGTGAAGGCGGCTATGTAAACGATCCCGATGATCCGGGCGGGATGACCAAACACGGGGTCACGCTGGGCACCCTGCGCCGTCTGGGAATTGATCTGGATGGCGACGGGGACGTTGACGGCAGCGACCTGAGGCGCATTACCAAATCCCGCGCGGTGGCGATTTATCTGGAACACTACTACAGTCGCCCGCGCATCGATCAGCTGCCCGTGATCATTCAGGCCAGCGTGTTTGATATGTATGTGAACGCGGGCGCCAATGCGGTGAAGATCTTGCAACGACTGCTTGGCCAGATGGGGCAGGTGGTCAGCGTGGACGGTGCCATCGGCCCGCAAACCATCGCTGCGGCAGAGGCCGCCGCGCGCATCGCGCCGCAACACCTGGCCGATGCCTACGGTATTGCACGGCGCAATTACTACTTCCGTCTGGCAGATGAACGCCCGCGATCCCGCAAATTCGCCCGCACCCGCGCGGGTCAAAAAGGTGGCTGGATCAAACGGGCGGAGGAGTTCATAGACCGTCGTTATCACCTGACCGACGCGGAATTTCAGCAACGGGTGGCGGCATGGGCGTGATCTCAACTCTTCTCAACACGCTCTTCTGTGGCGGCCTGTCAGAGGTGCGGCGCACGGTTGAGGTGTTTCGCGAAAACGCCGAGGCGGGGGCCGAGCGCGGCCATGACATGCAGCGCGCCGCGCTCGACCAGTTGGCGCAGGAATTTGCCCGGGATCAGCGGGGTGTGTTTGATCGGATCATGGACGGGCTGAACCGCCTGCCGCGCCCCGGTTTGGCACTGGGAACGCTGGGGTTGTTCATCGCCGCGATGGTCGATCCAGTGTGGTTTGCCGCGCGGATGCAGGGCATTTCGCTGGTGCCGGAGCCGCTGTGGTGGTTGTTGGGCGTGATCGTCAGTTTCTATTTCGGTGCCCGTCATCAAGCCAAAGCGCAGGCCTTTCAGGCGCAGCTGGGTCACAGCATGGCACGCCTGCCGCAGGTGATGGCGCAGGTGCAGGCGTTGGAGGGGCAGGGGAAAGCCGCTTCGATTCAACAGGTTAGCGATGAAAATCCGGCCCTGACGGCTTGGCACAACGCCGCAAATAGCAGCCGTTAAGCCCCGCGTGCCCCGCGACAATGTGAACCCGCCGTTCTGCCGATTGCGATTGGCCGACCGCGCAGATCGCGATATATGAACCCCATGTTTACAGAGCTCGGTCACTTCGCCCTAATCCTAGCCTTTCTGGTCTCCATCGTGCAGGCCACTGTACCCCTTATCGGTGCCGCCAAACGCTGGCCCGGTTGGATGGCTATCGCGGAACCTGCTGCCAATGCGCAGTTCCTGCTGACGTCCTTTGCCTTCGCGGCGCTGACATATGCCTTTGTCACCTCCGACTTCTCGGTGGAGTTGGTGGTGCTGAACTCTCATTCGCTGAAACCGATGCTGTACAAAGTGTCGGGCGTCTGGGGCAACCATGAGGGGTCAATGCTCCTCTGGGTGCTGATCCTCACGCTGTTTGGCGCCTGTGCCAGTTGGTTTGGCGGCAACCTGCCACCCACCTTACGGGCGCGGGTTCTGGCGGTGCAGTCGGCGATTTCGGTGGCGTTCTTTGCCTTTATCCTGTTCACCTCGAACCCGTTTTTGCGCCTGATTGCGCCACCGCTGGATGGGCAGGACCTGAACCCACTGTTGCAGGATCCCGGTTTGGCGTTCCACCCGCCGTTCTTGTATTTGGGCTATGTGGGTCTGTCGATGACCTTCTCCTTCGCGGTTGCCGCGTTGATCGAGGGGCGTGTTGACGCCGCATGGGGTCGCTGGGTGCGTCCGTGGACGCTGGCGGCGTGGCTGTTTTTGACCATCGGCATCGCACTGGGCAGCTGGTGGGCGTATTATGAACTGGGCTGGGGTGGTTTCTGGTTCTGGGATCCGGTCGAAAACGCATCCTTCATGCCGTGGCTGATTTCGGCGGCGCTGCTGCATTCCGCCATCGTGGTGGAAAAGCGTGAGGCGCTGAAAAGCTGGACGATCTTGCTGGCGATCATGGCCTTCGGCTTTTCGCTGATCGGGACGTTCATCGTGCGCTCTGGCGTCATCACGTCGGTCCACGCGTTTGCCAACGATCCTGAACGTGGGGTGTTCATCCTTGCCATCCTCGCCGTCTTCATGGGCGGTGCGCTGACGCTTTATGCGGCACGCGCCAGTGTGATGGAGGCGAAGGGCGTCTTTTCCATGGTCAGCCGTGAAAGCGCGCTGGTGATCAACAATGTCCTGCTGGCGGTGAGCTGTTTTGTGGTCTTCATCGGCACCATCTGGCCGCTGGTGGCGGAACTGGGCATGGGGCGCAAACTCTCCGTCGGGGCGCCGTTCTTTAACATGGCCTTCACGCCCTTTATGGTGATCCTTGCGCTGTTGTTGCCGCTGGGGTCGATCATGCCGTGGAAACGGGCGCAGATTGCACGTAGTTTCAAACCGCTGGTGCCCGCACTGGTACTGTCGCTGGCGATCATGGGGCTGGCCTATGCGATGCAATCGGGGCGGTCGCTGTTTGGTCCTATCGGTATGTTCCTTGGCACCTGGCTGGTGTTTGGCGCCGGTGTTGATCTGTGGCAACGGGCCGGGCGCAAGGACAAGCTGGCCCGCCTGCGTCGCCTGCCGCGTGCGGATTGGGGCAAGGCCGTGGCCCATGCAGGTCTGGGCATTGTGTTCCTTGGCATTTCGGGCCTGATGGCGTGGGAGCAGGAGGATATTCGCGTCGTCCAAATCGGGGAAGAGTTTGAAATTGCAGGATTTACCCTAACCCTTGATCAGGTTCAGGAGGTCGAGGGGCCGAACTTCATCTCGACGAAGGGCTGGGTCACGATCCGTAAAGGCGATCGGGTGATTTCCGTCGTCCATCCTGAAAAGCGAATTTACCCCATCGCCCAGATGCCAACGACAGAGGCGGGGATCAACAACGGGTTCCTGCGTGATGTCTATGTGGTGCTGGGGGATGAGCAGCAAGGCGGCGGCTATGCGGTGCGCAGCTACTATAAACCGCTGGCTAACTGGATCTGGGGTGGCTCTATTCTGATGTCGCTGGGTGGGCTGTTGAGTCTTACGGATCGTCGTCACCGTGTCGCCGCTGGCGCCCGCAAAGTGAAACCTGCCGGAGTGCCCGCAGAATGACCCGTTTTCAGAATGCCTTGACGCTGAAACCCCTTGCGCTGGCTGCAACGCTGCTGCTAGCGCCAATCACCGCGCAGGCCGTGCAGCCGGACGAAATCCTACCTGACCCCGCGTTGGAGCAACGCGCGCGAGAGATTTCAAAAGATCTCCGCTGTCTGGTCTGCCGCAATGAAAACATCGACGATTCAAACGCCGAACTTGCCCGCGACCTGCGCATTCTGGTGCGCGAACGTCTGGTCGAAGGTGACAGTAACGATCAGGTGATCGACTATGTGGTGGATCGCTACGGTGAATATGTGCTGCTGAACCCGACCACGCGGGGCGGTAACTGGATCCTGTGGGCGGCGGGGCCGATCATGTTGGTGATCGGTCTGGGGATCGCACTGAGCTTCACCCGTCGTCGTGCGTCACAGGGCGAGGTCGCGGTGCAGGCCCTGTCCGAGGACGAAAAGGCGCGACTGCGCGAAATCCTCAAAGACTAAAACCAAACGCGCTGCGGTACTGCTACCGCAAAAGCCGCAGCGCGCGTTTTCTGTCGACTTATGCCTTGTAATTCCCTGCCACTGCACCAAAATCTGCCTAAGTACGCAGGAGGAATGACGCATGAGCTATCAGACGATTAAACTGGATCTGTCCAAGGACGGCGTCGCAATCCTGACCCTGAACCAGCCCCAAACTGGAAACCTGTTAGACAGCCAAATGCGGGCCGAAATCACCGATGCCGCGCGCGAAGCGGGGCGTGTCGCACGGGTTCTGGTGTTAACAGGCGCAGGCCCGACGTTTTGTTCCGGCCAGAACCTGAGTGACCGCGCCAATCTGGACAATCTGGATCTGGAACGGGTTTTGCGGGATGAATACGGCCCGATGCTGCGTGCGATCTATGACTGTCCTGTGCCGACACTGGCTGCGGTCAATGGTGCGGCAGCTGGGGCAGGGGCCAATCTGGCGCTGGCCGCCGATGTGGTGATTGCCAAACATAGCGCCAGTTTTCAGCAACCACTGTCGCGCGTCGGCCTGATACCGGACGCGGGCGGCACCTACTGGATGACCCGGAACATGGGACACGCCAAAGCAATGGGTGCGGCGCTGTTTGGGGACGAAATCAGCGCGGAACAAGCCGATCAATGGGGGCTTATCTGGGCTGCAGTTCCAGACGAGGAGTTCACACCTCATTGCAAGGAACGCGCGCTGCAACTGGCCAAAGGCCCCACTTTGGCTTATCGTCGGATGAAAGAGGCCATCCGCGACAGCTGGAACAACGATTTGCAGATCCAGTTGGAAAAAGAGGCCCGCCATCAGGGCAGCTGTGCCCGTAGTCGCGATTTCAAAGAAGGCGTGGTCGCCTTTGTCGAAGGCCGTCCACCTCATTTTGAGGGGCGTTAAGGTCGTTTGTACTACGTCGGCAGGATATAGCGCTGTCGGCTGTTTGAAAGCCCTTAACCATTGAAAAACCAAATTTGTTTATACAAATCAGTGCTAGGCACCTGACCCGTTTCGATTCAAAAAACAGGGTCGCCTGGCGGTGTCGCGCGTTCGATTGAACGCAGTCAAGGAAGGGGCATTCACTATGTCGGCCAGCTATCAGGTGTATAAGGATCACAACCTTCTTTATGTGCGCTATGCGGGACACCATGCGACGCGCCAGACCAACGATCTGTTGCCTTACTACCGTCTGGACCCTGATGTGCGCCCCGGTTTGCGCTGCGTGATAGATTGCACCAGATTGATCAATGCCAAGGTTGATATCGAAGAGCGCCGCAAACAAATGGCGGCATTGCGGGCGTTGTTGAAACACCCTGCCGATGATTGGCAGTTGACCTACTATTGCCCCAACTCGGTCAGTCAAAGTCTGACCAGCCTACAGCAAAAGATGTGGCGCGAATTTGATGGTGTCGATTTCAAAATGGCAACGACGTTTGAAGAACTGGCCAGCATACTGCGCGAACCGGATGATTTCCTGCGGGCCATGTTGGGGCCTGACGATTAACCCCGGTAACCTCTAGACAGAACGCCTCAGAACTGGACACCTCAAACAGAAAAGGGGCCGCCCGCAGGCAGCCCCAAATATATCATCCTATTGTGGATGCCGCTTAGCGGTTTTCCACGTCGATGTAGTCACGCGCAGTTTCACCCAGATACAGCTGACGCGGACGACCGATTTTGTTCTGAGGATCGGCAATCATTTCTTTCCACTGGCTGACCCAGCCAACGGTACGCGACAGCGCAAAGATCGGGGTGAACATCGAAGTCGGGAAGCCCAGAGCTTCGAAGATGATGCCCGAGTAGAAATCGACGTTCGGGAACAGCTTCTTCTCAATGAAGTAGGGATCTTCCAGCGCGATGCGCTCCAGCTCTTTGGCGACCTGAAGCAGCGGGTTGTCTTCGACGCCCAGCAGTTCCAGCACCTCATCGGCGCTTTCTTTCAGCACCTTGGCGCGCGGGTCGGTGTTTTTGTAAACACGGTGACCAAAGCCCATCAGGCGGAACGGATCGTTCTTGTCCTTGGCGCGTTCGATAAATTCAGGAATACGGTCAACGGCACCGATTTCCTTCAGCATTTCCAGACACGCCTGGTTTGCACCACCGTGGGCCGGACCCCACAGGCAGGCGATGCCAGCCGCGATACAGGCAAACGGGTTTGCACCCGAGGACGACGCCAGACGCACGGTCGAGGTCGATGCGTTCTGTTCGTGGTCCGCGTGCAGGGTAAAGATGCGGTCCATTGCGCGGGACACGATCGGGTTCACCTCATACTGTTCTGCCGGAACAGAGAAGCACATGTGCAGGAAGTTCGCTGCGTAATCCAGATCGTTGCGCGGATATACGAAGGGCTGACCGATCGAGTATTTGTAGGCCATTGCGGCAATGGTCGGCATCTTCGCGATCAGACGGTGCGACGCGATTTCACGCTGGGTCGGATCGTTGATGTCGGTGCTGTCGTGGTAGAAGGCAGCCATTGCGCCAACCACACCTACCATGATCGCCATCGGGTGCGCGTCACGGCGGAAACCACGGAAGAAGTTGTGCATCTGCTCGTGGATCATGGTGTGGCGGGTGATGGTGGTCTCAAACTCCTCCAGCTGCGCGGCGGTCGGCAGCGCACCGTACAGCAGCAGGTAGCATACTTCGAGATAATGGGACTGACCGGCCAGCTGGTCGATTGGGTAGCCGCGGTGCAGCAGTTCGCCCTTGCCGCCGTCGATGTAGGTAATGGTGCTGTCGCAGGACGCGGTCGAGGTAAAGCCCGGATCGTAGGTGAACACGCCACCCTGTGCGTACAGCTTGCGGATGTCGATCACATCAGGGCCCGCAGTGGGGCTGAACATTGGCAATTCCAATGATTTACCGTCAAACGTCAGCGTGGCGCTCTTGGTCGATTCCGTCATGGTGTTCCCTTCATCACATGGCTCTGCGTGCCCCTGGTGGGGACACGCGGCGTGGCTGTTTTTGTCTTGGCCTCCGGCAGTTCAAGTATCGGGCCATCTGGCCCGTCTTAGCCGGCTGCGTCGGTCAGACGGGCAAGGGTTTCATCCTGCCCGAGGACCAGCATCATGTCGAAGACGCTAGGTGTTGCTGCGCGGCCGGCAAGAGCGGCGCGCAATGGTCCGGCCAATTTTCCGAACTTCATCCCCTGCGCTTCTGCAAACTGGTTGGCGGTTGCCTCCAGCTCGTCACGGTTCCAGCTAACATTTTGCAAATGCGGCGTCAATTGCTTCAGTATACCACGGGATACATCATCCAGATGTTTTGCCGCTTTCTCTTCGACTTCGATTGGGCGCGACACCAGTGCAAAGGTAGATTTTTCAACGAGTTGCGGGAAAGTCTTCGCGCCAGTCTTGGTGCAGTACAGCGCTTTACGTAGAACTACGTTTTGTGCGTCAGACAGGGCATCAGCGCCTGTTGCGGCCAGAAATGCCTGCAATTCTTGATGCAGCGCAGCATCGTCTGTTGCCGCGATATGCTGACCACACAGGTTTTCCAGCTTTTTGAAATCAAAACGGGCCGGAGATTTGCCGATGCCGTCAAAACCGAACCATTCCTGCGCCTGCGCGTCGGTAAAAAATTCGTCATCACCGTGGCTCCAGCCCAGACGGGCCAAATAATTGCGCATACCAGCGGCGGGGTAACCCATCGCCTGATATTCCTCGACACCCAGCGCGCCGTGGCGTTTGGACAGTTTTTTGCCGTCACCGCCGTGGATCAGCGGGATGTGACCCCAGACCGGAACGTCCCAGCCCATCGCCTCATAGATCATCATCTGACGCGCAGCGTTGTTCAGGTGGTCATCGCCGCGGATCACATGGGTCACACCCATATCGTGGTCATCGACCACAACCGCCAGCATATAAACCGGCGTCCCGTCGGAACGCAGTAGGATCATATCGTCCAGCTGGTCGTTTTTAATGGTCACATCGCCCTGAACCTGATCGCGGATCACGGTCGCACCGTCCTGCGGCGCTTTGATCCGTACCACGTAGGGCGCATCAGGATGAGTGTCCTCCGCCGCATCGCGCCAGGGCGAACGGTAGTGGGTCGATTTGCCTGCGGCGCGGGCTTCGTCACGGAAGGCCTGGATTTCGTCCTGTGTGGCGAAACACTTGTAGGCTTTGCCCTCGGCCAGCAGTTTATGCGCCACCTCGGCGTGGCGGTCGGCGCGTTCAAACTGGCTGATCACGTCGCCATCGTGGTCCAGACCCAGCCACTCCATGCCTTTCAGGATTGCTGCCGTCGCCTCAGGCGACGACCGTTCGCGGTCCGTATCCTCGATCCGCAGCAGGAACTTACCGCCCTGACCACGAGCAAAGAGCCAGTTGAACAGCGCGGTGCGTGCGCCACCGATGTGCAGAAAGCCGGTGGGCGAAGGGGCGAAACGGGTCACGACATTGTAAGACATGCGGGCATTAACCTTTCGGTAAGCAAGTTATGCGAAGTTTGGGCCTGTCTAACTAGGCGATGCTTGGGGGGCAAGGCTTGGCGCGCGTTCTAGGTTTCTTCGCTTGGGTGCTGCGGCGGTGTGAGGCGTCACTGCTGGCGCAGCGCGGCCATCTGTTTGGCTGGGTGCCAGTGTGTTTTGCCGTCGGAATTGGTGGTTATTTTTCCCTGCGGTTTGAACCGGATCTGACGTGGCTGGCTGTGGTCGCTGTGGCGGTCATGCTGGTGTTGTTCTTGTGTCGCATTGTGCCGCTGGCAGTGGCGCCTTTCTTTCTAGGCGCTGCGTTAATTGGGGCGGGCGTGCTGATTGCCAGTGCGCGCGCGCATTACGTCGCCGGTCCAGTGCTGGAGGGGCGTTATTATGGCCCGATTGAGGGACGGGTTCTGGCGCTGGACCAATCCGCATCCGGCGCGGTGCGGATCACCTTGGCTGATGTGGGATTGGCGGGCCGCTTTGATCCCGCCCCAACACGGGTTCGCGTGGCGCTGCATTCCAAAATCGCAGGTCATGATCCCAAGATTGGTCAGCGGGTGATGCTGACCGGCCACCTCAGCCCGCCGCCCCGCGCGGTGGAACCGGGCGGCTTTGACTTTCGCCGCCATGCGTGGTTCCAACGTCTTGGCGCCATTGGCTATACGCGCAGCCCGCTTGTTTTGCTGCAGCCGGGGCAGGGATCACTTGTGTCGCGCCTGCGTCAGATATTGAACACCCGGATTCGCGCTGCATTACCCGGTGATGCAGGCGCGGTGGCTGTCACATTGATCACTGGCGACCGATCCTCCCTGCCAGACGCGCGGGTGGAGGATTTGCGCCGTGCGAACCTCGCCCATCTCTTGGCAATTTCCGGTCTGCACATGGGGTTGGTCAGCGGTTTTGTGTTCTGGCTGATCCGGTTGCTGCTGTCTTGTCCGTCATGGATCGCGCTGCGTTGGCCGATCAAAAAGCTGTCCGCAGGTGCTGCATTGTTGGCGGCGGCCGGATACCTTGCCCTATCAGGAGGTGCGATCGCGACAGAGCGCGCCTTTATCATGGTGACGATGGCGTTGATCGCTGTGATGCTGGACCAGCGTGCGTTAACGCTGCGGGCTGTGGCGCTGGCGGCTTTGGTTGTGTTGACCCTGCGGCCAGAGGCGTTGGTCAGCCCTGGATTTCAGATGTCGTTTGCGGCGACCACATCACTGGTCGTGGTGTTTTCACTGCTGCGCGGCGCAGCCGTGATGCGGCTGCCCGTGGTGGGCGGCGCGTTGCCGCTGTTGCTTTCGTCAACGGTGGCAGGGCTGGCAACAGCCCCGATAGCTGCGGCGCATTTCAATATGTTGTCGCAGATGGGGCTGATCGCAAACCTCGCGACGGTGCCATTGATGGGCGTATTCGTCATGCCCGCCGCAGTTCTGGCAGTGATCTTGATGCCCTTCGGGCTAGAGGCGTTGCCGCTTTGGGCGATGGGGTTGGGGATCGAGTGGGTGCTGGCCGTCGCGCAATGGATTGCAAATCATCCGCAGTCAGTGCGGTACGTCATGTCACCGCCGAGTGTGGTTATCCCGTTGTTAAGTTTTGGGGTGTTGGTGGTTTTCTTCTGGCGTGGCTGCGGGCGTTGGCTGGGCGTAGCGCCTGCTGCTGTTGCCTTGGTGGTCTGGATGCAGGGTGTGCGGCCAGACCTGTTAATTGCAGATCAAGGGGCCTTGGTCGGCATTTTGACCGATCAAGGTCGCGCCCTTTCCGCGCCGCGTGGGACGGGGTTTGTTGCAGAAGTTTGGCTGGAAAATGATGGTGCACCACGAACGCAGGCCGATGCGGCGGCGCTTTGGCCCGAGGTTATTGTGGTCGGAGATGGGCGTCTCTTCACGGCGAAGGGCAAGCGAGCAACGCGACAGCTGACATGTCGGGCAGGGGATTGGGTCGTCAGCGATCAGTGGATGCAGAGGCAATTGCCTTGCTACCAAATGGACCGCCGCGCCCTAGCAACCAAGGGGAGCGTCGCAATCTATGACATCGACACGCAGCCCCAGATCATCACGGATCGCGCGATCAGCGGGGATCGGTTGTGGTCGAACTGGCCCATCACCGATCCCTAGAGACAGTTAATAACTGCGGATCAGCCCCACCAGCCGACCCTGCACTTTGACCAGGTCAGAGGGCAGAACGCGGGTTTCATAGGCAGGGTTCGCTGCTTCCAGCGCGATAGAGTTTCCTTTGCGGCGCAGGGTCTTCAGCGTTGCCTCCTGATCCTCGACCAAGGCAACGACAATATCGCCGTCATCGGCAGTACGCGTTTCGCGGATAATCACCACGTCACCGTCATTAATGCCTGCATTGATCATAGAGTCGCCGCGCACCTCAAGCGCATAGTGGTCGCCGCCAGACGACAGCATGGATCCGGGTACGGCGATGTTATGGCTGACCTCGCTGATCGCTTCAATCGGGACACCGGCGGCAATGCGGCCCATCACCGGCAGCTCCAGCGCATGCAGGTTATCGGGAATACTTGGGGCGGGCGTTTCAGGTGCTGCCGGCTTGCCCCCCTGAACCACCTTGGGGCGGAAACCAGCATCACCGCCCATGCTGTCGGGCAGTTTCACAATCTCAATCGCGCGGGCACGATGAGCTAGGCGGCGGATGAACCCGCGTTCCTCCAATGCGGTGATCAGGCGATGAATGCCGGATTTGGAGCGAAGATCCAGCGCCTCTTTCATTTCATCAAACGAGGGTGGAACGCCGTCCTGTTGCACGCGACTGTGAATGAACTGCAGCAGATCCAGCTGTTTTTTGGTCAACATGAGACGCACCCTTTGCCTGATGGTTTGGGTTTGTTCTACTCATGTTCTTGTTTTGTGTCAACCGCTGCGGCGCGTCGGTTATTTAAAATTCGATGTATTCCACCGTTGACCCAGCGGGTTTTGCATCCGAATTTGGCGGGCAGACCACCAGCGCATTTGCCGCTGCCAAAACAGAAAGGAGGGAGCTGTCCTGACGATCAAACACAGTGATTTTGCCGTCCGTGACAAGGGCGCGCATGTAGTGTTCACGCGGCCCGTTTGACCGCAGATCCGCCGTCAGCGTTGCTATTTTGCGCGGCTGCGCCTGCGTCGGCAGACCCTGCATGGCGCGCACAACAGGTAGTAGGAAAATCGCGCCGCAAACCATTGCAGATACAGGGTTTCCTGGCAGGCCGATCATCATCGCGCCACCGTGTTCCGGTGGCATTTGACCTGCCATCAGGGGTTTGCCTGGACGCATGGCTACTTTGTAAAAACTGCGCTGCGTGCCAAGGTCCGCCAAGACCGGCGCAACCAGATCGTGATCCCCAACAGAGGCCCCGCCGATGGTGATCACCAGATCGGCGCCCTTTGCCAGATCAAAGGCGGTTTTCAGGCTATCCACGTCATCGCGGGCGATGGGCAGGATGCGGCAATGCGCACCGTGTTGGTCCAGCATTGCCTTCAGGCCGAAGGTGTTGGAGGCGATTATTTGATCCGGCCCGGGCGTTTCACCGGGCATAACCAATTCGTTGCCGGTGGAGATTAGCGCCACGTCGGGGCGTTTGGCCACGGGCACCTCTGCGATGTTCATCGCGGCCAAGAGGGCGATGTCGGCAGGGCTGAGAATGCGAGGCGCGCTGAGCACGGTACCTTCGGTGAAGTCGCCGCCAGCGGGGCGGATGTTGTCGTTTGAACCGGGGGCGCGGGCGATGGTGATTGTGTCTGCGTTTCGATCCACATCCTCTTGGATCACAACGAAGAAATCGCCATCTGGCAGCGGCGCGCCGGTGAAAATACGGATTGCGTCGCCTTCGCCAACGGTGCCGTCGAAACGCTGTCCGGCGGCGGCCTCACCGACGACGATGAACTGCGCGCCGATCGCGACCGCATCGCGGTGCACCGCGTAGCCGTCCATGGCAGAGGCGGCGAAGGGGGGCTGGGTGCGTTTGGCGCTGACCTCCTCTGCCAACACGCGGCCAGCGGCCTGAACCAGCGGCACGGTTTCGCTGCCCAAGCGGGGCGTCAGGGCAAACAGATGGGCGAGGGCGTCGGCGACAGGGATCATGGTGCGGATTTCGATAGTTGTTGCGTTTCCCAATCTGCGTAGCTGACGCCACTCTCTGTTCTCCAAGAGCGACGACCATTGTCCGAACGTCCTGCGATAGCTGTAGAGGCTGCAGATGGGCTTGTGAATGCGTAGTTTTCGGTGAACTCGCCGACGCCATCTTGGACTTTGATGATACCTTTCGCAACGAACTCGGCGTGGCGAATGGCATAACCTTCATTGTGTGCGCGCGTACCTATCCATTCTGGGCGACATTGAGAACCCTTTTGAACGATGAACTCGTTTCCCTGAAGGATGGCTTCCGCTTTGATATCATGTCTTGAAACGCTCATGTAGAAACGTGTCATGCTAGCACTGTCGCCGTGTTCGTCGGACGGTCTGCTTTCGGACGGTCGACGACGAGAGTTTAGGATATCTACTCTGATTGCAGGCAGCACAATCTGAAGATTCTCAAGAAAGCGCTCCATGTTTGAGGTCGCCGCTTCATTTAAGCTGGCGCCGCCCGGCGCATTACTATTCACAAGGGTTATGCCTTCGGCAGATGCCGCAAGCTCGACCATTCGTTTTTCGAGGTAGCGAACGTGAGCTTTGTGCAATCCATCATCTGAAGATGTTATCAGGACCGCATGCTCCCACCAGTCTTTTTCGCGCGCATGATCGGCGATACGCTGCGCGAGGTTTTCGGTTTCGCCGATGTAGACTGCGTTTTTTTCGTCCAATGTCCCAAGCAGCGCGTACACGCCTGTCCGTTGGGCATCTGAGCGCCGCAGGCCTTCGGCGATTTGGGCGCGGGGCAATTTTAAGACATGGCCCGTCCAATTGAACACCTCCGCAGTCAGCATCCCGTCAGGGTCGCCGTCGACGAAAAAGAGTTCTAGAGAGCGTCCCTTCATGTAGCAGTGTAACGGCCGGATTTGCCGCCGTCTTTCAGAGTGACGTGAATGCCGCCGATTTCCATTGCCTTATCAACGGCTTTGATCATGTCATACACCGTGAGAGACGCGGTGGATACAGCGGTCAGCGCCTCCATCTCCACCCCTGTTTGGCCGGTGGTTTTCACCGTGGCTTCTACCCGCACGCCGGGCAGGTCGGGATCTAGGGTCAGGTCAACGGACACTTTGGTCACCGGCAGCGGGTGGCACAGCGGGATCAGGTCGGGCGTTTTCTTTGCACCCATGATGCCGGCCAGACGGGCCACGCCCAGCACATCGCCTTTCTTGGCGGTGCCGTCGGCGATCATCTGATACGTAGTGTCCGCCATGCGGATCCAGCCCGCCGCGGTGGCGATGCGGCTGGTAACGGCCTTGTCGGAAACATCGACCATATGGGCGTCGCCCTTGGCGTCAAAATGGGTGAGGCCGGACATAGTCACATTCCCGAAGCGGTCAGCGGGTTCGCCAACAGGCGGCGGGTGGCGCTGGCCACGTCGTCGTTGCGCATCAGGCTTTCACCAATCAAGAAGGTACGGGCGCCGTAGCGGGCCATATCGGCCAGATCCTCGGGCGTGTTGAGGCCGCTTTCACTGACCAGCATGCGATCTGCGGGCACCAGTTTCGACAGCTGGCGGGTGGTGTCCAGCGTGGTTTCAAAGGTCTTGAGATTGCGGTTGTTGATGCCGATCAGGTTCGATTTCAAATGCGTCGCGCGTTCAAGCTCTTCGGCGTCATGCACCTCGATCAGGGCGTCCATGCCCCAGTCAAATGCCGCCGCTTCCAGT
The DNA here is from genome assembly GCF_001458435.1 of Thalassovita mediterranea. Classification (GTDB taxonomy): domain Bacteria; phylum Pseudomonadota; class Alphaproteobacteria; order Rhodobacterales; family Rhodobacteraceae; genus Thalassobius; species Thalassobius mediterraneus. The sequence continues at coordinate 30,427 of NZ_CYSF01000005.1, forward strand.
TCCGCCGCCTGCGCGTCAGAGACGGAGGCCATGATGATCAGGATGCAGTCAGCCCCAAGCGCGCGGGCTTCGGCCACCTGATAGGTGTCATACATAAAATCCTTGCGCAGAACCGGCAGGCTGACGGCATCGCGGGCGGCGACCAGAAATTCCTTCGCACCTTGGAACGACGGGGTGTCGGTCAGCACGGACAGGCAAGTTGCACCGCCATCCTCATAGGCCTTGGCCAGTTCGGGGGGATTGAAATCCTCACGGATCAAACCCTTGGATGGGCTGGCTTTCTTCACCTCTGCGATCAACCCGTAGCCCTGACGGTTGGCCTTGGCCAGCGCCGCACCAAAGGGGCGCACGGGCGAGGCGGCGCGCGCCTCTGCCTCGACATCGGCTAGGGGTTTGGCGGCCTTGTCTGCGGCCACTTCTTCCAGCTTGTAGGCTTTGATTTTGTCCAGAACGGTTCCGGTGCTCATATCAGGGTCTTCCTTCAAGCTGTGGTAATGGCGGCCAGTTTTTCAACCGCCTGCATGGCCTTGCCGCTGTCGATGCTTTCGGCAGCGATTTCAACGCCTTCTTTGAGGGTGCTCACCTTATCCGCAACGATCAGCGCAGCGGCAGAGTTCAGCAGAACCGCATCGCGGTAGGCGCCTGTTTCCCCTGCCAGAAGCGCACGCATGGCGGTGGCGTTTTCGGCGGGCGATCCGCCAAGGATGTCGCGCAGGCGATGCACGGGCAGGCCCGCATCCTCTGGGTGGACCTCCAGCGGAGTGATTTTGCCCTGATCTAGCACGGCCACCTGTGTGGTGCCTGTGATGGTCAGCTCATCCGTGCCGTCGGACCCATGTACCAGCCACGCCTTTTCACTGCCCAGATCCAACAGCGTTTCCGCCATGGGGAAGATCAGGTCGACCGCAAAGGCGCCGGTCAACTGGCGTTTCACACCGGCAGGGTTGGTCAGCGGACCGAGGATGTTAAAGATGGTTTTGCAGCCCAGTTCCTGACGCACTGGCATCACGTGTTTCATCACCGGATGGTGCATCGGTGCCATCATGAAACCAATGCCTGCCTCGTCGATGGCGCGTTCGACCACATCGGGCTGCACCATCACGTCAATACCCAGCTCGCTTAGCGCATCAGCCGCGCCGGATTTGGAGCTGAGGTTGCGGTTGCCGTGTTTCGCAACAGGCACGCCCGCGCCTGCGACAACAAAGGCGGTCGCGGTGGAGATGTTCAGCGTGCCGATGCCGTCACCGCCAGTGCCGACGATATCGATCGCGCCTGCGGGGGCGGTCACTGACACGGCCTTGGCCCGCATCTGCGCGGCTGCGGCGGCGTATTCGGCGACCGATTCACCGCGCGCACGCATCGCCATCAGCAGGCCGCCCAGTTGTGCAGCGGTAGCGCCGCCTTCGAACATGATTTCAAACGCCATGTCGGCCTGTGCGCGGCTCAGCGGGCCTTCGGAGGCGGCGAAAATCAGCGGTTTGATCTGCGATGCACTGTCAGTCATTTTCATGCCGGGGCCTTCATAATGTCGAGGAAGTTCTGCAGCAGTTTGTGCCCATGTTCCGATGCAATCGATTCCGGGTGGAACTGCACGCCCTGAATGGGCAACTCACGGTGTTGCAGGCCCATGATGGTGCCATCTTCCAGTGCGGCGGTGATTTCCAGACACTCAGGCAGGGTGTCGCGATCCACCACCAGCGAATGATAGCGCGTTGCCTCGAACGGGCTGGGCAATCCCTTGAACAGGCCGAGGTTGTCGTGGTGCATCGTGCCCATTTTGCCATGCACAATCTCATGGCAGCGTACAACATTGCCGCCAAAGGCCTGACCGATGGTCTGATGGCCCAGACACACGCCCATCAAGGGCGTTTTGGTTTCCGCCGCCGCCTGCGTCAGCGCGAGGCAAATGCCTGCCTGATCCGGGTCACAGGGGCCCGGAGATAGCAGGATACCGGCGGGGTTCATCGCCATTGCCTCTTGCACGTCCAGTGCATCATTGCGTTTAACCACCACTTCGGCGCCCAATTCGCCCAAGTAATGAACCAGATTGTAGGTAAAACTGTCGTAATTATCGATCAGAAGCAGCATAGCGCCCATCTTTGTTCTTGGCAGGGCTGGTGTGCCCCCTCAGTCGCGGTATACTTGTTCAGGCTTGCGCCCCAGCGTCAAGGGGGGCAGGGGCGTCAAAGGGTCGGAAAACGACCTAATCGCAGAACATGAGGGGGCAGATGTGGCACGGGGCACGATAGGTGGATTTCTCTTGGGCACGGTGGTGGCCGTGGGTGGTGTGGCAACCGTATCGGTGATGCAGACGATGAATGCGCCGTTGCCGGACGTGGGAACAGATCCGATGCCAGAGGCGGATCCGGTGGCGACCGAACCCTTGGTGCCTGCGGGTGAGGGGGGTGATCAGCAACCCGTCGCAGAAGCGGCGGCTGACACCAGCGACGACGCTGAGGATGCGCCCGCCGCAACGGGCCCCAAAGTGACAGACGAAACCCCAGCACAACCATCTTCTGACGCCAGTGAAAGCGCCCCAGCGCAAGTGGGCGACAATGATGACAGTCCCGCGCAGACAGACACACCGATCGCGCCAGAAGCAGCCCCGGCTGAGGATGCGCTGCCAGAGGCGGCGACAAATGGCGCTGCGCGGCCGGTATCCCCAGTGGATGCGCCAGGCGCGAGTGTCCCTGCAACCGAAATCCCTGCGCCGGACGCACCGGACGCGACCGAAGAAATGGCGCCCAAGGATGACCCCGGTGCGCGCCCTGAGCTGTCCGGTGTTCGCGAACCTGCGGTGATTGTGCCTGTGCCTGATCCTGCGCCGCCGCGTCCCGCGCTGCCAAAGGTAGGCGAAGAGGTAGACACAACCCCACGTATCGGAACCCCCGCGACCCGCCTGACCGATAAGGATGAGGCAAAGGAGGAGGCCGTCGCGGCCGCTGTGGAAGCCGCAGAAATGGCGCCCTCGGCAGACACCCCTTTGCAGAAGTTTTCGGTTCCTTTTTCAAACCCTGATGGCAAACCGCTGATGTCGATCATCCTGATTGATCGCGGCGACAATGCGCTGGGGTTAGAAGCACTGGCCGCCTTCCCCTATCCGCTGACATTTGCCGTTGATGTGACAAGTGTGGAGGCCCTGGCGCGCATGCAGCAATACCGCGCGGCTGGGTTTGAGGTGATGGCATTGACCGACATCCCGCTGGGCGCCACGGCAGGTGACACGGAAACCCTGTTGCGCGCAGGTCTGCGGGAACTGCCAGAGGTCGTCGCAGTGATGGAGGGGGACGGCACTGGCCTTCAGTCAGATAAGGCGGTGTCAGATCAGCTGACCGCCGTGTTGCAGGAAACCGGCCACGGCGCAGTGTTTTTTGCCAAGGGGCTGAACACGGCGCAGAAACTGGCCAGCAAGAACGGCGTTCCTTCGGCCTCGGTCTTCCGCGATTTTGATGGAAAGGGGCAGTCGGCCACGGTGATGCGCCGCTTCCTCGATCAAGCTGCGTTCAAGGCGCGCCAACAGCCCGAAGGCGTGGTGATGGTCGGGCGTTTGCAGGCGGAGACTATATCGGCGCTCCTCCTCTGGGGGCTACAGGACCGCGCAACCCGCGTGGCGCTGGCGCCGATCTCGGCGTTGTTGCCATCTGCGCAGAACTGATCGCGCTCTCAGTTAGAAAACAAAAAACCGGTCCGCATGTGCGGGCCGGTTTTGTTTTGAATTCACTATCAGGATACCATTCAGGCGTCGCGCCACTGTCCCGGTTGCAACTGTCCCAGATGCCAATCGCCGATGCGCACGCGGATCAGCCGCAGGGTGGGAAAGCCTACAACGGCGGTCATCCGGCGAACCTGACGATTGCGTCCCTCGGAAATGGTCAGTTGCAGCCAGCTATCAGGCACGCTCTTGCGCACACGAATGGGCGGCACGCGGTCCCAGACCTCTGGCGCCTCCAACCGTTCGGCGCGGGCAGGGCGGGTCATGCCGTCCTTCAGCTCTACCCCTTTGGCAAGCCGCGCCAGCGCCTCGTCGGAAATCTCGCCCTCAACCTGCGCCCAATAGGTTTTGGTCATCTTGTGACGGGGGTTGGAGATTTTGGCCTGCAGCTTGCCATTATCTGTCAGCACCATCAGGCCTTCGCTGTCGCGATCCAGCCGCCCCGCCGGATAGACCTTCGGCACGTCGATATGATCAGACAGGGTCGCGCGCTTGCTGCCCTCGGTCCCACGATCCGTGAACTGCGACAGCACATCAAAGGGCTTGTTAAACAGGATCACCCGCGTCACGCCGCGCCCCTTTCAATGTTCAAAAATACTCCCGCCGGAGGCATGCCGCGATAGCGGCATCCCCAGCGCGACAGATCAACTGTTGCCAGATCCGGTAAACCGCGCCGCATCCGCTGCTGCGCGACGGATGGCGTTGGATTTATGAACGGTTTCCATGAATTCCGCCTCTGGATCGCTGTCATAGACGACGCCGCCCCCGGCCTGAATGTACAGCTTCTGATCCTTCACAATCGCGGTGCGCAGGGCGATACACATGTCCATATCACCACCGGCACTGAAATAGCCCAAACCGCCGCCATAGATGCCGCGCTTTTCCGGTTCCAGCTCGTCGATGATTTCCATCGCGCGCACTTTGGGTGCGCCGGAAACGGTGCCTGCGGGCATACCGGCGAAGTAGGCGTCCACGGCATCCTTGCCTTCGTCCAGTTCACCCACCACGTTGGATACGATGTGCATCACATGGCTGTAGCGTTCGATGATGAACTCTTCGGTCGGCTTTACCGTGCCGATCTTGGCGACGCGGCCCACATCGTTGCGACCTAGATCCAGCAGCATCAGGTGCTCTGCCAGCTCTTTCTGATCGGCCAGCAGATCCGCTTCCAGCGCCTTATCCTCGGCAGGCGTCGCGCCACGGGGGCGGGTGCCGGCGATGGGGCGAATGGTGACTTCGTTGTCAAAGACGCGCACCAGAATTTCCGGGCTGGCGCCCACCACCTGAAAGCCGCCAAAGTTGAAATAGAACATAAACGGCGACGGGTTGGTGCGGCGCAGCGACCGGTAAAGTGCGAAGGGCGGCAGGGTGAAATCCTGCGTCCAGCGTTGGCTGGGCACCACCTGAAAGATGTCGCCTGCGCGGATATAGTCCTTGGCCTTCTCAACAGCGGCCAGATAGGCGTCTTTGGCAAAGTTGGACTGCGGCGGCGCAACTTCATCCGCCTCACCCAGATCGCGACTGGCCTGCGGCATGGCGCGTTCCATATCGCGCACCGCGTCCATCACCCGTTCAGCGGCCTGCGCATAGGCGGCGCGGGCGGATTGGCCGTCATTGGCCCAGACGGGGGACACAACGGTTACGTCGCCTTTGACGCCGTCCAGCACAGCGACCACCGATGGGCGCATCATCACCGCATCGGGCACGCCCAGCGGATCGGGGTTCACGTTGGGCAGGTGTTCGACCAGACGGATGGTGTCATAGCCCAGATAGCCAAACAGCCCTGCGGCAGCGGCGGGGAGGTCGTCGGGCAGGTCAATCTTGCTCTCGGCAATGAGCGCACGCAGATTGTCCAGCGGGTTGCCCGCCTGATCCTCAAACGCATCCGGGTCAAAGCGCGACATGCGGTTGATCTGCGATTGTTCGCCGTGACAGCGCCAGATCACATCTGGTTTCATGCCGATGATCGAATAGCGCCCGCGCACCTCACCGCCGGTCACGGATTCAAGCATGAAGGCGTCTTTCTGCGCGCCGGTCATTTTCAGCATCAACGATACCGGCGTGTCGAGGTCGGCGGCAAGGCGTGCGTATACAACCTGATTTTCACCGGCCTCATAGGCGCGGGCGAAATCGTCGTAGGAGGGAATGAGGTCCACTGTTCGTTTTCCTTTGCGATCCCGCCTTAGCGGAAGTTTGCATGAACCGCGTTGATCGCGGTCTGGTCCAGATAGATGCCTGCCGCATCCTGAATGGCGCGGGCATAAGCAGCGTAGAGGTCATCAGACAGACCTGCATCGCCCTGTTGGGCCAGAATGTTGCGGAAGCCTGCGACCTCTACATTGTCCTGATCGGGGCTATTCACGGCCTCAAGGCTGACAATCGCCACGGTCCCATCCGCGCCCGCCACCACAGCGGCATCGCCTGCGGTCATGGCAAAGACATCGCCGATCAGCGCCGCAGGGGCATCGGTGATGAAGTCAGAGCGCATGATGTCCACCTCGGCCCGTGCGGTCAGGCCCAGTTCGTCCATGCCAGTGCCGGATTTCACTTGCGCCAGCAGCTCTTCGGCCTTGGCAGCGAGGGCTTTGGCGGTTTCATCGGCTTGCCATGCGGCGATGACTTCGGCGCGGACGGTGTCCAGCGGTTGCAGCGCGGCGGCCACATCTTCGTCAAAGCGCAGGGCGGCAATGCCACCGTCGTCCAGGCGGATGATTTCGGGGTAATCACTGGCGCTGACCGACGCGGCGGCATTGCGGAAATCGCCGTAGCCTGCGATGGGCTCTTCGCTGCCAAGGTGCCAGTCGATCGTCGCCAGTTTTGCGCCGCCTTCACCGTCCAGCTCTTCTAGCGTTGCGCCACCGGCCAAGAGGTTGTCGATGTCCTCAGACACACGTTCGATCTGGCGGCGTGCTGCATCGGTTGCCAGTTCGGCGTGCAGTTCGTCACGGGCCTGTTCCAGCGTGGTCTCAGTGCCCAAGAGAATGCCGTTGATGCGGAACAGCGCCGGACCAAGAGAGGTTTCCACAGGACCGACGATGCCAGTGCCCTGCGTTGCAAAGACCGCTTCCCCCGCAGCGCCAAGGCTGACGGCGGTGACATCACCCATGTCCACATCGGCCAGATCCAGACCACGATCAGAGACCAGATCCTCAAACGACTTCTCACCGGCATCAAAGGCGACACGTGCGGCATCAGCGCTGGCAGCGTCGGAATAGATCAAGCGTTCCACCAGACGGCGTTCGGGGACCATGTATTGGTCAATACGCTCTTCATAAAGGGCAGCGATGCGTGCCTCATCCACCTCGATCCCGGCGACTAGATCGTCGGGGGACAGCCAGATATAGGTTAGGCGTTTTTTGGCAGGGCTGGTGAATTGATCTGCGTTTTCGCTGTGGAAGGCCGCCAGCTGTTCCTCGCTCGGCGCGGCAATCGGCGCGCTGAGGTGGGTGGTGTTGAGCAGTGCCCAAGTGAAATTGCGACGCTCCCCCGCATAGCCGATCAGCGTATCGGCGTAAGTGCTGGGCATCGGCGCGCCTGCGACGATGGCGCCTTGCAGGAGGGCGCGCACCGTGTCGGCGCGCATTTCGCCTTCAAACTCGATCTCGGACAGGCCAGCCTGTTGCAGGGCAAAGCGGTAGCTTTCGCGATCAAACCCATCTGCACCTTGGAACGATCCGATAGAAAGGATCTGTTCGCTCAAGGTGGCGTCGCTGATCGACAGACCCAGCGTTGCCGCTTCGTTGTCCAGTGCAGCCTGACCAACCAGTCGGGCCAGAACAGCACGGTCGATGCCTGCGGCAAGCACCTGATTGAACGGCATGGCCGAACCGGTCTGTGCCTCAATGGCGCGGATGTCCTGTTGCAGATTGCGGGCGTATTCGTTGACGTCGATGTCTTCGTCCCCGACCGAACCGACACGGGTGATGTTGCCCGACAGGTTGGTGGCGCCAAAGCCGCCAAGCCCCACGATCAACAGGCCCATGATGCCCCACATGAAGGTTTTGGAAGTCTTGCCGCTGGCCATGTTCAGTCCTCAATAAATACGCAATCGTCCGGCGCAGGGCGCGGGGCGTGCAATCTGGTGTTGGCGAATGTTTAGGACGAAGCCCGCAGCGCCGCAAGGTCTGCCAGCGATGCAAGGCGCTGAAACAGCGTTGTAATGCCGGTGCGATCTACATTGGCAAAGGCAATCCGCAGCTGACGCGCGCCTGCGGGGTCATCCGCTGGCATAAACATGGTGCCGGGCAGGGCCAAGACGCCGATGTCACGCACCATCAGTTTGGCCAGTTCATCGGATGGCGTCACAAAGGGATGCTCCACATAGGCGAAATACGCCCCGCAACCGAGGAGCTTCCACCCCTGTGCGGCAAGTACATCAAAGCCTTCTTCAATCGCGGCGCGGCGGTCGAGGATTTCCAGACGTTCGCCCGCCAGCCAATCGCCAAGGTTCTGCATCCCCCAAAGCGCGGCGTGCTGCGCCAGTTGGTTCGGGCAGATTGTGACGGTATCGATAAACTTCTCCATTTCGGCCAGTCGTTCGGAGCTGGCAACCACGGCGCCAACACGGTGGCCTGTCAGGCGGTAGGATTTGGAGAACGAATACAGCTGGATCACCGTGTCCTGCCAATTGGCGTCCTCAAACAACTCATGCGGCGCGTCGGTCTGGGCGTGGAAATCGCGGTAGGTCTCATCAATGATTAGGGCAAGGCCGTGATCGCGCGCCAGATCGCGGAAGGCGGCGATCAGATCGGCGGGGTATTCCACACCGCAGGGGTTGTTGGGGCTGACCAAAACGATGGCGCGGGTGCGCTCGGTGATCTTGGCCGCAGCCTCTGCCACATCGGGCAGCATCCCGGTGCCACAGGGCAGCGGCACAGTGCGTACGCCCTGCATATCCAGCCACATTTTGTGATTGAAATACCAAGGGGTTGGCAGGATCACCTCATCCCCTTCGTTACACAGCGAGATGATCGCCGCACAAAACGCCTGATTGCAGCCAGACGTGATGGCGACCTGATCCGCGCTGACCTGTCCGTTGTAGGTGGCGCTGACGGATTGGGCCAATTCTGCACGTAATTCGGGCAGGCCGAGGTCGGGGCCATAAAGATGCGCCTCTGGCAGATTGAGGGCGGTGTCGGCAATGGCGCGACGCAGTCCTTCGGGCGGCGGATCAACCGGCGCGGCCTGTGACACATTGATTAACGGGCGTTCCGGCGGAAAATCAACACCTTGCAACCAGCGCCGGGCCTCCATCACGGGCGGGGCAAATGTGGTCATGGTGCGCGCGTTGTTCATCTGTCGATCCTTCCTTGTGCGGTGGCGAGGATAGGCAGTTCGCAGGTCGGGGCAAGTGTGAAAACGCTCGTTGCAGATGCTACGGTAAGACGCCTTTCGCGCGCATCAATCGGTGGCTGGGCATGCTTGTGGCGAACGTCCAGCGGAAGGGTAGGCAAAGAAAAAGGCGCCACTATGAGCGCCCTTTACGTTCGTCTTGATCTGTGTTGATCAATCGGTGCCGCGGTAGGGTTCGACGTATTGCAGTGCCATGTCCCATGGGAAGAAGATCCAGGTGTCTTGGCTAACTTCGGTGATGAAGGTTTCGACCTGCGGGCGGCCTTTGGGTTTGGCGTAAACGGTGGCGAAATGCGCTTTGGGGTACAGATTGCGCACCAGTTCCAGAGTTTTGCCGCTGTCCACCAGATCGTCGATGATCAAGATGCCTTCGCCGTCGCCCATCAGGTCGGCATTGGGGGCTTTCAGCACCTCGGCTTCGCCGCGCTCTTGATGGTGGTAGGATTTCACGCTGATGGTATCGACGGTGCGAATATCCAGCTCGCGGGCGATGATCATCGCCGGTGCCATGCCACCACGGGTGATTGCCACGATACCGCGCCATGCGCCATCATCAGGTCCCTGACCGTCCAGACGCCATGCCAGCGCACGGCTGTCGCGGTGGATCTGGTCCCAGCTGATATGAAACCCTTTTTCGTGTGGCAGACGGTCGGTCATGGCTTCCCTCATACGGAATTATGGGCGTTTGCGCCGTTGTTTTCGATTAGCCACGGGCGATAGCGCGCCCCAAAGGGCAACGCAAGGAAAAGCGGGTTCTACGGTGTAAAAACCGTCAAAAAACACCGCTGCTCAGGGTTAGCGGCAGCCGAACTCTTGTTTGATCGCCTTCACGCGGGCGCGGTTTGCGGCGCTGCTTTGGCCGCAATGCCGTTCACATGGCACGCCGTCATTGTCACCATCGGCACGGGCGTAGCCGCAGACACACCACTGATAGACCGCATCGCGGCAGCTACGCACACGACCGCATGCCTTGCCACAGCTGTAAGATTGCGCGGATTGATAAGGGAGAAAGGGCAAGGTGATCGCGCGGCTGTGGTTGTCGCTGGCCCAAACGGGCAGCGATAGGCAGCAGGCGATCACCGCTGCGATTGGTCTTTGCGGCATGTTCGTCTTCTGGGTTTCGGGTATTGCCTGAGACTTAACTTAGGAGTGTAAAATCCGCAATCCGTCACGGCTATCTGTTGATCAGAAGCGACAGCCCCAAAACGCCAACTGTTGCGCCACACAGGCGGTCCACGATGGATTTTGCCCTGATATACAGGGCGCGCGCCTGTGGTGTGGTGAAAATCAGGACAAATCCGGTGTAAACGGTCATTTCCATACCGAAAACAACGCCCAGAATGGCCGCTTGGCTGCTGAGCGTCAGCGGGTCGGGAAAAATGGTGACGAATACCGCAGAATAATACAGCGCCGCCTTGGGGTTGGCGAAGTTGGTGAGGAGCCCGCCGGTAAAGCCGGTCATCACCTTGTGCTGCGATACCTCGACCACGGGGCGATCTGCACTGCGCCAGATTTGTAGCGCCATCCAAATCAAGTAAGCGGCGCCGATGATTTTCATCGCTGAAAACAGCCAAGGCAATGCGGCGAAAACCAACGACAGCCCCGCAAAGGCAAAGCTGGCCCAAATCGTCGCGGCCAATCCCAGCCCAAGACCAAAGCGCAGCCCCATGCCGCGACCGTGGGCAAAGCTTTGTTGCATCAACGACATCACAGCAGGTCCAGGACTGAGGAGCGCTACCAGCTGTGTCGCCATCAACAGCCAGATCTGATCCATCGCAAGGTCCATCATTCCGTATTTTCCTAAAATTCGCGGCGGTTGAAATAGGTTCGCAACGGTCAAGTGTTTGACTTTGTTCGAATGACCGCCAAATGTGCGTTAACCGCGGCGTTTAGGGGATGCTGCGAAGCCTCGCAACCCTCTCTCTGATCAAAGAGGGATAGGGCCGAGGGCAGGGACAACAAAGACATGGGCTACGCGCCCTGAAAGGAACCACAATGACAGATCGCAGCGGAATTTTTGCGGGTGATGATCCGTTCCAGATCGCCCGCGATTGGCTAGCAGAAGCTGAGAAGACCGAGGTGAACGATCCTAACGCCATCGCTTTGTCCACGGTTGATAGCAACGGGCTGCCGAATGCGCGCATGGTTCTGCTGAAGGACATCGAGGATGGGGCGTTTGTGTTTTACACCAACTACGAAAGCGCCAAGGCAGGGGAGCTGGATCAGGCGGGCAAAGCGGCCTTTGTGATGCATTGGAAATCACTGCGCCGCCAGATCCGCGTGCGTGGCATTGTCACCCGCGAAGACGGACCGCAGGCGGATGAATATTATCACTCGCGTTCGCTGAAATCACGTCTGGGGGCATGGGCATCGCGCCAGTCGCAGCCGCTATCATCGCGCACCGCACTGATGGCCGAGGTAGCCAAAGTGACAGCCCAACATGGGCCAAATCCCGCGCGCCCCCCCTTTTGGGGAGGTTTCAGAATCACGCCGGTTGAGATTGAATTCTGGGCAGACGGGGCATTTCGACTGCATGACCGCTTCGTCTGGCGGCGTGAAAATGCCAATGAAAACTGGGACGTGCAGCGACTGAACCCTTGAGGCAGTCGCTCAGATCGTGTTGATGCAAAGGAAAAAAATTCATTTTTTGCCTTGCATGACGCGGTAACGTGTCACATGAAATGTGGTGGGGATGACGATCATGTGGGTAACAAAGCAGTGACAACGGAAACAGAAGGCGCCCGTAGGGTATCTGGCCTGGTAAAATGGTTCGACCCCGTCAAAGGGTTCGGATTTGTAGTGGCCGATGAAGGGGGACCTGATATCCTGCTGCATGCCAACGTTTTGCGCAATTTTGGGCAAAGCTCGGTAGCGGACGGTGCAAAAATCGAACTGAACGTACAAAGTACGGATCGCGGCATTCAGGCGACAGAGGTGTTCACAATCGAACCGCCCGTCGCTGCTGAAAGCGCGACATTGGCGGATTTCGAAGATATCGATCCAGCTGTGATCGAAGCAGCGACGCTCGAACCAGCGCGTGTTAAATGGTTCGACAAGGGCAAGGGGTTTGGCTTTGCCAATATCTTTGGTCGTGGCGAAGACGTATTTGTGCATGTCGAAGTGCTGCGTTGATCGGGCCTTGCGGATCTGCAACCGGGCGAAGCGGTCGGTTTGCGTGTGATCGATGGTAAACGGGGGCGTATGGCCACCGAGGTTTGCGCCTGGGAAGCGGCGCTAAAGAATGACTGATCAGCGATCAACTGATCAAAAGGGGCGGCGCGGTCACATTGGCCTTGCCGCTTTTTTATTGGCTGTTGTGCCTCAGATCGCGATTGCCGAATGCCGGCTGGACCGTGTTGATTTGCGTGGCGACTGGGGGCAGGCGTCCTTTCAAGTTGAATTGGCCGATGAGCCCGAAGAGCGTCAGCGCGGTTTGATGTTTCGCCGCGAGATGGCGCCTAGGGCCGGGATGCTGTTTGCCTATGGCCGCGAACAGACCGTCGCGTTTTGGATGCGGAACACATATTTGGCGCTGGATCTGATTTTCACTGACGGGCAGGGTGTTGTTCAGCGCATTCATTATGATGCGGTGCCCTTGGATGAAACATTGATCCACGGGGGCAATAACATTCAGTACGTGCTGGAGGTAAATGCCGGCATGGCGGCGCGTTTGCGTCTGGATGTGGGTAGCGAATTGCGCCATCCGGCCATCAAAGATGCCGCATGGTCCTGTGAATGATCGCAGAATTCGCGCTGCTTTGTCGGCTTGGCAAAATTTTCTGCCCTAAGAATGCAATTGATGTGATTTTCGCTCTTTTCAATCCTATCAGTAGCAGGTAGACCGCTGCCACGGTCCGGGGCGTAGCGCAGTCTGGTAGCGCACCTGTTTTGGGTACAGGGGGTCGTGAGTTCGAATCTCGCCGCCCCGACCACTTCCACACATAACCCTACAATGCTTTGACTGCCTTTTGGGCGGAGGCGGCGTTGTTGTGGTTATCAATAAATGGTTGGTGCAGAATCAAAACACGCGGATGTCACGCGTTTTTTGCTGCGCCGATCTGCGCAACTGCTGAAAAATCCGGCAAGAGAGAGTGGCCTGCAAATGCCGTGCCATTTGCGGGTGCAGAATGTCAAAAAATGCGCTTTTCCATCGGTGTTTGTCGGGACTTTCTCACCTCGTCCAATAGGACAAGGGGGATGCAAACATGGGCAGAAAAGTCACGTTACGCAGAATCGTGGAAGCCCTTGTGGACATGGGCGTGGGTGCCCTTCGTCAAGGAAAAAAAAGTAAAATAGTCGTTGACCGCCTAGGTCTAGATACGCCACCTTGTGTGGGCCAGCGGCGCGCAACACCAGATGTTGTAGCCTTGGGCGGCAGGGACATATTCTTTACCATTGGGGCATTGCCCTAGCGCATAGACGCGGAACGCTGATGCGGGCCGTGCCCGGATAACCTGTGTGCGCCGCGCCGTTGGCACGAAATATCCCGTGTGGGGCGCACTGTAGGTGCGTGCGGGGTGTTGGCCGGAATTTTACGGCTTGGACATATGGCTTAGACGGGGCAGCGTTGCGATGCAGATTGAGCGGAAATTCACCACAGCCGGACAGGACGCCTATGCGGCGTTGGCGTTCACCAAGACAACTTCGGAAATCCGAAACCCCGATGGCACCGTGGTGTTCCATTTGGCGGATGTGGAGGTGCCCGATAGCTGGTCGCAGGTGGCATCCGATGTGATCGCGCAAAAATATTTCCGCAAGGCAGGCGTTCCAGTCGAGCTGAAAAAGGTGAAAGAGGCAGGTGTTCCTGAATTTCTGTGGCGGTCAGTGCCGGCGGACAAAGGCACCGAATTGGGTGGCGAAACCTCCGCCAAGCAGGTGTTTGACCGCCTGGCAGGCGCATGGACCTATTGGGGCTGGAAAGGTGGCTATTTCAGCACCGAAGAAGACGCGCGCAGCTATTACGATGAAATGCGCTACATGCTGGCGACGCAACGCGCGGCGCCCAATTCGCCGCAATGGTTTAACACGGGCCTGCATTGGGCCTATGGCATTGATGGTCCGGGGCAGGGGCATCACTATGTCGATTATAAAACAGGCAAGCTGACCAAATCGAAATCCGCCTATGAACATCCGCAGCCGCATGCGTGTTTCATTCAGTCGGTGTCGGATGATCTGGTGAACGAAGGCGGCATCATGGACCTTTGGGTGCGCGAGGCGCGGCTGTTCAAATACGGGTCGGGTACGGGCACCAACTTTTCTTCCCTGCGGGCTGAGGGGGAACGTCTGGCGGGCGGCGGTAAATCCTCGGGCTTGATGGGGTTCCTGAAAATCGGTGACCGTGCGGCGGGTGCGATCAAATCAGGTGGGACCACACGTCGCGCGGCCAAGATGGTGATCTGTGACGTTGATCACCCCGATATTGAGCAGTTCGTGAACTGGAAGGTGAAGGAAGAGCAAAAGGTTGCCTCCATCGTTGCAGGTTCCAAAATGCACGAGGCCAAGCTGAATGCGATTTTCGCTGCGATCCGTGATTGGGACGGCGCGATTGAGGATGCGACTGACCCCAAGGTGAACGTGGGGCTGAAGGCGGCGGTGCGCGACGCCAAGAAGGTGGCGATCCCCGAAACCTATGTGAAGCGTGTGCTGGATTACGCGCGCCAAGGCTATGACAGTATTGAGTTTCCGACATACGACACCGACTGGGACAGCGAAGCCTATGCGTCTGTGTCGGGCCAGAATTCCAACAACTCTGTCCGTGTGACGGATGCGTTTCTGCAGGCGGTGAAGGCGGATGAGGACTGGGCGCTGCTGAACCGCACCGACGGTCAGGTCGCCAAAACGGTGAAGGCGCGTGAGCTGTGGGAAGATATCGGCCACGCCGCATGGGCCTGCGCCGATCCTGGTATTCAGTTTCACGACACGGTCAACGCCTGGCACACCTGTTTGGAAGACGGTGAAATCCGTGGCTCAAATCCTTGTTCTGAATACATGTTCCTGGATGATACCGCGTGTAACCTGGCATCGATGAACCTGCTGACCTTCTACAAAGACGGCGTATTTCAGGTCGAGGATTACATGCACGCGACCCGCCTGTGGACGGTGACGCTGGAAATCTCTGTCACCATGGCGCAGTTCCCGTCGAAGGAGATTGCCCAGCGGTCTTATGATTTCCGCACGTTGGGTTTGGGGTACGCCAACATCGGCGGCCTGCTGATGAACATGGGGCTGGGCTATGACAGCGATCAGGGACGCGCAATGGGCGCGGCGCTGACTGCGATCATGACCGGCGTGTCCTACGCAACCTCAGCCGAGATGGCGGGCGAACTAGGCGCCTTTGCGGGGTATGAGCGCAACAAACAGCATATGCTGCGGGTCATTCGCAATCACCGTACCGCGGCGTATGGCGCTACCGAAGGCTACGAGGCACTGGCGGTGAAACCCGTGCCGCTGGATCTGGCGAATGTGCCGGATCAGCGTTTGGGTGAATTGGCGATGCAGGCTTGGGATCGCGCGCTGGAGCTGGGTGAGGAGTTTGGCTACCGCAACGCGCAGGTGTCGGTGATTGCGCCCACGGGCACCATTGGTCTGGTAATGGATTGTGACACCACGGGGATCGAACCGGACTTTGCGCTGGTGAAATTCAAGAAACTGGCCGGTGGTGGGTATTTCAAAATCATCAACCGGTCTGTTCCTAAGGCGCTGGAAAACCTAGGCTATTCGGCGGCAGAGATTGAACAGATCATCGCCTACGCGGTGGGCCATGGCAGCATGGGCAATGCGCCGGGCATCAACCATACGGCGCTGTACGGTCATGGGTTCACCTCTGCCGAGGTGGAAAAGGTTGAGGCCGCATTGGCCAGTGCTTTTGACATCCGGTTTGTGTTCAACCAGTGGACGCTGGGCGAGGCGTTCTGTCGCGATACGCTGGGCATTCCGGCGGATCGTCTGGTGGACCCGTCCTTTGACCTGTTGCGCCACCTTGGGTTCAGTCGTGCGGACATTGAGGCGGCAAATGATCACGTCTGTGGCACCATGACGCTGGAAGGTGCGCCGCATCTGAAAGAAGAGCATTACCACATCTTTGACTGCGCCAATCCCTGCGGCAAAAAGGGCAAGCGTTATCTGAGTGTTGATAGCCACATCACCATGATGGCTGCGGCGCAAAGCTTCATCTCGGGCGCGATTTCCAAGACGATCAACATGCCCAACGACGCCACGATTGAAGACTGCAAAGCCGCCTATGAGCTGAGCTGGTCTTTGGGCATCAAGGCAAACGCGCTCTACCGCGATGGATCAAAACTTAGCCAGCCCTTGGCGGCGGCCTTGATCGAGGATGATGAAGACGCGGCAGAGGTTCTGGAAACTGGCACCCCGCAGGAAAAAGCGCAGGTTCTGGCAGAAAAGGTCGTCGAAAAGGTCGTCATCAAAGAGCTGGTGCGCAGCCACCGCGAAAAGATGCCCGAGCGGCGCAAAGGCTACACACAAAAAGCCGTGGTCGGCGGGCATAAGGTCTACCTCCGTACGGGGGAGTATGGTGACGGTTCGCTGGGTGAGATTTTCATCGACATGCACAAGGAAGGCGCAGGGTTCCGCGCGATGATGAACAACTTCGCCATCGCGGTGTCGGTTGGCCTACAATACGGTGTCCCGCTGGAGGAGTTTGTCGACGCTTTCACCTTCACCAAGTTTGAGCCGTCGGGGATTGTGCAGGGCAACGATTCAATCAAAAATGCCACCTCGATCCTTGATTACATCTTCCGCGAACTGGCGGTCAGCTATTTGGATCGCACCGATCTGGCCCATGTGAAACCGCAGGGCGCTACATTCGACGATATCGGGCGCGGCGCTGAGGAAGGCGTCAGCAACGTTGAAGAGCTGAGTGAAACTGCGGCAACTAAATCCTTGGAAATGCTAAAACAAATCAGTTCCACCGGCTATCTGCGTAAACGGATGCCGCAGGATCTGATGGGCATGCAGATGCCAGCAACGCATTCAGATGTGGCCGTAGCCCCTGCGCCGAGCCAGACGGCTGCGTCGTCGTCGCCGGCGGTGGATGCACGTTCCAAGGCCAAGATGCAGGGCTATGAGGGCGAAGCCTGCGGTGATTGCGGCAACTACACATTGGTGCGCAATGGCACCTGCATGAAGTGCAACACCTGCGGCGCAACATCGGGCTGCAGTTAAGACTTAGGTTCCGGGACGGGTGCGCCTGTCCCAGATGCGGAATGGGCATACAGGCAAATCATTATCGGGCAGTAAACTACGTGCCCATTTCGCAAAACTGGCCCCCCTTTGTGGGGGCCTTTTCTTTGTGCATTGGTGGGGTATCCAGAGACCGGTTTTCCAAGGGATTAAAAGAATACCGTAAAATTCCGTTGTTTTATTGGACAGAGTGACAAGTTTGTGAGGGTGCGATGAAAATTGAGGCGATTGACGAAGCACAGGCCGACCTAGTGGCGCCTGCCGCCGAAGCAACGGAAACCGCGCGGGATCAAGCGATCCACGAAATCGCACAGCGCATTGGTTCATTGTCGGTGTCTCTGGCATCGGCTAGCGGTGAAATCTCTGATACCAGTGTGCGAGTTATTTCAGAAGCAGAGGTTTTTCAATCTCTTAGCGTTAAAACCTCACAGTTGACTGTGCAGGGGAAATCGGTTTTGGACAGCGCCAATTCCGCTGTCGACATGTCAGAGAAAGCCGAAGAAACAGTCTGCGCCACCTCTCAGCGGTTGGGCGCGATGGTTGAGGATGTGAAAGATCTCATCGAACGGGTGCAGGGTATTTTCGATCGTCTGTCAGGGCTGGAGATCAGTTTGGATCGCGTCGCCACGGTGTCGACAGAAGTTGACAATATCTCGCGCAAAACGAACCTGCTGTCACTCAACGCATCTATCGAGGCGGCGCGTGCCGGACGGCATGGGCGTGGCTTCATGGTTGTGGCACAAGAGGTCAAAGACCTGTCCAACCTAACAAGTGAGGCGACTGGTGAAATCCACAACACCATCGCAGAGCTTAGCAAAGATATGCGTGGCCTGATCGAGGACGCCGAACAGGCCGTGGATAGCGCAAATTGCATCCGCCGCCAAACACGTGGCATCGGCGAAGAGATTGAGGACATCCCACAGACCCTGTCGCGGATGTCCACCTCGCAGCGCGATATTCTGAAAGCCAGCGAAGAGATCACAAGTGTGACCGACGAAGTTGCGCAAACCATCCAATCTCTGACGGACGACGTGACCACCAGTGCCGACAGTTTGCGTGATGCTCAGTCTGCCCTCGAAGATATCACCGAAGATGCTGAAACCATCACCGGCATGGTGTCTCAGATGGGCGTCGAAACGATTGATACGCCATACATTCAGGCGGTACAGGCCGCAGCCCAGGAGGTGTCAGACCTGTTTTCCGAGGCGGTGAATTCGGGCCGTATTTCAATGGCGGATCTGATGGATACCAACTACACCCCGATCCCCAACACCAATCCGGCGCAGGTCATGGCCGTTTTCACCCCCTATATGGACAGCGTTCTGCCGGCCATTCAGGAACGTATGCTGGATCTGTCAGGGGATGTGGTGTTCTGCGTGGCGCTGAACAAAGATGGGTATCTGCCGACGCACAACAAGAAATTCTCGCTGCCACAGATAGAGGGCGAGGTGGCCTTTAACAGCAGCTTCTGTCGCAATCGCCGTATCTTTGATGACCGCGTCGGCTTGGCCGCTGGAAGGTCGACAAAGCCCTTTCTGATGCAGGCCTATCGCCGTGACATGGGCGATGGGAACTTTGCAATGATGAAGGATCTGTCGGCGCCGATCTATATCAACGGCACGCACTGGGGCGGTCTGCGTCTGGGCTATAAGGCCTAGGTCAGGATCGCTGGGCGCTGGACGCGTGCATTAAGCACGCCGCAGCGCCGCCACAATCCATAGGGCGGCCAGCGCGAATGATGCCAGCGCGTTCCAGCTGGCCATTGACAGCCCAAACAGTTCCCAGCTGACCTGATCGCACATCACGATATTCGCGCCCTCAGTGGACAGCAGGCTGCCCATGTCCAAACCAGCACCGCCGCCGGTGCAGCTGTCGGGGCCTTCCCACCACTTGCGTTCGACGCCGGTGTGATAAACCGCTATCCCACCGGTTGTTGCGGCCGCCATTGCGCCCAAAACCGCAAACACGCGCAATCCGCCCAGCATCAGTGCAATACAGCCGATCAGGATTGCCGCCGCATGCGGCCAGCGTTGCCAAAGGCACATTTCGCAGGGTGGGTAGCCCAAAAATTGAAACATAAAGGCGCCACCCAGAAGGGTGATAGAGCCAAGTGTCGCCAGAGCGATAAGGGTGCGTTGGTCGGGCAATTGGGTCATAGGAACTTCACCAGATAGAAACCGCCGATGAGGATCACCAGAAACAGGGTGAACATCAACCCCAGGCGGCGTTCGATAAATTCTCGGATCGGCGCGCCGTATTTCCACAGCAGGGCCGCGACGATAAAGAACCGCAATGCGCGTGCGATGATTGCAGTAATGACAAAAGTGGCGAAGGGCATCGCGGTCCAGCCGGACATGATGGTGATCACCTTGAACGGGAAGGGCGTGATGCCGGCGCCCAGTACGGCCCAGAACCCCACGCCGTTAAAGCGTGCATTAAACTCTGCCATCGAGTCGGCTTTGCCCATCGCCTCCAGCACCGGGCGGCCCAGCTCTTCGTAGAAAAACGCGCCGATGCCATATCCCAGCAAACCGCCAAGAACAGATCCGACCAATGCGACCAGCGCGATCAGCCATGCTTTGCTAGGGCGGGCCAATACCATAGGGATCATCAAAACATCCGGCGGGATCGGGAAGACCGAGGCTTCGATAAAAGCGATGAAAAACAAAACCCACAGCGCCCGTGGGTGGTCCGCAAAGGACATCGTCCAGTCGTATAGCTTTTTGATCATGCCCGCCTCGCTGTTTCGCCCTTTACGCCAGCTTTCCACCCAAGGGTCAACCGCCTAAAGCCATTGTGGGCGGCCTCTTGCACGTGGATAAACTGGTGCGGGCGATTTCGGGGCGCACTGCTCGGCACTTGGGCAGGATGCTGGGGCAGGGTGCTGGCCGATGTGCTGGTGCGCTGGCGATCGAGGGGGCAAAACCGTTACGGCGACCTCGGGATTAAAAAAACTATCCCGGACAAGCGCTTTCGCTCTGGACGAAGCGCTGCGGTGGGGGTAAATCATCCCAGCGTTGCCCAAGTGGCGGAATGGTAGACGCAGGGGATTCAAAATCCCCCGCCTTTGCGGGCGTGCCGGTTCGAGTCCGGCCTTGGGTACCATTAAAATCAAAGGCTTGCGGTGTTTCATCCGCGAGCCTTTGTTTTTTGGGAATTGCGATACCTGCAGCACCTATAGTTCAACCATCACCTTTGCCAGCTGCCGAACAGCTTTGCCATGTGTGTTGGCCACGTCGTCGTTGACATCAATCCTTGCGCGCCATAGTGGGGTTAGTCGAATAGTGCCGAGCTTTTGGGCTCAAATTTAAAATCAGTACCTTATGGCGTATGAAGGACGTCCAAGCCAACACTCACGGCGCATCATTATAGACGCGTTCACGTAACCCAAACCCCCTCGATTCTGAGCGATTTAATTTCATTGCGCATGTTTTCGCGTCATAAACTTGTTCGGATCGGGATTTTTAATTTAGACCAACGGTTTCAATACACTCCATGAACCCTACTGCCGAGGCTCGCGTGAGCCAGACCACTCAGATCTCAAGCGTGGCGTTTGTCGAAGACAAGTTGCCGAACTACGCCAGAATTCAATCCTACTTGGATCAATCCGCCGAGGCGCGGCATTGGGCCAACAGTGGCCCCTTGTTTCAAAGCCTGGCCGCTCGGTACGCAGAGTTTTTGAACCTACCGTCAACCAGCCAGATTTTCCCCTGCGCGAATGCAGGTTTGGGGCTCGAGGCGATGGCGCGTGTTTGGGCCGCGAAAAAAGGGCGGAAACTTCGCTGGGCACAACCAAGTTTTAGCTTCAAGAACTTGGGGCGCGGTTACTTCGCGGATGGTCCCATTGTTGATTGCGCTCGCAGTGGCCTTTTGGACCTCGACCGCTTGGCGCAACTGCCAGCTGATAGCTACGACGGTATCATTGCGGTTAATCCGGTTGGGATGGCCAGCGATTTTTCTGCGGTGATTGAATTTGCCAGATCGCAGGGCAAACCACTTTTGCTCGACAATGCTTCTGGGCTTTGTTCGCAGGTGCCGGATTGGCCTTGGCAGTGTTTCAGCCTGCACCATACCAAACCGTTCGGGATGGGCGAAGGCGGTATGGCCCTGATCCCTGCGGAATGCGCTGCTGAATTTCAACGCATCATTGGATACGCCGACACGCCAGAGCAGGCCGATAATTGGCTGAACAATGCCAAGCTTTCGGATATTTCTTGTGCCTTCCATCTAGATCGCCTCGATCAGCTGCCGCAGTGGTTGCCAGCAAGTCTGGAGCAAAAGGCCCGCATCCATTCCATCGCGCAAGAGTTTGATTTGATGCCGATTGGGCAGGACCCTGTTGGTGATGATCAGATGCCTGTGACATCTCTTGCGTTTAGGGCGCCTGCCGTGGTGCCGATCGAAAATCTGGCAAGGGCGACGACGTTCCGGCCAGGTAAATACTATGTGCCAATCGCTGACACACCCGTTGCCAGCGATCTGTTTGCGCACATCGTGAATATTCCAGCGCATCCGACGATGGCACGTCTAACTGATGCGCAAATTCGCGAAGACATCTCAAAAATTCTAGCTGGATAAGTCATGCAAACCAACGCTTTCATCCTCAACACGGCGTTTACTGGCGCCGTGAGTGATAAGTCCAAAAACCCCAACGTTCCCTATACGGTTGACGAAATCGTCGCGGATGCAAAACGGTGTGTGGGCCATGGCACCGCGATTGGGCATTTTCATGTGCGTACCGATGAAGGGGCCCCGACCAATGATCCGGATCGTTACGCCCGCCTGATTGCCGGACTGCGTGCCGAGAACAGCCTGAAGGACCTGATCGTTGTGGCCTCTACCAGTGGGCGTCATGGTCAAACCATCGAAGAGCGTTGCGCTGTTTTGAAGCTGCCAATGGATGAACGTCCAGATATGGGCAGCTTGACTCTATCATCCCTGAACTTTGCAACAGGTCCCAGTGTGACCAGCCCAGACGGTATTCGCAAACTGGCTGAGACCATGCTCGCTTGTGGTGTGAAGCCTGAACTCGAAGTGTTTGACCTTGGGATGTTGAGTTTTGCACACCAGCTTATCCACGAAGGGCTGATCGAAGGTCCGTTTTACATCAACATCATCCTTGGCAACCAATCTGGCGCCATGCCACGGATCGCAACTGTCGCCGCATTGATGTCAGAGCTGCCTGAAAACGCCATCGTTAGTTTCGGGGGCATTGCCCGCCATCAGGTTGCGGCCCACCGCTATGCTGTCGCGGTGGCAGGTGGTGCGCGTACCGGACTAGAAGACAACCTGGTGCTGGATCGCAATCGGACCCTTGCGGACAATGCCACTTTGACGCAGCGCCTGGCGGCAATGGCGACCTCGGCTCAACGATCGATTGCGACCGCCCGCGAGGTGCGAGACCATCTTGGCTTGAAGCAACGAGGATAAGGCCCATGCCGCGCAAGAAGGTCGCGTTGGTTTTTTCGTCCAGCAACACCCAGTTCATCATGGACAGGTTGGTGGGCGAATTCGACCAACAAGGGTTTGATGCCATCGAGTACACCGATGGCGATCCTGACCTGCTGGATGCGGACGCGATCATCCTTGCCGCTGATATCAGCAAACTGACAAAGACCGTGCGTCTTTTGATGCAGAATGCTGCCAGTCGCCCCCCCACCATTGCCTGGGCCTATGAGCCGGTGATCCCAAACGATTTTGCGGCTTGGGCCAATACTTGGGCCAGCCGCGCCATCGCAACAGCACAGGCCGCCAAGCGGCATCAAAAGCTGATGCGGCGGCTGACTCGGCTTATGTTCGCGTCCATTAGTCTGTTCGGCACGGGACCATGGGGGCGCAGCCTGACTGCGAAAGAATTACAATTTTCATACGCTTACACGTTGGCGCTAAAGTCCGGTTTAAATCAGGGCTGGATCGATGGTGTGGCTTGTAGCACCTATGAAAAAAAGGACACGGTCGCCAATTGGGGGGCGCCGACAACATTTGCGCCCCTTAGTATCGATTGGAAACCAGAGCGTGAGCCTGCGTTCGAGGAAAAACGTGATATCGACGTTTTGTTTCTGGGCAGGCTAAGCAATTGGCGGCGCACAACCCGTTTGATGCGCTTGTCGACCAAACTGCGTCGTGCAGGTTACAACGTAAAGATCGTGACCCATGGCCTTCGGGGCAAAGAACGCGATGCGGTGTTGGATCGGACCCGTATTGTGCTGCATCTGACCAAATACCCTTGGGATACAGCGTGGATGCGGTTCTATATGGCCAGCACCCATGGGGCAGCGGTTGTCAGTGAAACATTGTCAAACCCATCGCCTATGCGCCCCGGACAAGATTTCAAAACTGCGGATGCCCGCGATCTTGAGGCGCAAATTCTGGGGCTGCTAACAGATGAAGCAGAACGCCAACTGTGCGTGTCGAACTGCCGACAGACAATCGATGCAAAAATGAGTTTCCGCCAAAGCGTCGCTGCAATGATTGCTTTGGCGGAGCAAGCAAAGGACAAGGGGAAACCATGCCGTCAGATCTGAAATCGCCCACGCCACTCCTGATGCTTGGTGCACGCGCCTATAGCGAAGTGCTGCTGGACATGTTCGAGTGCCTGTCAGACCAGTATTCCTTCGACGCGCTGGTCGAAAACCAGGACCGTGCGAATTGCGACACCACTGTCGGTGATCTGCCTGTCATCTGGCACGAAGACGTCGCATCGTATCTGCCGACACACAAAATGGTCTGTGCATTGGGCACGACGCTGCGGAACAAATGGATCGAAGAGTGCGAGGCAATGGGGTTTTCTTTTGCGACATTGGTGCATCCCAGCAGCGTTGTCTCCAAAAGAACCGCCTTGTCTGACGGGGTGATCATTGATGCCGCCTGCGTTGTGGCTGGGTATTCGACCCTTGGACCGCATAGCCGACTGGGGCGGCGGGTTTCGCTGGGCCATCACACCAAGATCGGCGCTTATACCACCATCCACCCCGGCGCAGTCATTTCGGGGAATTGCAACATAGGCAGTCAGGTCGTTTTGGGATCCGGTACAGTTGTCATTGACGGCGTCACTATTGGCGATGGCGCAGTCACCGCTGCGGGCACAATCGTAAACAAGGATATCCCGCCCAGAGTGCTGGCCGCAGGCAATCCTGCCTCCATCAAGCGCGAGGATTACGGCCCGCGCTAGGTCCCACTTGCTTCGCATCATTGCCTTGTTTATCCCTACCGCCGATGAGCGAGGAGTAATGGCGATGATGCGGGCAGAGCGACTGGCCGACGGGCAGATCAAATTATCTGGACCCGTCTGGCATGAGGTCTTTGGCGAAGAACGCCGTTTGCCTTGGGCGCGGTGGTATCGTCAAATGTATGAAGACTGCGGCGCGCCGACATATCTGCAGGCGGCCGAAGCTTTGGAGGCCCTAGGCGACCCCTAAGAGCGCCATGATGACGGCCCCTTAGCTGACGCGGGCACCTGCAAGGCGCGCTTCGATGTCCTGAAACATAACGACCAGCGGTTTGGTTTCACGTTCCAGTTCCGCAAAGGCCTGACCGCGTTTCAACAGCGCCTGCATCATTGTCGGATGTGCGCCAACACGATCCGAGCGGTAAATTTCGTCCAGCGTGAACCATTTACCTTTTTTGCTGAGGTGGCGCCCAATCCGACGGGTGCGCAGAGCGATCAGCAGCGTGGTCATGATGTGGAACCGCCGCAGGATCAAATCGGCGGCGATCCCGTGATGTTCCCGGACCTGACGCTCAAACAGCGGGTAGATCTGATCAAACGCGAGGGCAGGGTATTCATCCGCCGCCAGCCATGCCAGATCTTCATAGCCCGCGCCAAGACAACTGTCTTCGAAGTCGAACCAGCCCATTGTGCCGTTCGGCGACAGGGCCGCGTTGGCAAATCGGTTGTCCCACTTCAGGAAACAGGCATTGGTGGGCAGAAAATGCCGTGCCACTGCATCACGGTCGTAGTTCGGCAGGCGAACCCCGAACACACCTGCGGTGCGCCACGGGCCATCCACGAAATAACCCAGATCTTTGCGGTGCTCGAACAAAACCGGAACCTCTGCCTGCGGGAAGGGGTGCCCAATGTCCATTTGATAGCCAAACACCGAAGAAATCGCGCGGTCCATCAGTTCAATGCGTCCCGCCGTATCAGTGTTGCGCATGTCCTGCGCCACGGTGACGTCACCCATATCGGTCTGTACCAGAATGCCGTCACGGTCTGCGATGATCTGCGGAAAATGGTCCGTAAGCGGCGCCAGATGTTGCAGAATGCGTGCTTCGCGCTTGGCGCCGTTTTCGTAGTCGCGACAGGATGCGATTACGGTCTGGGTTCCGGTATAGATGCGAAAAACGGCCCGGTCGCGCCCACCTGGGCAGGCCACTTTGATCACGGTTTCCCCCAATGTGGCCTCAACCACATTAATCACGTGGTCGACAGATACACCTGCAACCTCGGCCACTTGGGGGGTGGCGTCGCGGATTGGGGCAGGGGGCGTTGGGGTATGTAGGGCTGTGTTGGTCATGGGATTTATGGCTTCAAACGTGAAGCAATTGATACTGGTTAAAAAAACGCCGGCAGACTTTGGTGCTGCCGGCGTTAACCCTAAAGGATGTTGCTTATTGTAGCAACTGACCTTCTTTTACGCTTAGGCCCGGGCGGGCCATTTCGCCGTAAGGCGTTACTTCGGAGCGCAGCTCTGGGAAGAGGGCAAAGATCTCTTCCTGTGCTGCAGCTTCCACGCCGCTCATGGCGGCTTCACCGGGATAGAAGCTCTCGGAGGCAGCACCGTTGGCGTAGATCACCTGATGCTGGTCAAACATGACGTGATAATAGGTCACCTCATCCCCCGGCATCAAACGCACGGTCTGATCGTTGATCAACGCTTTGGCCGGAACCAGAACTTCTTCCTCACCAAACAACAGTTCAGCCTGCGCACTGCTGAGCAGCATGCGGTGTTGCTGCGATACGGTCAGCGGGGCGTCGTTGCCCAACACGCCAGCCTCAATGCGCACCGGCGCAAACTTGCCGTGTGCTGGAACGGTGCGGTTGCCCACCCATTTCACCGGCTGCAGCCCTTGATCGGCCGTCATCACCATGTCACCAGCGACCAGTTCCTGCACAGGGCGATAACCGTCAGCAGTCAGGATTTGTGTGTCGTGGGTAAAGCAGACGATGTCAAAGTCGATAATCTCGAAGTTTTCGAACGAGATATTGCCGATTTTACCCGCTTCGTCGCCGCCAGTGATGGTCACGCGGCCTGCGTTGAACGGATCCGCCAGAATGTCAGACAGACGCGGTTCGCCATCGCCGCCGAAGCTGATCGCGGTGCCACCGTTCGCAGGCGTGAAGATCCCGGTCACGTCGTTGTCGATACCCTGAATGGTCGAACGGTCCGTAACCGTTGTCGACAGGGTGATGCGATCATCATAGCTGGTTTCATCCGCGACGTAGTGTTCTACATCATCGACCTGATCGATGGTGCCGCCGCGGAATTCCTCAACCGTGCCGTCACCTTCGTTGTCGATGATGGCATGGATGTATTCATCTACCTTGGTGTCAGCCAGATAGGTATCCTGACCCGTGCCGCCTGCGATGGTGTCGCTGCCAGTGCCACCGTAGAAGGTGTCGTTTCCGGTTCCGCCATCAAGGCGATCGTTGCCAGCCCCGCCATTCAGGCTGTCGTCGCCGTGACCACCGATCAGGACGTCATTGCCCTCACCAGCCACCAGCGTGTCGTGACCTGTGCCACCATCCAGATGATCGTTCCCGGTGCCGCCCTCGATGGTGTCGTCGCCGTCACCGCCCAGCAGCGTGTCGTTTCCGGTGCCGCCTGTGATGGTGTCATGGCCGGTGCCGCCGTCGATGTGATCATTGCCGGAACCACCATCCACAACGTCATTGCCGTCCTGCGCCAGAATGGTGTCGTTGCCAGCTCCGCCGTTCACGGTGTCATGACCGGTGCCACCCCAGACGCGATCGTTGCCGTCACCGCCATCGATGCTGTCTTCGCCATCGCCGCCGTTGATGACATCGTTGCCGATGCCGCCGTCGATGGTGTCATTGCCACCGCCGCCCTGCAGGATGTCATTGCCAGCGCGGCCTTCTAGGCGGTTGGCGCCACCGTCGCCGGTGATCCAGTCACTGCCCTGAGAGCCGATCGCGTTTTCAAAATTGATAACGGTTTCACGGCCTACAGTGTTGCCGCCTGCACCGCGCAGGGTGGCCTCACCACGATCCATGACGTAGCGCACACTGTCGACGCCATCGCCAGTTGCGCCTTGGAACGAAACCGTATCGGTGCCAGCGCCACCGTCTTGGTAATCCTCGCCACGGCCACCGATCACCAGATCGTCGCCATCACCAGCCAAGAGGGTGTCATTACCATCGCGGCCATCCAGCGTATCGTTGCCACCGCGTCCTTCCAGACGGTTGGCGTCAGAGCTGCCCGAGATATCATCAGCGCCGCGCGCACCAATCGCGTTTTCGAAGTTGGTTACGGTTTCGGTCTGGTTAACATCGCCGTTCAGGATGCCTGTGCCAGCTTCCAGATCCAATTCGACGTATTCGCCCGCGGTTCCAAAGGCCGTGGTGTAGTCTACGGTGTCGATACCGTCGCCGCCATCCATGTGGTCGGTGCCAAATCCACCATCAACCGTGTCGTTGCCATCACCGGCAGCGACCGTGTCCTGACCCCAGCCACCGTCGATGCTGTCGTTACCTTCACCACCTTGCAGCGTGTCGTTGCCTTCACGGCCATAAAGGGTGTCGTTGCCATCGCCACCGGCCAACACGTTGGCGCCGGATGTGCCTGCGATGGTGTCATCGCCCTGCGACCCGATTGCGTTTTCAAAGTTGGTTGCGGTTTCGACGGTGCCATCGCTCAACCGACCAGTGCCAGCCTGCAGGTCGAGGTTGACGTTTTCATTCGAAGAGCCGAACGCGCGGTCATAGCTGACTGTGTCGATGCCATCGCCACCATCCATATGATCGGTCGAACGTCCGCCATCCACAGTGTCGTTGCCGATACCGCCTTGGATATTGTCGCCACCGTCGCCACCAAACAGGCTGTCGTTGCCTTCGCCACCGCGCAGCTGGTCGTGTTGTGCGCCACCATCCAGCGTGTCATCGCCAGTGCCGCCATAAAGCGTGTCGTTTTGGTTGCCGCCGGACAGGTTGTCGTCGCCACCACCGCCGTGGATTTCATCGTGACCGTCACCACCGGCCAGTGTGTCGTCACCTTCGACGATCGGGCCGGTTTCCACAACGGATACGTTATCAACGCGGGCGTCACTGCTGTGATGCTCGCCGGTCGATGTTGTGTTGATGATCCGCAGCGTGGTGTTCGGAGTGGTCGCCGTAAAGGTGAAGCTGACGCTCTGCGTGCTTTCGTTTTGGATCGCAACGGTCTCAGACGAAATAACGTTGCCATTCGCGTCGACGACATCAATGCGGACCTCGTGGTGCGCTGCACCGCCGTGGTTTTCATACAGATCCATCGAAACGGTATGCTCAGCGCCCACGTTTGTGCTGATGGTCTGTTCAATCCCATCGCCAGGTGCACGCCCGCCACCGTTAAAGTTGGCTTGGTTCCCATAGTAGTCGGGCGCAACGCCGTCGCCGTTCAAGTCAAGGCCGGTCCAGCCCGCTCCGTTGTTGTTGAACGAACCATTGCTGATCAGATTGCCAGAGGCAGGCGAGCTGCCGTCGCCGTCACCGTAGATTTTGTCGTTGCCAACGCCGCCTCTGATGTAGTCGTCATTGCCGCCGCCAAACAGGGTGTCGTTGCCCGCTTCACCGTTGATGGTGTCGTTACCAGTGTTCCCCGCAACAAAGTCGTTGCCGTCGCCGGAATAGATCGAGTCATTGCCGGTTCCGCCATCGACATAGTCGTTGCCGTAGCCCGCGTTGACGCTGTCATCGCCACCGTTTGAGTAGATGATGTCGTCGTTGCCGCTCTCACCGGGGAGGCGTGCATCTGCACTGTCGCCGCGATCGCCGTCTTCGTCGGTATATCCGGGGAAGATATTGTCGGTGGTTTCACCGCCGCGCACAACGCCGTCGGGGCCAACTTTCAGCGGGCCGCCGCCGCCACCGCCGCCTGGGCCACCCGAAACTGGACCGCCACCACCGGAACCGCTGCCAGAACCGCTACCGGAACCACCGCTACCGGAACCGGACCCACCGCCATGATGGCCGCCACCCGATCCGCTGCCCGAACCAGAACCTGTTGCTTTGTGTCCGCCGCCACCGCTGCCGCTGCCCGAACCACTGCCAGATCCGCTACCACGACGACGCCCACGACCTCGACCACTTCCGCTCCCGCTACCACCGGACATCGCTACACTCCTACGTTCTGCGGGTCAGCAGCGACCCGTATTTCTGAATTTTCGTAACCTGAATCGGTCCGTCTCCACCGGGGTAACGGCACGCGATCCAACTTTTTTATAGCGCGGAATGTGGCAAGTTTGAGGTAAGGTCATGTCACATTCGCGCCAAACGGTAGTGAACATCGCGTTAAGTCCGCAGTTTTGACCCTGCCAGAAAGTCGCCTCTCCGCATCGGAGGTGACGGATGGCATAAGTCTTGCACCACTGTAAATCCAAAGAGTTGGCACGAGGTGTTGCGCCTTGTCGCGGTTGCGGCACAAAGCGCAACAAATTGCAGTAAGATGACAGAACAGAAACAGTGTTTTTCAAAAAACCTAACGATTTCGTGTGCTTCACAACGGTCCGTTTCTCAGGTTTGCCGTGAAATCGGAATCAACCGACCGCAGTTTGCGCGCTATCTGAAGGGTGATTCGCTGCCCTCTGCAAACAATCTTCTGAAAATTGCGAACTTCTTTCAGATGGCCGAGGCAGACTTTTTCTTACCTGAGGAATTGTTTCGCGCCCGCTTTGAGCGCCAGCGTCGCCAATTGCGTGACGATCCACGAGAGGTTGTATTGAGTGCCTTTCGAAATCAGGACGCAAAGCTGGGGGATCGGGCCGGGCTGTACCACAGTTACTATATCTCTCCGTCTTGGGGGTACGGTGTGGTGTGTAGCGTCATTCAGGTGAGCATCGAGCAGGGGTTCGCTGTGACCCGTGGAATTTTGCGCAGCCAAAGCCGACCGAAACGAGCCGCACAGAAGACACGATATCATGGCGTCATGAGTGCTGCGCGCGGACATCTATTTGTTGTCGAAAAATCCAGCATCGGGGCAGGGATCTTGTGCGAAACAATTTTCGATACCAAACACCAACCAGATTACGCCGATCCACGGTCCCTGCGCGGGATGATTATGTCGGTGTCTTGGCGGGCAGATGAACGAATTTTCACCTCTCCGATTGTGTGGGATCCTGTTGACGATAAGGTCGGTCTGCGACAGGCAATGCGCAAATGTGGCGTCTATGCCAGTGACAGCGACCAGCTGCCTGATCATGTGCGGCGCTATCTAGCGCGCAATCGTTAACCTGAATATCGCCAGAATCGCCGGGGTGTGCGGCTGAGAAGTGATTCGGTTTTTAGCTATCAAAGCGTTAATGGTTCCCAAATGTGGACCGTAAAATCCGTAAACAATGAGCTGGTTTTGCCTGTAATTGCGGACGATTTGTAAACGCATTGCATTTTTTTGCCCCACCTCTCGGCAGAAATTTGACACAACTTTGGTCGGATCGCCTGTTTCGCATCCTGCAACAATCACAGAGCGCGGACAGGGAAATTCGGCGGACATTCCCCTTAAAGCTGCGCATATTCCACTATAGATACCCCAACAGGCATGCTTATTATCCCAGGTTGCGCGATAATGTTGCCGTTTCGAGGGGGATAGGTCACGGCGATTTGACGAAATTAGACGAAAAATTGGCGGCAAAAGCGCGGCCATCCCTTTGTCTGAGGCGCTGACTAAAGTATGTATGGATTAGCCCAACTGGGGGGCGACGTCTAATGGCTGCGGGGGCGGCCAGCGAAAATTTGTGATGCATTCCACGTGGATGCAGGCTGCTGCTGATCTTTTGCGCCAACTGCTAGGCACTGGATCATAGAACCGTTGGTACTGCGCCGACGGATCCGGAACGTGCGCCTGATCGTCTTGTATCGTGACACTGCATCTCACTTAGGTTGACTGTCGGCCTCCGCGCAAGCGTCTGCCGATGACAGGGTGGCTACCATGTGCAGTGGGCCGCCCGTGAGAGAGGGTTGAGATGGCTGATTTGGTTCTGGATTGGTCCCTATTTGGGACATACAACAGCGCGCTGACAGGCGCTTCCACCGCAGATACTGGTGGGGTTGCTGTTTCGGTGAACTACACCGGCATTTATGATGGCGCCGAGGCGTTCATTATGAACCTCGACGGCTATGTTGCCGAGGATGATCCGTTTAACCCCAACTCCCACCTGAAACTGCTGGGCAATGGCGGCGACGAACAGGGCACCAGCGCGACCTCAACTGTTGAGTTGAGCTTTGCATCGACCGATGAGCGCTTTGGCGACACGGTGCAGAACGTCAGCTTCCGCCTGAACGACATTGATGCGGGCACCGATCCGTTCAACGAAGGTGGCACCCATCTGGATGGGATCGAGATTGTTGCCTTTGACGCCGACGGAAACGAGGTTGCCGTTACCCTGACACCGGGTGCTGCAGTGGATAGCGCCGGTGGTGTTTTGTCTGGTGATGGCGGACCCTTTACCCCCACAGATGCGGAAGCATCAGCGTTGGTCGAAATCGCTGGTCCAGTGGCCCGACTGGAAATTCGGTACACTAACGGTGGGGATGACGAACAGCGCGCCTTTATCAGTGATGTACATTTTTCGACCGTAGATACTGTGGTTGACCCGACCCGCGACGGGATCGTGTGGGGCACTGATGATGATGACCTGATTGATCTGGGATATGACGGCGACAACGATGGTGATTTCGTTGATGCGGGCGACAACATCTTCCCCGAGAACGGCCCAGAGGATGACATCATCCGCGCAGGCGATGGTGATGACACTGTCTATGCCGGCGAGGGCGACGATGACATTACTGGTGGCGATGGGGCTGACAGCATCTTTGGTGAGGATGGATCGGACCTGATCGTGTCTGGCCCTGATGCGTTGGATGGTGCCTTGCCTGATCTTGGCTACCCCGGCCTCTACCCGGCGGACGAAGATCCTGAAAACGATCGTGATTTCGTTGATGGTGGCAATGGGGCCGATACCATTCGCACTGGCGATGATGCTGACACGATCCTAGGCGGCGAGGGCGCAGACCTGATCGACGGGGGCATTGACGCCGACGAAATCGATGGTGGCCTGGGCCGTGATACCATCGTTGGCGGCGAGGGGTCTGACACCATCTATGGCGGGTCCGGTCACGACCTGATCTATGGCGGCCTGACACCCGACGTGCCGGATGCAGTAAACATCCCCGACGACCGCGATCTGGTGCCTGAAAACGGTCAGGATCTGATCTTTGCCGGATCTGGAAATGATACGGTGTTTGGCGCAGATGATGATGACACCATCTATGGCGGGTCCGGCAATGACCTGCTGGACGGTCAAATCGACGAAGATGAAATCTACGGTGGCGGCGGCAACGACACTCTGCGCGGTGGTGACGGGAACGACACACTGACTGGCGGGAACGGTGACGACAGCATCTCTGGCGGTGCGGACCGTGACCTGATCATCGGCGCTAATGCGGGCGACGTAATCGAAGGTGGCTCTGCTGGCGATGACTTCGATACGTTGGATCTGTCAGATGTTGGCCGGTTCCGCCTGACGGATGTTGTCACCGACAGCGATGGCAACGGTTTTGATGGCACGGTAGAGTTTCTGGACAGCGACGGCGACGTTACCGGGACCGCCAGCTTTACCAACATCGAAGACATCGTGCCCTGTTTCACCCCTGGTAGTTTGATTGCCACCCCGCAGGGTCAACGCCGCGTTGAGGACCTGCAAGAAGGTGACAAGGTTATCACCCGCGACAATGGCATTCAGGAAATTCGCTGGGTCGGCCACAAGCGTATGAACGGGATTGATCTGGCCCGCCAGCCGCAGCTGCAACCGGTGCTGATCCGCAAGGGTTCCTTGGGTAATGACCTGCCAGAGCGTGACATCATGGTCAGCCCGAACCACCGTGTTCTGGTCACCAATGAAAAGGTTTCGCTCTACTTCAATGAAACCGAAGTGCTGGCTTCGGCCAAGCATCTGGTTGGGCTGGACGGGATCCATAAGGTCAACGTGGTGGGCACAACCTATATTCACTTCATGTTCGACCGCCATGAGGTCGTTCTGTCCGATGGCGCCTGGAGCGAGAGCTTCCACCCTGGTGACTATACGCTGAAGGGCATCGGACGGGATCAACGCGAAGAAATCCTGACCCTGTTCCCGGAACTGAAGGAGCAAAAGGGTCTGGACAGCTACCATGCCGCGCGCCGTTCTTTGAAAAAGCACGAAGCGCAGATCCTGACGCTGAAACGCTAAGCGACGAAAATCAGACGGCCCATCTTCGGATGGGCCGATTTGATTTCCGCATTGCACAACTGAAACCTGCGCTGATTTATTAGAAGATCAACTCCTGCGGGGCAGGATAGCCGTAATGGCCGCGAAGCGGTCGTGAACCTGTCCATATTTTGACAAATTGTCTGAATACCTCGGGAGTGTACTTAAATCAGTTGCCTTATTGCCGTTAGTTGAGTGTAGGAATGAACCCGTTTGTAGTGAGTGCCGTGGCCCGTCTGTTTGACACCGCTTCCGCCCCATGTGGCGGCCAGGTCTTTGGGACCTGCTTTGCTGTGCCGCGCGCAACTGCTGCCTTTTCCGTATCCTACGTTTCGACACGTCTTGTTGCCGAAGGGCAGGTGTCGGCATGAACGGAACCTTCCTGACATACGGAAATGACCTGCTGACGGGCGCCACAGTGGCGGCCAGCGGTGATCAGTTGACCATCAACAGCGGCAGCGCTGCCTTTGGCGACGGGCAGGTTCTGATCTGGGATGTGGTCGATGCTGCAGATGATGGCAGCTTCACCAGTGCGACGACAATCACAGGCGTCACAGTCTATGCAAGCTACGCCGACTATCAGGCGGCAAACCCACTATACACCTATGGCGGCACCGCATCCGTGGGAACCGCAGCAGCAGATATGGGGAACGCCTATCTGACGCTGGACCTCAGCAGCTTTGCCGCGCCACAGACGGGTGCGCCTGTTTTATCGACCACTGTTGTTGCACCAGGCAGTGATCTGACGGCCGAAGGTCTGCCGCAAACGCTAGATCAGATGCAGGATCTGGATGGTGCAGGGGGCGCAACAGCTGATGGAGTCTTCACGCTGGACGCGGCGCATCTTGCCTATCATGGCGGGGGCAATGAGCGCTATGTGATCGACGGCACCGATGGTGACGACGCAATCGGGTATGATCTGGCCCCTGACGCCGATGGCGATCGCCGTGATTCAGGCGATGCTGCGGATGGGTCGGACGATGACGTGATCCGCGCCGGTGCAGGCAATGACAGCGTTTTTGCCGGCATGGGCAATGACGTTGTTTTCGGCGGTCACGGCAACGACAGCCTACTGACCGGCGAAGGCGACGATACCATTCACGGCGGCGCGGGCGATGACACTGTACGTGCTGGCGTTGGCGCTGATCACATCTATGGCGGCAACGGCAACGACAGCATCGAAGGATTTGATGGTGGTGATTATATCGTCGGCGGCGACGGTGATGATTGGATGAACGGCGACCGCGGGTCGGACACGATGTTCGGCGGTGCGGGCAACGACTGGATGCGCGGATCCTTCGGCAACGAATGGATGGAAGGCGGCACCGGCAATGACTTTATCTGGTCGGGTTATGGCGATGACACCATCCGGCTGGAAAACGATTTCGGCAATGATACCATTGAGATGGAAGGTATTGATGAGGTCACAGGCGACGTTCTGGACCTAACTGCCATCACCGATGACCTGACCATTGACCTTAGCCACAACCTAGAAGGTTGGGGCAGCCTCAGCGATGGCACCTACACTGCCACCTATGAGGACGTGGAAAACCTGCGGCTGGGATCGGGCAATGATACCTTGCGCATGGCGGACTACGGCGGGCGCGATGCGGTGCAGGGTTTCCGTTTGCCGGACGAAAACCCTGATGGCAGCTTCACCGTCTATGACCGTTTTGACCTGTCGGCCATGACCGATGAGGGGGGCGAGGCATTAGGCCCCGGCGATCTGCGTATTCAGGTCGATACCGACGGCAGCGTGATGCTGCTCTTCCCCAAGGCGGAAAGCATCACCCTGACGGGGATCACACCCGATCAGATCACTGGCTCTGACATGCTGGAGGCGATGGGCCTGCCCGCGACAGAGGTTGTGGTGCCCGGCAGCGACGGCGTGGTGCGCGGCACCGATGGCGACGACACGATTGATGGCGATTACACCGGTGACGCCGACGGTGATGTTGTGGACGGCGGCGACAATGAAACCCCGGGCGAAGGTGCGGATGATGACCATATCGAAGCGGGGGATGGAAATGACCTGATCCGCGCGGGCGTTGGCGATGATCTGATCTACGCCGGTGAGGGCAACGATACAATCTATGCCGGTGACGGCCATGATGAGGTACGCGCCGGCGCGGGCGACGACCTGATGATCGGCGGGATCGGCAATGACTCGATGTATGCGGGTGAGGGCAACGATACCCTGATCGGCGGCGGCGGCTCTGGCTGGATTCACGGCGAGGCGGGTAATGACGCCTTTTCCATCGGGGACGGCGATATCGCCTTTGGCGGCTCTGGCGATGATATCTTTGAAATTCAGTATGACACGCTGGGTTTCGATGTTGAAATGACCATCACCGGCGGAGAAGACGGCGAAAGCGCAGGCGATCACCTGAAAATCCTCGGTCCGGCGACAATCACCTATGATCCTGATGATCCCGAGGCTGGCACTGTCTCTTGGGACAATGGCGCGCGGCTATACTTCTCGGAAATCGAGAAAGTTCATCATGTGCCTTGTTTCACTGCCGACACGATGATCCTGACTCGCGACGGCGAGCGCCGCGCCGCTGATTTGCAGGTCGGTGATATGGTGATGACCCGCGACGCTGGATTCCAGCCGATCCGCTGGATTGGCAGCCGCCGTTTGGGCGCGGCTGAGGTGGCCGCGATGCCTGATCTGCGTCCTGTCCATATACGCGCTGGCAGTCTGGGCGCAGAACGGCCGTCCCGCGATCTGACTGTATCACCGCAGCACCGGATGTTGGTTCGCGATCCCAAAGTATCCCTTTGGTTCGGTGAAGAAGAGGTACTGGTGCCCGCCGTTCAGCTGACCTGTCTGGACGGCGTGCAGCGTGGTGAAACCGCGCCTGTGACCTATGTGCACCTGATGTTCGATCAACACCAACTGGTGCTGGGTGATGGCGCGTGGAGTGAGAGCTTCCAGCCAGGCGATTACACCTTGGCGGGATTGGACGCGCCACAGCGCGAAGAGCTGTTCAAGCTGTTCCCTGAACTGGCGGTGGAGGCAACAGCCTATAGCGCCGCGCGTCCGACGCTCAGCCGTCATGAGGTGGCAGTACTGTTTGCCTGACTATCCGCGGCGTGCCCGCCACGCGGCCCATGCCTCGGGCGTGTCGAGGTCAGTGAGCGCGTGATTTTCTGGCAGGTTGATCAGCTTTACCGGTCCATCAAATCCCTTCACCACAGAGCGTGCGCCTTCGTCGCCCTGTAGCTGCGACAGGGCTGCGAAACACCGGGATGGGAAGATCACTGGATGCCCCGCCTGACCCGATGCGCTGGCGCCGCGGGTGATCTGATTAGGGCAGTGTGCGCTGACGACGCACCGTAGATCATGCGCCGTCAGTTCGGGCATATCGGCGGGTAATACCATCACGTTTTCAATACCTTGCGGCAGACACCTGATGCCGGTGCGCAATGATGCCCCCATGCCTTCCGCAGCATCCGGCACGGCAATCGGGATCACACCTTCTGGCAGCATTGAAGTCCTCAGGTGGGCTAAATCAGGCACGCAAACGCAAACATCCCAACCCGTTTCAAGCGCCGCCTCTGCCACGCGGGTTAACAGCGGCTTGCCATCCACATGCTCGGCCAGTTTGTCACGCGGCACGCCCGCAGCATCAAATCCCATGCGGGATGAGGCGCCTGCGGCCAGGATCAGGATCGCGCCGCCAGCCATCACAACATCACAACTTGCCGATTTTCAGGCGGGTGACACGGTTGTCTTTGCGTTCGATCACGCGGAACCGGAACCCGTGGAAGGAGAAGACCTGACCTACGGTCGGGATCATCTGTGCTTCATGGATGACCAGACCAGCGATGGTGTTGGCCTCTTCGTCCGGCAGGTTCCATTCCAGCGCACGGTTGAGGTCACGGATGGTCATCGCGCCTTCGACCATGAATTGTCCGTCTTTGGTTCTATGGACCTGACGCTCATCTTCGTCGTCGTATTCATCGGTGATTTCACCGACGATTTCTTCCAAAATGTCTTCTAGCGTGATCAAACCTTCGAGTGAGCCGTATTCATCCACCACCAGCGCGAAATGGGCGCGGCGGCGCAGGAATTGGCGCATTTGGTCATCCAGCGTTGTGGTGTCGGGCACAAAATAGGGTGGGATCGCAACGGAACAGATGTCAAAATCCGTCAGCCCCTCGCACTCAGGACCAAAGGCGCGTTTATGAATAGCGCGCAGCAGCTCCTTGGCGTGGACCACACCGATAATGTTGTCGGGATCATTGCGCCACAGGGGCAGGCGGGTGTGGGGGCTGTCCATACATTGTGCGACGATTACCTCTGGGTCATCATCGGCGTTGATCATTTCGATCTGACTGCGGTGCAGCATGATCTCATCCACCGCGCGATCACCCAGATCTAGTGCGCCAAGAATACGGTCGCGGTCTTCCTTCTCAACCACGCCTTCGGATCGGCCCAGCTGCAGCGCGCCGGCGATTTCCTCGCGCACCGCCAGAATGTGGCTGTCGGGATCGGTTTTTACCCCAAACACCCGCAACACCCCACGCACCAGCCAGCGCACGGCGCTAACGATAGGGGAAAAGACGGTGATCACGATGGCGATGATCGGCGATGCCTTGGCCGCTGCGGCCTCGGGGTTGGTGATGGCGTAGGTTTTTGGCAGCACCTCGGCAAAGATCAGGACGAGGAGGGTCATCACCAAGGTCGCCAGCGCTACGCCGCTTTCACCAAACAGGCGCGTGAACAGCGCCGTCGCCAGCGATGTGGCGAGGATGTTGACAAGGTTGTTGCCCAACAGGACCGAACCGATCAGCCGTTCGCTATCCTCGGTAATGCGCAGGGCACGCGCGGCGCCGCGCGATCCCTTGTCCGACTGGCTGCGCAGCTTGCCGCGCGAAGCGGCAGTCAATGCGGTTTCTGAACCGGAGAAAAAGCCAGACATGACCAGCAGAAACAGGATTGCGCCTGCCGTGCTCCAAAACGCGGTGTCGAGGGTTATTCCGTTGGTGATCAGGTCGGTGTCCATATCGTGGTCCAGATGCGGGTTCATCGCGCCGGCGCAAAACCCAGTTCAAAGAGGTGTTTAACTGGTTATGGGGTGGGCGGCGGCGCGGATCAAGGGGCTGCGCGCCACGATAGATCAGACGCTGTCGTCTTCGGCCGCACCTTGGGCCAATGGGTGATGGTCCAGCACCAGTTGTTTCAATCGTTCTTCTTGAACGTGGGTGTAAATTTCGGTCGTGGCCAGATCAGCATGGCCGAGCAGGGTCTGGATCACCCGCAAATCAGCACCATTCGCCAGCAGGTGGGTGGCAAAGGCATGGCGCAAGGTGTGCGGTGTAACTTCAGCCGGTGGCACACCCGCGTTCAGGGCAAACCCCTTGATCATCTGGAAAAAACGGTGCCGCGTCAGGTGCCCTAGTTTGCCCCGACTGGGAAACAGATAGGGGCTGGGCGGTGTGCCTTTTTCGATGCGGGCAATTTCTTCGATTTCATCGCGGTGGGTCAGCCATTCGGCCAATGCAGCGCGGGCCGGTGGGGATAACGGGACAATACGTTCTTTGTCCCCTTTGCCAGTGATCAGCAAAACCCGTGGGTCGCCACGGCAGGCATTGACCGGCAGCGACACCAGTTCACTGACCCGCATTCCCGTTGCGTAGAGCAATTCCATCAGGCAGGTGCTGCGTAGGCGGCTGCCCTCTTTTTGGTCGGGATCGCGTGCGGCCTGTAGCAGCGCTTCGACATGCGCCTCGCTCAGGGTTTTGGGAAGACGCTTGCTGCGGCCAGGTCCGGATATCTGGATCGCCGGATTGCTGTCACGCCAGCCTTCTTCAAAGGCGAAGCGATAAAGCTGCTTGATGGCAGACAGGCGGCGGGCGCGTGTGGATTGCGACAGCCCCTCCGCCTCGCAGTCGATGAGGTAGCTTTCGATCTGATCACGGGTCACACTGGCAAAATCAGATGCTGCACGGTCCAGCCAATCAGAAAAGTTTCGCAGGTCGCGTCCGTATGCCGCGAGCGTGTTTTGGGCTGCGCCCAGTTCGGCGGCCTGCGCGTCAAGAAAGGTTGAAATCCAGCGGACACTATCACTGCTACCGTTGCTGTGGTCGTTCAAAGCGTGCCCCGTTCCAGAATAAGAATGTGCAATGCAGCGCGTCGCGCCGTGTCTTCCAGACCCAGCGCACGGAATGTGGCGAGGGCGACCGGCAATTCCTTCACCTCACCTGCGACGGCGCGTTGATATAGCAACATTGCGCGTAAGATGACTTCGCCCAAACGGCGATCTGCCATGTCTGCCTGAAACTGAGCGGGCAGGGCGAGGGTTGCAAACCCTTCGGCGACATAGCGTTCCAGCGCAGTTTGTGCTGGTGCGCTGCCCGGTTGCCCTTTGGCCAGCGCGGTGAGGAAGGCCGATTGCGGCAGCACGTCACCCATTTTTAGGGCCGCTGCCTCATAGTCAGGTGACAACAGCGCTGTGTGATAGGCGGTTTCTGCGAC
This sequence comes from Thalassovita mediterranea, assembly GCF_001458435.1. Lineage (GTDB taxonomy): Bacteria > Pseudomonadota > Alphaproteobacteria > Rhodobacterales > Rhodobacteraceae > Thalassobius > Thalassobius mediterraneus. Next base: position 70,635 of record NZ_CYSF01000005.1, read on the forward strand.
CGCCCCGCTCAACGGTAGGGAAATCAGATCCTCTGCATAGATTTTGGCAAATGGTACCTCTAGGCGCGCCAGTTGCATCGCCTGAACCGCGCGCGGCAGGGTGTTGGCTACGGCGCTTGGGTCACGGGCACGCAGGGCTATATCGAACCGTTGCACCGCATCCACACGATCCCACAATCCGCCAGATGCAGCAGGCAGGCGTTCCGAATAAATCCCCAGTAAACGATTGGGTGACAATGCGCCCGTCTGGGCCAGCCGTTCCGCGGCCTCAATCCGTGCTTTCCATCCGGCGGTGCCACGCAGGTCCGACACTGCAAACGCCCGAGGTAGAGGGGCGGTTGGCAGGGCCTCGCCCACTGCTTCGCGCAGCCGGAACACCAGCGGGGTGGGGCGCACCGGCGGATGCGGTAGCGGATCACCCTCAAACAGTTCGGGATCAAGAAACAGGTTCAAAAGCGCCCGTTCCTGCGGATCAATCAACCCCAGCGCATTGCTGGTTTCCAGCGTCAACGCGGCGGTACGCCAATCACCAGTGCGCGCGGTGCAAAAAACCCGCGCGGCCTGTGATGGGCTAAGGTAAGGCGTCGTTTGCAGTTGGCGACAGGCGCGATCTTCATCACCGGTCATCAGGGTGGCATTGAACCAACGCTTGAACAGTGCAGGACTCGTTGCGCCACTGGCATCCAGCATTGCCTGCACGGCCTCAACCGCCCCGAGGTGCATCAGCGCGTCAAGGCGCGCGGTCAGCAGTGATGGCGCGCCTGCTTTGGTTGGTGGCGCCTCCGCTTCGGTCAGCAGGAGGGTGTAAAACAGCGCTTGCATCGACGGCAGTGCCTGCAAACGTTGGGCCAGCATCAGATCCGCAAGAGTGGCCGCATCCGAATGACGCCAAAGATCCGCCGGCAAGCCTGTTGCCTGTGATGATAGCAAACCAACCGCATCCGCCGTCGGCGCCCCTAACGGGGTGACATCTACTGTCGGTACAGATGCACCGCCGCTAGTTGGCGGCTCCACTGGGCGGGTCGGGTTGATAATCGGTGTATCAACGGGATCGTTCAGCCAGTCGATGGCAGACAAAGGGGCCTGTGACGCCAGCGGAACCTGCGCCAGTGCTGTTGTGCCAACCAGAGAAAATGCAAATGCGCCGATTGCAGATGCTATGCGCGCCAAGCGCCTGTTAGCCTGCATCCAGCACCACATTTTCACGGATTTCCTGTTGCTGCGGCGAAAAGTCAGCGCCCAACCATGGCCCGATATAGGCATAGGCCACCAACGCGATTGCCGCGACAAGTACCAAAAGAAAAAGCCATTTGATCAGACGCCCCATAGTCCTACTGCCCGCTGCTTGTGATTTTCTTTCACTTATAACTGGCAATTTCGCCAAGATCACGTCATTCAGTGATCAAAAGTAAAAAACGGCAGAGGTTGGCCGAGACGCGGGGGCATCATGGCGTGGAAGCTGAAGAAAACGGTTGTGCTGGTGGGCATGATGGGGGCGGGAAAAACCGCTGTGGGCAAGGCGTTGTCTGCCAAACTGGGCGTTCCATTCCTTGATTCGGACGCCGAAATTGTGGCTGCGGCCAATATGGAAATCGCTGAAATTTTTGCCCGCGATGGCGAAGCGTTTTTTCGCGACAAAGAAAGCCAGGTCATCGAACGCCTCTTGGGCGATGAACCGTGTGTGCTGTCTACTGGTGGGGGTGCCTTCCTAGCAGAACGCAACCGCGATGCCATTTCCGCGCAAGGCGTGGCTGTGTGCCTGCAGGCCGATCTGCAACTGCTGTGGAACAGGGTGAAGCACAAAGACACCCGCCCGCTGCTACGCACCGCCAATCCCTACGCCACGCTCAGCGAGATTTATGCCGCCCGCGCGCCGATCTATGCGCTGGCCGACCTGAAGGTTCCGGTGGAGCCGAGCTATTCCATTGAAATGACCTGCGACAAGGTGGTCGGCGCCTTGCTGACCCGCCAAGATGTGCTGGAGTGTGAGACATGACCCTGAACCCTGCCGTTGAAACCGTTCATGTCCCGTTGGGCGATCGCGCCTATGATGTTCTGGTCGGTCCCGGCCTGCTGGCCGAGGCGGGCGCGCATATCGCCCCTCTGCTAAACCGCCCGCGTGTGGCTGTGGTCAGCGATGAAAACGTCGCTAGCTTGCATCTGGATGCCCTGCGCGCTGGTCTGGCGGCCGCGGATATTGACATGGTGTCGATGACCCTGCCTGCGGGTGAAGCAACAAAAAGCTGGCCGCATTTTGAACGCACCGTCGAATGGCTTCTGGCCGAGAAGGTTGAACGTAACGACATCATTGTCGCCTTTGGTGGCGGGGTGATCGGCGATCTGGTGGGCTTCGCCGCCGCCAGCCTGCGCCGTGGAGTGCGCTTTGTTCAGATCCCGACCAGCCTGCTGGCGCAGGTGGACAGCTCCGTAGGCGGCAAAACCGGTATCAACGCACCGCAGGGCAAAAACCTGATCGGCGCCTTTCACCAGCCATCGCTTGTTCTGGCCGATACCGAGGTGCTGGGCACCCTGACCAAACGCGATTTTCTGGCTGGCTACGGCGAGGTGGTAAAATACGGCCTGTTGGGTGATGCGGCCTTCTTCGACTGGCTGGAGGCAAACGCCGAAGATGCAGCGGCGGGTGATATGGCCAAGCGTATCTATGCGGTCAAACGCTCGGTTGAGATGAAGGCAGACATCGTCGCCCGTGACGAGACAGAGAAGGGCGACCGTGCGCTCTTGAACCTTGGCCATACCTTCTGCCACGCGCTGGAAGCGGCGACCGGGTATTCCGACCGCCTGCTGCATGGTGAAGGCGTGGCGATTGGCTGCGCCTTGGCGTTCGAAGTGTCATCGCGTCTGGGGCTGTGTAGCCAAGAGGCGCCAAGTCGTGTGCGCGAACACCTGTCCCGCATGGGTATGAAGGTGGATCTGAAGGATATCCCCGGCGACCTGCCTGACGCCGACGCGCTGATCGCGCTGATGGGGCAGGATAAAAAGGTGGTCGGCGGACAGATCAACTTCATCATGGCGCGCGGCATTGGTGAGGCGTTTGTAACCAAAGACGTTGACCTGACAGTGGTGCGCAACGTGCTGGATGAGGCGCTGCAGCTTAAAAGCTAACGCGTCCAAAAGGCACATTTAAACCACATCTTTTTTCCGATCCCGTTTTGCGGCAATAGCCCCCCTTGGATGCTGATCACCAAGGATGGCTAGGGATGCGACGTTCGGAATTGTTGATGCCTGCGGGCAACCTGCGCAAGTTGAAGATGGCGATTTTATACGGCGCCGATGCCGTCTATCTGGGTACGCCGGATATGAGCCTGCGCACGAAATCGCAGTTCTCACTTGAAGAGGTGATCGAAGGGGTGGAGTTTTGCCACGCCCACGGCAAACGCGCCTATCTGACGTTGAACTTGTTCAGCCATAACAAGGACATCCCGAAACTGGATGAATACATCCAGACCATCCGCCGCGTGAAACCCGACGGGCTGATCATCGCGGATCCGGGCGTGTTCACCTATGTGAAAAAACATGCGCCTGAAATTCCGCTGCATATCTCGACGCAGGCAAACGTCTGTTCGTGGCTGTCGGTGGATTTCTGGAAAGACCAAGGCGCCGCGCTGGTGGTTTTGGCGCGGGAGGTGTCTTATCCCGAACTGGCCGAAATCCGCGAACACTGCCCCGATGTGAAGCTAGAGGCGTTTGTGCACGGCGCCATGTGCATGACCTATTCGGGCCGCTGCCTATTGTCGAACTTCATGGCCGAACGCGGCGCGAACCAAGGCAACTGCGCCAACTCCTGCCGCTGGAACTACGGCGTGCGGATGCGGCTGAAGGATGGCACGGTCGAAGATTTGAACATCACCCCAGAAAACGCTGATATGTTTGAGTTTCTGCTCGAAGAAGGCTGCCGCCCCGGGGAGCTGATGCCGATCGAAGAAGATGGCCGTGGCAGCTACATCATGAACTCGCGCGATCTATGCATCATGCCGAAACTGGACGATTACCTGAAAATCGGTGTCGATTGCCTGAAGGTCGAAGGCCGCGGCAAATCCGAATACTACTGCGCCATCGTCGCCCGCGCCTACCGCATGGCGATTGATGCCTATTACGAAGATCCCGAAAATTGGGATCCGAAGCCGTATATGGAAGAGCTGGAAACCGTCGGCAACCGTGGCTACACGCTGGCCTTCCACGACGGGCGGTTGACCAACTACGCCCACGGCTACGAACACACCGCCGCCATCGCGCAGTGGGAATATGCCGGTGTGGTTGTGGGTGTCGAAGACGACGCCTTCCTCGTTGAGGTGAAGAACAAGCTGGAACCGGGCGATGTGCTGGAATTCGTCTCCCCCATCGCGCGCGAAACCGTTCTGTTGCGGATGTATGAATTTGAAGAGGCCAAAACAGGCGCAATGAAGGATGTGATCCACGGATCCACCAAAACCGTGATGCGGGTACCCTTTGCCCTCTTTGATCATGAGGATACTGATTGGCTACGCGCCCAGTTCCCCGAATACACCGTGATGCGCAAGGAACGCGCGCTGACGGACGAACAATGGGCGCGGATCAAGCTGGACAAGGTGGTGCAGGGGATCGAAGCGTCCGGCACCGACCGCCCCAAAGCCTATGAGCGGTCGCGCGATAAATTGGTCGATGCCATCGGTGAAGGCGGCGAAGAGCGCCGTCACAAAACCAACCGCGTCGGCGTCGAAGGTTGCTGCGGCCGCGGCTGCAACGGCTGCCTGATGTTCTGGCAAGACCCGCAGTACGAAAAGGCACGGGGGGAGTTGCTGAAACGCAAGCAAGGCGCGCAGTTGAGCCGGGCTGAGGCGAAGGCGTTGAAATTACCGGCGGCGGAGTAGGGCGGGCGTAAAAAAATGTGTCAACGATTGATGGTCAGCACCTCACGAGCCAATTAATAAGCTGATAAGCCGATCTGAAAAATGCAACTCAGAGATAAGTGAGGGTAAGATTGCCAGATTGCCAATTTATGAATTTTGATTGTGCCGATGAGCTAGACCAGCCCATCTATAGAATTATGAAAGAGGAGCACGTCCTCAAGATGTTCGAGGATCGGCGAAGTGCAATGAGTAAGGTGGAGAACTGGAAGGACAATTTCGAAAACTTCCTCATGAAGTGCGGTCGCGAAAGAAGCGGGGGCAGGCATGACGACACAGTAAGACAAGGGATAGTTGCCCAGTGCTGGACCAAGGAAATTTATTCCGAAGCTATGTGGGGCATTTATGCGAATGACCGCAACACGCGGTTTTTACGTATCCGATCGACGCCAAGAAAATTGTTGGAGGCGTTGAGATGTGCAAAGCCAAATTTAGAGAAAGAACTTTGCCGAATAGGGAAGGTTGAATACAAAAAGACGAATGAAATTAGGCGGTGGTATTATCGACATAAAAGTGACGAGGTTAATCCTCGACAATTGTTTGAATCCCTTTTGCGTAAACGAAAGGCGTTCTCTCACGAGAACGAAGTTCGTTTAATGTATTGTGCTAAGACTATTCCTTTAGATCAGGAGGGACTATTTTGGTACGACGTTGATCCTAAGTCCATGATTACCCAGATCATGGCAGACCCGAATCGAAATCGCGAAGATTGGACTGACGAGAAAGAAAAGATACAGTCAAAAACCAAGTTCTGCGGAGAAATAAAACGATCAAAAATCTACGATGCGCCAGATTGGTAGATTAGGTTTTTATGGCGCCGACGGTTCTTGAAGAACACGCGGTTGGCGTCGGCCTGTATAAGTCTATTAATACAAAAAACACCCGCACCAACCAAGGTGCGGGCGTTCTCTATTCTCAATCTCTCCGGCGCTTACTCAGCCAGTTTCACCAGTGCGTGACGTTTCTTGCCTGCGGACAGTTTGATCGGCTGTGCCAGCTTCGCGGCGTCGACCATCAGGCCTGCATCAGTCAGGTTTTCGTCATCCAGCTTGGCGCCGTTTTCCTTGATCAGGCGTTTGGCGTCTTTGCCGGATTTGGCCAGACCGGTTTTCACGATCAGCTGAACGATGGACATGCCGTCGCCCAGCTCATCGGCGCTCAGCTCCAGCGTCGGCAGGTCGTCACCCACGCCGCCCTTTTCAAACACTTCGCGCGCGGTGGCTTCGGCTGCGGCTGCGGCCTCGGCCCCGTGACACAGGGTGGTGACGGCGTTGGCAAGGATCACCTTGGCGTCGTTGATTTCCTGACCTTCCAGCGCGCCGAGGCGGTCACACTCGTCCACCGGCATCTCTGTGTAAAGCTTCAGGAAACGGCCCACATCAGCGTCGTTGGTGTTGCGCCAGAACTGCCAGAATTCATAGGGGCTGCGCATGTCGGCGTTCAGCCAGATGGCACCATCGGCGGTTTTGCCCATCTTTTTGCCGTCCGAGGTGGTCAGCAGCGGCGAGGTCAGGCCAAAGATCTGGTTGTCGATCACCCGACGGGTCAGGTCGATGCCGTTCACGATGTTGCCCCACTGGTCCGACCCGCCCATTTGCAGCAGACAGCCGTAGCGGCGGTTCAGCTCAAGGAAGTCATAGGCCTGTAGGATCATGTAGTTGAACTCTAGAAAGCTCAACGATTGTTCACGATCAATCCGCGACTTCACCGATTCAAACGCCAGCATCCGGTTGACCGAGAAGTGGCGGCCAATGTCGCGCAGAAACTCCAGATAGTTCAGACCATCCAGCCATTCGGCGTTGTTCAGCATCAAGGCGCCGTTGTCCACATCCTCCGAGTAGTCGATGTATTTCGCAAACACCTGCTGAATGCCGCTGATGTTGTCGTTGATCGCCGCCTCATCCAGCAGGGGGCGTTCATCGGCGCGGAAGGACGGGTCGCCCACCTTGGTGGTGCCGCCGCCCATCAGGGTGATCGGTTTGTGGCCGGTCTTTTGCAACCAGCGCAGCATCATGATCTGGATCAGCGATCCCACATGCAGCGATTTCGCCGTCGCATCAAAGCCGATATAGGCCGGAACAACACCCTCGCACAGCGCCTCATCAAGTGCTTGATAATCGGTGCAGTCCGCGATGAAGCCGCGTTCCTTCATGACGCGCATGAATTCCGATTTGGGGTGGTAGGTCATTGCTTTTGTCCCTTACAGCTTTGCCAGCCAGTGTATAAGCTGCAACCAACTGGGGGGAAAGATGTGTTTTGCCCCCGCAGGTGGTGTTTGTGGGGCAAGATTTGGGGCAGGCATGAAGAAAGCGGCGGATCAGGGCGCGATTTGGGCGCTGGGGGCGATGTCGGGGACGTCTTTGGACGGTGTGGACGCGGCGATGCTGCTGAGCGACGGCCATGTGATTGAGGCGTTTGGGGATACTGCCTACCGGCCCTATTCGGCAGCGGAGCAGTCAGTGTTGCGCGCCGGCCTTGGCCGCTGGCCGGGTGATGAGGGCGTGGCAGAGGTTGCGGCCTTGGTAGAGCGCGCCCATGCGGAGGTGCTGGGCGGTTTTGAGGGGGCCGAGCTGATCGGATTTCACGGCCAGACGCTGGCCCATGATCCGGGCGGGCGTGGCACGCATCAGGCCGGCGATGGTGCGGCTTTGGCGGACCGTTTGGGTGTGCCGGTCGCATGGGATTTTCGTAGCTCCGATGTGCAGTTGGGCGGGCAGGGTGCCCCGCTGGCGCCGTTTTTCCATTTCGCCTGTGCCAAATGGATCGGCGCGACGCAACCTTTGTGTTTTCTCAATATGGGCGGCGTGGGCAACATCACATGGGTTGATCCGCGCAAAGCGGGGCCAGAGGAGCCGGGCGCGCTGTTGGCCTTTGACACAGGTCCGGCAAATGCACCGCTGAACGACTTGATGCAGGAACGACGCGGGCTGGCCTATGATCAGGACGGAACGTTGGCCGCACAGGGTGAGGTGGTGGATGGCGCGTTAGAACTGTTTTTGGATGACGTCTATTTCCCCAAGATGCCGCCCAAGTCTCTCGACCGTGATGCCTTTGCCGACATGCTGGAATTGGTGCGCGAACTGGATGACGCGGATGCGGCGGCGACGATGACGGGCATGGCGGCGACCGCGGTGATGCTGGGCCTTGATCACTGCCCCAGCCCACCATCGCAGGTGTTGGTCACAGGCGGTGGGCGGCACAATCCTGTGATGATGCAGATGCTGCAGGCGGGTATTGATTGCCCTGTGCGCCCTGTCGAGGATATGGGGCTAAACGGCGACATGCTGGAAGCGCAGGCCTTTGCCTACCTCGCCATCCGCGTGGCGCGCGGTCTGCCGACCTCTGGCCCAGAGACAACGGGCGTTTCTGCGCTGGTCGGCGGCGGCACCGTGAGTGTATCAAGCAAAGGTTAAAGCCATTTAAAACTCCAACGAAAAAGCCAGCCCCATAGGGACTGGCTTTCCGTGAGTGGTGGGATCACAAGGGATCCCTGGGGGTATTGCTTACTTGGTCAGAACGTGGCGCACACTGTTCTGGATTTGGGCAAACGACGCGTCGTCGTCTTCCAGGTTCTCGATGACCGAAGCGGCTTTCTTGACGGCGTCGGCGTCAACCAGGCTCAGGTCGATGTTCGGGGCAAAGGCGCGGATCTGGGCAGCGTCGTAGCCCGATACGTCAGAGGTCATTGCGGAAGCAGCACCGGTCAGGGCGATCAGGGCGGCGGCGGATGCGGTTACGATACGGTTCATGTTGTTAACTCCTAAGTCAGGTTTGTGTGGCACGATGGGGAGGTGGTGCCGTTGGGAAGGGGCGAGGCCGTTGTGGCCTCTCAGCCCCCGAGAGATTTATTTTGTCAGAACGTGGCGAACGCTGTTCTGGATCTGGGCGAACGACGCGTCGTCGTCTTCCAGGTTCTCGATGACCGAAGCGGCTTTCTTGACGGCGTCGGCGTCAACCAGGCTCAGGTCGATGTTCGGGGCGAAGGCGCGGATCTGAGCGGCGTCGTAGCCCGACACGTCAGCGGTCATTGCGGAAGCAGCACCGGTCAGGGCGATCAGGGCGGCGGCGGATGCGGTTACGATACGGTTCATGCTTTTAACTCCTAAGTCAGGTTTGTGTGGCACGATGGGGAGGTGGTGCCGTTGGGAAGGGGCGAGGCCGTTGTGGCCTCTCAGCCCCCGAGGGATTTATTTGGACCAGATTACTTGGTCAGAACGTGGCGAACGCTGTTCTGGATCTGGGCAAAGGACGCGTCGTCGTCTTCCAGGTTCTCGATGACCGAAGCGGCTTTCTTGACGGCGTCGGCGTCAACCAGGCTCAGGTCGATGTTCGGGGCGAACTGGCGGATCTGAGCGGCGTCGTAGCCCGATACGTCAGAGGTCATTGCAGAAGCGGCACCGGTCAGGGCGATCAGGGCGGCGGCGGATGCGGTTACGATACGGTTCATTGTGTTAACTCCTAAGTCAGGTTTGTGTGGCACGATGGGGAGGCGGTGCCGTTGGGAAGGGGCGAGGCCGTTGTGGCCTCTCAGCCCCCGAGGGATTTATTTTGTCAGAACGTGGCGCACGCTGTTCTGGATCTGGGCGAACGACGCGTCGTCGTCTTCCAGGTTCTCGATCACTGAAGCGGCTTTCTTGACGGCGTCGGCATCAACCAGGCTCAGGTCGATGTTCGGGGCAAATGCGCGGATCTGGGCTGCGTCGTAGCCCGACACGTCAGAGGTCATTGCAGAAGCAGCACCGGTCAGGGCGATCAGGGCGGCGGCGGATGCAGTTACGATACGGTTCATGTTGTTAACTCCTAAGTCAGGTTTGTGTGGCACGATGGGGAGGATGGTGCCTTTGGGAAGGGGCGAGGCCGTTGTGGCCTCTCAGCCCCCAAGAGATTTATTTTGTCAGAACGTGGCGAACGCTGTTCTGGATCTGGGCGAAGGACGCGTCGTCGTCTCCCAGGTTCTCGATGACCGAAGCGGCCTTCTTGACGGCGTCGGCGTCAACCAGGCTCAGGTCGATGTTCGGTGCGAACTGGCGGATCTGGGCGGCGTCGTAGCCCGACACGTCAGAGGTCATTGCAGAAGCAGCACCGGTCAGGGCGATCAGGGCGGCGGCGGATGCGGTTACGATACGGTTCATGTTGTTAACTCCTAAGTCAGGTTTGTGTGGCACGATCGGGGAGGTGGTGCCGTTGGGAAGGGGCGAGGCCGGTGTGGCCTCTCAGCCCCCGAGGGATTTATTTGGACCAGATTACTTGGTCAGAACGTGGCGCACGCTGTTCTGGATCTGGGCGAAGGACGCGTCGTCGTCTTCCAGGTTCTCGATGACCGAAGCGGCTTTCTTGACGGCGTCGGCATCAACCAGGCTCAGGTCGATGTTCGGTGCAAATGCGCGGATCTGGGCGGCGTCGTAGCCCGACACGTCAGAGGTCATTGCGGAAGCGGCACCGGTCAGGGCGATCAGGGCGGCGGCGGATGCGGTTACGATACGGTTCATGTTTTTAACTCCTAAGTCAGTTTGCGGGGTCGATCGGGGAGGTGATCGTTGGTGTGTGTCAGTGTGTTGGACTGTGTGTTTGTCCGTCTGACACCAAACAAACTGGGGGCGGATCGGGATGATTAAAACCCAACGAAATCGTCACGGAAATTCACGGCGATGTGTGTTGAAAAGAGGCCCGCGCACAACGGTCCCTGCGCAGCCTTGCACAGGGTCTGTGCGGGTCATGTTTTGCAGGGCTTTGCCCGGATCCAACAGGTTACACCCCACGCCACAGCGCGTGAGGAAAAGGGCTGATTTGGGCGAAAGTACATTTGTCACATAAACGTGTTGAGCAACTTTTTATCGCTTTGTTTCAACACGCTCACAGACCCGCGCGTGATCCTCTCAGGCAGGTGTGCGGAATGGGGGAGGTTGTAACATGGACAGGCTAACATCACTGCCAGATACCGACGCAATTCGGGTTTGGCGTTACGTCTTTTCGCCATTTCGTTGACAGCGCTACCGCGTCATCGCTTACCTGCCCCCGACAAGCCGGCTGCGACAGACGCAGCAACAGGGAGAAGGCCAAAATGACACTATTTTCACCAACCGCAGCCTGGGTTCAGGACGAACACAAGATGTTTGCAGAGAGCTGCGCACGTTTCATGACAGATGAACTGGCACCCAATCAGGACAAGTGGGCCGCGCAGGGAATGGTGGATCGTGATTTTTGGCTCAAGGCAGGGGAGGCAGGCATTATGGCTGGCGCGATCCCCGAGGAATATGGCGGCGTCGGCGGCGGCATCAGCTTTGATGCGATCACAGCCTATGAACAGGCCCGCAAGGGCGACATCGGTTGGGGTTACGGCATCCAATCCATCGTGACACACTATGTAACCGCTTATGGAACCGACGCGCAGAAAGAGCGCTGGCTGCCCAAGCTCACTTCTGGCGAGATGGTCGCAGCCATTGCGATGACTGAACCAGGCACCGGATCGGACCTGAAATCGGTGCGCACCACTGCAACGAAAGATGGCAACGGCTATCTGATCAACGGCTCCAAGATTTTCATTACCAACGGTCAAAACGCCGATCTGGTCATTGTGGTGGCCAAAACGGATAAAGACGCAGGCGCCAAAGGCGTGTCGCTGATCGCTGTTGAGACTGCGGATGCCGAAGGCTACAGCCGTGGCCGCAACCTCAAGAAAATGGGGATGAAGGGCAACGACACCTCAGAACTGTTCTTTGAGGATGTAAAGGTGCCTGCCGACAACCTTTTGGGCCATGAAGAAGGTCAGGGATTTTATCAGCTGATGAAGCAGCTCCCCTGGGAACGGCTGGTGATTGCGATCACTGCACTTGGATCCATCGATTTTGCGTTGGAAGAAACCCTACGCTACGTGAAAGAGCGCAAAGCCTTTGGCAACCGGATCATGGACTTTCAGAACACCCGGTTCAAATTGGCGGAGTGTAAGACGAAGGCAGAAGTTTTGCGCAGCTTCATAAACGACTGCATTGCACGCCTTGAGCTTGGTGAACTCGACGCGGCAACTGCATCTATGGCGAAATATTGGGGCACCGAAGTGCAGAATGAAGTGATGAACGAATGCGTACAGCTTCATGGTGGCTATGGCTATATGCAGGAATACCCGATTTCTCGCATGTATACCGACGCCCGCGTACAGATGATCTACGGCGGCACCAATGAGATCATGAAAGAGCTGATCGCCCGTTCGTTGGACGATTGATACAGAATCGATCAACATCACAAGGCATCCGGAAACGGGTGCCTTTTTCCCGCGAGATACCACTCGCAAAGAGCGCGCCGGTGCAGCTTACTTAGCTTTGCCATCGAGACATGAGAATGCTGATCTGCACCATCTAAGTGGTCCAAATTGATTGTTAGTGCATGATCGGCCATTGGTCCATTTGGACGATAGCCTCTGGCGCGAGCGGAAGACATCACTGACCCGCAAAGCTATGAGGACGCCACCATCGCCCCGATGGGCCGGCGGCTTAATACAGCGGTTTTTAAGGATTACACCCAGAAACAATGAAGCAGTGATCCGCGTAATCTGCCAGCTTCGGCCCGAAAGCGGTTGCAGTTCAGATTTGCTTCCGACGACGGCTATTTTGCCACCGCTATCAGGACATCCCGCGGGGTACTATAGTACGATGATCACGGCAATGCTGGATCACCCTGCGGCTGAACACGCCCTATGGCCCGGCGCAGGGGGCGTAATCAACCGAGAAGGACTGGGACAACGTGTTCTGATCTGGCCCGCTGAACGGCCATTTCAATCATGTGCCGAGGTCACTCAAATACTGCACGCTGACCTTGAACGCGTCATCTTCAAATGACGCAGGCCAACCTGACAATGCGCTGATCATGGGCATGCGCGCCCGCATCCGCCCCATCGAAAATCTGGAACTGGATTTTGTCCGCACCGCCCAGTTCGGCGGCGCGGGACAGCCGCAGGATTTTAACACCCTCCTGCGGGTTTTGGGCGGTCGCTCCAACGAGGGTGCCGCTAGGGGCGCCAACCAGATGGCGGGCATTGGGCTGAGCTACAGCCTGCCAAACCTTGGTGGTGGCAGCCGGATCTATTACCAGTTCGTCGGTGAGGATGAGGCGGGCTATTTCCCCTCCTGTTTGATGCACATGGGCGGGGTAGAGACAAACACCTTGCTATTTGGCATTCGTTCACAGATCACTATCGAGCACAAGGACACCACCATCGCTAGGACTACAAGCGGAGCATGCGGGGCCAACACCGCGTATCAGAACGGAACCTTTTCCTACGCCAACAACGGCGTGGTGCTGGGATCTGCAATTGATACCCAAGGCAAGGCCACCACGCTTTATATGAAGCATAAGCTGGATGAGACATCTGTGAATTGGAGCGTCGGGCACTACACCATCAACGATCAGTCGCTGGCTACCCACCGCCTGTCTACCACGCGGGCCACGGGGCTTGTCGCCACTGCAGGACTGTCGCAGCCCTTGCTGGGGGGCACGGTCAGCGCCTTGATTGCGCATCAGGACTTTGATCTGAACACTGCCGGTTTTGACAAAGGCACCCGTGTTGGGGTGAGCTTCCAGACCTCGTTCTAAGATGTCCCAACCGTAAGACGTAGAAAGTGCCTGTGATCCGAGATGGTCACAGGCACTTTTCTGTTCCAACTCAGCGGGTGCGAAAATGTTTCGCGCGCGAAACACTTGACCCTATTCCATCGAAATAGACGCTAATCTGCCGCACCAGACCGCGCCGACAGCCAGTCGATCAGTTCGGCGATCAGCGCCTCATCCTTATCCTCCCCCACTTTGCCAATGCTTCGAGCGCTTCCTTCTCATGCCTTAAGACGCGACGAATCTCGCTTCCCATGTCGAAAGCCAACTGAGGTGTTGTCTGCCCCTTCATCGCGGCGAGGCGATTGAAAAACGAAATCAACGTTTCGCGCCACGCTGGCTTAGGCGCAAGTATTAATGAGGACATATAAGTAGACCGCATATTGAGAAGGCGTGCAATGCTATCGGTCAAAACCCTCACAAAGTCCAAAGAAATAAGGGGGGCTAGTGCCAATCACAGCAAGTCGCGCATCAGCACCCAAACAAAAGACTTGACATACATTCGCACGAAACAGCCTGATTTCGCACTCTTATGCCTCGTTGGCATTAATTTTTGGGAAAATGGCAGGGGCACCAGGGCTCGAACCCGGGACCTACGGTTTTGGAGACCGTCGCTCTACCAACTGAGCTATACCCCTACGCTGGGCGTTTGATTATGGCAGCGCGGGGGGGAGATCAAGGGGCTTTTTCAGTTTCGGATGTGAAAAGCGTTTTCTACCGAAAGAAACCTTCCCCTCACCTACCCCGCGCAATACCAGCGACGGCTGCGATGATCAGGTTGGGCGCGTCTCGGCCACCAGATCCCGCAATGCGGCCACATCGGCGCTGGCCAAGACAGGCAAGACGCGCCGAATCTGATCCAGCGGCAAATCCCACCATGCGAGCCGTTCCAACAGCTCAATCACCGTCTCAGGGAAGCGCAAACGCACCACCTGTGCCGGATTGCCTGCGACCACTGCATAGCCAGGCACATCGCGACTGACCACCGCCCCAGCACCGATAATTGCACCATTGCCGACCGTGACGCCAGGCAGGATCATAGCGTTATGGCCAATCCAGACGTCATGGCCGATGTAGGTGTCATCGCCCTTGGCAAATTCCTCTGCATAGAGGTCCATGCAGTCGTGGTTAAACACCGCAAAGGGATAGGCACTGAACCAGTGCTTTGGATGATCGGCCGAGGCGGTGATAAAACGCGTACCGTGGGCGAACTGGCCAAAGCGACCGATGTGCAACCGTTCCGGCGCACCTGCGTAGAGGTACGGCGCAATGCGGGCGGCATAGTCTGTGACCGGATCGAAATCGTTGTAATAGGTGTAATCGCCCACAGTTATATTCGGGTGGTCAATCACCTGCGACAGATAGACGGTGTTGGGGTAGGGCTGGCCATCTGGCAGCAAGATAGGATGACGCAGTGAAGCGTCGAGGAAGGCAGGCATAACAGCACTCCTGTTCTGAAAAACATTCAAATCGGATTTTGGCTGTTACTGCTCCACGGCACCCTCCATTGGTTGTAGGGATTATGTGGGGATGCACGGGATGGCTTTCAAGAACGCTTACCTCAACCAAAGGCAGTTCACACATAGACTCTGGTAAAAGTGCCAGCCCTCTGAAGCGCTTAGTCCAAGCGAAATAAACAACCGCGTTAACAGCTGAATGTGGAGAGCCAAGTTACCCGATCAACTGACATTATACGTTGAACGCACAAAATAGCGCGCCCCTAGCCAAATTCGGGATCAAAAGGCGAGTTAGTCAGTTAGTAAACCTTCTTGCTCCAAAAATCTCACTGCTCGCGCCAACTCGTTCTGCATGTCTTCGACCCACTGTGTCAGAAGTACACCAGAAAATCTCCGGTTCATTTCCCCTATTTCGACTCCCTTACTGGACGCGCCACGCCGCCCATAGTTCACATTCAACGTTTCGAGTTGTTGTTCAATGCTATCAACATCTAGCCTCCGCGCGCGACCTTCATAGCTGCATTTCATCAAAAAAGAGGCCATGTGTACAAAGGAGAAATCGAAAGCATCCAGTCCACAACACTCGACTTCGCATAAAGCCACACAGTGCGCAACGAGCCCAGAAAGCGGATAGTCAAGCTTCAACGAATACACTGTCGCAACCCATATTGATCAAATATGACCATCCAAATAGCTCACCAGACACTTCAGCGCCACTATTCACTCTTCTGCTTCGCGGTCACTGACTGTGTTAGCTGCTGAAAAACCTGAAGCGGCGCGCCTGAACCGCAGGGGCGAAGCGAAGCGCCCGCGTTTTGCCAAAGGCAAACCTCCGGTTTGGTGGGGGCGGTTCGAGCGCTGCCAAATCTTTGATCTGACAAAGAGCTTCGCCAGTTACCCCGTCCCCCCACGCAAAAAGGGCGCCCCGAGGGACGCCCTTTTCTTAGATCAAATCGTCGAGATTACTCGATGATTTTGGATACAACACCGGAACCAACGGTGCGGCCGCCTTCACGGATGGCGAAGCGCAGGCCTTCTTCCATCGCGATCGGGGCGATCAGCTCGGCCGACAGTTTCAGGTTGTCGCCGGGCATTACCATCTCGGTGCCCTCGGGCAGGATGCAGGTACCGGTGACGTCGGTGGTACGGAAGTAGAACTGCGGACGGTAGTTCGCGAAGAACGGGGTGTGACGACCGCCTTCTTCTTTGGTCAGGATGTAGACCTCAGCTTCGAACTTGGTGTGCGGGTTAACCGAACCCGGGGCACACAGAACCTGGCCACGCTCAACCGAGTCACGGTCAACGCCACGCAGCAGCGCGCCGATGTTGTCGCCGGCTTCACCGCGGTCCAGCAGCTTGCGGAACATTTCAACACCGGTACAGGTGGTTTTCGAGGTGTCTTTGATGCCAACGATTTCGATCTCGTCACCAACGTTGATCACGCCACGCTCAACACGACCGGTTACAACGGTACCACGACCCGAGATCGAGAATACGTCTTCGATCGGCATCAGGAACGGCTGGTCAACGGCACGTGCGGGCTGCGGGATGTACTCATCAACAGCTGCCATCAGCTCTTTGATTTTCTCTTCGCCGATTTCAGGCTTGTTGCCTTCCATCGCCGCCAGAGCGGAACCTGCGATGATCGGAATATCGTCACCCGGGTAGTCGTACTCGGACAGCAGCTCGCGGACTTCCATTTCCACCAGCTCCAGCAGCTCTTCGTCGTCTACCTGGTCAACTTTGTTCAGGAATACAACCATCTTCGGGATGCCAACCTGGCGGCCCAGCAGGATGTGCTCACGGGTCTGCGGCATCGGGCCGTCAGCTGCGTTCACAACCAGGATCGCGCCGTCCATCTGCGCTGCACCGGTGATCATGTTTTTCACGTAGTCAGCGTGGCCGGGGCAGTCAACGTGTGCGTAGTGACGGCTCTCGGTTTCGTACTCAACGTGTGCGGTCGAGATGGTGATGCCGCGCGCTTTTTCTTCAGGTGCGCCGTCAATCTGGTCGTACGCTTTGAAGTCACCGAAGTATTTGGTGATTGCTGCGGTCAGCGTGGTTTTGCCGTGGTCAACGTGGCCGATGGTGCCGATGTTAACGTGCGGTTTGGAACGCTCAAACTTTTCCTTTGCCATGATGGCCTCCTAGTCTGTCATGAAAGGCTGAACAACCAGCCTTCAAATCGGGAAAGGGGGGACCGAAACGGGCCGGTCCCCCAAATTGCTTAGGCGTATTTCGCCTGGATTTCTTCACTGATGTTCGACGGCACCGGATCGTAGTGCGAGAACTGCATGGTGAACTGGGCACGGCCGGACGACATCGAACGCAGGGTGTTGATGTAGCCGAACATGTTCGCCAGCGGCACGTTTGCGTCGATCGCAATCGCGTGGCCGCGCGGCTCTTGGCCAGAAACCTGACCACGACGCGATGTCAGATCGCCGATGATACCGCCGGTGTATTCTTCGGGGGTGATCACTTCGACCTTCATGATCGGTTCCAGCAGCTTAGCGCCTGCCTTCTTCATGCCTTCGCGCATACACATACGTGCTGCGATTTCAAAGGCCAGAACCGAGGAGTCAACATCGTGGAATTTACCGTCGATCAGGGCAACCTTGAAGTCGATTACGGGGAAGCCAGCCAGCGGGCCGCTATCCATAACCGAGGTGATGCCTTTTTCAACACCAGGGATGTATTCCTTGGGAACCGCACCACCAACGATGCGGGATTCGAAGGAGTAACCTTCACCAGCTTCGGTTGGGGTGATGATCATCTTCACCTCACCGAACTGACCGGAACCACCGGACTGCTTCTTGTGCGTGTAGCTGTGCTCCACCTCGTGCGAGATGGTTTCACGGTATGCCACCTGCGGCGCACCGATGTTTGCTTCAACTTTGAATTCACGCTTCAGACGGTCAACCAGAATGTCCAGGTGAAGTTCGCCCATGCCTTTCATGATGGTCTGGCCCGATTCCAGGTCAGTTTCCACACGGAAGGAGGGGTCTTCGGCTGCCAGACGTGCCAGACCTTGCGACATTTTTTCTTGGTCGCCTTTGGTCTTCGGCTCAACCGCGATCTCGATAACGGGATCGGGGAAGGTCATGGTTTCCAGAACAACGGGATCCTTGGCGTCGCAGAGGGTGTCACCGGTGGTGGTGTCTTTCAGACCCGCCAGCGCGATGATGTCGCCTGCAAATGCCTCTTCGATCTCCTCACGGTTGTTGGAGTGCATCATCATCATACGACCGACGCGCTCTTTCTTACCTTTGGTGGAGTTCTGGATGCTGTCGCCCTTGTTCAGAACGCCCGAGTAGATACGGGTGAAGGTCAGCGAGCCAACGAAGGGGTCGTTCATGATTTTGAACGCCAGACCGGAGAACGCCATGTCGTCGTCTGCACGACGGGCAATGTTACGCTCTTCGTTTTCGTCACCAGGTGCGAAGCCCATGTAATCGACAACGTCCAGCGGGCTGGGCAGGTAGTCGATTACTGCGTTCAGCAGCGGCTGAACACCTTTGTTTTTGAACGCCGAACCGCCCAGTACCGGAACGAAGTCCAGTGCCAGAGTACCCTTACGCAGCAGTTTGCGCAGGGTTGCGACGTCGGGCTCTTCGCCTTCCAGGTAGGCTTCCATGGCGTCTTCGTCTTGCTCAACGGCCGCTTCGACCATCTTTTCGCGCCACTCGTTCGCCATGTCCTGCAGCTCAGGACGGATCTCAGCGTGGATCCAGGATGCACCCAGATCTTCGCCCTGCCACAGCCACTCTTTCATGGTGACCAGGTCCAGCAGACCTTCCAGCTCGGATTCTGCACCGATCGGAATACCGACGGGAACAGCACGCGCGCCGGTGCGTTCTTCGATCATGTTGACGCAGTTAAAGAAGTCTGCGCCGATCTTGTCCATTTTGTTGACGAAAACCATACGCGGAACCTTGTAGCGGTCAGCCTGACGCCACACGGTTTCGGTTTGAGGTTCAACGCCAGCGTTTGCGTCCAGAACACAGACAGCACCGTCGAGTACCGCCAGCGAACGCTCAACTTCGATGGTGAAGTCAACGTGGCCGGGGGTGTCGATGATGTTCATGCGGTGCTTGGGCGAGTCAGCAGTCTTACCATCTTCGGTGCGTTCCCAGAAAGTGGTGGTCGCAGCCGAGGTGATGGTGATGCCGCGTTCCTGCTCCTGCTCCATCCAGTCCATGGTGGCTGCACCATCGTGCACCTCACCGATGTTGTGGGATTTACCAGTGTAATACAGGATACGCTCCGAGCAGGTGGTCTTGCCTGCATCGATGTGCGCCATGATACCGAAGTTACGGTATAGGTCGAGCGAATATTCGCGTGCCATTGGTCTAAAGCCTCTGTGGAATTACCAGCGATAATGGCTGAACGCTTTGTTCGCGTCTGCCATCTTGTGAGTATCTTCGCGCTTTTTAACAGCGGCACCACGGGATTGAACGGCATCCAGCAGTTCGCCGGCCAGACGTTCTTCCATGGTGTTTTCGTTGCGGGCGCGGCTCGCGGAGATCAGCCAACGGATGGCCAGAGCTTCACGGCGCTCGGGGCGCACTTCAACGGGAACCTGGTAGGTTGCACCACCAACACGACGCGAACGAACTTCGACGGCCGGTTTGATGTTGTCCAGTGCTTCGTGGAACACTTCGACGGGGGCGCGTTTGATCTTACCTTCAACGCGGTCCAGCGCGTTGTAGACGATCTTTTCCGCAACCGACTTCTTACCGTCGATCATCAGGTTGTTCATGAATTTGGACAGTACGCGATCGCCATACTTGGCGTCGGGCAATACTTCGCGCTTCTCAGCAGCGTGACGACGAGACATTCTTCGATCTCCTTACTTCGGACGCTTGGCGCCGTATTTCGAACGACGTTGCTTACGGTCTTTAACGCCCTGGGTATCCAGAACACCACGCAGGATGTGGTAACGCACACCCGGAAGGTCTTTTACACGGCCGCCACGGATCAGAACCACGGAGTGTTCCTGAAGGTTGTGGCTTTCACCGGGAATGTAAGAGATCACTTCGAAGCCGTTGGTCAGGCGAACCTTCGCAACTTTACGCATAGCCGAGTTCGGCTTCTTCGGAGTGGTGGTGTATACACGGGTGCAGACGCCACGTTTTTGCGGGCACTGCTCCAGGTGCATAGATTTGGAGCGCTTGACTTTGGGCTGACGCGGCTTGCGGATCAGCTGTTGAATCGTTGGCATAGGGTCACTTTCCCGTTTGCTTCACAATGTTTATCCAAGGCGACTGCCCTGAACGATGATTGGTTGCGCAACACAGAAGCTGCATAGCGCAAAATCCGCGATGTTCCCGTACCGAGGCGAACAACGCGGTGAGTTTTCCAGAGGTCGCAAGCTTCAAAGTAGCTCAGGACTTGGCCTTCTCAGTTGTGGATTCGGCATTTGGGACTCGCCCAGATCAGCCGGATAGTGGGGCGTATAGGGGGAGTCGCGCCCTTTGTCAACAAGGGCCCCAAGCCACACAGCGTGACAGCAGATTTACCCTACCCGCGCCCGCGCCGCCCGCGCGATCTGCCCCTCACGGTAGAGCATGAAAACACCGCTGCCCACGACGATGACCGCGCCGATCAGCGTGACCATATCCGGCCATTCGCCAAACACCAGCCATCCAAGGATCAGCGCCCAGACCAAACTGGTATAGCGGAAGGGCGAAACGAACGAAATCTCGCCCACGCGCATCACCGCGATGGACGACACATAGGCGGCCAGAATAACTGGCGCGGACATGCCGATGATGGACCAGCTGGCCACATTCATCGTGACCCATTCCTGCCCAGTCATCAAAACGCCGAAGAACAGCATCACCCCTGCTGCACTGACAAAGGTAACCAACATCGACGGCACCGCCGATGACAAACGCCGCGTGGCCAGATCCCGCGTTGTGATGCTGGCGACCGCCGCCAGCACATAAAGCGAACTGCGATCAAACCCGTCGGTGCCAGGCCGGATGATCAACAACACCCCGACGAAGCCAACAAGAATGGCGCTCAGCCGCCGCCAGCCAATCGTTTCGCGAAACAACAGCGCCGCTGCCAGCGTCACGACCAAGGGCAAACACTGCAAAATGGCCGTCACATTGGCAATCGGTGCCACAAAAAGCGCGTTTAGGAAGAAATACGCGGCTGAAATCTCGGCCCCGACCCGCACAGCAATCAAGGCCCAGTCCCCTGCCCCAACCCGCGCCCGCAAGGCGCCGCCGCGCACAGCCAGAACACCAGTCATCCCCGTTGCCATTACACCGCGCAGAAACAGCAGCTGAAACAGCGGCACAATCCCTGCCAGCGATTTCATCAAGGCATCATTCAAGGTGAAGGCCGCCATTGATGCCATCATCAACAGCGCGCCACGGGTATTGTCAGAAAGGGAAAGAAACAGTCGCGTTATCATTGCGCGACCCTGCGTCAATGGTTGTGCCTTGTCAAACCCGCACGACTACGGGCAGCGCACAATCAAACGCGCCCGCGCCCTCTTTCACTGTTTCCAAAATACTCCCGCCGGAGGCAGCGCAGGAACCACCACATGAAAAAGGCCCCCGCAATTGCGGAGGCCTCTCTCAATCTCAGTGGAAAACCGACTTATTCGTCGCGGCTTTCCGGGGTGTTGAAGGCATCAGCCGCGCCCATGTCGTCGATGGTCGGGGCAGCCAGTGCGGCGGCTGCTTCGGCCTCTTCACGACGGGCTTCCAGGACCACGTTGTCACGCGAACGCGCAATGCGACGAACACGATCGGTGGCGCCACCGGTACCGGCTGGGATCAGGCGACCAACAAGGATGTTCTCCTTGAGGCCAACCAGACGGTCGCGTTTGCCCTGAACCGAAGCTTCGGTCAGCACGCGGGTGGTTTCCTGGAACGATGCTGCCGACATGAACGAACGGGTCTGCAGCGACGCTTTGGTGATACCCAAGAGGATCGGACCACCAGTTGCCGGACGACCGCCGCGGGCGATGGCCTTTTCGTTGGCCTCGTCCAGTTCGGTCTTTTCGACGTGTTCGCCTTTCAGCAGGGTGGTGTCACCGCTGTCCGAAATCTCCCACTTCTTCAGCATCTGGCGCACAATCACTTCGATGTGCTTGTCGTTGATCTTCACGCCCTGCAGTCGGTAAACCTCCTGCACCTCGTTGATCATGTAGTCGGCCAGTGCGCCAACGCCCATGATGGCGAGGATGTCGTGCGGTGCCGGGTTGCCGTCCATGATGTAGTCACCCTTCTGGACGAAGTCACCTTCCTGAACAGGAATGTGCTTGCCCTTGGGCACCATGTATTCGACGGGCTCGCGACCCTCTTCGGCAGCTTCGATGGTGATACGACGCTTGTTCTTGTAGTCGCGGCCAAAGCGTACGTAACCATCGATTTCGGCGATGATTGCGTGATCTTTCGGACGACGCGCTTCGAACAGTTCCGCAACGCGCGGCAGACCACCGGTAATGTCCTTGGTCTTGGCGCCTTCACGCGGGATACGCGCAACAACGTCACCTGCTTTGATCTCTTGACCGTCTTCGACCGACAGAATGGCGTCAACCGACATCGGGTGAGTCAGCGGGTGGCCCTGTGCGTTACGCACCGGATCGCCGTCACCGTCCACCAGAATAATTTCCGGCTTCAGCTCGTTGCCTTTCGGTGCCGCACGCCAGTCGATCACGATCTTCTGGGTCATGCCGGTGGCTTCGTCGGTGACGTCGCGCACTGCGATGCCGCTGACCAGGTCCACATATTTGGCGGTACCGTCTTGCTCCGCGATGATCGGCAGGGTGAAGGGGTCCCATTCGAACAGTTTGTCACCGCGGGCAATCTTCTGGCCCTCGGTCACGAACAGCTTGGTACCGTAGCCCAACTTGTGGCTGGCGCGTTCTTCACCGTTGTCCATGATCTTCAGCTTCATGTTCCGGCCGATAACCAGAACTTCGCCGTTGACGTTGGTCAGGATCTGCGGGTTCTCAAACTCGATCTCGCCTTCTTGGCTTGCTTCGAGGAAGGACTGCTGACCACCCTGTGCCACGCCGCCGATGTGGAAGGTCCGCATCGTCAGCTGTGTACCAGGTTCACCGATCGACTGTGCCGCGATGATGCCGACGGCCTCACCCACGTTCACAGGCGTACCGCGCGCCAGGTCACGACCGTAGCAGGTTGCACAGACACCGTCGTCGCTTTCACAGGTCAGCGGGCTACGGATCTGAGCGGTCTGAACACCGGCTGCTTCGATGGCGTCGGCCATACGTTCGTCGACCAGAACACCACGGGCTGCGATCACTTCGTCGGTGCCCGGCTTCATCACGTCTTCGGCGATGATCCGGCCCAGCATACGCTCACCGATGGAGGCGACAACTTCACCGTCGTTCACTGCCGGTTCAACAGTGATGGCGTTTTCAGTGCCACAGTCTTTGTCACGAACGATACAGTCCTGTGCCACGTCAACCAGACGACGGGTCAGGTAACCCGAGTTCGCGGTCTTAAGCGCGGTATCGGACAGACCTTTACGAGCACCGTGGGTCGAGTTGAAGTACTCAAGAACGGTCAGGCCTTCTTTAAAGTTCGAGATAACAGGCGTTTCAATAATGTCACCGTTCGGCTTGGCCATCAGGCCGCGCATACCACCCAGCTGACGCATCTGCGTAACCGAGCCACGCGCACCGGAGTGAGCCATCATGTAAACCGAGTTCGGCTCCATCTCTGCGCCCGACTCGTCGTGACGGGTGGAGGAGATGGTGGACATCATCGCTTCGGTCAGCTTGTCGTTACACTTCGACCAGCTGTCGACAACTTTGTTGTACTTTTCGCCCTGAGTGATCAGACCGTCCATGTACTGCTGTTCAAAGTCTTTTACCTGATCGCGTGTCTCATCAACGATGGTCCACTTGTTGTCAGGGATAACCATGTCGTCCTTACCGAACGAGATGCCTGCCTTGAACGCTTCTTTGAAGCCCATCGACATGATCTGGTCACAGAAGATGACCGACTCTTTCTGGCCGCAGTAACGGTAGACGGTGTCGATGACCTGCTGCACTTCTTTCTTACGCAGCAGACGGTTCACCAGCTCAAACGGTGCTTTGGCGTTTTGCGGCAGCAGCGAACCCAGACGGACACGGCCCGGCGTGGTTTCAAAGATCTGCTGCACTTCCATACCGTTTTCGTCGATCTGGGGCACACGTGCCTTGATCTTGGAGTGCAGGTGCACCTCACCAGCGTCCAGCGCGTACTGAACCTCATCCAGCGAGGAGAAGACCATGCCTTCGCCCTTCATGCCATCGCGGGCGATGGTGAGGTAGTACAGACCCAAAATCATATCCTGCGACGGAACGATGATCGGCGCGCCGTTTGCAGGCGACAGAACGTTGTTGGTCGACATCATCAGGACGCGCGCTTCCAGCTGCGCTTCCAGCGACAGCGGGACGTGAACCGCCATCTGGTCACCGTCGAAGTCCGCGTTAAACGCCGAACACACCAGCGGGTGCAGCTGAATTGCCTTACCTTCGATCAGGGTGGGTTCAAACGCCTGGATACCCAGACGGTGCAGCGTCGGTGCGCGGTTCAGCAGAACGGGATGTTCGCGGATCACCTCATCGAGGATATCCCACACCTCGGGACGTTCTTTTTCCACCAGTTTCTTCGCCTGTTTCACAGTCGAAGACAGACCACGCGCTTCGAGGCGCGAGTAGATGAAGGGTTTGAACAGTTCCAGCGCCATCTTCTTGGGCAGGCCACACTGGTGCAGCTTCAGCTCAGGGCCGGTCACAATCACCGAACGACCAGAGAAGTCGACGCGCTTACCCAAAAGGTTCTGACGGAAGCGACCCTGCTTACCTTTCAGCATGTCGGACAGCGATTTCAGCGGACGCTTGTTGGCGCCGGTGATCACGCGGCCACGACGGCCGTTGTCGAACAGCGCGTCTACAGATTCCTGCAGCATACGCTTTTCGTTACGCACGATGATGTCGGGCGCACGCAGTTCGATCAGACGCTTCAGACGGTTGTTCCGGTTGATCACACGACGGTAAAGGTCGTTCAGGTCGGAGGTCGCAAAGCGGCCGCCATCCAGCGGGACCAGCGGACGCAGTTCCGGCGGGATCACCGGCACAACGGTCATGATCATCCACTCAGGACGGTTGCCCGACTCGAGGAAAGCTTCGACCACTTTCAGACGCTTGATGATCTTCTTAGGCTTCAGTTCACCGGTTGCTTCGGCCAGTTCGGCGCGCAGCGTTTCGGCTTCAGATTCCAGATCGATCGCGGACAGCATCTCACGGATCGCTTCAGCACCGATGTTGGCGGTGAAGGCGTCCATGCCGTACTGGTCCTGCGCGTCCATGTACTCTTCTTCGGACATCATCTGACCGTACTGCAGGTCGGTCAGACCCGGTTCGATGACGACGTAGTTTTCAAAGTACAGAACACGTTCCAGATCGCGCAGCGTCATGTCCAGCATCAGGCCAATACGCGACGGCAGCGATTTCAGGAACCAGATGTGTGCAACAGGCGCGGCCAGTTCGATGTGGCCCATACGCTCACGGCGCACTTTCTGGAGGGTAACTTCAACACCACATTTCTCGCAGACAACGCCGCGATACTTCATGCGCTTATATTTGCCGCAGAGGCATTCGTAATCTTTGATCGGGCCAAAGATACGCGCACAGAACAGACCGTCGCGCTCGGGCTTGAAGGTCCGGTAGTTGATGGTTTCGGGTTTTTTGATCTCACCGTAGGACCACGACAGGATACGCTCGGGCGATGCCAGCGAAACGCGGATCTCGTCAAAGACCTTGGGCGGGGTCAGCGGGTTGAACGGGTTGTTCGTCAGTTCCTGGTTCATTTTGATACCTCAAATCTTGCGGAAGGGGGGGATGGGAGAAGGGCGCGCGGCCCTTACTCCTCTTCCTCCGCATCCAGGAGTTCCATATTCAGGCCGAGGCCACGGACTTCTTTCACCAGAACGTTGAACGATTCTGGGATGCCCGCCTCAAAGTTATCCTCGCCCTTGACGATGCTTTCGTAGACCTTGGTCCGGCCTGCCACGTCATCCGACTTCACAGTCAGCATTTCCTGCAGGGTGTAAGCTGCGCCGTATGCTTCCAGCGCCCAAACTTCCATCTCACCGAAACGCTGACCACCGAACTGTGCCTTACCACCCAGCGGCTGCTGGGTAACAAGCGAGTACGGACCAGTCGAACGCGCGTGGATTTTGTCATCCACAAGGTGGTGCAGTTTCAGCAGGTATTTCACACCTACGGTCACCGGACGGGCGAACTGTTCACCGGTGCGGCCGTCGAACAGGATCGACTGACCCGATTCCGAGAAGCCAGCACGCAAGAGCGCGTCGTTCACGTCCAGTTCCTTGGCGCCGTCGAAGACCGGGGTGGCGATCGGCACACCGCGGGTCACGTTGCCGGCTGCTTCCAGCAGGTCGGCTTCGTCCAGGTCGGCCAGGCCTTCCTGATAGACGTTGTCGCCATAGGCGTGCTGCATCGCTTCGCGTACAGGGGTCAGATCGCCGGTGCGGCGGTAGTCCTGCAGAGCGTCGTCGATTTTCAGACCCAGACCGCGTGCGGCCCAACCCATGTGGGTTTCAAGGATCTGACCAACGTTCATACGCGAAGGCACACCCAGCGGGTTCAGACAGAAATCAACCGGCGTACCGTCGGCGAGGAAGGGCATGTCTTCCATCGGAACAACGCGCGAAATCACACCTTTGTTCCCGTGGCGACCCGCCATCTTATCGCCCGGCTGCAGCTTACGCTTCACCGCGATGAAGACTTTGACCATCTTCATCACACCCGGCGGCAGGTCGTCACCACGACGGACCTTCTCTACCTTGTCCTCAAAACGGGCGTCCAGCGCACGTTTCTGGGCTTCGTACTGCTCGTGCAGGGCCTCAACGATCTGTGCGTCACCCTCTTCTTCGAGGGCCAGCTGCCACCACTGACCACGGGTCAGCATTTCCAGCGTGTCCTCGGAGATGACGGAGGATGCTTTGACGCCTTTCGGACCCTTCACGGCAACTTTGCCGATCAGCATGTCGCGCAGACGGGCATAGATGTTGCGATCCAGGATCGCCAGCTCGTCGTCACGGTCACGGGCCAGACGCTCAACCTCTTCACGTTCGATCTGAAGGGCACGTTCGTCCTTCTCTACGCCGTGACGGTTGAACACGCGCACTTCAACAACGGTACCAAAGTCACCCGGCTTCACGCGCAGCGAGGTGTCGCGCACGTCGGATGCTTTTTCACCAAAGATGGCGCGCAGCAGTTTTTCCTCGGGGGTCATCGGCGATTCACCTTTGGGGGTGATCTTACCGACCAGAATATCGCCCGGCTCAACGTCTGCACCGATGTAAACGATGCCAGCCTCATCGAGGTTGCGCAGCGCTTCTTCACCGACGTTCGGGATGTCGCGAGTGATCTCTTCCGGACCAAGTTTGGTGTCACGGGCGGCGACTTCGAATTCCTCGATGTGGATCGAGGTAAAGACGTCGTCACGCGCGATACGTTCGGAAATCAGGATCGAGTCTTCGTAGTTGTAACCATTCCAGGGCATGAACGCGACGATCACGTTTTTACCCAGTGCCAGTTCACCGATATCAGTGGACGGGCCGTCTGCCACAACTTCGCCTTTGGTGACGCGCTGGCCTACTTTCACCAGCGGACGCTGGTTGATGCAGGTGTTCTGGTTCGAACGCTGGAATTTGCGCATGCGGTAGATGTCTACGCCTGCGTCACCCAGTTCCAGATCCTCGGTTGCGCGGATAACGATACGCTGGGCATCGACCTGGTCGATGATACCGGCGCGTTTCGCCATGATCGCAGCACCCGAATCGCGGGCCACAACTTCCTCAATACCGGTACCAACCAGCGGCGCCTCAGCGCGCAGCAGCGGAACCGCCTGACGTTGCATGTTCGAACCCATCAGTGCGCGGTTCGCGTCGTCGTTTTCAAGGAAGGGCATCAGCGATGCAGCGACCGAAACCAACTGTTTCGGGCTCACGTCGATCAGATCCACGTTGTCGCGCGGTGCGAGGGTGTAGTCACCGGACTGACGGGTCGAAACCAGTTCGTTCTGGAAACGGCCATCTTCGTCGAGCGAGGCGTTCGCCTGCGCAACGGTGTGACGCATTTCCTCGGTCGCGGACATGTAGTGAACCTCGTCGGTTACCACACCTTCGTTAACCACACGGTACGGGGTTTCGATGAAGCCGTATTTGTTCACACGCGCGAAGGTCGCCAGCGAGTTGATCAGACCAATGTTCGGACCTTCCGGCGTTTCAATCGGACACATACGACCGTAGTGTGTTGCGTGAACGTCGCGCACCTCAAAGCCGGCACGTTCGCGGGTCAGACCGCCCGGGCCAAGCGCCGAAAGACGGCGTTTGTGGGTCACTTCGGACAGCGGGTTGGTTTGGTCCATGAACTGCGACAGCTGCGAGGAGCCGAAGAATTCACGTACAGCCGCCGCTGCCGGTTTGGCGTTGATCAGATCCTGCGGCATCACAGTGTCGATCTCAACCGAGGACATACGCTCTTTGATCGCGCGTTCCATACGCAGCAGACCAACGCGGTACTGGTTTTCCATCAGTTCGCCGACCGAACGCACACGACGGTTGCCGAGGTGGTCGATGTCGTCGATGTCGCCGCGACCATCACGCAGGTCAACCAGCGCTTTGATGCAGGATACGATGTCTTCTTTGCGCAGGGTGCGCTGGGTGTCTTCGGCATCCAGAGCCAGACGCATGTTCATCTTCACGCGACCAACGGCCGACAGGTCGTAACGCTCGCTGTCGAAGAACAGGGTGTCAAACAGGTTCGACGCGGCCTCAACGGTCGGCGGCTCACCCGGGCGCATCACGCGGTAGATGTCCATCAGCGCGGTGTCGCGGCCCATGTTCTTGTCTGCCGCCATGGTGTTGCGCATGTAGGGGCCGACGTTGACGTTGTCGATGTCCAGAACCGGAATGTCGGTGATGCCCGCTTCCAGCAGTTCCTGCAGGGAACCACCGGTCACTTCACCGTCTTTGTCGTACTCCAGGGTCAGTTCATCACCCGCTTCGACGTAGATCGCACCGGTTTCTTCGTTGATGATGTCCTTGGCGACGAATTTACCAACGATGTGGTTGAAGGGCACCAGCAGTTCGGTGATCTTGCCTTCGTCGATGATCTTCTTGACCGCGCGCGGGGTCACTTTCTTGCCCGCTTCGGCGATGATTTCGCCGGTCGCCGCGTCTACCAGATCGTAGGTCGGGCGGGTGCCGCGCACACGCTCGGGGAAGAACTTGGTGACCCAGCCCTTCTGACCTTTTTCAAGTTTGAAATCAACGGTATCGTAGTAGGCATCCATGATGCCTTCCTGGTCCAGACCCAGCGCGTACAGCAGGGTGGTCACAGGCAGTTTACGACGGCGGTCGATACGTGCGAACACGATGTCCTTAGCGTCAAATTCGAAGTCCAGCCACGAGCCGCGGTAGGGAATGATGCGGCAGGCGAAGAGCAGCTTGCCCGAGCTGTGCGTCTTGCCTTTGTCGTGATCGAAGAACACGCCCGGCGAACGGTGCATCTGCGAAACGATCACACGTTCGGTGCCGTTCACGATGAAGGTGCCGTTCGGGGTCATCAGAGGCATGTCGCCCATGAAGACGTCTTGTTCTTTGATGTCCTTCACCGACTTGGCGCCGGTATCTTCGTCGACATCAAATACGATGAGGCGCAGGGTCACCTTCAGCGGGGCGCTGTAGGTCATGTCGCGCTGCATGCACTCTTCGACGTCGTACTTGGGGGTTTCCAGTTCGTACTTTACGAACTCCAGAATGGAGGTTTCGTTGAAGTCCTTGATCGGGAAAACCGACTGGAACACGCCCATGATACCTTCGCCGTCAGTCGGCAGGTCGGCATCGCCGGAGCGCAGGAAAAGATCATATGAGGATTTCTGAACCTCGATCAGGTTCGGCATCTCCAGCACTTCGCGGATTTTGCCGTAATATTTACGAAGACGTTTCTGGCCAAGAAAGCTTTGAGCCATGGTCTATGTCACCTTTCGAAATCTCGTCCACAATCTACCGTCGGGCCCCGGCAAATCGCGTCAGTGACGGCGTGGACCAGATCCATTCTCGACCCCGTCCCACCGGGGTCTCTCGATCCGAAATCCTGCCTTGGGAAACCTCTTCATGCGCGTGCATCAAAGAGGCTTGCCAAGCCGGGTTTTCACCTGATTTTCAGTAAAAAACTATGAGTTTTGATCCCAGATTTCGTGCCGCCTTACCTACCGAACCCACATAGGCCAAAAAGCGGCCTCGAATCGCTCGAAACCGCATGAAGCTTCCGAATAGTCAAATTTCACCACAGTTACAACCCCGTTGGGCTTGACAAATATAATATATTCAAAATGCCAAATCACCTTAGACGGGAACACAGCAATCGCCAAACGAAAACAGGCGCCCCAAAGGGACGCCTGTTAGTAATTGGGTTAAACCCGAATTACTTCAGTTCGATCTCAGCACCAGCTGCTTCCAGCTTGGCTTTGATGTCTTCTGCTTCAGCTTTGTCTACGCCTTCTTTGACGGCTTTGCCGCCGGCTTCAACCAGCTCTTTTGCTTCTTTGAGGCCCAGGCCGGTGATGCCGCGGACTTCTTTGATGACGTTGATCTTTTTGTCGCCAGCGGACTTCAGGATCACGTCAAATTCGGTTTTTTCTTCTGCTGCTGCGCCGCCTTCTGCGGGGCCAGCCATGACAACTGCGCCGCCAGCTGCGGGCTCGATGCCGTACTCATCCTTCAGGATGGTTTTCAGTTCTTGTGCTTCCAGCAGGGTCAGACCCACGATGCTTTCTGCAAGTGCTTTCAGATCAGCCATTGTACTGTTTCCGTATGTTTAAGTGTGTTCCAACGTGCGAGCTTTGCCCCACGCAGATCATTAGGTTGCTTACGCGGCTTCTGCCTTGTCTTCGATGGTAGACAGAATGCCCGCGATATCCGAGGCAGGTGCGCCAATCGCGCCAGCGATACCCGAAGCAGGTGCGCCCAGCATGCCTGCGATGGTAGCAATAAGCTCCTCGCGGGACGGCATTTTGGACACGGCTTCAACGCCAGCAACGTCAAGAGCGTTCTCACCCATGGCACCGCCGAGGATCTCGAATTTCGAGTTGTCCTTGGCGAAACCAGCGGCAACCTTAGCGGCTGCTACCGGATCTTCCGAGTAGGTCAGAACGGTCATACCCGTCAGGTATTCACCCATGCTTTCACAGGGCTTACCCTCAAGGGCGATCTTGGCGAGCCTGTTCTTGGCAACGCGGACCGAGGCATCAGCCTCACGTGCGCGTGCGCGCAGATCCTGCATCTCAGCAACCGTGAGACCTGCGTAGTGGGCTACGACCACAACGCCAGAGCTGTCAAAGATCTGGCCGAGCTCTTCGACCAACTTCTCTTTTTGTGCTCTATCCACAGTTTCACTCCAAATTTGGGGGTCTCCCCCCGGCTCTTTTCTGCCGGACGAAGTCCGACACTCAGGTCCTTTTTACGGGGCTGCGCCAACATCACCCGAAGGAAAGCCTTCGGCTAATCTTTGTCGTTTTCCCGTCTCAGGAGGGAAATTAAGACCCCAGTATCGAGGTCACCCACCGTCTTGGACGAAACGCACGAGGCGCACGACGAATCGCGCGCTATCAGCGTGGGTGCGGTGTAGTGGCAAAACACCTATCGCGCAAGGGGCTAAAGCAAACGACACACCGCGGCATGTCAGGCCTGTCACATCGATACCGAGGCAACAGGTTAATCAGCGAAACTAAAGTTTTCGGGCAACCCTAGCGCCTTGGCATTCTGGGTGCGGATCACAGCGCGCTTCAGATCCGTCGTAGACACATTTTCCGTACGCGGCAGATAAACCACATCACACAGATCAGCCAAATCATCAAACTTGCCGGCCCAGTCATCGCCCATCGCAAACACATCGACGTTGTATTTCACCACATCGTCGCGCTTTTGCGCCCAGTCGTATTCCGGGATCACCAGATCGACATAGCGGCATGCCTCTAGCACCTCGACGCGATTGTCATAGGGGACGACGGTTTTCTTGCCCTTCACCGCGTTAAACTCATCGGTGGAGCAGGCAACAACCAGACGATCCCCCAGTTTGGCCAACCGCTGCAACAGACGCACATGGCCAAAGTGAAACAAATCAAATGTGCCATAGGTCAAAATAGTGCGCTGACGCGGCTGGTCGGTCATGACAGAGCTCCGAGGAAAGTTTTGAACCGCCGGGCGGCATGCGCCCAGGGAAATTTGAAATAGGGATCAGGTTCGCGCCAACCGGCACCATAGTTCACTGCCAGCATTTTCTCTGGCTCTGCAGGCACAGGGCGCCCTGAAATGTCGCAGGACCGCAACGGCAGCACGTCAGTTTCGCTCAGGTCCGCATAGGTGTGCGGATAGATGTGAACCTGCCCATCACTGATCCATGCAGGAAACAGATCAATCTCACACCCGTCCTGCGCCTTTAGCTTGTAGATGCCAGGGGACTTCAGCCCCCCTTCCCCATCAAGCCCCAAATCGACAAGCCGCTGCCAAAGCGCACTCCACTCTGCTGCGGCCTCTTCTTCGCTGGTGGCCTTCAAGATCAGCGCCAAATCCACATCATCATCGTGGTCAATCAGTTTACCATCGCGCACAACACCAAGCAGCGTGCCAGAGTTCAAGAAGCACTGATACCCCATTTGATCCAGCGCCTCGATGTGACCGCCAACTGCGCCCCAGATTTCACCATGATCGCGGTTTTCAAACGTCGTGGCTGCATAGCCGTGGTTTGTCGGGATACGGTCCCCCAGCAGCGCCTCGAACTCATCAAACAGCTGCGGCTGACCTTCGGCCACGCGCTTGGCCTTCAAGGTGCCCAACGCCCGAACCGTCGCTGCAGGGCGCAACTGCCCAACAACGGCGGTTGCAATAAACGCTTCGAGGAACAGCGGAGACGGAGGATTGCGGCGCAGATGCTTCAACTCAGCAAAGTAGTGCCACGCACTAAAGTTGCCCTTAACCCCGTGCAAAGCCGCCATCGCCATCAACCGGATCTCTTCGATTCGGGTGACGCGGTCGCCTTTCTTCAGGCCTTTGGCCCGCTCGATCAGTGCTACCGTATCCACTAACTTACCTGTGATGTTATCTTTTGCTTTATATACCCCCACTTCGGGGGCCGCTCTTGGACGCAACGATACGCATTTTTCAGCGCAAAGGCGATTCACCGCTGCCCAGCATTTGAAACAACCCAGACCAAGGCGACATCACAGTCACATCTTTGCAACAAAAAAGGGCGCGCCGTCCGGCACGCCCCTTAAATTTTCACCTGATCAGAAGGATCAGTTGTTGGTTGCGCTGTCGATGTTCAGCGAAACGCCCGGACCCATGGTCGAAGAGATTGCGATCTTCTTCATGTAGGCGCCTTTGGCACCTGCGGGTTTGGCTTTCTGAACAGCTTCAACGAAGGCGCGGATGTTTTCCACCAGCTTGGCTTCGTCGAAGGATGCTTTACCGACGCCTGCGTGTACAACACCGGCCTTCTCGACCTTGAACTGTACTTCGCCGCCTTTGGCTGCTTCTACGGCCGCTTTCACGTCCATGGTCACGGTGCCAACTTTGGGGTTCGGCATCAGGTTGCGCGGGCCCAGGATTTTACCCAGACGACCAACAACCGGCATCATGTCCGGGGTCGCGATGCAGCGATCGAATTCGATGGTGCCGCCCTGAATGGTTTCCATCAGGTCTTCGGCGCCAACGATGTCTGCGCCAGCGGCCTGAGCTTCTTCAGCTTTCGGGCCACGTGCGAAAACAGCAACGCGAACGGATTTACCGGTGCCGTTGGGCAGGCCAACAACGCCACGAACCATCTGGTCTGCGTGACGGGGGTCAACACCCAGGTTAACGGCGATTTCAACGGTCTCGTCGAATTTGGCGTTTGCGTTGGCTTTCACCAGTGCAACAGCTTCTTCAACGGTCAGGTCAGCTTTGCCAGCGAAGGCTTCACGCGCAGCGGCGGTACGTTTTCCCAGCTTTGCCATCTTACTTCACCTCGATGCCCATGGAGCGGGCGGAGCCCAGGATGATCTGCATTGCCGCGTCGATGTCGTTGGCGTTCAGATCTTTCATCTTGGCTTCGGCGATTTCTTTCACCTGAGCCACGGTTACCGAACCTACGGTCTCACGACCGGGGTTGTTGGCGCCGGATTTCAGCTTGGCAGCTTTCTTCAGGTAGTAAGACGCGGGCGGCGTCTTGATGTCCATGGTGAAGGACTTGTCCTGGTAGTAGCTGATCACGGTCGGGCAAGGCGCGCCAGGATCCATTTCCTGGGTCTTTGCGTTGAACGCTTTACAGAATTCCATGATGTTGATGCCGCGCTGACCCAGTGCCGGACCTACCGGCGGGGACGGGTTAGCTTGACCAGCAGGCACCTGCAGTTTCAGGGTGCCGACGAGCTTCTTAGCCATTGTCTTTTCCTTTTCAAACAGCCGTGGGGCGCGCCCCGCAGCCTACGTTGCCGTGGTTGGGTCGGACCATCGCGATGGACGCACCTCCCACGAGGGATTCGCCGCATAACACGGCGATAAGCCGCGCTGATAGACCTGTTGCGATCAGAATGCAAGCCGCATTGGCAGCGTTTCAGCGCAAAATCCGCCAATGAAAAAAGGGGCGACGCATCAGCGCCACCCCTTTCGCAATTCCTGTCAGAAACAGCCAGCCTTAGCCCTGTTTCGTCACCTGGGTGAAGTCCAGCTCCACCGGGGTTTCGCGACCGAAGATCGACACCGAAACCTTCAGTTTCTGCGCTTCGTCGTCGACACCTTCGATCATGCCGTCGAAATCTTCGAACGGGCCGTCGTTCACTTTGACCTTTTCACCGATCTCGAAGCTGATCAGGGTGCGCGGCGCTTCTTCGCCTTCCTGAACGCGGTTGAGGATCTGGTTCACCTCTGCGTCGCGCATCGGCATCGGGCGGCCCTGCGGGCCGAGGAAGCCAGTGACGCGGTTGATGGTCGAAATCAGGTGATAGCCACGATCGCTCATTTCCATGCGGACCAGTACGTAACCGGGCATGAAACGGCGTTCGGTGGTCACTTTCTTACCACGGCGCACTTCGATGACCTCTTCGGTCGGCACCAGCACCTCTACGATCTCATCTTCCAGACCGTTTTCTTCCGCCGAGGTGCGGATCTGTTCGGCCACCTTCTTCTCGAAGTTCGAGAGAACGCTCACCGAATACCAACGCTTCGCCATCTTCTGTGTCTCCGCACTTGTGACCCGCGCGGGATGTCAGATCCCAGATCGAGCGAGTCGGAATTAAAACTGTAGATGCGGATTATACCACACCTTTCCGGAACAAAAATACGGCGTGCAACTCGAATCGCCACACGCCCTAACCGGATTAGATTTTCACCTACGCCGCAGCAGGTAGGATTTCAAGCGAAAAGGCGCAACCAAAGCGGCGCGCCCTCCCCTAAACCAGCAGATCAAACCCCGGATCGGGTTTGCCGTGCTTTAGCCGAAAATCGACAGAATGCCGCGCAGACCGCCTTTGATCGCCAGATCCACCAGCGCAAAGAACAGCGCGGTGACGGTCGCCATGATGAACACCATCACGGTGGTCAGCAGAACTTCACGACGGGTCGGCCAGACAACTTTGCCCACTTCGCCGCGGACCTGCTGAATGAACTGTAGCGGATTTGTACGTGCCATATATCTGTCTTTTCTCTCAAGCTAGGGCGCAGATACGCCGAACTGCGCCCGAATTCAAGGGGCATCGCCCCCTGATCCGTTGCAAGGCCGCTTATGCGGGCAATGCGCCGGTCAAGACATAGCGCAGCATCTCGACCACCTGCGCCGGCTCTTCGGCGACGGCCAGTGCGGCGGCGTCCACCTCTTTCAGCGCGTGCTGGTGTTCGGCGGGATGCAGTACAATCAGGGACTTACCCAATGCCGCCGCATATCCGGCGTCAAAAGCGGCGTTCCACTGTTTGTATTTTTCGCCAAAGCGCACGACAACAACGTCCGCCTCGCCGATCAGGGTGCGGGTGCGAATGGCGTTCAGCTTCGCGCCCTTGTGATCGTGCCAGAACTTGTTCGGTTCCGCCCCCAGAATCGCCACGCCGCAATCGTCGCTGCTGTCATGATCGGTGTTCGGCGCGGAGAAGCTGACATCCAGCCCCTTCGCACCTTCAATGATCTGTTCACGCCAATCGGTGTGGATCTCACCGGACAGATAAACCTTCAGCGTCATGTTGCGCCCTCCATAGTCGTTTCACCCTATCTAGGGGCTTGGCACAGGCTTGCACAGGGGCATGTTGCACGCAGGATCCATTCAGCCCGCCCGCCGCCGCGCCACCAGATACCGCACCGGCGGGGCGCCATTGGGGAAATTGCCTGCCTCGATGATCTCGAACCCCGCTGCGGTCACCAACCGCTCCAGCGTCGTTATGGAGAGCGAATTCACATAAGGCGCTTTGCCGAGCAGCCGCATCAACGGCAACACCGCGCGGATCGCCAGTGATTTGGGCGACAGCCCCTCGCCCAGGCAGCCGGTTTTGGAAATGAACAGACCACCCGGTTTTACCAGTGCCGCAATATCATCCAGCCGCTGATCCAGATCAGGCAACAGATGCAGCAGCGAATGCGCCATCACCACGTCAAACTGCCGCCCCTGAAACGTCTGATCGCCCACCATCGCCTGCGTGAAGTCGAGGTTATCCAACCCCGCCTCCGCCGCCCGCACGCGGCAATGGGTCAACATCCCCTCGGACACATCCGATCCGGTGAAATGCCCTGCATGTGGCGCCAGCCGTACCGCGGTCATGCCGGTGCCGCAGCCCAGTTCCAACACCTCATCCTGCGCACCGATATAGGACGCGGAACGTTCCAATGTGTATTCATAGGCCGCCAAATCCGCGATGTCGGACTTGGCATAGCCATCTGCAATCTTGTCCCAAAATCGGGCAGTCTGTTGTGCCGTCATGATCCGGCCCTTTCTAAACGATCTCTCTGAGGCTGAAGATATCCATGCACATTCACCATATAAATTGGCGAAATTTGCAGTATACCCATACAAAAACGTATAGATTTTCAAATCGGATCCACATTTATGGCCAACCCGAAAACAGATTTTGACTGGAACCACATGCGCGCCTTCCTCGCCACGGCGGAGGAAGGATCGCTCTCCGCTGCCGCGCGCCGTCTGGGTCTGACGCAGCCAACGCTGGGCCGTCAGGTCAGCGCGTTGGAGGAAGAGCTGAACCTGATGCTGTTTGAACGGGTCGGCCGCAATCTACAACTGACCACGGCGGGGGCTGAACTGCTGCATCATGTGCAGGCGATGCAACGCGCCGCCGATCAGGTGTCGCTGGTGGCCACCGGTCAATCCCAAACCATCGAAGGGCTGGTGCGCATCACGGCGAGTGAGGTGTTTTCCGCCTACCTGTTGCCGCCGATCCTAGAGGATCTGCGCACCCGCGCCCCGCAGCTGGAGATTGAGATCGTCGCCTCCAACGACCTACGCGACCTAATGCGGCGTGAGGCAGACATCGCCATCCGCCACGTGCGCCCCGACCAGCCCGATCTGATCGCACGACTGGTCAACGAGGCCGACGCCCATTTCTACGCCGCCACCCGCTATCTGGATCGCAAGGGTCGCCCAAACAGCGTTGAGGATCTGGCGGATCATGAGTTTCTGAACTTCGGCACGCCGGAACGCATGGTGGGGTTCTACAAACCCCTCGGTTTCCCCGTGACCGAGAAGCATTTCCGCATGGGGTCAGAAAACGGCGTGGTGGCGTGGGAACTGCTGCGTCAGGGGTTCGGCATCGCCGCGATGATGGCCGAGGTGGGCCGCGTCACACCGGGGGTCGAGCAAGTCCTGCCACAGATGGATCCGATCAAAGTGCCGATCTGGCTGACCACCCATAGGGAACTGCACACCAGCCCGAAAATCCGGCTGGTGTTTGATGTATTGGCAGAGCATTTGGGGAAGAAGGGGAAGGCACATTGATAACCCGAAATTCCAAGTGTCCGCAATTGAGTGCACCGCTGATCCTTCGCCGCAGCGCTATTATACTGATACAGATATGTTGATTTTATCTGCCGTTGTTTCAAAATAGACAGCCAAGCGTCGCTTGGCTTCATCTGGCGTTATTGCCTGCAACTCAATGTCATATTTGTATGCTGCAAAGCGTGTACCGAGCCCCGCCAACGACCAAGTTGTATTACTGCGGTTCTCAGGGGATTCATCCATCCATTGACGTTGATGAGTGCGCAACTCATTTTCCACATATCCTATTGGGACCAAGTATGCTGATAGGTTCCCAATGTCACCAGTCACCGCCAAGACATGGTCAACGTCATCTGTAAATCCGCTTATCACCGCGACTTCTGGATTTGGGACGTCTGTTTTAACCATAATATTATCATTTTTACTGGTCTTGAGCATTGCGCGCTTACCATCCGAAAGCTGGATCACCCACCGCTGCCCGTTTCCAATACGGGTAGCCCCGGGCAGCATGGCAAGAATCGCCTGTTTACGTTCATTTGCAGTGTACTTAACGGCCATCGGCAAAACTCCTTAGTGGCAACAGATTACATACCTTACACACCACTATGTATGAATAGGTATACAAGTTTTTTTATTAGGCATTATGATGAATTCCAACCTCAATCTGACCAAAGCTCTTCGGTCTTAGGATCGCAGTTGAAATTTATTTAACTTTAAACCGAACTCTCTG
The DNA here is from genome assembly GCF_001458435.1 of Thalassovita mediterranea. Classification (GTDB taxonomy): domain Bacteria; phylum Pseudomonadota; class Alphaproteobacteria; order Rhodobacterales; family Rhodobacteraceae; genus Thalassobius; species Thalassobius mediterraneus. Next base: position 109,360 of record NZ_CYSF01000005.1, read on the forward strand.
CCCCAGGCGGAATTAGCGCCTCTACTCATTGAGTTCACCCATCCCCAACAAAAAAGGCCCAGCAAAACGCCGGGCCTTCTTCACATCTCTACCTTCAGCTTAGCCCCGCAGGGTGCCGCCGGTGGCTCTGCTGACCTTCTCGACGATCTTGGCGGCGACCGCTTCGATGTCTTTTTCCTTCAGCGTTTTGTCTTTGGGTTGTAGACGCACGGTGATGGCGATGGACTTCTTGCCCTCACCCAAAGAACCACCGATGAACTGGTCAAAGACGCGCACGTCCTCGATCAGCGCCTTGTCGGCACCGGCGGCGGCGTTGACCAGTGTCAGCGCCTCTACCTCGGCATCCACGACGAAGGCAAAGTCACGCTCCACCGCTTGCAGGTCGCTGATGTCCAGCGCGGCACGGGTTGCGGTTTTCTTCTTCGGCTGCGGAATTTCCTCAGGGAACAGGGTGAAGGCCACCGCCGGCCCTTTGACGCCCATTTCCTGCAGGGTTTTCGGGTGAATCTCGCCAAAGATGCCCAGCACCTTTTTCGGCCCCAGACAGATCTTGCCCGACCGGCCCGGATGCCACCAGTCCTGCACGCCGCGCAGGATCTGCACCTTGGCCGGAGCACCGATAGCGGCCAGCACGGCCTCTGCATCCGCTTTCACGTCGTAGACATCTACACCGCGCGCGGTGCCATGCACATCCTTCGGACCCGTCTGACCGATCATCAGGCCGGTCACTTGCAGGTGCTGTTCACCCGGTTCGCCACCGTGGAAGGCAGGGCCGCATTCAAACAGCGCCATGTCGTTGAACCCACGCGCCTGATTACGCGCTGCGGCCTGCAACAGACCGGGCAGCAATGCGGGGCGCATATGGCTCATCTCGGACGAAATGGGGTTGTCCAGCATGGTCGCATCGGCGCCACCGCCAAACAGTTCCGCCGATTTACGGTCGATGAAGCTGTAGGTCACACATTCGTTGTAGCCCAGAGCAGCCGTGGTGCGACGCGCGATCTGCTCACGACGTTGGATCGGCGATTGCGTCGGGCGCGGCACTCCGGCAGAGGGACGCGCCAGCGGGATCGGCTGCAGTTTGGTCAGCGAGGCAACGCGCGCCACCTCTTCAACCAGATCGGCAGAGCCTTGGACGTCAGGACGCCAGCTAGGCACATGGGCCATGTCGCCGTCCATCACGAACCCCAGTTTGGTCAGTGTCTCACGCTGCGTGTCGGCGGGGATTTCCATACCCACCAGCGACTGCACGCGATCGGTGTCCAGCTTATAGGCACGCGATACATCGGGCACCTCACCGGCAACCACAACTTCGGACGCTTCACCTCCACAGAGGTCGATGATCATCTGCGTCGCATCTTCCATCGCCTGCATGTTGTAGGCGGGATCAATACCGCGTTCGTTGCGGTAGCGGGCGTCGGTGTTGATCTTCAGCGCGCGACCAGTTTTGGCGATCTGGATGGTGTCCCAAACAGCGGCTTCGAGGAAGACGTTCACGGTGTCCTCGGTACAGCCAGACACCTCACCGCCCATGATTCCGCCAATGGATTCCACACCGTTGTCGTCAGAAATCACGACGCAACCAGCGGGGAAGGTATAATCCTTCTCATCCAGACCCAACAGGGTTTCACCACCGTTGGTGCGATGCACACGCAGGTCGCCTTTGACCTTATCCGCGTCAAAGACGTGCAGCGGGCGGTTGCGGTCGTAGGTGAAGAAGTTGGTGATATCGACAAGCGCCGAGATGGGGCGCAGTCCAATCGCGGTCAGGCGCTGTTGCAGCCATTCCGGCGAAGGTCCGTTTTTCACGCCCTTGATCAGACGGCCAGCAAAGACCTCACAACCGTTTTCACGGGTGTCGTCGTCGATGGTGACGTTGATGGTCGATGTGAACCCGCCCGCAACCGATGTGGTTTTGGCTGGCTTCATTTCCCCCAGACCACGGGCCGCCAGATCCAGCGCGATGCCGCGCACGCCCAATGCGTCAGGACGGTTCGGGGTGATGGCAATTTCGATCACCGGATCGACCTTTTCCGGCATGTTCGCCGCCAACCAGTCGGCGAAGTTATCGCCAACCTCACCGGAGGGCAGTTCGATGATGCCGTCGTGATCATCGCCCAGTTCCAACTCTCGCATCGAGGCCATCATGCCGTGGCTTTCAACGCCGCGGATGTTGCCGACCTTGATGGTGATATCCAGACCGGGGATATACATGCCCGGTTTACACAGCACCACGGTAATGCCCGCGCGGGCGTTGGGGGCACCGCAGACGATCTGCTTCTCGCCTTCGTCGGTCGCCACCTTACAGACGCGCAGCTTGTCGGCGTCGGGGTGTTTTTCGGCTTCTTCGATCTTTGCAAGGGTGAAGCCCTGCAAAGTCGCCGCCGGATCGGTGACCTCTTCGACTTCCAGACCCAGATCGGTCAGCGCGTAGAGGATGTCATCAAGGCTTGCCTGGGTGTCCAGGTGCTCTTTCAGCCAGGAGAGGGTGAATTTCATTATTTACGCTCCGAATGTAACCCACAAAGCATCAGCTATGAGTACAAAAAAATAGGTGAGGATGACGAAAGCGGACACAAGTTTAGAAAACCGGTAACCCCGCTCTTTCTTCAACAGATCAGACATCAAGTTTAGCTGCATCTCTTTGGCACCAAGAGCTTTGCCTTGATCAACTCCTACGCGACTGTCGAAGGTATCTAGGTGCCCGATACCAACAAACGCATGATACAGTGGAGCCAAGAGGTTGAGTGCGGCCACCACTGTCAAAAGACCATAGGCATCGTATCCATTTGGCTCACAAGAATTGGATCCAGAGCTACAAGCAACGGCGCCAGAATCGCTGAATACAACAGTTAGAAAAGCTCCCATTGCGAACACAATAATAGTCGATAACGCAGCACTTTTCGTTTCGACCTTCTTCAGCGTCCCCAACAAAACTTCATGACCACCTGCGGAAAGCAACTCAGAATTATCAACTGTATGGTCTTCAGAAAGCGTGCCTTTGCCCTTCTTTAATGCTGCATATGTTTCTACTCTTTCCTTAAGCGCAGTTACATTCAGTGCAACTTTGCCTCCACACGAGTACCGGAACCACAGGACAAGTTGCGCAACGACCGTGACGACTACTGCCACGCCAAAAACACAATATGGCAAGCTTTCAATCATTACCGCGACAGCCCACCGTGCAAGGTCGGTACGTCCAGCGAGGCAAAGCCATAGTGGCGCAGCCAGCGCAGGTCGCTGTCAAAGAAGGCGCGCAGGTCGGGGATGCCGTATTTCAACATCGCCAGACGGTCGATCCCCATGCCAAAGGCAAAACCCTGCCATTCATCGGGGTTCACACCGGCGGCTTCCAGCACCTTCGGGTGCACCATGCCGGACCCCAGAACCTCCATCCAGTCGTCGCCTTCGCCGATCTTCAACTGGCCATCGACCCAGGAACACTGAATATCCACCTCTGCCGACGGTTCGGTGAACGGGAAATGCGAGGCGCGGAAGCGGGTTTTGATGCCGTCGATCTCGAAAAACGCGGCAAAGAACTCTTCCAGCACCCACTTGAGGTTCGCCATCGACACGTCCTTGTCGATGCACAGACCTTCGACCTGATGGAACATCGGGGTGTGGGTCTGGTCATAGTCGGAACGATACACACGGCCCGGCGCGATCACGCGGATCGGGGCGCCCTGCTTTTCCATCGCGCGGGTTTGTACCGGCGAGGTGTGGGTGCGCAGAACGTGCGGCGGGCGATCGTCGCCTTCGGCACGGTTCATGTAGAAAGTGTCAAACTCCTGCCGCGCGGGGTGGTGCGGCGGGATGTTGAGGCTGTCGAAGTTGTACCAATCGGTTTCGATCTGCGGGCCTTCGGCCACGGCGAAACCAAGGTTGGCAAAGATCGCGGCGATCTCTTCGCTGACTTGTGAAATCGGGTGGATGGAGCCACGGCGTTCGTTACGACCCGGCAGGGTCACGTCCAGCCATTCGGTGCGCAGGCGCTCATCCAGCGCGGCGTCAGCCAGCGCGGACTTCTTCGCCGCGAGGGCCGAGTTGATCTCATCCTTCAGCGCGTTTAGCGCGGGGCCTGCCACCTGACGTTCCTCGGGCGTCATTTTGCCCAACTCACGCATTTTCAGGGACACCTCGCCCTTTTTGCCCACTGCCTGCAGTCGCAGGTCTTCCAGCGTTGCCTCATCGCCAGCATCCGCAATCGCGCTGAGGTATTTCTGTTTCAGATCGTCCATCCGACCCCTCCAATTCCGTTAAGGCTCTGCTAGCGAGAAGAGCCATAAAACGCAAGGGTTGGGCGGGCAATGAGCGCCACGAAACAAAGGGCATCGCCCGACCTGGAGGGCGTGCAGAACGTTAGGAACAGCGCAACGCCGCTAGATAGCACGCCGTTAACTCCATCGCTCCCCTTCAAATCGCCCTCCTTGGGGAGGTCGGGCGATGCCCGGCAAGCCGGGCGGAACGCATGGGGCGACCAACAAAAAAGGCGGCGCCTTGCGGCACCGCCTTTCTTTTCAAACCATAATTTCAGGCTTACGCCAGAGCGGCCTTTGCTTTTTCGACGATTGCGCCGAATGCTTCAGGCTCGTGTACGGCCAGATCGGCCAGTACTTTACGGTCTACTTCGATGCCAGCCAGGCCCAGACCGTTGATGAAGCGCGAGTAGGTCAGCGCTTCGTCGTGTGCACGTACAGCAGCGTTGATACGCTGGATCCACAGCGCACGGAAGTTACGCTTGCGGTTCTTACGGTCGCGGGTTGCGTACTGGTTCGCCTTGTCAACTGCCTGACGGGCGACCTTGAAGGTATTCTTGCGGCGGCCGTAATAGCCTTTTGCTGCCTTAATGACCTTCTTGTGGCGGGCGTGAGTCGTGGTACCACCTTTAACGCGGGACATATCAGCTCTCCTCTACTTAGCGGTCGTAGGGCATGTAGCCCTTGACGGTTTTGGCGTCGGGAGCCGACAGCGTGGTGGTGCCGCGAGCGTCGCGGATGAATTTCTTGGTGCGTTTGATCATGCCGTGGCGTTTGCCGGCCTGACCTGCGATCACTTTACCGGTCGCGGTCACCTTGAAGCGCTTTTTGGCGCTCGACTTGGTCTTCATCTTAGGCATTTTCGTCTCCTAGTCTTTGTACGATTACACGCGACTCGGCATGCCATATAGCCGGCCGCGCAGACAGGAGGCTTCTTTAGGGGGGATTCGGCCATCTGGCAAGGGGGAAAACGCCGCCCTTCCGGCAAAGGCTGCCCAACAAAAAAAGGGCAGATCGCGCATGTCGGAACGCTAATTTAGGATATCCCCTGCGACAACGACAAAAGCCAAAGGAATATCCATCAGATCAAAGCCACCGGGTTTCACAGTGGTGGCGTAAAAGCCCAGCGCCAAGCCGATCAGCAAAAACACAGCCGCAGATCGCGGCGCTTCGCCCTCACTCCAGGCATAGACAAGCGCAGGGATGGCGAAAAAGGCAATCGTTACGCCGATCACCATGATCAGATCTGCCTGCATTCTTCGCCCCTTCACTGCCATTTGCGCATCAGAGGTCGGGCCTGCATGCCCGACCTCTGGCACGACAGCTTACTCTGGATCTGTGGCGTAGATCAAACGCTCTGCACAGGGTGCGACGCGCAGAATGTTGGTGGAACCGGTCACGTTGAAGGGCACGCCTGCAGTGACGAGGATCTGATCCTCTTCGGCCGCATAGCCCCCCATCCGGGCGGCACGGGCCGCGTTCACCACTGCCTGCTTAAAGCGACCAACGTCTCCGCTGATCACCACACAGTCGGTCCCCCAGCTGAGCGCCAGACGACGTGCGGTGCCACGCAACGGGGTCAGCGCGATGATCGGCACACGCGGGCGTTCCCGCGACACCAACAGCGCCGTGGTGCCCGATTGGGTGAAACAGCAGATCGCCTTGATATCGGTGGTTTCCGCAATCTCACGCGCGGCTGCGACGATACCGTCAGCGACGGTTTTGCGATCCGCAGTGCGGCTGGCACGGATAATGTCCGTGTAGGTACTGTCGGCCTCGACTTCGATGGCGACGTTGTTCATGGTGGTGACGGCCTCGATCGGGAAGGAGCCCGCGGCGGATTCCGCACTCAGCATGATCGCGTCAGAGCCTTCGTAAATGGCGGTCGCAACATCCGACACCTCGGCCCGCGTGGGCATGGGCGAGTCGATCATCGATTCCAGCATCTGCGTGGCAACAATCACCGGTTTCGCCGCCTTACGGCATTTGCGGATCAGACGTTTCTGGATTGGCGGCACGTTCTGCACCGGCAGCTCCACCCCCAGATCGCCGCGCGCAACCATGATCCCGTCAGAGACATCAAGAATCTCATCAAAGGCTTTCACCGCGGCGGGCTTTTCAATTTTGGACAGGATGGCAGCGCGTCCATCAGCCAAGGTGCGCGCTTCCCACACATCTTCGGGACGCTGCACGAAACTCAGCGCCAGCCAGTCCACACCAAGATCACAGACAAATTCCAGATCCGCCTTATCCTTTTCCGACAGCGCCGCCAGTGGCAGCACCACGTCGGGGACGTTCACGCCCTTACGGTTCGAAATTGTGCCACCGGCAACCACCTCGGTATCGGCAAAGTCAGGGCCGCAGGCGGTGACCTTGAGACGGATTTTACCGTCATTCACCAGCAGCGTGGTCCCCACCTCTAACGCATCAAAGATTTCTTTGTGCGGCAGGCAAACGCGCGTCACGTCCCCCGGCGTTTCGTCCAAATCCAGACGGAACGCGGCACCGTTCACCAGCTCTTCGGCGTCGTTGGCAAACACACCCACGCGCAGCTTCGGCCCCTGCAGGTCAGCCAGAATGGCGATCGGATTGTTCAGGTCGGCCTCAACCTGACGGATCATGGCGTGACGTTCGCGGATTTCCTCGTGGCTGCCGTGGCTCATATTCAGACGGAACACATCCGCCCCTGCCTCATGTAGGGCGCGAATTGTAGCATAGTCATTCGATGCCGGGCCCAGCGTGGCCACGATTTTCACATTGCGAAAGCGTCTCATCCTCGGTTTTCCTTCCTTCGCGGTCGGCGCATCAATACACCAATGTTACCGCTAACAATATCCGCTTTATACGCATGACGCAAAGCAGAAACAATTCCATTCCGTTGCAAATTGGCATAGAGCGTTTTCAAACCAAGTGAAAGTTTCATGACCTATCAGCCCTTCGACATTCACGGCGGCGATCGCGATAGCCGTTTCCTAATAACCTGCGACCATGCTGCCAATACCGTGCCAGATTTCATCAATGGTGGGGATCTGGGGATCAGTGCTGCGGATATGTCACGCCACATTGCCTATGACGTGGGCGCGGCAGGTGTGACACGCGCACTGGCGGATGTCTTGGGCTGTGCGGCGGTTCTATCCAACTTCTCACGTCTTGTGATTGATCCCAATCGTGGCGCCGATGACCCGACCCTGCTGATGAAACTGTCAGATGGCGCGATCATTCCTGCCAACCGCCATGCAGATGCCGATGAGGTCGAACGCCGCCGCAGCGCGCTCTACGATCCCTATCATGGCGCGCTAGCGGATCTGGCAGCACGACGTGAGGATACGATCATCATCGCCATGCATTCCTTCACCCCACAAATGCAGGGCCGCGCGCCACGCCCGTGGCACATCGGCGTTCTGTGGGCCGAAGATGGCCGTTATGCGCAACCGCTGATCCAACGTCTTGAGGAAGAGGACGATCTGTGTGTCGGCGATAACGAACCATACACCGGCTACCTGCCAGGCGATGCGATCGACACCCACGCCACAACCCACGGCCGCCCGAACGCACTAGTGGAAATCCGCAACGATCTGATCGAAACCGAACAGCAGCAAACCGGCTGGGCCAATCGCTTGGCGCCGATCCTGCTGGATGCCCTACATCGCAGCGGCGTTTAACCAAAGGAGCGCACAATGCCCCATCTTGTCCTAGAGTTTTCCAATGGTCTGGACGAAAGCCACGACATGCCGGCCCTGTGTCAGGCGCTGTTTGACACACTCGCCAAGCACACGACCTTTCCGCAGCCCGCAAACCTCAAGATCCGTGCCAGTGCAGCAACCTACAGCGTTATCGGCACAGATCCACAAAGTTTCGTGCATGCCACACTACGCCTCTTGCCGGGACGCGATGATGACACCAAATCGCAACTGACAAGCGCTGTACTGTCCACGCTACAATCCCACCTCCCTCAAGTGGGCAGCCTGACAGTCGAAACCGTGGAACTGCATGGCGCATCATATGCCAAACGTGTGCTGTAACCCCAGCACACGTCTTCAAAGGAGACCGGAATGGACGACCAAACCCGTATTGAGCTGGAAGCCGCAGCCTTCCGCACACTGCGCGAACACCTGATGGAAAAGCGCACCGATGTGCAGAACATCGACATGATGAACCTCGCCGGATTTTGCCGCAACTGCCTGAGCCGCTGGTATCAGGAAGCTGCCAACGAACGCGGGATTGAAATGGACAAAAACGAAGCGCGCGAAATTTTCTATGGCATGACCATGGATGAGTGGAAGGCGAACTACCAGACCGACGCCAGCCCGGAAAAGCAGGCTGAGTTCAAACAGGCGTTTGCAGAAAACGTCGGCGAACCCAAATCCTGAGCGGTTTCAAACACGCCCTATCGCGATACAACCTATAGGCAGCTTCTGCCCGCCCCCCGGCGGACAGAAGCCTAGGGCAACTCTCGCTGAAACAGCGCCACTCACATGAGTTGCCCCGGCAGTTGGTTATCTGCAATCCCACAAGCATTTCAACTGAAAAGCGCAAATGCTAAGGATTATAATCGTATATATTACATATATCTTTTTGATATTGATGCCTTATTCCGCAGGCCGTCGTAGGCTAAGTGTATGTCACAACGAAAAAAGGCGCCCCGAAGGAGCGCCTTGATATTTACGTAAAATGATCGCCTCAGACCTCAGATTGCGGTCTTCAGGCTTTCGTCCAAATAGATCTCGCGCAGGCGTTTGGCCACGGGGCCAACCTGACCATCGCCAACAGCGGCGCCATCGATTTCTACAACCGGCATAACGAAGGTCGAGGCCGAGGTTACAAACGCCTCATCCGCAGCCTGTGCTTCTTCGATCGTGTAGGGGCGTTCAACCACTTCCATCTGCGCCTCTTGGGCAAAGCGCAGAACAGCGGCGCGGGTGATGCCGTGCAGGATGTCGTTGCTAAGTCCACGGGTGATGATTTTACCATCCTTGACGATATAGGCGTTGTTAGAGGTGCCTTCGGTCACATAGCCATCCTCAACCATCCACGCATCATCGCAGCCTGCCTTCTTGGCCATCATCTTGCCCATCGACGGGTAGAGAAGCTGTACGGTTTTAATATCACGACGGCCCCAACGGATATCCTCGATCGAGATCACTTTGATGCCTTTGTCAGCCACAGGATTTGCCGCCAGACCGGGTTTGTTCTGGGTGAACAGTACCAGCGTCGGGCGGGTCGCTTCGGGATCGGGGAAGACGAAATCACGATCATCCGGCGCGCCACGGGTGATCTGCAGGTAGATCATGCCCTCTTCGATGCCGTTCAGCTCGACCAGTTTGCGGTGGATGTCCAAGAGATCATCAAATTCTTCGGGCTTCTGCATATCCAGTTCATTCAGCGAACGTTCCAGACGTTTAGCGTGGCCTTCAAAATCAATCAGCTTGCCGCCCAGAACACTGGTGACTTCATAAACGCCATCCGCCATCAGGAAACCACGGTCAAAGATCGACACTTTGGCCTCGGTCTCTGGCAGGTATTCGCCATTTACAAATACGGTACGGGTCATGCTGTTTCTCCTATGCTAGGCCCCTGTCGATGATTGACGCGGTGCCCCTCTCCTGTTTTGGCTTGGTTATCGGCCTAACGGCAAATCTCACAAAGGGGAAGTACCGATGCCTGCGACACACTCTGCCTTGATTATGCTGATCGCCGGGATCGGCGTGCCCATGTTGGCCGCGCTGAACGCTGCGCTGGGGCAAAAATTGGGGTCGCCGGTGGCGGCAGCGGTGATCCTTTTTGTTGTGGCCCTGTCCACGGCACTGGTGGTGTTCGCGGTTGCAAACCTGACAACAGGCGCCTCGATGAGGGGCGCGCTGAGCGCGCCGCCGCATCTGTTTCTGGGCGGCAGTCTGATTGCCTTTTACGTTTTGTCGATCACCTGGATTGCCCCCAGTTTCGGGGTCGGCAATGCGGTGTTCTTTGTGCTGCTGGGGCAGCTGATTTCGGCCGCGATCATCGACCATTTCGGCCTGTTTGGCGCAACGCCGAACCCGTTGACCGCAACCCGCATGGCCGGAATTGCGGTGATGGGCGCAGGCGTTTTCCTGACCCAAATCGCAGGGCGCGGTTAAACCGGCGCCCCGCAACGATCACCCCCAAAGCGCCGCATCAGGCCCATGCACCCCCGCATCATCAAAACGCAGCGGGCAGTCGCGATCTTCGGCCAGCAACAGCGGGCCATCCAGATCAGTGACCATCGCGCCCTGTGCCACAAGGGTCGCAGGTGCCATCGCCAGCGAGGATCCGACCATACAGCCAACCATTACCTTGTAACCCTCAGCCAGCGCCGCTTCGCGCAGTTTCAACGCCTCGGTCAGCCCGCCGGTTTTATCGAGCTTGATGTTCACCACGTCATATTTGCCTTTGAGCTTGGGCAGCGACGTGCGGTCGTGGCAGCTTTCGTCGGCGCAAACGGGAACGGGGCGTTCCATGCCGATCAGCGCATCATCTTCGCCTGCGGGCAATGGTTGTTCGACCAGATCAACGCCCAAACGCACCAGATGCGGCGCCAGATCGGCGTAGACCTCAGCGCTCCACCCCTCGTTGGCGTCCACAATAATCCGCGCATCCGGCGCGCCGGCGCGTACGGCCTCTAGACGGGCCATATCATCGGGCGTGCCCAACTTGATCTTCAGCAACGGACGATGGGCGTTCTTCGCCGCCTGTTCGCGCATCTCTTCGGGTGCGGCCAGCGACAAAGTGTAAGCGGTGATTTCAGGACGCGGCGCAGGCAGTCCAGCCAATTCCCAAACGCGCTTTCCGGCCTGTTTCGCCTCAAGATCCCACAGCGCACAATCCACCGCATTGCGCGCCGCGCCAGCGGGTAGCAACCCCTGCAAGGCCTCGCGCGTCACGTCACTATGCAGCGATGCGATTTCAGCAGCGACAGAATCCAGTGTTTCATTGTAGCGCGCATAAGGTACGCATTCGCCCCAACCGACATGACCGTCCCGTTCCACGCGCACCGTCAGCACCTGTGCTTCGGTGCGGCTGCCGCGGCTGATGGTAAAGACCTGCGCCAGTTTAAAGACGTCTTTCTGAACGGTGATGGTCACGCGCCATCCTCCCACTTTCAATGTTCTTCAAATACTCAAAAGGCCGGAGGGTTCTGCACACTCCGGCCTCTCAGAAAGGATTAGATCAGATCGCGTCCAACGCATCCACCAGTTTGCCCGCACCAAAGCGGAACGGATCGGTGGCGGGCAGGCCCAGCTCTGCCTCGACCTTGGCGCAATAGGCGCGCGCCTCATCCTCGGGCATGTTCTGGGTGTTGATCGAATAGCCGACAACCTGACAGGCAGGGTTTGCCACCTTGGCCAGCGACAGCGCCATGTCGCGCACCGCTTCCAGCGTCGGCAGTTGGTAATCGGGCAGACCGCGCATATGATCGCGGGTCGGTTCATGACACACCACCAGCGCGTCGGGTTGACCACCGTGGATCAGCGCCATGGTCACGCCCGAGTAGGACACGTGGAACAGGCTGCCCTGCCCTTCGATGATGTCCCAGTGATCGGCGTCATTGTCGGGGGTGATGTATTCAACGGAACCCGCCATGAAATCGGCAATCACCGCGTCCAGCGGCACACCGTCGCCGGTGATCAGGATGCCCGTCTGGCCGGTGGCGCGGAAGGATGCTTTCATCCCGCGTTCACGCATTTCCTTTTCCATGCACAGGGCGGTGTACATCTTGCCCACGGAACAGTCGGTGCCGACCGCCAGCAGACGTTTACCGGTGCGTTTCTTGCCGTTGGCAATTGGGTAATCCACCTCGGGCACGCGGACATCGTGCAGGTCCTGACCGGTGGCTTTGGCCACGGCAACCAGATCCTCTTCGTCCTGCAGCAGGTTGTGCAGGCCGGACGCCAGATCGAAACCCTCTTCCAGTGCCGTAACCAGCACCTTTTTCCACGCTTGGCTGATCACGCCGCCACGGTTGGCCACGCCGATCACCAGCGTCTTGGCGCCAGCGGCTTTCGCCTCTTCCAGCGTCATGTCCGGCAGGCCCATATCGGCCTTGCAGCCGTCCATACGGAATTGGCCAACGGCGAACTCAGGACGCCAGTCCTTGATGCCTTGGGCCACTTTGGCCGCCAGTTGGTCGGGCGCGTCGCCCAGGAACAGCAGATAGGGTGTCTTGATCATGGTCGCGCCTTTCCTTCATGTAGCCGACGCAGTTTTCCGGCTTTCGCGCGGGATTGTTTTGCGAATTTGAGTAAATTCTGCACCGCCACACAAAATATCATCACAAATGCGCAAAAAATCGGGAGCATCTTTCAAGTTTTCACTCTGCTTCCGAATTAATCACCGTCACGTATCGTAAAATGCCGCAGCTGCAAAATAACCTTGCGAGGCATCGCGCAATTTAATAACCCTATCTCAAATCAATCTGTAATTTCGTTACTCAGAGGAATCGCGATATGAGCTTCCGCCTGCAACCCGCTGCACCTGCCCGCCCCAACCGCTGTCAGCTGTTCGGCCCGGCCTCGAACACCAAACTGTTCGCCAAAATGGCGGCGTCCGCTGCGGATGTGATCAACATCGACCTCGAAGATTCGGTCGCGCCTTCGGACAAGGACATGGCCCGCGCCAACGCGATTGAGGCGATCAACACCATCGACTGGGGCAACAAGACTATTTCGGTCCGTATCAACGGCCTCGACACCCCGTATTGGTACCGCGATGTTGTGGACCTGATGGAACAAACCGGCGACCGTCTGGATCAGATCATGATCCCCAAAGTGGGCTGCGCCGCAGACATCTACGCCGTTGACGCGCTGGTCACCGCGATTGAGGCTGCCAAAGGCCGCACCAAGCGCATCGATTTTGAGGTGATCATCGAATCCGCCGCCGGCATCGCCCACGTCGAAGAGATCGCCGCAGCCTCCCCCCGTATGGCCGCGATGAGCCTGGGCGCTGCGGACTTCGCCGCCTCCATGGGTATGCAGACCACCGGCATCGGCGGCACGCAGGAAAACTACTACATGCTGCACGAAGGCCAAAAACACTGGTCCGATCCGTGGCACTGGGCACAGGCCGCCATCGTCGCCGCCTGCCGCACCCACGGTGTTCTGCCGGTGGACGGTCCGTTCGGCGACTTCTCCGATGATGAAGGCTACATCGCGCAGGCGAAACGTTCGGCCACGCTGGGCATGGTTGGCAAATGGGCCATCCACCCCAAACAGATCGCACTGGCAAACGAAGTGTTCACCCCGTCCGAGGAGGCCGTGACCGAAGCGCGCGAAATTCTGGCGGCGATGGAACAGGCCAAAGCCAACGGCGAAGGCGCCACTGTTTACAAAGGCCGTCTGGTGGACATCGCATCCATCAAACAGGCCGAGGTGATCGTTGCCCAGGCCGAGCTGATCGCAAACAGCTAAGACTGTGCCACAACATCAAAAACAAAGGGCGCCCCTGCACGGGCGCCCTTTTTCATGGGTTGCACGCGACCTAGCGCGTCATTTCAAAACGACACAGACCTCGGTCAGCAGATCCTCTGCCGCCGTGTCGATGGGGGAATTCAAATAGACCTCAAACGGCGCCAGGTCCGCCGCCTCTTCCCCACTTTCGGGCAACCAGCGGCCGTAAAGGTAATGATAGGCCTCTGACATGTTGGAATAGGGTCCCTTGTAGGTCAGCTTCGCCACCCGACCGGCGGGATATGTCTGCGCCTCCAGCCCCTCTGGCACATCCGCGTCTGGCCCCAGAATCAGCGCCGCATAGCTGCGCAGGTCCGCCTCTGGCGTTTCGCTCGGATCATGGCAGTAGATCCCCACCATACCCTGCATCTGCGGCCACAGCCCCCGCGTGGTGGCCAAGGCTGCCAATTCCTCAAACTTGGCACCGATACCGTTATAAGACCCCTCATGGGACAGCCCCGCAAACCGCGCTTCCTTACGCTCTTCAATCACAACTTCAAACATCCTGAACTCCTCTGGTTTCATCTGGCGCAGCGCCACCAGCGGCACGCCTTGTTTGCGAAACGTCAGAGGGGTCACGCCATAGGCGGCACGGAAGGCACGGCCAAAGCTCTGCGGGGTGGGATAGCCCACCTGCCGGGCCACCTCGGCCACAGGCAATTCACCACGCGCTAACATCAATGACGCCTGATGCAGCCGCACCCGCCGCACCATATCGGCGCAGGTTTCCCCCATCATGGCGTGAAACACCCGGTGCCAGTGAAACCGCGACATCGCCGCCACATCCGCCAGACGATCCAGCGACAGATCCCCCGCGGGGTTTTCGTGGATATAGCGCACCACACGGCGAATCCGGTCCTCGTAATTCTGGCTCATCACGCCCTCATCTCATTTCGCATGACCTGAATGCCTCACCTAGGATGAACAAGTCTTGCTGACCTGCCCCGCGCCTTTTCAATGTTCCAAAAATACTCTGGGGGAATGCGCCACAGGCGCAGGGGGCAAAGCCCCAACACACTCAAGCCCTCTCATCCTTAGGGGATCCCATGACGACAAAGGTGGTGATCGAATTCACCTGATCCAGCGTGCCCAGAACATCGGTGTGAAAACGTTTGTAATCCACCAGATCGCGCGCCTCGACCCGCAGCAGGTATTCAACCGTGCCGGTAATGTTGTGACACTCCCGCACCTCAGGCGCCAACGCGATCGAGCGTTCAAATGCCTCCTGCGCCTGTTTGGTGTGCAGGTTCAGCCCCACGGTCATATAAGCCACGAACCCTACATCCCGCGCTGCTGGGCTGATCACCGCGCGGTAGCCCTGAATGACGCCGCTGCGCTCCAGCTCTTGCACCCGACGCAGACAGGCCGAAGGCGACAGGCCCACACGATCCGCCAGTTCCAGATTGGACAGGCGGCCATCGCGCGACAACTCTTGCAATATCTTGTCGTTAATTCGGTCCTGCTTCGCCATTAGTTGCACCTTTTCCTATCACACACCATCAATCGCAATTTCATGGCGCAATCACCAGCATAATGTTGCCGTCATGACTTACGACCTGATCCCCGCCCTCGCCGCCTTTGCTTTTGTCACCTCGGTCACGCCGGGGCCGAATAACCTGATGCTGATGACCTCTGGCGCGAACTACGGGTTTCGCCGGTCAATCCCGCATATGCTGGGGATCGCGGTTGGGTTCACGGTGATGGTGGCATTGGTCGGCGTCGGGTTGATGGGGCTGTTTGATGCGGTCCCTGTGACCTACACCGTGCTGAAAGTGGCTGGCATCGCCTATCTGCTATGGCTGGCGTGGAAAATCGCAAATGCCGGCATGCCAGACACCAGCGGGCGTACGGGCAAACCGATGACCTTCCTACAGGCTGCGGCCTTTCAGTGGGTGAACCCCAAGGCGTGGCAAATGGCGCTGACCGCGATCACGCTGTATGCGCCAGATCGCAGCATGTGGTCGGTGCTGGTGGTGGCCATGATCTTTGGCGCGATTAACCTGCCCACGGTCAGCAGCTGGACCATCCTAGGCCAACAGATGAGTCGCGTGCTGTCGTCACCACTACGCTTGCGGGTGTTCAACGTCACGATGGCTGCTTTGCTAGTCGCGTCGCTGTTGCCCGTACTGTAATGCGCGATTTTACGGGGAATTTCCCGCTGCAAACGCCCTTACGTCACTTGGGATGTTGCATCTAGGGCCGCACAACGCCATATATCCTGCGTTCCAATACTGGAGAGTGACAGAACATGACCAACTACCTCGACTTTGAACGCCCGCTTGCCGAGATTGAAGGCAAAGCCGAAGAGCTGCGCGCCATGGCCCGCCAGAACGAGGAGATGGACATCGAAGAGGAAGCCGCCGCGCTGGACAAGAAAGCGTCCGACATGCTGGCCGACCTCTACAAGTCGCTGACGCCGTGGCGCAAATGTCAGGTGGCCCGCCACCCCGACCGCCCGCATTGCAAAGATTACATCGACGCGCTGTTCACCGAATACACCCCGCTGGCCGGCGACCGTAACTTTGCCGATGACCATGCGGTCATGGGCGGTCTGGCACGTTTTGGTGACACCCCCGTGGTGGTGATCGGCCATGAAAAGGGCAACGACACCAAGAGCCGCATTGAACGCAACTTCGGCATGGCGCGCCCTGAGGGCTACCGCAAGGCCGTGCGTCTGCTGGAAATGGCCGACAAGTTCAACCTGCCCGTCGTCACGCTGGTGGACACCCCCGGCGCTTACCCCGGCAAAGGCGCCGAAGAGCGTGGTCAGTCCGAGGCCATCGCGCGTTCCACAGAGAAATGCCTGCAAATCGGTGTGCCGCTGATTTCCATCGTCATCGGCGAAGGCGGATCGGGCGGCGCGGTTGCCTTTGCCACCGCGAACCGCGTGGCGATGCTGGAACATTCGGTTTACTCGGTCATCAGCCCCGAAGGCTGCGCGTCGATCCTGTGGAAAGACGCCGAAAAGATGCGCGAAGCGGCCGAGGCCCTGCGCCTGACCGCGCAGGATCTGAACAAACTGGGCGTAGCTGACCGCGTGATCGGCGAACCGCTGGGTGGCGCACACCGTGACGCAGACGCCTCGATCAAGGCCGTCGGTGACGCGATCCAGACCATGCTGAACGAACTGTCCGGTCAATCGCGTGAGAAACTGGTGAAAGATCGTCGCCAGAAATTCCTCGACATGGGCAGCAAGGGGCTGGCGGCGTAACGCCTCCCTTTCCTCGAAATAGAAAAGGCCGCGTCGCTACAAACGACGTGGCCTTTTTCTTACGGTGAGGCCCCGGGTCAGGCCCGGGGCGGGAGTGGCCTTGTTCGCGCCCCGGACGTGATCCGGGGCCTCACGCCCATCGCGTCAGATCAAACCCACTTCGCCATCGGCGGCAGGCTCATCAACACGGCGTTGGCGTCATGGCCAGTTTCCAGACCGAACTTGGTCCCGCGATCATAAACAAGGTTATATTCCGCATAGAGGCCGCGGTGCTGGAGCTGCTGATCCTTGTCAGCATCCGACCACTCTTGCGTCCGGCGCTTTTCCGTTACTGGCAGGAAGGCGGGCAGGAAGGCACGGCCAACGTCCTGAATGAAGGCAAAATCCTTTTCCCAGTCACCAGAGTTGTGATCATCAAGGAAGATCCCCCCAACCCCACGCGCACGGCCACGGTGCGGCACGAAGAAGTATTCGTCGGCCCATTCCTTCAGCCGCGGATAAAAGGCGGTATCGTGCTTGTCGCAGTATTCCTGCTGCACGGCGTGGAAGTGCGCCGTGTCCTCATCATATTCGATGCAGGGGTTCAGGTCCGACCCGCCACCGAACCACCACGCATGCGGGGTCCAGAACATGCGGGTGTTCATATGCACCGCAGGGGTATGGGGGTTCTGCATATGTGCGACCAGCGAAATGCCCGACGCCCAGAAGCGCGGATCCTCTTTCATCCCCGGAATGCCCTTGCGTGCGGCCATGGCGTTTTGCGCGCGTTCGCCCAACTCACCATAAACGGTGGAGATATTCACGCCGACCTTTTCGAACACACGGCCGCCGCGCATCACGCTCATCAAACCGCCGCCAGCATCTGATCCGTCCGCAGAGGCGCGTTTGGTTTCCGTCACTTCAAACCGGCCCGCAGGTTGATCTGCGAAGGGGCCGGTCGCCTGACTGTCCTCTAGCGCCTCAAAGGCGGTGACGATCTGATCCCGCAATTCGCGGAACCACGTACTGGCGCGTTGCTTTTCCTGTGCAAACTCTTCCGACATCTCGGCGCTCCTTCATCCTGTTGCAAGGGGTGTAGCAGGTGCGGCGAAGGGCGGAAAGCGTGCGATAGGTCGCGTGGAGATAAGAGTGCTACGGGAGGTTCGCGTCCGCCCCGAAGGCGGCTTGATATCTAGCTCTACCGCGCATCCAAACGAAACGCTTGCGTACTATGCAGTCGTCGGAAATTCGCGCCCGCCTTGGGGGCGGCCAGTTTTATTTTGGGGTGCGCGAACCGGCTCACTTCGTGACCCGGGCAGTTAACTCAGATCAGTGCGCAGGTGCCGTCACCGGATCCATCAGCGTACGACCACCATCCACGGTCATGATCTGACCGGTCATGAACCCCGATGCGTCAGAGGCCAGGAATTGCGCCGCCTCGGTCAATTCAGTGGGGGCAGCAATGCGGCCCAGTGGGGTGCGGTTTTCAATTTCATCGCGGAACTCACCGTTTTCGCGCAGGGTTTCCTTCAGGCTGTTCGACATAACAGACCCAAAAGCCAGACCGTTCACCCGAATGCGGTTCGGTGCCAGCGCCACGGCCATCGACCGGGTCATCTGATCCAGCGCCGCAGTGGACACCGAATAGGCCAGCAACTCTGGGCTGGTGCGTCGTGCCGCGATGCAGGAGATGTTTACGATGGTCCCCACCGTGCCTTCACCACCCTCTTCCGCCTGTTTGATCATCCGCTTCGCCACCAATTGCGACAGCTTGAGCGATGTCAGCAGGTTCTGCTGCAACATCATCTCCATCGCGTCGTCACTGTTCAATGGATCGGCGGCGATGATCTGGCGCGAGGCGTTGACCAGAATATCGACACTGTCAAAGGCATCCAAAGTGGCCGACAGGAGATTCGCTAGCGTCAGCTTTTCGCGCAGATCACCCGCGAAATAGCGATGCGCATTGCCTTCCTCATTCGGGCCAAGTTCCCGGATCAGGTTTTCCTCATCCATATCGGCAAAGATGACATTGGCACCCTTGTCCAAGAAGTGGCGGCCGATTGCCAGACCAATGCCGTTGGCCCCGCCAGTGACGATGGCCGTCTTGCCCGAAATCGCAAATGACATGGATGTCTCCTAAACGAAGCCTGAACTAGAGTTGCGTCTTACGCTTTGCCCACGCGACGCTTGCGCGCCGCATGTAGAACCTTGAATCGGTTATCGCCAGCTATTTCTTCCACATCCAGAAACAGTTGGGCAAGTGTTGCCTCATAGGGCAATTGGCGGTTTGCCACCAACCACAGCTGACCAGACAGCGCCAGATTGCGCGCCGCATTGGCGATAAACGCCTGACCTAATTGCGGTTCTGCCGCCCGTCCGGTGTGAAACGGCGGGTTCATGATCACCCCGTCCAGCAAACGGTCTGAGCGCCAATTGGTGGCATCTGCCCAATAAAACGACGCCCGTTCATCTGTCACGTTCTCACGGGCGCAGGACAGGCTGGTGTGATCTGCCTCAACCAGTGCCAGCGATTTCACCGTGTCACGGGATAGGATCGCGCGGGACAGATAGCCCCAACCAGCACCGAGGTCGGCCAGATGTTTGCCCAGTTTCGCAGGCAGCGCATCGACCAAGAGGCGCGACGCGGGATCAATGCCATCGGCGGAAAAGACGCCGGGCGCGGTGATCAACCCATCGCCAACCTCTTGCCGCGCAGGGGCGGCCCAAGCGTTGAGCGCATCGCCCAGATCACTTGCCGCAACCCAGAACAATTTGCCATGCGCCTTGGAGATGGAGTTTTGCAGCGGTGCGGCCTTGCGCACCTCTTTCAGCAGGCTGTCGATGCCTTCGGTCTTCAACCCGTCGATCACCAAGGTCTGCACGCCAAGGCCCAGCGCCTCGGCCACCATCGCCTTGGCCAGCTTCTTCGCACGAGGCAGGAAAACCAAACCAGTGGCAAAATCGCCTGACGGCGCGGTCACCACATCCCAGCCTGCGGCAGCGAAACGATCGTGGTCAGGCTTATACCCCACCACCAGCTGACATTGATCCTGCGGCAGGTCACGCAGATCCAGATCGCTGCGGGCGCCGAAAACAACAATGCGCCCCTCAGACAGGGACAGACCGCCCCCGTTCAGGGCCAGCGACAAACGCGGATGAGACATCAAATTAACCGGCGATCCGTGAACGGATCACTCCTTTTCCATGGTGCATTGCAGCGGGTGCTGATGGCGGCGGGCGAAATCCATCACCTGCGTCACCTTGGTTTCCGCGATCTCGTGGCTGAACACGCCCACGACGGCAACGCCCTTTTTGTGCACGGTCAGCATGATCTCAAACGCTTGCGAATGGTTCATGCCAAAGAAACGCTCTAGGATCTGCACCACAAATTCCATCGGGGTGTAGTCGTCGTTCAGCAGCATCACCTTATACATCGGCGGGCGTTTGGTTTTGGGGCGGGTCTGAAGCGCGACAGAGCTGTCACCGCCGAAATCGTCGTCTTTGTCCGAAGTCATCACGGTGATCTGTACATTGGGGTCAATCATGAGAAACGTCTTCAGCAATCATTTACAGGTTTTGCACGGCGTGCTTTTGAACGGTCTATATAACCTGTGTTTTAGGTTAGAAAAGAGGTCAGCCATCCGCTAGGCCCTGAAGGCACGCGATTCGAGGGTATTTTTCATGCAGAAGCTCACCACAATCGGCTTTGATGCCGATGACACGCTTTGGCACAACGAACGGTTTTTCCGCATCACGCAGGACCGATTCGCAGAATTGCTGCGCGAACACGTGGATGGCGACCATCTGAGCGACCGCCTACTGGCGGCAGAACGGCGGAATCTGGGCCACTATGGTTTCGGGGTGAAGGGCTTTGTCCTGTCGATGATCGAAACCGCCTTGGAGGTAACGGAAAATCGTGTGCCCGGTGAGGTGTTGCGCGAACTGATCGATGCCGGACAGGATATGTTGCAGCACCCGATCGAACTGCTGCCCCACGCAAAGGAGGCGGTAGAGGCCATCGCCAGCACCCACCGCGTGTTGCTGATCACCAAGGGCGACCTGTTGGATCAGGAACGCAAACTGGCACAGTCGGGTCTGGGCGATCTGTTTGATGGGGTCGAAATCGTCAGCGACAAAACCCCTGCCGTTTACACCCGTATCTTTGCCGATCATGGCGACGGAGCCGCGCGTGGATTGATGGCGGGAAATTCGATGAAATCCGATGTCGTGCCGATGGTGGATGCCGGTGGCTGGGGAATTTACGTCCCGCATGGCGAAGAATGGGCCTTTGAAAAGGCCCCTGCCCCAGACGCTTCGCCCAAATATCAGGCACTGGATCACTTGGGGCAGCTGCCAGCGTTGATTGAACGGATTGAACAAGGCTAAAGGTTGCCTTCTCTTTTGTGGTCAATATTCTCTTTTTTGAGAATCCCTAAGAGAACAACCCATGGATACCCTTCTCGCCCAACAGTTATGCCAGCTGCGCGGCCACTCAGGGTGGACGCTGGATCAGCTGGCGCAGGAAACCGGCGTCAGTCGTGCCACGTTGGCCCGTTTGGAAAAGGCACAGGTCAGCCCGACCACCGATACGCTTGCCAAGCTGTGCCGCGCCTATGGCACCTCTATGTCGCGCCTTTTGGCATTGGTGGAGGATCAGGCGCCCGCTGTCATTCCTGCCACGGCACGCAAATCATGGTCTGATCCCAAAACCGGATTTCAGCGCAGCGTGGTTTCCCCGCCCAGCGCCGATCTGGCAGGCGAATGGCTGGACTGCCGCCTGCCTGCTGGCCAACGGCTGAGCTATGACGCACCTCCGCGGGCGGGGCTGGAACACCACCTGTTGCTTCTGTCGGGACAGTTGGCCGTGACGGTCCAGGGTCATGCACACCACCTGAACACCGGCGACTGCCTGCGATACCGGCTCTACGGCGCCACCTGTTTTGAAACCAGCGCCGAGGACGCGCATTATCACCTGTTTTTACTGTGAGAGGGATCATGATCACCGAATGGACCGCTGAAGAGTTGCGCGCGGGGCTGGATGACCTAGCCGACATCTTGCACGCCTGTGTGCTGGATGGCGCCAGCGTTGGCTTTATCCTGCCTCATGATCTAAGCGACGCCCGCGCGTTCTGGCAGGGCCTGCTGGCAGAGGTGCAAACCGGCGCACGACGTCTGTTTGTGGCGGTGGAGGCAGGGCGCGCCGTTGCAGTGGTCACGCTGATCACCGCGATGCCGGGCAATCAGCCCCATCGTGCAGAGGTGTCCAAACTGTTGGTGCACCCCACACACCGCCGCAAAGGTCTGGCGCGGCAGTTGATGCAGCATCTGGAACAGGCAGCGCGGAATATGTGCAAGAGCCTGCTAACCCTAGACACCCGCACCGGTGACAGCGCTGAACCGCTTTACCGCGATCTGGGATTTCAGACCGCTGGGGTGATTCCCGGTTACTGCCTAGACATCACGGGCCAACAACTCGATTCGACCACCTATATGTTCAAGCCACTTAACTAGGGCCACCTCAGTGTCGTCAGGCCTGCCTAGGGCTACAGGCGGGATTGGATACCAAATCTGCCCAATTTTGACGTTTCCGACCACTGTTTACATCCGAAAGCGGTAACGCGGATGTAACAATGCGCGCTTTATTCAAAGGCCTCTCTATGCTAGCCTTAGGGAAAGCAAATTTAGCCAGACCGGACCAAATCCGGCAGTGCAGAGGCAGATATGGCAGTTACCGAACGACTCCGTCAGGGGCGGCATGTTCTATTTGGCATGCTGATTCTCACCCTCATTACGACCTTTGCTGCGCTTCCGCAGCGGGTGCAGGCAGCGCCCTATGCAGCGATGGTTGTCGACGCCCGCGATGGGCGCGTGATCCATTCGCGCAATGCTGACACACGGTTGCATCCCGCATCCCTCACCAAAATGATGACCCTCTACATCGCCTTTGAAGCGGTAGAGCGCGGTGAGATCAGTCTGGACACCAAGGTCCGCATTTCCAAACATGCAGCCTCTGAACCACCCTCGAAACTGGGGCTGGTGGCTGGTCAGCGCATCAAGCTGCGTTACCTGATCCGCGCGGCCGCGGTCAAATCCGCCAATGACGCCGCAACTGCGATCGGCGAAGCGATCTCAGGTTCGGAAAAAGCATTCGCAGCCCGGATGAACCGCACGGCCAAGGCCCTGGGAATGTCGCGCACCACCTTCAAGAACGCTCATGGCTTGACCCAAAACGGCCACATGTCCACCGCACGGGATATGACCACGCTGGGGCGGCACATCTTTTATGACTACCCAGAATACTACAACCTGTTCTCACGCAAATCGACCGACGCTGGCGTCAAGAAGGTGAACAACACCAACCGCCGCCTGCTTGCAAACTATCGCGGCGCGGATGGGATCAAGACCGGTTACACCCGCGCGGCAGGTTTCAATCTGGTGGCCTCCGCAGAGCGCGGCAAGGAACGCATTATTGCAACCGTTTTTGGTGGCCGCTCCACCGCGACGCGCAACAAACGGGTAGCGGAGCTGCTGGACATGGGTTTCCGCAAGGCGCCGACCCGCGTGGCGGTGCGCAAACCTGCACGCCCTGTCTATGGCGCAGAACCCGGCACTGGCAAAACCATCCGCACGGTCACCACGGTGAAGAAGAGCCTACGCCCCGTCGCCCGCCCAGGCGCTGCCCCTGAAAAGGCACCCGTACTGCTGGCGCTGAGTGATGAAATCAACCAAGCCGTAGCAGAAGCCAAAGCAAACACCCGCCCCAAACCCAAAATGGAGGCGAAAGAGGTCGTTCTGGCCAGCACCGCGCCCGCCGAACCTGTCGCCCCCGCGCCTACCCTGACCCCCACCCTAACCGAAGATGGGCAAGAGGTGGTTGCGCGCCTGTCCACATCGGGCGGCAACCATTGGGGCATCAACGTGGGCCGTTTCCCCAGCCGTTATGCGGCAGAACGGATGCTGGTCAAAACCGCACTGACGGAGATGACCACGCTGGACGGTTCGCTGCGCAAGGTAGTGAAACGCAAAGCAGGCTTTGACGCGCAGTTCATGGGCATGCCACGGGAAAAGGCCGATCTGGCCTGCCGCCGCCTACAGGCGCGGCAAGTAACCTGCTTCATGGTTGGGCCGGGTTAAATCGCCCCCGCAACAGCACAAAACAAAGCCCCCGCTGCGCATACGCCAGCGGGGGCTTTGTTTTGACGACCTGCAGAGCGTTAGCCTTTCGGCTTGTCGTCATACTCATCACTGAGAATACGCTGACTGTTGCCCTCGGGGTCGTCATACTGATTGCTGCGCACCGTGTAGACAAAAGCGCCAAGCCCCACGCCCCCAAGAAGGAGGGAGATCGGGATCAGATAGGCGATGATTTCCATCGAAAGGTTCCTTTGGTGCGGATGCCATAGCGGCGGTCAGACGCGCACCCTAACGATGACTGCAAACCGCCGCTTTGAGGTAGCGCAAGTTTTGCCGCGAAGTGGTTAACGCAGACGCAGCGCGTTCAAGGACACTGTAATCGAACTGGACGACATGGCCAAGGCCGCGACCAAGGGTGTGGCCAGACCAATCACCGCAATCGGCACAGCGATTACGTTGTAAAGCGTAGCAATCTGGAAGTTTTCGCGGATCCGTTTCGTCGCCGATTGCGCCGTGTCCAGCGCATCCGCGATGGGCGACAGGTCCCCGCCCAGCAGCACGATATCAGATGCCACCCGCGCCGCATCCAGGGCAGATGCAGGCGAAATAGACACATGCGCCGCCGACAAAGCGGCCGTGTCGTTCAGGCCGTCACCGACCATCAGCACCTTTTTGTCCTGCTGGGTCAGCATCTGCACCCGCGCGGATTTATCGGCAGGCAGTGCCTCGGCCATCCAGTTCTTGATGCCCAGCCGGTCTGCCAGCGCCTCCACCGCGCCGGTGGTATCACCAGAGATCAGCAACACGTCCTTACCTGCCGCTTGCAGGGCAGATACCGCCTCTGCCGCACCATCACGCAGACGGTCGGTGAAGGTGAAGGCCACGGGCGCCTCGCCCTCAATCGCCAACCAGCTAACGGTCAATGCGGCACTAACACTGGCGTTTTCCGCGCCCACCCATGCGGCACGCCCCAGACGGACCTGTTTGCCGTTCCAAACCGCCTCGGTCCCGTAGCCCGGAACCTCGCGCAGATCTGTCACCTCAGCCACATCTGCGCCCTCTGCAGCAGCGACCAGCGCGCGTGACAGCGGGTGCGATGACCCAGCCGCCAATGCCAGCGCCACAGATACATGCGCAGGCGTATGGTCGGACAGGTTGGTCAGTTCCGGCGTGCCAGCGGTCAGCGTGCCGGTTTTGTCGAACACCACCGTGTCTACCTGTGCCAGCCGCTCTAACGCGGTGGAGTGTTTGATCAGCATTCCCTTGCGGAACAACCGGCCAGAGGCCGCAGTGGTCACCGCAGGCACAGCCAGACCCAACGCACAAGGACAGGTGATGATCAAAACCGCAGCCGCAATATTCAGCGAGGTGCGCATGTCACCGGAATAAATCAGCCAACCAAGGAAGCTAAGCGCCGACAGGATATGCACACCGGGCGCATAGAGTTTCGCCGCACTATCCGCCAGCGAGGTGTAGCGCGACCGTCCCGATTCCGCGATGGCGACCAGTTCGGCCATCTGATGCAGCGACGTATCCTTACCCACGGCGGTGGCACGCACCACCAGCGGGCCGGTCAGGTTGACCTCCCCGCTGGACACGATCTGTCCGGCGGCTGCGAAGACCGGCAGGGTTTCACCCGTCAGCAGCGACCGGTCCAGTTCTGAGGTGCCTTCGACAATTTCCCCGTCCACCGGCATCCGCCCACCCGGGCGCACCAGCACCAGATCGCCAACGGCAACTTCGGCCACGGGCACGGTTACCTCTTCGCCGTCACGCAGCAGGATCGCGCGGGGCACCTCAAGCGCGGCCAGCTCTTCGGCGGCAGAACGGGCAACGGCGCGGGTGCGATGGTCCAGATAACGGCCCGCCAACAGGAAAAACACCAATGTTAGAGCCGCATCAAAATAGGCATGTTCGCCCGACAGCGAGGTTTCCCAAAGCGATGTGACAACCGCCAGCACAATCGCCAGCACAATCGGCACATCCATATTCAGACGCCCCGCCTTCAGCGCAGACCAAGCATTGCGGAAAAATGGCTGACCGGAAAACACAATGGTCGGCAGTGCAATTGCGGCAGAGATCCAGTGGAACATGTCCCGCGTCGCGGCCTCTGCCCCCGACCAGACGGACACCGACAGCAACATCACGTTCATCGAGGCAAAGCCAGCAACCGCCAGCCGCATCAACAGTTCGCGCCCTGCCTTATCCGTTTCAGTCGCGCTCAGCGCGCCTGCATCCAGCTCATGCGCTTGATAACCCACATCCTCCAACGCGGCGATCAGCGGGGTTGGCGTCACCTCTGGATCCGCCTCGACCAATGCCCGTTTCAGCGTCAGGTTGACCCGTGCCTCACGCACCCCTGGCACCGCCGCCAATGCCTTTTCCACCGTGGTGATACAGGCGGCGCAATGCACCGCAGGTACGGACAACGCCAGCCGCGCCTCTGTCGGGGCACTAGCATCAGCAATTGCGTCGGCCGAGGGCGCGGCGACACAGGCGGGACAGGCTGCCAGTTGGGGACGCAGGGCTTCGGTCATGGGATCAGCGCACCACGCTTACAATGACGCGCTGATTGAACGGCGTACCATCCGCCGATTCAGCCCGCATGCGCAGGTTCCAGTTGCCATCGGCCAATTCCATCGGCGCCACATAATCCGTGCCATCGAAGGTAAAGGCAGGTTCGACGTCATCGGCCACATGGGTCGCGCGCCCCAGCACCGCATAGAGCGACGACACCTCAACAGGGGTGCCGTCAGCGTTGCGGATCGACAGGCGCAGTACGCCTGCCTCATGGGTGCCGGCCACATCCCAGCCCAGCGCCTCTTGCGCCGCTTTGCGTTCGTCGAACTGCTGCGAAGCGACGTAAGAGTTCTTTACCTCCAGCCCAGGGAAGGTTTTCACCGCGTTCACCGCAAGGGTGATGTTCACCGCGATGATGACCCCGAAGGCCACGACAAAGATTGCCAGAACATGTTTACCGGTCAGTTCCTTGGTCACGGTCAGTTTCCTTTTCCGTTAAAGATAGTGTCTTTGAACGCACGATCCCCATTGCTGGTGTCTTCGACCCAAATACGGAAATCGACACGTTCTGACAGCGACGCCTCTGTGCCCTTGGGCGCAGTCACGTAGACACGTTGCAGGCTCATGGTATCAGCCGGAACGTTTACAGTCTGCCCTTCGACACCTTCTAGGCGGACCGACAGGTCGTCGTTGCCGGAAATGGTAATCTCGAACAGGCGATCATCGCCATTTTTGTTCCGCAAACGCACATCATAGGTGTTGCGGATGGTTCCATCAGACAACAGCACATAGGTCGGGTTGCGCACCGGTGCGACGGTCAGTTCAATGACCGGACGAATGAACAGCGCCACCAACAGCGCCACACCCACGGCAGACCACAACGAGGTGTAGAGGATCGTACGCGGACGGAAGATGTGCTTCCACACCGATTTGGGCGGTTTGCCAGCCTGTTCGGCGGTCTCATCGGTCAGCGCCAGATAATCGATCAGACCACGCGGCTTGCCGATTTTGGCCATCACATCGTCACAGGCGTCGATGCACAGACCACAGGTGATACATTCCATCTGCTGCCCATCGCGAATGTCGATGCCCATCGGGCAGACGTTCACACAGGCCATACAGTCGATACAATCACCCTGCGGTGCTGCATCCGCAGCCTGCGCCTTCTTACCCTTCAGCTTGCCGCGCGGCTCACCACGCCAGTGGCGGTAGCCGATGGTCAGGGTGTCTTCGTCCATCATCGCGGCCTGAATACGCGGCCAGGGGCACGCGTAGATACAGATCTGTTCACGCGCGATCCCACCAAAGAAGAAGGTGGTCGCAGTCAGGATCAGCATGGTGGAATAAGCAATCGGGTGCGCATTCATTGTCACCAGATCCATCGCCAGCTGCGGTGCATCGGTGAAGTAGAAGACCCACGCACCGCCCGTGGCCAGCGCGATCAGGAACCACAGGACAAACTTGGTCACACGCAGCCGAAGCTTACGCGCGTCCCACTTTTTCTGACGGTGCAAACGCAGACGGGCGTTACGGTCGCCCTCGACCCAGCGTTCAACCAGAATGAACAGGTCGGTCCAAACAGTCTGTGGACAGGCATAGCCACACCATACACGCCCCAATGCCGAGGTGAACAGGAACAGCCCCAATCCCGCCATCACCAAGAGGCCGGCAACAAAGTAAAATTCGTGCGGCCAGATCTCGATCCAGAAGAAATAGAAGCGGCGGTGCGCCAGATCGACCAAAACAGCCTGATCAGGCAGATTCGGGCCACGATCCCAGCGGATCCAAGGCGTCAGGTAATAGATACCCAAAGTGATCGCCATGATCACCCATTTCATATTGCGAAAGGCACCGCTGACACGACGCGGGAAGACAGGCTCGCGGGCGGCATAAAGGCTCGGGGGGGTATCGGGTTGGGTTTGCGACACGGACTCGCTCCGTTTGGCTAGAGAATTCAGTATCTTTTCACAGACTCACCCGACTGAATACTTTGACCTGCATCAAACTCACATCTGGAATTCACCTATTGGCCGCTTTGTCGCACCAACCAATTCGCAAATATCTTTAGCGGCGGACGCTGCACACCGGGTCGGGTGACCATATGATAGCCCTTGGCGCGCTCTGTACTTTTGTCTTCTTCGAACAACACGCGCAGGCGGCCTGCCTGAATATCAGGTTCGATCAAGGCGCGGGCGCAAACCCCTACCCCTTGCCCCATGCGCAGCGCCTCAAGCATCAGGTTGCCCGGCATCGACGACATACCCAATGCGGGATCGCTCATCACACCGCGCTGGCGCAACAATTTGCTGGCCTCATGCGTGCCCAACTCTTGCAACCACGGCAGGCCCAGTAAATCTTCGGGCAGTAGGTCCGGCGTTTTGGGCACCAGATCTGACGCTGCAACCAAAACTACCGGCGATGGAACCAATAATCGCACCGCGAGCCCAGGCCAAATCCCGTCGCCATAGCGCAACGCAACATCAATCCCGCCCGGTTCCAACGGTTTCAGATCTGCCGAGGGATCAATCATCAGCGCAACATCTGGGTGCTTGCTACGAAAATCCGCCAATCGTGGCATCAACCAAGCTGCGGCAAACGACGGTGTGACCGAGATTTGCAAGGGCCGCGTCGAATCGCCTGCGGTCAACTCCTCAACCACGCGCTCCATTTCCCCAAATCCGCGCGCTGTTGCCTCTGCCAGCTGTTGCCCGGCAGCGGTTAGATGGGTCTGCCGCCCACGCCGATCCAGCAGGGTCAGCCCCAGCTCCGCCTCTAGGGCCTTGATCTGCTGTGATATTGCCGCATGGCTGACATTCAACGACCGACCAGCGGCAGACATATTGCCGGTTTCATGAAAGGCCAGAAAGGCCCGCAATGCCGTCATCGGCGGTAGGGAGCGCCAACCCATATGTAACACCACCTTACATATCAAAATCCTAAGTGCAGTCGTCAAAGCCTAACTAACAGGCCAAAGATTACCAGGACAGCACACAGAAGGATTAGATCATGTTTAACATCTTTGCACAAAGCTTCCTGACTGCAACCCGCCAAACAGGTCAGCCCAGCGCGCGTCAGGTAACGGGTAGAAGAGACCCCAAACATCGTTCAGCGGACCATCGCGCAGCCAAACCACGGCTGCGTGCAGGGGGCAAGATCGGCCAAAATCAAACGTCCATTTCAGGCCGTAGGCATTAAAAAAGCCCCGGCAAAATTGCGGGGCGGAACCAAATACCTAACAAAAGCGGCACCGGCCTTCCAGGAAACGCGCGAACAGGACGGAAGGGCCGGTGCCAGCCCCTGGGGCGTCGGGAAACGCCCCGGGGTATTTCGGTGTTACTGACCACCACCACGGGTGTGGACGTAGGTGGCAACCGCGCGGATCTCTGCCTCGGAGAGGCGCTCTGCCCAGGCTGGCATAGCGCCATAACGGGCATTGTAGACCGACTCGCGGATGGCGTCGTAACTGCCGCCATAGAGCCAGATTGCATCCGAAAGCTTCGGCGCACCTTGATCTATGTCACCTTCGCCGCTTTCACCGTGGCACGATGCGCAGTTTTCTTCGAAAACAACGGCACCATCGGCAACCATTGTGGCGTCTTTCGGTTCACCCGACAGAGACATCACATAGTTCACGACCTGATCGATCTGCTCAACTTCCAGCAGTTCGTCTTTGCCGAAGGCCGGCATTTCCGACTGACGCAGGTAGTCTTCGTCGGTGGGCTGACGCACGCCAACAGTGATCGTGGTGTGGATCGATTCGATGTCACCACCCCAGAGCCAATCATCGTCGATCAGGCTGGGATAGCCGACTGCACCGTCTGCACCGGAACCGTGACACTGTGCACACCAGGTTTTGAAAACTGCAGCACCGGCCGAGTTTGCATAGCCTACCAGCTCTGCGTCATCAGCAATTGCAGTCAGCTCGGCCGAAGCCAGCTTGGTGTTCATCGGCGCCTGACGGGCTTCGAACTCGGCGATGTCTTGAGCGACTTCACCGCGGGTCGAGAAGCCCAAGAAGCCGGGGGTGGCTTCTTTCAGCAGCGGCCATGCAGGGTATGCAGCCACATAGTAGAGGCCCCACACGATACAGGCGTAGAAGGTCCACAGCCACCAGCGCGGCAGCGGCGTGTTCAGTTCCTCGATGCCGTCCCAGGAATGGCCCGTGGTGCCGACGTCTTGGTGTTGCGTTGGTTTTTTAGCCATTTCTCACGCCTCCTTGGCGTCACCGCTGCGTACAGCGGGCTTGTCTTCGTGCCGGAAGGGGATATCCGCGACGTTGCTGTAGGTCTTGGTGCTTCCGGGGCGCATTACAAAGAACACGACCCCCATGAAGAACCCAAACAGCGTCAAGAGCATCCAGCTATCCGCAAACTCTCTGAGCAGGGAATAGGTTTCCATGTCCTGATCCCTCCTTAGCGGCTTGCATCAGGGGTGAAGGTCGAGAAATCAACCAAGGTGCCCAGCATCTGCAGATAGGCGATCAGCGCATCCGCTTCGGTCAGTTCTGCAGTGCCGTCGAAGTTACGCACCTGAACCGAGTCCTCACCGTAGCGTTCCAACAGACCGTCATAGTCGCTGTCAGGATCCGCCTGAGCGGCAAAGTCAGCCTCGGCGTTGGCGATCATGTCGTCGGTGTAAGGCACACCTACGATACGGTTGGTCGCCATCAGTTCACCGATGTAACGGCTGTCCAGCTTTGCATGCTCAAGGAAGCCATACTTCGGCATCACCGATTCAGGCACCACGGCCTGCGGATCGCGCAGGTGGTCTGCATGCCATTCATCCGAATAGCGACCACCAACACGGGCCAGATCAGGACCGGTCCGTTTGGAGCCCCACTGGTGCGGGTGATCGTATTTCGATTCCGCAGCCAGCGAATAGTGACCGTAACGTTCATGTTCATCGCGCATCGGGCGGATCATCTGACTGTGGCAGACGTAGCAGCCTTCGCGCATATAGATTTCACGGCCAGCCAGTTCCAACGGGGTGTAGGGGCGCATGCCCTCTACATCCTCGATGGTGTTTTCCAGCCAGAACAGCGGTGCGATTTGCACGATGCCGCCGATGGTTACGACCAGAAAGGCAAAGATTGCCAACAGGGTAACGTTTTTCTCGAGGATCGCGTGTTTATCAAGAATTGCCATCTGTCCGGCCCTCCTTATTCAGCCGGGACTGCAACGGGACCCTGTGCCTCAGTGGCAGGGGAGCGTTTCACAGTCATCCAGAGGTTGTAGCACATGATGATTGCACCAGCGAGGAACATAACCCCACCCAGGCCGCGCACAACATACATCGGGAACTTGGCGCTTACGGTGTCGGCGAACGAGTTCACCAGGAAGCCGTTTGCATCAACTTCACGCCACATCAGGCCTTCCATGATGCCGGTCACCCACATGGAGGCGGCGTAGAAGATGATGCCGATGGTGGCCAGCCAGAAGTGCCAGGATACCAGGCGCAGGCTGTAAAGACCGGTGCGGTTCCACAGCTTGGGTACCAGGAAGTACAGCGCACCAAAGGTGATCATGCCGTTCCAACCCAGAGCGCCAGAGTGTACGTGACCAATGGTCCAGTCAGTGTAGTGCGACAGCGAGTTCACGGCGCGGATCGACATCATCGGACCTTCGAAGGTCGACATGCCATAGAAGCCGATCGAGATCACCATCATACGGATCACAGGGTCGGTGCGCAGCTTGTCCCATGCACCCGACAGGGTCATCAGACCGTTGATCATGCCGCCCCAGCTGGGCATCCACAGAACAACCGAGAACACCATGCCAAGGGTCGAAGCCCAGTCAGGCAGCGCGGTGTAGTGCAGGTGGTGCGGACCAGCCCAGATGTACAGGAAGATCAGCGCCCAGAAGTGGATGATCGACAGTTTATAGGAATAAACCGGACGCTCAGCCTGTTTGGGAACAAAGTAGTACATCATGCCGAGGAAACCCGCGGTCAGGAAGAAGCCCACAGCGTTGTGGCCGTACCACCACTGAACCATTGCGTCCTGAACACCGGCGAAGACCTGAACCGACTTGGAGCCGAAGATCGAAACCGGGATCGCCAGGTTGTTGACGATATGCAGCATCGCGATGGTGATGATGAAGGCGAGGAAGAACCAGTTTGCCACGTAGATGTGGGGCTCTTTCCGCTTCATGATGGTGCCAGCAAAGACCAGCAGGTAGCAAACCCAAACAATGGTCAGCCACAGGTCGATGTGCCATTCGGGTTCAGCGTATTCTTTCGCGTTGGTTGCACCCAAGAGGTAGCCGGTTGCTGCCATCAGGATGAACAGCTGGTAACCCCAGAAAACGAACCACGCCAGATTGCCGCCCCAAAGACGTGCAGCAGAGGTCCGCTGTACAATGTAGAAAGAGGTGGCCAGCAGTGCGTTACCGCCGAATGCGAAAATAACCGCCGAAGTGTGCAGTGGGCGAAGACGACCAAAGTTGGTGTAGCCCTGCATGAAATCGAGGTTGAGTGCCGGGAAAGCCAGCTGGAATGCGATGACGACACCCACGAGGAAGCCCACCACCCCCCAGAAGGCGGTCGCGATCACGCCGAAGCGGATCACACCATCCAGATATTCACCCGATACGTCTGCACCAGCCGGCTCATCGGTCCGGCGCAGTGTGTAAATAAAGGCCACGATCGCGAACGATGCTGCAATCAGCATATTCACGGTGTAGGCCAGATCGCGACCATAGTTGGCCGCGATCAGCGCCCCAAGCGCAGCCAAACCAAGCACGATCAGCTTGATATAGTTAACCATTTTGCGTCCCTTCGTCTCTGAACCCACGTGATTCTTTATCGCGCGGGCGGTTCCAGACTGGCGGTTTTTTGCGTTTCCACGCGTTTCAGCGCCTTGATCTGCATCAAGACTCCGCTCTGTAAACATCATCTAACATGGGCAAAACGCACATTGATGCGTATCAAAGTCGCATCAGTTTCCCGAGGTTAGGCTGCGCGACATCCAATTCGGACAGGAGATTTCGCAAATGGCCTATAAAACACTGTTCTCTGCGCTGTCGGATCCTGACCTGATGCCCAGTTTGATAGATCAATCTGCGGCGCTTGCGCGAAAGTATGACGCACACTTTGATGCGCTTTGCCTTGGCGTCGATCGGACCCAAGCGGGATATTATTATGGCGGCGGTAACGCGATGGTCATTCAGCAATCGCTTGAACGTGCCCATGACGAAGTGAAAGCGCTAACCGAAGAAGCCGAACGCCGCCTGCACACCCAAGATATCCTTTGGGGTTTAGACAACGGCGTGACCCAACTGGCAGATATGGGACGCCATATCGGCAATCGCGCCCGCTTCAGCGATCTGGGGATCGCTGCGCGCCCCTATGGCGAAGGCATGGGCATCGAACTGGAGGGTATCGTCGAAGCGATGCTGTTCGACGGCGGCATTCCCGTGATGGTGATCCCGACCGAGGCGAAACCCATTGTAACGCCAAAAGTGATCACCCTAGCGTGGAACGAAAGCCCCGAAGCATTGGCCGCAACCCGGGCGGCCTTGCCAATTCTGCAAGAAGCTGACCGCGTGCGCGTTGCGGTGATTGATCCCCCGCAACATGGCCCAGAACGATCCGATCCCGGTGGCCGCCTATCACAGTTTCTGGCCCGCCACGGTGTGCGGGCGGAAATCGACGTGCTGTCCAAAACCATGCCGCGCGTTGCAGATGTCATTCTGCGCCATGTCGCGGATGGCGCCTCTGATCTGGTGGTTATGGGCGCTTATGGGCATTCGCGCTTCCGCGAGGCAATCCTTGGCGGTGCGACAAGGGACATGCTGGAACTGTCCCCCGTGCCAGTCTTCATGGCACATTAAAACCCAGCCAGGCTTTCAAAACACAAAAGGCGGACCATCAGGTCCGCCTTTTCTATACTCATCATTGATAACGGATCAGGCAAACATACCGCCGTCGCTGTCATCACCTGCCTCGATCAGCAGGCGATCCAGATCCGGTACCGTCACGTGACGTTTGCCTTCCAGTTGGATCACACCATCCCGCTTGAGCGCAGAGATTTGGCGGCTCACGGTTTCCAGCGTCAGACCCAGATAATCAGCCATTGCCTCACGGGTTAGCGGCAGATCAAAAACCAGTTTACCTTTGGCAGGGCGCAAATGTAGCGTCGCATCACGGCGCGCGATAATCGACAACAGGCTGGCGATCTTTTCACGTGCAGTTTTACGGCCCAGCACCAGCATCCATTCACGCGCCGCGTCCAGTTCATCCAGCGTCATTTCCAACAGACGCTGAGCAACATGCGGCGTTTCCACCATCATCTTCTCAAACGGCTTCTTGCGGAAACAGCACATCACCAGATCGGTCGTCGCAACCACGTCATAGGCAGACCCCTCGCGTCCCGGACGACCGACAAAGTCGCTGGGCAGCAGCAGGCCAACCATCTGGGTGCGCCCATCTTCCATGGTTTGGGTCAAGGTCGCGATGCCGGAAACGACGGACCCGACAAAGTCCATCTGATCCCCCGACCACACGACAGTCTGACCTGCCTGAAAGCTGCGATAGTATTTTATGGCATCCAGCTGTTCCAATTCATCCGCATCGCAACGGGCACAAACAGCCCTGTGGCGAATCGGACAGTCCGCACAATCGTGCGCCTCAGGCAGGGAAATCTCTTTGTACATTGGACCGTTCGCGCTTGATCTGGGTCAAGGATAGCATGACCTCGTTCTCATAAATGCTATTCGCATGGAAACGAAAACGCAACTTGCCAAACTGGGACTGTTTGACGCGAAGGTCCCGCGTTACACATCTTACCCGACGGCCCCGCACTTCTCGACCGAGGTTAACGGCTCGGATTATGCCAACTGGATCAGTGCCTTGGCACCTGAATCCAGTGTCTCTCTCTATGTGCATGTGCCATTTTGTCGCCGGTTGTGCTGGTTCTGTGCCTGCCGCACTCAAGGGACCCAAAGTGATTCTCCCGTCGCCGCCTATTTGGAGACGCTGAAGGCGGAACTGAAGCTGCTGAAACAGCAATTGCCGGACGGCATCACCCTATCACGGCTGCATTGGGGCGGTGGGACGCCCACCTTGTTGAGCCCTGAGATGATGAACGATCTGGCAGAAGCAATCGCGGACGTTGCACCCTTTGCGCCCAACGCAGAGTTTTCAGTCGAGATTGACCCGAACGAAATCGACGATGCCCGCCTGAAGGTGTTGGCCGCAGCGGGGATGAACCGCGCTTCGATCGGGGTTCAGGATTTTGATGACGAAATCCAGCAAACCATCGGCCGTATCCAGGGCTATGACGTCACCCGCGACGCGGTCGAGGCGATCCGGTCCCATGGTGTTTACAGCCTGAACGCCGACATTCTGTTTGGCCTGCCGCACCAAAGCCAAGAACGCATTACGGAAAGCGTACAGAAGCTTCTGTCGCTGGAACCTGATCGCGTTGCCCTTTACGGCTACGCCCATGTGCCGTGGATGGCCAAACGCCAGCAGATGATCCCGTCGGATGCCCTGCCCACCCCCGAAGAGCGGTTGGAGCTGTTTGAAACCGCCCGTCGTCTGTTTGTCTGGGACAACTACGCCGAAATCGGCATCGACCACTTCGCCACGCAGGACGATGGCCTGACCATCGCCCAGAAAGCAGGGCGTTTGCGCCGGAATTTTCAGGGCTACACCGACGACACCGCCGAGGTGCTGATCGGGGTTGGTGCGTCTTCCATTTCGCGGTTCCCGCAGGGGTTCACTCAGAACGCACCGGCCACTGGCGCGCATACCGCCGCGATCCGCGAAGGGCGGTTTTCGGTCACCAAGGGCCACCGTTTCACCGATGAGGATCGCCTGCGCAGCCGGATGATCGAGATGATCATGTGCGACTTCAAGATCGACAGTGCGGAGTTGATGGAAAGCTTCGATGTCTCGCGCCTGCGTCTGCAAGGTATGCTGGACGAGGCGGA
The DNA here is from genome assembly GCF_001458435.1 of Thalassovita mediterranea. Taxonomy (GTDB): domain Bacteria; phylum Pseudomonadota; class Alphaproteobacteria; order Rhodobacterales; family Rhodobacteraceae; genus Thalassobius; species Thalassobius mediterraneus. The sequence goes on from NZ_CYSF01000005.1 coordinate 145,853, forward strand.
TCAGGCTTTCGCCGGATTGCTGGATCGTCGCAATGGCGACCTGTTCATCCCCGAGGCGGCACGCCCCCTGACCCGCATGATCGCCCGCGCCTTTGACGCCTATGATCTGTCAAAGGCTGGGCATAGCTCGGCGATTTAAGACAGAGCGCAAGAAGCAAAATGCCAAATCAAAGATTTGGCAGCGCCCGAACCGCCCCCAACGGGGCCGGCGCTTCGCTTCGCCCCCGCGGTTCGAACGCGGGGCGCTCCCAATCACATCGTCGCCGCCAATAGCGTTTGCGCATACTCCGTCTGCGGGTTGGTGAACAACGCTTCGGCCTCTCCAGCCTCGACCACGTCACCGTGCTGCATCACGATCATCTTGTGACTCATCGCGCGGACCACATGCAGGTCGTGGCTGATAAACAGATAGGCCAGCCCATAGCGCTGTTGCAGATCGCGCAGCAGATCAACGATCTGCACCTGCACCGTCATATCCAGCGCCGATGTCGGTTCATCCAGCACCACCAGACGCGGGTTCAGGATCATCGCGCGGGCAATCGCGATCCGCTGACGCTGACCGCCGGAAAACTCATGCGGGTAGCGGTCCATCGTGGCGGGATCCAGCCCCACCTCTTCCATCACAGCGGCCACTTTATCGCGGGGATCACCACCGTCGGTGCCATGCACACCCAGCCCTTCGGCGATGATCTGGGCACAGCTCATTCGGGGCGACAGGCTGCCGAAAGGATCCTGAAACACGATCTGCATGTCCTTGCGCAGCGCGCGCAACGCCTTGGTCGACAGATCGCGAATATCGCGTCCCTCAAAATTGATGCCACCCTCAGAAGCGATCAATCGCATGATCGCCAAGGCCAGCGTCGTTTTGCCCGACCCCGACTCGCCGACAATGCCAAGTGTTTCACCGGCACGCAGGGACAAAGACGCCTCATTCACCGCCTTTACATGGCCCACTGTACGTTTGAAAAACCCACGTTGGATCGGGAACCAGACGCGCAACTGGTCCGTGGTCAGAATCGTCTCTGCCGTTGCTGACACAGGCGTCGGAACACCACCGGCACGGGCTGACAGCAGCGTTTTGGTATATTCATGCTGCGGGTTGGAAAACACCTCAGCCGTAGGGCCGGTTTCAACAATCTCACCGTCCTTCATCACACAAACCCGATCGGCCAGCTTCTGCACGATGCCAAGGTCATGGGTGATGAACAACAGCCCCATGTTTTCGCTTTCCTTCAGCTCCACCAGCAGATCCAGGATCTGCGCCTGAATGGTCACATCCAGCGCGGTGGTCGGCTCGTCCGCGATCAGCACGTCGGGTTTATTGGCCAATGCCATCGCAATCATCACCCGCTGGCGTTGCCCACCGGACAGTTGGTGGGGATAGCTGCTCAGGCGACTTTCAGCGTCACGAATGCCCACCTTTTCCAGCAATTCCAGCACCCGCCCCCGCGCCGCATCAGCGGCAATCGCCTGATGCAGCATCAGCGATTCTGCCAACTGCTTTTCAATCGTGTGCAGCGGGTTCAGGGACGTCATCGGTTCCTGAAAGATGAAGGAGATGTCGTTGCCGCGCACGCGTTGCAGCTCTGCCTCAGACGCGCCGATCATCTGGGCGCCATCATAGGTGACCGACCCACCAACAGTAGCGTTTTCACCGAGGAGCGACACAGTCGACATCGCCGTCACCGATTTTCCCGATCCGCTTTCACCCACCAGCGCAACGGTTTCGCCGCGATCCACCGTGAAGGACACGCCTTTCACGGCCATGTTGACCTTACCTTCCTGACGGAAGCTGACGGTCAGATCTTTGACCTCAAGAATGCTCATTGAAAGGTTTTCCTTGGATCAAACGCATCGCGCACACCCTCGAAGATGAAAACAAGGAGGGACAGCATAATGGCAAAGACAAAAAACGCGGTGAAGCCAAGCCACGGCGCCTGAAGGTTCTGTTTCGCCTGCAAGGTCAACTCGCCCAGCGACGGCGCCGAGGACGGCAAGCCGAAGCCGAGGAAATCGAGGCCCGCCAGCGTCGCCAGAGTGCCGGTGACGATGAAGGGCAGCAGCGTGACGGTGGCGACCATCGCATTAGGCAGCATGTGGCGGAACATGATGGTGACGTTCGACACCCCCAGCGCCTTGGCCGCACGGACGTATTCCAGATTGCGGGCGCGCAGGAATTCGGCACGCACAACGCCCACCAGATTGATCCAGCCGAACAGCACGGTGATAAAGACCAGCAACCAGAAACTTCGCCCGATGATCGCAAACAGGATGATGATCACGTAGAGCGACGGGGTGCCGGACCAAATCTCGATAATCCGTTGGAAAATCAGATCAACCCAACCGCCGAAATACCCCTGCACTGCCCCCGCAATGATGCCGATGATGCTGGACAGTGTGGTGACGATCAGCGCGAACAGGATCGACAGGCGGAAGCCATAGATTACCCGCGCCAGCACGTCGCGTTTGGTGTCATCGGTGCCCAGCAGGTTGTCGCCATTGGGCGGCAGTGGTGCCGCGCCGGGGCGGTCCGCCTGTGTGGTGTAGCTGTAGCGGATCGGCGGCCACAGCGTCCAACCCTCATGGAACCCTTCGGCCTGATAGGTGCCCGCAGCGATCTGTTCAACGATCCCCTCTGGATCATCCCAGCAGTCCTGCACGCCACCTGTTTGGATCAGGCATTCAATTTCGGGATCGGTATATTTCGCCTCGGTCCGGAAATCGCCGCCAAAGGTGGTTTCGGGATAGAACTTCGCCACGGGCGCAAACAACTCACCGCGATAGCTGACTAGGATCGGCTTTTCATTCGCCACCAGTTCCGCAAACAGCGAAATGGTGAACAAAACGCCAAAGATGATCAGCGACCAGTAGGCGCGGCGGTTGGCCTTGAAGTTTGACCAGCGGCGGCGGTTGAGGGGCGACAGGGTAAAGAAACGCGCCATGGCCTCAGCCCTCCCGCTTTTCAAAGTCGATGCGCGGATCGACCAGCACATACATCAGATCGGAAATGATCCCGACCACCAGCCCGATCAGGCCAAAGACAAAAAGTGAGCCGAACACAATCGGATAATCCCGTTGCACCGCCGCCTGAAAGCCCATGCGTCCCAGACCATCCAGGCTGAACAGCGTTTCAATGATCAACGACCCACCGAAAAAGACGCCGATAAACACCGCAGGGAAGCCCGCGATCACGATCAGCATCGCGTTGCGGAACACATGGCCATAAAGGACGCGATGTTCGCTCAACCCCTTGGCACGGGCGGTAATGACGTATTGCTTCTTGATCTCATCAAGGAAGCTGTTTTTCGTCAGCAGCGTCAGCGTGGCAAAGGCAGAAATGGTCGACGCCAGAACCGGCAGCGTGATGTGCCAGAGGTAATCCACGATCTTGCCCCAAAGGCTCAGCTGATCCCAATTGTCCGATGTCAGCCCCCGTAGCGGGAAGATTTGCCAGTAGGATCCGCCGGCGAACAGAACCAGCAGCAGGATCGCGAACAGAAAGCCCGGAATCGCATAGGCCACGATGATCAGGCCGGACGTCCATGTGTCAAAGCGTGATCCATCGCGCACCGCCTTGCGGATGCCCAGCGGGATCGACACCAGATAGGCGATGACGGTGGACCACAGGCCCAGCGTGATTGACACCGGCAGCTTTTCGATCACCAGATCAATGACCGAGGCAGAGCGGAAGTAGCTTTCGCCAAAATCAAACCGGATGTAGTTCCACATCATGTTCAGGAACCGTTCCAGCGGCGGCTTGTCGAAGCCGAACTCTTCCTCCAACTCGGCGATATATTCCGGCGGCAGACCACGGGCGCCCTGATAGGTGTCATTGCCGCTGCCGACATCCGTGGCGGATACCTCGGACCCTGAACCGTCAAAGCTTTCAAAGACGTTCCCTTCGCCCTGTTGCTGGGCAATGATCTGTTCGATCGGGCCACCGGGCACAAATTGCACGAGGGCAAAGTTGACGATCATCACCCCCAGAAGCGTCGGGATCACCAGCAACAGCCGGCGCAGGATATAGGCACCCATTTGTTTTGTTACCTCAGCGCGCCGGCGGCGATCAGCGCCTCATGCTTTTCTGCGTTGAACCACCAGAAATCCAATTCGCCCCGTGCAAAGGGGGTCAGGGGTTCGGGGTATTCAAACATGTCGTAATAGGCAACGGTGTGGCTGTTCTTGAACCACTGCGGCACCCAGAACCGTTTGGCGCGCAGCACACGGTCCAGCGCGTGAACCGCGGTCTGCAATTCGGCCTTGCTGGTCGCAGACGTGACATGTTCGATCAGCGCATCCACCGCCGGATCCGCAACGCCCATCAGGTTACGGGAACTTTCGTTCACACCTTCGGAGCCGAACCACTGTTTCAGGTTGGTCGAAGGCTCACGCGCCATGCGGCCATTATGGGTGGTCATGTCGAAATCATACTTACGGCTGCGCTCAGTGGCCTGCGCAGGATCCACACGGTTCAGCACTGCCTCGATCCCCAACCGTTTCAGGTTTTCGACAAACGGCAGGGTGATGCGATCAAAGGCTGGGGAGTCGTCAAGGAATTCGATCTGCAACAGCTGTCCGTCCTTGCGGCGCATACCGTCGTCGCCAACCATCCAGCCCGCCTCATCCAACAGCGCAGAGGCGCGGCGCAGGTTCTTGCGGTCCAGCTGGCGGCTGCCAGAAACTGGCGGGATCACCGCTTCGTCCGTTAGGATCGACGCTTCCAGCAGCCCCTGATCGACCAGCGGCTGCAACAGCGCCAGTTCATCCGCATCCGGCGCGCCGATGGCCTGCAGGTCAGAGTTGCCCCAAAAACTGGTCACACGGTCGTAGAGACCATAGAACAACGACTCGTTCGACCATTCGAAATTGAACATCAGACCGACAGCTTCGCGGACGCGGGGATCCTGAAACTTCTCTCGGCGCAGGTTGAAAACGTAGCTCTGCATCAACGACAACGAACCGTCGGCAAGCTCTTCTTTTTTGACGTAACCGTTGTTGAGGCCGGGGAAATCATAGCCCGTCGCCCATGTCTTGGAGCTGTTTTCTGAGCGGAACGTGTAGGCCCCCGCCTTGAACGCCTCAAAAGCAGCGACAGAATCACCGAAGTACTCGACGCGAATCCGGTCAAAGTTGTTGCGCCCCTTATTCACCGGCAGGTCCGCCGCCCAGTAGTTGGGATTGCGTGCATAAGTGATGCGGCTGGGGATGTCGTAGCTGTCCAGCATGTAGGCGCCGGTGCCCATGATCGGCAGCACATTGGCGTCCTGCAGCTTATAGTCATTGTCTTCAAACCACTTCTGCGAAAAGGCGGGCATGCCACCCGCCAGACCGATCCGGTCACGTTCAGGACTGTCGGGCGAGAAGCGGAAGCGCACCTTGTAGGTGTCCAACACCTCGACTTCTTCCACAAAGGCGCCAAAGGCCGCGCGGAAAGACGGCAGGCCATCGGTCATGAACAGATCAAAGGTGAATTTCAGGTCATGGCCCGTCCACGGTGTGCCATCCGCCATGGTGACGTCGTCACGCAGGTTGAAATCCACCCATGCGATGCCTTCGGGGTATTCCATCGTGGTACAGAGGAAACAGTAAACCGCCGTTGGATCATCCGCATAGGTCGTCAGCACATTTTCATGGCCAATAGTGGCCAACGCACCTGCGTTACCCTTGCGGGTATAAAGGTTGAAGCTGTCAAAGGTTCCAGGTGCCCATGTGGAAATCTCCCCCCCCTTTGGGGCGTCAGGGTTCACGTAGCGCAGATGATCAAAATCAGCCGGATATTCCAGTTCACCAAAGAAGTTATAGCCGTGAGTGGTAATCACCTCTTCTGCCGCAGCCTGCTGCGCCCAGCTCATCAAACCCAGCACAGTCGCACCTGCCCCAAGCCAGAAGGCCTTACTTGCATCAAACGAAGGACGCGCAGCGGCTTTCACACGGGATCGGGCTTGCGGTTTGGGTGATACCATTCGAGAGTTCCTCCAGCTGATGGAACGCATGACGCGCACCTCTTTGCACTTCAAGCTAAAGCGCTGGCACGGGCACATCAAGGTACCCCTCACCGGATAGTGAAGCAATGCCAGCCGCTTGCCGCATATTGCCAAAGAAAGATGCCGTCGAACCAGCCGCACCAGCACGCCAAAACAAAAAGACCGCTGCAATCAGCAGCGGCCTTTCATGATTTCTACGCGGGATCGCAGCTTACTGCAGGCTTTGCAGATAGGCGATCAGGTTGGCGCGGTCTTTCTCTTTCTTCAGGCCAGAGAAGGACATTTTGGTGCCGGGCGCGAATTTCTTGGGGTTTTCAACAAAGCCGTTCAGGTTGTCGACCGACCAAGTGTCCGCCACAGCCACCAGGCTGCCCGAGTAAGCAAAACCGTCTGCCGAAGACACAGCGCGGTCTACAATCCCGAAGAGGTGCGGGCCAGTGCCGTTCGCGCCATCTTCCAGTTTGTGGCAAGCTTTACATTTGCCAAAAACTTTTGCGCCTTTGGCTACGTCCGCTTCGGCCAGCAGGGTGGCGAAGTCGGGGCCTTCTTCGGCTGCGCGGCCGTGGCTGTCATCTGCACCTGTGTCGATCACGTAAGCCTGCGCATGGTGATCACCATGGCCGCCTGCATGCGTGCTGTAGAGTGCCTCTGCCGCCCAGTTGCCAAGCAGGAATACCAGCAGCGCACCACAAAATGCACCTCCGGCTTTGGTAAGGGTCATCGTATCAAGCATGGGTCGCCCGTCTGTTACATAAGTTCAGGCGCGTATCTACCTGCTTCCCCTATCGTTGCGCAAGGTATAGTTTGCGCGACCAAACGCCCTAGTGCGCCCTATTTGACAGGAAAACAACACTTATGACCAATCGCATCGCCTTTCAGGGGGACTTAGGCGCCTATTCACATGAGGCCTGCCGCAACACCTACCCAGAGATGGAAGCCCTGCCCTGCCGCACGTTTGAAGACGTTATCAACGCTGTGCGCAACGGTGATGCGGACATTGCGATGCTGCCGATTGAGAATTCCACCTACGGGCGCGTGGCTGATATTCACCGCCTGCTACCCGAAAGCGGACTGCATATCATTGGCGAAACCTTTGTGCGGGTCCGCATCGCCCTGATGGCCCATCATGGCGTCGACATCGCTGATCTGGAAAAGGTTCAGGCCCATTTGGTCCTGCTGCCGCAATCCGCCAACTTCCTGCAGAAACATGGGATTCGCGGCGAAGCGGCCGCTGACAGTGCTGGTGCCGCTGCCGATCTGTCGAAACGAGAGGATCGCACAACCGGCGTGCTTGCGTCAGAACTGGCGGCAGAGATTTACGGGCTGAACGTGCTAGCCAAGGATATTGAGGATCACGGCCACAACACCACCCGCTTTGTCATCATGTCGCGTGAGCCCAATCACGCGCGGCGCGGTGACAGTGGGATGATCACCACCTTTGTGTTTGAGGTCCGAAACATTCCCGCAGCGCTTTATAAAGCGATGGGTGGATTTGCCACCAACGGCGTCAACATGACCAAGCTGGAAAGCTACATGAAGAACGGTTCCTTCACCGCGACTCAGTTCTATGCGGATATTGAGGGTCACCCGGATGACGCCAATGTGCAGCTGGCCTTGGATGAGTTGAGCTATTTCACCAATGAGCTGAAAATCGTCGGCGTTTACCCTGCTGCGCGGCCGCATCACGGCAGCTGAGGTAAGCGAACCGTCCCCGAAAGGACAAGACCATGCACATCCGTCCCTTTCGGACCGAGGACGCAGCAATCCTGGAACAAATCTTTCACCGCGCGGTGCAGGCCACTGCGCGGGAGGACTATTCACAGGATCAGCTCAACGCCTGGAGCCCTGTTTCCGCGGGCCCCGAACGCTATTTGAACCGCATCACCCGTGGTGGTCATCAGGTTTGGGTGGCGGTCACTGACACCGACACCCCCATCGGCTTTATTGAGTTGCAGGCAGACGGCCATATCGACTGCTTCTACCGCGATCCCGATCACCGGTCTGCGCGGGTCGGTGAGGCGCTTTATGAAGCGCTGGAGGCAGAGGCACGCACCACAGGCCTCGAGCGGCTTTATGTTGAGGCCAGCGAGGCGGCAAAGCGATTCTTCCTACGCCACGACTTCACAACGTTGGAACGTAATGAGTTCGAACGCGCAGGCGTAATGATGCACAATACCCGCTTGGAAAAGCATCTGCGCTAAACACGCATCCCTCCAAAACCAAAACACCCCGCAGCGAAGCCACGGGGTGTTTTGAATTTCGATGTCCCAAAAACCGCTTAGTGCAGTTTTGCGTCCACTTCGCTGATGGCAGCGTCGATCAGCTTGTTCGCGGCGGTTGCGTTCATCTGCTTGGCGACAACGTCACCGGCAGCGGCAACAGCAACGGAAATCGCTGCGTTACGCACGTCACGCACAGCCGAAGCTTCGGCGGATGCGATCTGGTCCTTTGCAGAAGCCAGACGACGTTCGATCGACTTTTCCAGATCTGCTTTCGCTTGCTCAGCAAAGGCGGCTGCATCGGCTTTGGCTTGCGCCACGATGCGGTCTGCCTGTTCCTGAACTTCCTTCGACTTGCGCTCATAAGAAGCCAGGATACCCTGTGCTTCCTCACGCAGGGCGCGGGCTTCGTCCAGTTCGTTTTTGATGTCATCGGCGCGTTTGTCCAGCAGACCGGCGATAGTGGCCGGAACTTTGAACTTCAGCAGGATGGCAACGAACAGGATGAACGCCAGCAACACGATGAAATCGGTGTTGCGCAGCGAGAAGAACGGGCCAGAAGCAGCAAAGGCGGGGCTGGCCGCGGTCAGAGCGACGAGAGTTGCAAGTTTACGCATTCCCTTACCCTTTCATGCGGGCAGCCACAGCTGCGTCTACGTCTTTGGCATCGGCTTCACCGCCCAGGGCAGTGATGAGTTCCGCTGCAGTATCCTTGGCAACCGCTTCAACGGAGGCCACGGCGTTCGCACGGATCTCGGCGATAGCTTTTTCACTTTCGGCCAGTTTGCCGGCGATCTCTGCATCGGCCTTGGCGGTCGCTGCGTCGAGTTCGGCCTGCATTTCAGCCTTGGTTTCGGCGGCGATGCGCTGTGCTTCTGCACGGGCGTCGGCCAGAGCCTTGTTGTAGGCTTCTTCCGCTTCAACCGCTTTCGCTTTCAGCTCTTCGGCTTTGGCGATGTCGTTTGTGATGGTCCCCTGACGCTCGGCCAGAACCGCGGCAATGCGCGGCAGCGCGATGCGCGACAGGACGAAATAGATCACGACCAGCGTGACCAGAAGCCAGAAAATCTGGTTGCCCCAGTTGGAGAAGTCCAGCTGCGGCATGCCCGGTGCCGAAGCAGCTGCCTCGGTGCCGTGTGCGGCGGTGGTTTCTTTCGCCATAACGTCCTCCTTAGGGAACTTCGTTACACGGGGTGAATGCGATACCGCATCCACCCCGCCGTAAGGATGTGTTCCGTAAGGCTTAGACGGCGAACATCAGCAGCAGAGCAACCAGGAACGAGAAGATGCCCAGTGCTTCTGCAAATGCGATGCCGATGAACAGGGTCGCGGTCTGCGACGCTGCTGCCGACGGGTTGCGCAGTGCGCCTGCCAGGAAGTTAGCAGCAACGTTGCCAACACCCAGAGCTGCGAGACCAGTACCCAGACCTGCCAGACCGGCGCCGATGTGTGCGAGTTCACCTTCCATTGTGTATCTCCTTACGATTGGAAGTTAGAATAAGTGGTGTTCAGTGTTCAGACCGTGGCCGTCGATTAGTGCGACGGGTGCAGTGCGTCCTTCAGGTACACACAGGTCAGAATGGTAAAGACGTAGGCCTGAATGAAGGCCACCAGGACCTCAAGACCGTACATTGCGGTGATCGCCAGGATCGACACGGGGCTGACAACGGCCAGCGCAGCGAAGCCTGCGAACACTTTGATAACCGCGTGGCCGGCCATCACGTTGCCTGCCAGACGAATGCTGTGGCTCACGGGGCGCACGAAGTAGGAAATCAGTTCGATGATCGCCAGGATCGGACGCAGCGCCAGCGGTGCGGAGCTGACCCAGAACAGACCCAGGAACGACATGCCGTTCTTGATGAAACCAACGGCGGTCACGGTTACGAAAACCAGAAGGGCCAGCGCGATGGTCACAGCGAAGTGCGACGTGGTGGTGAAGCTCATCGGGATCAGGCCAAGGAAGTTGGCGAAAACGATGAACAGGAACAGGGTCATGATGTAGGGGAAGAACTTTACCGCGTCCTTACCAGCAACGTCCTCGACCATCTTGTAGATGAAGCCGTAGGCCAGTTCGCCGATCGACTGGCTGCGCGACGGGATCATGGCGCGGCGCGAGGTGCCGACAACCATCATTGCGATGATCGCAACAACAGCCAGCGCCATCCACAGGGTCACGTTGGTGATGGTGTACCATGCAATCTCGTCACCGCCGAACAGCGGCTTGACGATGAACTGATCCATGGGGTGGAAAACCAGACCACCTTCTTCGGCGCCATGTGCTTCGCTTGCCACGTCTTATGCCCTCTCATCCTTTTCGGCCTCTTCGGCCAATTTCTTCGTTTCGATCTCACGTGCGGTGCGGATCATCGTCTGCACACCCGCCGCTAGACCCAACAATGTGAATATGACAAGGAAAATCGGGATCGTTCCCAGCAGGCTGTCCAGCCCGTATCCTATGCCAAACCCGATCCCAAGACCGGAAACCATTTCGACCACCATCCGCCAAGCCTGATTGGCCATGGAATAGTGTTCATCCGCCCGGGGCCCCGGTGATTGTGCCTCTTTGGCTGCCTCGATCTTCGCTTCCAGCGCTTCTAGTCGCTGTTTTTGCTCAGGATCGGTCACGCGCAAAGCCCCTATGGATGACTGGCGCCTTGCTAAGGGGATGAAGGCGCAGAGTCAACAGTGCAGAATGGCGCATAGAATGACCGCTAAGCCTATGATTTAAAACACTTACCAAAACACCCGTCGCGCCCCCCAAAACGCCGATAGCGCCAACAGCGCGCCTATCGGGGCGAAATTCCATATTCAACCCTTTGGTTGATCTTTCTCAGCCCCACAAACCACACCACCACGCCCCATTGACCGCGCCCGCATAGAACCGCTAGGCAAAGGCATGGTTCAAAAGCCCACCCTCGACACCGTCTTTGCTGCCCTCGCCGATCCGACCCGCCGTCAGATCCTGTCGATGCTGCTAGAAGACGACATGGCCGTCACCGATGTGGCGGACCCGTTTGAGGTGTCGCTGGCCGCGATTTCCAAACATCTGGTGATCCTCGCCAATGCGGGTCTGATCAGTCAGGAAAAACGCGGGCGGGTGAAATGGTGCAAGCTGGAACCGGACGCCCTGCGCGAGGCGAGCGTTTGGATGCAAAGCTTTGGCCAGTTTGAGGCGATCAATCTGGATGCCTTTGAACGCTTTCTGGAGGTTGAGCTGTCCGACGAGGGCACCGAGGTCGCGGGCGATTAAGCCGCCGCGCCATGCTGCCCTTATGCCGGCGCCTCATCCTTCAGCAGCATGACCAGCGCCACGATCGTCAATGCCACGCCACCCAGCACCAGAATCTGTGGCACACCGTTGCCCAACGCCACCTCCCAGACCAAAACCCATGAGGGCACCAGATAGGTGTAGGCCATCACCTTGGCCGCAGGCAGGCGCAGGGCGGCGAATTGCAACAGCACAAAGGTTGCCGCTGACGCCGCCAGCGCGACGTATAATATAGTGATCCACACAATCGACGGCAGCGCGCCCCAGTTGGTGGCTGCAAGGTCGCCCCAACCCCAAATGAGCGCGACAAAGAAACAGGCCAGCGTGACGCCAAAGGAAAACTGCAAAGCGGTTTCACCGCGGTTCAGCTTTTTCACCAGTGGGGTGTAGATCGCATGTGCCGCGCAGCCGATGAAATAAATCGCTTCGCCCTTGCCGACCTCAAATCCCAACAGGGACGACAGATCCGCGCGAAAGATCACCCAAAGCGCGCCAACCGCGCCAATCAACAGCGCCAATGCCATGTGGCGCGTGGTGACCTGCCGCAAGAGGATATACCCCGCCAGACCGCTCATGATAGGGGTCAGGGTAAAGACCGCCGCAGCTGACACAGGTGGCGCGGTTTTCAACCCCTCAAACATCAGGATGAAGTAGCTGGCAAACACCACAGCCAGCGCGCCGTAGCGCCACGGCGCCTGCCACATCCCACGCGGCAGGCCCACGGTCGCCTTGGCAGCCAGCCCCAATACCGCCGCTGCGATGGCAAAGCGCACCGCGTTCAGCGCAGCAGGCGCCATTTCATTCGCCGCCAGAGAGCCCAACGAAAACGAACCCGCCACCAACGCAGAAAAGCACAGCATCGCCAGATGCCCGCGCATGACTTGCGACATATTAGGACCAGTCTTTCGCGTATTCCTTAAGATGATTGAGGAAGGCCTGAACTTTGGTGGTGCGATGCAAATCCACGTGGGTCACCAACCACAGGGGTGTGGGCCATGTCTGGGCATGTGCTGTAATCTCGACCAATTCGGAATTGCGCTGTGCGCTCCACGTGGTGGTGACGCCGATGCCCATCCCTTCATGCACCGCCAATTGCAACGCCCGAATATCAGACGAGCGGAAGACAATGTTTTCTTCTGGGATGTTTTCCCATATCCAGCGAATGAACGGCGCGCGGCTGTTGCGATCATCGGCACAGATAAAGCGGTGGTTGACAAAATCCGCCACCGTTTCAGGCATACCAAACCGGTCGATATAGCTCTTGGCGGCATAAAGCGTGGTGTTCTGTTCGATCAGCGGCTGAACCACATTGTCCGGCTCTTCGGGCACAGCGCCCGCACGAATCGCGACGTGCGCTTCGCCATATTCCAGACGGAACAGGCGATCGCCGGTCAGGAAGCGCAGGATCACATCGGGGTATTTGTCCTGAAAGTCCGCCAATGCCGGCATTAACAACGGCGCCAGACCGGATAGCGAGGTAATGACCAACTCCCCCGACACATCATTGCCCTGCCCCTTCACGCGGCTGGCAAGCTGGCTCAGTTGCTCATCGGTGGTCTGGGCCACACGCATCAGATCGGTCCCCGCCTCGGTCGGGGTGTAACCACGCGCGTGCCGCTGGAACAGCTTCACGCCCAGGCGGGCCTCTAACGCATCAATGTGCCGGATCACTGTCGCATGGTGAACGCCCAGGATCTCTGCCGCACCACTCACTGTGCCCATCTTGGCCACCTGATAGGCGGTACGTACCTCATCCCAGTTTTCCATGCTGCTCTCCGTTCATATATAATGTGATATGTAGAGTGTGTCCCGATCCGCTGGGATCTGTGCAAAATATCACACACAGGCACAGCTTGCGCAAGTTGTGTTCGCCAACGCCAGATGAGATCACCAATGGGTCGATCACCCGCGATCCGGCGTCAGTTGGGCGATGCGCAACAGCGGTAGAGTCAACATTGCTTGACTCTGTGCCCCAATCGGCGTATCGCCACCCCAACATCCGGAAGCCCCTATTGTCTTCCGGTCCTATGCTTTTGCAAGGATCGCCCCCCGTCAGCGAGTTTCGCCCACGGGGGACATTGGCATATGGGGCTTTGCTGCCTACCTGTAGGGCAGTTGGAATTAGGTGAAGTTTAGGAGCGGCGCCAATGTTTGAAAATCTATCTGAACGCCTTGGCGGCGTCTTTGATCGTCTGACCAAACAGGGCGCCCTGTCCGAAGAGGACGTCAAAACCGCCCTGCGCGAAGTGCGCGTTGCCCTGTTGGAAGCGGACGTTTCCCTACCCGTCGCCCGTGACTTCGTTAAGAAAGTACAGGAACAGGCCACCGGTCAGGCCGTCACCAAATCGGTGACGCCCGGTCAGCAGGTCGTCAAGATCGTTCACGACGCCCTGATCGACGTGCTGCGCGGCGAAGGTGATCCCGGCGCGCTGAAGGTGGACAACCCGCCCGCCCCGATCCTGATGGTCGGTCTACAGGGCTCGGGTAAAACCACCACCACCGGTAAGCTGGCCAAACGGCTGAAGGAAAAAGACGGCAAACGCGTCCTGCTTGCCTCGCTCGACGTCTACCGTCCGGCAGCGATGGATCAGCTGGCGGTTCTGGGCCAGCAGATCGGTGTGGACACCCTGCCGATCGTTCCGGGCCAAAAACCCGTGGATATCGCCAAACGCGCCAAACAACAGGCCGTCATGGGCGGCTATGATGTCTACATGCTGGACACCGCCGGTCGTCTGCAGATCGACGAAGTTCTGATGCAAGAGGTTGAGGATGTCCGCGATGTCGTCAGCCCCCGTGAAACCCTGCTGGTCGTCGATGGCCTGACCGGTCAGGTCGCCGTTGAGGTGGCAGAAGAGTTCGACAATAAAATCGGCATCTCCGGCGTTGTGCTGACCCGTATGGACGGTGACGGTCGTGGCGGTGCAGCTCTGTCGATGCGCGCTGTCACTGGCAAACCGATCAAATACGTCGGCCTTGGCGAAAAGATGGACGCGCTCGAAACGTTTGAGCCGGACCGGATCGCGGGCCGTATCCTTGGCATGGGTGACATCGTTGCCCTGGTGGAAAAAGCGCAGGAAACCATCGAGGCCGAACAGGCTGAACGGATGATGAAGCGCTTCACCAAGGGTCAGTTCAACATGAACGACCTGAAGATGCAGCTGGAACAGATGCTGAAAATGGGCGGCATGGAAGGCATCATGGGCATGATGCCCGGCATGGGAAAAATGGCCAAGCAGGTGCAGGACGCCGGTTTTGACGACAGCATCATCAAACGTCAGATCGCCCTGATCCAGTCGATGACCAAGAAAGAACGCGCCAACCCTGCCCTGCTGCAAGCGAGCCGCAAAAAGCGTATCGCAGCCGGTGCTGGCCAACAGGTCAGCGACCTGAACAAACTTCTGAAAATGCACCGCCAGATGGCGGACATGATGAAGAAGATGGGCAAAATGGGCAAAGGCAAGATGATGAAACAGGCCATGAAAGGTCTGATGGGCAAAGGCGGCTCGCCTGCTGACATGGCCGCAATGGGTGGCATGGATCCCAGCCAGATGGACCCCAAAGCACTAGAAGCCGCAGCAAAGGCGATGGACGGCGGCAAAGGCCTGCCCGGCGGTCTGCCTGGCCTTGGCGGTCTGGGCGGCTTGCCCGGTGGCCTGTCCGGTTTTGGCAAGAAGAAGTGATAGGATAATGGCGATGAAACCCCTTCTCCTTTCTTCGGCACTGTTGCTGGCTGCCTGCGGCGACTTCGTTACCGTTGATTTGGCGCCGCAAAACGATGGCCCCGTGCGTGGTGATTACCGCACGGTTCTGGATGGCATCCCCGCCACCATCACCGCACGCCGCGATGAGGCCGAAGTGGTCTTTGAAGAAACTGGTGCTTCGCTTGGCTACACACAGCTGTTTGCCCGCGCGGATACTGAACTGCGCCGCAAAACCGGCTGCCGTGAGGTCCGCATCCTCAGCCGTGACGCACAGCCAAACGCAGGCGGCGTAACCACCAGCATGATCTTTGAACTGGACGAGTGTCCGTTCATCCCCGCCAACTGATTGCAGCCGGATCGACACACACCGTGACCCAGACCAGCACACATATCCCCACCTTGGAAACAGATCGCCTGATCCTGCGCGCGCCGTCGATCAGCGATTTTGAACCGCTTTGCGCGTTCTATGATTCCGAGCGGGCCCGCTATGTGGGCGGCCAGATGGACCGTGAAAAGGTCTGGCGTCATCTGGCGTTGGAAGCAGGACATTGGAACCTGATGGGCTATGGCCGCTGGACGCTGGTGGAAAAATCCTCTGAACAGCCATGCGGCATGGTTGGCCTGTGGAACCCCGAAGGCTGGCCCGAGCCGGAAATCGGCTGGGATCTGTTCGACGGCTTCGGTGGCAAAGGCTACGCGACAGAGGCCGCACTGGCCGCGCGTAGCTTCGCCTATGATGTCCTTGGCTGGCAGACGGTGATTTCGCTGATCGCGCCAGAAAACCACGCCTCGCGCAGTGTTGCGCAGCGCATGGGGGCGGCACAAGACGGCGTGTTCAGTCACGTTCGCTTTGGCGATGTCGAGGTTTGGCGCCATATGGCCCCTGCAGACATCGAAAACGGTGGAATGGAGGCCTACGCATAATGCCTGTAGAAATCCCCGTTCTGGAAACCAAACGCCTGATCCTGCGTGGCCCCACGCCGGAAGCGTACCCCAGTTTCAAATCCACCTTCACCAGCTACCGCGCCCGTTTCATGGGCGGGCCGCTGAATGATTATGAAACATGGATGCTCTACGCGGCAGAGATCGGCCATTGGCAGATCCGCGGCTATGGCATGTGGGTCATCTACGATCGCGACAGCGGCAAGACGCTGGGCATGGCTGGCGGCTGGAAACCGGCGAAATGGCCCGAGGCCGAGCTGGCCTGGATCATCTGGCCTGAGGTTGCCGGTCATGGCTACGCCCTAGAGGCAACGCACGCGGTGCGTGACTACCTCTATGCGGAAATGAACTGGGACACCGCCGTTTCGTATATCGATCCCAAAAACCTCGACTCGATCCGTCTGGCAGAACGTCTGGGCGCGATCAAAGACCCAGAGGCCGCCACCGTTGACGGCCACGACATCGTTTACCGCCATCCCACCGCCGATCAGCTGCGCGACAGCCAGCTGAGCCACGGCATCGAGATGGAGATCGCCAACTACGCCGACCCACTGTTCAAACCGAAAGGATTTGCACTTGACTGACGCCGTGACCCGCGCCGCCGAGGTGCTGAAAGAGCACCGCGAAAGCATCGACCGTCTGGATGCGATCCTCGTCTACACTCTGGGCGAGCGGTTCAAACACACGCAGGCCGTGGGCAAGCTGAAAGCGACCCACGATCTGCCACCGTCCGATCCGGCCCGTGAGGCCAAACAGATCGCACGCCTCGAAGATCTTGCAAAACGGGCCGATCTGGACCCCGAGTTTGCCAAGAATTTCCTGAATTTCATCATTGCTGAGGTCATTCAGCACCACAAGAAACATCAGGAATAACAAACCGTTGGGCAGGCACCACCCTGTCCTTCGACCCAACCCGCACCGATCCGGTGCACCCAAATATGCACAATCGTGCACACGCCATTATAGGAGATACACCCATGGCTATGAAAATTCGTCTCGCCCGCGGCGGTTCCAAAAAGCGCCCCTTCTACCGCGTTGTTGCAGCAGACTCGCGCATGCCGCGTGACGGCCGCTTCATCGAAAAGCTGGGCACCTACAACCCGCTGCTGCCCAAAGACAGCGAAGAGCGCGTAAAACTGAACATGGAACGCGTTCAGTACTGGCTGGACCAAGGCGCACAGCCGTCCGACCGTGTATCGCGTTTCCTGGAAGCGGCTGGTGTTCTGGCGAAGAAAACCCGCAACAACCCTGAAAAAGCTGTTCCCGGCAAGAAAGCTCAAGAGCGCGCTGAAGAAAAAGCCGCCAAAGCAGCTGAAGCGGCAGAAGCCGCTGCAGAAGCAGCAGCCGAAGAGTAAGAACAGAGGGCGCTGGGATGCACACCTTCCCGGAATCATTCCAGCGCGATCTGGACGATCTGCTGCGGTGGCGACGCGATGTGCGCCACTTCCGCAGCGATCCTGTGGACGAGGCACTGCTACAGCAGTGCCTCGACGCATTTCTGGTCGCTCCTTCGGTGGGGCTGTCAGAACCCTGGCGGATCATTCGGGTGGAAAGCGATGCTGCCCGCGCCGCCGCTTTAGCGAATTATCAGACCGCCAATGCCGAGGCATTGACCGGCTACAGCGACGACAAAGCCGCGCTTTATGCGCAGCTGAAACTGTCGGGCATGCAAGAAGCGCCAGTGCAACTGGCCGTTTACTGTGATGAAAGCACCGAAAAAGGTGCAGGCCTTGGCGCAGGCACCATGCCGGAAATGCGCCGCTATTCTGTTGTGTCTGCGATCAACCTGTTCTGGCTGGCCGCCCGCGCCCGTGGCATCGGGGTGGGCTGGGTATCTGTTCTGGATCCAGACCAGTTGAACCGTGACCTTGACGTACCCGCAGGTTGGCTCTTGGTGGGCTACCTCTGCGTCGGCTACCCCGAGGATGTGAACGACACCCCCGAGTTGGAGCGCAAAGGCTGGGAAGACCGCCGCAACGCCCTGCCGATTGAGCGCCGCTAACGCGCTGTGCTCATTCAGCTTCTCCACATCGAATTGCCCCCACGCCTCAGAGGCGCTATCACTGTTTCAACTGGCGTAGCGAAGGTTTCACTACCATGAGCGAGAATGAAGATCTGATCTGTGTAGGCTCCATCGCTGGGGCCTTTGGCGTACGTGGTGAGGTGCGGCTGAAAAGCTATACCGCCGATCCTGCCGCGATCGAGGATTACAATCCCCTGACGACCGAGGACGGCAGCCGTTCCTTTGACGTTGGCGTGTTGCGGGTGATCAAGAACGGCCTGTCGGTGCGTCTGTCGGATGTCAGCACCAAGGAAGAGGCCGACGCGCTGCGCGGGCTGAAACTCTTCGTGCCGCGTGACCGCCTGCCGTCGCTGCCGGATGATGAATTTTACCACACCGACCTGATGGGGCTGGACGTGTTTGACACCGGCGGCACCAAACTCGGCGTGGTGAAGGCGGTGCAGAACCACGGCGCAGGTGATCTGTTGGAAATCCACGGGCCAGGTCTGAAAACCACCGTGCTACTGCCCTTCACCCTCGCGGCGGTGCCGACGGTGGATCTGGGCGCAGGTCGCATCATTGCCGATCCGCCGGACGGGCTGTTTCCAGAATAATCGACAGGGATTAGGGGCAAGATGGCGATGCGGCGCATTCTGGTTCATGCAGGATTTTACAAAACCGGCACCACCAGCCTGCAGGCACAGCTGGCCCGTCTAGCCGACGCTCTGGAACCCTATTTCCATTTTTACGGCCCCGGTGCGCTGCAGCGCAGTGGCGCCTTGGCCCGTGAATTCGCTCGCTCGCAGACAGATGAATCACGGCGCGCCTTTCGCCGCAGCTTCAAACGCTTTGCCGAGGCACTTCCTGACACCGGTAATATCGTCATCAGCCGTGAAAATTTCGCCGGTATCATGCCCGGCCATCGCGGCGTGGATGGCGAAGTCCTGACCGGCATCAACCCCGCCGCACGGATGTTGGCGCGCGACATCCGCGCCGGACTGGAACGGCGGTTTGGCGATCAGATGGATCTGCACTTCCTCTATTCTGTACGGGACCGTACGGACTGGCTGAAATCGGTGCATGGGCATCAACTGCGTTCTACCGGACTGCGCGATGACCTTGTGCGGTTCTCTGAACTGTTCCCGAATAATTTCGACCTGCGCAAAGATGCGGACAAGGTCGCGCAGGCCTTGGCACCGACACCTGTCCACATCCGCGCGCTAGAAGATTACCGCGCCCATCCCCAGGGCCCAGCTGCGATGGTTCTGGACCTAATGGACGTCCCACAAGAGGTGATCGATACCTTGCCACCCGCCGAGCGCCAGAATGCAGGTCAGGACGCCGCCCTCAGGGCGGAATTCCTACGTCTCAACCGGCTGGGCATGGACCGCACCGCATTGCACGCCGCCAAACATGCGCTGTTGCCGCCGGACCCAAGCACGGGGTAAGAGCAGCCCATGACTGATACGCCCGAACCAAAACCAAAATCCCACGGCCGTCTGGCTGTGCGCCCCACCTTCAAACCGCGCGAGTTGATTGAAACCAATCCGCGACTGGCAGGCGTGTGGACCGCGCGGATCATCACGCTGTTTCCTGATGCCTTCCCCGGTGTTCTGGGCGCAAGCCTGACGGGCAAGGCGCTGCGCGATGGCAAATGGCAGTTAGAAACCACCAACCTGCGCGATTTTGGCGTCGGCAAACACCGCAACGTGGATGACACCCCCGCCGGTGGCGGCGCGGGTATGGTGCTGCGTCCTGATGTGCTGGGCAACGCGATTGATCAGACCATGCAGGGCGCGCGGGGCCGTTGGCCACTGGTCTACCTGTCGCCGCGCGGGCGCCGGTTTGATCAGGCAATGGCGCGTCACTGGGCGGGCTGTGACGGTGTGACCCTGCTGTGCGGACGGTTTGAAGGCGTCGATCAACGCGTGCTGGATCACTACCAGATCCAAGAGGTGTCACTGGGCGATTTTGTCCTAACGGGTGGCGAGATTGCCGCGCAGGCCATGCTGGATGCCACCGTGCGCCTGCTGCCGGATGTCCTCGGCAATGCCGAAAGTATCGAGGATGAAAGCCATTCCAACGGCCTGCTGGAGCACCCCCAATACACCCGCCCCGCCGCGTGGAACGACCGCACAATCCCTGATGTGCTGATGTCCGGCCACCACGGCAAAGTGGCCGAGTGGCGCCAAGAGATGAGCGAAGAGATCACCAAACAGCGCCGCCCAGATATGTGGGAACGCTATGACGCCCAGCAGGAGCCCAAGAAGCCCCGCAAATAGGGTCTAACACAGGTCTTTTTTCACCTTTCTTGCGCTTCTTGCGCCGCGACCTTGCACCAAAGCGCCGGAAGGCTCAGCTATTGGGGAACGCAAAGCGAGATAAGGGGTTCACATGCCACAGCACGGTCATTTCATCTGGGCAGATCTGTCCAGCTATCGCCCCGATGTGACACGCCCCTTTTACACAGCCACATTTGGCTGGCAGTTTTCAGAGGCAGGCGGCTACGCCACCGCGACCTGTGACCACGCATCTGTGGCCGGCCTCTACCAGATGCCGAAGACGTTCATCGACATGGGCATGCCTAGTTTCTGGATGTCTTATATTCAGGTGGATGATGTCGCCACCACGGTAGATCTGGCACGCGCAAACGGGGCAAAGGTAGAGCTGGGGCCAGATACCTTCCAGAACGGTGGTCAGTTTGCATTGATCCGCGACCCGCTGGGGGCGGGGTTCACCGTTTATCAGGGACCGAACATGTCTGACGTGGGCGCCGCCTCCGGCACACGGAAATCACATGCACTGTTCGTGTCGGACGCCGCACAGGTGATGGAGTTCTATGAAACACTATTCGGCTGGCAATTCCGCCCCCTTTCGGATGACAGCTGGCAGATCGAGGGCAGCGGCAGCGCAAAGGCGCACCTTTACCAAGTGCCCGACGCTGCTATTCGCGGCAAAGAGCAATATTGGGCCGTTATGTTCAACGCCGATGCAGAAACAAGCATCCGCGCCGAAGCTGCGGGCGGGCAAGTGATCGCTGATATGGACCTGCACGACGGCGCGACACAAGTGATCGCCGATCCAGACGGCGGGCGGTTCTTTGTACAGGTCACATCAGACATCGCACCGAAGGTCACTGCCAAACCACCTATCAAATGGAAGGCATGGGTCGGCCTCGCCCTCATCGCACTGTCAGTCGCAACGGGGTGGGCGTGGATATCGGCCCTGTTCTTTGCCATCTGGGCCGGGCTTGGCCTGCGCGATCATGCCACCTACCTGTTGGAACCTATCAGCCGCGCAGAGGCCCCCGTGCTTTACTGGCTGACCCTTGCGACCTACGCAGCGCTTGTGCCGTTGATCTTGATCTGGGGCTAGGCGCACCCGAAACTGTTGATTGCGCACGGATTTTACCGCACTCTGCGATCATATTTATCCGCAACCCAAAGGGTGCGGCAGACATAGGAGACAGTGACATGGCCGGAAAATTCGAACTTTATCAGGACAAAGCAGGCGAATATCGCTTCCGCCTCAAGGCAGGCAACGGCGAAAACATCCTGGCCTCCGAAGGGTACAAACAGAAAGCCAGCTGCGAAAACGGTATCGCGTCAGTGCAGAAGAACGCCGCAGATGACGACCGCTATGAACGCAAGGAAACCAGCGCGGGCAAGTTCATGTTCAACCTCAAGGCCACAAACGGTCAGGTGATCGGCACCTCGCAAAGCTACACCAGCGCCTCTGGCCGCGACAACGGGATCGAGTCGGTGAAGAAAAACGCACCGGACGCCGAAGTGGTCGAAGTCTAAGGACGTATAAAAATAAGCACGCCAGAGAGGGTGTCTGGCGTGCTTTGCTGCGGGGGGCAATCGGAAGGAAAACCACACGACAGCTTTTGAATAACGGTGATGCCCCTTGGGACGACAGGGCCTGCAGACGCACAACGCTTCTTGCCAGCCCGCCCTCAGAACAAATTAATATGTAGTGCAATTTCTTACGCGGCAGCTTTTATCGGGCGGTTCCCCACTCGCACAACCTATCGAAACCGATACCCAGCGCCGATACCCTCCACCCTCAGGGCGTTATCTGCTTGGTGCGGATCGCTTCGACCAAGGCTTGCTCGCGGGTTTTGGCGCCAAGTTTCTTACGCGCCGCCGTCACATGCGACCGCACTGTTACCTCTGCGATCCCAAGGCGATAGGCAATCTCATCGTTGCGACATCCAACCGCCAATAGCGCAAGCACATCCCGTTCCCGCGTAGACAAAGCCGGCTGCCCAGCACCACCTGACAGCGCCGGGTCCACATATACGGCAGTATCGACAAATGACGCGATCAAACCGGCAACCTGCGCCAGCTCGTGCGCGGTATGGGCTCGGTGAAAGTCGTGTTCGCGCAGATCCCCTGCAAACACCACCAGCCGCGTTTGCGCAGTATCCTTGTCACCATAGGTCTGCGCCAACAGCTGGTCATAACCATAGCGCTCCAGCCCCGCGCATAAGGCACGGGACTTTGCCCCAGCGTGAGCACCAGCCAGAATTTGTTCACGGCTCAACGATCGACATTGCATACCGCGGCCTACGCTCATGCCCATGATCAACGGATCGACTGACACGAACCCCTCGCTGACGTATTCCTCCAGCCACTGCGCCGACATCGAACTGCGCGCAGACTGAATGGTACGATCTGCATCGGAAACACTGGCAATGTTCAGCGCCGAGCATCCCAGCTCCTGCGCCAGTGCCTGCGCCACATTCCACCGCTCCTCGCCACTCGTCGCTCCGAGGAAACGCTCAACAGCTGACAGAACCAGCGCACTCATCTACAGCCTCACTATGTCCCTTAGAGGCGCCTGCCCCTGACGATCACGCGATCTAGCAGAGTTCGCAGCCCCCCGTAAACAGGAGCAGAAAACACGCCCCGCAAACACGCCCCAGTCGCCTTATTTTCCTGCGTATTTTCTATGCTTTCCCCGCGCAAAACGCTTGATCCCTGCCCCACCTGCCCCTATACACCGCCCGTCTGCGGTCGGAATCGGCTTGCGGACCTGTTTGTTATGCTCCTGAGGGCTTCTTCGGCCTCACTCTGGACCTGACTGCAGAAAATAAGAAAACGATCCTATCTCTGGCGGGCGCTGCGGCGGACCCGGTCGAAGACCAAGAGCTCTCGGGACGGCATTCACCTTTGCGGAACAACCGCAAGCATCAAAGGAGATGGTCAATGGACCTGATCGCACAGCTGGAGGCGGAGCAAATCGCCGCCCTGGGAAAAGACATTCCCGATTTCAAAGCCGGTGACACCATCCGTGTCGGCTTCAAAGTGACCGAAGGCACCCGTAGCCGTATTCAGAACTACGAAGGCGTTTGCATCAGCCGTAAAAACGGCGCAGGCATTGCCGGTTCGTTCACTGTTCGCAAGATTTCGTTCGGTGAAGGTGTGGAACGTGTGTTCCCGCTGCACTCGACCAACATCGACTCGATCACCGTTGTACGTCGTGGCCGCGTTCGTCGCGCCAAACTGTACTACCTGCGTGCCCGTCGCGGTAAATCCGCACGTATCGCCGAAGTTACCAACTACAAAGCCCCCAAGGCTAAAGCGTAAGGACTGGTTCGATGAAAGCAGATACCCACCCCGATTACCACTTCATCGACGTAAAGATGACCGACGGCACCATCATCAAGATGCGTTCGACCTGGGGCGCCGAAGGCGACACCCTGGCGCTGGACATCGACCCCACCGTACACCCGGCATGGACCGGTGGCGGTGCCCGCCTGCTGGACGCCGGCGGCCGCGTGTCGAAATTCAAAAACAAATACGCTGGTCTGGGCTTCTAAGCCAAACCATCGATTTGATACGGAAAACCCCGCCATTGTGCGGGGTTTTTTGTTGCCTGCACATCGGCTGACATTTGCCTGCACATGCTCACGTTATGGTCACGCGAAGATGAGCCGCGACAGGCAAAGCGTTACCACACGTTAACCATTTCGCCGTTACAGTCCCCCTCACACATCTGGAGAGGACTGTAATGAAAACGATTTTTGGCGGCCTTGTGGCCCTGACCCTTTCGACCACTGCTGCACTGGCTGGCAACTGGACACTGGACAACGACGCATCGCGTCTGGCGTTTGGATCGATCAAAAGCAACTTCATCGGCGAAGTGCACCATTTCGGCAAACTGTCAGGCAGCGTTGATGAGGCAGGCAATGCCAAGGTCGCGATCGACCTGTCATCGGTGGAAACCAACATCGACATCCGCAACAGCCGCATGATCGAACATGTGTTCAAAGCGGCAGGCAGCGCCGATCTGACCAGCACGCTGGACCTGACCACGATTGAGGCTCTGCCCGTCGGCGGCACCACCGTGGTAGAGACCGAGGCAACGCTGGACTTGATCGGCACCGAGGTCGAGATGGACGTATCCCTGTTCGTCGCCCGTCTGGCCGAAGACAAAGTTCTGGTCACCAGCAACGACTTCCTCTTCCTCGATACTGATGAGGCGGGCATTGATCCGGCCATCGACATCCTGAAAGAACTGGCCAGCCTTGAAAGCATCACCCGCGTAGCGCCTGTATCTCTACGCTTTGTCTTTACCAAAGAATAACGCTTTCGGCGCTAACGACGGTGAGGGGCGCGAAAAACACCGCGCCCCCTTCCATATCCTGACAACAGATGTCATTCAGTCTGTCCAAGAAGCTAACAAGGCTTTGCAAATGGCGCGCGCCCTCATACGCTGGGACAAAACCGCCAAATAAGGGCAGATAAGGGACAGATCGCAATGGCACACATCATTGTTGTCGGCAACGAAAAGGGCGGTGCGGGCAAATCCACCGTATCTATGCATATCGCAACCGCATTGGCCCGCATGGGCAAACGGGTTGGGGTGCTGGATCTGGACCTGCGCCAGAAAAGCTTTGGCCGCTACGTGGAAAACCGCCGCGCCTTTATGGCTCAGGCCGGTTTGGACCTGCCAACGCCAAATTACCACGAACTGCCCGAAATTGATCAGTCAGAGCTGAAGCCGGGCGAAAACCCCTATGACCACCGCCTATCTGCGGCCATCGCATCGCTGGAGCCGGATCATGACTTCATCATGATCGACTGCCCCGGATCGCACACCCGCCTCAGCCAAGTGGCGCATTCGCTGGCCGATACCCTGATCACCCCCCTGAACGACAGCTTTGTTGATTTTGACCTGCTGGCCAAAATCGATGGTGAGGGCAAAAAGATCCAAGGCCCGTCGGTCTATTCTGAAATGGTCTGGAACGCGCGCCAGTTGCGTGCACAGGCCGGTTTGAAACCGATCGACTGGATCGTGCTGCGCAACCGCTTGGGCGCGCAGAACATGGTGAACAAGGAAAAGATGGGCAAGGCGCTGGATATGCTATCCAAGCGCATCGGCTTCCGCGTGGCACCGGGGTTCAATGAACGGGTCATCTTCCGCGAATTGTTCCCGCGTGGCCTGACCCTGTTGGACCTGAAAGACATCGGGATTTCCAGCCTCAACATCTCGAACGTGGCTGCACGGCAGGAACTGCGGGATCTGATCAAGGCGGTCGATCTGCCCGGCGTTGAACCCGATTTCTGATCGCGCCTGACGGGCGCTCCGCTGCGGTCAGGGGAGGGGCTGCACATGACGCAACACAACATCCAGAACCGCGTTGTCCTACTGGGCACCAAGGGCGGGCCGGCGATCCGGCCCGGCACGGGTATGCCCACGTCGACGCTGGTACAAATGGACGGGCTGACCGTTCTGGTCGATGCCGGACTGGGCGCGGCGCGTGGGGTCTGTGACGCAGGCGTGGCGCTAGAGGCACTGGATGCCATCATCATCACCCACCTGCATTCCGATCACTATCTGGAACTGGGCCCGCTGTTGCACACAGCATGGACCGCTGGCCTGAAACGCCCCATCAAAGTGATCGGGCCAGAGGGGCTGGCGGACTACTGGCGCCACTTCCTTGCCGCGATGCAGTTTGACGTTGACCTGCGCCTGCGCGACGAAGGCCGCCCCGATCTAGCTGCGCTGGCGGATATCAGTGTTCTGGAAGAGGGCGCACAGCCCCTTGGCCCGCTGACCCTACACGCCCTGCGCAACGAACACCCGCCGATCCACGACAGCTACGCCCTACGGTTTGACGGCGCGGATCACCGCGTTGTTCTATCCGGTGACACCGCACCGATTGAGGCGATGGTGCCCTTTGCCCAAGGCGCCGACCTCTTGGTGCATGAGGCAATGCTCAGCGCCGGCATTGACGCGCTCTGCGCCCGTGTGGGCAATGGCGATGACCGGCTGCGGCATCATCTGGAACGGTCGCACGCGCCTGCCGATCAGGTCGGCGCGATTGCCACACAGGCAGCGGTGAAGCACCTGGCGCTAAACCATCTGGTGCCGGTCGATGATCCCAACTTTACCGAGGCTCATTGGGTTGCAGAGGTACGCCGCACATGGGACGGCCCGCTGCATGTGGGCCACGACGGGTTGGAAATTCTACTGCCCGCCTCTGACACCTGAAAGGACGATAATCATGCCCGCGCCGATCAACACCTTTAAACAGCGGCTGAAAAACGGCGAACGTGTCATCGGCTGCTGGGCCGGTTTCGCCGATCCCTACCCGACTGAGGTACTGGCAACCGCTGGTTTCGACTGGCTGGTGATTGACGGCGAACATGCCCCCAATGACCTGCGCACCATCATGGCGCAGCTGCAAGTGTTGGAGGGCAAGCATTCCGAAGGGGTCGTGCGCCTGCCCATCGGGGCCGACTGGATGATCAAACAGGTGCTGGACGTGGGTGCGCAAACGCTGCTGATCCCGATGGTCGACAGCGCCGAACAGGCCCGCGAATTGGTGCGCGCCTGCCGCTACCCGCCCGCAGGCATCCGTGGCTCCGGCGCCGCGCTGGCGCGTGCATCGCAATTTGCGGCAATCCCTGACTACACCCAAACCGCCAACGATCAGATCTGCCTGCTGGTTCAGGTCGAAAGCGCGGCGGGGCTGGCGGCGCTGGACGATATTCTGGCTGTTGAGGGCGTCGATGGCGTCTTTATCGGGCCATCAGATCTGGCCGCCGACATGGGCCATCTAGGCAATAGCGACCACCCCGAGGTACGCGCCGCGATCAAGGATGGGTTGGCGCGTATTGCCGCGTCAGACAAAGCAGCGGGCATTCTGGCGGTCAGCGATGGATCAGCCGAAACCTACCGCGACTGGGGCGCACAGTTTCTGGCGGTTGGTGTTGATGTCCTGCTACTGGCCAAGGCCGCGCGCGGTTTGATGGATGAATGGCGGGACTGATTATTTGCCGATCATAGAAAAAGGCGCGTTGCTGTTCACCAGCGGTCTAGCGCCTTTTCATCCTCATCCTTAGCGGCAACCCAATCGGCACCGTCTTTCGTCACTTCCTTCTTCCAGAAGGGTGCGCGGGATTTCAGGTAATCCATCAGAAATTCAGCCGCTTCAAACGCATGCGCGCGGTGGCGTGATGCGGTGGCGACCATCATGATCCGGTCCTGCGGACGCAGAACACCATAGCGGTGAATGATCAGCACATCGCCCAAATCCCAACGCGCCAGCGCCTCTTCGGCAATCTGGGTCAGCGCGCGTTCGGTCATGCCGGGGTAATGTTCCATTTCCATCCGGTCCATGCCTGCGCCGGGCAGATCGCGAGTAATACCGGTGAAGGTGACAACAGCGCCCATATTGACCTGACGGTCGGTGAAGGTTTCAACTTCGTGGCCCAGATCAAAGGGGGCTTCTTGAACGCGGATCTCCATCGCGCGCCTCAGCCGCCTGTCATCGGTGGGAAGAACGCAACCTCGCGCACGCCATCCAAAGAGGCGTCAAAATCGCTAAGGTCCTGATCCAGTGCAACGCGCAGCGCTGAGAGGTCGGCAAAGGCAGCTTCATACCGCTCTTCGCGCGCTTTCAACTCTTCGACCAGCTCAGCCACGGTTGTCGCCTTGGTGTCCACCGTTTCGCGCGGGATGCCGATACGTTCCCGAACCCAGGCGAAATAGAGTACGTCCATTTTAGTTGTCCTTCAGATAAGGGCGCGCCTTATTGAAGTAATCAACACCGGTGATGAAGGTCAATGCCGCGGCAACCCACAGCAAGATCAGACCTACGTTACCAGCCCAGGCCATGCCGGTCAGTTTCCAGCCAAGGCCGAATTCATCTGGCAATTCCCCTGCCAGAATTTGCGCAACAATCTGGTCATCCATACCCAGAATACTGATGCCGAAATAATGTTCAAACACCCCCTGCCCAAACAGCAGCGCAATCGCCACCATCTGAGCGGTGGTTTTCCATTTGGCCAGTTTAGTGACCTTCAATGTACCAGCAGTATCACCCAGGAATTCACGCAGACCGGATACAAACACCTCGCGGAAGAGGATCACAGTTGCAGGCAGAACCAACCAAGGCGACATCGAGGAATACCCAACAATGACCATCAGTGCGATCACCACCATTGCCTTGTCCGCGATCGGATCCAGCATCGCGCCCATCTTGCTTTCCTGATTCCAGGACCGCGCCAGATATCCATCAACCCAGTCGGTCAAAGCCGCCAAAGTGAACAACATCAGGGCAAACCAGTCCGCATAGGGACGGGTGAAGTAGAGGAACATCACGGCGACACCGGGCGCCGCCAAGAGGCGCGCAACGGTCAGGATATTTGGGATCGTCCAGGTCATGCCCTTCAATAGCCTGCTTAATCACGCGGGGGAAGCGGCGCATTCACACAATCAGTCGATTTGCCGCCCCCACCTAGGCCGCAACAGGCCAGAACTTTTGGTAAATTCAGCCCCAGATCAGGCACCCGTCGGGGTACGGTCCCCAGCATTTCCATCTGGAAGCCAGCGCGCCAACGTTTGTTCCAGCGTGTCAATTTTCAATGGTTTGGTCAGATATTCTGAAATGCCTGCGGCCAGTGAACGCTCGGCCTCTTGTGGCAGGGCCGAGGCGGAAATCGCTAGGATTGGGATTGCGCCTTGGCCCGCCTCATCTTCTTCGGCGCGGATGCGGCGGGTCATATCCAGCCCGTCCATTACCGGCATCTGGCAATCGGTCAGCACTGCATCGAACCCGCCAGCGCGCCACTTCTCCAAACCCTCTGCGCCGTTCATCGCGGTGTCGTAGTGATAGCCCAGCCGGTCCAGCTGCCGTGTCAGCACCTGTATGTTTAGGGGATTGTCCTCAATCACCAGAACCCGCGCGATGTCATGGCTTTGAGCCTGATAGGCGTCATCATCCTCGCCCAGTTCGGGAATTGTCTGTTTGGCTTGCGTGGGCGCCATTGCCACGGCTGGCAGCGCCGCATCCTCAACACCGGAATTCGGCGCATCTGCACCTGGCAAAGCGCGGATTGCTGTCCCGTGTCCGTTGTCGCTCACAACATTAGCAGCGGTTTCAGCCCGGCCGGTCAACAATGATATGCCGCGCAAAATATCGCTGTGGTGCATCGGATAGCGGTAGGACATATAAAGATGGGGTTCCAATAGCCCCTTGGGATTGCCGCGGGTCGGGTCCAAAACAACAACCCCAACCGATCTATCACAGCCGCGCAACGCAAGCAGAGCGTCGTCATTGTCAGACTGCTGATCCAATCCCAACACGATGACCATCTGATCGCTGCAATCGCGCATACGTGCCAACAGCTCATCACGTTCAGCAGCGATGTGAACCGTCGCGCCGCGACGTTCGAAACTGGCCGCGGTCCGATGGGCAAAATACGCATTATCCAGATGCAGCAACAGCGACACGCCATCCAGATCAGCGAGGTTGGCGTTCTGGCTACAGATCTGCAGCGGGATTGCCGCGGTAAATTCCGACCCTTCGCCGGGTGAGCTGATCACATCCAGGCGTCCGTTCATCAGCTCTACCAGGTTGCGGGTAATCACCAACCCCAGACCAGTGCCACCGTATTTGCGTGTGGTGGATTCTTCGCCCTGATTGAACGGTTGGAAAATACGGTTAATCACCTCATCGCTCATGCCGATACCGGTATCGACAACGCGAAACCGCAACTCTTCGCTGCGTTCGTCGATACTGACCCACAACTGAACCCTACCCGGCTGGTCTTCGGTGCCTTTGGAAAACTTGATCGCGTTACTCAAAAGGTTCAGCAAAACCTGACGCAGCCGTAGGGAGTCACCTTTGATGCAATCGGGCACATCAGGTTCAACATAAACCTGAAACAACACGTTCGCCTTGCGCGCGGCGATCGCCAACGTTTCGGCCGTCCGTTCAACGGAATGCAGCAGGTTGAAGCTTTCGTTTTCCAGCTCCATCTTTCCAGCGTCGATTTTGGCCGCATCTAAAATGTCATCGATAATCTGCAGCAGGAAGAAGGCTGAGTCGTTGATGCTCTCGACCATCTGCGATTGGTCGTCCGTCATTGGGGATTTACGCAGCAATTCGATCAAACCCACGATCCCGTTCATGGGCGTGCGGATTTCGTGACTCATGTTCGCCAAAAATGCGGATTTCGCCTGGCTCGCTGTTTCTGCCTCAACCCGACGGTTGGCCTGTATCTGTTCAGCGCGCATGAAAACCAACAACACAGCACAGATCAACAACGCAGCCAGCAGTGACACCGTCGCCACCCGCGCCAACATCGCGCCACGGTATTCAGACGTGCTGATCAGGTTCAATTGTTGATGAAAGCGCCGATTTTCAGACTGCTCATATGCCATCGTCGCGCGATCGACATCGCCCAACAAACCGTCCAAACGGGCCAGTTGGGCAGCCGTTGGCGATAGCTCTGCAGTTTCGAAGATCGTGACGATCTGCACCAGCGGATCTTCTAGATCCTGAATATTGTAGCGTTCCCGCGCCAGCGGTGCCGAGGTAAAACCAATTGCCGCGCGGATCAGGCGTTTGGCCCCTTGCAGCCCGACAATGTCCTGATTGTCCACCGCTTGATCGTAAAAACGCAGGCCGCGGTGCGTCAGCTGGGACACCTTAAAAGAAAATCGCGCGGCATCGACCGCGCGCACAGTGGATTGGGCGTTATCACGCGCCTGTTGTTCGCCACGCAAAGCAAAGCCGAACAAGGCTGCGACGACGACGGTGCCCAGCAAAACCAAAATCACTAGGCGAATAGGAGAAAGTCCGATCAGTCGTTGAACGTAATTTCTGTGATCATCCAAATCCATTTAGGGGTCAGTTCCTGGTGCAATTCGTCGTTGGGGTCGTAATCGTCGACAATCACCCGCATTGGGCCTCTCGTTTCAAATTCAAGAACTTTGCCATTTTCACGGGTAGCCAGCAAAATTTTGCTTCGCTCCCATTCAGCGCGGTCAAATGTAACTTGATAATAATCGATAGCGGTGAACCTGATTGATGCCACTGTGTCCGCGCCGTACGCCGCAACAAAGTCGTCCAGCCAGACACCCGAGAAGGAGCGCTTGCTTGCATCAGATGGGGAACTCGCCGAGATCGTGGTTAGCCCGATGGCCTCGATCTCTTCGATTGTGATGGTCTGAACGTCGGTCGCCAGCGCGCCTGAGACACGGATCTGATCTTGGGATGATGCCCAAACAGAAACCGTAGTCACGCCTAAAACCGCTACTGAGTATGCCAACCGTTTCAGGTAATTCATACCCAAAGCCCACCTCCAAAACTGGCGGAAACACTGTTCCGATCTATCATCACAGCGACAAAAGATCACAGTCCGCTGCGGACACTATTCGCTTCATTAGGTAAAAATGCAAGCATTGCGCGCACCAGTGGACTACCCCCATTAGGAGGGGGATCAGCCTTTTTCATGGAAATAGTCGTAGATTGTCTGCGCCAAAGTGGCAGAAATGCCGTCCACAGCACACAAATCTGCAAGGGCGGCACGGCTAACAGCCTTGGCTGACCCAAAGTGGGTCAACAACGCCCGCTTGCGGGTGGCACCGACGCCCGGCACCTCATCCAACGGTGTTGCGCCGATAGCTTTGACACGCTTGGCGCGGTGGGTACCAATGGCAAATCGGTGCGCCTCATCGCGCAGGCGTTGCACGAAATACAGCACCGGATCATTGCGCTGCAACGCAAAGGGCCGTTCGCCATGACGGTGGAACTCTTCCTTGCCATGGTCGCGGTCCACACCTTTGGCCACACCAACCATCGGGATATCCTGAACCCCGTATTCTTCCATAATTTCCTGCACCGCCGACACCTGCCCGGCACCACCATCAATCAGCAGCAGATCGGGCCACATGCCCTTGTCACGATCAGGATCTTCTTTCAGCAGGCGCTTGAAACGGCGGGTCAGCACCTCTTTCATCATGCCAAAGTCATCGCCTGGGGTCAGCTCTTCGCCACGGATGTTGAACTTGCGATACTGGTTCTTCAGGAAACCATCAGCGCCCGCCACGATCATGCCGCCCACCGCATTGGTGCCTTGAATATGGCTGTTGTCGTAAACCTCGATCCGCGCCGGCGGCCCGTCGAGGTCAAAGGCCTCTGCCACGCCGCGCAGCAGTTTGGCCTGCGTCGCACTTTCCGACATCTTGCGCGCCAGACTTTCACGGGCGTTGCGCAACGCGCTTTCGATCAGTTCTGCCTTTTCACCGCGCTGCGGCACGGCGATGTCAACCTTGCGGCCCAGCTTGCCGCTAAGGGCCTCTCCCATCAGGTCATCGTTTTCGATCCCATGGGACAGCAACACCAACCGCGCCGGATCCCGTTTGTCATAGAACTGGCCCATGAACGCTTCCATCACCTCAGCGCTAGAGACCCCTTCGCCAACACGGGGGTAGTAGTCTTTGTTGCCCCAGTTCTGATTGGCACGGATAAAGAAGACCTGAACACAGGCCTGCCCGTTTTCCATATACAGGGCGATCACATCCGCTTCGGGCACGGTCTGCGGGTTGATCCCCTGAGCGGCCTGCACCTGCGTCAGCGCCTTGATCCGGTCGCGCAAAGCGGCAGCGCGCTCAAACTCCATCGCGGCCGAGGCCTCTTGCATCTGATCCGCCAACACCCGCTGAATCTCTGTGGACTTGCCTGACAAGAAGCGCTGCGCCTCATCGACGCTTCGGGCGTAATCCTTTGGGCTGATCCGTCCGACACAGGGGGCCGAGCAGCGTTTGATCTGCGCCTGCAAACAGGGCCGCGTGCGCGCATGGAAATCCGCATCGGAACAGGTGCGCAGCAAGAATCCCTTTTGCAGCTGGTCCAACACCCGGTTCACCGCCCCACCGCTGGCAAACGGCCCGTAATAGGCACCCCGGTCACTCTTGGCGCCACGGTGTTTGCGGATCATCGGGTATTCGTGATCCGTGACCATAATATTCGGGAAGCTTTTGTCATCGCGCAGCAGCACGTTGAACTTGGGCTTCAGCTGCTTGATCAGGTTCTGTTCCAGCAGCAGCGCTTCTGTCTCTGTCTTGGTGGTCAGAAACATCATCGACGCGGTTTCTGAGATCATCCGCGCGATCCGCGCCGAATGCCCAGAAGGGCGCGCATAGTTCGATACCCGCGCCCGCAGGTTCCGCGCCTTGCCCACATACAGCACACGCGCCTGCGCATCCAGCATCCGGTACACCCCCGGCGAGCCATCCAGCGTCTTGAGGTAGGATTGGATCAGCGCGTGGCCGGTCAAGGAATCAGCAGAAGAATCACTCATAAGACAGAGATATGATTCCCCCTCGCCCGCTGCAATCTTTGGCCCTTCGGGGCAAGGAAAAACCTTTCCACTGTTTCTGTGGATAAGTCTGGTGATAGGTTTTGGGCAACGTCGTTTTTTCGTTATTTTTTGCCCATTTTGTTGATTTGCCTAATAATTAGGCGAATATGTAAGTATTTGTAATTTAAAGAAACTTTTTTACACATCAATCAAGCGATTGATAATGTTAAACTTTTGGTAACGGCTTAGTAACAGAAACGGCATCCGTGCAAAACTTTGGCACGGAGTCATCTTTTACCCGCGTTTATTGATAATATCGGGGGTCTGCCAAGCGAGGTGCTGACCGCCGTCAGAACATAGCAATTGCCCTGTAATCGCAGGCGAATCGAGGAAGAAGCCCAGCGCCGCAACGATATCACTGACATTGGGGCCACGCTGCAAAATCGAATTGGCGCGTTGTGCATCGAAATGGTCCTGCGCCTGCCGCGCTCCGATCAAGGTGCTGCCCGGCCCGATGGCATTCACCCGCACATGAGGGGCCAACGACAGGGCCGTCGTCTGCGTCAGGGTCCACAGCCCCATTTTGGACAGGGTGTATGTCATGAACTCTGGCGTCAGCTTGCGGACACGCTGATCGACCATGTTGACCACCAGCCCCTGCGCCAGCAGTTCGCCGTTTTCATCGCGGACCGCCTCTGGCACCTGTGCTGCCATTGCCTGAATCAACAGGAACGGCGCCCGCAGGTTGGAGTTCAAATGCCGGTCCCAGCTGTCGCGGCTGACCGTTTCCAAACGGTCATATTCAAAGACGGAGGCGTTGTTCACCAAACAGGTGACAGGGCTATCAAATGCAGCGGCGACGCGAGGGAACAGGCCAGCGGCCTCTTCCTCGATCAACAGGTCTGCCTGAAATGCCTCTGCCTTGCGGCCCATGGCGCGTGCCTCTGCCACGACCTCGGCGGCCTCAGCGGCGGAGCTGGCGTAATGCACCGCCAGATCATAGCCACGTCCCGCCAAATACAGCGCCATCGCGCGTCCCAGACGTTTGCCTGCGCCGGTTACCAGTGCAACTGCCATCGTGATCTCCTGTCCGCCTGAGATGCGGGATTAGTGCAACGTCGTCAGCACATAGGCCACATATAGGCCTGTCAGCAAGACACCCCAAAGGCGGGTGATGTTCTGTTTCAGGAATACGAATGGGATCAACAGCAACGTCGCCGCCAACATAACCCAAATATCGAACTCCAACAGTTCAGGATCGACAGGGATCGGGCTAACAACAGCGGTCACGCCGATGATGGCCAATAGGTTGAACATGTTCGACCCGATCACATTGCCCAGCGCCACGTCCGCCTGACGCCGCAGCACAGCCATAACGGTGGTCGCCAATTCCGGCAGCGAAGTACCAATGGCCACCAGTGTCAGGCCGATCACTGTTTCGGAAATCCCAAACAGCCGTGCGATGCTGACAGCCCCATCCAAGAGCAGTTCCGCCCCCAAGGGCAAACCGATCAGGCCAAGGCCCAGATAAACCGTGATTTTCCACCACGGCATATCTGGATCCGCGCCTTCGGGATCTTCCAGATCGTCGTGTTCGCCCATCGCGATGTGTGCACGGGCGTGTTGCAGCGCCCAGATCAGCGTCATGGTCAACGCCGCCAGCAGGATCAAACCGCTGACCCACGTAAAGGTGCCGCAAAAAGCCAGCACAATGAACAACACGCTGCCCGCCAGCATCTGCAAGTAGCTGCTGCGGCTTTCGCATTTCGAGGATTGCATGGTCGAAATCAGCGCAGGTACGCCCAGAACCAACAGCACATTGGCGATGTTGGATCCAATGACATTGCCCAGCGCAATGCCCGGCTTATCCTCAAGCGCGGCGGTGGTTGAAATCAGCAATTCCGGTGCCGAAGTCCCAAAAGCCACGATCGTCAGGCTGACAATCAGTGCCGGGATCCCGATACGCAGGGACAGGTTCACCGCCCCTTTCACCAAAGCATCCCCTGCCAGCAGCAGAATAATCAGCCCCAGCCCCGCATACAGCCATTCGATCATGTCTTAGCGCACTCCCTTGGTGCAAGGGCACGGGCCCTTGCCGATCTTGAAACGACCGCAGCGGTTACATCTGGCAGATGCCAGCCGCTTTTGGCCGGGGATCTTCACCTTGCCGAACATGGCCAAAACAGCCATCCCGATGAGGAAGAAGGTGATGATCTTAAACAGCATTCCCGTTCCCGCCTTACAACCCGAAGCGCGCATAGGCAGCGCGCTCTTCCAGAAGGCCCGCCGCATCTTGCGCAAACTGCATGCCAAAGCGTGACATCCATCCCCGTTTGCGGCCATAGACCATAAAGCGCACCTTGTCGCCATAGATCTCTTTGAGTTTCGGGGTGACGTGACCGACACCATCAATCAAACCCAGCGCTTGCGCCTTTTCTGCCATCCAGACTCGACCTGTAAATAGATCGGGATCGTCCGTCAGGCGCGCACCTCGGCGGTCTTTGACGTACCCCTCAAAAACGGCATGCATATCGCCCAGAATTTCCTTTAGCCGCTCAACATCCTCGGCCTTTTCAGGCAAGAAGGGGTCCAGCATCGATTTCGATTTGACCGATGTGTAGACGCGCCGCTCGACGCCGTGACGGTTCAACAATTCATGTGCGCCAAAACCAGCAGAGATCACCCCAATAGACCCAATGATCGAGGCGGGATCGGCATAGATGTCGTCCGCGGCGGCCGCCAACCAGTAGCCGCCAGAGGCCGCCACATCCTCAACGAAGGCATGAACGGGCACTTTCTTTTCATCCGCCAGACGTCGCACACGCGCCGCAATAAGCGAGGATTGCACAGGCGATCCACCGGGCGAGTTGACAACCAGCGCAACCGCTTGCGGTTTGCCCTTACGAAAAGCGCGTTCGATCAACGGCCCCATCGCTGCGTCGTTCAACGGCGCACGATCGCCCGTCGCGATCATGCCCTGCATACGAATAACCGCGACACGGGGGCGTTTTGAGGTGAATGGCAATTTCATCATGTTGTTCATGTAGAGGTGTGACCGCTGCCGAACAAGGGAAGCGCTGTGCCTGTTCCCGCATTCGTGACGGAAAAAACGCATTCCATTCCCTGCACCATAAGGCGGCCTACACCATAGATAACCCTGTTTTATGGACCCACGTCTAACCGATAGGACCCTGGTTTAACCGGCCAGCATCTTAAGGCCCTGCGTTACGTCCGACCGCACCGCCAACCGCAGCCCGGGTTCATCCCCTGCCTTTAGCGCGGCGATGATCAGGCGGTGAAAGTGCGGCGGTTCTGTACGGCGCAGGCGCCCATAAAGGGCACGCATCGTCGGGCCCAGCTGCAGCCAGACCGTTTCCGCCATTGCCAGCATCGCGGGCGCCTGTGCCCGCAGATAAAGCGTGCGGTGAAATTCCAGATTGGTGCGGATGTAGGCCACCGCATCCTTACGATCGACCGCATCAGAAATAGCGCCATTGATCGTCTGCAATCGGTCAATCAGTGCCATATGCGCACGCGGCAGGGCACGGCTGGCCAGTTCGACCTCGATCAGGCTACGCAGGGCGGCCAGTTCTTCGATCCGTTCGTTGCTAAGTTCCGGGGTGGCAACCCGCCCCGATGTAGACAGCGTCAGCGCGCCTTCGGCCACCAGACGGCGCACCGCTTCGCGGGCGGGGGTCATCGACACCTCAAACTCTGCCCCGATACCTCGCAGGGTCAGGGCAGCGCCTGGTCCAATCTCACCGTGCATGATTCGACTGCGTAGCCCGCGATAGACGCGGTCATGGGCCGATGTCGGGGTGGCTTCGGATCTGGAATTAATCAACATGCTTCCATGTGATCACAAATGGACACAACGTCAATTCACATTCGCGACCCGTTTAGTCGCCAAAACGGTATCGGTGTAGCGACGCGCCATTGTCGCGCAGCCATTGGCGGGCGGGCTGATACTCCCCGTACAACTCACGCACCTGATTCCAGAAGGCGGGCGAGTGATCCATGTGCCGCAAATGCGCCACCTCATGGGCCGCGACATATTCCAGCACCTCCATCGGGGCCATGACCAGACGCCACGAATACATCAACACACCCGCCGAAGAACACGATCCCCAGCGCGAGCGTGTGTCACGCAACGAGATGCGGCTATAAGGCCGTTTCAGATCCGCGGCATAACGATCAGAGGCTGCAGCCAGTTGATCCCGCGCGAGCGTTTTAAGAAAGGCCGCAACGCGGCGCCCAGCCGTTTCGGGATTGCCCGGCACCTGCAGCGCCCCGTCCGCGACCCGAATGCCGCGCCCCTGCCCCGCAACAATCGCATGGGGCGTGCCGTAGATCGGCAGGCTGACACCCAGCGCCACGTCACACACATCAGGCCGATTGCCGATCTGGCGGCGCAGCCAATCCGCCTTCTCTTGGGCAAAGGCCAGCCCTTCGCGATCCGACACCCCGCGCGGCAGCGTCAGCGTGACCCGCGAATCCAACCCCGAAACCCGCAGCGACAACCGCCGCGCCTGCGCGGACCGACGTAG
Source organism: Thalassovita mediterranea (assembly GCF_001458435.1). GTDB lineage: Bacteria > Pseudomonadota > Alphaproteobacteria > Rhodobacterales > Rhodobacteraceae > Thalassobius > Thalassobius mediterraneus. Next base: position 184,124 of record NZ_CYSF01000005.1, read on the forward strand.
ATGCACCGTGACCGGCGGATCACCGTCCAGCACATAAGCGGTCTGAGGGGCCGCTTTGTCACCTTTCTGCTTGGGCATGAGCCGCCTATCCTTTAAAGCCTTTGACACGCACAGCCTGTTATGGCAGGTGCCCCTGATTGTCGACAAGACCACGTGAATTGAGAGGGATCCCTGATGCCCAAAGAAGAATGGGGTGTAAAGCGCGTCTGCCCCACCACCGGCAAGCGCTTTTATGACCTGAACAAAGACCCGATCGTCAGCCCCTACACCGGCGAGATCGTGGAAACCGAAGCCACCAAGAGCCGCATGATCGCTGCGGATGCAGAGGATGCATCGGCAAAGAAAGCGTCCAAGGACAACGTCGAATCCGATGATGATCTGCTGGATGATGACAACGTCGATGTGGAACTGGATGACGACCTGCTGGATGATGAGGATGACGATAACGTCTCCCTCGACGAACTGGCCGACGTTCCTGCCGAAGACGACGAATAAAAAATTTCCGCGGGTGGAATTTTCCGCTTGCACCCACCCGCGGGAGCCACTAGATAGCGCTGCACAGGCCAACACGGTCTGACACACAAGTCTAAACGACTTGGGAAATTGGGGCCTTAGCTCAGCTGGGAGAGCGCCTGCATGGCATGCAGGAGGTCAGCGGTTCGATCCCGCTAGGCTCCACCAAATTCCCTTCCCTCTCTAAAAATTATATCACCTACACACAACGCGTAAGCAATTTTGCACTGTTGATTTGCTGTGCTGCCCTGCGCTGCCATTCACCGCATCGTGAGGCAAAATTTTCTTGCGTTCGGATCTTTGCAAGACGCGAATCACTTGGCGCAGGACGCTCAGCGTCGCGACAAGAGCGGACCTAAATCCGTATAATCCGCACAAAACAGCCTAAGTTTTCAAAAAAACTATAAAATATCTGTATTTAGGTCGTTTATTTGACTCGAGAGCGTCTTAACAAAACGACGAAATCGCTTATCCTACCTTCGGATCGGGTTGGTGCCTGCTGCGCCGGGGTTTTACAGAAAATGAGGTACGAGCTGTCTAAGCCGTTCAACCCAGAAGACACCCACAGACGCCCCGTGGGTCAACGCACCGCTTCGGATGATGCCGGTGGCGCTGAAGGTTTGGCCAATGACCCGTCCCTAACCCCCGAAGAAATCGACCACAAAGCGCTGCGCGTTCTCAATTCGTTTGCGATCGAATTGATGAAAATCCCGTCCAAAGCAGAACTGGCCTGGTACGTTGCCCGCGAAGTGGTTGCGCGCCTGGGCTTCAGCGATTGCGTTGTTTATTACACCCAGCCCGACGGGAAAAACCTACGCCAGATGGCCGCCCTGGGTGATGTGAAAAACCCCCGCCTCACCGAAATTATCAATCCGCTGATCATTCCGTTCGGGCGGGGTGTCACCGGTAGCGTCGCCCAAACCGGCGAAGCGGAACTGATCAACGATCTGTTGGCCGACCCACGCTACATCCCTGATGTGATCCCAGCACGGTCTGAAATCTGTGTACCGATCAAAATTGGCGATCGCGTTCTGGGGGTCATCGATTCAGAAGATTCCGCACGCGACCACTACAGCGATTGGCATCTGGAACAGCTGGAAACCGTTGCAGCAATGATGGCTGCGCGAATCAACCTGCTGGAAAAAGACCGTAGTCGCGAACTGGCACAGCAACTGCGCCACAGCGAATCCCGGTTCCGCGATTTCACCGAAACAGCCACCGATTGGGTTTGGGAAACGGACGCAGACCACACATTCCGTTTCGTTTCCGGCAGTCTGGCGCTGGGGGCGAACACTGGGTTGAACGCCTCTGAATTGCTGGGCCAAAATTGCCGCGTGCTGGGCGCCAAACGTATGCATCGCGATCGCGAAGCCGATCTGCTGCATCAACTGGAAACCCACGAAGACTTCAAACAGATCCGCTACTCTCTCACTCAACCGGATGGATCGCCACGAATCATGCGGATCAGCGGCAAGCCGCTGTTTGACAGCAAGGGGGCCTTCAAGGGCTATCGCGGCACCGGCGTTGACGTCACCGAACAAGAGCTGACACACGAACGGCTGACCACGCTTTATCGTGTGTTTGACTCTCTGCCCGAACCAATTGCGGTCTTTGACAACAACGATTGCATTTCCTTTACCAACGTCGCCTTCAAGGAAATGCACGCCGAAGCGCCGCATACGATCCGGCATGGGATTCCGTTCCACGACCATGTGCGCGCACTGGCGAATTGCGGATACATCACCGATGTAGAAGGTGACCTGAATGACTGGGTCACCGAAACAGTCGAACGACACCGTAATCCAGACGGCATCTTTGAATTCCACCGCGAAGGACAGGGTTGGTTCCAGGCCAACGAAAAGAAACTGCCCAACGGGTATCAGGTTCTGCTGCTGACCCGCATTGACGGCTTGAAAGAGGTCGAACGCGATCTGATCGCAGCCCGCGAGGCAGCGGATGCCGCAAACGTGGCAAAATCGGAATTCTTGGCCAACATGAGCCATGAAATCCGCACGCCGATGAACGGCATTATTGGTTTGACCGAACTGCTGCGCCGCCATCTGTCAGAACCCGAACTGGTTCATAAGGCCGAAACAATCGCACAATCGGGCAATGCGCTGCTGCGGATCATCGACGATATCCTCGACTTCTCCAAGATCGAGGCGCGCATGTTGGACATCGAATGGCACCCATGCCGATTTGCGCCAACCCTACGCCAACTGGCCGAGGTTTATCACCCGCTTGCCTCTGACAAAGGGCTTAGCCTGTCCCTTGATGTGGCACCGGGCATTGCGCCTGTTGTCTCATTGGACGAAGGGCGCCTGCGCCAGATCCTGTCAAACCTGCTTAGCAACGCAATCAAATTCACCCCATCCGAATCCGCCGGTAGACGGGGGGCGATTCAGATCAGCGCCAGCCGGAACGCGGATGGGCAACTGCAGGTTGACGTGATCGACAACGGCATTGGCATCTCACCCGAAGCGGCGGCCAAGGTCTTTGATCCATTTTCGCAGGCAGAAAGCAACACAACACGCCGCTTCGGCGGCACCGGTCTGGGTCTGTCGATCAGCCGCAATCTGGCTGAATTGATGGGGGGTGGTCTAACCCACATCCCGCGCGACATCGGCAGCCAGTTCCGTGTCGTTCTGCCCTATGAACCACTGTCGGACGATACTGCGCCAGATCCGACACTGCCCGAAATCACCCAATTCAGCGCCCTACCCACGGCAGAGCCCCTGACGCCCAAAGCCAACGCAGACACACCGCCCGCGGGTGAAGCACGCATTCTTGTTGTAGAGGACAACCAGATCAACTTGATGGTGATCTCCAAACAGCTAGAAACGCTGGGCCATTCCGCCATCTTGGCAAGCGACGGCAAACGTGGGCTTGAACTATGGCAGGCAGGTCAGTTTGATTTGGTGCTGACCGATTGCCACATGCCGGAAATGGACGGCTATGATCTGTCTCGTGAAATCCGCCGTATCGAACAAGAAACAGGCCGTGAACCCTGCCAGATCATCGCAATCACCGCGAACGCTTTGAAAAGCGAAGAAAGCAAATGCCTGGACGCGGGGATGGATTCGTTCCTGGCCAAACCTGTCCGCCTGAACCAGCTGCGTGATGTCCTACATAGCTGCACCAACGGCGAAGCGTCAGAAAACTGACACGACCGGCTGCTCAAAACACGCTGAAAAAATAGGAAAATCAGAGGCGAGCCCGATTTCGGCCTGCCCGTCCTGATTTGCGTCGAAATCTCGCCACATTGGTTAACCATGCTTACCCTTGGCCCATAACGGGCTTGGGACACGCGGTGACATGGGGATGGCACCGCGACGCAAAGGACCGGGGACAATGAAACTACTCGCCGTTGATGATGATCCGATGATTCTGGAACTGTTGCTGGAGACCCTGCCCCGGCTGGGCTTTGGCGACGTGACCGGCGCCCAATCTGCCGCAGAGGCCATGCAGCTGATTGCGACCAGCGCAACGCCTTTTGATGGCTTCCTCTTTGATATTCAGATGCCCGAAATGACTGGGATCGAACTGTGCGCTTGGCTGCGTGGGCAGGCCGGCTATGCGCAGGTGCCTGTGTTGATGATAACGGCAATGTCGGAGCGCAGCTTCATCAATCAGAGTTTTGAGGCCGGCGCCACCGACTATGTAACCAAGCCGTTCAATCCCACCGAACTGAGCGCCCGTCTGGAACAGGCCGCGCGGCTGCACCAAGAGCGTCGCGCACCAGAACCCAGCCTGAGCACCCCGGTGAATATCACATCACCTATCGCTGAAATCGCGACCTTTGTGCATGTCCCGCAATTCACCTTCGAAACAGCCTTCAACATCGCCGAAGTACGCGGTGTGCTGGATCTGCTGGCGCTGGAAAACTACCTGCTGCAACTTGGCCGTGGTGGCATGATGGTAAGTGCCTGCTTTGCGTTCCGGCTACAGAACGCCGAAGCGCTGTTTCAAAGCTGTTCAGCCGAAGAATACTACTACACGATGGCCGACATCGCAGAAGTGCTCAGTGACAGCCTACGGTGTCATGGCAGCTTCGTTGCGCATGCTGGGAACGGCGGTTTCGTTTGCCTCAGCCATGGCCGCGACCTACCGGACCCGCAGGAATTGCAGGTACATGTTCGCAACCAAATCGAAGAGCTGGATTTGCAGTATGACGATGGCCGCCCGATGCGTGTAGCCCTTGGAATGTCGCCGTTAATTCACCTTGGCCTGCGGTCTGGGCCAGCAGCTTTGGAACAGTTGCACAGTGCCCTTAGTATGACTGCCCTGCCCCGTTCAGAACCCCACTCAGCAATCGTTGCCCCAACGAAAACCGGCCGATCTGTCCTAGCGACAAAATATGATCTGCGCCAACGCTGGACCGCCATACTTAACCGTATGCGCGCGCGGATCACGTCATGAGCGTGCTGTCTCTGACCAGTTTTTCTGCTTGGGGTCGCCCGATGCGCGCGGCTCTCCAGCGGATGCCGTTTCAGGGCTTGTCCCTTGGTCGGTATTCGCCACTGCGGTTTATGCGCAACCATACGCATCTGTTGATCTACATCTATCTGATCGCCTCGATGGCAGTGATCGAAACAGTTTTGGAACGCTACACGATCGGGCGGGCGCAGGCGCTCCAGACCGAAGATGTCAGCGAACAGACCAATACCCTACGCGCACGTCTACAGGGCGAAGTTCTGGCGCGCGCCTTGCAGATGCGCGGTATGGCGGCAGCGATTACCGTGATGCCCGACATGCCCGCCGACCAGTTCGACGCCATCGCGGAACAGGTTACAGCAGATGCCCCAGTTATTCGCATGGTTGCCGCAGCACCGGATCTGGTCATTCGCCATGTGCATCCCGCAACTGACAACGCGGCCTTGTTGGGATTGGATTACCGCCAGTACGATCAAGTGATGGCCGTCATTGAAACCGCGCGTACGACTGGAAACACAGTGCTGGATGGCCCGTTGAACATTGGTGGTGGCAAACAGGGACTGGTTCTGCGCACACCAATCTTTTTACCCGGCGATGCCTCAGACGAAGCACCAGCGCGCCCTTTCTGGGGTATGATGTCGGCGACATTGGACTTGGGTGTTTTCCTCGAACAATCGGGGATCGTGCAGGGGGCGCGTCACCTTGATATCGCATTGCGCCGCCCTGCGACGGCTGAACAGCCGCCGCGGATGATTTTCGGGGCAGCGGAACTGTTTGAACAAGGCACCATTCGTCAGCGTATTGATCTGCCGCAGGGCAATTGGGAACTGGCCGCACGTCCCAAAGGGGGCTGGGACCAATTCGCCGAAGAGCGCCGCCAATTACGGTTCTGGGTGCTACTGGCAACTGTTCTGGCCCTACTGGTCGCTGCCTATCTGATCGAAATCAGCCGCCGTAAAACTGCCGCCGAGAAAAACCTGATCAATGCGATTAACGCGATCTCTGACGGCTTCGCACTGTTTGATGCCAACGATCGACTGGTCATGAGCAACGCCCAATTTCGCCGTAGCCTGGGTGGGGTGGGTCAGGCCGCCCTACGCCCCGGCATGCTGTTCGAAGATCTGCTGCGCGAAGGTGCCGCACGCGGACTATACCCCGAGGCAGAGGGCTGCGAAGATGACTGGGTAGCAGACCGGATGCTCGCTCATCAGGCTGCTGATTTTGAACAGGACGAACTGCTGTCTGATGGGACCTGGTTGCGTGCCAGCGAACGCCGCACCGAAGACGGCTGGACCGTCGCCTTCCGCATGGACATCACCGCCTTGAAAGAGGCACAGCTAGCCGCCGAGGCCGCCAGTCTGGCGAAAACAGAATTCCTTAACATTGTGACGCACGAATTGCGCACGCCGCTGACTGTGGTTCTGGGCTATAACGCATTCCTCAAAGATCCAGCCACCCTACCCGCCAGTCAGGCACTGTCGGATCAACAGGGCGGTATCAGTGCCGCGCACCAAGAGCTGCTGAACACAGTGGCGCGCTATGCCGCGAAAATGGATGCATCAGGACAGCACTTGCTAAACCTCATTCAGGAAACGCTGGATTATGCCAAAATCGAAGAAGGCAAAATGCAAATCCATCCAACGGACGTCCCGGTTCGCAACCTGATCGAGGATGTGATTGACCAGTTTCAGCAGCAGGCCGACGCCAAGGGACTGGACCTGTGGGCCGAAGCCGATGACGTCACTGTGCAGGCAGACGAAACCCGCCTAAAGCAGATCCTGTTCAATCTGGTTGGCAACGCGATGAAATTCACCAACGCCGGTGAAGTCGCTATCCGTACTGAGGTCGAGGGAAATACGCTGCGTTTCTCGGTGATGGACACAGGCCAAGGGATCCCTAAAGCGGAACAGTCCAAGGTCTTTGACAGCTTTCATCAGGTCGAAGCGGCTGACCTGCGCCGTCAGGGGGGAACCGGTCTAGGCCTGTCGATCAGCCGCAATCTAGTGGAATTGCACGGTGGGCGCATGTCCCTGCAAAGCCGCGAAGGTCATGGCAGCTGTTTCCAGTTTACCATCCCGTTGGCCACTACAAGCTGAAGACCATAGACCGGCATTCGCGGTGGGCGTGATCGGTGATCCACAACTGCGCCACAAGTTCAGACAAGCGCCGTGTTATTACGGCTTTTACCTTGCCTTGATAAGGTCAATCACGCTCAATACGGGGGCGACGTTTACTACGGGACCCCACAATGACACAGCTCACCGCCGCCTTAAACGCCATCGATGCAGCCAACGCTGCTGATCCCAATTCCGAAGACGGCCGGCCAGCTGCCCTATTGTACGGCGAACGGATGAGCGCCGAATTGGCAAAGCTGTTCCCAGACGCATCCGACATCCTGCAGATCGCGGCACGGGGTCAGCATATCGAACGCTGGGCCCTGCCCCGCGCTGACTACCCAGAAGGCAAAGCCGGATATTACGCATGGCGTAAAGAACAGGGGCGCCGCCACGGTGAACGCGTCGCAGGCATCATGGCAGAGGCTGGTTATGACAGCGATGCACAAACCCGCGTCGGGGTTCTGCTGCGCAAAGAAAATCTGAAAACAGACCCCGAGGTTCAAGCACTGGAAGACACCATCTGCTTTACCTTTATTCGTTGGTATCTGGCAGGGTTTAGCGAAACCCGTAGCGCCGAAGATCTGGAAAAAATCGTCGCCAAAACTGCGCGCAAGATGTCAGCCGCTGGGCGGGCACGCGCCTTGCAAGAGTTTCCCATGCCCGATGCGCTGGCACGCAGTTTTGCGTAACGGCTACCGCGCGCACAGACGATAATCATCCGCAGGACGCAAAGCCATCACCGCCTTCCCGACCATGCTCTGACCGCTTGGACCGGGAACACAGGTGCCACCCCCAGCAGGCCCCAGATCAGAGGCAAACGCAAAAATGTTGAAGCGCGCGCTTAGCAACTACTTTCCTTTCGTTGTCGCCGTGGTCGCGGTGGCGACACTGGCCATTGCCCTGCAGCGTCAGACAGATGTGGTGAATGCGTCAGCACTGCGCACATCTGTCCAGGCCGAGGTGGACGTCGTGTCCGCCCGTTTGCAGAGCCAAGTAGAAAGCAGCGTTCTGATCACCCGTGGGATCGCCTCCCTTCTTAGTCGGGGACGCGACATCAGCCAGGCAGAGTTTTCGCAGCTGGTCAGTAATGTGACCCGTGGCCGCTCGGATGTAATCAATGTCGCATGGGCGCCCGACCTCGTGATCACCCGCGTGCATCCGGTCGAACCCAACCGCGCAGCAATCGGGTTGGATTATCGCAATATCCCCGCCCAACTCGCCGCGATCGAGAAAGTGCGCGACACTGGCCAGATCGCCTTTGTCGGTCCGATTGATCTGGTGCAAGGGGGCAAAGGATTTATCCTACGGATCCCAGTTTACAGTCGCACGGAAGACATCCTGCAATTCCGTGGCATCCTATCGACGGTGTTTGACCTAAACGCCTTTCTGGACCGTGCCGGCATGATGGGGGTCGAACAGCCCCTTAACCTAACCCTTGCCAATCTGGACAACAGCGGCGCAATCGCCGCCATCGCGTATGGCGACCGCTCGGTCATTGACGACCAGCCCATTGAGGCCAACTTCGATTTCACCGGTTCGCATTGGCGCCTATATGCAACGCCAGAGGAAGGCTGGGATAGCGCCACAGAAGAACGGATTTACCAAATCCTACGCCTGTTAATAGTCTGCCTTTTCGTACTGGGGCCGCTCTATCTGCTGAACCGCATGGCGCTGGCGCGCAAAGAGATGATCACAGACATGCAAACGGCCAATCGCCGTTTGGACAGCTTCACCAACAACTTCCCTGGTGTCTTCTTTACCTACATGCAGCGGAGCGACACCCCAGATCGTGTAACCTTTGCCACCGACGGAACCCGCGATATCTGGGGGGTGAGCAAAGAACAGCTCTACGAAGACCCCTCGCCCATGTGGCGTGGTGCATCGATGGAAACGCGCGAAGAACTACGCAAAGTCATGGAATCAGCCCGACGCACCGGCACGACATGGCGGTTGATTTGGGAACATACGGGCCCGAATGGCGATGAACGTTGGCTCGAAGGTTGGGGACACCCATATCTTAGCACCGAGGGCGTGCTGCGTTGGGATTGTTTCGTGATGGACATCACAGATCAAAAGAAACGCGACATCGAATTTGAATTTCAGGCCAACGTCGTGAGGCAGGCCCAAAAGCAAGAGAGCATAGGTCAACTCACAGGCGGCATGGCGCATGATTTCAACAACATGCTGGCTGTGATCCGTGGCAATTTGGAGATGCTCGAAGATGATCTGGCGGATGAACTATCCCCAGACGACGAACGCATGGATTTCATTCGTGGGTCCATCTTAGCGGCTGAGCAGGGCAACGACCTAACGCGCAAAATGCTAAGCTTTGCGCGCCGCGCGCCGCTAAATCCCGAAGTCATCCAACTTAACACCGTAGTTCAAGAGCTGGAGGGTTGGAGTGGCCGCACATTCCCCGCGAACATTACGCTGACCACCCACCTCGCAGAGGGCCTGCCACCAGTGCTGCTGGACCGCAGCTCAACCTCAAGCGCCTTGCTGAACCTGATGGTAAATGCACGTGACGCAATGCCCAACGGCGGTACGCTGACCTTATCAACCCGCGTGGTCACGCTTGCGACTGATCAAAATCGGCACCTGTCGCAAAACCTTGGTGCTGGTCAATATGTGGTCCTGTCCGTTTCAGACACAGGCGATGGCATCAAGCCCGACCACCTCGCCAAGATCTTCGAGCCCTTCTACACGACGAAAGCGCCAGGCGCCGGATCCGGTCTGGGCTTGTCTATGGTGCAGGGCTTCGTTGCCCAATCTGGCGGCGCAATCGACATTCAGTCTACCCTCGGTGAGGGCACAGTGATCGACCTGTACTTCCCACCTGCCGAACTGGGGCGTACATCCTTTGCCAGCACCATTAAGGTCGAAGAAGAAACCAGCAGCACTGGCCTACATATCCTACTGGCAGAGGACCATAAAGATGTTCGCCTAATGCTCGAACGCAGCCTCACCCGTATGGGCCACAAGGTCACCGCGGCAGAAACGGGTGACATGGCAATGCAACTGTTCGAGAAAAACCCCGGTTTTGATCTGCTTGTAACGGACATCGTCATGCCCGGCTTACTCCAGGGGACGGATTTGGTACGCGAAATCCGCAAACGTGTGGCAGACTTTCCGGTCATCGTGCTCACCGGCTATACCGATCTGCCATTGAACGACGGATCCATATTGCGTCCCGAAGACATCCGATTGAACAAGCCCGTCGCACGCGCATCGTTGGAGCGTGCGCTCACACTCACTGCCCACCGCGCGCGGCCGAGCTAACGGTCTCGAGTTAACGTCGCTCGCAACCGCGTCGTCGCCGGAACACTCCGCGTAGTAGTACTGCGCGTTCTGTGTTGGCCATCCCGACAATCAACGAAACGCCCACCTTGTTACAGGACACTTTCAGGTGGGTTGAATTCGCACCACTACACGCGAACTCACGCGTTCATTCACGGCCTACGGACCAAACCTGGCCAATGCTCTCGAAATAATCAGGGATTACAGGCGCCAATCGCCCAGTGTTCCAGATGTCTGCAGCGGCTGGGCAACAGCGGTTTTCCAGAACAAACGTAAGCGGTCTTTTTCCCAGACACTGCGGACTGGGTGTACGTTCTAATTTTGTTAATTTTGTATTAAAAAAGCCGCCCATTGGGGCGGCTGTTTTTGTGTTTCATCGTTTTTGAGAGATTGTTGTTGTTTATTAGGTTTGGCGGTGACCTACTCTCCCACGTCTTAAGACGCAGTACCATTGGCGCTTCGGTGCTTAACTTCCGAGTTCGGGATGGGATCGGGTGTTTCACTCGTGCTATGACCACCAAACCGAATAAGCAACAACGGGCTTTTGTTAGCCCTTATCAACGTGTTGTCTAAGCCGAGTACACTTTGGTGTATGCTTTTGATTTATCAGTCTTACTTTTACTGGATCAAATCAAGCCTATCGGACCATTAGTACCAGTCAACTGAATGCGTTACCGCACTTACATCTCTGGCCTATCGACGTGGTGGTCTACCACGGTCCTCAGGGATACCTTGTTTTGAGGGGGGCTTCCCGCTTAGATGCCTTCAGCGGTTATCCTTTCCGTTCATAGCTACCCAGCACTACCGTTGGCACGATAACTGGTCCACCAGTGGAACGTTCACCCCGGTCCTCTCGTACTAGGGGCAACTCCTCTCAAGTATCCTACACCCACGGCAGATAGGGACCGAACTGTCTCACGACGTTCTAAACCCAGCTCACGTACCTCTTTAAATGGCGAACAGCCATACCCTTGGGACCTGCTCCAGCCCCAGGATGAGATGAGCCGACATCGAGGTGCCAAACACTGCCGTCGATATGGACTCTTGGGCAGTATCAGCCTGTTATCCCCGGCGTACCTTTTATCCGTTGAGCGATGGCCCTTCCACGCGGGACCACCGGATCACTATGGCCGTCTTTCGACTCTGCTCGACTTGTCAGTCTCGCAGTCAGGCTGGCTTCTGCCATTGCACTCAACGAGCGATTTCCGACCGCTCTGAGCCAACCTTCGCGCGCCTCCGTTACTCTTTAGGAGGCGACCGCCCCAGTCAAACTACCCGCCACGCAGGGTCCCGGATCCGGATAACGGACCGCGGTTAGACATCAAGCAGAATAAGGGTGGTATCTCAAGGGAGGCTCCACTGGGACTGGCGTCCCAGTTTCAAAGCCCACCACCTATCCTGCACATATTGTGCCTGATGCCAGTGCGAAGCTGTAGTAAAGGTGCACGGGGTCTTTCCGTCTAACCGCGGGAAGCCTGCATCTTGACAGGCAATTCAATTTCGCTGAGTCGATGTTGGAGACAGCGGGGAAGTCGTTACGCCATTCGTGCAGGTCGGAACTTACCCGACAAGGAATTTCGCTACCTTAGGACCGTTATAGTTACGGCCGCCGTTTACCGGGGCTTCAATTCGACGCTCTCACATCTCCTTTTAACCTTCCGGCACCGGGCAGGCGTCAGACCCTATACGTCGTCTTGCGACTTCGCAGAGCCCTGTGTTTTTAGTAAACAGTCGCCACCCCCTGGTTTGTGCCCCCAGCCACTAGTTGCCTAGAAACTGGGCCTCCTTCTCGCGAACTTACGGAGGTATTTTGCCGAGTTCCTTCAACATCGTTCTCTCAAGCGCCTTGGTATACTCTACCAGTCCACCTGTGTCGGTTTAGGGTACGGTCTTAAAGAGGGGCTATTTCCAGGGACCACTCAGCAGCCCAGACAATCCGTTAAGCCTGAACTACCTCTGTGATCCGTCACCACCTCACGGCCTAGGAATATTAACCTAGTTCCCATCGACTACGCCTTTCGGCCTCGCCTTAGGGGCCGGCTTACCCTGCTCAGATTAGCTTTAAGCAGGAACCCTTGGACTTTCGGCGACAGGGTCTCTCACCCTGTTTGTCGCTACTCATGTCATCATTCTCGCTAGTGATCTCTCCACCGGATGGCTCACGCCCCGGCTTCACAGAAAGCTCCTTGCGTCTAAGACCTTCGATGACGAAGGTTAAAGACGCATGGAACTATGTCACACTACGCTCTGCTACCATGCACTATGTGCATCCTCAGCTTCGGCTCATGGCTTGAGCCCCGTTACATCTTCGCCGCAGGACAACTTATTTAGACCAGTGAGCTGTTACGCTATCTTTAAAGGATGGCTGCTTCTAAGCCAACCTCCTGGTTGTTTTGGTCGTCCCACCTGCTTTCCCACTTAGCCATGAATTAGGGGCCTTAGCTGGAGGTCAGGGTTGTTTCCCTCTCCACTACGGACGTTAGCATCCGCAGTGTGTCTGCCATCTAGTACTCCCGGGTATTCGGAGTTTGGTTAGGATCAGTAAGCCTGTGGGGCCCCATTACCCATCCAGTGCTCTACCCCCCGGGGTATTCGGATGACGCTCTACCTAAATAGATTTCGCAGAGAACCAGCTATCTCCGAGTTTGATTGGCCTTTCACCCCTAGGCACAACTCATCCCGACCTTTTTCAACAGGTGTGGGTTCGGCCCTCCAGTAAGTGTTACCTTACCTTCAGCCTGGTCATGCCTAGATCACTCGGTTTCGGGTCTGATCCCACGAACTCATTCGCCCTATTAAGACTCGCTTTCGCTGCGCCTACACCTAACGGCTTAAGCTTGCTCGTGAGACCAAGTCGATGACCCATTATACAAAAGGTACGCCGTCAGCTCGCAAGGAGCCTCCGACTGATTGTAGGCGTTCGGTTTCAGGTACTGTTTCACTCCCCTCGTCGGGGTGCTTTTCACCTTTCCCTCACGGTACTGGTTCACTATCGGTCAGTAAGGAGTACTTAGCCTTCGAAGGTGGTCCTCCGATGTTCAGACAGGATTTCACGTGTCCCGCCCTACTTAATACGTCCTATCGAGCTTCCCATACGGGACTGTCACCCACTATGGTCAATCTTTCCAGATTGTTCTGGTCACTCTCAAGGCTCGGCTGGTCCCCGTTCGCTCGCCGCTACTAGGGGAGTATCTGTTGATTTCCTTTCCTCCGGGTACTTAGATGTTTCAGTTCCCCGGGTTCGCTCTTAAAACCCTATGTATTCAGGTATTAAGTACTTGGTTTACCCGGTTATTGATCAGCGTGATGCTAACAATAACAGAGTATCAAGTGGGTTGCCCCATTCGGAGATCCTGGGATCAAAGCCTATTCTCGGCTCCCCCAAGCTTATCGCAGAGTATCACGTCCTTCATCGCCTCTTACTGCCAAGGCATTCACCAAACGCCCTTCTCGCGCTTGATTTGATCCAGAAAGAGTAAGACTTGCGTCTTTGACATCCGGGCTGGTTCGACCGGATGCTCACTTTCTGATCAAAAGCATACTATTTCCCGCTCCTTACCCGAAAGACTGCGCTGCCGATGTCGGTCGGCCCCACGCAGAAGGTAAGGAACATGCAAGATCTCTCGATCTTGCGGGTTAGTGTACTTGACTTGGACAACTCTG
>NZ_CYSF01000006.1 GCF_001458435.1 Thalassovita mediterranea
AAAAGTTCATCGTGGAAGGCGGCTCCCTGAAGGGCAAAACCATCCGCATCGACGGCGCTCTGCGCATGATGTGAACCCACACAGACAACACATAAAAAAAACGGGGGGAAAACCCCCCCGCCGTTTTGTTTTTGGACAACAAGCAAAGCGTTTAGGCTGCTTTGCGGGTTTGCGTACGTCCTTGTTGCAGCTGCGCGGCTTGGGCCCCATCCTTTGCAACAGACAGCGTTTCAACCTCCGCCGATGGCGCCTGTTCTACCACCTCTTCGGCAGGTGTCGATACGTCCGATAGCAAGTCAAAGAAGGCCACAACCGAACGCAGGCTTTCGGCCTGTGTGGCCAACTGCTGCGCCGTCGCAGAAATATCACCGGAGGATGCGTCAGTCTGCTGCGCCAGTTCATCAAGGCTGACAACCGCATCGCGCAGCTGATCCATTCGGCCAGCCACTTCGTTGTTGGCGGTGGAAATTTCGCCCACCAAAGTCGCGGTTTTGCGAATACTGGGGGACAATTCTGCCAGTCGTTCCTTGGCACCCGCTGCCGCAGACACCGTTTCATCAGACAGCGCGTGAATTTCGGCTGCCGCCTGACCACTGCGTTCGGCCAATTTGCGCACCTCTTGGGCCACAACGCCAAAACCTGCGCCCATTTCACCCGCACGCGCTGCCTCAACAGCGGCATTCAGCGCCAGCAGGTCGGACTGTTTGGCAATGTCCTGCACGATCTGGATCTGATCAATCATCACCGCCATGCGATCCAGCGCCTTGGCCACGGCCTCTTCGCTGGTTTGCAACTGACGCAGAGCGTCCTGCGCCCGTTCGTTTGTTTCCGACGAATGGCTGGCGGTGCGGGCAACGGTTTGACCGACCTCTTCGATTGCACCTGACAGGTCTTCGGTTGCGCGAACCTGACGGCTGGCATTGGCGCGCATCTGACGCGACACCTGCGCCATGCTACCGGCGCCGTCCGATACTTCGGATGCACCATCTGACACACGATCCACAACCCCGTGCAGCTGGCCCGACATCCGGTCCAGATTGCCCAGCAAATCACCGATTTCATGGCGCGCACGCTGATAGCTGCGGGGATCAAGACGCCCCTCGGCCACGGCAAGGCTCAACTCCGAGGCCTGGGTGAAACCACGCACCAACAGGCGAATAATCCACCACGCCGAAGCAATACCCGCCACAAGCGCCATCGCGGTCAGAACAGCCAATCGCCAGAACGTCATCTGGAAAATATCATCAGCCGCTACAATGGCAGTGTCCATTTCGCTGATCAGCAATGCCTCGGCCTGATCCAAGCGGTTGGACATTTTCAGCAACGTGGTGCCAACACCCGAAATCAATGCACTGTCCAGCCCATCCTGCAGAATGCGGTAGTCAGACAGCAGGCTTGCGACCTTGGCCACATCTGAGCCATCACCCGCAGCTGCCCCCAGATCCAGAACGGTTTCCAATTCGTCCCAGGCCAGATCCCGCTTGGCGGTGGTTTGTTCGATTTGCGATGACAGACGCGACATCGCTGAACGGTCTTCACGCGACAAAAGCGCCTTGGCGCGGCGTTGGCTGACCAGTTCGGTTTGCAGGCTATGCAGCCGTTCTAGTTGCAGCACGCTTTCAAACTGAACAGACTGAATCTGTTCACTGCGCTTTTTCACTGCGTAAAGCTCATAGAGGGCAATGCCGCCCCCCGTCACCATGAAGCAAATCAACATGGCAAAGATAATCATCATACGCAGGCGTATTGTTAGTCTCATTGGGGTCTCTTTTTGCAAGGGATCGGGACAGCGGTGATGCCGCCACGACCCCATTTCAGTGCAAAAAGAAACGACGCAGAGAAGGTCAGTTATACTGTCCAAAAGGACAGGTCAGCGCCCTCTTTTGGCCCAATCGGCCAAATTCCCAGCAACACACAATCCAGGGATTAACCGGCGGCCCTCTCTTCTAGCGCCATCCACTCTTCCTCTGCCGCGCCCAGCGCCTCTTGCCGTTCGACGAGGGCATCCGTGGCCTTCTGAAACTTGACCGGCTCTTTGGTGAACAGGTCAGGATCCATCAGGAACTCTTCCAGCTTGGCAATCTCGGCCTCCAGCCGCTCGATCACGGCGGGCAGCTCTTCCAAACGGTGCTTTTCGGTGAAGGAGAGGCCGGACGGTTTTTCCGCTTCTTTCGCGGGCTTGGCCTCTTTCTTCGGCTTGGCAGTGGCCTTCTCAACCTTAGCAGCAACCTCGCCCTTTTGGGTCTGGTAATCGGTCCAGCCGCCCGCATAGACGGTGGCGCGGCCATTCCCCTCCATCGCGATGGTGGTGGTGGCCACACGGTCAAGGAAATCACGGTCGTGGCTGACCAGCATCACCGTGCCGTCGAAATCATCCAGCAGTTCCTGCAACAGATCCAGCGTTTCGATATCCAGATCGTTGGTCGGTTCGTCGAGCACCAAGAGGTTGCTTTCCCGCGCCATAAGTTTGGCCAAGAGCAACCGTGCCTTTTCCCCGCCCGAGAGCGAGCGTACAGGCGCCCGCGCCTGACGTTCATCAAACAGGAATTCCTTCAGGTAGCCGACCACATGTTTGGGCTGCCCGCGCACCATGACCTGATCGGCCTTGCCCGACACGCGCATGTCCGGATCACCGGTCAGGCTGTCCCACAGGCTCATATCCGGGTCCAGCTGCGCGCGGCTCTGGTCGAAAATCGCAGGCACCAGATTTGTGCCCTGCACCACCGTGCCCTCATCCGGCTGTTCCTGCCCCATCAACATTTTCAGCAGCGTGGTTTTGCCGACACCGTTGGGACCGACGAAGGCCACGCGGTCGCCGCGCTGAATCTTGATATCAAACCCCTTTAGGATCGTCTTGCCGCCATAGGATTTGGAAATGCCCGTGGCCTCGATCACCTTGCGGCCAGATTTCGGGCCCGACGTCAGCTCCAACGCCGCGGCGCCCTGACGTTTGATCTGGGCCGAACGTTCATCCTTCAACGCATGCAGTGCGCGCAGCCGGCCTTGGTTACGCTTCCGACGGGCCGAAATACCTTCAACCGCCCAGCGCGCCTCTGCCTTGATCTTGCGGTCCATCTTGTGACGCGCGATGTCTTCGTCTTCCCATGTCTTGTCGCGCCACGCCTCGAAGGCGTCAAAGCCCTTCTCCTGACGGCGCACCTGACCGCGATCAATCCACAGGGTCGCACGGGTCAGCGCCCGCAAAAACGCACGGTCGTGGCTGATCAGCACATAGCCCGCGCGGGTGTTGGCCAGTTCCTGTTCCAGCCAAGCGATGGCTTCGATGTCTAGGTGGTTCGTCGGCTCGTCAAGCAGCATAAGCTCTGGCGCTTCGGCCATCAGTTTGGCCAATGCGGCGCGGCGACGTTCGCCGCCCGATGCGGTCTCAACAGGACGTGCGGGGTCAAACTTCAACCCTTCACCGGCCATCTCAACGCGGTACATTTCAGACGCATCCAGACCGGAGGCCGCAAAATCGCCCAGCGTGGCAAAGCCCGCCATGTCCGGTTCCTGTTCCATATAGCCCACGGAAACACCCGGCGGCACCACGCGCAGGCCGGTATCGGCCTCTACCAGTCCGGCCATCACCTTCATCAGGGTGGATTTACCCGACCCGTTGCGCCCCACCAGCGCCACACGGTCGCCCGGCTGCACCATCAGGGACAGGTCATGAAACACAGGATCACCGCCGAAGGTCAGCGAGATGTCGTTAAGCTGCAAAAGAGGAATACGTGCCATAAGACGCTGCTACGGCAGAGGGCGAGAGAGGTCAAGCAACACAGCCCTCCATAGGGTCGCCCCAGCCCCAACAGCCAGAACACTTGCCAAATGCACATCCCTTTTCCACAGTGAGAGCCAACAGCCCCCCAGATCGAAAGGACGCGCAGATGACACAGGTTGAGAAGGCCATCCGTTTCAAACAGCTGCACCAGAAAGGCGCGCCGCTGGTGCTGTATAACATCTGGGATGCTGGCGGCGCCAAAGCACTGGCCGAAGCAGGCGCAAGCGCGGTTGCCACCGGCAGCTGGTCCGTCGCCGCCGCCCATGGCTACCCCGATGGCGAAGCGATCCCGCTGGATCTGGCCCTATCGGTTGTGGAGCGCATCTGCGCCACGGTCAACCTGCCTGTCACCGTAGATTTTGAAGGCGGCTACGCGACCGAGCCCTCCGAGGTCGCAGAAAACACCCGCAAAGTGATCCGCGCCGGTGCGGTTGGCATCAATTTCGAGGACCGGATCGTCAACGGCAAAGGGCTACACAAAGTTGAGGCGCAGGTGGCGCGCATCAAGGCAATCAGGGCCACCGCCGAGGAGGAAGGCGTGCCGCTGTTCATCAACGCGCGCACCGACCTGTTCCTTAGTGCCAAACCGGACGACCACGCGGATTTGGTCAGTGACGCCCTCACCCGCGAAGCGGCCTATGCGGCGGCGGGCGCAGACGGGTTCTTTGTCCCGGGCCTGACAGATCACGACCTGATCCGACAGATCACTGAGGCTGCCAGCCTGCCGGTCAACGTGATGATGCGTGGGGCGCTAGAAACAGTTGCGGACGCCACCGCCACAGGTGCCGCCCGTGCCAGCTTTGGCCCCGCCCCTTACGCGCGCTACCTCAGCGATCTGCAAGCCGCATACATGGAAGCCACCAAACCGGCCTGAGGCAGCTAAGCATTACGGAATGAATGCGGTCAAATTCACATTTTGAACGCCCCATTTTGAACGCGGAGGGGCAGCGCCCCTAAAATCCCCTACCCCGCCACAGCGCGCAGCAGTTTCTTGCGCGCGGGCGGGATGGCGGCAATCTCGACCCCCGTAAACACATGCAACGTGTTCATCTGTCGGTCCACCACCGCGTGATCACTCACCCAGCCGCCCATCATCAGATAGGTGCGCAACAGGGGCGGCATATGACGCATCGCCAGTTTCGCATCCGGTTTACGGCGCAACCGCTCGGCAAAGCGGAACACCTGCGGCGCCTTCACCCGGGGCAACCAGCGTTTGGGTGCCAGATGGCGGTCGCGCAACATGGCGAAGGCGTCCAAATAGGCCGCCTCATCCGTGCCGGAGAACGACGCGCAGCCAAAGAGCATCTCAACCCCGTTGTCATCCACAAAGGCGGTCATCGCCCCCCATGCCACGCGCAGCACGTCAGGATCTTTCACATCGGGATGAATGCAAAAGCGGCCCATTTCTACCATCGGGCCGCTGAAATCCTTCAGCGCCGACAGCTCATAATATTGCGCGGAATAACTGTCTGAAATCGCCGCGCCGCTGGCCAAAGGCAACAGACGGAAGCAACAGACAAGCCGCCCTGTACGCGCCTCTTCGACCAGCACATGCTGGCAGGCATCGTCATAACGGTCTGCATCCAAACCAGGCGTGCCGTGAAAGCTAAGGTGGCGTAGGGCCTGCGCGGCCTCTACATCGGCTTTTGTCGTGGCAAGGCGCGTTAGATAGCGCCCTTTTCTCAATGACAACATTTCAGCGACCCCGCCTCTTACACTCGTCTGATCCTGCTATTCTAGCTAGGCATGCAAACAGTAGCACGCAACATGTGTCAGCGAGGTGACTGTTTGTGGCACTGCCAAAGCACACGCCCAGGGCGCGACAAGATGCTTAGTGATCGATGTGGGTCGCGAACCGCCCTTACAGAACATCCGCGGCGCTAACCTGACCGATATTCCCCAGAAGCTGACGGATAAAGCCCTTGTCCGCCAGACCCTGACTGGTCACACGCTGCGACAGCGCCACAACCCGACCATCCTCTAGGCCAAAGCGTTCTACGTTGCTGACAACACCACGGCGGTCGAAACTGATGGCGACAACTTCGCGTTCAACAACTTCTGGGGCACGGTAGGCAAAATGCCTTACACGGCTGCGCACGTAGTAATAGGCGCCGTCACGCACCACACCCGATGTGCTGGGCGGGCCAACGGTTTCTGAAATTGTGTCGCGTGTATCGACACCAACGATGATGCCGGACAGCTCTTCTTCGGGGGGGACAAACCCGTGGTTGCGATAGCTGGCGGAACAACCGGCCACGCTCAGCGCGGCGACAACGGCCACCACCCGACCAAACGTCTTTGCACGCCCGTTTCCAGAACCGATCACTTTGTCCGACATATCCACCCTCTTGCACTGGCTTCTCTCGCCTTTTATCTCGCTTACAGAAGGAATGACTTCGGTTCAAGCAAAGGAACCATCACAAAGATGAGCAATCTGCCCTCTCAGCCGCTGCGTGTGGCCGACCTATCCACCAACAAACCGACCCGGTTTGAACTGATCCCGGACCACCCCAGCCTGCAGGCGATAGCAGCCGAGCTGGGGTTGCAGGGGCTGCGCAAGCTGCGTTTTAAGGGCGAAGTGCGCGCCAGCGGCAAACGCGACTGGGTACTTGAGGCACAGCTGGGCGCCACCGTGACCCAGCCCTGTGTGGTCACACTGGACCCTGTCACCACCCGTCTGGAGGAAAAGACCGAACGGCGCTTTGTTGCCGAAATGCCGGACTATGACGACAACGCAGGTGGCGATGATGGCGTTGAGATGCACGAAGATGACAGCATCGAACCCTTGGGCAGCCATATCGACCCCGCCGCTGTAATGATCGAAGCACTGTCGCTGGCCCTGCCCCTTTACCCGCGCGCCGATGGCGCCGCGATGGGCGAGGCAAACTTTACCGAACCGGGTAAGGACGCGATGACGGATGAGGACACCAAACCCTTCGCCGGTCTGGCGGCCCTGCGCGATCAATTGAGCGGCAAGGACTGAGGCCACGCCGCAAATGGCGCCGAAATCTGAATTTTCGGCGCAAATCCCCCTTGCGCTGGCGTGAATTCGCAGTATTTTCCGCCGCTCAACGAATTTAGGGTTGGACATGTCGGCCAGATCAGCCTATGTGCCACCAACCTATCCGAAACCGGGCCTTCTGCGCCCCATGAAATTGAGGTTGTGACATGGCTGTCCAACAGAACAAAGTATCCAAGTCGCGCCGCAACAACCGCCGCGCACACGACGCACTGGTCGCTGCTAACCCGAACGAGTGCCCCAACTGCGGTGAGCTGAAGCGCCCCCACCACGTATGTGCTTCCTGCGGCCACTACGCAGATCGTGAAGTTGTCGCAATGGCCGACGACGTCGATCTGGACGAAGACGCAGCATAAGACCAAATAACGGGGACGTGTGTCCGCTATGACCGCTTCGCAGGAAAACTCCACCGCAGCGGCTGCGGATGCCACCGTTATTTCGGTAGACGCCATGGGTGGCGACCGAGGACCGGCGACAGTTGTCGCCGGTATTTCGTTGTCGGCCAAGAAAAACCCTGACATCCGCTTTATTCTGCATGGCCCCAAGGCCGAGCTGGAACGCCTTGTTGCCCGCAAGAAGGTGTTGGAGGGTCGCGTCGAAATCCGCGATGCCAAGGATGTGGTGTCGATGGAAGATAAGCCGTCGCAGGTCATGCGACACGGCAAACAGACCTCTATGTGGTCCGCCCTTGATTCGGTGCGTTCCAAAGAGGCTGATGTTTGCGTTTCTTGCGGGAACACTGGCGCGCTCATGGCGCTGTCGATGATCCGCCTGCGCAAACTACCCGGCGTGAACCGCCCCGCTATTGCAATTCTGTGGCCCTCGTCGAACCCGCAAGGGTTCAACGTGATGCTGGACGTTGGTGCTGATATCCGTGCCGACGAACGCGACCTGTTGCAATATGCAATGATGGGCGCGTCGTATGCACGAAACGGGCTGGATCTGAAAACGCCCCGCATCGGCCTGCTGAACGTCGGCACCGAAGAACACAAAGGTCGCGCAGAGCTTAAGCTGGCGCATGATCTGATTGCCACACAGGCACCGCTGGCAGGCTATGAGTTTGTCGGTTTTGTCGAGGGGGGGGACATCCCCGGCAATGCCTGTGATGTGATCGTCACTGATGGGTTCACCGGCAATATCGCGCTGAAAACCGGCGAAGGTACTGCTAGCCTGATCGGCAACCAGCTGCGTGCTGCGTTCCAGTATTCGCCGCTGTCGCGTCTGGCATCGGTTTTGGCCTACACCTCTCTGCAGCGTTTGAAAAAACGGATCGACCCGCGTCGTGTAAACGGCGGCGTCTTTCTTGGCCTGAACGGCACTGTAGTGAAATCGCACGGTTCAGCTGACGCGATGGGCGTTGCAGCTGCGGTCAAACTGGCCTTCCAACTTTCTCAATCTGGCTTCTCTCAGAAACTCGCGGCGCGGGTTGCATCTGCCACCGAGCAGGTCCAAAATGCCCTAGAGGAAAGTAGCCAGAGCGGTGAGAAAGAATGACAATCAGAGCGGTTGTAAAGGGTGTTGGGCATTACTTGCCGGAACGCATTGTCCCCAACAGCGAATTTGAAGCCACCCTGGATACCTCGGATGAATGGATCCGCAGCCGGTCGGGCATCGCACAGCGCCATTTTGCGGCCGAAGGTGAATTTACGTCGGACCTGGCAGTAAAAGCCGCACAATCAGCGCTGGATAACGCTGGCTTGCAGGCTGACGATATCGACGCGATCGTACTGGCGACCTCTACTCCGGACCTGACCTTTCCGTCTGTCGCCACGATGGTACAGCAGAAACTGGGCATGACACGTGGTTTCGGTTTTGACGTTCAGGCGGTGTGCGCAGGATTCGTCTATGCGCTGACCACAGCAAACGCACTGGTCGTTTCCGGCCAGGCAAAACGTGTGATGGTGATCGGCGCAGAAACATTCAGCCGTATCATGGACTGGGAAGATCGCTCGACCTGTGTTCTGTTCGGCGATGGCGCAGGTGCGCTGATCCTGGAAGCCGCAGAAGGCACAGGCGAAGGCAGCGATCGCGGCATTCTGGCAGCGGATCTGAATTCCGACGGTCGTTACAAAGATATGCTTTATGTGGATGGTGGCGTTTCAACCACTGGCACCTCGGGCAAGCTGCGTATGCAGGGCAACGCCCTGTTCCGTCAGGCCGTCGAGCGCCTGACAGCCACCGCACGCGCAGCAATGGCACAGGTAAACCTGAAAGATGAGGACATCGACTGGATTGTCCCGCATCAGGCCAATATCCGCATCATTCAGGGCACGGCCAAGAAAATGGGCCTGTCGATGGACAATGTGATTGTCACCCTTCAGGATCAGGGCAACACCTCGGCCGCATCCATTCCATTGGCCCTGTCCGTCGGCGTACAGGACGGTCGGATCAAAGAGGGCGACCTGTTGGTCACCGAAGCGATTGGCGGCGGTCTGGCATGGGGTTCGGTGGTGTTGCGCTGGTAAGGCGCAGCATTTCCCCCCAAATACGTGCATTGCACCGCCCAGCCCCTTGAAACTAAAGCCATTGATATTGACTCGGAATTTACGTTCCCCCATGCTGATGCAAACGAGGGAGGCCCCGAAATGAGTGAGAAGACCCTGACGCGCATGGACCTGAGCGAAGCGATCTTTCGTGAAGTTGGTCTGTCCCGTAACGACTCAGCCCAATTGGTTGAAAGCGTGCTGAACCACATGTCCGATGCTCTGGTCGATGGCCAGCAGGTCAAGATTTCGTCCTTTGGGACGTTTTCTGTCCGCGACAAGGCCGCCCGTGTTGGTCGTAACCCAAAGACCGGCGAAGAGGTTCCCATCAACCCACGCCGCGTGCTGACCTTCCGCCCCTCGCATCTGATGAAAGAGCGTGTGGCCGCAGGGAACGCCAAGAAAGGATAACCGGCAATGGCGAAGTCGCCAGACGCCTTTAGAACCATCAGCGAAGTGGCCGAATGGCTGGACCGTCCGGCCCACGTTCTGCGGTTCTGGGAAAGCAAGTTCACCCAAGTCAAACCCGTCAAACGCGCGGGCGGGCGCCGGTATTACCGGCGTCAGGATATGTTGTTGCTGGGTGGCATCAAGAAACTGCTGCACGATGATGGCATGACCATCAAAGGCGTGCAGAAACTACTGCGCGACAACGGTGTGAAACATGTCACCGCCATGTCGCAACCGCTGAACGGTGAAGATGCCAAAGAGGATGCGCCAGAAACAGTCGCACCCGCGCAAATGGTCCATGTCGACACTGCCGCGCAAGACGCCCCCACCGATCTGCCCGAGGACAACCTTGTCCCCTTCCCTGCCCCGGCAGAGGGCGTGCAAGATACAGCAGAGAGCAAACCCGCGAAGAAAAAGCCGCCTTTCGAACGTGAACCGGAACAGGCTCTCTTGTTCGAGGTGGCAGATTCAATCGCGCCGGAACTCGACGACATCTATCTGGCCGATCCCAACGCCCCAGTTCCTGAAGAACCAGAAGAAATCGAAGTGCCGCTATCCTTTGGGGATGCCGACACCGTTGAACATCCCAGCATCAGCGCCGCAGGTGCGCCGAACGCCGCGCTGGGGGATCTGGATCCGAAACCCGGTTTGCTGTCCACGCTTTTGCACCCCGCAGCGATTGTGGACGCCGCTGATGGCGATGCGCTACGTGCCATTCGCACCCGTTTGCTGGACCACGCTAGTGCGCTGAAAGCAATCGGTTAAACAAAACTCGACATCTCAACAGTAACGGCCTGACCTACACGTCGGGCCGTTTTCTTGTGTCGTTTCCAATCGCATTTGGTCGTGTTTTTCCCACCGATTTTCGCCTCAGAAAAAAGTATGGAAAAATCTGTAAGAAATCCAAAATGCCTCTTGCCCCTGCCACAGAATACAGTATGAAAGCCAAACCGTCGGGCTATAGCGCAGCCTGGTAGCGCGTCCGTCTGGGGGACGGAAGGTCGCAGGTTCGAGTCCTGCTAGCCCGACCATTTTCTCCCACACTGGTGACAGTGATGCACTTGCATCCCGTCCTACGTGTCATTCCGATGGCCTGAAAATGAACCACCCACCGCATCTGCGGTTGGGTTGTTTCGTTCGTTTACCATCCAGCGTTTATTGATGGACGCACCATCAGGTGGCTGTTCAGATTTGCATTTTTGCAAAATAACCACACGCGCACCACCGCAGCTGCAAGACCCGCCACCACACGCCGCTCCCACCTGCCCCCAGTTTTCCCAAAGCGACGTTGCGTCAATTACGCGAACGCCCTTTCAGCACCTCCTTTTGGCGGTCCCCCCGCTTGACAGACCCCTGCATCCCGTCGGATCAGCGAAGTGGGAGAGTTTTTTAGGAGGAGACCACGATGAAAAAGTCGATCGACGATTTCGCGCTGGAAAACATCACCGTAACCATGGACGACGACGGCATCACCACCGTGACCCTGAACCGTCCGACCAAGCGCAATGCGCTGAATGCAGAAACCATCGAAGAACTGATCGAGGTCTTTTCCAACCTGCCGCGCATGGGCGCACGCGCCATCGTGCTGCGCGCAGAGGGCGATCATTTCTGTGCCGGTCTGGATCTGGTGGAACACCACGTCGAAGATCGCCGCCCCGAAGAGTTTATGCACGTCTGCCTGCGCTGGCATGAAGCCTTCAACAAGATGGAATACGGTGGCGTGCCGATCATCGCTGCGCTGAAAGGGGCTGTTGTAGGTGGCGGTCTGGAACTGGCCAGCTCGGCCCATATCCGCGTTGCCGATCAGTCCACATATTTCGCCCTGCCCGAAGGCCAGCGTGGCCTGTTCACCGGCGGTGGCGCCACCATCCGCGTTGCCGATCTGGTTGGCAAATCGCGCATGATCGACATGATGCTGACCGGCCGCATCTACGCCAAGGATGAGGCGATTGATGTAGGTCTGGCGCAGTATCTGGTCGAGGACAGCGAAGCCAAGGCCTATGAAATCGCCCGCGCCGCGGCTGAAAACCCGCCGCTGTCGAACTTTGCCATCTGTTCGGCGATCAGCCACATGCAAAACATGTCGGCGCTGGACGCCGCCTATGCAGAGGCCGTGGTGGCCGGTGTGGTCAACACCCAACCCGCATCGCGCGCCCGTCTGGCAGCCTTTGCCGACAAAACCGCTGCACGGGTCAAACCCAAAAGCTAAGCAGCTTGTCAGTGATGAAAAGCACAGCGCACGTCCTCAACGGGGCGTGCGTTTTTTTATGGCGTGAGCAAGAGTATTTGGGAAACAGTGAAAGCGGGCGTGATCACGCTTTCGCGGGCGGGGCACCTTTGATATGAAAAGGAAAACCCGATCAGGAGGCAAAGATGACCGGTGTGCTGCCCTCGCAAGTGCTGGAACAGATGATTGAAACTGGCGCCCTCTCGGCAGAGCCGGCGATCATCCCTGAACAGATCCAGCCGGCCAGCCTTGATCTGCGCCTCGGCAACCGCGCGTGGCGGGTGCGGGCATCGTTTCTGGCGGGCAACGGCCGGTCCGTTATGGAGCGCCTGGAAGAGTTCGAGATGCACCAGATCGACCTGTCCGACGGTGCCGTTCTGGAAAAGGGCTGCGTTTACGTTGTGCCCCTGATGGAAAGCCTAGATCTACCAGATCATATTCAGGCGGTGGCAAACGCCAAATCTTCCACCGGTCGACTGGATCTGCTGACTCGAACCATCACCGACGGCGGCGAAGAATTTGACCGCATTCAGCCGGGCTACACTGGCCCGCTCTATGCTGAGATTTGCCCGCGCAGTTTTTCCGTTTTGGTGCGCCCCGGTATGCGTTTGAACCAAATCAGGTTCCGTGATGGGCAGGCGGTTCTGACTGACGCGGAGCTGACCGCGCTACATGCGGACAGCCCACTGGTGGATGGCGAGGCGGTGATTGATGATGGCCTCGGTTTCTCCGTCGATTTGCGCCCTAGCGAGGGTACGCTGGTCGGCTACCGTGCCAAGCCCCATACTGGCGTGATCGATCTGGACCGGATCGGCGCCTATGATCCGGCGGACTATTGGGAAGAAGTGCGCAGTCACAACGGCCAGATCATTCTGGACCCCGGTGCCTTCTATATCCTTGTCAGCCGCGAGGCGGTACATATCCCGCCGCAATACGCCGCTGAGATGGCCCCCTATCTGGCGATGGTGGGCGAGTTTCGCGTGCATTACGCAGGCTTCTTTGACCCCGGCTTCGGCCATGCCGAGGCGGGCGGCGCAGGATCGCGCGGTGTGCTGGAAGTGCGCTGTCATGAAGCGCCCTTTGTTCTGGAACACGCGCAGGTCGTGGGCCGTCTTGTTTATGAACAGATGGCAGAGGTGCCGACGCAGCTATATGGCGCAGGGATTGCGTCGAACTATCAGGGTCAGGGGCTGAAACTGTCCAAACACTTCCGCGCGGGATGATCAGTTGATGCGCCTGCAACCGGTACCACTGTTGACGCTGGCCGTCGGCATTATTGGCGCAAACTCCATGATCCTGCCCCCGATTGCAGCCGCAGTGGCCAGCGATCTGAGCGTGCGCCCCGCGCAGGTGATCATCGCGATGAGCGCCTATGGCGCCGCAACCGCCCTATCGGCCTTGTTTTTGGCCCCGCGTGCGGATGTCATCGGCGCGGATCGCAGTCTGCGCCGTGCTTGCGCCATGCTGACATTGGCGCTGATCCTGACAGCGCTGGCCCCCACAGTGACACTGTTGCAGGGTGCCCACTTACTGGCTGGTCTGGGCGCGGGCATGGGATTGCCTGCGATCTACGGCTTGGCGGCCGAGGTTGCGCCCGAGGGGCAGGAAAAGCGGGTTTTGGGCAAGGTACTGGCAGGCTGGACCCTGTCACTGGTCGGCGGCGTGCTGCTGGCAAGTGTGGTGGCGGATCTGGTGGGTTGGCGCTGGCTCTATGCGCTGCTGGCGGGCCTGACAGCGCTGCTGTGGCTGCTGCTGGGACGCACCGAAATCCACGCGGCGCGCGATGGCACACCGACATCCCCCTTCAGCGCGATGCGGGTGGCGGGTGTTGGCCGGGCGCTGTTTTCAAATGCGATGCTGATGCTGGGGTTCTTTGGGCTCTACGGCTTCCTTGGCATTCATGTGGCCGAAAATCTAGGGCGCAGCACCAGCAGCGCCGGTGTGCTGACGCTGTTTTATGGCAGCGGCTATGGAATCGCCTCACTACTGCTGCCGAAACTGCTGAAAGGCACACGGGCAAGCGCGCTGATCCTAGGGTTTGGCGGGCTGACAGTGGCGCAGGGCATGATCGGGGGATTTGCCGCCAGTTTTCCAATGCTGCTGATCGGCGCTGGCCTCTGGGGCGTGTTTCAGGGGGTGACCCACAACGCGGTTCTCGACCGTCTGAACACGTTGGAGCCATCGCAGCGTGGTGCAATTATGGGGCTGAACTCGGCCAGCACATATGGGTGCGTGATGCTGGGCGGGGCGCTTTATGCCTTGCCCTATGGCGCATATGGCCTGTTGGGCTGCGCGGCCCTGTCGGTGGCCTGCAACCTCTTGGGCGCGGCTGAGGCATTACTTCCCCAGCGCAGCGCAGAGAACCGGATCAGCGGTTAAGGCGGTCTGCCATGCGCGACGCTTTGCGCGCGTTGCGAACGTTTTTCGCCGATCCGCCCAATTTGTTCAGACCTGCGTTTACACCTTTGTTCACCAGTCGGCGCATGACCTGACGGATCACCATGTTGATCAGTTGGTTGGCATTCATTGCTCTCACTCCTGCTACGATGGCGGATTCGCCCTGCTCTCTTGGCCTAATATAAGGGTGAATATGGCGCTTTCACGGCCAAACGGCAGGAAAATGGATCACTTTAGATCAATCTTCGAACAGATCGTCCTGATCGTCACTATCAACCACGTCCTCTTCATCCTCTGCCGTGACACCCGGCATGGTGCCCGGACGCGGTCGATTGTCGAGGAGGCCCGCCGCGCGCAGTTCCTTCAACCCCGGCAAATCGCGGGCGTTTTCCAGACCGAAGTGATCGAGGAATTCCTGTGTCACCACAAAGGTTACAGGGCGCCCCGGCGTCATGCGACGCCGGCCAAAGCGGATCCATTCCAGTTCTAGCAGTTGATCGACCGTGCCACGGCTGACCGACACGCCGCGGATTTCCTCAATCTCGGCCCGTGTGACCGGCTGGTGATAGGCGACAATGGCCAGCGTTTCGATGGCCGCGCGGCTGAGCTTACGGGTTTCGACCGTTTCTTTTTGCATTAGGAACCCAAGGTCGGGTGCCGTGCGGATAGCCCAGGCATCACCGATCTTTTTCAATTCAACCCCACGCCCTTCGTAGCGGCGTTGCAAGCTAACCAGCGCCTGGGTGACTGTCGATCCATGCGGCAGGCGTGCGGCCAGATCCTTCACCGTTACCGGTTCGGCCGAGGCAAACAGGATCGCCTCCACCATACGCTCCTGTTCGGCGATGGGCGGCGCTTCGAACAGGCTCTCTTTTTGGGGGCGCTGGCGCAGCTCTGTCGCCTCTAGTTGCTCATCGCTCATTCAGCGTCTCCTTGCGGATCTGTGGTGTCGCCATTCGCCACCGTACGGGGGCCGCGACTGCGCAGTTGGATCGGTTCAAACGTGCCGCCTTGGCGCAGCTCTACCCTGCCCTCTTTGGCCAATTGCAACGTGGCAGCAAAGGTCGCGGCGGTGGCGGATCGTTTGCGCATTACATCACCATCCCAGCCGATGGGGAAATAGCTAACCAGATCGGTCCACGACCCAGAAAAACCGATCATCCCACGCATCCGTTCCAGCGCCTGTTCCATGGTAAAGACGGAATCGCGATCCATGACGAAGGGGCGGAACTCATCCTTGGTGCGGATGCGGGCATAGGCCTGCATCAGGTCCATCAGGCTGGCGGTATAGGTCACACGACGCACCCGCGTCATCGCCTCTGGCACGCCGCGCACAAAGAAATCGCGCCCTTTCTGGTCGCGTGCCATCAGTTTCGCCGCGTGATCGCGCATCGCCGCCAGCCGTTCCAATTGAAACGCCAGATGGGCGGCCAGTTCTTCACCGGACGGGCCTTCCTCTGTCGGATCAGGCGGTAACAACAGGCGCGATTTCAGGAACGCCAGCCAAGCCGCCATCACCAGATAGTCGGCGGCCAGTTCGATGCGCAGCGCCTTGGCGCGTTCGACGAATGCCAGATATTGTTCGGCCATTTGCAGGATCGAGATCTTGCGCAGGTCCACCTTCTGCGTCCGACCGAGGGTCAACAGTAGGTCAAGCGGTCCTTCGAACCCGTCCACATCCACGATCAACGCCTCAGCCGCCAGCCGTTCGGCGACGCTCTGCCCGCTGTCAGTGGCCCCGTCGTCGCGGGGCGGGTGATCTAGATCGAATTCCTGATCGGCCATTCTTACGCTCTGTTCAATAGCGCGTTATGTTTGGCCTTCAACTCTTCTATGTCAACGGTTTCAGGGGTGATCCGTGCCGCAATGGCCCGTTCAGCGCGCGCCTGTGCGGCGTCGGTCATCTGACCTGCGGCCTCTGCCACCTTGGCCTTATCCGTCAGCGGCGCGTTGCAATAAAGGACGGCATCCACGCCAGCGGCGATCGCACGCGCGGCCACCTCGGCCCGACTGCCGGGCAAGGCCTGCATCGAACTGTCATCGGTCATGATCAACCCGTCAAAACCGATATTGTCGCGGATATAGCCCATCGCTTTGGCCGACAGTGTCGCGGGCTGATCGTCCAGCGCATCCATACGCACATGCGCGGTCATGCCCATGGGCAGATCGTTCAGCGCCCGAAACGGGGCGAAGTCCTGCTGCAACTCCTCAAACGTGGCACGCACCCGTGGGGTTTCAAAATGGCTGTCGCTGACCGCGCGGCCATGTCCCGGCATGTGTTTCACAATCGGCACCACCCCGCCGGCCAGCAAACCGTCTGCGACCGCACGGGCAACAGCCGTGACCGTTTCGGCATCCATGCCGTAGCAACGGTTTTGCAAAAACGGATGCGTATCCGGCCCCGCTACATCGCCTGACGGCGCACAGTTGCTGTCGATCCCATAGCTGCGCAACTCATGCGCGATGATGCGATAGCGCAACTGCATCGCCGCCACGGCATTCTCACCCGCCAGCGTCACCTCATCCAGCGGCGGCAGGAACTGCGTGGCCATGGGCGGCACCAGACGCTGCACGCGCCCGCCCTCTTGGTCGATGGTGATCAGTGCCTCGCGCCCAACGGCGTCGCGCAGGTCACCACACAGGCGGCGCAGTTGATCGCCGTCCTCAATGTGGCGACCAAACAGGATGAAGGCAAAGGGGTCCGCATCGCGAAAAAACGCCTTTTCCTCGGCACTTAGGACGGGACAAACGGGATCAAGGACGGTGGCGCCGAAACGGCTCATTTATGACTGACCGAAATACATTCGGCCCCTTCCGCCTGCAGCGCGGCGCAGAAACGGCGGGCATCGCCCATGTCGGCAAAGCCATGCACCCGCAAACGGTAGAAGGTGCTGCCAGCGCTTTGGGCCTTTTGGATCACCCGCTGTTTGCCGTCCATGAAATCACCAAAACGGGCCGCCATGCGGTCCCATTCCTTGCGCGCGACGGCTTCACTTTCATAGGCACCCAGCTGCGCCAGACGGGTTCCGACAGGCAGATCATCCGCACGCACATCCAAAACCGCCGCAGCGACCGGAGCGGGGCTGAGGCTGGCCAATTCCGCCAGATTTGCAGGACGCCCCTTGGGCCGCAGCGAACGCCCCATGCCACCAACGATTTCCTTGATCACAGGAGCTGGCTCAGTTGCGGCGCTGTTCGATGCAGGCTGGTCCGCCGACGTCGAGAGAGATGCGTTTTGCAAAACCTCTTCGGTATCAAGCGTGCCAAGCGGCTGCGCTTCGGCCATCAGTTCATTGACCAATGCCTCAACCGACATATTGGTGGTATCACTGTCCGGCCCCTGATCCCCGGTTTGGTCGACGACCAGTGCAGGCATGTCGTCGACAGCATCCAGATCCAACGGCTTGGGCGCCAGGATCACCCGATCTGCCGCACGATCAGACGCACCGGAAGCGGCGACCTCATTCACCGACAGCCCCTGATTCTGTGCAAGTTGCCCCCCCGGGTCATCTGGCACAACACGCATCGGTCCTTCGGCGGCACGCACAACTGGCACGCCGCTGACATCGCGAACGATCAGCTTGTACCCCCAGACACCGACCCCAACCAACAGGCCGAGTGACACAACCGCCCCTGCGATGTTTACCATTGCTGTCATTGGCGGGCGTTGCGGCCCTAGCGCCACGGCCTCGTCGTCATACCCAGCCTGTTCATATCCTGCCTGCGCACCATAGGGCGCTGCACCGGAATGCCCGTAATAGCCGCCCGATTGCCCTGCTGCATATCCAGCAGAATGGCCAGAGGTTTGGGGAGTTGTGTAGTTTTGGGACGGATAGCCAGCACCGGTCGCAGTACTGCCGCCGGTGCCACTGGTCGTATTATACCCGTTCGCGCCGGGCGCACCAAAGCGGCCGTTGTCCTGTATATCAGCCATCTTCGCCTCTTTCCGCGCCGACGGGTTGCCCCGTCGGTGTCTACTCACGGTCCGGCGTTTAATGGCCGCTTTAGCGCAGCTCTTCCGCCGGTTTCACGCCTAGAATACCAAGACCGGCGGAAATAACAACGGCCACTGCACGCGCTAGGGCGATTTTCGCCTGCGATGTGGCTGCATCGCCCTCTTGCAGGAAACGCAGCGACATGTCGTCGTTGCCACGGTTCCAGAGCGAGTGGAAATCGCTTGCCAGTTCATACAGGTAGAAGGCGACGCGGTGCGGCTCGTTATTCCGGCCCGCGATCTCGACCAAACGCGGCCATTCGGCCAGCTTCTTGGCCACAGCCATCTCTGCCTCGTGGCCCAGCGCGGTGAGGTCCGCACCTGCCAGCGTGGCGTCATCGTGGGCAATGCCCGCATCATCAGCCTTGCGCAGTACAGAACAGACACGTGCGTGGGCGTATTGAACGTAGAAGACAGGGTTGTCTTTGGATTGCTCCAGCACCTTGTCAAAGTCGAAGTCCAGCGGCGCGTCGTTCTTGCGGGTCAGCATGTGGAAACGGGTCACATCCGCGCCCACCTGTTCCACCACATCGCGCAGGGTCACGAAAGTGCCAGCCCGTTTCGACATTTTGAACGGCTCACCGTTTTTGAACAGTTTAACCAGCTGGATCAGCTTGATATCCAGGGGCACCTTGTTTTCGCTCAGCGCGGCAACTGCGGCCTTCATCCGTTTGACATAGCCACCGTGATCGGCGCCGAAAACGTCGATCAGCATGTCAAAACCACGCTCCACCTTGGTGAAGTGGTAGGCGATATCGGGCGCAAAGTAGGTCCAAGCGCCATCGGATTTTTTCACCGGACGGTCGACGTCATCGCCATACTCAGTGGATTTAAACAGGGTCTGCTCGCGCTCTTCCCAATCCTCAGGCAGCTTACCTTTCGGCGGCTCCAGCACGCCCTCATAGATCAGGCCAAGGGTTTCCAGACGCTCCAGCGCCGCCTCGATCTGGCCGGTGCCGTAGAGGGATTTTTCCGAATAGAAGTTGTCCATGACAACGCCCAGCGCCGCCAGATCGCCACGGATCATCTCCATCATCGCGTCGGTTGCAAACTCACGGATATCCAGCAGCCATTCGGATTCAGGCTGATCCAGCAGGCTGTCGCCATACTTTTCCTTCAGCGCTTCACCAACAGGGATCAGATAATCCCCGGGGTAGAGACCCTCGGCAATCTCCGGCTCTTGGCCGTTGGCTTCGCGGTAGCGCTCATAGGCGGAACGGGCCAGCACGTCGACCTGCGCGCCGCCGTCGTTGATGTAGTATTCACGGGTCACGTCATAACCGACGTAATCCAAGAGCGACGCCAGCGCATCACCGAACACCGCGCCACGGGTGTGACCAACGTGCATCGGGCCGGTGGGGTTAGCGGAAACATATTCCACGTTCACCTTCTTGCCCGCCCCTAGGGTGGAGCGGCCGTAGGCGGTGCCTTCGTTCAGCGCAGCCTTGACGATGTTTTGCCACAGCGCCGCGTCCAGACGCATGTTAAGGAAGCCGGGGCCTGCCACCTCTGCCGAGGTGATGCGCGCATCCTCAGCCAGTTTGGCGGCCAGTTTGTCGGCAATGTCGCGCGGTTTCATCTTGGCGGGTTTCGCCAGCACCATCGCGGCGTTGGTCGCCATGTCGCCATGCAGCGCATCGCGGGGCGGCTCAACCGCCACATTGTCAAATGTCAGCCCCTCGGGCAGATCACCGGCGGCAACCATCTGCTCCAGCAGTTCCAGCACCAGCCCACGCACTTCGGCAAAAAGGTTCATCGCAGCATATCCTCTGTCTCTTGAGCGCGGGTTTATCACGCCGCCCATAAAGGTCAACGTGTGGGGTGGGCTTTTAGCGGTTCGGCTGGGCTACGGACGCAATTATGCAGTCGCCACCTCTGGCGATGCCATCCAGATCAGCTGCCACTCTGGCCCAAAGACAGGCGAGTGATCCGCATTTTGCACATGAGGCATGCCTTTTGGATCAATCGCCAAGAGCATCTGTGCCCCCGCCGCCTCTGCCTGCCAAGCAGAATAACCGAAGGCATCCGTCAGACGGGTCAGACGCAACGTGGCACCGCGGCCCATCGCGCCTTCCAAATCTCCATAGCTCAGTCCATCAGCAAAGCCGCGTCCGCCAAGGGTGCTTGGCAAATCATGATGGGCCTGCCCCTCTTTGGCGTGGGCCAGTTGAAAGATGTTTCCACGACCGAACTCTGGCGCCAGATCTGTGGTCACCAAGGTGTTGTAGGCATCGTTGTCTGTCAGGGCGAAAATCTGGTCGAATTGCTGCAATTCCAGCGCCTCTTCGGCGCATTCTGACAGGATGTCACCATAGTAGGTGCGCACTCCTGCCTGCCGCGCCGCACGCAAGCGACTGCGATTAGGATCGGTTATCAAAACCGGCACCTCAGCCTTATGCAGAGTTTCAGCCAATGCCAGCGAAAAACGCGATCCCCCAACCAGCAAAACACCCGGCTTGCGCCCACCGGACAAACCAAGAAGGCGCGCCACAGGGCCAAGCGTGAAGCCATGCAAAACCACTGTTGCCACAACCAGCACGAAAGCCAAAGGCGCTACCAGTTCCCCATCAGGAACCCCCAGTGCAGCCAATCTCTCCCCGAACAGGCCAGCGACCGCCACCAGCACCACACCGCGCGGACCAGTGAGCGCCACCAGCACTCTTTCGCGCCACGGCAAATCAGTCCCAAGGAGCGACACCAAAACAGTCAGCGGACGCGCCAGCAGGATAACCACCGCCACAAACAGCCCTGCCCGCCAGTTAAGCTGCGCCAGCGTGGACAGATCCAGCGACGCTGCCAGCAGGATAAACACGCCCGAAACCAACAGGATGGTTGCGTGTTCCTTGAACCGTCGTAGTTCCGCGTATGACGGCAGGTCCGCATTCGCAATCACCAGCCCCATGATGGTCACTGCCAATAGCCCACTTTCATGCAGCACCGTGTCAGATGCGGCAAAAACTGCAATCAAAACAACAAAAAGCACCGGAACCTTCATGTATTCCGGCACCCATCCACGGCGGAAAGCACGGGCAATTCCCTGCCCGCCGACCCACCCCAGTAGCGTCGCCACCACAACGCCGACCAACAGCGCCTGCGTCGCATGGGTAATGGTTTCTGCGGTGTTGAGCACAACCACCACTTCGAACGCCAGCACTGCCGCCAGCGCGCCGATGGGATCATTGACGATCGCTTCCCATTGCAGCAATGCGGCTGGCCGGCGGGATAACTTGGCTTGTCGCAAAAGAGGCGCGATCACCGTCGGCCCTGTTACGATCATGATCCCACCAAATACAGCAGCGGCCTGCCAACCGACCCCTGCCCCGTAATGCAGGGCAGCGGTTGAACTCAACCATCCCAACGGGGCACCTAGGACAACCAGCCGTTTCACCCCCTGCGAAGCGTCATTCAACCGGTGCAGGTTCAGGGTCATACCGCCCTCAAACAGGATGATTGCCACTGCAACCGACACCATCGGCCCAACCAAAGGACCAATGTCGCGCGCCGGATCCAATATGCCAAAGATCGGCCCTATCAAAACACCAGCCAACAGCATCAGAACAATGCCCGGCAGTTGCAATCGCCACGCCAGCCACTGCGCCCCCACCCCCAACGCCCCAACCAGCGCAATCGCGTTTATAGGACTTAGTCCGAGTGTGTCGGGGTTGGCCATGATGACGGTCCTTCTTTGGGGTCAGTCGTGGTGTTGAATGGGCGTCGCGCGGCGGCCAGCGGGAATGGGTTTGCGGCCTGTCAGGTGTTCAGCTTCTTGCAGGGCGAAACGGTCGGTCATTCCGGCGATATAATCCGACACGATGCGCGCCAGTTCCACATCATTGCTGACCTCTGCCACATCCTTGCGCCATTGCTTGGGCAGCAACTCGGGTCGCTGCATGAAGATCGGGAACAATTCGTTCACCGCGTCGGTCACATATTTGCGGATCTCCACCACCTCTGGCGCGCGGTACATGCGGGTAAACAGGAACTGACGGATCTGTTTTAGATCCGCCCACACCGCGGGCGAAAACTGCGCCATCATCCGCCCCGCATCGCGCACATCCTGTGCGGATTGCGGATCGACCTCTGCCAAATTGGCGCGGGTGACGGCGATCACATCCTCCACCAACACGCCAAAGAAGCGGCGCAGCGCCTCATGGCGGCGGCGGTAGTAGTTCAGACCGGGATATTTGCTGTCCACCTCACCAAAACAATCGTGCAGGATCGGCATCTGGGCCAGTTCGTCTGTCGAAAACAATTCTGCCCGCAGGCCGTCGTGCAGATCGTGGTTGTTATAGGCGATGTCATCCGACAGGGCGGCCACCTGCGCCTCGGTGCTGGCGTGGGTGTGCAGTTCTAGGTCATGCTGCGCATTATAAAGCTCCAGCGCCCAAGGCACGTCGCCGACAACCGGACCGTTGTGCTTGGCGATCCCTTCCAGTGTTTCCCACGTCAGGTTCAGCCCGTCCCATTCGGCGTAGTGGCGTTCTAGGTTGGTCACAATGCGAATGGCCTGCGCGTTATGGTCAAAACCGCCATAGGGCTCCATCAACTCCGCCAGCGCATCCTCACCCGTATGGCCAAAGGGCGTGTGGCCCAGATCATGGGCCAGCGCCACCGCTTCGGCCAATTCCTGATTAAGGCCCAATGTGCCGGAAATGGTCCGCGCCACCTGCGCCACCTCGATCGAGTGGGTCAGACGGGTGCGGAAATAATCACCTTCGTGTTCGATAAACACCTGCGTTTTATGTTTCAGCCGCCGAAAGCTGCTGGCGTGGATGATCCGGTCACGGTCACGCTGAAAACAAGAGCGAAAGGCGCTCTCTTCCTCGGGGTGCAGTCGGCCGCGGCTGTCACCGGGGCGGGATGCAAAAATGGCGCTCATATCTTTTGGCCTTTGCCTGTTAATGCCTCAATTATGCTCTCTTGCAGGAACTCTAGCGGTTCCTTTCATAATTTGGACCAAACGCAGCGTGCGGTGGTGTTTTTATCCAACTGTCACCCTGCTGCGAACCGGACGCATTCTGCGGCGCCTCTCTTGTCGTTGGTCGCTGGCCCACATATATTCCAACTCACACCGTTTGCGAAACACTTTGCGACAGATCCGGAGCGACGACCATGCAATTGCCCCCCAATGTGACCGACCGTGCCTTTGCCCGCCTTGCCGAAATTGGCGCTGGCGCCCAAGGTCAGGCGCTGCGCGTCGCTGTTGAGGGCGGCGGCTGTTCCGGGTTTCAGTATGAGATCAAGCTGGACGAACCCGCCGACGACGATCTGGTACTAGAGGGCAGCGGTGATGGTGCGGGCGAAAAGGTGATTGTGGACGCAATTTCCCTACCGTTCCTGACCGGCGCGACCATTGATTTCACCGAAGAACTGATCGGCGCGCGGTTTGTCATCGACAACCCAAATGCGTCATCCTCTTGCGGCTGCGGCACCTCCTTTTCGATGTGAGGTCTTACCTGCTTGCACCCCCTGCCCTGCGTCAGGCATAGACAGGGGGCAACAGGAGGGCCCAGCGCATGAAAATCGCCACGTTCAACATCAACGGCATCAAAGCGCGGATCAATGCGCTGAGCGACTGGCTGGATGAAGCCCAACCCGATGTGGCCCTGTTGCAGGAAATCAAATCCGTTGATGAAGCCTTCCCGAGCGAAATGTTCGAGGAAAAAGGCTATAACGTCGTCACCCACGGCCAGAAAAGCTTCAACGGGGTTGCGATCCTGTCGAAACTGCCGCTCGAAGATGTGACGCGCGGCCTGCCCATTCTGGCAGATGGCGATGAGGCGGACGAACAGGCCCGCTGGATTGAGGCCACGGTGGTGGGCAAACAGGCGGTACGTCTTTGCAACCTCTACCTGCCAAACGGCAATCCGGTGGAGTTGACCGAGGATGGCCAGCCGGTGCCGGGCGGCAAATACGCCTACAAACTGCGCTGGATGGAACGGATGCATGCGCGTGCCCAGCAGCTATTGGCCGAAGAAGCGCCGTTCCTGATGGCCGGCGATTACAACATCATCCCACAGGCCGAGGATGCCAAACGCCCCCAAGCTTGGGAAGGGGACGCGGCCTACCGCCCTGAGAGCCACGCAATGTGGCGCAAACTGCTGAACCTCGGCTTTACCGAGGCGTTTCGCAGCCGCACTTTTGGCGCGGGGCACTACAGTTTCTGGGATTATCAGGCAGGCGCGTGGAACCGTGATGACGGCATCCGCATCGACCACTTCCTTCTCAGCCCGCAATGCGCGGATCTGCTGCTGGACTGTCAGATCGACAAAGAAGTGCGCGGCCGTGAAAAGCCATCCGATCACGTGCCGGTCTGGGTTGAACTGGATCTGTGATCTATCACGCTTCGCGCAGGTAAACGCCCGACAATTGCCACTTAGACGACTGCTGTCGGCCCTGCGGTTTCGTCATGTGCGTAAAGCCAATCGAACTGGTGCAGCATTTTGTCAGGCGCAAAACGCCCTCCTAAACGCAGCGCGGTGTGAGCGGCAAAACGCAAAGGCGGGAAGCGCAGGTGGTATTTCCATGCGTTGCCACTGGCGGCGTTGATCACCTTGGTCGCGCGCGGCTGACGGCGGGCCTGATAGGCGGCCAGTGCGGAGGGTACATCCTCTGACGCGGCCAATTCATCGGCCAAGGCCCAGGCATCCTCCAGCGCCATAGAGGCGCCTTGGGCCAGAAACGGCAGGGTGGGATGGGCGGCATCACCAACAAGGGCGCAGTTGCCCTGCTGCCAGACCTGCGCCACCGGATGGCGGAACAGACCCCAGAGGTGCACGTCGTCCACCGCAGCCAGCATTTTTTGCGCCTCGGAGCCAAAATCGGCAAAGGCGCGGCGCAGATTGTCAGGATCATCCTGATGCGCCCAACCCTCTTCTGACCAATCCGTACGTTCCTGAATGGCGACCAAATTCAAGAGCGTTCCATCGCGCAGCGGATAGCTGACCAAATGGCGCCCCGGGGCCATGTGCAACCACGCCTCGGGGCCGCGCCCCATCGTATTGGGCACGGTTGCGCGCCATGCGGTCTGACCGGTGAAAAACGGTTTGTCCGCCCCGTTCAGCACCGGACGCACAACAGAATGCAAACCATCTGCACCGATAATCAGGTCTGCCTCCATATGGCTGCCATTTGCCAAACAGACGCGCGCTGACTGATCCAAGGTGGCCGGATGAACCGTTTTCACCTTTTGCAGAAGCCGTATTTTCACCCCCGCCTCGCGGGCGCCACGCGCCAGAATGTCTACCAAATCAGCGCGATGCACAAAAAAGTAGCTTTGATCGTCCAGACGGGTCAGGTCCAAACGCAACACTTCGCCCTTTTGGTAGTCGCGCAAGGACACCGCCTGCCCCTGGACCGAGTCGCGCACCAACGCATCCCCCAGCCCAAGGCCACGCAGAACAGCAAAACCGTTGGGGCTGATCTGTAGCCCAGCGCCCACCTCGCGGATCGCATCAGCCTGTTCCAGCAACGTGACCGAAGCGCCGCGCAACGCGCAGGCGCGAGCCGCCGCCAGACCACCGATGCCGCCACCGATCACCACGATTTTCATGCCCAGAAGGCTCATTCTTTTCACCCTGAAATGCCAAACGCCGAGGCGACGCCCCGGCGTTTACAATCTGTGTGCCTTGCGCCCTGCCAATCAGACAAACCGCGCGGTGCAAGATCATATCCTGCCGTTTACCAAACCCGATCTGTCAGATCGGTTTAGTCGTCGCGATGTACCTTTTCGCGACGTTCATGACGTTCCTGCGCCTCAAGGCTCATGGTGGCAATCGGACGCGCATCAAGCCGTTTCAGGCTGATCGGTTCGCCGGTCACGTCACAGTAGCCGTATTCGCCTTCGTCGATACGACGCAGGGCCGAGTCGATCTTGGCAACCAGCTTGCGCTGGCGGTCACGGGTACGCAGTTCCAACGCACGATCGGTCTCTTCGCTGGCGCGGTCGGCAACATCAGGGATGTTACGTGTTCCGTCCTGCAAACCTTCGATCGTGTCGCGGGTGTCAGACAGCAGTTCTGCTTTCCAGTTCAGCAACTTGCGTCGAAAATACTCAAGCTGCTTATCATTCATAAACGGTTCGTCCTCTGCAGGACGATAATCGCCGGAAATAAAGGTTTCCGCCTTCATCTCAATTCCCTCATCAAGGCCAAATTTTGCCAACGCTATATCCTTTGACATATGGCGCCTCCCGATGCGCGGTCTATCCCAATGGCGTAGGAATGTCACGTCATTTAACGCCCCAGATTGAAGTGGCCCCGCCATGGCGCTAGTGTCCCCCCAAACGCGAAACGCCTAAGTAGCAGAGATGGAACAGACCGGATGAAATTCCAAGGAACCGACGCCTATGTGGCAACCGAAGACCTGACCGTTGCCGTAAACGCGGCCGTCACACTGGAACGCCCCCTGTTGGTCAAGGGTGAGCCGGGCACGGGCAAGACCGAACTGGCGAAACAGGTCGCCAGCGCATTGGGTCTGGAGATGATCGAATGGAACATCAAATCCACCACCAAGGCGCAGCAGGGCCTTTATGAATACGATGCCGTCAGCCGTCTGCGCGACAGTCAGCTGGGTGACGAGCGCGTGCATGATGTGAAAAACTACATCAAAAAGGGCAAGCTTTGGCAGGCGTTTGAAGCCGACAAGAAAGTGGTCCTGCTGATCGATGAAATCGACAAAGCGGATATCGAGTTCCCCAACGACCTGTTGCAGGAATTGGATAAGATGGCCTTCCACGTATATGAGACCGGCGAAACGGTCACGGCCAAGCATCGTCCGGTGATCATCATCACCTCGAACAATGAAAAAGAGCTGCCGGACGCCTTCCTGCGCC
Source organism: Thalassovita mediterranea (assembly GCF_001458435.1). GTDB lineage: Bacteria > Pseudomonadota > Alphaproteobacteria > Rhodobacterales > Rhodobacteraceae > Thalassobius > Thalassobius mediterraneus. The sequence continues at coordinate 27,185 of NZ_CYSF01000006.1, forward strand.
GCTGCTTCTTTCACTATATTTCGTTCCCCGATGCCGACACCATGCGCAAAATCGTTGAGGTGCATCACCCCGGCGTCAAAGAACAGCTGCTGACCACCGCGCTGACGCAGTTCTATGAAATCCGCGAAACCCGTGGATTGAAGAAGAAGCCGTCGACCTCTGAGGTACTGGATTGGCTGAAGCTGCTCTTGGCAGAAGATCTGGATGCCGAGGATCTGCGCCGTGACGGCGCCAATGCGCTGCCGAAACTGCATGGCGCATTGCTGAAAAACGAACAGGACGTGCATCTGTTCGAACGCCTCGCCTTCATGGCGCGTGGACAACGCTAAGCGTCCAAGGCCATTTCCAAACACAAACGCCCCGCCCAATCGGCGGGGTGTTTCGTTTCTACTGACATGCTGTGATCTGGGTTAACGCGTCCGCAACAAACGTGGTTTATTGTTTCCAAACACACGCTCTAAAGCCCCATTTCTGCCCCAAATCCCGCCTAGTCTGCCCTAGTCCCGGCAAAGTCATGACGGGAAACTGATTAGGTGATGTTTTTTGAGTGAGAGAGTGCCATTATGCCCCCGCTGCTGTGTGTTAAATGTGTGTATGGGCCTATTTTCTGGCCCAAGAAGGGGTGAATTTACATGATCCGTTTCCTAACCGTTGTGCCCTTGTGCCTGGGCCTGGGGGCGTGCATGGCCACTGCACCGGTCGAGCAGCCCAGTCGCGCGGCCACCGAAGCGGTGCCCATGCTGCCCCCGATGAAAACATTTCGGAGCCAAAGCGCCCTGCCGCCGTCAGTGTCAAACCGCGATCTGGCGCGCGATATTCTTGACCTGGCTTTCGAACTGGAATCCGGCAGCTCACTTAGCACTTTCACGCGCGTCGAAGGTCCGATCACGGTGCGCCTGACAGGCCCCGCGCCGATCAGCCTGTCGATGGAGTTGGAAAACCTGCTGGGGCGTCTAAGGCGCGAAGCTGGATTGAACATTTCGCTGGTGCAATCCGGCGCCGCCACAATCACGATTGAGGCGGTCCAACACGCGCAAATCCGACGTTTCTTGCCCTCGGCAGCCTGTTTTGTTGCCCCTAACGTGTCCAGTCTTACCGAATACGCTGGTGCGCGACGCAGCCCCCGCACCGATTGGACGCGCCTGCAGAACCGCCAAAAGCTGGCGATTTTCTTGCCTGTCGATACACCGCCGCAGGAAATGCGCGATTGCCTACACGAAGAGCTGGCACAAGCGCTGGGGCCGCTCAACGATCTATATCGTTTGTCTGACAGCGTTTTTAACGACGATAACGTTCATACCGTTCTGACCGGGTATGACATGCTGGTGCTGCGGGCCTTTTATGCGCCGGAACTGCGCACTGGTATGAGCCGCGCCGAAGTGGCCCGCCGTCTGCCGGATATTCTGGCCCGCCTGAACCCTGCTGGCATAAACCAAAGCGCCCTACGCCGCAGCGACACACCGCGCGCATGGATCGACGCGATCCAGACCGCGCTAGGTCCCGGCGCCAGCAAAGGAGCCCGTCTGGCCAACGCGCAAAAAGCCGTGAACATCGCCCGCACCGCAGGATGGGAAGACCACCGCCGCGCCTTTGCCCATTATGCTCTGGGCCGCGTGGTCCAAAGCCGTGACCCTGACGTTGCCCTGTCCCATTTCCTAGCGGCACAACGTTACTACGCCCAAACACCAGGCGCTGAACTGCACCGCGCACAAGTCGCGCAGCAATTGGCGGCCTATGCCCTGCTAGAGGGACGCGCGCAGGCGGCGCTAGACCTGATCGGACCCCATCTTAACGTTGCGCGACGACACGAAAACGCGGCCTTGCTTTCCACCCTTATGCTGCTACGTGCAGAGGCGCTGGATCTCAAAGGCCTGACGGCCGAGGCCCGTTTGGTCAGGCTGGACAGTCTGGGCTGGGCACGATACGGATTTGGCTCAGACGCGGCAGTGCGGGCCAAGGCGCAGGAGATTGCGACCCTCAACCCGCTCAAGAGAGGAAACGGGCGCTTATGATCGTAATTGCAGGACTGGTTCTGGGGCTTCTTTTTGGGGCATCGCTGGCGAAACGGCGCAAAGGCCAGACCAAGGATATGCTGCAATACGCAGCCGCCTACGCGATCCTGTTTTCCATCATCGGCCTGTTTATCACCATCATCATCCACCGCGCCGCAGTGTAAGGGGATTTTCGATGTTCCTGCCTTTCTTTGAAAATCTGCGCAAGGCGGGCATTCCCGTGTCGCTGCGCGAACACCTCACCTTTCTAGAGGCGATGAAGGCAGGGCTGGTCACCTATGATGTGGATGGGTTCTATTACCTGGCCCGCGTCGCGATGGTGAAGGATGAACGCAACCTCGACAAATTCGACCGCGCCTTTTCCGCGACGTTTTCGGGGCTGGAAAACATTCAGCTGGGCGATGTTCTGAACGCCGTGGATATTCCCGGTGACTGGCTGGAGAAGCTGGCTGAAAAGCACCTCAGCGACGAAGAGAAGGCCGAGATTGAGGCCTTGGGTGGCTTTGACAAGCTGATGGAAACCCTGAAAGAGCGGCTGAAAGAACAGGAAAAACGCCATCAGGGCGGCAACAAGTGGATCGGCACCGCTGGGACCAGCCCCTTTGGGGCCTATGGCTACAACCCCGAAGGTGTGCGCATCGGCCAGAAAGAAAGCCGCCACCAACGCGCGGTCAAGGTCTGGGACAAGCGTGAGTTCCGCAACCTTGATGGCGACGTCGAACTGGGCACTCGCAACATCAAAGTGGCGCTGAAACGCCTGCGCAATTGGGCGCGTGATGGCGCGAATGATGAACTGGATCTGGACGGCACCATCCGCGCCACCGCAGAACATGGCTATCTGGATGTGCAAACCCGGCCTGAAAAACGCAACGCAGTAAAAGTGCTGCTGTTTCTGGACATCGGCGGGTCGATGGATCCCCACATCAAAGTGCTGGAAGAGTTGTTTTCCGCCGCCAAGTCCGAGTTTAAGCATCTGGAACATTTCTACTTCCACAACTGCCTGTATGAGGGCGTGTGGAAGGACAACAGCCGCCGCTGGGATCAACAGACCCCGACATGGGACGTGCTGCACACCTACGGGTCGGACTACAAATGCATCTTTATCGGGGATGCCTCTATGTCGCCCTATGAAATTGCCTATCGCGGCGGGGCCAATGAACACTGGAACGAAGAGGCCGGTCAAACTTGGCTGGAACGCGCCCGCGAACAATGGCCCGATCACGTCTGGATCAATCCAGTGCCAGAACAGCACTGGCCCTACACCCAGTCCATCCAGATGATCCGCGACATTTTTGAGGATCGCATGGTGCCGATGACGCTGGAAGGGATCGAGCGCGGGATGAAGGAACTGGGCCGTTAAACTTGGCCCGATTTCTGCACTAACGCCCTTGAACCGCGCCTGAACGGACCTTACGTCAAGCCCCAATGGACATTTCTGCCCCCTTTGCCCCGCTTTCTGCAACGCTCAGCACTGTTCTGGGGCCCTTCCTGTCATTGGATGATCTGCGTGACGGCCAAATGCATCTGGCCGCACTGTTTGTCGCGCCAAACGGCATTGTTGTGTCTCCCGTTGTGATTGACGGATTTGAGGTGGCACCAGAAATTCTGGCGGATTTCGATCACGTAACCCTATGGCGCTGCCGGTTCCGCCGCCCTGCGACTCAGCCCTCCACCTACCGCTGGGAGGGCCAGATATTTGGCCTCGCCGGATGTCCTGAAGGCGCGATGCGGATCGCCTATGTGTCCTGCAACGGCGAAGAGCACGGCGACCTGAGCCGCGACGGCGCAGAACGCAACGCCATGTGGGCGCGTTTGGTGGATGACCATGACGCGGCGCCCTTTTCCCTGCTACTGCATGGCGGCGATCAAGTTTACGCGGATGAAGTTACGCTGGGCCACGAGCTGAGCGAGGACTGGCCCGACAGCCTGCCCCGCGATCCCAGCCGCGCTGATCTGGACAGCCTGCGCCATCACCTGCGCGAAGGGTTTCTGGAACGCTATCTGTCGATCCTGGCCGGACCGGAATACGCTGCCATAGCGGCGCGTGTGCCATCGCTGATGCAATGGGATGACCACGACATCTGTGATGGCTGGGGGTCACTACGCCGATCCCGCACCTATTCGCCTGTTGGCCAATTGCTGTTTCAGGTGGCGCGTGAGGTGGCCCTGCTGTTCCAGCACGGCTGTAACGATGACGATCTGCCGCGCCGTTTTGCAGATAAAAAGGCCCTGCACCTTGGCTGGCAGATTGACGCGCCGGGCCTGCGCCTGTTGGCACCCGACCTTCGATCCGAACGCAGCCGCCGTGAGGTGATGGGCGATGGCGGATGGCAAATGATGCAGGACGCCGCCGGAGCGCCCAGCGGCGGGCGTACGCTTGTTATGTCCTCTGTCCCACTGCTCGGTCCGCGCCTATCGGTGCTAGAGGCGTTGATGGTCGCCATCCCGTCGATGCAGAAATACGAAGATGACCTGCGCGACCAATGGCAAAGCCGCGCGCACCGTGGCAGCTGGCAGCGGATGCTACGGCTGATGCGACAGATCGCTGAGGTCGAGGATCAGGAGGTCACAGTGCTGTCCGGTGAAATCCATCTGGCTACCCGCGCGGAAATGGCGTTGTCAGATGATAAAACGCTGCACCAACTGGTGGCCTCTGGCATCTCGCACCGCGCCCCGCCCGGCGCATGGGCGCGTATTCTGGACGCATTGGCCCGTTTGGGTGACAGTCCCCTGCCCGGCCATCCGATCCGCATCCGCCACATCCCTGGCCAGCCGCGCCGCTACGTGAACCAGCGCAACTATCTGGTGCTGGAAAACGACGCTGGTGCATGGTCGGCCAGTTGGGCGCTTGAGGACAGCGGCAGATCACCAGAATTGCCGATCTGATCCCGCCGCGCCCTCCCTTGCCACATCGCCCTAAACGCCCCATATCTGAGGCATGTTGAAATTTGCCCCGATCCTCCTCGCCCTGCTATACGGGCTGGCGATGTACCGTTTTTCCGCATGGCGCACCGCGCGTCAGTTGGATGAACAATCCACCGAATTGATGGACCCGAAACTGCGCGCATTGAACGACCGTATGGCCGCCGCGCTGGAGCTGCCGCGCATCAAGGTGCATATCTATGAGATTGATCCGGTGAACGGACTGGCGGCACCGGATGGGCGGATTTTCATCACCCGCGGGTTTTATCGCAAGTTCCAGAATGGTGAGGTCACCGGCGAAGAACTGGCCAGCGTGATTGCCCACGAACTGGGCCATGTCGCCCTTGGCCATTCGCGGCGGCGGATGATTGATTTTTCCGGCCAGAACGCCCTGCGCACGGCATTGGCCATGGTGCTGTCACGCTTCATCCCCGGTTTCGGCGCGATGATCGCCAACGCGCTGACCACGCTCTTGGCCGCGCGTCTGTCACGCAGCGATGAGTATGAGGCAGATGAATACGCCGCCGCCCTGCTAACCAAATCCGGCATCGGAACCGCGCCGCAGAAATCGCTGTTTCAGAAGCTGGAAGCACTGACCAAAAGCGCCGGTAACGGCACCCCTGCGTGGCTGTTGAGCCATCCGAAGACCAAGGAACGGGTAAAGGCGATTGAGGCGCTAGAGGCGAAATGGGGCGTTGAGGCGTAAGCGTCGTTTTTGAGTATTTTCAGAACGTTGAAAGGCGCAGGTGACGCCTTAACCCAGCGCCTTGCCCAGCCGTGGCAGGCGCGCCTTTTTCATCAGGGCGCGGGTTGTCCATGACTCACCCGACAGGCGTTCGGCGGTTTCGCGGACCTGTCCAACAACGTCTGCCATGATGCCCGGATGTGCTTGGGTCAGACCGCAGAGGAAGCCATCCGGATCCTGTCGCGCCAGACCCTCCTCTGCCAGAATGTGGCGCGGGAAGTCTTTGGCGTTCATGGTGATCAACAGGTCCGCCGATCCGGCGATGGCAGCGGCCAAAACATGCGTGTCCGCAGGATCCGGCAGATACAGGCGATCCTCTAACGAGGGCGGCCAAGTGACCGCGGCCTTGGGCCATGCGGCTGTGGCCAGCACCGCCTCGCCACGCGCCTGCGCCTCCCCTTCAGGGCCAAGCTTACGCGCGGCGCGCGCCCATTCCTCAAGGATGCGGTCCGACCAGAGCGGCGTGAACAGACCCGCGCGGGCGGCGCCCAGCAGCACCTCCCGCATTACGGTGGGGTAGATCACGCAGGTGTCCAGCAGAACCTTCATGCGCGGTCAGAGGCGGAAGAACAGCGATTTCAGATAGCCGCTTTCGGCCAGTTGCGGCATCAGCGGATGGTCCGGTCCCGCAAAGCCAGTGTGCAGCAGCTGCGATGCGCGCCCCGCACGGCCAAGGCCGCGCAGACAGGCAACGCGGAACTTGTTTACCTCTGCCGCGTGGGAACAGGAACACAGGCCCAGATAGCCGCCCTGCCGCACAAGCGGTGCCGCCAAACGCGCGATGCGTTCATAGGCGCGCAGGCCTGCCTCCAACGATTGCTTGTTGGGCGCGAATGCGGGCGGATCGCAGATCACCACGTCAAAGGTCTCGCCCTCTTCTCCCAATTTGGCGAGGGTATCAAAGGCATCGCCTTTACGGGTGGCGAAACGGTCACCAAAACCTGCGGCCTTGGCACCAGCCTCGGCCAGTTCCAGCGCGGCAGCGGACCCGTCCACCGCCAGCGCCGAAGAAGCGCCGCCAGCCAGTGCTGCCAGCGAGAAGCCACCGACATGAGAAAACACGTCCAAAACCTTGGCATCGCGCGACAAAGACGCAGCAAAGGCATGGTTCGGGCGCTGATCAAAAAACAGACCTGTCTTTTGACCGCCTGTCAGGTCGGCCATGTAAATCGCGCCGTTCATCGGCACCTCTACCGGCGCATCGGGGGCCGTGCCCGTGGTGGTGGCGGTCACGTCATCCAACCCTTCAAGGCTGCGGGCGCGGCCCGAGGCGTTCTTGATCACGTTCTTGACGCCCGTGGTGTCGATCAGCGCCGCCTCCAGCGCGTCGAAATGCACGTCAGCCCAAGCCGCGTTGGGTTGCACCACTGCGGTGTCACCGAAGCGGTCGATGATCACACCGGGCAGACCGTCAGCCTCTGCATGGACAAGGCGGTAGAAGGGATCAGCGTAAAGGCGAGATCGCATGTCCAGCGCCTTGCCAATGCGGGCGGCAAACCAAGCCTGATCAATCACCGCGTTCGGGTCGCGGTCCAGCATTCGGCCAAAGATTTTGGAATTAGGGTTCACCGCCACCAGCCCCAGCGGGGTGCGGTCCGCCTCTTCCAATACGGCGAGGGACCCGGCGGCCAGCTTTTTGGTGCGGCGGTCGGTTACAAGTTCATTGTCATAAACCCAAGGAAAGCCGCGACGGATGGCGCGGGCGTTGGCTTTGGGTTTTAGGCGGATCACGGAATAAGAGGGCGCTGTCATGGCGCCCTCTTACCTGTGTTTGTTCTTTTGCGAAAGGCCTGTTGGCGCTGTTCGTCACCTTGCCAGTGTTAGAGGCGAACGGCATCCTCACCCACTGGGGCAAAGTTGGTTTCCAAACCGTCGACCAATTCGGTGATCTCTGTGCCGGCGGAACCTGGCGCAGCCAGTTCCTGCTGAATGATATTGGCCAGGTGACGCGTAATACGCACCTTTTGTGTCATGCCCTGATGTTCTGCCTGAATGGCCCGGCTGCCACCATAACCGCGCAGGTCGGCGCTCACTTCGCGGGTGGGCACCAGAACAGCGCCAGTCAGCGGATTGCGCACAGTCATGTCAAAGGTGATCGAATGGACGCCGCCCACAGTGTAGCGGGTTTTTTCAGTCATGCCGTGGAAGCGTTTGACGTCGATGTCGACAATAACGGGCAGCGCGCCTTCGGCATTTTCAGCCTTCACGTGCTCAACAGAGGATTGGAAAATCCGTGCTACCTGCGCGTGGCGGTCACCGATCGGTTCACCGCGCCAGACGATATCGCCCAGCGGATAGTATACGTTTGCTTCGGACACACGCAGCTGGCGCGATACCTTGATGTTGTAATCCTCAACAGCCACCAGTTGTTGCACAGGCTGTACTGCGGGTGCGTTGATCTGCGACAGTTCAATCGGTGCGTTCCGGCTGGCGGTGTCTACAGTGGCACAGGCCGACAGGCCAAATCCAAACGCGATCAGTGCTGCAAGTCCAAAGTTTTTCATCTGCCTACTCCTCGGGGCGTCCCCTGCCCGTTGTTGTGATTTGTCTAAAAGTTGACAGGGAATTCGGGCACAATTGGGGCGCGTTCTGGACCTTCGCGGGGTGTTTACGTATCCAGACTGTGCAGACATATTGCCAGCATGCGCCCAGCATTCACCCTGCGCGGTTATGATTATTTTTACCGCAAGAACAGTTGAAATGTTATCGCTAACATGACATATGGTGAGCAACCCCGCGCGTTACCCAGACGCACCAAGGAAGCAAGAGGATCCCATGCCCCAGCTGAACGATACCGTCGCAAGGGTCACAGACCGCATTCGTGAACGCAGCCATAAAAGCCGTAGCACCTACCTGTCGCGCATGGCACAGGCAGCCGAAGAAGGCCCGCGTCGCGCTCATCTGACCTGTGGCAATCAGGCACATGCCTATGCGGCGATGGGGGCTGATCAGAACCGACTGGCCGAGGGGCGCGCCCCGAACCTTGGTATTGTCAGCGCCTACAATGACATGTTGTCAGCGCATCAGCCCTTTGAACGGTTCCCCGATCTGATCCGAGCTACTGCCCGTGAAAACGGTGCCACGGCGCAGGTGGCAGGCGGTGTGCCTGCGATGTGTGACGGGGTCACGCAGGGACAGGTGGGGATGGAGTTGTCCTTGTTTTCGCGTGATGTGATCGCACTGGCAACCGGCGTGGCGCTGAGCCACAACACCTTTGATGCGGCCCTCTATCTGGGCGTCTGTGACAAGATCGTGCCGGGCCTGATCATCGGCGCCGCCACCTTCGGCTATATCCCCGGTGTCTTCCTGCCTGCGGGTCCGATGACATCCGGTCTGCCCAACGATGAAAAGGCCCGCGTACGCAAGGAATTTGCCCAAGGCAACATCGGTCGGGATGAGCTGATGAAGGCCGAAATGGCCAGTTACCACGGCCCCGGCACCTGCACATTCTATGGCACCGCCAACTCCAACCAGATGCTGATGGAGTTTATGGGCCTGCACCTGCCCGGCGCGTCCTTTGTGAACCCAAACACCCCATTGCGCGACGCGCTGACTGTTGCGGGAACTGAGGCTGCACTGGCCAATACCGCGCTGGGGAATGATTACCGTCCGGTGTCGCAAATCCTTGATGAACGGGCCTTTGTGAACGGCATCGTGGGGCTGATGGCAACGGGTGGGTCGACGAACCTCGTCCTGCACCTGCCCGCGATGGCGCGGGCGGCGGGTGTTCTGCTGACGCTTGAGGATTTTGATGAACTGTCCAACGCGACGCCGCTGCTGGCCAAGGTTTATCCAAACGGTCTGGCGGATGTGAACCATTTTCACGCGGCGGGCGGTCTGGGTTATATGATCGGCCAGTTGCTAGAGGCCGGTCTGCTGCATGAGGATGTGAAAACCACCGCGGGGGACGGCCTCAATCTCTATACGCAGGAACCGAAGCTGCGCGACGGGCGGGTGGCCTACGAGGCCGGTCCACGTGACAGCCTGAACGCCAAGATCCTGCGCCCTGCCAGCGATCCTTTCCAGCCCTCCGGTGGATTGAAACAGCTTGAGGGCAATCTGGGACGCGGCATCATGAAGGTCTCCGCCGTGGCGCCCGAGTTGCATGTGGTGGAGGCCAAGGCGCGGGTGTTTGAGGATCAGGCATCGGTCAAAGAAGCGTTCCAAAAGGGTGAATTTACCGAAGACACCGTTGTTGTCGTCCGCTTCCAAGGGCCCAGCGCCAATGGCATGCCGGAACTGCACAATCTGACGCCGACCCTCGCCGTGCTGCTGGATCGCGGGCTGAAGGTGGCTCTGGTCACTGACGGGCGCATGTCCGGTGCATCGGGCAAGGTACCCGCCGCCATTCATGTCAGCCCCGAAGCCTTGGGCGCAGGGCCGCTAAGCAAGGTGCAGGATGGCGATCTGATCCGCGTGGACGCAAGCGCAGGCACGCTTGACAACCTGACCACAGGATTTGCCGACCGCCCTGCCCGCACGCCGGACCTAAGTGACAATGGCCACGGCGTCGGGCGCGAATTGTTCGCCCCCTTCCGCCAGTTGGTTGGCAATGCCGAAGACGGCGCAGGCGTCGTTGTTTAAGCGTTAAGATAGGACACACTGATATGACACCCGAAGCCGCCAGCGTCTTTTCTGAAAAACTCTGCCGTACCGCGCCCGTGATCCCTGTTTTGGTGGTCGATGACGCCAGCAGCGCTGCCGATCTGGCTCGCGCATTGGTCGCCGGTGGCCTGCCGGTGCTAGAGGTGACACTGCGCACACCCGCCGCACTGGATGTGATCCGCGAAATGGCCACGGTGGAGGGCGGCATTGTCGGCGCAGGCACCGTGCTGACCCGCGCCGATGCCGAAGCCGCAAAAGAGGCGGGGGCGCAATTCGCTGTCTCGCCCGGTGCAACAGATGCTTTGCTGGATGCGTGTGAAGACATCGGCCTACCCCTGCTACCCGGCGCTGCCACGTCGAGCGAAGCGATGAAGCTATTGGAACGCGGCTACCGCGTGCAGAAGTTCTTCCCCGCAGAGGCAAACGGTGGCGCCCCCGCGCTGAAAGCCATCGGCGCACCGCTGCCGCAGATCCTGTTCTGCCCCACGGGTGGCATCAGCCCTGATAATGCGATGGACTACCTCAACCTGCCCAACACCGCCTGCGTCGGCGGCAGCTGGGTTGCGCCCAAGGCTATGGTGCAAGCAGGTGACTGGTCTGGGATTGAGGCACTAGCGGCAAAGGCCGCTCAGCTGGGATAACGAATGCGCGGCGGAAAAATCGCCGCTCATTTTCTTTCAAATACCGTAACTTAGGCGCCTCAGGATGCCTCTTCTGGGCGACGACCACGCCAGCCGCCACGCCGCTTTGCGCGGCTGGTCGGCGTTTTGGCCTCTTCCAAAACAGCACTCATCGGGTTGTCCGGCTGATCAGCACCATAGCGTGCCAACAGATCCGCCGCCGCAGCCTGTTGATCCTGCCCAAGCGGCAGGTTCAGCGCCCAATCAAGGAAGATCGAACGTGCTTCTTCCAGTGTCAGACCCTCAATCCGATAGGCTTCGCGGATCAGACCTTTGTGATCCAGCGGATCGCCGGGATTTGCGTTGCTCATCACGTGGCTCCTTATGCCGCTATGTTTCGCTGCAAAACAGTTTCAACCACCGCTGCCGCCTCTGCCGTGACCTCTGCCAGCCGTGCCTCCAGCACGTCCAGCGCGGGTTCAGACGCCTCGCGCAGCAGCATTTCGCGGCCACCCTCGCCCATGTCCTGCGGGTCTAGGCGGGTGTTGCTGATCAGCTTGTTCACCATCTGCACCGTCCAACACAGATCATGGGCCATAAGCAGCCGTTCCTTTTCCTCATCCGCCAGCAGACCCGCAGTGGTCGCCACCAGCAGACCGTCACGGGTTGACCGCGTGTCTGACTGCGTAGCCAACACCAGCGCCTGCGACAGCAACTCAATGTCCTGCAAACGCCCTGCACCTACTTTGGCATCCCAAGGACCCGCTGGCCCCTTCGCCGCCGCGATCCGGTCGCGCATTTCAGACACGTCGCTGAAGAGTGTTCCTGTTTCGCGGGGCAAATCTAGCACCGCGCGGCGCACCGCCTCTACGTCATCCGCGACCTTAGTTGATCCGGCAACGGCACGGGCACGGCTGAGGGCCAGGTGTTCCCATGTCCACGCCTCGCCCATCTGGTAATCGCGAAACGATGTGAGCGAGGTTGCCACCGGCCCCTGCGTGCCCGACGGACGCAGGCGCATGTCGATCTCATAGAGCCTTCCCTGCGGCATCTGCGCAGTCACCGCCGTGACCATCGCCTGTGTCAGCTTCGCGTAATAAGTCCGCGCAGCCAAAGGCTTACGCCCCTCGGAAAACTCAACTCCATCCGCATCATAGACCACAATCAGATCAAGATCCGAATTGGCGTTCAGCCGCCCAGCGCCCAGCGATCCCATGCCAAGGATTGTCGCCCCGCGCCCCGGCTGCGGCCCATGTTTCAGCGCAAACTGCGCTGCTACGGCGGGGAACAGCGCAGCCAGCGTCGCCTCTGCCAGTTCGGCGTAATGCTCTGCCGCCTCATCGCCATTGATCAGCCCGCGCAGGTGATGCACACCGATGCGGAACCGCCATTCCTTGGACCAACGCCGCGTCTGATCCAGTTTGTTTTCGTAGTCGGGATCGGCAACCAGACGTGCGGCCAGCTCCTCCTCCAGCGCGGCGCGGCCCGGCCATTCGGCAAAGAACGATCCGCCGATCACCGCATCAAACACACCAGAATTGCGCGAAATATACGTCGCCAGAGACGGCGAGGTGCCGACGATATCGACGAGCAGGTCGATGAGCTGCGGGTTCGCCTCAAACAGTGACAACAGCTGCACACCCGCAGGCAGCCCCGACAGGAAGCCGTCCAATGCGATCAACGCCTCATCCGGTTTGGCAGAGCGTTGCAACTGGCTGAACAGACGCGGTTTGATCCGTTCAAAAATCTCCACCGCGCGGGGACTGCGGAAGGCAGGGTAGCTGCCCCAGCGGCGGATCACCTCGGGGTCGAAATGCACCTCTTCCTCAATCGCGCGGGGATCGGCGGCATCGGGGGCAAAAAACTCTTCGGTCAGGCCATGCACCTCTTCCAACCGCTGACGCAGCTCCGCCTCCAACTCGGCGCGGTCACGGCCAAGGAAACAGGCCAGACGCTGCATGTTTTCCGGTGACTTCGGCAGCGCATGGGTTTGGGCGTCGTTGACCATCTGCACACGGTGTTCGACGGTGCGGTGGAACCGGTAATGATCGGTCAGTTTTTCCGCTACCTCTGGCGTGATCCAGCCCTTGTCAGCCAGCACCGCCAGCCCCGGTACCGTGCCGCGCACCCGCAGGTCGGTGTCGCGACCACCGGCGATCAACTGTCGGGTTTGGGTGAAAAATTCGATCTCTCGGATGCCGCCACGGCCCAGTTTGATGTTGTGGCCCGCCAGATCCAGCGCGCCGCCCAGACCTTTGTGTTCGCGGATGCGCAGGCGCATATCGTGGGCGTCCTGAATCGCTGCAAAATCAAGGTGTTTGCGCCACACGAACGGGCGCAGCGTGTGCAGGAACCGCGCGCCTGCATCCAGATCACCGGCAGAAGGACGCGCTTTGATATAGGCGGCGCGTTCCCATGTGCGGCCCAGGCTTTCGTAATAGGTTTCCGCCGCTGCCATCGCCATGCACACCGGCGTCACCGCTGGATCGGGGCGCAGGCGCAGATCGGTGCGAAAGACGTAGCCTTCGGCGGTCAGATCCGACAGCATGGTGGACATCCGCCGCGTGGCCCGCACGAAAGAGGCGCGGGCGTCGTGATAATCGTCGCGGTCAAACTGCGTTTCATCGAACAGGCAGATCAGGTCCACATCTGAGGAATAGTTTAATTCCCCCGCGCCCATCTTGCCCATTGCCAACGCCACCATACCGCCTGCACGTTCCGCATCCTCAGCCACCGCGCCGGGCAGTTTGCCGCGCTTGATCTCTGCCCCGATGGTGGCGCGCAGGGCCAGATGCACGGCCAAATCCGCGTAATCGGTCAGCGCGCCTGTCACCTGTTCCAACTGCCAGACACCGCCGCAATCCGCCACACCGGACAAGAGCGCGATCCGCCGCTTGCCCCGCCGCAGCGCATCCGCCAGCTGATCCGGCGCGGTTTCGCGCAGGGTGGCGTGTTCTGTGGCCACCGCCGCCTCTGGATCCGCCATGGCGGCGGCGATCCATTCGCCCTCTCGCGCCATCAGGCCTTTCAGATAGGGCGAACAGCCTGCAACGGCGTGGAACAGCGCGTTGACCTCTGATCCCATGTCAGGCAGCTGCTCCAGCGCCTCTGCGCCAAGTTCGGGATCAAAAGCAACAGGTTGGCGGGTGATACGTGCGGCAAAAGTCATGGGGTCAAATGGCCACGGCACAACCGAGCCGTCAAGAGGACAAAGCGCAGCATCCCCGATGGTTGCCCCTTGCTCGTCCGCGCGCCGCGGCGTTAGATCGGACCGATTGAACAAGGCCGAGGTCCATGAAAACCCTTTGCATTCTGTGCCATCCAAACCGCAACAGCCTGTCCGCGCATCTGGCCGACCATACGGTGACGTATCTGCGTGAACGCGGCCATGATGTGACCCTGCGTGACCTCTACGGCGAGGGGTATGCCCCCTGCCTGAGTGAGGATGAACAGGCCCGCTACAATACGGGACCGCATGTGGATGATGCCGACCTACAAGGTGTGGAAGCCTTGGTCCTGATCTTTCCCACATGGTGGTCGGGGATGCCTGCCATGCTAAAGGGTTGGGTAGATCGGTCCTTCCTGCCCAGTATAGCCTTTGACGTGGACGCTGGTGCCCTGCATCCGCGTCTGACCCAGTTGCAAGAGGTGTTGGTGATCACCACACTCGGGGGCCCGGCATGGGTCGACCGGCTGGTGATGCGTCGCCCGCTATATCGCGTACTGAAATGGGGGCTGTTAAAACCCTGCGCGCCCAAGGCGCGGTTCACCATGCTATCGCTATATGGGGCCGAAACCGTCACAGAGCCACGCCTGAGCAGTTTCAAAACCCGCATCACCCGCCAGATCAACAGATGGAGCCGCCCATGAGCAAGAGCATGAAACGTGTCAAACGCGCACTGGAAGACGCCGGTGTGAATGTCGAGATCAAGGAGCTGGGTCTGCCCCGCACCGCCGCGCAGGCGGCAGAGGCGGCTGGGTGTCATCTGGACCAGATCGCCAAATCCATCATCTTTCGCGGCGAAGACAGCGGTGAGGCGCTGTTGTTCCTGACCGCAGGCGGCAATCAGGTCTGCGCGGACAAGGCCAGCGCCCTAGCGGGAGAACCATTGGGCAAGGCGAACGCGGCATTGATCCGTGCGCAGACAGGTTTTGCCATTGGCGGCGTCGCGCCGGTGGGACATCTGAACCCAATCCGTGCCTTTCTGGATCCACGCTTGCTGGAGTTTGAGGTGATTTGGGCCGCAGCGGGCACGCCGCATCATATTTTTGCACTAGATCCGCAGATATTAGCCCCCCTCACCGGTGCGCAACAGGCTGATTTCACAGTCTAAATCACATAAATGTAAAAAAGATTTACATCACCTCTTGCAGGACACACCCGCAATCCCAATCTATTTAATGTGAAAGAGATTAACATACACCAAAACACAACACATGGAGAGAGTGATGACAACCGCCGCCTATTCCCCCCGCGACGCCGCCCCTGCAAGCGCCCCGATTGGTTGGCTGGCCCGTGCCGAAAACTGGCTGGACGACAAAGGCAAAGGCGCCTGGATCGCCGCGATGGTGCTGGGGTTCATCTTTTTCTGGCCGGTTGGTCTGGCCCTGTTGTTCTACATGATCTGGAGTAAGCAAATGTTCAAGAAATCCTGCCGTCACAGCCGCCGCAGCCACTATGGCCACAGCGCGACCCGTCCCAGCGGCAACAGCGCCTTTGACGCCTACAAGGCCGACACGCTGGCCCGTCTGGAACAGGAACAAGAGGCGTTTGAAGCCTTCCTGAAGCGTCTGCGCGATGCCAAAGACAAGGCAGAGTTCGACCAGTTCATGGACGACCGAGCCAAAACCGCCGCTGCGGAACAAGAAACCCGTGAAGGCGAACCTGCCTGAACGTCATAGGCTGACGCCTGACCTCCCTCGGGCTATTGTGGGCCGGTCGATCATCTGATCGGCCCCATTCTTTTACCCCGTTTGCCCCTGCCCCTTTCAATTCTGACGGTCCTGAAATGAACCCTTCGATGCACACCTCCCAATGGGCCCTGCCCGATCCTGAAACCCAGCCCGAGTTCTATAGCGACGTGCCGATGAAGCGCTTTTTTGCCTGGGTGCTGGACACAGTCATGATCGCGCTGATCACTGTGCTGGTCGTACCGTTCACGGCCTTCACCGGCCTGTTTTTCTTTCCGTTCCTGATGTTGGTTGTGGGTTTTGCCTACCGTGTGGTGACGCTGACAGGGGGCTCGGCCACATTGGGCATGCGAGTCTTTGCGATCGAATTCCGCCGCGCAGATGGTGAACGCTTCGATCTGATGACCGCCTTTCTGCACACCTTTGGTCTGACGGTTTCCTTTGCCTTGGCGATCTTGCAGGTGATTTCGATTGTCCTGATGCTGACCACTGCCCGCGGTCAGGGCCTAACCGACCATATTCTGGGCACCGTTGCCATCAACAAGGCCGCTGGCGCCTAAGCGGCCGCTAACACCGCGTGAGCATACCAAAAAGCGGTTAATCCCCTCTCGACCGGGGCGGTTGCGCCTGCTAACCTTCCCGGATCGACAGTAATCATTATTTAAGTGTATGCGACATACGTTACCCCTAGCACCACAGTTCTACGTGACTGCCCCCCAGCCCTGCCCCTATCTGGCGGACCGGATGGAGCGGAAACTGTTCACTGCGTTGCAAGGGGATACTGCCATCGCACTGAATGACAGCCTGTCGAAACAGGGCTTTCGTCGTTCGCAGAACGTATTGTACCGCCCGTCCTGCACAGATTGCGCTGCTTGCCTATCGGCGCGGATCAATGTCGAGCAATTCACTCCTAACAAATCCCAGCGTCGCACCCTGCGCCGCAACGAAGGATTGGTGCGCCGCACCACATCCGCTTGGGCAACCGAAGAGCAGTTCGACCTGTTCCGCCGTTATCTGGACAGCCGCCATTCCGATGGCGGCATGGCGGACATGGATGTGTTCGAATTTGCCGCGATGGTCGAAGAAACCCCGATCCGCACCCGCGTGATCGAATACGCCGACCGTGAAACCGGCAATCTGGTGGCCGTCTGCCTGACCGATCTGTTGGAGGATGGAACCTCGATGGTCTATTCCTTCTATGATCCGCATCGGCGTTCAGATTCCCTTGGGACGTATGTGATCCTTGATCATATCGACATCGCCCGCGAAGCTGGGCTGCCACATGTCTATCTGGGCTACTGGGTGCCGGGCAGCGTCAAGATGGGATACAAGTCGAACTTCAGCGGATTGGAAGTCTTCCGCGGTGGCGCATGGGAAGCGTTTCAGGGCGATGAAGCTTATGATGCCCAGTTGCACCCCCTATCGACCGATCCCATTGCCGAACAAGTCGCCAATATATCGCTTCCTGATCTGAGCCATCCGGTCAAACGCACATAAATACCGTTTTTGGCATATTTATTGGCATCACTCGCCTAAAACGGTGTTGCCTTTAAACGTATTTACTTTCGTGAATATTACGAAAGTCTACGAACATGAGTACATCCGAAGCCCTCGCCACAGCCCTGTCCGATGCAGTCAAGGCGCACTCGGCCTGGAAAATGCGCCTGCGTCGCGCCGCTACCAGCAAGGAACAGAACCTACCGGTCGACACTATTTGCCGCGATGACTGCTGCAAGTTTGGCAAATGGCTCTATGCCCTACCGGCCGACATCCGCAACACCGCCGACGCGCAAAAGGTGCGTGCGCTTCATGCCGACTTTCACAAAGAAGCAGGCCACGTCGCGCAACAGATCAACGACGCTCAGTTCTCGACGGCTTTGGACTATCTCAACGGTGACAACTACACCAACACCAGCCGCGATCTGACCCGCGCGGTTGCGGCGTGGAAGCTCAACGTCCTCGTGAAGCAAAGTGCCTGATCAACACCCCGGCGTATTGACCCAAGGAGCGATCCCCATCGATCACCGCGCAAAGAAAAAGCCGCCCCAAGGGGCGGCTTTCTGATTTTCTATCTGACCAAAGATCAGTTCGGGATCAGATCCGGAACGATGGTCACGATGGACGGAACCGCCCACAGCAGGGCCAGACCGGCCACCTGGATCAACACAAACGGGATGATACCGCGGTAGATGTGACCCGTGGTGACACTCGCCGGTGCAACGCCGCGCAGATAGAACAGCGCGAAGCCAAACGGCGGGGTCAGGAACGAGGTCTGCAAGTTTACTGCCACCATGATCGTCACCCATTTCGGATCAAAGGTGCCGCCATAGATGACCGGCCCCACGATCGGGATCACGATGTAGATGATTTCCAGGAAGTCGAGCACGAAGCCCAGCACGAAGAGCACCAGCATCACGATCAGGAAGACCGTCAGCTCGTTGTCGAAACTCTTCAGGAATTGCTGGATGTAATGCTCACCCCCGAAGGAGATCACGACAAGGTTCAGCAGCTGCGACCCGATCAAGATGGTGAACACCATCGAGGTCACTTTGGCCGTTTCGCGCACCACTGGGCTAAGTACGCCCGAGCGGAACAGAACCCAACAGCTGTAAAGCAGACCGAAAGCTGCATACAGATAGGCCGAGTAGGCTGCGAAGAACGCGATCCAGGTTTCTGCCGACACCTCTTTGGTGTTGATACGCAGGTCAAAGTTCATGCCCAGCAGGATCATGATCGCCACCGCGAAGGTGGAGTTGATGATGACCTTACCCGATGCATCCTCATCCTGCAGCTTGCGGTAGGCCGCCAGCATGATCGCACCAGCCGCACCCAGCGCCGCAGCGGGCGTCGGGTTGGTGATACCACCCAGGATCGAGCCCAGCACCGCAACGATCAGAACCAGCGGCGGGAACACCACGCGGATCAGTTCGTTTTTGGTGCAGCGCAGCACAGCTTCCTTACAGCCATAAAGCGCCAGCAGGGTCGGCAGCGCCATCAGCACCACAGTGCCACCTGCGCTGGTGGTCGGCGCGATCAGCAGGATGTCGACCAGCGCCAACAGGACCAGACCCATTGCACCAAGGATCAGCGGCTTCGTGTCCTTGGAGGGCGCGACGCCACGACCAAAGGCCAGCACCAGACCCAGTGCGATGATCAGGATCGAGATGCCGGTGCCGATCGGCGCGGCGGCTTCGGCCTTGGCGACGCGGGCGGCGTTGATCTCATCCTCGGTCAGCTTCACTGCCTCGTTCGAGGTGCCAGCGGCATCCAGTGCAGCCTGTTCGGCAACCGCGATGTCCCAAGCCTCTTGACCGTGCAGGGTGATCATCGACGCTTTACACTGTTCGCCCACATTGGTGCGCAGCGATGCGCCTTCACCAACGTCGGTGTAGCTGTCAACGGTCAGGTCCTGCGACCCCACCAGACCCAGATTGCCTGCCAGCATCACAGCAGCGATCAGACCAACCGGAACAAAGATGAACCAGGTCAGACCTTCACCACGGGTGATGGTTTCATGGCTGGACGGTTCCATCTGGACCGCAGGGGCCTTGGATGGGTTCAGCAGAGCATAGCCAAAGGCATAAAGCGCATAGAGCAGCGCCAGCATGACACCCGGCAGCAGTGCCGCCTGGAACAGTGTACCAACGGACAGAACCGCCGGCTCACCCAGATAGGTCAGCGCGTCGGTACAGCCTGCCTCAACTGCGCGTGCTTCTTGCGCAGCAGAGTAGAGGTCGCCCGCCAGCGTGCCCAACAGAACGATCACGATCGACGGTGGAATGATCTGCCCCAGCGTGCCCGACGCAGCAATCACACCAGTTGACAGTTCAGGGCTATAGCCGTTGCGCAGCATGGTCGGCAGCGACAGCAGGCCCATGGTCACAACAGTGGCGCCCACGATGCCGGTCGATGCCGCCAGAAACGCGCCCACAACCACAACCGATACTGCCAGGCCGCCGGGCAGCGGGCCAAAGACGCGCGCCATAGTGGTTAGCAGATCGTTTGCGATCTTGGAGCGTTCCAGCGTGATACCCATCAGAACGAACATCAGAACCGCCAGCAGCGTTTCGATCGACTGACCGGCCAGAACACGTTCGTTCATCCGGTTAACGATGAACGAAATGTTGCGGTTCATCGCGTCTTCCCAACCTTTGGGGAACACAGGTTCCTCAAGTCGTGGAAGATCCGGGTATCGGAAGACCGAGATGATTTCCTCTTTCACCCCAGAGGCGACAAGCGCCGCATAGGCATCCGACCCAGTGTCGATAGCCTGGTGAATAAGCAGTCCAGCGCTGTCCAGCGCGGCGATGATCCCGAAGGAAATAACCCCTGCACCACCGATGGCGAAGGCCACCGGGAAGCCCGACAGAATCGAGCCGAACAGGCAGAGGAAGACGATAAGCAGGCCGATTTCGACCCCATCAAGTCCAAAAAGCATAAGTTAGTCCTCAGCCTTAGTGCGTGCCTTCATAGGCTTCTTCACCTTCGCCAAGCGTATCCTTGTCGAGGTATTTGCCTTCGCTTTCCGGGCCTTCTTTCCACTCAAGGTACGAGCGGTAGAAGAACGCGATCCCGTGCAGGAAGATCATGGCGGCAAATGCCACAAGCAGGATCTTGAACAGGAAGTAACCCGAGAAGCCGTTGGGCGAGAAGCCGATGGTTTCCACGTTCCAGCGCAGAGCGCGCGATTTTGCGATCAGCCGTTCCAGTTTGTCCGAGGCCGACGGCTTCGGTACAATCAGATGGCGCCACATGAAGAACCAGCCGTACAGCCAGATCAGCGTTGCAGCGGGCAGCATGAAGATCAGCGAACCGATCATGTCGATCATCTTCTTGGTGCGGTATTTCACGCCCGAGTAGACCAGATCCACCCGCACATGGCCGCCCTGCACAAAGGTGTAAGACGCACAGAGTGCCACAACGAGAGCGTTGTAGAACTTCAGCTCTTCGGCGTACCAGCTGATGTCGAACTGCAGAGGCACACCAAAGCCGAACACGATGTCAGGCCGGGTAAAGATCCGCTGCATGAAAACGATGATAACCTGTTGCAGCACCATCAAGAGGCCTGCCCAGGCAAAGAAGCGGCCGGTTGTGTTGGCAAAGCCTTCCAGCCCGCGCACAATCGCCCACATGAAGTTGCGCTTCCACATGCCGATCGCGGTTACGATCAGGAAGGTGGTGAAGACGACAAAGAAGAACTCTACCGAACCACCGTAGTAGACAAAGCGCATGATGGCTTGCTTGTCGGACCAATCCAGCCACAGGCTGGGGTTGGTGACGGCATAGCCGAAGTTATAGAACGCCAGGGCGATGTTCTGGATGGTCCAGACAAACAAATCGCCAATGGACGCCAGAATCTGCCCAAAACCGGCAGCGCTGGATTCCTGCATGATATCCCCCATTTCCCCTATCCATGGTCACAGCTTCGCGGGGTTGCGGCTGGACCGGAACGGGCCCCGGAATTCCGAGGCCCGCCCACTATCGGTTAACTGACAGCTTAGCCGCCCAGAACGCGTACGCGCTGCTGGACGTAGTAGCCGTCCGACTTGTTGATCCACGAGGCCGAGGTGGCCAGCGAAGCTTCGAACGAGTTGCGGATTTTGGCGAACAGTTCGTCGCCCATGTTTTCGTCCATAACCTCTGCGGAGGCTTTGCCGAATGCGTCCCATACGTCGTCCGAGAACTGCAGGGTTTTCACGCCTTGGCTCTGCAGACGGGCCAGTGCGGCGCCGTTGTTTGCCAGGGTTTCGGCCAGCTGGAACTGGGTCACAGCCATAGAAGCGTAACGCAGGATCGCTTTGTGTTGATCCGACAGTTCGTTCCAAACGTCCAGGTTGACCGAGGAGGCCAGCGCCGAACCCGGCTCGTGGAAGCCTGCGGTGTAGTAGACTTTGGCAACTTCTTGGAAGCCGGCGCGTTCGTCAGCCATCGGGCCAACCCACTCCAGACCGTCCAGAGCGCCGGACGACAGCGCCTGATACAGTTCACCACCGGGGATGTTCTGAACGGATGCGCCCAGTTTACCCAGAACTTTGCCACCCAGACCGGGCATACGGAACTTCAGACCGTTGAAGTCATCAGCGGAGTTGATTTCTTTGCGGAACCAACCACCGGACTGCGAACCGGAGTTACCTGCCAGCAGACCTTTCAGGTTGAAGATCTCGCCCAGCTCGTCGTGCAGCTGCTCGCCGCCGCCGTGGTAGTACCAGTTCGATACTTCCTGTGCGGTACCGCCGAAGGGTACTGCGGTGAAGTAAGCGTAACCGGGATGCTGGTTGATGTAGTAGTAGTCAGCGGAGTGGTACATGTCTGCCTGGCCCGAAGACACAGCATCAAACACTTCCAGTGCGCCCACCAGTTCACCCGGTGCTTTTTTGTCGATGGTCAGAGTGCCACCGGACATTTCGCCAACCATTTTCTCCATGTAGCTGGCGGCATCATCCAGAACCGCAAAGCCGCGCGGCTAGGAGGTTACCATGGTCAGGGTGCGCTTGCCTTGGGCGTAAGCCGGGGCCGCCAGAGTGGAGGCCGCAGCGGCCGAACCGCCCAGTGCGGAAGTTTTCAGAAAAGAACGACGATCCATATATTGGTCCTCCCATTGGTCACAGCCCGTCTGTTACGGCTCTGGGCCGAAACAGCGGGCGGATCGTTTTCAGTGCGCCAAACCTACCAACACATGTCATTATGGGAATACCTACTACTACGTAGAACGCCCCCTAATTCACCTTAAGCCCTTAAAATTAGCCTATTTTTAAGACAAAATCTGCATACGCAGCGTCCATTCAGCGAAAATCCTAACGGGATCGCGCAAAGGCGAATGCGGTATTTCTACCCAGTATCTGGGGTGTGTTTTGCCTTTGATGGCAAAATTTCGTAACGAATCAGCTATGCACTTTTTCAGATTCCCCTTTCGCCCCAACTACGGCCAAAAGCTGACGCTGCTGGCGACATTGCCCCTTATTGTGGCTGTGGCGGCCATCTCATTACTGGTGGCGCACCAGTCCCGCCTGATGGCGGAGCGCGAGATCAAGGCGATGGAAGAACAGCTGATCGAGGCGAAAAAAGCCGAGCTGAAAAACTACGTCACCCAGGCCCGAAACGGGTTTTACTTTATATACGGCAGTGCGTCACCCAACGATGACGCGGCCAAGGAACAGGTGATGCAGATCCTGTCAGCGATGATCTACGGCGAAGAAGGCGCGTTCTTTGTCTACGACTATGATGGCAACAACCTGGTCAGTCCGCGTCAGACAGGATTGATCAACAACAACTGGCTGGGTTTGAAAGACAGCGAAGGCACCCCAGTGGTGGATGAACTGCTGGACATTGCCCGTTCTGGCGCGGGCTATCACAGCTATCTGTGGCCCAAACCATCCACCGGCGAAGAGGCGCGGATGATCACCTATGTCACCTCTTTCCCCAGTTGGCGGTGGGCGGTGGGCACTGGCGTGTTCATCGACGATGTTCTGGCCAGCACCGCCGCTGCACGGGCAGAGGTTGAGGCGCGCGTGCGCCGCACCTTCCTTTATATCGGGGCCATCACGCTGACGGCGGTTCTGGTTGTCTTTGCATCGGGCATGTTCCTGAATATCCGCGAACGGCGGTTGGCCGATGTGAAACTGAAAGAACTGAACCAGCGTGTTTTTGATGCGCAAGAAGAAGAGCGCGGGCGCGTGGCGCGGGAACTGCATGATGGTATCAGCCAGATCCTTGTCGGGGTGCGCTATGCACTGGATACCGCCAAACTGCGGTTGAAACAGGGTGATGACCGCGCAGGCGACACGCTGGACAAGGGTATCGGCAACCTCTTGGGCGCGATCCAAGAGGTGCGCCGCATCAGCCGCGACCTGCGCCCAGCCGCGCTGGATGATCTGGGCCTTGGCCCTGCCCTAAAAGCACTGACGAACGATTTTGCCAACCGCACCGGGATCGAAACCGAATTTAACACCGTCGTCTTTCGCAACCGACTGGATCAGGAAAGTAAGATCGCCCTTTACCGCATTGCCCAAGAGGCGCTGACCAACATCGAACGCCACGCAAATGCCACCAAGGTCAGCGTCGATATCCGCGGCCACCGCAACGGCGCCACTATGGCGATAGAGGACAACGGCGAAGGCATACCCCAAGATACAGCGCGCGGCGATCGCCCCGGTGGATTTGGCCTGCGCAACATGCAGGAACGGATTGAACAACTTGACGGACAGCTTAAAATCATATCTAGCCGCGACGGTACGTTGATCGAGGTTCAGCTGCCGCTCAGCCACCTGTTGCCGCCAGAAGACCCCAGCGATCCGCCCACCAAGACCGCATCGCGCATCTTTGAGACGACCAAAACGGGAGCAGCTTCATGACGGACACCGCCGAAGACACCCACGACACCGCACCGGTCAAACTGGTCATTGTCGATGATCACCCAATGGTCGCCGAAGGCATCCAATCCATCCTCGAAAGCTACGATGACCTAGAGGTACTGGCCACCTATCAGAGCGGCCGCGCCATTATTGATGCAGTCGAAGAGATGCAGCCCGATGTTATTCTGATGGACCTGAACATGCCCGATGTCGGCGGGTTGTCCGCGACAGAGATCATTCTGGAACGCAGCCCCGACACCCGCATCCTGATCCTAAGCATGCATGATTCACGCGAGTACATCTCAACCGCGCTGGCCCATGGGGCGATGGGCTATGTGCTAAAGGATGTGCCAACCGAAGAGATCAAGACAGCGATCGACACGGTGATGGGCGGAGAGCGCTACCTTTGCACTGGCGCGCAAGGCGCATTGGATCCAAGCGAAGGCAAGGCGCGCGACGCACTTACCGGCCGCGAACAGACGATCCTGCTGCAATTGGCGCAGGGCAAATCGAACAAAGAGGTGGCGCAGGCACTAGAAATATCCGTGCGCACTGTTGAAACCCACCGCAAGAACATCAAACGCAAGCTGGGCATTTCCTCAACCGCGGGTCTGACACGCTACGCGCTGGAACATGGTGTTTTGCAGGGCACCGGTGTCAGCCTCTGATCCTGCAGGCCTCGACGGCAAGCGACACATCTGATGGTTTCAACACGGGCGCCTACCGGCGCCCGTTATCCTGTGTGCAGCCGCAACTAACACACCCGCACACACCGTCACCCCCCGTGGACGCGAGGAAACAGCCACAAAAACACGTTTCAATTACTGAATATTTCCAAAAATTACACCAGCAAATCTATATCGCGCAATTTTCGCAAAGAAAATAACCCAAAAACGGGCATTTTGCATTCCATTATCTGTTGACGCCCCCTCAGCAGGCCAATAAAACCATGCCAAGCACCAAGTGAGGTCATTTCAACATGGACACCCTAGTGGTCATCGTAGAAAATTGGCGCATGGGCCGGTAACGGACACCATAATGGAACCCCATGCGCCCCCGAACGAAAGTCGGGGGCTTTTTCTTGGCAGCTGTAAAATTGACGTCGTAAACGGAGCGAAAACATGACACGTCAGATGACCGGAGCGAAAATGGTAGTCCAAGCCCTCAAGGATCAGGGTGTGGATGTCGTATTCGGATACCCCGGGGGCGCGGTGCTACCGATTTATGATGAGATCTTTCAGCAAAACGATATCAAGCACGTTCTCGTTCGCCACGAACAAGGCGCGGTTCATGCCGCCGAAGGCTATGCGCGTTCGACCGGCAAACCCGGTGTGTGCCTCGTGACCTCTGGCCCCGGTGCCACCAACGCGGTCACCGGCCTGACCGATGCGCTGCTGGACTCGATCCCGATTGTGGTTCTGACGGGTCAGGTACCCACCTTCATGATCGGTTCCGACGCCTTTCAGGAAGCCGACACCGTTGGCATCACCCGGTCCTGCACCAAGCATAACTGGCTGGTGAAAAACACTGACAAGCTGTCGGGCACCCTTCATGAGGCGTTCCATGTCGCCACCTCGGGCCGTCCGGGTCCGGTTCTGATCGACATCCCCAAGGATGTTCAGTTTGCCGATGGCGAATACACCCCGCCGCAAAAGGTTGAGGTCAGCCACTATCAGCCCAAGCTGAAGGGCGACATGGCCGAGATTGAGATGCTGGTCGACGCCATCGAAAAGGCCGAACGTCCGGTGTTTTACACCGGTGGTGGCGTCATCAACTCTGGCCCGGCGGCCAGCCAGCTGCTGCGTGAGCTGGTGGATGGCACCGGTTTCCCCATCACCTCCACCCTGATGGGTCTGGGCGCCTACCCGGCGTCTGGCAAGGGCTGGCTGGGGATGCTGGGCATGCACGGCCTGTATGAGGCCAACATGGCGATGCACGGCTGTGACCTGATGATCAACATCGGTGCGCGTTTTGATGACCGGATCACTGGCCGTCTGGATGCGTTCAGCCCCAACTCGACTAAGGCGCATATCGACATTGATCCCTCGTCGATCAACAAGGTGATCCGCGTGGACATCCCGATCGTTGGTGACGTGGGCCACGTGTTGGAAGACATCCTGAAAGTCTGGAAAGCCCGTGGTCGCAAGACCAACAAAGCGGCCCTTGCCAACTGGATGAAACAGATCGAAGAGTGGAAAGCAGTCAACTGCCTGCAGTTCAAGCAAGAAGGCAGCGTGATCAAACCGCAGTACGCGTTGGCGCGCCTTGAAGCCCTGACCAAAGGCATGGATCGCTACATCACCACCGAAGTGGGTCAGCACCAAATGTGGGCAGCTCAATACCTCGGGTTCGAAGATCCGAACCGTTGGATGACCTCTGGTGGTCTCGGCACCATGGGTTACGGCGTTCCGGCATCCGTAGGTGTGCAGATGGCGCATCAGGACAGCTTGGTGATCAACGTCGCAGGCGAAGCGTCGTGGCTGATGAACATGCAGGAAATGGGCACTGCCATGCAGTTCCGCCTGCCGGTGAAACAGTTCATCCTGAACAACGAACGTCTGGGCATGGTGCGCCAATGGCAGGAACTGCTGCACGGTGAACGCTACAGCCACAGCTGGTCGGAATCGCTGCCTGATTTCGTGAAACTGGCCGAGGCATTTGGCTGTAAGGGCATTCAGTGTTCTGACCCTGCCGACCTGGACGACGCGATCATGGAAATGATCGAATATGATGGGCCTGTGATCTTTGACTGTCTGGTAGAGAAGCATGAAAACTGCTTCCCGATGATCCCGTCGGGCAAGGCCCACAATGAAATGCTCTTGGGCGATGCAGAAACTCAGGGCGTGATCCAGTCCGGCGGCGCGGTTCTGGTGTGATGATGCGCCTCGGGGGCAGTCCCTGCCCCCGATCCCTCCATTGCTGATGCACAAGATTTGAGAGATAGAAAAATGGCAGCTCTACACATCAAAAAAGGCTCCACGAGCCATTCCGCCTATAACCTACGCCCGAACTTTTCGGACATGAAGGAACGTCACACACTGGCCATTCTGGTGGACAACGAACCGGGTGTTCTGGCCCGTGTGATCGGTCTGTTCTCGGCCCGCGGATACAACATCGAAAGCCTGACCGTAGCCGAGGTGGATCATGCTGGCCATCTGAGCCGGATCACCATCGTCACCACCGGCACCCCGCAGGTGATCGAACAGATCAAGGCGCAGCTGGGCCGCATCGTTCCGGTGCATGACGTGCATGACCTGACCGTCGAAGGCGCGGTTGTGGAACGTGAACTGGCGCTGATCAAGGTCGAAGGCGAAGGCGAAAAGCGCATCGAAGCACTGCGTCTGGCCGAAATTTTCCGCGCCAATGTGGTCGATTCGACCCTCACCAGTTTTGTCTTTGAAATGACCGGCGCGCCTGACAAGATCGAGGCCTTTGCCGAATTGATGCAGCCGCTGGGGCTGGTTGAGATTGCCCGCACCGGCGTTGCTGCCCTGTCGCGCGGCGCGTGACGCGGATCACAACCCAGACATGACAAGGGCCGCATCTTGCGGCCCTTTTTCTTTGCACACTCAAACGACTACGGGCGGCACTCCCTCCCCTACCCGTCTTGCATCTGTTGGTCGACCAGCTGTTCTTCGTTGATCATCGCCTGTAGCTGACGGCGGAACCTCAGCTGGCCGCCATCAATGGGCAGGTCGATATGAGGGGATGTTTTTTCATCCATGCCGATCTGCACCTCATCCAACACAGCGCGATCCTCTTCAAAGGCTTTGCGCACATCCTCGCTCATCAACGCGCTCAACTCGGCATCATCTGGGCGGATGTTACGCAGTTGGAACCAGTAATATCGGGTTTCCCTTTCACTGGTCGGCGTCATGAAGTTGTAGCTGTCCATGATGAATGTATCTGGGTGCAGTGATCCGTCCGGCCCACCTGTCCCAGCTGGGGTGAAAATAGCGCGGATCAGGGCATGGCTGGGGTAGCGCACCTCATAGTGCTGCAGGCGGTCACAGTTGCCCTTAAAACCAATCACCTTTTTATAGAACGGCGCAGGCTCCACATCCATCATCCAACGATGCACAATGACGCCTTCGTCGGTCTTCTTCACCCGCAAGGGCGTATCCTTGGTCGCGTCCTGCGCAAAAGACCCCTCATGTACCCATGCCACATGGGTCGGATCCAACAGGTTATCCGTCATGTAGAGGTAGTTGCATTGCAACTCCATCGCAGCACCGCGGTTAATGCCCCAATCAGGGTTGTCATAGTTCTCAATCTCAAAGATCTCGGACGGGTCAGCCATCGCGGCGTTGCCCATCCAGATCCAGACCAGCCCGTATTTTTCATGCACAGGATAGGCCCGCACCTTGGCCGCTGAAGGGATGCGGCCAGTACCCGGCGCCCAGACGCATTGGCCCGCGCAATCAAAGGTCAGGCCATGATATCCACACTCGACATTGTCCCCTTTGATCCGTCCTTTGGACAGCGGTAGCTTGCGGTGGGGACAGGCGTCTTCTAGCGCGATGACCTCATCGCTACTGGTGCGATACACGCAAATCTTTTCACCTAGGACACGGATCTGTTGCAGATCGCGGGTGATTTCTTGCGACCATGCAGCCACATACCAAGCGTTTTTCAGAAACATTGCGCTCTCCTGCTGGGCCTGCGACGGGCGCAGGATCTTCCGGGCATTTTGGGTAAATATCGGGTGCGTTAGCTGCACCGCGATCCAGCGCCACCCTAAAGGTCGCGCAG
The DNA here is from genome assembly GCF_001458435.1 of Thalassovita mediterranea. GTDB lineage: Bacteria > Pseudomonadota > Alphaproteobacteria > Rhodobacterales > Rhodobacteraceae > Thalassobius > Thalassobius mediterraneus. The sequence continues at coordinate 56,103 of NZ_CYSF01000006.1, forward strand.
GCATCGCACAAGGATGAGGCGAGCGAATTACCCCCCACTATCGTGCATTTTTATTTATTCGTCAGATACTTCTGCTGTTTGCAGCAACAAATCATAAAGGTGCCAAGTCGCGTGGCCCAACAGCGGCAACACAATGAAAAGCCCCATGAACGCCGGCAGCATCGCCACAAAGGTCAGCACAGCGACAAAACCCGCCCACAGGATCATCGGCACAAAGTTCTCCTGCACCAGTTGGAAGGAGGCGATCATCGCAGACACATAATCCACCTCTCGGTCCAAGAGCATCGGCAGCGACACCACGGTGATCATGAACAGCAACAGCGCAAACCCCGCCCCGACGACTGAACCAACAGCCAGCATCGATAGGCCGTTTGATGTCAGGTACACTTCGAAGGAGGTGGACACATTGGTCATCGTCACAGTGCCCATAAACACAGCAAAGATCATATGAGCGAGGAAGAACCAGAACAGAAACATAAAGATGATGATCGCGCTGATCGACGGCAGCTGCCGTTGGCTCTGCAACAGGATGACGCCAAAAATCCCCTTCATGCTCAGTGTTTCCTGTCGTTCCAATCGGCGGCTTACCTCATAGAGCCCCACAGCCGTAAACGGCCCAATCAGCGGAAAGCCTGCGGCGGCAAAGACCAGCCAATAGCTATGACCACTCCAGCGGGTGAGCCAGACCATGAAGATACCAAGCAGCACATAGACAGAGGCAAAGATCACCCCGAACACCGGTGCGCGCATGAAATCGTGCCAGCCGCGCCGCAGCGCTTCTGCCAGCACGCCAAGGGTCACCGCACCGAATTCCGGCACGCCGTGTTGCAGACCGCCAATGGTTCCATTTTCATGCGTGTTGTGCGCCTGATGCGCGGTTGCGTGCTGTTCTGCCGCCTCCGTCATGCAAATCCTCCCTCAACCTTGCGATACGCTTGGCCTCTCACTCCTCAAGGGTAGGTTAAGCAGATGTCGGCCTGTTGCCTACCCACTTTGTGAACAGGTGGGAAAGCTACGGGATTGAACGCGAGTCAATGCAAACGCAGGCTATGTGCCGGTCGCGGCGGGTGTTTGCCCGGCCAGTTCGTCGCCTCATGCCAGGCTTGCGCGATTTGTAAGACCCGCAGATCCCCGCGCGGTGGACCGATCAATTGCATTCCCATTGGCAGGCCATTGGGGCCAAATCCTGCAGGGATCGACATGCAGGGCAACCCTAGCAAACTGACAGGCACCACAATTTCCATCCAGCGGTGGTAGGTGTCCATCGTCCGCCCTGCAATCTCTTTTGGATAGCGGTCCCCAACCGCAAAGGGCCAGACCTGCGCCGAAGGCATCATCAGGATATCTACATCAGCAAACAGCTCCACCGCACGGCGGAACCAATCCGAACGCACCACAGATGCCCGATGCACTGCCATGGCGCTAAGCGCCTTGCCGCGCTCAATTTCCCAGATAGCTTCTTCCTTTAGCTGCCCCCGACTGGCGAGGTTGGCGTGCAACGGTGACAGTGTTCCCGCGATAGACCACGACCTCAAGGTACACCAAGCATTCCACAGTTTCGCCGCCTCAAAGGGTGCTGGCAGCTCCACCACCTCACAGCCCAGCTGCTCAAAGACACCCAGCGCACTTTCGCAGGTGTCCAGAACGCCCGCCTCCATCGGATAGGCACCACCCCAGTCAGACAACCAGCCAATGCGCAGCCCGTTCACATTGGTGCGGATGCGGTCCAGAAACATTTGTGGCAACAACCCATGCGGCTGGCGAATGTCCCAGCCGGTCATCACCTCCAACAGGGCGGCAATATCGGCGGGGGAACGCCCCATCGGGCCGTTTGTCGACATCTGCTGCAAAAATACCTCGCCCTCGGGGTCGGCGGGGACGCGGCCGAAACTGGGGCGGAAACCATAGACGTTATTCCACGCCGCCGGATTGCGCAGGCTGCCCATCATGTCGGACCCATCCGCGACACATACCATCCGCGTCGCCAACGCGGCCGCCGCACCACCTGATGAACCGCCAGCGGACCGTGTCATGTCATAAGGATTTTTGGTGGCACCGTAGACTTCGTTAAAGGTGTGGCTGCCCAAACCAAATTCCGGCGTATTCGTTTTACCGATAAATAGCGCACCAGCCCGCCGCATCCGTTCGACAAACACGCTATCCTGTGTGGCCACCTTGCGCGCCTGCAACGGCGACCCCATGGACGAAACGATGCCTTCGACATGGGCCAGATCCTTGACCGCGACAGGAATTCCGTGCAGCCAACCGCGCCTTTCGGTCTGGTCCATTGCGCGCGCTTCTTCCAACAGACGATCCCCGTCGCGCAGCGCCACGATAGCATTCACATCCCCATTGACCGCAGTGATCCGTTCCAGCGTCGCCCGCATCAGTTCTACTGCGCTCAACTCCCGTGCTTCGAGGAGCGTCGACAGGTCCAACGCATCACAATCCAGAATATCCATGATCCACTCCGATCTACACACACAGAGGATTGCCCAAACACCGGTAACAGACAATCCCATAAGGTAAACGACCAAGGCGCGAGAATGGTTTAGCTGTCACACCTCACCCAGTGGGACGACAACAAAAAGGCGCCCCATTTGGGACGCCCTTTTTTCGAAACCACTGCGGCAGATGCCGTGCCGTTTAATCTTCGGCCTGCGCATCTGCGCGGCTTTTGCCGGATACATCCATCGCCAGCGTCGCGGCCATGAACCCGTCCAGATCACCATCCAGCACACCTTTGGTGTCGCTGGTTTCATGGCTGGTACGCAGGTCTTTGACCATTTGGTAGGGTTGCAGAACGTAGGAGCGGATCTGGTTGCCCCAGCCCGCGTCACCCTTGTTTTCGTGCGCCTCGTTGATGGCGGCGTTGCGACGATCCAGTTCCTGTTGGTACAGGCGCGATTTCAGCGCTTTCATCGCGATGTCACGGTTCTGGTGCTGCGATTTTTCGGACGAGGTGACAACGATACCGGTCGGAATGTGGGTAATCCGTACCGCAGAGTCGGTGGTGTTCACGTGCTGACCACCAGCACCGGACGAGCGGTAGGTGTCGACGCGGATATCGGACGGGTTCACCTCAATCTCGATATTGTCGTCCACCACCGGATAGACCCAGACAGAGCTGAACGAGGTGTGACGCTTCGCAGCCGAGTCATAGGGCGAAATCCGCACCAGACGGTGCACGCCGGATTCCGATTTCAGCCAGCCATAGGCGTTGTGGCCGGTGATCTTGTAAGCGGCGGATTTAATGCCCGCCTCTTCGCCTGCGGTCATCGACTGCAGTTCGACCTTGTAGCCCTTCTTCTCGGCCCAGCGGACATACATACGCGCCAGCATCGACGCCCAGTCGCAGCTTTCCGTGCCGCCCGCGCCCGAGTTAATCTCGAGGAAGGTGTCGTTGCTGTCCGCCTCACCGTTCAGGAGTGCTTCCAGCTCTTTCTCAGCGGCCTTTGCCACCAAAGCCTTCAGCGCCGCTTCGGCGTCTGCGATGACCTCGTCATCTTCTTCCATCTCACCCAGTTCGATCAGCTCGATGTTGTCAGCAACTTCTTGCTTCATATCGTCATGGGTTTTGATCGCATCCAAGAGCGTCTGACGCTCGCGCATCAGCTTCTGGGCGTTTTCAGGATCATCCCACAGGGTCGGATCTTCGACGCGGGCGTTGAACTCTTCCATGCGGTATTGCGCGGTTTCATAGTCCATCCGCTGCCGCAGCAACGCCAGGGATTTCTCAATCTCGGAAACAGTGTTCTGAATTTCGGCGCGCATGGGGCAATCCTGCTTATCTCTTTACAGTGCTGCGTGATACCAAGGCCGCGCCTGTGATACAAGCGCCCAGACCACCGCAACGATCACAGCCCCCTGCCCGCGTGAATTGTTTCGCTAGCCCCCCGTGCTAAACGTCAAAACGCCCCACGCAATCAGCGCAGGGCGTTTCAAATGCCAAAGCTAATACCAACCTGAGTTAATATAGCCCGCCAGAAGACACCGCGCCAAAGCTGGCCTTGGGTCCCACAACCGTGGTGCGCCCGGTGGAGGTGGTGACCTCCTGCCCTTGCTCTTCGATTTCGTTAAAGAGCGGCAGGTTCGATCCCATGGCAAAACCACCGTCAAAGGTCAGACCAAACAGCGGCTCCTCACCATCGCGGAAGAACTCAGCAACCACATGTTCACCGCTGGCATCATCGGCCAGACGTTCACCGGTGAAACGGTCAATCTTAATGAAACGCCCATCTTCAGGCACCTTGAAGGCACCGCCGCCGTATTTCTTGACCGCTTCTTTCATGAACTCGTTGAACACCGGACCACACATGGTGCCGCCATAGGCCCCACGGCCCAGCGGGCGTGGGTTGTCGTGCCCCATGTAGCAGCCCGCCACGATGTTCGACGAAAAGCCTACGAACCACACATCGCGGGAATCGTTGGTGGTCCCGGTCTTGCCCGCGATCGGAACCCCAACGCGGATGTTGGTGGCAGTGCCGCGATCCACAACGCCCTTCATCATCGACGTCAGCTGATAGGCGGTGGTCTGATCCATCACCCGTTCGCGGTTGCTGAAAATGCGCGGCGCCTGACCTGCAGGCAGGTTCGCATCCGCACAGTTCACACAGTCACGTTGATCGTGGCGATAGATCGTGCGACCGTAGCGGTCCTGAATACGGTCCACCAGCGTCGGCTCTACCCGTTCACCGCCATTTGCAAACATCGCGTAGGCCGCCACGATCTTGAACAGCGTGGTTTCATCCGCGCCAAGCGAGTTCGCCAAAAACTGCCCCATGTTGTCATAGACACCAAAACGTTCGGCATAATCCGCGACCACATCCATGCCCACCTCTTGCGCCAGACGGATGGTCATCAGGTTCCGCGACTGTTCGATGCCGGTGCGCAGAGGCGTAGGGCCATAGAATTTGTTGGACGAGTTTTTGGGCCGCCACAGGCCTTGGGGCGTGTTCACCTCGATCGGGGCGTCAATCACGATGGTCGCAGGCGAATAGCCGCTATCCAGCGCAGCCGCATAAACAAACGGTTTGAAGCTGGATCCCGGCTGACGACGCGCCTGTGTTGCGCGGTTGAACACCGAATGCTGGTAGCTGAAACCGCCCTGCATCGCGATCACACGGCCCGTGTTCACATCCATCGCCATGAAACCGCCCTGAATTTCCGGCACTTGGCGCAGGGTCCAGCGTACGAAACTGCCGTCCGCATCCTTGGTCATGGCGCGCACCAGAACCACATCGCCAACGCTCAGCAGATCACCGGCTTTCTTAGCCTTGCGCCCAACCTTACCGTTTTCCAGCAGTGGGCCAGCCCAAGTCACGTCCTTGGCCACGATCCAGTGACCATCAGCATCCTCATCCACACCTTCGATACCGATACGCATGTCGTTTTTACCTGCGGCCAGAACCACCGCAGGGTGCCATTTGCCGTTCAGGGTGATGTCACGGGGCACCGCCGCCTTGGCCAATGCCGCGCGCCAGCTGTCCTCATCCGCCAACTGATCTTCGGGGATAGTCACACCCGTGCCACGCCAGACACCGCGACCACGGTCATAATCCTCCAGCCCACGGCGCAGCGCCTCGGCGGCAATCACCTGCATTTCAGGTTCCACCGTCGCACGCACGGTCATCCCACCGGAGAAGAACTGCTCTTCGCCAAAATCGCTGCTCAACTGGCGACGGATTTCATCGGTAAAGTAATCACGCGGCGGCAAGGCGGATTTGAAGCTGTCAAAATCTCCGTTCTGAACCGAACGCAGCGGCAGCTCGCGCTCTGCCTCATAGGCCGCTTGGGTGATATAGCCGTTTTCGGCCATTTCCTTCAGCACGAAGTTGCGGCGCGCCAGCACCCGGTCCTTGTTGCGTACAGGGTGAAATTTGCCCGGCGCCTTCGGCATTGAGGCAAGGGTTGCCGCCTCATGCGGGGCCAACTCACCCAGCGTCTTGTTGAAATAAGTCTGCGCCGCCGCCGTTACACCGTAGGAGTTCTGACCAAGGAAAATTTCGTTCAGATACAGCTCAAGGATCTTATCCTTGTCCAGCGTATCCTCCACCCGCGTGGCAAGGATGATCTCTTTGATCTTACGCTCAATTTTGCGTTCGCCGCCAAGTAGGAAGTTCTTCATCACCTGCTGGGTGATCGTCGACGCCCCACGCACGGATTGCCCACGCGAACGCGCCGCCTCTACCATCGCAGCGACGATACCACGGGCGTCATACCCTTGGTGCGTGTAGAAATTCTTATCCTCGGCCGAGATGAAGGCGTATTTCACCAGATCAGGGATTTCTTCGGCGGGGGTGAACAGACGACGTTCTTTGGCAAACTCGTCAATCAGCCGCCCCTCGCCGGAATAGATCCGGCTGATGGTGGGGGGCGTGTATTGCGCCAGTGCCTCATGGCTGGGCAGGTCGCGACCGTAGATATAGAAAATCGACCCGATGCTCAACGCCGCTACGGCGATGCCCAGCGTGATCAGGGAAAAAATACCCCCGAAAAAGGAAAAGATGAACCTCAGCACTGGTGGCGTCCTTATCTTGGGATCGGTCTTGGTCTACGCGTGTTAAGCGCACTCTATAATCGTCCCCGCAAAGGGCGTCAAAACAAGAAGGCGTAATGCCCCCACCTCAGCCAGCTTTTGCCCACTGACGTTGGGGCGCGTGCCGCAGTGCGGTTGCCAAAATTACTGCCGCACCATTTGCGCCCGCGCCGCGTCATCACGCGCCCAGGCCTGCAGCGCATCACGAATGCCCGCAGCTGCGTTAATCCGCCACTGTTTGTTGGTGATGTTTTTCAGGTCCCGTTCGCTAGACATAAACCCGATTTCCAACAAGACCGATGGGATATCAGCGGCCTTCAACACCGAAAACCCAGCGCGTCGCAGCGGCCGCCGGTTCAGGGGCGCACCAACATCGCCCAGACCGCTGATCATTGCTGCTGCCAGCCGGTCTGCACGCGGTGCGGTTTCTTGACGGGCAAGATCCATCAACACATCTGCGACCACGTCATCCTGCCCCGTCAAATCGACACCCGACAGAATATCGGAACGGTTGTGGCGTTCGGCCAGTTTGGCAGATGCGGCATCCGACGCCTCTCCGGAAAGTAGATACAGCGTTGCCCCCAACGCCTGTCCTTCGGCCAAGGCATCTGCGTGCAGCGACAAAAAAACATGAGCGCCAACGGCATGCGCCATCGCGACGCGCCGTTCCAGACTGACAAAACGGTCCTCTTCCCGCGTAAGGAACACCTCAAAACCGCCTGATCGCAAAAGGGTTTCCTTAAGTTCCAGCGCGAATGCCAGCATCAGATCCTTTTCTGCATACCCCTGCCGTTCGGCACCGGGATCAATACCGCCATGGCCAGGGTCCAGCATCACCCGCAACGGGCCGTCGCCGGGCAGACCTGTGACCTTGGCCTGCCCTGTCACCGGCGGCAGGTCCCAGCGAGGATCATAGGGCGCCCCCGATTTTGCGACAAAATCCCCCGCCTCAACTGACGCCAAGGTGACGACCAAATTGGCCCGCGCAGTCTCTGCCTCTGTCACCATCTCCACCGTCTCAACGGCCAAAGGGGTGGCCAGATCAACCACCATCCGCGACCAGCCGGGCCGCACGCCGCCAAAGCGCAGGGCCGATACGCCATCCGCATTCAGCAACGCGGTTTCCGTGACACCACGCCAATCGACCTCGCGAAAATCCAAAACCAACCGAGCAGGCTCAGCCAAGGTATAGACCCGAAACGGCACGCCCTGTGTCAGGCCAAGGCGTAGTTCAACGCCGCCACCCCAAGTGTCGCGCACATGGGACGCACCCACCTCAACCCGTGCCAGCCCGCTCAGATCCTGCGCCGCTGCAGGCGTCAGCGCCGCCAGCATGGTCCAAACCATCACACCCCAAATCTTGATCAGCCTGCGCACCGGATTCGCCCCCGTTTGTTTGTTCCGCAAATCCTAATGCAGCCACCACAAAAAGCGAAGGGCCAGCGCGCGCCCGCACCAGCCCTTTCGATGATCCTCAAATACTCAAATCCGACAGGACCCTCAGGCGCCGCGCTGCGCCATGAAGCGTTGCAGGCGCGCCAGCCCTTCCTCAATCTGAGCGGTTTCGCGCGCATAGGAAAACCGCAGCGTACCGCCCCCGCGCACCGGATCGAAATCCAGTCCCGGCGTCACCGCAACGCCTGCCTTCTCCAAAATCTCGGCAGCGAAGGCGCGGCTGTCGTCGGTCAGGTCGCTGACGTCTGCATAGATAAAGAACGCCCCGTCCGGCGGTGCGATTTTGGTGAAACCAGCCTTGGGCAGACCGTCCAGCATCAACTGACGATTGCGGCGGTAGACGGCCATGTTTGCCTCCAGCTCGTCCTCGCAATCCATCGCGTGCAGGGCCACAATCTGACTGGCATGCGGCGAACAGATGAACATGTTCTGCGCCAAACGTTCGACAATGCGCACCTGATCTTCGGGCACCACCATCCAGCCGCAGCGCCAGCCGGTCATCGAAAAATACTTGGAAAATGAGTTGATGACATAACACTCATCACTCACCTGAAGGGCGGTCACAGCCTTCGCCTCATATTCAATGCCATGATAGATCTCATCCGAGATAAACGAGGCGCCATGTGCATATGCCCCCTGCATCAAAGCCTCCATCGCGTCGTAATCCAGCATCGTCCCCGTGGGATTGGCGGGCGAGGCGACCAGCAGACCGTTCAGATCCATATCCGCGAAATCCGCTGGAACCGGTTGCAGCCGGTTTTCCGGCGCACTGGGCAGATCTACGGGCGTCATCCCCAGCGCCTTCAGGATTTGACGATAAGACGGATAGCCCGGCGCGCCGATGCCGACGCGGTCGCCACTGTCAAACAGCGCCGAAAAGGCAAGGATGAACGCCCCAGACGATCCCGGCGTGATCACCACGCGGTTCCAATCCAGATCGACGTTGTACCAGTCGCCATACATCTGAGCGATGCGTTTGCGTAGCGCTGGCAGGCCCAGACCGCCAGTGTAACCCAGACTGTCCGTTTCCATCGCACGAGCAAGGGCGGCACGCGCTGCGGCGGGGGCGGCGGTGCCGGGTTGGCCCACTTCCATATGCACAATATCGCGGCCCGCGGCCTCTGCAGCATGGGCGGCTTCCATCACATCCATCACAATGAAGGGATCAACCTCAGATCGACTTGAGTTCCACATTACTATCTCCCATTCTGCAGCCAACTGCGCCCTCTTTGAGCGCGAAACAGGTGGGGCGTCAATGACACGTTGGATTCATATCGTCGCAATGGTGGCCGTATTGGCCTTGCAACCCATTGCAGCCCGCGCAGTCACTTTGCTGCGCGACCCAGACATCGAACACGCACTTGGAATTCTAGCGCGTCCGGTACTGGACGCAGCCGGATTGCCATCTGGATCGGTTAAGGTTCTGATAGTCAAAGATTCCTCTTTGAATGCCTTTGTGGTTGATGATCGACACATCTTTTTGCATTCGGGACTGATCCTGAAACTGAAATCGGCAGCTGCCGTGCAGGCCGTCATCGCTCATGAGGCGGCGCATATTGCAAATGGCCACCTATCGCGGCGGCCGCAAAACGCACGTGCGTCTCGGTCAGTAGCTGCGCTGGGGTTGGCATTGGCGGTTGCAGCGACGGCGGCAGGGGCGGATCCCTCGGCGGCTGGCGGCATCGCGATCGGCACGACCAGTTCGGCAGATCGAGTCTTCAAAGGGCACACGCGCTCCGAAGAAAGTTCCGCTGACGCCAGCGCAATCCGCTATCTGGCCACAGCGCGAATTGATCCTCATGCGTTCGCCGAGGTACTGGAGTTGTTCCGCGGTCAGGAATTGCTGAGCGAACACCGCCAAGACCCTTATGCGCGCACCCACCCCCTAAGCCGTGACCGACTGCGCGCAGTCAAAGCGCTGGCAGCTTCGGTGCAGGGCAAACCCGCTGATAGCGCGACTGCCGACTACTGGTTTGCACGTGCGCAAGGTAAACTGTCCGCTTTCCTGCGTGCGCCGAATTGGACGCTGCGCCGCGCCAAGGACAGCCCAACAGCCGATATCCGCCTTATGCGCCAGGCCGTGGCCTATCACCGCAACTCGCAAACCCAAAAGGCGATCAGCCACATCGACAAGGCGATCGCTGCGCGCCCCAAGGACCCATTTCTGTACGAATTGAAGGGGCAGATCCTTCTGGAAAGCCGTAAGGTCAAATCCGCTGTCGCGGCCTATAATCGCGCAGCCCAGTTAGCGCCGCGCGACGCGCTGATCCTTGGCGGGCAAGGACGCGCACTCTTGGTTAGCAACCAACCCAAAAGCGCACTCAGAGTTCTGGAAAAAGCGCGCCAGCGCGACTACCGCAACAGCGCCGTGCTTCGGGATATGGGAACCGCCTATGCGCAGATCGGGCGCAATGGCATGGCATCCCTGGCGACCGCTGAACGCTACGCCCTGCGCGGCGATTTCAAAAACGCACTCATTCATTCGAAGCGGGCCAGCGGCCTTCTGCCGCGCGGTTCCGCCCCTTGGCAGCGGGCACAGGATGTGCTCTCTCAGGCCGAAATACAGGCTAAGAAATCAAAAAGGAAATGACCATGAAGAAACTCCTTGCTGGCGCGGCGACGCTGGCCACCCTCGCCCTGCCTGCAATGACCGGTCCCGCACAGGCGTTGGATCTTTCGACCATGAACGCCGCCGAAAAAGAGGCCTTTGGCGCTGCCGTGCGCAGCTACCTGCTGGAAAATCCGCAGGTGATTGTCGAAGCCTACGAGATCTATCAGGAACGCGAAGCTGAATTCGAAGCGGCACGCGACCAGAACACCATCAAACAGTTGGCCCCTGCCCTGTTCAACGATGACCGCGCTTGGGAAGCTGGAAATCCCGAAGGCGACATCGTAATGGTCGAATTTCTGGATTATCGCTGTGGCTATTGCAAAAAAGCGCACGACGAGGTCAAACAGCTGATTTCTGGCGACAAGAACATCCGTTTCATCGTCAAGGAATTCCCCATTCTGGGCGAAGAATCCGTGCTGGCCTCGCGCTTTGCCATCGCAAGCCGGTTGGTTGCTGGCGATGACGCCTATGGTCGCGTCAACGATGCGCTCATGGGCTACCGTGGCCGTATCACCGAAGGGTCGCTGGTTAAGCTGGCAAACAAACTGGATCTGGATGGCGACGCGATCTACGCCAAAATCGAAGACCCTGAAGTCAGCCAGTTGATCGCAGACAACCACCAACTGGCGCGTGCGTTGTCCATTTCGGGCACGCCGACTTTTGTGGTGCAGGACCAACTGCTGCGCGGCTATGTGCCGCTGAACGGTATGCAGGACATGATCGCGGCAATGCGCGCCGAGATGTAAACATATTCTCCGCAGACAATAGAAAAGGCAGCACCGAGAGATCGGTGCTGCCTTTTGTTTTCCAGAGCCTTAGCGCTTACTCAGCCGCGCTTTGGGCTGTTTCTTCGCCATTCTCAGCTGCGGCCGCATCCTCAATCGCTGCGGCGCGTTTTTCGACCTCTTCGACGATGTGATCAACCATCTGGTCATTGCTCATCTTGTGGCTGGCCTTGCCCGCCAGATAGACCATGCCGCTACCTGCCCCGCCACCGGTGAAGCCCACGTCGGTCATCAGCGCCTCACCGGGGCCGTTGACCACACAGCCAATGATGCTGAGGCTCATCGGGGTTTTCACATGTTCCAGACGTTTTTCCAGCGTCTCAACCGTTTTGATCACGTCAAAGCCCTGACGCGCGCAGCTGGGGCAGGAAATGATGTTCACGCCACGATGGCGCAGGCCAAGGGATTTGAGGATCTCAAACCCCATTTTCACCTCTTCGACCGGATCGGCCGACAGGCTGACGCGCATGGTGTCGCCAATGCCCATCCACAACAGCTGCCCCAGACCAATCGCGGATTTTACCGTGCCGGACATCAGACCGCCCGCTTCCGTAATCCCTAGGTGGATCGGTGCATCGGTGGCGTCCGCCAGTTGCTGATAGGCGGCTGCAGACATGAACACATCCGACGCTTTGACCGAGATCTTGAATTCGTGGAAATCGTTGTCCTGCAGGATCTTGATGTGATCCAGACCACTTTCCACCATCGCATCGGGGCACGGTTCACCGTATTTTTCCAGCAGGTGCTTTTCCAGCGACCCGGCGTTTACGCCAATCCGCATAGAACAGTTGTTGTCGCGGGCGGCCTGAATGACCTCGCGCACTTTTGCTTCCGACCCGATGTTGCCGGGGTTGATGCGCAGACAGGCTGCGCCCGCCTCTGCCGCCTCAATACCGCGTTTGTAGTGGAAATGGATATCGGCGACGATGGGAACCGGGCTTTCCTTGACGATCTCTTTCAGGGCTTTGGAACTGTCCACATCCGGCACGGACACCCGCACGATATCAGCGCCTGCATCTGCGGCCCGCAGCACCTGTTCAATGGTCGCCTTAGCATCCGATGTGACGGTGTTGGTCATGGTTTGCACCGAAATCGGTGCACCGCCGCCCACTGGCACCGATCCCACGTGGATCTGACGGCTTTCGCGGCGGTAGATATTGCGCCAAGGGCGGACGTGGTTCAGCGACATGGATCACCTAAAGATTTGGCTGCTGGATTAGCTGCGGGCTGTTTGCCCCATACATAGTGCGACGGGCGCGGTGCTGCAATTGCATCCGCGCCCGAAAAGCATAGCGTTACCGCATGAAGGGCTTATTGCAGGGCTGCCACCGCGCGGGCCAGATCCTGATGCGCATCCAGATCCGCAACATTGTAGCTGGCAGTCAGATTGTCCACCGACAGCGCAAGATTGGAGGTCACGGTGCCACGTTCACCTGCGGGACCGTAGTGCTGGCCGTTCACTGTGAAATAGATCGCACCGCTTTCGCCGACGCGCAGCGATGGCGCTTCTTCGGTCTGGGGCACGGGCCAGCTTTGGCCGGGTTCCATGATACCCTCAAAGATCACGCTGCCGTCTGCAGCACGAACGCGGACCCATGCGGGGCGCACGGCGACCATTTGCACGCCTGGTGCCGCGTCTTCGACAACCTGCGGCACGCTCGGTATTGCGGGTTCGGGATCCGCTGTGAACGATGCAAAATCGATGGCCGGTTCCTGCGGGATGAAGCTGCCGATGGCTGAGGGGTCCAGCGTCGAAATCGGTGCATCGCGGGCGGCCAGTACGGGCACATCCAGCGCCTGCGGACGATAGAGACGGTCCAGAGTTTCAGCCGACGGAGAAAAATTGCCAACGCCAGCGACATTGCTTTCTTTGGCAGCCAGCGTAACCGGCGCAGTGCCAGCGTCGGACCCGGCGGCATCAAGATCTGCCAAGACGTCGGGGCTATGTTCAACGGGCGCAAACTGCACACGCTGAATTTCGTTCAGAACTGACCAGCCGCCATAGCCCAAGCCACACACCAGCCCAAGCAAAACCATCGCGGAGCCGATAGCACCCGGTTCGATATTAGCGAAAAGACCCTGACGGGACGCATTGAAAGGGCTGTTCGGTGCTGCGAAGGGATCGGCAACGGCAGAGGCCGCGACAATCGGCGCCTCTTTGCGGCGCAGACCAGAGGCCGCTTCGGACATGCCATGGGCCGTGCTGAAACCGCTTTCCGCACAGAAGGCGGCGAACGCCTCTTCGGGATCCAGCCCGAGATAACGTGCATAAGAGCGCACATACCCTGCGATGAACCCCGGCGTATCAAACGCAGAGGGATCACAGTTTTCGATGGCAGAAATGTAGCACGCTTTGATGCGCAACTCTCGTTGCACATCGAGCAGCGATTTACCCAAGGTCGCGCGCTCACCACGCATCATATCCCCGAGCTTATGCTCAAAGTCGTCGAAACCTTTCGGTTTCGCGACATCCTGTTCCGATGTTTTCGGTGCCTTACGCCTGATCATCCCCACTGCCCTATCAGCGATTCGCCCTATGAACCGTCACGATTCGACCGCGATCTTTTGTTTCCCCCAGCCTAGCATAAGGCAACCGTGAAAACACCAGATATGGGATTAAGCGCTCAAATCGGCACGATTCAGCGCACAGTGCGACCAAAGTTCGTCCATCGCACGCACCAGTTTGTCCATTTCCTTGGGCCCGTGTACCGGCGACGGGGTGAACCGCAGACGTTCGGTGCCACGCGGCACGGTGGGGAAGTTGATGGGCTGAACATAGATGCCGAACTCTTCCAGCAGCATATCGCTCATCTTCTTGGTATGCACAGGATTGCCAACAATCACCGGAACGATATGGCTGCCATGATCGATGATCGGCAGGCCCATGCCCTTCAGGCGCAGCTTCAGGATTTTGGCCTGTGTCTGGTGCTGTTCACGCAGCGCCTGATCTTCCTTGAGGAAGGCAACAGACGCAGCGGCACCGGCAGCCACCGCAGGCGGCAGCGAAGTGGTGAAGATAAAGCCGGGCGCGTAGGACCGGATCGCATCACACATTTTTTCCGAAGCAGCAATATAGCCGCCCATGACGCCATAGGCCTTGGCCAGCGTGCCGTTGATGATGTCGATGCGGTGGGCCAGATTATCACGTTCGGTCACGCCACCACCGCGGGGACCGTACATGCCGACAGCGTGGACCTCATCGATATAGGTCAGGGCGCCAAATTCATCAGCCAGATCGCAGATCTCTTCGATGGGGCCAAAATCGCCGTCCATCGAATAAACCGATTCAAAGGCGATCAGCTTCGGCGCGGCAGGATCGTCGGCAGCCAGCAGTTCACGCAGGTGGGCCACGTCGTTGTGACGGAAAATCCGTTTGGCCCCACCATTGCGGCGCACACCTTCGATCATCGAAGCATGGTTCAGCGCGTCAGAGTAGATGATCAGGCCAGGGAACAGTTTCGGCAGCGTCGACAGGGTGGCATCGTTGGCGATGTAGGCCGAGGTGAACAGCAAAGCCGCCTCTTTGCCGTGCAGATCCGCCAGCTCAGCTTCCAGCCGTTTGTGATAAACGGTGGTGCCGGAAATGTTGCGGGTGCCGCCAGAACCAGCACCGGTCGCCTCAAGAGCCTCCTGCATCGCCTTCAGCACAACAGGGTGTTGCCCCATCCCCAGATAATCGTTGCCACACCAAACGGTGACGGGCTGCTTTTCGCCATCAGGACGGTTCCAGACTGCGTGCGGGAAGTTGCCCTTTTCGCGTTCAATATCAATGAACGTCCGATAACGACCTTCTTCGTGCAGCTTGTTCAGCGCGTCATCGAGTTTCGCAGTATAGTCCACTTGGCTCGTCCTTATTCTGGCTCGGCGGTTCAGGGATAGGCCCAGGTTTTCATCACCAACGACCAGTTTCTGAACATATTTATAAAGTGCAGTAGCACATACTGCGACGGTGATCTTTATAAAAGGTTACAAATTGACGCTCCTTTTAACTTTGATTTGCATCAACCATCTAGGTGGACAAGCCCAAATGCGCTGTTACCTTGCCCGTAAACGAACTGAGCGGTGAAGTTACCGCAAAATAACAAGAAAAGGAGATGCTGGAATGGCCCTCAATCCCGTTCTGGATAAGATCGACGCAGAGATCACAACTGCGACAGACCGCCTGATGGAGCTGCTGCGAATCCCCTCCATCTCTACCGATCCAGCCTACAAGGCGGATTGCGACAGCGCCGCCGACTGGCTGGTGAATGATCTGAAATCGTTGGGCGTCGATGCTGAAAAACGCGCCACGCCTGGCCATCCGATGGTGGTCGGCCACATTAACGACGCCCCCGAAGGCGCGCCGCACGTGCTGTTTTATGGCCACTATGACGTGCAACCCGTTGATCCGCTGGACCTTTGGGACAACCCACCTTTTGAACCACGTCTGGAAGAAACCGCAAACGGCACGGTAATCCGTGGCCGTGGATCGTCCGACGACAAAGGCCAGCTGATGACCTTTGTCGAAGCGTGCCGCGCATGGAAATCGGTGCATGGAAGCCTGCCCTGCCGCATCACCTTCTTCTTTGAGGGCGAAGAAGAGAGCGGTTCGCCGTCGCTGATCCCCTTCCTCGAAGCCAACAAAGAAGAGCTGCAGGCCGATATTGCGCTGGTCTGTGACACCTCGATGGTGTCGCGTGGTGTGCCGTCCATCGCGTCGCAACTGCGTGGCATGCTGAAGGATGAGTTCACCCTGACCGGCCCGCGCATCGACCTTCATTCCGGCCACTACGGTGGCCCCGGCCTGAACCCGCTGCGGGAAATGTCGCGGATCGTCGCCAGTTTCTATAACGAAGAAACCGGCGCCGTCGCGGTCGAAGGTTTCTATGAAGGTGTGCATGAGGTTCCCGCCGAGCAACTGCGCCAGTGGGAAAACTGCGGTTTTGACGAAGAGGACTACCTTGGATCCGTCGGCTACACCAAAGCGCACGGCGAAAAAGCCTATTCAACGCTGGAACAGCAATGGTCGCGTCCGACCCTAGAAGTGAACGGTCTATGGGGTGGCTACAACGGTATCGGCTCCAAAACCGTACTGCCATCGAAAGCGCACTGCAAAATCACCTGCCGCTTGGTCGGCGACATGGATCCTGACGCGTTGCGCGACAAGATCCGCAAGCACGTCGAAGACCGCCTGTCGACCGACATCAGCGTGGAATGGGACAATGATCTGGAAGGTTCACCCGCATCAGTGATGAACCTTGATCGCCCCGAATTTGAAGCCGCACGCGGCGCGTTGTCGGACGAATGGAACCGCGAAGCTGTGTTTACCGGCATGGGTGGCTCGATCCCAGTTGTCGGTTATTTCGACAGCATTCTTGGATTGGATTCGATGCTTGTTGGCTATGCCAATGACGACGACGCCATCCACTCTCCGAACGAAAAGTACGATCTGGAGAGCTTCCACAAGGGCATCCGCAGCTGGGCCCGCATTATGGATGCACTGGCAAAGTGATCCCTAAAACAATGGAAGGGGGCATCGCCCCCTTCTGACCCGCCAGCAATTTGGTGGTATTAGAAAATGCCCGAAAACCGTTCTGGCAATTTGAACTGCAATTTATAGTCCGGACGGGCAAAGTTGTAGAAACCTGTATCGCCACGCGGCCCGAACGAACGCTGCATCTTGCGTCGGTACAGCCGCATATCGAATCCCTCGACCATTTCCAGATCGGCAAAGGCCTCAAATGTCGCGCGGTCCTCGCCACGGGCTTCTGCGAACCAGTGGCGGCCAATAGAGATTTCCTTCACATCGTCTCCAATTTCATCGGTGACGGCGTTACGACGGTCCATTGCCGCCGTGTATTCCGGAAAATCGCAGAATTTTAGATGCATCAGGTACAGGCAATCCGGCGTGAACAGCTTGCCATATTGCGTGTAATGCCCGCCGCGGGCGATCTTGGTTCCGGCCGAAATCACACATGGTTTGGAATAATGCGGTGCCAAACGTACGTGGCGGCGCGGCCCCAGAATTTTGTCGGTGATCGCCTCTGGCTCTTCGTCAATGCGGTGGATCACCTCTAGGCCCAGCGGCGTCAGAACGCGGCGGATCGGCTGTTCCTCCAGATATTCCAGCAGGGTCTTACCCTCTTCGGGATCAATGACCACCAACTCATCCACATCGCCAACAATCACATGATTATAATAGCTGCGAAGCCCCATCACGAGGTTGTTGAGCAAGCGCCACCGCTTCATATCGAAGTTTTTGTGCGGATCACCGGGGATGCCGATGATGTTGCAGCCTTCTGCCAGTTCCTCGACCCCGCGACCGCGACCGTGGTTTACAATGTAAAGGTTTTCGCGCCCAAAAATTGGCCCGTAGTGACGCAGCCAAGCCTTCAGAAAAAAATGATCATCACGCACCATTGTGACGATTGCGGCGGTCGATTGCATACTCTCTACCCAATAAATTCGCCGCTCTGGCGCGGCTGTTGTTTCCTTAGACCTAACCCGTTTGATGCAATTTGAGAAATAAAATATGGTCACCGCAGCAGAGCGGGTCATGGCTCTGATTTGATTGAGGAGTTCGAGGTTATGATCCCAGACAGTTTTCGGGACACAGGTTTATATTTCCAACGCACCCATGATGTCCCGCTGACCCATTTTCAGGTCTTTGGCGAACGCGGATCTGCCACAAATCTGGTACGCAAACTGATTGATAAAAACCTCAATATCGTGCGGACGGAATCACTGGGCTGGAAACACGCCGCTCCGCATATGGTGGCGATCCCGCGCGATTTTCTGATGATCGGCGTGGTGCGCAACGCGGAATCCTGGGCGCTGTCGATGCACAAGCGCCCTTGGCATCTGGATCCGTCCTGTCAGGCACACGATTTCGCGACCCTGCTGCGTTCGCCTTGGCGCGGAATAGTTGATCGCGAGGCCGATTTTGAGGAGGTGGTCGGGGAAATGACCGGCCAAACCGAAGGTCTGGAATTGCAGTTCGACCGCCACCCGATCACGGGTCGCCCGTTTGAGAACCTGTTTGACCTGCGCAATGTGAAAATGGCCACCCTACTGGGAATGCTGAACCGCGATTGCAAAATGCTGCTGATCCGGGCCGAAACGGTGCAGACCGACCCCGAAGGGTTTATTGATTGGGTAAAGACCAACCTGGACCTCACCATGCGCCCACCACGGTTCAAGCCAGTGAAACGCCGGCTGGGCAACAGGTTCAACCTGTCCGCCCCTGTCGAGGTGCGTGGCGAAACCCCCAAGGCACTCTCCGATGAGGACCGCAAGTACATGCTGTCGAAACTAGATTTGGCGCAAGAAGCAAGCCTTGGATACCACTACGAAAATTCATAGTGCAGCGGGCGTGGCGACGCGCCCTTGCTATGTCGGCACTATAAAGTACATGATCCAGAAACCACAAAAGCACCCCGAAGGGTGCTTTGTTTCTCCCGAAGAAGAAGTGGCGCGGTTGACGGGGCTCGAACCCGCGACCCCCGGCGTGACAGGCCGGTACTCTAACCAACTGAGCTACAACCGCGCAATCTGGCACTCTGACGAATTGGAACAGTGGTGGCGCGGTTGACGGGACTCGAACCCGCGACCCCCGGCGTGACAGGCCGGTACTCTAACCAACTGAGCTACAACCGCTCACTGTTCGCTCATCGTCTTGAGCGTGAGGGGTGTTTATGCTGAGCCACGGGGGAGGTCAAGCGGATCATGACACAAAAAACACAAAAGTTTTGCGCGCCTCTGACAGGGCCTTTTTTCATTGGGAAATGGGACGAAAAAAACTTTCGCCCCATCAGTTATTTACCAGTCAGCGACAGCGGTTAGCCAGCAGGCAACGGGATAAATTCACTATCATCCCCCGCAGGCAACTGGAATCGCCCATGCGCCCAATCCCCTGCCCGCCAGGCTTCCTTCGCGGCCTCGATCCGTTCCTTGCTGGAGGCGACGAAATTCCACCAGATATGACGCGGACCAGACAGGGTTTCCCCACCCAGAATCAGGATCCGCGCACCTGTATCGCCCGCCTGCACCGAAATCGCATCACCGGGGCGGAAGATCAGCATTTGACCCGCCGCGTAGCTTTGCCCGCCTTGCGAGATTGTGCCGTCGATAACGTAGACCGCGCGGTCCTCATGATCATCGGGCAGTGGCAGTTGCGCACCCGCCTCCAGCTTGACGTCGCCATAAAACACCTCAAACGGCATGGGTACCGGCGCCTCAACGCCATAGGCGCTGCCCAGAATCAGGCGCATCTGTTTCCCCTCACCCTCCAGCACGGGCAGCTCGGCCTTGGGGCTGTGATGAAACAGCGGCGCGTCGTCTTCATGCCCCTCTGGCAGGGCCAGCCACGTCTGGATGCCAAACATGCTGAAGGGCACATCGCGCATTCCTTCATCTGTGCGCTCAGAATGGGTGATGCCATAGCCCGCCTTCATCCAGTTGACCGCGCCCGGTTCGATCCACTGATCGGTGCCTAGCGAATCCCGATGGTGCAACCGCCCCTGATACAGGTAGGTTACCGTGCCGAGCCCGATATGCGGGTGCGGGCGCACATCAATGCCCTGCCCTGTCAGAAACTCTGCCGGGCCCATCTGATCAAAGAAGATAAATGGCCCGACCATTTGTCTGCGCGCATGCGGCAAGGCACGCCGCACCTCAAACCCGCCAAGATCGCGGGCGCGCGGTACAATCAGCGTTTCCAACTGATCGACCTGATCGCCGATGGGAACGGTTGTATCGAATAAGGGATTCCAGCTCATCGTTAGCACCTCCTGATGAGGGGAAGATAAGCGATCCCCGCTGTTCATAAATGCCGCGCAGATGACAGGACCTGTGCAAACATGCAGAGATCAACAGAAACAAAAAAACGCCCCAGACCAGCGTCGATCTGAGGCGTTAAAACAGCGATAGCTTGAAGGCATCGGCAACGACACCCGATCATCGCACCACAAGATGATACATCAGCCCTGCGGTATGCCCTGCTCATTCACGAACAACATCTTTTGGGTATTCTCCTTACGCTTCCCTGCAAGCGCCTTGAGAGTGATGTGATCGTCACCGGTGGAAATCACCTGAAAACACTCCCCCTGATCGCCATTGGCCAGACAAATCTGGCTACCCTCAACACGCCAGGACAACTCTCTCACATCCCCGCCGGGTGTGCGCTGTTTGAAAACGCCACCTTCGTAAAAGGACGCCACCTGCCCTTTGGAACCGTTTTCAGGCCTGACGTGCTTCCCTAGTACCAGCTCAACAAGAGCATCGCCCGACGGAACTGCGGCAGCACTTGTATCTGCCTGAACGGGGTGAGCAACAGTGGCAAACGCGGCAAGGGCGGCAAAGAGTATACGCATAGTATCTTTCATCATCATCAAGGATAGAATTGAGGCAGCGCAATTCGCCGCCCTAGGACGATCTGCAACTAACACGCACATGCCCTGAAAACAAAGCGCCCCAAGTCACATATGCCAGTGTTATCAGCGAGATAACGCCGAAATAGCAAACACAGTCACAAAACGGAACTGCGCAAACGCTTCAACAATGTAGGGAAGAAAATGGTGGGTGATGAGAGACTCGAACTCCCGACATCTTCGGTGTAAACGAAGCGCTCTACCAACTGAGCTAATCACCCGTGAGGCGGGGTTTATCTAATGGGTCAGACAGGCGCAAGAGGTGTTTTTCATTTTCATGACAAAAAATTCACGCCGCTGATTTTTCCTCAACTCGACGAAACCAAACCGCAAAAAGAAAAAGGCGCTCAACCTCTCGGGAGCGCCTTTTGGATAAGGATTATAAAACCTTACGCAATAATGGTGGGTGATGAGAGACTCGAACTCCCGACATCTTCGGTGTAAACGAAGCGCTCTACCAACTGAGCTAATCACCCGGTAGCGCGGCTTTTAGACTCACTCTGCAGCTTCTGCAAGGGGGTCTTTTGCATCTTCTTCATTCTTTATTTTCTGCCGCACTTTTGCATTCACCACGCGGGCGCCGGACAGCTCTTTCATGCGGTTCACCCGCACCTTGCCGAAGGGCTGCAGGTTCAGCTCACGCCCTTCTGCCAATGCTTCACCAAGAATTTGCAGTGCCGCTTCGATTGCTGGTTTGGCGTCGCGCTTTTTGACGCCGGTTTTTTCAACAACCATTTCGATCAGCTCTGGCTTTTTCAATTCCTGCTGCGTCGAAACCGGCTTGGAAGCCGTTACAACTACCGCTTCCGGTGCATCCGCTACGGCTGTCGCGGCAACCGCTTTCTTGCGGGTGCGCGGCAACGGTGCCTTGCCTGCAGCTTTGGTCGCGGCCGGCTTCGTTGCGGATTTCGCCCGTGTCGTGGTTGTTTTTCTAGCTGTGGTTTTGGTGGTCGTGCTACGTGCCATCAGTTTCTGCGCCCCAAGTATTATCTGTTATTGTTTCTATACTAGCCACAATTACGCACAAAAATCCAGTGCGTCACACTGGAGCGGCGCGCAAACACCGGAAAAATCACAAAATTGTCGCACCTGCACAAACAAACACCCCCAGCAAGGCCGGGGGTGTCTGTTTCGTTTCGTGGCGGCATAGCACCGTATCAGTGGGCGGTCGCCCCTGCCCCACCGGATGCTTTCAGCGCAGCTGCGGCAGCAGCCTCTTCTGCGGCTTCGTCCCATTCGATGGCCTCGGGCACATCGGTCAGTGCCAGCTTCAGCACCTCGGTCACGTGGGTGACAGGAATGATTTCCAGCCCCGCTTTCACGTTGTCGGGAATATCTGCCAAATCTTTTTCGTTCTCTTCAGGGATGAGAACGGTTTTGATCCCGCCGCGCAGGGCAGCCAGCAGCTTTTCCTTCAACCCACCAATCGGCATAGCGTTACCGCGAAGGCTGACCTCACCGGTCATCGCAATGTCCTTGCGTACCGGAATGCCGGTCAGCACGGACACGATAGAGGTCACCATGGCCAGACCAGCCGACGGCCCGTCCTTGGGCGTCGCGCCATCGGGAACGTGGACGTGAATGTCCCACTTTTCAAACTGCGGCGGTTTCACCCCGATCTGGGGCGCGACAGACCGCACGTAGGACGACGCCGCATCGATGGATTCCTTCATCACATCGCCCAGCTTACCGGTGGTCTTCATCCGACCCTTGCCCGGCAATTTCAGCGCCTCGATGTGAAGCAAGTCACCACCAACCGAGGTATAGGCCAGACCGGTCACAACACCGACCTGATCCTCTTTCTCGGCCAGACCGTAACGGAATTTCTTCACGCCAAGGAAATCGTCGATGTTGTCGGCGTTGACCTTGATGGTCTCTGCCTCGCCCTTCACGATCTTGGTGATCGCTTTACGGGCGATCTTGCCCACCTCACGCTCCATGTTCCGCACGCCCGCTTCGCGGGTGTAGTGGCGGACCACTTCGGTCAGGGCGCTATCCTCAACCTCGAACTCGCCCTTTTTCAGGCCGTGGTTCTTGATCTGCTTGGGCACGAGGTGCTGCTTGGCGATTTCCAGCTTTTCGTCTTCGGTGTAGCCGGCCAGCGGGATGATTTCCATCCGGTCCAGAAGCGGACCCGGCATGTTGTAGCTGTTCGATGTGGTCAGGAACATGACGTTCGACAGGTCGTATTCCACCTCAAGGTAGTGGTCCACGAAGGTGCCGTTCTGTTCAGGGTCCAGTACCTCCAGCATCGCCGATGCAGGATCACCGCGGAAATCCTGCCCCATCTTGTCGATCTCATCCAACAAGATAAGCGGGTTGGTGGTTTTCGCCTTTTTCAGCGCCTGAATGATCTTACCCGGCATCGAGCCGATGTAAGTGCGGCGGTGACCACGGATTTCGGATTCGTCACGTACACCCCCAAGGGAGATGCGGATAAATTCACGGCCCGTCGCCTTGGCCACAGATTTCCCAAGCGAGGTTTTACCAACACCCGGCGGGCCAACAAGGCACAGGATCGGGCCTTTCAGCTTCTGGCTGCGCTGCTGCACCGCCAGATATTCAACGATCCGTTCTTTGACCTTCTCAAGGCCATAGTGATCCTTGTCCAGAATGTCCTGCGCGCGGCCCAGATCCTTTTTGACGCGCGACTTCACACCCCACGGGATCGACAGGATCCAGTCGAGGTAGTTACGCACAACGGTTGCCTCGGCGCTCATCGGGGACATGGATTTCAGCTTCTTCAGCTCGCCATCGACCTTTTCCTTGGCCTCTTTGGACAGCTTCAGCTTGGAGATTTTCTCTTCCAGCTCGCTGATTTCGTTGGACCCGTCTTCGCCGTCGCCCAGCTCCTTCTGAATGGCCTTCATCTGCTCATTCAGGTAGTATTCACGCTGGGTACGCTCCATCTGGGATTTCACGCGGGTTTTGATCTTCTTCTCGACCTGCAGCACGGACATTTCGCCCTGCATCAGGCCATAGACCTTTTCCAGACGTTCGCTGACAGACAGGGTTTCCAAGAGTTCCTGTTTCTGCGCCACCTCGATGCCCAGATGACCGGCAACCAAATCGGCCAGTTTCGCAGGATCCGAGGTTTCGGACACTGTGACCAGCGCCTCTTCGGGAATGTTTTTCTTAACCTTGGCGTAACGCTCGAACTCCGCGCCGACGGTGCGCAACAGCGCTTCGATCGTGGCTTCGTCGCCTGCAACCTCTTCGAGGTATTCAGCGCGCGCCTCGAAGAAGTCTTCGTTTTCAAGGTATTCGGTGATTTTCACACGCGCCTGCCCTTCGACCAGCACCTTCACGGTGCCGTCGGGCAGTTTCAGCAGCTGCAGCACATTGGCCAGCACGCCGTTTTCGTAAATGCCGTCCGTTTGGGGATCGTCCTCTGCGGGATCAACCTGACTGGACAGCAGAATCTGCTTGTCGTCCTGCATCACCTCTTCCAGTGCGCGGACCGATTTTTCACGGCCAACAAACAGCGGCACGATCATGTGGGGAAATACCACAATGTCGCGCAGCGGCAGGACTGGATAGGATGCGTTGAGTGGCTCTTGCATAGGGTTTCCTTGTTCTTAGCAAGAAGGCGCTGGCCCCATCTGTGGCAGCCTCGGCCTTCTCCGTTTCCTGCGATTCAATGTGGGGGCCAAAGCCCCGATTTCAACCGCATGGTCACTTCCCGAATTCAATGTGCCGTGAGCGGCAGGGATGAGCAAGGCGCGAAATCGCCTGTGCCCCGATTTGTTCGAAACACAGGCGCAATTTTTAGGCCAAACGACCGCTGGGTGGTAAAAAACGGCACAGTCTTCACCGTTTTTGCCCACTGGAACTTGTGCCGTTGGTTCAGTCTTTTTCCCGTTCGCCCAAGATAGAACGATCTACGCCTTTTAGGATGGCGTTGACGGCGGTCTGGATCTTTTCCAGCTGCGCTTCGACATCATCGTGGAAATCATCCAGCCGCGCCACAATGTTGTCCAATCCCTTGGCCGTATCGCGCAGCGTACCTGCCTCTACGCGGCACGCGATGCGAATGGTGGATAGTCCCAGGATCATCCGGCGCAGGAAATCAACACGACGCTGGATTACCATTGCCGACTGAATGCCATGCACAACCGCAGCAATCGACTTGGTATTGTAAGTATTGCGCAGCTTGTTGAGGATATGGGTTTCATCCTCTTTGCTGGTTTTCCCGCCCAAACATCCTTCCTTAGAGAAGTTATCGCACATCTCTTCCAACAGGTGCGACGTGCACAGCATAAAGAACGAGTTCTGGTCGCGCGACGCCTCCCACAGACCGTTGAAGTCTTCTTGGATATCCAGTGTTTTCAGGTGGTTGCGAATATCACGCAGCATCAGATCGTAGTTTTTCGCGATCTCGTTGATGGTGGAACGACCTTCGGGCAGCTTGGCGGCAAAGATCTTCATGTTCGCGATCAGCAGAGCCGCATTGTCAAACTGTTCGGACAGCTCAGTGATTTCGTGACGCAGCTTTGTTGCGTTGTCAGAAATCGTATGAATATTCGACAGATCGGAAAACTGCTTGGCGCCAATCGTTTTGCGGCGGCTCTCGAACTCTTCAAAAAGCGCGTGCGCTTGGAACATCGCGTAGGTCTGGAACCCCAGATCCTGAATGCGGCCCATCATGCGCTTGGCGCTGTCTTCGGGGCTTAGGCCTTCGGTTTGTTCGGCATGTAGAATTTCACCGTATAGATCAGAGACCACCCCCAACAACGGGCTGGTGGGCTTGAGGCGCACGGATAGGAAATCACCATTGCCCAGTGGCGACGCGATGGCAAACACCCAGTAGTATTTCCCCTCTTTCGTCTTGTTCTTCACATAGGCGCCAACCGGCGAGCCATTTTTCAGCCCGTTCCAAAGAACCCAAAACACTGCTTTGGGCATATCAGAGTGGCGAATGATGTTGTGCGGTGCGCCCTGCAGTTCGCTACCGGCAAAACCGGCGATGCGTACG
This sequence comes from Thalassovita mediterranea, assembly GCF_001458435.1. GTDB lineage: Bacteria > Pseudomonadota > Alphaproteobacteria > Rhodobacterales > Rhodobacteraceae > Thalassobius > Thalassobius mediterraneus. Next base: position 81,874 of record NZ_CYSF01000006.1, read on the forward strand.
AACACTTCGTTGTAGGCCTCAATCACCCCGCGTTTGTCGGTGCGCGAAAAGAACAGCTCTTCAACCCCAAAGGGCTCTTCGACGTTCACCTCGGGCACCGAACGCGCGCCGGCTGCTGGGTGAATAGCATCATGATCCAGAGTAAAGGGGTCGGTAGGGATCCGGTTCATCGTTTTATCCGTTCTTTGGGCCGCAGTGTGGGGTCTATTTTGCACCCTGCGGGGTGACGTGTTCATGCGTCGGCGGATCGGCAAACCTGCCTGACGCACAACAGTTAATCTCAGTCACGAAAACGGCTGCGCGGGGACGTCTTTTAGGCGAAAAAATACCGCGAGAGGTGAAAAAATTCATTTCCATCAGAGGGATGGCAAACAGCCAAAACAGAAAACCGATGCTTTTCAGCAGGTTGGAAAATACATAAAAAATGCACCTTATCTCAACTGCGACAAATTGTAATTGATACGCCTGATACGAAAACAGCCGCCTGCACAGGCAGACGGCTGTTCTTGTATCAAGTCAGAGAAACGCAGTTACAGGCGTTCGATATCGCCGTTTGCGCGTGTCTCATGGAACGTCTTCTGGAACGCTTCAAATGTACCCGCTGCAATCGCGTCACGCATGCCCTGCATCAGCTCTTGGAAATAATGCAGGTTGTGCCACGTCAGCAGCATGCCGGAAATCATCTCTTGGCTACGGTAAACGTGATGCAGGTAGGCGCGGGAATAGTTGCTGCAGGCTGGACAGGTGCAGTTTTCATCCAAGGGACGCGGGTCATCCTTGTGGCGGACGTTCTTGATGTTGACCACGCCGTGGCGGGTAAACGCCTGCCCTGTGCGGCCAGAACGTGACGGCAGCACACAGTCCATCATATCAATGCCACGCGCCACGGCGCCAACGATGTCATCGGGCTTGCCCACGCCCATCAGGTAGCGCGGCTTGTCTTCGGGCAGCATGTCGGGCGCGAAATCAAGGCATTTAAACATCGCCTCCTGCCCCTCGCCGACGGCCAGACCGCCAACAGCATAGCCATCGAAACCGATGTTGCGCAGCGCCTCAGCGCTTTCCTGACGGAAATCTTGCTCCAGACCACCCTGCTGAATGCCAAACAGCGCATGCCCCGGACGATCGCCAAACGCCTCACGCGAACGGTCCGCCCAACGCATCGACAACCGCATGGATTTGGCAATCGCATCACGATCCGCAGGTAGCGCAGGGCATTCATCAAAACACATGACGATATCGGATCCCAGCAAACGCTGGATTTCCATCGACCGTTCCGGCGTCAGCTCATGACGCGATCCGTCGATGTGGGATTTGAACGTCACACCCTTTTCCGTCAGCTTGCGCAGATCGGCCAGCGACATCACCTGAAACCCGCCCGAGTCCGTCAGGATCGGCTTGTCCCAGTTCATGAACTTGTGCAGCCCCCCCAGACGATCAATGCGTTCCGCAGTCGGACGCAGCATCAGGTGGTAGGTGTTGCCCAACAGAATGTCCGCGCCCGTGGCTGCGACGCTTTCAGGCATCATCGCCTTTACCGTGGCGGCGGTGCCCACCGGCATGAAGGCGGGCGTGCGAATATCGCCGCGCGTGGTATGAATGACCCCGGTACGGGCCTTGCCATCCTGACCCAGCTTTTCAAAAGAGAACGTCTTTTCCATACCACATCTCATCTATTGCGCATCCTGCCGATACCGGCGCATCCGGCGTTGCTTACCCCTTTGCCACTGGAAGGCAAAGGGTGAAATGCTTATCTAAAGGGCACAAAAACCCTGATAATCATAGTTTGGGACAGTAAATATGGACATTTTCTTTGATATTCTGGCCAGCAATCCGATGACCATCATCTGGCTGTTGATCGCTGGTTTCATTATCTCGATCATTTTCAAAGGGGTACGCATTGTACCTCAATCGGAAAAATTCGTCGTCGAACGATTTGGCCGCCTGCACGCGGTGCTTGGGCCCGGCATCAACCTGATCGTGCCGTTTCTGGATAAGGTGGCGCACCAGATCTCGATCCTGGAACGTCAGCTGCCGAACGCCTCTCAGGATGCGATCACCAAGGACAACGTGCTGGTGCAAATCGACACCTCGGTGTTTTACCGCATTCTGGAACCGGAAAAGACCGTTTATCGCATCCGCGATGTAGACGGCGCCATTTCCACCACCGTAGCCGGTATCGTGCGGGCCGAAATCGGTAAAATGGATCTGGATGAAGTGCAATCAAACCGCGCCCAGTTGATCAGCCAGATCCAGACGCTGGTAGAGGATGCGGTGGATGACTGGGGCATTGAGGTGACGCGCGCCGAAATTCTCGACGTTAACCTTGATCAGGCGACCCGCGATGCGATGCTGCAACAGTTGAACGCCGAACGCGCCCGCCGTGCCCAAGTGACCGAGGCAGAGGGCGAAAAACGCGCCGTAGAACTGGCCGCAGATGCCGAGCTGTACGCCGCAGAGCAAAACGCCAAGGCCCGCCGCATTCAGGCCGATGCCGAGGCCTATGCAACCGGCGTGGTCGCCAAGGCGATTGCCGAAAACGGGCTGGAGGCCGCGCAGTATCAGGTCGCCCTGAAACAGGTTGAGGCGCTGAACGCCCTTGGCGCTGGTGAGGGCAAACAAACCATTGTCCTGCCCGCCCATGCGGTTGAGGCGTTTGGCGATGCCTTCAAACTGCTGAAAGGGGGTAAGTGATGGACGCATTCAACATCTGGTGGGTGTGGCTGGTTCTGGGACTGGCACTGGCCACGGCAGAGATTTTCCTGCCCGGTTCAATCTTTGTCGGCTTTGCCGCAGGCGCTGCGCTGACCGCGCCCTTGGCAGCATGGACCAGCCTTAGCGTGCCGCAACTGGCAGTCGCCTTTGCCGTACTGTCGCTGATCAGCTGGTTCGTCATGCGCCGCATCTTCGGCTTTCGCGGTGCGAAGGCCAAGGTCTTTGATCACGACATCAACGACTGACCACGCGTCGCATTTGGCATCACGTTTGTGTTCAAGTGATGCCAAATGCCCAGCAGCACTGGACCTTGGGTGCGGCAAACCTTATATCTTCGCTCAGGTTAAAATGGACGAACGCCATGAACGATAATGCTGAACCGCTAGAAGGCACCCCGCTGATCGCGCCTTCCAGCGTCTCTCACCCGATGTATGACAAGGTCGTCGAGGCCTGCCGCACCGTGTATGACCCCGAAATTCCGGTAAACATCTATGATCTGGGCCTGATCTACACGATCCAGATTACCGATGATAACCGCGTGTCGGTGATCATGACGCTGACCGCGCCGGGCTGTCCGGTAGCAGGCGACATGCCGGGTTGGATTGTGGACGCAATCGAACCGCTTGATGGCATCCAGCATGTCGAGGTGGACCTGACCTGGGAACCGCCGTGGGGCATGGAAATGATGAGCGACGAAGCCCGCCTTGAGCTGGGCTTTATGTAAGCTGCATCCACTTGAACGTATGAGAAGGCAGGCCACAGCGCCTGCCTTTTTGTTGCGCGTCCGTTTTGCTGCGCGTCATTGTGACTTGAGATCACCCGATAGCGCCCCTAAATTACAGGGTAAGCGCGAACCACCCCCGAAGGACCACACCCATGTTTTCGATCCCCGGCAAACAGGCTGTCACCCTGACCCCGAAAGCGGCGGCACAGATCGCCAAACTGATGGAAAAAGACGGCCATCAGGGGCTGCGCATTGGCGTCAAGAAGGGCGGCTGTGCGGGCATGGAATACACCATGGATTATGCCGAAACCATCGACCCCAACGATGAGGTGGTGGAACAGGACGGCGCCCGCGTGATGATCGCACCAATGGCGCAGATGTTCCTGTTTGGCACCCAGATCGATTATGAGGTGTCGCTGTTGGAAGCCGGGTTCAAATTCAACAACCCCAACGTGACAGAGGCCTGCGGCTGCGGCGAATCCATCAAATTCGCCGGAATGTAACGCACCCCCTGCGCAATTCCCCACATGTTAGCGCCCTTGGCTCTTGCCTTGGACCTGCCAGTTGGTGCAACTGACAGCATTGTTCACGTGCCTGTGAAAACCGGGCAGCGAACCACAAGAAACTGTTGTTGAGGGGAATACGATGCGTCGCAAACTGGCTGCTGGGAACTGGAAAATGAACGGGCTTGCTGCCCAGATCGAAGTATTGAACGATCTGACCAGCCGCCACCCTACCCCAGCTGTTGATGTGATGATCTGCCCCCCCGCCACACTGGTTGGCGCAGCCGCTGCCGCCACAGCTGGCAAACCGCTGATGATCGGCGGCCAGGACTGCCACACCGCCGGCTCTGGCGCGCATACTGGCGACATCTCTGCCGCCATGCTGGCGGATGCGGGCGCAGGTGCGGTAATCCTTGGCCATTCCGAACGGCGCGAAGATCACGGCGAAGACGACGCGCTGGTTGCCGCCAAAACCACCACCGTGCAGGGCGCAGGCCTGATTGCTGTGGTCTGTGTGGGCGAAACTCTGGCACAGCGTGAGGGTGGTGAAACGCTGGATGTGATCAAGGCGCAGCTCACCGGATCCATCCCCGCGGACGCGGCAGCTGACACGCTGGTCGTGGCCTATGAACCCGTCTGGGCCATCGGCACCGGCAAGATCCCAACGCTGACAGAAATCGCCGAAGTGCATGATTTCATCCGCGCCGAGCTGACCGGCCGTTTCGGCGCAGACTTCGCCGATAAAATCCGCCTGCTCTACGGCGGCTCGGTCAAGCCGACAAATGCCGAAGAGATCTTTGCCGTTTCCAACGTCGACGGCGCATTGGTCGGCGGCGCCAGCCTGAAGGCCGAGGATTTCAGCGGCATCATCACCGCACTTGAGGCCAGCTAAACGGCCCTGGGAAGAGGCATCCATCCTCTTTCAATGATCCCAAAATACTCAAATAAAAACGGCGCCACACTGGGCGCCGTTTTCGTTTTTCAGATCTCTACCAAGATCACTTGGTTATAATCTCTGGCCCCATGAAGTAGTTGGGCAAGAAGGTCGAGATCGCCGGGATATAGGTCACCATGATCAGGAAGACGAAGAGCACAGCCAGGAACGGCAGCGCGGCCTTCACCACCCGCATCATCGGCATGCCTGCAACGCCGGAAGTGACGAAGAGGTTCAGACCAACCGGCGGGGTGATCATGCCGATTTCCATGTTCACCACCATGATGATGCCCAGATGGATCGGGTCGATACCCAGTTCAATCGCGATCGGGAACACCAGCGGTGCCACGATGACCAACAGGCCCGACGGCTCCATGAACTGACCGCCGATCAGCAGGATCACGTTCACAATGATCAGGAACATCACCGGACCCAGACCGGCATCCAGCATGGCGGTCGCCAGCTGCTGCGGGATCTGTTCGTCAGTCAGAACGTGCTTCAGGATCAGCGCGTTGGCGATGATGAACATCAGGGTGACAGTCAGCTTGCCCGCTTCAAACAGGGTGTGTTTGGTGTCGCGATGGAAAAACGCGGTGATCAGTGCGACCGGTTTTTGCAGCAGGGTCAGGTTCGCCTCGCCCTCAGGACGGCTGAGCGGCCCCATGTCGCGATAGACAAAGCTAGAGATCAGGAAGGCATAGACCGCGGCCACCGCTGCAGCTTCGGTCGGGGTAAAGATACCACCGTAGATACCGCCCAGAATGATTACGATCAGGAACAGACCCCAGATCGCATCCATGCCGGATGCAAAGACCTCACCCCAGCCCTGCCAGTCACCTTTGGGCAGGTTACGGATGCGGGCGATCACATAGATGGTGATCATCAGCATCGAACCCGCCATCAGGCCGGGAATAACACCTGCAAGGAACATCCGGCCAACGGACACTTCTACAGCCGAGGCGTAAACAACCATCACGATGGACGGCGGGATCAGGATGCCCAGCGTACCCGCGTTGGCGATCACACCTGCGGCGAAGTCTTTGGAATAGCCAACCTGACGCATACCTGCGATCACGATGGAACCAATGGCAACAACGGTTGCGGGAGACGAGCCCGACAGGGCCGCAAACAGCATACAGGCAAACACACCCGCGATGGCCAGACCACCGGGGAAGTGGCCAACAATGGCGATCGAAAAACGAATGATCCGTTTCGCTACCCCACCCGTCGACATGAAGCTAGAGGCAAGGATAAAGAACGGGATCGCCAGCAGCGTGTAGTGCCCGGCCATCGCCTGAAACATGGTCTGCGCGATTGACGCCAGCGAGGTGTCGGACAGAACCAGCAAGAAGATGATAGACGAAAAGCCCAGCGAGATCGCGATCGGCACACCGATCAGCAGCAGGCCAACGATCATGGAAAAGAGAACAAGAACTTCCATCTGACTTAGTCCTCAGCGTTGTGGTGGCGGACTTCTTCGACCGCGTCTTCGGCTTCGTGGCTGACGATCAGGCTTTCCTGTTGGCCGCTGATCAGGCGCCATGAGGCCTGAAGAACACGGAACAACAACAGTGCAGCGCCAATGGGCAGCATCACATAGGGGATGAAACGGGGCAGCTTTTCGTAAGTCTCACCCTGATTGAACACGGGCTCGATCCAGCGCAGCCACTCTACCATGTAGATATCGCCAACCTCGTACCAAGCCTGATCACGGCTATTGGCAAACCCGGTGGGGAACCAACGGCCGGTTGTGGCGTCAAAGCCTGCAAACGGCGCCCAGTAGTCCCATGCGCCCTTGAACAGCAAAAATGCGTAGGCGACGCAAATGGCAGCAGCCACCAGTCCCATCAGGCGGCGGACGCCTTTAGGAACGGCGTTCAGCACCGCGTCCACACCAAGGTGTGCGGTTACCTTCACCGCGTAGCTCATGCCAAAAAGAACCAGCCAAGCAAACAGGAACGCTGTTGCCTCCAGCCCCCAGATCAGGCCTGTGTTGAACCCATAGCGCAGGATCACGTTGATGAAGGTGATGATGGTCATCAGCCCCAAAATGATCGCGATAAAGGTTTCTTCAAACTCATGCACAAACCGCGAAAATGCGGTTTTGGGTGTGTAATGTCCCGACATGTCCCGCCCCTTCCTTCGGAATTTCGGATATTTGGATATAAAAAACCCGGCCCGATACCGCGGACCGGGTTTTCAGATTGTCGCTAAAGCTTAGTGTTTGGCGTTGATCGCTTGGGCAGCTGCGATGTTGTCTTCACCAACGTCGCCTTTGAACTGCTCCCAAACCGGCTTCATCGCTTCGACCCATGCGGTGCGCTGTGCATCGTCCAGTGCGCGCACGGTGCCGCCTGCTTCGATCACCGACTGTTTCGCCGCTGCGTTCACTGCGGTGGATTCGGCGTTACGTACTGCGGTCACTTCAGCAATGATGGTGCCCAGTTGGTCACGTACATCGTCAGGCAGCGAGTCCCAGAAATCGGTCGAGGTCACAACCAGGTAGTCGATGATGCCGTGGTTGGTTTCGGTCACACCGTCCTGAACTTCGAAGAACTTCTTGCCGTAGATGTTGGACCAGGTGTTTTCCTGACCGTCTACAACGCCGGTTTGCAGCGCGCCGTACACTTCGGAGAAGGCCATCGGCTGCGGGGAGCCGCCCAGCGCGGCCATCTGTGCTTTCAGCACTTCAGAGTTCTGTACGCGGAATTTCAGGCCGGCGGCATCGGTCGGCAGTTCCAGCGGCTTGTTCGCCGACATCTGCTTCATGCCGTTGTGCCAGAAGGCCAGACCCAGCAGACCGCGACGGGTCATCGATTCTTTCATCGCCTGACCGGTTTCCGAGTTCTGGAATTCGTCTACAGCGTCGATGTTCTTGAACATGAACGGCAGGTCGAAGATGCGGAACTTTTTGGTGAACTGCTCAAACTTCGACAGCGACGGGGCGGCCAGCTGAACGTCGCCCTGCAACATCGCTTCCAGAACCTGGTTATCGTTGTAGAGAGTCGAGTTCGGGAACACCTCAAGGCAAACTTTGCCGTTCATTTCCTCGTTCACGCGCTTTTCCAGCAGCGAGGCAGCGATGCCTTTGGGGTGTTTGTCGCTGTTGGTCACGTGGCTGAACTTGATGACGATTTCGCCATCGTCACAGGCGCCTGCAGCAAAAACAGCCGAAGCAGAAACAGACAGGGCCAGCGCGGCCGCAGCGGTGGTGAAGTATTTCATAGTATCTCCTCCCGAGAGATCATCTGAAGTCGTGAGCACCCCCTCCGGGTGCAACGGGGTCAGATTTTCCAATAGCGGACATCGTCTCAAGGAAAAGTGAGGCACAAGCGTCATTTTTACGACAAGTCACTGTGGGAGAATGTATTTTTTCCGCCTCCAACACCTGCAAAATGGGGTGGTCAGAGCAATGTGTGCGACTTTCCGCACAGGCCGGTGAGGCTATTGTGCGGATTTCCGCACAGTTTGACCAACTCAAGGCACCACACCCCAATGGCGCCTCGACCTTGGTCGACTAGGCGAACGGCCTGCTGGGGCAACACTCGCTCATCCTTCTTCGCGGTAGTGTTCGGGTTTTACGCCATAGCGTGCAAGCTTGTCGTAAAAGGTCTTGCGCGGCAATTTAAGCGCCTTGGCCGCAGCACTGGCGCGCCCCTCTGCCCGACGCAGCGCGGCAATCAACAAAGACCGTTCCACTCGCGCCATTTGTTCGGCCAGCCCCAGATCGGCGCTATCGTCTGCCTCCTCCCCTTCCTCGCCCAGAACGAACCGCATGGCTGCGCTCATCAGTGCGCGCGCGTTGCCGGGCCAGTCCCGCGCCATCAGATCCGCCAACAAATCCGAGGTGATTTCAGGCGACTGAAGCCCCGACTGTTCGGCGGCTTGGGCAACGTATTGACGAAACAGGACAGGGATATCATCCGGGCGCTCTTTCAGTGACGGCACGCGCACTTTCATCACCTCGATCCGGTAATACAGCTCTGCCAGCAGATCACCGCTTGCGACGGCAGCACTCAGGTCCTGAATGGTACCGCCAATCAGGCGCAGACCGCCTTCTTCCAGTGCTTCGATAAGGGCGCTTTGCACGTCCAACGCCAAGCCCCCCAGATCATCTAGAAACAGCGTCCCCCCCTGAGCCGCAGCCACAGCATCCGCCAACCCCGCGCGATCCAGCGTCGGCGCTGCGCGTTTGACAAACGGTCCCTTCGCCTGAGCGGAGGTAAGATGAATAACCTCAGCAACCTTATAGATACCGGACCCCGGCGCACCGGTGACCAGCACATCCGTCCCTGCCCGCGCCGCCAAACGGGCACGGTTGCGCAGCGCTTCGGCCAAATCGGATTGTCCATAAAGCATCCTTGCCGCTGCATCGCCAGTTTCAAGCTGCGCTTTCATCCGGCGGTTATCCAGCACCATTTGACGGGTTTTCAGCGCCCGTTCCAGCGCCGCCAGCAGATCGGTGGTGGCGCAGGGTTTTTCCAGAAAACCAAACGCCCCCTGCCGCATGGCCTGCACCGCCATTGGAATATCGCCTTCGCCGGTCAAAAGGATCACCGGCAGTTCCGCATCGGTTGCCTGCGTATGCTGCAACAAATGGAACCCATCCCGCCCCGGCATACGGATATCCGACAGAACGACCCCCGCGAAATCAGCACCGATATGATCCTTCGCCTCGATGAACGAGCTAACAGGAAACGGATCCAAATCGGCCAGTTCCAAGGTCTGCGCCAGCGCATCACGCACCGCCGCATCATCATCCACAACCAGAACCCTGCGAATATCAGCGGCGTTCGTCATCCTGCGTTCCCTTCTGTCCAGCGTTCCAACTCAACGGTGAACATTGCGCCTGTCGCGGCGTTGCTGCCGCGAATTCTGCCGCCAAAACTCTGGACCAAGCCGTAAGAAATCGACAGGCCCAGCCCCATCCCTTCGGAGGTGCCGACGGTTTTGGTGGAATAGAACGGTTCGAACACCTTGTCAGGCTCTTTGATCCCCGGACCGATATCGCGCACGGTAACCGACAAACGCTGGCCTGAATTAATCACGATGCGCACCTGCCTGTCCTCTTGGTCCAACATTGCATCGGCGGCGTTATTGATCAGGTTCACCAACACCTGCGTCAGACGAACATCGCCTGCCCGCACCCAAAGGGGACTGTCGGTCGCCCCTGCATCCCAATCGAGTGTCACTGCATCAGCGCGCAGACGTGCCTCTGTCAGCTCCACTGCGGTATTTACCACATGCACCAGGTCCACCTGCCCTACTGGTTCGCTTTCATTGCGGGCAAAGGCGCGCAGATTTTTGATGATCCGCGCCATGCGGGCGGCCATATCAGCGATACGAGACAGGTTTTCATTGGCGCGCTCTGGTCGGCCGCGCTCCATAAAGGCACTGCCATTTTCGGCGTACTGCCGGATCGCCATCAGCGGCTGGTTCAATTCGTGACTGATCCCTGCCGACATCTGCCCCAACGCCGACAGTTTACCAGCCTGCACCAGATCGTCCTGCGCCTTTTTCAGCGCTTGCTCTGCCGCGATCCTCTCAGCGACCTCGCTACGCAAACTATCGTTGGCCTGAGACAACTCGGCGGTGCGGGCGGCAACGCGGCTTTCCAAAACGGCATTAACCTGTGCCAATGCATCACGGCGCGTGGTGGCAATCAGCGACAGTGCCCCAAAGGCCAGAAAGACCGCCGCCACAACCGCTGCCTGCAATCCTGCCAAACGACGGGCAGGATCCACATCAATCAAGGCTTCGGCCCGCATGCCAATCGCGGGCAGATCCTGTTCCAGATGCAGGCCACGGGCCGGCACATAGGCAGACCAGTCTGTAAGCCACAGCTCATAGCCCCCGACATTGCGCACCCCAAAGGACGTACTCGCGCCGGTGTTGGGGATCAGACGCCCATCTGCTTGCCGCCGCCAATGAAGGAGTTCCGAGCGATTGGTGATAAAGACCTCTCCGCCCAAATCTGCATTCGTATCAGTGAAAAAGATCGACGGACGTGCGCCGCGCCACTCTTCCTCGATGCGGTCGATGTTGGCGACCACAATCAGCGCGCCCTGTACCTTCCCCTTGTCCGCACCTTCGGTGCCAAAAACCGGCGCCGCAAACGAATAGCTACGCTGACCGGTGGCACGAATGATCCCGTGTTCTTCGCCCATCGCACCCTGGCGGGCGCGGCGCCAATGGCTGCGATCTGACAAATCGCGTGCAGTCAGCCCATTGGCCGACACGATCACCAAACCGTTCTGATCCACCAACACCAGATCCAATGCGGCGGTTTTGTCAGCGGCCTTCAACAGATGTTTTTCCGCCCGTTCCAAGCCCGATCCCGCCAACACATCACGCACCACCGGATGATCCGCGGTCAGTACTGCCAACTGTTGATATTGCTGCAACTGCCCCGTCAGCCGGTCGGTCGCCAACGCCAAATCGACGCGCCCACGTTGTGCCAATTGGCCCAGCGCCTGCACGTAACCATAGCGCCAGACGCCACCTGAAATGGCCAGAACCGCCAGCAAAAAAAGGACGATCATCAACCAACGTCGTAGGGCAAAAGATGGGGCAATAGAATTCATGCGGCGAACTTAGCCTGCACAGGCTTGCAAAGGCCAGAGGGCTTGGACTAGCAACACCGCATGAAACACCTCAGCCAATCGCCGACCGATCCCGACTTTGTGCAAAATCCTTACCCGTTCTATGACCGCGCCCGCGCTGCTGGGCCGCTGGTCTTCTGGAAGGAGTATGACCTGATCTGCGCCACCTCTTATGCGGTGGTGATGATGCTGTTCAAGGATCGCCGGTTCGGCCGCGAATGCCCGCCGGAATTTGCACCAGAGATCCCCGATCGCCTGCGTCCCTTCTATGATATTGAAGCGCATTCGATGCTGGAACTGGATGGACCGCGCCACAAACGCCTGCGCTCGCTGGTGCTGCGTGCCTTTACCTCGCGCCGGATTGCGGCGATGGGACCAGAGATTGAGGCGCTGTGCCATCAGTTGATAGACGACCTGCCTGCGGGTGGGTGTGATCTACTGGAAGCGTACTGCACCCGCGTTCCCGTGGTGGTGATCTGCCGCCTTCTGGGCGTGCCAGAGGCGATGGCGGATGATCTGTTGCGCTGGTCCAATGCAATGGTGTCGATGTATCAGGCCCGTCGCACGCGCGAGATTGAGGATGCGGCGATGCAGGCCGCCACCGATTTCCGCAATTTCATGATCAGCTACATCGACCAACGCCGCAATGAGCCGGGGGATGATCTGATCACCAGCCTGATCGAGGCCGAAGAAGGCGGCGAGAAGCTGAGCACAGATGAGTTGATCACCACCTGTATCCTGCTGCTCAACGCAGGACATGAGGCAACAGTGCATTCGCTGGGCATCGCGGTGAAGACGCTGCTGGAACAAAACACCCCGCGCGAGGCGCTATCGGACGAGGGGATAGACGGCACCATCGAGGAATCGCTTCGCTTTGACCCGCCGCTGCATATGTTCACCCGCTACGCCTACGAAGAGGTGGAGGTCGCCGGTCACACGTTTAAGCGCGGCGATCAGGTGGCGCTGCTACTGGGCGCGGCGAACCGTGATCCGGACAAGTGGGATGATCCAGAGGTGTTTAACCCTGCCCGTCCAGTCACCACCAATGTGGCCTTCGGCAGTGGGGTGCATTTCTGCGTCGGCGCGCCGCTGGCACGGCTGGAGATGAAGATCGCGCTGCCGATCCTGTTTGAACGGTTGCCGAATTTGCGGCTGGATGGCGCGCCGCAATATGGGGATGTCTACCATTTCCACGGGCTGAGCGGGCTGCGGGTGAGGTATTGATTTCGCACTAATGGCCCGGCACCGCCGGGCTGCGCCCGACCCTCCCCACGGGAGGGCGCATTTGCGCTGTCTTATCAAACCTCAATGCTCTGGCTGTTTTCGAAGGCAACGGGCAATTCACCGTCACGAAGCGCCCACCCAGGGTCGGGCGCAGCCCTCTGCACTTAGCCTCTCACCGATCCAAATGCCCCATATCCCGTTCTGGGTCGATCTGATCGCGCAGGCGTTTCTTCAGCTCTTTCGCCTCTGGAAACCCACCATCGCGTTTGCGTTCCCACAGCAGCTGACCGTCTACCCGCACCTCATAGGTGCCGCCATATCCGGGAACCAAGGTCACGCCGCCCAGATCCTCACCAAAGCTTTGCAACAACTCCTGCGCCATCCATCCCGCGCGCAACAGCCAATTGCAGCCAGTGCAATATTCAATCGTCACGACCGGCTTCGCCCCACTCACAGCGGCAGCTCCGTTGTGGATTTGATCTCTTCCATCGACAACAGGGCGGTGACGTTATGCACTTTTACCTCGGAAATCAGCGCCTGATAAAATTCATCATAGGCCCGCGCGTTCTGCACCCGCACCTTGAGTATATAGTCGATATCGCCAGCCAGACGGTGCGCTTCCTGCACCTCGGGGCGGTTGTGCAACGCGGTCAGGAATTTCTGCTGCCATTCCGCCTCATGCTCTGACGTGCGGATCAGCACAAAGAAACAGGCGTCAAAGCCCAGCTTCTCGGCATCCAGAACGACGGTCTGCTGGCCCAGCACACCTGCCTCGCGCATTTTGCGGATACGATTCCACACCGGCGTCTTGGAGGAGCCGACTTTGCGGGCAATTTCATCCAGCGATTGGCCTGCGTCGCTCTGCAACTCTGCCAGAATTTTGCGATCGGTCTGATCCAAGCGAACTGTCATTTCGGTCCCACCTGCTTTTTTAGAACAGCGTATTCGTATTTTACCAACACCACTGGATGAAGTCCTTATTTGTTCCAGCCAATGGCGCAATGGGGGGAATATTTTCTATATAGCAGGTCAAGTCAACCTAAGGAGAAGGCAGATGCCCCGTCCCTTCACACCCAAAGTCATCACCGCGAACGCCCTTCTGGAAGGCGACGTCGTGTATTTCACCGCCCAAGACACCTGGTCGCGCGAAATGTGTGAGGCCGAGGTCATGGAAGACGAGGCCCATGCCGATGCTCGCCTGATCGAAGCGTCGCGTCAGCAGAACGTGATCGTCGGCGCCTATCTGGCTGACGTAAAGCCGGGCGAACAAGGCCCCGAACCCACCCACTTCCGTGAGGACTTCCGCCGCACTGGCCCTTCCAACTATTTCCACGGCAAACAGGCAGAGGTGCTCTGATGTATCGCTATAACGACTTTGACGACGCCTTTCTGGCACAACGCAACGCCCAATTCCGCGCACAGGTGGAACGCCGCATTTCTGGCGCCCTGACCGAAGATGAGTTTAAACCGCTGCGCCTGATGAACGGCCTGTATCTGCAGCTGCACGCCTATATGCTGCGTGTGGCAATACCCTATGGCACCCTGTCCAGTGATCAAATGCGCCAGTTGGCGCTGGTTGCAGACAAGTGGGATAAGGGCTACGGTCACTTCACCACCCGTCAGAACATCCAGTACAACTGGCCGAAGCTGCCGGATGTGCCGGATATCCTCGACAGTCTGGCAGAGGTGAACCTGCACGCGATCCAGACCTCGGGCAACACCATCCGTAACGTGACCGCCGACCACTTCGCCGGTGCCGCGGCGGATGAGATTGCCGATCCGCGCCCGGTAGCCGAATTGATCCGCCAGTGGTCCACCGACCATCCGGAATTCCAGTTCCTGCCGCGTAAATTCAAAATCGCCATCACCGGTTCGCCCAACGACCGCGCCGTGACCCGTGCCCATGACATCGGCCTGCGCATGGTCGAACGTGACGGCAAAGCGGGCTATGAGGTCATCGTTGGTGGTGGTCTGGGCCGGACACCGGTTGTTGGCAAAGTCATCAAAGACTTCCTGCCGCAAGCGGACCTGTTGCCCTACCTTGAGGCGATTGTGTCGGTCTACAACACCCTGGGTCGCCGCGATAACAAGTATAAGGCCCGCATCAAAATCACCGTAAACGAAAACGGTCTGGATGAAGTACGCGCCCGTGTTGACGAACGCTTTGCCGCGATCCGTCCGCTGTTTGCTGGCGTTGATCAGGAAATGCTAAAAGCGATCGAGGCGCATTTTGCCGCGCCGGAGTTTGTCAGCAAGGACGTCGCACCATATGACGTAGCCTACGCTAACGATCCGGTGTTCCGCGCCTGGGCGGATACCAACCTGTCGGCGCACAAGGCGGATGGCTATGCCATTGCCTCGATCTCGATCAAGGCACATGGTCAGACGCCGGGTGACGCAACCAGCGATCAGATGCGCGTAATGGCCGATCTGGCCGAAAAATACGGCCATGGTGAACTGCGCATCAGCCACGAACAGAACGTGATCCTGCCGCATGTCCACAAGGCAGACCTGCCCGCAATTCACGCCGCGTTGAAAGAGGCCGGTCTGGCCACTGCCAACATCGGCCTGATCAGCGACATCATCGCCTGCCCCGGCATGGACTACTGCGCGCTGGCAACCGCCCGTTCGATCCCCGTTGCGCAAGAGATTGCAGAACGCTTCGAAGAGCTGAAGCTGGAGCATGAGATTGGCCCGATGAAGATCAAAATCTCGGGCTGCATCAACGCCTGTGGTCACCACCACGTGGGTCACATCGGTATCCTTGGCCTCGACCGTGCGGGCGTCGAAAACTACCAGATCACTCTGGGTGGTGACGGCACCGAAGATGCGGTGATCGGTCAGCGTGTCGGCCCCGGCTTTGCCTATGATCAGGTGGTGGCGGCGATTGAAACCATCATCACCACCTACCTCGCGCAGCGCGAAGATGAGAACGAAACCTTCCTTGACGCCTACCGTCGTCTGGGTCCGGATCCGTTCAAAGCCGCGCTCTACCCGGAGGCAGCGAAGAAAAATGCCGCTTGAGGCCCCCCTTGGCAGCGTGACGGAACGGGTCGACCACCTGAACCAGCGCTATCAGCACCATGCGGCCAGCGCGGTGTTGAAACGGGCGATGACCGACCCGCAGGTGGGTCGCATCGCGATGGTGTCCTCTTTTGGCGCGGAGAGCGTCGTGTTGCTGCACATGGTGGCAGTGGTTGACCCCACCACGCCGGTGCTGTTCATCGACACTCAGATGCTGTTCCCTGAAACGCTGGAATATCAGCGCGACGTGGCGCAGAAGCTGGGCCTGACTGATGTGCGCGTGATCCATGCTGATGCTGACGAAGTGGCAGAACAGGATCCGTTTGGCGCCCTGCATTTGCGCGACACCGATGCGTGCTGTGATCTGCGCAAAACCCGGCCTTTGGAAAAGGCGCTTAGCGGGTTTGACGCTTGGATTACCGGACGTAAACGGTTTCAGGCAGGCAGCCGCGCTGCGCTTGAGTTCTTTGAGAACGAAGAAGATAAGCGCATCAAGGTGAACCCGCTGGCGCATTGGGAAAAGCAGGACGTTCAGGACTACCTGATCAACAACCGCCTGCCCAAACACCCGCTGATCGCCCAAGGGTATCCGTCAATCGGCTGCCGCCCCTGCACATCCAAGGTGAAGCCGGGCGAAGACGAACGTGCAGGCCGCTGGCGCGGCAGCAACAAAGAAGAATGCGGTATCCACATGGTGGATGGCAAAATGGTAAGAATTGGAGCGCAACAATGAGCGTGATCGTAAGCGACAAGGGCTTTGCCAGCGATGACTGGGTTGGGCCGATTGCAGACCTTGAAGACTCGGAAAACGCTGTGGCGGTGGATCTGGCATCCCATGATGACCCCACCGCACTGCAGGAACGGCTGAACTCGATCCAGCTGATCCGCGTGGATTTTCCCAGCTTTGCCGATGGCCGCGGTTTCACCATTGCGCGTCATCTGCGTCTGCTGGGCTACACCGGTCGTCTGCGCGCCAAAGGCCATGTGATTTCCGACCAATACGCCATGGCCCGCCGCAGCGGCTTTGACGAGGTGGAAATCAGCGACGAACTGGCCGCGCGCCAGCCCGAAGGCGAATGGAACTTCCGCGCTGACTGGCAGGCAAACGACTACCAGAATCGCCTGCGTACCGGCTAAGGATCAGGCAACCCGCCAGCTGCACTTGCGCGACGCCGCCAAGCCCTGCCCGCGACGGTTGCCTGACACCATCTGATCCAGCCTTTCATCTGACATGGATCAAAGATAGATAGAGGATGCCGGTTTAAATATCGGCTAAACCGCATATGACAGAGACATCAACCGTGACCGACGCTGCTGTAGTAAAAGCGCCCAAGGCGCCCGCCCTCCCCGATGCCCAGACCGTGACCGAGGTCAAGCATTGGACTGACCGCCTGTTCTCCTTCCGCTGCACGCGCCCAGCGTCGCTGCGTTTCCGTTCGGGTGAGTTTGTGATGATCGGCCTGATGGGCGATCCCGATCCCAAAACCGGCAAGCAAAAGCCGCTGCTGCGCGCCTATTCCATCGCCTCGCCCTCTTGGGACGAAGAGATGGAGTTCTACTCGATCAAGGTGCAGGACGGTCCGCTGACATCCAAGCTGCAGCATATCAAGGTGGGCGATGAAATCATCCTGCGCCCGAAACCCGTCGGCACGCTGGTGCATGACGCGCTGATCCCCGGCAAACGCATCTGGTTCTTTGCCACCGGCACCGGCTTTGCACCTTTCGCCTCACTGCTGCGCGAACCGCAGACTTACGAAGACTATGATGAGGTGATCATCACCCACACCTGTCGCGAAGCGGGTGAGCTGACCTATGGCCGTGAGTTGATCGAAAGCCTGAAGGACGATGAGCTGCTGAACGAGGTGATTGGTGAGGGCTTCTGGAAGAAGATCAAATACTACCCCACCACCACCCGCGAAGAGAGCGCCAAGATGGGCCGGATCACCGACCTTATGCGCTCGGGCGAAGCGTTTGCCGATCTGGGCGTGCCGCCGCTCAACCCCGAAAGCGACCGCGCGATGATCTGCGGCAACCTGGCGTTTAACCTGGAACTGAAAGACCTGTTTGAAAACACCTACGGTCTGGAAGAAGGCGCCAACTCCAAGCCCGCGCATTACGTGGTTGAAAAGGCGTTCCTCGACTAATCGATAGTCGGGACCGCTGAACCATTAAAACCGCATCCTTTCGGGTGCGGTTTTTCTTTGTCATCGGCGAATTGATCCAATTTGCAGATTTATTTGCCCCAAAACACCGCGCCCCAGATGGGACGCGGCAACCCCTTTTACCAAACCAAACTTTGGTTAGGATCACAGCCCCAGCTGCATACGTGCCTTTTCCAGCGCAACGGACAGCAATTCCGGATTATCGCGGGCAGTTTCCAACCCTTTGGTCAACGCCACCTGCGCCAGCGCGTTCAATTCCGACTCAGCGATAAAGGCGGAAGCTTTGTCAAAATCAAACCCCTCAACCGTGAACCATTCAGCTGCGCCCTTGGCAGCATCAATGGTTTTGTCGGCCATCGCGGATCCAGTCTCAGTCGCAGTTTCTACAAATGTGTTTTCGGTCACGGCCTCAGTCACGGCTTCGCCCATGTCGGGGGCACTATCAACGGCACCTTCCACCGCTTCTGCCACATCCGATGCAACCTCTTGCACAGCATCTGATGCCGCCTCGACCGTTTCCTGCGCAGCCTCTGTGGCAATGTCCGCAGCTGCCTCTACCGCCTCTTGGGCTTGCTCCACGGCGTTTTGTGTTGCCTCAACCGCTTGTTCAGTAACGCTGGCTGCAGCCTCTTCTTCAGCATTTGTTTCCAGCTGTTCCTCGACTGTCGGCGTTGCAACAGTAGTTTCTTCGACCTGTGCTGGCTGCGCTGAGGTCGCGACCTCGGTGTGATCTTCGTTCACGCGGGTCATCGCCAAATACCCCGCAACAACCGCCACTGCAGCCACAACAATTCCCAAACCAAATTTCATAACGATGTTCCCTTCCTCGTCGCAGCACAACGCCGCGTGTCATCTGCGCCGACAAAAGCCCCGTCACACGGCAACATTCTAGGGGGAAAAGCCGCAGATTTGCCCCCTAGCAGGTCTTTTGCCGCTTGAAGGTAGGCGGCGACAGCGATAAGTTTGGTGCGCAAATTTGCCAACGATTGAAGGATTGAACCCATAGCCCGCAGACCTCATAACGCGCCCCCGACACGCGACACCGGCCCCCGCACCAACGAGCGCATCCGCGCCACCGAAGTGCGCCTGATTGGAGCAGAAGGTGAAAATGTCGGCGTTGTCTCGCCCGCCAAAGCCATGGCAATGGCCGAAGAGGCTGGCCTTGACCTGGTGGAAATCTCGCCGAACGCGAAGCCCCCCGTCTGCAAGATCATGGACTATGGTAAGTTCAAGTACGAACAGCAGAAACGGGAATCCGAGGCGCGCAAAAAGCAGAAGATCATCGAGGTGAAGGAGGTGAAGTTCCGCCCCAACACCGATACGCACGACTATGAGGTCAAGATGCGTAACGTGATCAAGTTCCTGGAAAAAGGCGACAAGGTGAAGGTCACCCTGCGCTTCCGTGGCCGCGAAATGGCGCACCAGAACCTGGGCCGTGAGCTGCTGCTGCGTGTTGCCGAGGACATCAAAGAACTGGGCAAAGTTGAAAACATGCCCAAGATGGAAGGCCGCCAGATGATCATGATGATCGGCCCGCTGAACAAGTAAGCCAGATCCAGATCTGATGTTTTTCGAAACGCCCCTGCCATAGACGCGGGGGCGTTTTTTATTGCGCCCTCTTGATTGCACAGATGCGGCACCATTTATCTGTAAAAGCTAGACGAAAGGACCGGACGATGTGGGAAGAACGCTATGCAGGATCACGTGATTATGTATTTGGCACCGCCCCCGCGCAATTTTTGCGTGACCATCTGGATCGCCTGATCCCAGGGCAGACCGCATTGGCCGTCGCGGATGGCGAAGGGCGCAACTCCGTTTTCATGGCAGAACGCGGGATGGAGGTCACAGCCTTAGAGTTCGCCCCAACAGCTATTTCCCGGGCCAAGGACTTGGCCGCAGAACGCTCAGTTACAGTTGATTTTCGTCAGTGCGATATTCTGCGTGACCCGTGGCCTGACGCACATTTTGACGTCGTCGCGGGTATCTTCATCCAGTTTGTCGGACCAGATGAGCGCGCGCTGCAGTTCGAACGAATGCAGGCAGCAACCAAGCCCGGTGGAATTGTCATGCTGCATGGTTATACGCCCAAACAGCTGGAACACGGCACAGGTGGCCCGCCGTTTGTCGAAAACCTTTACACTCCCGAAATGCTACGCTCCGCCTTTTCTGGCTGGGAGATTGAAACGCTCGACGCTTATGAACGCGAGGTCCAAGAAGGGCGCGGTCATTCAGGCATGTCAGCACTGATAGATTTGATTGCGCGCAAACCCATCGAATAGGCGCTGCGGGTAATGCCCTCAGGCAATCCCGCGATCCCCACGCAACCAACGCAAACTGTCGGGGATATCAAACGCCAGAGAAATCAGGTCAATCACCAGCAACACCGCCAAAAATGCAGCGTAGCCCGCAGCCAATTCCACTGTGGCCAACTGATGGACCAAAACCACGACCAACGGAATCCAAAGGAACAGATGCGGGATCGACATCGCCCGCGACACTCCGCGATCTAGGGCCATAATTACCAAATTGGGCAACATGCCCCCAATAGACAAAACAGTGATCAGCGCAGCCCCGGGATGACCCAGAAAGGCAATCGGTAGGATATTTGCCGGGATGAGGATCGCGACCACCCAAATCTGCACCCAAAGCGGTGTGCGGCGAAAGCTCTGCCAAATTTCAACAACCATATCCGCGTCCCTTGTTTGCTACGCCTGTTAACTAGAAACAGAGAAAGCCCCGACCGCAAGGCCGGGGCAGACACGACAGCGTGATCCTGCCCCCACGTTATTTTACAAGGGCAGGATCAATGCAGCTTAGGGCTATCGCACCTTCAAGATCAATCAGCTGGCAGCGTCAACCGCGCGCTTGGTCAGCACCTTGATCAGGTTGGCGCGATATTCGGGCGTGCCGTGCAGATCTCCGATCAGCCCATCCGCACTGACCGATAGTCCGTCAATCGCCGCAGCAGAGAAATCAGCCGACAGCGCTGCCTCCGCCTCGGCCCAGCGCATGACGCCATCCTCGGACGCACCAGTGACCGCGACGCGCACACCGTCGGCATATTTGGCGACGAAAACCCCAGTCAGCGCAAAGCGTGAGGCGGGCTGTTCGAACTTCTGATAGCTGGCCTTTTCAGGGATGGGGAAGCGGACATCGGTGATGATCTCCCCCTCCTCCAGCGCGGTGGTGAACATGCCGTCGAAATAGTCATCCGCAGCGATTTCACGCGTGTTGGTCACGACGGTCGCGCCTGAGGCCAGCACAGCCGCCGGATAACAGGCCGCAGGGTCGTTGTTGGCCAGCGATCCCCCGATGGTGCCGCGATTGCGCACCGCCGGATCGCCAATGCCCCCAGCCAATGCAGCCAGCGCCGGATACCCCGTTGCCTCGGCCGCGACTGTCGCGTGGGTCGTGGCGGCGCCGATGGCAATTTGACCGCTATCAGGGCAGACACCTTTCAGCGCCTCAATTGCGGTGAGGCTCACCAGTTTTGACGGCGCATTCAGGCGCTGTTTCATCGACGGGATCAGCGTCTGCCCGCCGGACAGTGCCAGCGCATCCTCACCCTGCAACGCCGCGACGGCTTCATCGACGCTGCCGGGCTGTTCAAAGTCAAAGTTATACATTCTGACTGTCCTTTCTTATTTGACCGACTGCATCGCGTTCCACACACGCGATGGCGACAGCGGCATGTCGATATGTTCCACAGGGTAGCCACCGCGATGCAGGGCATCAATCACCGCGTTGACCAGTGCAGGCGGCGAACCGATCGCCCCTGCCTCGCCACAGCCCTTCACGCCCAGTGGGTTGTGCGTACAGGGGGTCTGGCAGGAATGGTCCACCTCAAACATGGGCAGATCACTGGCGCGTGGCATGGCGTAGTCCATATAGGACCCGCTCAGCAGTTGGCCGTTGTCGTCATAGACGCAGTTTTCCAGCATCGCCTGACCGATGCCTTGGGCGACACCGCCGTGCACCTGACCTTCAACGATCATCGGGTTGATAACGTTGCCGAAATCATCCGCTGCGGTGAAGCCCACGACCTCAACCTTGCCGGTGCCGGGATCGACCTCTACCTCGCAGAAGTAGGCGCCGGAGGGATAGGTGAAGTTCGCCGGATCATAAAATGCGGTTTCCTCCAGCCCCGGCTCAATCTCTTCCAGCGGGTAGTTGTGCGGCACATAGGCGGCCAGACAGACATCGCCCCAAGCCACGGATTTATCCGTGCCCGCGACCGAAAACTGTCCATCCTTCAGCTCGATGTCCGCATCTGCGGCTTCCATCAGGTGAGCGGCGATCTTCTTGGCCTTGTTGAGGACCTTTTCAGCGGCGCGCACCATGGCTGATCCCCCCACCGCGATGGAGCGGGAACCGTAGGTGCCCATGCCCATTGGCGTTCGCGCCGTGTCGCCGTGAACGATATCAACCTGACTTTCATCAATGCCGATCATATCCGCCACCACTTGGGCAAAGGTGGTTTCGTGCCCCTGCCCGTGGCTGTGGCTGCCGGTCATCACCGCGATAGATCCGGTGGCATTGACCCGCACGGTGGCCGATTCATACAGACCCGCACGCGCGCCCAGTTGTCCGACGAGGTTTGAGGGCGCGATGCCGCATGCCTCGATATAATGCGCGATGCCGAAACCGCGCAGCTTGCCGCGCGCCTTACTCTCTGCTGCGCGGGTGTCGAAGCTGGCGTAATCGGTCAGCTCCAGCGCCTTATCCAGCGTGGCGTGGTAGTTGCCGGTGTCATAGGTGACGGCAACAGGCGTGTCATAGGGGAACTGTTCTGGCTTGATGAAGTTCAGACGCCGCAGCTCTGCCGGATCCATGCCCAATTCACGCGCGGCCTTATCCACCACGCGTTCCAACTGGAACGTCGCCTCTGGCCGGCCTGCCCCGCGATAGGCATCCACGGGAACAGTGTTGGTAAACACCGCCTTCACGTTCACATAGACCAAGGGCGTGATGTAGTTGCCCGCCATCAAGGTGCCGTGCAACCATGTGGGCACCGAAGGCGCGAAGGTCGACAGATAGGCACCCATGTTGGCGTAGGTGTCGGTACGCAGGGCGACGAATTTATGGTCTGCATCCAGCGCCAGTTCGATCTTGGTCACATGATCGCGGCCATGGGCGTCGGAAATAAACGCCTCGGATCGTGAGGCGGTCCATTTGACCGGACGGTTGATCGCCTTGGCCGCGAAAGTCACGAAAGCCTCTTCCGCATAATGGAAAATCTTGGTGCCAAAGCCACCGCCCACATCCGGCGCAACAACGCGCAGTTTATGTTCGGGGATCCCCAGCACAAAGGCGCCCATCAGCAGGCGGATCACATGCGGGTTCTGCGAGGTGGTGTAGAGCGTGTGCTCATCATTGGCGCGGTTGTAATCGCCAACGGCCACGCGCGGTTCCATCGGGTTGGCGACCAAGCGGTTATTCACCAGTTCCAGCGTGGTCACATGGGCGGCGTTCTTGATCGCCTGATCCACCGCTTCGCGATTTTCCTCAACAAACCCCCAGTCATAGCAAAGGTTTGAGGTCAGATCGTCATGCACCTTAGGCGCCCCCTCGGCCACGGCGGCCTTCATATCGACGACGGCAGGCAGTTCGGTGATATCCACGTCAATCGCCTCTGCCGCGTCGCGGGCCAGTTCGGGCGTTTCGGCAATGACCACCGCAATGGGATCGCCCACATGGCGCACCTTACCCTCAGCCAGAACGGGGTGTTTGGGTTCCTGCATCGGTTGACCATGACGGTCTGTCACCTGCCAGCCGCAGGGCACACCGCCGACGCCTTCGAAATCCTTGGCGGTGAAGACACGCACAACGCCGTCCATCGCCTCAGCCGCTGAGGCATCAATCCCGTTGATCACCCCATGCGCCACGTCAGAGCGCAGGAAATGCGCGTAGGTTTGATTCACCAGATTAATGTCGTCTGTGTAATTACCGGTTCCGGTCAGAAACCGTACGTCTTCGCGCCGCTTGCTGCTGGCGCCAATGCCTTGATCCTTTGGCATATCATCCTCCCTTGAAAAGGTCTGGGCCTCCTCCTGCCCGCGCCTTTCAATGTTCCAGAAATACTCAATCTAAAACCGCGCCCGACATGGGGCGCAGCGGATCTTGGTTTTTAAGATTATTCCGCCGCCACCGGCGCCACGTCCTGGCCAGAGGCCGCCATGATGGCGCGGACGATGTTGTGATAGCCGGTGCAGCGGCAAATGTTGCCTTCCAGATGATGGCGCACCTCGGCCTCGGTTGGTTTGGGGTTGTCTTTCAGCAGCGACGCTGCTGCCATCACCATACCGGGGGTACAGAACCCGCATTGCAGACCGTGGTAATCCTGAAACGCCTGCTGAATTGCGTTCAGCGTGCCATCTGGCGCGGCCTGCCCTTCGATGGTGGCGACATCTGCCTCTGCGGCCTCTTGTGCGAACATGGTGCAGGATTTTACCGCCAGCCCGTTCACATGCACCGTGCAGGCGCCACATTGGCTAGTGTCACAGCCCACATGGGTGCCGGTCAGCCCCAGATTTTCGCGCAGGAACGTAGACAAGAGCGTGCGGCCCTCAACCTCTCCTGACACGGATCGACCGTTCACGGTCATCGTTAGTTTTGTCATCATGCCCTCCCTAAAGCATTGCGTATTGCTATTTCGGTACGTGCGTTTGACTGGGCCTGTTAGCCCAGCATCTTCTTGAACCACCCCTTCTTGGATGTACCTTCGCCAACGTCAGCCTCAGCCTCTGCAGCGCTGGTGTCTTCCTCGGGCTCCTCCACAGCCTGTTGGAAGTTCTCAAAAAACTGATCCGCCATCTTTTTGGCGAAACCGTCGATGATACGGCTACCAAGCTGGGCCAGCTTGCCCCCAACTTTGGCCTCAACGTCGTAGATCAGGCGGGTGCCGCCATCAGGCGCATCCTCCAGACTGACGCGAGCCTCACCTTTGGCAAAACCGGCGGCGCCGCCCTTGCCTTCGCCCGCCAGGGTCAACGATTGACCCTCTACAATGTCTGAGAGCGAGACCGCGCCCTTGAACGTCGCCTTCACTGGCCCGACCTTTTGCACAACCGTTGCTTCGAAGCCTTCGGAAGCACTGCCGTTCATTTCTTTGCAACCGGGCACGCAGGCGCCCAGAACCTCGGCCGACAGCAGCCCCGCCCAAACAGTTTCGCGATCTGCGTTGATGTCGCGGGTATCTGTGAGTTGCATATGTGGCGTCCTTTGAATTGCGCGTTGTTTTTAGTTAGGGCGTCTTCTTTGTGTGACCAGATCTGACCCAATCCCATCATGAAACCATAACAGTATGGTTAAACACCACCTAAGTCATCGAGCCTAAGTCATGGATAGATCGCACAGATATGACAATCGGTGCACAGAATAGACGCCCCCAATGCGCATAGCGTAGGGCTGGGACTCACCGTTTGGCAATACCGTGGTTCCGCCGCATGGCAGCATCCGCGCCCCGTTCGTCGCGCCCTTAAGGAGAGGCTGTCGCACCCGAAAGTCGAGTTTAGCCGCTCATTGCGATGGAAAAAATTGACACTTGATCCAAATGCGCGCCGCAACCCACCTTTTGCAATGGCGATTTTCACCAAGAAAATAAGGTATTATCTCAATACGGCCTCTGCTGTTGGCGGCGACGTGACGCCCTGACTGCTCTGGTTCCGTTCGATGTCTGGTTTTTCGCCCTGTTCATGGCTTGGCACAGTTTTTGCGAACACGGCCCCCAGTATCAAGTTTGTGTTTGTAGTCCGAAGCGAAGGCGCCGCCCATGCCGATTGAGCCGCACACCGACAGTATCGAAACACCGCCCAAACGCGGGATTGCGCGCCTGTGGGGCGCGGTGTCGAAACGATTTGCGCGGGCACACGCCCCGTTTACCGGACAACAATTCAGCGACGAAGAGCTGTACGCCGTTCACCCTACCAGCACCCAGCGCGTGATTGGAAATCCGCGTTTGTTGGCGTTGTTGTCGGTGGTCGGATTTATCGTCATGACCACGCTGACCATGCAGGTGGTGCGTGACGTTCGACTGCTACGACAGTCCACAATCGAAGACATCGAATGGTCACTCAGCAAAGCAGAGGTTGAGTTCCTGTCCTATCAATACGCACTGCGGCAGGCTGCACATGGGCGTGTCGACAACTTTGTGACCCTGCGGCGCGAATTTGATATCCTACAAAACCGCATCGAAGATCTGCGTTTTGGTGTGATCTATGAACCGCTGCGCGATGTGCCCGGCTTTAACGCAGCGCTGGATTCGGTCTCGCAACATCTGGGCGCATCGGCCCCTGCGCTGCGCAGTGTCGATGCAACGCTTGCCCGTTCCCTGATCGAGGTCGAAGAGCATGCCCTGGCCATGACCCCGCATGTACGCGCGATGGCCGCTGCGGGTCAAACCAACCTTGAGATTCTGTTTGACCGTCACCAGATGGCGCTGTCCACAACACTGCAGGTTATGGGTGCGGTGGGTTTTATACTGACGGCATCTCTTGGTCTGTTGGCGTTTTATTTCAACCAGTTGCGCCAGCAATCGGATGCTCGTCGCCGGTCGTTGATCACCGCGGGTGAACGCACACGTGCGGTCATGGCCAGTTCTCTTGATGCGGTAATCGTTTGCGATCCAGAAGGCGTGATCGAAGAGTTCAACGCCGCCGCTGAGGAAATCTTTGGCCATCGGCGCGAAGATGCGATTGGCGCCAATGTCGCGGATCTGATTGTGCCAGCAGAGCAGCGCGAAGCGCATGTGCGTGGCATGCGCCGCGTCAGCCGGGGCGGCGGGTTCCATATGGTTGGCAAAGGCCGAGTCCGTATGGAAGCACGACGCGCCGATGATACAATGTTCCCGATCGAAATGGCCCTGCAGAAAAGCGAGAGCCACGGTCACATGATGTACATCGCGTTTGTGCGCGACATCTCTTACCGCGTGCGTGCCGAACGCGACCTGATCGAAGCCCGCGATCAAGCCCGCGCCGGTGAGAAAGCAAAATCGCGCTTCCTGGCGGTGATGAGCCACGAAATTCGCACGCCCATGAACGGCATTCTGGGCAATATGTCTTTGCTGCGCGAAACCAAACTTTCCCCTGAGCAAGAGGGCTATCTGGCCCATATGGAGAGTTCGAGCGACATCCTGCTGGGTCACGTAAACGACGTTTTGGACATCGCCCGCTGCGAAGATGGCAAACCCGTGGTCCAATACCGCCCTACCCGTCTGCGCGATATCATCGACAGCGCGGTCGAAAGCATGCGGCCACCGGCCGAAGACAACGGCAATTCGCTGACACTGATCCATTCTGGTCCTGATCTGGGCTGGGTGCAGACCGATCCCGGTCGGGTGCAGCAGATGCTTTTGAACCTGTTGTCAAATGCGGCGAAATTTACCGAAAATGGATCCATCATCGTTGACGTACGCTGCAAAGCGCAGGAAGATGACATCACCATCCACATCAAAGATGACGGTATCGGCATCGCCGAACCGGATCTGGATCGCGTGTTCGAAGACTTCTTTACCCAAGATGACAGCTTTGCCCGCAAAACTGAGGGCACTGGTCTGGGCTTGGGCATTGTGCGCCGCATTTCCGAAGCTTTAGGCGGGTCTGTCAGTGTCACCAGCAAATTGGGTATTGGCACCACTTTTACCCTACGTTTACCAATGCCGCGCTGCGCTGCCCCCGAAGATGTGACACCGCCGGAACCCAAAGTGTCCGACGCAATGGAACAAAACACTACGGACATGCTGCGCATTCTCGTGGTCGAGGACAACCAAATCAACCGCGATGTGGTCCGCGCCATGCTAACGCGCGAAGGCCATCTGGTCGAAGAGGCCCACAATGGCCAATCTGGTGTGGAAAAGGCCAGCGAGAAGGAATTTGACCTGATCCTCATGGATATTTCCATGCCGGTACTGGACGGTCGCGAGGCCACCCGCGCGATCCGAGATGGTGAAGGTGCCTCGGCCAATAGCCCGATCATCGCCCTCACGGCCCATGTGATGCCTGAAAACGTGACGGAATTTCTGGGTCTGGGGATGCAAGACGTGCTGCCCAAACCACTGCTGCGTCCTGACTTGCAGCGGATCATCCGCGACCACGCCGCCGCCGCCAACAACGACACCTGCCCCACAACTGTGCGCATGAACCAGATGCGACAGCTGGTGGACATGGAGGTCAACAAAGCCCTGCGCGAAAGCGTGGGAGAGGCCTACGACATGCTGCTAGGGCAGATGTCAGAGGAATTGCAGGACCTGCTGGAATGGCTGCAAGCCGCAGAACAGCCCCTGCCTGAAGTGGCCGATCGCTGTCACAAGTTTGCGTCCAGCGCTGCGGTCTTTGGCGCGCTACCGTTGCAAAAGCTGCTGGTTGGAATCGAGCTGGCCGCCAAGAGCCGCGACACCGTCGAAGTCGAACGTCGTCTGGCGCAATTGCCTGAAATGCTGGCAACCTCCCTCAATCATCTGCAGGGCGGAGGCATGGGTCACAATCAAGGCCGCAAACGCGGTTAAACGCGACCTCAC
The DNA here is from genome assembly GCF_001458435.1 of Thalassovita mediterranea. Classification (GTDB taxonomy): domain Bacteria; phylum Pseudomonadota; class Alphaproteobacteria; order Rhodobacterales; family Rhodobacteraceae; genus Thalassobius; species Thalassobius mediterraneus. Next base: position 110,275 of record NZ_CYSF01000006.1, read on the forward strand.
TGCAACGTCACTCTTTTTCCTGAGCGTAGCCAGCGGCTGCGCTCTTTCCTTGCGCGCACGCCAGCCCTATAAGCACCCCGTTATCAGAGGGAGGCCCAGATGCGGACCGCAACCATCACACGCCAGACGGCAGAAACCGAAATCACGGTTGAGATCAACCTTGACGGCACCGGCCAGTATGACAACCAGACTGGTGTGGGCTTCTTTGATCACATGCTGGACCAGCTGTCGCGCCACTCGCTAATCGACATGACCGTGCGCGCCAAGGGGGATTACCACATCGACGACCATCACACGGTCGAGGATACAGGCATCGCCATCGGTCAGGCGCTGACCGCCGCGCTAGGCGACAAAAAAGGCATCAACCGCTACGCTGATTGCCATCTGGCAATGGACGATGCACAGGTGCGCTGCGCGCTGGATCTGTCAGCGCGCCCCTACCTGATCTGGAACGTCGCGTTCGAGGCGCAGAAAATCGGCAATTTCGACACCGAACTGGTGCGCGAATTCTTTCAGGCGCTCAGCACACACGGGGGCATCACCCTGCATGTGGATCAGATCCACGGCTTCAACGCGCACCACGTTGCCGAGGCCACGTTCAAATCCGTCGCCCGCGCCCTGCGCACCGCGGTGGAAACCGACCCACGCAAGGCAGATGCGATCCCCTCGACCAAAGGCGCGCTCTGATCTGTTTTTGAGTATTTGGGGAACGTTGAAAGACAGGGCCGCATGCCCCTCCCCGATACCGTCCAAGTCCGCCAGCCCCTGACACCAAGTCTGGCATACCCAAAGAAGGCCTATTCCATGCTGACAGCGATTGTAGATTACGAAAGCGGCAACCTGCATTCCGCAGAGAAAGCTTTTCAGCGCATGGCGTCGGAAACTGGCGCGGGTGAGGTGACCGTCACCTCGGACCCCGACGTCATTCGCTCCGCCGATCGCATCCTGCTGCCCGGCGACGGCGCCTTCCCCGCCTGCCGTCAGGCGCTGTTTGACCATCGCGGCGTATTTGAAGCGATGGAAGAGGTGGTGATCAAGGGTGGCAAACCCTTCCTTGGGATTTGTATCGGCATGCAGATGCTGGCCACCCGTGGTCTGGAGTATCAGGAAACCGCAGGTTTTGACTGGATCGGCGGCGACGTGGATAAAATCACCCCCGCAGACCCCAGCCTGAAGGTGCCGCATATGGGTTGGAACGATCTGGTGATCGATACGCCCCATCCGGTCTTTGACGGTATCAAAACCGGCGATCATGCCTATTTCGTCCACAGCTACCACATGAAGGTCGCAGATCCCGCGCATCTGCTGGCGCACGTGGATTACGCAGGCCCAATCACCGCCATCGTTGGCCGTGACAATATGCTGGGCATGCAGTTCCATCCTGAGAAAAGCCAGAAGACCGGCCTGCGCTTGATCGCAAACTTCCTCAACTGGAAGCCCTGATTTGCGAAGCGTTCAGCCGATACTAAAAAAACGCAGCATCCGGCATAGGGTGCTGCGTTTTCTGTTTTCTTAAAGGCGCCAAGCTTACTGCACGCGGCTCCAGGTTTGTTTGCGGCAAATCGGTCCAATACAGCCCGACACCTTCAGGCTATTCCCGCTGAGCGCCATTTTGGATTTGTAGACCTTATCCTTGGACGGCTGCCAGATTTTGCCGTTCTTATAAGAACCGCCGCCCTGCGCCTGCATGTCCCAGACCAGCTGTTTACCGATATTGTCAGACTTCCACTCGCCCTCGGCGTTGAAGGTGCGGCTGATCACGCCACAGATCGCATCGCCGCATTTGGACATGGTGATATGCGCATAATTGCCGTCATCTACCTGTGTTTTCCAAACGCCCAGAACCGGATCCGCCAGCGCCATTGTCGATCCCGCCAGCGTTACCACAGCGGCCAAAACCAGTTTTTTCATCGTGTTCCTCCCTATTTTGCGTCAGTCTGACCCCGCACTGCGGTTTCGATCAAGGCTGACATAGGGTCAAAGCCACTGCGCACATTGCATTTGAAGACGCCAGAGGGCACAAGGCGTGGGAAATTTCTGAAAGGGACCGCAGATGATCCTCTACCCCGCGATCGACCTCAAGGATGGCAATGCCGTGCGCCTGTACAAAGGCGAAATGGATCAGGCCACTGTGTTCAACGACAATCCAGCCGCTCAGGCGCTGGAGTTTGTCGAGGCTGGCTGTGAATGGCTGCATCTGGTGGACCTGAATGGCGCCTTTGCCGGTGAGCCGGTCAATGCCGCACCAGTGGAAGAGATCTTGAAACAATGCAAAGTGCCCGCACAGCTGGGCGGCGGCATCCGCGACATGGCCACCATCGAACGCTGGCTGGATAAAGGGCTGGCGCGGGTGATCCTTGGCACCGTAGCGGTAGAAAATCCCGATCTAGTGCGCGAAGCCGCCAAAGCGTTTCCGGGCAAGGTCGCCGTGGGCATTGATGCGCGCAACGGCCGTGTCGCCACCAAAGGCTGGGCGGAAGAAACCGATGTGATGGTCACTGATCTGGCAAAATCCTTTGAGGATGCAGGCGTAGCCGCGATCATCTACACCGACATCAACCGCGACGGTGCGATGCAGGGCCCGAATGTCGAAGCCACTGCCGATCTGGCCAACGCCGTGTCCATTCCGGTGATCGCCTCGGGCGGTGTCAGCTCGCTTGACGATCTGCGCAACCTCAAGTCCTGCGGTGCACCGCTGAACGGCGCGATCTCTGGCCGCGCCCTTTACGATGGCGCCATTGATCTGGGTGAGGCGCTGAGCGTGCTGAAGGGCTAAGCCCCACAAACCCGTTAGATCCCATCAAAACCGGCGCCCTATCGCGCCGGTTTTTTGTTTACACTGCACCGACCTTTCGCACCTGCGGCATTGCGCCCAATGGGTTTGGCTGTGGCGGCATGATTAATGGGGGCGTCTTTTCGTCATCACGGGAATCGGCCCATGTCTGCGACCACCTCTGCGACCTCGATCATGCAAACCCAATTGCCTGCGCAATCTGCCCTGTGGCAGCACCACAAGGCGGGCGATTTCATGGATTGTTACAGCTGCCCCTCAGACATGACACCCCAAGACGCCGCCAAACAGGCACTGTCTCTCCCCAGCTGGGCACAGTCGCTGCTGAAACTGCGCAATATTTTGGTGAAGCCGCTCGGTTTGAAGACCGATAGCGAGAGTGCGGGCGACGCCCTGTTTCCGGTCACCCATGAAAGCGGTGATGAGGTCGTTCTGGGCACTGATGACAAACACCTTGATTTCCGCATCACCATCCTGCGTGATCAGGGGCGGCTCTACCTGTCGACATGGGTGCATCCCCACAATCTGCTAGGTCAGGCCTATCTGCATCTGGTGATGCCGTTTCACGTGCTGATTGTGCGCAATTCAATGCGTCGACTGGCGGGACAGTCCGCCTAAACCCGCAGCACCGGACAGGTTTTCCCCGATTGCATCCATCGCCCCTGCCCCTTAAGGATTGGGGCAATGACGCATATGCGCGAAAGAGGATGCTGAGATGCTGAAAACCCGCATTATCCCCTGTCTGGACGTGGCCGATGGCCGTGTGGTGAAGGGCGTGAACTTCGTCGGTCTGCGCGATGCAGGCGACCCGGTGGAATCCGCCAAAGCCTACGACGCCGCCGGCGCGGATGAGATTTGCTTCCTTGATATTCACGCGACCCATGAAAACCGTGGCACCATGTATGACATGGTCCAGCGCACCGCTGAACAGTGCTATGTGCCGCTGACCGTTGGTGGTGGCGTGCGCACGGTGCAGGATGTGCGCAACCTGTTGTTGGCGGGCGCGGACAAGGTCAGCTTCAACTCTGCCGCCGTGGCAAACCCCGATGTGGTGGCCGAGGCCGCAGATCAGTTCGGCAGCCAGTGCATTGTGGTGGCGATTGACGCCAAAACCATCGGCTATGACGCCGACGGCACCCCGAACAAATGGGGCATCTTCACCCATGGTGGCCGCAAAGAGGCGCTGGATGCAGACGGCAACCCCATTGATGCGGTGGAATTCGCCAAGCTGGTCGAGGCCAAGGGCGCGGGGGAGATCCTGCTGACCTCGATGGATCGCGACGGCACCAAAGCGGGGTTCAACCTGCCGCTGACCCGTGCGATTTCCGATGCGGTGGACATTCCGGTGATCGCCTCTGGCGGGGTGGGCAATCTAGACCATCTGGTTGAGGGCGTGACCAAAGGCGGCGCAAGCGCGGTGCTGGCGGCGTCCATCTTCCACTTCGGCGATTACACCATCCGCGAGGCCAAGGAACACATGGCTGCAGCTGGCATCGAGATGAGGATTGAAGCATGACCCTCGACGACCTAGCCGCCGTAATCGCAGAGCGCGCCAAAGCCGACCCGGACAGCAGTTGGACCGCGAAACTCCTCGCCAAGGGCCCAGAAAAATGTGCCGAAAAGTTCGGTGAAGAGGCGGTAGAGGCCATCATCGAGGCGGTGAAGGACGATAAGGCTGGCCTGACATCTGAGGCGGCGGATGTGCTGTTTCACCTGCTGGTCATGCTGCAATCGCGCGGCGTGGCGCTGTCTGATGTGATGGCAGAGCTGGCGCGCCGTCAGGGCCAATCCGGCATTGCCGAAAAAGCATCGCGGCCCAAGTGACCTAAACAGCCACCTAACAGGCCTCCCTAGCTGCCCCTACCGCGCCAGCATCAAACGCGGGTGTTCGATCTTGGGGCAGCGGTTCATCACCACATCCACGCCACGGGCGCGCGCAAGTGCCGCGGCTTCGGCATTTTCCACGCCGATTTGCATCCAGACCGTTTGCAGATCCGGCAAACGCTCCAACGCATCTTCTACGATCGGCAAAACGTGTTCGGACCGGCGGAAAATGTCGATCATATCCACCGGCCCTTCGATATCGGCCAGTGATGCGACCACCTCTTGGCCAAACAACACCTTGCCCGCCTGCCCCGGGTTCACCGGGATCACGTCATAGCCCTGTTCGCTTAGATAACGGGCAACATAGTGACTGGGCCGTGCTGGATTGGCCGATACCCCAATGACCGCAACCCGTTTGGTGCGTTGCAGAATCGTTTTCAAAAAATCGTCGCTATAGTCTTCGCTCATGTCAGCAGTCCTAGGTGCAGGACAGATGTGCCTGCAAGAAAAAAGCGCCCAAACCAAGTTGGGCGCCAGTATGGAACGAGGGACAGTAGTTTGAGGCGGGGGGTTCCAGACCGCGCCTCCGTACATAACAGATAGGCGCTACTGAGAAATTTCAAATCCCTGCTCAAGACTATGTGAACACAACGTCAGTCGAAGATGTCCTCGACCACATCAATCACCTCTTTAAACAGACGTACGCCCCAAGGTTTCCGCTTCTTGGTTTTACGGCTGGGGTGAGGTTGGTATTTCGCCGGCCGTGCCTGTGCATAAGGATCGGCGTAAACCACCTTGTCTTTCTTGGGCTTTTTACCCTTTTTGTCCTTCTTACGCCCTTTGATCTGACCGCCCTCTACGGGCAGGCTTTTCATATGCTGCAAGGGCGCGCCGCAAGAAGCGCAGCTGAGAGAAATCGACAACTCCTCGATCAGCAGTTCGGAACGCAGGCCGCAATAGCAGCAAGTGGCGATTTTACGTGAATGACCCATGTGGGCAGATTTATGTCCTCTGCCCACAAACACAAGGTCTTAGCGTCGCTGAAATCAGGGTTTCGCCGCATAAAGCGCCACAGCCGCGGCGTTTGACACGTTCAGCGATCCGAAACCACGGGCAAAGTCGATCTTCACCAGCTTGTCGCAGGTTTCTTTGGTCTTCTGACGCAGACCGGGACCTTCGGCGCCCATGACCAGCGCGATGGGACGATCGCGGTTGCCCTCAACTGCCTGATCAATGGTTTCCTCGGCTTCGCCGTCCAGACCCAGAATCAGGTAGCCCATGTTGCGCAGCTCTTCCATGCCGTCGGCCAGATTGCGGATACGCAGATAGGGCTGACGTTCCAGCGCCCCGCTGGCAGTTTTCGCCAATGCCCCGGTTTCGGGCGCAGAATGGTGACGGGTGCCCACAACGGCACAGGCGCCAAACACCTCGGCGGAACGCAGAATCGCGCCGACGTTATGGGGATCAGTCACACGGTCCAGCATCACCACACGCGGCACCAGATCCGGTTCACCGGCGCAGACATGGTCCAGCTTGCCCCAATCCAGCGGTTTCACCTCCAACGCGGCACCCTGGTGCACGGATTGCGGATCAAGGGGGGCGTTGAATTTGCGTGGATCGACCACCTCTGGGGTGATTCCAGATTCGGCAATCGCATCCGCCAGTTTATCGCTGGCGTTTTTTGTCACCATCAGCCGCAATTTCTGCCGCGCCGGGTTTTGCAGCGCATCACGCACCGCATGCAGACCAAACAGCCAGACCGTTTCTGCCGCTGTTGCTTTCTTGGCCTGTTCTTTGGCGACCACCCATTTTGGCTTTTTCATGCCCCAAAACCTTTCCGTATTGGTTGCCGCGCTTAATGCGATGCAGAAGTGTCGGCTGCAAGATATTTTCTGGTTGACGCCCCCTTCGGACCACCGTAAACACCCCCTCACCGGACGGCAGCGCCGCACGGTAAGTGGGCGACAGGCCGCAAGGTGTGGCAGGGGACTGTAACTCCCTCGCGGAGACGCACGCTTGGTTCGATTCCAAGGTCGCCCACCATCTTCTCTCTTTGAATGATGGTAAGATCACAGCGCAAGGCGCTGTTTTCTTTGCGTTTTATCTTACCTGCATTGTTTGGACTTATTTCGCTTTTGACACGCTGGCGCATTGCCTAGCGGGCGAAAAACATAGCCCTTTGCAAACCACCACCCCACCAAGCAAAACCTGAACGGCAGACTGCGCTGGCCCAAACAGATGTGCTGCGCCGGCGAACTGATTGGTCGCGAATCTCTGCCATGTGATTTCGGCACACACGACAAAGAATCGGCGCACGAATCGAATCGTGCGCCGTCGTTCAAAGCTGGCACAAAAAGCAGATTCGCGTTACGCGGCCTGACGCCCAATGTCGTCAGATGTCAGCTCGGCCAGCGCTTCTTCATCGACCTGCGCAGCCACGGGCGTGGCGTCTACTTTCTGATCCGTTTCATGTGCCGGGGTCGTGGCCCCCTGCCCGTCAGCGGGCGCATCCTCTTCGGTACGGAAGAATGCAGTCGTGGCAAACAGATGTTCGGTTTGGTTTGTGAACTCTGCCGCAGCAACAGCCAGTTGTTCAGCTGCGGATTTATTTTCGTGGGTCACATGATCCAGCCGGTGTACCGCGTCGTTGATCTGGTTTGATCCGATGGTCAACTGGCGGGTGTTTGCGGAAATTTCGGTGATCAACTGCGATGTCTGTTCGATATCAGGCACCAACTGCTCCAATCGTTTACCCGCATCAAAGGCGGCACCGACTGTGTCCGCGGACAACGCGCTGATTTCAGCCGCAGCCTGCTGTGAACTTTCGGCGAGCTTGCGCACCTCTGCAGCAACCACGGCAAACCCCCGCCCGTTTTCACCAGCACGCGCAGCTTCCACCGCAGCGTTCAGCGCCAACAAATCTGTTTGACGGGCGATTTCCTGCAAAATGCCAATACGCTCTCCGATGGTTCTCACCGCTGTTGCTGTTTCAATCACGGCCTTGCTGGAATCGCGCGCATCTTCGGCTGCTTTGCGAGCGATCTGTTCGGTCTTATCCGCGCTGTCTGCATTTGCTTCGATGTTTGCCATCATCTCTTCGACAGCGGCAGACACCTCTTCGCTCGAAGCGGCCTGAATGCTGGCGCCGTTCGACAAGAGATCTGATGTCGTTGCCACCTCCGTCGAACCAGCCTTTAGATTCGCCGCTGCAGAACCGACGCTGCCGATGGTTTCGCGTAACTTCACCACCATATCATATTGGGCGCCCTGTAGCGCCGTGACTTCGCATTTGTCCTTCACCTTGACACACTGACTCAGATCACCGGACGCAATCCGATGCGTCAGATTGACCGCGTTTTTCATACGTAGGGACACGCTACGAGAAATGTAGATTGTGAAGGCCAACGAAATCACCAATGCAACGATTGAGGTCGCGATCAGTTTTTCGCTCGTCGCCTCATACTGCGCCTCGGATGCAACCAGAGAGGCCGACAGACTGGCCGCATAAAGCCCCTGCAGCTTGGTCGCCAGCCCCGCCGCTTCGTCAACGCTGGCTTTGACCTGCCCGTGATACATTGCGTTGGCCGCCGCGGGATCGCTTTCATGCGCCTTCACTGCCTCTTGGCTGTGGGCGGAAAACTGGGCAATCTTTTCTTCCAACTGCACCAGAATTTCAGCCTCGCTTGGCGTGGCAATCCCCTTCAGCTCTCCGGTGACGTAAGACACAAGAAAGGCTTGTTTTTCCAAATCATCTTTCAAGGCGGCGATGCGCTTGGCATCTTCATCCGCCGCGCCCGACCACTCGATCAGAATATCGGCCAGGTTCAGTCGCATCTGCTGCGTCGTGATCACCAGATCCTTGGTGAACAGATATTTGGACGAGTCGCTTTTGCCGATCTGCTGCGTCGTTTCATTGGACGTAAGCAGCGCAGTATTCGCGATGAACAGGCTGCCGCACAGGATTGCCAGCATGGTGGCAAAGGCGAGGTAGAGTTTGGTGACAAGCGTAATTAGCATTTAAGCCTCGGCTTTCTCGATAAAACTCGTGGGTACACACGCGCGAAATGGGATGATCGGGCTGCGGATAGCAGGGGCCCCCGTATGCGGGATACCGAGGCTTTGACGCTGCTGGCCGTCAACTCGACGCAGATGTCTTAAGGTAAACTACGGTATATTCCGTGATCCCTTTAGCAGGGCGGCCATTTTTCAACGCTACGGAGCCCAAGTTTCGCGACCATCGCCGCGCTGGCCGAGGTTGGAAAAAGTGTGAATCCACCCTGTCTTGGCGCGCGACCTGTGCCTATAGTGGCAAAAAACACGATCGGTATTGATTGAGGCAGTAAGAGATATGGCGAAATCCACAGCGCGCGCAGCGGTCGCGGACGACAGGTACAATCTGGTAATCGTCGCGCACGCCGGACGTCTACAATACGAAGCCGTTCTGTTCGCCGCCTCTTTCCATCACACCAATCCTGATTTTGCCGGTCGTTTCTTTGTCGCGGTCCCCGAAAACGGTCCGAAATGGCCACAGGATCCAATGATCGACGACCCGCGCATTATTGACCTGCTGGAAGGGTTCGGTGCGGAAATAGTCAGATTTCCTTCGGTGCATTTTGGGGCGGAATATCCTTACGGCAACAAGATCGAAGCGTTGATGGCCCTGCCCGAAGGCGAACCATTTGTGTTTTTCGACACTGATACGCTGATCACCGCTGATCTAAACCAAGTTCCGTTTGATTTCGACCACCCCGGCGCATCCGAGCGTGTCGAAGGCACATGGCCTGTGATCGAACTATATGGTCCAGGGTACACCGAAATCTGGCAATCGCTGTATGATCGGTTCGATTTAGATTTTGACAGTTCGCTGGATCTGGACCAGCCCGATGAATACTGGCGCCGTTACCTTTATTTCAACGCCGGTTACTTCTTTGGGCGTTGTCCGCATGAGTTTGGCACTCTCTACGCAGAATTTGCGACTTCGATCCGCAATGATCCCCCTGCACCCTTGGTCTGCCAAGCGCTGAACCCGTGGCTGGATCAAATCGTTCTGCCTTTGGTAATCCATGCCCTTGGCGGGGGACGCGGCGCGCTGCCAGAGGGGTTGTTGGATGGGACGGTCAGCTGCCACTACCGCTATATGGCGCTGCTCTATGCGCGTGAAAGCGACGAAGTCATTGATTTCGTGACTGAGATCGCTAGCCCCAATCAGGTCAAGCGGGTTCTGAAAGAGTATGACCCGATGAAACGGTTCATTTTCCAGAACAAGGGTAACAAGGCCCGTGGACTGTTCGATCAGAACAACCTGCCGACCAAAGAGATCAAGATCCGCAAGCGCCTGAAAAATCACAATCTGTGGGTTCGCTGATCCCCAATTGTCTGCAGACCGCCCTAAGGGGCAGTTGGTAATTTATGATGCCATGCAGCGCGAACCGCGGCGACTAGAATTTTGATCCTGAATTCCTTAGGAAAATAGATCATTTTCCGTATTTGCGGCGAATTGCCTCCGTTTTTATTGTCTGTTGTTCTTCCTTGGCCTATCCCAAGGGCAAAGTTGACGATTGTCCCAGGAGGAACCTCATGACCGACGCCCCCAACTACGGCTTCGACACGCTGCAAATTCACGCAGGCGCGCATCCCGATCCTGCCACTGGCGCCCGCCAGACGCCGATCTATCAAACCACCGCCTATGTTTTCCGCGATGCGGATCACGCGGCCAAATTGTTCAACCTGCAAGAGGTTGGCTATATCTATTCCCGCCTGACCAACCCCACCGTGGCCGTTCTGCAGGAACGCATTGCCACCCTTGAGGGCGGTGTTGGCGCGGTTTGCTGCTCTTCCGGTCACGCGGCGCAGATCATGGCGTTGTTCCCGCTGATGCAGCCCGGCAACAACGTGGTTGTATCCACCCGCCTCTACGGTGGGTCGATCACCCAGTTCAGCCAGACCATCAAGCGTTTCGGCTGGTCGGCGAAATTCGTCGATTTCGAAGATCAGGCCGCTGTTGAGGCCGCCGTGGATGAAGACACCCGCGCCATCTTCTGTGAATCGGTTGCCAACCCCGGCGGTTACGTCACCGACCTGCCCGGGATCGCTGCCATTGCTGACAAGGTTGGCCTGCCGCTGATCGTTGATAACACCTCGGCCACGCCGTACCTGTGTAACCCGATTGCCCACGGCGCCACGCTGGTTGTGCATTCGATGACCAAATACCTGACTGGCAACGGCTCCGTCACCGGTGGTGTTGTTGTGGATTCGGGCAAGTTCGACTGGGGTGCCAGCGGCAAGTTCCCGTCGCTGTCCGAGCCAGAGCCCGCATACCACGGCCTGAAGTTCCAAGAGACCTTCGGCCCGCTGGCCTTCACCTTCCACGGCATCGCCATTGGTCTGCGCGATCTGGGCATGACGCTGAACCCGCAGGCGGCTCACTACACGCTGATGGGCATCGAAACCCTGTCGCTGCGCATGGAGCGTCACTGCGAAAACGCATTGAAGATCGCGGGCTGGCTGGAAAGCAACGAACATGTAGAGCGCGTGACCTACGCGGGCCTCGACAGTTCGCCCTACAAAGCGCGCGCAGAACAGATCTGCCCCAAAGGCACCGGTGGCCTGTTCACCGTGGCGCTGAAAGGTGGCTATGACGCCTGCGTCAAGTTCGTGGATAGCCTGGCGCTGTTCAGCCACGTGGCAAACCTGGGCGATGCGCGGTCGCTGGTGATTCACCCGGCATCGACCACCCACCGTCAGCTGACCGAGGAACAACAGATCGCCGCCGGTGCAGGCCCGAACATTGTGCGCATCTCGATTGGGATCGAAACCGCAGACGACCTGATCGCCGATCTGGAACAGGCGCTGAACGCTTCGGCATAATCATCAGCGTCTGAACTGAACAAAAGAAAGGCCGGACAGATGTCCGGCCTTTTTACATTTACACGCTGATAGCAGATAGGTTTGCTGATCATTTCAACTCGATCACCAGCGTTACGGTCTGGGTCAATTCGACCTCACCCGCCTCTACCGGCATATCCGACATCGCGGCCATCTCCATTCGCATCATCGGCACAGGCGCACCCTGTTGTGTGATCGTCGAAATCGACAGCACATCGCCCAGCTCAGCGCCTGCTGCCTCGGCATAAAGGGCGGCTTTTGCCAGCGCATCCTTGACCGCTGCCTGACGCGCAGCATCCTGCGCAGGGCGCGGATTGGCCAAGGCGAACCGCAAACCGCGGAAATGATTGGCCCCGTCAGCGACCACTGCGGTTAGAACCGCCCCGACCTGATCCAGATCGCGGATCCGCACATTCAGGGTGTTGGCTGCTTCATAGCCTTCGACCCGGCGTTGGTTGTTCGACCCGTAGCTTTCCAAAACATTCAACGACAGGTTGGAGGTTTGCAAATCAGCCCCCGAAATCCCCATCTCTTTCAGACGCGCCACAACATTCTGGGCGGCGGCGGCGGTCTGCGCCATCGCATCCGCCGGGGTTTTGGCGCGTTTTTGGACCCCAATCTGTACTGTCGCCAAATCGGGCTCAGCGGCGATAACACCCTGACCCTGAACTGTAATCTGGCGCATCACCTCAGCCGTTACTGGTGTCATCGTCAGTGTGAAAGCCAGCGCTGTCGCACAAAATTTTGGAAGAAATTTCATCTTTTTCTCCTGCATGAAATTGGCTTCACCCTGCGCCTTATTCTCAGCAACGACAAGAGCATGGGCCGGTCCAGCCGCTGCCTCGGCAATAAGCTGCCCTCATGGATAAAATCCGGCAAAAACACTCCCGTCGCAGGCCATGAGGTGTTAAAGCGGGTATATGAAGCCGAATTTTGCATTATCGCTTTCGTTTGAAGGCATTGACCTGTTGCATCGCGCCCCGGATGGCTGGCGCGCAGTTGGCCATGTGTCTTTCGAAGATCCCAACCTAAGCAGCGCAATTACAGAGCTGCGTGAACAGTCTCAGACGCTTGCGCCCGAGGGGGTCACCAGCAAACTGATCCTGCCGCAAAATCAGGTTAAATTTCTCACCCTACCCCTGGGTGGAACACGCCCTGCGGGATACCGCGCGCTGGCCGAAAACGCACTGGAGGGCGCAACGCCTTATCCCCTGCAGGATCTGGCGATTGACTGGCGTGCGGACGGCGCGACGCTGCATGTGGCTGCGGTTGCCAAAGAAACCTTGGCCGAGGCCGAAGGTTTCGCGCAGGAACACGACTTCAATCCGGTGAGTTTCACCGCAGAGCCAACCAGCGATTTCCCCGGTGAGCCGTTTTTTGGCGCCACCGAAACCGCGACCGCACTGTTGTCAGGCCCTGTTACACCCGACGATGACGCCACCGCGGTCATCGGTCCGGCAATTTTTCCAAGCACAACGCCGGAACCGATCAGCGCGCCTGAAATTGCCGTCATGGACGCCCCCGAAGAGGCGGGGCCGGTTGTGGCAACTCCCTCTGCCAACGCAGACACTGCGCAGACTGATTACTCACAACTGGCCCTCGACATTGAGGACGAGTTGAGCCCAGCGATCCCCCTGTCCGAAGAAGAGTTGGAACTCATCAAGGCCGCAGAGGATACGAAAGAGGTAAATGCCAAAGATGGAGGCGATACGCTGGCGCCTTCGATCGATCTTTTCACGCAACAAGCTGCAGCGGGCGACGACACGACTGAGGGTGATGCGCCCCTGCCGGACGCCGCGGATCTGTTGGCAAAGCCCGATCTGACTGTTGAAGCGGCATCGGACGATGTCGCGGCGCAAGACACGATAGACGAGAACGCCCCAGCAGACATCGCACCAGATCAGGCAGACACAGCAGAACAAACCGAACAGCCAACTGGCGGTTTTTCCTTTGCCAGCGTGCGCGCCCGCCCTCTTGCGGCAACGAATGACGAAACACCCGGCGATGCGGCGCCAAAACTGGATGGCGCGCAACGCGGTGCCACCTTTGAAGGTGTGCGCAAGCTGACCTTGCGCCCCGACCGCGACGCAACTACCGGCTCTGCAACGACCCTACCCCCTGCCGCACCACCGACCGCCCCCGCGACCGGTGCGGAGGCCGCGAACGCCACTGCGCTGTTGAAAGTGGCAGACAGTCTTGGCCCGACAGACGAAGGCGCGTCGGACCAAACCGAACAATCCAAACCTGACACAGCTGAAAAGAGCGCGACAGAACAACCGCCTTCGATGGCGGTGTTTGGCACCCGCAGCGAAACGACCAAGGTTGGCGGCAAACCGCGTTACCTGGGCTTGATCCTGACCGCCGCGTTGCTGGTTGGCTTTGTCATTGCCTATGGCTGGGCGTCGTTGGGGGAACGTGGCACCGAGGGATCCTTCACCGACCTGGCGTCGCAACAGGCCGAGGCGCCCGCATCGGCTGAGGTCGCAACCAGCGCCATTCCTGCCCCCACCGAAGAGCGTCCCTTGCCCGCCGTCGAAGGTGCCACCCTACAAGCCGCCCCCGACACGGATGAGGTCGCCGACCTGCCACCAGAACTACAGTACGAACCAGAGGCCCCAGCTGAAGCAGAGACCGTCGAAGCCATCGACGGCGTCGCAGAAGACGACACCGCCGATCTGGCAGAGATCACCGATACCGCCGAACCTGCGCCAGAAGTGGTCGAGATCAGCACCGCTGAACGCTATGCGTCAAGTGGGATTTGGGATGCAGCGCCTACGCGCCCAAATACGCCTGATGCTGCCTCGCTTGAAGATCTGTATATCGCGTCGATTGACCCGGATGTGCCGGCATTTGATGCGGTTGCACTGCCGGATGCTGGCCGCGTGCGTTCAGACATCACACCACCTACCCAATCACTGCCCGCAGCGGCTGGCACGACATTCTCGTTTGATCAACGTGGTCTGGTCACGGCCACCCGCGAAGGTGCCCTCACCCCGGACGGTATCCTGATCTATCTGGGCAAACCGCCCGTCCGTCCTGCCAACTTGCCTGAACGCGCGCCCGCGGCTGACGCAACCGAAGCTGTCCCCGGAGAAATCAGCGCCGAAGAACTGGAGCGGCGGTCTAAGGTACGCCCACAGGCACGGCCTGAAAACCTGATCGAAACCAACGAGCGCAGCCAATTGGGCGGTCGTACCCGTAGCGAACTAGCAGGCCTGCGACCTAAACTGCGCCCCGAGGGGTTGGCCGAAGCGAATGAACAGAACCGCCTTGCCCTTTTGAACAGTGCTTCTGCCCCGCTCGTTGACCTAAGCGGCGAAACCCGTGATGCGATCAACGAAGCGGTGGCGCAGTCTGTCGTATCCACCTCGTTGAAACCCAAGGCACGCCCGCAAAACCTCGATACCTCTGTCTCGGGGTCTGTTCAGGTTGCCTCTGCCGTACGTTCACAGCCGCAACTGCCCTCTTCCGCTTCGGTTGCGCGTCAGGCGACTGTGAAAAACCAGCTGAACCTGCGCAAGGTCAGCCTGATCGGGATTTCTGGCAAGTCGGGCGCGCGAAATGCACTGGTGCGAATGAAAAACGGCCGCATAAAAAAGGTCAGCGTAGGTGATCGCCTTGACGGTGGGCGCGTAACAGCCATCAGTGACAGTGAGCTGCGCTATAAACGGTCGAGCCGCACGGTTGTGCTGAAAATGCCTCGCGGTTAACCGGCGCTTCGGCTGCCTTGGCATCCAAAACTGCACCGCGCAGCAGCATTCCACATCGTTTGTTCGTAAATCCGGCATAAACGCCCCCAGATGGTGCGTTTTTTGCTGAGCGACCTGTGCTATCGTCACATTTGCGAACATATGTGACACTCACAGGCGCGCCGTATCTTTCCGCAGCGCGTCAGGACACCCTTTTAACCGGACGCTGGCCGCACCTGATGCAAGATTTTCTCTTTTCCGCCTCTATCTACCTCATCGCTGCAGTGATTGCTGTGCCGCTGGCCGCGCGGCTCGGACTGGGATCCGTGCTGGGTTACCTCAGCGCTGGGATCATTATCGGGCCCGTTCTGGGACTTGTGGGGTCAGAAACTCAGGACCTCCAGACCTTTGCCGAATTTGGCGTGGTGATGATGCTGTTCATCATCGGTCTGGAACTGGACCCGCGCGCGCTATGGGCCATGCGACATCGTTTGATCGGCTTGGGCGGGTTGCAGATCACCCTGACGATGGCCGCCATGACTGCCCTGTCGATGGCGCTGGGGTTGGCGTGGCAGCCAGCACTGGCGGTTGGGATGATCTTTGCGCTGTCGTCTACAGCGATCGTGCTGCAAACCCTGTCTGAAAAGGGGTTGATGCAAACGGGCGGAGGGCGATCAGCATTTTCGGTGCTGCTAACGCAGGATATCGCCGTTATCCCGATGCTGGCATTGCTACCGCTGCTTGCGCTGTCACCCGGTGGGGATATCCCCGGTGCAGGCGGGGGAGGCCACGCAGGGGCGCCGGGCGGTGTTTCTTTGGTGGATGGTCTACCGGCCTGGGGCGTGACACTGGTGACGTTGGGCGCGGTTGCTTCGGTGGTGCTGGCAGGGATTTTCCTGACGCGCCCCGTGTTTGCATTTATCCACCACGCCCGCCTACGGGAGATGTATACCGCACTGGCATTGCTGATTGTCCTAGGAATTGCCGCGATCATGACGGCTGTAGGCCTGTCGCCTGCATTGGGAACCTTCCTTGCTGGGGTGGTTCTGGCCAACAGCGAGTTCCGTCATGAATTGGAAAGCGACATCGAACCATTCAAAGGTCTGTTGCTTGGGCTGTTCTTCATCACGGTCGGCGCAGGTATCGATTTCAACACCTTCTTTGATGCGCCACTTGATATTTTGGGCCTGACCCTGACCGTCCTGCTAATCAAGGGATCGATCCTCTATCTGCTGAGTCACCTGTTCAAAATTCGTGGTCGCGCGCGCTGGCTATTCACCCTATCGCTGGCCCAGGCCGGGGAATTCGGTTTTGTCCTGTTGTCCTTCTCGCGCCAACAAAACGTTTTGCCGAGCCCACTAGCAGACACACTGTCGTTGGTGGTCGCATTGTCGATGCTGGCGACGCCACTCCTCTTCATCATCTATGATCTTTTGTCGAAATCGATGAAAGAAGGCGAACACCACGAAGCGGATGAGATCAACGAGCAGGGTCCAGTCATTATCGCCGGAATTGGTCGATTTGGACAAATTGTTAACCGATTGGTACAATCAAGCGGCTTCAAAACGGTTGTTTTGGACAACAATATGGAAACCATCCAACTGATGCGCAACTTCGGTTTCAAGGGTTTCTTCGGTGACCCGACGCGTCCAGAACTTCTCCATGCTGCAGGTCTGAAAGAGGCCAGCGTGCTGGCTGTCACATTGGACGATCGCGCAGCGGCCACACGGCTGGTAACCTTTGCCCGCCGTGAACGCCCTGATCTGCACATCATCGCACGGGCCCGCGACCGCACCCACGTGTTCGAACTTTACCAAGCAGGCGCGAACGACATTGTACGTGAGACCTTTGACAGTGCTTTGCGTGCTGGACGCTATGCGTTGGAAAACATCGGTCTCAACGACTACGAAGCGGCAGAAGCCGAGCGCGTGTTTTACCAACACGACCGGATGGCAATCCGAGAACTGGCGCAACTTTGGCGCCCGGATGTTCGATCCGCCGAAAACGCGGCCTATATCAAGCGCGCGCTGGAGTTGGAAAAAGAGCTGGAGACAGCACTGCTCACACAACTGGAAGCGCAGCGCAGCGAAGATGGCGAAGCAGTCGACACCAGCCAAGACGACGGCAAAGCCTGACGCGAAAAACCAAAGGGGGGCCCACAAGCCCCCCTTTTCTATTCTGCAAACTGATAACAGGATCAGCTGTCGGAAACGCCTGCCTCGGCAAAGGTGGCCATGCCCGAATGGCAGGCAATCGCCCCCTGTAGAACACCAATTGCCAGCGCGGCACCGGATCCTTCACCCAGACGCAGCCCCAACGACAACAGCGGCTCTTTACCCAACAGCTCCAACAACTTGGGATGCGCACCTTCGGCACTGACGTGACCGGCCAGCGCGTGATCCAACGCCTTTGGGTTCACAGCCTGCAGGGTGGCAGCGGCAGCACAGCAAATAAAGCCGTCCAGCAACACTGGAATACGTTCGACACGCGCGCGCGCAATGGCACCCGCCATCGCTGCCAGTTCACGCCCACCCAGACGGCGCAGCATTTCCAGACCATCGCCTTGACCTGCATGATTGGCCAGACCTTCGGCAACAACACGGGTTTTATTGGCCAGCCCCGCATCATCGACACCAGTACCACGCCCCGTCCATTCATCCGCACCGCCCGAGAACAGCGCAGCACACAGCGCCGACGCAGGCGTCGTGTTGCCAATGCCCATTTCACCGGTCACCAGCAAATCTGCATTCTTGTTCACTGCATCCCATCCCGTTTGCAGCGCCTCCAGCAGTTCTTCCTCGCTCATGGCGGGGCCTTTGGTGAAATCGGCAGTCGGACGGTCCAACGACAGAGGGTGAACAGCCATCTGTGCGCCAAAGGTTTTGCACAGCTGGTTGATCGCGGCACCCCCGTGCTGGAAGTTCAGCACCATCTGTTCGGTGACTTCGGCCGGAAAGGCGGAAACCCCCTGCTCCATCACACCGTGATTGCCCGCAAAGATCAGAACCTGCGGGAATCGCAGACGCGGCTTGGAATCGCCCTGCCAACCCGCGAACCAGATCGCCACATCTTCCAGTCGCCCCAACGCACCAGGCGGTTTGGTCAGTTGACCATTGCGCGCCGCCGCCCCTGTTTGAGCGGTTTCGTCGGTTTCTGGCAAGGACGTCAAAATATCGCGAAATGCGTCAACAGATTGAAAAATATGACCCATAACTTCCCCAAGTCCTCTGCTAATATATGGTTCCCTGTTTACCTGAATGATAGGCTCCGGCAAGGCGCGGAATGAGACCCAGAATGAATGAAAACGACAAAAACCCCATGAATTTCAGGGATATTGCAGTGTCAATTGCGTTGCTGACAAGGCTGCCTATACGTTTGCATAGTGACAGTTTCGCGCGTGGCGCGCGTGCTGCTTGGGCATATCCTCTTGCGGGTGTCACGGTAGCGCTACTTTCAGCCGCACTGGCTTGGGTGATGCTACTTTGGGGTGCTGGTAGCGCCACCGTTGCCTTGTTGATTCTCGCCTTCGGTGTGGTGGTTACAGGCGCCATGCACGAAGATGGCTTGGCCGATTGTTCAGACGGGTTCTGGGGGGGCTGGACCCGCGAGCGACGGCTGGAGATTATGAAGGACAGCCAGATCGGCAGTTACGGCGTTCTTGCATTGGTGCTGGCGATGGCCGCCCGTTGGTGGGGGCTGTCCCTAATGATCGAAGCACGCGCACTCTTGACGTTGATCGCGATTGCCGCACTCAGCCGTGGCGCAATGGTCGTCGTGATGGCCGCTCTGCCTCATGCGCGCAGCAACGGCTTGAGCCACGCACAGGGCCGCCCAACCGCTTTGACGGCTGCGATGGCCGTTGGGATTGCCGCAATCGTGGCGGCGATCTCTTGTGGGGCGGCAGCTGTTCTGATGTTGGCAGTGTCTGCGCTGACAGCCCTGGGCGTCGCCATGATTGCCCGCGCCAAGATAGGCGGGCAGACGGGGGATGTTTTGGGCGCGACGCAGGTGATGGTCGAGATTGCGCTACTTCTGGTGCTGTTTGGCTGAGCCCAGCCAGAGGCACAAACACCCCCAATAGAAAAAACCGCGCCTGATGACAGGCGCGGTTTTTAATTGCAACGATAACGACCAGATCACGCGGCGCGCGATACCAGAACTTCATCCACCTTTTTGGCGGCCTGCACTTCGTCGCTGCCGGACACGGCGGCAACTTCGCGGGTCAGACGTTCCAGCGCCGCTTCGTACAGCTGACGCTCAGAATAACTCTGCTCGCGCTGATCGTCGGTGCGGTGCAGGTCACGAACCACCTCGGCAATCGCAATCAGATCGCCCGAGTTGATTTTCTGTTCATATTCCTGCGCGCGGCGCGACCACATGGCGCGTTTTACCTTTGCCTTGCCTTTCAGCGTGGTCATCGCTTGCGACACCACATCCGGGCTCGACAGCGAACGCATACCGATTTCGGTCGCTTTGTTGGTGGGAACCCGCAGGGTCATCTTGTCCTTTTCGAACGAGATCACGAACAGTTCCAGCGCGATGCCGGCGATTTCCTGTTCCTCGATCGAGACGATCTGGCCGACCCCATGCGCCGGATAAACGACGTAATCGTTGGGGCTGAATTCAGATTTCTTCGCTTTGCTCATGCAATCCTTCTCCGCAAGGATGCCTGAAATTTAGCGACAAAAAGTCCGCCGAGGTGCAACTGCACGCCCGCCAGTCAAACTGTATCGCAAAAAGTGGCCTCACCCAGCAGACACACGGGGTGATCGCCATCAGGCAGTCTTCGTCATGTAACAACAATATATCATATTTTAGGCCGCCTCGAAAGCGCCCCAAACGACCGGAACAGCGCATATCCCGCGGATATACGCATTGTTTCCAGCAGATTTCAGCAGTTTTACCCGAATCGCGACCAAGTCACGAATCGCGATTCGCTGCTATCAGCTGCCTTCGCCCGGCGCTTCGGAGAAGTATTTCTCCAGCTTGCCAGTTTCGCCATCGCGCTCTTCGTGGCCTGGCAGGGGATCTTTCTTCTCGATGATCACCGGCCACAGTTCCGCGTATTTGCGGTTGAACTCGACCCATTTTTCCATGTCCGGTTCGGTGTCAGGACGGATCGCATCCGCCGGACATTCCGGTTCACAGACACCACAGTCGATACATTCGTCGGGGTGAATCACAAGTGTGTTCTCACCCTCATAGAAACAATCCACCGGGCACACTTCTACGCAGTCGGTGTATTTGCAGGCGATGCAATTGTCGGTGACGACGTAAGTCATGGCTTTCTCTCTGGCTTTTGGCTTGTCGCACTAGCTAATTCACTGCGGCGTATCATTCAAGCCTCGCTGACGATCAAGGTCGATCATTCGCCGGTCACGTTTTGTTGGGCGCCCTTTGCCCTCAAATTTCGGGCTACGCGGAACGCTCTCCTTCGGTTCGGTCAAATCGGCGTACAGTGTTTGCGCTTCTGGGGCGGGTCCACGACGATCGCCGATCCCTTCGATCCGCACAACGCGAATCTGGTTCCCCTGCGGAAAGGTCAAAACATCGCCCGGTTTCACCGAATGGGCGGGTTTCGACACCTTGTCGGAATTCACCCGAACATGGCCAGCGGACACCATTTTCGAGGCCAACCCACGGGTTTTGTAAAACCGCGCGTGCCACAGCCATTTATCAAGGCGCTGCTTGGTGGCCGAAAGGTGAGAGGGGGCATCGCTCATGCGACGCCCCCACCCATGTGTTCGTTCTGGCAGATCGCCAAACCCATCAGCCTTTTTTCAGACCCATCAGGGCTGCGGCGAAGGGGTTATCGGGATCGATGGCCTTTTCTTTCTTCGGCGGGCGCGCCTCAAAGGATTTGGCGCCTTTCGGGGCACCGCGACCTTTGCCGTCGCCACGGGGCTTGCCGCCCTTGCCGCGCGGTTTGCCGCCACCTTTGCGTTCGCCACGGTCTGCGCCGCGATCACCGCCACGTTCGTTGCGGCCACGACCACGGTTGCCACCTTGATTGCGACGACCGCCCCAGGTGAAGGTAAAGAACACTTCGACCTCAGGCTCTGCCGCGTCTGCGGTTTCTGCAGGTGTTTCAACGGCTTCGGCAACCTCAGCTACGGCTTCAACAGACGCTTCTTCGGCGGGGGCTTCGGCTGTTTCCGCCGGTGCTTCCGCACCTTCGGCAACTGCTTCAGCAACCGGCGCAGCCTTAACCTTGGCACGTTCGCCACGTTCAGCGGCGTAGCCCAGACCCTGCATCAGGTCAGCGAACTGTTCCAGCGTCATGCCGGTGATCGACAGCATGTCTGCCTTGGCCTCAAAGCCGCCACGGCTGTCTTCGACGCGCAGCATATCGGCCAGACGTTCCAGCATGTCGATACGGATCGAGCGTTCTCCAGCAACGCGGTAACCCGACATGGTGTCGGCACCTTCGGGCGCACCTTTGTCGGTGGGCACGGTGACCAGACCGGGGGGCGGTGCTTCGGGGAAGACGTCCAGACCTTTGGCCAGCGCCCACAGAACCAGACGCAGACGGGTCGGCGCCGGTTTCAGCATCAGAGGCATAAAGATGGTGAACTGACCAAAACGAATGCCGTGTTTGCGCAGCGCGCCACGGGCGTCCTGATCCAGTGCCTTCACATCATCCGCAACCTGCGCACGCGGGATCACGCCGAGGTTTTCAACCATCTGGAAGGCGAAACCACGGGCCAGACCCGACAGTTCTTCATCACGGCCCAGCGCCAACAGCGGCTCAAACAGTGCGGCGATTTTGCGGTCGATGAAGTGCTGCAGGCGGCGTTCCACCTTCTGCGCCACATCAGCGCCCGCTTCGTCATCCACAAAGGCGGTGACAGTCGGCTTCAGCGGATCGCTACCGGCGACCAGTTTACCAACCGCCTCAGAGCCCCACATCAGGCCACCCTGTTCGGTGAAATCAATCTCGGTATCGGGGGCGTTGTAAAACCGGTCTGCGCGCAGCGAGAAATGCGGCGCAAGCGCCTGCAGGCTGGCCTGACGCAGTGTCTTTGCCTCCTGTCCGCTGGCGTCCTGATCCTGGCGGAAACGGAACCCTTCCAGACGACCGACGAATTCGCCTTCGACGGTCACTTCACCTTTATCGTTTACTTCGGCCAAAAGGGCCTCCTTCTGCTTGAGCCGGCGCAAAAGCACGGATGTGCGCCGGTCCACAAATCTTTGGGTCAGACGCTCGTGCAGCGCATCCGACAATCGGTCTTCTACAGCGCGCGTTTCGCCACGCCAATGACTTTCGTCATCTACCCAGCCGGATCTTTGCGCGACATAGGTCCACGTGCGGATAAATGAGAGACGTTTCGATAATGTGTCAATGTCACCATCAGTGCGATCAATGCGCTGAACCTGACGTGCCATCCAATCGTTGGGCACCCTGCCCTTTTCGTGCAGATAGCCATAAATCGTTTCCAACAGCTGGGCATGTTCGCTGTGACTGATGCCACGGAAATCAGGCACGCGGCATACGTCCCAGAGCAGCTTGACCGACGGGCCATCGCTGGCGCGTGCGGCCACCTCTGCCTCTGCCGATAGGGATTTCAACGCCAAGAGGTCATCGGCATCGCGGGACCGCACCAGCATCTCATGATCAGGTGCCGCCTCTAGTGACCGGATCAGCGCATCGGGGGTACCGAACTGCAAACGAGCGTTACGCCATTGGAGTTTGCGCACCGGCGCAAAGCGGTGATCCCTGATCGCCTGCGCCACACCTTCATCCAGCAACTCCGCCTCACCAGTCACGCCAAAGGTGCCATCAGACATGCCGCGCCCAGCACGACCGGCGATCTGCGCCAGTTCATTCGGCATCAGCATCCGCATCCGGCGGCCATCAAATTTCACCGTGGAGGAGAAGGCGACGTGGTTAATATCCAGGTTCAGCCCCATGCCGATGGCGTCCGTCGCCACCAGAAAATCCACATCGCCGTTTTGATAGAGTTCGACCTGCGCGTTGCGTGTGCGCGGGCTGAGCGCGCCCATAACAACGGCTGCCCCGCCCTTCTGGCGGCGGATCAATTCGGCGAACGCGTAAACATCATCGACCGAAAATCCGACCACAGCAGAACGCGGTTTCATACGCGAAATTTTACGCGAACCGGTGTATTCCAGCTGGCTCATCCGCTCGCGGCGCATGAAATTCACCCCGGGAACCAGCGCCGCAATCGCCGGACGCATCGAATCAGAGCCAAGGAAAACTGTTTCCTGCGTGCCGCGCGCGCGAAGCAGTCGATCGGTGAACACATGCCCACGTTCTGGGTCTGCGCAAAGCTGGATTTCATCCACCGCAAGGAAGTCGCAGCCCATACCCTCGGGCATAGCCTCAACCGTGCAGACCCAATATTGGGCGCGGTCAGGAACGATGCGTTCCTCCCCCGTCACCAGCGCCACAACCGATGGGCCACGGGCGGCAACGATTTTGTCATAGACCTCCCGTGCCAAAAGGCGCAGCGGCAGACCGATGATGCCGGTGCGATAGGCCAGCATGCGTTCGATCGCATAATGGGTCTTGCCGGTGTTGGTGGGGCCAAGGACCGCAGTAATCCGGGAATTTTGGGGCATGATCTGTCCCTGACGTTCTTTGAGGACGCTCTAGAGGCTCTCGCCCTGCACCAGCGGCGTCAGGCGACTAACAGCTTCTGTTGCTTCCTCGTACTGCGGGTGAATGTTCAACACAAGCCGATAGGCCCGCAAAGCCAGCTTGGGACGGTTCAGTTGCTCTAGCGTTACGCCGAGACCAAACAGTGCATGGAAATGATTCGGGTTAAGCGCCAGCACCTGTTGTAGATCAGACAACGCTAAACCAGGTTCGTCCAGATGATGCCAAGCGCGGGCGCGTAGGGCCCAGCCCTCGGCAAAATGGGGCGCATGATCGGTCAGTGCTGTTAGATGATCGACAGCAGCGCGATAATCACTGCGGTTCAATGCCGCTTCGCCTCTGTTTAGCAACAAGTTCATCGACGCAGAACCGGATTTGGACCATTCCAACTCTAGCGCGCGCGCAGCCTGACGCGAGGCCACAGGGTCGCCCTGTTCCAATTCCTGCAACAGTGCGCCTACATCGTCATTCGTCGCGGAATTTGACCCTTTGACGGGTGACGTAAACAGAAATAACGTCATGCTTGCCGCGACGATAACCTTGGGGCTGAAACCAACTATGCTCATAGTGTAGTCAGTTTAGAGCGCTGTGGGGAATAAACCAGCCCCGTACAGCAAAACACCACCCAACGATCCGGAGAGGAGACCGGATCGCAATCAAAGGATAATTCCCCATGAGCGATCAAGTAGAAGCAGCCGTCACAGCCCTGACCGAAAAAATGTCCGGTGCGGACTTCTCTGGTTCGGCCAAATTCGTTGTCGAAGGCGTTATGTCCATCGTCGTGGACGGCGAAGGCGTACGCGCCAGCGAAGAAGACGCAGATGTCACCATGACTGCAGACGCTGACACCTTTGAATCGATGATGAACGGCGACCTGAACCCGACCGCCGCATTCATGAGCGGCAAGCTGACCATCGACGGTGACATGGGTCAGGCAATGGCGCTGGCTTCGGCCTTCGCATAAGCCGCGACAGAAAGCACGATACAGATGCAAAAGGCCCCGTTCTTTGGCTCCATCATTGATGCGTTTCCTGCAGGGGAGGCGTGGTGGATAACTGCCGAAGACGGGGTGCGCATTCGTGTCGGCCTGTGGCGTCCCGATCCCCAGCAGGATCAATCCCCAGATCAACTCACGGGCACGGTCCTACTGTTCCCGGGGCGCACCGAATATATCGAGAAATATGCCCCCACAGCTGCAGATTTTGCTGCGCGAGGACTGACAACACTGGCCGTCGATTGGCGCGGCCAGGGTATTGCCGACCGCCTGCTAGACGATCCGCTGATCGGACACGTCGACCGGTTTTCAGATTTCCAACTAGATGTACAGGCCGCATTGAAAGCGGCGCGTGATCTGGATTTACCTGAACCTTATTTCCTGCACGGCCATTCGATGGGTGGCTGTATCGGGCTACGTGCAATGCACAATGGCCTGCCTGTTGTTGCCGCCAGCTTCAGCGGCCCGATGTGGGGCATCGAACTGGCCCCAGCGCTGCGCCCCTTTGCCTGGGCAACCAGTTGGCTCAGCCGTCATGTTGGTCTCTCTGGGAAAATGGCACCGAATACCTCGGCAACGCCTTATGTTCTGGATGCGCCCTTCGACGACAATACCCTGACGCTGGATCGCACAATGTGGGATCTGATGGGCGATCAGCTACGCGCCGAACCTGCCCTGTCGCTGGGTGGACCTAGCCTGAACTGGCTGTTTGAGGCCCTGCGCGAAATGCGGCAGCTGTCACGTATGCCGTCACCGTCGCAGCCCTGCCTGACCTATCTGGGCAGCAATGAACGCATCGTGTCACCCCAGCGCATCCGGGACCGAATGGCGAATTGGCCAAACGGCGATCTGGTGATCGTACCCAAGGGCGAGCATGAGGTTCTGATGGAGGGCGAAGCGATACGCAGCCCGATCACCCAGGCCATTATCGAACATTACCTGCTTGCCGCTGAAAACACAGCCCAGCGCCGCGATCACGCCGCACAATAATGTGCCCCCCTCTTGAGGCACCGCGTCCTGCGGCATATGTCTGGTGCAACAGACATCAAGAGGTTTCCCATGTTTCAACTTCCCTTCCCCCTACGTGACGTGACCGCCGACACCGGCGCCAAGGAACTGGGGGATCTGCCCGAATGGGATCTGAGCGACCTCTACCCCTCGCCCGACGCGCCAGAACTGCAGGCAGATCTAGACTGGCTCGCCGCAGAATGCGCCGCTTTTGCTGCCGATTATGAAGGCAAGCTGGCTGATCTGGACGCTGCGGGCCTGCTGGAATGCGTGCAGCGCAACGAAATGATCAGCACCAAAGCGGGCCGCGTTATGTCCTATGCGGGCCTGCGCTATTACCAGATGACCGTGGATGCCGACCGGGCCAAGTTCATGTCCGACTGTCAGGAAGCGATCACCAATTTCACCACGCCGCTGGTGTTTTATTCGCTGGAACTCAACCGCCTCGAAGACGATGCGCTGGAAGCGATGCTAGCCGAAAACGCTGATCTGGCCCGCTACCGCCCGGTCTTTGAACGCACCCGCGCGATGAAGCCCTATCAGCTGTCGGATGAGCTGGAAAAGTTCCTGCACGATCTGTCCGTCACGGGTGACGCCTGGGAAAAGCTGTTTGACGAAACCATCGCTGGCCTTGGCTTTGAGGTAGATGGCGAGCCGCACAATATCGAAGGCGCCTTGAACTATCTGACCGAACAGGACCGCAGCAAACGCGAAGCCGCCGCGCGCGAACTGGCCACTGTGTTCGGCGCCAACATCAAAACCTTTGCCCGTGTGCACAACACGCTGGCCAAAGAGAAAGAGATCGTCGACCGCTGGCGCAACATGCCCACGGCACAAACAGGCCGCCACCTGTCCAACCATGTGGAGCCCGAGGTGGTCGAAGCGCTGCGCAACGCCGTTGTCGAGGCCTACCCGAAACTCAGCCACCGTTACTATGAGCTGAAGCGCAAATGGCTGGGCCTTGATCGCATGCAGGTCTGGGACCGCAATGCACCGCTGCCGATGGAAAGCACCAAAGTGGTGGATTGGACCGCCGCCACCAACACGGTGATGGAGGCATACAATGCCTTTGATCCCCGCATGGGTGAGATTGCAGAACCGTTTTTCACCAAAGGCTGGATCGATGCAGGCGTGAAACCGGGCAAAGCGCCCGGCGCCTTTGCCCACCCCACCGTGACCGAGGTGCACCCGTATGTGATGCTGAACTACCTCGGCAAACCGCGTGACGTGATGACGCTGGCGCACGAACTGGGCCACGGCGTGCATCAGGTGCTGGCGGCGGAACAGGGTGAAATGCTGTCCTCCACCCCGCTGACGCTGGCAGAAACCGCGTCGGTGTTTGGGGAAATGCTGACCTTCCGCAAGATGCTGGACAAGGCAGAAACCAAAGAAGAGCGCAAGATCCTCTTGGCCGGCAAGGTCGAGGATATGATCAACACCGTGGTGCGCCAGATCGCATTTTATGACTTTGAATGCAAACTGCACGCCGCCCGTCGCGAAGGTGAATTGACCCCAGATGACATCAACGATCTGTGGATGTCGGTGCAGGCCGAAAGCCTTGGCGATGCGTTTGATTTCATGGAAGGCTATGAAACCTTCTGGGCCTACATCCCGCACTTCGTGCATTCGCCCTTCTACGTCTATGCCTATGCCTTTGGCGACGGTCTGGTGAACGCGCTGTATGCCGTTTACGAAGAAAACCCAGAAGGCTTCCAAGACAAGTATTTCGACATGCTGAAAGCAGGCGGATCGAAACACCACAAGGAACTGCTTGCACCTTTCGGCCTTGATGCCAGCGACCCGACCTTCTGGGACAAGGGGCTTAGCATGATTTCCGGCATGATTGATGAACTGGAGGCGATGGAGGACTAAGCGCCGACATCTGAAACAAAACAGGCCGCTGCGGGACACCGTGGCGGCCTTTTTCATATCTTGGCGGATGTAGCGCACACAAATGTGGGCGATTTCTGTAACACTGCACCCGATGCTCTGACGCTGTTTCACAGGCCCGTGAGGGCGCTAGCGCCAAGGCCTGCGGTCCTCCACATTGATGTCATAACACAGACCGGAGACCTGACATCATGACCCTGCCCCGCCGCGCTTTCCTCTTTGCCTTGCCCGCCGCCGCCGCTGTTGCCAGCTTTGGCCTGCCCACCGCAGCATTGGCCCGCACCCCTGAAATCTATACCGAAGACGG
The DNA here is from genome assembly GCF_001458435.1 of Thalassovita mediterranea. Classification (GTDB taxonomy): domain Bacteria; phylum Pseudomonadota; class Alphaproteobacteria; order Rhodobacterales; family Rhodobacteraceae; genus Thalassobius; species Thalassobius mediterraneus. Next base: position 138,283 of record NZ_CYSF01000006.1, read on the forward strand.
CATCGCCGTAGATGGTTCTGACGTGGTTGCCTATTTCACCGAAGGCAAACCCGTCATGGGCAGCAAAGACATTACCCACGACTGGAAAGGCGCCACTTGGCTGTTCTCCAGCGAGGCAAACCGTGATGCGTTCGCCGCCGATCCCGAAGCCTACGCACCGCAATTCGGCGGCTACTGCGCACTGGCGGTTGCTAATGGCGCCACCGCCCCCACCGTGCCCGAAGCCTGGCATATCGTTGATGGCAAACTGTACCTAAACTTCTCCACCTCGGTACGCCGCCGCTGGCTGAAAGATATCCCCGGCAACATCGCCAAGGCGCGCGCCAACTGGCCTGCAGTTCTGGATCGCTAAGGTTCCCCCCCAACCAGTCCCTGAATGGCGGCGCTGCTCCCTCCAGCGTCGCCATTTTTGTTGTCTGAGGACCTGCCTCACTCCACCCGTTCAATCACCCGACGTTAACCTTGGGGAAATGGCACGGCGCGCATAGGCTTCGCCTCAAACGGGAGGGACCAATGCTAAAATGGATCAAACGACTTTTTGCCGCCACTCTGGTGCTGGCAGTTGCAGGGGCGGCTGCGTTTTTCACCTTTGCGCCCAGCATCGTAGAAAAAAGCCGCAACACTGTTGAACCCCATGCCCCCTATCCGGTTTCGGATCAGGCCGCGGCACTACATGCGGATTTGCTGGTGGGCGATCTTCATGCCGACCCGCTGCTTTGGGATCGGGATCTGACGGAACGCGCGGACTATGGACATGTTGACCTGCCCCGCCTGCGCGAAGGCAATGTTGCGCTACAGGTCTTTACTGCTGTGACCAAATCACCGTCTGGTCAAAACTACCACGAAAACTCTGCCGACAGCTTTGACAACATTACCTTACTGGCAATCGGTCAGCTGTGGCCGGTCCGCACCTGGGACAGCCTGTTGCAACGCGCCCTGTACCAAGCCGAACGCCTACGCGGTTTCGAAGAAAAAGCCCCCGATCATCTGAAAATCATCCGCACCCGCGCAGATCTGGACACCCTGATGCAGATGCGCGCATCTGGCTCGAAAATCACTGGTGGCCTTTTGGGTATCGAAGGCGCCCACGCGCTGGAAGGTGACATCGCCAACATGGACGCGATTGAAGCGGCAGGCATCCGGCTGATTGGCCTGCACCACTTCTTTGACAACGAACTGGGCGGATCACTGCACGGGATCAGCAACGAAGGTTTGAACGATTTCGGAAAAGAGGTAGTCAGACAGGCCGCCGCACGGGGCATGGTGATTGATCTGGCCCACTCCAGCCCAGCGGTGGCGCGGGATGTATTGGCATTGGTCGACCAACCAGTTGTGGTTAGCCATTCCGGCCTGCATGGCCATTGTCCGGTCAAACGCAACTATCACGACGATCTAATGCAGATGATCGCCAAACGCGGCGGTGTGATCGGCATGGGTTATTGGGAAGGTGCTGCCTGTGACGACATCACGCCAGCAGGAATCGCCCGGATGATTGTCAAAGCGGTCGACACTCTTGGCGCCAACCACGTCGCACTGGGTTCGGATTTCGACGGGTCCGTCGGCACCGCCTTTGACACTTCGGAACTGGCTGCCCTGACGCATGCCCTGATCAACGAGGGCATGAGTGAAGCCGACATTCGCAAAGTCATGGGGGAAAACATGCTGCGTATCCTGCGCGCCAGCCTGCACTAAACGGCCAGTCACACGACATACATCGCCTAAAACAAAGAGGGTGGCCCACCGGGCCACCCTCCTACGGCGTCTGGACTGCGGACTGAACCGTACACAGGCCCTGGACGGGATTTAACAGCCCACCAGCACACCGCAGCCTTCCAGCACTGCTTCGATTTGCTTCTGTGCCTTATCCTTCCAACCCTTGCCGGAAATATCCAAACAGTTCTGTCGAAGGAGCCAGAACAGGTATTCCGCATCCGGGCGATCCTGCGTTGCGGCCTCTTCCAGTGCGGGGCGCAACGCTGCCACGTCAGACAGCGTGATTGCGTTATGGTGAAACAGCGTTCGCGCAAACACCACTGCGGGCACCCGGTACATCATCGCGTCGACGCTCACGGCGGCGGCGACGCTGATACAGGCCCGTACACCACGCAACATGTCGTGGACATTAGCGTCAACGATGTGTAGCTGCGCATCCTCGGCGGCCATAGCGGTCAGGGCCTGCACAGTTGTGTCATCACTGCCCGCCGGATGGGGTTTTACCAACACTTTGACATCCGGATATTGTCGGCGCAGTTCCTGAACAATTTCCGTCTCGGTCACCGTGCAGCCGGGATAATCACGTCCTGCCCCTTTCAAGAACACAGCAAAATGGCCGGTTCCAAAATCCTGCCGCACCTGCGGCTGAGGCAACTTGGACACCCCATCGCGCACGAAACGACGCTGGAGGCGCTCAAAGAAGGTTTGCACGCGTTCCCTTGGCAGCGCTTTCGGATCAAATTCCGCAGCCGCGATCGAACTGAACGCAGAAACCCCCATCGGATCCAGATACCAGAACTGGCGCAATGGCGCGGCCGCAGCATAGATTGCGTTCGGGTAGACACGCGGCATCGTTTTAACGCAGTTACGGGCGTGCAGGACGTGTAGCACATCAGGCTCCAGGTCTACGCCAGCCGCGACATCCAAGTTTGTATCAAACTCAGGCTCCAGACCGCAGCGGTGCAACACCTGACAAAGATCACCCACAACCCCCGGCGCTCTCGGATGCGCAAGGGCTGCCTTGTGTGGGGGCAGATGTACGATCGCCCGCCTCATAACACACCAACATGCGGCAGCATGCCCTCCCCTTTGTGGATGGTAAGGGCAAATTTCGACGTCGTAATCGCCTGCTGCTCTTGTTTTGGCGCGCTGGTTCTATTCGCATACAGCAAAATAATTCTCCAACTTATAACAACTAAAAATAGAGTAAGTGGGGAACACTAAAGCGCAAGATTTCAAAAGAATAGATAGGCGAAAGAGAAAAAGCACCTCGCCTTTGGGGGTAGAGGCCAAAATTTATTCAGCAAAAACAAAAAGAAAACTCCCACCCAACAGCGTGGGAGGGAGTCGATTTTGTTCGTTTATTCGTGAATATGTTAACGAATAGCGAGCATTCCGCGCTCAGACGCAAGATCACGCATACGTTTCTGCAGCTTCTCAAACGCGCGCACTTCGATCTGGCGGATACGTTCACGGCTGACGTCGTATTGCGTCGACAGATCCTCTAGCGTGACGGTTTCATCGGCCAGACGGCGCTGCACCAGAATGTCACGTTCACGCTCGTTAAGAACGTCCATCGCCTCTGACAGCAGTTCGCGGCGCGCTTCCAACTCGTCACGTTCAGCGTAGTCACCGGCCTGATCGGCGTCTTCGTCTTCCAGCCAGTCCTGCCACTGCATGCTGCCTTCGCCTTCGGCACCCACTTGGGCGTTCAGCGACGCATCGCCACCAGACATCCGGCGGTTCATCGACACAACTTCGTCCTCGCTCACCCCCAGATCATGGGCGATCTGAGCGACGTTTTCAGGACGCAGGTCGCCCTCTTCCAGCGCGCCAATACGTGCCTTGGCCTTGCGCAGGTTAAAGAACAGCTTCTTCTGTGCCGAGGTGGTGCCAAGTTTCACCAGCGACCAAGACCGCAGGATATATTCCTGGATCGAGGCACGGATCCACCACATGGCATAGGTCGCCAGACGGAAACCTTTTTCAGGGTCAAAACGTTTCACCGCCTGCATCAGACCGACATTCGCCTCAGAAATCACTTCGCCCTGCGGCAGGCCGTAGCCACGATAGCCCATCGCAATCTTCGCCGCGAGGCGCAGGTGCGACGTCACCATCTTGTGGGCCGAGGCGCTGTCCTGCTCCTCCACCCAGCGTTTTGCCAGCATGTACTCTTCCTCCGGCTCCAGCATGGGAAATTTGCGGATTTCCTGCATGTAGCGGTTCAGTCCACCTTCGGGGGACGGCGCCGGGAGGTTTGCGTAGTTGCTCATGATCCCTGTATCCAACTCGTTTATCGTTTGCGGGTTCGCTTAATGTTTATCAGCTTAACATCCAGTTATGTACGATGTTAGCGCCTTTCAAGACGCCTGCTGAAGGAATTCCAACTTGAATCCTGTATGAACGCACGATTCCCCAAAGGAAACCCCTACAAAAGTGCGTTCACGCGCATGTGCTGTTTGTGACAGCCGCTAACATAACCTGCAAAACTGACGAGGACTTAGCCCTTGGGCCCAGCGCGCATCGCCTCGATCAGTTTGGTCATGTCACTGGGCAGTGGTGCCTCAAAGCGCATTTCCTCACCCGTGACAGGATGCACAAAACCCAAAACAGCGGCATGCAGCGCCTGACGGGGGAAGTCCTTGGCCGCAGTGACACCGCGAATGCCCAGCGTCTTCTCAGACAGCTTGCGCCGCCCGCCATAAGTCTGATCGCCGATCAGCGAATGGCCTGCATGGGCCAGATGCACGCGAATTTGGTGGGTACGGCCAGTTTCCAGCCAACATTCGACCAATGCCGCGACCTCGGGATTGCCAAACGCCTCGACAATACGCACACGGGTCACGGCATGACGCCCGCCTTCAAAAAGCACTGCCTGACGCTGACGGTCGGTTTTATGCCGTGCCAGCTGCGTGGTGATTTTCATGATGTTGCCGGTTTCAAAGTTCACCCCTTTGACCCCGCGCACCCGTGGGTCATTGGCATCCGGCACGCCGTAGCAGACTGCCTGATAATAGCGTTCGACCGTGTGTTTTTCGAACTGTGTCGCCAGCCCGTGGTGGGCCTTGTCCGACTTTGCCACCACCAACAGACCGCTGGTATCCTTGTCGATGCGATGCACAATACCGGGGCGTTTCGATCCCCCCACACCGGACAGAGTGTCGCCGCAGTGATGCAGCAGCGCGTTGACCAGCGTGCCCGACGGCGTGCCGGGCGCGGGATGCACCACCATGCCGACGGGTTTGTTGATGACGATCAGATCGGCGTCCTCATAGATCACCTCCAGCGGGATGTCTTCGGGGCCGATGTGGCTATCCTCGGCCTGCGGGATCTGGATGTCGATCACGTCGCCTTCAGCCACGCGGCCTTTGGGATCGGTCAGCGCTTCACCGGCGCGGGTGACCATGCCGTCGGCCATCAGTTTCGCCAGACGGGTGCGCGACAGCGAAGCTTCGGCTGGCACATCACGCGAAAGCGCCTTATCAAGGCGTTTGGGCGGGTCCGCCTGAATGGTGACGGAAAGCTGCGTGAGCGACATGGAAAACTCCCAAGAGCCAGAAACGAATGAGACACCCGCAGCAGAGCTGCCCGCGGACCTGAAGTACCTGCGCCTGTTGGTGACAGGGTTAACAGGCACGATGATTGTCGGGCTTTTAGTGCTGATCGCGGTGATTGTCATCCGCTTCAACGATAAATCGCTGGATTTCCCCGAAACGCTGGTCCTGCCCGACGGTGTGCGGGCCGAGGCCTACACCCAGACCAAGCGTTGGCAGGCGGTGGTGACGACGGATGATCGCGTGCTGATCTATAGCCGGGATACCGGCAAGCTGAGCCAGGTGATCGAGCTACAACAGGGTAAAGACTAGCGCAGATCTCGCCGCAAGTGCTGCAAAAGAAGGTTGGTAGAGGCCCCGGATCAAGTCCGGGGCGGGTTGCACTCGGTCGCAGTCTGCGGATCAGACCGAGGCAGGCGGCATGGTGCGCGGTCGGGTGGGTGGCAACATCATCGCGCCCCGGACTTGATCCGGGGCCCCTTGCGCCCAAATAGCACTTACGCCAAATAAAAACGCCCACCAAGCGGCGGGCGTTCTAATCTCTGAACCTTGCAATATCCTTAGGGGATATAATCCACCGGCGCAAAGCTTTCGGCGCGGGCGCGTTCCCAGCGTTTCATGTAGCCGCCGCCCACATCTTCGTTGCGCAGCAGGAAACCTTCGGGCAGGTAGGGATAAACCTCATCCCCTGTTTTCATATCCGCATCCTTTTCGCGGATCAGCAGGTGGTGCGGTAGGAACTGGCTGGGGTGTTCCAGCCCCGCCGCACCGGTCATTTCCGCCAGCGCGTGCATAGTGTTCTTGTGGAAGCGATACACCCGTTCCGATTTCGTCGGCACGTTCAGCGCACGGGCACGCAGGGGATCCTGTGTCGCCACGCCCACCGGACAGTGGTTCGTGTGACAGGCCTGTGCCTGAATGCATCCGATAGAGAACATGTACCCACGGGCCGAGTTCGCCCAATCCGCCCCCAGCGCAATAATGCGGGCCAGATCAAAGGCCGACACAATCTTACCCGAAGCACCGATTTTCAACCGATCCCGCAGGCCAACCCCACGCAGGGTGTTGTGGGCAAACGTCAGACCCTCGGTCAGTGGCATGCCAAGGTGATCAGCAAATTCCACCGGCGCGGCACCAGTACCGCCCTCTTTGCCGTCGATCACAATGAAATCCGGCACGATGTCAGTTTCCAGCATTGCCTTGACCAGACACATGAATTCGCGACGGTGGCCAATGCACATCTTGAACCCGATCGGTTTGCCACCGGACAATTCACGCAGGCGGGCAATGAACTGGCACAGTTCAATCGGGGTTTCAAACTCTGGGTGGCGGGCGGGTGACACACAATCCTTGCCCATCGGCACATCGCGTGCCTCGGCAATTTCTGGGGTGATCTTGGCCGCCGGTAGAACGCCGCCGTGACCGGGTTTTGCGCCTTGGCTCAGCTTGATCTCAATCATCTTCACCTGCGGGTTGGCGGCAACCTTGGCGAATTTATCGGGGTCGAAACGCCCCTCTTCGGTGCGGCAGCCGAAATAGCCCGATCCGATCTGATAGATCAAATCGCCGCCACCCTCTTTGTGATAACGGCTGATACCGCCTTCACCAGTGGTATGGGCAAAACCGCCCTTCTTGGCACCAGTGTTCAACGCCAAAATGGCGTTCGGCGACAGTGCGCCAAAGCTCATACCGGAAATGTTATAGATCGACGCCTGATAGGGCTGCTTGCAGTCTGGACCGCCAACTGTGATGCGGAAATCCTCATCTTCGATCTCTTTGGGCGCGACCGAATGGGTGATCCACTGATAGCCTGAATCATAGACCCGCTGACGGGTGCCAAAGGCGCGCTTGTCCTCGACACCTTTGGCCCGTTGGTAAATCAGCGAACGGGCATCGCGGGAAAACGGTTCTTCGTCCTGATCGCTTTCGATCAGGTACTGGCGGATCTCAGGGCGGATACCTTCGAACAGGAACCGCATGTGACCAATCACCGGATAGTTGCGCAAAACCGCGTGACGCGCCTGCACCAAGTCATGCACACCAAGAATACTCAGGAAGCCAAAAAATAGGAACGGCAGCAAGAACCATACATTAAAGATCGCCGCCAAAAGCGACAGCGCAGTCAGCGCCACGACGATTGAAAAAACGAGAAAACGTCCCATTACGTTGTCCTTTGCTAGAGGCCCTGCACAAACACGCTTGCGGGGCACATTGCTGGGGAACTGCAACTAACGGGCCATGCAGCGCGACAAAGCGAGACAGGGCAGCGCCATTGCGCCGTTCCAAGCGACCATGAGTCGTAGAAATACGACCCTTAAGTGACGCAACGTAGCGCGACGGTCCGCGACAGGAAAGGCGCTAAACGCGGACCTTGCCTCTTTTCTGGGCACAAATTCGTGAGAGCATTCAACGGGGTTATCCCCCGATAAAGCCGCGCTATGGTCGCTAAGGTTTGCTAGCGCGAAACCGGCAGATTAGCGGTTGGCACGCGCCAGCATTGCCACTGCTGCCAGCCCGACCAGCACCACCAAAATGGCCGCCGGCGAGGCATCGCCAAGATTTTCCAGCGACGCCTGTTCATGCACCCGCGTCGCCAAGGTATCGAAGTTGAACGGGCGCAGCAGCAGAGTGGCAGGCAGTTCCTTCACCGCATCCACGAACACCAAAAGCAAGGCCGAGCCGACAGATCCGCGGATCAGCGGCGCATAGATCTGGCGCAGCACCTGCCCTTTGGTGCGACCCAGCGACCGCGCCGCCATCGGCAGGCTGGGGGACACCCGCCCCATCGCTGCATCCGCCGCCCCCTGCGCAATGGCAAAGAAGCGCACGCCATAGGCAAAGATCAGCGCCACCGCAGATCCTGTCAAAACCAGACCGATATCAACACCTGTCGCGGCCTCGATCATATCGGCCATCCAGTTGTCAAAGGTGGCCAGCGGGATCAGAATCCCAACGCCCAGCACCGCACCAGGGGCCGCATAGCCGATGGTGGTGATCGGCAACAGCAGACGCGGCAGGCTACGGCCCGACAGGCGCACGCCGTAAACCATGAACACCGCTGCCAGCACCGTCAGCACCGCCGCGATGCCCCCAACGTAAAGCGTATTCCACAGAGCGGTATACAGCGCGGGATCCTGCCAAACTTCGGCATTGCGCAGCGCATGGTGCAGGATCACACCGGCAGGCATCACAAATCCGATCAGGAACGGCAGCGCACAAATTACCATCGCACCCCATGCCCCGGCCCCATTGAGCGGCACGCGGGTCACAGCACGATGGCGGCCGGACATGGCAAAGAAACGGGTCTTGCGACGACTGACCTTTTCCATCGTGACGAGGAAGATCACCAGAACCAGAACCACCGACGCCAACTGCGCCGCGCCGCCTGCGTTGTTGCTTTCCAGCCAGACGGTGAAAATGCCGGTGGTCAGGGTCTGCACCGCAAAATAGTCAACGGTGCCAAAATCATTCACCGTCTCCATCATCGCAATCGCCATGCCAGCGGCAATGGCCGGACGCGCCAGCGGCAGGCCCACACGGAAAAACCGTCCCCACGCGTTCGAGCCGAGCGAGCGCGCAACCTCTTCGGTCGCGGCAGATTGCTCGCGGAACGCTTGCCGTGCCAACAGATAGACATAGGGGTAAAGCGCCGCGCCTAACACAATCACCGCCGCGCCAAAGCTGCGGATTTCAGGGAACCAGTAGTCGCGCGACGTCTTCCACCCCATCACCCCGCGCAGCCATGTCTGCACCGGACCTGCGTATTCCAACAGATCAACCAGCGCATAAGCCCCCACATAGGCCGGGATCGCCAATGGCAGCAGCAGCAGCCATTCCAGCCAGCCTGACAGCGGGAAACGATAGCGCGACACCAACCATGCTGTCACAGTTCCCATCACCCCGGCCAGCGTGCCAACACAAACCATCAGCAACAGTGTGGTGCGCATATAACGCGGCAGCGTGGTGGAAATCAGATGCGGCCAGATATTATCGGTCGGGTTAAATGCAATCCAAACCACCGCCACAATCGGCATCAACACCAATGCCGCAATCAACGCCGCGCCAATCGACCACGGGCTAAACGACCGCCAGAACGGTTTGCTTTTCGCGACCTGACGGGCGGAGGTGCTGGAAGAAGGGGCAGTGCTGTGGGTCATGCGCGCTTCCTTGCCTGAAACCAGTTTATCTGTCCAGAAAAGACCGTATAGTGCGGCAACTCACCGTCATTGCCTCTCAACACTTCTGAGGAAACCAATGCAAGTCATCCTGCACGCTGGTGCCCACAACACGGACGATGAACGACTTGTCCGCTGTCTTTTGAAAAACCGTGACGATTTCCTCAAAAGAGGCATCAGTGTTCCCCGCCCTACTGCCTATCGCCGTTTGATCCGTGACGTCTTGCACGCAATGGAACAAGGGCCGTTGGCGATGGATGCGCGCGAAACCATTCTAGAAGAGGTGCTGGATGGCGCTGATCATCCTGATCGGGTGCTCTTGTCCAACGAAAATTTCTTTTCGGTCCCCAAAGTGGCGATCAACAAAGGTGTGTTCTATCCCGGTGCCGAAGTGAAACTCGCACGGTTTTGTCAGCTTTTTGATCAGGACAATGTTGAACTGTATCTGGCCATCCGCAATCCAGCCACGTTCCTGCCAGCGGTATTCGATCAGGCGCCGACACCCGACTTTCTTGATTTCATGGGCGGGGCAGATCCGCGCCACCTCCGCTGGAGCGAATTGTTCACCCGCCTGCGGCAAGCGGTGCCCAACGTGCCAATCCATGTCTGGTGCAACGAAGACAGTCCGCTTCTCTGGGCCAATCTGGTGCGCGAGATGGCAGGCCTGGAACACAACGAAAAGATCACTGGCGGCTTTGACCTGCTGTCAGAAATCATGAGCAAAGACGGCATGCAGCGGTTCAGGGGGTATTTGAAGAAGCACCCCAACATGAACGAGATGCAGAAACGACGTGTCATCGCTGCGTTCCTCGATAAATTTGCGCTGGATGAAGAGCTGGAGCAAGAGGTTGACCTGCCCGGTTGGGACGATGCGATGATCGACTCGCTCAGTGATATCTACGACGAAGATGTATATGACATCTCACGCATCCCGGGCGTCACGTTAATCGAACCCTGAAGGTAACGCCCCCAGCGGGTGCACTTAGAATGTTGGTCCCGTCACCGGCGTCAGCAACGACAGACGCAGCCCCAGAGACTGCACCGCATGTCGCAGGGCGTCGCAGACGCGGGCGACATCGTTGTCTTGGGCGGATACCCCCAGCATTGGCACGGTAACTGCGGCAAGCACGCTACCACTGCTATTGGTACCGTCTGGCGCGCCCGTATCAATCCGAACAGGTGCCGAAACTTCCATCACACCGCGCGCTTGCAGGCTGGGCTGAACGCTGATCTGTTGCTTGGCACATGTCTCGACCTCTGGATCGAAAGCGCCATAAGCGTCGGCATCTACAAACTCGCCCAGATCATGCAGCATTTGCAGTCGCTGGGCAGGGTCAGGCTGACCGGACAGGAAGCAAGCCCCTGCAGAGGACTGGAACAGCGCGCCCTCTTCACCTTCCTTCAGAGACAGGCTGTAAGGCGCGGCACTGCCTGTGGAGAGCGCAACGCGCATCTTGCCGTCGGCAATAACCCACATGTGGTTGGAGTGTCCGGTTTCCTCGCTCAGCCGGGATAAAAACGGCTGGGCCACTTCGCGCAGACGCGCTTCGCTCCGCGGGGCGGTGAGGTTGGCGATTTTCGGCGTTAAGCAGAACAGGTCCTCTGCCCCGCGCTCGATATAGCCGCGCTCTTCGAGCACGACCATCATACGGAAAATTTCGTTCTTGGACCGCCCCAACCCTTTGGCGATATCTGCATGGCTCAGCGGGGTTTGCGCCTGCAAGGCCAGCAGTTCAAGGATATCCAACCCCTTTTCCAGCGCAGGCGCTGCATACTTCTGCAATCGGGTTGGTTTATCGGTCACGTCACGAGCCACCGTGGTTAAGATATGTAAACTGCGCAGGAGACTTAGGCCCCTGCGCAGCCATTGTCGACCCCACCGGGAGGTCGCAGGGCCGAACCCTGATTATTTCAGGCCGTTACGCTTCAAAATGTCGTCAGCGTTGTCAGCGGTCACCGCTTCGGTGCCCATCACAACCGACTTCTCCACTTCGGCGCCGCCCAGATAGGCCAGTGCCTGACGCAGACCTTCGGCACCCGGGGTCGGGTAGAGGAAGGTTGCAGCCAACTCACCATTGGCGACCCAGGTCACACCTTCGCCCGGCAGCGCGTCCACACCGATGAACATGATGTCATCCGCACGACCCGCATCCTTGGCCGCCAGGTAGGCGCCATAGGCCATCGGATCGTTGTGACCATAGACCATGGTGATGTCTTCGTAGTTGCGCAGGGCGGTGGACATGATGTCGTAGGCCTGATCCTGCTTCCAGTCGCCGGACTGCTGGTCCAAGAGGAAGCTCACGCCGGCCTCATTCTCAAACGCTTCGTGGAAGCCGTTGGCGCGGTCATGTGCCGCCTGCGTGCCAAGACCACCCCAGATTTCGACGATGGTGCCTTTGGCAGCGCCCATGCCACCCAGTTTTTCCAGCGCGAACTTACCTGCGGCGCGACCGATCAACTCGTTGTCACCACCAACCCACTGAACGTATTTGTCGGTGTCAACGTTACGGTCCAGCACAAAGACGGGAATGCCCGCGTCCGTTGCCTGTTCAACCACACCGGTCAGACCAGCGGATTCTTTCGGCGAAATCAGGATCGCGTCCACCTCTTGGCGGATGAAGTTTTCCACGTCCGCAACCTGCTTTTCGGTACGGTCGTTGGCGTCTGCCATCAGCAGCTCTACGTTTTCGTGCAGAGCAGCCTCAGCGCGCAGATCTTTATTGAACTGGACGCGCCAGGGTTCAACGGTGGTCACCTGCGAAAACCCGATCACGTAGTTCTTGTCTGCCGCCATCAGAGCGGATGCGCTGGTGGTCAGTGCCAGTGCCGCGACAAAAACACCCTTGCTGAAAGTACGTCGTTGCATATTCTTCTCCCTTGTCATGGATCAGCCTGTTGGCTGAGTGGCAAAACCCTGATCTCCGGTCCTCCAAAACTGTGAGGTCAGGGTTATTTCTCTCCGCGCATTTTCCGTTTTGCGGCAGAGAGGAATTCTTCGATGCGGCCTTCTTGCAGCAGCACCGCGGCGATGATGATCACACCTTTGAGGATCAGCTGCGTGTTGCTGTCGATATTGTTGAGCTGCAGAATGTTGCTGAGGAAACCAAAGATCAGCACCCCGACAAATGTTCCCAGGATCGCGCCACGTCCGCCCATCAGGCTGGTGCCGCCGATAACCACCGCTGCGATCGCGTCCAGTTCCAGACCCAGACCCGCATCCGGTTTACCCTGACGGAACTGCGCCACGTAAAGGATGCCGGCCAGCGCAGACAGACCGCCTGCAATCGCATAGGTGACGATGGTGTTGCGTTTGACGTTGATGCCCGCCAGACGCGCCGCCTCGGCATTGCCGCCAATGGCCAGCAGGTAGCTGCCAAAGGTGGTAAAGCGCGTCAGCACAAAGAACACCGCCAGCACCGCCAGAAAGAACAGACCGGGCACAGGCACCACGCCCCACAGCAGGCTGCGCAGAATGTCAAATTCCTGCACCGCGTTGCTGCCAGTGTAGACCGGATAGACCGCGGTATCCTGCCCCGCGATCACCCGCGCCAGACCCAGCGCACCCACCATCATCGCCAGTGTCACGATGAACGGCTGCAGGCGGCCATAGACGATCAGCGCACCGTTAAGGCTGCCCATCACAATGCCAACACAAGGCACAGCGATCAGTACGGCCATCACGCCAAACTTGCCCTCAACCTGGCCCATCATCCAGACCATCACCGCCAGTGACAGCCCTGCCGCCACCAATGCAGCAGGCAGTTTGGAAACGCTGGGCTTTTCATCGCCTTTGGATTTGCGCATTTGCACCTGCACAAAGTAGATCAGCGCGATCACTGCAATGAACAGCACCACACCCGTGGCTGGGATGGAAAAGACGCTGGCCGCCGTCCAACCCGCCTGTGTCAGCAGCATCGCGCAGATCACAGTGCCCAGTGCCATCACAGATCCCACCGATAGGTCGATGCCTGCGATAAAGATCACCAGCGTCATGCCGACAGCCACGATCCCCGTAACAGAAACCTGTCGCAGAATGTCTGTCAGGTTGCCCAGCGACAGAAAGATATTGTTGCCCTTCGAGGACAGCGGTGAGGTCAGTGCGCCAAAGACAATCAGCGTCACAAGGCCCCAGTAAAGCTTGGTTTTTCCCAGTGCCTGCAGAAACACGCTGCGGGCGGAGCGGGCCTCGCTCGTCTGCGGCGCGGCGGTGGTCGATGTTCTGGCGTCAGTCATGATCTGGCCCACTTAGAGTTGTTCAAATTGCATAGAGAGGTCTTTGATCGCATCCAGCGACATCTCCTCTCGGTTCAAGGTGCCGGCGACGCGGCCTTCGCATAGGACGACCATCCGGTCGCACACCGCCAGAAATTCAGGAATTTCCGAGCTGGCAAACAGCACCGACAGCCCCTGATCTGCCAGACGGCCAATCAGATCGTAGATCTCATCCTTGGCACCGATGTCGATGCCGCGGGTCGGCTCATCCAGCAGCAGCACGCTAGGTCCTGTAGCCAGCCATTTGCCCAGCACGACCTTTTGTTGATTGCCCCCACTCAGGCGGCCAACGGTGTGATCGACCCCTGTGGCTGCAACCCGCAGGCGTTCGATGACGCGCTGCGCCTCGTCGTCACGGGTTTGATTGGACAACACGCCGAAACGGGATTTGCGCGGTAACAGCGGCAGCACCACATTGTCCGCGATCGAGCGTTCCAGCAGCAGGCCGTTGCCTTTGCGATCCTCGGTGATCAGCGCCAGACCGTGATCCACCCCATCTGCGGGTGTGCGCAGATCAACCACCTGCCCTTCCAGCGTGATCTGGCCGGCATGACCGCCACCCCGGGCGCCGAAAATCGTTTCCAGCAGTTCGGTACGACCGGCCCCCAACAGACCGCCGATCCCCAGCACCTCACCCCGGCGCAGTTCGAACGAAACATCATCCAGAACCTTACGCCCCTGATGCTGTGCAGTCAGGCCTTCGACCTTTAGCACAACGTCTGGTGCGGCTGGGACGGTGCGCTGCACGGGTTTGATTTCGACCGCGCGTCCCACCATCATCTGAACCAATTCGCCCGGCGTTGTTTCGCTGGCCAAGGTGGTGCCGATCAGGTCGCCATCGCGCAGAACCGTCACCCGATCCGAGATTTCGAAAACCTCATCCATACGGTGAGAGATATAGACGATCGCTACACCCTGACGGGCCAGATCGCGTACCACCTCCATCAGGATATCCGCTTCGCTCTGCGACAGCGCAGAGGTGGGTTCATCCATGATCAGCAGTTTGGCATCCATAATCAGCGCGCGGGCGATTTCGACCAGCTGCTGTTCGCCAACGCGCAGATCGCGCACCAGGGTGTCTACATCCAGCGAAAATCCGAACTTGCGCAGCGCCTCACGGGCGGTTTCGCGCAGAGCTTTGTTGTCGACCCACAGGCCAGCAATCATCGGTTCCTGCCCCAACATCACGTTCTGCGCGACAGTCATGTCGGGCATCAGGCTAAGTTCCTGATGCATAATCACGATGCCTGAGTCATTCGCCGCTGCGGGGGTGTCGAACTGTACCGCTTGGCCGTCGATTTCGATGGTGCCTGTGCTGGGGGGCTGAACGCCACTGATGATCTTCACCAGGGTACTTTTGCCCGCGCCATTTTCACCCATCAGAGTGTGAATTTCGCCGCCCGAGATTTCTACGTCGACGCCGCGCAGTACATTCACACCAGAAAAGGATTTGCCAATCCCTGACAGCTGCATGGTAATTTTGCTATTCTGGGCACGATGATCTTCGCGCGCCAGGCTAGAAGCTGAAATCATCTTCCCCCTCCCAAGGTCGATGTCATTTCATATATAAAACCACTTCATATTTAAAACGTCAACGATTCTAGCGTTAAAAAATAGGCATTTTAGAAAAAAATGGCCCGCCAGGGGCGGGCCAGTTAGGGAAGTAAGTGGCTCTTAGTCGTAGAGAACCGCAGCAACCTTCGGATCGTCGATGTTGCTAGCGTCATAGTAGTAGAAACCAGTGTCGATCAGCGCTGGGACGGCCTCGCCCTTTTGCGCCATCACAGCCGCTTTCACGGTTTCATAACCAATGCCGACAGGGTTCTGAGTGATCGCGCCCGCCATCAGACCGCTGCGGATCGCATCTTTTTGCGCTTTGCCGCTGTCATAACCAATGATGACCAGTCCTTCGGTGCCCAGTTCCTGCACACCGTTAACAACACCAATGGCAGAACCTTCGTTGGTGCCGAAAATACCATTCAGATCAGGGTTCGCAGTGAGGATCGCTTTGGTCACCTCGGTGGATTTCAGGTGGTCACCCTGACCATACTGAACAGTCACAACTTCGATGCCGGGGTAGTTCGCCTCGATGCGGTTCACAAAACCATCGCGGCGGTCGATGCCGGTGCGGCTGGTCTGGTCGTGCGCGACAACGGCAACTTTACCTTTGCCACCGATCAGCTCGGCCATTTTGTCAGCAGCCATACCGGCAGCCAGTGCGTTATCGGTGGTGGCAGTGGCCAGTGGGATGTCGCTATCGACGCCGCTGTCAAACGCGATTACCGGAATGCCTTTTTCATTGGCCTGACGCAGCAGCGGAATTGCCGCCTGGCTATCCAGCGCAGCGAAACCGATGGCGGCCGGGTTGTTCGCCAGAGCGGCGGCCAACATGTCGATTTGACGGTCAACCATGGTTTCGTTGTCCGGACCTTCAAAGGTGATGCGCACACCAAATTCGTCAGCTGCCTGTTCGGCGCCGGATTTAACCGCCTGCCAGAACTGGTGCTGGAAACCTTTGGACACCAGCGGGATGTAAAGCTCGTCTGCGGCGGTAGCGACCGATGCAGGAACAGACAGGGCGGCGGCGCTCAGGGCCCCCAGAATGAAACGACGTGTAAACATGTTACTCCTCCTTAATGTTCGTTGTCGTAGGTTTGGTCTTGGTCGTTTTGGATCCCGGGCACTGCGACGCGCCCGGGGTCAGAACTTCGTTGCGGGGATCAGCCCGACTTCTTGCGGCGGACCATATCGGCGTAAACCGCAAGGATGATGATCGCGCCGGTCACGACGGTCTGCCATTCCTGTGCAACCGACAGAACCCGCAGGCCATTGGTCAACACAGCCATGATCAGCGCGCCGATGATGGTGCCAAGGATGGTGCCGCGACCGCCCGACAGCGAGGTGCCGCCAATCACAACCGCAGCAATCGCTTCCAGTTCATAGCCCAGACCCAGTGCAGGCTGTGCCGAGTTCAAACGCGAGGCGATCAGGATGCCACCGATGCCACAGATGCCGCCGGCCAGTGCATAGATACGCATTTTCCACACATCGGTGTTCACACCGGACAGGCGCACGGCTTCTTCGTTCGAACCCAGTGCAAAGGTGTAGCGGCCCAGCACGGTACGGCTCAGGATATAGGCGGCGGCGATAGCCACGATGAACAGGATCAGCACGCCATTGGGGATCGGCAGCGACGGGATCACCTTGCCAATCAGCGACCCACGCGAGATTTGGTCAAAGCCCGGCGTGTCGTTGAAATAGATCGGACGGGTACCCGAAATCACCAGCGACAGACCTTTCAGGATCAACATCATACCAAGGGTAGCGATGAACGGCGGGATCTTCATCTTGGCCACAAAAGTGCCAGATACCAGACCGCAGAGTGCGCCCGCGCCAATCGCTGCGGCAACACCCAGCAAGAGGGGCATGCCCATGTAGGTCAGAACCACACCGGCGATCACCGCACAGAAGGTCATCAGCGTTCCGACCGACAGATCGATACCGCCGGTGATGATAACCAATGTTGCCGCAACGGCCAGAACGCCGTTTACCGATGTCGCCTGCAAGATGGCGATCATGTTCGAGGTTTGCATAAAGTTCGGCGATGCGATGGAGAAACCAATCAGCAGCGCAATCAAGCTGGCGAAGGCCAATAGCTTTTGATAGGCGCCGGAGGACCCCATATTGGCCAGCGGCGATTTTTCGTTCACGTCTGTTACTGAGGTCATTGAACCGTCTCCACTACGCGCATGGCTGCCTCTCGTTGGGTTGCCAGCTGCATGATGTCTTCTTGGGTGGTGTCTTTGCCGCCGGGCAGAATGCCCGTCAGCCTGCCTTCGCACATGACCGCGATGCGGTGGCTCAGGCGCATGATTTCCGGCAGCTCCGAGGAAATGACGATGATCGTCTTGCCCTCGGCTGCCAGCTCTTCGAGCAATTTGTAGATCTCGGATTTTGCACCGATGTCGATCCCGCGGGTCGGCTCGTCAAAGATCAGGATATCGCAATCGCGCAGCAGCCATTTTGCGATGACCACCTTTTGCTGATTACCCCCTGACAACAGGCGCACTTCCTGCGTATCCGACGGCGTGCGGATGCCCAGACGGCGGATAAACTCCTGCGTCGTCGAGGCCATCGCCGCTTCGTCCAGCTGTCCGCCCTTGGAAAACAGATCCAACGAAGACAAAGCGATATTGTCACGCACGTTCATTCCGGTTGCGAGGCCAAAATGCTTGCGGTCCTCGGACAGATATCCAATGCCCGCCTTCACCGCATCGCTGGGGGTGCGAATGTTGACGCTTTGGCCATGCACTTCGATCACGCCGCCATCGCGCGCGTCCGCCCCGAAGATTGCGCGCGCCACTTCGGTGCGCCCTGCCCCCATAAGACCTGCAAATCCCAATATCTCACCGCGCTGCACCGAGAAGCTGACATTTTGAATGTCGCGCCCGCGATTTAGCCCCGTCACCTTGAGCGACACTTCGGCGTCACCCAGATCGGGCACTTCCAGCGGCTCTTCGTTGACTTCGCGCCCCACCATCATGGCAATGATCTGGCTGATCGGGGTTTCTGCCGCGCCAACGGTTCCGACATATTCGCCATCGCGCATTACAGTCACACGATCCGCGATCTGCTTGAGTTCGTCCATTTTGTGGCTGATGTAGACAATGCCGACACCTTCGGCCTTCAAGCCACGGATAATGACAAACAGTTCGGCGATTTCGGCATCATTCAATGCCGCGGTCGGTTCGTCCATGATCAGAACCTTGGACCGGAAAGACAGAGCTTTGGCGATCTCAACCATTTGCTGTTTGGCAATTGTCAGGCTGCCCACAGGCACGGTCGGATCCATATCCAGATTCATGGATTCAAAAATCTCGGCCGTTTGAGCGTTCAGCGCCGCTTCGTCCAGACGGCCGAAGCTTTTGCGCGGCTCACGCCCAATAAAGATGTTCTGCGCGGCGGTCAGATCATTCATCAGACTAAGCTCCTGATGGATGATGCCAATACCCAGATCCTGCGCCTCACCGGGGGTGGTCGGGCTGACCGATTGGCCATTGATCACCAGATCGCCGCCATCGCGTTGATAGATCCCCGAAAGGATTTTCATCAGCGTGGACTTGCCCGCACCATTTTCCCCCATGAGAGCATGCACCTCGCCCGGTGCAATATCGAACTGTACGTTTTTCAGCGCGTGAACGCCGGGGAAATATTTTTCAATTCCCGTCATTTCGACTAGCTTTGACATATCCCCTCCCTTGAATTGTCGTGTTTCTTGATAGTGCTGGTATCGGCGTTACATCACCGCGCCGATCTGCCAGGGGACAAACTCCACCCCGCCAAATCCCAGCTCTTCGCTTTTGGTTTGCTCGCCAGAGGCCACTCGGATGATCAGCTCCAGCAATTCCTCGCCTTTTTCCTCGATGCTGACGCCCTCGCTGACGATGTCGCAGAAACGCATCGTTTTTGACTACACCTATGACGGTGTCATGCGATCATATGAGGCCAGCCTGAAACGGCTGGGCGTAGATAATGTTGATGTGCTGTTGGTGCATGACGTCTGTGTTTTCAGCCAAGGCAGTCAGGAAGCATCCGACGCCAAGGTGCGCGAACTGTTCGACGGCGGCGGTTACCGTGCGCTGACGGATCTGCGCGACAGCGGTGACATTGCCGCAATTGGCGCAGGCGTCAATGAATGGCAGGTCTGTGAAAAACTGCTGGGACTGGGCGATTTTGACGGTTTCCTGCTGGCGGGCCGTTATACCCTGCTGGAGCAAGAGGCGCTAGATAGCTTCCTGCCGCTGTGTGAAAAACGGGATGTCGGCATCATTCTGGGCGGGCCTTACAATTCCGGCATTCTGGCAACCGGCGCGATTGAGGGCGCGAAATACAACTACGCTGATGCGCCGCCTGAAATCATGGACCGCGTGCGCCAGATCGAAGCGGTCTGCGCCGCCCATGACACCCCGCTGATCGCTGCCGCACTACAGTTTGTGCTGGGGCATCCTTGCGTCAAAACCGTTGTGCCCGGCGCTGTTTCGGCCAAAGAGGTAGAAGCAAACGCCGCGCTTATGGATCGGCAGATCCCCGCAGGTCTGTGGAGCGATCTGCGCAGCGAAGGATTGATCCGCCCCGATGCCCCCCTGCCTGGGGAGGACACAAACGATGCTGCGTAATATCGATCCCGTCCTGTCGCCAGAATTGCTGAAGATCCTGCGTGCCATGGGGCACGGGGATGAAATTGTCATCGCTGATGCGAATTTCCCCGCAGAAAGCACCGCCCGCGCCTCCGGCGCGGCCTGTGTGCGGGCGGATGGGTCTGATGCCAGTGAAATGCTGCGCGCGATCCTATCAGTGCTGCCGCTGGACAATTTCGTGCCGGATCCGGCGTTGAGCATGCAGGTGGTTGGCAACCCTGATGAGGTGCCCGCGGCAGTCGCTGATTATCAAACCATCATCAATGACGTGGCCGATCATCCCGCCCAGATCCAGAGCTTGGAACGCTTTGCCTTCTACGACCGTGCGGCGCAGGCCTATGCGGTGGTGCAAACAGGTGAACGGCGCCTTTACGGCAATATCATCCTGAAAAAAGGGGTGATCGGATGAGAATCGACGCACACCAACACTTCTGGGCGGTTGAACGGGGTGACTATGGCTGGCTGACGCCAGAACTGGCGCCGATTTACCGCGATTTCCTACCCGAAGATCTGGCCCCGATTTTGGAACGCCACGGTATCACTGGCACCGTTCTGGTACAGGCAGCTCCTACGGTTGCCGAAACCGAATTTATGCTGTCACTGGCGGCCAAATCGGCCTTCATCAAAGGTGTCGTCGGTTGGGTCGATTTCGAAAGCGACACGGCGGTGGACATGATCGCATCGCTGGCACAATCGGGCAAACTGGTCGGCATCCGCCCGATGATTCAGGATATCGAAGACACCGATTGGATGCTGCAGGATCGCTTCACGCCCGTGTTCGAAGCAATCATCGAAAACGATCTGGTCTTTGACGCCTTGACCCTGCCCCGCCATCTGCCCGCCCTGCGCAAACTTCTGGATCGTCACCCAGAGATGCGGGTGGTGATTGATCACGGGTCCAAGCCGTTGATCGCCGACGGCATCATGGCTGGCTGGGCCGAAGACATGGCCGCCCTCGCGGCGCGCGAAAACACCTGCTGCAAACTGTCAGGTCTGGTGACCGAAGCGGGCGAAGACTGGTCCGCAGTAGATCTGAAACCCTATGTTGATCACCTGCTGAACACCTTTGGGCCCGCACGCCTGATCTGGGGCAGCGACTGGCCGGTTTGCACACTGGCAGCCACTTACGACCACTGGGTCGCCACAACACAAGGGCTACTGGCCCATCTCACACAACAGGAAAGAGACGCGATCTGGGGGCTCAACGCCCAGCGTGTCTATAAACTCGGGGAGTAATCCGATGGAGCTGACCACTCTTGACCAAACCGGCCTTTGGCTGGGCCGTATCGAACGGCCCGGCGTTGGCCCCTGTGTCGTCACCCTGCGCGATGGCGTGCTGACGGACATCACCAGCAAAACCGCACCGACCGTGCGTGACATTATGGAACGCGCAGATACGGCGAACTATGTGGCACAGGCCACTGGCTCTGCCGTTGAAGGGGATGATTTCACATGGCTCGCCCCCTGCGACCTCCAATCGGTCAAGGCCTGTGGCGTGACCTTTGCCGGGTCGATGGTGGAACGTGTGATCGAAGAACAGGCCGCAGGTGATCCCGCCAAGGCCGACGCCATCCGCGCCCGTATCGGTGCGCGCATCGGTGACAGCCTGTCCAACATCACCCCCGGTTCTGCCGAGGCGGAGGAAGTGAAACAGGCCCTGATCGAAGAAGGCCTGTGGTCGCAGTATCTGGAAGTGGGCATTGGCCCCGATGCCGAGGTATTTTCCAAGGCGCAGGTGCTGTCCTCGGTCGGTGCCGGGGCCGAGATTGGCCTGCACCCGATTTCCACTTGGAACAACCCAGAACCCGAAGTGGTGCTGGCCGTGACCTCCAAGGGAGAGATCAAAGGCGCGACACTGGGCAACGACGTGAACCTGCGTGACGTCGAAGGACGCTCTGCCCTGCTGCTGAGCAAGGCAAAGGACAACAACGCCTCCTGCGCCATCGGTCCGATGATCCGTCTGTTTGACGCGCATTTCACCCTTGATGACGTGCGCGCCGCAGAGGTGTCGCTGACCGTGACGGGCGAGGATGGGTTCACCCTCGAAGGACATTCCTCCATGTCGCAGATCAGCCGCGATCCTGCCGATTTGGTGCGTCAGACCATCGGCCGCCATCACCAGTATCCCGACGGGTTGATGCTGTTCCTCGGCACGCTGTTCGCGCCGACGCAGGACCGCGACACCAAAGGGGGTGGCTTCACCCACAAGCTGGGGGATGTGGTCACCATCGCAAACCCCAAAATGGGCAGCCTGACCAACACGGTCCGCCTGTCAACGGAATGCCCTGAGTGGACCTTCGGGGCCTCTCATCTCATGCGTAATCTGGCCCAACGCGGCCTTCTTTAAGGAATACACACCATGATTACCGGAAAACACCTGATCGCTGGCGAATGGGTCAGCGGCGACGCCACCTTTGCTTCTGAAACCGCCCATGGCCCCAGCCGTGACTATAGCGTTGGCACCCCGCAGCATGTGGATGCCGCCGTCGAAGCTGCCGAAGAGGCCTTTTTGACCTTTGGCTGGTCCTCGCGTCAGAACCGCGCCACCCTGCTGCGTCGCATCGCGGATGAGATCGACGCCCGTGGCGAACAGATCACCGAGATCGGCACCCAGGAAACCGGCCTGCCCGCCGCCCGCCTTGAAGGTGAGCGTGGCCGCACCACCGGCCAGCTGCGCCTGTTTGCGGATCACATCGAAAAGGGCGACTATCTGGACCGCCGCTATGATGAGGCCCTGCCCGATCGCGCGCCCCTGCCCCGCCCCGAACTGCGCATGATCCAGCGCCCGCTGGGTCCAGTGGCTGTGTTCGGCGCCTCCAACTTCCCGCTGGCCTTTTCCACCGCAGGCGGTGACACCGCCGCAGCACTGGCAGCAGGCTGTCCGGTTGTGGTCAAAGGCCACTCCGCCCACCCGGGCACCGGTGAAATCGTGGCACAGGCCATTGATGCCGCGATCAAGGCGCTGGATGTGCACCCCGGTGTCTTCTCTATGGTGCAGGGTGGTAAACGTGATGTGGGCACCCGTCTGGTGCAGCACCCACTGATCCGCGCCGTTGGTTTCACCGGCTCGCTGGGCGGTGGTCGTGCGCTGTTTGATCTGTGTGCGCAGCGCGATGAGCCGATCCCCTTCTTTGGTGAACTGGGCTCTGTGAACCCGATGTTCCTGCTGCCGAACGCCGCCGCCAACCGTGCCGAGGCTCTGGGCACCGGCTGGGCCGCATCGCTGTCGATGGGCGCAGGCCAGTTCTGCACCAACCCCGGCATCGCCGTGGTGCTGGATGGCGACGACGCCGCAACCTTCCAAGCGTCCGCTTTGGCGGCACTGGGCGAAGTTGCGAACCAAACCATGCTGACCCCCGGCATTGCCGATGCCTACCGCAGCGGCACCCAGCGCATTGAGAACAGCACTGGCGTTGATATGCTGATGGGCACCGCCTGCCCGAACCGCGAAGCTGCACCGTACCTTTTTGCCGTGTCCGCTGACGACTGGCTGGCCGATGCCCACCTGCAAGAAGAGGTCTTTGGCCCCTTGGGCATCATTGTGCGCGCCAAGGATTTTGCCCAGATGCAGGACATCGCCCGCAAGATCGAAGGTCAGCTGACTTGCACCCTGCACTATGACGCAGAGGACAAGGCAGACGCTGCAGCACTGCTGCCGCTACTGGAGCGCAAGGCTGGTCGCCTGTTGGCGAACGGGTTCCCCACCGGGGTTGAGGTCAGCGATACCATGGTTCACGGTGGTCCCTACCCCGCCTCGACCAACTTCGGCGCGACCTCGGTCGGCACTTTGTCGATCCGTCGTTTCCTGCGTCCGGTCTGCTACCAGAACATCGCAGCCGACCTCCTGCCCGAAGAGGTATAAAATGTCGGGGCGGTTAACAGACAAAATCGCCCTAATCACCGCGGCGGGCCAAGGAATTGGCCTCGCCACGGTGGAACTATTCATCGCTGAAGGCGCGCAGGTGATCGCCTGTGACATCGACGATGAATCATTGGCGAAACTGGCCGGTATTGACGGTGTCACTCCGCTGAAGCTGGACGTGACAGATGCAAACGCCGTGGCCCGCGCCACCGCAGAATTGCCGCCGCTGGATATTCTGTTCAACTGTGCAGGTTATGTCGCTGGCGGCACGATCTTGGACTGTGCCGAGGACGACTGGGACTTCAGTTTCGATCTGAACGTCAAGGCAATGTACCGCCTGATCAAACTGACCCTACCAGCGATGTTGGCGAACGGCGGCGGCTCCATAATCAATATGTCATCGGTCGCCTCATCGATGAAGGGCGTTCCGAACAGGTTTGCCTACTGCGCATCCAAAGGCGCCGTAATCGGCTTGACCAAATCGGTGGCAGCGGATTTTGTCGCACAGGGCATCCGCTGCAATGCGATCTGCCCCGGCACCGTAGATAGTCCCAGCTTGCACGACCGTTTGCGCGCCACCGGCAACTATGAGCAGGCGATGGCAGATTTTATCGCCCGTCAGCCCATGGGCCGCATTGGCAGCGCGGATGAAATTGCCGAACTTGCCCTCTATCTGGCGAGCGACGCCAGCAAATATACCTCCGGCCAGCCCTTCGCCATTGATGGCGGCTGGACGATCTGAAAACAGGAAGGACACGAAATGAAACTGCTGCGTTATGGCGCCCCCGGTGCGGAAAAGCCCGCATTGTTGGATCAGGACGGTGTGATCCGTGATCTGTCTGGCGTAATCAGCGATGTTGCGGGCGCGGCCCTGTCGGATGAAACGCTCACCAAATTACGCGCGCTCGACACAGCCAGCCTGCCTGCCGTGGCTGACGATCCCCGCATCGGCCCCTGTGTGGGTCAGGTGGGCAAGTTTATCTGCATTGGCCTCAACTACGCCGACCATGCCGCCGAGGCAGGTATGGAACTGCCCGCCGAGCCTGTCGTCTTTTTCAAAGCGACCTCCGCCATCTGCGGCCCCAACGATGACGTGGAAATCCCGCGCACCTCGGTGAAAACCGACTGGGAAGTTGAACTGGGCGTGGTGATTGGCAAGCACGCCAAATACGTCACCAAGGAAGAGGCGCTGGATCACGTTGCAGGCTACTGTGTGGTCAACGACCTGTCCGAGCGTGACTTCCAGCTGCACCGCGCAGGCCAGTGGGTGAAAGGCAAATCCGCCGACACCTTCGGCCCCATCGGTCCGTGGCTGGTTACCCGTGATGAAGTGGCAGATCCGCAGAACCTGAGCATGTATCTGGATGTCAACGGTCACCGCTATCAGGACGGCAGCACCAAAACCATGCACTTTGACGTGGCCACCGTGATTTCGCACCTTAGCCAGTTCATGTCGCTGCACCCCGGTGACGTGATCACCACCGGCACCCCTCCGGGTGTGGGCATGGGCCAGAAGCCGGAAACCTACCTGAAGGCCGGTGACAAGATGGAACTGGGCATCGAGGGTCTGGGCGTGCAAACCCAAAATGTGATCGCAGGTTAAGCCGCGCCACTCACGGGCGCAGCGTGTCCAGATCAGGTGCCGCGAGGATTGGGGCGGATCATCCCGTCACAGATCAAGCGACATCTGCAAATGCGCGCTGCGTCCGGTGATCTGTTCTACAGATTGCTGCAAACGCTCTTCGGCAAGCAGCACCACCTCTGCCGCAGCGCGGGCATCTTCGCCTGCGTCGTGGTGATGGAACGACAGGCCCAGCGCCTCTTTCAAATGGGCCAGCCCGTGCCCGCCATTGCCGCGAAATTCAGGCCAAGCTTTGCGTGCGATTTTCACACTATCGGCCCAGATCAGTCGCGGCACTGGCAACCCTGCCTGTTCACTGGCCGCATTGATCGCTTTTTCATCAAACCCGCTGTGCTGGATGATCAATTGCCCACGCAAAAAAGGCAAAAGGCGGACCCACGCCTGCGCAAACACCGGCGCACCGCGCACGGTTTCAGCGTCAATGCCGGTCAGGTCGGTGTTGAAGGGGGCAAAATCCTCAGCCGGATCGATATAGGTGGCAAAGGTCTGCATCCCCCCATCCAGCCCCACACAGGCCAGACCAATCTGACTGATGCTGCCGCGATTGCAATTGGCAGTTTCCACGTCCAGTGCAATGAAGCGGAACGGGCCTTTGGGCAGCGGGTGATCAGGCAGGAAGGTCATAAGCGCAAGATGGGCAGAAGCCGCGGCGGGGGCAAGTCGAAAGCGCCTCGGCGGAAGAAGGCTGCGCCTAGATCCCCTCCTTTCTTCGAGGGCCAATGCACGCTACTCCTGCCCGCAGACACCAAGCCACATGGACCGCAGATGAAAGCCAAACCCCTGATCATAGCAGGCGCGACCCTACTGACCCTCGCAGGCCTTGTAGGATTTGAGGTGCAGCGCGCAGCACAGCCCGTCGTGCGCACAGCCGTGACGCAGTCCATCTACACCATCGGTGAACGGTCCAGCTATTCGCAAGCGCTCGCTGACGGCGCTCAAGTGCTGAAGTTCGGGCCGATGTTTCTAGGCCTCTACCCCGGCGGGATGGCGTTTGCCACGCCAGAGGCCGCGCAGGCCTATCTGCGCGACGGGGATTGGGACCTGCAACGCTGGTCGGTCTACCGCCTGTCTGGTGACTATGCCCTAGACACGCGGGCGGGATATATCACCGCCTCGCAACTGGTTCTGGTTGAGGTGAAGTAGCCCCCTACCCCAAAGCGCGTTCCAAATGATCCAGCAAGGCATCTGCGGCGGTGTGCAGCTCCTCCGCCCCGTCGGCAAAGCGGGCGTAGGTCCAGGTACCTTGCGCCGCCACCATGGTGTAATGGCCCAGCGCCGCCAGCGCCTCGGGCGTCAACCCAGCGCCACGCTGCGTATTCTCATGAGTCAGCGCCGCAGTGAACCCTGCGCTCAGCCGCGCAGCATGGGATTGCAGGCGGGCCACAACCTCCGCCTCGCCCACATCGACTTGCGTCCAACTGGTGCAAACCAAACAGCCTCGTAGCCCGCGTTCCGGCATCGCTTCGCCAACGATGGCGGCCCTCAGGTAGTCGCGGATCGCAGGCAACCCAGCGCCCGCCGCCTCCACCCGACCGAACAGCGGCGTCACCACCTGTGTCTGGTAATGATCCAGCACCGCGCAGAACAGCGCCTCTTTACCCGCATAGTCGCTATAAAGGCTGCTGCGGCTCACGCCCGTGTCGCGCACCAGATCCCCGACGGACACCCCGCGATAGCCGTGCCGCCAGAAGCTGACCATCGCCGAGGTCAGCAAATCCTGACGCGGTTGTGATTGTTGCCGTGCCATCGCTCTTACCTGCTCTCTTGTTTTGGCGCTTTTATTCTGGAATGATCATTCCAGTATTTTGCCACCCCCCACCCTGCGGCGCAACCGGAAACGCCCGTTCCCAATCATCGAAGGATCTGCCTCATGTCTACAGATTTCCGCAACCGCAAGAAATTCGCCACCGTGCATGGCAAACAAATGGCCTATATTGAGGAAGGCACTGGCGATCCCATCGTCTTCCTGCATGGCAATCCGACCTCATCCTATCTGTGGCGCAATGTGATGCCGCACCTTCGCGGGATGGGCCGCTTGATCGCGCCGGATCTGATCGGCATGGGCGATAGCGATAAACTCGATAACAGCGGGCCGGACAGCTACACCTTTGTGCAGCATCGCGACTACCTCTATGCGTTGCTTGATCAACTGGGCGTGCATGAAAACGTAACGCTTGTGATCCACGACTGGGGCTCTGCGCTTGGGTTTCGCTGGGCCCATACCTACCCCGACCGTGTGAAAGGTATCGCCTTTATGGAGGGGATCGTTGCACCTGTGCCCAGCTGGGATGCCTTCCCCGCTGCCGCGCGTCCGATCTTTGAGGCAATGCGGTCGCCCGCAGGTGAAGAGATGATCCTGGAAAACAACACCTTTGTAGAGGCGATCCTGCCCGGTTCCATCCTGCGCGATCTGACCGAGGAAGAGATGAACGAATACCGCCGTCCCTTCCTGAACAAGGGAGAGGACCGCCGCCCCACCCTGACATGGCCGCGTCAGATCCCGATCGAAGGCACGCCAGCGGATGTGGCAGAGATTGTCAGCGCCTACTCTGCATGGCTGCGCGAAACCCCGCTGCCCAAACTGTTCGTGAACGCCGAACCCGGCGCGCTGATCGCCGGTCCCGTGCGCGACTATGTGCGCAGCTTTCCCAACCTGTCTGAAGTAACCGTGGCCGGTAGCCACTTCATCCAAGAAGACAGCCCGGATGAGATCGGCACGGCGGTGAAGGACTGGTTGCAGGGGCTGTGACCCAAACCACCTGATCGCATGGACGCCCAGCCACGCGGCGGGCGTCCCGCAGGGGAGGTGTCACACCGCCTCCCCATTCTCTGGCCTTATCTCCGCCTCTAGCCCTGCTCCCGATCCTGACAGATAGGTCAGCAACAACCGCCCCAACAGACGTTGCAGTTCCTCTTCAGCCCTCTCCTCCCCCACGATCCCCGCGACAAGTGCGCGGTAGTTCGCAACGGCAAGCCCCATCGCCTCATCCGCTGCAATCGCTGCCGGTTCCTTGCCACGCAGATAGTCAAACACCAGTGACATCTCGCTGGCGAAGGTCGGCGCCATTGCGCTGTAGAGGCGGTCAAGGTTCTGCCCGTCGGATAGCGCCGGATCCAGCAGATCCGCCTCCTCCCCACTCATGATCATCTGCGTGCAGGCGAGGAACAGTGCCTCTTTGGTTGGGAAGTAATGGTAAAGCGCACTTTTCGACAGGCCAAGATGCGCCGCCACCTTGCGCATACTGGTCCCCGCATAGCCATGAGCAGAAAAATAACTGGCCGCCTGCACCGCCAATTGGCGGCTGTAGACGTCGTGATCAACAATCTTCGGCATCTTTTTCGTCCATTTGGTCCAGATAAAGCTTCTCATAGATTGAACCAATCGTCCAGCGTTCCTAAATCGTCCATGTGGACGAAAAAGAGACGCCTCTACGCAGGCAACTGGAGATTTCACTATGAGTACAAAATTCGGCGGTGTTGACCGCGCGCACCAGCGGTCTTTGGGACCAAAACTGACCTTCGCATTGCTGCACGGCAGTGTTGTCGCGACCTGCTTGTGGCTGGCGTTTGGACCGCTGAACTGGGCAGATCCAACCCGCGCGAAGCTGCTGGCGCTTGTCGCAGTCCTGTATTTCCTGCGTCATCTGGTGACGCTGTTTGTCCTGCTACAGCGCAAGGTGGACCTGTCCGAGGGGCTGGGCCTGACCCTGTTTATCGCCGTCTTTGAAATTGGGTTTCTGCTGCTTGGGGCCGGTCTATTGTCTGGTGAGGCAACGCCCTTTGGCCTCTGGGATGGTATCGGGCTGGGTCTGTTGGCGCTGGGATCCTACCTGAACACCGGATCTGAACTGCAACGGCGCGCGTGGAAGAAACGGCCAGGCTCCAAAGGCAAATGTTACACAGGTGGGCTCTTCGCCTATTCCATGCATATCAATTATCTGGGCGATAGTATCCTGTTCACCGGCTGGGCCATTTTGACCGCATCCCTCTGGGCCTTCGCAGTGCCGGCGCTGATGACCTATATGTTCATCTTCTATCACATCCCGCCGCTCGATACCTATCTGGCCGAACGCTATGGCGCCCCGTTCAAGGCCTATGCGGCAAAAACGGCCAAGTTCCTGCCCTTTGTCTATTGAGATGACGCGTGATCATCGCACAAAAAACCCGGCCTCAAAGGCCGGGTTCAATGCGTCTTGAAACCGCTCAGGCAGGTTTACACCATGCCCAGCGCTTCTTTGTACATTTCCATCACCGCTTCTTCTTCGGCGATGTCGTCCTTGTCGCGTTTGCGCAGGGCGATCAGCTTGCGCATCACCTTGGTGTCGTAACCACGGCCCTTGGCTTCGGCCATCACCTCTTTCTGGTGATCGGCGATGTCTTTCTTTTCCATCTCCAGACGCTCGAACCGTTCGATGAACTGGCGCAGTTCGTCGGCGGTGACGCGGTAGCTGGAGTCTTTGTCTTGTTTGTAGTCTTGTTCTTCCATGGCGCTCATCTCCATTTGCTTTGCCCTTCCCTAGCGCCCCTGTGTCGCCCCCGCAAGGGGCAGCGCAGCGCGGGCGGCCTGCGCGCGCAAAAATGCGCCACGTTGCCAAGCCCTGTGGGATCAGGTAGGCCGACGCCAGCATCTATTACGGGAAGGACCAGACATCATGGCTGTATTAACTTGGGGTGGTGCCGCGCTGGCGGTTGCAGGGTTGTTCGGTCTGTTCTGGTGCATCCTGAAAGTGGCCGGCGCCAAAAAGGCAGGTCTCAGTGATGAAGAGATGCGTGAGACGCTGAAAAAGATGGTGCCGCTGAACATGGCGGCCCTGCTGCTGTCTGTCTTTGGCCTGATGATGGTGGTGATGGGGATCTTCCTCGGCTAAGGCCGATCCCCGATCAGGCGGATGCCTCAAACCGGCATATTGTCGAAGTAATCCTCGACTTCAGCATCATCAGCGCCCCCCTCGATCACCGATAGGGCCCCATTGCGTGCGACCAATCCGGCCTCCAGCTGGGTGGCAAGTGCGCGCAGTTTCTTGACCAGCGCATGCACCTCATCTGGTGCCGTCGTTGCCAGAAAATCTGACAGATCCGCCTCACCCACATTTCTGATGACAGAAAGTGACTGTGAAAGCGCCGCCTGAGCGGTGGCAGTTTCTTTGGACTTCATGGTCTTCCTCCCTCGGTAAGGGCCGGCAAATCCGGCCCGAATGTCAACTTTTGGTTCCCCTCGCGCAAAGTGCGATCCTAGGCGCGACCCTAGGCGCGAGCCTTAATGGTTTGCGGCGCAGGACGCACAAAACGGAGTGTCCGGAAGAAGGTCCAGCCGCTCTTCCGCGATGTCTTCGCCGCATCGCACACAGGCGCCATACTCATCCTCGCGCATGCGCTGCAAAGCTGCCCGAATACGCCGGATTTCTTCCTGACCCGCATTGCCAAGCCCTTCAAGAACCTCTTCGCCTTCGCGTTCCACAGCGGCCTCTTCCCAGTCCTGAGAATGTGGGCTGTCCAAGGAGTCCTCAATTTTGTGCAGGCGGCTGTCCAGCTCTCCAAGACGGCGCAGCAACTGTTCACGACGATTTTTGAGCGGGGTCATAACGGCTTCCTTCTGCTATGGTGTATCTTGTTCACCCGTTAATATTATGGACGAACAGGGGGATTGATGCCTTGATACACATCAACAGACAGCGGCAGCACACATGCTATGGCACCACCCCGCACAGAGAATTCGACAACGAACACGCTGTGGGACTTGAAACATATTCACTAATTAATATATATTAATCCAACGGACACATACGCGCGAAGGAACACCGCCATGACACCTGCTGTCACCGCATTTTTTGACGACGCCACCAACACCATCTCTTATGTCGTGCGCGACCCTGCAGGCACTGCTGCAGCCGTCATCGATAGCGTATTGGACTTTGACTACGCCTCCGGTCGCACCGATACCGCATCCGCAGATGAGGTTATCGCATTTGTCGAGCGTGAAGGGCTGGACGTTCAGTGGCTGCTGGAAACCCACGTTCACGCCGACCACCTGAGCGCGGCGCCCTATTTGCAGGAACGACTGGGCGGCAAGATCGGCATCGGCGATCAGATCAAGATCGTTCAGGACACCTTCGGCAAGGTGTTCAACGAAGGCACCCAGTTCCAGCGCGATGGTAGCCAGTTTGACAAACTGTTCGTCGAAGGGGACAGCATCCACATCGGCCAAATGCGTCTGGATGTGCTGCACACACCCGGCCACACCCCCGCTTGCATGACCTATGTGGTCGGCGATGCAGCCTTTGTTGGTGACACGCTGTTCATGCCCGATTTCGGCACCGCGCGTTGCGATTTTCCCGGTGGCTCATCCGAAGTGTTGTTTCAGTCGATCCAGAAAATCCTCGCCCTGCCGGACGAAACCCGCATTTTCGTTGGCCACGACTATAAAGCACCTGGGCGTGAGGACTATGCCTGGGAAACCACTGTGGGCGAGCAGAAGGCGAAAAACATCCACGTCGGTGCAGGTGCCGCGCAGGAGGATTTCGTCAAAATGCGCGATGAACGGGATGCACAGCTGGCGATGCCCAAACTGATCATTCCCTCCCTGCAGGTGAACATGCGCGCCGGGCAGATGCCGGAACCGGACGAGCAGGGCGATGTGTTCCTGAAGGTACCGGTCAACAAACTCTGAGTGCAGCAACACTCCCTTAACGATTGGCCCAGCCTGACTGGGCTACCCTGCTCTCTAAGTGTGCGAACGGGCCGACCCCACAGGGCCAGGCGGCAGGGAGATATAGCGACATCAGGAAAGGAAACGCGATGTTGAGTTCAATTCCCACAGATTGGATCTGGGGGCTCATTGGCGGCATGCTGATCGGCCTCGGCGGTGCGGTCTACTTGCTAGCAAATGGCCGCATCATGGGCGCCAGTGGCATTATCGGCGGTCTGGTTGACCGTTCCGGCTGGTCCACAGGTGCCGAACGGCTGGTGTTTCTGGCTGGCGTTTTTGCCCTGCCGATTTTGCTGACACCCTTGGTCGGTGCAGTGGACACACATGTAACTGACAACTGGCCGGTGATCATCGCGGCGGGCCTGCTGGTTGGGATCGGCACCCGCCTGGCCAACGGCTGCACCTCAGGGCATGGGGTCTGCGGCATCTCGCGCCTGTCGCTGCGCGGTATGGTGGCGACTGTGTTCTACATCATGGCGGGCGGGCTGACCGTCATTGTGTTCCGTCACATTCTGGGAGTGATCTGATGCGCTTGATCTATGCGTTTATCGCAGGGGGCCTGTTTGGCACTGGCCTGTATCTGTCGGGCATGACCGACACCACCAAGGTGCAGGGCTGGCTGGACATCTTCGGCAATTGGGATCCCACGCTGGCTTTTGTCATGGGCGGGGCGATCCTGCCGATGGCCGTTGCCTGGCTACTGGTTCCGGGGCGCAAACCGCTGGCGGGCGGCACCTTCCCCACCCCGCCAGAGCCGAAACTGGGCCGCAACCTTGTCCTTGGATCTGTCCTATTTGGGGCAGGCTGGGGTCTGGCGGGTCTGTGCCCGGGACCAGCAATCGCATCACTGTCCTATGGCGGCGTAGGCGGCGTGATTTTTGTGCTGGCGATGATCGCGGGCATGGCCGTGGCGCCCCGCGTGCGTCAAACACTGGACAGCGCGGTTCCCGCAGAATAAGGCTGAGCACATGGATATTCGTCAAATCACCCCCCGCTATAGCGTATCGCCGCAGATCAACCCTTCCGACCTGCCCGCCATCAAGGCGGCTGGCTTTAGCAAGGTGATCTGCAACCGCCCTGACGCTGAAAACCCGCCCAGCCACCAGGCCGCCGCAATGGCCGAAGCGGCTGCAGCGGCAGGCATCGCGTTTGAGGTTCTGCCGCTGACCCACCAGACCATGACGCCTGAAAACGTCGCCAAACAGTTTGAAATGGTCGATGCCGCAGGCGAAGGTCCGGTTCTGGCCTACTGCGCTTCCGGCACCCGCTGCACGGTGGTCTGGGCGTTGAGCCAAGCTGGCAAGGCGTCTGCCGATGACATCCTCGGCACCGCGGCCGAGGCGGGCTATATGCTGGAACAGCTGCGCCCGCATCTTGAAGGCTGAACAAGTACCCCGCGAAATATAAGGTGCCGGACATGATTGTTCATGGTCCGGCATTTTCTATGCCTTACATGTTCGCCCTGCACTAAGAGCAGCGCCCGACCCTGGGTGGGCGCATCGGAACACTCATTCAGCCATGCAACGGTGTAATAAGCGTAACATATCCGTCTAGCGTATCGTTTCCAAAGCGCCCTCCCACTATATAACATCGGAGGGAGGGTCGGGCGCTGCTCGGGCTGACGCCCTCACAATCGCAATTCCTTACTGACTCGCCTCAATCACTCCGCCGCCTGACGCATCCGCATCGGCAACGTCACGCGGAACGACGCACCGCCCTGCCCCGGTAGATAGGTGATTGCCCCGCCAAGACGCGCCATGATCTCGCGGCAGATCGCCAGCCCCAGACCAGCACCGCCTGCTTTCTGGTCGCTGACACGGGCAAACTTTTCAAAGATCAGATCCTGTTTGTCACGCGGCACACCGGATCCGTTGTCGGTGAAATCTAGAACCAGATGATTGTCCCGCTGCGCCGCGCGGATGGTCAGCGCAGGACGCGGTGCGTCGCAGTATTTATGTGCGTTGGCAATCAGGTTGATAAACACCTGCGACAGACGATCCAGATCCGTTTCCAGCATCAGATCCAGTTCCAGCCCACGGGTGTGAATGCGCAGCCCCTTTGCCTCGACCCCAGTGCTGGCCAGCGCGTGATCTATCAGCGCCTGCAATGACCCGCTTTGTACGTTCAGGCTGACCTGCCCGTTTTCCAGCACCGACAGATCCAGCAGATCGTCCAGCAGGCGGGTCAGGCGGATCGCCTCTTGGTGGATGATGTTGGCATATTTACTGAGCTGTTCCTGCTCCAGCCCCTCACCGTCGCGCAGGATTTCAGAAAACGACCGGATGGAGGTCATAGGCGTGCGCAATTCGTGACTGATCTGGCTGAGGAAGGCGTCTTTTTGCACCGACAGTTGGGTCAGCTTGTCATTCGCTGCGCGCAGCTGACGGGCGGTGCGGGTCAGTTCGGCAGATTTTGCCTCCAGTTGCGACTGGTGCTCCATCATCTGCGCGGTTTCATCTGCCACCGCCAACAGATCCTCAACAGATACCGTGGCGCGGCCCATGATCTGACTGACCATTGCATGTGCCGTTGCCGCCCCCACAGAGCCAGACATTTCCCGTTCCAGCAATTGCAAAAACTCTGGTGTGGGATCAGGCAGATAACCTGCCAGCCCCTGTGCTGCGGCGGCGTTCTGGAACAGCATCTGCGCCTCTCGCGGGCCAAGAATACGCTGCGCCATGACCATCAGATCTTCGGACTGGGCAATGCCACCGGACCAGCCCTGCGGATTTCCGGTGTGCTGGAACACATTGACGAACTGCGCGCCCTGTAACCGCTCCAGCGGTTGCGGGAACGTCAGAAGCGATACCAGAACAAACACACCAGTGTTGAACGCGGCTGACCACAGCACCGAATGCACCACGGGATCCAATCCGGCGATACCGAACAAAGCCTGCGGACGCAGCCAACTGTATCCGAACAGGCCGTTTTCCATAATCGTGGCGGATAGCACCGCGTCAGGCCCAAAACTGGGCAAAAACAATGTGTAGGCCCAAATGATGAAACCAACAGACAGCCCTGCGATAGCCCCAACACGGTTGGCCCCGCGCCAAAAAACACCCCCCATCAATGCAGGCAGCACCTGTGCCACACCGGCAAAAGATACCAACCCGATGGAGGCCAGCGCGATACCGCCCCCAGATAGGTAGAAGTACAGATACCCAAGCCCCAGCACGCCACCGATGGACAGGCGGCGCGACAACAACACCACCTGACGCACATCACCCGAAATCATCGCGCCACCTTCTGCGACGCGGAGCCAGATCGGCATAACAATATGGTTCGATACCATCGTCGCCAGCGCCAAAGAGGCCACGATCACCATGGATGTGGCTGAGGAAAACCCACCGATAAACGACAGCATCGCCAATCCTTCGCGGCCTTGGCTCAGTGGAATGGTCAATACGAACTGATCGGGGTTTGCGTCCTGTGGCATCAGATCCAGCCCCAGCACAGCGATCG
Organism: Thalassovita mediterranea; assembly: GCF_001458435.1. GTDB lineage: Bacteria > Pseudomonadota > Alphaproteobacteria > Rhodobacterales > Rhodobacteraceae > Thalassobius > Thalassobius mediterraneus. Next base: position 173,866 of record NZ_CYSF01000006.1, read on the forward strand.
GCACCACAAACAGACTCATCAACATCAGATAGGTCGGGAAAGCCCAAGCCGCGGTGCGCAGGTGGCTTTCGTCTTCATTTTCGACCACCAGAACCTGAAACATCCGCGGCAGGGTCAAAAACGCCGCCGCTGACAACATGATCAGTGCGGCCCAGCGGCCATCCTGCGACTGCCATTGTCCAATGGGTGAGGCATCAATGCGTTCCAGCGTCGCGCTGACACCGCCGCCCAGCCCCCACACCACAAAGGCCCCAACAGCCAGCAATGCAAAAAGCTTCACCACGGCCTCTAGCGCGATGGCCATCACAACCCCGTGGTGCCGTTCATTAGCACCCAAATTGCGCGTCCCAAAAAGGATCGTAAACAGCGCCAGCCCCGCCGCCACCCACAACGCCGTCGCATTGTGATCAGCAAAAGCAACCGCACCCGGCACCGCGCCCGCGTTTACGGCGGCCTGCGCGGCCTCTTGTGTTACGTTGTCAGAAAAACTGGCAAACGACAAAACCACCGACTGCAGCTGCAACGCGATGTAAGGCGTTGTGCCCGCCACCGCGATCAACGTCACAAAAACCGCCAACAACGGCGATTTGCCATATCGCGATGACACAAGGTCCGCGATTGACGTGATGCGCTGGGTGCGCCCAATGCGCACCAATTTGCGCAGCCCCCACCACCAACCCAGCATCACCAGCGTTGGGCCGATGTAGATGGTCAGAAATTCCAACCCTGAGCGCGCGGCAAAACCTACGGCGCCATAAAATGTCCAACCGGTGCAATAGATCGAAAGCGATAGCGTATAGACCAGCGGCGAACGCAACCAACGAGCACGACCGCGCACCGCTTCGCGTTCAGCCCAGAATGCAACGACAAACAACAGCGCAACATAGCCCAGACAAACAGCCACAAGGGTGTTCAATGTTCCCATATTAGGCCTCACCGCCGTGCGAGGGGGGCTCTTGTGTGTCTAGGGTTGGCACAGGGGAAACAGGCGGCTGCGCCTCGCGCTCAACATTGGTCGTATCTTCTAAAAACAACGACAGGACCAACGTGACAACAACCAGCAGCACCCAGACGCCGAAAATATAAAAGATCGCGTTTGAACTGAGGATCGCGCCGTCTTCGCCCTGTGGCCATAGCATTGGCACCGCAAACAGCAGTGCCCCAAGGAATGGCAATAGCCGCGCCGCATCCACCAGACGACGCAAACGATAGCTGCGCCGTTCCAGAAACAGTGGCGAGGCTTTGCGCATCATGCGCTCACCAGTTCGCGCAGGGCCTCCAGAACTTCGGCGTTGGAAAAGGGCTTGGTCATGAACCGGCTGGCCCCCAAACGGGTTGCCAGATCACGATCCTTGTTCTGACCACGAGCAGTCAGCATCAGAACCGGCAGGTCCTTTGTTGCACCATCCGCGCGCAGTTCTGTCAGGATGTCATACCCTGACTTGCCCGGCAGCATCACATCAAGGATCAGCAAGTCCGGCTGTTTCGCCCGCACGACATCAACAGCATCATGGCCATTGGAATGCGTCGCGACAGCCCAGCCGTCACGCGATAAAATAAATGAAATCGCTTCGATGATGTTTGGTTCATCTTCGATGACAAGAACACTTTTGCCCACGAAACTGCACCTCTCCTTCCCCCCGGGGCGCCATTGCACAATGACGAAAGCGCCCTCTCCCGACGGACTTTATCGCGCGTTTAACGCGATGTGTCAAAACCCAAGCTTACACCCCCGCGAGGATTGATGGTTCACGCCGCGCGCTACAGTCGTTCAAGGGACAAATCCGGCAGCTAATCCCCAAAGCAGTCGCTGGCGCCGCCGTGGCAGCCGCAGATCGTTTGCGACCGGAACCTGCCACCGCATCCCAACCGTCCCGGGCCACCAATAACATATGTGCCTGATACAAAGGCGGCGTGTTAAAACTGGGGGCTTCGGCAGGTTCTGCGACCGCATAGGCATCAAAGACCGCCTCACCCCGCACATCCTGATGCACACTACGATGCAAGGGCATCATCGGTTGCGACAACGCCTGAAATAACGGCCACTTGGGGCAAGCGGCACCGAAACGCGGCAATGAAAATCCATCCAGCGGTTTGCGGAAAATCAGCGTCCCTGAGGCATCACAGCTGACCAACCCCATTTCGGGCACGTCATCCGCATCTGTTGGCAAATCCGCAAGGCGCCGCATGGCACGCGGCAAACTGACGCCGAAATTGCGCGCGACCAAGGCCGGATCCGGCCCGACATCGCGCAAACAACTCAACACATCAGCAAGGGGCATGTCGCGGGCGTCTTCGGCATAGCGCAACAAGTGCGATCGTACTGCCCCCCCGCCCTGCCGTGGTTTGCAACACGTCCGCACGCGCCACTATTTCCTCGATCCGTTCGGCCGCCTTGGGCGCTTTGAGGGGTGTCGCGCCGCGCGCAGTGGACGGACCCGTTTCTAGCGCAGCAATATGATACTTGGTGTCGCGCAGGAATGCCTCGACCTCTTCCTGCGGGGTGGTCAGACCACCATCGGAATCTCCGCCTTCGTCCAAATAGGCAACCAAGCCCTGCGCCCCATCCGCCAGACGCGCGGCATCTTCGTTCAGGTTACGATAAAATCGGTCCCGCCATTCGGGTTCCAATTCAGGGGTATCGGCCAGAATGCCTGCCGTGGACCGGATCGCAGTGACTGTCGACAACACCTCATGCAAGGCCGCTGCGAGAAACGGGTCATGGGTCAGGCGATCATTCAACACCTCGACCGTGCGTTCCAATTCCAAAACGCGACGATGACGACGCGTCAGCAACTCCGCCCATCCGGGGTATCGCCCAGCGAATGCTTCGGGAGTTTCCTCTTCGCGCGTTGCTTCAGGATCAGCGGCACGCGCCTCTCCGAGGGTGGCAATTAACGTCGCCTCTGCCCCTTCGGACAGTAGGGATGGCTCCACTTTCAACGCTTCGGCCAGAGAGAGCAGCAATTTGCCGCCGATTCTGCGCCTATTATGTTCAATCAAATTGAGATAGGAGGCGGAAATGCCCGCTTTTTGCGCCAATTCGGCCTGTCGCAGACCCTGCATGAGCCGCCGCTCACGAATACGCGTTCCGGTAAGTTGCCCTTGCGGCATTTTATTTTCCCACTGAAATCAAGCCACTTCTGCGTCGCAGAATAATTTCTTTACAAAGTATACTATGGTACCGTTCAAAAATTTACAAAAAAAATATTACGGAAATGCACGTTATTGCGTAATTTTCCAACCGCACCCGATAATGAATTTGCACGAATGTGCCCGTGGTGACGCAAGAGGAGGCGGCGCCACACTTCATAAAACGGGAGGAATATATGACCAAGACCAACATGTCTCGTCGTGGCGTGCTGAAGTCGGGGGCCGTTGCTGGCGCCGGGCTGGCGGTGCCAACCATTTTCACAGCGCAATCTGCTGCCGCCTACACCAACGAACCCACCGGTAGCACCGTGACGCTGGGCTTCAACGTACCTCAGTCCGGCCCCTATGCTGACGAAGGTGCAGACGAACTGCGCGCCTATGAGCTGGCGGTTGAGCACATCAACGGCGGCGGCGACGGTGGTATGCTGAACACCTTCTCGTCCAAGGCCTTGGACGGCACCGGTATTCTGGGCAAGAAGGTCGAATATGTGACCGGCGACACCCAGACCAAATCCGACGCTGCGCGTGCATCGGCCAAGTCGATGATCGAAAAAGACGGCGCGGTGATGATCACCGGCGGCTCAAGCTCGGGTGTGGCTGTTGCTGTACAGGCGCTCTGCCAAGAGGCAGGCGTGATCTTCATGGCGGGTCTGACCCACTCCAACGACACCACGGGTAAAGATAAGCGGGCCAATGGCTTCCGCCACTTCTTCAACTCCTACATGTCGGGTGCTGCACTGGCGCCGATCCTGGCCAACAACTACGGTAAAGACCGTAAGGCCTATCACCTGACCGCCGACTACAACTGGGGCTACACCACCGAAGAAGCGGTGCGTACCTCGACCGAAGCAATGGGCTGGGAAACTGTGGCTGCGGTGAAAACCCCGCTGACACAGACCGACTTCTCGTCCTACATTGCGCCGGTACTGCAGTCGGGTGCAGACGTTCTGGTTCTGAACCACTACGGCGGCAACATGGTGAACTCGCTCACCAATGCGGTTCAGTTCGGCCTGCGTGAAAAACAGGTGAACGGTCACAACTTCGAAATCGTTGTTCCGCTGTTCTCGCGTCTGATGGCGCGCGGTGCGGGTGCCAACATCAAAGGCATCTACGGTTCGGCAAACTGGCACTGGTCTCTGCAGGATGAGGGCACCAAAGCCTTCGTTAAATCCTTCGGCACCAAGTACGGCTTCCCGCCGAGCCAGGCTGCGCACACCTGCTACGTACAGACCCTGCTCTATGCAGACGCCTGTCAGCGTGCCGGCACCTTCAACCCCTGTGGCGTCGCTGCCGCACTGGAAGGCTTCGAGTTCGACGGTCTGGGCAACGGCAAGACGCTCTACCGCGCAGAAGACCACCAGTGCTTCAAAGACGTGCTGGTTGTGAAAGGTAAAGAGAACCCGACGTCCGAGTTTGACCTGCTGGAGATCGTTGAGATCACCCCGCGTGGTCAGGTTGAATACGACGCCTCGATCTTTGGTGGCAACCTCGGCGCCTGTAACGGCGGCGCCTAAACGGCCACAAAGGATGGGGGCCCTGCGCCCCCATCCTCCCCTTCTAAAATGACTGCCTGCCTCCCGCTGCGGAGGCTCTCTCCACACTCCGACACAAGGGTGGGACAATGGACGCTATAATCCTCCAAATCCTGAACGGGCTCGACAAAGGCTCGGCCTATGCGCTGATCGCGCTGGGACTTACACTTATCTTCGGCACGCTGGGCGTTGTGAACTTTGCGCATGGGGCGCTGTTCATGATCGGCGCGTTTTGTGCTGTGACCCTCAACAAGATCCTGACCCTGAGCCATACGGTCATCGATCCCACCAAGACCGACTTCCTGGGCAACCCAGCGAAAATTCAGGTTCCTTATGTCTATGACATCTTTGGCGAAAGCGCTGGTGCCTCGATCATTGACTGGTCGGTTCCCTTGGCAATCTTCTTTGCCATTCCGGTTATGATCGCCATCGGTTTCATCATGGAACGCGGTTTGATCAAGCATTTCTACAAGCGTCCGCATGCGGATCAGATTCTGGTGACCTTTGGTCTGGCGATCGTGCTGCAGGAAGTCATCAAGTACTACTACGGCGCCAACCCGATCCCGACCCCCGCACCTGCGGCCTTCAAAGGGTCCTTCGATTTCGGCGCGATGCTGGGTTTTGATCCCAACGTCATCATCTACCCCTACTGGCGTCTGGTCTACTTCTGCTTTGCAGCGCTGATCATCGGTGCCGTCTTTGCCTTCCTGCAATTCACCACTTTCGGCATGGTTGTCCGTGCGGGCATGGCGGATCGTGAAACCGTTGGCCTTCTGGGCATCGACATCGACAAGCGTTTCACCATCATGTTCGGCCTGGCGGCTGCAGTCGCCGGTCTGGCGGGGGTGATGTACGGGCCGATCAACGCGCCGAACTATCATATGGGCATGGACTTCCTCGTCCTGAGCTTCGTTGTGGTGGTTGTCGGCGGCATGGGCTCTCTGCCCGGTGCGGTTGCGGCAGGTTTCCTGCTGGGCATCCTCGAAAGCTTTGCCTCCATGCGTGAGGTCATCGCCTTCATCCCCGGTATTAACCAGGTCATCATCTACCTGGTCGCCATCATCATTCTGTTGACACGTCCCCGTGGCCTGATGGGTCGCAAAGGCGTGATGGAGGACTGATCTATGTTTGGCTTGAATAAACAAGACACCACCCTGCTGATAGTCGTCGCCATTCTGGCGCTGTTCGCACCCTTTATCCTGAACCCCTTCCCCGAAGGGTCCGCCATGGCGCAGTTCAACGCGGGGTATCCCGACCTGATGCAGCGTTTTGTGATCTTTGGCATCTTTGCCATTGGGTTCAACATCCTGTTCGGCCTCACCGGCTACCTGTCCTTTGGTCACGCGGCCTTCCTCGGTGTGGGATCCTACGCGGCGATCTGGATGATGAAACTGCTGACCATGAACGTCATTCCCGCGATCATCATTTCGGTCATCGTGGCGGGTCTGATCAGCTTCCTCGTGGGTTGGATTTCGCTGCGCCGCTCGGGCATCTACTTCTCGATCCTGACGCTGGCCTTTGCGATGATGATGTATCAGCTGGCCTATTCGGACCTGTTTGGCCAACTGTTCGGCGGCGTGCTGACCGGTGGTGAAACCGGCCTGCAGCCAAAAGTTAGCGATCCGCGTATTCTGGACGCCGCACTGGCAGAGGGCGCAACGCCCAAAGCACATTTGTTCGGTCTGGAAATGGGCGCCAGCCACAAGATGAACGTGGGCGCATGGTCCTTCACCTTCAACGCGGGCTACTACATTGCCGCAGCCGCGATGCTGGCCGCCTTCTACCTGTCGATCCGCATCTTCCGCTCGCCCTTTGGCATGATGCTGCGTTCGGTAAAATCGAACCAACACCGCCTGAACTACACCGGCCTGAACCCGAAACCCTACACTCTGGCCGCTTTCGTCATCTCTGGCATGTATGCTGGTCTGGCAGGTGGTCTGTTGGTTGCGATGGACACGCAGGTGGGCGCGGAACGTATGTTCTGGACCGCATCCGGTGAGGTAGTGATCATGACCATCCTTGGTGGCGCGGGCACGCTGATTGGTCCGGTGCTGGGATCCGGTCTGCTGAAGTACATGGAAAACATCCTGTCCAAGATCAACAAAAGCGTGCTGGAGAGCTGGTTCTCCTTCATGCCGGATGGGCTGTCGGACTTCTTCATCGCGATCACCAACCTGTTCGTGGGCAAACAGTGGCACATCACTACCGGCGTGATCTTCATGCTTGTGATCATCTTTGTGCCCGGCGGTCTTGTGGAACTGGGCAAGCGCATTGGCGCACGGTTCAGCCGCAAGAAAGAGCCTAACAACACCGATGGGTCGGCCAAAGCCGAACCTGCCGAATAAGCCTGAGAAGGAGATACAAACATGGGTATCCTAGAAGTCAAAGGCGTCAACAAACGTTTCGGCGGGTTGCAGGCGCTGGGGGATGTGAACCTGAGTGTGAAAGAAAACTCAGTTCACGCCATCATCGGCCCCAACGGCGCGGGCAAATCCACCCTGCTGAACTGTCTGGTGGGCAAGCTGATCCCCGACACCGGATCGGTGATGTTCAACGGTCAGTCGGTGCTGGGACGCAAACCCTATGAGATCAACCAGATGGGTATTTCCCGCGTGTTCCAGACCCCCGAAATCTTCGGTGATCTGACCGTGCGGGAAAACATGATGATCCCGATCTTTGCCAAACGGGACGGTGCGTTCCGCATGCATGCGATCAAGGACATGCTGAAGGAACGCGAAATCGTCGATGCCGCAGATCACATGCTGGAAGAGATGAACATGGCCGACAAGCACGGCATGCACGCCTCTTCAATGTCGCGGGGGGACAAACGCCGCCTTGAGATCGGTATGTGTCTGGCACAGGAGCCAAAGCTGCTCTTGCTGGACGAACCCACCGCCGGTATGGCGCGCGCCGACACCAACAACACCATTGATCTGCTCAAACAGATCTCAGACGAGCGTGACATCACCATCGCCATCATTGAACACGACATGCATGTTGTGTTCTCCCTCGCCAACCGGATCACCGTTCTGGCGCAGGGCACCCCGCTGGTCGAGGATGATCCCGAAAACATCAAAGGCAACCCCAAGGTGCGCGAAGCCTACCTGGGCGAAACCGCATAAGGAGGGCAGGATATGAACGTAAAACCCGACTTTTCCAAAGGTCACAACCTTGCCGAAACCGCCCCCGCCTTTCTGTCGGTCTGGGATCTGCACGCTTACTACGGCGAAAGCTACATCGTGCAGGGCGTTGATTTTAACGTACACGAAGGTGAAATCCTTGCGCTTCTGGGCCGTAACGGCGCGGGCAAGACATCGACCCTGCGTGCCATCGCCCGTCTGGATGATCCAGAGATCAAGCGCGGTGAGGTTTGGCTGGACCACCAGCCGCTGCACCTGATGAGTTCGCATGAGGCATCGCGCGCCGGTCTGGCATTGGTGCCCGAAGATCGCCGCATCATCCCCGGCCTGACGGTTGAGGAAAACCTGAAACTGGCACAGATCGCCCCGCCCATCGGCTGGTCGCTGGAACGCCTGTATGAGCTGTTCCCCCGCCTTGGCGAACGTCGCCAGCAGGAAGGTGTGACGCTTTCGGGTGGTGAACAGCAGATGCTTGCAATTGCGCGGGCCTTGGCGCGTGACATTAAGGTGCTGCTGCTGGATGAACCCTATGAAGGGCTGGCGCCGGTGATCGTGGACGAGATTGAACGCACCCTGCGCAAGATTAAGGAACAGGGCATTACAACCGTAATTGTGGAACAAAATGCGGTCCGTGCCCTTGAACTTGCCGACAGATCCGTGATCCTTGATACCGGAAATGTTGTGTTCGACGGATCGGCAGCAGAGGTACTGCAGAACAAAGAACTGCGGGAGGAATACCTCGCCATCTAATGGCCCCATCACCTAGGCCATCAAAGAACACCATACATCACGCATTTCGCCCGCCTCGTCAGAGGCGGGTCTATGCACTTAAGGGATCGAGGGAGGAGCCCACAATGTCAGACGCCGTCTATCCGGTGCCAGCCGATTTTGCAGCCAAGGCCCATATCAACGCTGAAAAATATCAGGAAATGTATGCCGCATCCGTAAACGACCCCGAAGCCTTCTGGGGGGAACACGGCAAGCGCATTGATTGGATCGAACCGTTCACCAAGGTAAAAGACACCAATTTCAAACTGGGTGAGGTGTCGATCAAATGGTTTGAGGATGGCGTTTTGAACGTCGCCGCCAACTGCATCGACCGCCACCTGCCGACCCGTGGCAACCAGACCGCGATCATCTGGGAACCCGATGATCCAAACGACCCTGCCCTGCACATCACCTATAATGAACTGTCCGAAAAGGTGAACCGGTTCGCCAACGTCCTGCTGTCACAGGGCGTGATGCGGGGCGACCGTGTGGTGATCTACCTGCCAATGATCCCCGAAGCGGCCTATGCGATGCTGGCCTGTGCCCGCATCGGCGCCATTCATTCCATCGTTTTTGCAGGCTTCAGCCCCGACGCGCTGGCCAACCGCATCAACGACAGTGAGGCAAAGCTGCTGATCACCGCCGACACCGCCCCGCGCGGTGGCCGTCGCACCGCGCTGAAATCCAACGCCGATCAGGCGCTGCTGCATTGTTCGGACAAGGTGCGCTGTCTGGTGGTCAAACACACTGGCGATCAGACCACTTGGGTGGATGGCCGTGATGTGGATGTAAAGGCGCTGATGGAAACCGCCAGCCCTGACTGCCCACCGCGTCCGATGAATGCCGAAGATCCGCTGTTCATCCTCTACACCTCCGGCTCCACCGGCAAACCCAAGGGGGTTGTGCATTCCTCCGGCGGGTATCTGGTCTATGCGGCGATGACCCATCAATACACCTTCGATTACCACGAAGGGGATGTGTACTGGTGTACCGCTGATGTGGGCTGGGTCACGGGGCACAGCTATATCGTCTATGGCCCCTTGGCCAATGGCGGCACCACGGTGATGTTCGAAGGTGTGCCCACCTACCCCGATGCGGGCCGGTTCTGGGCCGTATGTGAGAAACACAACGTCAATCAGTTCTACACCGCCCCCACCGCCATCCGTGCGCTGATGGGTCAGGGCAATGAGTTCGTCGAGAAATACGACCTCAGCGATCTGAAACTCTTGGGCACCGTGGGTGAGCCGATCAACCCCGAAGCATGGAACTGGTACAACGACGTGGTCGGCAAGGGCAGCCGTCCCATCGTCGATACATGGTGGCAGACCGAAACCGGCGGTCATATGTTGACCCCCCTGCCCGGTGCAACCGCCCTGAAACCGGGGTCCGCGACCAAGCCGTTCTTTGGCGTGCAGCCGGTGCTGCTGGAACCACAGACGGGTGAAGAAATCCACGACACCGCCGCCGAAGGCGTGCTGGCGATCAAGGACAGCTGGCCCGGTCAAATGCGATCCGTTTGGGGGGATCACGAACGGTTTGAGAAGACGTATTTTGCCGATTACCACGGCTACTACTTCTCCGGCGATGGTTGTCGCCGTGACGCCGATGGCGACTATTGGATCACCGGGCGTGTGGATGACGTGATCAACGTTTCTGGCCACCGGATGGGCACCGCTGAGGTGGAAAGCGCACTGGTCGCCCATGCCAAAGTGGCCGAGGCCGCGGTGGTCGGTTACCCCCACGACATCAAGGGCCAAGGCATCTATTGTTATGTCACCCTGATGAATGGCGAAGAACCCAGCGAAGAGCTGCGCAAAGAGCTGCGCACTTGGGTGCGGACCGAAATTGGCCCGATTGCCGCGCCGGATCTGATCCAATGGGCCCCTGGCCTGCCGAAGACCCGTTCTGGCAAGATCATGCGCCGCATCCTGCGCAAGATTGCCGAAGATGACTTCGGCGCGCTTGGCGATACCTCGACCTTGGCGGATCCGTCAGTGGTGGACGATCTGATCGAAAACCGGATGAACCGCTAAACACAGTACAATCCACAAAACGGCCCGCCCTTGCGCGGGCCGTTTGCTTTTGTAACGTAGCTGACACACAGTGCTGTCACTGGGCAATCACTGCGCTGTCATTCAGGCGGTTCACAAGAGCAGCCACTGCCAGCCGACATCTATCAAGTAATGGACACTCACATGTCGAAAATTTTGGTCATGACCGACCTGCACATCACTGTGCCGCCTGAAACCATCATTGATCTCAACCCTGTGGAACGCCTGCACGAAGGTCTGGCCCATGCGGCGCGCCTGCACCCTGATGCGGATCACCTGATGCTGACAGGCGACCTGACACACGAAGGTTCAGCTGCTCAATATCAAGCACTGAAACCGCTGCTGGCGGACCTGCCGTGGCCGGCGACGATGCTGATGGGCAATCATGACCTGCGGGGCCCGTTCTGCGCCACATTCCCTGATGCCCCCGTCACGGCGGATGGGTTTGTGCAATCGGTTGTCGATCTGCCCGATGTGCGCCTGATCAGCCTAGACACGCTGGATACAGAGGCCGCCGTTGAACATGCGGGGCGCCTGTGCCCTGCCCGCCTTAACTGGTTGGAACAGGTGTTGCGCGATGCGGGCGACAAACCCTGCCTACTGTTCCTGCACCACCCACCCTTTGACACAGGGTTCAACGGGATGGATGGCATCGGGCTGGTAAACGCCGATGAGCTGCTGGCGCTGACCGGACAGTACAATGTCCGCCACATCTTTGCCGGTCATATCCACCGCACCATCACCGCCACCGTTCAGAACCAGTCGATGACCGTATTCAAAAGCACCTGCCACCAGATGCCTATGATCCTTGGCCAAGAAGGTTTTGGCCATTCGGTCCCCGAACCCGGCGCCTATGGCATCATTCTGACAAACGGGCAGGACGTCGTTGTCCACACCGAAGATTTCACCCTGCCCGACATGCAATCGCGCGACTTCGAAGAGTGATCAACGCAACACCGGATCAAGCCACGATCTGATAGAAACACGGTGGGGCGCAGTTTGCAGATGCCTTTTGCTGCGCCCCTTGCTAAAACAGCCCCGAGTTGAGGGGGAGCGACAGCATGGATCTGGCAGAGCTAGGGTTTGAATTTGCACCTGTAGGCCTGTGCATGCTGGAAAACCGCATCATTCGCGGCTGCAATCGCCAATTTGCCGAAACCTTCGGCGGCGCGGTGGACAGTTTCGCCAATGAACCCTTCGCCAATTTCTACGCCAGCGCCGAAGACTACGAAGCGATCGGCGCCCGTGGTCTGGCGGCGATGCAGGAAACCGGTCGGTATTCCGATGAACGGGTGATGAAACGCCGTTCTGGCGAATTGTTCTGGTGCCGGGTGCGCGGTCAGTCCCTGACGCCCGATGATCCATTTCAACGCGGCATCTGGTCGGTGACCGATCTGTCCGATGAGCGCCCCATCGTCGAGTTGACACAGCGCGAACGCGAAGTAGCCATCCTGACGTGTCGAGGCCTGACCAGTAAGGAAATCGGGTTGGAGTTGAACCTGTCTTACCGCACGGTCGAAGTCTATCGCGCCCGCCTGCTGGAGAAGTTTCAGGCCCGTAAATTGGCAGAACTGGTCGCTAAACTGTCCGGCATGCCACTTTGACGCGACACATGTTTGTGATTCTGCCGTTACGTCGCAAACACGACCTCTATTTTCAAAGCTGAGGCATTTTTTTCGCAATTCCCCTCGAATTTTTTGCGTTAAACCCCCACTTTATCTCGCATATGGGCGCTTTCCGCTTCGTCAAGGATGGCTTATAAGGCGTCCAGATGGGGATTGGGCGCAACCGTATCGTCGCCCACCAAAAAACCGGTCGAGGGAACAATGACTAAGAAACACGACTCCGACGTCGCATTTATTCAGGCACTGGCTGAACTGCTGGCCGCAAACGATCTGACCGAGCTGGAAGTGATGCGCGAATACGGCGACAACGACAGCCTGAACGTCCGCGTTAGCCGCGCCACCGAGGCACCTGTTCATATCGCAGCGCCCGTTGCAGCCGCCCCCGTGGCCGCCGCGCCTGTTGCCGCAGCACCTGCCGCTGCCGCCCCCGCCGCAGCCCCTGCTGCCGCAGAGGATCCTGCCAGCCACCCCGGCGCCGTAACCTCGCCGATGGTTGGCACCGTGTATCTGCAGCCGGAACCTGGCGCACCGTCCTTTATCAGCGTTGGCGCACAGGTCAGCGAAGGCCAGACCCTGCTGATCATCGAAGCGATGAAAACCATGAACCAGATCCCGGCGCCGAAATCGGGCACCGTGAAACGTATTCTGGTCGAAGACGGCGGTGCCGTTGAATTTGGCGCCCCGCTGGTCATCATCGAGTAAGGCACAGAGATGTTTGAAAAAATCCTGATTGCGAACCGGGGTGAGATTGCGCTGCGCGTGATCCGCGCCTGCCGCGAGATGGGCATCAAATCGGTAGCGGTACATTCCACCGCAGATGCCGATGCCATGCACGTACGCATGGCTGATGAATCCGTCTGCATCGGCCCGCCCTCCGGCACTGAAAGCTACCTGTCGATCCCCGCGATTATCGCTGCCTGCGAAGTGACAGGCGCACAGGCGATCCACCCGGGCTATGGCTTCCTGTCCGAGAACGCGAACTTCGTACAAATTGTCGAAGATCACGGTCTAGCCTTTATCGGCCCGACCGCGGAACACATCCGCGTCATGGGTGACAAAATCACCGCCAAGGACACCATGAAAGAGCTGGGCGTTCCATGCGTTCCGGGTTCTGACGGTGGCGTGCCTGATCTGGCCGCAGCCAAGCGCATTGGTGAGGAAATCGGTTATCCGGTGATCATCAAGGCAACCGCTGGTGGCGGTGGCCGTGGCATGAAGGTGGCGCAAACCGCCGCTGACATGGAAGAGGCATTCATGACCGCCCGCGCCGAAGGCAAAGCCGCCTTTGGCAACGATGAGGTCTACATTGAAAAATACCTCACCACCCCACGCCACATCGAAATTCAGGTATTTGGCGACGGCAAGGGTAAGGCGGTTCACCTTGGTGAACGCGACTGTTCGCTGCAGCGCCGTCACCAGAAGGTGTTTGAAGAGGCCCCCGGCCCCTGCATCACCCCTGCAGAGCGCGCGGCCATCGGTAAGGTCTGTGCGGATGCGGTTGCCAAGATCAACTACATCGGCGCCGGCACGATCGAATTCCTCTATGAAAACGGCGAGTTTTATTTCATCGAAATGAACACCCGTTTGCAGGTGGAACACCCCGTGACCGAAGGCATCTTTGGTGTTGATCTGGTACGCGAACAGATCCGTGTCGCCGAAGGCCTGCCGATGTCGTTCAGCCAAGACGATCTGGAGATCAACGGTCACTCGATCGAGGTACGGATCAACGCGGAAAAGCTGCCGAACTTTGCCCCATGCCCGGGCAAAATCACTGCCTACCACGCCCCCGGTGGTCTGGGTGTGCGGATGGATTCGGCGCTTTATGACGGCTACTCGATCCCGCCGTACTACGACAGCCTGATCGGCAAGCTGATCGTGCATGGCCGCGACCGCGCCGAAGCGCTGGCGCGTCTGGACCGCGCACTGGGTGAGTTGATCATCGATGGTATCGACACCACCGTGCCGCTATTCGGTGCCCTGTTGCAGGAGGATGATATCCACACCGGCAACTACAACATCCACTGGCTAGAACAGTGGCTGGAAAAGAACATGGGCTAAGGCCCTGAGGGGCTGCGGTTCAAACCGCGGCCCCTTTTCGGATCAAAGGACAGGCGTATGAAGGACGAATTTACGCTCACCCCCCAGATCCTGCTGTCCGGCTATGCGCAGGGCATTTTTCCGATGTCAGAAAGCCGCGACGATCCCGACGTGTTCTGGGTCGACCCGCGCGAGCGCGGCATCTTCCCCCTGGATCAGTTCCACATCTCCCGCTCGCTGGCGCGGACCATTCGTCGTGGTGCCTATGAGATCCGCATCAACAGCGCCTTTGAGGCGGTTCTGCGTGGCTGTGCGGACCGCGAAGAGACTTGGATCAACCCGACAATCCACGCGCTGTACATGGCCCTACACCGCATGGGCCGCGCCCATTCCCTAGAGGTGTGGATGGACGGCAAACTGGCCGGTGGCGTCTATGGTGTCACACTGGGTCGTGCCTTCTTTGGCGAAAGCATGTTTTCCTATCGCCGCGATGCGTCAAAGATTGCGCTGGCCTATTTGGTCGATCATCTGGTGCAAACGGGGTTCACCCTGTTTGACACCCAATTCATCACCCCCCACCTTGCGTCGCTGGGGGCGATTGAAATCCCACGCGCGGACTACCAGCAGCTGCTAGGTGAAGCACTACGCGAAGGGGCATTTTTCGATGTAGAAGGCGTCGATCACTCTGCCGCGGGTGTCTTGCAGCGCAATGCCCAGACATCATAACGCGGGTGATCCAGCGCGTTCAGCGCCGGTGCGGAAGCCATCATCCAACCCTCGAACACTTGTTCCTGACTTGGCACTTTTTCAATGGTGACAAAGGCAAAGGCTTCCCCCGACGGGTTATCCGCCGGATAGCGACAACCGCCCAGTCGGACGCGCAGATCGCCAAAAATGGCCGACCCGCCGGTCGCAATATCCAGATCCTGCGTTTCGCCGTTGACCTTATCCAGACCACGCATCATTGCGCCATCGGCGCTGACATAGTCCTGCGCCGACACGGCAGTCCCGATCAGCGCGGACAGCGAAAACACAGCAGCGGCACGGATCATTCGTCGCCTCCGGACACGAACTTCATCAACAGCGATACCAAGGAAACCGCGCCCTGCGTATCCTCAACCTCGGCCCCGGGTTCGAAGTTGAATGGCGAACCGCCTGGAACGATTTCGACGTAGTTGCCACCCAAAAGTCCCTCGGAACTGATCACAATCGCGCTGTCATCGGGAATATCGATGCCGTTTTGGACGGTGATTTCCGTATCCGCACGGAAAGTCTGTGGGTTCAATGCCACATCGGTGACGGATCCCACTTTGACACCAGCGAGACGTACATCGGTGCCGACGCTGACCCCTTCCAATGACCGGAAAGACGCGGTCAAAGGGTAACCGCCCGTCGAAGAGCTAAAACCAGTCACCTGCCCCGCATAAGCGACAAAGCCAATGGCCGCAGCCAGAACCAGTGCGCCTACGGCTACTTCGGTCGGATTAGTGGACATTGCAGCCCTCGCTTCTCGCAAAACAGCGCAGGCTTGGCCCGCAGATTAAACAATCAGAACTGAATGGTGTGTTATTCCGGCGACCATGCTTCGTAGTCGCGGCGCTCGCTTGGTTCAACACGACGGATGGACCCCGCAGGCGCATAGGCCATGGCGGTGCCGGTCAGGTTTTCCAGATGCGGCTTTTCCCAGTCTTTGTGCGGCAGCGGCTTGTCGCTGGGCAGCTCATCAAAGGTGTGGTGCAGCCAACCGTGCCAATCGGGGCTGATGCGGCTTGCCTCAACTTCACCGTTGTAGATCACCCAGCGGCGCTTGCCGTCTTTGGAGGTGTAGAATTTATTGCCTTGGTCATCTTCACCAACTTTCACACCTTTACGGGCGGTATAAAGCTGGGTGTTCAGGGTCTGACCGTCCCACCAGGTGACGGCGCGCAGAAGAGTGTTCAGAATGCCCATGGCTACCTCGCGAATAACTTGAGAGAAGATATGGCCCATAAGGGCGCAAAGGTCCAGTGGTCAGCGCCACTGCAGGCCCTCTGCGCCCCTATAGCGCAGGATATTGCCGCGATGTTACGGCAACAGAGCGGTCAATTCGATCTCGATCCGGAATTTCGGGTCGATCAGATTACACTCTACCATCGTGGCGGCGGGCGGGTTGTCGCCAAAGGTGGCGGACAGAATCGGCCAGCAGGGTTCAAATTCCGCAGCATCCGGCAGATAGTAGTTCACACGCACCGCATGTTCAAAGCTGCTGCCAGCCTCTTTCAGCGCGTTTTCAATGGTGGCCAGCGCCGCTTTGCACTGCTCTTCGACGGTGTCGCCTGCACCCACGGTGCCAGCCACATGCACAAAGCCACCTGCAACAACCGCGCGGCAATAGCCGATCTTGGCCTCAAACTCGCTGCCGGTGGAAATACGTTTAATAGTCATGGTGTTGTCTCCTTCTCTTGGCTCCTCCGTTGCCCGAAAACGTGGTGTCGCGCAAGAGTAACGCTAACCGCGACTTTGAGTATTTGGGGAACATTGAAAGGCGCCTTCTCTGCTCCCAAAGTATCTCGGCGGATGAATTTGCGCAGCAAAGAAGGGGGCAGCGCCCCCTTGCCCACGATCGCACAAACGACAAGGGCCGGCACATGGCCGACCCTCATCACTTCTGTGAAACCTGAACGCTTTAGCTGGCGCTGGCTTCTTCTTTCTGTTCGCCGTGGATCATCAGCGGCTGTGCATCAGATGTGACCGCATCCTCGTTCACCACAACCTCAGTCACGCTGTCCTGACCGGGCAGGTCGAACATGGTGTCCAGCAGGATATCCTCAAGGATCGAACGCAAACCACGGGCACCGGTTTTCCGCTCGATCGCACGTTTGGCGATCGCTTGCAGCGCGTCATCGGTGAAGGTCAGCTGTGTGTCCTCCAGCTCAAACAGGCGCTGGTACTGTTTGATCAGCGCGTTCTTCGGCTGGGTCAGGATGGTGACCAGCGCGTCTTGATCCAGATCTTCCAGCGTTGCCAGAACCGGCAGACGGCCAACAAATTCCGGGATCAGGCCGAATTTCAGCAGGTCTTCGGGTTCCAGATCCTTGAACAACTCACCCACACCACGATCATCGTTTTCGCGCACATCAGCGCCAAAGCCCATTGCGGATCCTTTGCCGCGCTGACCGATGATCTTGTCCAGACCGGCGAATGCGCCGCCGCAAATGAACAGAATGTTGGTGGTGTCGACCTGCAGGAATTCCTGCTGCGGATGCTTGCGGCCACCTTGCGGCGGCACGGAGGCAACGGTGCCTTCCATCAGCTTCAGCAGGGCCTGCTGCACACCCTCACCCGATACGTCGCGGGTGATCGAGGGGTTTTCGGATTTGCGGGTGATTTTATCCACCTCGTCAATGTAGACGATACCGCGCTGCGCGCGTTCCACATTGTATTCCGAAGCCTGCAGCAGTTTCAGGATGATGTTTTCAACGTCTTCACCGACATAGCCCGCCTCGGTCAAGGTAGTTGCGTCGGCCATGGTGAAGGGCACATCCAGAATGCGCGCCAGCGTCTGCGCCAGCAGCGTTTTACCACAGCCGGTCGGGCCGATCAGCAGGATGTTGGATTTCGACAGTTCGATATCGCCGGATTTCTGTGCGTGGTTCAGACGTTTGTAGTGATTGTGAACCGCTACCGACAGCACCCGTTTGGCTGTCGCCTGACCGATCACGTAATCGTCCAGCACGTTGCAGATATCCATCGGGGTTGGCACCCCTTCGGAGGATTTCAGACCCGCGGATTTGGTCTCTTCGCGGATGATGTCCATGCAAAGCTCGACGCATTCATCACAGATGAAAACGGTCGGGCCGGCAATCAGCTTGCGCACCTCGTGCTGGCTCTTGCCGCAGAAAGAGCAATAGAGCGTATTTTTGCTGTCACCACCGGAATTGTTCGCCATTTCGTCCCTTTCAGGCCTGAAGTCTCAGGTTATTCAGCTGCTGCGCGGGCAGACCCGTCGGATCCTGCGCCTTGGCTGCTCCTCGTTCAGAGGTAGCTTAAGACAGCCCTCAGGCAGCTACAATGCAAAAACGTCACACGGGCGCGTTAACGCCCGTGTGCGACTGTTGTTTTAGCTGTCGCCTTCGTCGCCGGATTTGGCGCGGTTGGTCACGATCTCATCGATCAGGCCCCATTCCTTGGCCTCTTCGGGCGACATGAAGTTGTCACGCTCCAGACCAGCCTCAACCTCTTCGTAGGTGCGGCCGGTGTGCTTGACGTAGATTTCGTTCAGACGGGTTTTCAGCTTCTGGGTTTCCTGGGCGTGGATCATGATGTCCGTTGCCTGCCCCTGATAGCCACCGGAAGGCTGGTGCACCATTACACGGCTGTTCGGCAGCGAGAAACGCATGCCTGCATCACCAGCAGTCAGCAGCAGCGAGCCCATGGACGCCGCCTGACCAATCACCAGCGTCGATACCTTGGGTTTGATGTACTGCATGGTGTCGTAGATCGACAGGCCAGAGGTCACGACGCCACCGGGGCTGTTGATGTACATGCTGATTTCTTTGGACGGGTTTTCCGCCTCAAGGTGCAGCAGCTGCGCAACGATCAGCGACGACATACCGTCATGCACTGGACCGTTCAGGAAAATGATCCGCTCTTTCAGCAGACGCGAGAAAATATCATAGGCCCGCTCACCGCGGCTGGTCTGCTCTACCACCATCGGTACCAGGGTGTTCATGTAAGTATCAATCGGATCGTTCATAGTCGCCTGCCTGTTCCTATCTGAAGCACCCCTATCACAAAGGTACTAACTGAGTCTTAGTCCTGCCCCCTCTGGGCTGCAAGGGGACGCCTTAGAATTTAATACGCCTGTGAAGGGATCGCCTTCAGTGCTGTTATCTCTTGCCGCGATTTCGTGCCGCGTAAATCTAATATCCACGCAGACACCCGACGGACGTTTTCGATATTCAACATTCATGCCACGCGACCACATTCACAGATTGCATTCGCGACCTAGATGCGCGTGCGGCACGCCCTGAGTTTGGCGAATAGCGACCCCTTGTCGCAAAAATGCGCAGAAGACGTCGGAAACAGCTCGATCTTCCATCCAAGACGACAAAAACCCGCAAAAGGACGTCAGTGCGACAGTAAATAGTCGCAAATGATCAAGCCAAACTCCATACCGCAGGGTAAAGACAGTCAGCCCCTGCCCAAACCATCGTCGACAGCAGAAAGCCAATGCAGCAAGATCGTTTCATCCAGCGCGCCGCCTCCGCCAATTTTCCGATGGAATTTGATGGCCCGCCCGAAGACTTCTATTTTCTTTTGTTGCCCAAGGCGACGATGCTGGCTGTTGCCGCTGCGATCGAACCGCTGCGCATTGCCAACCAGCTGACCAAGCAGCAACTCTACCGCTGGTACACGATGAGCGAGGACGGCAGTACCATCACCTGTTCAAACGGGATGATGATCACCCCTGACATGGCCTTGGCCCCCCTGCCGCTGAATTCCTACGGGTTTGTTTGTTCCGGTGTCGAACCGCAGACCCAAATCGGGGACGCGACGCTGAACTGGCTCCGGCGCGAAGATCGTTTTGGCCGCCGTCTGGGCAGCATTTGCTCGGGTGCGTTTGCCTTGGCGCGCGCAGGCCTGCTGAAGGACCGCCGTTTCACCCTGCATTGGGAAAACCAGCTCGGCCTGATGGAAGAGTTTCCAGATCTGGAACCTACTAGTGCGCTCTATGAGGTGGACGGGCGCATCATGACCTGTGGTGGGGGCAATTCATCGCTGGATATGATGCTGACATTGATAGAACAGCGCCATGGTGCGGATCTGGCAATTATGGTGGCTGATATGTGCATCCACCTGCGATCAGGCGCCCAAACGGCACCGCAGCGATCGGCCAGCTCGGCCGCTATCGGTTGTCGCAATCGCAATCTCTTGGCCGCGATCCAGATCATGGAACAGGAAATCGAAGAGCCCCTGTCGATGGAAGAGATCGCTGATCGTTTGGGCGTGTCACGCCGTCAGGTGGAACGATTGTTCAAACGCTACCTGAACCAAAGCCCGATTTCCTACTACAACGACCTGCGCCTGTCGCGCGCCTATGGGATGCTGAACGAAACCGATCTGACAGTGACTGAGATTGCCGCTGCAACTGGCTTTCGCTCCTCCAGCCATATGGCGCGGGTGTTTCGGGAAAAATACGGTTCAAGCCCGAACGCACACCGCAAGTCTTGGTCCTAGGCCGCAGTAGAGAGGCGCGCCACCGCGCCCCTCCCCGGCCTAAGCAAAAGGCAGCGTTACACTTTTTCCTGTGTATGCTTGCGCAGTTCAGCGCGGGCGATTTGGCGGCGATGCACCGCGTCGGGGCCATCAGCCAGTCGCAGGGTCCGCACATGGGTCCACTTGATCGCCAGCGGGGTGTCCTGTGACACGCCCATACCGCCGAACAGTTGCACAGCCTCGTCAATCACCTTCAACGCCATGCGCGGGGCGACAGTTTTGATCATCGAAATCCACGGCGCAGCCGCCCGCGCATCGCCTTGATCCATATACCACGCGGCCTTGAGACATAGCAGACGCGCCTGTTCAATCTCCATCCGGGCTTCGGCGATGATGTCGTGGTTGGCGCCAAGGGCGGCCAGCTTCTTGCCAAAGGCCTCACGCTCCAGCGCGCGTTTGCACATCAGTTCCAGCGCCGCTTCACCGGCACCAATCGCGCGCATGCAGTGGTGGATACGGCCCGGCCCCAGACGGCCCTGACTGATCTCAAACCCGCGACCCTCACCCAATAAGATGTTCTCCGCAGGCACCCGCACATTGGTGAACCGGATGTGCATATGGCCGTGGGGCGCGTCATCGTGGCCGTAAACCGACATCGGGCGCAGCACCTCGATCCCCGGGGTAGCGGCGTCTACAACAATCATCGAATGGCGCTGGTGTTTGGGCGTCTCATCTGTGCCGGTGTTCACCATCACGATGTAGACCTTACAACGCGGATCACCGGCACCAGAGGCCCACCATTTTTCGCCGTTCAGCACATAGTCATCACCATCGCGCACGCAGGACATCGAAATGTTGGTCGCATCAGAGGAGGCCACATCCGGTTCCGTCATCAGATAGGCGGAGCGAATGTCGCCCGCCAGCAGCGGTTCCAGCCACTGCTGTTTCATCGCGTCGGTGCCGTATTTGTGGAACACCTCCATATTGCCGGTATCGGGGGCCGAGCAGTTGAACACCTCCGCCGCCAGACCGACACGGCCCATTTCCTCAGCAAAATAAGCATATTCCACGGTTGAGAGGCCCAAGCCCCCCTCTCCGTCGGTTAGCCAGAAATTCCACAGGCCGGCTGCCTTGGCCTTGGCTTTCAGGCCTTCCAAAATCTCTGCCTGGCGGTCGGTGTACTGCCAGCGATCGCCCTTAGCAATTTCTGCGTCAAACTCTTCCTGCAGGGGCGCGATCTCATCGTTGATCATCGCGATCACACGATCCAGCAGCTTGCGGTTCTCTGCCCGAATTCCAAAATCCATACCATCCTCCTTTGATGTTGGCGCCACGGCCCAAGGCATCGTGCGCAACAGGCGCCTCCCCGCGCCCATATCATCTGGGACAACTAGACCACCGCTCACCCCAGAGGGAAAGCACTACGGCAGGTGACGTTGGGGCCAATGGTAAAATCAACGGTAGAACTACGGCGCCGACGCTGATCAAGGATTACTGAATTGTTTTCGCCAAGACCGACACCTGTTGGCGCGCTTCTGCGGCCAATTCAGGTAGGATCAATGCCACCTCATCCGCTGGCGCGTTCTGCGGCAAATCCTCAATCCCCTTGAGCGCCTGCTGCAATCCATCTTCGCCCAAAAGGCCAGCCATACCCGCCAGATTGTGTGCGGTCTGAATTTGGTCCTCACTCAACCCAACCGCATCCTGCAACTGCACGAGCAATGCCTCTGTATCAGTGGCAAATTGACGGATCAGGGTGGCGAATTTGTCTTCGCCCATGCGATCAACAAAGTCGCTGCGTGTTTGGCGGCCCAACTGGTCAGCTTCGGTTTCGTAAACACGGGTACAGTCTGTCCCCTGCTGCACAGCATCAAGCGCGCGATGCAGCTGGGTCAGGCTGACGGGTTTGGTGACAATGCCACAGAAACCAGCCGCCAGAATACGTGCGTGATCTTCGGGCGACGCATGAGCCGTAACAGCCAATGCAATCTGCGTATTCCCCTGCGCACGCATGGCCGCCAACGCAGTGATCCCATCCATGCCGGGCATGGAAATGTCCATCAATATCACGTCCATCTGTTGCGTCGCCGCGGCCTTGATCCCGCTGGGACCATCATGAGCGGTCAGCACCTCTTGCCCCAGATCAACCAGCATGTCGGTCAAAATTTCACGGTTAATTTCGTTGTCTTCAACCACCAGCACCCGAGAGGGTTCCAACGTAGGAATATCCGACCGATCTGTCTGCGACAATGGACGCTCTTCCGATTGGGCCGCGGTCCGTTCCTGGACCGGTGGCGTCGTTACCGGCAAGGGCAGCACGATCTGGAATAGGCTGCCTTCGCCTTCGATGCTATCAACCGTGATATCGCCTTGCATCTGGTCGACCAAACGCTTGGTAATCGCCAAGCCCAACCCCGTCCCGTCTGAGCGCCGCCCAAAACTGGGATCAACGGTTACAAATTCCTGAAAGATACTGTCGATCTTGTCTTCGGGTATGCCGGTGCCTGTATCGCTAACGCGAATTTCCACCATGTCAGACCCATGCAGACGTTCCACCTCTACGGTAATCTCGCCCTGATCAGTGAACTTCACCGCATTGCCCACCAGATTAACCAAACAACGGTTTACACCTGCAGGATCACCGATCACAAAGTCTAACCCGTCCGTCAGCAAATTAACCTGCAACTGATTGCCCCGCGCCTTCGCTGGCGCGGACTGGCTGAGGATCAGCGTGTCGATCAACTGGCTCAGATCAAAGGGCACGGGCTCTGCAGCCTCGGCATGAAGCGCATCCAGACGTGATAGATCCAGTACATCATTTACATGGCTGAGCAGCAAATCACCCGAAAACTTGGCAGCGCGCAGATTGCGCGATTGCCGATCGGTCAAAGGATCGCGCTGCATCAACTCAAGTGACCCTAAAATGCCGTTGAGCGGCGTGCGCATTTCATGGCTCATCACAGTGAGCAGATCGGCCTTGGCCTTTTCGCCGGCCTGTGCTTCGTCGCGGGCGCGTTTCAGATCGGCTTCGACTTGCACCTGCGTGGTGATATCGCGCAGGAACGACACGAAAACCGTCTGGCGGCCGGCCTTGGCGGCGGTGATGGATAGTTCTACCGGAAACAACTCTCCGGATTTGCGCATTGCTTCCAGTCGAAGACGTCCGGCATCGATCACCCGTTTTTCCGCTGTACGCGCATAGCGCGCCATGCCTTCTGTGTGAGCGGCGCGCAAATGTTCCGGCACGATCAATTCGGCCATGTTCTGGCCCCTCACCTCATCCCGGCTGTAGCCAAATACCGCCTCGGCGGCCCCGTTGAATTCCAGAATGCGACCATGTCTGTCCACCACCAAAATAGCGTCCAGCGAAGAGGTTACCATCGCCTCGAACCGCGCTTGTGTGCGTTCATTCTGCGCCGCGATCAAACGCCCTTTGCGCAACAACCGCAGCAGCAGCAGTGCAAGCGCGACCAAAACAGCGATCAACATCAAAGAGGACACCGCCAGACGCATCAATGTCTGGGATAGATCTTGCCGCGCCATGTCAGAATTTTGCGCAAATCGCGCAACACCGCTCAGCAATAGACGTCGGACAGGTGCTTTTTGCGCCTCCGTCAGGGCCGAGAGTTCGGGCAAAGCGGCAATCAGACCGCTATTCGGCATATCAATCAATGCTGCCCCATCATCCAGATAGCCGCGCAACCCTGCCATGATTTGTTTGTTTTCGGCATCATTCCACAGCGGCAGATATAGCGGACCTGTTTCATAGGTGCGCACCCGACTGTAGAAAATATCAAACCGTACCCGCAGTAACCGCAGCGCAGTGGCCAGATCGGCGGCCTCACCTTCAGGCCCCCCCTCAGCGCCAGCTGCACGTTCTTGTCGCGCCAACAGCGTGCTCACCTGACTGATCTGCCCATCAAGGCGCAGCAGTTCCACCTCCAACTGGGCGATGTTCCATTGCAAGTTATCGGTGGATGCAGTGGACAGATCCTGCAAACGACCACGCACCTCGCCCATAAGAACACCCGTCAGGATGAACATCGCCAGCAACACCAGAACAAAAATCTGGCGGGCGGGGCGTATCGGAAAAAACCGGATCACGGGCACAAGATGTCCTTTTCCTATTCCAAGGCGACGCAGCACAGACAAATCCCCCCGCAGGCCGCGGGGGGCATAGGCCAGCACAGATGCGAACCGTTCGGTCGCAAGTTACGCGCCATGTTAGGAGGTAGGCTCGATCCGATGCAACTGCCAGATGCTGCGGGAATAGTACTGCTCGGATTGATAGTCGGTGTTGTCGTCAAACGGATAGATCACCCAAAGCGGCCCCTTATCACGCACAGACATCGGCGCGCCGTTCAAGGTATCAGCCACAATTGGCCCGCCCTCGACCGCATCATCCAACGGAATGGTCACCGCGTAATCGTTCAGGGCGATGAAGCTCATCGTTTCCGCCGTAAGCCCTGCTTGGTCGACTAAGGTCGCCAGCGAAACACCTTCAAACTCGACCACGCCTTCGGTCCAGATCGTGCTGGTGCGCACGGAGACGCGGGGCAGCGCCATTAGCGCATCGCGATCCAGTTCAACAACTGCGCCTCCATTTGCGGGAACGATCGTCAAAATGGTTTCAGCCTGCGCGGCAGTCGCAGACGCGCACAACGTAGCCGCAGCGGCAATTGCCATAACACGGCTAGATGCAGATTGAGCCGCCGCATGCAAACGGCTGCTGATGCTAGGGAAAACGGAATGAAACATCTGGTGACCTCTCTTGCTGTTGCCCTGATACTGCAAAAAATTTGCCGCTGTGTTTCGACGCAATGGGTTAGTGAACTAACCTTTGGGATAGTCGGGACATGCAATCGCCAAATGCGATGTCCTGATGGCGATCTGGTGGATAGCTATGCTCACCTTATGGTTGGTCAGGACGTATAGAGAATTTCGTGTTATGGTTCGGTCATTGGACAAAGGCACGATTATTGCTGGCAAGCCGTATTGGGCGCGGCCAGCGCATTATGTTGAGAGGGTTAAACATGCGCATTTTGATTGCAGACGATCATGAAATGGTTCGCGACACGCTGACCGTGTTCCTTCAAGCTGAAGGTCGCATTCAGGTCTTTGCCGCCGCCAGCCTGCCAGAAGCCCTGCAGGTCACGACCGCCAAAGGCCCATTTGATTTGGTTCTGCTGGATTACAAAATGCCCGGCATGAATGGGTTGCAAGGCTTGAAACAGGCCGTCGCGGCACATCCCGATCAACCTTTTGCCATTCTGAGCGGCACCGCCCCGAACTCTATCGCGCAAGAAGCTGTTGATGCCGGCGCGCTGGGCTACCTGCCCAAAACGATGGGCGCCAAAAGCATGGTCAACGCGATCCGCTTTATGGCGTTGGGCGAAACCTTTATTCCGGCGTCGGTGATGCAAGCCGGCAACGAAGCCGAAGATGCCTTTGACAACCAGCTCAGCCAACGCGAAACCGAAGTATTGAGTGGCTTGTGTGCCGGTCAATCGAACAAAGAGATCGCCCGCGATCTGGGCCTGCAGGAGGTCACGATCAAACTGCATGTGCCTACCCTTTGTAAAAAACTGGATGCACGCAATCGCACCCATGCCGCAGTGATCGCCAAAGAGGCAGGGTTCGCTTAAATCTCCCCTGCCCGCTGTTGGCATAGCACCCGGTGAAAAGGCTGATGAGGCAACGCAGGTTTGATCTGCACGCCCCATCAGCGACACCTCAAAACAGGAAACTGTCATAGAGGCCGTCTGCCTCGGTCAACAGATCCAGTCCGGTACCTGTCAACGCAACCGTTCCCGCACCAAGGTCCACAGTGATGGTACCATCAAGGGATTGCGTGACCGAGGTTGCAAACCAGGTGGCGCTATCCCCCAAATCGACACCGCGCAGATCTAGGTAGTCGCCTTCGGTGATGTCATAGTCACGGATTTCCACATCGGAGCCGTTCAGATCACGTTCTCGGAAAATGAAACGATCCGCGCCATCACCGCCCCAGGCGACGTCATCCCCTGCCCCGAGGAACAGATTGTCGCGTCCCGCACCGCCATCCAGCACATCCGCCCCACTGCCACCAGCCAGTGTGTCACGCCCTTCGCCGCCAGACAGAGTATCAGCACCGGAGCCGCCGTTCAGGCGATCCCGACCGGCACCACCATCCAGAACATCATCGCCGGAACTGCCCAGCAGCGTGTCATTATCAGCGCCGCCAGACAGGGCATCATTGCCGGAACCGCCTGACAGGCTGTCGGCGCCATCACCGCCGCGCAGGTCATCTGCGCCGCCGCTGCCTTCCAACGTGTCTTCGCCGATCCCACCAACAAGCAGGTCGTCGTGGCTGCCACCGCGCAAGACATCATCGCCAGCATCACCATAAAGGCTGTCATTGCCGGAACTGCCCAGCAACAGGTCATCGTCATCGCCCCCTTGCAACAGATCATCGCCTGTCCGCCCGTCGAGCGTATCAGCCCCCGATCCGCCTTCCAGCGTGTCGCGATCGCTGCCGCCGTTCAGGTCATCTGCGCCTTCACCCCCCATCAGGTGGTCAAACCCGGTGCCACCCTGCAGGGTGTCGGAACCTGTGCCACCGAGCAAGGTGTCATGCCCCGCAGATCCGGCGATCAGGTCATTGCCAATACCACCGGCCAACCAGTCATCGTTTTCCGGCAGCAAATTGCCCAGATGGTCATAGCGCAATCCGTCCGCGTCATAGGTTGACGCCGGGCCAGTCGCGACCGCGTCGAAACCAGCGCCGCCATGCAGGCTGTCATCACCCGACCCGCCCATCAGACTGTCGCCGATCGACCCGCCGGTCAGCAGATCGTCGCCAATGCCGCCCTCCATCGTGTCGGCACCGCCGCCGCCTTGCAGGTCATCGTCATAGCTCAGATCCCCCTCGGTGGTGGCCACCAGTTCCAGATCCCGCAACAGCATCGTCGCTTCCAGATCGATGGGATCAAAGGGATTTAGCGCGGTCGGGTCCGCCGCCCCATCGTTGGAATAAGACCGTGGCGCGTCGCTGACCAGAACCAAGGTGGCGCTACTGCCATCTGGTGCGATGTCCACGCGGTAGATCCCCCCTGCCGCGCGGGTGGCGTTGTTCATATCGTGATCGCCGGAATTGCCACCAACAAACAGCGTACCGTCGGTATCATAGATCGCCGCCCCGAATGTAATCGCGGGGGTTCCAGTCAGCAGTTGACCATCCACGATAGTATGCGTGACCGCGATAGAGGAAATCTGCGGACTATCGCCAGATATATCCACCGTCACCAGCGTGGCAGGCGCGCCCTCATAGGCGCCACGGGCCACCCCGCTGAAGCTTTGCGTTGCTGCGTCAAAGGACAGGTCATAGACGTTCAGCCCAAACAGCGCGTCATTCAGATCAATGCGGGTTTCCACCGGATTGCCATTCGCGTCAAAACTGTCCACGTCAATTTTGCTGAGGAAGTTGAGGCGCGAGTTGAAGATCCATAGGTTGCCCTGATCATCAAAATCCCCCGTCCAGCTGCGGAACGGTCCCTCGCCAATACGATAAACCGCGCCGGTGGCGTCAAACATCACCAGATCATCGCGCGATACCGCATTGCCCAGCGCATCAGTGCCATTGCCGACCGCGACACCGTAGATCAGGCTGTCCTCTTGGTTGAAGCCAATGGCGTTCACATTCACCGTGCCGGCCGCGCCGACGCGTTGATAGGTGGCGCTGTCGGTGTCAAAGACATGCAGCGTGCCGTTAAACACCTGGTAAAGGTTCGCCTGACCAGGGGCAAAGGCGGCCACTGTGACCTCTTGGCCACCGATGGTCATCTGGGCCTCGGTGCTGAACACCGCGCCTGACGTGTCGATTACTGGCCCGCCGCCTTCACCGGGAACAGCGCGCAGGGTGATATCCGTTGTACTGTCTGACGCCGTGAAGGTCAGGCTGTGGTCGGAAAACGCGCCGCTCTGGCTGTCGTAACTGGCGACGACCACGCCGTCTATTAGTACCTCCAACCCTGAATCCACATGCCCTGCGGCAAAGTTTGCCGCGAGTGACATCGACAAATTGTAGACGCCCTGCGCTTCGGTTGCGACGGTTTGGGTCATTTCCTGCAAACCGTTTTCCTGACTACTGACCTGCCAATTGCCGACACTGCCATAGTCGGCAAAGCTCAGCGCACCTGCGGCATTACCCAGCAGATTCTCTTCGGCGTAGTCGCCGTAAATCAGGTCGTTACCACTGTCACCGGCCAATGTGTCATTGCCTGCAAGGCCCACCATCGTGTCCTGCCCTGCGGCGCCAGACAGATCGTCTGCCACGCCAGTGCCAACAATCATATCGTTTGCGTTCGTCGGCATATTCCCCTCCATCATACTGTTTGAATTAAGAAAATGGCGCCACGCCCTGATCCGTTTCAGGGAGCGGCGCGTTTCATGCGCAAATTACCAACCGATGCCGTGCAGCGGTGCCGCGGTCGCTTCCGGCTCTGCAAACAGACCGACCAGATCAATCACCGCCCGCACATTGCTGCGGCGCGCCACCTCGCGGTAGGCATCAGACGGGTGGGTGATGACCAAAACCTCGGCACCATTCACCACTGCATCCAGATCATCGCGCAGCATATTCGGCAGTTTTTCCGCCAGATCCGCGCCCCCCTTGGAGCCATGGCGCACATAGGCCAGCTGGCCTTCCAGAGGGGTGTCGGCAGTGATCGCCTCATCATGGACGCGCAGCGCGGCACCTTCAGCGTGCAGGGCGGACATCACCTCGAGGATCGGGCTTTCGCGCAGATCATCGGTGCCGGGTTTGAACGCCAGACCCAGGATCCCCACACGGCGGGCGCCCGTGGCGCGGATCATGCGCAGTGCCTCGTTGATGTGTTCACGGTTCGAGCGTTCCAGATTGCCGATCATCGGCAGGTCAATGCCCGCGGCCTCGGCCATATGCTGAACGGCGCGCACCTCTTTCGGCAGGCAAGAGCCGCCGTAGGCGAAGCCAGGTTTCAGATAGTAGGCCGACAGGTTCAGCTTGTGATCCTGAACGAAGATATCCATCACCTCGCGGCTATCCACGCCCGAGGGTTTGCACAGGCGTCCAACCTCATTGGCAAAGCAGACCTTGGTCGCGTGCCAGACGTTGTCGACATATTTCACCATCTCTGCCGCCTCGATGGAGGTAAAGATCGGGTCCGCATCCACCGGCGCATAGATGTCGCGCATCACTTCGGCGCTGCGCATGTCGGTGGTGCCGATCACGGTTTTCGGCGGATTGTGGAAATCAGCAATCGCCACACCTTCGCGCAGAAATTCGGGGTTAAAACAGATGCCGAAATCTTCGCCCGCTGTTTTGCCCGACAGCTCCTCCAGGATCGGGGCCATCACCGACAGAGTGGTGCCCGGTGGGATAGAACAGCGCATAACGAAGACATGGAAACCGTCCTTCTCCGCCAGACCACGCGCCATGCTTTCGGCGGCGGCCTTGATGTAGCGATAGTCACAACCGCCATCTGCTGCGGTGGGCGTGCCAACAGACACAAATGTCACATCCGTATCACGCACCGCCTGTTCCAGATCGTCGGTGGCGCTGATCAAGCCGGCATCAACGCCGGACAGCAGGGTTTCGCCCAGATCCTTTTCATGGATCGGACTTTCACCTGCGCTGATCTGCGCCACCTTTCGCGCGTCCACATCGACACCCACACAGCGGTGGCCCAGCGCCGACAGGCAGGCCATCGAGACAGCGCCGACATAACCCAGGCCAACCACGCTGATCGCGGGTTTCAGTTTCTGTTGTTTTTGCGGGTTCAGAACAGGGTGCAGCGCAGGCGTCGGCACCGGGTTCATGACAGGTTTCGGCGCCTCTACAATCTCGGCGTTCTGGCGGTCAAACTTCAGCAGTTCCATAATGTACCCTCCGGTAAGATTGACCCCAACCTAGCGGTCCGAAAGTGGGTGCAGGGGCGGTAGAAAGGACAGGCAGAGCGCCAGAAGAACACACCTTATAAACTTTTGTTTACAAAAAATTTTTGAGAGAAATTTTAAACAAAAAATGGGCCCGCACGATCACTCGCGCGGGCCCTTTGCAGACGGGGCACCGAGGGTCAGAATGCGGCCGTCATGCAACCTCTTCCTCGGCATCACGGGCATAGATATCCTCATAGCGCGTGATGTCATCTTCGCCGAGGTAACACCCTGATTGCACCTCGATCAGCGCCAGTGGCAGCTTGCCGGGATTTTCCAGCCGATGCACCGCGCCCAAGGGGATGTAGGTACTTTCGTTTTCGGTGACGAGCTTCTCTTCCTCGCCCACGGTCACCAGTGCAGATCCCTCGACCACAATCCAGTGTTCAGCGCGGTGTACGTGGCTTTGCAGGGACAATTTCTGACCGGGATGCACCACGATGCGTTTTACCTGAAACCGGGCGCCCAGCGACAGGGTTTCATAGTAGCCCCATGGGCGATGGCAGCGCGGAAACTCTTCGGCCTGCGGGGCGCTGCGGGCATTCAGCACTTCAATCGCCTTGCCCACCTCTTCGCTGCGGCTGGCATCGGCAACCAGCACCGCATCATCGGTGGCAATCGCGACAATCCCATCAAGGCCAAGACCAACCAACGCCATATCGGGATTGGTGCTTTTCAGCAGGGAATTGCGGCATTCAATCGCTTCCACCTCACCCAGCAGCGCGTTACCGCCAGGGGTGTCCACCTGATGATCACGCAGCGCAGACCAGCTGCCAAGGTCGGCCCAGCCACAATCGAGCGACACGGCGGTGCATTTCGGCAGCTTCTCCATTACGGCGCGGTCAAAGGCAATGGCGCGGCAACGTTTGAAGGCATCACGGCTAAGACGATGGAAGCCCAGGTCTTCGCCCCCAAGGCTCAGTGCTGCCTCGCAGGGGGCCATCAGGTCCGGCGCATGGGTGCGGAAAGCGTTCAGTGCAGTGTCGACGCGCATCATGAACAAACCGGCGTTCCACAGCGAATGACCACGCCCCAACAATTCGGTTGCGGTGGCCAAGTCGGGTTTTTCCACAAACTCTGCCACTGTTTGCACACTGGCATCGCTGCCACGATCAACCTGCAGATAGCCATAGGCGGTACTGGGATGGGTGGGAATGACGCCGAAACACACAACCTCGCCTGCTTCGGCACGGGGCATTGCGACATCCAGTGCAGCCTCGAAGGCGGCGGTGTCGCGAATGACATGATCGGCCGGGCTGATCAGCATGACAGCGTCTGGCTGCGATTGATGGGCCAGTGCAGCAGTCAGAACAGCGGCGGCGGTGTTGCGCGACAGAGGTTCAACAATGTGACGCGCATCATGGATGCCCACGGCGCCCATCTGGTCACGCGCGATAAACCGGCACTCTTCGTTGCTGATGACGCAGGGCGCATCAAAACGTTCGCCGCTCAAGCGCATCAGCGTGTCCTGAAACAAGGTATTGCCCCCAAGGAGCGGTGCAAATTGTTTTGGCAGTGCGCGACGCGATGCAGGCCACATACGGGTGCCAGTGCCCCCAGCGATAATGACAGGAATAATCATAAGAACCCTCTTTCTTAATCCGTTTCTGTAACCTCAATGTGCCCGAAACATTCCGCGGCATGCGGCGGCGGAGGGTTAGGGTTTCGCGCAAAAGGATAGGAATTGGCCGGTGGGATAGTCGCCTTGGCCCGCCGGCGTGATTCAGATGCCAGGGATTTCCATCAAGCCAACATAGAGCATGATCAGCGTCACAAAGAGACACACGGCAGTTGTCAGTTGAAACAGCGCAAACCAATTACGCATCCGGTCGCGCAGGCTGGTCGCCTCACCCGCTGATTGGTTCCCGCGGTTGGACCATTTCTGTTTCGACAGGTGGAAAATCATGTAGATCTTTACCGAGGCGTTGATCACCTGATTGAGGTAGAGGATAAACGGCCAACTCATGTCTGCCTTGCGCGAATAGCCAAACAGGAACAGCGATAGGGTGACCCGCGAAAACACCACCCAGATCAGGCAGTTCCATATGTAACCCGGCGCGATAAAGTTGCCGAGGATGGCCATCACCGGCGACACCATCATCGTCCACATCGCGATGCGCTGATCGACAATGCACCACCAGATGAAAAACGGCATCCGGCGCGGGCCCAGTGCAATCGCCCGTGCCCCGTTGCGCAGCATATTGCCCGACCAACGGCGGAAGTTCTGGACCATACGGGACAGTCCGTTTTCCTTGATCACCTCGATCGTATAGACGGTGGCGTCCGGCACATAGGTCATTTTGACCCCGTTGCTCAGCAAGCGGTACCAGCTGGATTTGTCATCCCCTGACAGAAAGCGGAACCGTCCCCAAAGCCAATGGTCCAGATGGTCCGCCTCAATATTGCGGATGAAGGCGCGGGTCAGGATATGACTGGCGCGAAAGACGCTCATCCGTCCGGTCAGGGTCAACACGCGGCCAGCCAGTGCGTGACTCTGCATTGCCAGACGTCGCTGGGCAAATCGCATGTCCAGCCAACGCGCGATCCAGTCGGGGCCGTAGCAGATCACCTCTTCATCCGTTGTCAGCGCGCCCAGTTCAGGATCAGCGGCAAACATCGGCAGGCATTTCTGCAGGACATCACCGCCATAAAGTGCATCCCCATCCATGAAGATCACCAGATCATCCGGATCCACCTCTTCGCGGCACATCGCCCGCAGGATCATCCCGATCGCCATGCGTTTGCCCGGCTGGTTCTGACGCAGAAACACCAGTTTGGCCAGATCATCGGGAATGTCCTGAGCATAGGTTTCGATGAAGTCACGGATAATGTTTTCATCATAGGCGCTGCCGGTGCCGATGTAGATCGTCGTCGGGATGCGTTCACGTCGCACTTGGCCAAGGATCGACCCGATCACCCGTTTGGTGATCGAAGGCTCCTCGTAATAGGTGGTCATCTGGATGTGCAGACGCTTTGGGCGCCAGCCCTGCTGCCACAAATCATCCGCACGCGCCCGCATGCCGGGCCAGACCAGTTTGCCCCAATAGGCGGCGCGGACCGAATGGGTGAACCACCAACCAAAACGCCAGATGCCAAGAGTACCCAGCACCAGCGACAGGTGCAGCACCCTGGGGTCAAAATAGCGGTTCGGCAGGTTGAGCAGCAACCACTGCAGGGTCAGCGCGGTGACCGCCAGAATACAGATATGAGGCAGCCCCCAGCGACGCAGGTAGGGTTTGCGGGGCTTTTCAAATTCACGCAGGCGCTGCGCCAGATCTTTATCAAACCCATATTCATCTTCGGGACTATACATCGGTGCCCCCCCCAGAAATGCGCGCCCAAAGGGACGACAACCAACCGCGCGGCCCTGCAAGCATCTGACGATCAGCCAGAATGTTGACGGGCGCCCCTACCCGCAACTGCTGGCGCAAGTCGGCATTGCTGAAACCTTCGATCTGCACAGTCACCTCGATCCCAAATTCACCGGGGCGGTTGGGAATATCACCAGCGCGCACATCACTGATATGGCCCGTGACCTGGCGTGCCTCGCCGCTTGTGTTCACCCCGACAAAGGCAGGCATCCCCGGATAGAGATCCTCGGCATATTTTGCATCGACCCAGCCAACCACATGGCGGGGTGCATCATCCTCCATCTCGACCACTGGCTGACCGGACAGGATGTACTGGCCAGACTGCACCAAGACGGCCTGCACTACCCCATCGTAGGGCGCGATAACCTCGGCCGCTTTGATGCGGGCCTTCAAACCATCCCGCGCGCTGCGTTTTTGGCGCAGCTCTGTTTTCAGCTCTGTCAGGCGCGCGTTCAACAGACGCTCCGTGACCGCCAGCGGATCACGTGCAGCCGCGGTCTCAGGATCACTGAGGCGCAGGTCCTGCCAACGGTTGCGTAGGACATCAAACCCGCGCGGTCCAAAATGAGCTTCATAGACCAGCCCCACCTCAACCAGTCGCAGAACTTCGTCCTTGACGCCGCGCAGTTTCTCAAGGCGGCTGAGCGCGCGCTCTGTCTTGTCCAATTGATCACGGGTCGCCGCATAGTCGATGCGCGCAGTGTGCAGACGCGCCATCAAGTCCGGGTCTTCGACAACGGCCAACACATCGCCTGCCGAAACCGTACTGCCCGCCGTTACCGTCACCGCGCCGACCACGCCGGGGCGCAATGCTGACAACGCGGAAACCGGCGCGACAACACGGCCATATTGCACAGAAATACGGTTCACTGCGTTAAAGGCATTGGTGCCGATCGTCGTCATCACCCCCAAAAACAGCGCCACATAGATCACCACATGCACGAGGGTGCGGATCACCTCGGTGATTTTTTTGCGATTGCCAATCTTGGCTTCTGCCTCTGCTTCGGTTTCCTCGACCGGTACCAGATCAACGGGGGTATCCAGAGCGGTGATCACATCACCCGATGCGACCATCCTTCCTGACAGTAGTGCGCGATAGAAAAGTGCCAGCACCTCACGCTGCCGCCCCGTCAGATCCTTAAAGAACACCTCGCGCGTGTCAGGCGCAGGCTCCAGCTGCACGGGAAATCGTACATCGACCCCCTGAAATGGGACCGCAAGATAGCCATGTTCTGGACGATCGGGGGCATCCTCGGGCCATTTCAGTCCCTGAAGCGACCATTCACGGATCACCACATCATCGCCCTCAGGCGATTGAAACGACAGCGGAGCCCGAACCATATAGTCCAGGTCCGCGTGGGGAGATCTGTGTTCGACCCTCATCGAAACCTCCGGCAGCGGATACAACTGCGCTCAACCATAAGGGGCGAGAGCAATGCCATCGGCGGGCAGCAGAACAGTGTTGCGACCTGAAGGTCAGATTTCCTATCCTTTGGGTTATGGGCCGGGTCCACCCCGCACAGACAGCGTGCGAAGTTCATGCATGATAAGGGAGGGTAGGCGCACAATCGGGGCTGTCATGCTGCACATCACCGCCCCGCTTTTTGATGAAAACAATCCGATCAACCCTGGCTGGCAGCGCGCAGTGCCTTCAGAACCGCACCCAAACGTTTGGTAGAGTTTAGGTTTTGCGTATAGGGAAATTCCCAGACCAGCAGGTCATAATCCCCCCCCGCAAGACCACCGGATTTGACGAACCCCTGCATTCCACGATGCAACCCGCCACCAGAGACAGAATAGTTGTCCACATCCCGCCCAAAGGCGGCCGCCAAGGCATCTGCAACACGGTAGTGATCGCGCTTGTAGCGGTCAGAGAAGCTGGTGCCGACAAGGGCGATCCGCTTGCCACTCTGCCCCTCAGCGGGGCTATCTCCCAGCAAACCCTGCTCCACGCTCTCTGGTGTGGCGAATACGGCGGTTGGTGTCTTTTCCACTGGCAGCTTGATGTCGCAACTCTTGCGCACCAAATCAGCAAGTGATCCGCGCTCTTCAATACGGCCTTTCCAACCCACAATGGACGGCCCTTCTGCCATGACCAGTTCAGGCGCGGCATCAGAAACCTGTGTGGCCAGCAGTGCAGCACTTTCGGCGGCGCCCGTCGGGGTCCAATGCGTGTCACGACGGAAATAGAACCGACGGCGCAGATCAGGATCGCCCAGCGCAAGGGCGCTCAGATCCGGCACGATCGCCCCCGTCGCGCGCAAGTCAGCCAGCATATCCTGAAAACTGCGCAGGGCCTTTGCGGTGTCATAATCGGCTGCCGCCTCGCCCATGGTTTTGCGCAAAATTCCCTGCCCAGCCACCACCGGACGCGGCGGCGCCACAAGGATCGCAACCTTAACCCCCTGCCCTTCCAGTGTTGTCAGGATTTCCTCCAGCATTTCTTTTGGTTTGTCTTTGATCTTGAAACTCTGGCGCAGCTGATTGCTGGCGAAAATCCAACCGGTATCTGCACTGGCATAAACGGGTGCCAGACTGGCGTATTTTTCGGGCATCGCTTGTGGATCCAGCAGCCGATCACAGTAGGGCGCAGCAGCAGCAGCAGCGGCGACAGTTACAGCGGCACCAACACCGAACGCCGCATGACGGGCAGCAGTGAAGGTTGCGGGAAAACGACGGGCAAATTGGGTCACAAAGGTCATATCAAACTCCTTCGGGAATGCGGCTTGAACGAACAACGGAAAAAACAGACAGGTCATCTTGCGTTGAAACAGGGGCGATGTAGCGTTCGGGGATTTCCCAGATCACCACCTGTGGCGGTTGGTCACGCAGGTGGTCAGATGTCAGGAAATCACGCATGGGCTGAAATGGCCCCTGCCCCACCTGCGCCAGGTTCAGCACATCCATTTGCAGCGCCGATTTCAGAAACCCCTCGAAGTGAAACTCCTCTTTGGCGGAATAGGATGTGCCCAACAAAACAACGGGAATATCGACGTCGTCGAACAGGTCCATTGCCATTTGAGGGGCAGCCGCCGCGGATGCAGTGGCCAGATCGGTCCGATAGCGCGGCAGTTTTTCATGAGCTACGTCAAACCAGTGTTGAAACCTACCAGCATCGGCAAAAGCAGTCAGATCGCCCTTAAACACCTCGGCTGCGGTGCGACTGGTCACAAATGGCGTATCCCCCTGCCCCAGATCGGTCGCAACACGCGCAGCAACGGCGCGGGCCGCTTCTGGATGCCAATGGGTATCGGTGCGCATAAATCCGGCCTCTGCCATTGCAGCAAGCAAATCCAATGCGGGCATACCTGCCTGCGCCAGCTGCGCCAGAGCATGATCATAGCGCCCCTCAAGAGCAGCCGAGCGCTGCATTGGCAAATGATCCGCGTGCAGGCGCGCTTTGTCAGGCAGAATAACGGGCAACAACGTAACCCCGTGATCCGCCAAGGTGGCCTGAGCAGTGATGAGTGCAGGCAAAAGTGGTTCGGCACTTTGCGGCGGGATCATTTCCTCAGCCGTGAAGAGCCAGTTCCCTTTGCCAAGAACCGCGCCCTCTGCCACCTCATTCAAGAGCGACAAGCGCAGGGCAGCAAAGGCATCGATCGCCCAGCTGCGTGTGGGTAGGTTGGCGTCGAAGTGGCCTTCGTACTGGCGCTGATAGCTGCCTGTGGTAAGCGACTGCGCAGCGGTATCCTGCAGAGCAGTTTGATGAGCCAGCGCACCAGCCACCACAACAGAACCGCCCAGCAGCCCCAGGAAACAGGCGTTTTTCATGTGATCTGTCAACATTGTCAGCCCCCTCTCAGAACTGGAAATAAAGGAAAGGAGAGTCGCTGCGCGCCTGCATCACCAGCACCACAGCCAGCAACAGTGACAGCGTGGCCAGCCGCCCGGTGGCCGCAACCTGCGCGGTTGCAGCCATCGTGCTACGCGTCATTGGCTTGAATTTCGCAGCAACAGCCGGCGCCAAAGCCAACAGCGTTCCGATCATCAGGGCCAGCCATTCACTCGGCTTGCACAGCATGGCAACCTCACCGCGCAGCGCGGTGCCGCTTTGGCCGAACATTCCCGCATAGACACGAACCGCCGTGCCAAGATCCGGCGCACGAAACACCACCCAGCCCAGCATCACGACCACCAGCGTAAAAGCCCAGGCCCCGAAAGGCGTCAGCCTACGCGCCCAAACACCGCCCTGTTTGCTACCCAGCGCGCGTTCCAACGCCATCCAGCCGCCATGCCAGACACCCCAGACCACAAAGGTCCAATTGGCACCGTGCCAAATGCCCCCCAACACCATGGTCAGCAACAGATTGCGATAAGTCCGCAGCGCGCCGCCGCGATTGCCGCCCAGCGGGATGTAAAGATAATCGCGCAGCCAGGTGGAGAGGCTGATATGCCAACGCTGCCAAAACTCGGTCACTGATTGGCTGATGTATGGTGCGTTGAAGTTTTCGATGAAACGGAACCCAATCATCAACCCCAGCCCGATCGCCATTGCACTATAGCCGGCGAAATCGAAAAACAGTTGAATGGAATAGGCACCAGCAGCCAGCCACGCCTCAGCGAGGGTCGGCGCCGTCAGCGCGAACAGGCGATCCACCATTGGTGCAACACTGTCGGCAATCAGGATCTTCATCCCCAAGCCCAGGGCAAACCGACGCACGCCTGCCACGAACAGTGCCAGTGAATGCGTGCGCTGGCGAAACTGATCGGCCAAATCCTTGTAGCGCAGAACGGGCCCTGCGATCAGCTGCGGAAACAGCGTGGAAAAGGCCAGAAAATCCCAGATGTTGCGCGCGGGCGGTGCATCGCCACGGGCCACGTCAATGACATAGCTAATGCACTGGAACGTCAGAAACGACAGCCCAATGGGCAAGATAATGTCGGGGCTTGTGATCTCTCCGCGGCCCAGTGCTTGCCAGATGGCATCAGCATTGCCGAGGAGGAAATTGGTGTATTTAAAATAACCAAGCACCGCCAGATTACCGACCACCCCAAAGGTGACCCAGTAACGACGTTGCACCGCGCTTTGGGCGCGATGTGCGCCCTGCGCTGCAATGTAGCTGCCCAGTGCCATGCCAAGTACCAGCGCCAGAAAATCCATCCGCCACCAGCCATAGAACACAGCACTTGCCATCAGGATCACTGGTGAACGCAGACGCGCAGGCGCCAGATAATACAACAGCAGAAATGCAGGCAGGAACCCAAAGATAAAGATCGGCGTGGAGAAGATCATTGTCTTACTCCTCCAGCAGCGGGCCAATTGTGTTTTCGATCAAACGCACCGTCTGATCCGTGACCAGCACCGTTACATTTTGCCCCCGGCGCAGACGCACCGCCACTTCGCCCACCGCACTGCCATCATCCCCCACGACGACCAGTTTGGCGCTGACTGGGTTAACCAGACGACCGCCGCTCGCGAAAGCATCCGTTTGCTGAATAACCTCAGCCCCAGTGGCACCGTTTTGACCAGCAACCACCAACCGGACCGACTGACCAGAGGCGTTCAGCAATGTCAGATGGACCTTGGACTTGGGACCGCGCTCAGGCTCTTGGACGATTGCGACCGCACCATCCGGCGTCGGCAACACACTGTAGTAGCGCCCCGGCTCTGCCCCATCCAAATGTTGCGGGGCTAATGGGCGGAATGCCTCACCTGTTGGAGTATGCGCCAGTTTTAGCGCTTCAGGTGCCTGATCCGTACCGATCCACCGCAGAAATACCGCCCCCTTGGGCAGCGGCTTATCATAGAGTGCTGCCTCCTGCGCGGCGGCGGCAGGCAGCGACGCGCTGGCAATCATGGCAGAAACAACGAACGGCACTGTGGCCGAGATAGCGATAGATTTGAACATGGGTGACTCCTCTTTGGTCCAGTGTGGCCCCAAACGGCACCGGACGCAGAGGTGCAGAGGTTGTGTTTCCTACCCCATCGGATAGTTGGCTACGCCTTCAGGTCGGCCCCAATGAGAAGAAACAAAATGCGCGTTTCAGCCATAAATCCTTCACTCAGCTGCGCGTGAAGTGTCGCCAGAATGCGACACATTCGTCAAAGACCTGACACCTATAAATTGAATAAAACCGTTTGAA
This sequence comes from Thalassovita mediterranea, assembly GCF_001458435.1. GTDB lineage: Bacteria > Pseudomonadota > Alphaproteobacteria > Rhodobacterales > Rhodobacteraceae > Thalassobius > Thalassobius mediterraneus. The sequence goes on from NZ_CYSF01000006.1 coordinate 213,782, forward strand.
ATTGCAGCACTCTATGGTGCCAGATCACCGTAATTGTCCCGAAATAAGCCATATTTTGACTGATTTTCGTCAAAAACTACTAGCCTTGGCGCCCACCACTATAGTATGCCTGAAGGCAATCTAGATAATGGGCAAAGCCCAATCCTTTGAGAGAGCAGTGATCTGATGAGTGCAGTGAATTTCTCCGTCCGGAGTTCGGGCGGCACCGTTTCCTATGGCAAAACCAGCCCCTGAGAACGGCAACTTTATTCCTTTCTATTCTGGCGCGCAAATTTCGCTCAACCTGGCGCCACAAGATGTGGCGGCCTACAAGGTGGACGGAGAAAATCTGGTGGTTGAATTGACCAACGGCCAGACCGTCACGCTGCAGGGCTATTTCTACGACGCGGATCGCGACCCCGAATTGTTTCTGTCGTCGCACGGAAACATTCACCACGTTGATCTGGGTGGACAGGTTGGCGATCAATACCTTGCCAGCTATGCCGAAATCGACACCAGCGGCAAATACAGTGCCTACGACCAGTTGGTTTTTCTGGATCTGGAACGGGTTGAACCGGTGGTCGCCCCGCTGGCAGCACCGCTGCTAGGTGGTCTGGGCGGCGTTGCTGCGGCAGGCGCAGCAGTTGTCGGCGGAGGTATCGTTGTAGATCGCGTCACCGGTGGCGGCGGGGGCGGCGTTGTACGCCCGACCGTCGACAACCCCGACGTAACCGTCGAAACAGGTGGCCCCACCCCGCCCAGCATCAGCATCACAGGCACCGGCGAACCCGGCGCCAGCGTAAGCGTCATCGTTGGCGGCATTGAACGCACCACCACCGTCGTCGAAGGCGGCACCTGGAGCGTAACCTACCTGCCCACCGATTTGCCCGGCGACGGTGTTTACACCTCGGTCGTGACCGTGGTGAATGAAGGCGGCGACACCTTCGTACTGGATGGCCCATCTGTCGATGTGGATTTCACCCCACCGAATGTTGTTGTCAACGAGGGCACAGTCTCTATCGGTGATATCGTCAACGCAGCCGAGCACCGCGCCGGTCACGTGATTGGCGGCAGCGGCGAAGCTGGTGCACAGATCACCGTTGAGATCAACGGTCACAGTCAAAGCACCGTAGTTGGTCAGGATGGCACTTGGTCGATCAACCTTGCGCGAGGCGTCTTGGCCGAAGGTGAATACACCATTGATGCCCGCATCACCGCTGTAGACGACCGGGGCAACACCACGATCGTGAATGAAAGCGTGCAGGTCGACACAGTGTCGCCCGCCATCAACATGCAAACCATTGAAGGTGACAACATCATCAACGCCGCCGAAGCGGCAGATGGTGTGACCCTGAATGGCGCAGGTGAGCCGGGTGCGACCCTGACGGTTGAATTTCAGGGCTACACAACCAACACTGTTGTCGGTGCAGATGGGAACTGGTCGCTGTATTTCAGCCCCGGTCAGATCGCCAGCGGCACCTATGACAGCGCCGTGCGTCTGACTGCGACCGATGCGGCAGGCAACTCGACCGTGTCGGATTACACCTTGCATGTAGACACAGAAGGCAACGTCACCCTGAACACGCCAATCGCTGGCGATGACCAGTTGAACGAAGCCGAAGCCCTGCAGGGTCTGACCCTCACGGGCACCGCCGATGCAGGATCTAGCGTTGATGTCACCTTTGAGGGCGTCACCCGCACTGTTCGTGCAGGGACTGATGGCAGCTGGAGTGCGATCTTCCTTCCCGGTGAAATCCGCTCTGGTGAATACGTTTCTGTGGTTGAGGCAACATCAACCGACAGCGTCGGCAACACCTCTACCGTACGTTCGCTGATGCGAGTGGACACCACCACCAACGTCACCATGCAAACCCCTGTCGCAGGCGACGACATAGTCAACGCCGCCGAAGCAAACGCGGGCGTCACCCTGAACGGCACGGCAGAGGTTGGATCGACCGTGGTTGTTGAACTGGCCGGTAGCACCAAAACCGTACAGGCAGGCCTGAACGGCCGCTGGAGCGCGACCTTCACCAATTCGGATATTCCCGCGGGCACCTACAACACGACGGCAACGGTTACGTCGACCGACCATGCTGGCAACACCGCAACTTCGACCAGCAACGTGCAGGTTGATACCGAAATCGGCATCGTCATGGACGCCCCGCAGGCCGGCGGTGATGACATCGTCACCCAAGCCGAAGTGGCCGCTGGTCTGGACATCACCGGCACAGGCGAAGCAGGCGCACAAGTGTCTGTAGTCATGGACGGCGTGACCAAGACCACAACCGTTGACGCAAGCGGCCGCTGGTCTGTTACCTACGGCACTGGCGACATCCGCGAGGCCGAATTTGACACCACCGTGGTGGCCACCATCACCGATGCGGCTGGCAACACCACAACGGCCAGCCACGACCTAACCGTTGACACCAAAGCGGCGGCAACCATTGCGGTGAACGATGTGACCATCGGTGGTGACGACTTTGTCAATGCCAGCGAAATGAACAACGGTCTGCTTCTGAACGGCACCGCAGATCCGGGCGCAACCGTCACCGTCGTGGTCGAGGGGGTATCTCGTACCGCCACCGCCGACAACAACGGCAACTGGTCGGTGACCTATGAGCCAGGCAGCCTGCCCCGCGGCGAATACAACACCACCGCGACCGTGACGACCACCGATGATGTCGGCAACACAGCGACCTCTTCGGTTGATTTCCGTGTCGACACCGAAGTGGCCAACCCGATCATCGAAAGCGTCACCTTTGCAGACGATGCTGTCAGCGCGGTCACAGTGCAGGAAGAAAGCTCGACCTTCTCGATTTCGACCCTGAACACCGATGGCAGCAGCAGCAACGTCAGCGCGCAAAGCATTGATCTGGGTAATGAAACCATGCTCAATTTCAACCCGAACGTGCCAGACGGAACCCATCTGGTGATCTCGTCGCGCGATCAGGCTGGCAATGACTCCGCCACTATGGTGGTGCTGGACGACAATGCCACCACGGCAACCACGCTGGGCCATGCGTCGGCAGGCAACTTCCAGATCGAAGCGATTGAACTGGATTACGCTGCCAATGCCGACCTCACGCTGACCGAAAGCCAGATCCGTGATCTGGCTAACGGTTCGGATACGCTGACGGTCCACGGCGGCAGTGACGATCGCGTCACACTGCGCGGTGCCACCCGTACCGGCAGCAGTCAGTCCATCGACGGCGAAGCCTATGATGTTTACACCATCGGTGATGACGGCGTGACCGTTGTGATCGACCAAGACATCAACGTGATCATCTAAGCGCTGATCAAACAAGTACACCGGGGCGGACCAGCCGCCCCGGATCAACACCTGCAGGAGTAGCCGGGTGGCCGCACGCAAGTACCTCTCCCTTTTCTGCGCAACCACGCTTCTGGCGGGCTGCATGGATGGCAACATGGGCGGGTTCAATTTTACCCCACCGCATCTGGCCGAAGATGGCACAGCCCCCGCAAGCGCCAGCGCTGCCGGATCCGCGCCTCAGACTCGCAGTGCGGCGGGCAATATCGATGTCGACACCCCTGCAGATGGCAGCGTGGTGAAAACGCTGGTGGCGCGCCGCAGCGTGCTGCCTGCTGGCAGCCCCTATGACAAGATCGGCCGTGCCGCCCTGGCCGCTGGCAGCCGCAGCGCCGAGAGCGAATTGCGCAGTGCCAAACTGCGCGCCGAGGCGGAAAACAAAAACTGGCTTCCCACAGTCACACCCAATATCTCACTGACCTCGCTGGGTGAAACACTGGCATCGCTGGTGGTTGATCAAGTTCTTTACGACAACGGCAAACGCAAGGCAGAACGCGCCTATGCAGCCGCCGATGTCGAAGTGGCGGCGGTCAGCCTGTCACAAGACCAAAACGACCGCGTCTTCAACGCCCTTAAACTCTATCTGACCGGCCTGCGAGGCGACGAAAAGTCAGCAACAAGCACCAAGGCCATCAAACAGATGCGTCATTTCAAACGCATTGTTGACGGTCGCGTCTCTGGCGGTGTGTCAGACAAAGGCGACCAGCGTATGGTCGAAGGCAAACTGCTGGACCTGAGTGCCGAACGCGATTTGGCACAAGAAGAGGCCGCCGTAGCGCGCGCAGAATTGCAGGCGATGCTGGGCGGATCTGCAGCCAAGGCCAAAGTCACCCCTCTGAAAACCTATGCCCCTTCCGGCCTGCAGTCCCTAAGCGTTCTGAAAGCCGAGGCCGAAGCCAAGCGCACCGTCGCGCAGGCGACTGCCGAACGCGCAGCGCAGCTGCCGGGCCTATCGGCCAGTGGCACGGTTAACAAAAACGGCACCAGCGCCGGGTTGAACGCAGGCACCACCTTGGGTCTGGGCTTTGGCACCAAAGCACGGCTGGACGCGATCGAAAACAGTAAGGAAACCGCCCGCGAAAACGTCGTAGAGGCGCGCGAGGCGGCGCGGCGCAATCAATCGCGTTTGGAACAGCGCCTGATCTCTTTGCAGCGGCAAGAGGCCGAAACGGCCAAACTGGTGCGCGAAAGCCGCCAGACCTTCAGCCTGTTTCAGTCGCAGTTCAAAGCGGGCCAGCGTTCTGTTCTCGAGGTCGTCAACATCTATGAACAGCTGACCCGTCGCGAAATGGAACGGTTGGATGCGAAGTACGACGTTATCCTGGTCCAATTGGAACTGGCGCGTGATCTGGGTGTGCTGGCCGATGGGGGTGAGATTTGACCAAGAAAGGTCCAGTCATCCTATCGATCAGCCCCACCGTGGCGAAACCTGCGCAGGCGGCGAACAGCCCGCAGGCAGGAATGCAGCAAGGGGTTAAGCCTGCGCCGCAACAGATTCAACAGGTGCAGGGACAGCAACCTCAGCCACAACAGGTACCACATCAGCAGGCGGCCCCGCAGCCGCGCCCCCTGCCCGCTTCTTTGCAGTCCCCCTTGCCGCCTGAGCCTACGGCCACAACTGAGCCCGCAGGCGCCGCGTCCGAAATCAAATCCCTGATCGAAGGCACCGCCAAACGCATCGAACACCGCGCTGCATTGGTGGCCACGCTGGCAGGCCTCAACGGGTCCGACGTGCCGTCGACTGATGTGGCCGAATACATGTGGGTGCAATCGCCCGGCGACGTCAGCCTGAAAGCCCTGTCCAAGGCGCTGGAACACGCGGGCATCACCCCGAGACTGGGCCACCGCATCGCGCCCAGCCCTGACAAATGGCCCGCCATTGCTGAAATGAGCAATGGTCAGTCCATCCTTGTCCTGTCGCAGGAAGGCGACGTGCTGACGATCTACGACACCACCTGCGCCGACAATCGGGCAGAGGTACCGCTGCGCGATTTTGCACCACATTTCACCGGCAACACGCTGGCCGCCAAAACCACCCTGCGCCAGATGGCCGAACGCCATGTGCCACAACTGACCCAAGGCCACTGGTTCTGGGGCGAGATGCCCAAATTCCGCGGTCATATCACCGAGATTATGGTGGGCTCTCTGGTTGCCAACATGCTGGCTGTGGCTGTCGCGCTGTTTTCGCTGCAGGTCTACGACCGTGTGATCCCACACCAGTCAGAGGCGACGCTGTGGGTTCTGGCGCTTGGCGCTGTGCTGGCCATCGGACTGGAAGGTCTGCTGAAACTGGCCCGCGCCCGCCTGTCGGATGCGGCGGGGCGTCGGATGGAGCTGTCGATCCAGAACATGCTAATGCGCCGCCTGCTGGGCATGCGGTCTGATCAAAAGGCGCTGCCACCGTCGGGCCTGTTTGCTGCGATGCGCGATTTCGGATCGGTGCGCGAATTCTTTACCTCCTCCACCATCGCGGTGTTGGCGGATATGCCGTTTATCGTGCTGTTCCTTGCTCTTGTGGCCTCCATCGCGGGCAATATGGTCTGGGTTCTGGTGTTGGGCGGCATCCTGATGGTAGCCCCTGCCTATGTGCTGCAAAAACGCATGATCGCCCTGACGCGCCAGACCCAAGGCGCATCGGCCAAGGCGGGCCGCCTGCTGCAAGAGGTGGTGAGCGAATTGGACACCGTCAAAACCCAACGCGGTGAAGATCGCATCCTGCGTCTGTGGGATGAGCTGAACGCCGTGTCCTCCCATGCCTCAGCCGAACAGCGCCGCCTGTCGTCGACTCTGACCTACTGGTCACAGGGCGTGCAGCAAACCACCTATATCGCCACCGTGGTGATCGGCACCTATCTGGTCTTTGCCGGTCAGTTTACTGTCGGCACCATCATCGCCACTGGCATCCTGACCAGCCGCACCCTTGCCCCGCTGACGCAGTTTGCCGGTACGCTGGCCCGGTGGAGCAATGTGAAAGCCGCGCTTGAAAGCCTAGACACCATCGCATCCGCCCCGCAGGAACGTGATAGCGAACGCAAATATCTGCGCCGTGAAACATTCCAAGGGCAGTTTGAACTGCGCGAAGTGAACTTTGGCTACGACGCCGACGGCCCCGCGACACTGGATGTGCCCGGTGTGGTGATCAAACCCGGTCAGCGCGTGACCATTCTGGGCGCCAACGGTTCGGGTAAATCCACCCTGCTGAAACTGCTGTCGGGCCTTTATGCGCCGACCAAAGGCACCGTGCTGTTGGATGGCAGCGACATGGCCCAGATCGACCCGCGCGACCTGCGCCGTGGCATCGGCTATCTGGGCCAAGACATCCGCCTGTTTGCCGGATCGCTGCGCGATAACCTGAACCTCAACCAGTTGGAACGTGATGATGACCGGCTGATGCAGGCGTTGGAGTTTGCAGGCCTTGGCCCCTTCCTGCGCGGACATCCGCAGGGTCTGGACCTGCAGATCCGCGATGGCGGCGAAGGTCTGTCCATCGGTCAGCGTCAGTCGATCGGCTGGGCGCGGCTGTGGTTGCAGAACCCGTCGATCGTGCTGCTGGATGAACCGACGGCCGCGCTGGATCAGACGCTGGAACGCACGCTGGTCAGCCGTCTGGAAAGCTGGCTACAGGGCCGCACGGCGATCATTGCCACCCACCGCACCCCTATTCTGGCGCTGTCGAACCGCACCCTGATTCTGCAAGCAGGTCGTCTGGTCGTCGATGGTCCACGTGAACAGGTTCTGGCCCATCTGGCAAGCGGGGAGCGTGGCTGATGCAAGCGTCAGGGGAAACACAGTTCGACGACAGTTTTGACGATCACAGCCGCATGTCACGGCTGACCATCCGGTTGGTTGGGTTGGCCGTTCTGGTCTTCCTCGGCTGGGCGGCGGTGGCTGTGGTGGATGAGATTGTGCGCGCTGAAGGCGAAGTTGTCTCCTCCTCCCGTTCGCAAATCGTACAGAACCTTGAGGGCGGTATTCTGTCGGATCTGGCCGTCAAACAGGGCGATCTGGTTGAGGCGGGACAAATCCTTGCCACGCTGCAAGATACCAAGTTCCGCACCGCCTTTGACGATCTACAGGATCAGATCGACGCGCTGGAAATCAAACGCCTGCGTCTTGAGGCGGAAATTGGCGGCGCCTATGAATTTGACGTGGACGAGGTACTGGCGACCCGCGCTAAAACCATTCTCGCGTCCGAGCGCGCCCTGCTGACTGCGCGCCAGACCGATCTGGATTCGCGGCGCGAAGGTGCGTTGGTGGTGCTGGAACAGGCGAAATCCGAACTGGCGAATATGGAGCGGCTCTACAAGCAGGAATTTGTCGCCCTGCTAGAGGTGAACAAAGCCCGCAAAGCCGCATCCGAGGCAGAGATCCGCTATACCGAGATCAACACCGCCGCCGAACTGGAGCAGGCCGAGGAATATTCGCAAACGCTGAAGGACATCACGTCGCTGCGTCAGGAAATGCGACTGGCGCAGGATCAGCTGAACCGCACAGTGATCACCGCCCCGATGCGCGGCATCGTGAACAATCTGGCCGTGACCACCATCGGCGGCGTTGTCCGCCCCGGTGAAGAGATTTTTGAGATCATCCCGTTGGGTGAAGAACTGTTTGTCGAGGCGCGGGTGCGTCCTGAAAACATCGCCTCCGTCGGGCGGGGCCAGGCAGCGTCGATCAAACTGACGGCCTATGACTACACCATCTACGGCACGCTGAAAGGTCAGGTTGATCTGATTTCGGCCGATACGTTCGAAGATGAGCGCGACCCGCGCGCGGAACCTTACTATCGCGTGTCCGTCAGCGTCGACAGCGCCGGTCTGACCGAACGCCAAAAGGCGATTGAGATCCGGCCCGGCATGCGGGCGCAGGTGGAATTGCACACCGGTGAAAAGACCGTGCTGCAATATCTGCTGAAGCCGCTCTATAAATCCCGCGAAGCCTTCCGCGAGCCATAATTCGGCATCCCGCAACGCCGATGCAAAAACACCCCGCAGCGTTTCTGCGGGGTGTTTCGTTTGCATAGTTCTGCGCACGATGTGTGATCAGCTTCGGTTGGCCAGCATTTGGATCACCGATGGGTCCAGCGACGTGCCGACAGACACATCCTGCCCTGCCATTTCTGCTTTGGCTGAAATGACGGAGACCAGATAGGGGCGTTGGCCGTTTTGCAGGGCAAAAACTGGCGCGCCAGAAGCGCCAAAATCCACTTCACAATTCAACACCAGTGTAGCGCGTTTGCGGGCCAGAACCTGACAGGGATAGGCCATGCGCGGATCCTGACGATTGCCCACGGTGTAGGCGACCACACTGAGGATATCACCTTTCTCCGGACGCCCTTGGAAGGCCAGAGGCGCAACTTCGGACCCAATGGGGGTATCTAGGGTTAGCAGAGCTAAATCGTGCCCTACCTGCGCATTGCCCCCCTTGTTGTGTCGATATTGAGGATGGGCGGTGGCGCTGACGACGCGGCGTTCGGCCACTGCACGACCTTCGGCCAAGCCTGCCTGAAAGGTAATTCGATTGGCGCGCACCTTGCGGCCTGTGGCGGGGTTGTAGAGACAATGCGCCGCTGTCAGAACCAGATTTGGCGCGACAAGAGCCCCCGTACACATCGTTGCACCTGAGATCGACAGTCGCCCAACAGCTTCCCAGCCATTGATATTTTCCACCGTGCGCCATGTTGCCGTACCCTCAGCGCTGACGGCTGTTGTTTTTGGGGCTGCGGCAAATGACAGGGCCAGCGCCAAACAGAATTTCGCTAAACGCATAGTACCTCCAAACTCGTTAACAACACTCAGCCCCACGGGTGAGGCCAGACTTGGGCACCAATCAGATCATTTGACGACTGGCACACCATCCAGCCGCAAACGCGCCGCGTTTCGTCACAATGACGCCCCCTTTGCCTTGATGCTGACACGGGGCAGAGAGTCTAACGACGCAAATCTACGCCATGTGACACAAAAGAATTCAATGTTTTCAATGGGTGGCAGATTTTCGTGGCAAATAATCCATGTTTACCAGTGAGAAATCCACCAGTTGGCACGCTGTTTGAAACGGGAAAGGCCGGTGAATTTTCCCAATCACACGGCGCCAAAAAGCAAACGTGGCAAAATCAAGCCACCCACTTAACGCTCGGCGCGCAGATCCAAGGTGCACAAAACCGCTTCATGATCCGAGAGTGGCGTGCCCTGTCCATCCAATGCAGGCATCACAGCCAAAGGCCGCGCCGTTAGATCGCGATGCGCAAACCAATCGAGTTTCATCGGCCCAAGAGGGTGCGGCGACAAGAGGCTAGCGCGCGTGGTCATACCCTCTGGCGTGCCTTCCCAGGAATACCCCTGTGCCTCTGCTTGGGCAAAAAGCGGTTCCTCTCGCCAATCGAAATCCGGCAATACCTTGCTGCCTGTGTTCAGATCACCGCCAATCAGCACCGGCAGGCAGGGGGCAAACAGATCAACAGCCGCCATCAACCGGTCAAATTGCTGCGCCCGGTAGAGAGGCTGAGCGTTGCTTTCCAGATGGGCGGATACGACACAGATTGGCCCTGCCTCTGTCACCAATTCCGCAAGGATAGCCATACGATCACCGATACGCGGCTCTTCCGGGTCGCCTGCGCTATCGGGTCCGATACGAAACCAATGGCCGTCGTTACTGAGACGCAACAAACAGGCACGCGAAATCGGCGCGCTGGAAAGAACCGCATTTCCATGAAAGCCAAGCTTATTGAAATCATCGCGGCAGCGCACGCGCTCTCGCCCCTTACCCAGCCCCAGTTCTAGGAATTCCACCCCATAGAGGTAGTGCATCCCCAGTTCAGCTGCGATATCCGCCGCAACGTGGCGCTGCCCCGTACGCGACATGCCGTTGTCCACCTCGCTCAGCAACAGCACAGAGGGTCCATGCGCGCGCAGCGCCGTGGCGATCCTGAACGGATCAATACCGCGTTCGACGTTCCACGCAGCAACATGAAAACGGTTCGGCAGCGCAGGCAGGGTTCCCTGCCCGCCCTGTTCCAACACCTGCATCGCTTCAATATCTTGCATCAGGCGATTGTGCGCCTCGGCAGTGCGCGGTGCGATGGTGATCTGTTGAAGCTGCGCCCCGCTGACGGGGCGCAGTTGATTTAAGATTCGCGTCACAGACGACGGCCTGTCGCTGCATCGAAAACATGAGGGACCGTTTTCAGGCGCAGTGATACAGCCCCCGTGCTGCAAGGTTGATCCTTGGGAACAGCCACCGAAATCTCCTGCCCGGCAATCTGACCGTGCATCAAACGGATTGCACCCAATTCTTCGATGATCTGAACGTCGATCTGCAAATCGCCTGTGTCGGCCAGTTCCAGATCTTCTGGACGGATGCCCAACAGCACATCTCCTGTGGCTCCTGCTGGCACTTCAACCGCCAAGCCACCCTCCACATGGGCGCGCCCTGCCCCGTCCACGCTGGCCTTCAGCAGGTTCATCGGCGGGGCGCCCATGAAACCAGCCACAAAGGTCGAGGCGGGGTTCTCGTAGATCTCTGTCGGGGTGCCGATCTGCTCGATCACGCCACCGTTCAGTACGATGATACGGTCAGCCATTGTCATCGCCTCGACCTGATCGTGGGTCACGTAGATCGCGGTGACGCCTAGACGGCGCTGTAGGGCGCGAATTTCGATCCGCATCTGGTTGCGCAGTTTGGCGTCCAGATTGGACAGGGGTTCGTCAAAGAGGAAAAGGTCAGGGTTGCGCACAATCGCGCGGCCCATCGCCACCCGCTGACGCTGACCGCCGGACAGCTGACTGGGACGACGATCCAGCAAGTGCGTCAGATCCAGCATCTCTGCCGCCTCTGCCACCTTGCGTTCAATCTCAACCTTGGAGGTGCCACGGTTTTTCAGCCCGTAGCCCATGTTTTTCGCCACCGTCATATGCGGGTAGAGCGCGTAGTTCTGAAACACCATCGCGATGTTGCGATCTGCGGGGTCTACATCATTGACCACACGGTCGCCGATGGACAGCGCGCCTTCGCTGATGTCCTCCAGCCCTGCGATCATTCGCAGGAGCGTCGATTTCCCACAGCCCGACGGGCCGACAAGGACGACAAATTCGCCGTCCGGAATGTCGAAAGAGCTGGGCTGCACCGCTTCAAACCCGTTCGGGTAGACCTTGCGGATGCTGTCTAGGGTTACTTGTGCCATTGATATTGGTCCTTACTTGTCGGATTCCGTCAGGCCCTTGACGAACCAGCTCTGGAAGAAAATCACGATGAAAACGGGGGGCAGGATGGCGATCAGCGCCAAGAGATTGGAGCGCCCATATTCCGGCAGGCTGGCGCCTTCTAGCACCTGAGTGATCTGCTTGATGCCGCGCACCAGCGTATACATGCCCTCATCGGTGGTGATCATGGTCGGCCACAGGTATTGGTTCCAGCCAAAGACGAACATGATGATGAACATCGCCGCAATCATGGTGCGCGACAGCGGCACCAGAATGTCGATGAAGAACCGAACCGGCCCTGCCCCGTCGATGCGTGCGGCCTCAACCAGCTCTTCCGGCACGGAGCGGAAAAACTGGCGGAAGAAGAAGGTTGCCGTGGCCGAGGCGACCAGCGGGATGATCAGACCCTGATAGGTATTCAGCATCCCCAGTTTCTGCACCACCTCATAGGACGGCAGAATGCGCACCTCCAGGGGCAGCAGCAGCGTGGTGAAGATCAGCCAGAACGCCGCCGTGGCGAACCTCAGGCGGAAGTAGACCAGCGCATAGGCGGCAATCATGCCCAGCGCGATCTTGCCCACCGCAAAGCCGATGCCAAGGATGAAAGAGTTCAGCAGCATCCGCACACCAGTGTTTTCGCCGGAAAACCCGCTCGCCTCAAACATCGCTTTGTTGAAGTTGTCGGGCAGCGCATTGCCAATTTTCAGCTGCGGCCCGTGCTTGATAATCTCTGCATCCGGCACGGTGGTGGTTTGCATCACGATCAGAAGCGGCACCAGCATGAACAGCGATCCAGCGATCAGCACCGCATGGTCCGCAATGCGGCCCCAGCGGATGCGTCGCTTGGGCGCCGTTGCTTGCGGGGCTGTGGTGAATGTTGTGTCAGTCATATCAATGTCCCCTCAGGTATAATGAATGCGGCGTTCAACCAGCCGGAACTGGAACACGGTCAGCGCCAGAACCAGCACCATCAGGATCACCGACTGCGCGGACGATCCGCCCAGATCATTGCCGCGGAAGCCATCGACATAGACCTTGTAAACAAGCGTCATCGGGTTGTTGCCCGGTTCGCCCTTCACCAGCGTGTCCACCACGCCAAAGGTATCAAACAGCGCATAGGTGATGTTGGTGATCAGCAGGAAGAAGCCCGTGGGCGCCAACAGCGGAAAGGTGATGTCCCAAAAACGGCTCATCCCCGAACGGTTGTCGATCAGCGCTGCTTCGCGCACGGAACGCGGAATGGATTGCAGACCGGATAGGAAGAAGATGAAGTTCACCGGCACCTGTTTCCAAACCGACACCAAAACCATCGCAAAGGCGGTGTCGTTGAAATTGACCCCCAGCACAAAATCCCAGCCAAACTGACCGAACAGACGCGTCAACGGACCAAAGGTCTGGTCAAACATGATCAACCCGATAAAGCCCGCAACCGGCGGCGCCACCGCGTAGACCCACATCAACAGCGTGCGGTAGGTCTTTGCGCCATGCAGCACATTGTCAGCTTTTACCGCCAGCAACAGCGCGATTGCCAGCGACAGGAAGGTAACCAGCAGGGTGAAGATCACGGTGAACCACGCCACCTTGCGATATTCCGCACTGCCAAACAGGTCAGCGTAGTTTTCCCAACCCACAAAGGTCGAGCCGAACCCAAAGGGATCCTGCAAATAGAACGAAGACTGCACCGCATGGGCGGCGGGCCAGTAGAAGAAGATGGCGATGATCAACAGCTGCGGCAACAGCAAGAGGATCGGCAGCCATTTCACGCTAAATCCAGCACGTTTCAAGGGGAGGCCTTTCAAGTAAAAACTGGCGGCTGCGAGGGTACGCAGCCACCAGCGTGTTTCGTTTCAAAACCGGCTATTAGCTTTGGGTTTTGGCGAAGCGGGCCAGCAGTTTGTTGGCTTCGGCTTCGATGTTCTTGAACGCGGTTTCTACGTCGGTTTCACCGGTCAGGATGCGGCCGTATTCACGGTTCATCACGTCACGGATCTGCACGTAGAAGCCCATGCGGTAACCTTTGGTGTTGTCACCGGCAGGCATCTGCAGCTGCTGGATGCCAACCTCAGCCGCGGGGAAGCGGGTGTAGTGACCGTCAGCTTTCGCTTTTTCATAGGCCGCTTCGGTGATCGGAACGTAGCCGGTCGCCTTGTGCCAGTAGTACTGGGTGTCAGCCGAGGTCAGGAAGCGGAAGAATTCTGCGGTTGCTTTGTTTTCTTCGGCGGATTTACCGGCCATTGCGAACAGCGACGCGCCACCGATAAAGGTTTGGGTCGGCTCTTTGGTCACGCCTTCCCAGTAGGGCAGGTAAGTGGCGGAAAATTCAAACGGCAGGTCTTTCTTCAGCAGGCCACCGAAAGAGCCGGAGGAGCCCAGCCACATGGCCACTTCGCCCTCTTCGAACTTCGACTGGTTGTCGCCCCAACCGGTGCCGAACCATTCAAAGAAGCCTTCTTTCTGCCACTCGGTTACGGCAGTGAAGTGCGCTTTGATCGCGTCGTTGTTCACCAGAATTTTGGTGTCGGTGCCGTTGTAGCCGTTGTCGTTGGTGGCAAACGGCAGGTTGTGGCGCGACATGAAGTTTTCGGTGAAGATCCACGGCAGGTGCGACTGTGCCAGTGCGGTGTAACCGGCGGCCTTCAGTGCAGGTGCGGTGGTGGTCTGGAATTCTTCCCAGGTCTTGGGCGCGGTCACACCGGCTTTTTCCAGCGCGTCTGCGTTGTAGTACATGATCGGGGTGGAGGAGTTGAACGGCATGCCGATCATCTTGCCCTCGGTGTCGGCGTAGAAGTAACGCACGCCCGCGATGTAGTCGTTGATGTCAAATGCAACGCCGTTGTCGGCCAGCAGGTCCTGAACCGGGATGGTTGCACCCTTGGCGCCGATCACGGTGGCCGCACCTGCGTCAAACACCTGCAGAACGTTCGGCTGTTCACCAGCGCGGAACGCGGCGATACCGGAGGTCAGGGTTTCTTCGTAGGTGCCTTTGAAGACGGGGGTGATTTTGTACTCATCCTGGCTGGCGTTAAAATCCGCCGCGATCTGGTTGACGGTGTCGCCCAGTGCGCCGCCCATTGCGTGCCACCAGGTAATTTCGGTTTCCGCGAATGCGACGCCAGCGGTCATGCTCAGCGCAACGCCCAGGCTTGCGGTTTTGTAGAAGCTCATCTCAGTCTCTCCAAGAAGGGGCTTTCCCCCAAGTGTCCTTTTGTCGGCGCACGCAGCGTGACACCAACCCCACACGGGCGGCCAATCCTTTGGCAGCGGCCCTGCGCACACGTGTTCACCTAAAGAGACTCGGCAACACTCCTGTGACGCAAATGTTGATTTTTTGTAACAAGCCAAAAAATCGAAGATTTTAAGCAAGGCATTGTATAGGTTCATCAAAACGAGAGGATAGCCCGACGTGCAACGCAATCGCAGAGTGACCGCAACCGATGTAGCAGAAGCCGCAGGCGTGTCACGTTCCGCAGTTTCGCGCGCCTTTGCCCCAAATGCCTATCTTGATGGTGAAAAACGCAAACTGATCCTGACCACAGCGCTGAAACTGGGCTATCGACCCAACGCGCTGGCCGCCAGCCTGCAGGGCAAACGCAGCAATCTGGTTGCTGTCGCGGCGGGCGGCATGAACAACCTTTATAATGCAGAGTTTACAGCGAAATTGGTGGCGCGCCTGAATGCAGCAGGCAAATGGCCGATCGTCATCGGCGGATCAGAGGCCGTGCTAGACGATGCGATTCTGCCTGCCCTCAGCTATCCGCTGGATGCGTTGATTGTGCGCGGCTCTTCTCTGTCAGCGCAGGTGTTTGAAGACTGTGCCAAACTGAACATCCCGCTGATCTTTGCCGGCCGCATCCTCAAAGGGGCGCAGGTTGACTGCGTTTCGTGCCACAACAGCAACGGCACCGCCGCGGCCGCCCGCCATCTGATCGCCCGCGGCCGACGCAAATTCGGATTCATCAGCGGCCCCGCAGGCCTGTCTTCGTCTTCAGATCGACTGGAAGGGATTCGATGCGCCCTGCGCGAGGCAGGTTTGTCGCTGATCGCGGAAGCCCCCTGCAACTACACCTACGAAGGCGGGCGGGATGCAGCCACATCGCTGCTAACACAATATGATATAGATGCATTGATCTGCGCGAATGATGCGTCGGCTTTGGGCGCCCTATCGGCCGCGCGCTACGAGCTGGACCGCGACGTTCCGAATGATTTGTCGATCGTTGGCTTTGACGACATCGCGCAGGCCAGCTGGCCAGAATACAATCTGACCACCCTACGCAATCCACTGGATCAAACGATGGATGAGATCCTGCGTCTTTTGCAGGCCAGATTGGATGATCCTGATCGCCCTGCGGAACAGGTGCTGATTGCGCCACAACTTATTACGCGCAAAACAGACTAAAAACTCTGTCGTTACAGTGTCATAGTCGCGGAATATTGTGTGGGAGGAGATGGTACCGCCTCCCCGGCTCGAACGGGGGACCTCTGGATCCACAATCCAGCGCTCTAACCAACTGAGCTAAGGCGGCACTGAGGGGCGATTTACAGTCACCAATCAGGGAATGCAAGCCCGTTTGGTGGATATTTCTGCGCTTTCTTCACCTTCTATTTGGCCCTTCGTTTCCTTCAACAGCACACGCCCTGAAAAACAAGGGCTTTGCACCACATTCGGGATCCAGCGGCGCAAATCTTGCCAAACAGCGCGCAAACCGCTAGCTGGGGTCGCAGACAAAGGAGAGCAGACAATGGGTATCAACACCGAACGCGATATCGAAGCCAACCTGCAAATCGGCCCCACCGATCACGGCATGGTGCGCCTGTTCATTGAGGCGGGTGACTTGGAAATTCCTATGGATTTTTCCCCCGAAGAAGCCGAAGAAATCGCCGAAGAAATCCGCGCCGCAGCGCAGGCCGCCCGCGCGGTAAAATAAGTGTCTGATCCGTGCCCTGTAACATCACAGCCTTCAGGGGCGCGGATCACGCAAAGATAATAGGCGGCGCGCGGCATCGCTGGCGAATTTATGCGTCAGCTTCTTACGCCGTGCCGCAGCCAGTTTGTCCTCTGGACCCATGCGGATGATTTCACCGCCATAGGCATCTGCGATCATCAGACCCGTTTCATCAGGCAACAGTTCAGTTGGAAAATCGGCGTCGACCGCCCAGAAATAACGATCGCAAAACTCAAGATAACCCTGCCATTTGTTATCCGACTGAAAATCGGCGCGGCTGGATTTGCATTCGATGATCCAGATTTCGCCCTTCGGCCCCAATCCCATTACATCGACGCGCAACCCGCGTGTTGGCACGAACTCCTCAATAGACACAAAACCATAGCCGCGCAGCGCACGGGAAACCCCGCGCGCCAGCAATTGACCAGGCTGCATTTGTTGCAGGGGAATCAGATCATCGATTGGCAGGTCATCATTGGGCATGGGGCAATCATGAACATTTAGCGAACATTTGCAAGCGCGCCGCGTTCACCCCTAGCCTGATTAGCCCGCTGCGATAACCGCACTTGCCGCTTCCAACGCGCCGGAGCCATGCGGGATCTCTTCTGCCTTGAAGGCCATATCGATCGCGCCCAGCGCCCCCATCACCATTTGCGGATTCAGATGCCCCATGTGGCCGATGCGGAAAAACCCCTGACCTTTGGGGTCGTCTTTTTCAAACATACCCAGCCCGATACCCAGCGTCACACCTGCATTCTGTTCGGTCCAGGTGCGCAATTTTGGGCCGTAGGGCAATCCAATGCGCAGGGACGTGACCGCGCGCGAACGATGCGCAGGATCCGCTACATTCAAAGTCAGCGGTCCACCCTGCCCCCATGCGTCACAGGCCACCCAGATCGCCCGCGCCAACAGATCGTGGCGCGCCCAGACATTTTCCATGCCTTCGTCCATCAGCATATCAACCGCAGCTCGCAGACCATACAGGTGATGCGTCGGTGCCGTGCCGGTGAAGTATTCATAAAGGTATTCCGGCGCCGCGCGTTTGGTCCAATCCCAATAGGCTGACACACGCGCCATTTTCCGACGCACCTCTGCCGCTTTGTCATTGAAGAACACAAAGGCCACACCGGGCGGGGTCATTAGCCCCTTCTGGCTGGCAGCAACCATGACGTCGACGCCCCATGCGTCCATTTCGAAACGGTCACAGCCAAGCGATGCAATACAATCCGCCATCAACAGCGCCGGGTGCCCGGTGGCATCCAGTGCCGCGCGCAACGCGGCCATATCGTTCAGAACACCGCTAGACGTGTCCACATGGGTCGCCAACACCGCTTTGATTTTATGCTCTGTGTCCTCTCGCAGAACCTGTTCCAACTGTGCAGGATCAAAGGGCGACTGACGTCCGAAATCGACCATTTGGGTTTTGACGCCCAAACTGCGGGCAATCTCCGCCCAGCCATGCCCGAACCGTCCAGTTGCGGGGACCAGAACGGTATCACCTTCACTTAGGACATTGGCCAAGGCCGCTTCCCAGACGCCGTGTCCATTGGCGATATAGATGGCGACGTGGTGCTGCGTACGTGCAACCTTGCGCAGGTCGGGGATCAAACTGTCGGTAAGGTCGACCAGTTCGCCTTCGTAAATGTTAGGCGCCGAACGATGCATCTCGCGCAGCACGGCCTCGGGCATGACCGAAGGTCCGGGAATAGCAAGATAGTGTTGTCCGTTGCGCAGGCTCATTGTGGTCTCCATATATCGTTGGGCAGACCCTAGCGGAGGAATATTCCGCGTCAATATCGTGGGAAACACATCTCGTGATGTGGCTGATCTACAGCGCTGATGTGATGCTTTCTGCGGCTTTGCTTGCCAGAGTGAAACCAGACCACTAAAAGTCCGCGGAACATAAGGACAGATCCAATGGGTATCATCAAAAAATTCAATGATTTTGAGCGCGGGCGCACCCTGCCCTCGCCCCTGGATCTGAACAATCCAGAGCATCGGAAAAAGGCGGAATATCACTTCCGCTGGGCAGATCATGCTGTGCTGCGCACGTATTGGACCAATTTTGCCGAAATCGCCCCAGGCGCATATCGCTCCAACCAGCCAGATCCGGCCCGTTGGGAAGAGTATGCCCAAATGGGCATCAAATCGGTAATTAACCTGCGCGGCGTGTCCGAAAAGGCACCACATTTTCTCTTCGAAGAGGAATGCACCAACCGGCTGGGCATGACGCGCTATGATCTGTCATTTGGCGCACGTGCAGCCCCCAAGGTACAGACCCTGCTGTCCCTGCTGGAGATTTTCCATAAGATCGAGAAGCCGTTCCTGCTGCACTGTAAATCCG
The DNA here is from genome assembly GCF_001458435.1 of Thalassovita mediterranea. Taxonomy (GTDB): domain Bacteria; phylum Pseudomonadota; class Alphaproteobacteria; order Rhodobacterales; family Rhodobacteraceae; genus Thalassobius; species Thalassobius mediterraneus. Next base: position 232,571 of record NZ_CYSF01000006.1, read on the forward strand.
GTGCAGACCGCGCAGGTCTGGCAAGCGCGATCTATCAACACGCTATCGCGGGCCGTCCGATTGAAGAGGCGCAAAAAATGCTGTCGTTTCGGTTCCTGCATTTGAAATTTACCAAGACAGGCATCCTGGACCTGTTTTTGGCCCAATACGCGGAACGCCACATCGAAACCGGCATCGAGTTTGAAGATTGGGTCCGCACAGAATACGATCCAAAGGCATTGCAAGACGCATTTTCAAAACGCCGGATCATCCCGCTATGAACGCCACCCCAGAAAACACAGCAGCACAGGACACACCCGTCGCCCAAAATGACGCTGCGCCGTTGCCTGCCGCGTCCGCGTCCGCGTCCGAGGAAAATGACGGTCTGGATGGGGCCAGCAGCCGCGTTTTGTTGCTGTGGCTTTGGCATGGGTACCTGAAGCAGTATATCGGCTGGCTGGTTCTGGCGATTGCACTGATGGCCATCGAAGGTGGTATGCTGGGCGCGATGAGCTGGATGATGCAGCCGATGTTCGATCAGGTCTTTGTCGCCGGCACCCCCGGTGCAATCTGGTGGGTTGGTGCGGCCTTCTTGGGCATTTTCACCCTGCGCGGTGTGTCCTCAATCGGGCAAAAGGCGCTGTTGGCCTACATCTCACAAAAATCGGCGGCCAAGCTGCGCACTGACATGCTGGCGCACCTGATGCGTCAGGACGGCGGTTTTCATCAGGCACATCCCCCGGGATTTCTGATCCAGCGCGTACAGGGCGATGTTGAGGCGATCAATCAGGTCTGGGGCGTAGTGATCACTGGCGCAGGTCGTGATCTGATGGCGTTGATTATTCTGTTGGGCGTGGCACTGGGCACTGATTGGCAATGGACGCTGGTGGCCTGTGTGGGCATCCCGCTTTTGGTTCTGCCCAGCCAGCTGGTGCAGGGTTTCGTGCGCCGCCGGTCACGTCAGGCACGCGATCTGTCGGCCAGGCTATCGACCCGTCTGGATGAGGTGTTTCACGGCATGGTTCCGGTAAAGCTGAACCGGCTGGAGGACTATCAGTCAGACCGCTACGGCAAACTGACCGATGATCTGGTCACCGCACAGGTCCGCGCCCGTATTGGTGAGGCCGCGATTCCCGGCCTGATCGATGTTATGGCGGGCATCGGCTTCCTTGGCGTGCTGGTGTTCGGCGGGGCCGAGATTGCATCGGGCGAAAAGACAGTGGGCCAGTTCATGACCTTCTTCACCGCGATCGGTTTTGCCTTTGAACCCCTGCGTCGTCTTGGCGGGATCAGCGCCACATGGCAATCCGCTGCCGCCGCGATTGAACGGATCAAGGAACTGCTGGACACGCAACCGCGCCTGACCTCCCCTGCCAAACCAGTTGCTGCGCCCAAAGGCATGCCCAATGTGGAGCTGGAGAATGTCCGCCTGTCTTATGGCGACACAGAGGTGCTGCGCGGCGCGACCCTGACCGCCCCTGCGGGCAAGACCACCGCCCTTGTCGGGGCATCCGGTGCGGGGAAATCCACCATCTTTAACCTGCTGACCCGTTTGGTTGATCCTAAAGCCGGCGCTGTAAAGGTCGGCGGTGTCAAAACGCAGGACATGACACTGTCCGACCTGCGCGGGTTGTTCAGCGTGGTAACACAGGACGCTGCCCTGTTTGACGAAACCCTGCGCGAAAACATCCTGCTGGGTCGCAACGATGTCAGCGATGCGGAACTAAAGCGCGCACTGGATGCGGCGCATGTCAGCGACTTCTTGGCAAAACTGCCGCAAGGACTGGACACACCCGTTGGCCCGCGCGGCTCTGCCCTGTCCGGTGGTCAGCGTCAGCGCGTTGCTATTGCCCGCGCGCTGCTGCGCAACAACCCCGTGCTGCTGCTGGATGAGGCAACCAGCGCGCTGGATGCACAATCTGAGAAAGTCGTTCAGGACGCGCTGGACCGTCTGGCCAGCAACCGCACCACGCTGGTCATCGCGCACCGTCTGTCCACCGTACGCAACGCCGATAAGATTGTGGTTATGGACAAGGGTCAGGTGGTGGACGAAGGCACCCATGACGAACTGCTAGGGCGCGGCGGCATCTATGCCGATCTGCACCAGCTGCAGTTCAAGACCGACGGGCCGACTGCCGATAAGATTGCGCAAGAGCGTGCGGGTCGGCGCCGCAAAAGTAGCGCAGCAAAATCCAAAGGTTCCGACGACCACGGCGAAACCACCCTTCTGTCACGTATTTCGCGCCGCTTGTTCGGACGCTAATGGAAAGGGCGCTTAGGCGCCCTTTCAACGCCCGCGCCATCGCCACATCCTCCATCAACGGCTGATCGGGGAAGCCACCCACCTGATCATATAGGGCACGGGAAATCAGCAGCGCCTGATCACCGTAAGGCAATCCAAACATACGCGACCGTAGGTTTGCCCAACCGGCAACCCATTTGGCCCGCAGACCACGTTCTGCAAAGGACAGACGGAAATAGGCGGCACGCTCCGGCGCCTCCTCAATATGGGCCAGCACATGATCGGACCAACCGGCAGGCAGTTCGGTGTCCGCGTGCAGAAACAACAGCCAGTCGCCCTCAGCCACCTCTGCCCCACGCCGCATTTGACCACCGCGTGAGGGCGCACCGGTGATCAGCTTCGCGCCCACCTCTTCGGCAATCCGTACGGTATCGTCCGTTGATCCGGCATCAGACACCACCAATTCGCGGATCACACCGGCCTGCAAGCCCTCCATCAACGGCGGCAAGCTCACAGCCAGACCGGCCGCCGCATTCCACGTCGGGATCACCACAGAAACCGCTGCCCGCATCTTTTCGCCCCTACCCTGTTGTCCTTGCCTGCCATCGCTATATTACAGAGAGACGCGCAACGGGAGCCAAGACGTGACAGACCGCAAAATTTTCCGCCTTTCCGGCGAAGACAGCCACAGTTTCCTGCAAGGGCTGGTGACCAACAATGTCGATAACGTCAAAGACGGGCTGGTCTATGCCGCGCTGCTGACGCCGCAGGGCAAGTATATGGCGGATTTCTTTATCGCCGCCGATGGTGACGACCTGCTGATTGATGTCGCCGCCGATCTGGCACCAATGCTGTTTCAGCGCCTCAGCATGTATAAACTGCGCGCCAAGGCAGCGCTGGAAGAAACCGACCTCCAGGTGCAACGCGGCACAGGCGATGCACCAGAAGGTGCACTTGCAGATCCACGTCACGCGGCGCTTGGCTGGCGGCTCTATGGCGCTGAGGGTGGTGATGACGGCACCGACTGGACCGCACTGCGCGTGGCACATTGCATCCCAGAAACGGGGGTAGAGCTGACGCCGGACACCTTCATCCTAGAGGCTGGGTTTGAGGCGCTGAACGGCGTTGATTTCCGCAAAGGCTGCTACGTGGGCCAAGAGGTCACCGCACGGATGAAACACAAAACCGAACTGCGCAAAGGTCTGGCGCGGGTCACTGTCACCGGCGAGGCTGCAACAGGGGACAAAATCCTGAACGGTGAGAAAGAGGCCGGAACGCTGCTGAGCCGCGCGGGCGACGAGGCCATCGCCTACCTGCGTTTTGACCGTGCGGAGGGTGAGATGCAGGCCGGTGATGCGGTGGTGCGCCGAATCTAACCGCCGCCACGAGGCACTGCACAAAACAAAAGGCCGCCCTAGACAGGACGGCCTTTCTCATTTCCCATAAACGGGCCATTAGGCGCGTTCGGAATATTCCATGGTTTCGGTGTTCACCACGATCATTTCGTCCTGTGCCACGAACGGCGGGACCATGACGCGCACGCCGTTGTCCAGAACCGCAGGCTTGAACGAGTTAGCAGCGGTTTGGCCCTTTACGACCGGCTCAGTCTCAACGATCTGGCAGGTCACTTTCTGCGGCAGGGTCACGTTCAGCGCCTCAACGTCGTAGTATTCGATCACGACAGTCATGCCATCCTGCAGGAACGGGCGGCGATCGCCTAGCAGATCCGCAGGCAGTTCGATCTGTTCAAACGTCTCGGTGTCCATGAACACCAGCATGCCGTCGTTTTCATAAAGGAACTGCTGATCTTTTTGTTCCAGACGCACGCGCTCTACCTTGTCGGCAGAGCGGAAGCGTTCGTTCAGCTTCGAGCCGTTGCGCAGGTTCTTCATCTCAACCTGAGCAAAAGCGCCGCCTTTACCGGGCTTTACGTGTTCCAGTTTTACGGCAACCCACAGGCCACCTTCGTGTTCCAGCACGTTGCCGGGGCGAATTTCATTTCCGTTGATCTTAGGCATGTAACAAAACCATGGCGAAAGGTTGAAGGGATTTTGGCAGCACCTATATCTTGCGTAGCGCCCCAAGGCAAGGAGACGGATTTTGGGGCAGGCATTCGCAAGCCATGCACCAGACGCATGGAAGCCATGCAATAGAAGCCTATCCGAATCAAACGCAATCGGTCATAAGGCCCCTCACGCCAGAAACACAAGACCAATAATAAAACAAGGACGATCCCAATGCAGGACTTCGTTGACGGCTCCGCCTTTAACAATGAACAAGGCAACCGAGCCCGCAAACTGTTTGCAGCCGTTGTGTTGGCTGCGCTGGACGATGCCATTTCTGATGACAAGAAATATGGCAACGGCCCTGAACAAATCGCCCGCTGGGCGCGCTCGCGCGATGGCCGCGAAGTGCTGTCCTGTGCCGGTATCGACCCCAACGAACGTGTTGTACAGGGTCTGATGGAATTTGTTGGCAAAGGCATCCGTACCTCTGTTGCGCTGTCGCGCGAAGAGAGCGAGCGCCGCAATGCCGCGCAACAGGCCGAAGCGGCCTGATCCAACTGCTGCCGCAGGCGTTTTACACGCACAGAAAAAACCTGTCTTCCTGGGGGAAGGCAGGTTTTTCTTTTGCCGGTTCCACAGTCTGAAATGCCCGCTGAGGCGGCGCATTTGCCCTCCCCTGCCTGCGCGCCAGTTGCTATAGCGGAGGAAAGGCAGGAGGCAGAGCATGGCACAGCAAAAACCCCGCGCGATCATGATCCAAGGTGCAGGATCCAACGTGGGCAAATCCATGGTGGTTGCGGGCATTACCCGCGCGCTGGTGAACCGTGGTCTGACCGTGCGCCCGTTCAAGCCGCAGAACATGTCGAACAACGCCGCCGTCACCAGTGATGGCGGGGAAATTGGCCGCGCGCAGGCGTTGCAGGCGCTGGCGGCCAAGGTGCCGGCACATACGGACATGAACCCGATCCTGCTGAAACCTGAAACCGACACCGGTGCACAGGTGATTGTGCAGGGCAAACGCTACGCCACCCTGCGCGCACGCGATTACGCCAAGGCGAAACCGGATCTGCTGCGTCCTGCGCTGGAAAGCTTTCACCGGCTCTGTGATCAGGCCGATATTGTGGTGATCGAAGGTGCAGGCAGCCCGGCAGAGGTGAACCTGCGCAAAGGCGACATTGCCAACATGGGCTTTGCCGAAGCGGCGGGCGTGCCGGTTGTCCTGCTTGGGGACATCGACCGTGGCGGCGTCATTGCGCAGCTGGTGGGCACGCAGGTCATCCTGCCCGATGCCGATGCTGACCGGATCAAAGCCTTTGCCGTCAATAAATTCCGTGGCGACGTCAGCCTGTTTGCAGATGGCGAACAGGCGATCGTGGACCAGACCGGCTGGACCAACCTTGGCACCCTACCGTGGTTTTCCGACGCATGGCGCCTGCCGGCAGAGGATGTGATGGACATCGCATCGAAAAAGGGAGGCAAGGTCAAAATCGCGGTGCCACGCCTGAACCGGATTGCGAATTTCGACGACCTCGACCCGCTGTCGGCTGAACCAGATGTGAGTGTCGAGATTATTGAGGCAGGCCGCCCCCTGCCCGGTGACGCGGATCTGGTGCTGATCCCCGGCTCGAAATCCACCATCGCCGATCTGGCCCACTTCCGCGCGCAAGGCTGGGACATCGACCTAAAGGCCCATGTGCGCCGCGGCGGTCGCGTGTTGGGCATTTGTGGCGGCTATCAAATGCTGGGGACAGAGATTGCGGATCCTGAAGGCATCGAAGGTGCGCCATGCACCGTCGCGGGCCTTGGCCTACTGGATGTAAAAACGGTGATGAAACCGCACAAGCGCCTTGCCCTCAGCAATGCGACCTACCGCGCCACGGGCGATGATGTGACAGGGTATGAAATCCACCTTGGCGTCACCGAAGGTGCAGATTGTGCCAACGCTTGGCTGGATCTGGACGGCCGCGCCGAGGGCGCCGCAACAGCGGACGGATTGATTAAGGGGTGCTACCTGCACGGGCTGTTCAGCTCGGACAAGTTCCGCGCCAGCTATATGGCTGATCTGGGGGCTGCCGCGCAGATCAGCTATGATGCGGATATGGAACAAGTACTGGACGCATTGGCGCAACATATCGAGGACCACATGGACGTGGACGCCCTGCTGGACATCGCGGCAACACCAACCGCCAAGGCATAAAGAAAAGGCCAGCACGAGGGGATCGCACTAGCCTTCACTTAATCTATATGTCGCGCGTCAGCTTAAATCGCGGCTGGTCAGGGCACGCTGAATTTCGCGGCGCACCAATTTGCGCACGTTGCGAGTGATACGCTCGCCCAGCGATCCCTGCAGTTCCTGGCGAACAATCTCTGCCACCAGATCGCGCAGCATCTCTTCGTCGATCAGGCCCTGCGGCAGCCCCAATTCCGTCAGATCATCCAACGCGGCGCTAGATTGCGCCTCTTCACTCGGCGCATCCTGCACATCGGGTTGCGCGTCAACCGTGATTGGCTCATCCTGTTTGACGTGTTCATGCGGCGCGTGAAGTGGCGTCACCTCTGCGTTCAGGTCTTCGTCGGCGTCATCGTCTTCCCAATACGGTGCCTCGACATCGACGCCAGCAAATGCGTCTTCCTCGTCGCCGTCAGGCTCCCATTGATCAGCGGTTTCAGCCACTGCTGCTTCCAGACCGGCAATGCGATCCTCTAGCGGGATTTCCTCGATCGGCTCAGGTTCCACGTCAGGAGCGGAGTCCGCGTTTTCCAATACCAGCGGCGCTGCCTCAGCCTCTTCGACAGCAGCATTCGACTCAGTGTCTGCTTCTGCTGGAACGGCATATTCTGCGCCCAACTGCATCGCAGCTGCAGTATTCTGGGAATTGTCCTTGGGGGCGGCAGTAGACAGGTCGCGGCCGTCAGCCACACGTAGAGAAGGCGTAAGAACCAGCTTGTCAGCCTTGGGCGCCTGCGGTTTGGACACCATATCAGACGACGCTGGTTCATCCGAAACGAGTCGACGGATTGAAGCCAAAACGTCCTCAATTTCAACGTTTGTCACTGGGTCTGACATTCACACTTCCACTCTTGCCTCTGGCTAAGTGTAGCCAAAGGCAGAGATTCTCACAACCGACGGGTCAAATTTTACTCTTTGCCGATCCGACGCAGCATTTTGTCCAGCTGGCGGCCTTGCGCGCTCACCGCGGCGGGCGCCTTGCCAACCTGTTTGTAATAGGCCGCGGGATCGTAGCGCGGCACATTCAAACGCAGGGTATCTGCTGTCAACAGACCCATATTTGCCAGCAGCGCGTAGGATGCCAGATATTCATTCGAAACAGCGTTGATCAGGTTCACCTTGGCGTTCAGGACCTCCTGCTCGGCGTTCAGAACCTCTAACGTGGTGCGTGCGCCTTCGGATGCTTCGGCGCGGACACCGTCAAAGGCAATTTGTGCAAACCGAACGCCACGTTCGCCCGCTTCGCGCGCGGCGCGCGCAACCTGCAGGTTGGCAAATCCGGTGCCAGCGTTTTGTGCGACCGACAGGTTTGCCAGATGCAGACCCGACCGCGCAGCATCACGGCGCTGAATAGACTGACGCACAACGGACGCGACGCGGCCGCCTGCATAAATCGGCCCCTCTGCCCCCAAGGTGATGGAGCCACCTCGGCGGAAGTTATTGGAATCAAACGTATCCGTGTAGCCGTAGTTGCCACGCAGGGTCACAGTGGGCTTGGTCGAGGCACGCGCAATTTCGACACCGATATCCGCCGCGGCAACCTGATGCTTGCTCGCCAGAATATCCGGGTGATTGCGTTGTGCGACCGCCTTGGCCTCAGCCACGGATTTTGCAGAAACGGGTGCGCGCGTCGGGGTTGCCAGACGTCCGGGTTTGCGCCCGACCGCAGCAATGAAATATTCACGCGCACTGGCAAGATCGCCGTTCGCCTGTGCCAAAGCGGCGCGAGCCTGCGCCAAACGTGCCTCGGCTTGGGCAACATCGGTGCGGGTGACATCCCCCTCTTCGAAACGGACCTTTGCGGCGCGCAACTCTTCGGTGATCACGCGCACGTTGTTCTGGCGCAAAGCCAATGCTTCGCTGGAGGTGCGCACCTGCGTGTATGCATCAACCGCCTGCAGCAGCACGTTCTGTTCAATCGCAATCAGTGTCTGGCGCGTGGCCAAAACGGTTTCCTTGGCCACATCCACCCGCATCTTGGTGGAACCACCATCCCACACCAGCTGAGTCAGCGACAAACCAACCGTGGCGCTTTGAGTGACAGAACCAACCACCTGACCAAGGGTCTGACTGCTGCGTGCTTCGCCAAATTCGCGCGTCGCGCTTGCAGCCCACCCCAGAACCGGACGCAGGGCGCTAACAGCCTGTGCCACATCTTCGTCCGCAGCACGCAACACTGCGCGGTTCTGCTCCAACAGGCCCGAATTTTTGTAAGCGTCCGCCAATGCATCCGCTAGCGTTTCCGCCGAAGCACTGCCTGCAGCCCCAAACCCAGCCCCAACAAGGGCGGTTGTCACCGTCAATGTACGCAGCCCGTTCGCAAACTTGGGGGCCAGCTTAGACTTGAACCATGCGCGTTTCATGTTCTGCTCCTTCGACAGCCGTAGGGCCGTTTGACCTGTTATGCGTTGGCCCTGCCCTCTCTCGTGGCATGGGCCTATGAGAATGCGGCGCCCTGCCTCCGGCGCCAAGCAATGTCGTTTATGGCTACCCTTAAAGGGTAAAGGCGCGATGACGTTCGAACCCCGGCAACACAGGCGCACCCGCGTTGAAAGCGTAACGCCAAGACATCGCACCATCAATTTTGTACCCGATCTTGACGGTGCCCAGCGCCCCCTCAACCATCAGCGCAGCGATACGGCCGCCCTCTTTCAGTTGATCAAGGATGGCATCAGGCACATGCTCGGCAGCCCCTTCCAGGACAATCACATCGTAGGGACCGTGCTGCGCAGCGCCTGACGCCAGCTCACCGGCTTGCAATGCGACATTGTCTGCACCAACGCGTGACAAGGCAGCCTGCGCGTCATCAATCCAGTCTTCGTTTTCTTCAACCGCGACGACCGCTTCGGCGATACGTGCGATCACGGCCGAAGAATAGCCGTAGCCACAGCCCAGATCCAAAACCAGTTCATCCGCCTGGATGTCCAGCGCATCCAGCATCTTTGCCAGTGTGCGCGGTTCCAACACCACACGCGCAGCGCCCAGATCAACATTTTCGCTGACATAGGCGGCCTGTTCTTTGTCGGCAGGCACAAAATATTCACGTGGAATGGCAAGCATTGCCTCGATGATCGGGAATTTTGTCACATCCGAAGGACGGATCTGCGTGTCGACCATCATGGTGCGGCGGGTGGCGAAGTCTGTCATTTACTAAACTCTTTCGTTCAGATTGCTGCCTACAGTGTGTCACATCGCCATTCAAGCGGCAACGCGTAACGGGCGGCAAAAACGCGCAGGATGACGTTATTTATTGCGCAACCGCCGTAATTCAACGCATGCGCCGCCGCCCCGCCCCACTGCCCCGCCACCAAGAGGATCAAATTCTCTGCGCCTCAGTCAAAAGAATGGATAAATTCCTCTGGACACTGCCGACCGAAACCTCTAATCCACCGCCACAGCCTACGCAGTACATCGCGCAGGCTACACCACGGATGGCGAGTTGGCGGAGTGGTGACGCAGCGGATTGCAAATCCGTGTACACCGGTTCGATTCCGGTACTCGCCTCCATTGACTGTCTTTCCGTTTTATCTCAATAAAGTAGGCACTTGGCGCATACCAAGGAGGATAAATCGGAGGATATTTGTGCCCGACTAGCCAGCCACTACACTGGTAAAAAACAAGAACAAGTACTACGTGCTTGTCACCGTTCCGTTTGGGCGACGAACCCTGGGCCGTTGTCGGAACGTATGAACGCCGGCACGCCGCGCAGGATAAACAGATCACTCAGGACGTCGATGACATTGTCTGAGTTCAGCTTGCGCTCCACACAGATGACCAAACATTCTCGGCTGTATTCATCAATGATGTTAAGGGTTCGGAAAGCCTTTCCGTCATCTGTTCGGCAAGGCACGAAGTCATAGGACCAAACATGACTGCGGTGTTTAGGCCGCAACCGAACGCACGTCCCATCATTGAGCCAGAGCCGTCCTTTCTTTGGTTGTTTCATTGCTACTTTCAGCCCCTCCCGCCGCCATAACCGTTCAATGCGCTTGTCATTCACATGCCAACCAGCATCTCTCAGAAGTGCAGCTATCCGACGATAGCCGTAGAGACCATATTGTCGCGCCAGCTCGATAATGGCCGCGACAAGGCTCTCCTCATCAGATCGCCCAACGGGCATTTTCGTTGCGTGGATCGGTGTTGCCTCGGAACGCGGCACGCGCGACGCTCCGAGACATTCAGCTCAGCACGAACACTATCAATGCAGGCGCGACGACGAGCGGGGCTTAGAAGGGCTTCGCGTTCAGGGCTACAAACCATCCACTGGATGGTTTGCTTGACGCCCTTCACCCTTCGTAGCTTCTGCCAAGATCAGCTTGTCCAAAGTCAGATCAGAAACGGCTTTACGCAAGCGCTCATTCTCGTTTTGCAGACGCTTCAGTTACTTCAATTGGTCCGTGCCCATTCCGCCGTACTTGTTTGGCGGAAAAACCGTCCACTGGACGCTTTTTTTTTTCGCCTTCACTCCAACGATAGAATGTCTGTTCAGTCACGCCAATCTGCCTGATCGCATCCAGACGTGGCATCCCTTGCCCCGTCAGAGCCTCAACCTGCCGCAACTTCATGACAATCTTCTCAGGCTTTGGCCGCTTGTTGGCAAGGTGCTTCCTCCGTTTTCCTAAACATAGCTGTAGGACCATCCAAGTGGGGGAGGATCAACCATAGCTAACAAGGCTGATACAGAACTGCCCTTGATACGAGACAGAGCGATCATATCGGTCCGTTGCCTTTGACAGGCGGAGCGACTGCGATAGGCGCGCAGGCCGCATTCGCGGACATCCAGAACCTAAAAAAGGCGGTTAATCCAAAATTTGCCGCGATGCTCTTCGATGAACCGGAACCTCATGACTTTTAGCTCGCAAAGAAGGCCGTGGCTTTTTCTAAAATATCCCTCTCCTCCTTCAGAATACGGTTCTCGCGCCTAAGCCGTTGGTGTTCAGGCGCAAGATCCAGGTCCTTGTCGGACAAAAAATCAATGTTGCGGTGCGCCGTAATCCATTTGTTCAGCATCAATAGGCCACCGCCCAAATCCGAAACCACCTGTTTGCGCGTCGGGCCGCTCCGCATCAGCCCTGCACTCGCACGTTAGTTTCAGTCCAATAGTCAGTCTCCTTTCCTACGCTAAATGCTATCAAAGGAGCGGCACCCAAACGCGATAGCTGCAATAGCGTCAGCGCATCACGAAAGGATCGGGAATGGGATCGTCGCTGGTGCGCAGCCAGACCGTTTTGATTTTTGTGTAATCCAGAACCGCCTGCAGCCCCCCTTCACGGCCATGCCCAGACAGGCCGTGCCCACCAAACGGGGCGATCGGGCTAACCGCGCGGTAGGTGTTCACCCAAACAATGCCAGAACGGATCCCACGGATCATACGATGTGCCCGGGTCAGGTTTTGGGTAAAGACGCCGGACGCCAGACCAAACTCCGTATCATTTGCCAGTCGGATCGCTTCTGCCTCATCCTTGAAGGTGACGACCGACAGCACTGGCCCGAAAAATTCGTTACTCAGACTTGGTGCATCGGGGGCATCAGAACAATCCAGAATGGTCGGCGGGAAGTAGAACCCGTCACGCGCAATCGCCTTGCCGCCCGTGATCAATTTCGCCCCCGCCGCAACAGAGTGCGCGATCAGATCTTCGGCATTGCTACGCTGCCGCAGTGTGCACAGCGGGCCAACCTCGGTCGCCATATCATCTGGCGCGCCGATAACCACGGCTTCGGCTTTTTCTTTCAGACGAGCCAGAAATTCATCCTTGATCGAAGCCTGCACCAACAGGCGCGATCCGGCCACACAGCTTTGGCCAGAGGCGGCAAAAATGCCGGACACCTGCGCATTCACCGCGCTGTCGATATCTGCGTCCTCAAACACGATGAACGGGGATTTCCCGCCAAGTTCCAGTGACGTTGACGCCAGATTTTCCGCCGAATTACGCACGATATGACGGGCTGTTTCGGGACCACCGGTGAAGGCAACATGAGCGACCTTCGGATGTGCAGTCAGGGCGGCGCCTGCATCCGGCCCGCCGGTGATCACGTTCAGCACCCCCTTGGGGAAACCCGCCAGATCAAAGATCTTGGCAAATTCCAGCATCGGCGCAGGCGCTTCCTCAGACGCTTTCAAAACCACGGTGCATCCCGCCGCCAAGGCCGGACCGATTTTGACCGCAGACAGAAACAACTGCGAATTCCACGGCACCACTGCGGCGATCACACCCACGGGTTCGCGGCACAGCCAGACTTCCATATCGGGTTTATCAATGGGCAGATGCGCGCCTTCGATCTTGTCGGCAAGGCCTGCGAAATAGCGGAAGTATTCGGCCACATAGGCAATCTGCGCGCTGGTTTCGCGGATGATCTTACCCGTGTCGCGCGTTTCAATTTCTGCCAGTCGCGGCGCATGTTCGGCCACCAGATCCGCCAGACGCGACAACAATTTGCCCCGCGCCGTGGCCGTCATATCCGCCCATTCAGGGGCAAAGAATGCAGCCTCCGCAGCATCAACAGCGGCGTTCACATCTGCCACTGACGCCTCGGCCATTTTGGCCCAAGGCGCGCCGGTGGCGGGATCCAGACTGTCAAACTGGGATGCACCATCCGAAAAAGCGCCGCCGATATACTGCTGGAAAATCTGCATTTCTACCTCCATCCGGCCTTATTGAAAGGCGGGCATAACGTCCCGAATAAAGCGCTCAAGCGAGGCTTTCTTGCGCTCAAACGACATAGAGCTGTCGATCCAGAACGCATATTCATCATAGCCCAGCGCTTCGTATTTTTTCAGCCGGTCGATCACGGTAGCCGCGGTGCCGATCACCAGATCACGTTCCATCGCTTCGGGCGTGTAGAACGGATGCGCGGCAATTTCTTCATCTGTCAGCGGTTCGATCAAACCGGCAGTTACGTCGCGCTTGTTCATGAACCACGCGCCGAAATAGCAGTAGAAGCGGTTCAATTCGACAGCGCCCAATTTGGCATCCTCGTCGCTGTCCGCCACATAGGTGTGCTGCAACAGCATGATTTTGGGGCGCGGCTGATCGGAAAACTTGGCACAGGCATCGTTAAACTTGCCCATCAGGTTCTCAATTTCACCATCGCCATTCCACAGCGGGGTGACCTGCACGTTGCAGCCGTTCGACACGGCAAATTCGTGGCTGTTGGGATCACGCGCGGCAATCCAAATCGGTGGGCCGTCTTCCTGCAGCGGCAGTGGCGAGGAAGTGGTTTTCGGGAAGGAATGGAATTCGCCCTCTTGTGCGTAGTCCCCCTGCCACAGCCCTTTCACGGCGGGCACCAGTTCGCGCATACGCTGACCTGCCTCCCAGGCGTCCATGCCGGGCATCAAGCGTTCGTATTCAAACGAATAAGCACCACGCGCAATGCCCAGTTCCAGACGGCCCTCGGTGATGATGTCAGTCATCGCCGCCTCACCGGCCAGACGGATCGGATGCCAGAACGGTGCGATCACAGTGCCGGTGCCCAGACGGACGTTTTTGGTATGGCGCGCCACATCCACAAGGTTCAGCATCGGGTTCGGGGCGATGGTGAAGTTCATCCCGTGGTGTTCACCCGTCCAAATCGCGTGCATTCCCCCCGCATCGGCGATTTTGCACAGTTCGATAAACTCATCATACAGCTGCTTCTGGTCCTGATCCGCCGAGATCCGTTCCATATGCGCGAAGAGCGAAAATTTCATCGGTTAGTCCCCTTTTGTCAGCGGGCGCACTTCGCCGCTCACCTGATTTCCGTAATATACGCCAAAGTCCCCCATCCGGCTTTCTTCTGCGAAGCGGGACAGCATGGTGCAAACTGCGGGGTCTGCCACACTCATTAATGTAGACTCCGACAGTTCGGTAAAGATACCGGATGACGGTGTGCCGCCGGATGCCTGGCACAAGAAGGTGATGTGCTGCGTTTCACAGGCGTCATCTTCGTAGACCGCATAAATGAACCCGGGTTCTGCGATCACACCGCTGGCGGCAATCAACTGTTTCAACGCAGCCGTTGCACCGCCTTTGCCCACTTTGACCTCTGGCAGGACCAGCTGCCCTTTGTCATCACCTGACAACAGCACCTTGCCTTCGTGAGCGATCAGCGCGGACACTTTCAGCGTGCTGCCACGGCTCAACGCCTCGGCCTCTGCGGCGGGGGTGACATAGGCGCCACGCGCATAGCCCAGACCGGGATGCGTCGCGTTTTCAAAGGCCTTCACCTCACCGATCAGGATCAGGTGGTCGCCCGCCTCGACGCGGTTGAACGTCGCGCAATCAAACCATGCCGACACGCCGTCAAACACCGGCGCGCCATGTGGCCCCTTTTGCCAGTTGACCGCTGCAAAGCGATCCTCAACCGGACGGGCGAAGGTGTTTGACACCTCTTTCTGATCCTCAGCCAAGACATTCACCGCAAAACCATCGGCCTGATAAAACGCATCATAGTTACGCGATGAATTGGCCAGACAGACCAGCACCAGCGGCGGGTCCAACGATACGGAAGTAAAGGAGTTCGCGGTAAACCCCAATGGATTGCCGTCCTGATCATGGGTCGTCACCACAGTCACGCCCGTCATGAAGGCACCAAACGCATTGCGCAGGGCGCGCGGATCAATCTCAGTCATTGTGTCCTCCGCTCAATGGGGTTTTCAACCAGTCACTCAAGGCCGCATTCACCTGTTCAGGGGCAGTCAGATTGACCATGTGACGGTGCCCCTCAATCACCACAGCGCGGCCATTCTGAACCGCATCCGCCATCGTACGCGACATTTCGGGGCTGGAATTCTGATCCCCATCCGCCGTCAATGCCAGAAACGGGCAAGAAATTGTGCAAAACCGATCGGCATAGGTCGCATCGCCGCGTGCAAAGGCATCATAGGCGGTGGCGTAGCCGTGAATATCAACGCTGGATAGCCAGTCCGACACCTGCGCCCGTGCAGCCTGATCCATAGCGCTACTGCCAAACCAGCGGGTCAGCGGGGTTTCCAGATCAAAACCGCCTTCGCCAATCTCCTCGGCACGCGCGATCACGGCGGCGCTGGCCGCCGCTGACCGGCGATAGACTCCGTTCAACAGGGCAACACGCGCTACGTCTTCCGGGTGTTCCGCCGCATAGCCAGCAGACACCAGCGCGCCCATCGAATGACCGGCCAAGTTGACCGGCCCCAGATCCAGCGTTGTCAACACCGCGTGTAGCCAGGCCACAAAATCGGGCAACTGTGCCCCTGTCGGCAGGGGCGCACTGCCCCCGTGGCCGGGCATGTCCAGCGCGATCACGCGGTGGGATTGCGCCAATGCCTGCACCTGCGGCGCCCATGCTGCCGATTGCATACCGACCCCGTGGATCAGCACCACAGGATCGCCAGCCCCCGCCATATGCACCGCCGCCGTGCCAAATGGCGCAGGCAAGTGCAGGTCAGACCGCTGCACTTCAGACCGCTGCAGGGTTGTCGACGTCATGGCCCAATTCCTTCAGATCCTGATAACGGTCACCGATCCGGTGATGGGGACGCCCCCCGATCGAAGCGCCCAGCGCAATCACGATCTCATCCGGTGCCGGGGCATCTGCGATTTGCGTCTGGATCGTCAGATAATGGCTACGACGGCCACCATCATGCTTGTCCATCAGCGGGATCTGCAAAGAAGCGTTTGCCGGACCACGGGTATTGGTGAACGACAGGTAGGATTTGGCCCCAACAGCGTTGCGATAGAAGTTTCCAAACTGCAGCGTATGGATCAGGGCAGAGCCATGCTCCACCTCACCATTCACGCCGACAATCGCGGCTTTGCCGTAGCCTTCGACCTTGTCGCCGCCGCCGCTGGCCTCAAGGATCATATCCGTCAGCAATGAGCCGAGGCCGGGCGCGCAATCACGAATGCCGGGTTTCAGATCCTCAACGAATCCCTGACCGGCCCACGGGTTCCTGATCACTGCCATTGCCGCAATCATCGTCAGCGGCGTTTCAGCGGCTTTGCCGCCTTCGATCAGGGTGTTTTCAACATGCAGCAGGGTTTTGCGGATTTCGGCGGGCATCTCAGGCACCTTCACAGTTTGGATTGGCTAATCGTCTTATGGTATACCATATGACCGTATGTCAATCCTACCTTGCCTCACCCCCTTCACACTGCTATCCCCAACCTATGGACAAGGCTGTACTTTCAAAGATCAAACACCCGCCCGCGACCCTGCGCGATATGGTTCAAGAGCGGATGCGCGAAGCCATCATTGAGGGGCATTTCAAACCCGGCGAACGTCTTGTCGAACGTCCGCTGTGTGAACAGCTGGGGGTCAGCCGTACCGTAATCCGCGAAACCATTCGCTATCTAGAAGCCGAAGGTCTGGTCGAGATTCTGCCCGGTCGCGGCCCGATTGTGGCGACGATGAACTGGCAGGATGCTCGCCAGATCTATGATATCCGCCGTATGCTGGAAACCGCCGCCGCCCGCACCTGCGCCGAACAGATCACACCGGATCGCGCTGAAGCTCTGCGCAACGCGCTGGTTCAGTTGCAACAGGGCTTTGCGGACAAAACACCCGGCACATTGTTCCGCGCCACAGCCGACTTTTACGCAGAAATCTTTGCGGGCGCCGGTCACCACATCGCATGGGGCATCGTCCAGCGCCTGAATGGCCGCATCAGCCGCCTGCGTATGCTAACACTCGCCACGAAGGATCGCGCCAAACCCGGCCCCGATCATATGCAGGCGATTTGCACCGCAATCGTGTCCGGCGATGCAGACGCCGCCGAAGCCGCAGTGCACAATCACCTGAACGACACAGCCACCATTGCAGAACGCGCACTGGCCGAAGAAGAAAGCAACTGACATGCCCAAAGCCTACTGGATCGCCAACGTCACGGTCACTGATCCCAACGCCTATCAGGGCTATCAGGCCATCGCCCCTGACGCCTTTGCCCAGTTCGGGGCACGTTTTCTGGCCCGTGGAGAGGCCGAAACACTGGAAGGCACACCTTGGCAGCGCCGCGTGATCATTGAGTTTGACAGCATCGAAGACGCCCGCGCCTGCTACAACTCACCCACCTACCGCGCTGCGCGCGAAAAACGTGCCGGGGCCTGCACCGCAGATATCGCGCTCATCGAAGCGCTGGACTGAAAGGACATTCCATGAGTGACAAGTTCGAGATCGGCCTTGCCAAACGAAAGGCAACCCTTGGCGCCGAATATGTGGAAAACAATCTGGCAGCCGCCGATGAATTCACCCGCCCCTTTCAGGAGGCGATGACCGAATGGTGCTGGGGATTTGGCTGGGGCGATGAAGCACTGGATGTCAAAACGCGCTCGCTGATGAACCTCTCAATGATCGGCGCGCTTGGCAAAATGCATGAATGGGAATTGCACCTGAACGGTGCCATCACCAATGGCTGCACGTTGGAGGAAATCCGCGCAGCGATCCATGTGATTGCGATTTACTGCGGCGTCCCTCAGGGCGTTGAATGTTTCCGCGTCGCCCGCAAGGTACTGACAGAGCGCGGCCTGATCAACGACGGGGATACCGTCTGATCAACCGCGGGCAGCACGGCGACAACGCTGCGAACAATAACGCACGTCATCCCAGACCTTGGCCCATTTGCGCCGCCATGTGAATGGCAGGCCGCAATGGGCGCAGGGTTTGCTGGGCAGATCCGATTTCTTGCGCATTTTCATGCCTGACCTCTTCTTCACCTCGGATAATGTGCGGCCTCGTGGCTTCAGAATTTGAAACTCATCTGACCTGATGGCGTGGCTTTTTTGCGCGATGACGCGCGGCGGCGTGGTGATGGTTTGCGGCTTGCGTGTTTGGCCACGATGTTGCCCGCCTCATCGCGAAACCCATCACTACGCCGCACAGCCCAGACCTGATCACGCGCATGACGGGCGGCCTCTTGCGGGTCGATGATCGGATGGGGATACACTTTCCCCAAAATGGCGGCTGCATTTTCCGCCATCCATGGTTCCTGCAGGTGATGATCCGCAATAGGTGCCAATTCCGGCAACCAACGACGGGTGAATGCGCCTGTCGGGTCCTGATCCCTACCCTGTTTGACGGGGTTATAAATCCGTATGGTGTTGATCCCGGTTGTTCCGGATTGCATCTGCACCTGTGACCAATGGATGCCCGGTTCATAGTCGGTAAAACGTCGTGCCAGAACCAACCCCGGTGCGCGCCAATCCAGCCACAGATGATAGGCCGCCACCGACATCACCATCGCCCGCATTCTAAAGTTCAGCCACCCCGTCGCCCGCAAACAGCGCATACAAGCGTCTACAAACGGCAAACCTGTTTCCCCCGCCGCCCAAGCCGCGAGCCGATCTGCATCCGGCGCCGATGGGCGTAGGCCATCATAGGCGCGATGCAGGTTCTGAAATTCGATTTCTGGCGCATCTTCGAGTTTCTGGATGAAATGACAATGCCAATGCAATCGCCCCACAAAGGAGGTCATGGATTTCGGCCACGATGGATCTGGGCGCGGTTCCATATCAGCCAATTGCCGCTGCCGCGCCCAAGTCGCCTGCGCTGCCTCTCGCATCGATAGCGCGCCAAGCGCCAGATGCGGCGACAACCGCGAGCAGGCCTGCGCCCCTTCCAGCGGCGAAGACATCGCCCAACGATAGGATCGTCCGCGACGTTGAAGGAACGACTGCAACACACCTTCTGCAACACGGCGTCCTGCCGGTTGACGATCCGGACACGGATCCGCACGCATGCCGAACTCATGCTGCAAGTCCCTTACACTCGGCAAAGGCCCAGCATCGACGTTCACCGGACCCAACGGCGGTGGCGTGACCGCCGGCATGGCCATCATTCGATCCCACCCATGCGCCCATCCGCTCCTTGACGACAGCCGCCGCCAAACACCGAACTGCTGCACCTCAGTCCAGCGAATACCGTGGTCACGACACCATCGGGCAACACGTCTGTCGCGCTGGTAGGTCCAATCGTTCCCGGTTTCCTCATGCGACCAAAGAGCAGTGAGTTTCCCGTCCCGCCGGAGCGTTTCCAGCACCTCGACCACATCCCCGATCTGCACCACCAACGGCTGCCCCAACGCGGCAAAGTCGCGGCGCAATTCAGCGAGTGTTTCGACCGTAAACGCCAGTTGACGCGCCGACGTATCCGGCAACCGCCAGTACTCCCGTTCCAAAACATAAAGCGGCAGAACGTCCCCCTCTGCTGCGGCACGCACCAAAGCCTGATGATCTTGGACCCTTAGGTCGCGTTTTAGCCAGAGAACCTGCACACCTTGCCCCAGTTTCTTTGATGTTTCGACGGTATATTGATCATGTTGAGGGGATTACGAACCATCGGGGCCAGCGGATGAAAATCGTACCATAGAAATAACTTGGGCGCCTTGAACTATCCACGCAACAGGTGATCCATGGACCGGGCGCGTGCGTATCTACCAACAGATACACAACTGAGGTTTCGATGACCGCCCCCACCAAAAATCCCACGCCGACGGTATCCGACACACACCCACCTGCCCTGCCAGTGGGAACCCGTAATGCCGGATTGCAGGGTTTGACGGAATTTGTCGAACACATGGGAACCGCCTACGCGCAGTCACGGAACTACGATCTGGGTCAGGGGCAACACCGGCATGTGTCAAAACTGTCCCCCTATCTACGACACCGTCTGTTAAGCGAAGAAGAGGTCGTGCGCGCCGCAATAAACGCCCACGGTCCCGCAGCCAGCGAGAAGTTTGTGCAAGAGGTGATATGGCGCAGCTATTTCAAGGGCTGGCTGGAACAACGCCCGCAGGTCTGGACGCAGTTTCGCTATGGACTGGAGCGGGATCTCGACACCGTCGCGTCTGATCCGGCTGTTTCCGCCCGCTTGAAGGCGGCAGAAAATGGGCGCACTGGCCTGCCGTATTTTAATGAATGGATCAGAGAGCTGCACACAACCGGCTACCTGCACAATCATGCACGGATGTGGTTTGCCTCTATCTGGATCTTCACTCTCGGGCTGCCTTGGCGATTGGGTGCGGACCTGTTTTTGCGGCAACTTCTGGATGGGGATGCCGCTTCGAACACATGCAGTTGGCGCTGGGTGGCGGGATTGCATACGCGGGGCAAGACCTATCAAGCCACAGCGCAGAACATTGCGACCTTTACCAACGGGCGATTTGCCCCTGCAGATGCCGATCTAGCCCAAACCGCCCCCGCCCTTGTGATCGAAGAGCCTGATGGCCTACCGCCTCTTGTCCCGCTGCGGCAGGTTGCAGCGCCAAAGGTCAATGTCCCTACTCTATTGCTGGCGACCGCAGATGACTGCCAGCTAGATGCGCGCAGCTTATCAACACTGAATATCACAGGGGTTGCGCGCCTGCCATCGGCGCACATGCGCTCCCCCCGTGCGGTGGCGGCCCATGTGCGCAGGTTCGAGGATCAAGCACTAACGGATGCCTGCGCAGATCTTGCCAAATCGCATGAGGTGGCAACAGTCACGACACCGGGTGATCTGGTCAAGAT
The DNA here is from genome assembly GCF_001458435.1 of Thalassovita mediterranea. Classification (GTDB taxonomy): domain Bacteria; phylum Pseudomonadota; class Alphaproteobacteria; order Rhodobacterales; family Rhodobacteraceae; genus Thalassobius; species Thalassobius mediterraneus. The sequence continues at coordinate 253,487 of NZ_CYSF01000006.1, forward strand.
CGCCCAACTGAACGGGGCGCATCAAATCGTCCATCCATACGCCACCGTAGGTCCATTGCGCGACTGGCTGGACAGCGCACGGCCTACGCTCGATGCGAACAGCCTGCCCCTGTGTGAATGGCAGCGTGATTGGGATCGCGAAATCTGGCCTTTTTGCACTGCTGGTTTTTTCAAGGTCAAGAAACGCCTCCCACAGCTGCTGCAACAACTGGGCCTGACCAAAACAGTGGGCGATAACTAGAATCGCCCCCCCTGCCCGCGCCCATAATTCGCTACAAAATGATCGACGCTGTCCTATGCGCAGCGCGATTTCGCATGCGATGCGGAATATATTCCACATCTAAGATGTCACTTTTTGATCCAGATCACGTTTCACCACTGATCGGTGGTTTAAACAGATTCAAAATAATGAATGTAATGGTGGCGCCAAAACGCCGCCTTTGAAATTTTCGCGAACTGGATCTGACAAAGGACATTCCCAATGAGAAACCCAATGCTCAATGTAGCCGCGACCGTCGCTCTTTCAGCAGCGTTATCCGCAACACTGATCGCCAGTCCGGCGCTGGCAGCTGACAAGCCTGAAACGCTGGTGACCGTCCTCACAGCGCCTGAGCCACAGACTCAGCTGATGGCAATGGTGCTAGCAACCCAAGCCGCCAACCAAGGCGCCGCACCACACATCCTGCTTTGCGGCCCTGCTGGCGACATCGCCCTCAAGGAAGCACCAGAAAGCGCGACCAAACCGCAACCTCCTCTGGACCTGAGCCCACAGATGCTGCTGGGCAAAATCGCCGGAATGCCTGGCGCCAAAGTTGAGGTTTGCGCTCTCTACCTTCCGAGCAAGGGCATGACCGCCGAGATCCTCATGGACGGCGTGACCGTGGCAAAGCCACCCGCGATGGCCGCTGCCATGATCGCCCCCAATGCCCGTGTGGCCAGCTACTGATCCCAACGGCCTGCGCATCGCAACGATACGCGGGCTTTTTTCGCCCCAAAATTGAAAGTATACAAAGGCACACAATCATGCCCTTCACTTTGAACAGACGCCAGATGTTGTCTCTGGCTGCCGGCAGCGCCGCCCTTGCGGCGGCAGGTTCCCAAACCGCCACCGCCGCTGCGATCCCGACGCAGGCACGCATTGTGATCATCGGTGCAGGCGCAGGTGGTACTGCGCTGGCAAACCGGCTGGTCACCCGCTTGAAAGGTGCCCAGATCACCTTGATGGATCCGCGCGTCGAACACCTGTACCAACCCGGTCTTTCATTGGTGGCCGCAGGTCTAAAACCCGCAGACTATGTCGTGTCCAAAACCACGGACTGGCTGCCCGACGGTGTTACCCTAATTGCAGAGGCTGCGGCCGAAATTGATCCCGAAGCTAAATTCGTCGCCACAACAAGCGGCCAAAAAGTGGCCTATGACTTTCTTGTTGTCGCGCCCGGGCTGGTGCTGGATCACGATGCAATTGATGGCTTCGATCTGAACATGGTCGGCGAAAACGGCATCGGTGCGCTCTATGCAGGTCCGAAATATGCCGCAGCGACTTGGAAAGCCGCCTCAAAGTTTGCCGAAGAAGGCGGCGTTGGCCTGTTCACCCGCCCGGCAACAGAAATGAAATGTGCCGGAGCCCCGCTGAAACACACTTTCCTGATCGAAGATATCACCCGCGACAAAGGCAATCGCGGCAAGGCAGAATTCCACTATGCCGCCCCGCAGGGCAGCCTGTTCGGGGTGCCTATTGTCGCCGAAAAGGTGCGTATGTTGTTTGGCGACCGCGACATCAACGCCCACATGAAGCACACTCTGACCGCAATTGAGCCAGGGGCCAAACGCGCCTATATGGCGGGCGCTGAAGGCAGCACGATCGAGATGGATTATGACTACATCCACGTCATCCCCCCTCAACGTGCCCCAGATGTCATCCGCCAATCCGGTCTATCGTGGCCAGACAAATGGACCAATCAAGGTTGGGTGGAATGTGACAAAGGTACACTGCAGCACCTGCGTTACGATACCATCTGGGCGCTCGGCGACGTGGCTGGCGTACCCAAAGGCAAAACTGCTGCCTCGGTCAAATGGCAGGTGCCAGTGGTAGAGGACGGGTTGATCTCCGCGATCTCGGGACGCGCACCAACCGAAATCTATAACGGCTACACCTCTTGCCCGATGATCACCCGTGTCGGCCGCGCGATGCTGATCGAATTTGATTACAACAATAACCTCGTCCCCTCGTTCCCCGGTGTAATCGCCCCACTGGAAGAATTGTGGATCAGCTGGCTGATGAAAGAGGTCGCGCTGAAAGCGACCTATAACGCCATGCTGCGTGGCCGTGCCTAAGGAGAAGTGAAATGAAAGATATGACGTTTGGCACCATTCTGGCCGTATTCGAAGAGATCTTTGGCACCGGCATGTTCTGGTCAATGGTGGCCGCCGCGCTGATCGTGACGCTGGCCTATCTCTACGTTCTGATGCGCGATCACAGCATCGCGTGGCGCAAATTCCTGTTGGCACAGCTGTCGATGCCTGTCGGGGCTGTTCTGGGGGTGTGGTTTGTCCTGCTGATGACCAACTCCAGCCTAAACGACCTAGGCGGGCCTGTGGACATCATCGTGTTTCTTGCCATTGCAGCCGCAGGGGCAATCGGCATGGCCATTTTGGTGTACACGATCCAATCACTGATACGCCCTGCAGCCAAGGATCGCGGCGCGCAATAACCGGCGTTATTGCCATCGACATAAAAGCCAGGCGCCGTGCCCCGCGGCGCCTGGCAATCCGAACATCCAAAAAACCGCCACACGACATTTGCTTAATGACGTTTTTTTGGTCAGGTTGGCGCTATGGAATTCCTTAACGTTAGCCATAACACGTTCCTCGTTTTGATGTCCTGCCTCATTGCATTGGTTGCGGGGTTCACCGGTCTGTCACTGACCCGTTCTCTCGCCAGCAAGCCGATGTTTGAAAAAAAGGCATCAATCGCGCTTGCCTCGGTCGCTTTGGGCGGGGGCATTTGGGCGATGCATTTTGTTGCGATGCTGGGCCTGCAGATGCCAATCCTGTTTTACTATGATGCGGCAATCACGCTGGTATCCGCACTCACAGCGATCCTGATCGTCGGCGCCGCTCTGATCCTGTTGCATTTCGTTGAACGCACCCCTTTGACCATCGCACTGGCCGGGGGGATTGTGGGCCTTGGCATTTTGACCATGCACTATATCGGCATGGCCGGTCTGGAACTATGCCGCGCGGTCTACACGCCGTTTGGCGTTGTGCTGTCGTCCTTGGTGGCGATTGTTCTATGCGTTCTGGCCTTTGGCGTTGCCTATGGTCAGCGCACCAACCGCCATATCCTGCTGGGTACACTGTGTTTTGCGGCAGCAGTCACCGCGGTGCATTTTCTGGCGATGCTGGGAACCGAATTTGTCGCTGTGCCCAGTGGTCCAGAATTTGGCCCACTGATGAGCAACGAAACACTCGCCCTTGGGGTGATTGTCTTCAGCTTCATCATGTTCGGCGCCTGTTTGTGGGTCAGTATAACCTACTTGCCCGGTCCGGAAACACCTGCCGCGGACACCAGCGATGCAACAGCCAACAGCGCAGAACCTTCAGATCCGATCAAAACCCCACCAACCCCAAACGCTCCGCTGGCCAGCGCACAATCGTCAAAGCCCGCCGCTGGGCAGGCAGCGCCCCATACACGAACAGTGATCGCTACAAACGACAGCCTACCCTTTCTACAAATCCCGTGCGAACGCGACGGCGGCAAAGTGTTTATAGCCGCGCGTGACGTTTTGTTTGTGCGGGCAGATGGCCATTACACGCAGGTTTACACAGAACAAGATCGCCTGTTCTGCGCCTGGTCTGTAACCGAAGCCGCGAAACGGCTGCTGCCTGAAGGTTTTTTGCAAACGCATCGCAGCTATTTGGTCAATCCTCAGCATGTGGCCCGATTTGAACGCACCAAAGATAAGGGCACATGCTTGTTTGATGCCGAAGGTGTACCTCCGGCCCCTGTCAGTCGTTCCAAACTCAAGGCCACGCAGGATGCGCTTGCCGCGCAGGTTGGCGCACTTCGTGCTGACTAAGGCGCATTTCGTGCAAAACTGTTGTTTTTCATTGATTTTCTAAAGCGCTAACACGCGCCTTCCGGCCACGCTCTTCCCAGCCAGAACATTTGCTTGAAGGGAGGAGAGCCGATGATTCCAGCGGCATTTGAATACTACAGACCCAAGGATATGGACGGCGTCCTGTCCATCCTAGCCGAACATGGCGATGATGCGCGCGTGATGGCCGGTGGCCACAGCCTGATCCCGATGATGAAGCTACGCATGGCGGACGTCCCGCACTTGATCGACTTGCAAGACGTCGCAGGCCTGTCCGGGATTGAGGTCGACGGCGGCCAGATCCGGATTGGCGCGATGGTTACCCAGCATGACATTATCGATCACGCTGATCTAACCGCAGCAGCGCCCATCCTGCGCGAGGCGGCCCTGCAAATCGCTGACCCACAGGTGCGCTACATGGGCACCGTCGGCGGCAACGTCGCCAATGGTGATCCCGGTAACGACATGCCTGGATTGATGCAGTGCCTAGATGCGCAGTTCACTGTTGTCGGCACTGATGGCGAACGCACGATTGCGGCGCGCGACTTCTACGAAGCGGCCTACATGACCGCCCGCGAAGACGAAGAAGTGCTGACATCCGTGACGTTTGCAGCCCCCAAGGGCGGCTACGCCTATGAAAAGCAAAAGCGCAAAATTGGCGACTATGCCACCGCCGCAGCGGCGGTGCAGATCGTCCGCGACGGCGACATCTGCACTGAGGCCTCCATCGCGATGACCAACCTTAGCGACACCCCTATCTATTCCGAAGCAGCCGGCGCGGCGCTGATCGGCACCATGGTAGATGCGGCGGCGTTAACTGCAGCGGTCAACGCCATGCTGGGTGATATCGACCCAACCGAGGACAACCGCGGCCCCATCGCGTTCAAGAAACATGTGGCTGGCGTGATCCTGCGCCGCGCCATCGAACGTGCTTGGTCGCGCGCCTGATCAAATCACCGGCCGACCCGCCACACGGAGTCCGTCGGCAGAGAGGAAATCCAATGTCCAACAAACAACACTACAAATTGACCGTGAACGGCAAACAGGAAGAGTTTCTGGCGGAGCCGCGCGAGTTGTTGATCTATACCTTGCGCGAACGTCTGAATATCACCGGTCCGCACATCGGTTGTGAAACCTCCCATTGTGGTGCCTGTACCGTGACCATTGACGGGAAATCAGTCAAAGCCTGCACCATGTTCGTGGCTCAGGCCGATGGCAAAGACATCACCACCATCGAAGGTATCGGCAACCCTGACGCGCTGCATCCGCTGCAAACCGCGTTCAAGGAACACCACGGTCTGCAATGTGGGTACTGTACCCCCGGCATGATCACCCGCGCGACCAAGCTCCTCGAAGAGAACCCGACCCCCACCGAAGAAGACATCCGGTTTGGCATGGCGGGCAATATCTGCCGCTGCACCGGCTATCAGAACATCGTGAAATCCATTCAGGCCGCCGCGGCGGAAATGAATGCAGCCAAGGAGGCGGCAGAATGAAAGACGACGTAACCAGCCGCGAAGAACGTGTCGAAAACCTCAAAGGCATGGGGTGTTCGCGCAAGCGGGTTGAAGATGCCCGTTTCACCCAGGGCAAAGGCAACTATGTCGATGACATCAAACTGGATGGGATGCTGTTTGGCGACTTTGTCCGTTCGCCTTACGCCCATGCACGGATCAAAAACATCGACACCTCTGCCGCGCTTGAAGTTCCCGGCGTTCTGGCTGTCTTGACGGCCAAAGATCTGGAACCGCTGGGACTGCACTGGATGCCAACATTGGCCGGGGACAAACAGATGGTTCTGGCCGATGGCAAGGTCCTGTTCCAAGGACAAGAAGTTGCCTTCGTCGTTGCCGAAGACCGCTATGCTGCGGCCGACGGGATCGAAGCCGTCGAAGTAGACTATGAAGAACTGCCGGTCATCGTCGACCCGTTTGAAGCGCTGACATCAGATGTTGTCCTGCGCGAAGATCTGGTCGCAGAGGATGGATCGCTGCCCGATGGGGCGCATGGACCACGCAAACACCACAACCATATCTTCACCTGGGAAGCAGGGGATAAGGATCCGACCTTTGACACGATCGACGCAGCTGAGGTCGTCGCAGAGGAAACGATGTATTATCATCGTACCCACCCTTGTCCGCTGGAAACCTGTGGGTCTGTTGCCTCCATGGATAAGGTCAACGGCAAGCTGACCCTCTGGGGCACATTTCAGGCCCCCCATGCCATTCGAACGGTTGTATCACTGATCTCGGGGATCGAAGAACACAACATCCGCGTCATCAGCCCAGACATCGGGGGCGGCTTTGGCAACAAAGTAGGCGCCTACCCGGGATATGTCTGCACTGTTGTGGCCTCCATCGTGACCGGAAAACCGGTGAAATGGATCGAAGACCGGATGGACAACCTGATGACCACCGCCTTTGCCCGCGACTACTGGATGAAAGGCCGCATCAGCGCCACCAAAGACGGCAAGATCACTGGTCTGCATTGCCACGTCACCGCAGATCATGGCGGGTTTGACGCCTGTGCGGATCCGACCAAGTTTCCCGCTGGGTTTATGAATATCTGTACCGGCTCCTACGACATTCCCACCGCCTATCTGGAAGTGGACGGCGTCTACACCAACAAGGCACCGGGTGGGGTCAGTTACCGCTGTTCATTCCGCGTGACAGAAGCGGTCTATTTCATCGAACGCATGATCGAAGTGCTGGCGATCGAATTGAATATGGACGCCGCCGAGCTGCGCCGGATCAACTTTATCCGGAAGGAACAGTTCCCCTACACCGCTGCGTTGGGATGGGAATATGACAGCGGCGACTACCATACCGCCTGGGACAAGGCGCTCTCCACTGTTGACTACGATGGATTGCGTGCGGAACAAGCCGAGCGTGTGGAGGCCTTTAAGCGTGGTGAAACCCGATCACTGATGGGGATTGGTCTGTCGTTCTTTACCGAAATCGTCGGGGCAGGCCCCGTGAAAAACTGTGATATTCTGGGCCTTGGCATGTTTGACAGCTGCGAAATCCGCATCCACCCCACCGGATCGGCCATCGCGCGCCTCGGCACCATTTCACAAGGTCAGGGGCACGCAACCACATTTGCACAGATCCTTGCCTCGGAAATCGGCCTACCGGCAGACAGTATCACCATCGAAGAAGGCGACACCGACACAGCGCCTTATGGGCTGGGCACCTACGGGTCACGTTCGACCCCGGTGGCGGGCGCGGCAACAGCGATGGCCGGTCGTAAAATCCGTGCCAAAGCGCAGATGATCGCGGCCTATCTACTGGAAGTGCATGACGACGACGTCGAGTTTGACGTGGATCGATTTGTCGTCAAAGGCGCGCCAGAGCGGTTCAAGACAATGAAGGAAATCGCCTTTGCCGCCTACAATCAGGCCATTCCGGGAATAGAACCGGGGCTGGAAGCTGTCAGTTACTATGACCCGCCCAATATGACCTATCCCTTCGGCGCCTACGTCTGTGTGATGGACATTGACGTGGATACAGGTGTCACCGACATCCGCCGCTTCTACGCGCTGGATGATTGCGGCACCCGGATCAACCCGATGATCATCGAAGGACAGGTGCATGGTGGCCTGACCGAAGCGCTGGCCGTCGCACTGGGACAGGAAATTGCCTATGACGACATGGGCAACGTCAAGACCGGCACGCTTATGGACTTTTTCCTGCCTACCGCGTGGGAGGTGCCAAACTACGAAACCGACTACACAGTCACCCCGAGCCCCCATCATCCGATCGGCGCCAAGGGTGTGGGCGAAAGCCCCCATGTCGGCGGCGTGCCCTGTTTTTCCAATGCGGTTCAGGATGCATTCCGTGCATTTGGCCTGCGGCACACCAACATGCCCCACGATCATTGGCGGATCTGGAAAACCGCGAATGAACTGGGTCTGCATGACATGAGCTGATCCCCTGCCCCGTGTCACGGTTCCAATAGAGCCACACTGGCACGGGGCGGGTTTCCCAAGGACGCGGAGCACCAATGAGCTATACTGACCTGCAATCCGACCTGGCCGCACAGGGCTATATCGCTGCTGATGATCTGGCCGTTGCCTTGCATCTGGCGCTGGATCTTGGACGGCCTTTGCTGCTGGAAGGCGCCGCTGGAGTCGGCAAAACAGATGTCGCCCGCATGCTGGCACAGACCAAAGGGACACAGCTGATCCGGCTTCAATGCTACGAAGGTCTGGACGCAGCGCAGGCCATTTATGAATGGAACTACCAGCGCCAGCTGCTGACAATCCGCGCCTCTGCCGAGGCGGGGGAAACCGGCCAATCTGTAGAAGACCGCATTTTTTCCCGCGATTTCCTGCTCGAGCGTCCACTACTGGCTGCCATTTCACAACCTGAACCGCCCGTTTTGCTGATCGATGAAATAGACCGGGCGGATGAAGAGTTCGAAGCCTACCTGCTAGAGGTTCTGTCGGATTTTCAGGTCTCGATCCCTGAGCTGGGCACTATTGAGGCAACCTGCCGCCCGATTGTCATCCTAACCTCGAACGGCACCCGTGATCTATCCGACGCACTGCGTCGGCGGTGCCTTTATAGCTATGTGCCGTTTCCAGATCGCAATACGGAACTGGCAATTTTGCAATCACGATGCCCCACGATTGATCAGGAATTGGCGCAACAGGTGATCGGGTTTGTGCAAAAGCTGCGCGAAGAAGAACTGGAAAAGGTGCCCGGCATCGCAGAAATGCTGGACTTTGCCGCCGCGCTGATGGGCCTTGGGGTTGGGGATCTAACAGATCGACCCTCGGTCTTGCACGCGACGCTGTCGACGCTCTTGAAAACCCAAAGTGATCAGGCCCAGATCACCGCGGATGTTGCTGCGCGCATCGCCGGAAAAGCCGCATGAGCCGGGTCACCAAATTTGCCAGCCGCGATAGCGGACCCTCTGCACGTATGGTGGGGTTTGTGGCCCATCTGCGCGACAATGGATTACGCCTAGGCGTCGCTGAGGCAGAGTTGGCCTTGAGCGCGTTAACCTCGATCAAAGCCGCCACACCCAATGACTGTCGTCGCGCCCTGCGTGCGGTTTTTACCGGCTGCCAAGACGAAGCCGACAAATTTGATGCCCTCTTTGACAGCTACTGGATGGACGCTGGTCGCGTACGCCAGAAAGCAATCCCCAAAACATCAAACACTCTAAGCGACAGCACACATTCTTCCCGCGATGCGCAGTCTGAGGGTGCTGCATCCTCTGCGGGCAACATGACAGCACCCGACGGCGGCGAAGGTGATGCCGACAGCGACGGCACCGGCAAACTGATCGCCACCAGACAGCAAAACCTGGCGCGTAAGGATCTACGCGATCTGGTCCGCCCCGAAGACATTGCTGCCGCCCAAGAGGTGGCCCACCGTCTGGGCGCAGCGCTGCGAGACAAACGATCGCGCCGCCGCATTGCTGCGCAGCGTGGTGATCGGCTGCATTTTCGCAAGATCATCCGCCATAGCCTTGCGACTGGTGGAGAGCCTATCCGCCTGCTGCACAAGAAGCGCCCTGATCGTAGCCGTAAGGTGGTGGCGCTATGTGATGTTTCAGGGTCGATGAGTATTTATGCACAGGTTTTTCTGGCCTTTCTGGCGGGCCTGATGCGCGCGGACACAAAGGCCGACGCTTATCTGTTTCATACCCGTCTGGTCCGCATCACCGAAGGATTGCGCGACAAAGATGCAATGCGCGCCATCGGTCGCCTGTCCCTAATGGCAGACGGTTTCGGAGGGGGATCAAAAATCGGGGCGTCGCTGCAGCGGTTTTCCGACACCTATGCCAAACGGTTTGTCGACGGCCGCAGCGTGGTGCTGATCCTATCAGACGGTTACGACACCGCCCCCGCCAGCGACACCGTGAGCGCCCTGCAAAAACTGAAAAAGCGGGGGTGTAAAATCATCTGGCTGAACCCGCTCAAGGGCTGGAAGGATTATAGCCCGACCGCGGCCTGCATGGCTGCCGCATTGCCCCATCTGGACCTGTTTGAACCTGCCAATACGCTGGCCGATCTGGCCGCATTGGAACCTGAATTGGTGCGCCTATGATCCCTGCTGAACTCCTAGATACCGAACTGGCTGAAACCGCGCAAATGCTGCGTCAGCGACAAGAACCCTTTGCCTTTGCCACCATTGTGCGCACGGCTGGCCTGACTGCTGCCAAACCAGGGGCGAAGGCACTGCTCAGCGCGGATGGCACCATTGTACAGGGTTGGCTGGGGGGCGGCTGCACGCGCGGAGCGGTCAAACGTGCCGCACTAACCGCCCTGTCCGAAGGAACCCCGCAACTGGTTTCTGTTGCGCCCGAAGATCTGCTGGAACAACGCGGTGTCGCACCCGGCGATGAAGTGGACGGCACCCGATACGCCCGAAACGGCTGCCCGTCTCGGGGCACCGTGGATATCTTTATCGAACCCTGCCTGCCCGTGCCCGAATTGACGGTTCTGGGAACCTCTCCCGTGGCGCAGACCCTTGCCCGTCTGGCACCACAATTTCACTGGTCTGTTGGGTCTACGGTGCCCACAACGCATGCGGGCGCGCAGCAACGTGTCATCGTGATTGCCACACAGGGTCAAGGGGATCTGGATGCGTTGAAATCCGCACTGGACGCTACCCCCGACTATATCGCCTTTGTCGGCAGTCGGCTGAAGTTTGCGACACTTGCCGACAAGCTGATCGCTGCCGGGCACCCGCCCGACGATGTGGCAAACGTCCACGCGCCTGCGGGTCTGGATCTGGGTGCCGTCACACCAGAAGAAATCGCCCTATCCATTCTGGCCCAACTGGTGCGCGTCCGCCGCAAGCGCCCCACCCCATCACAATTATCGCAGCCTGAGGTCCGCACATGAGAACCCTCATCACCCGCCTAAACGCCCTGCGCAAAAAATGCCGGATGACGCCCGAACAGGCGGACAACATCCGTTTCCCCTGTTGCTAGAAGAGGAGCAAAGCAATGGAACTGAACGACGAAATCGTCATCAATGCCCCCCAAGATCGTGTTTACGCCGCCCTGAATGATCCAGAGGTTCTGAAACAGTGCATTCCCGGATGCGAGGAGCTGATCAAGCATTCCGACACCGAACTAGAGGCCAAGGTAGTGCTGAAAATTGGGCCGGTGAAGGCGCGTTTCAGTGGCAATGTGGTCCTGGACCAATCTGGCGCACCGGATACGTTTTCATTGACAGGTCAAGGCAATGGTGGCGCTGCCGGTCACGCCAAAGGTGGCGCAGATGTCAGCCTGATCGCTGATGGTGACACCACCGTATTGCGCTATGCTGCCAAGGCAGAGATCGGTGGCAAACTGGCCCAGCTGGGCAGCCGTCTGATCCAAAGCACAGCGAAAAAGCTGGCAGCTAAGTTTTTCAAGTCCTTCGCAGAAGTAGTAAACGAAGACGCCTCGGTTCAGGCTTAAGCCAACGTGACGCCATCTGTCGTGACCACCTTTGCCTGCCGGGTGGTCGCGACACGCCGCATCTGCTGTTCTGCATCAGTGAAAATCGCGACTGGGGAACAGACGCTTTGCCTGATCACGCGGGTGCATTGCACGGGCGGGATAACGGGATTTCTTCGGCGTTTCATCCGCACGTGGACCTTCGGTTGTCAACGCCTCGGGCTGCGGGTGGCCCAATTCAGACAGTTTATGCGATAGGTCTTCGACCTCTCGGGCGATCAGATGCACGACGATGCCTTCGCGTTGCAGATAACCGGTGATGCGCAGCAATCGCGCCCCCATGACCGAACGACGATTGGCCTCAAAGATCTTGGGCCAGACCACCACATTGCTGACACCAGTTTCATCCTCCAACGTCAGAAAGATCACACCTGAAGCAGTGCCAGGGCGTTGGCGCGTAATAACCAACCCACACACGCTATAACGTCCCAAGGCAATATCAGTCAGTGCCGCATGGGCCACCAAAGGCGCCGCGCGCCGCCCCTCTGCTGCTGCCAGCAATCCCGGCCGCAGCAATTCCATCGGGTGCGCGCGAAGTGTCAGGCGGGTAGAGACATAATCCTCCACCACTTCTTCACCCAGTTGCATAGAGGGCAAGATTACATCTGGCTCTGCAATCGCTTCGCCATCCAAGGGGTCATTGAACAGCGGCAGTGGTTTTGGGCTTTGGATTGCTTTCACCTGCCACAGCGCATCGCGCCGCGTCAGCCCCATATCGGCAAAGGCATCCGCCTCTGCCAAACGGGTCAACACATCAGGGCGCAACCCCGCGCGCAACCACAGTGCCTGCGGATCACGGTAGCCATTGCCCCGCGCCGCCATCAACCAATCCGCATCCTCACGCCGCAACCCCTTGATTTGGCGCAGTCCCAACCGCAGTGCCAGCGCCCCATCCGCCCGCCGTTCCAGCGTATTGTCCCAATCGGAATGGTTCACGCAGATGGGCCGCGTTTCCACGCCATGTTCGCGCACATCGCGCACGATCTGGGCTGGTGCGTAAAACCCCATCGGCTGTGCATTGAGCAGCGCGCAGGCAAAGATCGCCGGATGGTGACACTTCAACCACGCGGACACATAGGCCAGCATCGCAAAGGCTGCCGCGTGGCTTTCGGGGAAGCCATAATCCGCAAACCCCTCAATCTGGCCGAAACACCGTTCGGCCACCTCTTGGGAATAGCCGTTTTGCAGCATACCGGCGACGAACTTGTCGCGATGTTTGCCGATGGTGCCCATGCGCCGAAAGGTGGCGAGGGAGCGGCGCAGATGATCCGCCTCCTCCGCCGAAAAACCCGCGCCGACCATCGCGATCTGCAGGGCCTGTTCCTGAAACAGCGGCACGCCGAGGGTGCGGCGCGTCACCTCTTCCAATGCGGGGCCGAAGGGTTCCACCTTCTCTACCCCGCTGCGGCGGCGGATATAGGGCTGCACCATATCGCCCTGAATGGGACCCGGGCGCACAATCGCCACTTCGATCACCAGATCATAGAATTTCCGTGGTTTCATCCGCGGCAAGAAGTTCATCTGCGCCCGGCTTTCCACTTGAAACACCCCCACCGCATCAGCACGACACAGCATGTCATAGGTCGCCGGATCATCCTGTGGGATGGTGGCGATGCTGTGGGTGGTTTTCTCATGCTCTTGCAACAGATCAAACGACTTGTGCAGGCAGCTGAGCATCCCGAGCGATAGGATATCGATCTTCAAGATCCCCAGCGCGTCAATGTCATCCTTATCCCAGCAAATCACTGTGCGATCCTCCATCGCGGCGTTTTCGATCGGTGCCAGTTCATCCAGCCGTCCGGCAGTGATGACAAAGCCGCCCACATGTTGGGACAAATGGCGCGGAAAGCCGATCACCTCACCAATCAGGCGGATGGTCTGCATCAGGCGGCGATCCTCAGGGTCCAGCCCCAATTCCCGCATCCGGTCCAGATCCACGCCACCACTGCCGCTGCCCCAGATCTGACTGGACAGGCCCGCAGTGACATCCTCACTAAGCCCCATGACCTTACCTACCTCACGGATGGCAGCGCGGGTGCGGAAATGGATCACCGTGGCGCAAAGACCCGCGCGGTGGCGGCCGTAGGTTTCATAGATCCACTGGATCACCTCTTCGCGCCGCTCGTGTTCAAAATCCACGTCAATGTCAGGCGGTTCGCCCCTGTGTTTCGAGACAAACCGTTCAAACACCATCGCGATCATATCAGGGCTGACATCGGTGATCCCCAACAGATAACACAGGATCGAGTTGGCCGCCGATCCGCGCCCCTGACATAGGATCCCGCGTGATCGGGCAAACTGCACGATGTCATAGACAGTCAGGAAATAGGCGGGGAAGTTCAGCTCGGCCACCACGGCCAGCTCTTTTTCCATCAGATCCAGCGCCCGCTGCGGTGCGCCATCTGGATAGCGACGCGCAAGCCCCTCCTGTGCCAGACGTTCCAGCCGCGCCTGCGGGGTTTCACCCTCGCGGTCCTCATGCGGGTAGTCATAGGACAGCTCTGACAGGTCAAAACTACACTTATCGGCAATCTCCAGACTGCGGCGCAGGGCGGCGGGGTGGTGTCGAAACAGCCGCGCCATGTCATGCCCCGCTTTCAGGCGGCGTTCGCTATTGGGCAAGGCGCGGGTGCCGATCTGATCGATGGTGGTGTGTTCGCGCAGACAGGTCAGCACATCGGCCAGTTGGCGGCGACTGGCATGGTGCATCAACACATCCCCCACCGCGACCATCGGCGCTGAAACCTGCTGGGCCAGCGTGGCACAGGCGGTGAAATAGGCCTGATCGCTACCATCATAACGCGGTGCAGCACCCAGAAAGACATGATGTGGATAGTGCCGGCTCAAATTGCGGATATCTTCGCGCGCCGCACGCAAACTGTTCTGCGGTAAAGCGATCAGGATCATACCACGACAGCCCGCGATCAAATCCTGTGTGTACAGCAGGCACTGCCCTTTTTCGGCACGCCGTTTACCCAATGTTAGCAACCGCGAGAGGCGTTGATAGGCCGCCAGATCGCGCGGCAGCGCCAGCCAGTCCACCGAACTGTCGGCCAGAACCAGACGGCAGCCGGCAATCAGGCGCGGCAGCCCCGTTTCTGCCCCAGAAACAGTCAGCATCCCACCCGCGCCGATCGACTGACGGGAAGAGGAATCAATGCGCTGATGCGACCGGATCTGCACACTGGCCTGCCCTTGGGCCCGTTCTTGGGCCTGCTCTTCAGCCTGTTCCCGCAACTCCTCCCGCAGCTGTTTCAGCGCACTCCATGCGCGCACCACGCCAGCCAGCGAATTGCGATCGGTGATCGCGATAGCTGGTAAGCCCAATTCCGCCGCCCGCAGCATCAGCTCTTCGGGATGTGATGCGCCAGTAAGGAAGGTGAAATTGGTGGTCACGCATAACTCGGCGTAATCTAACGCGAAGTGGTCAGGTACCGGCAGAGAAATGGAATGCTGATTGCTCATGCGAATTCCCCCTGCACGAACCATCCTGGGTTTTGCGGGGTGTAAAACAGCCATAGCCGACGGCCCTCGCGCGTTTCAACCCGCCAGTAATCGCGCAAGCCACTGCGCCAGTTTTCATCTTCCAACCACCATTCAGGGGCGATCCGTTCGGGTCCGGATGCGCGTCCGGTGGTCAACGACATGCGCCGCCAACGAAACCGCTGAGGCGGTCGCGGACCAGTGCCTGCAATCGCTTCTGGGCGGAACAGAACCAGCGGACGCGGCTGATGACGCGCCCAGCCTCCTGCAGGTTGCGAATACGCTGCCGGCGCCAAAACAAAACTGCGGTCGGGGATGTGACTGTCTGCGGGCAGAAACCGCAATATATTGTCCAGCCCGATCCGCGTCCCCAACCGCGAGATCAAGTCATCCAACCTGTCCTGCCCACCATCTGACACATGGCTCAACTGTTCTACCGGCAACGGTTCCACCACCGTGGCCTCCAACCGCAGTTGATCTATGCCGAACCCCGCATCCATTTCCCCTAATCCCCGTTCGAACAGGGGCAAAATACGTCCCGCATCCCGCAGCGGGCGCGCCAGTCGCAGTTCAACTTGTTGCTGATCCTGATCGACTCGCCGCAGGGTTAAGCACAAAACGCGCGCGCCCATCTCCTGCGTCTTGAGCTTGCTGCACAGCTGACGCAACAGACGGTCCGTGCCAGCCATCACATCGGCCAACAGGCCAATGGGCTCTGGCAAGGTCATCCGCACACCGTAGTGTGGCGGATCTGTATGTGGTGAAATCTGCTCCGGTTGCTGCCCCAGCGCCTGATCCAGCCGCCGCAGCAATCCCGGCCCGAAACGGCGCGTCAGTGGCCCACGCGCAGCCCCTGCCAGATCCCTGATATAACGCAATCCCAACCGTTCCAGACCCAGCGCCACCTGCGGTTCAATCCGCAAGGCCGCCACCGGCAACGGCGCCAATGCCGCCAGCATCTGGCCCGCCTCGGCAATGCTGCAGTGACCATTTCGGCCCTGCTGCCCGTGACGTGCCAGCGCCCACGCCGCGCCACGGGTATCCGCCAAACCGATGCGCACCGACAGCCCTGCCCGCGCCAAACGCCTTTGCAGATCTTCCAGCATCATCGCCTCGCCACCAAACAGATGCGCCGATCCGGTGATATCCAACACCAGTCCATCGCGCCCTTCTAATCCGACCCAAGGACAATAGCGCGTCGCCCAGCGCCGCAGCGCCAGCAAAAACCGCTGATCTCCTTCGGGATCGGCGCCACGGCTTTGTAGATCGGGACAGAACGCCCGGGCATCGGTATAGGCCATGCCCACCTCCAGCCCCTGCGCTGATGCGGGGGGGTTTAGACAGTAGATCCGATTGGCATTCTGTTCTTTACGGGTCAGCACAAACGGCCCAGCAAGCGGCCACACCCGCAGAGCCCGGTCACTTGCCAGCCGGGGAAACCACAGAGAGACGACGCGACGCTGTATCCCATCGAACATGCCAAACACCCAATGTTCCCGATTTGTTCTTTATAAGATCCCACCGTTGAAGAGTCGAGTCACCACGCCCACCTTCGGCATCAAAAATGGGGGTTGCGCGCCAGCGTGTCTCGGTTGCGTTGCTACCCGCCCCATCTGCAATCAAAGCCAGCCCAGTTGCCGCACCGTCCCGCGCGGCCAGTTGCAGGCGGCGACCTTCGGTCAGGCCAATAGGTTTGCTGGGCGTCAGCACAACCAGAGACACCGCACCAGACCTCAGCGCCTCTTCGGCGACGGCCAACGTTTCCAGCGGGCCTTGGGTCAGCGACAAGGTCAGCCGCGCAGGATCCAAAAAGTCTGACACGCCGTGCGGATGAATCTGCTGCCCCTGCCAGCCCTCTTGCACCCACATCACATTTCCACCCACCCGCGCCGCATAGGCCAGCGCCAACATAGGCGCGCCTGCACCGCAGGCTTCGTGCATGCGGCCCCGCAACAAGAAAGTGGACTGTGGATCAACTGGTTTCATGGCCACTAACTGTAGGGGCGATGCGGGCAGATTTCAAATCCCGGGACACAGACCATGCCAAGCGATCAGCAAACGCGCCCCACTTCAAATGTAAATGGGCGCCCCGACAAGGGACGCCCAACATATTGTTTTTACATCCGATCAGAAGTTCCGGTTAAACCCGAAACTCACTGTCGTGGCGCGGGCTCCGTCAAAGATTTCGCCTCCATCCAGAGTAAGGTGGTACCCACCATTTGCGAAATCGCCAACAATCCCCAGGCCCAGGCTAGGCGCAACACTGTTCAATCTGGTTCCCCCATCTCTGAACCGCGTTGCATCCGCACCAATCCGTACAAACGGGCGCGCATTTCCGGTGCGGTTGAAGTCAAAACGCGCGCCGATCCGTGCGGTTTGGCTGGTCACAGTGCGGGCCCCACCGGGCGCAGCATCCGGTAGTTTTTCACTATAGGCATCCAATCCGGCATAACCTTCGAACAGAGTGTTCCCCAACACAATGTCGCCACGCAATGTCACAGAGCCAAGCACACGGTCAGATCTGTAGGAACTGCCACCGTTGGCATATTCCGGCCGTGCAAACGTCAGATAGGCGTCCAACTCTTTGTTGTTGTCAAAACGCGCACTTAGATAGGGCCCAACACTCCAGGCGGTGTTGTCAAAATTATTCCCGTCAGAGGTAATATCGTAGTCACCATAAGACACCAGAACGCCAGCAAACTTGTCCTGGCCGATCTGCCAATCCACACCGGCGGTCAACTCAAAGCCGTTGCCATCAAGGGATCCCGAAAAATCTGTTCCCTTAAGCTGTGTCCAGACATAGGTTCCCGCGTCACTTTTGCCGGTAAAATGCAGGCTATTTTGCGTCACCTGCGAACTGCCGCCACTGGATGAACGGCCGCTTTGTGCCCCGGCAAGGCCCTGTCGGATTGCTGTCCCAGACGCAGATCCCGCGGCGGCGGCGGCTCCGCTGTCGGCGGTTCCACCTGCCGAAGGTCGGCAGCTTACATTCATCGACCCGCCGATCGAGCTCGGGTCCAATTGAACCAGAATAGACGCGATTACGTCTTCGGGGACGACAAACTCATATTCATCGCAATTTGATCCGCTGCAAAATAGCTCAGTACCTTTCGAGCGGATACTAACAGCATCAAAACTTGATTCAGGGCCAAAATTTACCAAAAGCCTATCGCCCGCTTGAAGAGACAAGGTGAAAACCTCGGAGGTCCTAGAAGAATAAGTTTCGGAAAACCCTTCACAGGTGCGGAAGCTATCCGCCGCGACGGGCGATGCCGAATAGGCCAATAGGGACGCAACAGGCGCCAAAATTCCAAATGCTTTTTTGATCATTGCGCAAACTCCCCAATCGAACCAGCAGAAGGTTCACAGAAGGAAGACACCGCATCCTTTACATACGTCGCCACTGTTTCTGTGCGGCCCACGCCCGCATTGATTGTCTGCGCACACATGCCTTGTGTCGCAGTTTCTGCGGCGATCTGATCGCCCCAACTGTGCTGTCCCATGATAGTCCCTCAAGTCAATTCTGGCGCTCCACGCGCACCACTTTCCCCTGCATTTGCCCGCCTCACGAACTGAAGCCGCGCAAAACATGTGGATATTTAAGGAGCTATGGCGAAAGCCGACAATCACCCGAACGGGTGATTGCCAAAGACCACAATAGAAAGTGGTTTCTTAACAGACGCTTTGCGTCCAAGATGCCAACAGGGGACTTTGAGCGAGAAATGCAACCAACCAACCGCAACATGAACATTTGGCAGCTGATGTGTTTCAGCGCCCTAAGCGCACCACTTGCGATGGTTGGTTTTGCGGTCGTCAGTTTTGTTCCCACGTTTTACGCCATTGATATGGGCATAGGGTTAGGGCTGGTTGGCATGATCTTTATGTTCGGGCGGTTCTTTGACGTTTTTACGGACCCTCTGATCGGCGCCCTCAGTGACCAGACCAGAGGCAAATGGGGGCCACGCCTGCCCTGGATGGTCGTGGCCTTTCCGGGGGTAATACTGTTTGCCTGGTTGCTTTTGACGCCGCCGCAAAACGTGGGCCCTGTGTATCTGTTCTGCGTGATTTCGGGCTACCTTCTGTTTGTGACCGCCTTCGACGTTCCATATTCCAGCATCGGCCTTGAAATATCGCCCCATGTCCACGAACGGTCCGTCCTTGCCGGCACCAAGGCGGTTTTCCAGATTATAGGTGCGTTGGGCGCATCTGCGGTTCCCATACTTGTTGGCGTCGGCATGCAGGCATCCCTTGCAACGCTGGCTACCATATTTCTGGTGTCGTTCCCTGCGGCATTGGCCCTGTTTCTCCTTTGGTCCCCGCGCCATATTGGCGCGTCTCGTGGCGCACGGACAACGGCATGGGCCTCTTGGCGCAACTGCTTGAAACAGTCAGCATTTCGCCGCCTGATGTTCGTTTTTTTCACCGTGCAAGCCGCAAATGCGATGACCGTTGGTCTGCTGGTCCTGTTTGTGCGGCACGTCCTGCAGGCACCCGAAATGGTAGGTCAGATGTTCCTGATGCTGCTGTTAGCCACAGCGCTATTTGTGCCGCTTTGGGTGTTGTTGTCCAAACGCATCGGCAAACGCCACACCTGGGCGCTGGCGGTATTGTCCTGCACGGCCATTCTGCTGGCCAGCTACAGCATCGGCGCAAACGACGTGATGCTGATGCGCACAATCTGTTTGGGACTTGGTGCTTGCATGACTTGTGATGCGATCATGCCCACATCCATTCTTGCCGACATTGTCGCACAGGACGAACGCCGCGCAGGCCACCCAAGGGCGGCAAGTTATCTGGCATTGAAAAACGCGGCCTCGAAAATGGCGTTTGTCGCCCCAATGGGGATCGCCTTTCCTGTGCTGGGCTTGTTCGGATTTGACCAGGCGGGCGCTGGCAGTTCAGAACACCTTGGCGTGCTGCTGTTCTTTTTCGCCGGCTTACCCTGTGTTTTGCGCTTGGCGGTTGCGGGTTTCCTGCTGCGCAAGTCAGGGGATTTTACCATACATGCGCATTCGGCATGAGCCAGTCATTCACCCCACCAACACCCGACGAGTTGCGCGCCGAAGAAGCCCGCATGCTGCGCGAGCGCGCGATAGGCTCGGCGCGCTCTGTCTTTGTCCTGATCGGCGTCATCGCCATCAGCCTCGCATCGGTCGAACTATATAGAGAAGCAATCCTATGGACCTGCGCGACTTCTGCCATGGTCGTTATCACAATCCTATACGCCCGCTCTGGGATGCGCGGCGAACACACAGACCGACAGGTCGACCAATATCTGAGGGGGCATGTGGTGATCTCGGCCTGTACGGGCATCCTGTGGGCTGCTGGGGCATTGAAACTGGCCAGCCCAACATCCGAGTTGCAGACATTTCTGGCGGGCCTTTTCCTGACCTCAATCACTGCGGGTGGCGTCATGGCCGGAACAGTCTACCGTCCAGGGTATGTCGCTTTGGCGTTGGCAGCACTGACACCTTTCGGTGTGTACCTGATCGTCAGCATGGAGGGCGTTCAACGGATCTACGGTAGTTTTATCCTGCTTTATCTGGCCTTTGCCCTGACAACCAACAAAGCCGCAAGCCAGAAAACCCGTGACGTTATCGCCGCCAGAATAACCAGCCGCAAAACAGCGGCTGCCCTGGAAGAGTATCAGCACGCAGCAAAAGCCAATCGCGCCACCAAACGCTCTGTCGAGGCGATCCGGCACGACATGGCGCAACCGATGAAGGCTCTGAATAATTTTCTAGCCGAACTGGACCGTCAGGCGACATCACAACAACAGGCCATTCTGGTGCAGCAAATCCGTCTGGCCGTAGCCAGTCAAGAAACACTGATCCAAGAGCTTTCTCATGTGGAACGTTCCAATGTCAGACCAGAGTCTACCGAAATAGATGTTCCAGCACTTTTATCCCAGCTGGAGAATGAATACCGCCCACAATTCAAAGCCACGCATTGCGAATTTGCTGTCATTTCAGACACGCCCAGCGTCACCACCAATCAAGCCAGTCTTGAACGAATTCTACGAAATTTTCTGAGCAACGCGGTCAAATACGGCACTTCGGGCGGAAAGGTCACGTTATCGGTGCAAACCACCGAAGCAGAAAGCCTATGGCTGGTTTCGGATCAGGGCCCAGGCCTGACAGCCGAGCAGCTGCGCGACATTCGCCAGGGCCAGTCGCCGCTAGCATCTGCAGCAGGGAACGGATTGGGCATCGGCATTGCCCAGCAGCTGGCGCAGAATCTTGGCGGCACAGTGGCCGTGAATGCCAACATCCCACAAGGCGCCACTTTTTCACTGCATCTGCCCCATCTGGACCCTCCTCAGCCGCAAGAGCAGGCCTTTGTCTTGTGTATCGGCAACGATCAGGTGCCCGGCATCGGGGCATGGTCCGATGTTATTTCGTCGTGGGTCTGGAAATTTGCGCATGTTGAAACCGGAACAGAGGCGGCGCAGTTGCTGGAGGTTCTGGGACAGATCCCTGACCTAATCGTGCTTGATCCCATTAACGGAAAAAAACCACCCAAGGATGAATTGGATCTATTGAAGCAAGTCGCGCCTGTCGTTTATTTCCGACGGAACGCAAGCCAACCACCCTGCCCCATGGCGACAGTATCGACGCGCTTGCCCGAAGATGAGACAGATCTGCGCAATATTCTGGAGAGTGCCCTTCAGAACAACGCCAGCTCCCGCGCACGCTGAACTGCAGCTGCGCGACTGCCAACCGACAATTCCCGATATATGATTTTGGCGTGTGTCTTGACCGTATTCTCGCTGATCGACAAAGCCTTGACGATGTCCTTGTTGGTGCCACCATCAGCCATCATCGACAAAATCCGCCGCTGTTGCGGGCCAAGTTGCGGGCGAACAACCGTATCGGTGCCATCATGAGCAAACATGGTTCGACGGGCACCATTCTGGATCGAACGCCCCGCCAAAGGCCCTGCTTGAACAGCAGCCTGGATTGCCTCTAGCAGCACTTGTTCTTCGTCAGATTTATGAACAAAACAAAAGGCACCGATCATTTCTGCATTGGTGCGGGTCATCGCATCCTCGGACGCCGACAACACAATCACCTGCACCCCGATACTACGGGCCCGCAATGCCCCGATCAGCGCAATCCCATTAATCTGTTTCATGGCCAGATCGGTGATGACCACATCATAGGTGGAACCTTGATCAACGGCCTGCAGAAAATCCGTTGCCTGTGTGAACTTTTCAACATTCAGATTGAGAGGACAATTGTCGAAAACATAGGAAATGCCCTGCAGAAAAAGCAGGTGATCATCAATAATAGCCACCCGGATCAAACTGTCCGCGTCTGGCGATTTGACCAAATTCAGCATGTGCCCCTCTGTCCGTTTCAGAGCCCAATCACCGACGCCCAGCGCCAGAAATCTGGTAGGAAATACCTCCGAACCGTTTGATTAATGTCGATTTAATCAATTGATGTGTCAAGCATCCTAGGCGCACACACACCTAGAGTTGTTAAGCCCCATCGCAAGATGCGGCGACATCGAAACCGGAAAACAGACCCAATGCCCAAACGCAAAGGTATGACACCGTTTCAGTATATTTTGGGGGGATCACATCAAAATGTGAGATGGTGCGGTCGAGAAGACTCGAACTTCCACTCCGGTTAAGGAACAGCGACCTCAACGCTGCGCGTCTACCAATTCCGCCACGACCGCACGTGCTCAGATGAGTGGGGGGTGTTTAGAACAGCCTTGCGGGGATGTGAAGAGGCAAAAAACGCTTTGCCGCATATTTTTGGCTGCAGCGATTTGGCATAGCAATGCGACCCCGTGTCTATTGGTCGCTGTTCTCACCACCTCAGGTCTGAGGGCGGGGCATACTGGCTTATCGGCTTGGAAATCATGGTGCATTCTGTATGGTCGCGCGTACCGCCGCTGTTGCGCACAGTTCATCTACTCAGGCCTCATTAACGGAGATCCCAATGGTCGAATGGATCGTCAGCCAAGATCTTGTCCCCTATCAGGAGGCAGTCGATTTCATGGAGGCACGCGCCACCGCGATTGCTGCGGGTGAGGCCGAAGAATGTGTGTGGCTGCTGGAACATCCGCCCCTTTACACTGCGGGCACCTCGGCCAAGGCGCCTGATCTGACCGATCCCGACCGTTTTCCCGTGCATGTGACGAAACGGGGCGGGGAATACACCTATCACGGCCCCGGCCAGCGTGTGGTTTACGTGATGCTGAATGTCGGCCAGCGCGGCCACGATGTGCGCAAGTTCGTCAAACAGCTGGAACAATGGGTCATAGACACCCTGGATGAGTTCAACCTCAAAGGTGAAATCCGCGAAGGCCGCGTCGGCGTCTGGATCGAACGACCGGACAAACCCAAGACAATCACCGGAAAAACCGCCGAGGATAAAATTGCAGCCATCGGCATCCGTCTGCGGAAATGGGTCAGTTTCCACGGGATTTCGATCAACGTGGAACCGGATCTTGATCATTTCACCGGCATCGTGCCCTGCGGCATCACCGATTACGGCGTGACCAGTCTGGTGGATCTGGGTTTGCCCGTCACGATGGAAGATGTGGATGTCGCGCTGAAACGTCAGTTCGATAAGGTTTTCGGCGAACTGGTAGAATAACGGGGCTCCTCCGCCCCGCCGACATGGCGCCGACGCCCCCAAACTGCGCGCACGACCAGGCCCAACAAAACCAGCGCAATCAGGTAGATCCCGATCTGTCCCGCCTCCCCCAAGAGGGCGTTGTTGATCAGACGACCGGGTAGGAAATTGAACGCCCCAGCCAGGACCAATCCATACCAATAAAGGCTGCGCATTGCCCGCTGATGCGCTTCTATGCGGCCCTGCCGTGCCCACGCATACGACAGCACCAAAGTGCAAAGGGTCACGACCGACAATAAATGGATCGCGCTGAAACCGTCTTCCCCTGCTAATCCGTTGATCCAGAACGACGACAACGCCGTCAGGGCCATCATCAAAACCCAAGTATAACCAACCCAACGATGCCAGCGCCCCGCGGCCCCCGCCCCTTTGGGACCATAGAGCGCGAATGGGCCGATGCACTGGGCCACCAGCGCAGCGATCACGTGGAGCTGGATGACACCCGAGGCATCATAAAAAGGCGTAGGCGACATAGGCACACCCGGTTGGCAGTTGGATGTTATGATCGCTAGACAAGGCCATGCGCCCGTGCCATCACTCCTTCGCAAATTCATAGGTGGATTTCGTGACTGACCCGACCCCACAGCCCGCGCTGCGTGAATGGCGGCGTCATATGACACTACCGGAAACCATGACCATCTTGGCCAGTGTGTGGGGGGTGCTTGCACTGGTGGGGCCTTTTGGCACCATCGACATGCTGAACATAGCCGAGCGTTTGGGCTATTGGGGTGTCGTCAGTATTGCCAGCTATGGCTGGGGTAGTCTGATGGCAATCCTGTTTCGCCCAAAGTTGGAACAGCGGGGCCTGATCCTCCATATTCTTGCCAGCACAGTCGCAACTGGCGTGGGTATTTCTGCGCTTGTTCTGACGATGAACATGCTCACATTGGATTGGTCCCCAACGTCTGAGGAACTGAGCAGGCTGCTCCCCATCCTTTTCGGTATTTGTCTGATTGTCAGCGCAAGCGTCATCCATTTCAGCCACAAACGCCGCAAGGCAGCTGCGGCCGCTTTGCCAGCGTCCTCATCAACAGATGACGAAGTCACCAACACACCACCCATCGGAGAGAGCGTCACCCCGGCGGATGCAGACATAACGCCGCCGATTTGGGAACGACTGCCCTTTGACAAACGCGGCCCGTTGGTCGCGCTCAGCGTAGAAGATCACTATGTGCGCATCAAAACCCTGCAAGGCGAAGAAATGATTCTGATGCGCCTGTCCGATGCTATCCGCGAAGTCGGCTCTACCCCTGGCGCACAGGTACACAGATCCCACTGGGCTGCATTCGATCAGGTCAAATCCGTCCGCCGCGAAGGTGACCGTGCCATTCTGACAATGATCAACGGTGACGAAATCCCCGTTAGCCGCGCCAATATGCCCAAGATCAAAGAAGCCAGTTTACTGCCGCGCTGAACACAGCCGCAAACCGCAACTTACAAAAGGCGTCGATACGCCCCCGGCGTCAGCCCTGCGTGTGCCTTGAACGATCGGCTCAGGTGGCTCTGACTGGAAAATCCAGTTGCGCTGGCCACGTCAGCCAAAGGGGCACCTTTACGGATCATCTGCTTGGCTGCTTCGATCCTTTGCCGCAGCAACCAGTCGTTTGGACTGATGCCTAGGGTGGTACGGAAACTGCGTTGCAGGTGAAATTCCGACAGGTCGCACAGCCGTGCCAGATCATGCAGTGTCACCTTGCGCGACAGGTCGGCGCACACATAATCGCGGATCTGCCGCATCCGGTAGGGCGACAGTCCACCCGCCAGTTGCCGCCGCCGCTGCGTGACGCCGATCCCTTCGGCAAAGATCCCATGCACCAATTCACTTACGGCTTCTTCTGCTTGCACCGGATTGCCGCTGGCGGTGGCCTGTTGAATGGTCAGGAAATGCCCCGCCAACCATGGTGCATCGAAATAGGTTTCATCGCTAAGTTCCATCAAGCGACTGTCGCAATCAAACGTCTCGGCAAAGACGCGGCGCAGTTCCGCATCACTCATATAGAGATGAACGAAAGCAAAAGGATCGGTGATCTCCCACTCTGAATCCATACCATGCGGCAAAATACAAACCGCGCCAGCCCAACCGCTGATCGGCGCGCCGTCGACACGACGGGTGCCGCGCCCGCCTTGGGCGTAGAAGCTGAAGCAATGCCCCTCTGGCGCGACATAGCTGACGCGATCATCGCAATTGCGCCAGAGTGATGCCTGCCGCTGGAAACCAAGGTCAATATGCCCCTCTCGCCGCGCCTGAGGCGAGGCAGCCAGAAATCCGGCAACTGAAGGAGGGGTCGCGGTCATCTCATGTCACACAATTCAAATCTACAGCACGTTTTTAGGCATCAGACGGTTAGAGGGGAATGGTCAAAATCGCTGACCTGAATGATTACCGCAAGATTGTGCAATACACAGCCCAGCGCAGCCATTACCCCCACCCCGACTATTCGGAGGACCGTCCATGACGCTGTTGCTATTCATCACCACCGTCCTGATCTGGGGCACAACATGGATCGCTATCGCGCTACAGGTGGGCGATGTACCTGTACTGGTATCGGTCTTTTACCGGTTCGCATTGGCTGGGGTGGTGTTTGTTCTGGGGCTGGCGCTGCTGCGGCGACTGGAATGGCCCAACTGGCAGGCCCAACGGTGGATCTGGTTGCAGGCAATGTGCCTGTTCAGTTTCAACTTCCTCTGTTTTTACACAGCTGCAGGCTACCTGCCGTCTGGGGTAATCTCACTCATCTTTTCGCTGGCGACGGTGTTTAACGCGGTGAACGCGCGGTTGTTCTTTGGCGACCGGATCAGTGGACAGACCCTGTTGGCAGCGCTGCTGGGGCTTGGCGGGCTGGCGTTGATCTTTGCTGGCGATATTGCGGATGCGCGCGTCGGGGCGAATGCCTGGATAGGGATGGTGTTTGCGGGGATTGGCACCTTGTGCTTTTCGCTGGGCAATATGGTGTCGCGGCGCAATTCGGCACATGGGATCAGTCCGGTGACCGCGAACGCCTGGGGCATGAGTTATGGCGCGCTGATCCTGCTTGCACTGATCTGGCTGAGCGGCACGCCTGTCAGCCTGCCCCGCGATCCCATCTATCTGGGCGCGCTGGCTTATCTGTCGGTGATCGGCACCGTTGTGGGGTTCACCACCTATCTGATCATGGTGGCCCGCATCGGATCGGCCAAGGCCGCCTATGCCACAGTGATGTTCCCAATTGTCGCGCTGGCGATCTCTACCGTGGTTGAGGGATATAGCTGGGGGATCATGAATGCGGCGGGGTTGATGCTGGCGCTCAGTGGTAACCTAGTGATGTTTACGCCGGTCGACATGCTCCGGCGCCATTTGCACCGCTCGCGCCGTGCAATCTGATGCAAGGTACCCCCTTCAACGCCAAAGGCCCCGATGATTGCATCGGGGCCTTTGTGTATTCAGATAAGATCGTGCGTTAGGCGCTGATCATCAGGTCAAGGTTTTGCACCGCCGCACCCGATGCGCCCTTACCGAGGTTATCAAGAACCGCAACCAGCACCACCCGCCCGTCTTCGGCGTTGCCGCGGACATATACGGTCAGGTCATTGGTGTCGTTGTTAGCTGTCGGATCAATACGACTGTCCTGATCGGCAAGGTCCGCAACCTTTACATGCGCCGCGCCTGCGTAGGCCGCAGCCAGTGCCGCGTGAACGTCGCCCATGCTGACATCACCCGGCAGGTCCGCCAGATGCAGCGGGATCGATACCGCCATCCCTTGGGCAAAGTTGCCGACAGACGGCACAAAGATCGGTTTCGCTGTCAGACCGGTGAAATTCATGATCTCGGGCAGGTGTTTATGCGACATGCCTGTAGCGTAGAGGAACGCATCAGGCGCGCTGCCCTCTTCGTATTCACCAATCAGCCCCTTGCCACCGCCAGTATAGCCGGAAATCGCATTGATATTAACAGAGGCATCTGCTGGCAGCAGGCCCGCTTTGATCAGCGGCGCCAGCAGCACAATCGCGCCGGTCGCATAGCAACCGCAGTTGGCCACATAACGCGCCGATTTGATCTGCGCCTCTTGGTCAGCGGACAGTTCCGGCAGGCCATAGGCCCAGTCAGGGTTCACCCGATGCGCGGTCGAGGCATCAATGATGCGCACGTCCAGATCTTTGGACAATTCAACCGCTTCGATCGCGGCCTGATCGGGCAAGCACAGAATCGCCACATCTGCAGCAGCAAAGGCCGCCTTGCGCGCTTCCGCATCCTTACGCAGGGCTGGGTCGATCTGCACCAGTTCGATGTCATCGCGGCGGATCAGGCGGTCGCGGATCTGGAGCCCCGTCGTGCCTGCTTCGCCGTCGATGAAAACCTTGGTGGTCATGGATCTAACCCTTCGTGTTGAGTACAGTCAAAATTCAGTATGAAGCCGACCCCCAAGGGCCGACCGTGCCCCTATACACGCAAAGCTGCCAAAGCAGAAGAGCCCTTGGCAAAGCTACGCCTTTATAGTTTGCCAAGGGTAACCAACCTATAACGCCACAGTCCGCTGCCGTTTTGTTCATCACCAAACTGTGCACAAGAAGCTGCGCCAATCACCGCCCCGTCAGGATTGGCAAACATCTGCCTGCGACATTTCGGACCGTACACAAAACCGCGAAGACGGTTGTTATTCTAACGAGCCCATTATTTAGTGGCACCGACGCGAACCCATATCAAACACGAGGCACGCAATGAAAAAACTGCTGATCGCAACTGCTGCACTGGCCGCACTGACCGCCCCCGCTTTCGCTGAAGGCGACGCGGACAAAGGCAAGAAAGCCTTTAACAAGTGCAAATCCTGCCACATGCTGAAATCCGACGAAGGCGACGTGATCGTCAAAGGCGGCAAGACCGGCCCCAACCTCTACGGCATCATCGGCAAACAAGCCGGTAGCGTCGAAGGTTTCAAATACGGCGCCTCGATCGTTGCTGCCGGTGAAGGCGGCCTGATCTGGGACGAAACCACCCTGGCCGCATACGTCAAAGACCCCAAAGGCTACCTGAAAGAAGTCACTGGTGATTCCAAAGCGAAATCCAAAATGACCTTCAAACTGAAGAAAGGCGGCGAAGACGTCGCAGCTTATCTGGCGTCTGTGGCACCTGCCGCGACCGAATAAGGTTTTCAGGGGGCGTGCGTCCCCGGTTTTAGGTCGCAGATTTGCGGCCAATGCAGGCGCCTTGCGGGCGCCTGTTTTTATTTGCCCAAAAGCAGCGTTTTCTGGCATCAGTCACCCTGAAAAACAGGGCCCTGCAGGCAGGTGCGACAAATTAGTTTGATCTAAATCAAATTCACCAATTGCCCCGCTCGGCACACCAAACTAAAACAAGTCCTGATCACAGACGCGTGGGGGCTTTCCCCTTGCGCCTTTTAAACACACCAACAGGAGGCAAGAATGGCAGACGCAGCCATCCACGGCCACGATCATGAAGATGAGCGCAGCTTTTTCACGCGCTGGTTCATGTCGACCAACCACAAGGACATCGGTATCCTATACCTGATCACATCGGCAATCGTCGGTCTGATTTCGGTCTGTTTCACCGTTTACATGCGACTGGAGCTGATGGAGCCCGGCGTTCAATACATGTGCCTCGAAGGCTTCATGGCTGAACCCTGTACCCCCAACGGCCACCTGTGGAACGTCCTGATCACCTACCACGGTGTTCTGATGATGTTCTTTGTTGTTATTCCCGCACTGTTCGGCGGTTTTGGCAACTATTTCATGCCCTTGCAGATCGGCGCGCCGGACATGGCGTTCCCGCGCATGAACAACCTGTCCTACTGGATGTACTTCGCTGGTACCGCCCTGGGTGTCGCTTCGATGCTGAGCCCCGGTGGCAACGGGCAGCTGGGCTCCGGTGTTGGTTGGGTTCTGTATCCGCCGCTGTCCACCAACGAAGGCGGCATGTCGATGGATCTGGCGATCTTCGCGGTACACGTTTCCGGTGCCTCCTCGATCCTGGGTGCGATCAACATGATCACCACCTTCCTGAACATGCGTGCCCCCGGCATGACCCTGTTCAAGGTTCCGCTGTTCGCTTGGTCGATCTTCGTTACCTCGTGGCTGATTCTTCTGTCGCTGCCGGTTCTGGCGGGCGCGATCACCATGCTGCTGACCGACCGTAACTTCGGCACCACCTTCTTTGACCCTGCTGGCGGCGGCGACCCGATCCTGTACCAGCACATTCTGTGGTTCTTTGGTCACCCCGAAGTGTACATCGTGATTCTGCCCGGCTTCGGTCTGGTATCCCACGTGTTCGCAACCTTCGCCCGCAAGCCCGTTTTCGGCTACCTGCCGATGGTATGGGCGCTGATCGCCATTGGCGGTCTGGGCTTCGTTGTTTGGGCGCACCACATGTACACCGTTGGCATGTCGCTGACCCAGCAGTCCTACTTCATGCTGGCCACCATGGTCATCGCGGTTCCGACGGGTGTTAAGATCTTCTCGTGGATCGCAACCATGTGGGGCGGCTCGCTGGAATTCAAAGCGCCGATGCTGTTCGGTCTGGGCTTCCTCGTACTGTTCACCATCGGTGGTGTGACCGGCATCGTTCTGTCGCAGGCTGGCGTAGACCGCGCCTACCACGACACCTACTATGTTGTTGCACACTTCCACTACACCATGTCGATGGGTGCTGCGTTCACCATCTTTGCCGGTATCTACTTCTACTTCGGCAAGATGACGGGCCGTCACTACAATGAATTTGCCGCCAAGATCCACTTCTGGCTGTTCTTCATCGGTGTGAACGTAACCTTCTTCCCGCAGCACTTCCTGGGTCGTCAGGGCATGCCGCGTCGTTACATCGACTACCCAGAGGCATTCGCCTACTTCAACAAGATCAGCTCCGTTGGTGCCATGATCTCGTTTGCATCGTTCATCCTGTTCTTCGGCATCGTGATCCACGCTCTGCTGCGCGGCCGTAAGGTTGAAGAGAACAACTACTGGAACGAATACGCAGACACGCTGGAGTGGACCCTGCCCTGCCCGCCGCCGGAGCACACCTTTGAGACGCTCCCCAAGCAGGAAGACTGGGACAAGGCGCCCGCGCACTAAGCGCCTGAGCCACTGAAAACGCCAAGGCCCCGGAGTAACGCTCCGGGGCCTTTTCTTTAGCCCTTTCCTAAAGCGGGCCTCGCCCTACACTTGCCTCATGCCGCATCAATGGTCCCCCTCTCCTAGCGTTCCCGACAGTGCAGTTCCCGCACTGAGCCTGACACCATTCCGATCGCTGCCGCGACGCGGTTTTGCCTGGATGATCCTCTTGGCATTTGGGCTTAGTCTGATACCGCTCCTGGGGGTACTCGGGACGATGGCGCTATGGGGGCTACTGCCCTTTGTGCTGCTGATGGTGGCTGGCCTTTGGTGGGGACTGGAGCAGTCCTACAAATCCGGCGACATTCTAGAAGAGCTGCACCTGAGGGGCGACGAACTGTGCCTGACACACAAACCGGTCAAAGGCCCCACACAGGAATGGCGCTGTAACTGCTACTGGGCGCGGGTGGACATGCACGTTTCCGGCGGCAAGGTCCCGTTCTACATCACGCTGTCCGGCAACGGGCGACAGGTAGAAATCGGCAGTTTCCTGTCAGAGGATGAACGTAAGGTGCTGTTTGGCGAGTTGAAAGACTACCTGAAGGCCCTTCAGCAAGTACAAGCCCCCTGATCTGCCACGTCCGATTTTTCCCCGCGACATCAGCAGCTGTTTCAGCGATGCTGCCCCTGTTCTTTTAGGGAAAGATATACTCAATGACGGCACCTGCATTTTCACGCCTGAAACCGATCCTGATGGTGCTGGTGGCGCTTAGCTGCCTCGCCATTGGCATTGCTGGTCTAAACGGTCGCTCCGATGCGAACCCGTTGATCACCACGGCAGAACATCGCGCACAAGACGTGGCAACCGCGACCGTCGCTGTCTACATCTCGCTACGCGCCATCAACGCCGCCCTGTCCACCGCACAAGAGATTGAGATTGGCGCCTCTCTTGGTGGGCAGGCCAGCTTGCAGCCGCTCAAGGTTTTGGAACCCGTCGATGATACCGTAGAACGGGTCGCTGACGCCCTGTTCCTTGTCGCCGCCGCGGCGGCGTTGGCAACAGTGGGGTTGGGGCCGGTCGCCTCAATCGGATTGAGTCTTCTGGGTTTGGGCCTCCTCCTCCGCTCAATGCATACCCTACCGCAGCCGCTCAGCGCGCTAAGCGGCAAAGCCCAACGCTTTGGCCTGATCCTTGGGGTGGCAATGCCTTTGGTCTTCACCTGTGGCAGCACTTTCGGCACATGGGCGACCGAGGCACAGAGGACCGCCGCACAGGGCGAGATTGACCGCGTGGCACAGCAGGCGAACCTGCTGATTGGCAACGGCAAGGACGCGCAGCCTGTCGCCACCAACGTGGCGGAGGATGACGGCTGGTTTTCCTCCATCAGCAACACATGGAATGATGCCGCCGATGGCGTGCGGGGCGTGTTTGAGAGCAGCCGCCAGTATTTGGATGCAGCAAGCGTTTTTGTGAGTGAGGCGGATACAATCCTCCACGCCTCCCTCACCCTGATCGGCGTGTTTGTGCTGCGGATGATAGTCCTACCGCTGTTCCTGCTGTGGGGCGCCATTGCCCTTCTGCGGGGCGGGGGTGGGCGCAGCGCCTGACCTCAGCGAACAGATAAACCGCAAACACAAAAAAGGGGCCACCCGGCCCCTTCCCTTGTCACAGATCTGATCGCGCTTAGGCGCTCAGGCGGTCCTTAACCATCGGGCCGACGGCGCCGAAGTCCATCTGGCCGGTGTATTGGCCTTTCAGCACGCCCATCACCTTGCCCATATCGCGAATCGAGCTGCCGCCAACCTCGGCGATCGCAGCATCCACGGCATTGGCCACCTCATCGTCGTTCAACTGACGCGGCAGAAAGTCTTCGATCACAGCGATTTCCACCTGCTCACGCTCTGCCAGATCAAACCGGCTGGCCTCTTCGTATTGGCGGGCGCTTTCCTGGCGCTGTTTGACCATTTTGCCAAGGATCGCCAGCACATCCGCGTCGCTGACGCCTTCGTCACGGCCTTCGCCACGGGCGGCAATATCACGGTCTTTGATCGCGGCATTGATCAAACGCAGAGTCGATACACGGGTGGTGTTTTTGTCTTTCATAGCCTGTTTCATTTCGGCCATGACACGGTCACGCAATTCCATTTGGTCCCATCCCCAAGGGTTTCCGATAGCCGCTGACCCTAGCCGTAACCGTTGCCGGTGACAACCGTTGCCTTACGTTCACGGCAAGCGTGCGCGCCACTTGGGCGAAGTGATGCGTAAAACCTGCTCCGCTTGGCTCAAACAGCCTTGACCCCCGCCCCCTGCAGCCGTATTACCCGCGCAATTTGCCCACACCGGAGATGAGACACATGGCCCACGAGCCCGATACCCGCCCCACCGCATGTCTTGCCCTTGCTGATGGTACCGTTTTCTACGGTCGCGGATTTGGCGCCACCGGTGTGACGCAGGCGGAACTGTGCTTCAACACCGCAATGACCGGCTATCAGGAAATCATGACTGACCCCTCTTATGCGGGCCAGATCGTGACCTTTACCTTCCCGCACATCGGCAACACCGGCACCAACCCCGAAGATGACGAAACCGGCGATCCGGTTGCGGCTGGCATGGTGGTGAAATGGGATCCGACCGATCCCAGCAACTGGCGTAACGTCGAGGTGCTGGACGACTGGATGGCCAAACGCGGCCGCATCGCCATCGGCGGCATCGACACCCGCCGCCTGACCCGCGCAATCCGCCAACAAGGCGCACCGCATGTGGCACTGGCCCACGATCCCGAAGGCAACTTCGACGTTGAGGCGCTGGTTGCAAAAGCGCGTGACTTTGCCGGTCTGGAAGGCATGGATCTGGCCAAGGATGTGACCTGCGCCCAATCCTACAAGTGGGACGAAATGCGTTGGGCATGGCCCGATGGCTACCCGCGCCAAGAGGCGCCGAAGCACAAGGTGGTTGCCGTTGATTTCGGTGCCAAGCGCAACATCCTGCGCTGCTTGGCCTCGGCCGGTTGTGACGTGACCGTCCTGCCTGCCACCGCCACCGCAGAAGAGGTGCTGTCGCACAATCCCGATGGTGTGTTCCTGTCGAACGGTCCCGGCGATCCCGCGGCCACTGGCGAATACGCCGTGCCGATGATCAAAGGCGTTTTGGAAGCAGACCTGCCGGTCTTTGGCATTTGTCTGGGCCACCAGATGCTGGCGCTGGCACTGGGTGCCAAAACCATCAAGATGAGCCACGGCCACCACGGCGCCAACCACCCCGTGAAGGAACACGCGACCGGCAAGGTAGAGATCACCTCGATGAACCACGGCTTTGCAGTGGACGCGCAATCCCTGCCCGAAGGGGTCGAGGAAAGCCACGTGTCGCTGTTTGACGGGTCGAACTGTGGCATTCGCATCACCGACAAACCGGTCTTCTCCGTGCAGCATCACCCCGAGGCAAGCCCGGGTCCGCAGGATAGCTACTACCTGTTCGAGCGTTTTGCCGAAAACATGGCCGCACGCGGCTAAAAACGGGCATTGCCTGACACCGTTAACCTAATGTTAACGGCAATGAACAAAAATCGCTCCTGTCTGGTACAGGGGCGATTTTTTGGTTTCTACGCATTCACCCGATCTGCTGCGGCGCGTCAGCTCTGGCGCTGTGACCATCAACGGCTCAGGCCGCGGTGCATTCCAGGGTGCGGTGGACCGTCCGCAGCCGCCAAGTGTGGTGCCCAAAAACGCACCCACCGCCCTCGCGCCCCAATTCGGCCAGTATGTTCTGGATCACGGCCTTATCAAAGCCGCCGAGTTGCTCGCGGCGCAGCAGTTGGCATTGCGCCGTGGAATACCCCTGTTTGACAGCCTTTGCGCATTGCACCCAAACCACGAAGAGACGCTGGCGCGTTACCATGCCGACTGGTTGGGCCTGCCCTACTACATTGGCGACTGCAGCGACGTTGCACCCGATGTGCTGGCAGGGTTTGACCCACAACGGTGTCTGCGCTTGTCAGCGCTGCCGCTTTACCGACGGGCTGGAAAACTGCATCTGGCCGTGGCTAATCCGGCCGAATTTGAACCCAAAGCCTTGCGTGCTGATCTGGATTGGTCAGATTGCGCTTTGCAATACGCGCCGCGGTCCAGAATTCACGCGCAGGTGCAGGCCATGTGCGACACCCAGCTATCCCTTGCGGCCAGCGCGCGGGTCGATCTGCACGAAAGCTGCCGCACCTGGGGCCTACGGCCTAACCGGCGCACCATAACACTCGGGTCTGTACCAGTTGCTATGATCGTTTGCTTTGCCTTTTGGCCGCAGCCGACTTTTCTGGCACTGACACTTTGGGCATTGCTAACATTGGTGCTGGCAGCGACAATGAAAACACTCTCGCTCGCCTCTTTTCTGACAAGGCCGCGCACGTCCCACAGTGTAGCGCAGCACAGTCCGCTGCCCCATATCAGCGTTTTGGTTCCTCTTTACAAAGAGCCAGAGGTTCTCCCAAACCTATTGCGCCGCCTAAACAGGCTCGATTACCCAAATGCGCTGCTGGAGGTTCTGGTTCTGCTAGAAGAAAGCGACCAGATCACACGCACCGCAATGGAGCGTGCCGACCTACCAATGCATCTGCGTGTGATTATCGTGCCCGATGGCACCCCGCGTACCAAACCACGGGCGATGAATTACGCACTGGATTTCTGCCGTGGCGATATCATCGGAATTTATGACGCCGAAGATGCGCCAGAACCCGATCAACTGCGCAAAGTGGCCGCCGCCTTGCACGACGCGCCCGATGATCTGGCGGGCGTACAGGGTATCCTAGATTACTACAACCCACGCCAAAACTGGATCGCACGCTGTTTCACCATTGAATACGCCGCATGGTTTCGTGTGATGCTGCCTGGCATGCGCCGCTTGGGTTTTGCGATACCGCTCGGGGGCACCACCGTTTTCTGTCGCCGCGATGTCCTGCTCACCCTAGGGGGGTGGGATGCACATAACGTGACCGAGGATGCAGACTTGGGCATCCGCCTGGCGCGCCACGGCTACCGGATCGAAATGCTGGCCAGCACCACATTCGAAGAAGCAACCTGTCGCCCGCTATCGTGGGTGCGGCAACGATCACGCTGGTTAAAGGGGTATATCGCCACCTACTTGGTTCACATGCGGTCACCACGACAACTGCTGCACCAACTGGGCGTCTGGCAGTTTTGCGGCGTACAACTGCATTTCGTCACCGCCCTATCGCAGTTCTTTCTGGCACCATTGTTGTGGAGTTTCTGGATCCTGCCATTGGGGTTTGGCCACCCGCTGCAATCCGTGGCGCCCGCCCCGCTGCTACAGGCGGTGGTCGTTGGTTTTATCGTTGTCGAATGCCTGACGTTCGCGGTCGCCATCACCGCCTGCCATCCGCGTGAACGGCGGTATCTATTGCCGTGGGTGCCGACCCTGCACCTCTATTTTCCAATGGCTGTATTCGCCGCCTACAAGGCCTCGATAGAACTGATCATTGCCCCGTTCTACTGGGACAAAACGCAGCACGGACATGCGCAGGACACGGCTGATATGTCAGATCAAACGCCGATCCGCCTCCAAGCGGGATCAGCCCAGCCGGCTGATGTTACGTGAATCAAGCTTAAGGCGCGTGGTAAACGCCTTGGAAATGTGCTGTTTCAGCGCATCACCCGCGCGTTGCTCGTCACCCGCAGCGATCGCTGTGACAATTGCATCGTGCTCGGCCAACGCATCCACACCGCGCCCTTCGGCCGCCAGCGAGGTGGTCGCCATAAGGGCCATCGTCCGGTGAACCATATCCAACTGCTGCACCAGGTAGCGGTTGTGAGAGGCCAGATGGATCTGTTTATGGAACCGACGGTTTGCGCGACTCAGGGCGGAAGGATCATCTACCAACTGACGGTCTTCTTCGACCATGTCGCGCAGTACGCCCACCTCTTCTTTGGTGGCGTGCCGTGCGGCAAGGCGTGCGGCGAGTGCTTCCAGTTCGGCCCGTACAGCATAAAGTTCGCTTAGCTGGTTATGATCCAGCGATGCGACGATTAAGCTGCGCCCGTCACGCGCCAGCAAGGATTGCGTTTCCAAACGCTGAAGCGCCTCACGGATCGGCGTGCGCGATACACCGAAACGATCTGCCAACTCGCTTTCGACCAACCGATCACCGGGTCTGTAAATGCCGCTGTCGATCGCCTCCAAGATCAGGCGGTAGGCGTCTTTTTGCGGTTTGGTGTCTGTCATGGAGCCTCTCCGAAGTGGGCTATGGGGTTGGTTCAGTGGCAAGATGCGACATACAGTATCGGCGCACAGTAACGCCCCCGCGCGCAGGATCAAGGCAAACTGGCGGATGAAACCGACCTCTGTGCCGTGCCACAGTCCGCCCCTTGCCCACAGGGGGCCAAACGCCTAGGTTTCGCGCATGCCGAAACAAGATTTTGCACATGTGGATCAATGGGTCTTTGACCTTGATAACACGCTTTACCCGCCCCACGCCCGCCTCTTTGATCAGATCGAGGTGAAGATGACCAATTATGTCATGCAGACGCTTGGCGTCGATCAGGCACGGGCAGATTACCTGCGCAGCCACTATTGGGCCACCTATGGCACCACACTGGCGGGATTGATGCGCGAACATGATGTGGATCCTGGTCCCTATCTGACAGAGGTGCATGAAATCTCGCTGGATCATCTGGAACAGGATCACGATCTGGCCGCCCACATCCGCGACCTGCCGGGGCGCAAGATTGTCTACACCAACGGCTCCGC
Organism: Thalassovita mediterranea; assembly: GCF_001458435.1. Classification (GTDB taxonomy): domain Bacteria; phylum Pseudomonadota; class Alphaproteobacteria; order Rhodobacterales; family Rhodobacteraceae; genus Thalassobius; species Thalassobius mediterraneus. Next base: position 290,968 of record NZ_CYSF01000006.1, read on the forward strand.
CCCATATGCGGAACGGGTGCTGGCGGCGCGCGGCCTGACCGGATTGTTTGATGCAATCTATGGCGTAGAACACGCAGATTTCCGCCCCAAACCTGAATTGGAAGCCTTTCAAATGGTCTTTGCCAAAGACGGGATCACGCCAGATCGCGCGGCAATGTTTGAAGATGATCCGCGCAATCTGGCCGTGCCGCATCAACTGGGCATGAAAACGGTGCATGTGGCCCCTGATCCGCATGATGGCGACCATATCCATCACCACACAGATGACCTGACGGCGTTCCTGCAACGCCTGACCGCGTCCTGACAAGAGCGATCAGCCCCCCTGACACCCCAGCGCGGCGCGTTGCCGCAGAGCAGCATTCACCACTGGGGTTCTGGCGGTTACGGGACTATGTGCTTGTCACAAACCGACAGCGGCCCGTAAAGCGCGCCTCTGCCTTACCCAAGATTGGAGACACGCCATGACCGCAACCGAAGCAAACCTGAACGTAGAAGCCCCTGCCAAAGCAGAGAAAAAGAACTCTGGCGAAATGATCGGCTTCCTGTTTGCACTGATCGCTGCGGTTCTGTGGGGCCTGTCGATCTACACCTTTGGTGTGCCCGGCCTTTACATCCCTGCGCTCTGCGCCGTTCCCGTCCTGTACATCATGCTGATCGTGATCAGCCGCGGGTGACAGGATGCCGCTTGGACTGCCTGACAGTTAGAGCTAAATTGCCGCTCAACAGGAGGCAGTCCAATGCAAACATATGACGTAGATATCCTAGTGTCCGGCGGTGGTGTCGCCGGCCTGACCGCTGCCGCGATGTTCGGTCAGGCGGGGTTTTCGGTGATCTGCGTGGATCCCACACCGCCTGTTACAGAACGCGATGTGCAGGGTTCGGACATGCGCACCACCGCGTTTTTGCAGCCCTCGCAAACCCTGCTGGAAGAAGCAGGCCTCTGGACGCGACTGGCAGATGAGGCTGCACCGCTGCAGATCATGCGCATCGTGGACGCAGGCGGCGCGGTAGCAGAACCGCGCATCGTCAAAGATTTCAACGCCTCCGACATTTCCGACAAACCCTTTGGCTGGAACCTGCCCAACTGGCTGCTGCGTCGTGAGTTGACCGCGCATCTGGACGCGATGGAAAACGTTACCTTCCGCCCCGGCACTGGCACGACGACGCTTTTTACCCGCACCTCGATGGCGAAGGTCGGCCTTAGCGATGGCAGCACTGTCACCTGCAAACTGGTTGTCGCCGCAGATGGGCGCAATTCCCCCATGCGCGAGGCGGCAGGGATCAAAGTGAAAACCACCCGCTACGGCCAAAAGGCGCTGGCCTTTGCCGTGACCCACCCGATTCCGCATGAAAATGTGTCGACGGAAATTCACCGTTCCGGCGGCCCCTTCACGCTGGTGCCACTGCCTGATTACAACGGGCTGCCCTCCTCGGCGATAGTGTGGATGGAACAGGGGCCGGAGGTCGCGCGGCTGGCCGACCTGCCTGAGGCAGAGTTTGAGACCGCGATGAACGAACGGTCCTGCCAGTTGTTTGGCCCGTTGAAGCTGGCATCGCGCCGCACGGTCTGGCCGATCATCAATCAAGTAGCTGAACGTATGGACGGCGAACGCATCGCGCTGGTGGCCGAGGCTGCGCATGTGGTGCCGCCCATTGGCGCACAGGGTCTGAACATGTCGCTGGGCGATATGCGTGTGCTGCGCGATCTGGCTGTGGCACGGCCCGAAGGTTTGGGCGATGCCAAAATGCTGGCAGAGTTCAACCGCCAACGCCACCGCGAGGTGCAGGTGCGCGCCGCAGGCATTGATGTGCTGAACCGTGCGTCGATGATGGCGGCGCAGCCATTGCGGGATCTGCGGGCAACGGGGCTGAACGCGATTTATTCCATGGCGCCAGTGCGCAAGCTGATGATGCAGATGGGATTGGGTGCGCGGGGATAAGCCACCGCGATTGAGGGCGCTGCCCTCTGCGTTCAAAATGAGATTTTGAACGCATTCACCCGGAGTATTTTTGAAACGATGAAAGGCCGCCGAGGTGAAATCGGCGGCCTTTTGGATTTAAAGAACCTTGTCCAGCGTGGTTTGCAAACGCGCCAGCGTGGCGTCCACGTCATAGAGTTTATCGAGACCAAAGAGGCCAAGGCGGAAGGTCATAAAGCCCTCAGGCTCATCACAGGCCAGCGGTACACCAGCGGCGATTTGCATACCCTCGGCCGCAAACTTGCTACCGTTCTGAATGGCCGGATCGCTTGTGTAGCTGACCACCACGCCGGGGGCGCCGAAACCTTCGGCGGCGACAGAGGTGATGCCCTTGTCTGCAAGCATGGCACGCACACCGTTGCCCAGCGCCCATTGCGCATCGCGCAGCTTGTCAAAACCATAGTCCTTGGTCTCAACCATCGTGTCGCGGAAGGCCCGCAGCGCATCGGTGGGCATGGTGGCGTGATAGGCGTGGCCACCGTTTTCATAGGCGACCATGATGTCGCGCCATTTTTTCAGATCAATGGCAAAGCTGTCAGAGGTGGTTGCGGCCAACCGTTCCTCAGCCCGCGCGGACAACATCACCAGACCTGCGGAGGGGGAAGCCGACCAGCCCTTTTGCGGTGCGGAAATCAGCACATCAACGCCGGTTTCCTTCATATCCACCCACGCACAGCCAGAGGCGATGCAATCCAGCACCATCAGCGCGCCAACCTCATGGGCGGCTGCGGCCAGCGCCTTGATATAATCATCCGGCAGGATCAACCCGGCAGAGGTTTCCACATGCGGGGCAAAGACCACATCGGGCTTGGCCTCTTGGATCGCAGCAACCACCTCTTCGATCGGGGCGGGTGCGAAAGGCTCGGCAATGCCGTTGCCGGTCTGGCGGGCCTTGAACACGGTGGTTTCAGCGGCGAAGTCGCCTGCATCGAAAATCTGGCTCCAGCGGTAGGAAAACCAGCCGTTACGCACGATCAACGCATGAGCATCGTGGCCGAACTGACGGGCCACCGCCTCCATCGCGTAGGATCCACCACCGGGCACCAAGGCGACGGCATCGGCATTGTAGACCTCTTTCAGCATCGAAGAAATATCGGTCATCACGCCCTGAAAGGCTGCCGACATGTGGTTAAGAGAGCGGTCAGTGAAGACGACCGAAAATTCCAACAGACCGTCAGGGTCAACGGTATCCAGCAGCGCAGCCATGGCACATCCTTTGTTTTCTGGGCGTATAGTGTGTTTTCCGTGCGACCTGTTTATGCGCCCCTGCGACAGGGTCCAAGGGCCAAGTTGCGCTCGGGTCGCCCAGATCGCTCACGATCCGGTGGGTAGGCCCAGTGGTCCGGGACGGCGTTCTTCGCTGAGCAGCACGTTTGCCTCTACATTACCGGCCCCCGGCAGGGTCATGATCCGGCGCCGCAGCACCCGTTCAAAGTCGGAAATGTCGCGCGCCGTGACACGCAGGCGATAGTCATACATGCCAAGGACGTGTTCGACCGTCTGCACCTCTGGGATCGCGGCGACGGCGCGCTCAAAATCCTCTAGGCTCACACGCCCCTTGGTCGCCAATTTGATCCCGAGGAAGACGGTCACGCCAAACCCCAGCTTTTCCTTATCCAGATCCAGCTTGCGGCCCGCGATGATGCCTGCATCCTGCAAACGTTTGATCCGCCGCCATGTGGCAGGCTGGCTGAGGCTGAACCGACGCCCAAGGGCCGACGCGCTTTGCGTCGCATCGCGTGACAGGGCCAAGAGGATCTGGCGGTCGATGTCATCCAGGTCGATCATATCGGCAGGCTTTCGTCTGATTTGATCCGCGCCACCTGCATCAAGGCCTCAATGTCATTGATATGAGGCAGCGTTAGGATCTGTTCGCGGTAGATATCCTGATAATGGGCCATATCGCGAGCGATCACCGACAGGCGCACGTCCACCTGCCCAAGAAAGGTTTGAATTTCCACCACCTCTGGGATCAAACGCGCCGCTTCGATAAATTCGTCAAAGGCGCGGGTCTGGGTTTTGTCCAGCGTGGTGCGCAGCGACACCTCAACCGCATATCCCAGCGCCTGCCAGTTGATCACCGCGCGGGTGCCAAGGATCACGCCGGTTTCGCGCAACTTATCCAGTCGCCGCGACAGACGCGATGCGGTCATGCCGATACGATCGGCCAGATCGGGGATGGATGTGTCAGGATCGCCCTGCATGTAGCGCAATATGCGCCGGTCCAGATCATCAAGCATGATTTAGTCGCTATTTGCTAAATTTACGAATAACTATCACATCAAGGCAGGCAATTCCATGCGTTTCTCTCTCGCACTCGTCGGTCCAATCCCTATGCTGGCCCCAGACGAAAGTTAACACACATCACAGTGAGAGGAGCGCCCGATGCGCGTTTACTACGATCGCGATTGCGACATTAACCTGATCAAAGACATGAACGTGGCCATCCTGGGCTACGGTTCGCAAGGCCACGCACACGCACTGAACCTGCGTGACTCGGGCGCGAAAAACGTTGTTGTTGCCCTGCGCGAAGGCTCCCCCTCGGCCAAGAAAGCCGAAGCCGAAGGCCTGAAAGTTATGGGTATCGCCGAAGCGGCCGCTTGGTGTGACGTGATCATGTTCACCATGCCCGACGAACTGCAGGCAGAAACCTACAAAAAATACGTTCACGACAACATCAAGCCCGGCGCAGCCATCGCGTTCGCCCACGGCCTGAACGTACACTTCGGCCTGATCGAGCCGAAAGAAGGCGTTGACGTGATCATGATGGCGCCCAAAGGCCCCGGTCACACCGTACGCGGCGAATACACCAAAGGCGGCGGCGTGCCTTGCCTGGTAGCCGTTGACACCGACGCAACCGGCAAAGCGCTGGAAATCGGCCTGTCCTACTGCTCCGCCATTGGTGGCGGCCGTTCGGGCATCATCGAAACCAACTTCCGCGAAGAGTGCGAAACCGACCTGTTCGGCGAGCAGGCCGTTCTGTGCGGCGGCATCGTAGAGCTGATCCGTTGCGGCTTTGAAACTCTGGTCGAAGCAGGCTACGCACCTGAAATGGCCTACTTCGAGTGTCTGCACGAAACCAAGCTGATCGTTGACCTGATCTATGAAGGCGGCATCGCCAACATGGACTACTCGATCTCCAACACTGCGGAATACGGCCAGTACGTCACCGGCCCGCGCATCCTGCCCTACGAGCAAACCAAGAAAGCGATGAAAGAATCGCTGCAGGACATCCAGTCCGGCAAGTTTGTTCGTGACTTCATGCTGGAAAACGCCGTTGGTCAGCCGACCATCAAAGCGTCGCGTCGTCACAACGACGAACACCAGATCGAAGTTGTTGGTCAGAAACTGCGCGACATGATGCCGTGGATCTCTGCCGGCAAAATGGTCGACAAAGCCAAGAACTAAGGGCTTGGCGGGCACGGCCCGCTGACCTAAATCCTTGGGGGCGCGCCACATTTAGGGTGCGCCCTTTTCATTTGAGAACAAAGACTTCGCCATGACAGAAACGCCCACCACTCCCGGCCTCACCAACTGGATCAAGCTGATCACCCTTGGCATTATCTGGGGTGCGTCATTTATGGCGGTCACGGTCGCGCTGGACGGGCTTGGCCCGATGACCATCGCCGCGACCCGAATCGTGATCGGTGCGTTGAGTCTGATGGCGCTGATCACCGCCATGGGCATTTCACTGCCCTCCTTTGCGACCAGACAGGGCCGCATCATCTGGGCCTGTGCGCTGGCGATGGGGCTGTTTTCAAACGCCCTGCCCTTTACCCTGCTCAGCTGGGGGCAAACCTATGTGGCCAGCGGATTTGCGGGCGTCTGCATGGCGATTGTGCCGCTGTTTGTTCTGCCGCTGGCGCATCTTTTGGTTCCCGGCGAACGGATGACCCTGCGCCGCAGCTTGGGATTTTCGGTGGGCTTCGTGGGCGTTGTGGTGCTGATCGGGCTGGACGCTTTCACCAGTGCCGGCAGTGATTATGAATCGCTGGCGCGGCTGGCCTGTCTGGCAGCGTCGCTGTGTTATGCGATCGGCGCGATTGTCACCCGCCTGTGCCCGCAGGTGAATATGCTGTCGCTTTCCGCTGCCGCGCTGTCCTGTGGCGCCGCTATGATCCTGCCCGTTGCCCTGTGGCAGGAGGGCGCGCCTGTGATGCCAGACACCAACCCCTTCCTCGCGATCCTATACCTTGGCCTGTTCCCCACGGCGGTTGCGCAGATCCTGCTGGTTCAGGTCGCCCGCTCTGCTGGTCCCGCGTTCCTGTCCACGGTGAACTATCAGGTGCCAGTCTGGTCGGTAATCTTTGGCGCAGCCCTGCTGTCCGAGGCCGTGCCGCCCCAGCTGTTCGCCGCCCTTGCACTGATCCTTGGTGGGCTACTGCTGTCACGCCAACCGAGCCGTCGCCACGCCTAAACTAACTATTGAAGCGAGAAACGAATGAAAGAGCGAGACACTGCTAAAGATTGGGCCAAAGCGATAGTAATCTGGGCCTTCCTTGGCATTTGGATATTCGCTTTCACCACGAGTCTCTATGCAGGGGGCTGCTACAAGGCCAAAAACACACCGGAAGAACGTCTCAGAATCTGCACCAATGCAAAACGCCTCAACGGATTTCTATACACAAAGCATCAAGAAGCGGGCCATAGCTTTGCAGTTGGGATGGCACTTGCCGATCTCGACAGAATGGAAGAGGCGACTGAAAGCTTCAAATTCTCCCTCTCGCACACCAATGCCGCTTATCGCATCCAAGGTCAGGCCTCTTTGCTACGCTACTTGAAAGACAATGCAAGAGGCATCAACGTGACTGACAACACCCGCACAGCGTTCTTTGCGGCTTTTGTTTCACTGCGTGGACAAACCGCCCTCGATGCTGTTCTCAGCAAACCCTAGCGCGTCGCACAGAACCGGTTCACCCCTGCACAGGCCGCCCTGTTGTACCGCGCATCGCGCATCCCCACCTGACAGTCATGACCCAATATGACATCACCGTCAGACAGGGTCTGCCCGAGGAAATGCAGACCCTGCTTCGGGAGTATCCGCGCGATGCTTGGCCGGATCACCCGAACTTCGCCGCCTCTATCGAACGTTGGATGGGGGCACACACCATGTTCCGACAGATCGCCGCAATTGTGGCCACCGACACCGAAGAGATGCTGGATAAGCAGCTGGACCCTGACTGGTACGCCATGCGGCTGGGCCATTTCGGCAACGCACTGGTGCGCAATCTGCATGGCCACCACACTTGGGAGGACCGAAAATTCTTCCCCGAGTTGATGGAGGCGGATGAGCGTTTTACCAATGGGCTAGAGATGCTGGAGGCAGATCATGACGCAATGGACGGTCTACTGGATGGGTTGGTGCAATCGTCGAACCGGTTCATCAAGCTGATGGACCTGTCACGGCAGGATGCGCCATCGGAACTGCCCGAGGTTCTCAATCAGGCGACGGGCATTCAGGCCTTCCTTGATCGTCACCTGACGGATGAGGAGGATCTGACTGTTCCGATCCTGCTGCACCACAAACTGCGTGGTTAACGCACTGCGCTGGCGGGGCCCGATGCGGCCCTGCCCTCCTAGCCCCTTGACCTTCAACGCTGAAACCTATCAGGTCGCGGCGAAGACAACGAAGGGCAACAGATGCAACCGGTGATCACCCGCGCCTCTTGGGCGATGATTTTGGGCCTTGGGCTGGTCTGGGGCGCAACCTTTATGGTGATGGAACTGGCCCTTCGCGGCATCACCCCGATTTGGCTGACCTTCGCCCGCCTCAGCTTTGCCGCGCTCTTGCTGACCCTTGTTTGGCAGATACGCGGCGGGCAGCTGTGGCTGAGTGAGGATCGCCCGTGGCACATTCTGTTGATCGCAGGCACCCTCAGCGCAGCGCTGCCCTTCATGCTGCTAAGCTGGGGGCTGCAATACGTCACCTCCGGCTTTGCCGGTGTGTCGATGGCGGCGATCCCATTGATTGTACTACCGCTGGCGCATTTCTTCTTGGTTGGGGAGCGGATGAGCCTTCGTCGCCTCATCGGGTTCATCACCGGATTTATCGGCGTCTTTATTCTGATTGGTGGACCGTCCGTGTTTCAGGCCAGCGGCACAGATGGCGAACTATGGGGCCGCATCGCCTGTGTCAGCGCCGCGATGTGCTATGGCGTCAATTCGATCATTACGCGCCGCCTGCCCGCGATTGATCCTGTGGGCCTATCCGCCTGCCTAATGCTGATCGGCAGCGTGATCATCCTGCCCGTTGCCCTGTGGGTTGAGGGCATTCCGCGCAACGTCAGTGCAGAAACCTTCGGCTATCTGGCCCTACTGGGGCTGGTGCCCACGGCGGCGGCGAACCTGCTGCGGGTGTTGGTGATCCGGTCGGCCGGATCCACCTTTATGTCGCTGACCAATTACATGGTGCCCGTCTGGTCAATCTTCCTCGGTGCTTGGGTGCTGGGGGAAGAGTTGCCAGACGGCATGCTCACCGCGCTGGCGCTGATCCTTGGCGGTGTGATGGTGTCGCAGCTGGGGGCGCTCAGACGGTTGTTTAACCGCTGACCGCCTGCCACATGTTCAATGCGGACCGCGTTTCAAACACGTCATGCACCCGCAGCACCTGCACCCCCTGCGCCACAGCGGCTAGGGCCACGGCAACAGATCCCGCCACACGGTCGCGCGGCTCTGGCGCATTGCCGAGCGTGCCGATGAATTTCTTGCGCGACACGCCCAGCAGGATCGGACAGCCGAGGCTGTGAAACAGCGAAATCCGTTTCAGCAGGGCAAGGTTGTGCTGCACTGTTTTACCAAACCCGATACCGGGATCGACCATGATCTGATCGCGCGCCACTCCAGCAGCGACCAGCGCCTCAACCTGCCCCTCGAGGAAGTCGTAGATGTCCAACAGGACCGCGTCGTAATTCGGATCGTCCTGCATGGTGGTCGGGTCGCCCAGACTGTGCATCACGCAGACCGGCAGTGTCTGATTGCCCACATAGGTCAGCAGATCGTCATCAAAGGTGAAGCCAGACACGTCGTTCACCAGATCGGCACCCGCGGCAATCGCCGCTGCGGCCACCACTTGTTTGCGGGTGTCGATGGAGATCGGCACGTTCATCTCTTCACGGATCGCCTTGATCACTGGGGCTGTGCGTTCGATTTCCGCCTGACGCTCCACCTCTTCCGCGCCGGGACGAGTGGATTCGCCGCCCACGTCGATCATATCGGCCCCCTGATCGCGCATCGCATGGGCATGACGCAGCGCCTGCGCAATCCCCTGATGTTCACCGCCATCGCTGAAACTGTCAGGCGTCACGTTGAGGATGCCCATGATCTGCGGCTGGCTAAGATCAAGACGGGCGATATCTGCACGCGGCGCGGTCAGCCGGTCGCGCATTTCCCCCGGCAGATCGAGGGCCGAAATGCGTTGCGGCGCGTCATGGCGGCTGAGGACTTCGACCTCAGCAAACCATGCCCAACCACCGGCCAGTGTCAGCGCATGGTCGGGTCGGGAGGGATCGGTTTGTACGATGGGACGATAGTAGGCTTGCATCTTATCCCCCCTCAGATCGCGATGGTCTTGCAGGGCAGGTCCAGCGCCGGCGCGTCCGCGCCAATCACCACCAGATCCAGTGCGTCCATCTCTGCGGCAAACCACGCCACCAGCGCCGCACCATCAACGGTTTCCGGCGGGGTGGTGGCATCCAGCACCATTTTGGCAGGGGCCCAAATGCTGACATGTCCCTGTTTCATCGCCCAGTCGAGTTCCGTGCGCGTGTTCGCCACGTTCAGGCGTTCGTCCCGCGCCATCAGGGTCCATGCGGCCTGATCAACCTGCAACAGATCAATATTCAGCTGCGCACGTGCATTCGCCACCGTATGATCACCAGCAATAGGGGGCTCCAGGCATAGGATCAGCGGAGCCTCCCCCGTCAGATCATCCAACCACTGCGGCAGAGCATTCGAAGATTGCGCTGCACGGCTGAGGTAGGCCAGACGAGGGCGCACATTCTGGTCTTCCGCGCGCCCTGCCACATCGGCACGGCTGCGCACGATTTCAACACCCAGTTTGAAAGGTCCCCGATCCAGCTTCTCAATCCGCAGAAACACCCGCATCGCCTGCGGTTCCGCCAAAATGCGGGCGGCAATGTTGTCGGCCAGCGTTTCCAAGAGGTTTAGACGTTCGGAGGCCAATTCAATGGCAATCGCCTCTGTCACCTTGTCGTAGGACAGGATGCGATCCACGTCATCCTCTAGCGGGGCATCAACCGGCGCCACCTCAACCGCGACGTCGAAGGACAGACGTTGGGTCAGGTCTCGTTCCACCTGAAAAGCGCCGATTTCCACCTCAACCACATGATCACGCACAGAAATCCGATCCAATGGCGCGGTGGCCATTGCAGCAGCACGCTCTTCGGGATGGGCGAAAGCCTGAGTGATTTCAGAAGCGGTGTCAGACATGGTCAGCCTCTCAGCATGTGCAAATAAAAAGGGGGCAATGCCCCCTTCCCTTCAGCTAGCCCAATTGTCGTGGTCCGACAAGAGCCTCACTTCATCGAAACTTCGGTCGGATGACGATAGAAATGATGCACACCGATCGTGGTGGTGCGGGCGAATTTACGCGACCAGCTGGGGCGTACCGCTTTGGTGTGGTAGTAGGTTGCGTTGTCCGTCAGTGTCCGCGGCGCACCGTTGATCATCAGCTGTGCAACCTTCGATACACGATCAAAGGCCTGTTGTTCATGCACAACCTCGGCATGACCGTCGCAGGTGTAGGTGAACTGGCACTGATATTTGCGCCCAGTCCCTTGATTGACCACACCGCAGATCGTGTCTGGGAAACGGGCAGAGTCCACACGGTTCAAGATCACTTCGGCCACTGCGAATTGGCCTTTGACACTTTCGCCGCGCGCCTCAAAATACAGTGCCTCAGAAAGGCAGGCCCATTCTTCGTCACCTTTAGCGGCGGGCAGGCCGTCCAGATAGGCGCGGGTATAGTTCACCTTCGCCGGCGCTTTTTGCGGATTGAACAGACGCTCCAGCAAACCCGGGCGCACGGATACCAAGCCACGGCGTTCCTGCTGCAATACATCCTGCACCTTTGCTTCGGCACTGGCGGTGCCTGCAAAGGGGGCAGCAACAGCCATTGACAGCGCCAGTGTCAGCGCCGCCCAACGAGCAGACTTCAGAACTTTGCGATCCATGACGATCTCCTGTTTCAGTTCTCGTAGAGCCCCCGCTCCTGCGAGTGAACGTGAATAAACAGGCGGCCAAATAGCTAAAATACCGCGAATAGTCCAGCAGATGAGAAAAACGGCGCGCACGATACGCAGACGCCTACTATTTCTCAAGTGAAATTTTCAGGAAACTTATGCAAAAACCACAAGGCTTTAGCTATTTCTAAGACCCACCTTTTCCATCACTGCAAATTGTGCGGCGGCCAACCGTGCTACGGGCACACGGAAGGGCGAACAGGACACATAGTTGAAACCTGCCGCGCGAGAAAAGGCGATTGATTCGGGGCTGCCCCCATGTTCACCGCAAATCGACAGAACCAGATCCGACCGCGCGCTGCGACCCCTTTCTGCGCCGATCTGCAAAAGTTCGCCGACGCCTTCGGTGTCGAGTTCGTGAAACGGATCTTCGGGGAACACGCCTTGCTGCACATAGGCCGACATGAAACGCCCCGCGTCATCGCGCGAAAGGCCATAGGTCATCTGCGTAAGGTCGTTGGTGCCAAACGACAGGAAGGATGCGTGCGGTGCAATCTCCCCCGCCTTCAACGCTGCGCGCGGTGTTTCCACCATCACACCCAGACGATAATCAAATTCCTGCCCCTGCTCGTTGCGCACGGCGGCCGCGACAGCATCGATACGGGTTTTCACCAGTTCCACCTCACGTTTGGCGGATACCAATGGGATCATGATCTCAGGTACGACAGCGTCACCGTCCTGACTGGCCTCGATCGTGGCCTCAAAGATCGCACGCGCCTGCATGTCGTAAATCTCTGGCACGGTGATACCCAACCGGACGCCACGCATACCCAGCATCGGGTTATATTCGCCCAATGCCTCAACTCGACGGGTCACATCGGACAAGGGCAGATCCAGCGCCTCTGCCAATTCACGATGGCCCGCACGATCAGACGGCAGAAATTCATGCAAAGGCGGATCAAACAGGCGGATGCAGACAGGCTTGCCCTGCATAATGCGGAACAGTTCGGAAAAGTCTGCCCGCTGCATCGGCAACAAACGATCGAGCGCCGCCGCGCGGTCCTGCGATGTATCTGCGAAAATCATCTCTCGCATCACGGTCAGACGATCAGCATCAAAGAACATGTGTTCGGTCCGGCACAGACCAATCCCTTCGGCAGCAAAGTTTTTGGCTGTTTGCGCATCTGCCGGCGTATCGGCATTGGCCCGAACGCCAATATCGCGCACCTCATCCGCCCATGCCATCAAACTGCGGAATGCGTCATCCTGTGCAGCTTCTAGCATTGGCGGTTCACCCCACAGAACTTCGCCATTGCTACCGTCAATGGTTACTGTATCGCCGGCGTGCAATTCGCGGCCATCTGGCGCGACCAGCATTTTCTTGCGAATGTGAAACTTGATATCCGATGCGCCGACTACACAGGGCAAACCAATACCGCGCGCAATCACCGCAGCGTGGCTGGTCATCCCGCCCCGTTCTGTCAGAACGGCGGCGGCGGCGTGCATGCCACGGATATCTTCGGGGTTGGTTTCGCGGCGTACCAGAACGCAGGCTTCTCCGCGGGCGGCACTGGCCTGTGCCTCATCAGCGGTGAACACAATGCGCCCAGTGGCAGCGCCAGGGCTGGCGGCAATGCCGGTGGCCAGTGTGTCACGCGGTGCAGCTGGATCAACCTGACGGTGCAGCAATTCGTTGATGGCGCGGGGATCAATACGGGTCAGCGCCTCTTCGCGCGGGATAATCCCATCCTCAGCCAGACTGACAGCGATCCGCACCGCCGCACGGGCGGAGCGCGCAACGCGCACACCGTCCAGAATATGCACGCGGCCGTTTTCGATAGTAAACTCTGCCTGCATTTCCTCACGCAGGCGCTCCCGCATCAGACGGGTATGTTCCAAGAGCTGTTCAAACGGTTCCGGCAGCACCGCTTGCAGCGACGGACCGCGATCGTCCTCCTCAAGAAACATCGAGGCAGAGCGGTTTAGAAGCGCATCGCGCCCCTGCGACTGGCACATGTAGCGGCCAGTGATCTGCGCTTCGCCGGTTTTGGAGTTGACCAGCTGGATTACACCAGACCCACACTCGCCCAGACCAAGTCCATGCGCCATTTCCTGCACTACAAGGCCAAGGCCCGCATCCGCAGGCGCGCCCTTTGCCTGCCGCAAGAGCCGCGCGGTCGTCCCCTCCCATGCGCGGGCCATTGATCGCAGCACCTCGGCCAGTTGCACGGCGGGATCTTGGGGAAATTCCTCTTCGGTTTCATCCTCATAGGCGCGCAAAGCTTCACTTAGGGCATCGGCGCTATCCGGCAGGATGTGGTCGAACATATCGGGGTCGAGGCGGGCAACGTGAATCGCATAGGCCTGCACAAAGCGCAGGTAGATCGAACTGGCCGCGTCACGTCCCAGCGTTTCGCACAGATCGACAAAACGCGCGTCATTCATGCCGATGTTCAGCACCGCACCGGGACCGCCCCAATCGGGATCCTCGGACGATGGGCGCACACAAAGCAGCGCATCTTCGCCAAAGGGGGCCAGCATTGCCGCCATATCCGGCATGTCCCCCGCCGCAATGCCATGCACCTCATCAAAGGATAGCGCGACGGTTTTCGGCACCGGCAGGTCCAGACGCACCAGACGCTGCAGGCATTTCGCCCGCCCACCATGGGTGTCGGTCGCCAGTTTGGCGGTTGGGGTGATGACGGTAATTTCTTGATCGTGCTGCACTGCCGCATCCTTTCTGCGTCACTGCAGCATAAACGGGATGGGCAGTAAGGCAAGGGAAGCTTCGGTGTGAAACGCGAGGGAATGAGCGCTGAATGACATCATTTTGCACAGCGATGCTACGCACGTTAGGAAACAAAAAGGCCGAGGGGATGAACCCTCGGCCTTCTGCAATTCAGTCAAAGCTGGGCGTTCAGCCCTCAACCCGCGTCAGGTCGGCCACACCACCACAGATCTGGCGGATACGGCTAAGGAGGTTCAGGCGGTTACGGCGCACGATCTCATTGTCGCTGTTGACCTGCACCCCTTCAAAAAAGGCGTCAATCGGCGCGCGCAGCGCGGCCATGGCAGACATCGCGGCCTCAAAATCCTCGCCCTGCATCGCGGGAGCAATCGCAGCGGCGGCTTGATCCAACGCAGCAAACAGCGCCTTTTCCTCATCGGTTTCAGCGAACTTCACGTCCGCGCCGAAGGAATATTCAACACCATCCTTATCCTCAGCCTGTGTCAGGATGTTGTTGGCGCGTTTGTAGCCCTGCAACAGGTTTTCACCATCATCAGTCTTCAGGAAAGCCCCCAGCGCACGGGCGCGTTTGACCAAGAGCGTCAGGTCATCATTGCCCGGCATCGACAGGCAAGCGTCAATCACGTCGTGGCGCAGGCCCTCATCCTTCAGGTAGACCTTCAGACGGTCATGGAAGAAGGACAGAAGGTCAGCGGCATCCGCACCCTCATAGCCCTTACCAAACACCTCAACCAAGCTGGCGCGCACACCGTTTTCCAGCACCAGACGGATCACACCCAGTGCGGCGCGGCGCAGGGCGTAGGGGTCTTTGGAACCGGTGGGCTTTTCATCAATCGCCCAGAAACCAGTGAGCGTGTCGATCTTATCCGCCAGCGCCACGGTGGCGGAAACCGGCGCGGTGGGCACATCATCGGACGGGCCGAGGGGGGAATAGTGTTCCTCACACGCGGCAGCGACATCAGACGGTAGGCCAGCAGCCTCAGCATAGTAGCGGCCCATCAGACCCTGCAATTCAGGGAATTCATAGACCATTTCCGAGCTGAGGTCCGCCTTGGCCACCCGTGCGGCCTGTTCGGCCAGATCGGCGTCGACACCCAGAACAGGTGCAATGTCACGCGACAGGGCGGTGATACGGTCAATCCGTGCGGCCTGCGTGCCCAGTTTGTTGTGGAAGGTCACATTGGACAGCTGATCGGTCCATGCCTCCATCCCCGATTTCGCGACGCGCAAGTCGTTGGTCCAGAAGAATTTGGCATCCGCCAGACGAGCGGATAGCACCTTTTGGTTGCCCGCCAGAATTGTTGCGCCCTGATCTTTGGTTTCACGGTTGGCAACCGTAATGAATTTCTCAATACGGCCCGTTTTGGGGTTCTTCACACTGAAGAATTTCTGGTGCTCTTTCATCGAGGTTTGCAGAACCTCGGCGGGCAATTCCAGAAACTCCTCATCAATGGCACCCATCAGAACGACGGGCCATTCGACCAGACCTGCGACCTCACGCAGCAGCCCCTGATCCTCAACCACTTCCAGACCAGAGGCAAAGGCCTGATTGGTCGCGTCCTGCCAGATGGCATCAGCACGTTCCGCAGGGTCCAGAACCACATGGTCGCGCTTCAGCTTCACCGCATAATCGTCAAACGAGGTGACAGCAAAACGGCCCGATCCCATGAAACGGTGGCCTTCGGTCGTGTTGCCAGATTTAATGCCGTCGATGTCCAGATCGACAACCTCTGCCTCGCCCGCCTCATTCGTCAGAATGCAGAGGATCGAGTGCAACGGACGCACCCAACGCAACGCGCCCGCGCCCCAGCGCATGGATTTCGGCCAGGGGAAGTTGCGAATGGTGGCTTCCAGCACTTCGGCGATGATCTCTGCCGCGGGGCGACCGGGCTTTTCGATGGTGGCGAAATAAACTGCGCCTTTGGGCGTGTCGCGCTCTTCGAGCTGGTCCATGGTCAGACCGGCGCCGCGCAGGAAGCCTTCGATGGCTTTTTCAGGCGCACCAACCTTCGGGCCCTTGCGCTCTTCACGCACAGTGGGGCTTTCGGCCAGCAGACCCTCCAGCGCCAGCGTCAGACGGCGGGGTGTGGAAAAGGCGGCGGCGCCAGCGTAGGTCAATCCGGCGTCTACCAGACCGTCAGTGATGCGTTTTTTCAGATCCTCGGCCGCTTTGCCTTGCATGCGGGCGGGGATTTCTTCGGAAAAGAGTTCGATCAGCAAATCGGGCATATCATTCACCTTCCGGGGGTGTAGGGCAGTCTGCGGGGGTGGGTTGACCGTCAAAGACAACCTCACCGCAATGGTTGATCTGGTGCCAGACATAGCCGCGTCCGTCGTCCATCACGGCGACAATGCGGTCGATGCCATAGCGGTGGTTTTCCTGCCCCATGAAGGCCAGCGCCTTGCCGCTTTCCAGCGCAGCGCCCACTTCCTTGGCATCAAAACAGTCAAACCAGCCGGGCGCCACCAGCGGGGCGGCACCTTCGTAAATTTCGTAGGTCTCGGTCATCATGGCCTGAGACATGGGGGTGGTGAAACAGGCACGGTAGCGGATGGGCGAGCTGTCAGAATCAATTGCCTGAAAATCCTCATATAGGATCGGCTCTGCCTGACCGGTTGCCAGCGACGTCATCACCACGTCATCCGTACCCGTGGCCTGCACCTCATCATAGTAGGCGTAGACCTGCAGGTAATACATCGCGATACCGGCGATGACAGAAATCACGATAAGTGCCCCCGCAATCAGCTTGCCTGCCATTACGCGCCCGCCTCGGCAGTGGCGTCATAGCCCCCTGCCGTCGTCAGCACAAAGGCATCCGCGCATTGTTTGGCCAGCGCACGCACACGACCGATGTAGGCCTGACGTTCGGTGACCGAGATCACACCACGCGCGTCCAAGAGGTTAAACAGGTGGCTGGCTTTGATGCACTGATCATAGGCGGGATGCGCCATAATGATGCGTTTGCCGGTTTTGGGATCCATATGCTCTTGCGCCAGGATCTTCTCACACTCGGCTTCGGCTTCTTCGAACTGTTTCAGCAGCACATCAGTGTTGGCCACGTCGAAGTTCCAGCGCGCGTATTCTTCTTCGGTCTGTTTAAACACATCACCGTAGGACAGCGCGATGGTTCCGTCGGGATCGTTGAACGGCATGTCCATCACATGATCGACGCCGAGGATATACATCGCCAGACGTTCCAGACCATAGGTCAGCTCACCAGACACCGGCGTACAGTCATGACCGCCAACCTGTTGGAAATAGGTGAACTGGCTCACTTCCATACCGTCACACCAAACCTCCCAGCCAAGGCCCCAAGCGCCCAGCGTCGGGCTTTCCCAGTCATCCTCAACAAAACGGATGTCGTGCATGTCCATGTCGATGCCGATCGCCGCGAGGGAGCCCAGATACAGCTCTTGCAGGTTCGGCGGCGACGGTTTGATCAGCACCTGATACTGGTAGTAGTGCTGCAAACGGTTGGGGTTTTCACCATAGCGGCCATCGGTCGGACGGCGCGACGGCTGCACATAGGCCGCAGCCCAAGGGCGCGAACCGAGAGAGCGCAGCGTGGTCGCCGGGTGGAAGGTGCCTGCGCCCACTTCCATGTCATAGGGCTGCATCACGGCGCAGCCTTTGCCTGCCCAGTAATTCTGAAGTCTCAGGATGATTTCCTGAAAACTGCGCGGCTTGCTGATCGTTTCTGTCATGGCTCCGTCCACACTGCCCTGTTCAAACCTTCGCTAAGGCCTTTGTACCACCGGAGCGCGGGTCAAAACGGCGCGAAATCAACAGTGGCAAAAGGTGCTGGCCCTACCTACGGGGGCAACAGCACGGGGTCAATTGCATCAGAGCGCATTATTTAAGTGCAGGACCCACTGAATTTGTTAAAAGGGCGCCCATACGTACAGACGCGACAGGTAAGGATACCCCTGATTATGATGCGAACATTAGTTTCTTTTGTTATTTCCATCCTGATGCTGGCCCGCATCGCCAGCGCACAGGAAGAACAAGTTTGGGTTCAGATCGAAGCCCAACCCAACCTCGCCGAAGCGCAAGCTCGCATTCGCGACTATTCCGTCGCACTGTCGGACCTAAACGGGTTCGCAATGTCGGGCGGCTGGTATGCTCTGGCGCTAGGCCCCTACAGCCGTGAGGATGCCGAACAGGTGCTGCGCGTTCTGCGCAGCGAAGGCCAAATCCCGCGCGACAGCTACATTGCCTTTGCCAGCGCCTATGGTCAGCAAATCTGGCCCATCGGCGTGACACAACAAACAGCCGAAGTTACCGCGCCCGTCACTGCCCCTGCCGCAGAAGAGGTCACCACCACCGAAGCGATCCCGTCCCAGCCGGTCATCCCTGATGAAACCGTTGCCGAGGCCCGCCGCTCAGAGGCGGCTCTGTCCCGCGAAGAGCGCAAGGAACTGCAAGCGATGCTGCAATGGGCAGGCTTTTATACGGCAGCCATTGATGGCGCGTTTGGCCGTGGCACCCGTGGGTCGATGGCCGCATGGCAGGCTGCAAACGGGTTCGACGACACAGGTGTTCTGACCACCCGTCAGCGCAACATCCTGAAACAGCAGTTCAATGCTGTTCTCGAAGGTCTTGACCTGCAACTGGTTGAAGACACGACTGCAGGTATCGCAATGAAACTGCCGCTGGGTGCCGTAAACTTTGAAAAATACGAAGCCCCCTACGCACAGTTCAACGCCACAGGCTTCGTGCCCGAAGCACGTGTACTGCTGATTTCGCAACCGGGCGATCAACAAACCTTGTTCGGTCTCTATGACATTATGCAGACGCTGGAAATCGTGCCGCTGGAAGGTGACCGTGAACGTGGCAAAGACAGCTTCCTGCTGACCGGCAGCAACGACAGCTTCATCTCTCACACGCAAGTGGCCCTGAAAAACGGAGAGCTGAAAGGCTTCACCTTGATCTGGCCGGCAGGCGACGAAGAGCGCCGCGCCCGTGTCTTGGGTGAAATGCAGGAAAGCTTCACCCGTCTTGACGGCGTGATGAGCGCCGCTGCTGGCAACAATGAGGCGCAGCGTATCGACCTGCTGTCTGGCCTGCAGATCCGCAAACCGCGTCTGTCGCGCTCTGGTTTCTTTGTTGATGGTCGCGGCACCGTCGTCACCACAATCGACGCGGTGGGCAGCTGTACCCGCGTCACGCTGGAAGACGGCATCGCCGCCGAGGTGGTCGGAACCGATGCGGCACTAGGTCTGGCTGCGCTGAAACCCGTTGACGATCTGGCACCCTCTGAGATTGCCGAACTGCAGCGCGCGACACCGCGCCTGCAATCGGATGTCGCGGTGTCGGGCTATTCCTACGGCGGCATTCTTGGGGCGCCGACCATGACCTTTGGTACACTGGCAGATGTGACCGGGCTGGCAGGCGAACAGGATCTGTCCCGCCTGGCACTGGCCGCCCTGCCCGGCGATACCGGCGGTCCGGTCTTTGACGCTGGTGGCGCGGTTATGGGTATGCTGCTGCCGCGCGCCACTGGTTCGCAACAGCTGCCCAAAGACGTCAGCTTTGCCGTCGATGCGGTCGCGATCGAGGGCTTCCTGACCAACCTCGGCATCACCCCAGCCGCGACAAACGCGCTGGCCAACATGGCGCCCGAGGATCTGACCAGCAAAGCATCGCAACTGACTGTGCTGGTAAACTGCTGGGACTGATCAAACCCGCCACATGACCAACAAAAGAAAAGGGCCGGAAACGGCCCTTTTTCTATGCTGAGATACCTCTGCCAAAATCACAGAAACGCATCAAACGCGCTGCTGGTGCTGCCCACCTTCACTTGCCACCCTGTGCAATGGTCTGATCCACAAATCGGCGCGCTTCTGATTGTAGCAATGGGAAATCCGGCGTCTGCGAGGATTGCGACAGCTGCACCCAGACACCATCCATATACCCCTGAATGGCGTTCACCTTGATGTTCAGATCCTGTTCCGGAACCAACTGACGCAAGGCGTGAATCAGGTTACTGCGCACCCGCGCACGATTCAGTCGCTGCAAACGGGCTAAGCGCGGATGGAACGGAGCAAAGGCCCAAAACTGTGTCCATACACGGCAGGTTTCCAGACTGAGGAAGCTCTGATCAAAGTTGGCCTGCACCACAGCATGCAAACGATCCTGCGGTGTGGTTGCGGTTGCAATATGTTGCTGGTAGGCCGCTTTCAACAGGCCCAGCAGATGCACCATCGTCGCCTCTAGCAAGGCCTCTTTGCCACCAAAGTAGTAATGAATACTGCCAGTTGACGCCTGAGCGTCCTGCGCAATCTGGGCGACGGTCAGATCCGCGAACCCGTGATCATGGATCGCAGTGATCGTTGCACGGATCAATTCTTCACGGCGGATAGAGCGAATTTTCTGCCGACCCACGGGCGCCTCCTGATGACTGGGTCAGACATGCCTGAAAGAAAAAAGTAGCACAAGTGTGCTAATTTTAATATCAACGACCAATAAAATTAACATGTCATCCAAATTGACAGACCAAAACACACGAAAGCTATGCCAACAGGGAGAGAGCAATGGCTTCAACTTTGACAATGATCATCACATTCGGAATTTTACTGGCGCTAGCGCTGGTAGCGTTCTGCGTGGTGAAGTGGTGGAACCTGCGCGCCGTTGGCGTGACACCGGTGCCGCTGTTCACCTTTATCGCGATCCTGTTCACCTCCGGCCTTGATGTCGGACTGATCATGTTTCCGCTAGGGGAATTTCCGACCTACGCAGATCCAGCCAATGCAGCTGACTATGGGTTCACCAATCCGCTGGCGATCGAGTTCGGTTTTTGGGGGTTTCTGATCTGGGGGTTCTATTTCCTGACCAGTTTCTACTTCTGTGTGGTTGAACCACGCGTGAAGTTCTTTGACATTCCGCTGGTGAAGCTGCTGAACAACATCGTGATCATCGGCACCTGTGCCTTCACCGCCAGCCTGTTTCTTGTTTACCTGCCATTCTACATTCCTGAAATCGGCGACGGCGAAACCGTGATCACCACTTTCTACGTGATCGTGTTCTGCGTCATTCTGGCCGCAGCCTATTCCAGCACCGACCTAAAATTTGTGCGCGTGCTGAGTGTTGGATCAACGCTGATGTTCCTGGGCCTGATCGTCTTTATGTTCGTATATGCGGGCATGGGGCTGGGCGCGATGACTAGCAACCTGACGGAGCTGACAACCGGCTATTTCGGCAACATCCACAAGTTCATCACCCCGATCAACGACTACCACGAATTCTACCTGTTCTGGTGGTTCGCATGGTCGATCATGATCGGTCAGTTCACCGCGCGTTTTGTTGGTGGTCTGCGCACGCAACACCTGCTGCTGGCGCTGTTGGTGGTTCCATCGATCCCGCTGGCGATCTGGTTCTCGGTCCTCTACTACTACCACACTGCGGGTATCGACACGACCGGTGTGCTGAACATCGCGATGGTCATTGTGGGCATCACCTTTGTGATCAACTCGCTCGACAGTCTGATCCGGCTGTACTCGGACAACCTGTCGATGACGCCTGACCGTCTGGGCCGCTGGGGCTACATTGCGGGCAACGTCGCGGTGCTGTTTGGTCTAACCCTCGCCTTCCAGAGTCAGTGGCTACAGATCCAGTGGATTGGCGCGTTTGTGGTCGGCATTTATCTGGCCTGTGTGTTCTACATCCTGCTGAAAAAGCGCAAAGATGTCATGGCGATCAAGGCATCGCCTGAAGAGAACATCCTCGACTTCCACAAGGTTGAAGCGGTCCACTAAGACCGCGCCACCTGAGAGAACAAAAACAAACCCGCCCCCGTTTTCAGGGGCGGGTATTTTTATTGCATCAACCGCGGCACAACAGCCCCAAGGGTAGTATGCAACCCAACATCACGATAGCGTACCCTCACGCCCGCCAGAAGGTCACCGTCAACATCGCGTAGACCGCCAAAAGTTCCAGCCGCCCGATCAGCATCGCAACAGACAGCAGCCACTTTGCCGGGTCATTAAGGCCCGCGAAATTGCCCGCGGGGCCAATTTCATCCCCCAGACCCGGCCCGATATTAGCCAGCGCCGATGCCGCACCAGACAGCGACGTGATGAAATCCAGCCCGGTCATTCCCAGCGCGACCGAAAGGATCCCCATGGTAACAAGGAAAAACACGAAGAAGGACATAACCGAGTTCAGAACATCGTCGTCAATCTTGCGCCCATCAAATCTGGGCGGCACCACGGCATTCGGGGAATGGGTCTTCATCAACTGCGATTTGATCGAGGCAAAGAGGATCTGATAGCGGAACACCTTGATCGAACACGCCGTCGATCCCGCGCAGCCACCAATCAAGCCAATGAAAAAGAACATCGCAATCAACAGATTGCCCCAGCCCATATAGTCGACCGACGCATATCCGGTGCCGGTCATGATAGAGGTCACGTTAAACACGACCTGCCGCAGGGATTGTTCCGCCTCGCGGTCTTGCATCAAAACCAAAACCGCGGTCGCAAAGGCAACCGTGATCACCAGCGCCAGCATGAAACCATAGACCTGACGGTCCACCAACAGCGCGCTATGGTGGCCGTTCAGCATCTGCACATAGCGCACGAATGGCAATGCGGACAGGATCATAAAGATCGAAGCCACATATTCCAACGGACCAGAGAACGCCCCGAACGAGGCATCATAAGTGGAAAAGCCGCCGGTTGAGATGGTGGTCAGCGCATGCACGCCAGCATCAAAGGCGTTCATGCCAAGGAACATATAGGATAGCGCGCAAACCGCGGTCAGCGCCACGTAGATAACGGAGATCTGGCTGGCAATCTCGGTCGCGCGGGGCAGGATCTTGCCCATGGTATCAAACCCTTCGGAGCGGAAGATTTGCATCCCCCCCACCCGCAGTTCGGGCAAAAACACCATTGCCACAACAATGATCCCGATGCCCCCCAGCCATTGCAGAATGCCGCGCCACAACAGCAGCCCCTTGGCCATATCGTCCAGCCCCGAAAACACCGTTGCGCCTGTGGTTGTCAGCCCTGACATCGCCTCAAAAAACGCATCCACTGGCGCGGCTTGCGTCTGACCGTAGTAAAACGGCAGCGCGGCAAAGATCGGCAGCGCCAGCCAGACGCCAGTTGTCAGGATAAAGGTCTGCTGGATGTTCAGCCCGTCCTGATTGCCGTTCTGACAGGCAAGCGACACGGTGCCGCCAATAAAGAAGGTCAGCAGCGCACTTTGGGCAAAGCTGCGCCAGTTGGGATCGCCATGCCACAGGTCCACCACCAGCGGCCCCAGCATGGTCAGCCCCAGCACAGCCACCAATAGGCCAATCACATATCCGACAGGTCTTAGATCCAACATAGTACTGCGATGGACCGCCCCGCCTTCCGTGTCAAGTCCACCACGAAGCCGCCCAGAATAGAACAAAGCCCACCGCGTCTGATCAACGGCAGCGGGCTTTCATCTTGGGCAGAAGAGACGGCGTTTTCGGGCCAGAAAATCTGCTGTATCCCAGCGGATCAGAGGTAAAACTGACCGCGCAGCGCGTGACGCACGATGTTGTCGCGCTTCAGGCCCATGCCTGCCAGTTCAGCGTCGCTCAGACGTTCCAGCGCTTGAATTTCACGGTAATGCGAACGCGCCTCGCCGTAGGCCATCATGCGCTGTGCAATTGCGGACAGTGCCTGCGAAAACCGTGCCGACAGGGCAGCAAACAGGTTGGTGGATTGAGTGTGTTGTTCGACGTGCGAAGCCATGAATTTGGAACCTTCTATTACTTTGGTTCCCCCCTGACACCCAAGATAGGGCAGCATCGCTGACCATACCAATGCCAAGACTGAATGGCAGCCCTGCGCATGCCGCAACGCAGCATGCGATCCACTTCACCCTCTACTAGCGCAAACGCCCCTGCCCCGCCGCGCGAGGGCAGCGCGATTATCCGGCGTGATGCAGGGTCGCAAACATTTTGGGATCGTAGCTTTCGGCGGCGAAAGTGTCGCCTTCGGTCAGGATCGACACGGCGTCATGGCTGTGCAGGCTTTCCTGATGGCTGGCCACAACGCGGAAATCACCAACCCGCGGGTCGTCTTCCAATGCTTTGGAAAACAGCCGCGCAGCATCTTCGACGAAAATGGGATTGGCGGCGTTCAGCTCGGCAAAGGCCTGTTCATCTTCGCGCTTCACCATGACCTGCGTTTCGGTCGGTACAGCATCACGGGCCAGTTCCAGCAGATCCTCAAACCACAGACGGTTGGGTCCCACCAGTTCCACCGAAATCCGCGCAACAGAACGCTGCGAATGCGGCGTCGCCAACTGGCCGCGCATTTCACGAGCGTGTTCACTCAGTTCCAGCGAACAGGGGCATGTCGACGAATAGACGTAATCCAGATGCATAATCTTCTTACGCACGCCGTTGGTTTCATTCAATTCCAACGCGATATCGTAATACTGATAACCCCAAAGGCCAGACCGCAGCGATTGCACCTTCACCGGATAGGAAAAGCGCATCTGAATGCGCGCATCAAAGCTTTCCAGATCGTTTTTGTAATCCTCCAGCGCGGCATTCACCACCTCAAAGCTGAAGGTCTTTTCCGCATGGCGGTAGAAGGAGCGCATAATGCGCGACATGTTGATGCCCTTCTTCTCCGCCTCAAGGCTCACGGTGCCGGTGACAGAGGTTTCAAGGGCAATGTCGCCGCCATCACGGGTATGGAACCGGATCGGCAGGCGGAAATTGGAAATACCGACATGCTGGATCGCCCGTTTGGCGCCACGGATCAGGCTAGAGGGACCGTTCTGTAGGTCCGGCAGCGTGTCCTTATAGGCCGCGTCCACGGTGAAATCGCTGGGATAATCGCGGCTAAACTCAGGATAGGCCTTGCCTGCCAGCAGGCCCGACAGATCTGCGCCGACCGCGGCCAGATCTGCTTCTGACGCGGTTTGCGCCCAAGCACGCAGACGGTTCAGCGCATCGCGCGCTTCCTCTGCCTGCATTTCGCGATCGATTTCTGAGGCATGAACGTTCATTGCAAGCGATCCCCAACCTGCTGTTGCCAAGGCAACCGATGAACCGACAATCTAATGCAGTTCCCGAAAATTGCCAAACTTAACCGTGAAGTAGTAGAGCCGTAGCAGTGGTGCAATGCCACTTACGGCAAAAGGAGGACGCAAAGCGTCCCTCTACTGTATTTTTACGCATGTCGGCAGGTGGTTCAGGCCTGATCCAGCGCCTGCACCAAATCCGCGATCAGATCATCCGCATCCTCAAGCCCGACGGAGAAGCGCACAAGCCCCGGGGTGATGCCCAGATCAACCTTCTGCTCTGCAGGCAGACGTTGGTGGGTGGTGGTTGCCGGATGGGTGGCGATGGATTTCGCGTCGCCCAAGTTGTTGGAAATCACTGCAATCTGGATCGCGTTCAGGAAACGGAAGCAGGCCTCTTGGCCGCCCTTCACCTCAATCGACAGGACGGTGCCGCCCTTTTCCATCTGTGCCACGGTCAGGTCATGCTGCGCGTGATCCTTGAGGCCCGGATAGATCACACGGTCCAGCTTGGGATGGCCTTGCAGCGCCTCGGCGATTTTCAGCGCGCTATCAGCCTGTGCCCGCACCCGCAGGTCAATGGTTTCCAGACCCTTCAGCATGATCCATGCGGAAAACGGGCTCATCGCGGCGCCGGTGTGTTTCAGGTAGGGTTCTACCGTGCCACGAATGAACTCTTTGCTGCCCAGAATCACACCGCCCAGCGCACGGCCTTGACCATCAATATGCTTGGTCGCAGAATATACGATCACATCCGCGCCCAGTTCAGCCGCACGGCTGAATACAGGGGTGGAAAAGACGTTATCAACCACCACCAGCGCGCCAACGGCGTGGGCCAGATCTGAAACCGCCTTGATGTCAATCACCTCTAGTGTCGGGTTCGAGACAGACTCAAAGAACACCAGCTTGGTATCTTCGCGGATCGCGTCGCGCCATTCGTCCAGATTGGTGCCGTCAACCAGCGTCACCTCAACGCCAAAGCGCACCAGGATATTTTCAAGGATATAGAGGCAAGAGCCAAACAGCGCTTTGGCGGCAACCACGTGATCGCCCGCCTTCAGCCCCGACATCAGCGCACCGTTGACTGCTGCCATGCCTGAAGCGGTGGCAAAGGCATCTTCGGTCCCTTCCAACGCTGCAATACGGTCTTCGAACATGGCCACAGTCGGGTTGCCATAACGGGCATAGATAAACTCATCCTCACCCGCCTTGAGGAACCGCTGTTCTGCTTGCTCGGCCGTGTCATACACAAAGCCCTGCGTGAGAAAGATCGCTTCGCTTACTTCGTTGTACTGCGAACGGCGCGTGCCGCCATGAACCAGTTTTGTGCGTTTGTTCCAGCTGTCGCTCATTTCCAAACCTCCGGGCCTGTGCCCAAAATAAAAAAGCCCCGTCGCGGTCAAGCGAAAGGGACTCTTTCCTCCTGACCTCTTTAGCGGCATGTTTAACGTGGCCCGCAATCCGGTAACAAATCGCCACGCCTGTCTGATACGCCCCTGCCCCCTGCCGGTCAAGCGCCCAGCCTCAGGCGCCGAGGCGTGCCGCAGCGATCACCTGTTCACATCTGTTTGATCGCACAGGCGATGTGCATTCCACCCCGCCCCCTTGCACGAATGGCCAAATAGGCCATCATTCCCCCATCACAGAGGAGCGTGACATGGCACAACCTATTGATCTTTATTATTGGCCGACCCCAAACGGATGGAAAATATCCATCGCGCTTGAAGAAATGGGCCTGCCTTACAATCTACATCTCGTCGACATCGGCGCAGGTGCGCAGTTTGAACCTGACTTTCTAAAAATCGCACCGAACAACCGGATGCCTGCGATTGTCGATCCAGACGGCCCCGATGGCGCACCGATCTCGCTGTTCGAAAGCGGTGCGATTCTGCAGTATCTGGCGCGCAAAACAGGCAAGTTCTATGGATCGAACGCCCGTGAACAGGCCGCGGTGGAACAGTGGCTGATGTGGCAAATGGGCGGCGTTGGCCCGATGGCCGGTCAGGCGCACCACTTCCTGAAATACGCGCCGGCAATGGATCCGCCGCATGATCTGCCCTACGCCAAGGACCGCTACCGCAATGAGGTCAGCCGCCTGTACCGTGTGCTGGACACCCAACTGGCGGACAACGAATTTGTGGCCGGTGATTTCTATTCCATCGCCGACATGGCGATCTGGCCCTGGGCGCGCCTGTGGGAAGGCCAGCAACAGGATCTCAGCGACAAGCCGAACCTGAAACGCTGGCTGGAGCAGCTAGAGGCGCGCGATGCGGTGAAAACCGGGTTCAAACTGGCCAAGGACCAGCGTTCCAAACTGGAAGACGACAAAGAAGCGCAAAAACTGCTGTTCAAACAGAAAGGCTAAGCGCCCTTAGGCGCTGCTAGCCACGTTGCGAAAAGATCAGGACGCTTCGGCGTCCTGATCCCCCTCTTCTTCCAGCGCGTAAGTCTGGAACAGGCGCGCCTGTGTCATGAAGAAGACGAAGATCGCCGCCGTCAGACCAAAGGTTTTGAAATAAACCCAGGTTTCTTCGCTGAAGCCGCGCCAAACCACCTCATTCAGCGCTGCCAAACCGAAGAAGAAGAACATCAAACGACGGGTCAGGATCATCCACCCTTCGGGTTTCAGCGACAAGGCCGCATCCATCAGCGTCGCCAGATAGCTGGTCCCGCGCAGCAACCCCACGCCCAGCGCAGAGCCGAAGAACAGGTAAAGAAGCGTTGGCTTCATCTTGAAGAAGCGGTCGTCATTCAGCCAAACCGTCAGCCCGCCGAAGAACACCACCAGAACCAGCGTGAAAATCTGCATTGTCGACAAATGGCCGGTCAACCGCCACAGGATCAGGGTCGAGGCGATCATCAACGGAATAAACCCAGCGGTGACCGCAATAAAGCCCTCATAGCTGTTACCGCCCACCATGAAGGTGTGATCCTTCAGCATAATATATGCCGCAAAAAACGCCGCAACGGGGCCGAATTCCAATGCGGATTTCACCATCGGGTTCACGGTCTTGGCGGCAGTATCGGTGGCCGGGGTCGGCTGGGTCATTTTCTATCCTTGCAGGTCGCTATGATGCGCGGGTTCGGGCATTCACTCCATATTGGCATTCTAACCGCCAAGTTCAACAATCACCGCCCCGAGCGCAATCAAAGCCATCAGTCCAATGCGGCGGGGACCAACGGTTTCTTTCAGAAACAGCCAGCCGATGAGGGCGGCAAAAACGGTGGATGTTTCGCGCAAAACCGCCGCCTCACCCACCTTGTCCAGACGGGTCGCCATCATCACAGAACCGAAGCTGGCAAAGGCCACAAGCCCCCCGATCACCCCACGCAGCATCAACGGGCCGGGCGCAGCTGGGTTGGGCAGATTGCGCCAGCGCAGGTAGGCAATCGGCGGCATCGCCAGCCCGTCGATTAGGAAAAACCATGCCAAAAATGTGAACGGATCTGCCGTCGCGCGAATGCCATAGGCGTCATAGGTGGTGTAAAGCGCCACAAACAGCCCCGTCGCCGCCGCCAGTGCCATCGCCACGCCCAATGTGTCGCGCGATGAGGTGAGGAAGATCATATTGTAGATCGCCAGCCCAAAGATCCCGCTGAGCAGCACACCAACACCGCCCCATTGAATCCAGCTGAACGTTTCACCAAAGACCAGATAGGCACCCACCACAGTGAACAGCGGCCCCATGCCGCGCACCACGGGGTAAACGACGGTAAAATCACCCTTGGTGTAGGCAAAGCTTTGCAGCAGCTTGTAGCCGACGTGGATCAGAAACGCGCCCGCAAAAATCGGCCACATATGCGGTTCCGGCCACGGCACCACGAACAGCGCAAAGGGCGCGGCCATCACGGCATAGCTGAAATCAATGGCCCCACGGGACAGCCACGGGTCATGGCGCCCCTTTTGCAGCGCCCCAAAGACGGCATGCAACAACGCCGCCGACAGTGCCAGCACCAAGGCCAGTTGGTGTCCTGCCTCTGTGCCCTCCAGCGATGTCAGCCATGCGCTCATATCAGGCACTCATATCCGTTAGATCAGGCGCTTAGATCACGCGGGGCTCAAACTGCCCCATCTCGATATCGCGCAGACGCTCCAACCGTTCCGAGATATCCATCTCACGCCCGTCATGGCCCAGCACCACCGCACCACCATCGGCGTGTTTGGCGTATTCATCAATCAGCGCCGAGACGATGGTTTCGATGGTAAACGGGTTGCGATAGCGGCGCAGCAGGCACAGATCGGTGATCCGCGGCAGCGCATCCTCTTGCGCGGAATCCCAGATCAGGCGACCTGCGCCAATCAGGATGTCACCATGGGTCACCACCACCTCTGCGTAGAGGATGCGGTCAGAACCCCAGGTGTCATCGCCCGGAAACGGATAGCTCAACCGGCAGCCGTCCAGCAGTTCATCCACCGCTTCGTGCAGCGCCACGATGTCCCAGCCGTGTTCGTTTTTCAGTGTGTCATGAATCTCAAGCATCGTGACCCGTCAGCGCCTTTGCAAAGTCTTCGGGATCAAAGGCTTGCAGATCGTCGATCTGCTCACCCACACCAATGGCGTGGATCGGCAGGCCGAACCGGTCGGCCAAGGCCACCAGAACGCCGCCCTTTGCGGTCCCGTCCAGTTTCGTCATTACCAACCCGGACACGTCTGCCAACTCGCCAAAAGTGGCCACTTGGTTCAATGCGTTCTGTCCGGTGGTCGCGTCCAGCACCAACAGGGTGTTGTGCGGCGCGGTTTCATCTTTCTTGCGGATCACCCGCACGATCTTGGCCAGCTCTTCCATCAGGTCGGATCGGTTCTGCAACCGCCCTGCCGTGTCGATCAGCAACAGATCAGCGCCGTCCGCTTCGGCCCGCGTCATCGCATCAAAGGCAAGGCTTGCCGGATCCGACCCCTCAGGCGCGGTCAATACCGGCACGCCCGCGCGTTCGCCCCAGACCTGCAGTTGCTCTACCGCAGCGGCGCGGAAGGTATCACCGGCAGCGATGACCACCGATTTGCCCGCCGCGCGGAACTGGCTGGCCAGTTTGCCGATGGTCGTGGTCTTGCCCGACCCGTTCACGCCCACCACCAACACGACCTGCGGTTTCTTGGCGTAGATCGGCAGCGGTTTCGCAACATTTTCCATGATGCGTGCAACCTCAGCAGCCAAGAGGCCCTTGATCTCGTCTGTCGACAGCTTCTTGCCATAGCGGCCTTCGGCGATATTGGCAGTCACGCGGGTTGCGGTTTCCACCCCCATGTCAGAGGCGATCAGCAGCTCTTCGAGCTGTTCCAGCATGTCGTCATCAAGCACACGGCGGGTGACCTCACGCGCGGCGGGCGCTGTATCGGTCCGACCCATAAGACGGCCAAAGAAACCGGGTTTGGCCGCCTCAGCCTCAGGCTCAGGCGCCTTTTCAGCAGCCGCTGGCGCCGCTTCCTGCGCGGGGGGCGAGGCTGGTGTTTGCGGCGCTTCAACCTCTGCGGGCTCTGTCGCTTCGACCTCACCGCCATCTTCGACAATAGCATCCAGCCCATCCTCAATCCGAGAGGACGACTTGGTCAAACGTTGCTTCAATTTGCCGAAAAAAGACATCGGGGACTCCGCCAGTGTTTGAAATGACGTAGCCAGTTCCCGCCCACTATGGAAGGCCAAGCCCTTGTTTTCTTGGGGATTAGCCTGTGGAAAACCCTGTGAGACTCAATGTATTTTCACGCGATGAATCCATAAAAAATAAGCACTTGAGCGATGTAGTAAAAGAACCAGATCGCATAGGCAGCAAGGCGCGCGAAAACAGGGCGCATTTGGCGAAAAATATGCACGGAAAGGATCAAATCGGACGAAATGAACGCCAAAGCGCCCCAAAACACCGTTGTTTGGGGAATCGGTTGCTGTGTAGCGACACAGCCCATGATCACGATCAGCACCACATAGATCCGCACCGGCCACGCCAGTTCACCAGTGTAGGGCTGCAACCACCGTTCCGTCGACAAGGCGAGCAGAACCAAAAGTGCGGGGATCCAAAGGGTATGCACCGTAACTTCTGGCGCGAAATGCACAACAAACGCAGCCACATAGAGGATATGTCCCACCGCAAAGGCCGCAATGCCGCCCTGCAACATCCCCTGCCCGTCGCGAGACAGCAACAGATCCCCCAGCGCACAAAACCATAGCGCCAATAACGGCAGCGTGGGCGCTCCAACCAGTGATAGCCCGACCGCTGGCAGGGCCACCGCCCCTGTTTTCACTAACGTTTTCGCAACACTCGCCGGACGCCAGCAAAACCACAGCAGATACAGCAAGGACAGCCCCATCCCGACCACCACGGGTGCCAGCAGCTGTGGTTCTGTCAGTGCAACAGACATTGTAAACGCCTCCCTCATCTGTGGGGAGCCAAACGGCTTTCGCAGTAATCAGCAAGCGTCAGAGGCAGGAAAATCTGCATGACCTTTGGTTAACATCCACGCACGGCCCAGCTTATCGGTTGCCGAATAGCACCTTCGATCATGCTTTATGTTAAATTTTATCGGCTATGCTGGTCTAAAAGACTCCAATTCACAGGTTTATCCACATTCGTTGGGAAACCCCATATCGCAGCAGGTTTGCGCCCTTCATTCCAGACCGCTACAGTTTGTCGAATGCTTCAACGGCGGCAAGTTTTCATCATGTGGCTCTTTACCTTTGCAACTCTCCTGCCAACTGCGTTGTTGATCGCCGCGGCTATCTTTGGGGGCGCGTGGGTTGCGATCGCCTTGCTGACCATCACCGTCTTCACTTGGATGGTTGATAAACTCACTCCCAGCGCCGCTGATCCCGGAGCAGAGTTTCCGAGTGGCGATACCCTCTCTGCCACGCTGGCGCTGCTGCATTTGCCGATGCTGACGCTGGCAGTTTGGGCGATTGGCGGCGGCAGTGGCTTGGGCATCATAGAACGGCTGGGCCTGCTGATCAGCTATGGCCTGTTCTTTGGCCAAGTCGGCCATCCCAACGCGCATGAGCTGATCCACCGCCCAAACCGCTGGCTGCGGCGGTTGGGCAAGATGGTGTATGCGACGCTATTGATCGGCCATCACACCTCTGCCCATCCGCTGGTGCATCATGTGCATGTGGCCACAGAGCGTGACCCCAGCTCTGCCCCCCGCGGGCAAGGGTTCTGGCGATTCGCGCCGCAGTGTTGGCTGGGTGGCTTTCGTGCAGGGCTGGATGCCGAGAATAAGCGCTATGCCAACCGCAGCCAGCTGGCCCATCCTTACCTGCATTACACCTTGATCGCGCTGATAACGCTTGGCTGCGCTGGATTGATGGGGCTTGGGCCGCTGCTCGCCCTTCTTGCCGTCGCGGGATATGCGCAGATCCAGATCATGCTGGCGGACTATGTACAGCATTACGGATTGCGCCGTGAGGTTCTGGAGAATGGCCGCATCGAACCTGTCGGCCCCCAACACAGCTGGAACACGCCGCATCGCTATTCATCGGCAATGATGCTGAACGCGCCGCGCCATTCGGATCACCACCTGAACCCAACCCGCCCCTACCCCGGTCTGCGGCTGGATCATCAGATGCCCCTGTTGCCCTTTGCGCTGCCGACGATGGCGGTGATCGCCCTATGGCCGCGCCTGTGGCGGCGCATCATGGATCCACGGCTGGACGCATTGACGCAACAGTAGCGGCGGGCGAGGCGTTTTCTGCCCCAGAAAACGCAAACGGCGCCCCGTGGGGCGCCGTTCTAAACTGTCGAAACCTGTGGATCACGCCCCTTCCGGCGCATCCCCCAGATCCTCTAGCCGTGGCATCAGATCCAACAGCGATTTGGTGTAATCGGTCTTCGGCGCATTAAACAGCGCCTCAGTCTCTTGCAGTTCCACCAGTTGGCCCGCCTTCATCACTGCCACGCGGTCACACATCTGGCGCACCACCGGCAGGTCATGACTGATGAACAGCATGGTCAGGCCCAGATGTTCCTGCAAATCCTTGAGGATGTTGAGGATCTGCGCCTGAATGGACACATCCAGCGCCGATGTCGGTTCATCACAGATCAGGAAGCGCGGCTGGGTCGCCAGTGCCCGCGCAATCGCGATCCGCTGACGCTGACCACCAGAGAATTCATGCGGATACTTGAACGCAGCCTCTGCGCCTAGACCCACACGTTCCAGCAGCTCTGCCACCCGTTGATCAACGGCTTTGCCGTCCAGCAGGCGATGGTGACGGATCGGTTCAGCGACGATCTGATCCACACGCATGCGCGGGTTAAGCGACGAGTATGGATCCTGGAAGATCATCTGGATCTCTTTGCGATATGCGGCCTGGCGGGCCTTATCGCTCAGATCGCTGACCAGTTTGCCGTCAAAATCGACCGACCCGCCGTCCAGTTGGTAAAGGCCGGAAATCATCCGCGCGATGGTGGATTTGCCGGAACCGGATTCACCCACAACGCCGAACACCTCACCCGGACGGATGTCAAAGCTGACATTGTCCACCGCGGTGAAGTAATCGCGATCCCACGGCAGCAGCCCCTGACGTTTCACAAACGTCTTGGTCACGCCCTTCACCTCCAGCAGCGGACGCGAGGGATCATTTTCCACCTTCGGCCAAGAGCGCGCCAGATCCTCAATCGCAAAGCGTGTTTCACGGCCGCCATAGGACAGCTGCGGGAAACGGTGCAGGCGACGCTGCGGGCGCGGCACGGCGGCGATCAGGGATTGGGTGTATTCATGACGCGGCGCGCCAATCACCTGCGAGGTGTCGCCGGTTTCTACCACTTTACCGCCATACATCACCGTCACCTTGTCGGTGGTATCCGCAATCACGCCCATGTCATGCGTAATCAGGATCACGCCCACCTGACGTTCATTCGCCAATTCGCGGATCAGATCTAGGATCTGCGCCTGCACGGACACATCCAGCGCCGTGGTGGGCTCATCTGCAATGATCACCTCTGGCTCTGAACACAGGGCCAGTGCAATCACCACCCGCTGACGCATGCCGCCAGAAAACTGGTGCGGATACTGGTCCAAACGGCTGTCAGGATCGGGAATGCCCACGCGATCGATCAGATCGCGGGCGCGTTTGTTCGCCTCGGCCTCGGTCACGTCCAGATGGGCGCGGATGGTTTCCACCAACTGCTGCCGCACAGTGAACAGCGGGTTGAGAGAGGTCAAAGGATCTTGAAAGATCATTGAGATACGACGCCCGCGCAACGCACGCATCGCCGTCGCATCCAGACCGCTGATCGCATCGCCCTGCAGCTCAATCGCGCCTTGGGCAATGCGGCCGGGCCGTTCCAGCAGGCCCATGATCGCCGCACCGATAGTGGATTTACCCGCGCCGGATTCCCCGACGAGGCCGTGGATTTGCCCCGGCTCCACCGACAGGTCGGCAGCATCTACAGCGGTGAAGACACCGCGGCGGGTTGGAAACTCAACCGTGAGGTTTTTGATATTCAACAAGCTCATGATTTCATCACCGCAGTTTGGGGTTCAGCGCATCGCGCAGCCAGTCGCCCAGCAGGTTCACACTCAGGGCCAGTGCCAGAAGCGTGCAAGCAGGGAAGAACAAAATCCACCATTCCCCCGAGAAGAGGAAGCCCTGACCAACACGGATCAAGGTGCCAAGGCTCGGCTGCGTCGGCGGCGCGCCCACGCCAAGGAAGGACAGCGTTGCCTCTGCAATGATCGCCAGTGCCAGCGAAATGGTGGCGATCACCAGAACTGGCGACAGGACGTTGGGCAGGATGTGGCGGAACATGATCGGAATGCTGCCACGCCCGATCAGACGGGCGGCTTGGACGTATTCCTTGTTCTTTTCCACCATGGTGGCACCACGCACAACGCGGGCAAACTGCACCCAGTCGGACAGGCCAATCGCTAGGATCAGCACCCAGATCGCCATCTGATCGCGGTATTCCACCGGCGTCACACCCTTGGCGATACCGAAGATCAGCATGGCAACAAGGATCGACGGGAAGGTCAGCTGCACATCGGCGGTCCGCATGATCAGCGTATCGGTCCAACCACCGTAGTAGCCAGACACCAGACCCGCGATCACACCAAGCGTCAGGCCCAGCATCACAGCGGCAAAGCCAACGAAGAGCGAAATGCGCAGACCATAAAGAATGGTCGAAAACACATCGCGGCCCTGATCGTCGGTGCCCAACCAGAAGGTTTCACCGGTAAAGGCGTTCGGTTCATTCGGCGGGGTGAAACCGTTCATCAAGTTCAGCGTCGCCGGATCAAACGGATTGTAAGGCGCAATCAGCGGCGCAAAAACAGCCGCAAGGATCAGCGTCATCGCCACCGCGAGCGAGATCATCGCAACAGGCGAACGACGGAAGGCATAGGCCAGATCGCTGTCCCAGGCCCGTGCAAGACGGGACTTGGGGCGCGCATTTGAGGTTGTTGTCTCAGTCATCTCTTTTCCTTACCCGCGCAGACGTGGGTCAATCGCCACATAGAGCAGATCGACAATCAGGTTGATGCCCACGAACAGGACAGAAATCATCATCAGATAGGCGGCCATCACCGGCACATCGACAAACTGCACCGCGTTGATGAACAGCAGGCCAACGCCCGGCCACTGGAACACGGTTTCCGTGATGATCGCAAAGGCGATGATCGACCCCAGCTGCAGGCCGGTCACTGTGATCACAGGAACCATCGTGTTTTTCAGCGCATGGCGGAAGTTGATCAGCCGCTCCGACAACCCGCGCGCACGGGCAAAACGGACGTAGTCCTGACGCAGGACCTCCATCATTTCAGACCGTACAAGGCGCATGATCAGTGTCATCTGGTAAAGCCCCAGCGTGATCGCGGGCAGGATCAGTGCCTTCAGCCCGCTGGCGGTCAGGAAGCCAGTGGTCCAATTGCCCACCTGCACCACCTCACCGCGGCCAAAGGACGGCAGCAGGTCCAATTCGACCGAGAAGATGTAGATCAGCAGAATACCGATCAGGAACGTCGGCAGCGACACGCCCACCAGTGATACAGTCATCACCGTGTTGGTCAGCCAGCCATCGCGGCGGATCGCAGTCAGAACCCCCATCACAATGCCAAAGAACAGCGCAAGGAAGCCCGAAACCAGCGCCAGTTCCAGCGTTGCAGGCAGGCGTTCAGCGATGATGTCGGTAACGGGACGGCCCTGACGGTAGGACACGCCCATGTTGCCATCGGCGGCGTTCATCAGGAATTTCCAGTATTGCACCGGAAACGGCTGATCCAAACCCAGTTGAGCGCGCAGACGATCGATGTCCTCCTGCGTGCGCTCCTGACCCAGCATGTTGTCGATCGGATCACCGACGAAATTGAACATCGCAAAGGCCACAAGCCCAACGACGAATAGAACGATGACGGATTGCAGAACCCGTCTGACGATATAGGAAAACACGTTGTCCCCACTTTGATGATTTAGCCACACCCACGGACGGCACGGCGCTACATTTCGATTTCTTTGGTGCCAGACTAGATCGCCGGATCAACTTGGGGTCCTGAGATCAGTCAACACTGTCTTCTGTCGTCGTGCCCGCGGCCTTGCCACATGGATACACGACCAGTCCCCCTTCCCCTGCCGGATCATTTCCCTGCACGTGGCAGCGATAACATGATCCCGGTTGGTCCCTCCCGAGGGCGACTCATGAAGAGGGTTGAAACTATAGACCACCGCGAGGTGCAAGCCCTTTGTCAGGGCGAAACGCAGCGTACGCGGCTGGAGAGTTCACAAAAAAGTGCCCTAAAGGAAACCCCGGCGCCATTTCTGGCGCCGGGGGCAGTATCTTACTTCATGGTGAAGTATTTGACCTTCGGCTGGTCTTCGGCGTCAACGTCGATGCCAACGCCATCTGCCATCGCCCAGTTCAGAACCTGGTGGTGGATCGGGATGTAGAGCTGCTGCTCTTGCACTTCGGTCCAGATCGCAGCGATATCCGCGTTACGGGCTGCCAGATCGGTGTTGGCGGCCAGCGATTTGATCTTGGCGTCGATCGCGTCGTTGTCGTAACCGGTGCCGTTCCAGGTGCCGATGTCGGATTCACGACCGTGAACCAGGAAGTTGAAGATGTATTCCGAATCGTAGGTCGGAACGCCCCAACCCAGCATGTAGAAATCGGTCTTGCTGTCGGTGATCAGCGGGAAGTGCTGCGCCTTGGGCTTGGCATCCAGGTTCACCTTCACACCGATCTGCGCCAGCATGCCGACAGAGGCCTGACAGATCGCTTCATCGTTGATGTAACGGTCGTTCGGGCAGTCCAAACGGATCGAGAAACCGTCAGCGTAGCCTGCCTCAGCCATCAGCGCCTTGGCGCCTTCAATGTCGGTTTTGGACGACGCGTCCATGTCAGCGTTCCAGCCGTTCACGAACGGCGGCGAGATCATGCCAGCAGGCACCGACTGACCACGCATCACAACCTGACGGATTGCATCGCGGTTGATCGCCATCGACATCGCCTTGCGCACGCGCACGTCGGCCAGCGGGTTTTTACCCTCGACGTTGTCGGCCTCAATGTCGTCAGCGCCTTGGTTCATACCAAAGAAGATCACGCGGTTCTGCGGTGCTTGTTTCACACCGTAACCTGCGGCGCTATCAACGCGCTGCAAATCCTGAACCGGCATATCCTGAAGGAAGTTCACCTCACCCGACAGCAGGGCGGCCACACGGGTCGGCGCGTTCTGGATCGGGGTGTAGATGATTTCGGTTACTTCCATCGGGAACTGATCGATGCCCCAATAGTTTTCGTTCTTGGCCATGACGGTTTTCACGTCCTGCTCACGGCTGACCAGCGTGTAGGGGCCGGTGCCGTTCACATTGGTGGTGGCATAGGTAATCTCACCACCTTCAAAGTCCTGAACGTTGACGGTGTTGTTCGCCTCGGCCCAGCCTTTGTCCATCATGAACAGGTTGGTCAGGTTGTTGGGCAGGATCGGGTTCGGGCCTTCGGTGACCAGCTCAACGGTGTAATCATCCACCGCGCGTACTTCTTTGATCGAACCGATCAGTTCTTTCATGTCCGAGTTCGGCTGCTTCGCACGCTCAAAGCTGAACACCACGTCTTCGGCAGTGAAGTCCGCACCGTCGTGGAATTTCACGCCCTGACGCAGTTTGAACACCCAGACGTTCGGGTCAGATTCGCTGGGCGCCCATTCGGTCGCCAGCGCCGGTTCAAATGCGCCGGTCACGTCGCGGATGATCAGCGGTTCGTACATCTGGTGACGGATGGTGTGAGTCGGGCCCTCGTTCTGGGCGTGCGGATCCAATGTCAGTGCATCGCCAGCACGCGCCCAGCGCAGCGTTTCCGCCTGCGCCGCAATGGTGCCGCACATCAACGCAGCAGACAGACCGATAATACGGGTAATCATGTCATTCTCCCTCGAATGGAATTGTGGGGAGAGATGAACATGAGTACCCGCCGTGTGCAAGTTTTAGCGGTAACTTTTTTGACCAATGGGAAAAGCAACGTCGTAAAGACGGTGCAAATGACCATATTTTAGAACAGTTTGCCTTGTTCTGGTGGTGTCGATTTACTGCTGGCTTTCGGTTTGGATTTAGGCGCGGATTTGGCCACAGGCTGGGTCGTGGTATCAGCACTGACAGGCCCAGCGCCCCCTTCACCATTCCCACCCGCACCAACCGCTAGGCGGCCATCAGCAAACTGAATCTCCAAATGCGCAGCACTTGCGGCGGCGGCAAGCGTTGTCACCACATCGCCGTCGCCGCGCACCACCGCATAACCGCGTTCCAACGTTGCCTCATAGCCCAGCGTCTGGCGCAGGCGTTCCAATCCATCAAGGCGGGTGTGCCATCCCTCCACCTGACGCTGACCAGCATCCGACAGGCGTTTGGACAGGCGGTCCAGAGTCTCACGGTTCTGGCGAACCTCGCGGCCTAGCGCGTTGGTCATGCGTGCCGCGTACGGCGCGAGTTGACGGCGATCCCCTTCGATCCGCTGGCTCAGGCTGGCAGGACGCAACGCGCCAGCCGCTTCACTCAAGCGGATCTGGTGTTGCTGCACCGTTTTCGTCAACGCCCGTGGCAGTTTATCGCCCCACGTGTCCAAACGCTGGCGTGGCCCATCCAAGAGCGCCTCTGCCCGTGGCAAGGCACGCGACAGGTCACGCAGACGCTGGCCGCGTTGGCTGATCCCTTGGCTCAGCGCCGTGGACAAACGCGCGTTTTGCTGATCAACCCATGCCATCAGATCCATCCGCACCGGCACAGCCAGCTCTGCCGCCGCCGTGGGCGTCGGCGCGCGTTGATCGGACACGTAGTCGATCAAGGTCGTGTCCGTTTCATGCCCCACCGCCGAAATCAGCGGAATGTCTGAGGCTGCGGC
The DNA here is from genome assembly GCF_001458435.1 of Thalassovita mediterranea. GTDB lineage: Bacteria > Pseudomonadota > Alphaproteobacteria > Rhodobacterales > Rhodobacteraceae > Thalassobius > Thalassobius mediterraneus. Next base: position 330,212 of record NZ_CYSF01000006.1, read on the forward strand.
GGCGCGCGCCACCACCTCTTCGTTAAAACCCCACAAATCCTCAACAGATCCACCGCCACGGGCCACAATCAACAGATCAGGGCGCGGCAACGCCCCGCCCGGTGTCAGCGCATTAAACCCACGGATCGCATTCGCTACCTCTGGCGCACAGCGTTCGCCCTGCACGGCAACTGGCCAGATCAGCACCTTGCGCGGGAAACGGTCCCGCAGGCGGTGCAAAATATCACGGATCACCGCACCAGAGGGCGAGGTGACAACACCAATGATGCCCGGCAGATAGGGGATGGGTTTCTTGCGCGCGGGATCAAACAACCCCTCGGCCTGCAGCATCGCCTTGCGCTTTTCCAGCATCGCCATCAGCGCGCCCATGCCCGCAGGTTTCAGATCCTCGATCACCAGCTGATATTTCGACTGCCCGGGGAAGGTGGTCAGACGGCCCGTCGCCACCACTTCCAGACCCTCTTCTGGGCGGGTTTGCACACGGGCAGCAACGCCTTTCCACATCACGGCGGCAATGACAGAACGATCATCCTTCAGGTCCAGATAAACGTGGCCTGAGCGCGGGAAAGATACACGGCCAATCTCGCCCTTGATGCGCACATGGGAAAATTCGCCCTCGATCATCTTCTTGATCGCGCCGGACAGCTCGCTAACGCTGAATTCCGGGGCGTTTTCGCCCTCTCTGGGATCATCAAAAAGGTCTGACATGCCTGTGTGCTGCTCTGTTCACTTGTTTCCTGTTGCCACCCACCTTAGAACGCCCCCAACAGAAGGCCAAGCGGAGAGAGCCGATGAATATCCTCATCCTCGGAAGTGGCGGACGCGAACATGCCCTAGCCTGGGCAGTGATGCAGAACCCGAAATGCGACAAGCTGATCGTCGCCCCCGGCAACGCAGGCATCGCGCAGATCGCCGATTGTGCCAGCCTAGACATCCTGAGCGGTGCGGCGGTGGTGAATTTCTGCGAAGAAAACGCCATTGATTTTGTCATCGTCGGCCCAGAGGCCCCGCTGGCCGAAGGTGTTGCTGACCGTCTGCGCGACGCGGGCGTTTTGGTCTTCGGCCCCTCCGCTGCAGCGGCAAAACTGGAAGCATCGAAAAGCTTCACCAAAGAGATCTGCGATGCGGCAAACGCCCCCACCGCAGGCTACGGCCATTTCACCGATGCCGAGGCCGCCAAGGCCCACATCCGCGCAAACGGCGCGCCCATCGTGGTCAAGGCCGACGGTCTGGCTGCGGGCAAGGGCGTGATCGTTGCGATGGACGAACAGACCGCGCTGGACGCCATTGACGACATGTTCGGCGGTGAGTTTGGCGACGCGGGCGCCGAGGTGGTGATCGAAGAGTTCATGGAAGGCGAAGAGGCCTCCTACTTCATTCTGGTGGATGGCGAAGACTGCCTGGCCATCGGCACCGCGCAGGACCACAAACGCGTGGGCGAAGGGGACACTGGCCTCAACACCGGCGGCATGGGCGCCTACTCCCCTGCCCCTGTCCTGTCGGATGCCATCGCTGAAAAGGCGATGAATGAAATCATCAAACCCACGATGAAGGTCATGGCCGACCGTGGCATGCCCTATCAGGGCGTCCTCTACGCTGGTCTGATGATCAAGGACCGCCAGCCGCGTCTGGTGGAATACAACGTTCGCTTTGGCGATCCTGAATGTCAGGTGCTGATGCTGCGTCTGGGTGCCCAAGCGCTGGACCTGATGCAGGCCTGCGCCGAAGGTCGTCTGGCAGAGGCACAGGTGAACTGGGCCGATGATCACGCGATGACCGTGGTCCTGGCTGCGAAAGGCTATCCGGGTGCCTATGAAAAGGGGTCTGTGATCAACGGTCTGGATGCGCTGCCGGAAACCAGTTCGGAAATGTGCTTCCACGCGGGCACGGGATCGAAGGACGGTCAGATCATCGCCACCGGTGGCCGCGTTCTGAACGTCACCGCCCGCGGCGCATCGCTGAAAGAGGCGCAGGAAGGTGCCTATGCGATGGTTGATCAGATCGACTGGCCCGAAGGATTCTGCCGCCGCGACATCGGTTGGCGCGCACTGTAAGCCACACAAATCACGCGCCCCGGACTTGATCCGGGGCCTCCCTCTCTGCCCCATACAGATTTAGGGGCCGAGGCCCCGGATCAGGTCCGGGACGGGTATTCGGTACATTCCTCGTTTCAAACGACCATGCGCCTGCGCCACCCTCAGCGCCGCAGCTTGCGCAGCCAAGCGACCCGTCTGCAACACCCTCTCCCGAAGTTCACTAGACCTGCCCACCCTGCCTTGCCTGTGCGGGATTGTAATCCTATGTCGAACCCACGCGCGCCGTACTTTCGCCGCGTGATGGAGATTTTATGCAAGAGACCCGGGCATAAGCCCGTCCCTGATCATCACTGATCAAGGGCAACGGAACCAAATGAACGCTCACGCGACGGCTGAGCGATCATTCCCTTGCGATCTCATAAAATCGAGACACCCATTGAATATCTCAAAGCACGAACAGCGTGTTTTGCATGAACTTGCCCTTGGTGGATCCATTCACCATGAACGTGGCGAGAACGGCAAAATCTACGCTGTCACCTGTTTCACCCGCGCGGGGCATGTCCTGGCGGACTGCACCCTCGACGTATTTCTACGGCTGCGTAAACGACGGCTGATCCGGTCCCAAAACGGCCAGCCCTATCGCGCCAGCGCAAAAGGCATCAAAGCCGTGCGCGCGCAGCTTAACCAACGATAAGAAGGGTCATATCTCATGAACTTCACCACGCAATACACAGACAGGCAGCAAGAGGTCATCGACCTCTTCGCCGCCACTTTCACCGCCTCCGAAGGCGCGGCAGAGGGCACATTGATCGGCAGTATGGTGACAACCATGCTGTCCAAAACGGCTGAGGAGGACTTGTTTGCCTTCCTTGCCGTCTCTGACACCGGCGTGCAGGCCGCCGCAATGTTCACGCGGATGACCTATGCAGACGACGCGCGATCCGTTTTCATCCTGTCGCCAATGGCAGTGTCGCCAGACCAACAGGGCAAGGGCGTTGGGCAGGAACTGCTGCGCTTTGCCCTGTCGCACCTGCGGGGCAACGGCGTTGATGTGGCGCTGACCTATGGCGATATCAACTTTTACAGCCGTGTTGGATTTGCACAGATTTATGAGGACACTGCCCGCGCCCCGCTACCGCTTAGCTATCCGCATGGCTGGCTGGGGCAAAACCTGCGCGGCGGTCCATTAGAACCGCTGAAAGGCGCAGCAAGTTGCGTCAGCGCTTTGCGTGATCCATCGCTGTGGTAGGTGCCGCCTAAAAAAAGCGGCATCCGCGCAATAGCCCGGATGCCGTTAAAATCTCTGCAAAGTCGACCAGCGCTCACTCACACTGTGTGGCGCGATCCAAACTCTCTGGCCCAGTGTAAGCGCCCAGATCACGGCTCATCAGCTGATCGCCCTCCAACCGTGTCGCCACGATCCGCGACCAGCGCGCATCAGCGGTGATCAGTTCCGGCATGTCATCACAGGCGCGCAGGCCACCGGCGATGAAATCCCAACCGATTTTGTGGTTGGTCAGGCCCTTGGCGCTGGCAATCTGGGTCAGATTGCCATCCGCGTAGCGCCAGACGCGCAGGGTTTTCGCCAGATGCGGCCGGTCGATATAGGCCAGTTCCACATAACCGTCCCCATCCAGATCCGCCGCACCAATCGGGGCAAGCCATCGGTTGGTCGTGCCAATATGAGGTGTCTCTGCCAGTTTGCCATCGGCGTTGTAAATCGCCAGCGCTGCACCACGGGCGGCGTCGGATTCGATCACCACCACCTCTGGCGCGCCATTGCCAGTCACATCGACCAGACGCGGCGCCAGATCTTCGAACACATGGTCCTGTGGCAGGGTAATCGTCACGCGCTGGCGTGCATCACCCTCGGCAACCTCCAGCACCAGTTGGCCATATTCTACCGCATCGCCCAAAACACCGTGAGCATAGCGCGTTGTCGGCCCATCAAAACGGGCCGACAGGATCAGCGGGTCCGCCGCAGCCATAGTCCCCGACAGGCACGTTAGCGCCGCTAAAAGACCCGCGCGCAGCATCAGATCTGCTTCTCTGGCATTTTGACAACCAGACCGTCCATCGCATCGGTCACTTTGATCTGGCAGGTCAGACGCGAGGTGGCTGGGTTTGGCTCAAACGCGAAGTCCAGCATGTCTTCTTCCATATCGTCCTTGGCCGGGATCTTTTCGACCCATGCCGGATCCACATACACATGGCAGGTCGAGCAGGCACAGGCACCACCGCAATCCCCTTCGATGCCAGGGATGTTGTTGTCGCGCGCGCCTTCCATCACGGTCATGCCATTGGCAACCTCGACCGTGTGTTCTGTCCCGTTATGCTCGACATAAGTAATCTTGGCCATGCGGCTACCTCCGATGTGATCGTTTTGCGTTTCATGTCTCTACCCGTCCTAGCGCTGCGCAAACCCTATTTCCAGCCCCATTCACGCCGCCCAACGCTTTCGCAGCGACAGCACACAAAAATGTCAGCAACCACTGGTCAAACCAGAGCAATAGAGCGGGAAAAAATCGCGGCACTTTATCGATGCCGGGTTTATCGCTATGCTGTAACGCAAAGATACGCCCACCGCAGATAAGCCAACAAAACCGGGCGACAAGAGGCAGAGCAGATGCGCGCAGAAATCTTTCCCACAGTGCTGGGCCTGCTTGGCAGTGCCATGATGCTGACCGCCTGTGTCGACAGCCTACCTGTGCCGCATCTGGGGATAACGCCAGAGGTTGCCCAACTGGTGGATGATGCGCCCCCGGGCGCGCCCGCTGGCAGCTGCTGGGGCAAGCGGATCCAACCCGGCATCTATGAAACGGTCACCGAACAAATCATGCTGCAACCCGCCGAAGTACTGGCAGATGGCACGGTCCTAAGCCCTGCGATCTACAAGACGGAAACCCGGCAGGCCGTCGTGAAGCATCGACAGGAAATCTGGTTCGAAGTGCCCTGTTCCAGCCTGATGACACCCAGTTTCATCGCATCGGTCCAGCGTGCGCTGCAGGCGCGCGATTTCTACCGTGGGCCTATCACTGGAGAGATGGACAATCGCACCCGGGCCGCGATCCGCCGCTACCAGCAACCCGAAGGGTTAGACAGCGGCATCCTGTCCCTCGCAGCGGCGCGGCGCTTGGGGCTGGCGGCCGTGCCACGAAACGGGATCTAAACCGGCTGTTTCAAACGGCAGCTTGACCAAACATCCGCCCAAAAGAAAAGCCGCCCCGAAGGGCGGCTTTATCGTTTGTCGATTTAGCGACATCACTCTTCGCTGACAGATAGCGCGACGAAGCGGGGTTCACCACCGCGGCGCACAAGCAGCAGCAGGGATTTGCGCCCACCTTCGCGGGCCTCATCCACACGGTCTTGCAGATCGCCAACGCGCGACAGTTGCTGCTGCCCCGCCTCAGTGATCAGATCACCACGACGTAGACCTTTTTCAAAGGCCTCAGAGGCTTCATCAATCTGCATCACGACCAGACCCTCGGCGCTGTCCGACAGTTCCAGTTCTGCAGCCAGTTCCGGAGTAACCGGCGACAACATCATGCCCAAGAGCGACTGAGGCTCTACCGGTGCGTTGTCTTCTTCATTGCCAGCGGCAGGGATCGCTTCGGCGTCTTCGCGACGGCCCAGTTTGATTTTCAAAGTGACCGTTTTACCCTCGCGGAAAACGACAACGCGAACGGTTTTGCCCACTTCGGTGTTGCCGACCTGACGGACCAGCGCGCCGGTGTTTTCAACGTCAACACCGTCAAAGGTCACAATCACATCGCCCTGCAACACACCTGCGTCCTTGGCCGGACCTTCGGGCACACCAGCGACAATCGCGCCTTTGGTGTTGTCCAGACCCAGCGCTTCGGCCACGTCTTCGTCCAGATCCTGAATGCGTACTCCCAGCCAACCACGACGGGTTTCGCCAAACTCACGCAGCTGATCAACCACACGCGTCACAACATTGGATGCCATCGAAAAGCCGATGCCAATCGACCCGCCATTGGGCGACAGGATCGCGGTATTCACACCGATCACTTCGCCATCCATGTTGAACAACGGGCCACCAGAGTTGCCACGGTTGATCGCAGCATCGGTCTGAATGTAGTCGTCATAGCTACCGGACAGGGCACGGTTTCGCGCCGACACGATACCTGCCGAAACAGAAAAACCCTGCCCCAGCGGGTTACCCATGGCCAACACCCAATCGCCTACACGCGCCATGTCGCTGTCACCGAAATTAACGTATTCTAGTGGTTTGTCTGCCTCGACCTTCAAGAGCGCAATATCCGTGCTGGGATCGGTGCCAACAACCTTGGCCTCAAGTTCTTCGCCCGAGAAGAATTCGATAAAGATCTCATCGGCGCGTTCGATGACGTGGTTATTGGTGACGATATACCCGTCTTCAGAAATCACGAAGCCAGACCCCAGCGCCGAGGTACGACGCGGGCGATCGCCGGGGCTGCGATCTTGAAATTCACGGAAGAAATCTTCGAAAGGGCTGCCTTCGGGAATGTTAAAGTTCGGCCCTTGATTGCCCGCCACCACGGTTGAGGTCGTGATGTTGACAACCGAATTACTGATTTCCTCGGCCAGATCCGCAAAGCTATCGGGACGGGCCTGTGACTGAATGGCCTGCAACAGGATCATTGCCGTTGCCAAAAGCCCCAGCCAGAACGCCCGGTGCGCCATATGCACCCGCTGCGGGAGGGTGGCGGCGACGACATTTGCACGTTTGTGGTTCACGCCCATAATCTCCTCTCTAAACATCCCGACGAAGATCGCCGGGTTTCTCAAGGTTAACATTGGCCGATCTGCGCCAATGTTCAACTCACTCGGACGAAAGAATTTTCAACTGCCCGTGAACAGGCAAAGCATCGCCGATGAAAACTGCCAGCCAAAAGGTCGCGCAGGATCAGGATGTTAGGCCCCCAATCCCTTGGCCAGCCAAACCAACGTCACCCCAAGAGCCAACGCCGCCAGTCCCATATTGCGGCGTGTCGCCTCTGGCAGAGAACGCAGCATTTCCAGCAGGTCCTCAATAAACGAAGGGGCCAGCGCATAGGCCAGCCCCTCCACAATCAACACCAGCCCAAGGGCCAGGATCACATGTTCCATCACTGAGCCACTTGATCGGATTTCAGATAATCAAAAAACTCGCTGTCAGGTGTCATCACCATGGACGAATTGTTGCCCTTCAGTGCTTTTTCATAGGCCTGCAGCGACCGGTAGAATGCAAAGAACTCAGGATCTGCACCAAACGCTTCGGCAAAGATAGCGTTCCGCTCTGCGTCCGCTTCACCGCGCACAACCTGAGCTTCACGCTCAGATTCCGACAGGGTTTCCACAACGGTACGATCCGCCTGCGCACGCACACGCTGCGCTGCTTCGTTACCGCGTGCCACCTCATCGGCCGCTTCACGTTCACGTTCGGCACGCATCCGTGCGAAGGTCGCGTTCAGGTTCTGCTCTGGCAGGTTGGTCTGCTTCAGACGCACATCCACAACATCCAGACCAAGGCTACGTGCTTCGGCGCGGGCCTGATCACGAATACGCACCATCAGCTGCGCACGGTTTTCCGACAGGATGGTGTCAGATGTGACCTGATCTGCACCCAGAACTTCACGGATTTTGGAGTTCAGGATCGAGGACAGACGGTCCTCGGCCAGACGTACACCACCGGCACCAACGGCCTGACGGAACTGCACTACATCACTGATCCGGTAGCGTGCAAACGCATCAACCACCAGACGGCGGTCATCGGAGGGTGTGACCTCGATGGTGTCTGTGTCCAGCGACAGGATGCGGTCGTCGTAACGCACCACTTCCTGAATGACCGGAATCTTGAAGCTCAGACCAGGTTCTTGCTTCACGGCCTTGATCTGACCGAACTGCAGCACCAGTGCTTTTTCACGTTCATCGACCACAAAAACCGACGACAGCACGCCCACAACCGCGATCACCGCGACAGGGATAAGGAAAGTCATCTTACGCATGGATCAGTTCCCCCCCGTTTTGCGCAGCTCGTTGAGCGGCAGATAAGGCACAACGCCCTGACCGCCATCGCTACCAGTCAAAGCACTGTCGAGGATGGTTTTGTCCACGCTGCCCAGCACTTTTTCCATAGTCTCAAGGTAAAGACGTTTGCGCGTCACTTCGGGTGCTTTTTCATATTCAGCACGCACGGCGGAGAAACGGCTGGCTTCACCCAACGCGTCGTTCACAACCTGCGCACGGTATGCTTCGGCTTCTTCTAGTTTCTGTGCTGCTTCACCACGGGCTTGCGCCAGAACACGGTTGGAATAGGCATCCGCCTCGCGCTGCAGACGGTCGCGTTCCTGTTCGGCGGCCTGCACTTCACGGAAGCTGTCGATTACCTCACGTGGCGGGTCCGCTTTTTCAAGGTTCACACGCACAATCGAGATACCGGATTCATACTCATCCAAAATGGCCTGAATACGTTCCTTGGCCCCATCCGCAATCACACCACGGTCACGGTTGAGGATCGGTGCCAGGGTCGATGCCGCGATAATCTCACGCATCACCGATTCCGACGCGGCCTGAACGGTCAGACGCGCATCACGAATGTTGAACAGCAGCTTGGCAGGGTCGTTGATATTCCAGACCACCTGAAAGTCGATGTCCACGATGTTGGCGTCCGTGGTCAACATCAGGCCAGTGTCCAGCGCACCGCGCGACAGACCGATGCTTTCAGTCCGTTCCGAGGTCACGTTAATCACCTCTGCGGTGACCAGCGGCCAAGGTGCAAAATTCAGACCCGGGTTGCCAGTTGCGGAATATTCGCCAAGGAACAATTCGACCGACTGTTCTTCGGGCTTAACGGTGTAGAAGCTGGAAAACGCCCAAAGCGCCACAGCCGCCAAACCACCAAGTACAAAGGCACCTTTGGGCAGACCCTGTGGGCCACCGGCACCACCGCCGCTACCGCGTTGATTACCGCCGCCATCGCGACCGCCCATCAACACTTTCAGCTGTTCCTGGCCTTTTTTGACCAGTTCATCCAGATCGGGGACCTGAGGACCTTCGTCCTGCGGGCCACGGCCACCGTTGTTGCGGCCCCCATCGTTGCGGCCGCCACCATTGTTTCCACCGCCGCCCCAAGGGCCGCCAGAATTGCCTGACATGGGCTATGTTACCTCTCTACGTTGACACCGAATGCACGGGTTATGACACAACCTGTGCAATCGGCGGAAAATTTCAAGCTCTTTGGCTTTTTTGACGCATTTAACGCGGCTTAACCAGCCGTGCGCGTGGGCGTCTTCATTGTCACCATTTCTTCGGACATCGTCGGGTGGACTGCTACAGTACGGTCGAAGTCCTCTTTGGTAGCGCCCATTTTAACCGCGATACCGGCCAATTGGATCATTTCACCTGCACCAGGCGCGACGATGTGACAGCCAAGAACCACACGGGTGTTGGCATCCACGATCAGCTTCATCATCACCTTGGCATCGCTGCCAGCAAAGAGCGACCGCATCGGACGGAAGCTGGTTGCATAGACCTCAATCGGACCTTTGGCAGCGGCTTCTTCCTCGCCCATGCCGACGGTGCCGATTTCAGGTTGGGTGAAGATCGCGGTCGGGATCAGTTCATGATCAACCTTGGTCGGCACGCCTTTGAACACGGTATCGACAAAGGCCATGCCTTCGCGGATCGCAACTGGGGTCAGGTTCACACGGTCGGTTACGTCACCAACAGCATAGATCGAAGGCACGTCGGTCTGGCTGTAGTCATCAACCACAACCTCACCCTTGCGGCCCAGTTTCACACCGGCCTCTTCCAGCCCCATGTCATCGGTGTTGGGGGAACGGCCAGTGGCGAACATCACCTGATCAAACAGATGCTCGGCGCCATTGGTATCCACTACGCGGATGGCACCAGATGCGTCACGTTCCAGCGACACGACGTTGGTATTCAGCTGCAGGTCGATACCGCCACGGATCATTTCATCCGCGACCAGATTGCGGGTTTCATTGTCAAAGCCGCGCAGGATCTGTTCACCGCGATAGAACTGGGTGGTTTTCACGCCCAGACCGTTCATCACACCGGCAAATTCACTGGCGATGTAACCACCGCCAACGATCAGCATAGAACCGGGCAGTTGATCCAGATGGAAAATATCGTTCGAGGTGATCGCCAATTCAGCGCCCGGAACATCCAGTTTGACAGGACGGCCGCCCATTGCCAGCAGGATGTGTTTGGCGGTTTTACGCTCACCCGTGGACAGCTCAACCGTATGGGCATCCACAACCTTGGCCCGCGCATCAAAGGTTTCGACGCCCGAATTGGCCAGCAGGCGGCGATAGATGCCTTCCAGACGGTCCAGTTCCGCGTGCAGCTTGCCCTTAAAGCTATCCCAGTTGAAATCACCGGTGGGCATGTCCCAACCATAGGCGCGTGCTTCGGCGGCCATTTCGGGGAACTCGCTGGCAAAAACCATCAACTTCTTCGGCACGCAGCCGCGAATAACGCAGGTGCCGCCATACCGGTCCTCTTCTGCCAAGGCCACCTTGGCACCAGTATCGCCAGCCGCAACGCGCGCTGCGCGCACACCGCCGGAACCACCACCAATTACGAAGAGGTCAAAGTCAAAGCTCATCAGGTCATTACCCTTATGTGAATCCCAAGTTTGCAGGCCAAACTAATGGCGTTTAGGTCCGGTTGTAACCCAGCCCACACAGATATGTGATCAGCCCAAATGCCAGCACCGCATGTCTGGCAACGACATTAACAGCAAAAGATGTAGATACCACTGCACATAGACGGCCCTATCCGATAAAAAGCTATTAAACTGCAGAAACCTCTCCTGCGTTTGGCAGGTCAATTCCTGCCCACCAGACACCCATCCTTAACGACTTTTTGTAACATCATGCGCAACATCATCGACGAAAGCGCCCATATCGGGCACCGCCCCCGTTTCGAAGCGCCCGTCAACATCGCCGCACAGGTTACAATTGGGTCCGACGTTACCATTGGCCGCTACAGCTATCTGCGCGATTTGACTGCGGTCGGAAAGGGTTGCGACATCGGCCGATTCTGCTCGATTGCGCGCGGCTGTGAAATCGGTGCGTTGGAACACCCTACCGACTACCTCTCCACCCATCCGTTCCAATTCGACACCCGCCATTTTCGCCGCACCAAAGGCTACAAAGATCTGCAACGTGTCGCCTTTCCAGACCCGCCAGCAACAAGAATTGGCCACGACGTTTGGATCGGCGCAAAGGCGGTGATCATGCGTGGTGTCACAATCGGACACGGCGCGATCGTGGCCGCAGGCGCGATCGTCACCAAGGACGTCGCGCCCTACACGATCGTCGCCGGGGTGCCTGCAAAACCGCTGCGCAGGCGTTTTACGCAGGATGTTATCGACCGTCTTTTGGCTGTCGCATGGTGGGATCGGGATATGGCAGATCTGGATGGCCTGCCCTTTGATGACATCGAAACCTGCCTGAAGATCTTGGAACAAACGGCTTAGAAAACGCCGCTTAGTCCCCCAAATCAGCAAACAGGTTGTCGCTTTCAACGAATTCCAGACGATCTTCACGAATGGAATTGTCGTTCAGGTCACGTAGCTGCACCCGGCCATCACCGTAGCCAACAACAACGGTATCGCAGATATCCACAAACAGCCCGTTTTCCACCACACCAGGGATCTGGTTCAGAACCATCGCCAACTGGCGCACATTGCCAATACGGTTGAGATGCAGATCGAGGATATGGTTACCTTCGTCGGTGAAGAGAGGCGCCGCACCGTTCATTCGTAGGCTGGTCGTACGCCCCATAACATCCAGACTATCCAGCATTTCTTCGACCAAGGCCTTTGTCGTTTGCCAACCAAAAGGGATCACCTCCAGTGGCAATGGAAACGCACCTAGCGTTTCCACCTCTTTCGAGGCGTCAGTAATCACAACCATTCGGTCGCTGGCAGTGGCGACGATCTTTTCCTGCAACAGGGCAGCGCCGCCGCCCTTGATCAGATTGAATTCGTGATCAACTTCATCCGCACCATCAATGGTCAGGTCAAGCCAGCGCGCCTCATCCAGAGAAATCACATCCAGCCCCACATCTCGCGCCAATGCTGCGGTACGGGCCGAAGTGGGGACCGCGCGGATGCGTAGACCTTCTTCGCGTACGACCTCGCCCAAGCAGCGCACCATCCACGCGGCGGTTGATCCAGTACCAAGCCCCACACGCATACCATCTTCGACAAATTCAACGGCCTTCTTCGCAGCTACGAATTTGGCTTTGTCGATCGGCGACAGCTCTCCGGTCATGGGCATCCTCTCAGGGCGACAGGGTGTTCAGTTTGCGACAGTTATACCGCTGTCATTGCCCACAAGCGAGAGGCAATTGGCGTCATTTTTACCCCCTGATTGCGCCTTTCAGGTTTTTTGCGTCGCATTCAGGCTGGCGGCGCCGCGCTGGCACAATAGCCTGAGGACATGGAACCGCGCTACATCCTTCACTATGCCCCCGACAACGCATCGGCGATCCTTCGGCTTGTGCTGGAGGAAATGAGCGTCACGTATCAAACCCAGCTGGTCGACCGTTCAGCGAACGCTCAGAACAGCGCCAGCTACAAGGCGCTGAATCCCTCCGGTAAAATTCCGACGCTGATCACCCCGCATGGCCCGATGTCCGAAGTGGGCGCCTGCCTGTTGTATCTGTCAGAACAGCACGCTGCCCTCGCGCCGACCAGCGATGATGCGGACCGCCCCGCGTTCCTGAAATGGTTGTTTTTCACCGCCAATACGCTGCACCCCGACCTGACCATGCACTTTTACCTGCATCGGTATGGTGATGACGCGGCGATGGGGTCAATGCGTCAGGCTGTGATTGATCGCCTAAGGAACCACCTGACACTGTTGGACAACCACATCAACGACGCGACCCCGACCTATCTGGGCGCAGCTGCCCCCAGCGTTCTGGACTACTACGTCGGCTACATGCTGCGTTGGTGCGCCCTTTATCCGCGCACCCAGTCAGGCTGGTTCCGGCTGTCGGACTACCCGCGTCTTGCGCAACTGGCGGCAACACTCGAAACCCGACCAGCAATGGTCACCGTACAAAACGCCGAGGGCCTTGGCCCGACCCCGCTTTCCGCACCACGTCTAGCCACCCCCCTTGAAGGAGTGACGATTTAATATGTTCCTGTCTGTCTTCGATATGTTCAAAGTGGGCGTTGGCCCTTCCTCGTCTCACACGATGGGACCGATGGTAGCAGCCGCGCGCTTCCTCGACCTGATGCGGGCCGCGCCATTTGAACCGCATGGGGTTAAGGCATCGCTGCATGGCTCGCTTGCTTTCACCGGCGTTGGTCACGCGACCGACCGTGCGACCATTCTGGGCCTCGCTGGTTTCCTGCCCGACACCTATGATCACGAGGCCGCAGAAGCCGCGCTGGAAGCGATCCACAAGGATCACCAAGTCCTGCCCGAAGGCCTGCCGCCCCTACATTTTGACCCCAAAGCAGACCTGAAGTTTGATTTCGGCCCCGCGCTGGAAGGTCACGCAAACGGCATGATCCTGATGGCCACCGACGCCCAAGGTGACGCCATCCTGCAAGAAACCTATTATTCCATCGGCGGCGGTTTCGTGATGACAGAGGCCGAGCTGAAGTCGGGCAAAAACACCGACGAAGGTGCCCCCGTCCCCTACCCGTTCAAAACGGCGGACGAGATGATGGAAATGGCCCGCGATTCCGGCAAGAGCATCGCGCACATGAAAAAGGCCAACGAAATCTCACGCGGTGGCGCGCAAAACCTGAAACAGGGCGTCGAACGCCTGTGGCAGGTGATGAACGACTGTATCGAACGCGGTTTGGTGAATGAGGGCGAACTGCCCGGCGGTCTGCAGGTGAAACGCCGCGCCAAGGGCATTCATGAGGCATTGCTGGCAGAACGCGGCATGAACCTGACCGCACCGCACACGATCAATGACTGGATCAGCACCTACGCCATGGCGGTGAACGAAGAAAACGCTGCTGGTGGTCAGGTGGTGACCGCGCCCACGAATGGCGCGGCGGGCGTTCTGCCTGCAGTGATGCGCTACTGGCTGGATCACGTTCCCGGCGCATCGCAAGGCAAGATCGAAGAGTTCCTGCTGACCGCCGCCGCCATCGGTGGGTTGATCAAACACAACGCCTCCATCTCCGGCGCCGAAGCGGGCTGTCAGGCAGAGGTGGGATCGGCCGCCGCCATGGCTGCCGCCGGTCTGTGCGCCGTGATGGGCGGCACGGTTGAACAGGTGGAAAACGCTGCAGAAATTGCGCTGGAACACCATTTGGGCATGACCTGCGATCCGGTCAAAGGTCTGGTTCAGGTGCCCTGCATCGAACGCAACGGTCTGGGCGCGATCAAGGCGGTTTCAGCGGCCTCGCTGGCGCTGCGCGGCACGGGCGACCACTTCGTGCCACTGGACGCAGCGATTGAAACCATGCGCCAGACGGGCCGTGACATGCACGAACACTACAAAGAAACCTCGCTGGGTGGTCTGGCCGTCAACGTGCCGAACTGCTGATCCGATTGAGCTTGGGGCAACGCAAAAAGCGCCGCTTTTTGCCAAGGGCAATCTGACGCCAGATTGCCCGCCCACGCCCGTTCATTGGCCTTAGCTAAATAGCGTTTTTCCCGCGCGCCAACAGGCCGCGCCCCCAAGCATCATGAGGAAAGCCGCGACTAAAGTCAGCGCAAAGCCCAATCCTGTCGCAGGTGTCACCAAGAGGTAAAGCACTGTCGTCAGCGTCATGAAGGTCCCGCCCGCAATCTGCAGTGCAGAGAGCACAATACGCCATACCGTGGCGCCCTCTCGTGCCCCGCGCCCTGCCAGCCATAGCACCAATCGGCTCAGCGGGCGAAGGCACCACAGGACTAGGACACACCAAATGACAGACAGTACGAAGCCCATTGGCTCCTGCGCCAAACGCTGGGCGGTGAACGTCAATGCCTCTGTCCAGCCTGCTGCGCGCAGTGAAAACCCATAGGCCTCTCCAAGGTGGTCAGGATACATCGTCGGGGCACCCCGCACTTCGATCACCCTCGCCTCTGCTCGCTGAGGCGTGCGCGCCAACCAGTCTAGTGACAGCGAATACACCTGCCTCTTCGATGCATCAAAGACGACGCACTCCGCCCCACCCTGCTGCGTCTTGCAATGCAAACTCAAGCTATCCGCCAAAGGCGAAATGGCCAGGGCCCGCCCGTCAGCATCAACAAGCACTGCGCGCACCGGATCGGCAGCGATGATGCCATCGCCATACAGCAATTTAATCCACAGATCGCCAAGCTGCGGCACTGAAATCGCGGCTGTATCGCCATAATAGGGCGAATGCGCGAGCGCAGGGGCGGTGGGAATCAACGCCGCAATCCATAAGGCAAGAATGCATTCCAAAGCGACAGCTGCCCTACGCAGCAACCCGCGTAGACCAAGAGACACAGCCCCCTCGCGTCGTTCACACATACCAGCAAAACCTCAATAAAATCCTAATACGTCAATCTGGATAAAACCAAACGTGCCGTATTCCCCCGCCATTGCCAAGCGGCGTGATCCGTGAAAACTGGCCCAATGAGCCAGACACAGATCCTTGACCGCCCCCTCCTCGGCATCGCTTTGATGCTGGGATTTTGCATTGCCGCCCCTTTGGGCGATGCGGTTGCAAAACTGCTCTATGGCGTGCTGCCACTTGGGGTTCTGGTGCTGGCGCGATTTCTGCTGCAAGCGCTGTTTTTGGCACCCATCATGATCGTCACAAAACGCCCCTGGCGCATACGCGGGCGTATGTTGTCTATCCTTATCTGGCGCACTGTTTTGCATATCACGGGCATCGCCATGATGTTCACTGCCCTTGGCTATCTGCCGCTGGCGGATGCAGTGGCGATTGCCTTTGTCATGCCGTTTATCATGTTGCTCTTGGGCAAATATGTGCTTCACGAACAGATTGGCTCGCGTCGTTTGATCGCCTGCATCGTGGGCTTTATCGGTACGCTTTTGGTGGTGCAGCCCAGCTTTGCCGCCGTGGGATGGCCCGCGCTGCTGCCGCTAGGGGTTGCCGTGAACTTTGCCCTGTTCATGCTATCAACACGCCAACTTGCGAAGGAGACAGACCCCATCGGTCTGCAGGTCGTCTCTGGCCTGATCGCCTGCGGAATACTCATCCCTGCACTGCTGATCGGCGCATCGACGGACATCCAACCGCTACAGATCGTCTGGCCGCAGGGACACACCGCACTGTTGGTTTTGGCCAGCGGTTTGATCGGTACGGTCGCACATTTGATGATGACGTGGTCACTACGCTATGCGCCCTCTGCCACATTGGCCCCAATGCAATATCTGGAGATCCCATTTGCCACCCTAATGGGCTGGCTGATCTTTGGTGATCTGCCCGGGCCGCTCGCCAGCCTTGGCATTCTGATCACGCTTGGCGCGGGGCTCTATATCATCTGGCGCGAACAGATCACTCAGCGCCAGATCACCGCCGAGGCCAATGCGCAGACTGCTGCCCCAATGCCGTAATCACCGACCCCAGCGCCGCACGCGGTAGAATCAAAAGCATCCCCGACTGATCCATTTCCAAGCGAACAGGGCCAGAAACCTCGTTCGAGGTACCAATCATACTGTCTGGTGCGAACTGCAATCCATCGATCGGCCAGCGCAGCCCCTCAGACCGTCCGGTCACCGCTGTCATCGGAAACAACGATACGAGAGAGCCCAAGGGCAACGCCACCTCCAATAGCGGCGGCGCAACCATGATCAACTGATCCTCATTCAGCAAAATACAACGCTGGTCCGCCCGCCGCACCAACACATTCAGCGCCGCCAATTGATGATCCACGCGTGTGCCATCAAACCCGACCCCCAACACCAGCGGCGCCGCAACACTGCGCAGGGCCTTATCAAAATCGGTGCTGTCCTGTTCGCCGATATGGTGCAGCGTATGCGCGGGCAATATCGTGCGCGCCTCATCTGACAGGCTATCGAGATCACCAATCACTGCCTCGGGACGCAGACCAATCCCTAGCGCATGATCCGCGCCACCGTCTGCACACACCAACGTGGGAGCGATTCCTAGCGCCTCTTCCAGAACTGCCAGATCGACCCGTCCCGCCCCAAGTAGCGTCACTGGAAATTCAGACTGCACAATCTTGTTCAACATGTGGCAATTCCCGCCGTTTCTAAAAGGTGACCACAATTTAGCCATAAAATGATACCGTTCTTTTCTAAGAATCGTTCACCTTTCGGCGGGATATAGTTGGTAAACAAAACCCTGAGACGCGACACGTGCCCCTTTTGTGCAGGGGTATGGCAGCCAGAGGCGAGAAAGGCGAGTTTACAATGGTAACGAACAACAAAGTTTTAACGGTTTCTTACGGGACCTTCTCTTGCACCCTGGAAGGGTTCGACGATTCTTTCGACACGATGAAGTCGATTGCAGAATATTTCCGCGATCTGGCCGCAGATGACCGTTACTTTGGCGCCGAACCTCCGACGCCGGACGCCGAAATGCTGGCCCGCATCGCAGAACGCGAAATCGCCCGTCAGGTTGTGGCACGTCAGGACGATGGCACCATTCACCTGCGCGCAGCCGAAAACGCACAAGCGCAAACTCCGGCTGCCGTTGCTGCGCCGGCGCAAACTCCCGCCCAACCGGTCGCAGAACCCGCCCCTGTTGCAGCCCCAGTGGAAGCCCTGGTTCAGGAGGCCGCGCCCGAGGTAGCTCCGTCAGCAGAGGCACCCGCAGCGGAAGCCCCCGTAGCGGAACCTGAAATCATTGACGCCGACCCGCTGCCCGAGGAGGCCGCAGAGGCCGCGCCGGCCACCGACACTGACGAAGACAGTGTTGCAAACAAACTGCAACGCATCCGCGCCGTTGTCTCGCGCAATGCCGAAGCTGCGGCACCAATTGCCGAAGCTTTCGACGAGAACGTTGCCGAAGACGCGACGCCCACAGACGCCGGTGAGGATGACTATCTCGAAGACGAACATGCCGAAGAGATGGACGTTGCTGCACCCGAAGTTGACGCCATCCTTGAAACCGCAGCACCAGCCGTTGAAGATCTGCCGGAACTGGCCGCAGATGAGGACGTCGATCCTGCCGTATTGGCCGCTATCGCCGAGTTGAACGCAACTGAAGAAGATGACGCTGAGGTCGACGCCGCTGAAGACGTAGCTTTGGAAACCCGCATTGAGGTCAGCGAAGAGATTGCAGAAGAGGCCGAGGATGATTTTGACGCCATCCTTGCCGCAGTTCGTGACGCCGAACCTGAACCGGTAGCCGAGCCCGAAGCCGTCGCCGACATGATCGAAGAGGACGCCGAAGACATCGCCACCAATGTGGCAGAGGTTGCACCGGAAGAGGCCGCAAGCGAGACACCAGCCGAGGCAGCGCCTGAGCAGCCTGAAGAACTGCCGCAAGAGGCCGTTCTGGATCTGCCCGAAGATGCACCTGCGCCGGTTCGCCCTGTACGCCCTGTGCGCGTGGTCAAAATGAAGCGCGCCGACTACGAGGCTGGCATGCTGACCGACAGCACCGCGGAAGAAGCCCCTGCCCCCGCTGCAGAGCCGGTCGATCCAAGTGCGCTGAGCGCCGAGGAAGAGGCGGATCTGCTACGCGAACTGTCTGAAGTAGAGGCGGAATTTGGCGATGAGGCGGAACAACCTCTCGACGCTGGAGATGTGCGCTCGATCTTTGCGGACAAAGCCGAAGAAGCAGATGTCGAGCGCCTGATGGACAAGACCGCTTCGGAAATGGACAACCCCGAGGGCGCGCATCGCCGCAACGCGATCGCCCATCTGCGCGCCGCCGTTCAGGCCAACCGTGCCGAAACCGATGCCGGCGGCGTTCTAAACGCGCGCGAAACTGGATCGCACGCCTACCGCGCAGACCTGAACGACGTCGTCCGCCCAACCCGCGCCGATGCTGCAAAAGCGAGCGACACCGCAGCTGCCGCACCACTAAAGTTGGTTGCCGAACAACGCGTTGACACCGCGCCCGAAGTTGCCGAGGCACCTGCCGAGGCAGCACCAGCGGTGGCGCCTGTACGCCCGCGCCGTGTGCGTCGCATCCAACCCGATGTTGTTGCAGCCCCTGTTGAGCCCGCCGCAACTTCGCCTGCTGAATTCAGCAGCTTTGCGGAATTTGCCGAAACCGTCGGCGCGCAGGAACTGCCTGATCTGCTGGAGGCAGCTGCGTCGTACATGTCGCATGTCGAAGGTCTGGATCAATTCTCGCGTCCGCAGCTGATGAAGAAAGCCCGCCAGATCGACAATATGTCCTTCAGCCGCGAAGATGGCCTGCGATCCTTTGGCCAGCTTCTTCGCGACGGCAAGATCGAAAAACTGCAAGGCGGCCGCTTTACCGTTTCGGACCAAATCGGTTTCAAACCCGAGGCCCGCGCCGCTGGCTAAGCCAACCCAATGTCTAAATGCCATTTCCACCCGATCCTGTGTCGGGTGGTTTTGCGTTTCCGGATCAGAGAGTGTTGCGATCTTTGGAGTTCGATGTCGTGGGAACACGTGCCTGGAAAAACCGAAAGCACCCCCGCCCCGCATGTTTTGCCGCGTAGAGCGCCGTATCCGCATCGTGCAAGATTTGCGCAGGATTTACCTTTTGGCCCGCGATTGCACGGGCGATCCCAAGGCTGGCTGAAACCTGGCAGACGTGACCCAAATACCGCATCGGCTTGGTAATCTCGACAATCAAACGGTTGGCAATGCCTGATAGTTCGTTCCGCCGCACGGCGTTACGCAGGATCAGCACGAATTCATCGCCGCCATAACGGATAATCGTATCCTCTGATCGCAGTTCACGGCGTATGATATTAGCCACCTCCTGCAGAACGAAATCCCCCGCAGCATGGCCAAGGCTGTCATTGACCCGCTTGAAGTAGTCCAGATCCAGATGGATCAGCGAAAAGGCGGTGCCCGTCTGGCAAAAACGGGCCAAGGTTTCATCCATGACGCGCCGATTTTGCAAACCGGTGAGCATATCCGTACTGGCCAGCATTTCCGCCTCGGTCTTGGCCCCCTGCAGTCGCCGGTTCAGGCGCATACTGGCGGCGATGGCCGCCGATTTTGCCTCCGTCAGGTAGAGCATTTCAACGGCCATATCGGTTGGCGCAAAATCCGCCGCAGTCAATGTTCCCTGCCGCAAGAGATCAGGCATCGCAGGGCCACATGACAGGTTCAGCAACCACCCCGCATCGGCCGCGGCCTGATCCGGCGCTGCCAGGGCAGCTATAATACCGCGCAATGCGATATTAGGTTGCTGTACCAACCGTAGACGACATGCCTTTCCATCAGCAGTCTGTGCGATGTCGGCCAACGACCGCCCTTTTTCACGTTCAAACCGCAATAGGTGCTGAACGTGCAACTGCCTGAGGTCTGATTGACCCAGCAGTTTGGCAATGGAGGGTCCGTGATCACAGACAACCCCATCCTGATCTACAAAAAGATGAAACGGCATCAATTGGCATAGCGCCTGATGGAGATGAACCGGCAACGTTGTCGGGCGCACCTTCGGCAAGGGATCGGCGGCTATCGCAGTATCATCGCCGCTGGGGTGAACTGGGATCATCTGCTAGCCCCCCGACGCACCGAGGGCAGTTGATCTGGGCGTCGCTGTGCCAGCCCCTGGTGGCGGTATATACGACCAGGGAAAGCGGTAACGCCACCGGCACCGCCGCATGATTGCGATCGGACCAACAGATCCGTACGCGACACAGACGCAGCGCATCCTGACTGCATCACAGGAACAACCTCAACCATCGCGTGACGACCATATTGAGGCGCCATCGCCTGTACGACGCCGCGCAGGGCCAGCGCGTATTCCGGCCACTGGCCAACACATACCACCCGAATGACATCATGCGACCTCTGAACCTCTATTTGGGGTAGGTTCAATCCCGGAATCGACAGCGCCACACGATCTGGCACGTCTTCGAGTGATCGCAAAAAACCATCAAAGTCGTCCGCACCAAAGCGCAACAACCGCTGGAATGCGATCATGTGGGGGTGCCCGCCCAAATATGCGCCAATGCAGCCCAGCAAATCTTCACGGGGTTTTCCCGATATCTGCTGCATTTCAGACAGAACACGCTGCGTCAGCGCGACATCGTAGTGCAACATCGGTTCAAACCGAGGCGGAACCAAACCCAAATCGTCAGCGATCTGCCGCCACACATCCGCGCCGAAGCGGTCACGCACAAAACGCTGCAACACACGATTGATCAGTCCGTGATTTTGTTGCGCCATCCCGCCACACCCGTTTTCCTGCGCCACCGCTCCACTGGCAAAGGAAAGGAACAGGCACAGCCGCACTGCGCGTTCGTCCTCCCCATGCTGCTGGAACTGGCGTCAAACCTGCCCATTCCTAGTTGCGCGCAGATTTCATCAAACGCACAACATCACTGCTGCACCACATTCACATGGAGAAGTTAAAAAGTCGTTTACGTGGATTGCCCCACAGTCAAAATAGCTCTGCTAAGGCGTCAACACATCTGCGGCGGCTGCGCGATCAGGTCGCCAGCCAATCAGGCAAGGCGCCGATATCACGCAACACAACGTCTGCCAGTGGGGACAGGTCTGCCTCGGTCGCAATACCGGTCAATACGCCAATGGTCACCATTCCGGCCGCGCGTCCGGCGATCAGGTCATGCGCACTGTCACCAACCATTGCCACACGGGCTGGCGTCAACGACATACGGTCACAAAACGCCAGCAAAGGCGCGGCATCGGGTTTAGCGCCAAACCCGCTGTCAAAGCCCGCGATGAAATCGAAATGGTCAGCCACGCCTGCCCCTTGCAGATGAGCGTGAGCGCCCATTTCGCTGTCATTGGTCATGACCCCCAATGCCAAACCGGACGCGGCCAGCCCCTTCAGCAATGGCGAAAGTGGGACCGCAGGCGTCAATGGCGCAGCTGCGGCGCTGGCATTCATGCGGGCTTCCAATGCGTCCAGATCAACACCTGGCAATGCGCGTGCCGCGCATTCAGCGGCTTCGCGCCCCGTGCCCGCGATGACCGGGCTGTGTGGCAAAAATTGACCCAGTTCCAGATCAAACGCCATGTGATAGGCGATGTCGCCAGCGCGTGCGGCATCACCATCGGCCAATTCCAGAATCAATTCACCCGCCCAAGTGTCCCATGTCGCACGGAAATCAAACAGCGTGCCGTCCTTATCAAAAAGGATCCCATCCAGCTTACTGTTGCTTGCCATTGCGCCTCTCCTCCTTGGGGTGGACAAAACCAGTTGTGTCGCGCCGCACCCTGCGGGCAGTTTTCGACGGAGGCAAGCGCTAAAACCAAGGTTCCCCAAACACCACGGAAAATCATTGACCCGTGCTGTCGTCTCGCTTCCCACTACCCCGCAGACTGAACGCAGCGGCCTTGACACCGTGCGCGCCATGTTATCGTCTGCGCCCATGCCAAACCCGCCCTCCACCGACCCAGACCGCCGTTACCGCCTGCATCAATCGTTGGGCTATCACCTGTCGATTGCGGCCCGCCAACAGGAACGCCGCTTGGATGAGGATCTAAAGACCGCGGGCCTTACGCGCACGACGTGGTGCATTTTACTGGCCATTGGCAACGAAGAGCTGAGCCAACCTTCTGATATCGCGGATTTCGTCGGCATTGATCGTACAGCGACCTCACGGGCTTTGCGTCAAATGGAGCAAAAGGGGTGGCTCAAACGCAGCATGGGCACAGAAGACAAGCGCACACGGCAAGTGGTTCTGACCAAAAGCGGCGCCGCCCTGATCCCACGTTGCACGCCCTTTGCACAGGACAACGCCACGCAACTGCGCGCCGCCCTCAGCGCGGGCGAAGAAGCAGAACTGAAGCGGCTGTTGCAAAAGCTAAGAAGCAGCGGGACCATGCCACTGCCAACTCTGTAGCCGTTCGGGTCAGGTCCAGTTGATCTGTGCCCCACCGGGCAATGCAGCGCGTGCGTGTATCAAGCTGTCATAGGGGCGATTGAGTGCATCACAGCAACTGATCACCCAGGCGTCATCCATCAACAGGAAATCCAACACTGATGCCAAAAACTCTGGGCTCCCTGCGTTTACCCGCAGATCGTCCTGAGATACGCCAGATGCCCCCATAAACACCGGCAGCAATTCGTCATTTCCAGCCAACCAGCCCAGTACCTGCAGGGCAAGCGTTTCAGCGGCGTCTGGCGACAGGTTGGACATAAGCGGCCTCATTAAGCTGGATGGCAGAACAGAGTTACCGTTGCTTTTCACGAAAACCACAAACTGACAAGCGGTTCGCGACAGCAAAAGCGTTCCCGCGCGCTCAATCGGTTTGGCGTTTGTATTTCGCGCCGCGATCCTTGTGGTCGGGTTTGCGCTTTTTCAACGCATCTTC
Source organism: Thalassovita mediterranea (assembly GCF_001458435.1). GTDB lineage: Bacteria > Pseudomonadota > Alphaproteobacteria > Rhodobacterales > Rhodobacteraceae > Thalassobius > Thalassobius mediterraneus. The sequence continues at coordinate 353,620 of NZ_CYSF01000006.1, forward strand.
CAGCCGATCTGCATAAGCGGCACGGTCTGCCGCCGTCATGCCTGACAGGTGTTTGACCAGCAGCATCTGTCCCAGTTCGGCGCGGGCATGGCCAAATTCGATCTGACGCCCCAGCGCCGAAGCCAGCGCATCAGTATCAAGCGGGTCGGCACGCAACAGGGCCAGAACTTGTGCATGGGTCCGCCGCATTTCAGCCCGGCTGGGCATTTGTACGCTCTGCTTGCGCATATCGCGCCAGATCGAACGGCGATCCTCTGGGGCAAGAGCACGCGTATAAGCCCCTGCAATTTGATCCGTTCGTGCCGGACGTTTGTCACTGTCGGGTCCGCCAAAGCGGAAATAGGCCCCTGCGACCATACCCAAAACTGCGAGGTTCAGGGCCAGCGACAGCAACAACAGCCCGCGCACCCACGGTTTCATTGCGGCCTGTCTGGCCGTTTTCTGCTGGGGGGCGTTCGGGGTCATGTTTGGATCCTGTGACATCAGTTCGCCTTTCACTCAGCCTTCGAAAAAGGTGCTGTCGATTTCCGCCGAAAATCCCGGCAACACATCCACCAGATAATCGTCACTGTCCAGTGCCAGAACAGTTGCAGCACTGTCGCTCAACAGGCTGGGCGGGTTCATCCCGATCCAGATCCCGGCAACTGAAGCCGACACCAACCCCGCCATTGCCGGCCAACCGCCCAGCGCTGCCAAAGCGTTGCGCCAGAAGGCAGGTTGCAACGGGTGCGGTGCGCGCGGGGCGATGACCTCAGCCGCTGGCACCTGTGGCACAGCTTGCACCGCTAAGGCATCAGACATAACGCGATCCATCAGCCCCATACTGGGCTGGAACGCATCGTCAGCACCGACGGTGCCGCGCGCCAGCGCAAACAGATCATCCAGCGCGGCCAGTTCATCGGATTGCAGATCATCAAGCGGAAGATCGCCCTGCCCGCCGTTTTGCAAACTGTTCTTATCCATCGCTATACCCCAAATCCTCGCGCCGACCGGCGAGAGCCGCTGCCAGCGCGCGTTTGCCCCGTGCGGTCAAACTTTCGACTGCCTCGGTGCTAATGTCCATGATGGCGGCAATCTCGGGATTTGCCAGCCCCTCAATATGGCGCAGTGTCACCGCCTGACGCTGCCGGTCCGGCAATGTGTCCAGTGCGCGATAAAGCGCGTCCAGACGGGCACGATCCTGCATTCCGTCAGCGACACTGGCGCTGTCATCAGCAGGTTCCGGAATAGCATCGATCCCAACACTGGGACGGCGCCGCAAACGATCCGTACACAGATTTGCCACCACGCGATATAGCCAGGTTGTTACCTTGGCCTCGCCTTGTCGCCAGTCCGGGGCGATTTTCCACAAACGCATCATCGCGTCCTGCGCGACATCTTCTGCCTCGGCACGATTGCCCAACATGCGCATCGCCTGTGCAAAAACACGCGGGGTCAGCCGCAGGTTCAGCGCCCGCGCAGCTGCCGCATCGCCATTGGCAAACAACACCAATAGCGCGTCATCAGGGATCTCACTCAATGTGTCGAGGGCCATATCCATACCGACTTAGGCGTAACCTGTTCCAACAAGCAGGGCAATTGCCCCGAGCCGCATATTCCCCTCTACGCGCCGATCCCGAAGGATCGACGCTGAGGCGGGACGCTGGGCACTGCTTGGGGACGCAACTGCCACAGTGACAGATCAGTTCTGATCCTGACCACCGCCATTTTCACCACGCTGGCCGTGCTTGCCGCCCATGCGCTTCTTGCCAAAACGCTCTTTCATTGCCGCGAACTCTTCTTCGCTCAGCGCACCATCTTCGTTCTGGTCCAGTTTGGCGAAGAGCCGACCCTTGCGGTCATTGTTGCCGTTACCGCCTTGCATTTCTTCGGCGCTCAACAGGCCGTCGCCGTTGGTGTCACGCTTTTCGATCATCTTGGTAACACGCCGCTGCATCCGCTCGGCGCGTTCACCCTCGGCCTTGGCCAGCATTTCCTCAACACTCAAGGCGCCATCGCCATCGGTATCAGCCGCAGCGAAGCGCTTGGCCGCTTCTGCCTGCATGGCGCTGTGCATTTCATCCTGCGTAAGCAGCCCGTCACCATCCAGATCCAACGCGCTGAACTCCAGCATTGGGCCCTTATGGCCACCTTTGCCTGGCCCCATCGCCGAAGCGGTCACTGCGGTGCCTGCAATGGCAAAAATGGTCAGGCCAGCGATCAATGCGGTGCGTTTCATGGTGTGTTTCCTTTTCATCTGACGTTTGGGCCAGTCGTGGCCCGGGGAGGTTTTCACCGGTGTTTCATCCGGTTTGTGCAGACTGATACGCACCGCCAGAAAACTTCCGTCGCAGAAAAATGAAAAAGTTTTTCCCCGCCTCTTCGGCCCGTCGATCAACAGCGTTCCCCGATTAAAGATGCACATAAGACAAGCCTTTTGCGACAACACGACGCGGCGACATTTAGAGGGGTTTCATCTTATCTGTTTTGCTTCATTCTGTTCGGATCAATTTGTTAAGAGAGCCACGATGACCGACGTCACCCTCGCCGAAGAGCGCCCGACCAAACCCGCCATCCTGCGCGGCTGGCGCCGCAAGTGCCCCAATTGCGGCACAGGCCCGATGCTGAAGAGCTATCTGAAGGTGCGCGACACCTGCCCGGTCTGCCGCGAAGAACTGCACCATCACCGTGCCGATGATGGTCCTGCCTACCTGACCATTCTGGTGGTTGGTCACCTGCTGGCCCCGCTGCTGCATGTCGTGTTTGAAACTTGGCGTCCCTCGCCAATTGTGATGATCGAAATCTTCGGTGTTGGCACGGTGGTGCTATCGCTCTACCTTCTGCCCAGACTGAAGGGCGCGATGATCGGGTATCAATGGGCGCGGCGCATGTACGGGTTCGGCAAAACCGGCTAATCCCTTCGGCATCGACCTGACACTGTGTCAGGTCGAAACGCGCGGCAGAGAGAAGGCAGGGAACGGCATGACGACAAACGGCGTGGACAAAACGGCAATTCGCGACGCGGCCACCATCATTGTGGTGCGCAACCGTCATACAGATCCCCAAATCCTGATGGGCCAACGTGGCGCCAAGGCTGCATTTTTCCCAAACAAGTTTGTCTTTCCCGGCGGCGCCGTTGATGCCGCCGACGCAGACGTGCCGCTGCTCACCGCCCTGCCAGAAGTTTGCCGCGCCCGCCTACTGGAAGATGCGCCGCGCGATATGTCAAACGCCCTGGCGGCGGCGGCAATTCGTGAGTTGTGGGAAGAAACCGGTCTGATTTTGGGCAAACCCGGCGACTGGCCCGATGCCCCTGAGGATTGGGCTGGTTTCGCCGCCCAAGGGTACCGCCCCGACGCGGCAGCGCTGCAGTTTGTGTTCCGCGCCATCACCCCCACTGGCCGCCCGCGCCGGTTTGATGCGCGGTTCTTCCTGTTAGATGCCGATCACATTGTCAGTGATCTGGACGATTTCAGCGCCGCCTGCGATGAGCTGTCCCACCTGCAATGGATCCCGCTGCCCAAAGTGCGCGAATTCGATCTGCCCTTCATCACCGAGGTGGTGCTGGCAGAGGTCGCCGCGCGCCTTGATCAGGCAGAACCGCCGGTCTCCGTTCCGTTCTATAAGAACGATGAGGAACAGAACCTTTTCCTACGGCTGAAAGGCGTTGGCCCGCTTACTGGGCCTACTTACAGGGACTGAACCAACGTCATAACGCTAAGGGTGATCAAAACCATCCCCCAGACCTCGTTCTTGGTCAGCTTTTCGCGGAACACCAGCGTGGAAACAAAGATGGAAAAGATCACCTCTACCTGCCCCACGGCAAACACATAGGCCGCGTTCTGCAGGGTGAAGGCCCAGAACCAGCACAGTGATCCACCAAGGCCCGACAGCCCGACCCAGATCGCCTGCCGCCAACTGGCCAAAACACGCCCCACTTCGCCCGGTTCGCGCCAGCGCAGGAACAGCGACAGGCCAACCGCCTGCGAGGCGGTGACAAACATCAGCGACACCATCGCACGCAGCAGCGGATCCTCACTGCCCACCTCCAGCGTTGCACCACGATAACCCACGGCAGAGATGGCAAAGAACGCGCCTGACAACAGGCCCAGCGCCGCACCTTTGTTAAGGAAACCGCCCTTACCCTCTGGCCGGCCAGAGAGCACCAGAACACCACCCAGCCCGACAAAGATCGCCGCCAAGCCCAGCATCGAAATACGATCGCCCAGTACGAGGAAGCCGACCAAAGCGGTTTGCACCACCTCGGTCTTTTTAAACGTGATCCCAACGGCAAAGTTTCGGTGATGAAACAGCGCCACCACACACCACGTCGCCAAGATCTGCGCCAATGCCCCCACCAGTGCGAAGGGCCAGAACATCGCGCCCAAGGCGGGGAAAGCCACGCCTTGAACGCCCAGATAGCCCAGCGTCAGCGCTGCAACAAAAGGCGCGGCATAGACAAACCGCGCCAATGTCGCGCCGCCACTGGACAGGGTGCCCATGGACAATAGCTTTTGCACCATGAAGCGCAGGGTCTGAAACCCTGCCGCCATCATGGCGATGAAGATCCACAAATGCGCGTCCATCGGCCCCTCCCCTAACCGCAGCTTAGAACGGCAGCGGGTGCTGTTTGTGGATCTCGTCAATTGCGGCCATCACTTCATCCGACAGGACCAGATCCTTGCCTTCCAGAATGTGCTGCAACTGCGCCTCGGTGGTGGCACCGAAAATGACCGAACACATAAAGGGCCGCTGACGCGCCCAGGCCAGCGACATGTTGGCCAGATCCAGACCATGTTCCGCCGCCAGCGCCGCATAGGCATCCACGGCGGCAAAGGCGCGGTCTGTTTTCCGCGCGCCCAGATCACCGTTGATGTCCATGCGCGATCCTTTGGGGACAACACCGTTTTGATATTTGCCGGTCAGCAGACCCGCTGCCAGCGGCGAATAGCAGATCAGCCCCACGTCTTCGTTCACCGACACCTCGGCCAGATCGGTGTCATACATCCGGCACAGCAGCGAATATTCATTCTGAATGGTCGCCACCCGCGGCAGATCCAGACGATCAGCAGCATTGACCCACTGGGTGGTGCCCCATGCGCTCTCATTCGACAGGCCGAAGTGACGGATATTGCCCTTCTCCACCTCACGCTGCAGCGCGCCCAGCGTATCCTCGATGTTCGCGACAGTGTCAGCGCGGTTCTGCGAAGAGGGATCGTAGTTCCAATGTTTGCGGAACATGTAGCTGCCGCGGTTGGGCCAATGGAACTGATAGAGGTCGATGCAATCGGTCTTCAGCCGTTTCAGCGATCCCTCAACAGTGGCAGGAATGCTGTCAGCGGTGATCGGCGCGCCATCACGTACCGCCATCAGGCCAGCGCCGGAATGTTTAGTCGCCAGCACAAATTCATCACGGCGACCGGGGTTGGCGGCGATCCAGTTGCCGATGATTTCCTCGGTGCGGCCAATGGTTTCTTTGGCCACGGGGTTCACCGGGTACATTTCGGCGGTGTCCATAAAGTTCAGCCCGTGATCCAGCGCCATTTCGATCTGACGGTGCCCCTCAGCCTCACTGGTCTGGGTGCCGAAGGTCATGGTGCCAAGGCACATATCGGTGACCATCACGCCGGTGCGGCCCATCTCTTTCTTTTGCATTGCCTGTTCCTAAAGTCGAATTTCCGTTGCCGCGACCATAGCGCCCCGCCCGCCCAGTGCCAGCCCCCAACGCCGCCAATACCTCAAGAAACCGTGACTGCCCGCAAAATGCCCACGGACCCTGCACAAATCACAAACCGCATCTAGCGGTGGCACAGGCCGCGCCCTTGCGCTAAAGGGGAGGACAACACGTATATCTGGACTTGGGTTTATGGCACGGCATCTGATCACCTCGGCACTTCCCTATATCAACGGGATCAAACACCTCGGCAACCTTGTGGGCTCTCAGCTGCCTGCGGACCTGTTTGCGCGCTACCAGCGCGGTCGCGGCAATGAGGTGATGTTCATCTGCGCCACCGACGAACACGGCACCCCCGCCGAACTGGCCGCCGCAAAGGCCGGTCAGGACGTCGCCAGCTACTGCGCCGAATTGCACGAAAAACAGGCAGAGATTGCAGCTGGTTTCGGCCTCAGCTTCGATCACTTTGGCCGTTCGTCGTCCGAGGAAAACAAACAGCTGACCCAGCATTTCGCCGGTGTGCTGGCCGACAAGGGCCTAATCCGTGAAGTGTCTGAAAACCAGATGTATTCCAACGCCGATGGCCGCTACCTGCCGGATCGCTATATCGAAGGCACCTGCCCCAACTGCGGGTTTGACAGCGCGCGTGGTGATCAGTGTGACAACTGCACCAAGCAGCTGGATCCGGTGGATCTGATCAATCCTTATTCGACCATCTCCGGCTCCACCGATCTGGAAATGCGCGCGACCAAGCACCTTTACTTGGGTCAAAGCCAGATGAAGGACCAGTTGAACGACTGGATCGACAGCAAGAGTGACTGGCCGGTGCTGACCACCTCGATCGCCAAGAAGTGGCTGAACGATGGTGACGGACTGCAGGATCGCGGCATCACCCGTGATCTGGATTGGGGCGTACCTGTGAAACGCGGCGAACAGGACTGGGAAGGCATGGAAGGCAAGGTCTTCTACGTCTGGTTCGACGCGCCGATCGAATATATCGCCTGCGCGCAGGAATGGGTTGCTGCGGGCAAAGGCAGTGACTGGGAACGCTGGTGGCGCACCGACAAGGGCGCGGATGATGTGACCTACACGCAGTTCATGGGCAAGGATAACGTGCCCTTCCATACGCTATCGTTCCCGTCGACCATCCTTGGGTCCGGTGAGCCGTGGAAGCTGGTGGACTACATCAAGTCCTTCAACTACCTGAACTATGATGGCGGCCAATTCTCCACCTCGCGCGGTCGCGGCGTGTTCCAGGATCAGGCGCTGGCAATCCTGCCCGCCGACTACTGGCGCTGGTGGCTGTTGAGCCACGCACCGGAAAGTTCGGACAGCGAGTTCACCTGGGAAAACTTCCAACAGTCGGTGAACAAGGATCTGGCGGACGTTCTGGGCAACTTTGTCAGCCGGATCACCAAATTCTGCCGCTCGAAGTTCTCCGAGGCGGTTCCGGAAGGTGGCACCTTTGGCGAACAGGAACAGGCGCTGATTGCCGACCTGACATCCAAGGTGCGCGCCTATGAAGGCTTCATGGAGGATAAAGAGGTCCGCAAAGCTGCGCAGGAATTGCGCAGCATCTGGGTTGCGGGCAACGAATACCTGCAGGCAGCAGCGCCATGGTCGACCTTCAAGACCGATCCCGAACAGGCAGCGGCGCAGGTGCGTCTGGGTCTGAACTTGATCCGCCTCTACGCGGTTCTGTCAGCGCCGTTTATCCCCTTCACCTCTGCCAAGATGCTGGAGGCGATGGGCGCAAGCGATGACAGCTGGCCCGGCGATGTGGCCGAGGCATTGAGCGCCCTGCCCGCCGGTCACGCCTTCACCGTGCCGGATGTTCTGTTTGCCAAGATCAGCGATGAGCAGCGCGAAGAGTGGCAAGAGAAATTCTCTGGCACCCGCGACTGAGGCTTGCCTGAGAGAATGAAGAAAGCCCGCCGATTTGGCGGGCTTTTGTTTTTAGGCGCAACCTCTCAACCACTTAGCACGGGCGTCAGCCCGGGCCGCGCCCGACCCTCCCGCACGGGAGGGCGCGTTTGCGATGTCTTATATCACAATAAGGTCAGTCTGGTTTGAGCCGTCCCGCACAACACGATGGTTACATGCGCCCACCCGAGGGTCGGGCGCGACCCTCATCCGCAATCAGCTCTTCTTCACAAACTGGGTCAGGATCACAATCCGCTGACCTTCGACACGGCCCTCAATATGCGTCTCGTTATCCGGCACGAGGGAGATGTTGCGCACAGCCGTGCCGCGTTTGGCGGTGAAGCCTGCGCCTTTCACCGGCAGATCCTTGATCAGAACCACGGTATCGCCCGCCGCCAGAACCGCGCCATTGCTGTCGCGGTGGATGACGTCTGGCGCTTCCTCCAGCCCAGCCTCTGCCCATACCAGAACATCTGGTTCCAGATAGGCAATATCCAACAGATCACGTGCCCATGCGGCCTCTAGTCGGTTCAGTAGACGCCAAGCCAATACCTGCACCGCCGGTGTGGTGGACCAGATCGCGTCATTCAGACACTTCCAATGCGGCACGTCCTGTGGGCCATCCGTCAGGCCCTGCTGGCAGACATCACACAGCTGCACGCTGTCATCCCGCGGGGCAACGGGGATTGGGGCAACGGCACGGTCCGCACTACACAGATCACAGGTCATGGCATTTATCCTTTACTCAGTCATCGCGCAGCAATGCGCCGCGCGGTGACAAATGGCAAGGGCTTAGCTCTACTCCGCTTCATCAGCGAAATGGCAGGCGACAAAGTGTTCCGGTGCCAGTTCGCGCCATTCTGGGACCTTGGCCTTGCAGATGTCCTGCGCCATCGGGCAGCGGGTGTGGAACCGACAGCCAGAGGGCGCGGCAAGGGGATTTGGGATCTCCCCCTCCAGCCGCATGGGATTGAAGGTCGCATCAGGATCCGCCTGCGGGATCGCGGAGAGCAGCGCCTTGGTATAGGGATGGCGCGGTTTGAAAAACAGGCTGTCGGTCGGGGCGTATTCCACGAATTTGCCCACATACATCACCGCCACACGGTGGCTGATCTGCGCCACGACGGACAGGTCATGGGCGATAAACAAGAAGGCGACGCCCATTTCGTCCTGCAAATCCTTCAACAGGTTTACAATCTCGGCCTGAATGGACACATCAAGGGCCGAAACGCTTTCGTCACAAACCACAAAATCGGGCTTGGTCACCAAGGCGCGTGCGATACAAATCCGCTGACGCTGGCCACCGGAAAACGCATGTGGGAAGCGGCGCAGGTGTTCTAGGTTCAACTTGCACCGCGCAGCAATCTCGCGGACGCGCTGGTCGATCTGATCGCGGTCGCGCATCAGCCCACCGGCGATCAGCGGTTCGGCAATGATATCGCGCACCGTCATCCGCGGGTTAAGCGATGAATAGGGATCCTGAAACACCAGACTCATCCGCGGACGGAAGGCGCGCAACAGATCATGCGCCATGTCGGAAATGGAATGCGCGCCCTCGCCCATCACCATGCCCATCTTCTTGCGCATCCCGCGCAGCTCTTTGGCATCGGCATGGGCCAGATCCACGTCGCGTTTGCGGCTGTGGAAAATCACGTCCCCATCTGTGGGATCAATCGCGCGCAGAATGGCGCGGCCCACTGTGGTCTTGCCCGAGCCAGATTCGCCCACCAGCCCCACGGTTTCCCCACGGCGGATGTCAAAGCTGACGCCATCCACAGCGCGCAATTGCTGCACCTCGGTGCGGAAGAGCTTTTTGGTTTTGATGTCAAAACACACTTCCAGATCGCGGACCTCGATCAAAACATCCTGTGTCATTGCGCGGGTTCCTGCTGTTTGATCTGTTGTTGTGCATCCACCTCTGCGCCTGTGCGATGCTCTGGCGTTTCCAGCCAACAGGCGACGCTGCGATTTGGGCCCAAGGGAACGGTAGGCGGCAGTTGCTGATCGCACAGCCCCTGCAGGCGCTGGCTACAACGGGTGTGGAACGGGCAACCGGTCGGGCGTTCGTTGGGGCTGGGAATGTCGCCGGGCACGGGGCTTAGACGATCATGCAGCGCATCCAGACTAGGGATCGCCTTGAGCAGGCCCTGCGTATAGGGATGGCGCGGGTTGCGGATCACATCCGCCGTGGGGCCGCTTTCGACAATCGTGCCCAGATACATCACCGCCACATCCTGCGCGACCTGTGCAATCACCCCCAGATCGTGGGTGATAAAGATCATCCCCATCCCCAGATCACGCTGCAGATCGGCCATCAGTTCCAGCACCTGCGCCTGAATGGTCACATCCAGCGCCGTGGTTGGCTCATCCGCGATCAACAACGCCGGACGCGCGGCCAAGGCCAGCGCGATCATCGCCCGTTGCCGCATCCCGCCGGACATTTCATGCGGGTATTGATCCACGCGCCCCACGGGGTTGGAAATTCCGACCTTGTCCAGCATAGCGATTGCCTGCGCGCGGGCCTCTTTCTTGGTCACCTTCTGATGCAGGCGGATCGCTTCGATCATCTGGTTGCCGATGGTGTAAACCGGCGAAAACGACGCCATCGGTTCCTGAAAGATCATCCCGATCTCACCGCCGCGCAGCCGGCGAATATCGCGACCCTTGGGCCTCAGCTGGTCGATACGCACCTCACGGCCTGCTTTGTCGGTGTAGGTCATCCGCGCCTCATCCGACACGCGGCTGTTGCCCGGCAGCAGTTTCATCAGCGCCTTGGTCGACACCGATTTGCCGGATCCAGATTCACCCACAATGCCCAGCGTGCGCCCTGCCTGCACGGCGAAGCTGACGTTCTGTACCGGGGTGATCATGCCCTCATCCGTTTGAAACGAGATGGAGAGGTTTTCCACTTTCAACATCACATGTCCCCCTTAGTGGCTGTCGGAATAGGGATCGGCCGCATCACGCAGACCGTCGCCAATCACGGTGAACGCCAGCACGGCCACCACCACAAAGATCGCAGGAATAAACAGCCAAGGCGTCTGTTCGATCACCCGAACCGACTGCGCCTGTTGCAAGAGCACGCCCCAACTGACCGTCGGCGGCCGCAGGCCCAACCCAACAAAGCTGAGCGCGGTTTCACTGAGGATCATGTAGGGAAAGGAAATCACCAGATCGACGATGATAAAGCTGGTGAAGCTGGGCAGCATATGCCGCCCGATGATCCGCGCCGGACGTGCACCTGCCAGACGGGCGGCGACCACGTAATCCTCATTCCTGATCGACAATAGCTGCGACCGGATCCGCCGTGCCAGCGTTGGCCAGCCGAACAGGCCAAGGATCAGCGTCATGGCGAAATAGACCTGTGTGGTTGACCATTCCTTCGGCATGGCGGCGGCAAGCCCCATGTAAAGGGGGATGATCGGCACCACGCGGATCACCTCGGTCACCCGTTGGATCACGCTATCAAGCACACCGCCTGCGTAGCCCGCAACGCCGCCAATGATCAGCGCCAGCACGAAGGAGATCATCACCCCCAACACCCCAATCGACAGCGACACCCGCGTCGCATAGATGGTGCGCGAAAACACATCGCGGCCCAGATCGTCGGTGCCCCAAAGGTGCAGCTTGGCCTTGGGATCATCCAGCAGGAACAGGTGGCGTGTGTTGGGGATCACCCCCAGAATATGGTTTGCCTCGCCTTTGGCGAAGAAGTGGACATAGACCCGTTTGTCAGGGTCCGGCACCGAAACGGCGCGCAGGGTGACAGGATCGCGTTTGGTGCTGACCCCATGCACGAAGGGCCGCATCGAACAGCCGTTTTGGTCGCAAAACATCGGGATCTGCGGCGCGCCGTCCAGATATTTGGCATCGCGCGTGGTGGGACCATAGGGCGCGACCACCTCGGCAAACAGGCCCGAGATTGCCATCACCGCCAAGATCATCGCCGCCACCATCGCCGCCTTGTGTCGGCGGAAGCGCCACCAGATCAGCGTCCATTGCGAGGCAGAGTAGAATTTCTGCCGGCGACGTTCTTCGGCGGTCAGTTTGGTCGGGGTCGTTTCAGGTGTCACATCTGTCATCGCTCACGCCCCCAGTTTGATGCGCGGGTCCAGCCATGCCAGCAGCAGGTCAGACACAAAATTCATGAAAACAATGGTGAAGGTCAGCAGCAACAAGATCGCCCCAGCCACATACATGTCGAGGTCGAGGTAAGCGCGCAGCAACAGCTCCCCAAGCTCCGTCAGCCCCAGCACCACCGCCACAATCGGCAGTTCGGAAAAGATACGGTTCACGTCAAAGCCGATGGTCGACACAATCGGGTTGATCGCCAGACGGGCCGGATATTTGATCAGCAGCTTGGTTTCCGGCACCCCACGGGCGCGGGCAACGGTGACTGATAGCTTGTTCAGCTCATCCGACATGGTCGCGCGCACGGTCTGGATCTGATAGGCCACCGCCGACCACGCCAGCACCACCGCAGGCAGCCATAGGTGTTTGATCATGTCCCACACCTTGGCCAGCGACCACGGCGCATCCGCGTATTGATCGGAAAACAGCCCGCCAATATCGGCACCAAACCAGCGGTTGGCGAAATACAGTAACACCAGCGCCAGCAAAAAGTTCGGCAACGCCAGCCCAAGGTAGGAAAAGATCGTCAGCCCGTAATCCATCGCAGACGCACGGCGCACTGCGGCAAAGATCCCCACGGGGATCGACACCAGATAGGTCACCAAGAGCGTGGCAAACAGAATGCCCAGCGTCAGCCATCCCTTGTCGCCGATCACCTTCACCACCGAGGTTTCAAAGGCAAAGGCCTGCCCGAAATCCCCGCGCAACACGATGCCGCCGATCCAGTCGAAATAGCGCAACATCATCGGCTTATCTAGGCCGAGGTCCGCGCGGATCGCCTGAATATCCGCCTCTGTCACATTGACGCCAGTGCCAGAGTATTTGCGAAACGCATAGCGGTCGGCGTAGTCACCGGGCGGAATTTCCATGATCAAAAAGACCATGACAGAGACCAGAGCCATGGTGATCACCATGCCTATCAATCGTTCAAGCGTGAAACGCAGCATTGGGTTTTCCTTTGGTGGGCTGTCGCCTTCCGTCAGATCAGGGCACACGCCTGCGCATGCGCCCTGATCCAGATTTATCGACTATTGCGGGGTTACTTTTTCAGGAACCACTGCTGCGGACGGTACGGATAGGTCCAGTAGAAGTCGTAGGTCTTCGCCTTGATCGGCTTCACGTTGGTCAGGTCGTTGCGGTACATGAAGGGCGCAACGATGTCGCCAACGGTGCCGATTTTCAGGAAGTTGTCAGTGTGGATCTTGGTGATTTCGGCACCCAGACGGTTGCTTTCCTCCGATCCCATTTCCTGCTGCAGGAACTGTTCCGACAGATCCCACAGTTTGGCGATGTCGGCGGGCGGTTCCACACCTTCGGCGCCGGCGGTGTCTTTCCACGCGGCCCAGCCAAAACCAGTGCCCGGGTTGAAGAAGTCACCAAACGGCGGGATGAACACGGTGGCATCCTGCGAAATGGTTGGGCCAGCGTTGCCGTCGTATTTCCAGGTGGTCAGGTCCAGATCGTTGTTGTTGCCCGACGCGCGGTATTCGTCCGATGTGGTTTCCTTCAGGTCCACACGCACGCCTACTGCGGTCCAGTAATCGCGTACCAGTTCCATCATTTTCACCGGCACACCCTGCGACGAATACACCAGACGCACGACCAGCGGCTTGCCATCGGGACGTTCTACGGTGCCGTCGCCATCCGCATCCTTCAGACCCATTTCCGCCAGCAGCGATTTGGCCATTTCGGGATCGTAGTTGATATCCTTGTTCAGAACCTCATCGCTGACAAAGGCAACGGTTTTCGGTTCCGCCGGAACGCCCTGCATCGGGGTACCCTGACCCAGATAGACGATCTCGTTGATCTCATCCCGGTTCATCGCCACCGACATCGCTTTGTTAAAGCGCACGTCGTTGAAGATCGCCGCCAGAACCGGATCCTTGTGGGTACGGTTGAACGAGAAGAAGACGTTTTCACCAAAGGTCGGCGCGAAGGACACAGTGTAGTTTCCGCCCGCTTCGTTTTCTTTCAGCAGCGGGAAATCTTCGAGGAAGACCGCCTGCTGTTTCCAAACCACATCGCCGTTCATGATCTTGAGGTTCTGGACCTCTTTGTCGGACACGTAGGTTTCAACGATTTCGTTGATGTAAGGCAGCTGGTTGCCGGCAGTATCAACCTGGTGGAAATAGGGGTTCGCGACCAGCTTACGGCCTTCGGCGCTTTCCTCGACAACGATGTAGCTTTCCAGCGTCGGCACCACGGCACGGCCGATTTTGGCAGCTTTGTCCGCGTCTTTCAGCAGCGGCGAGGGCACGTCTTTCCAATCCGACCCACCGTAGTAGAAATCAACGGCAGCAGCAGCGTTTTCAAAGCCGTATTCCTGCGCCATTGCTTCGGCGTTTTCGTTATACTTCGGCATGAACTGGCTGAGGAAATGCTTGGGCTGGAACGGCTGGCCATAGTCCACCGCAAAGCGGTTCAGCAGACCGGGGGTCGGCACCGGCAGGGTGAATTTGACGGTCAGATCATCCAGCGCCTCAACCTTCACCGGTTCACCAGCGAACAGCCAACGGCTAGGGGTTTTTTCGTACACATCAGGGTTCAGGATGATGTCGTTCATCCAAAATTCAACATCCGCCGCGGTAAAGGCGGCACCGTCGGACCATTTGTGACCCTCACGCAGGGTGATGGTCAGTTCGGTGTAAGCGTCGTTCCACGCCCAGGCCTTGGCGATGTTAGGCACGACGGTTTGCAGGTCATCGGCATAGCGGACGAAGTTCACATGACGTACCGACAACAGGTCAGAGGTACCGGATTCAGTTGCCTTGGACAGGCCAGTGATGGCGCCGCCGTAGCTGCCGATTTCAGCGTAAGGGGCCACAACCAGCGCCTCTTTCGGCAGGCGATCCGCCACATCGGCCAGTGCTGCGTTGCCCAGGATGCGGGCGTTCAGATCCGCAATCGCCGGGTTCTGCGCAAATCCCAGATCACAGCTGGCTTTGCTTTCAAATTCCGCCAGTTCAAACTGCTGCGGATAGTCAGAAGACAGGCCCTGCATGTCGGCGACCGTCACCGCGGGGCAGCTGGCAGAGGCAGCGGTGGCAAAGGCGACCAGCGCAGCGCCGGACAGGAGAATGGATTTCGATGTCATGGTTTGCTCCAAGCATAGATGAGACAACAAAGTTGCGACCGGGCCTTAAAACCCCGCTTATGTGACAAAACTGCAAATTCCCTGAAACTATAGGTTTTCGCTATCATTAAGAGTGCTTCATAAAACCGTCACATCACAACTTTGGCGCCCCAAACAGAAACGGGCTGACAACGTTTCTGCGCTGTCAGCCCGAATTTTTAGCAACTGGTCAAACCTTAGGCCGTGTGCCAGTCCCAAACCATGTGCCGCGCCAGCGTTTGGTCTGCACAACGGGCACGTTCGGCCAGTAGAGATTCGGCCATACGGATGCGTATGTCTGGTGCGGTGTCGGCAATGTTGTGCATGCAGGCAGGATCATTTTCCAAATCAAACAGCAACGGAGCAAAGCCTGCGCTGTGCACATAGAGGTGTCGGTCGCTGCGATAGCACACCATCACACATTGGTCCGGCGCCAGATCGGGCCGATTGATACCGCCGGACTGCACCGCATCGCGGAAATCATATTCCCAGATCACCCCATCCCGCCAAGCCTGCGGCGCGGTGTCTTTCAGGTATGGCAACAGCGAACGACCGTTCGGCACATGCGCGCCCTCAATCCCCAGCGCATCCAACAGTGTGGGGAAGACATCAATGGCTGAGGTCAGTTTCTCCTGCACGCCCTGCGTGCCATGCCCCGGCATCTTGATCATCAGCGGGATATGATAGCTCTGTTCATAATAGCCGCCCTTACCCAGCATATAGTGATCGCCCATCATCTCTGCATGGTCAGAGGTGAAGACAACCAGCGTGTTGTCCCAATCCACGCGATCGCGCAAGGCATCCAGCAAACGCCCCATCTGCGCGTCCACCTCGGAAATCATGCCGTAGTACACCGCACGGATACGATCGAAATCGGCCTCTTCCAACGCGCTATCATGCTGTTCAGCCCCTGCAACAAACCCCTGCAGGGTCAGACGGTTGCGCACATAGGATGCCAGCGGGTGCAGGTCCGGCTCCGCGTCCGCGCTGTCAGCACGAAGGTAGGGCAGATCCGCCTCGGGATCATACATATCGTTAAACGGCGCAGGCGCACTGAACGGCGGGTGCGGACGCAGGAAGGACAGATGCGCGAACCATCCGGCATCCTCTTGCCCCGCTTCCTGGGTTGGTAGCCAGTTCAAGAAGGCATCGGTCAGAAACGCGGTTTGGCTCTCTTCGGCGCTAAAGCGGGTGGGCTTCATCGACACACGCTGCCCCGGCTCTGGCGCAGCGGCCTGCATTGGCAGCGCGGTGTCTACGTCGTGACCACGTTCCGCCAGCCAATCGAGCCACGGTCCGTCATCTTCGGGCAGGCCCTGCCCCACCTCGAACCCGGGCAGCACGCCCTCATAGGTCTGCAACGTCGGATCCGTTGCCACAAGGCCGCGCGGATCTGGCGAAGTATCCGTGTAGCCAAACAGCGTCGGGCGATACCCCGCCCGCCGCGCCGCCAGCGCGATATTGTCAAACCGCGCATCCAGCGGCGTGCCGTTGCGCACCACACGATGCGACATCTGCTGCAAGCCAGTATAGAGCGAGGCGCGCGCCGGAGAGCATGGCGCGCACCCCGCATAATGGCGGGCGAACACAGTCGCTTCGTCCCGCGCGAAACGGTCCAAATGTGGGGTGCGGACCGTCGGGTGCCCCACCACCCCAAGACAGTCGCCGCGCCATTGGTCGGCGGTGATCAATAGGATGTTGGGACGTTTCAGGGCCATGTTACTGCGCCTCTAACTGGTCGATCAGGGCGGGCAGATCGGCGATGGTGTCGATCACATGATGCGCACCTGCCTCGACCAGAATGGCGGTGGCCTTCTGGCGCAGCACGTCCACCTCGGCGTCGCTCATCGCGGCCAATTCATCAGGCGTTTTGCCCACTGCGTTGCCGGACAGCGCAACACCAACGGTGACACAGCCAGCGGCAACGCCTTCGCCAATACCCGGTGCTGTATCGTCCACCTTGATGATCGCAGAAGGCGGGTAGGCCACCAGATCGACCATGCACTGATACATGCACAAGGGACCGGGGCGGCCTTCGGGCAGGTCATCAGCGCAGATCAGGTTGTCGGGTTCATACCCATTTGCCTTGGCCACCGGCAGGACGTTTTCCATGATCGAACGGGTGTAACCGGTGGTGGATCCCACCTTCATCCCCTTGCCACGTAGATAGGCCATGGTTTCCAAAGTGCCAGGGATCAGGTCAGCGTAGTCAGCTGCCACCTTTTCGTTCATCGGCACGAAGACCTCATAAACCTTATCAACATCCGCATCGGTGGGCGCGGCGCCATATTTGGCGGCCCATTGATCCGCAATCGCAGGCATGTCCATCATCGCGCGGATATGGTCCCATTTGGCACTGCCCATAGGGCAGCGGGCCTCCGCGATGGTGGCGGTGATACCGAAGGTTTCAAACGCCTTCACAAACACGCCCATCGGCGCGAAAGACCCGAAATCAACGGTGGTGCCAGCCCAGTCAAATACGGCCGCTTTAAACTTGGTCATTTCTTAGGTTCCTTTCGTCGCGCGGGTTCAGGCGGCTTGTTGATTTTTACGCTCATCCAAAGCGCTTTGTGGCGGTGCGGCGGTGCCCACGCCCATTACGGCCAGGCTTTCACCGGCTGCAGTCACCACCTGGCGCATCACGGTTTCATCCATGCGACCGATGCAGCCAACACGGAAACTGTCCGCAATGGTCAGCTTGCCCGGATAGATAATGAAGCCCTTGGACTTCATCAGATTGTAGAAGTCGTCAAAGCTGAACTTGGGGTCAGCAGGGCAGAAGAAGGTGACGATAATCGGCGACAGCCAATCGTCGGACAGCAGGGTTTCAAACCCCAGCTCCCGCATTCCCGCAACCATCACGTCACGGTTATGCGTGTAACGGGCACCCCGGGCGGCAACGCCACCTTCGTCCTCATGTTCGCGCAGCGCCTGAAGGAAGGCGGCGACAACATGGGTCGGCGGGGTAAAACGCCATTGGCCGGATCTTTCCA
Source organism: Thalassovita mediterranea (assembly GCF_001458435.1). Lineage (GTDB taxonomy): Bacteria > Pseudomonadota > Alphaproteobacteria > Rhodobacterales > Rhodobacteraceae > Thalassobius > Thalassobius mediterraneus. Next base: position 371,432 of record NZ_CYSF01000006.1, read on the forward strand.
TGTTCACCCACTGCGCATGCAGGTCAAGACTGAGGGAATGACAGTTGCCTTTCGATGCCTCCAGCGCCTCTTTGCGCGCGAGGACGAAACCGAAACCAGGCACACCTTCAATACACTTGTTGGCTGAGGAGACTACCGCTTCGAACGGAAAATCGGCTGCCTGCAATTGCAAGGCGCCGAACGCCGACATGCTGTCGATCAACAGTTTGCGGCCCGCTTGCGCGGTGGCCTCGGCAATTTCGGCTAGCGGGTTGAGAATGCCTGAACTTGTTTCGCAGTGGATTGCAACCACATGGGTGATCTCAGGATCAGCGGCCAGAATATCCGCAACCTCTGCACCCCGCGGCGGCAGGTAGTCGCCTTTGTCCAGCAATACGCAGGCGCGGTCGATGTAGCGCAGGGTTTCTGCCGCGCGCTTGCCATAGGCGCCGTTCGCCAGAACCAGCGCCTTGCCATCGCGCGGGATGAAGGTGGACAGCATCGCCTCGACTGCGAAAGTGCCCGATCCCTGCATTGGAACGCAGTCATAGGCATCGCCACCTTCGCCCAGCATAGCAATCAGGCGTTGGCGCATTTCGCGGGTCATAGCGCGGAAATCGCCATCCCAGCTGCCCCAATCGCGCAGCATTGCCTCTTTCACAGTAACAGAGGTTGTCAGGGGGCCAGGGGTCAGCAGGTATGGATCCTGCGGGAGAGAAGAGGAATGAGGCACAGGAGTTTGCATCGGGAACGCCTTTGAGTCTGAAGATCCCTTCCCGATTATAGTCAATTAAGATCAATGATAATAATTGATAGTTTTTAGCTATAGATTGTATCCTGTCGCGAATTCGTCACCGATCCGTTGTCCAAATGTCAGATCAACTGGACGCCTGCCGCGCCATTTCCAAGAAAGCCTGCACGGTGGACACCATACGCCGTTCGGGCAAATGCGCTACAAACTGCGCCACAGGGATCACCGGATCAGAAATTGGCACTGCGCTGATACCCGTTTCTTGCGTCACCTCGCAATCCAGGCCGATGCCCAGACCGATGCCGCCGCGCACCAGTTCCACAATAGATCCCCAAGACCCCACTGCGAGACTGGTGGTCATTTGCAACTGCAACAGGGACGCCTGTGCATCGAACATCCGGCGGGTGCTTGAACTGGCTTCGCGCTGGATCAACGGCTGACCAACCAGATCGCGTAGCGCGACGCTATCGCGACCAGCAAATTCATGATCCTGCGGGACCGCCACAATCACCCGCATATCGCAAATTTTGGCCCCTGCCAGATGGGCAGGCAATTCCCGAGCGGTGACACAAATCGCATCCAAATCGCCATTTTCCAGCGCGACGATCAAATCGTGTGACGCCATAGCGCGGGCTTCGACCTGAACAGCCGGATACCGGTGCATGAACCGCGTCAAAATAGGCATGGCCACCTGATAGGTCGAATAGCCGACCCGCAGCTGGCCTGTCTCCAATGACTTTTTACTGTTCAGGGTGCGTTCCAGTTCATCCACCAGCACGAGGATGGATCGAATCTTGGGCAAGATGGCAAGTAGGTCGGCGGTTGCTGACACCTCATGTCCGCGACGATCCAAAAGTTTGGTACGGAACCGGTTTTCAACAGCGGTGACATGGTTGGAAACCGAAGGCTGGGAAATGCCCAATCGTTTGGCAGCCCCTGAAAACGACCCACTTTCAGCAACTGCTTCGATCGCCCGCATTTGCGGCAGTGACAAACCCTTCATGTCTCGTCCCTATTGCTGTCCGCTGACATGCACCGATGGCTTGATATTAGCCTATCAACCCCGTGTCACAACACGATAGTGGTACCCGCGGCCGGACTCGAACCGGCACGGCCTATACGGCCTAGAGATTTTAAGTCTCCTGTGTCTACCATTCCACCACGCGGGCAGCATTTTTGGGAACGCCCCAAAGAACGGTTTCGCGGCGACCATAACGAAAACATAGCAGGTGTAAAGACGCCCTTTTGGAGCGTTATGCGTTGGAAACGTTCAAAGATCCGTGTCTTTATCGGGGGTGCCCTGCGGCAACAGCATGCTACGTTCCGGCAACCACGGGTTAAGCGCCAAGGCCTGACGCAACAACACCTGCCCCTCTGCCAGACGGTTCAACCCCATCAAGGTCAGCGCCTTACCAGCAAGAGCCGCGACATGGGTGGGTGAGCGTTCCAAGGCACGATCCAGATCTGCCAGCGCTGCTTCATAGTCCTGTGTTAGAAACAGAACAAAGGCGCGTTGATTATACCCCTCAGCATAGTCGGGACAGTAAGAGACAAGAGCATCGAAATCCGCTTTGGCCCCGATAAAATCATAGGATGCACGTTTGGACATCCCCCGATCCAAGATCGCCTGCGCGACCTCATCCGGTGCCTTGGCCCAAAGCGCCCACATCTCATTGCTGATCAACTGACCCGATCGCGCGTCCGGTGCCACCCGTGCCTGATTAAGCAACGCCGCGATCTGATCACCGTGATCAGCCACAGGCGGGCAATCCGACGCATAAAGAGGACCGGATATGGTTGCAAAAAAGGCGACAGCGGAGAGGGACAAGGCGCGTTTCATGACGGAAATGGTGGCACAAATCGCCAACGGATCAAGTCACGGCTGCGCGATCATACATTGACAGCATCCGCTGCAACGCAGAGATTTTGCAACATGCTTCCTATTCGCGACCACAACCCGTCCAGCAGAACGCCCTTTGTCACATATGCGCTGATTGCGATCAACGTGCTGATATTCGTCGGCTATTCCGACATGTTTGCAGACCAACGCCGTCTTTTTGCGTTCTTTGACGCGTGGGCGCTGTATCCCGATCGCATCAGTCGGGGTGAGGATCTGCATGGGCTGTTCAGCACTATGTTTTTACACGGCGGCTGGATGCACCTTGGGGGAAATATGCTGTTCCTGTGGATTTTCGGCGACAATCTGGAGGATGAGATGGGCCATCTCGGCTATCTGATATTCTATCTTGTCTCTGGCCTGGCTGCTGCGCTGGCCCATGTCGTAGCCGCACCATGGTCTAACGTGCCAACAGTTGGCGCCTCTGGGGCCATCGCGGGCGTGATGGGCGGCTATTTGCTGCTGTTTCCACGTGCGCGGGTGGATATCCTGTTCTTCATCGTCTTTCTGGTGCGCATCTTCACCGTGCCCGCGTGGATCGTTCTGGCGGCCTGGTTCGGCTTTCAAATCCTTGGTGGCGCGGATGCAAATGCGGGTGATGGCGGGGTCGCTTACTGGGCCCATGCAGGCGGTTTTGTTGCCGGATTTGTCCTGACCATTCCCCTATGGCTGCGGCGGGGCGCGACAGGCTATTGGAAACGCCAAAGCGGTCGCCCACGCCATCCGGAAGTGCAATATCACTACTCCACCAGCCGCATCCCCACTGTAAGGAGGAAAAAATGACTGTTTCGCGAACAAACCCCGTCAAACTAACTTGTCACTGCGGCGCGGTTGAGCTGCGCGTGCGCCTCAGCGATGGGCTGAACACCGCGCGACGCTGCGATTGTTCGTTCTGCCGCCGCCGTGGTGCCATCGCGGTATCCGCCCCACTGGATGGGATTGAGGTGGTGAGAGGCGCGGAGAACCTGACGCTATACACGTGGGGCACCGGCACGGCGAAGCACCATTTCTGCAAGACCTGCGGCATCTACACCCATCACCAACGGCGGTCGAACCCGAATGAATACGGCGTGAACGCCGCCTGCATCGAAGGCGTCAATCCGCGTGATCTGGGGGACGTCGACTGGGCCGATGGGGTCAACCATCCCAGTGATCGCTAACCCCACGCGCGCAAAGAAAAACCGCCCGACTGTCGCAGCGGGCGGTTTTCAAACTGTCACTCAAGATCGTGCGGCTTAATCGCGGGCGCGGATGATCTTGGCGAATTTTTCAAAAATGTCGTTGTTGGCGATCACCAGATTGCCGTCACGCAGGGGATCTTGGCCTTCGCGGATCGGGCCGATCATTGCGCCAGCTTCGGTCGCGATCAACGCACCGGCGGCGATGTCCCAGATGTTCAGCTCACGCTCCCAGTAGCCGTCGTAACGGCCAGCCGCCACATAGGCCAGATCCAGCGCGGCAGAGCCGAAGCGGCGCACGCCTGCACATTCAGGCATGATACGCGCCAGATCCTGCAGGGTGGCAGGCAGGGTGCGTTTTGCCGCAAACGGAATGCCGGTGGCAAACACGGATTCGATCATCCGGTGACGGCCCGATACACGCAGACGGTTGCTGTCGTTCAGCCATGCGCCAGCGCCTTTTTCAGCGTAGAACATTTCGTCCTTGGCCGCGTCGTAAACAACGCCCGATACGATCTGGCCCTTATGTTCCAGCGCAATGGAAATGGCCCAGTGCGGCAGACCGTGCAGGAAGTTGGTGGTGCCATCCAGCGGATCAACGATCCAGCGACGGGTCGGGTCCTGACCCTCTTCCTCACCGCTTTCTTCGCCCAGCCAGCCGTAGGTGGGACGTGCACCCATCAGTTCGGCCTTCAGGATTTCTTCGGCAGCCATGTCAGCCTTGGACACAAAATCGCCCGCGCCTTTCATCGACACCTGCAGGTTTTCCACCTCGCGGAAGTCCTTCACCAGCGACCGGCCTGCCTTGCGGGCGGCTTTGATCATGATGTTGAGATTTGCACTGCCTTGCATCGGTGAGGCTCCTCGAGTTTGCGGGCGTTTGTTCGGCGCGGTTGTTCGGTCTGGCGCCACGGCGCGCGTTCAAGCCGTGCGTATAGGCTGGGTTTGCCTTTTTGCCAAGGGGGTTTCGCCTTGCGTAGGGTGCATATCTGCGTTGCGATCGCGCCTTTGGCCTCTTGTGTTATTGGCGTTGCAGTTTCACGGGTTCCGTTCTGGCAAGACGGATGAAGTGCGATACGAACGGGCGCGTCACATCCTCTGTGCGCACGGCGGCGTATAGACGTTTTGTAAGGCCATTTTCTGTGATCGGGCGGGTCACATAGTCAGAGGAATACTTCACCTCCCGCACCACCCAATCGGGCAGGACCGCAACACCGCGGTTTGAGGCGACCAGCAAAAGGATCACGGCGGTCAATTCCACCTGCCGCTGGGCAGCAGGCTCCACACCTGCGGGGGTCAATAATTCGGTAAAGACATCCAAACGTGCGCGGTCCACCGGATAGGTGATCAGCGTTTCACCCTCAAAATCAGCGGCCTCGACCCACTCTTTCTGCGCCAGCGGATGTGTGGCGGCGGCGACAAAGACCGGCGCGTAGTCAAATAGCGGAATGAACTCCACCCCTTCGATATCCTCTGGATCAGAGGATACGACCAGATCCACCTCTTCCTTCTGCAGGGCAGGCAGCGCATCGAAGGCAAGGCCAGGGCGGATGTCCACGTCTACCTCGCCCCATGCTTTGCGGAACTGCTCCAGCACCGGAAACAGCCATTCAAAACATGCGTGACATTCGATAGCGATATGCAGACGACCGGTTTTGCCTGACAGGATGCCCTTAAACTGTTCCTCCAGCGCGGCCATTTCCGGCAAGATCTTTTCCGCCGTTTGCAACAGGCGTCGACCGGCAGCCGTTAGCTGCATTGGTTTGGAGCGGCGCACGAACAGTTCCACCCCGGTTTGTTCTTCGAGGTGTTTGATCTGATGCGACAGCGCCGATTGGGTGATGTGCAGCCGATCCGCTGCGCGGGCCAGGCTGCCCGCTTCATCAATCGCTTTGATCGTGCGTAGGTGGCGCAGCTCAATATGCATTATGAACAAACCTCAACTTGACTATTAGTATTATGAAGTTGTCTCACATACAGCTTTTCACGACAAGGGAAACAACACGTCATTCTGTTTGGAGTACCCCTCATGCCCGTTTCCCCGTCTGTGCCTGCTGTATCGTTTGAATTCTTCCCGCCGCAAAATCTGGAGGCATCGTTCCGCCTGTGGGACACAGTTCAGGTATTGGCCCCGCTGGCACCGCGCTTTGTGTCCGTCACCTACGGCGCGGGCGGCACCACGCGGGATCTGACCCGCGATGCAGTGGCAACTTTGCACAAAACATCGGGCCTGAACGTCGCCGCGCATCTGACCTGTGTAGAGGCGACGCGCACTGAAACGCTGGCCATTGCCGATGAATTTGCAGCTGCGGGCGTCACCGACATTGTCGCCCTGCGAGGCGACCCGCCCAAGGGCGCAAACGGGTTTCAGCCGCACACAGACGGGTTCGCCAGCTCGATTGAACTGATCGAAGCGCTGGCAGAGACTGGCAAGTTCAACATCCGCGTTGGCGCCTACCCTGAGAAGCACCCCGAAAGCCCCTCCTCCGCTGCCGACGTTGACTGGCTGAAGCGCAAACTGGATGCAGGCGCGGACGAAGCACTGACGCAGTTTTTCTTTGAGGCAGACACCTTCTTCCGTTTCCGCGATGCCTGCGCCAAGGCAGGGATCGACGATCGCGTCGTGCCCGGCATCCTGCCGATTGAGAATTTCAAAGGTGTGGCAAAGTTTGCCCAGCGCTGCGGCACCTCGGTGCCTGCATGGGTTACGCAGGCCTTTGAGAAGGCAGAGCGGATCGACCAGCAAGATCTCTTGGCCACTGCGCTGTGTTCTGAACTGTGCAGCGAACTGATCGAGGGCGGCGTTGACAAGCTGCATTTCTACACACTGAACCGCCCTGAACTGACCCGCGATGTATGTCATGTGCTGGGGATCACACCGCAAGTTGGTCTTCAGAACGTAGCGTAATGCGATCGCGCACTTGCGGCTTTAACGCGAAAGTTACAGCCTCCCTCGGATCGAGGGAGGCTCAACCATGACAGAGACACGGAAACAGTATTTCGCCAACAGTGCCGATGAAATGATGACCACAGCGGAAATGCTGTCCATTTCCGGTCTGGAAGCGATGCAAAGCACGCTGAACGGCGACTCACCAGCTGCGCCGATTGGAAAATTGATGGGCTTCCGCCTCGACACTGTTGAGGATGGCGAGGTCAGCTTTGTCGGGGCGCCGCAGTTTGAATCGACCAACCCGATGGGATCGGTGCATGGCGGTTGGTATGGCACAGTGCTGGACAGCTGCATGGGCTGCGCGGTGATGACCAAGGTGCCGCAAGGCAGCGTCTACACCACGATGGAGTACAAAATTAACATCATCCGCCCCATCCCCGTCGGCACCGAGGTGCGCGCAGTGGGCCGTGTGCAACATGCGGGCCGCTCTAGCGGGATTGCCAATGGCGAAATCCGCGGTGTCGCCGATGATCGCCTTTATGCCACCGGATCGACCACCTGCATCATCATGAAGATGAAGTAACCTCACCGCCGACAGGATCGGGAACAGGTTCGGCCAGTGCCGCCGCCTGCGCGCGTTGGGGCGCGGGGGCTGTGGGCAATGCGGTAGCGGTGGCGTGCATATGTTCCGACACGTCCTGCCCAATGCGGCGTTTCTTGCGCAACAGGAACATCTTGCCCCAGCCACGCCATGATCCGACAGAGGGCGCGTTTGCATCGCAGGGAAAGCGGGCGCGCCAACCCTCGGGCAGTGACAGGCCACAGGCTTCGGCATGTTCCAGCATCCAGACCAGTGGGATATTCGACAGGGGGCGGGCGGCGTGGAACATATCCAATTGCCCGCCGATATCGCCGTGACTGCCACGGAACCACACCTGCTCAACGCGGCATGTACTGGGCTTTTCACATTCCCACAGGATCGGATCAAACACCTGCCGCGTTTCATCCAACGCCAGCGCGTGAAACCCGTGTTTGACCGAGGCCCCGAGGTGGTGATTGTGAAAACCGTGCTTCACCTCGGCCCATTTCCAGAAAAACGGCAACCGCACGCCCAGCGCCTTAACCGTGTCCCAGACGCCGATCATCTCGATCTCGACCTCATCATGACAATAGGCCAGCGTAAAGGTCGCGGCCGCATCGCTGCCGGGTGTGCATTCGTAATGGCGGTACGCCTGTTGGATATTGCGTTCGGTGGCGTGTTCGGCGCGCAATAGGCCGACCTGATCAATCACTCCGGCAAGGGAGCGCACAGCATAAGCACCGCGTGAATAGCCCATCAGGAAGATCTGATCGCCCGGGCGGTAGCGCGAGGCCAGATAGCCATAGGCGCGGCGGATTTGGCGATTGATCCCCCGCCCCATCATTACATCCGGTGCATGGCGCCATTCACCCCATTGCACGCCCGCCTCATAGTAAACAGACACCGGCGACCCGATTTCCGAAATCAACCGGTAGGCCAACCCTGCGTTCGTCTCACACCCCGGTGTCAGTGACGACATGGTGCCGTCCAGTATGATCACATGCGTAACGTTGCCCCGCGTCGCCGGCATCGGGGATCGCCCTGACCAACGGCCGGGCTTGATCCATTCGATGAGGCGTTTGGTGACGTTACTGAGCGGCATCCTGTAATAATTCCCATGTTCTAAGCGGCGTGAGCGGCATATCCACCTGCCGCACCCCACGCGACCAAAGCGCGTCGAGAACCGCATTGGTACTACAAGCCATTGCACCAACCGTGCCAGCCTCACCACAGCCTTTCATTCCCATGGGGTTTGCGGTGCTGGGCACAGCTTCGGTTGAAAAGTCGATCATCGGCAGATCGGCGGCGCGCGGCATGGCGTAATCCATGAAGGAGGCGGTCAGTAGCTGCCCCTCTTCGTCATGGACCACATGTTCCATCAACGCCTGACCGACGCCTTGTGCAACACCGCCATGCACTTGGCCTTCGGCCAGCATCGGGTTGATCAGGTTGCCGAAGTCATCGACGACCGTGTAGCGATCCAGCGTGATTTCGCCGGTATCGGGATCTACCTCCACCTCTGCCACATGGGCCCCGTTGGGGAAACTGCGGGCCGGTAAGGTCGCGCGCGCCTCATGGACCAGCAGATCGGCGCGGCCATCTGCGCGCGCCATCTCTGCCGCCTCGACCAAGGTGGGCGTCATGTTCGACCCCGGCGCACGGAAGGTTTCGTGGTCAAATGTCACCGCATCCTCTGCCACTCCCATCTTATCCGCCAGATAGGGGGCGAAGGCGGCAACCATCACATCAACAGTGGCCAGCATCGCATTGGCCTGCACGGTAACAGATCGAGATCCCCCCGTACCGCCACCCTTCTCAATCCGGTCGCTATCGCCCTGCACCACGGTGATCAGATCGGACGGAATGCCCGTCTGATCGGACAGGAAAGTAATATAGGCCGTTTCATGCCCCTGCCCGTTTGATTGCGTGCCTACATAGATTGTCACGCTGCCATCCTCGTTAAATTCGACCTTGGCACCTTCGGCAGGGTCGCCCAAAATGCTTTCGATATAGTAACAGGTGCCGATGCCACGCAGTTTGCCCGCCGCCTCACTGGCAGCACGGCGCGCAGCGAAGCCCGCGAGATCAGAGCGTTCCGCCGCCGCGTTCAGCACGCGGGTGAAATCGCCCACATCGTAGGTTTCCCCCGTCGCGGCCTTGTAGGGGAACTGATCGGGTTTGATGAAATTGATGCGCCGCAACTCCCACGGATCAACACCCAGCTCGCGCGCGGCCATGTCCATCATGCGTTCCAGCAGATAGATCGCCTCTGGCCGACCGGCACCGCGATAGGCGTCGGTGTAGGTGGTGTTGGTGTAGATACCTTCGACGTGGATATAGGTATCCTGCACATCATAGGTTCCCGCTAAAACACGGGTGAACAGCTGCGTCTGCATGATCTGGCCGAACTGACTGTTATAAGCGCCAAGGTTACACAGCGTATGCACCTTATAGCCGATGATGCGATTGTCCGCGTCAAAGGCCAGCGCCGCGTCAGAGGTCAGATCGCGCGCCTGGTGGTCCGATAGCATCGATTCGCCTCGCTCTGCCACCCAGGCGACAGGGCGTTTCAAAACCCGCGCAGCCTGCGCCACGGCGAGGTATTCGGGATACATCATGGTTTTCATCCCGAACCCACCGCCCACGTCAGGAATGGTAACGCGCACCTGTTCCTTGGGCATATCCAGATAGCGGGCAAATTCATCCCGCGGGCCCCAGACCCCCTGCCCACTGAAGCAAACATGCAGGCGGTCATCTTCCATTTCAGCGTAGCAACCGCGAGTTTCCATCGAATTAACGATGACGCGGTTATCGCCCACCTGCATCCGCACAACCTTGGCCGCGCGGGCAAAGGCCGCATCTGTTGCCGCCTCATCGCCCAGACCCCAATCAAAGGCGCGGTTGTCGGGCGCGACATCATGGACGGTTGACCCACCGACACAGAGGTCCATTTTGACCTCAAGATCTTCGTAGTCGAGCATGATCATCTCTGCCGCGTCGCGCGCCTGATCCAGCGTTTCCGCGACCACCAGAGCCACCGGTTCCCCAACAAAACGCAAATGTTCCCCTGCCAATGCGGGGCGGTGCGGCGCGGCGGCGGTGCTGCCATCGCGGTTGGTCAGCGTGATTGCGTGCATGTTGCGCGTCAGGCCCGCCGACACCATATCCGCGCCCGTCAGCACCAGATGCACACCTTCGCCGTCGCGTGCATCCGACACATCCAGATCCGTCACCCGCGCATGAGCCACAGGGGACCGCAGCACAACCGCGCGCAATGCGCCAGCGGGCAATACATCATCCAGATACCCCCCCGCCCCTTTGAGAAAGCGGATATCCTCAACCCGTTTGACCGACTGGCTTTTGCCGAACTTTTCCATGTTCTGGATCCTGTGCGCTACGCTTGTCTTTGGTGTTAGCGTAATCGGATCCCATCATATGTCCAGTGACTTAGCCCGAAAGTGACGCAACAGTGACTGGCCGCGACAAGCCATAGCCATTAAATGCTGTCGACAGCGACATGGAATAAGCGCCCATACCACTGAACAGCACATAATCGCCCTCTTTGAGCGTGTCGGGCAGTGCGACTGGTTCGGGTAGCTGGTCCAGACTGTCACAGGTCGGGCCGAAAACGGTACGCGGGCGAGATGTACCAGTGCGCGGTTCGCCCGCTGAATTTATCACCCGCAGGCGATCGACAGCGAAAATATCGCGGAATTCAAACAGACCGCCATAGAGACCATCGTTCAAAAACACCGCACCGCAATCGCGCACTGCCTTCACACGTGTGGCCAGTGTAAACGCTTCGGATGCAAGGGCACGGCCCGGCTCACAGATCAATTCAGGCGCGTCGGCACCAAACGACCCTGCAACGGCATCGCGGATCCCCTCAAAGATCCGTTCCAGATCCGGCGCACCACCTGCGCGGTGCGAAGCAAATCCGCCCCCCACATTCAGTCGTTCGATGCGCACACCGGCCATTGTCGCAACATCTGCCGCCTCTCGGATATAGGCGGCCCAGGCTGTGGGATCATCACATTGGGTTCCAGGATGGAAACACAGGCTGGCACGATAGCCCCGCGCCGCTACTTCTTTCAGCAGCGCAGTTGCCCCCTCTGGGTCGACACCAAACTTGGCGCCGAAATCGTAAGCCGCCCCTTTGATCGGCAAGGCTAAACGCACTGTCACCTCAATATCGGTGCCAAGTGGCGCGAGTTTGTCCAGCTCCGACAGGCAATCGACCGAGGCAGAGGCAATATCGTACCGGACAGCCTCGGCGACCTCGGCTGTCGACCTGACAGGATTGTTGTAATGCAATACCGCCTCAGGACAGACAGCACCCACCGCTGCCATCTCCGCTGGGGAGGCCACATCAAAGGCAGTGATCCCCGCCGCCACCAGATTGACCAGAACCGCCTCATCCGGATTGGCCTTAACCGCGTAGGTCACAAGCCCCGGAAATCCATCCAAAAATCGCTGTGCTGTCTGTTGCAGAACCACAGGCGAAAAATACATCACCGGATGATCGGGCTGCTCGCGCCACAGATGGTGTTCGGGACTTAGCCAATGGGGATCGGGGCGCATACATACCTCTTGTTCGTGCGTTATTATTGTCCTGTGCCCCATCAGTATTTCGTCCCTTTCGGTCATTATGCGCGGGCAGGATGATCGGTTTGACAGTTTTTACCGTCTGATCTACGAAACATTCATGCAAAACGACGAAATAGATCAAAAACTCCTCGCACTTCTGGGGGAAAACGCCCGTATGCCCGTGGCGCAACTTGCCCGCCGACTGGATCTGGCACGCACCACGGTTCAGGCGCGTCTGGAACGGTTGGAAACAAATGGCACCATCAGCGGCTATACCGTGCGTCTGGGCGAAGCGACCCAGCGCCCACTGCGCGCCACTGCGCTGCTATCGGTGGAACCGCGCGCCGGGCCAGCGGTGCTGTCACGCCTCAAGGCGCTGCCAAACGTAATGCGTGTTCACACCACATCCGGCCGCTTTGATATGATTGCAGAAATCAGCGCCACCACCACCGAAGAGTTGGATGAAACACTCGACTGGATCGGTGAGGCAAAAGGCGTGCGCAGTTCCGAAAGCCTGATCCACCTCAGCACGAAAATCGACCGCAGCACCTAAGAAAAAGGGCCGCCCGTAGGCAGCCCTTTCATCATTCAAATGTAAACCGGATCAATCCAGTTCCGCCAGACGCGCCAGCGCTGCGTTCAGCTGGGTCTCCTCCTCTTCGCGCAGGGCCATGTTTTCGCGGGCCTCTTCGATCACCTCTTCGGGCGCCGATGCGACGAATTTAGGGTTGTTCAGACGACCTTTCAGACCGCCCAACTCCTTTTGGATCTTTCCCAGCTTCTTCGACAGACGCGCTTTTTCAGCGGCGACATCAATCAGATCGGCCAGCGGCATCACGATGGTTGCGCCCTTGGCGGCAATCGCGACGGAGCCTTTGGGCGTTGCATCCGCCTCGCTCAGGGCCTCAACGCGGGCCATCTTTTTGATCAGCGCTTCGTTGTTGTCCCACGCAGCGCGGGCGGCTTCATCAGCCTCTGTCTGCACCAGCGACACGAAGGCACCGGCCGGTACGTTCATCTGCGCACGCGCCGAGCGGATGTTTTCGATGACCGAGATCACCCAAGTGATTTCCGCATCCGCAGCTTCATCCACCAGTTCGCCGCCATAGGTCGGCCAGTCGGCATGGATCAGCATCTTGGCGCGGTCACGGTTCGCCCACAGCTCTTCGGTCATGAAGGGCATGATCGGGTGCAGCAGGGTCAGCGACTGATCCAGAACCCAACCCATGGTCTGTTGGGTTTCCAGACGCAGATCGTCGTTTTGGAACAGTGGCTTGGTAAATTCGTTATACCAGTTGCAGACCTTGCCCCAGAAGAAGGCGTAAAGCGACTGCGCCGCGTCGTTGAAGCGGAAGTCGGCCAGCGCCTTGTCCACCTGTTCGCGCACGCGGCCCACCTCACCGATGATCCATTTGTTCACCGCATGACTCGGTTCGGGGCGGGCCGAACAATCCACGTCAAAGACGCCGTTCATTTCGGCCAGAATATGCGACTGCCACAGTTTGTTGCCAAAGTTGCGGTAGCCCTCGATCCGTTTCATGTCGAGTTTCAGCACACCACCGATGGACGCCATGGCCGCATTGGTGAAGCGCAGCGCATCGGCGCCGTATTCGTCGATGATGTCCAGCGGATCCACCACGTTGCCGGTGGATTTCGACATCTTCTTGCCCTTCGCGTCGCGCACCAGACCATGCAGATAGACGGTGTCAAACGGGATATCGTCAACCACAGCCAGCTGCATCATCATCATCCGCGCCACCCAGAAGAACAGGATGTCCTGACCGGTGATCAGGGTGGAGGTGGGGAAGTATTTCGCCAGCTCGTCGGTGTTTTCCGGCCAGCCCAGCGTGCCGATCGGCCACAGACCGGAGGAGAACCAAGTGTCAAGGACGTCGGGGTCGCGGGTCAGCGCAACGCCTTCACCGGCAGCGGCCTGCGCCTCCGCCTCGGTTGCGGCGCAATACTGATTGCCGTCGGCGTCAAACCAAACCGGAATCTGGTGCCCCCACCACAGCTGACGGGAAATACACCACGGCTCGATGTTTTCCAGCCAGTGATAATAAACCTTCTCACCGCTTTCGGGGATGATCTTCACGTCACCGTTTTTCACCGCATCCAGTGCCGGACCAACGATTTTCGCGGTGTCCACGAACCACTGATCGGTCAGCATCGGTTCGATCACCACCTTAGAACGGTCGCCGAAGGGCTGCATGATCGGTTTGTTTTCGACGTAGGGCACCACCTCGGTGACTTCGGACGCGTTGCCTTCGTCATCCTTCACGGTTTTGGTCACTTCGACCATCACCGCCAGACCTTCATCGGTGATCTCTTTGACCACGGCTTTCCGTGCCTCGAACCGGTCCAGACCGCGCAGGTGATCGGGGACGAGGTTGATGGCGTCCACTTCGTTCTCGGTAAACTCAGCACCCTTAGCGTGGGCCTGCGCCTTGCCAGCCTCTTCGCCATACGGCGCGCCGTCAGCCCGCATCGCGCCCTGCATATCCATCAGGCGATACATCGGGATGCCGCCGCGCTTGGCGACCTGATAGTCGTTGAAATCATGCGCGCCGGTGATTTTCACCGCGCCGGAGCCGAAGTCTTTGTCCGGGTATTCGTCGGTGATGATCGGGATCAGACGACGGTGTTCTTTCGGGCCAACGGGGATTTCACACAGCTGGCCGACGATGGGCGCATAGCGTTCATCCGAGGGGTGAACCGCCACAGCGCCGTCGCCCAGCATGGTTTCCGGACGGGTCGTCGCGATGGAAATATAATCGCGCTCTTCCTCCAGCGTCATATTCCCATCCTCGTCCTTTTCGACGTAGGTGTAGGTCGCGCCGTTCGCCAGCGGGTATTTGAAGTGCCACATGTGGCCCGCAACTTCGATGTTTTCCACCTCAAGGTCGGAGATTGCGGTTTCAAAATGCGGGTCCCAGTTGACCAGACGCTTACCGCGATAGATCAGGCCCTTGTTGTACATCTCAACAAAGACTTTGATCACTGCGTCATGGAAATTGCCCTCAGCCTCGGCCGCGGGGGCACCGGGCGCGCCGGACATGGTGAAGGCGGTACGGTCATAATCGCAGGAGGCGCCAAGGCGCTTCAACTGGTTGATGATGGTGCCGCCGGAATGCTCTTTCCAATCCCAGACTTTTTCCAAAAACGCCTCACGCCCCAACTCGCGGCGCGACGGCTGGCCGGTTTCGGCCAGAGTGCGTTCCACAACCATCTGGGTGGCGATGCCCGCGTGGTCGGTGCCCGGTTGCCACAGGGTGTCAAAGCCCTGCATCCGTTTCCAGCGGATCAGAATATCCTGAAGCGTGTTGTTGAACGCATGCCCCATGTGCAGAACGCCGGTCACGTTCGGGGGCGGGATCATGATGCTGTAGGTTGATGCCTCGGGCTTTGCGTTTGCGCCTGCCTTGAAGCAGCCCGCGTCTTCCCAAGCTTGCAGCAGCCGCGCTTCAGCTTCGGCCGCGTTGAAGGTTTTTTCCATCGCCATGATCGTGATCTCGTGTCAAATCCGTTTGCAAAACCGTCTATAGAATTGGGGCGCGAAGGGAAAGACGTTACTGTCCGGCATACCTCAGAAGGCAGAAGCCTTCGGCGAGAGTATTTGGGTGATCATTGAAAGAGAGGTCCCATGCGCGCGTTTCGTCAGATGATTGAACGGCAGATCCTGAAAGCCAAAGCCGAAGGCAAGCTGGACGGGCTGGAGGGTGAGGGCAAGCCCCTGCCCGATCATCCCGAGGCCAGCGTTGTTGATCCCGCCACCGCCGCAGGTGTGCGTATCATGGCAGAGGCAGGCGCCTTGCCCGAAGAGTTCGGCCTGAAAGAACAACTGGCAGCGGCCCGCAGGGATTGGCAGGCGGCCAGCGATGATGCGGAAAAGAAGGCCCTGATGGCAAAGATTGCCGATCTGGAAATGCGCTACAACATCGCGCGGGATGCGCGGCGCAAGTTCATGTCCTGACCTGCGCCGCTGCATATTGCGTTAGGCCTGGGTTATTTAAACACCGGATCGCGTTTTTGCATGTTGGCGGCGATCACCTCCATCTGATGAGGTTTGCCGATCAGATCGGTTTGTTCACGGCTTTCCTTCAGCAGGATCGCGGCCTCATCGTCTGAGGTCTCAGAAAATTCCAACAGGCGCTTGGCCGCGCGGATGGCGCTGGGGCTTTTCAGGGCAATTTTAGCGGCCAGATCCTGTGCGGCCTGCAGCGGATCGTCGGACAGTTCGGTGACCAGCCCCATTTCCATCGCTTGCGGGGCCAACACCTGATCCGCCGTGTAGGTCAGGCGGCGCAGGTGGTCGGCGCGCATGAGGTGCGGGAAGGTGATCATGCCGCCCATATCGGGGACGAGGCCCCATTTCATCTCCATAATCGCCAGCTTGGTGTCGGGGTGTGCAATGCGGATATCGCCCCCCGATGCGATCTGCATACCACCGCCATAGCACACGCCATGCAGGGCAAAGATCACCGGCACCGGCACGCGCCGCCAGACCAGAGAGACCTCTTGGAACGAATTGCCGTTGCCGTGGGTGCGCGGCATCACCAGACCTTCAGGATCTTGATTGGCGAACTTGGCGAAGTTCATCACGTCGAGGCCCGCGCAGAACGCTGCGCCCTCACCTGACACTACAACCGCGCGAACATCGTCGTTATCAATCAACGCTTCCCCTGCGGCGATGATGCTATCGACCATCTCCACATCCAGCGCGTTCATCTTGTCGCCGCGGGTCAGGGTGACATGGGCCACATGGTTTTCAATAACGGTGCTGACGCGTGCCATTGCTCTCTCTCCTCCACTAGTTGGCGGCGACTGTGCTGCGACCTGTGCGTGAAATCCAGCCAAACGTCGCGGCAAGGGCGGGGGATTGGACGCTTGCCCGAAGGGGGCACCGCCGCTATCTGAGGGGGCATGACTGGACCACGCTACACCCCGCTGACCGAAAGCCTACCCGCAACCGTGCCCTTCGTCGGCCCCGAAGCCCAAGAGCGCATGATGGGCCGTGTCTTTGACGCGCGGCTGGGGGCGAATGAAAACATCTTTGGCCCATCGCCTGCTGCGATTGCCGCCATGCAGGCGGCTGCGGGCGAGATTTGGATGTATGGCGATCCCGAAAGCTATGACCTGCGTCAGGCACTGGCGACGGATCTGGGCATCACACCCCAAAACATCGTTGTCGGTGAAGGGATCGACGGTTTGCTGGGTTATCTGGTGCGGCTGTTGATAGGTGCGGGCGATGCTGTTGTCACGTCAGAGGGCGCCTATCCCACCTTCAACTACCATGTCGCGGGTTTTGGCGGCGTGCTGCATCAGGTGCCTTATCAGGGCGATCATGAAGATCCGCAGGCGCTGATGGTCAAGGCGGCGGAGGTAGGGGCGAAGCTGGTCTATCTGGCGAACCCCGACAACCCGATGGGCACATGGCACAAGGGCGCCGATATCGCCGCCGCACTGGATCTGTTACCAGACGGCTGCCTACTGATCCTTGATGAGGCCTATGTGGAGTTCGCGCCCGAAGGCACCGCCGCTGATATCGATATCAATGATCCCCGTGTCATTCGCATGCGCACATTTTCCAAGGCATACGGCATGGCTGGCGCACGGGTGGGCTATGCCCTTGGCGCGGCGGAGCTGATCACCGCGTTCAACAAAATCCGCAACCATTTCGGCATGAACCGCGCCGCACAGGCGGGGGCATTGGCGGCGTTGCAGGATCAAGCCTATCTGGCTGCGACCTGCGCCAAGGTTGCCGCCGCGCGCGACGAAATTGCGCGGATCGCGGTCGAGAATGGGCTAAGCGCCCTGCCCTCTGCCACCAACTTCGTTGCGATTGATTGTGGTCGTGACGGCGCCTTTGCCAAGGCAGTGCTGGATGGGCTGGTGGCACGGGGCGTTTTTGTGCGGATGCCGTTTGTCGCCCCGCAAAACCGCTGTATTCGCGTCAGTGCGGGACGGCCAGAGGATGTGGCGGCCTTCGCAGCCGCCCTGCCCGAAGCCCTTGCCGAGGCGCGCGGTTAAAGCACCTACCCTGCGCGCAGCACTGCACCGGGGTTCATGATCCCGTGGGGGTCCAGACTGTCCTTGATCTGGCGCATCAGCGCCAGTTTCACCGGATCGCCGTATTTTTCCAGATCGTCTACTTTCAATCGACCGATACCATGTTCAGCGCTGACGCTACCGCCGTAACTAGCGACCAGATCATGAACACAGGTTTTGATCGCATCGCGTAAGTGTGTGTATTCAGCACGATCCTTCCCCTCAGCGGGGAAGACATTGAAATGCAGGTTGCCATCGCCCAAGTGGCCAAAGCAATTCACCCGCACATCCGACACCTTGGCCAGCGCTTGCCAACCGGCCTCGATGAACTCTGCGATATGGCTTAGCGGCAAGGAAATATCATGGCTCGACACCGATCCCACACGGCGATTGCCCTCGGGGATCTGTTCACGCATTTCCCATAGATCGCGTCGTTGTTGTTCACTCTGAGCGATCACACCATCGGAAACCAACTCCTGCTCGGCGGCCGCTTCGAATAGCGCCTCCAAAGCGTCCGCAGGGTCGAGGCCACGGGCAAGGCCCACGTCGATCAACACGCACCATTCGGGGAAATCCTCAAACGGCAGGCGCAGGTCTGGCAGGTGTTCGGCAATAAACGCCATCCCCTGACGATGGATCAGCTCAAAGGCAGAAATCCCTTCGCCCATGTGACTGCGCGCCAGCGACAACAGCTCCAGCGCAGCCGCCGGCGATGGCACCACCATCACCGCTGTGCCCTGCCCTGCCGGAATGGGTGCCAGTTTCAACGCGGCGGCAGTGATCACGCCCAGCGTGCCCTCGGACCCGACCAACAGGTTGCGCAGATCATAGCCTGTGTTGTCCTTACGCAGGCGACTAAGACCGTTCCAGATCTGACCATCAGGCAGCACCACCTCAAGACCCAGCACCAAATCACGGGTATTGCCGTAGCGCAGCACATTCACCCCACCCGCGTTGGTCGCCAAACACCCACCAATGCGGGCCGATCCTTTGGCGGCGATGGACATGGGGAACAGGCGGTCGTGATCCGCGGCAATATTGTGAATATCCTCAAGGATGGCGCCCGCCTCAACCACCAGAACATTCTCTTCGGGATAACAGGCACGCACCGCCGTCATGCGTTCCATCGACAAAAGGATCGGCGCGACACCGTCCGGTTTGATCTGACCACCGACCAGCCCAGTGCCACCGCCATAGGGCACTACAGGGACCCGCGCCTCATGCGCAGCCTTTAGGATGACAGAAACCTCATCAACTGACGCCGGCGCCAAAACCACAGCCGCCTGCCCCTGCCATCGGCCACGGGGCTCTTCCAGGTAGCTGGCATTGGCATCGCGGAACGTGGCAGCCGGCAGCACTGCACGCAATGTATCAACGAAGGCGGGGGTAACAGCGTTCAAATTCATGACGTCAGACATAGGCCGCTTGCAGCGCAAAGTCACGCCAGACGGAGCGCAAATTGAAACCGTCGATTATTCGGCCCGTCCACGCCGATCCAGACGAATATGCGCATAGAGTACATGGGTGCGCCAGCGACCAGCAATTTCCAGATAGCTTTGCGCCACGCCTTCGTATTTGAACCCGCATTTTTCCAATAGATCACGCGACGGTTTGTTTTCTGGCAGGCACGCAGCTTCGATCCGGGAAAGGTCCATCCGATGAAACGCGTGGTAGACAACAGAATCAATCGCCTCAAGCATGTAGCCCTGACGGGCATGGCGTTCCCCGATCCAGTAGCCCAGCGTGCCCGATTGAGCGGGACCACGGCGAATATGATCCAGCGTGATCGCCCCTAGCAATTCGTCATCTTCGCGCCGCACGATGAACAAGGGCAGCGCGGTTTCGTTTTTAACCGCGCGTGCGGCCCAATAGACCCTGTTCGCAAAGGACTTCCGCGCCAAATGATCTGGTGCCCAGGCAGGTTCCCACGGGGTCAAGAACGCCTCGGAATCGCGGCGCAAAGAGGTCCAAGACTGAAAGTCGCCATGTTGCGGCAAACGCAAGGTCAACCGCTCGGTCTCAACCCGAACCTGCTTTTTACCGCCAAACATCACGCCCTGCGCCTCTCCTGCATCGCCTCCAATGTCGGAGCCTGCTCTACAGGTCCATAAAGCGCAAGCGCTGCGGGCGCGGAAATGGCTATTTTCTCAGCAAAATCCGTAACATCGGCCAGCGACACCGCGTCAATCTTCTGCACCACTTCCTGCACACCGGGGACACGGCCCCAGATCTGGATCATGCGGGCCAGACGTTCGGCGCGGTTTGACGGGCTTTCCAGCCCCATCAACATACCTGCCTTCATCTGGGCGCGGGCACGGGCCACCTCTTCTTCGCCCATGTCATCGGCGGCGCGTTTCATCTCATCCAGCGTCACGTTGGCCAGTTCCGCCAGTTGATCGCCAGAGGTGCCTGCATAGAACGTCATCATCCCACTATCCGCATAGGCACCCGCCTGCGCAAAGATCGTGTAGCAAAGGCCGCGTTTTTCACGCACCTCTTGGAAAAGTCGGGACGACATGCCGCCGCCCATCACTGCCGCGTAGATCTGCGCTGCATGGATGTCATCACTGCAATAGTTGGGGCTTTCCAGTCCCAGCGCAAAATGCGCCTGCTCGAGGTCCTTCACCTGACGGTGTTCGCCGCCAAGGTAATTGGCGGGCTCATAAGCGCTGCTGGTGATCGCGGGCAGCTGACCAAACAGCTCCTCCGCCGCCTTCACCAGCGCATCGTGATCCACCGCACCGGCAGCGGCCAAAATCATCTGGCCCGGCCCGTAGCGTTCGCTGACAAATTGCGCCAGATCCTCACGGCCAAAGCTGCTGACCCGTTCCGACGGGCCCAAGATGGTGCGACCCAGTGCCTGATCGGGAAAGGCCTGTTCTTGCAACCAGTCGAAAATCACGTCATCGGGCGTATCCAGCGACTGACCGATTTCCTGCAAGATCACGCCGCGCTCCACCTCGATCTCATGCGGGTCGAAGATCGGGTTCAGCACGATATCGGACAGCACATCCAGTGCCAGTGGCACATCGTCCTGCAACACCCGCGCGTAATAGGCCGTCGCCTCGCGCGAGGTGTAGGCGTTCAGATAGCCGCCCACATCCTCAATCGCCTCGGCGATCTGCAGCGCGTTGCGCGTTTTGGTGCCCTTGAACGCCATATGCTCAAGGAAGTGCGCAATCCCGTTCTGTTCGGGGCGTTCATGGCGGCCACCCGCCAGAACCCAGATCCCGATAGAGGCAGATTGCAGCCCCGGCATCAGTTCCGAGACAACCCGGAACCCGTTGGGCAAAGTGTGCAGTTTCACGGTCACTGAGCGATACGCTCCTTGATCAGCGCCTCCAGCGCGGCAAGGTCGTTGCCGATGCGGGTCACACGTTCGTCACGCTCAAACAGGTCCGCCATACGGGCGGGCAGCGCAGGGTGTTGACCGCTGGCAGCCTCGACAGCGGCGGGGAATTTCGCCGGATGTGCAGTGGCCAGCGTGATCATCGGCACCGATGCGTCGCGCTTTTCCTCTGCCACTTTCACACCAATGGCGCTGTGCGGGCACAACAACTCACCGGTGGTATCAAAGAAATTTTTGATGGTGGCCGATGTTTCGTCCTCGGAACAGTTACCACTGTCAAACAGCGCCTGCAGCTTTTGCAGCGCGCCTTGGGATACGGTGAAACCACCCGCTTTCAGCTCATCCATCAACTGGCTGACCGCCGCGCCGTCCTGATCGTAGGCGTAGTACAAAGCGCGTTCGAAGTTCGAGGACACCTGAATGTCCATCGACGGGCTGATCGACGGCTCCACCCCATCGGGGCGGTATTCACCGGTGCTGAGGCAGCGGTGCAGAATGTCGTTCTGGTTGGTCGCAACCACCAGGCGGTCAATCGGCAGGCCCATTTGTTTGGCAATGTAGCCTGCAAAGATGTCACCGAAGTTGCCGGTCGGCACGGTAAAGCTGACCTTGCGGTGCGGCGCGCCAAGGCTCACGGCGGAGGTGAAGTAATAGACCACCTGCGCCAGCACACGGGCAAAGTTGATCGAGTTCACACCGGCCAGACGCACGCCATCGCGGAAATCGAAATCGTTGAACATGTCCTTCACGCGGGCCTGACAGTCATCGAAATGACCATCCACCGCCAGCGCATGCACGTTGCTGTCCGCAGGTGTGGTCATCTGACGCCGCTGCACCTCGGACACACGACCGTGGGGGTAGAGGATGAACACATCCACTGCGTCCAGACCTTTGAACGCCTCCATCGCTGCCGATCCGGTGTCACCAGAGGTGGCACCTGCGATGGTCACACGGTTGCCGGAGCGTTTGAGCGACGCCTGAAACATCTGACCGATCAGCTGCATGGCGAAATCTTTGAACGCCAGCGTCGGGCCGTGGAACAGTTCCAGCAGGAAGTGGTTGTCGCCCAGCTGCACCATCGGGGCGCGGGCGGCGTGGCCGAAACCGGCGTAGGCTTTGGCGATGATCTCTTTGAACTCATCATCCGCGAAAGTGTCGCCGATGTAGGGTTTCATCACCCGAAACGCCACCTCTTCATAGGGCAGGCCCGACAGCGCCGCGATTTCGTCACTGGTCATGGTTGGGATGGTTTCGGGCAGATACAGGCCACCGTCACGGGCCAGCCCGGTCAGCATCGCTTCTTCAAAATTCAGGACGGGCGCCTTGCCCCGGGTCGAAACATATTTCACGGCTCAGATCTCTTTCAGAGGTTTGCGTGCGGATTTGTACATGCGCCACAGGAAAAGGCCAAGCATCAGCAGCCAAACGGCAGCAAGCCCATACCAAGTAACGACATATTCGAGGTGATCGTTAGGAATACCCTCGGTGCCAACGCCCAGCGGCGTCACCTGTGGGTCAACGAAAGAGGTGCTGCGTGCAATCACCAGCACCGGGTCAGCTTGCAGATGCGCGGCCAAAACCGGCACCTCGCGGGCGAACCAAATATTTTCAGTCAGATCGTTTTCCGGCGTATAGCCATCGCGCTCTTCGGGCCAATGCAGGTTGCCGGTCACGGTGACCTCCCCCACTGGCAGTGCGGGCTGCGCGTCAGCCACGCGGATGAACCCACGGTCCACCATTATACGCCCCGCGTCCGTGTCCAGCGCGGTGATCAGGCGGTAGCCAGCACCCATCTTCTTGTGGCTGACCAGCACACGCACCGTTTCGCCCGTGAACGTGCCGTTGACCGACACTGGCAGGAACCGATGCTGCACCGGATCTGGCGTGTCGGGCACCGCAACGGGGGCCGCATCGATCAGCGCCGCGACCTCGGCCAGATAGGCCTCTTTCTCGCCCATGCGGCGCATCTGCCAATTGCCCAGACTGACCAGAATGGCAAAGCACAGCAGACCAAGGATCAAGGTGACAGCGAACCGGATCATAAGGGCAAGAACGTCCTTTCAACGTAGTGCCCAGCTGAGGGCAACTAGCGCCTGTTTTTGCCAATCACAGCCTGATTTACAACTGCATTCGCGACGCTTGGCGACAAAATCCTTTCAATGTTCCTCAAATACGCGTGGCCGCAGGTCGCCACGCCGCGCCACTCGCACGAAAAAGCCCCCCGCAGTCACCTGCGAGGGGCTCAAATTCGGATCACCTGAACTGCGGCTTAGCCAGCCCAGATGTAAACAGCGGCGAACAGGAACAGCCACACAACGTCAACGAAGTGCCAGTACCAAGCAGCCGCTTCGAAACCGACGTGACGCTCAGGGGTGAAGTGCCCCTTCATACCGCGCAACATACAGACGAACAGGAAGATGGTGCCGACGATGACGTGGAAACCGTGGAAACCGGTCGCCATGAAGAAGTTGGCGCCATAGATGTTGCCCGCAAAGCCGAAGGAGGCGTGGGTGTATTCGTAAGCCTGGAAGCCGGTAAAGATCAGACCCAGCACAACCGCGATCGCCAGACCCATGATGAAGTCTTTGCGGTTGTTTTCATGGGCAATCGCATGGTGCGCCCAAGTGGCCGCAAAGCCAGAGCACAGCAGGATCAGCGTGTTGATCAGCGGCAGGTGCCAAGGATCGAAGGTTTCGATGCCAACAGGGGGCCAAACGCCGTCCACCGCGGGGCTTTCGGGGCCCATCGGGTACATGGCGTGTTTGAAGAAGCTCCAGAACCAAGCGGCAAAGAACATGACTTCGGACATCACAAACAGGATGAAACCGTAGCGCAGGCCGATGGCAACAACCGGGGTGTGATCGCCGGTCTGTGCTTCGTGCACCACTTCGGCCCACCAGCCGAATGCGACGTAGAGAACACCGACGAAGCCGATGAGGAACATCCACGGGCCGTTCAGCACAACGCTGCCGCCGAACATCGGCACATTGCCCGACATCCAAACAACGGCGCCATACAGCATGACAAAAGCAAAGACCGAGGCCAGAAGTGGCCACAGCGACGGGGGCAGAATGTGATAATCGTGATTTTTAGCGTGCGCCATTTCTTTTCCCTCGTTGGAAGGCTTTTAGTTTAGGTTTGTTTCGTTGCCCGTCGCAAGCGCTGCTTGTTGCTGCGCCTCCTCCTCTTCGGGCAAGTCGATTTCATAGAAGGTGTAGGACAGCGTGATCTGGTGCAGGTATTTACCCTCACTGTCCTCGACGATTTCGGGATCCACATAGAAGGTCACGGGCATCTGAACCCGCTCACCCGGCTGCAGGACCTGTTCGGTAAAGCAGAAGCAGTCGATTTTGGTAAAGTAACCACCTGCCGCATAAGGAGCGACGTTGTAGGTCGACTGACCGGCAATAGGTTTGTCGGTGGGGTTGTATGCCTCGTAGAACGCCAAGCCGGTTTCGCCGATCCGCACTTCCATCTCACGCTGCACGGGTTTGAACTCCCACGGCATGTTACGCTCTTTGGAGGCGTCAAAGCGAACCTTGATGGTTTTGTCGAGGATCTGGTCCGCGCCCTGATCAGACACCAGCGTAGTGCCCCCAAAGCCAGTCACCCGACAGAACCAATCGTAAAACGGCACCGACGCCCAGGCCAGCGCGCCCATGGTCAGCACAACGCCAACCAGTTTCACAACAGTTTTGTTCTTGGCGTCCATAGCCACGGCGTTACCCCTCCCCTTGAGTTGCGTTAGAGATGGTTGCTTCGAGGCCACCGCTGGTGATTTTCACCATGGTCAGGCCAAAGACGATCGCGATGAACGCAACCAGCGTCAGGCCGACGCCGATGTTGCGGCTGGAACGACGCTTGTGCAGTTCGTGTTCGACGTTTTCAAAACCCATATTACCAGCCTCCCAGACCGTAGGGGCGCAGCGCCGCTTCGGCCAGAATCGCACCGAAGTGCAGGAACAGATACAGAAGCGACAGGCCGAAGAACGATTTCTCGACGCGGTATTTATCCGCCTCGGCCGCTTCTTCGGGACGACGCCAAATCTTCACAGCACCCCAAAGGAACATAGCGTTCAGAACGACGGCGGTTGTCATGTAGATCGGCCCACCGATAGAGGTCAGGCCCGTGCCGATCGCCAGCGGCGCCAGCAGGATGGTGTAAACAAGGATGTGCGCGCGGGTCACTTTGCGACCGTGCGTCACGGTCAGCATGGGCACGCCAGCCTCTTTGTAGTCAGACTTCATGAACAGTGCCAGCGCCCAGAAATGCGGCGGCGTCCACATGAAGATCAGCATGAACATCAGCACGGATTCAACGCTAACACCGCCGGTGGCCACAGCCCAGCCAATCATCGGAGGGAACGCACCCGCAGCGCCACCGATAACGATGTTCTGCGGGGTCCAGCGTTTCAGCCACATGGTGTAGATGACAGCGTAGAAAAAGATGGTGAAAGCCAAGAGGCCTGCGGCGATCCAGTTCGACGCCAGCCCCAGCATGATGACCGCAAAGCCCGACAGTGCCAGCCCCAGTGCCATCGCTTCGCGCGGTTCAACCTTGCCCGACGGGATCGGGCGCGATGTGGTGCGTTTCATCACCGCATCAATATCTGCGTCCCACCACATGTTCAGCGCGCCAGAGGCACCGCCGCCCACAGCAATGAACAGCACAGCGCAGAAGGCAATGAACGGATGCACAGAAACAGGCGCCGCAATCAGACCCACAAGGGCTGTGAACACCACCAGGGACATCACGCGCGGTTTCAGCAGGGCGAAGTAATCGCCGAACTGTGCTTCGCCCGGATGGGTGTTGTTGTTTGCGGAGGTATCGAAACTTGCGTCAGTCATTCTTTGCCTTCCAAAGCCGCGTTCAAGTGATGCGGTGAAATGGTGGGGTCAGACAGCGGCCCAACATCTGAGAGCGGGCCGCTGTGATCAGGCGTAACCTGTCAGGCTTAGTTCGCAGCTGCGACCTGGTAGCCCGGCAGTGTGGTGATGTCGCCAGCGTACTCTTCGATCGCGCCTTTCAGCCATTCTTGGTAGGCTTCTTCGCTGACCACTTTGACGGTGATCGGCATGTAGGCGTGGTCTTTACCGCAAAGCTCGGAACACTGACCGAAGTAGATGCCTTCTTGCTCGGCTTTGAACCACAGCTGAGCGATACGGCCCGGAACGGCGTCTTGCTTCACGCCAAAAGCGGGAATGGTCCACGAGTGGATCACGTCGGCGCCAGTCACGTCCATAACGACAACTTTGTTCACTGGCACAACAACCTGAGTGTCGGTGGCCAGCAGGAATTCGTCTTCGTTGTAGCCAGCATCAACCAGTTTGGCGCGCATGGCGTCGTCCAGAACGTAGGCCGAAACGTCCGCATCTGCAGGGCGTACATCCTCGTCCAGCGTTGCCGGCTGACCGATCATGTACTGGTCAAAGGCAAATTCGTGGTCGGTGTATTCATAACCCCAGTACCACTGGTAGCCGGTCACCTTGATGTGCACGTCACCTGCGGGGATTTCCTGCTGTTTGAACAGCACCGGCAGGCTGAATGCGCCGATGATCACCAGAATGAAAATCGGGACAATGGTCCAGGCGATTTCGATGCCGGTGTTGTGAGTGAAGGTCGCCGGGGTCGGGTTCGCCTTACGGTTATGGCGCACGATGATGTAGGCCACCAGACCAACCACGAACAGGGTGATCAGAGTGATGATCCAAAGCAGCAGGCCGTCCAGCCACTGAAGGTCGCGGGCCAGTTCGGTGGCGGCAGGCTGGAAGCCCAGCCCCTTGGGGGTCGGCTTGCCGATGGTTTCGACGGCTTCCTGGGCAATGGCCGGGGCCGCGGTGGCGGTTGCTGCTGCGGCCATAAGGCTAGTGATAAGTCGCATATGTCACCCTGATCGGTTGAGCTATTCTTCGTTTCTTGCGGTCGGGAGATACCGAACGTGACGGAATCCCGTTGTTTTGCCGACGCTACAAAGCATATTCTAGCTGAAGGAACAACAATCCCAGTGCGGCAAACGGACGCTTTTTTTGATTTAGATCAAATTCGCCCGACTGGAAAGACAGGAAAACACCCATGAACGATTCATCTTTTCGTCCTTTTGAAACAGCGTTGGATCAGGCGTCTGCGCTGAATGTGTTGCGAGAAGCGACACGGGGCGCAGACGATGGAGAGCTGTTTCTAGAGCGCCGCCGCGCCGAAGCGCTGGTGTTTGATGACGGACGGTTGAAAAACGCCTCCTACGATGCGTCGGAGGGATTCGGCCTGCGTGCCGTACGCGGCGAGGTGACAGGCTACGCCCATTCAACCGAACTCAGCGAATCTGCGCTGCGCCGCGCAGCCCAAACTGCCCGTCTGGCCGTGGGCGCAGGTGGCGGCACATTGGCCGACGCGCCACAGGCGACCAACACCCGCCTTTATACTGACGAAGACCCCATCGCAGGCGCCACCTTCCCGGTGAAGGTAGACACCTTGCGTGAAATCGACGCCTTCGCCCGCGATTTGGACCCGCGCGTGGTGCAGGTATCCGCGACCATCGCCGCATCGCTACAGGAGGTCGAGATCTTGCGCCCCGACGGCACCCACCTGCGCGATGTGCGTCCGATGACGCGGGTAAACGTGTCCGTCATCGTCGAACAAAACGGCCGCCGTGAAAGTGGATCGGCGGGCGGTGGTGGCCGCGTTGGTCTGGATGGATTGATCGCCCCTGCAGACTGGCAGGCCAAAACCCGTGAGGCGCTGCGCGTCGCAGTGGTCAATCTGGACGCCGAACCTGCACCTGCGGGGGTGATGGACGTGGTTCTGGGGCCGGGTTGGCCCGGTATTCTGCTGCACGAAGCGATCGGTCACGGCCTTGAGGGTGATTTTAACCGCAAGGGCTCTTCCGCCTTCGCCGGCCTGATGGGCCAGCGCATTGCCGCACCGGGCGTGACTGTTCTGGACGACGGCACCATCCCTGATCGCCGTGGCTCTATCAGCTTTGACGATGAGGGCACGCCTTCGGCCAAGAATGTGTTGATCGAGGACGGCATTCTGGTGGGCTATATGCAGGACCGCCAAAACGCCCGCTTGATGGGGGTCAAACCCACCGGCAACGGACGCCGCGAAAGCTATGCCCACGCACCAATGCCGCGGATGACCAACACATATATGTTGGGCGGAAACGCCACGCCCGAGGATATCGTGGCTGATCTAAAGGATGGCATCTACGCCGTCGGATTTGGCGGCGGTCAGGTAGACATCACCAATGGCAAATTCGTCTTCTCCTGCACCGAGGCCTATCGCGTACAAAACGGCAAGGTCGGCGCGCCGGTAAAAGGCGCGACGCTGATTGGCGACGGCGCGACAGCGCTGAAACAGATCCGCGCGCTTGGCAATGATATGGCCTTGGATCCGGGCATGGGCAACTGCGGCAAGCAGGGCCAATGGGTCCCCGTGGGCGTTGGCCAGCCGACCGTCATGATCGGCGGCCTCACCGTAGGCGGTTCCGCCACCTAAGTGAGTTCTGGCGCCGCGTGGTGTTATGCGGCGCCGAAACCTGCATCTGATTCATCATCTGTTAACCAGACTCACCTTAGGACTAATGGGGCAAGACGGCGGAGCCCTGTGAATGAAACCTGACCCTAACTCCAAATCCCCTCTGACCCCACCCACCTCGGAGGAAGATCGGGTTGCTTGGCTCCGCCTTATTCGATCTTATCGCGTGGGACCGTCCACCTTTCATCGCCTGATGGGCGAACACGGGTCCGCACAGGCAGCATTGGTCGCCCTGCCCGATGTTGCGGCCAAGGCTGGAGTCAAGGACTACACACCTTACGATCCAGCACTGGCGCGACGGGAGATTGATCTGGCCCGTGCGATCGGCGCAGAGATGCTGTGCCTCGGGGCGCCAGGGTATCCAGCCGATCTGGCCGAGATCAGCGACGCCCCACCTGTCCTTTGGGCGCTTGGCCGTATGAACCTGCTGACACAGCCCAAGGTCGGCTTGGTCGGCGCGCGCAATGCTTCGTCGTT
Organism: Thalassovita mediterranea; assembly: GCF_001458435.1. Classification (GTDB taxonomy): domain Bacteria; phylum Pseudomonadota; class Alphaproteobacteria; order Rhodobacterales; family Rhodobacteraceae; genus Thalassobius; species Thalassobius mediterraneus. Next base: position 400,702 of record NZ_CYSF01000006.1, read on the forward strand.
GGGCACGCGGATGGCACGCCATCTGGCCACGGATCTGGGTCGGGCAGGACTGGTTGTTGTGTCGGGGCTGGCGCGCGGCATTGATGCCGCAGCACATAGCGCGGCGCTAAACAGCGGAACCATCGCGGTGCTGGCTGGCGGTGCAGACACTATTTATCCCAGCGAGAACACCACACTTTATACTACGATCCGCGAAAAGGGCCTGATCCTCTCGGAACGTCCCTTTGGCCTGCACCCCAAAGCGCGTGATTTTCCGCGTCGCAACCGGATCATTTCCGGCCTTGCTCAGGCGCTGGTCGTGGTAGAGGCCGCGTATCGATCCGGCAGCTTAATCACCGCGCGCACGGCACTTGATCAGGGGCGCGAAGTTCTATCAGTTCCCGGCCACCCGTTGGATGCCCGGGCTGGCGGATGCAACGCACTGATCCGTGATGGTGCCCGACTGGTGCGAAATGGCGCCGATATTCTGGAAGCACTGCCCCCTGCCATATCCGCGCCGGATCATACTGCAACAGCCAACCGCGATCGACGCGCCCAGCCAAAACTGGATCTGCAAGATGCCGCACCGGACCAGACCAAACCAAATGCACCGCCACCCTCGGCCCCGCCCGCTTCACCGGCCCAGCGCGGGCTGCGTGAAACCGCCCGATTGCACCAGCAAATCCTGTCACGCCTTAGCCCCACCCCTGTGGCCGAGGATCAGCTGATCCGCGACATCGGCGCCCCGGCGCGCCAGATCGCACCTGCTCTGACGGATCTGGAAATGACGGGTGACATCAAACGCCAACCCGGCGGCCTGCTATCACGCCCCCCGAATGCGACGGGGTCAAAATAGGCCCCCGCCCAACTTGCAGGCCCGCGCGCCCCATGAATACGCATGGCGCCCGCGCCGCAAACCTGTTCATCTGACAATGCGCTATTGACCTCACAAACCCGCCATTTAGGTCGTTAGAAAGAGAGGAATTGACAATCCCCTCTTGCAGGCCCCATTTTGCGCGGCCATAGAACGCACGAGTTTTTTTACCATAGAGGTCGCCTCAGACATGCCAGTCGTTGTTGTAGAATCTCCGGCCAAGGCCAAGACAATTAACAAATATCTTGGCTCGGATTATACGGTTTTGGCGTCTTACGGCCACGTCCGCGACCTGCCACCCAAAGACGGATCAGTCGACACAGACGACGATTTTGCCATGACATGGGAGGTGGGAAACGATTCCCGCAAACACGTCAAAGCCATCGCCGACGCGCTGAAAGACGACAACGAACTGATCCTCGCGACCGACCCCGATCGCGAAGGAGAGGCGATCAGCTGGCACCTCGAAGAAGCGCTGCGCAAACGCCGCGCGGTGAAAAAGGACACACCGGTGAGCCGCGTGGTTTTCAACGCGATCACCAAATCCGCCGTGACCGAGGCAATGCAAAATCCCCGTCAGGTCGACACCGATCTGGTGGAGGCCTATCTGGCCCGCCGCGCGCTGGACTACCTGGTAGGCTTCAAACTGTCGCCGGTTCTGTGGCGCAAACTGCCCGGCGCACGTTCTGCCGGTCGTGTGCAATCGGTCTGCCTGCGTCTGATCGTAGAGCGCGAGATGGAGATTGAGGCGTTCAATCCGCAGGAATACTGGTCGGTGAAAGCCATGCTCGCCACCCCGCGCGGGCAGGAGTATGAGGCGCGCCTGACCGTTCTGGGTGGTGACAAACTCGACAAGTTCTCGATCACCAATGAAACGCAGGCCGAACTGGCCGTGCAGGCGATCAACAGCCGTGATCTGACCATCACCTCGGTCGAGGCAAAACCGGGCAGCCGCAATCCATCGGCGCCCTTCATGACCTCTACCCTGCAGCAAGAGGCCAGCCGCAAGTTTGGCATGGGTGCGCGCCAATGTATGAACGCCGCGCAGCGCCTCTATGAAGCGGGCTACATCACCTATATGCGGACCGACGGCATCGACATGGCGCCCGAGGCGATCACCGCCGCGCGCGAAGAGATTGCCACCCGCTACGGTGCCGAATATGTGCCAGACAGCCCGCGCATCTACAAAAACAAAGCCAAAAACGCACAGGAAGCGCACGAATGTATCCGCCCCACCGATATGTCTGTGGACGCCGGCCAATTGGCCAAGCTGGAGGCGGATCAGCGCAAGCTGTATGACCTGATTTGGAAACGGACCTTGGCCTGTCAGATGGCGGGTGCCCGTCTGGAGCGCACCACCGTCGATATCGGCAGCGACGACCAACAGGTCGGCCTACGCGCCACCGGTCAGGTGGTGATGTTTGACGGTTTCATGCGCGTCTATGAAGAGGGCCGCGATGATGTGGCCAGTGGGGACGAGGACGACAAGCGCCTGCCGCAGGTGATGCAGGGCGAAAAGGCCGACAAACGCAGCGTCAGCCCCGAACAGCATTTCACCCAGCCGCCGCCTCGCTACACCGAGGCAACGCTGGTCAAAAAGATGGAAGAACTGGGCATTGGCCGCCCATCGACCTACGCATCGGTCCTGGGCACGATCCAGGAACGCGAATACGTCCGCAAGGATAAAAACCGCCTGTTCCCAGAGGATAAGGGCCGAATCGTTACCATCTTCCTGCTGAATTTCTTCCGCAAATACGTCGGCTATGACTTCACCGCCCAGCTGGAGGAACAGCTGGACGATGTGTCTGCGGGCGAACGTGATTATAAAAGCGTTCTGGAACGGTTCTGGCGCGATTTTGGCGCGGCGATTGCCGAAACCACAGAATTGCGGATTACCGAGGTTCTGGATGTTCTGGACGACGCACTCGCGCCGCAGCTGTACCCGCCGCGCGAGGACGGCACAGATCCCCGCGTCTGCCCGAAATGTGGCAACGGCCAGCTGCACCTGAAAACATCGCGCACCGGCGGGTTTGTTGGCTGTGGCAACTACCCCGAATGCACCTACACCCGCCCCATCGCCGGTGAAGGCGCTGAGGGTGAGGAAAAACTCCTCGGCACCGATGGTGAGGATGAAATTTGGCTGAAGGATGGCCGTTACGGTCCCTACGTTCAGCGTGGTGAGGCGACGCCGGAGAATAAGAAGCCCAAGCGTTCCTCCCTGCCGCAGACCCGCCATGGCGGCTGGCCCAAGGCAGAGACAACGCTGGAACAGGCGTTGAAACTCCTCAGCCTGCCGCGCAACGTGGGCGATCACCCCGATGGCGGCAAGATGAGCGTGATGGAAGGCCGCTATGGCCCCTACATCAAATGGGAAAAGGTGAACGCCACCCTCCCCAAGGATGTGGAACCCAAAGACATCACCGTCGAACAAGCGGTTGAGCTGGTGAACGAAAAGGCGGCGAAAAAGCCGGGCCGCAAGAAGGCGGCGGCAAAGACCACTGCCAAGAAACCCGCGGCGAAAAAAACCACCGCGAAAAAGGCAACGGCGAAGGCGACGACCAAGAAAGCCCCGGCTAAGAAGGCAGCGCCAAAGAAAACAGCCGCCAAAGACGCTGACGCATAAAGAAACGGGCCCGAGGGCCCGTTTTCCTTTGCGCGAGTTTTGCTTGCATCTGTGGCCTTTTCGCCCAAGGCGCAATATGGCATGACACCATCTCCTCATGACGTGGCGATGCAGCCGAATGGTTAGAAGCGGCCCAGCCCCCATATGCCACTGATTGAACTGGCCATGCGACACGAGGTGGTGCAGAGTATCGCGATGGCTACCATCGAATACATCTACTCGGCGCATTCAGCCTTCGCATATCTCGGGTCTAGCGAGCTGAGCAAAATTTGCGCCGAACATCATGTCACCCTGATCCACAAACCGGTTTTGCTGTCTCCAGTCGTCGAGGCTCAAGGCAGCCTGCCCTTTGCGGCCCGAACACAGGCACATGTGGATTACTTCTTTGGCCGTGAGATCGAACGCTGGGCGGAATACCGAAACGTTCCGGTCATCAATTTCAGGCCCACCCATCATGATGCGGATTATAGCGTCGCGTCGGGCATGATCCTTGCCCTCGGGGACAGCGGGCCGGAAACAGATCGTATGGCACACCGTCTGCTAGAGGCGCATTGGCGCGACGATGCCGACCTTTCCTGCCAACAGACACTTGCCACCATCGCCACCGATTTGGGACATGATGCACCGAGCCTGCTTCAACGTGCTTCTTCTGAGGCAGTGCAGGATCAACTACTACAAAATTCGATTTGGGCACGTGGCCTGAATGTTTTTGGATCTCCGACCTACATTGTCGATGGTGATCCGTTTTACGGACAAGATCACCTTGAATTGGTGAAACGCGCCGTGTGCCAACCCTTTGCCGCCTCGACATGGGAGAACCCTGCGGTGGATTAGGCCATCCCCCAGAGGGGGCGCATAGCGTTGACCAACTCCGCACGCCCCAAAATACGTATGCGCATACGTAGGAATACGATGTGCCCCTCCCTCACATTGACAGCGATCCGACGCCACGTCACAACCAATCCCATACCTGAAATGGGAGATTTCGATGAAAAAAGTCTATCCGAACGCCGCGGCGGCCCTGGACGGGCTGCTACATGACGGCATGTTCATTGCCTCGGGTGGTTTTGGCCTCTGCGGTATTCCTGAATTGCTGCTGGACGCCATCAAGGATGCGGGCACCAAGGATCTGACCTTTGCCTCCAACAACGCGGGTGTGGATGATTTCGGCATCGGCATCCTGTTGCAGACCAAGCAGGTCAAAAAGATGATCTCGTCCTACGTGGGCGAAAATGCCGAGTTTATGCGCCAGTACCTCTCGGGCGAGCTAGAACTGGAATTTAACCCGCAAGGCACGCTGGCCGAACGCATGCGCGCAGGTGGTGCGGGCATCCCCGGTTTCTTCACCAAAACGGGTGTGGGCACGGTGATTGCCGAAGGCAAGATGGAAAAACAGTTCCCCACCGGCCCTGATGGCGCGATGGAGGATTACATCATGGAGGAAGGTATCTTTGCCGACCTCGCCATCGTGAAAGCGTGGAAAGCCGATGAAACCGGCAACCTCGTGTTCCGCAAAACCGCCCGCAACTTCAACGCCCCTGCGGCCACCTGTGGCAAGGTCTGCGTTGTCGAGGTTGAGGAAATCGTACCGACCGGCAGCTTGGATCCCGACAGCATCCACCTGCCTGGCATCTATGTGCATCGCATCATCAAGGGCGATCACGAAAAACGTATCGAACAGCGCACCGTTCGTCCGCGCGAGGAGGCATAATCATGGCCCAAGAAACCAAAGGATGGGATCGCAACCAAATGGCGGCACGCGCCGCACAGGAGTTGCAGGACGGCTGGTATGTAAACCTTGGCATCGGGATTCCGACGCTGGTCAGCAACTACATCCCCGAGGGTGTCGAGGTGACGCTGCAATCGGAAAACGGTATGCTGGGCATGGGCCCCTTCCCCGTTGAAGGCGAAGAAGACGCCGATCTGATCAACGCGGGTAAGCAGACGATTACTGAGTTGCCCCAAACCGCCTATTTCGATTCTGCACAGTCCTTCGCGATGATCCGCGGCGGCAAGATCGCTATGGCCATCCTAGGTGCGATGGAGGTTGCCGAAAACGGCGACCTGGCGAACTGGATGATCCCCGGCAAGCTGGTCAAAGGCATGGGCGGTGCGATGGATCTGGTCGCCGGTGTGGGCCGTGTGGTTGTGGTAATGGATCACGCCAACAAACATGGCGTGTCCAAGGTGCTAAAGGAATGCACCCTGCCGTTGACCGGCAAGGGCGTGGTGGATCGCATCATCACCAACCTTGGCGTGCTGGACGTGGTTGAGGGCGGTCTGAAGATCGTTGAAACCGCCGAAGGTGTCACTGAGGACGAACTGCGCGCCGCGACAGAGGCAACACTCGTCAACTGATCGCCGCCAAAGAATACTGACAGCCCCGGTCATCTGACCGGGGCTTTTGCTTTTAGGGCTGTAGATTAAACACGCAACCATCTGAAATCAGCTCTGGCGGGGTTTTGCACAGCGCTTTCGCCACAGCAAAGGCCGCCAAAACCTTGGGCACATAATCGCGGGTTTCTGGATAGGGCGGCACACCTTCGTGCTTTTTCACCGCGTTTTCACCCGCATTATAGGCCGCCAGCGCCAGCACCGGATCGTTCTGAAATTCGCGCAGCAACCAATCCAGATAGGCCACACCTCCGCGAATATTCTGGCCGGGGTCCATCACATCCTGCACACCAAACCGTTCGGCGGTGGCGGGGATCAGCTGCATCAACCCCTGTGCCCCTGCGCCACTAATGGCATCCGCGCGTCCGCTGCTTTCTACGGCAATGACTGACAGCACCAGCGCCGGTGAGACGCGACTGTTCACACTGTTGATCAGGATCTGGGGCGCATGGGCATTGGCAATTGCCAGCAATGTATCAAGACGCGGCGCAGCAACAGAGTGACCTGCTGGTGCTTTGGCCAAGGCGTTCAGCACCGTCTCCAATCGCCCCGGGCCAGAGCTGGCGATATCAGGCGACACCTCCTGCCAGAACCAATCATAACGCCCAGCCGCCGCTGAACCCGGCACATCAGGAGTATCGGTCGTTTGCGGTAATGTCGGCGCAACAGGGCGAACCTGCACCGTGATACGTTTGTTGGCGCCGGGAGCTGGCGGTTTAACTGTCTTGAACGTGAAATCAGGAAACGGTTTTGGCCCGTCTGCCACCGCAGGGCTAACAATCAGCACCGCGCAGAATGCGGCGGTGTATTTGGGAAACCTTTTCATATTGGGCCTGCTCTGCCTCTGATTTGGGCCGGAGTATGGCAGATCGCCTCTGTTCTGACCAGAAGTTGCACAAACGGAAGACAATTCAGGCATTAAATTACACAATATCAAAAACTTAAATAAATTTTGGCAAAAATCTTGAATGCTCCCAAAAGGCACCAAACACGCCCCATTCGCGCCCCAATCAGAGGGCAAAACATACTCAGCCAAGGCAACAACACGCCAAGGACTGAAGCGGAGGTGAGAGACCGCTTCGATAAACGCCCTAGGGCATACAGATCAGTTATGGAGAGAGATCATGATCAAGTTCATCAAAAACTTCCGCAAAGACGAATCCGGCGCAGTAACCGTTGACTGGGTTGTTCTGACCGCAGCCATCGTTGGCCTGGGCATCGCAGCCGTAACCACCGTTTCCAACGGCATCGACACCGCAGCGACCTCGCTGGTGACCGACCTGGCAGCCACCTCCACTGCTGCCGAAGGTGTAAACTAAGCCCCAACGCTTAGTCGAAACTGACGCACAAGGCCTTCTCACTCTGGTGAGAAGGCCTTTTCGATTCTGACCTGCCCGCCCCCGAAAAACATCGAAACCGCGATAGGGACAACTTCACAAAACAACCGTGAACAAACCCTCAACTCACCCAAAACACGCCCCATTCGCGCCCCAATCAGAGGGCAAAACATACTCAGCCAAGGCAACAACACGCCAAGGACTGAGGCGGAGGTGAGAGACCGCTTCGATAAACGCCCTAGGGCATACAGATCAGTTATGGAGAGAGATCATGATCAAGTTCATCAAAAACTTCCGCAAAGACGAATCCGGCGCAGTAACCGTTGACTGGGTTGTTCTGACCGCAGCCATCGTTGGCCTGGGCATCGCAGCCGTAACCACCGTTTCCAACGGCATCGACACCGCAGCGACCTCGCTGGTGACCGACCTGGCCGCCACCTCCACTGCTGCCGAAGGTGTAAACTAAGGCGCCCTGCTGGCCGCAAAGACGACCAGCGCACAGGTTTCCGGAGCCGCCCTGCCGGGGCGGCTCTTTTGTGTAAAACAGTTCATTTGGTATCTCGTGCGTTTGTTCATTCCCATCCAGCGCGACCCAAAACCAAGCTGGAATTAATTCGGAGTTCTTTCAAATGCAGATGTCTATCAAATCGAAACTGGCGCTTTTCAAACGCGACACATCGGGCGCGGTATCTGTCGAATGGGTGGTGTTGTCAGCTGCTGTGATCGGTCTGGGAATTGGTGTCATCACTATTTTCTCCGACGGAACCAACGGTGCGGCAGCCTCTTCGAACGAGCACCTTGCTCAGGCAATGACAACTGCCGCCACCACAAACTAAGGCGCGGCTTCGGGCACCTGCCTGCAGCACCCCGCCACAACCAAACCTGCCAAGAGGAAAGGATACCCCATGCGAGCTGTATTCGGACTAGTCCTTATTGTTGGCCTCGGCCTGGCCGGGTTTGCCGCCTATATGGTCCAGAATTACATTGCAGGCTATCAGGCTGAACTTGCCAAAGCCCGCAGTACCGCCACCAAGGTGGTCGAAGTGCCCACCGTGAACGTCTATGTCGCCACGCGCCAGTTGAAATATGGCGAAGCATTGGGTGAAAAAGACGTCCGCCAGATCAAATGGCCCAAAGAAGCCCTGCCCGAAGGGTTCTTTACCGAAACCGACAAACTGTTCCCCAACCCCAATGATCCCAGCCTGCGTCGCGTTGTGCTGAGACAAATTGAGGTGAATGAACCGGTACTGGCACTAAAGGTGACCAAACCCGGTCAGGATGCAGGCCTGACATCGCGTCTGGAACGTGGTCAGCGTGCCTTTGCGATCAAGGTCGATGTGACCTCTGGCGTATCGGGCTTCCTGCGTCCGGGTGACCGCGTTGATGTGTATTGGACCGGCACCGCGGAAATGGGCGAAGCAGGCCGCCGCGGCTTTACCAAGCTTATCGAAAGCTCGGTGCCGCTGATCGCGGTGGATCAGACCACAAATGACGACGAAACCGAGGCGACAATTGCCCGCACAGTAACTGTCGCAGCTACCCCGGCCCAAGTCGCAGCACTGGCACAGGCCCAATCGACCGGTCGCCTGTCCCTGTCGCTGGTTGGCGCACGCGATGACACCGTCGCCGGCCAGATCGAGGTGGATCAGCGTGATCTGCTGGGCATCGTCGAGGCACCGCAGCCCGTGCAACAGGTTCAAGCAACACCTGAGGTCTGCACAATCCGCACCCGCCGTGGCGCAGAGGTGGTTGAGATCGCCATCCCCTGCACCAACTAACGGGCGCCCAGACAAACCAAAGAATACCTGCGGGCGGTCCAAAACAGGATCGCCCGTTGCATTTCAGCCGCAGCCCCGCCCCAAAACCGCACATTACGCAGCCTTTGCTCTGCAATTTTCATTGAATCTTGCATGTTTGGCAAAATTCGCGCACTGTGGGCACAATTAAGCGGGCAACAGACCCGGATCTGAGGCGTGATCAAAAGGCAGGTCACATGACATATCGGACTATTTTCAAAGCCGCGTTTCTCGGTTTTGCTTTGGCAACGGCTGTCAGCCTGACGCCAGAGATCGGCAATGCACAGACCCTCAAGGTGGTCAAAAGCTCAACATCGGCGTCGCTGAACGTGCCGATGAACCGCGCCGTCGTGGTTGAGAGTGAAACCCCATTTGCGGAACTGTCGATTGCGAACCCTGCAATTGCGGACATCTCTTCTCTTTCGGATCGCTCCATCTATGTGCTGGGCAAGGCGCCAGGAACCACGACGCTGACCCTGCTGGATGCGACGGGCAGCCTGATCACAAACGTCGACGTGGTTGTTGCGGCAGACCTGACCGAGTTCAAGGAACGCCTGCGGCAGATCCTGCCCGGCGAAAAGATCGAAGTGCGCTCTGCCAATGACGGGATCGTCCTGTCGGGCACCGTTTCTTCGGCGCAGCGCCTGCAGCGCGCGCTGGACCTGGCCGAACGCTATGCACCAGAGCGGGTTTCGAACCTGATGAACGTCGGCGGCGTACAGCAAGTTATGCTGAAAGTGCGCTTTGCCGAAATGCAGCGCAGCGTACGCAAATCGCTCAGCTCTTCTCTGGCTCTTAACGGCACCAGCAGCGGCACCACCTTGAACGGCGGTACTGGCACCACCAACACACTGACCGGATCGACCAATTCGCTATCTGGCCGCATCCCGAGTGTGAACGAAAACGTCGGTGCGATGCTGTTTGGTTTCGGCGTTGGTTCGGTTGAGGTTGGACTGCTCATCGAAGCACTGGAAAACAAGGGCGTCGTGCGCACCCTGGCTGAACCCAACCTTGTTGCCCTGTCGGGACAAGAGGCGAAATTCCTTGCAGGTGGCGAATACCCCGTGCCGATCGCGCAGGAAGACGGCGCAATCACTGTAGAATTCAAACCCTTTGGTGTTGAGCTGGATTTCATCCCCCGTGTGGTTGATGGTGATCTGGTCAATCTGGAACTTAAGGCGGCCGTTTCGGCGCTGGACCCTACCAACGGATTCCGCACGGATGCCTTTACTATTGACGCCTTCCGTCGTCGCGAAACATCAACAACCGTTGAACTGCGAGATGGTCAGAGCTTTGCGATCGCAGGCCTGTTGCAGGATGAATTTATTGACAGCAACGGCCAGATCCCTTGGCTGGGCGACATCCCTGTATTGGGCGCCTTGTTCCGCAGCGCAGAATATCAGCGCCAGCAATCGGAACTGGTTGTAATCATCTCGGCACATCTGGTGACCCCCACCCGTGGCGAGGCACTGGCCCTGCCCACAGACCGGATCCGTCCCCCGTCCGAAGCAGACCTCTTTTTGTTCGGGAATGTTGCGCGCGACAGCTCCAAGACCAAGTTGAAAGGCGGCGCCGGCGAAGTGGCGCGTCAGGATTTCAACGGGTCCTATGGCTACGTGATGGAGTGATCGAATGAAGACCGAAACGACACCCCGCTCCTCCCGCACTCTGACCATGCTTGCCCTGTTTAGCAGCGCGGCCATTTCACTCGCCGCCTGTTCGACCGAGAGCGCCTATAGCGTCACCACCGAAGCAGGTGGTCTGATCGCCGGTGGCGATTTTGGCAACGCAACCATGCAGAACACCCTGGCGCAAAACGGTGAAAACCCGTTCGTCATTGATCTGGCGGAACGCTTCGCCAAAGAAGTGCCCAGCACTGTTAATTTCGCCTTTAACTCCGCGCACATTGACGCGCAGGCCGCACAGGTTCTGCGTGCGCAGGCAAAATGGATCCGCCAATTCCCCGAAGTGCGCTTCAAGGTGTTCGGACACACAGATGCAGTTGGATCGGACAGCTACAACATCCGCCTCGGCAAACAGCGTGCGAATGCAGTGGTGAATTTCCTTGCTCAAAACGGGGTCAGCCGTGGACGTCTGCAGGCCGTGGTCAGCCACGGTGAAACCCGTCCGCTGATCGTGACCCAAGAGCGTGAACGCCGCAATCGCCGCACCGTGACTGAGGTTGCAGGCTTCCTCGAAGATGCACCGCTGGTGCTGGATGGCAAATATGCGCAGATCGTTTACCGCGACTACGTCGAAAGCGCCGTTGTTGAACCTACGCTGACGCAGCCAGAGGCAACGCTGGTATCTGAATAATCAGCTCCTCACCATATTCGCTGCACTATATTCAAACGGGCCCTGCAATTGCGGGGCCCTTTGTTTTGGCCCACAGTGGACAGGCAGCAGGCCAATTGCCTGTAAATACACGCTCAAGCCGCTCAGATCCTACTGTCGCCGCCTGAAATCCTGTCCAACAATTCCGCACAAATACGTTTTTTTGGCCCCAATCTCGCCCAGATTGACCGAGATATTATTCCCACTGGGAGCAGTGTGTTCGGCCGAGCCGGACGTAGTGCAGCGGATCAGGACAAGCGTCATCAACAGGCGCATCCAGGTTGCGCAGTAAATGTAGGACATGAGGCAATGACGAGTAACGACTATACCAACGCAGAGGTTCCGCCGATCCTGGCCTGTACCATCAGCCGTGACGTGCAGAACTTTGAACTGCTGATCGACGACATGGAAGACATCATGGGCGAAGCCTGGGGTGATCTTGGTGTCGACGATGCGCTTGCCTATCTGAAACAACCCGACGCGGAACAGCTGGAATTCATCGCACTGGCAGTGGACCATGATGATGAACAGAACCTGCGCGCGCTGGGTGATGTTATTGCAGCAGCCAAAGAACGCCTGATCAAGGTGATCCTGATCACCCACGAAGTCACCCCCGGTGCATTGCATCAGCTGCTGCGCCAAGGTGCCGATGAATTTGTGCCCTACCCCCTCCCCGAGGGGGAATTGATGGCAGCAATTGAACGGGTGCGCACACCAGAACCCAGCGTTTTGGAAACGATGGAGGCCCCCAGCGCCCCTGCAGATCCTGCCCCAGCAGCCGCAGCCGATGCGCCCAGCGCCGCTGAAACCACTGAAGCCCCTGCCGTAACGCAAGCGGAGCCCGCACCGGCGCAGAAATCGCCACATGACCGCGAAGGTGTGGTGATCGCGGTACAAGGGCTGGCTGGCGGCACCGGGGCGACGACACTGGCCGTCAACCTTGGCTGGGAACTGGCCAATGCTGCCAAAAAGAAAGAAACCCCGCCGCGGGTCTGTATTCTGGATCTGGATTTGCAGTTCGGATCGGTTTCGACCTACCTGGATCTGCCCCGCCGCGAAGCCGTCTATGAAATGTTGTCCGACACCGAAGCGATGGACGACGATGTTTTTGCACAGGCACTGACCGCGTTTGAAGACAAGGTTTATGTTCTGACCGCCCCTGCGGACGTGCTGCCGCTGGATCTGGCCGAACCCGAAGACATCCAGCGCCTGATTGATATGGCACGCAAACACTATGACTATGTCCTGATCGACCTGCCAACCACGTTGGTTCAGTGGACAGAAACCGTTCTGCATGCGGCACATGTGTATTTCGCAACCATCGAAATGGACATGCGATCCGCCCAGAACACCCTGCGCCTGAAACGCGCGCTACAGTCCGAAGGTCTGCCGTTCGACAAGCTGCGTTTTGTCTTGAACCGCGCACCGAAGTTCACCGACCTCAGCGGCAAATCGCGGGTCAAACGACTGGCCGACAGCCTGGACATCCAGATTGAGGTGCAACTGCCCGATGGCGGCAAACAGATCGTGCAATCAGGCGATCATGGCACACCTCTGGCGCAGTCAGCGGCGAAGAACCCACTGCGCAAGGAAATCGCCAAACTCGCGGCGTCGCTGCACAAATTGAACAAAGCCGACGGCAACTAAGCCGACGGCACCAAAGACCAAGAAGAGGGGGACTGCGATGTTTTCTAAATATAAAAAAGCCGGCAAACCCGCAGCGGCCAAAGTTGTGGAACTGCCCAAGGCAGAAACCAAAGCCCCCGCTGCTGCCGATGCTGCCCCCAAAGTGGTCGAAAAACCCACCATCGCCATGCGCCGCCCTACCAAGGTCGCGGCCCAAGTCACGCCGATGGACAAAGAACGCAAGCGCAAGGACCGCCTGAACGACATCAAGCTGGACCTGCACCACACCCTGCTGGACAACCTGAACCTTGCGGCACTGGAAACTGCCAGCGAACAGGATCTACGCGCCGAGATTAACGCAATCAGCAACGAAGCGCTGGCAGAAAAATCCATCGTTCTGAACCGCGATGACCGTCAGATCGTATTCCAAGAGCTTTATGATGAGGTGACGGGCCTGGGCCCTCTGGAACCGCTGCTGAAGGACGAAAGCATCAGCGATATTTTGATCAACGGCCCCAAGCGTATTTTTATCGAACGCAACGGTAAGCTGGGCCTGAGCGAGGTGACGTTCAAAGACGAGAAACACCTGCTGCGGATCATCGACAAGATCGTATCCGCCGTTGGCCGCCGCGTTGATGAATCAAACCCCTATGTGGACGCCCGTCTGGCTGATGGGTCACGTTTCAACGCGATGGTTGGCCCAATTGCGATCGACGGCTCGCTGGTGTCGATCCGTAAATTCAAAAAGGACAAACTGGGCATTGATGATCTGGTCGGCTTTGGCGCTTTTTCCGAAGAAATGGCCGCCTATCTGCAGGCCGCCGTCGCAACCCGCCTGAACATCATCGTCTCTGGCGGTACGGGTTCCGGTAAAACGACCACGCTTAACGCGCTGTCCAGCTTCATCGACAACTCGGAACGGATCCTGACGATCGAAGACACGGCAGAACTACAGCTGCAACAGATCCACGTCGGCCGTATGGAAAGCCGCCCGCCTAACGTCGAAGGCAAGGGTGAGGTATCGCCGCGCGACTGTCTGAAGAACGCGCTGCGGATGCGTCCTGACCGCATCATCGTGGGGGAGACCCGTGGTGAAGAGGTGATCGACATGCTGCAGGCGATGAACACCGGCCACGACGGATCGATGACCACGATCCACGCCAACAACCCGCGCGATGGCATCAGCCGTCTGGAAAACATGATCGCAATGGCGGGTATCGAAATGCCGCTGAAGGCCGTGCGCACACAAATCTCGTCGGCTGTGAACCTGATTGTGCAGGCCTCGCGTTTGCAGGACGGGTCGCGCCGGATGACCTCGATCACCGAAATTACGGGCATGGAGGGCGACGTGATCTCGATGCAGGAGGTGTTCCGCTTCCAGCGTGTGGGCCTGACACCTGACAACAAAATCATGGGTCATTTCACCGCGACGGGCGTGCGCAGCCACTTCTCCGAACGGTTCCGCCTCTGGGGCTATGACCTGCCGGCGGAGATCTTTGAACCTATGGCAGCGGAGTAATCGCGATGTCTGTTCCTATCGAAGTTGTCATCTACGGCCTTGTCTTCGTCGGCGTTCTGGTAATCGTCGAAGGCATCTACCTGACTGTGTTTGGCAAATCTATCAGCCTGAACAGCAAGGTGAACCGTCGTCTGGATATGCTGGAACAGGGCAAACACCGATCCGAGGTGATGGAGACCCTGCGCAAGGAAATGTCCCAGCACATGCAGTGGACCAACTTCCCTGTGTATTCGCTGCTCGCCTCCAAGGCGCAGAAAGCAGCGCTGGCGTTTTCGCCGATGCAGCTGATCGGAATGATGGGCGCGCTGTCGGTCATGGCCTTTGTCGCGCTGACCGTGGGCACCGGCACCGATCTGATTGTGCGCTCTGGCATCTCGGTAGCGATGGGTGTTGGCGGCATCTTTGTCTGGGTGTCGATGAAGGCCAAAAAGCGTATGTCGATGATCGAAGAACAACTGCCTGACGCTATCGAACTGATGGTGCGTTCGTTGCGTGTGGGTCACCCGTTCAGTTCGGCCATTCAAATCGTCAGCCGTGAAATTGACGACCCGCTGGCCAGTGAATTTGGCATGATCGCGGACGAAGCTCAGTATGGCCGTGATGTGGGCGAGGCGTTGCAGGAAATGGCCGACCGTTTGGAGATGCAGGATCTACGTTTCCTTGCTGTGGCGGTGACCATCCAGCAACAATCGGGCGGTAACCTAGCAGAGATCCTTGATGGTCTGGCCAAGGTGATCCGCGCCCGATTCCGTCTGTTCCGCCGGGTGAAAGCGATCACCGCCGAAGCGCAATGGTCGGGTAAGTTCCTATCGGGTTTCCCGCTGATGGCGCTGGTGGGTATCAACCTTTTGGAACCCAACTACTATGACGAGGTGATGGACCACGCGATGTTCATCCCCGCTTGTGTTGCTGTGGGCGGCTTTCTGGTCGCAAACATGTTCGTCATGCGCATGCTTGTGAACATCAAGGTTTAAGGGGGGCTATTCATGGAAATCCTAAGCACCATTTTTGGCGGCGGTCTTGGCCCGTTGTTTCTGGTCGGTTTTTTAGGGATCGCGTTGATCCTTGGCACCCTGCCCTTCCTGATCAACAGCAAACCTGATCCGCTAGACAAACTGAAGCAATCGGTGCGCGCAGACGCTGCTGCGGCAACCGCAGGGGGCGGGCTGCGCCCACAAAACCCCAACACCAAAAAGCTGGAACGCTTTTCTTCCTTTCTGCAGCCTCAGGATGCCGAAGAGCTGGGCGAGATGCGTCAGAAACTGATGCGCGCAGGATATCGCAGCAAAGAAGCAGTGATGATCTTCCACTTTGCCCAGTTCGCGTTGGGGCTGGGACTTCTGGCGGTTGGTTTGGTTTACTATCTGCTGGTTAAATCCGGCCCCAATGCGACCCCCACCCAGATGATGATGTGGGTTCTTGGCCCCGGCTGCGTTGGCTATATGGCGCCCAAATACTGGGTCACAAAACGTCAGCAGGAACGACAGGAACAGATCACCCAGGGTTTCCCCGACTCCCTCGATATGATGCTGGTCTGCGTTGAGGCTGGTCAATCCATGGATCAGGCAATCATTCGTGTCAGCCGTGAAATCCGCGCGTCCTATCCCGCTTTGGCGGATGAATTTGAAATTGTTAGCCAACAGATCAAGGCTGGCAAAGATAAGGCGAACGTGCTGAACGAAATGGCTGAACGCTGCGGTGTGCAGGATGTTTCCAGCTTTGTGACCGTTCTGGTGCAGTCCCAAAGCTTCGGTACATCCATCGCTGAGGCACTGCGGGTCTATGCCGGCGAAATGCGTGACAAACGCGTCATGCGCGCGGAAGAAAAGGCCAACAAACTGCCAACCAAGATGACATTGGCGACAATGACATTGACGGTTCCGCCGCTGCTGATCATTCTGGTGGCACCGTCGGTCGTGGGGATTACTGCGCTCGGCCAATAACGCCTGAAAGAGCAGACCAAATGACACGACATTCCGGTGCCAGCGCCGCGCTAGTTATGGGCCTATGTGCCCTAACGCTAACCGCCTGTTCTACAGGCGGTTTCGCGCCATCCGAAGAACAGGTTTTCGCCCCTGGCGTGGACCGCAGCGGGGACGCTGTTGACGGATTGATTGTTGGCGGACGTCTTATGGATGCAGGCGAATATGAACTGGCACTGGATGCCTACACCCGCGCGGCATTGGATCATGGACTGTCCGTGGACGTCTTGGCCGGACTGGGCAGTGCAAATCTGGCGCTTGGACGACTGGGCCAATCCGAAGAGTTGCTGCGCCGCGCTGTCGCCAAACCCGACGCGTCGCCAGAGGTGTGGAACAACCTGGGCGTTCTGCTGCTGGAAAAAGGTGAAATCGGCGAAGCGCAGTTGGTCCTGCGCAAAGCCTTTGCATTGGACAATGGCGCCAGTGACGCAATCCGTGACAATTTGCGCAAAGCTCTCGCAAAAACGGAAAATGCGGTTTATGATGCCTCTCAACAACAAGAAAACTATAAGTTGGTACGACGTGGTAGCAGCGATTACCTGATCCGCGCGATACCATAACAGGCAAGAGCAGTTGAAGGACGCAGGCACATGCGCCATTCCATTCGTTTTATTCCCCTGCGCACGTCCGCTGTGCGCATGACGCTGTGCATCGTCGCAGGCCTTGGCCTGACGGCATGTGAGCAGATCCGTGGTGGCGATCAGGTGGACCGCGCCCTATCCGCCATCAACGCCGTGGACGAAAACAACCTGTCCGACATCATGCTGACCGTTGCAGATGCCGACGAAGCCGTGCGCTATTTCCAGCGCGCCAGCAAAGACAACCCTGATCGCATCGACCTGCGCCGCGGACTTGGCCAGTCGCTTGTTCGCGCGGGCCGCGCCACCGAAGCGGTCCCTGTCTGGCGCTCAGTGACCAAAATGCCCGGCACCACTCAGGATGACTCGGTTGATTTGGCGGATGCTCTGATCCGCGCCAGTCAATGGGAAGAAGCAGACCGCATTCTGGACGCGGTACCCCCGACCGTTGAAACCTACAAACGCTACCGCCTTGAGGCGATGGTCGCAGACAGCAACAAAGAGTGGGAAAAGTCCGACAGTTTCTATGAAACCGCCGTTGGTCTGACCACCCGCCCGGCCGGTGTGCTGAACAACTGGGGTTATTCCAAACTGACCCGTGGTGACTATGCTGATGCAGAACGCCTGTTTGCGCAGGCCATTAAACACGACCAATCGCTGTTCACCGCCAAAAACAACATCGTTCTGGCCCGTGGTGCCCAGCGCAACTATTCCCTGCCCGTCATCCCGATGGATCAAGTTGAACGTGCCCAGCTGCTACACACGATGGGGCTGAGCGCGGTCAAACAAGGCGACATCCGTACCGGCGAAAATCTGTTGCGCGAAGCCATCGACACCCACCCACAACATTTCGAGGCCGCCGTTCGCGCCCTGCGCGCGTTGGAAGGCTAAGGTCCATGCCGGATCTAATGTACTTTCTCTGGGGTAGTGCCTCGGGTCTGGCGCAGGATGCGTTCACCGGTTTGGTGTTCTTTGTCCTGACACTGCCCTTGTGCATCTGGGTTGCCATGAGCGACCTGCGCCACATGCTGATCCGCAACAACGCGGTTCTGGCACTGGCGGGCGTATTCGTCGTTGCTGGCCTATTCCTGATGCCATTGCCGCAATACGGCTGGCAACTGGCACAGTTAGGCATCGTTTTGTGTGTGGGCATTTTGATGAACGCCCTTGGCCTTCTGGGCGCCGGCGATGCCAAATTCGCCGCTGCTGCAGCACCTTACGTTATGCTGGGCGACCTGCGTTTTATCATCCTCCTGTTTGCGCTGATCCTGCTGGGATCGGTTGCCACTCACCGCCTAGTGCGGATGACCCCGCTGCGCAATCTGGCGCCGGATTGGGCAAGCTGGGAACGCAAGAAGGATTTCCCAATGGGGCTGGCCCTTGGCCCAACCCTGTCGGCCTATCTGGCACTGGCCGCGCTGTACGGCGGTTAACACTCCCCTTCATCAGATAACAACTTGTCATCCATACCCGCCGCGGGGCAGTTTGGGATCAGCCACAACAGGATCCCATGATGACGTTGAAGCCACTTGGTTTAGCCCTCTGCGCCCTATCCCTTGCCACCCCGCTGATCTGGTTCCCTGCCATCGCGCAGGGACGCGATGCGGTGGCGCTGTTTTCCCAATACCTTGGCATCTGGGCGTTGATCGCCATGGCACTGGCGCAGATCATTTCGACCCGTCTGACGCCGGTTGAGGCGCTGTTCGGCGGGCTGGACCGCGCCTATGTGCTGCACAAATGGCTGGGCATCGGCGCAATGGTGGCGATCTTGCTGCATGACACGATTGATGCGGAAATGCGCGGGCTTGGCCAGGAAACTCTGCTGGTTGAAGTCGCAGAAACCGCTGGCGAGTTGAGCCTTTACGGTCTGTTAATCCTTGTGGTGATCACCATCGCAACCTTCATCCCCTATCACCTTTGGCGGTGGACCCACCGCCTGATGGGCGCGTTTTTCACCGCTGGTGCCTTTCACTATCTGGCAATCCTAAAACCCTTCGACAATGGCGACCCTTTGGGGCTTTACACTGGGGTGTTCTGCATCCTTGGCATTCTGGCCTTTGCGTATCGCCTGCTGCCCAGCCACCTGCGCCCAAGCCGCCGCTACGACGTCACCGCAGTCACCCGAACTGGCAACGCACTGGCCATCGACATGCGGCCCAACGGACGCGGGATCAAAGCGCAGCCCGGTCAATTCGCCTTCTTCCAGTTTGAGGGTGAGGCGCCGCATCCCTTCACCCTCTCTGCCCTCGTGGCCCCCGATGGCAGCCTGCGCATTTCAATGGCCCGCCTTGGCGATGCCACCCACCGCCTGCACCACCGCTTGCAGGCAGGTGCCAAGGTTCAGGTCGAAGGCGCCTATGGCCGGTTCAATCGCCCGCGTGGCGCAAAGCGTGAGTTGTGGATTGCAGGCGGCATCGGCATTACGCCCTTTCTGGCATGGGCCGCGGCAAAGCAGGATGAAACGCCTGTTGATCTGGTCTACTGCGTCCGCAGCGCAGACAGCGCCGCCCATCTGGAAGAGCTGCACACATTGGCCGCCAACGCGCCAAACCTGACCCTGCATCTGCATGAAAGCGCCAGCGCAGGGCGACTGACCACAGAGGCATTACTCGACAAGACAAAGGCCGATCCTCGCGACCTGCACGTCGCCTATTGCGGCCCCAGCGCCCTGCGCGAGGCCTTGCAAAAGGGGCTGTCCAAACGCGGCCTGTCGCAGCGGCGGTTCCACTACGAACTGTTCGAGATCCGCACCGGCATCGGCCTGCGCAAACTGGCAGCTCACCTTCAAAAACGGATCACCGAACGGAACGTGTAACCCATCCGATCCAAATGCCCCGCAGAGGCACGGGTTTCACCCTTTTTCTGCCACGATCTAACGGCACCTTGCCCCAAAGCCGCAGCATGCGTTGCGCGCAAATCTTGGCAGAGGCGACCCAGATCATGACCATGCACACACCCGTTCCGGCGAAATCCCGCGTGACGCCCCCACCTGCCCCAGCGGGTCTGGCTGACATGCAGCTGCCGGTCACCATGATGCGGGACATTCTGCTGAAAACATGTTTCCGCAAATCCCTCAGCACCATTTCAGAGATGGCCGAAGCGGTCTGCCTGCCCCGCAACGTGGTGCAGGAACTGATCGACCTGTGCCGTGAACAGAAACTGATGGAGGCGATGGGCACCCTGCACGCCGGTGCGGGCAATGAAATGGCGTTCCAGCTGACCGATGCGGGTAAATCGCGCACGCAGGACGCGCTGGCGCAGTCCGAATATTACGGCGCAATGCCCGTGCCGCTGGAAGTTTATCGCGAACAGATCAAACGCCAATCGATCCGTGACATCCAACTGACCCGCAAACAGCTGACCGACGCGATGGGGCATCTGGTGCTGCCGCCGGATCTGCTGTCAAACCTTGGCCCCGCGGTCAGCTCTGGCCGGTCGATCCTGATGTATGGCCCGCCGGGCAACGGTAAATCTTCGATCTCCAACGGTATTCGCGATGCGATGGGGGATAAAATCTATGTGCCCCGCGCCATCGAATATGCCGGTCAGGTGATCACCGTTTATGACCCCATCGTACATTCCAAGGCCGAGGCAGAGGCGCAGGATCCCAATTCGCTGCGCCGTGCGAAGGGGTTTGATACCCGCTACGTGCGCTGCGATCGCCCCACCGTGATCACTGGTGGTGAATTGACGCTGGATATGCTGGATCTGACCTACAACGCCACCGCCCGCACCTATCAGGCACCGCTGCAATTGAAGGCGACAGGTGGCATCTTCATCGTCGACGACCTTGGCCGTCAGCAAGAACCGCCGCAGTCGCTGGTCAACCGCTGGATTGTGCCGCTGGAAGAGTCCAAGGACATTCTAGCCCTGCAATCAGGTGAGAAGTTCGAGGTTCCTTTTGACACGCTGGTGGTGTTTTCCACCAACTTCCATCCTAACAAGATCTTTGACCAAGCGGCATTGCGCCGGATTTTCTACAAGATCAAAATTGACGGGCCTGATCAGAAAAACTTCCTCAAAATCTTCTCCCTCGTGGCGAAGAAGAAGGGTATGCCGCTGGCAGAGGATGCACTGGTGCATCTGCTGCATCGGAAATATCCGACTATTGGCAACATTTATGCAAACTACCAGCCGGTGTTTTTGATCGACCAGATGATTTCGATTTGCGAATTTGAGGGTATACCCTACCAAATGACGCCCGAGCTTATCGATCGTGCATGGGCGAACATGTTCCTCAAGGACGAAGATATCGTGAAGTAACGGGTTCACACACTGGTCAACCTAATCACGCCGCCCTAGCTTGGGCGGCATGACCGCGCTGTCCCCAGAACTCCCAAAACAAATCAGCAACTGGTTCACCGATCAGGGTTGGTCGCTGCACCCGCATCAACGCGATATGCTGGCACGCAGCGGCGCGCCCGCGCAATTGCTGATCGCCCCCACCGGCGCGGGCAAGACGATGGCGGGGTTTCTGCCCACCTTGGCGGAGCTGGCAGATGGTGGGCACAACGGGCTGCACACCCTTTATATTTCGCCGCTAAAGGCACTGGCGGCAGACATCAAGCGCAATCTAGAAACGCCGGTCGCGGGCATGGGCCTGCCGATCCGCATTGAGGACCGCACCGGCGACACCCCCAACAGTCGCAAGCGCCGCCAACGGGCCGATCCGCCCCATATCCTGCTAACCACGCCGGAAAGCCTGGCCCTGCTTATGTCCTACGAGGATGCGCCGCGCATTTTCCAAGGATTACAGCGCGTTGTGGTGGATGAAATCCACGCACTGGCCGAAAGCAAGCGTGGCGATCAGCTGATGCTGGCGCTGTCACGGCTCAGCGCGCTGTGTCCTGACCTGCGCCGTGTGGGCCTATCGGCCACCGTCGATGATCCTGCAGCCATTGCACGCTATCTGGCCCCCACAGGCTGCGCCGTTCTGCACGCGGATGCAGGCCCCGCGCCGGACATCACCATGCTTCACACGGATGAGGCGCCACCATGGTCAGGTAGCGGTGCCGCCTATGCGATCCCTGCGGTGCTAGAACATGTGAAACAGCACAAAACCACGCTTATCTTCCACAACACCCGCGCGCAGGCAGAGGTGTTTTTCCACAATCTGTGGCTAGCCAATGACGACGCCCTGCCAATCGGTATTCATCACGGATCACTCGACCGCGCACAGCGCGAAAAGGTCGAGGCAGCGATGGTTGCGGGCCAATTGCGTGCCGTGGTCTGCACCGGATCGCTGGATCTGGGGATCGACTGGGGCAATGTGGATCTGGTGATCCAGATCGGCGCGCCCAAGAATGTGAAACGGCTGGTGCAGCGCATTGGCCGCGCCAATCACCGCTATAACGCCCCGTCGAAGGCCATATTGGTTCCCGCCAACCGGTTTGAGGTGATCGAATGCCTCGCTGCGCTGGAGGCGGTGCAGGACGGCGATCTGGACGGTGACCCCCGCCCCACTGGCCCGCGCGATGTGCTCTGCCAGCATATCCTGCTGTGCGCCTGTTCCGGTCCGTTTGAGGCCGATGCACTCTATGCAGAGGTGACGCAGGCTGGGCCTTATGCGGATCTGACCCGCGCGGACTTTGACGCCTGCCTGACCTTCTGCGCCACCGGCGGCTACGCCCTGCGTGCCTATGACAAATGGCAGCGCTTGCAACAGCGCCCGGACGGTCAGTGGCAGTTGCGCGATCCCCGCAGCGCCGCCCTGATCCGCCAAAACGTCGGCACCATTCAGGACACCGACACGCTAAAAGTCAAAATGCGCGGTCGTCATGGTGCGCCGTTGGGCGAAATTGAAGAGGGGTTTGCCGCCTCTCTCACTCCAGGTGATACATTTCTGATCGGTGGACAGATCGTGCGCTATGAGGCGCTGCGCGAAATGGTGGTGCAAGTCAGTCGCGACAAGGGGCGCAGGCCCAAGGTCGCCACCTTCATGGGCACCAAATTCGCCACCTCGACCCAGCTGAGCCAACGTATCCTGCACCTGCTGAACCAACCGGATTGGCCCGCCCTGCCCGCCCACACCGCTGACTGGCTGCACCTGCAGCGGCAAATGTCCGAACTGCCCCGCCCCAGCACCCTGCTGATCGAAAGTTTCCCCCATGACGGGCTGGCGCACACCTGCATCTATGGCTTTGCGGGCCGCAATGCGCAGCAAACCCTCGGCCTCCTCGCCACCCGCCGGATGGAGGAGATGGGGCTGGCGCCCTTGGGCTTTGTCGCCACGGATCAAGCAACGCTGATCTGGGGGCTGGAGGAGCTGCGCGATCCTGCGCCACTGTTTGATCTGACCACGTTGGAGGACGGGCTGGAGGGTTGGCTATCATCTAACGCACTGATGAAACGCACATTCCGCAGTGTCGCCACCATCGCCGGACTGATCCAGCGCAACATTCAGGGGCAGCGTAAATCAGGGCGGCAGGCGACGTTTTCGTCCGACATCCTATACGACACGCTGCACCGCTATGATCCTGATCACCTGCTACTGCAGATCACACGAGAGGAAGCATTGAGCGGCCTCATCGACTTCGCCCGCCTACGTGATCTGGTCGCCCGTGTGCAGGGGCGGATCAGCCACCGCCATCTGGACCGCATCACCCCCTTGGCCGCCCCTCTTCTGCTGGAGGTGGGCAAGGTCCGCATTGATGGGGAAGGCCGTGAGCGGCTACTGCGCGAGGAAACCGCGAAGCTGATGCAGGACGCGGGATTGGCGGAAATCTGATCAACCATAGCGAATCTCTTGCAGCCCAAGATTTGGTGTGCACACTCATAAGTATGAGCAGATATTCCTTCACCCTCGCTGGACAAAGTTTGGAAGCCTTGCCATCCGGGGCGTTATTTTGGCCTGATCAGGGGCTACTTTGCGTATCTGATCTGCATTTCGGTAAAAGTGAGAGAATAGCTCGATTGGGTGGTTCCATGCTGCCCCCCTATGACACGCGCGACACGCTGGCACGGCTAGAAAAAGATCTGGCGCGGACGCGGGCGAAATCGGTGATTTGTTTGGGCGACAGTTTCGACGATTCGATCGCTGCACGCGGGATAAGCGAACAGGAATTCACCTGGATCACACGTCTACAGGCTGGCCGCCATTGGGTGTGGATTGAGGGCAACCATGACCCAGGCCCACTGGCCATTGGTGGCACTCATATGTCCGAGCTGCCATTGCCGCCAATTCAGTTTCGCCACATCGCCCAAGCCGGAAGCGCTGCGGAGATTTCTGGGCACTACCACCCCAAAGCACGCGTCAAAACCAAGGCTGGTGAGATCAGCCGCCCCTGTTTCCTAATCGACAGTGATCGTGTGATTATGCCTGCCTATGGCAGCTATACAGGCGGGTTGTCCTGTGAAGATCCAGTCTTGGTCAATCTGATGCGCCCAGAAGCGTTGGCGGTTCTGACCGGCGACGTCGCCCAACCGATACCGATGCCCGGACGGCGCAAATCATTACACGACTAAGCGACAGTACAATCCGCAAGTAGGCATCTGCGTTACGCAGACGCGTCAAATTGGGCGAGAATACCCGCCTCTTCCAGCTTGGGGCGTGCATAGCGGCTAACAGGGACAGAACGGCCATTTTTCAGCAGCACCGCCAGTTGTCCGTCCTTTTTGGAAAGACTGACAATTGCCGCTTCGGCCACCCAATGTGCGCCATGCGTGATGAAACCGGGCACCGCGTCCATTTCCGCAACCGCATCAGAAAAACTCATCCGCAAGGAAACCAAGGCGCCGTCCAGCTCAACGTCGACGAAATGATCGCGTGCTGCCAGATGCAAAATCGGTCCAGTGGTCCCCGTAGGCATGCGCGCCATCAAACGACAGTCGCCATCGGTACTGACTTCCGGGTCGTGCGGTTCATTTGCGGCATCGCCCATCATCCCAAGCGGATCATAGGACATTTGCTGCACTTCTTTTGGTGCCTCGCGCGACAACAGTTCTTCGTTGTGGTTGATGCGGCGCAACGCTGAGAGAAGTCCACAAAGAAGCATCACGAACAACAGCACCCTCAAATAGCCATTCGCACCAGAGGCAGCTTCGACCCGATAATATACCGCCAAGCCGTAAACCAGCGGGCTCAGACACAGGGTCAAAACGGTCACATGCAGAATTTCGCGGAGCGTGTCAGAAATTTCGCCCCAAATATGGCGGCGCAACGATCGGATGAAAGTGCTGAGAAACACAGAACTGGCGGAAATTAGCCCCCAAAACACACCCCGCTGCCCCCAATCGAGGCCACTGTAGGTGCCAAACGGCCCCATAATTGTTCCCGCCAGTGCCGCCAGCAACCAGATGGTTAACACACGGGGTACAAACAACCGCTGAAATGCTGCGGCAAAAGACTTTAGAATTCCTGAAATCACCCGGTCCGCCAACCCACCTGCAAATAACGACAACGGCTTGCTGTTCCGTCAAGCACAGCTTCACGCTCTTATAATACGTTCGCGCGCACCATAGTCTTAGCAACGAGTCTGCATAGGGGGAAAAACAGCGGAACTGCCGCTGCTGTGGGAAAAACGACTGCTTCCGCCACAAGTCGCGACAAGTAGCTACAGTTTTATGAAAAAAGGCAGCGCGTGTTGATCGCGCTGCCCTCACTTGATCAGGCGGTCAGGCCTTCCGGCTCTGCCAGACCGTTGGCACGGCAGCAGGCGGTCACTGTGTTTGCCAACAGGCAGGCGATGGTCATCGGGCCCACACCACCGGGAACGGGGGTGATCGCACCGGCCACTTTGGACGCGCTTTCAAAATCGACGTCGCCGACCAGCTTGTTCTTGCCGTCGCGTTCGATGCGGTTGATGCCCACGTCGATCACGGTGGCGCCTTCCTTGATCCAGTCGCCGGGCACCATTTCGGGGCGGCCAACGGCGGCAACCACGATGTCGGCCTGTTTGACCACACCGGGCAGATCCTTGGTGCGCGAGTGCGCGATGGTCACGGTGGCGCTGTCGTTCAGCAACAGCTGCGCCATCGGTTTGCCAACGATGTTGGAACGGCCAATCACAACCGCGTTCATGCCAGAGATGGAACCGTGGTAATCACGCAGCATCATCAGACAACCCAGCGGGGTGCAGGGGACCATGGATTTCTGACCGGTGCCAAGCAGACCCACGTTCGAGATGTGGAAGCCATCGACGTCTTTTTCAGGCGCAATGGAGTTGATGATCAGATCTTCGTTCAGGTGACCGGGCAGCGGCAGCTGCACCAGAATGCCGTGAACCGCAGGATCGTTGTTCAGCTGGTCGATCACCGCCAGCAGATCCGCCTCGGACGTGTCGGCATCCATCTTATGCTCATAAGAGTTCATGCCCGCTTCAACGGTCTGTTTGCCCTTGGAGCGCACGTAAACCTGGCTTGCGGGATCTTCGCCCACCAGAACCACCGCCAGACCGGGGGTAATGCCGTGATCTTCTTTCAGGCGGGTGACGTGTCCCGCCACCTGTTCGCGCACTTTGGCCGCAAAGGCCTTGCCGTCAATCAATGTTGCAGTCATCTGCATCCCCTCTCTTAAACGTCGGTCCGGGCGTAGCTGTCCCGGTAGTGATCTTTCTGCATCCGTGTTGCCAGCACGGCGTTTTTCATCAGTGTCGCCACCGTGACCGGACCAACGCCGCCCGGCACGGGGGTGATCCAACCGGCCACCTCGGCGCAGCTGTCAAAATCGGCGTCGCCCACGGTCTTTCCATCCACGCGGTTGATGCCAATGTCAATTACTGCCGCGCCGGGTTTGATCATGTCGCCAGTCACCAGACCGGGTTTGCCCACGGCCACAAACACCGCGTCAGCCGCACGCGAGTGCATGGCAACAGAACGGGTCATGTGGTGGCACACGGTGACCGTCGCGCCCAGCCCCATCATCAAGAAGGCGATGGGCTTGCCGACGATTTCGCTGTGACCGATCACGGTGACGTTCAGACCTTCCATCTGCAAAGGCAGCGTTTTCAGGATCTCCACCGCAGCAACAGCGGTACACGGGCCAAGCGCCAGATCGTTATAAACGATGTTCCCGATGGAGGCAGGGTGCATCCCCTCCACATCCTTCAAGGGATGCACGGCCTTTTGCAGGGTTTTCACCGGAATATGGGCCGGCAGCGGGCGCTGGATGATGATGCCGTTCACGCGCGGGTCGCCATTCAGGCCCTGCAGCACACCGGTCAGCTGTTCCAGCGAGATATCTTCGGGGTAGTTGCGCGCCTCAAACTGCACTCCGGCGCTTTCGGCCGAACGTTGCTGGTTGCGCACATAAAGCTCTGAGGCCGCCATGTCGCCAACGCTGATCGATACCAGACGTGGCTGCCAGCCCTGTTCAGCTAGCGCGTTGGCTTCTACGGCCACTTCGTCACGCATCTGCTGGGCGATGGCCTTGCCATCAATGATTTGCGCTCGCATCGGGGTATTTCCTTCTTCGTTCAGGCGTTGCCGCCTTTATGCGGGCTTCGTCACATGGGGCACATCCCGCCCCAAAAGAAACAGCCCAGAGCCTGTGCTCTGGGCTGTTCAGGATCAGCGCCTGATTAGAACAGGCCTTCAATCAGGCCTTCGTCGTTCAGGCGGATGCTTTCCGACGCAGGTTTGCGGGGCAGACCCGGCATGGTCATGATCTCACCGCAGACAACCACGATGAAGCCAGCACCTGCGGACAGGCGTACTTCACGTACCGGAACCGAGTGACCGGTGGGCGCGCCGCGCAGCGACGGATCGGTCGAGAAGGAGTACTGGGTTTTCGCCATGCAGACCGGCAGGTTGCCGTAGCCCGCTTCTTCCCACTCGCGCAGCTGGTTGCGGATTTTGTTGTCCGCCAGCACTTCGTCAGCGCGGTAGATACGCTTGGCGATGGTTTCGATCTTCTCGAACAGCGGCATGTCGTCGGGGTAGATCGGTGCGAAGTTGGCGGAGCCACCTTCAACGATTTCCACAACTTTTTCTGCCAGCGGTGCGGAGCCTTCCGAACCCAGTTCCCAGTGACGCGACAGAACCGCCTCAACACCGTGCTCTGCACAGTAGCCTTTTACAGCCTGAACTTCGGCGTCGGTGTCGGTGACGAAGTGGTTGATGGCAACAACAACCGGAACACCGAAGGATTTCACGTTCTCGATGTGACGGCCCAGGTTGGCACAGCCGTTCTGAACCGCTTCGACGTTTTCTGCACCCAGATCCGCCTTGGCAACGCCGCCGTTCATCTTCATCGCGCGCACGGTGGCAACCAGCACAACCGCGGACGGTGCGATGCCTGCTTTACGGCATTTGATGTTCATGAACTTCTCTGCACCCAGGTCCGCGCCGAAGCCTGCTTCGGTGACAACGTAGTCTGCAACTTTCAGCGCGGTTTTGGTTGCGATGACCGAGTTACAGCCGTGCGCGATGTTGGCGAACGGGCCGCCGTGTACGAAGGCGGGGTTGTTTTCCAGGGTCTGAACCAGGTTCGGCTGCATTGCGTCTTTCAGCAGAACGGTCATTGCGCCTTCGGCTTTGATGTCGCGGCAGTAAACCGGGGTCTTGTCGCGGCGGTAGGCTACGATGATGTCGCCCAGACGCTTTTCCAGATCTTCCAGATCGTCGGCCAAACACAGGATCGCCATAACTTCGGATGCAACGGTGATGTCGAAACCGGTTTCACGGGGGAAGCCGTTCGATACGCCGCCCAAGCTGGCGGTAATCTGACGCAGAGCGCGGTCGTTCATGTCGACCACCCGACGCCATGCAACGCGACGGATGTCGATTTCCTGCTCGTTGCCCCAGTAGATGTGGTTGTCGATCATGGCCGACAGCAGCGAGTGGGCCGAGGTGATGGCGTGGAAGTCACCGGTGAAGTGCAGGTTCATCTCTTCCATCGGCACAACCTGTGCCATGCCGCCGCCTGCTGCGCCGCCCTTCATGCCGAAGTTCGGACCCAGCGATGCTTCGCGGATACAGATCATGGCGTTTTTGCCGATCTTGTTCAGGCCGTCGCCCAGACCAACGGTAGTGGTGGTCTTACCTTCGCCCGCCGGGGTCGGGTTGATCGCGGTCACCAGGATCAGTTTGCCGTCTTCGCGGTCCTGAACCGAGTTGATGAAGTTCTGGCTTACCTTGGCCTTGTCGTGGCCGTAGGGCAGCAGCTCTGCCGCGGGGATGCCCAGACGGTCGCCGATTTCTTGAATCGGCTTCTTGTTGGCCTCGCGGGCGATCTCAATATCTGTTTTAAAGCTCATGGGTCGCCCTCCCGGCGTACTTGAGTGATCTTTCTTCTCACCCAAATAACGACGCGTCACGAGGGGCTGCACCGCGAAATCCGACATTTCCCGCGCGGCTTGCGTCGCGGCGACACGCACCATATTCCGCAAGGTAAGCTAATGTAGCCTATAGGAAACTTAACGACCCTTTTTGGCCGAATCTAGCGCCGCGTGCGCACCTCATCGTAGTGCGCCCATTCCGGCTGATCGGGGATGAACAACTGCATACTGTCGCCAAGCCCAATTTCGCCGGGCCGTTCAACCCATGCAGTCACACCGCGCTTGGCCCAAGCGGCAGCACGCAGCCCCCGCGCGGGGGTATCCGCCGCGGCCTCGATCACCGGAATCGGCAAGTTACACGGGCGATTTTCCATATCGACCACCAGCGTCGCACCGGATGGGGCCTGCAATCGGCTACTCGGGGGCAGACGGCTAAAATCGGGAATACCACGCAGCAACACTGTTGTGCCCAGCCATGCGGGATCGAAGTCATTGATCCCAAGTTCCGCGGCAATCGCCTCCAGATCTTCGGCAGCCATGAGGCAGATCTGCCGCGTGTTACGAATCATTGTCCCACGCGCATGCATCGCGGCCACGCGGCCACAGGCGGGGCGGTTTGTTCCCGCATGTGAATCGGCCACAACACCTGCCCAGTCGAGCTGCAGAACCTCTGTCGGGCTGGATGCCAAGGACTGTGCGCGGTCCCTGACCACCCCCATCCATTCGATTGTTCCGTGAAAATCGGTCTGTTTCAACGCTGGCATTCCCGACCCTTTCTGCCTGTGGTCCTAACGGACTACCCGAACCTGGGACTGGTCGGGCAGGTCACACAGTATGGCGGCGCGCGTAGAACACAACTGCCGAAAGTGTCGCAAAGGCAAAGCCAACCTCGACCGTTTCTTCGACAATGATCGCGATCAGGTTGGTCAAATCGGAGATCTCGATTCCATAGGGGGCCAGTTTGCGGTCAAGCCCATCGATCTGGCTACTGAGTGCTGCAAACCCAAGTCCAAGGGCCACCAGTTTTGCCCAGAGTTCACCACCCGAGACTGCACGCAATGTGAGACCTGCCCCCATCCACAGCATATGCAAAGCGGCTGTACCAATTACCGCAATCAACAAACCGGACACCACCTGATGCCACACGGGGACCGGAGAGGTGAAAATTGCGATCTGCAACAGTCCTGGTTCAAACCACCAATTGTGAAAATCCAGTTCCCGCAAAGCGAGGAACGCAATGAACACCGGAACAGACCAAAATTGCCGCCCGCCATTTGCAACCACGAACGCGCTCAACAACGCAGCGAACGCCAAGCTGATAAACGCCGCCTGCTCGAAAGCTCCGGTTTCTTTGGTCAGTGTCAAAGCCCACCCGCCACCATGAACGCTGGCCACCAACAGCAGCAACATCGAGATAAAGAACGCAAGGAGCGTCCCAGGCTGTAGCGCGGCCCACATCGCGCGGGAAAACACATCATTGCAATCATTGGGGCAGGTCGTGGTCTGGGGCATTGTCGTCATTTCTTTGTAAGCAGAGGACCGCCCACATAAGGTCCGGTCTTTGCACAACAAGCCCCAGAACATGCAAAAGCCCCGCAAAGGCGGGGCTTTCACAGCATCGTGTTCGATGTCAGTTAGATCAGCTCAATTCAGGTTCCATACCACCGTCGCCCGATGGCTTGGACTTCGGTTTGGTTTTCGGGATCGCTGCCACAGACGGGGCATTGCCAGCGTCGGAATTGTCATCCTCATCCTCGCTTGCGTAAGGCGAGTCGCCGCGCATCACGCGCTTGATCTCGTCGCCGGTCAGGGTTTCGTATTCCAGCAGGCCCTGCGCCAGACGCTCGAACTCTTCTTCGTTCTCGGTCACCAGCTGCATCGCGTGCTCATAGGCCTCTTGGATGAAGCGTTTCACCTCATCTTCGATCATCTCTTTGGTGTTCGCAGAGACGGAAAAGCCACCAGTGTTGCCCGAATAGCCTTCGTGCGCCTCGGCGTAGTCGATGTTGCCCACCTTGTCGGACATGCCCCAACGCAGCACCATCGCACGCGCCAGCTGGCTGGCCTGCTGGATGTCACCGGCGGGGCCGTTCGATACGTGATCAGCACCGTATTTGTGGATCTCTGCCGCCTTACCCGCCATGGTCATGGCCAGTTTCTGGTGACATTCGTCCTTGTGCCAGTTCAGACGGTCCATTTCGGGCAGCGACATCACCATCCCCAGCGCACCACCGCGCGGGATGATCGTTGCCTTATAGACCGGATCACATTTCGGCAGTTTCAGACCGACCAGCGCATGGCCTGCCTCATGATAGGCAGTCATTTCTTTCTGTTCGGCAGTCATGACCACGCTGCGGCGTTCGGCGCCCATCATGATCTTGTCCTTGGCCTGCTCAAAATCTTCCATGGTAACCGCACGGCGACCTACACGGGCCGCCATCAGCGCCGCTTCGTTCACCAGGTTCATCAGATCCGCGCCCGAGAAACCGGGGGTGCCGCGGGCGATGATACGCAGATCCACATCAGGACCCAGTGGGGTCTTGCGCGCATGCACGCCCAGGATCTTTTCACGGCCTTTGATGTCGGGGTTGCCGACGGTGATCTGACGGTCAAAACGACCCGGACGCAGCAGCGCGGGATCCAGAACGTCCTTACGGTTGGTCGCCGCGATGATGATCACACCTTCGTTGGCTTCAAAACCGTCCATCTCAACCAGCAACTGGTTCAGCGTCTGTTCACGTTCATCGTTACCGCCGCCATAACCGGCACCACGGTGGCGACCTACGGCGTCAATCTCGTCGATGAAGACGATACATGGCGCGTTCTTCTTCGCCTGTTCAAACATGTCGCGCACACGGGATGCACCGACACCAACGAACATCTCAACGAAGTCGGAACCCGAGATCGTGAAGAACGGCACACCCGCCTCACCCGCAATCGCACGGGCCAGCAGCGTCTTACCAGTACCCGGAGGGCCCTCAAGCAGCGCACCTTTGGGGATCTTGCCGCCGAGACGGGAGAATTTCTGCGGGTTACGCAGGAATTCAACAATCTCTTCCAGTTCTTCCTTGGCCTCATCGATACCAGCGACATCGTCAAAGGTCACGCGGCCGTTCTTTTCGGTCAGCAGCTTGGCTTTGGATTTGCCAAAGCCCATCGCGCCACCTTTGCCACCGCCCTGCATGCGGTTCATGAAGTAGATCCACACGCCGATCAGCAGCAGGAAGGGTAGCAGGCTAAGGATAAAGGTTTGGAAACCCGATTGTTGCTGGCTTTCGGCAGTGACGGGAATGTTTTCCGCGATCAGCATTTTAGTGACTTCGGCGTCGTCCGGCTTGATCGTCACATAGTCACGACCATCGGTGCCACGGAAGCGCACGGCCTCGCCATCCAGCGTGACGGAACTGACTTTGTCTTCGTCAACCGCCTGAACAAATTCGGAATAGGGGATGGAATTGCTTTGCAGGCTGCCGCCAGAGCCACTGAACATATTGAACAGAGCCAGCACCAGCAGAAACAGGACCACCCAGAAAGCGATGTTTTTCGCGTTGCCCAAGGAAAATCTCCCAATATTCGGTTGCCACCGCAGGTATCACAGGCGGCACCTTACTTAAATAGAGATCCTGCGCCCATCTTCAACGAGATACCAGCCATTTACCAAAATCGCGGCAGAAGGGCGCAAGTTCGCCGTGCCAGCCCTGTTTTGCCTCCACCAATGGCGCCGAAATCAGCTGATCGTTTCGCCACACCGCCGGATCTGCCATCACCGCCGCCGCAGGGCGTAGAGAATCGCGCCAGTTTGGGCAGGAACGCAGGCCCGCTTCGCCCATCGGTGCGATATGATGATCCGGCGCTGCTGGACCGGTGATCTGCCAGCGGGTGTCAAACACCGCCGTTGGATCGCTGCGCAGACCGGCAACGGCGGCGTGTTCGCGGTGCAGGTAGATCGCCCCCTTGCGGTGCGTCATACGCACACCGGCCAAAGTGGCCCCCTGCCCGTTCAATGCACTGCTGCGGAACTGTGCTAGCTCCGCCCCCCGCGGCCCGTAGCCCTGCCCGTTGATCCACAACAGCGCATGGGTCAACAAACGGCGCTGCAATTCCTCAGGCAGATCAGCGAAGGGGGCGGCAGCAATCGCCAAATCGCCCGCTATTTGATCAACATGGTCGCCCACAAACTGCGCCACCGCCCAGTTAAGGGCATGCCGCGCCTGCCCCAGCGCCTGCGCGGATTGCGCCAATTGGTCTATGCTGACGCCTTGATCCGAGAGGCCCGCAAGTGCCTGCCTCATTCGCACGCGCTCAAACTGTGGGTTTTCATTGCTGGGGTCATCGACCCACTGAATGCCGCCTCTCCGCAGTACATCGCGCAATTCTTCGCGCCCAACGGACAACAAGGGGCGATGAAAGCGCACTCCATCTACTTCTTTCACAGACGCCATAGCGGATAGGCCATCCACCCCTGCCCCACGCGCCAGCCGCATCAACAGCGTTTCCGTCACATCATCGCGGGTGTGCCCCAAAAGGACCGCACCGATTCCGCGCTCGGTCGCCCATTTGGCCATGAGCTGGTAGCGGGCGCGGCGGGCGGCATCCATCAGGTTGCCGCCCGCCGCGCCCGCCTGCGCCCATTTCAACGTATCATGCGAGAGCCCAAGGGCGGCTGCCTGACGTGCAACCTCTGCCGCCTCAGCCGCAGCTTCCGACCGCAGACAATGATCAACTGTGACCACATGCAGCACACGGCCATCGGAGTGCGCCCATTCCGCTGCCATATACATCAATGCGAGGGAATCACTGCCGCCAGAGACCGCCACCCCGAGCGGTCCCGCCGGTAGTTTTTGTAATGCCGCCGCCAATTGGTGGGCGGGCATGACCGTGGTCATGAGCAGGACAGGCGACCGCGCTCTGCCTCTGCGATTGCCACAGAATCCGATCCCGGGAAACGCAGGCCAACTTCGGCCAGTGTCACACACGCCTCAGCCGTCTGGCCCAACTGGCCCAACGAATAGCCCAATTTATAAAGAGCCTCAGGTGCGCTATCGCCCTGCGGAGCAGCGCTGAAGGCATCCAGATAAGCCCGCGCCGAGGATGTTTGATCACCATTTCCCGCCAAGGCATCGCCCCGCAGCAAATGCGCCAAAGGTGCCAGCGGGCTGCCAGGGTAGCTATTGAGGAATCCATCCAGCAATTCCAACGCCTGTGCATATTCGCCCGCATTCAGCGCAGCATCCGCGCGTTCAAAATCAGCCTCTTCACCGATGGCCAGTTCTGGCCCATCCACGATACCGGCATCCGGCGCGACGGGCACAGCGATTTCGTCACCATTGAGATCGCCGCCCAGCGTACTGCCCTCGGCGAGTGAAGCGATATCGCAGCCGTCTTCCAATTCGCACAGACGGAACTCCAAATCACCGACGCGGTTGCCGCCATCGGTAGCGACACGGTTGATGCGGAATTCCAACTCTTCGGTCTTGGCAGTGAGGCGCTGCATCTGGCCTTCGATCGCGTTGACACGCTGCAACAGCGTTCCACCGATCGCCCCTTCTGGGGCACCGGTGGTATTCAATTCACGTTTCAGGCGCTGCAGGTCCACATACAGGACCGACAGCTCCTGACGGATATCCGCCAATGTCTGATCCCGATCCTGTGCCACAGCATTCTGCGGTGTGGCAGTAGCCATCAGAGCAGCGATAACAAACCAGCGCATCTGCGTCCTCATCCTGTTGGTATGGGCAGCGCTCAAGGCGAGCCCGATACACCTTCACCACGTCGATTAGCTCGACAGACCAGCCGACAGAACCGTCACGCCGCGACGGTTTTGCGAATAACAGCTTTCGTCGGAACAAATTGCCAGCGGGCGTTCCTTGCCAAAACTGACCACTTTCAGGCGGTTCGGGGCAATGCCACGCTGGATCAAGTACTGGCGCACCTCACTGGCACGCCGCGCCCCTAGGGCGAGGTTATATTCACGGGTGCCTTGTTCATCGGCGTGACCTTCGATCACGGCACTGAAATCCATGTTCTGCAGCAACCAATCGGCCTGCAGGTCAAGCGTTTGCGCCGCCGAAGGCGACAACGTCGACTGGTTCACCGCAAACAGCACGCGGTCCCCGACAGTTTGCTGGAAATAAGCAGGTGAACGCGGATCGCCTGCAGCGCCATCCACCCCGTTCGTGGGATCACCGCTCAGGTAGACGTCGTTGCCTACATTATTGGGATCAGTACAAGCGGCCAGCGCCACCACTGCAGTCAGCATAAGTGCCCGTGTCAGACCTTTTTTCATCATCGTCTCCTGCCCTGTTTGGCGTCTCTGCGGCGCGTCTGCCCTATTAGGTTTGCAAACCACCCCGAAGGTCAAGTCTTGCATTCCGCCAGCATCACTGACGGAAGCCGTTCGATTGGTTCCGCCTCATTCTTGCAGCGGCGACCATGCGGGGTCAGATCCCCCACCCTGAGTGCGCACGCGGCGCAGGTTGCGGCCTGTGATATCCACCGAATACAGGCTGGACTTGCCGTTTGCGCCCTGTGTTTCGCGGGTGAACATAATCACCCGACCGTTCGGCGACCAGGTCGGCCCTTCATCCAGGAAGGACGAAGTCAGCGGGCGTTCCTCGGATCCATCCGTGCGCATGACGCTGATATGGAACCGACCTTTGTTCTGTTTGGTAAAGGCAATCAAATCCCCGCGCGGCGACCACACCGGGTTACCATACTGCCCTTGGCCAAAACTGATGCGGCGCGGTTCGCCACCGTTTGCATCCATGATGTACAGCTGCTGCGTGCCGCTGCGATCGCTCTCGAACACGATCCGGCTGCCATCGGGACTATAGCTGGGCGCAGTTTCAATCGACGGCGCCGAGGTCAGGCGCTGAGACCGGCCCGAATTGATGTCCATTTTATAAAGGTCGGTATTGCCGCCCTGCGTCAGCGAGTAGACCACCGTTTGCCCATCTGGCGAAAACCGCGGCGCAAAGCTCATGGTGCCATTCTGCTCTTCCAGCACGCGGCGACGCACCGAGGCCACATCCAGCACATAGATCCGTGGGAACCCCGTTTCATACGACGTATAAAGAATGCGGTCCCCCGTGGGCGAAAAGCGTGGGGCCAAAACGATGGACCGGCTGTCGGTCAGGAATTGCACATTAGCGCCATCGTAATCCATGATGGCCAGTCGTTTCTTACGATCATTCTTGGGGCCGGTTTCGCTGACATAGACCACGCGGCTGTCAAAATAACCGCTTTCACCGGTGATCCGGCTATAGACCGCATCCGCCACCTTATGTGCCATGCGGCGCCAACCGTCCTGCGTGCCAGTGAACTGCAACCCGCTGCCCAGTTCGGTTCCGGCAAACACGTCATAGAGGCGGAATTTCACCGTCAGGCGGCCACCCGATTGCAGGCTGACCGCGCCAGTGACCAGCGCCTGTGCGTTGATCGCTTTCCAATCCGCAAACTGCACGGGGCTGGAAAAGCTGGTCACACGGCTGATAAAGGCGCTGTCGGGAATTTCACGAAACAGCCCCGTGCCACTTAGGTCGTCGGCCACCAGTTGCGCAATGTCGCGGGCCAACTGTCCAGCGTTGCCACCTTCGGCGACAAAGTCCGGCGCCGCAAAGGGCAAGGGTTCGATCACACCTTCGGTAATCTCAATCCGCAAAGGGGCGGCTTGGGTCTGTGCGGGCAGGCCCAGCGTCATCCCCAATGTCATTGTTGCCGCGAGGCAGGTCAGGAAACGTCTGATCATTTGATCCTCATCTTTTCCGGATTGAAGGTCATTTCAATCTCTCGCCATTGTTCGTATTTTTCTGCGGGCAAAGCAAAGCCTCGCGCGCCGCAGCGGATAATTGCGCGGCGTGCCGCCTGAAATGCCTGATTGACCGAACCGCCGGTGCCGCCAGAACTGGACACCATGCGGATGGTGCCCACGTTAGGCTTGCCATCCTCTGACATCTCAACCGCGACAACCACGGTGGTGTTCAGCGCCGCGCTGGACAGCGATCCGGTGTTCCAGCATTTCTGCACCGCCACCCGCAACGCATCCTTTTCCCCCGCACTCAGCGGCGGACCAGAGGGGCGCGCAGGACGCGGCGGTTCTGTTGTTTCTTCATCCGCCAGACCTGCCAACAGGTCATCAACGGCGGATTGGGTGTTATCGGGCGCAGGCTGCGCAACCTCACGCGGTGGTTCGGGGCGGTTGGGGCGCAGGCGCGGACGCAGGGAACGGGACAGGCCGACATCGTCGCCCTCTTTCGCCTCGGTCACAATCTCGGTCGCGGCGGCCTCTTCGACGGTGCGTTCTTGTTCGGGCAGTTGTTCTTCACCGGCTTGGTCCGAGGTTTCCACCTCTTGGGCCACATCAGCCACCTGATCCTCGGGATCGGGCTGTTCCACCGGCGTGGGGGCCACACGATCTGCCGCCTGCGGACGCAACGGTTCTGGGGTCACGGGGCCGTCGGTTTCAGGCGCCTCTGGCTCCGGCGCGATCACTGTGATGTCATCTGCAGGGGGCGGCGCGGGTTGTTCTGGTTCAGGCTCTACCGGCTGCGGCGGTTCAGGGCGAGGTGGCGGGCGCAGCGGCGCAGCCTCTTCCGGCTGCTCTTGCGGAGGTTCAGGCACCACCACATCCGTGGCCGCTGCATCAGGGGCGGTCGTGTTAAATAGGCTGTCAAATTCCGCCTCAGAGATGGCCGTAACCTCCGTCACCTCAAACGGTTCGGACGAGGGCTGAAACGCCCCGCCGAACAGCACCCAGCCAATAAGGCCGACATGTGCAACGCCTGAAATGCTGTAGCCGATCTGCATCTGCTATCAGTTCCCTGTGGTCTCTGTCTCTGCGTCCAGCGCGGGGCCGCCTGTGTCTGTCACCAGACCAATGTTGCTAAAGCCCGCGCGGTTGAGCGCGCCCATGACCTGCACCACGTCTTCATAAGGAACAGCCCCATCTGCGCGCAGGAAAACCCGATCACCGTCCCGTTCGGCGGCAATAGCGCGCAATCGTCCAACCAGATCAGCGCGCGCCACTTCGGTTTTCTGGATCATCACGGTGCCTTCGGCGGTGATGGTGATCGCCAGCGGCTCTTCCTGTTCACCGGGCAGCGCCCCTGCGGCGGTCTTGGGCAGTTCCACAGGCACACCCACGGTCATCAAAGGTGCAGAAACCATGAAGATGATCAACAGAACCAGCATCACATCCACAAAGGGCGTGACGTTAATCTCTGCCATCGGTTGGGCGCCACCACGACGCGCGCGTCTACGCCGCCCGCTGCCGCCTGCCCTCTTTTTCATCACACCCGCGCCCATGGATCACAGATCCAACTGGCGGCTAAGGATGGTGGAAAACTCATCAGCGAAGGCCTCATAGCCCGCAATGATCCGATCCGCGTCGGCCGACAGCTTGTTGTAAAACACCACTGCCGGGATTGCCGCCAACAGGCCAAGGCCAGTGGCCAACAGCGCCTCTGCAATACCGGGTGCCACAACGGCAAGGTTCGTCGACTGCTGCTCCGCGATGTCGATGAAGGCGACCATGATACCCCAAACGGTGCCGAACAGACCAACGAAGGGCGCGGTAGAGCCGACGGTCGCCAGAATTGGCAGGCCGTTTTGCAGCCCCTCCGCCTCTTTCGCGATCGCTACGTCCATGGACCGATCAATCCGCGCCTGCGCACCGGCGATCAGCCCGCCATCGTCACGGTGCGAGCGGCGCCATTCGATCATGCCTGCGGCAAAAACCTTTTCCGAATGCCCCTTGGGATCCGGCCCGATCTGATCAAAGAGGCCATCCAGCGGCTCCCCCGACCAGAACGCGCGATCAAACCGCGCCGCTTCCCGTCGCGCAGCGCGGTAGGAGATGGTTTTCTGAATGATAATCGACCAAGACCAGAACGACGCCACAATCAGCAGCAACATCACCAGTTTCACGGTCAGTGTGGCGCGTGCAAATAGTGCCCACATGGAGAAATCAATCTCCTGCGCCAAGGCAAGGGTTTCTGTTTCCATAAGCCTGCTCTGCTCTCTTGGGCCGTTTGTCGGCCCTTGTTTACATGGCAAGCTATCGTAAAATCAGGGGGAAAGCCATCAAAATGGCGTCAGCACGCGCCTTTCCGCCTAAAATTGATCAGGTTTAGTTAACCATCCGGCGGATGTTTGCCGGCATGCGGGCAGGTTGGCCGTCTTCATTCATCATGATCACCGTAACCACGGCGTGAAACAGCGCCTTACCCTGACACATCACCCATTGATCCATCACCAGACGCGCGCCGGTCACCTGCGCCACCTCGGTTGTCACGATCAGCTCATCGTCCAGCTTGGCAGGGGCCAGATAATCCGCCTCCACCCGCCGGACGGCAAAGACGAAGCCTTCGGCCTTCATCTCGTTTTGATCAATACCGATCTCACGCACCCATTCGCTGCGACCACGTTCAATGAACTTCAGGTAATTGGCATAATAGACGATGCCCGCCATGTCGGTGTCTTCGTAATAAACGCGCACGGGGAGTTCGTAGATCATCTGCCTGCCTTTTTTATCGGGTCTTATGTAATCCGGTGATCGCACCGTAGCAGACGTTAAATCGGCTGCAAGCCATAGCTGGCCAGCGCCTCATAAATCGGGCCATCCGCAGTGAGGGTTGATTGGTAGAGGGAGAAGGTCACCCCCTCCTCCAGCGGCATCATCGTCGCGCCCTGCGACAGTACAAACGCCGCCAGCCGCGCCTGCGCATCGGGCGGCAGGCCGCGCTGAAACCGCACCAGCGTCACATGCGGTTTGAACCGACGACGCGGCAGGTCGATCCCTGCCCCGCGAACCACCTGCGCCACCTTTTCCTGTAGATGCAGCAGTTCCGGCACCCGTTCGGCCAGCATCACCAAGGCGTTCGGGGATTTGCCGCCCCAAACCTCCAGCCCCTGTAATTGCAGGCGCACCTGTGGCAGTCGCAGATCGCTTAGGCCCTCATGCAGCGGTTCCAGCACATCGTCCGCCTGCGCATCCAGGAAAGCAAGGGTCAGGTGCAGGTTCTCCTCCTCCACCTCGCGACCAATTCCCAGCCCCTCGGCCACCCCCAGCAGACCGTCGCGCAAGGTTTCCGGTAGATCAAGGGCGATGAACAGCCGCCTCATTCGCCGCGCTGGATTTGGTCGCTGTCATCCTCGATCACCAGATCGCCCTGCACCTGCAACCGGGCATAAAGGCGCAGCGCGTGGGATGGATCGCGGTCCGATCCGGGCATCAGTGGCGCATAGGCGGCGCGGATCACACCGGCCACATCGGGCCGCAGGATCACATTCTCACCGGCAATCGCCAATGGCGAGGTTTCCGCAAACGCCGCGTTCGACCACAAGAGCATCACCTGAACCACCTGCGTCAGCGCCAGCGTTTCAGCAGGCATCTTGGCCATCGCGTCGTCCATCCGCACAAAGACAAAGGCCGCCTGAATGGCGCCCAGATCATCAAACCGGAAGCCGCGATATTGATTGGCATCCTGTTCCTTCAGCTTGCCCACCAACGTGGCCAAATCGGGCACCAGCTGGTCAAGGTTCGGCACGTCCAACAGTTCATCCCACTCCTTAAAGAAGAAGAACATCAGGTTCGCGCCCAGCTCTGGATCGGTTTCGGCCATCTTGTGACCGGCGAGGGCCACCACAGCCTCCAATGCGCCCTTCACAATTTCCAGCGTCTCTTCCTCAACGCCGAAAACCACCGGCACAATGGGACGCCCCCAACGGGCAAAAACATAATCGCCGCCGTCACGGGTAAACAGCGCCTGAACAGCTTCGGGAGAGAGGGCTTCGGGTGTCATTCTGGATCCTTCAGATACTTGCCCCATTTTCGCGCAAACACATGGGCAAGGTCCACCCCCTGCCAGTCCGCAAATAACAAGACGAAGCCAAAAAGATCGGCCATTTCATCCTCTAGCTCACGGCGCAACGTATCGGGATCGCCATCACTGCCGCGCGAACGACCAGAGAGTTTCAGATAGGCCGATGATACCTCGCCCAATTCCTCCATCATCTTGCCGAGGTAGAAACTGCCATCCCGCGTCACATCGAAATTGTCACCGTATATCTGGCCAATCCGCGCAGCGATGTCTTGCAACGCGGCCAGATCGCGTGGGGTTTCGGGGTCGTTATTTGCCAAAGAGGTTGCCCTGCTCTTTCTCACTGCGCTGTGGCGCCTCCAGCCCCATGTGGCGCCATGCCTTCGCGGCCAGCATCCGGCCGCGCGGGGTGCGCTGGATCAGGCCTTGTTGCAGCAGGAAAGGCTCAATCACCTCCTCCAGCGCATCGCGGCTTTCACTCAGGGCGGCGGCGATTGTTTCAATCCCGACGGGACCGCCGCCGTAGTTTTCAGCAATCAGGGTCAGATAACGACGGTCTGCGCCATCAAGGCCCAGATCATCCACCCCCAGCCGCGTCAGCGCATGATCGGCCAGCGCCTGCGTAACCTTGCCGTCGCCCTCAACCACTGCAAAATCCACCACACGGCGTAGCAAACGGCCCGCGATACGGGGCGTGCCGCGGGACCTTTTGGCAATCTCACGCGCGCCATCCGGCGTGGCGGGCGCGCCCAGCAGTTTGGCGTTGCGGGTCACAATCTCGTTCAACTCATCCACAGTGTAGAACTGCAACCGCGTCGGGATGCCGAAACGGTCGCGCAGCGGCGTCGTCAGCAGGCCCAAACGGGTGGTGGCGCCGACCAGCGTGAACGGCTGCAGCTCGATCCGCACAGTGCGCGCGGCGGGGCCTTCGCCGATCACCAGATCCAGCTCATAATCCTCCATCGCGGGATAGAGCACCTCTTCGACCGCAGGATTAAGCCGGTGGATTTCGTCGATGAACAACACATCGCGCGCCTCAAGGTTCGTCAGGATCGCCGCCAGATCGCCTGCTTTGGCCAGAACCGGCCCCGAGGTCATGCGAAAGTTTACCCCCAGCTCCCGCGCCATGATCTGGGCCAGCGTGGTTTTCCCCAGACCGGGGGGACCGTGAAACAGAGTGTGATCCATCGCCTCGCCCCGTTGGCGGGCCGATTGGATAAAAACGCGCAGGTTCGCGCGCGCCTCTGCCTGACCGATGAAATCGCCCAGTTCCTGCGGACGCAGGGCGCGGTCGTTGTCTTCGGGCAAGGGCTCTGGCCGTAGGTTCGGGTCGGCGTCAATCATCTAGCTTATCCCTTCGGCGCCAAAAGGATCAGCGCGGCGCGGATCAGATCCGATGTGCCTGCCTCCGGCGCGTCTTGTGCGGCCTGCGCGACAGCGCTTGCCGCCTCTGCCGGGGCGTAGCCAAGGTTTGACAGCGCCGACAGCGCATCAGACTGCGCCGCTGCGGATTGCTGCGCCACCGTCGGTTCCGCCTGTTTACGCGGCTTGCGTTTCGGGGCTGGCGTATCTTCGATCACCTCAACAGGTTCAGCGACCTCGGTTCCCATCGCAGCCGACAGCGTGCCGCCCATCGCCATGACGCCGGGGGCCTTATCCTTCAGCTCATGCACCACACGCTGTGCCGTTTTCGGCCCCACACCCTTCGCGGATTTGATCGCCGCAATATCGCCGAGCGTAATGGCGCGGCTGACACCTTCAGCACCCAAGGCCGACAGGATCGCCAGCGACGCCTTCGCACCGATCCCCTGAACCGAGGTCAGCAAGCGGTGCCATTCCTTTTCCAACAGCGTCGGAAAGCCGAAGAGCTGCATCAGATCCTCACGCACCAGCATATCGGTATAAAGCGCCACCGCCTCACCCGCGTGCGGCAGGGTCGCCATGGTGCGATCCGAGCAGTAGACGATATAGCCCACGCCGCGCACGTCGATCAGCACGTGATCCTCGCCGCGATAGTCCAGAATACCCGAGAGTTTACCAATCATCTGCGCACCTCTTTAATCCGCAAGCCACCTGTACCACCGGCTGCGCCCAGTGCGGCATTCAAACCCGGTCCGCGCGAATAATGCGCGTGACAGATGGCAATGGCCAGCGCATCC
Organism: Thalassovita mediterranea; assembly: GCF_001458435.1. Lineage (GTDB taxonomy): Bacteria > Pseudomonadota > Alphaproteobacteria > Rhodobacterales > Rhodobacteraceae > Thalassobius > Thalassobius mediterraneus. The sequence continues at coordinate 443,937 of NZ_CYSF01000006.1, forward strand.
GCCGCATCCGGCCCCTCAATCACCACGCCGGGCAGCTGCATTTTGACCATGTGATCGACCTGCTGTTTCGCCGCGTGGCCGACGCCAACCACGGTCTTCTTCACCTTGTTCGGAGCATATTCACCGACGGGCAATCCAAACTGCGCCGGAACCAGCAAGGCAACACCACGCGCCTGACCCAGTTTCAGGGTGCCAACAGCGTCTTTGTTCACGAAGGTCTGTTCAATTGCCGCGGTGTCGGGCTGAAAGCGGTTGAACACATCGGTCAGCTGTTCATGCAAAGACAGCAGCCGTTTTGCCAGATCTTCACCCGAATCAGATTGGCACACCCCGTTGGCAATGTGACTCAGACGGCTGCCATCCGCCTCAATCACGCCCCAACCGAGGTTGCGCAGGCCGGGATCGATCCCCAAAACGCGCATCACTGCCCCCTTTTTATCACCTTTTTTTCAAGCAGTAGCACAAAGGGGGAACAAACGCCAAGCCCAAAGCGGAACAGGCAAAAACGACACCCACGGTAAATTCGCGTCAAACCTGTTCCATTTTCGCCTCAAAAATCGCCAAAAACGACGCACACACATGTCGATTTCAGCCCTTTTTTATAAAGCCGAAACGCAGATCAGGCCGCTATGCACAAACTGTATAGATGATATGCAATTCACCCTAGTTGTGCAGTTAAAAAAGGCACTCTAGATGCCGTCAAAGTTGAAGTAACGAAACTTGAAACCGAGGTTCCTGATATGGCTGTCTACGAGAACACCCGCACCCAGTATCAGGCTGGCGCACTGGCCAGCCTTATCGCCCGTACCGTTTTTGTCGCTGTGAACGGCGTTGCGCATCTGCGCGAAACCTTCACCGGCTGGAACGACGCCCGCGTCACCCGTAACGCGCTGTCGCGTCTGACCGACCGCGAGCTGGACGACATCGGTATGGTCCGCGCAGACATCGAAACGGTGTGCAAGCGCTAAACCCAAGACTTCGCTCCCCGAAGTCATAAAGCCCTGACTGAGCCACTCTCAGTCAGGGCTTTTTTTTGCGATTTGGGTCGTTGGTTGTGTTCAGCGCAGGTAGGGGCGCACCTGAATTGCCAAGGTGTGCGAAATAGGATCAGGCTGCATCAAAAACGCACCTGCACGCTCGACGATGCCGCCTGCGTTCAGGGCATCAACGCGGTCCTGATAGTTGCCAAAGCCAAGACCAGCCATCAGCAACGTCTTGAAGCCGATGAAGCCCAGGATAAGAAAGAGAAAGCCCCGCCACGGCAATACCGATCGTTTGCGCTGCGGGCGTACCACGATCAATCCATCGCGGTTCACGGTGGTCACATAGCCACCCTTCATACGCACATTTTTTTCGTTGATGCGCCGTAATCTATCATCAAACTCGTTAAAGGCATCAGACATAACAACCTCCGAAGGTCGAGCCCCACTCAAAAATAACGGGACTGTGTTTACCTCCGGAATAAGGCGAAAATGGGGCAGTTGCCCCAAATTCGCATCAAAAAGGGCATAAAACCCCTTAGTTTATTGATTATTTCTGCAAGGTCAGCGTTGTCCACTCGCCGATCTCTTCGCGGTAGGTCAGACTGATACCGTTTTCGGCATAAACCGCGATCACCTCATCCGCCTGTTCATTCAGGATACCCGACAGGATCGCATAGCCACCCGATTGCAGGTTTTTCGCCATGTCAGGGGCCAGATCAATCAGCGGTCCCTTTAGGATGTTGGCAAAGACCAGATCGAACGGTGCTGCCGCCTGCAATTCCGGCGCGTCAAAGCCTGCGGCGACCACGCAGGTCACGCGGCCCTCCAGCTCATTGACCTTAACATTTGCAGCAGCCACATCGACCGCAACGGGGTCAATATCACCCGCCAGCGCTGGGTTCGGCCAGATGCGGGCAGCGGCCATCGCCAAAACGGCGGTACCGCAACCGATGTCGGCCACATTCGCGCCTTTTACACCTGCTTTGTCCAGACGATCCAGCGCCAGAAGGCAACCCTGTGTGGTGCCATGGTGGCCAGTACCAAAGGCCATCGCCGCCTCAATCAGCAGCGGTTCGCAGTTTTCAGGAACCTTATCCGCGTCGTGGCTGCCATAGACGAAGAACTGCCCTGCCTCTACCGGCGCCAGTTCACGCTTTACCTTGGCGACCCAATCGGTCTCCGGCAGCTCAGAAATGGCGAAAGGCTTGGCGTCAAAGGCCGCGGCCAGAACGGCCAAACCAGCCTGATCCGGCGCCTCGACGAAATAGGCGCCCACTTCCCACAGGCCCGAGCCATCTTCGATCTCGAACACGCCAACGCCAGTAGGTTCCGGGTTCAGACGCTCCATCGCTTCGCCCAGCGCCTCGGCGGGTGCTTTTCCGGGAAGGGTGGTCAGGGCGGTATAGGTGGGCATGGCGGCCTCCGGGGCTGAAATCTATCTGATGTCTTAATGCCTGCGCCTAAGCCCAGCCTGCGCCGGGGTCAAGCCTTGGCAGGCTGTGCAGGCTCAATTCCGCGTCCTGAGCGCACATAGCGCCATGCGACCCAGCCTGCGAGGATGCCGACAACCGTGTTGCCCAGCGCCTGCGCCCAGATCACACCACCTGCGCCATAGACCGCCCCCAGACCAAAGGCCAGAGGCGCCATCAACAGACCATCGCGGGTCCAGTTGGCGACCGTTGCCCAGATGGGGCGGCCCAAATTGTTGAAGGTGGCATTGGCAACAAACAATGCGCCAGTGAACACAAACGTGCCCGCGGCGTAGTAGCAGAACACCTCAACCACCTCTGCGGCCTCGGCACTCAACCCGAAGGCGGCAACAATCGGCCCGGCCAGCGCGGCCATCACTGCCCATGTGGCCAACGTGTAAAGCGCGCAAAACTTCAATGAGTCGCTATAGGCCTGCTGCACCCGATCCCCCAAACCCGCGCCTGCGTTCTGACCAATGATGCCGCCAATGGCACCCGACAACGCATAAATGCCGCCAAAGCCAAGGATCGTCAGGCGCGACACCACACCAAAGCCCGCCACAGCGGCATCCCCATGTTCAGAAATCGCACGGATCAAGAGCCAATTACCAAAGGGCGTCGCCATCTGCGTGGCCACGGCCGGCAAAGCAATCGCCAGATAGGCGCCCAGAAATTTGGTGAAATCCGACGCTTTGGGGCGTGCCATCATGTTGTGCTTTGCAATCACCCAATAGATGCCAGCAGCCGCCATCAACAGACGCGATCCAACAATGGCCAGCGCCGCGCCTTCGACGCCCATATCAAGGTAGATGATCAGCAGCGGATCCAACACCGCAGCGAACACACCGCCCACCACCGTGACCATCATACCACGCCATGCGTCGCCAACGGCACGCAGGATCGCAGAGGCGCACATTCCTGCTGCCATAATCGGCTGGCTGGGCAGGGACAGCGTCAAAAACGACTTTGCCACCTGTAGTGTATCGCCATCAGCACCGCTGAGCCGTAGCAGGGGCTCCAGAAACAGCAGCGCCAGCAGTGATAGCAGCGCCTGAATGCCAACGCTATAGATCAACACCACTGTTGACAGACGCCGCGCGCGTTCCCCCTGCCCCATGCCCAGCGCACGGCTGACCAGCGCAACGCCCGCAATCATCATCCCAATCGCCACAGAGATAATGAAAAATTGGATCGTTGCAGCAAAACCAATGGCAGAGACCAGCATCTCAACCTTCAGCTGGCTGACCCAGAACAGGGCCAGAAAATCCACGAGGAACATAAAGCTCAACCCGAAGGCACTGGTCAGGGTCATCACAACCACATGCCGCATGGTCGATCCCGTGGTGAAACGGGCCTGCGGTGCAGCCGGTTTGCCGTTTGGTTGGGCGGTATCAGTGGCCATCGCGGACACTCCTCACAGGTGTATTGGGGTCAATCCGCTCAGACGGCAGCGGGGCGGCGGTATTTGGCAAACACCGTCTCATTGCCGGGTTCGGGGTGGCGCGGGATCAGACAGGCCAGCGCCAGCGATGTCGCCGCCATACCAGCCGCCAGCAGGAATACCCCACCGGGCGACACCAGCCACAGGTAGCCCAACAGCGCAGGCAGGAACACTGCCGCGATATGGTTGATGGTAAAGGCCACCGCTGCCGTCGGCGCGATATCGGCAGGATCAGCAATCTTCTGGAAATAGGTTTTCAACGCCAGTTTCAGCGCAAAGAAAATGTGATCCAGCACATAGAGCGTCGCGGCCAGCACCACGCCCCAGCCAAACCAATAGATACCGCCATAGGCCAGAAACACCCCGATCAAACCGATGTATTCAAACATCAGCGCCCGGCGTTCACCGAAATGGGCCACCACTTTGCCAAAGACGGGCGCAAGGATGATATTAGCCACCAGATTGATCAGGTAGAGCTGCGTCACCTCATGCACCTCAAAGCCGAAGCGTTCCACCATCATGAAACCGGCAAACACCACAAAGATCTGTCGCCGCGCCCCCGCCATGAATTGCAGCGCGTAGTAGAGCCAATAGCGTTTGCGCAGGATGAATTTCTTCACCTGCGGTGTCGGGCTTTCAAACTGTGGATAGGCGATGAAACAGAACAGCGCGATCAGCGCTGTCAACCCACCAGACAGCAGGTAAACAATGTTATAGGTCAGCCCCAGCCGTTCCCACGTGAGCATGATCAACACATAGGCCACCAGCGTCGCCGCAGACCCCGCAGAGCCAATCCAGCCCAAGATCTGTGGGGCACGGTCCTTGGGCAGCCATTGCAGCTGTAGCGATTGGTTCACCGTTTCATAGTAGTGAAACCCGATAGAGCTGAGCATGGTAATCGTCAGGATGCCACCCATCGAGGGGAACCATGCGGTTATCGCCGTAGCAACCCCCAGCAGTGCGAGGGAGACAATCCCCAACACCTGTTCGCGCATGAACATGATAATCGCAATCACCCCGATGGCAAAAAACCCAGGGATTTCACGCACTGTATGCAGCCAACCGATGTCGGATCCGTCAAAATCCGCCACCGCGATGACGAAGTTATTGAGGAGTGCCGACCAAGTAGAAAAGGCAATGGGCATCGCCGCCGCCATCAGGAACAGCAAGGTGACGGGACGGCGCCAAAGTGGCAGCGTGGCGGCTTCTTCGAGGGTGTAGACAGTCTTCATGCCCCGCCAATACGCCGATTACGCAGCGAAAGCGAGACAGGAGAATCCACAGCGCACGCACAGCCGCCCCTTCAAAAAAGCGCATGTTGGCGGGCACTGCGCCGTCAGAGAAAGCTTTGTGGGTCAATATCGACCGAAATCCGCATCTGCCCGCCGGGCCGGAACTGCGCCAGCCACTGTTTCAACGCGCGTTGCAGCGGTGCGGTCTTTTCCGCCTTGACCAACAGGCGCACACGGTGGCGACCACGAATGCGGGCAATCGGCGCCGGTGCGGGGCCAAAGACCTGCGCCCCAATCGCGCGCAACGGCCCGTCACGCCGCGCCATTTCTGCACCCAGATCAAAGGGCGCCTGCGCATCCGGCGCGCTGATCACAATCCCCGCCATCCGGCCATAGGGCGGCACACCGGCCAGTCGTCGTTGATCGGCCTCTGCCCGCCAGAACCCTTCCTCATCGCCTGCCAGAATGGCACGGATGACAGGGTGTTCAGGCTGATAGCTTTGCATGATGGCGACGCCTTTGCGTTCTGAACGGCCCGCACGACCTGCCACCTGTCGCATCAACTGAAACGTCCGTTCCGCCGCGCGTAGGTCAGATCCCTGTAGCCCAAGATCCGCATCAATCACCCCCACCAAGGTGAGCAGGGGGAAGTTATGCCCTTTCGCCACCAACTGGGTGCCAATGATGATATCCGCGCCACCTTGGGCAATTTGGGCGATCTGTTCCTTGAGCGCGCGGGCCGATCCGAACATATCGGAACTAAGCGTCACCACGCGGGCATCTGGAAACAGCTCTGTCGCCTCTTCGGCCAGACGTTCGACACCGGGGCCGACGGGGGCCAGACGATCCTCTGCCTCACAATTCGGGCAAGTGGTGGGCACGGGTTTCGTTTCGCCACACTGGTGGCACATCAGACGTTTCAGGAATCGGTGTTCCACCATCCGCGCGTCGCAGACATCACAGGCGATCTGATGTCCACAGGCCCGACAGATCGTCACCGGAGCATAGCCGCGTCGGTTGATGAACAGTAGCGCCTGTTCACCCTTTGCCACCCGCGCCAACACCTCATCGCGCAAGCGGTTGGAAATCCAGCGGTTCGACGGCAGTTTGTCCTGCCGCATGTCCAGCGCCCGCATGTCCGGCATGACCGAGGGGCCGTAGCGGCTGACCAATTCGATCTTGCGATACTTACCCTGATCGGCATTGACCCAGCTTTCCAGCGATGGCGTGGCCGAGGCGAGGACCACCTGCGCCCCGCACAAATGCGCCCGCAAAACCGCCATATCGCGGGCGTTATACAGCACGCCTTCCTCTTGCTTGTAAGAGGTGTCGTGTTCCTCATCCACCACGATCAGACCAAGGTTCTGATAGGGCAGAAACAGCGCCGATCGCGCACCGATCACCATCTGCGCACCACCTTGGCCGACCATTTTCCAGATGCGGCGACGTTCGGTCATGGTGACGCCCGAATGCCATTCGGCGGGTTTTGCGCCAAACCGTGCCTCTACCCGCGTCAAAAACTCCGCCGTTAGGGCGATTTCCGGCAACAGCACCAACGCCTGCCGCCCCTGCGCCAGACATTCGGCGACAGCCTCCAAATAGACCTCGGTCTTGCCCGATCCGGTGACGCCGCGCAGCAGGGTGGTGCCATATTCGTGACTAGCCACACCCGCGCGCAATTGCGCCGACGCCTCTGCCTGCGCATCGGTCAGGGTTTTGCCAGCGTGGTCGTGTTGCATCCGTGGGAAGGGCAGATCGCGTGGGCGGTCTTCCTCCAGCACCACGTTTTGTTTGACCAAGCCCTTCACCACACTGGTGGAAACATCGGCCATCTCGGCCAGTTCCTTCAGCGTGAAGGCCAGCCCGCCGTAGTCCTTCAGCACCTCAATCACCTTAGTACGCGCGGCTGTGGTACGGTCAGGCTCCCCCGATCCCAGGCGATAGATCTTCTGCATCGACGGCGGATCGCCCAGTCCCGGCGCGCGGGTCGCCAGCCGCAGCATCGCGGTCAATGGCGTCAGCGTATAGTCGGCAGAGCGTTCCAAAAATTGCTTCAGCTCATCACGCATCGGGGCCACATCCAGCACCTTTAGCACTGTGCGCACCTTGGCCAGATCATAGCCGCCCTGCCCTGCCCCCCAGACAACGCCCATCACCTTGCGTGGACCTAGTGGCACCTCAACAAACGCACCGCGCCAACAGCCGCCTTCGGGCGCTTTGTAATCCAGAACACGGTCCAGCGGCTGGGTCGTCAGAACGCCCACCAATGCGCCCGCCTCGAAAAACTCGGGCTCTGCCTGCCGATTTTGTGCTGCCATCCGCCTGCCATCCAGATTGAAACGCGCGGGGGCTAGCCCCCCCTCACGTCATGAGGTAAACGCTAACGCGACAATAGCCAACCCGCGCCACAAAAGGGAACGCCCCATGAAATTCTTCGTTGATACCGCAGAGATCGACGCCATCGCCGAACTCAATGACCTCGGCATGGTGGATGGTGTCACCACCAACCCGTCGCTGATCAAGAAATCCGGCCGTGACATTCTGGAAGTCACCAAAGAGATCTGTGATCTGGTGTCCGGCCCCGTTTCTGCTGAGGTGGTCGCCACTGACGCCGACGCAATGATCGCCGAAGGCCGCAAGCTGGTCGAAATCGCCGAAAACATCGCCGTTAAGGTACCGCTGACCTGGGACGGCCTGAAAGCCTGTAAAGTGCTGAGCGGCGAAGGCCATATGGTCAACGTGACCCTGTGCTTCTCTGCCAACCAAGCGCTGCTGGCCGCCAAAGCAGGCGCGACCTTCATCAGCCCCTTCATCGGGCGTCTGGATGACATCGCACTGGACGGTATGGAACTGATCGAAGACATCCGCACCATCTATGACAACTACGGTTTCGAAACCGAAGTACTGGCGGCATCCATCCGCTCTGCCAACCACATTCAGGACTGCGCCCGCGTAGGTGCCGACGTGATCACCGCACCGCCCGCCGTGATCAAATCGCTGGCCAACCACCCGCTGACCGACAAGGGTCTGGCCGCATTCCTGGCCGACATCGAAGCGGCGAACATCAAGATTCTGTAAGTCACTTACAGGGATGACAGGCGCCTCCGGCTGGTCCGGGGGCGTTTTCTATTTGTGGTCTTTGCGCCCCGTCCGCGACGGCAAAGGTGTGATCGCCTAAAAACATGAAGAAATTCACCGAAACCTCTGTTAGGTTCTTCGGTAATTACAAAATAGGCTAAATCGGCCACCCCTTCGGCAGTGCAGCACGATATACAGAGCATCATGAGTACAGCAAAAATCGACGATACCCTGCGTGAGAAGATTATCTCGGAACCGGATGTCATTCTAGATGATCAGGACGTGATGCAGGCGCTCATCGCGGCCAACGAACGGGCGATGGGCGGCAATATCGTCGACCTGCGCGGCATCGCGATGGAACGGCTGGAACATCGGCTGGACCGCCTGGAGGATACGCATCGTTCGGTGATTGCGGCAGCCTATGAAAATCTGGCTGGCACCAACCAGATTCACCGCGCCATCCTGCGGATGCTGGACCCCACCGAATTTGAACCGTTCCTCAAGGATCTGAATGGCCCCGTAGCCGACATCCTGCGCGTGGATTGTGTGAAACTGGTATTGGAAAGCGCCAATGCCGATGGCGAACCCGCGCTGGAGCGTCTGGGCAGTGTGCTGCAAGTGGCCGAACCGGGGTTTGTCGCACGCTATGTCAGCAATGGCCGTTCTGCGCCGCATCGCCAGATCGTGCTGCGGCAAATTCAGGAAGGCGCTTTTGCCGTTTATGGCGACAAGGCCCCCTACCTGCGGTCCGAGGCTTGCCTGCAACTGGATTTCGGCCCCGGCCGCCTGCCCGGCATGCTGGTCATGGGCGCCGAGGATCCACATCAGTTTTCACCGCAACAGGGCACGGACCTCTTGGCGTTTTTCGCTGGGGTCTTTGAACGCTCTATGCGGCGCTGGCTGTCGTGAGCATGATTTCACCGGCCGCGCGTGATGCGCTGCAACGCTGGCTGGACAGTCAGCGCGCCCTGAAAGGTGCGTCTGAAAACACGATCAATGCCTACAGCAGCGATGTCGGCGATTTTCTGGCCTTTATGACCGCCCACACCGGCGAACCGCAGGGCCTAAGCGCCATTGCCCGCCTAAGCGTGCGCGATATGCGGTCCTGGATGGCGGCGACGCGCGCCAATGATGTGGGCGCACGTTCGCTGGCGCGCAAATTATCGGCTGTGAAGAGCTTCTACAGGTGGTTAGCGGAACGAGAAGGCTTTGATCCCACGGCCGTATTGTCCACCCGATCACCGAAGTTCACCAAGAAGCTGCCCCGCCCGCTGGCCCCCGATGCCGCAAGCGTGATGATCGAAACCGTCGAAACCAACGCGCGCGAGGATTGGATCGGCGCCCGCGATACCGCTGTACTGACTCTGCTCTATGGCTGCGGACTACGGATATCAGAGGCGCTGAGCCTCACCCGCGCCGATGCCCCCCTGCCCGAGATGCTGCGCATTCGCGGCAAAGGCGACAAGGACCGTATGGTCCCCGTGCTGCCGGTGGCACGTGACGCAGTGGATCGCTACCTTGCCGCGCTGCCGCTGGAATTGCGCCCACATGATCCACTGTTTCGCGGCGCCCGCGGCGGCCCATTGAGCGCGCGCATGGTGCAGCGCGCCATGGCCAGCGCCCGTGCCCAACTAGGTCTGCCTGCCAGTGCGACGCCTCATGCAATGCGGCACAGTTTCGCCACACATCTGCTGAACGCTGGCGGAGATTTGCGCACTATTCAGGAACTACTGGGTCATGCTTCGCTGTCCACAACCCAAACCTATACAGCGGTGGACTTGTCACGCATTTTGGAAGTATATGACCAGACCCATCCAAAGGCCAAAGCGCCAGAAACATAGGGCCAAAATGGTTATTACCCAAGAATCCAAGGCGCTAAGCGTCCATCTTTTGACTGCGACCGGCGCTGTATTTTCTATGCTGGCCATGCTTGCAGCTGTTGATCAGAAATGGGACCTGATGTTCCTGTGGCTGGTTGTGGCCTTTGCCGTTGACGGGATCGACGGTCCCTTGGCGCGCAAATACAACGTCAAACATTACGCACCGCAGTTTGATGGTGTGCTGCTTGACCTGATCATCGACTACCTGACTTATGTATTCATTCCCGCCTTTGCGCTGTTCAAATCGGGGCTATTGCCCGGCTGGACTGGCTGGTTTGCAATCATCCTAATCACCTTCTCCAGCGCGATGTATTTTGCCGATACGCGGATGAAGACCAAGGACAACTCCTTCGCCGGTTTCCCCGGCTGCTGGAACATGGCCATTCTGGTGTTCTTTGCGATTGAGCCGAATTTCTGGATCATCGTCGGCGTTGTGGTCGCATTGGCCGCGTCGATGTTCCTGCCACTGCGGTTCATCCATCCGGTACGCACCGCACGCTGGCGGATGGTGTCGCTGCCGATGGCACTGGCCTGGACCTTCTTTGCCGGCTGGGCCGCTTGGGTCGATTTCCACCCCGAAAGCTGGGCCCACTGGGGTCTTGTGATCACCTCGGTCTATCTGCTGCTGGTCGGGATCACCCAGCAAATTGTGCCAGAACGCGGATCGAAAGCCTGATTTAGCAATTAGCCAAAACGCCCCGGACCTGCGCCGGGGCGTTTTGTTTTCAGACCGTCAGATCAACAGCCCTGCCGCGCCCTCATGGCGCAGAAGCGTTACCTTGGTTTCCACCCCGCCATCGCCGGAAAACCCGCCAAGCCCTGTGGCCGACAGCACCCGGTGGCAAGGAATGATCACCGGAATAGGGTTGGCGCCGCAGGCCTGCCCCACGGGCTGCGCAGGCACGCCAAGGTCGCGGGCAATATCGCCATAGGTGCGCGTTTCGCCCAAGGGGATGGCAGACATCGCATCACACACCGACCGTTGGAAATCAGACCCATCCACCCGCAGCGGCAGATCAAACTGCGTCAGCGTTCCAGCAAAATAGCCCGCCAACTGCGCCTCTGCCTGTCGCAAGAGCGGCGTGTCATCCACCCCACCGCTCCCCCAACGCAGGCGGGTGATCGCGCCCTCCTCCTCCGTCAGGGTCAGATCACCCACGGGGCTGGAAACGGTCCGTTCAGGCATAGAATATCCTCAAATGAAAAAGGCTAGAAACAACAAAGGCCGGACGCAGGGTCCGGCCTCTATCCTATCAGGTGACTGTGGGTTTAGCCCAGTGCGTCGTTACAGCGGCTACAGGTGGCCGGGTGCGCATGTTGGCCCACATCTGGCAGGATCTTCCAGCAGCGCTGACACTTCTCACCTTCGGCCTTTTCAAAGACAACGCCAACACCCTCAACCTCAGGCAGGCGGAAGGCCTCAGCAGGCATAGGATCACCCGTCAGCGAGATGCCGGAGGTGATGCAGATATCGTCAAAGCTGACCGATTTCAGCGCCTCACGCATGTCATCTTCGCGCACATGCACCACAGGCGCTGCCTCCAGCGAGGCACCGATCACCTTGTCGGTGCGCTGCACCTCCAATGCGGCGGTCACAACGCGACGGGCCTGACGCACCTGCGCCCATTTCGCGGCCAGCGGTTCGTTCAGCCAGTCGGCTGGGGTTTCAGGGATATCCACCAAATGGACGGAGCTTTCATCACCCGGGAAACGTTCCAGCCAGACCTCTTCCATGGTGAAGACCAGAACCGGCGCCAGCCAGGTGGTCAGACGGTGGAACAGGATGTCCAGCACGGTACGCGCTGCCTTGGCACGGTCGGTGTTGCCGTCACAATACAGAACATCCTTGCGGATATCGAAGTAGAAGGACGACAGATCCACGGTGGCAAAGTTGAACACAGCCTGCCAGACACCGTTGAAATCAAAGCTCTGGTAGCCTTTGCGCACCTGATGATCCAGCTCTGCCAGACGGTGCAGCACCCATTGCTCCAGCTCGGGCATATCGGCGGGATCCACACGATCTGCTTCGGTGAAGTCCGCGAGCGAGCCCAGCATAAACCGCATGGTGTTGCGCAGACGGCGGTAGCTGTCGGCGGTGCCCTTCAGGATTTCCGGCCCGATCCGCTGGTCGGCGGTATAATCGGTCTGAGCCACCCACAGACGCAGGATGTCGGCGCCGTATTGCTGAACGACCTTCTCTGGCACGATGGTGTTGCCCAGAGATTTGGACATTTTATTGCCCTTCTCATCCAGGGTAAAACCGTGGGTCACAACGTTGCGGTAGGGCGCACGGCCTTTGGTGCCACAGGCCTGCAGCAGCGAGGAGTGGAACCAACCACGGTGCTGGTCGGTGCCTTCCATGTAGACATCCGCGATGCCGTCTTCGGTCCCGTCTTCACGGTCACGCAGCACGAAGGAGTGGGTCGAGCCACTGTCAAACCACACGTCCAGCACGTCAAAGACCTGCTCATACTCATCCGCATTGGCCGCATCACCGATGAAACGCTCCTTGGCGCCCTCAGCATACCATGCGTCCGCACCTTCGGCATCGAACGCCTCAACGATACGCGCGTTCACGGCGGGGTCACGCAGCAAGAAGTCAGGCGCGGTCGGCAGCGTGTCCTTCTTGATAAAGCAGGTCAGCGGTACGCCCCAGGCGCGTTGACGCGACAGCACCCAGTCAGGGCGGCTTTCGATCATCGAATACAGGCGGTTACGACCGGTCTGCGGCCACCATTTGACCAGTTGGTCGATGGAGTTCAGGGCACGTTCGCGGATGGTTTTGCCCATCTCGTCCTGGCCATCACCCACTTCACGATCAACGGAAGCAAACCACTGCGGCGTGTTACGGAAGATGATCGGCGCTTTGGAGCGCCAAGAATGCGGATAGCTGTGGGTCACACGACCACGGGCGATGATGCCGCCAGCCTCAACCAGTTTGGCGATGACGGCGTTGTTGGCTTTGCCCTCTTTCCCCTTGTGATCCAGCACGCGCAGACCGGCAAAGAACGGCACATGCGGCAGGAACTCGGACTCTTCGCCGACGTTGTGGGTCATGCGGTCCAGCCAGTTGCGTTTGACGAAACATTCGTAGTCGTCGGCGCCGTGGCTGGGCGCGGTGTGAACGAATCCCGTACCGGCGTCGTCGGTGACGTGATCGCCGTCGATCATTGGCACCTCGTAGTCCCAATAACCTTCGGCACCGTCGATGCCATTGAACGGGTGTTTCAAGATCGCACCGTCAAATTCGGACGTCGCAACATCGCGCACGCGGGTAAATTCGGTAACGCGCGATTTGCCCAGCGCATCCTCTGCCAGCGTATCAGCAAAGATGTAGAGATCTCCGGGTTTGGTCCAGCTCTCTTCCTCGGTCGCGTCCACACGGTAAAGGCCGTAGGCAACCTTGTCGTTATAGGCCACTGCCTTGTTCGACGGGATGGTCCATGGGGTTGTGGTCCAGATCACCACACGGGCCTCTGCCAGATCGCCCGAAGCGGCGGCGAAGGAGAACGGCACCCAAATGGTGTGGGATTTGTGATCGTGATATTCGATCTCCGCCTCGGCCAGCGCAGTCTTTTCGACCGGCGACCACATCACGGGTTTCGATCCCTGATACAGCGTGCCGTTCATCAGGAACTTCATGAATTCCTCAGCGATCACCGCTTCGGCGTGAAAGTCCATCGTCAGGTAGGGTTTGTCCCAGTTGCCGGTGATGCCCAGACGTTTGAATTCATCGCGCTGGATATCCACCCAGCTGTCGGCAAAGGCGCGGCATTCCTGACGGAAATCGACAACGTCGACCTCATCCTTGTTCTTGCCCTTTTTGCGGTACTGTTCTTCGATCTTCCACTCAATTGGCAGACCGTGACAGTCCCAGCCCGGCACATACCGCGCGTCAAATCCCATCATCTGATGCGAGCGCACGATCATGTCCTTGATGGTTTTGTTCAGCGCGTGGCCGATGTGCAAATGGCCGTTCGCATAGGGGGGGCCATCGTGCAGGGTAAATGGCTGACGCGAGCCATCTGCGGCCTTCTGGCGCAGCTTGCCGTAAACGTCGATCTGGTTCCAGCGGTCCAGCCAGCCGGGTTCACGTTTCGGCAGCCCCGCCCGCATCGGGAAGTCGGTTTTCGGCAGGTTCAGCGTGTCTTTGTATTCGGGGGTGTCGGCGCACATTTTGGGCGTCCTTCATCTCAGGTCTTGAATTAAGGAAGAGAGGCGGCGCGGTATCCCATACGCCTTGTCCCGGCCGCTCGATTTGGATCAGAGCGCCGGGCAAATAATTCGAATAATGATCGCGTGCATCATCATGGGTCCGCTTATAGGCGCGAAGCCTTTAAGGGTAAAGCGCAACATGTGGCTTTCATTGAGTGCTTGCTGGCTAGAGCGCCACTGGCACAATCGTACAAGCCACCACAACGGTAGGTTCGTGCCCGAGCCCGAGGGCGGCCTGAAATTTGGCACAGGCCCCGCAGGCTGCGAAACGTCACATGATCTGGAAACGTTTCAAATTCGTGCCCGCCCTGGGGGGCGGGGTCGGGCACGAACCGGCTCGCTGCGCGATCCGGGGCTTTTCCCAAAAACCGAAAAAGGGACCGCCCGTCGGCGATCCCTCTTCACTTTGGTCCGGTCGCCCGGCTGGCGGGCTATGTCACTGGCTACTCTGGCTGGGCCTGATGAGCTAAATCTGGCGCGCTGCGTCTGGCGGGCGGCATCTGGCTGGATAGGTCTGGCTTGTTGGATCTGGCGGCGTGGCTGGCGACCGATGCTGGGGTGAACCTAACGGGGTTGCGGGCTGCGATGCTGGATCTGACGTGCTGGGCCTGTCAGGCTGAATGTTGCGATGCGGGACGTGGCTTGGCTGGATCTTGCGAATTTGGCCTTGCTGTACTGGTTACTTAACGTGCGTGCTAAGGCGACGCGGACCTATACCTTATGGTGCTGGCGAACGCTGGCGTTGATCACGCTTTGGCGTCAAAGCGACCGCACCAATCCGTCGATTTTACCACTGGCCATTTCGCGTCCAGCTCTGCCTCGGTCAGGAAGCTGGGGGCGTTGAAACGGCACAGGCCTGCGTTATCAGCGGCCTTGGTGGTTTTGTCGAAGAAGGTGCACGTGGTGCAAGCTTTGGCGGACATGATACTCTCCTAGTCATTATCTGGCTGGCGAGATCTGGCGGCGTGGCTGGCATCAAAGCGGGCTGCGTGGCGTGATCTGGCAGGCTGGAAGGTGAGGCCCTCGGGCGTTCACCGTAAAGTCTGTAAGCATGTGTATAGGCTGAGTCAGATTGCGTCGCAACTATTTTTTGTTTATTTTCAAATGCTTGATAGGTTTTGTCGGGAATTGCAATCCGATTATTTCTGTCGGAAACCCCCGTCCCTGCGACACCCCCACCCCTTGTCTGCCAGGGCGCAGCGGCATATCCCTGCAGATGAAAGGATCCCGACATGACTGCCCAGCCCCCGCGTTTCGACATCACCCGCGACGAGATTGAGCACGTTGTCGCCACCTTCTATGCGGCGATCCGTGAACACCCCGGTTTGGGGCCGGTCTTTGCCGCCCATATCAGTGACTGGCCCCCGCATGAGGCGAAGGTTGCC
Source organism: Thalassovita mediterranea (assembly GCF_001458435.1). Lineage (GTDB taxonomy): Bacteria > Pseudomonadota > Alphaproteobacteria > Rhodobacterales > Rhodobacteraceae > Thalassobius > Thalassobius mediterraneus. The sequence goes on from NZ_CYSF01000006.1 coordinate 459,620, forward strand.
GCCTTCTGGGCCAATGCGATTCTGAATGAGCGTAGCTATGACGGGAACCCGCTGTTGGTACATAGGCAGGCGGGCAATGTGCATCCCGGTATGTTTGAAACATGGCTGGGCCTGTTTGACCGGGTGCTGACGCGAGAGCTGCGCGCGGATCAAGCCGCCGCTTGGTCCGCGCTGGCCCATCGCATCGGCCGATCCCTGCGCGCCGGCGTGGTGGAAAAGGTGAAGAACAGCGATGGCATCCCGATGCTGCGTTAATACGCCGTTTTCTCACCTTTGCCGAACAACCCGCCAAGGGCCGCGCCTGCCATTTGGCTAACACTGGGGCGTTTGCGCTGGGTATAGGGCAGCGGGCGACAGACCTCCATCGCGGCGACACCAACGCGGACGGTCAGGGCGCCGTTGATCAGGCCTTCACCAAAACGGCGCGATAGTTTGCTCATCACGCTGCCACCCAGCATGGATCCCAAGAGGTCATCGCCCACCGCCACCGCGCCGGTGGCGACCAAATGGGTAATCACCGACCGAAACAGCCGCCAACTGCCCAACGTGCCTGCGCGACCGCCATAAATTTCCGCCACGCGACGGATCATCCGCAGGTTTGCCGTTAGCGCGGCCAGCACATCCGCCAACGCCAAGGGCACCAGCGCCGTGACTGTCGCCACCTGACGTGCGGCGGCCTGCACCTCTGCCTCAGCCTGTTGGTCGAGCGATGACAACAGTTCTGCCTCAGCCAGACCAATCAGCGCGTCGGCATCGAACTGTTCGCCTGCCCGCTCTTCAAACCGCTGCCGCCCCCATGAGAGGTCATCGCGATTACGATAGAGCCGTGTCAGTGTCGTGGTGACCTGCCGCGCCTGAGCCAGATCGTTATCAGCCAAGGCAGCATTTGCACGGCGCTGCACAGCGCTGACGCGAGATAGACGGGAAAGCGCGGCCAACTCGCCAATCACAGCGAATACTATCGCCACGACCAATCCAAGCCCAAGTGCGGCCATTGCATAGCCCAACAGTGGCACGCGGGCGACCATGCCCACCACCGCATCATAGGCGGCAATCATTGCCAAAGTGCTAACAAACGACAGCGCCAGCCCGAGGATCCAACGCCCCAACCGCGACGTTTTACTGGCACTGCCCCGCGTGACTGCGCGTTGCAAATTCGTTTGGAGGCTGGCCGGATCTGCCGCCAGATCCGGCACCGGTGCCGCCTGATCGGGACGTTCCAATGTGGCGTCATCTGACAGCTCTATCAGCACGGGGCCTTTGGTCACTTTCGTCTCTTCCATCACAACAGATCCCCAATCAAAAACTGCGCCGCGCGATCCAGCCGGATATGCGGCGGCCCCTCCCCCGGTCGCAATTCCAGCGGTGCAGGTGCAAAACGCATGACCGCGTAATCTTGATCCAGCCACGCCTGTGCCCCCTGCCGTGCAGGCGCCAAGAGCTGCGCTGGATCCTCAGGCAGCGCACCGGGATAGAAGGCAGCACGTTTGCCACTGTCCAGGAGGATCCCCTGAACACAGTCCACCTCGCGCCCTTCATGCGGCAGGCGCGCCTCTGACGTGGTGCGCAGGGATGCCAATGCCATCGCCTGTGTCTTTGCCCCCGCGAAATCCGCACGGTCACGGGCATCGCGCAGCAAGGCATCAGTGATTGCGGCCAGTTGCGGATGTTGACTGTGATGCAGATGGTCGGCCTTGGTCGCGGCGAACAAGATCTTCTCCACCCGTTTGCCGCCGAGGATGCGGGTCAGAAAGGCGCTGCGCCCGGGGCGGAAGGCGGCGAGGATATCTGCCATCGACTGGCGCAAATCCTCCACCGCGGCAGGGCCGTGATGCAATGCACCCAGCGCGTCCATCAGCACCACCTGCCGGTCGATGCGGGCGAAATGATCGCGAAAGAACGGCTTCACCACCCGCGCTTTATAGGCCTCATACCGGCGGGCCATTTCACGGCCCAACGTGCCGCGCCCCGCGCCAGCAGCGCCATTCGGTAGAGGGGCAAAGCTAAGGACAGGGGAACCCGCCAGATCACCAGGCAACAGGAACCGTCCCGGCGTGCAATCCGAATAGCCCGCCATACGGGCGGCGTTGAGATATGTGGTGAAGGATTTCGCCAGCGCCTGCGCGGCCGCCTCGTCCAGGTTGGCCTCGGGATCAACGCCTTGCAGGTCTGCCAGAAAGCCTACTGCCTCCTCCCGCGTTTGCAGGCGGGTCAACACGTGGTCGGACCACTCAGCATAGCTTTTATCCAAGAGCGCCAGATCCAGCAGCCATTCGCCCGGATAATCCACAATATCCAGATGCACTGTGCGCATCCCCCGCACACCGGACAGCAGGCCCGACGGACGCAAGCGCAACGACAGGCGCAATTCGCTGATCCCACGGGTGTTGTCAGGCCAATTGGGGTTGGGGCCGGTGAGCGCGGCCAGATTTTCCTCAAACGCGAAGCGTGGCACGGTGTCGTCAGGCTGCGGCTGCAGGAAGGCGGTGGCGATCCGCCCCTCAGCCTCAGCCAGCAGTTGTGGCATGCGACCGCGATCTTTCAGATTTGCGACCAGTGAGGTGATGAATACCGTCTTCCCCGCCCGCGCCAATCCGGTGACGCCCAGACGGATCACCGGTTCAAACAGCGCCTCATTGACGCTGTCAGTCACGGTTTCCAATTGGCGGCTGACCGCCTCTGCCACGGATGAAATGATCACGTATTCTCTGCCCTTTAACCCCTCTATCCATCCAACATAGGCACGCCACCACCGCGATAAAAGCACCGCGCGCCGCGGGTTGCGGGGAAAGCCAGCCAGAACTCCCCCTAAAACCGCCCCCCGTCCGCCACGCCCCTTCCCATGTCGCGTAATTTCCGCTACGCCCGCGCCATGCCCAGATTTGCCCTTCTTGTTGAATATCACGGCGCCCCCTTTGCAGGCTGGCAGCGTCAGGCCGATCAGCCCTCTGTTCAGGGCGCGATTGAGGCCGCGCTGGCGAAGCTGGAACCGGGTGAACACACCATCGCCGCCGCCGGACGTACCGATGCAGGTGTGCATGCGCTGGCGCAGGTCGCCCATTGTGATCTGAAGAAAGACTGGGATCCCTTCCGCCTGTCAGAGGCGTTGAATTACCATCTGAAACCGTCGCCCGTGGCCATCACCCGCGCCGCCCGCGTTGATGATGACTGGCACGCACGGTTTTCCGCGCATGAGCGGCGCTATGTTTTCCGCCTGTTGATGCGCCGTGCGCCTGCGACACATGACGCGGGTCTGGTGTGGCAAATCTCTCATCAACTGGATGCGGATGCGATGCGCGAGGCGGCGCAGCATTTGATCGGGCTGCATGATTTCACCACCTTCCGATCCTCGATCTGTCAGGCGGCCAGTCCGGTGAAAACGCTGGATGAGCTGACGATTACCGAGGTGGATGGCTGGTCGGGCCGCGAGCTGCGGTTTTTCCTGCGGGCGCGCAGTTTTTTGCATAACCAAGTGCGCAGTTTCGTTGGCACGTTGGAACGTGTGGGCGCTGGCGCGTGGGCGCCTGACCGTGTGCGCGACGCGCTGGAGGCCTGTGATCGCGCCGCCTGTGGGCCGGTTTGCCCGCCGCAGGGCCTGTATCTGGCAGGTGTCGGCTATGAGGATGATCCGTTTCCCGCTGCGTCCCTGCCAAAGGGGTAAACGCGCGGCGGCGTGGTGCAGTTGAGTATTTATTGGAACATTGAAAAGGGCGCCGTTTAGGTGCCCTTTCCTATATCGGGCCTATATCGGGTGTCAGGTGCCGAAGGTTTTGACCACGATCCCCTCACCCTCTAGCGAGGTGCGCACAGAACGGGCGATTTCCACCGCCTCTGGCGTGTCACCATGTAGGCAGATGGTGTCGATGCCGGTTTCAATATGCTTGCCGCTCTCAGTAATGATAGCGCCTGCCTTGACCATTTCGGCAATCCGCGGACCGGCAAGTGCGGCATCATGAATGACCGCACCGGGTTTTGAACGATCGACCAGTGTGGCGTCGTCATTATAGGCGCGGTCGGCAAAAATCTCGCCGACGAAACGCGCGCCCATTTCCTCGACCGCGCGTTGCTGGGCGGTGGAGGCCAGCACCATGATGATCAGATCGGGGGCCACAGACAGCGCCGCGTCATAACAGACACGGGCCAACGCCTGATCCTCACTGCTCATATTCGACAGTGCGCCGTGCAGCTTCAGATGCCGCACCTCACCATCTGCGGCACGCGCCATCGCTTGTGCTGCCCCCACCTGATAGCGGATCTGGTTGGCCAGCGTGGCATGCGGCACGTTCATCCGGTAGCGCCCGAAACCGCGCAGGTCGTCAAAACCGGGATGCGCCCCGATACCCACACCGTTGGTAACTGCATTGCGCATGGTTTGCAGCATCACATCAGGGTCACCCGCGTGAAACCCACACGCCACATTGGCAGAGGTCACAATTTCCAGCAGCGCGGCGTCATCGCCCAGCGACCAAGAGCCAAAGCTTTCGCCCATATCCGCGTTCAGATCGACTGTCAGGCTCATGGTGCCCCTCCTTATATTGATATGCCCGCTGTTTGTGGCAGGCTTCGCCGTCACTGGCAATCAACCGATCAGCGATTACCGAACCGCGACAGGCTATAGGGCGACAGATCAAGGTTCGGCACCTGCCCCGACAACATCTGCGCCAGCAGCCGACCCGTCGCCGCCCCGCCCGTCAGACCAACATGCTGATGGCCGAAGCCAACAAAGGCGCCCTTAACCCCCGGCACTGCATCAATCACCGGCAGCGCATCCGGCAATGTGGGGCGAAAGCCCATCCATTCCGTCTCTTCTTCCCATGTCAGATCCGGCATCACACGGGCCAGATGTTTGCGCAGCAGGTTGAACGGTGCGCGCGACGGGCCTGCTTTGATCCCGCCCAGTTCCACAATCCCTGCCAGACGCAGCCGCCCTTCCATCGGGGTGATTACGAAGGCACCCGCAGAAATCATCGATGGATGATTGGTCATCTGCGAGGGGTTCCACAATTCGATATGATAGCCCCGTTCCGTATCCAGTGGCACCTTCAACCCCAAATCACGGGCCAGCGGGCCAGACCAAGCGCCCGCAGTGATCACCGCGCGATCACAGGCGATCAGATCACCGTCCACCCGCACCCCTGTCACATGGCCGTTTTCACGGGCAACGCCCTGCACCTCACCCTTGATCAGCTGCCCGCCGTTCGTGACCACATGATCCGCCAAGGCGCGGACGTAGGCCGCAGGATCACTGATGCGACCATGATTAGGCACCGCCGCGGCAAAGCCCACAGCACCCTCTGACAGGGCCGGCTCCAACGCGCGCAATTCTGCGCCTTCTACTTCGCGCGGTATAAACCCTAATGATGTCTTGATGTCCCACGCATAGCCGCCCGCCTGATAGGCCGCGCGGTCTTTGTACATATAAAGATAATCGGTCGGCACGATGTAGCGTTCCGCCCCTGTCCCCGCCGCCAGCGCCTGATGGTCGGCCAGACTGTCGCCAATGATCGGGTAAAGCGCGCGCGCAGCGGCACGGGCCTGCTTATCCGTTGCCTTGGCCATGAATTGCGCCAGCCACGGGATCATCCGTGGCAGATAGGACCAGCGCAGGAACAACGGGCTTTCAGGATCCAGCAACATCCCCGGCGCCTTGGTCCACAGGTCAGGCGTGTTCACCGGCACCACCGCTGACGATGCCAACAGACCAGCATTGCCCGCAGATGCCCCTGCCGCCGGACCTTCGCGGTCCACAAGGATGACGTGATGCCCTGCGCGCTGCGCCCAGATGGCGGTTGATACACCAAGGATGCCCGCACCAATCACCACCACGGTTTTGCCCGCACCGGATTGCGGTTGTGTTTGGTCGATCATGGGGACGTCCTTCTGTCTATTCGTGCCGCCACACTAACGCCAAGCCATCCGATTCACATACCGGAGATACCGCAATTTTCACCGCGTCAGTGCGCGCAAGGCACAGAAACAGCACCACATTCCGCCATTACGGGGAAAAATGCGGATTATTCCCCTGATCAACTGCAGAAGTGCAAAAGTAGTTGTCACTGTCGATTGATCTACCGCCTGCGACGGGCCACATGCTGCGTGAGAAACCAACGCACCGCGACAGGAGAGCCTATGCTGCGTCACATCGTTTTCTTTACAGCCCGCGATCCCAAGGATTGCGATACCATCTATGACGGGCTGTCGCTGCTGACGCAAAGCAAACACGCCAATCACCTAGAGGTGGCGCGCAACCTGAAGTCAGACCCAATCGACGGCATGGTGCCGGATTTCGTGGTCTACGGTGAATTCGAAGATGAAGCGCAGCTGGCGGCCTTTAAGGCGGATCCCCTGTACCAACTGTCCATAGACCGCGTGCGCCATCTGCGCGACCAACGGGTTGCAGCGGATTTTCTAACAGGTTGATAGCAACCCTGTCCCAACCAAGGTTTTAATCATTTAAAAGGCGGCCAATTGGCCGCCTTTCCTGTGCCTATGACTGCGCCAATGGCAGCCCACTTATTCCAGCGTTTTCAGCAGCTTCCACGACCCGTTTTCCACCGCGGAGACAAAGACCGTGTTGCCCGACACGTGGTTGTCGGCATTCATGGATACTGTGTAACCGGCGATTTCATCCGCGTAGTTCAGGCTCTCCATTCCCGCGATGAAGCTCTCATGGGTCAGCTCAGGGCCGGCCGCTTCCAGCCCGCGCACCATCAGCTCTGCCGCGGAACGACCCAGCAACGCGCCGGAGCCAGGGAATTTTTCACCTGTGGCATCGGTGTAGGCTTTCACCCAGGCACCCACTGCAGGTTCGCCCAGACGTGCTTCCAGATCCTGCCAACCTGCACCAGCGTAGACGTTGCCCATCACACCCTGTGCAGCCAGACCTTTGGCCACAACGGTGTGGAAACCAGCCGAAGACAGAACGAATTTCATATCGGTCATGCCCAGTTTGTTGGCGGTGGCAATGGCGTTGATGATCTGGCTGACACCCAGCGCCAGACCAACGGTGTCGCACCCGCCGTCCTTCAACTTGCCCAGCGCGCCGGAGAAATCGGTTTCATCCGGTTTATGTTTGGTTTCCACCGCAAAGGTGCCACCAGATGCTGCAGCGCCTGCTTTCAGACCTTCTTTGATCTCGATCCCAAAGTCGGTGGGCAGATACATCAGACAGAAAGTCGAAGAGCCCTCTGCCTCGGCCATATATTCCGCAGTTACCCGTACCCCGTCATAGTAGGACGCATTGGCCGAAAACTTCCACGGTTCAGGCGGTTCCACCATTTGGCGCGCAGTGGTCAGGGGGCTGACATTGGGAATGCCTTTCGGTCCCATCAGCTTGAACATCGCCAAATTGTGTGAGGTGCCAAGGTTCAACAACATCGCAAAAACCTGATCGCGATTGACCAGTTTGTTCGCTGCCTGCACCGCCTTGGGCACCTGATAACCGTGATCTTCTACAATGTAGGTGATTTTACGGCCATGCACGCCACCGGCGGCGTTTACCTCATCAAAATAGAGCTGAGCCGCCTTAACCGCCGGAACCGAGAAGGGCGCGAAGATACCCGACAGATCATGGGCGCCGCCGATCTTGACCTCATCATCCGTGACACCGTTTTCTGCCTGCGCTGCGGCGCCCGCCAGCGCCATAGCGGCCGAAGCTGCCAATGCTTTCCACAATTTCATGTTCGTCCTCCCTTAGATGCCGCAAGTCGCGACTTAATACATGCTGTCAATCAGCCCCGCATGGCGCTGGTTCACATAGTTCCTTTTCAGTTTCATTGTCGGCGTCAGCTCCTCATCCTCGGCCGTCAATAGGATGTCGATCAGGCGGAAATCCTTGATCTGTTCCACCTGCGCGAATTCTTTGTTCACCTCTTGCACCACGTCCCCGATCAGCGCGACCACCTCTGCCGCGCGGGTGAGAGAGGCGAAATCGGAAAACGGGATCTGGCGATCCTGCGCAAAGCGTTCGACGTTTTCCTGATCAATCATAATCAGGCAGGTCAGGTATTTACGCCGATCCCCGATCACCACTGCGTCAGAGATATAGGGCGAAAACTTCAACCGGCTTTCGATTTCGGCCGGGGTGATGTTTTTACCGCCTGCGGTGATGATGATATCCTTCAGGCGTCCAGTGATCACCATCCGCCCCTGATTGGTCAACCGCCCGACATCGCCGGTGCGCAGCCAGCCGTCATCAGTGAAGGTCTCAGCGGTCTTTTCCGGTTTGTTCCAATACCCTTTGAAAATCGCCGGACCTTTCAGCTGGATTTCACCATCTTCGGCAATGCGCACGCCCATGCCGGGCAGCGGCACACCGACAGTGCCCATTTCATTGTCTTCCACCGTGTTAACGGACGCCACGCCAGAGGTTTCGGTCATGCCGAACCCTTCGCGCAGATGAACACCAATCGCTTCGAACCAACGCAACAACTCGGGGCTGATCGGCGCCGCCCCAGTGGTACAACGGCGGGTGCGAGATAGGCCGATGAGGTCACGCAAATTGCGTAGCACCAACAGATCCGCCAGCGCCAGATTGGCCCGTGCGAGGGGGCCAAACGCCCTGCCCTCTGCCTGAGCATCCACCTTTTTCATCCCCGCAGCGACCGCCCAGTCAAAAGCACGCTGGCCGAGCCACCCTGCCTCCCCACGCATAATCGCCAGACGGGAATGAATCTTCTCCCAAATACGCGGCACGCCGGTGAAACTGTGCGGGCTGACCTCTCGCAGGTTGTCAAAGACGGTTTCCGGGCTTTCGGCGAAGTTCACCTTGCAGCCAACCAGAATGGGCAGATCCACCGAGATCAGCCGTTCCAGCACGTGACACAGCGGCAGGAAACACAGCAGTTCATCGGTTTCATTGAACCGCAGCGTTTCCAGACTGGCCTGCATCTGAAACAGGATATTGCGATGGGTGATGATCGCGCCCTTGGGCGGGCCTGTGGTGCCAGAGGTGTAGATCAGCATGCGCGGATCTTCGGGGCGGACCTGTTCCAGCGCCTCCTCAAAACGGGTGGGATGGGCAGTGGCCTCCTCCAGACCCAGGGTAATGAAATCGTCCCAGAACATCACCTGCGGATCGCTGAAACTGGCCAGACCGTCGCGGTCCATCACGATGACCTTTTCCAGCTGTGGGATCTGATCGCGGGCCTCTAGCAGTTTGTCGAGCTGTTCGTCGTTTTCTACAAACAGGAACCGCGCACCGGAATCGTTCATCAGATAGGCCAGCTGTGACGCGCTATCGGTGGTGTAGACGCCCGACGGCACGCCGCCCATCGCCGCGATGCCAAGGTCACAGTAGAGCCATTCGCGTCGATCCTCGCTGAGGATCTGCGCAACCTCGCCACGCTGGAACCCCAGATGGGATAGGGCCAGGCCAACCGCGCGGGCCTGTTCGAAATAGTCGTTCCAACTATAGGCCTGCCAGATGCCCAACGTCTTGTCGCGATGCGCAATCGCATCGCCTTTCAGATGGCAGCGTTTGGCCCAGAGGCTGACAACAGTGTTGCAGCCCTCAACCAGAATGTCGCGTTCATCTGCGATAATCTCTGCACTCATCTCCATGTTTTGCGCCTCTTCCAGCGTTTCTGGCCACGTTGGCCTTCGTCCTGTTTGCCAAGGTAGAATTCCTGAATGTCATCCGACGCCCTAAGTGCAGCGCAGGTGTCGGCCATCACGATGCGCCCCATTTCCAGCACATAACCATAATGCGCGGTGTTCAGCGCCACATTGGCGTTCTGTTCCACCAACAGCATCGTGACGCCCTGTTCAGCATTCAGGCGTTTGATGATGGCGAAAATCTCCTGCGTCAGCAGCGGCGACAGGCCAAGGCTGGGTTCATCCAGCAACATCAGTTTGGGCCGCGCCATCAACCCGCGCCCAATGGCCAGCATCTGCTGTTGCCCGCCAGAGAGGAAACCCGCAGATTGCCCTCGCCGTTCCTTCAGGATGGGGAAATAGTCGTAAACCAGTTCGATATCATCTTCGACGCCAGGCACCTTGCGGGCATAGGCACCAAGGCGCAGGTTTTCCTCGACCGTCAGGTAGGGAAACACTTCCCGCCCTTCGGGAACATGCGCCAGACCTTCGGCAACGACCTTGTCCGGTTCCATCCCGTTGATGGTTTTTCCGTTAAATTCCACCGTTCCCTTTTCCGCATCCATCAGGCCGGACACGGTTTTCATCAGGGTGGTTTTGCCAGCACCATTGGCGCCCAGAATGGTGACGATCTGCCCTTCCTCGACATCGATCGACACGCCGCGCAGTGCCATGATCGCGCCATAAAAGCTTTCGACGTTGCGCAGTTTTAACAGGCTCATGCCGCGCCCTCCTCTGCCGTCAGGAAGGCATCGCTGCCAAGGTAGGCCGCCTGCACCTCTGGATCGTTCTGCACCTCTGCCGCGCTGCCAAGGGCCAGCGGACGACCATTGGCGACGGCCAGCACGCGGTCGCTGACCTGTGTGACCAGCCGCATGTCATGTTCGACCATCAAAACGCTTAGGCCCATGTCACGGCGCATATCCTCAATCCAAAACGCCACGTCCTGGCTTTCCTCTACCGACAGGCCGGATGCGGGTTCGTCCAGCAGGATCAGCTTTGGCCCCATCGCCAGTGCGCGGCCAATTTCGACCACCTTGCGCACGCCATAAGGCAGGCCGGCAATCATCTTATCGCGGTAGGCTTCCAGCTCCAGAAACTCCATCACTTCCTCAACCTTCTGGCGGTGCGCACGCTCTTCGGCGCGCACTTTGGGCAGAAACAAGAGATCCTGAATCCAATTGGTCGCACGGTGGCCGTGGCGCCCCATCAATAGGTTGTCCAGCACAGTGGAATGATCGAACAGTTCGATGTTTTGAAACGTCCGCGCGATGCCTAGGTCCGCAACCGCGTGGGCGGGGCGTTTGGTCAGTTCCTGACCATCAAACAGGATCGAGCCGCGGGTGGGTTCATAGAACCGCGATATCAGGTTGAAGATGGTGGATTTCCCCGCCCCGTTGGGACCGATGATGGAAAACACCTCGCCCTCTTCGACGTCGAAGGACACGCCATCCACCGCCTTCACCCCGCCGAAATGTACGGCCAGATCAGTGACTTGTAACAGGCTCATCGCATCCGCTCCGTCTTGAGGTAGGTTTTCTGGCGGCGGAACATGTCGCGGCGCGCCAGTGGGAACAGCTGGAAATAGGCCCGTATCTTTAGCCAGCGACCATATAGGCCGGTGGGCTCATAGATGATGAAGCCCACAAGGATCACGGCAAAGATCACCGTATCCAGACCCGGCACCGATCCCAGATCAATGCCCACTGTGGCGTTCAGCCCATCGCGCAGGATGGCAATCAGCTGCGGCACGGCGGTGATCAGGATCGCGCCAAAGAACACTCCTTGAATGAAGCCCAGCCCGCCGATGGTCACCACGAGCAGCAGGTTGATCGAGATGAAGATCGAAAACAGCTCATAGTTAAAGAACGAGATGAAGTGTCCCATCAATGCGCCCGCCAGACCGGTGACACCGCAGGACAGACCAAAAACCAGCGCCTTCGTGCGGGTCACGTTGATGCCCAGCGCCCGCGCTGACACCTCACTGTCACGCACCGCAAGGAAGCTGCGCCCCGTCGGGCTGCGCAGCAAGTTAGCGTAGGCCCAAGTGACCAGCGCCACCACCACCAGCACCAGCCAGTAGAAGTTGGACAGGCTGGCATAGCGGTCAAAGTCGATGCCGAACAGCGTAATAGACGGCGCGAACATCCCCCCAACCCCGCCAGTCAGCGGTTCCAGAATGATGATCATTTCCTCAACGATCACGAACAACGCCAGCGTGGCAATCGCCAGATAAATACCAGACATCCGCACCGCAGGGATCGCGACCACGGCGCCGAAGCACCCCGCCGCCAGCCCCGCCAGCGGGAAGGCAATGATCCACGGCACACCCGCCGTCATCAGGCCCGCATCGACATAAGCGCCAATCGCCATAAAGGCCGCGTGGCCTAGAGACACCTGCCCCGAATGCCCCACCAGCACCATCAGCCCCATGCCCGCCAGCGCCCAGATCAGGGTATTGGTGGCCTCTGCCAGATAGTACTCGCCCACCAGAAACGGCAGCATGGCCATCAGTGCCAGCAGCACTGCGATCTTGCCGCGATCCCACCAGTCAGGGTGCAGGTCGATGTCTTTGTCGTAGCTTGTTTTGAAAACCACCCGCATGACTTACACCTTCTTTGCATGGATCTGCGCGAACAGACCGCCGGGGCGGGTTGTCAGCACGATCAACATCAGAACATAGGGCGACATCTGGCTGAAACCGGACGGCAGGTAGCGCGCTGCAATTGGTTCCACGACACCGATCAACAACCCGCCAAGCAACGCACCGGGGAGGCTGCCAAAGCCGCCGATGACGGCCGCTGCGAAGGCCTTGATGCCCAAGAGGCCAATATTGGGATCAATCGCGCCCTTGGCGGCATAGAGAACACCCGCCACCGTTGCCACAATACCAGACAGCCCCCAGATCATCGAATTGATCCGCCGCACCGGCACACCAACGATATAGGCCGCCATCTGGTTCTGCGATGCGGCCTGCGCCGCCAGCCCTAGCTTGGTGCGGCTGAAAAACGCCCAGAGGCCCAGCGTCAAAACCGCCGTCACCACAATGGTGATCACATCCTCATAGCCCAGAACCAGCCCGCCGAACCGGACGCTTTGACCCGCGAACGGTGTTTCCAGAACCAAGGGCGTAAAGCCCCAGATCGCACCGGCGATGAAACGCAGCACAAACCCCAAAGCGATGGTCAGGATCACCAGCGCGAACTGCGGCTGGCCAAAGATGCGACGCACCACAAAGCGGTCAATCCCATACCCGACACCGCCCATGATGAAGCACGCCAGCAAGATCCCCGGAATAAACGGCAGCGCCCAATATTCGCTGTTCACCAGCCCCAGCGCCACAAAGGCGCCCAGCATCATCATATCGCCTTGGGCGAAGTTCACGCCCTCGCTGGCTTTGTAGATCAACACAAATCCCAGCGCCACGAGACCATAGATACAGCCAGAAGCCACACCACCGATAAGTAGCTGAATTATCTCCACGCGCGGCCCCCCTGTGCATCTGCATCACAGTGGTCTGCGCATACGTTTAGCGGGAATCGCAATATAGCGATTCCATTCAAACGTGCCCTCATGCAGCCTCCTCCCCAGACTTTATGAACGGTCAACATCGTCAGCAAAGCACGCGATTTTCGAACCTGTCAACGGTTGTATCCCCCTAAAAGCGCACAAATTATACGCAAGGTCACATTCTCTACGACTTGACGTAACGTCGGTTAAAAGCGTTGAATTTACGCAACTTAGTGGGAGGTAAAGCAGATGACCCAATCACCAGAACGCCCATCGCGTGGCCCTCTGCAGGGGTTACGCGTGGTAGAAATGGAAGGGCTTGGTCCTTGCCCGCTGGCGGGTCAAATTCTGGCCGACCTCGGGGCAGAGGTCATTGTGATCACACGCAAATCCGCACCCGCTGACAAGACCGACATCAACAACCGAAACAAGTCTTCGGTCGCGCTAAATCTCAAACATCCAGAGGGGCTACGTGCCGCTCGTGCGGTGATCAAAACAGCGGATATTCTGATCGAAGGGTTCCGTCCCGGAGTGATGGAAAGGATCGGCTTAGGGCCTGATGACTGTCGCGGCGAAAATCCGCGCTTGATTTTTGGTCGGATGACAGGATGGGGCCAAACTGGCCCGATGTCGCAGATGGCGGGGCACGACATCAACTATCTGGGGCTAACTGGCGTACTTCAGGCGTTGGGGCCGTCCGATGCACCGCCGCCGCCACCGCTGAACATTGCGGCAGACTACGGCGGCGGCACGATGTTCCTATTGCTGGGCGTTCTAGCTGCCCTGTTTGAACGGCAAACATCTGGCAAAGGTCAGGTGATCGACGCTGCTATGGTGGATGGCCCGCCGGTCCTCATGGGGTTGATCCACAGTATGATCGCCCGCGGAGATTGGAGCGAAGCACGCAACGCCAACATGCTGGATGGCGGCGCACCGTTCTATCGCAGCTACGCCTGTGCCGACGGTAAACACATCGCGGTCGGTCCCCTAGAACCGCAGTTCTTTGCCCAACTTGTCGCCAAGGCAGGCTTGCCTTCGGATCACTCCAAGGATCAGTATGACATCGCCTCTTGGGCCGCGAGACGTGACAGCTACGCAGAGATCTTTGCCAGCAAAACGCGAGCAGAGTGGGAAGCCATCTTTGATGGCACCGATGCCTGCGTAACGCCCATCCTCGGCTGGTCCGAGGCGGCCCGCCACCCACACATGCAGGCGCGCGAAACAATGAAAGAAATAGACGGCGTGATGCAGGCTATGCCTGCCCCCCGTTTCGACAGAACGCCAGCGGCAACGCCAGCCCCCCCTCCTGCTCCCGGTGCGCAAACCGACGTGGTTTTGCAACAACTGGGATATGACGACACACAGCTTGCCGCCCTAAGGGCAGCCGGCGCACTAACTTAAGGACCGATCCCCAATGACACTTCCTTCCGCATTGCAAAATCTGCGCATTCCGCTGATTGGCAGCCCTTTGTTCATCATCTCCAACCCTGATCTGGTCATCGCACAGTGCAAGGCAGGGATTGTCGGTTCGTTTCCAGCGCTGAACGCCCGCGAAAAAGACGGCGATCCGATTGAGCTGGAACGCTGGCTGACCCGCATCAACGAAGAGTTGGACCGTCACAATCAAGCCAACCCTGACACCCCAGCTGCCCCTTATGCAGTGAACCAGATCGTGCACCGTTCCAACGCACGCTTGGATCGCGACATTGAAATCTGCGTAAAGCACAAGGTCCCCGTCTGGATCACCTCGCTGGGCGCGCGGGTTGAGGTAAACGAAGCGGCGCACAGCGTCGGCGGCATCACCCTGCATGACGTAATCGACAATCGTTTTGCCAAGAAAGCCATCGAGAAAGGCGCCGACGGGCTGATCGCCGTTGCCGCAGGTGCTGGTGGGCACGCAGGCAGTCAATCGCCGCTGGCCCTTATTCAGGAAATCCGCAGCTGGTTCGAGGGCCCGCTGTTCCTGTCAGGCGCAATCGCGCGTGGGGATTCTATTCTAGCGGCGCAGGCGATGGGCGCGGATGGCGGCTATGCCGGCTCGGCCTTTATTGCGACCGAAGAGGCCAACGCCGATCAGCGCTACAAAGAGATGATCACCGAATGCGGTGCGGGCGACATCGTCTATTCCAACCTGTTCACTGGTGTCTGGGGCAACTACCTGAAACCCTCGATTGCTGCTGCAGGTATGGACCCCGAGGCGTTGGAACGCTCTGACCCGTCTGCGATGGATTTCAGTGGTTCGGAAAAGCCCAAGAGCTGGAAGGAGATCTGGGGATCAGGTCAGGGCATCGACGCCGTGAAAGAAGTGCTGCCAGCCGCACAGCTAGTGGACCGTCTGGCCCGCGAATACGTTGCAGCGCAAAAGCGTCTGCTGGCGCAATCCGCCCCGTATATGAACGCGGCCGACTGACGGGACCGCAGTCTTCGAACCGTCCTCCGGGGACGCAAACAGGGCCGGGCGTCGACACGTCCGGCCTTTGTGTTTTGCGCAACATCCATTTTTGCGATCTTTTTTTCCCAACTTAGGGACAGCCGACGCGGATCAAGTGCTTGACATCACCGACGCAGACGCAACTGTGGAACCCGCGCGATGTGCGCCCAAAAAATAAACAGACACCAACAGAGATCGCGATCAACACCGCTGACCAACAGTCCCCAAAAACTAGGGCCACGTCACCGATGATCGCTGAAAGCCAGTCCTAAGACCAGACCGACAGGGAGAGACATCATGACCATCAAATCGCTGATCACGGCGACAGCCATCGGCGCACTAGGCGCTTTGGCCCTGCCCACCGCCCACGCACAGGCCGAGGGGCTGAAGGTGGGCATGATCACCACGCTATCCGGTGGCGGCGCGGGTCTGGGCATTGATGTGCGCGACGGTTTCATGCTGGCGGTCAATCAGGCCGGTCGCAGCGATCTGGAAGTGGTCATCGAAGATGACCAGCGCAAACCCGACATCGCCGTGCAACTGGCGGACAAGATGATCCAATCGGAAAAGGTGGATGTCCTGACAGGTATCATCTGGTCCAACCTTGCCATGGCTGTTGTGCCTGCGGCCACGGCGCAGGGCAAATTCTATCTGTCACCGAACGCTGGCCCCTCGCAATTGGCCGGTCGCGGCTGCCATCAGAACTATTTCAACGTCGCATGGCAAAACGATAACCTGCACGAAGCCGCAGGTGCCTATGCCAACAGCGCGGAGCTGAAAAACAGCTTCATCCTGGCGCCCAACTATCCGGCGGGCAAGGATGCGCTGACCGGTTACAAACGCTTCTACGAGGGCGCGCTGGCAGGTGAGGTTTACACCAAACTAGGCCAGACCGACTATGCTGCCGAAATCGCGCAAATTCGCGCGTCTGGCGCGGATAGCGTGTTCTTCTTCCTGCCCGGTGGCATGGGGATTTCCTTCCTCAAGCAATATGCAGACAGCGGTGTAGACCTGCCCGTTGTTGGCCCTGCCTTCTCCTTTGATCAGGGGATTCTGCAGGCGGTGGGTGACGCGGCACTGGGTGTGAAAAACACCAGCCAGTGGAACAAGGATATCGACACTGCCGCCAACGCCGCATTTGTTGCGTCGTTCCAAGAGGCCTATGGCCGCCTGCCCTCTCTCTACGCAAGTCAGGGGTTTGACACCGCGAACCTGCTGATCTCGGCCATGGACAAAGCGGACGTTAAAGACGCCGATGCCTTCCGCGCGGCGCTGAAGGCGGCGGATTTCACCTCGGTACGTGGGGCGTTCGCATTTGGCGACAACAACCACCCCATCCAAGACATCTACGTGCGCGAAGTGATCAAGGAAGGCGACGTCTACACCAACAAGATCGTTGCCACCGGCCTGAGCAATCACGCGGATGCCTACGCCGCCGATTGCAAGATGTGATCTAACGCAACAGTGCTGACACGCCCCTTGGCCCCGTTGCATCTATCCGCGGCGGGGCCAAGGGGCCCAAACGACAAGACACCATGACCCTCCCCCTCTTTATCGAGCAGACCCTGAACGGCGTGCAGTTCGGCGTGATGCTGTTTTTGATGGCTGCTGGCCTGACCCTGATTTTCGGGGTCATGGGGCTAATCAATCTGGCCCACGGCGCGCTTTATATGGTCGGGGCCTTTGCGGCAGCGGCCACGGCTGCGGCGACCGGTTCCTTCATACTGGCGCTTGCGGCCAGTGTTGTTTTTGCCGCCTTTGCGGGGGTATTGGTGGAAACGCTGATTATCCGACGGCTTTACGGGCGTGACCATCTGGATCAGGTGCTGGCAACCTTTGCGCTGGTGTTGATCTTTGCCGAAGGGACACGTTGGGTGTTCGGATCCTTTCCGCTGTTTCTGGACAAGCCCGACTGGCTGTCGGGCACGGTGATGCTGCCCTTCGGGATTGAATATTCGCTCTATCGTCTGGCGATCATTCTTGTCGGGCTGGTGGTTGCTGCCGGGTTGTTCTGGCTGATCGGGCGCACGCGGGTCGGGATGCAGATCCGCGCAGGCGAAAACGACCGCGAAATGATTGCCGCGCTTGGGGTCAATATTTCGCGCCTTTACACGCTGGTGTTTGCCCTTGGCGCGGGGCTGGCGGGATTTGCTGGCGCGTTGATCGGCGCGATCCAGTCGGTACAGGTGGGCATGGGGGATTCCGTTTTGATCCTTGCCTTTGTGGTGATCGTGATCGGCGGCATCGGATCAATCAAAGGCGCCTTTGTCGGCGCGCTTCTGGTGGGGCTGACCGACACGTTGGGCCGTCAGTTGCTGCCAATGTTTTTTGCCCTGTTCATGGAGCCGGCCGCCGCCACATCGACCGGTGCATCGCTGGCGTCCATGGCAATCTACCTGTTGATGGCCGCCGTGCTGATCCTACGCCCCAAGGGCCTGTTCGGAGGCGCCTGAGATGCCCCGTGAAACGCTACTGAACGTCCTCTTGATGACCGCTCTTCTGGCCTTCCCCCTCTGGGCGCATCTGGCAGACGAACCGTTCCTGATCACCCTGACCACCCGCGCGGTGATCTTTGCCATTGCCGGTATCGGCCTGAATGTCGCGCTGGGATTTGGCGGGCTGGTCAGTCTGGGCCATGCAGCGTTCTTCGGGCTGGGCGGGTATGTGATGGGCATTCTGGCCTACCACGCCCAGACCTACACCCCGCTGATGGAGGTGCCGTTTCTGATCGAGGGCACCAAATCCATGCCGGTGATCTGGCTGGTCGCCATTGTGCTATCCGCCTTGGCCGCGCTGGCCATCGGGGCGCTGTCGCTGCGCACGTCGGGTGTTTATTTCATCATGATTACCCTGGCCTTTGCGCAGATGTTTTATTTCTTCACCCTGTCTTGGCCCACCTATGGGGGCGAGGACGGATTGTCGATCTATGTGCGCAACAGCTTTCCGGGGCTTAACACGATGGACCCGATCCAGTTCTATGGCCTGTGTTATGGCCTGCTAATGCTGGTGCTGGCCTTTGTCTGGGCGCTGTCGCGGGCGCCTTTCGGCCTGATGTTGGGGGCGGCACGCCAGAATGAAGCGCGCGTCGCCGCTGTGGGACAGATGCCCTATGCGCTCTACCTCACGGCCTTTACCATTTCCGGCGCGATCACCGGTCTGGCGGGGGCGCTATTTGCCGACCTCAACCGGTTTGTCAGCCCAACGATGTTTTCCTGGCACACCTCGGGCGAGATCATGATTTTCGTCATTTTGGGTGGTGTTGGTCGGGTTTTTGGCCCCGTCGCGGGCGCGGTTCTGTTCCTGTTGCTAGAACACATTCTGGGCGGCCTCAGCCCGTACTGGCACATCTATCTGGGCGCGGTATTGCTGGGCGTTGTGCTGTTTGCGCGCGGTGGTCTCTACGGTCTGCTTGCCGGGCGGGAGGTGGCGCATGACTGATCCCATCCTGACGGTTCAAAACCTCAACAAGAGCTTTGGCGCGCTGAAGGCGACGGACAACGTCACGCTTGATCTGCGGGCAGGCGAAATCCATGCGCTGATCGGCCCCAACGGGGCAGGTAAATCCACCCTGATCGCGCAGATCACCGGTGCGTTGCCCCCTGACAGTGGCAACGTCGGCTTTCTGGGGCGCGATATCAGCGGCCTTAGCACTGCCGAGCGTGCCCGTGCGGGCATGGCGCGGACCTTTCAAATCTCGGCATTGGCGATGGACTACACGGTTTTGCAGAACGCCGTGCTGGGGGCACTGGGCGCGCGTGGTGGCGTGTTTCAGATGCTGCGGCCAGTGATGCGCAACAAGGCGTTGCTGGAAACCGCCCATCAGGCGCTGGACACGGTCGGCCTGTCGGATCACGCCCACAAACGCACCGCTGATCTGTCCCATGGTCAACGCCGACAGTTGGAGGTGGCCGTGGCGCTGACATTGGCCCCCAAGGTGTTTTTGATGGACGAACCGATGGCCGGGTTGGGCAGCGAAGGTTCCGCGCAACTGATCACCCTGTTGGACAGGCTGCGCCATCAGGCCCCGATCCTGCTGATCGAACATGACATGGATGCGGTCTTTGCCCTAGCGGATCGCATATCGGTACTGGTCTATGGCCAGATCATCGCCACCGGTACAGTGGACGAAATCCGCGCCAACCCTGCCGTACGTCAGGCCTATCTGGGGGAGGAGGACGCATGACCCTTCTGTCACTGTCCAATGTCACCGCCTTCTACGGTCCATCACAGGCGCTGTTTGATGTTAACCTAACCGTTGCCGAGGGTGAGGTTGTCGCGCTGATGGGCCGCAATGGCATGGGCAAATCCACCACGGTCAAGGTGATCTGCCGGATGCTGCAACACCGCGACGGCAATGTGGCGTTCGCAGGTCGCGATCTGCGCGCCCTACCCTCCCACAAAGTTGCGCGCGCCGGTGTCGGTCTGGTGCCCGAGGGGCGGCGCTGTTTTGCGCAGTTGAGTGTCGAGGAAAACCTGATCGCCTCTGCCCGACGGGGGGAATGGGATCTGGCCCGCGTCAGCGCGTTGTTTCCGCGATTGGGCGAGCGGCGCGATCAACTGGCGGCGTCTCTTTCAGGTGGCGAACAACAGATGTTGGCAATCGGGCGCGCCTTGATGACCAATCCGCGCTTATTGATCCTGGATGAGGCGACCGAAGGACTTGCACCTGTGGTGCGGCAGGAAATCTGGGCGGCTATTTCGCGGCTGAAGTCCGAAACCGGCCTATCGATTTTGGTGATCGACAAATCCCTGAAAGAGCTGGCCACCGTCGCCGACCGCGCAGTGGTGCTGGAAAAAGGGCGCGATGTCTGGTCCGGCGATTTTGCCAACCTTACCGAAGATGTACGCAGCCGTTACTTGGGCGTCTGATCTTCGGCCGTGGAGTCAGCCACTGGGGCCGCCAAATCAGCCAAAATCGGGCAATCCGGACGTGCATCTCCGGCGCAGGCATTGACCAGATCGGCCAGAGTTTGACGCATCTGCTGCATTTCAGCTAATCGTTCATCAATCAGACGCAAATGACCCGCTGCAATCGCACGCACATCAGCTGAGGCGCGCCCGCGATCTTCGTATAGGGTCAGCAGGCTACGGCAATCTTCAATCGAAAATCCAAGACTGCGGGCACGTCCGACAAAAGCCAGGCGATGCAGATCCGCCTCACTGAACTGACGGTATCCATTGGCGCGGCGTGCCGGTTGGATCAGGCCGATTTCTTCGTAATAGCGGATCGTCTTGCTGGGCAGTCCTGCCCGCTGAGACACCTCAGAGATGTTCATGTCACGCCCTCCTGTGTCAGTTCGGGCACTTCAACGTAACGCAACCGTAGCGCGTTGCTAAGAACAAATACACTTGAAAGCGACATCGCCCCCGCAGCCAGCATTGGCGACAATTGCCAGCCAAACAGCGGGTAGAACACACCAGCGGCCACGGGGATCAACGCCGCGTTGTAGCCAAAGGCCCAGAACAAGTTCTGACGAATGTTGCCCATCACGCGACGCGACAGATGCAATGCAGCCAAAACGCCCTTTAGATCGCCGGACATCAACACCAGATCAGCGCTTTCGATGGCCACGTCAGTTCCAGTGCCAATCGCCAACCCCAAATCCGCCGCCGCAAGTGCAGGCGCATCGTTGATCCCATCCCCCACAAAGGCAACAGCGCCGTGTTGTGCGCGCAGGCTTTCCAGTGCTTCGACCTTACCCTTGGGCAGCACCTCGGCAACCACATGGTCAATGCCCAACTGCGCCGCGATAGCCTGTGCCGTGCGGGCATTGTCGCCGGTGATCATCGCGGTTTGCAGACCCGCCGCATGAAGCGCCGCAATCGCGGCGGCACTATCAGATTTCACCGGATCGGACACCGCTATCATTGCAGCCAATTCACCATCAATGGCAGCATAAAACGGGGTCTTACCAGTTGCCGCCAGGCGCGCCGCCTCTGAGCCAAAAGGGGTGATGTCAATCTTGCGCCGCTGCATCAGACGGTCGGCCCCGATCATCACGCGTCGCCCGGCAACCGTGGCAGCGACCCCATAGCCGGCGATGGCGCCGAATTTCTCTGCTATGGGCAGATCTCCATCCGCCGCCGCAACAATAGCCGCCGCGATGGGATGTTCCGAAGCCTGCTCGACAGCTGCCACGAAACGCAGCACCTCTGCACGATCAAAACCCGGTGCGGTAACAAAATCCGTCAATTCGGGCTGACCCTTGGTCAAGGTGCCGGTTTTGTCAAAAGCAACGAGTCTGACACCTTGCAGTTGCTCCAAGGCATCTCCCTTACGGAACAACACCCCCAATTCAGCCGCGCGTCCAGTGCCAACCATAATCGAAGTCGGCGTCGCCAGTCCCATTGCGCAGGGGCACGCGATGATAAGCACCGCAACCCCCGCGACCAGTGCATGGGTCAGAACCGGTTGCGGTCCCAAAATCAACCACGCCAGTACAGTCATAGCCGCCACCACCAACACAGCCGGCACAAACCGCATGGTGACGCGATCCACCATCGCCTGAATAGGCAGTTTGGCGCCCTGCGCTTCTTCGACCATGCGAATGATCTGAGCCAGCATCGTATCCGCCCCCACATGGGTCGCGCGGATCTGCAACGCACCGGTGCCGTTCACCGTGCCGCCCGTCACACTGTCGCCGCCGGACTTTGCCACGGGCAGTGGTTCACCGGTGATCATGCTCTCATCCACATGACTGATGCCTTCAACCACCACGCCATCCACCGCGATGCGTTCGCCGGGTCGGGCCAGCAGCGTATCGCCGGTGACGATGTCATCAATCGCTACCTCAACCGGCTGACCGTCCTGCACACGCAACGCCGTTTTGGGGCGCAGCCCGATCAGCGCGCGGATGGCAGCACCTGTGCGGCCCTTGGCGCGCGCCTCTAACGTGCGGCCCAAGAGGATCAGCACCACAATCACCGCGGCACTTTCGAAATAAACCGCACGCACATCGGCGGGCAGCAGCACTGGTAGGAAGGTGGCGACAGTCGAATAGCTATAGGCCGCCAAAGTTCCCAACGCGACCAACGCGTTCATGTCCGGCGCACCGCGCAACAGGGACGGGATGCCCTTTTGATAAAACCCGCGACCGGGGCCGATCAACACCAGCGTGGTCAGCACAAACTGCACCAGCCATGACGCCTGCGTGCCGATCGTGCGCATGATCCAATGGTGAAATGGCGGGTACAGATGACCACCCATCTCCATCACAAACACAGGCAGTGCCAGCGCAGCCGCGATCAAGAGCCTCTGTCGCAGGTCATCCGCTTCTTGCGTTTTACGCTCTGACAAATCGGGGGTGTCAGCGACGCTATCATCAACTGCCGGATACCCCGCCCCATCCAATATCGTGCGCAACCCTTGTTCACTGGCGGGTGCGACAAAGCGGATCTGCGCAGTCTCACTGGCTAGGTTCACATCCGCCTGTTTCACCCCCTCTACGCCACGCAACGCCTGTTCCACACGCCCCACACATGCGGCGCAGCTCATGCCAGTCACCGTTAAGCGCAGGGTGTGTTCAGGAGGTGAAACGTCGGGGTGAGTCGCAGCAGAAGTCATGGTGGGTGCCTTTCTCTCCTCTCCAGATAAGGCTTCCAGTTACTGGAGGGTCAATAGAATTTGCAGACACATTGGCGGAAACGCGCAACTTTGTCGCAACAGGGGGTGAAGAGACTTGACCTCAGCCCTATGTCGGCGTCCAAGTCTGCGTCGTAGACAGCCATCCACCAGAGGATCCACCATGATCACATTCAGTATCCCCGGCATGCACTGCGGAAAATGCAGCGCCAAGATCGAGGCTGCAGTACAGGATCAGGATCCAACCGCGCTGCTGACATTTGACATGGCAGCCCGCACTGTCGAGGTGGACAGCGCGGACCCTGCAGAGGCACTGGCGCAGGCCATTGCCAGCGCCGGTTTTGAGGCAACCGCCGCCTAATCGTCAGCTAAAACTGCTATAGGGCAGATATCGGACCAATGTGCCGGGCGTGATCTCTGCCGCCTCATGGGGCAACTCAACCAGACCATCCGCCCATGACAACCCGCTGATGCGACCTGATCCTTCGGATTTGAACACCTCTGCCTGACCATCGCTGTTGATACGGGCACGCAGAAATTCGCGCCGACCGGGCTTCTTCGATTTGGCAAAGGCTGCGGGCACCATGAAGCCCTGCGGCTCCTGCCATGCCTGCCCCGCCATCACCCCCAGCGCAGGGCGCGCAAAGAGCAGCCCCGTAACAAAGGCCGCCACCGGATTTCCCGGCAGGCCAAAGACCGGCAGCAGCACCTCCCCCGCAGGCCAAAGGCCCAGTGCCAGTGGACGGCCCGGTTTGATCGCGATGCGCCAGCTATCCATCTGCCCTTCCTCGCGCAGCAAGGCAGAAACGTGGTCCTCATCCCCTGTCGACACCCCGCCAGAGGTCAGCACGGCGTCCACCTCGGCAGCGGCAGTGTTCAGGCGATCGCGCAGTGCATCGCGGCTGTCACGCACATGACCCAGATCCACCGCGTCAAAGCCCCAGTCGCTAAGCAGCGACAAGAGCATAGGGCGGTTGCTGTCATAAATCTCACCCGCGCCCATATCTTCGGGCGCAATGGTGCCGGGCGCGACAACCTCATCCCCGTTGGAAAAAACGCCGACGCGCAGCGGGCGATAGACCGGCACCTCTGCCAGGCCTGCCGCTGCCAGCAGCGCGGCATCTTCGGGACGCAAACGACGGCCATTGCGCAGAACAACATCGCCTGCGTTGAAATCCTCACCCGCGCGGCGCACATTCGCGCCCTGTTTCAATGGGCCGCGAAACTGTAGCTTGCCGCCCGCGACCTCCACATCTTCTTGCAGCACCACAGTGTCCATGCCCGCAGGCACAATCGCACCGGTCAGGATGCGCAAGGCGTGACCGGCAAGCAATACGCCACCGTAGGGTTCACCCGCGGCAGAGCGCCCATCGGCCAAGGGCAATGTCACCAGTTCATCGAGCGCCGCACCGGCGAAACCATAACCGTCCACCGCCGAATTGGCCGCAGGTGGATTGGCCCTGAACGCCACGATATCCTGCGCCAGAATACGCCCCCGTATGGCGTCAAGCGGCACCATTTCATCCCCCACCACCGGCGCAACACGGTCCCGCAGACGTGCCAACGCATCCTCCAGCGGAATCCAGTTCACACCAGGCGGCAGGGCAAAACAATCGTTGCGCAGTTTGGCGGTCATTTCGGCATCAGTCCCAGGTCTTGCAGAATAAAGGTGGCAATCGCGCCGTGGTCGTTGAGGTCGAAGACCGGACGGCCCAAATCACCATGCGCCGCTGCCGGTTGGTCAGAGGCCAGCGCGCGGATCGTCTGATCACCCGGCGCGATCAAAGGCTGCCCCGCCTCAGCGCGGTGCGCTTCAATCTTGGGGTGGGGTTCGCGTTTATAGCCCTCCACTAGCACCAGATCGACGTTAGATAGCTTGGTCAGCATGTCGGCCAAAGGCGGCTCTTCCGCCCCGCGCAGTTCATGCATCAAGGCCCAGCGGTTGCCAGAGATCAGTAAAACCTCCTCCGCCCCTGCCTCGCGGTGGCGGTAGCTGTCACGGCCCGGTTGATCGGCGTCAAAACTGTGGTGCGCGTGTTTAACAGTCGAGACGCGATAGCCACGCGATGTCAGTTCAGCGACCAGCCGTTCCATCAGGCCGGTCTTGCCGCAGTTTTTCCATCCGGTAACGCCGTAGATCTTCATGTCGTGCCCTCAAGGCTGGCCGCCATGTTGCGGGCTTTTGCCAGATCGCCGGGGGTGTTCACGTTGAAAAACGGCTCAACCTCATAGCCATCAAACAACACCTCTGCCGTACCATGGCGGTCGGTCCAGATCACCACCTTGCGCAACCCGTCTTGCAACGCGGCCCGCAGATCATCGCGCAGCGCAACGGGCCAAAGGCCAAAGGTCGGCTGGCGCACCTGACCGCGTTTGGGATCCATGCTGGCGGCCAGCGCAATCGCCGCATCACCGCGCCCTTGGACTAGCCGCGCCACCAGATCGGTGGGAAAAAACGGCGTGTCGGCGGCAACGGAAACGATATGGGTTGCACCACGCGCTGCCGCCCAATCCATGCCCGCCAAAACACCCGCCAAAGGCCCCGCGTAATCAGCGATGCCATCAGCGACTACGGGCAGAGCATAGCTATCAAATCGGCTGGCATCGCCGTTGGCATTCAGCACAATCTCACACACTTGCGGACGCAGGCGGTCGATGACCTGACCAAGCAATGTGGTGTCGCCCAAAGGCAGCAGCCCCTTATCGCCGCCGCCCATGCGCGACGACAGGCCGCCGGCAAGGATCACGGCAGGTATCTGATCACACATCCCCTGCCCCCTTGCGCCGTGATTTCTTGCTATCCTCGGGCACCGCAGACAGATCGGCGTCATAGATCAGCCGTTCAGCCCCGCTAAGGCAGGTGAACCGCTTGCCACGCATCCGGCCGATCAGCGTCATATTCAGCTTGCGCGCCAATTCCACGCCCCACGCGGTGAAGCCTGAACGGGATACCAGCGTCGGAATCCCCATCTGCGCCGCCTTCAGCACCATTTCAGAGGTAAGGCGCCCGGTGGTGTAGAGGATCTTATCGCCCGCAGCCGCGCCTTCGGCAAACATCCAGCCGGATACTTTGTCCACCGCGTTGTGGCGGCCCACATCCTCCATATAGACCAGCGGGCGGTCCTCATGACACAGAACCGTGCCGTGGATCGCCCCTGCCTCAAGGTACAGGCTGGGGGTGCGGTTGATCTGATGCGCCAGGGCATAGAGCCAAGAGGTCCGCACCGGTGTGGCGGGCAGCGTCAATTCCTCCATCCCCTCCATCATATCCCCAAAAACGGTGCCGACCGCGCAGCCGGATGTGCGGGTCTTCTTCTTCAGCTTTTCTTCGTAGTTGGTGGCACGTTCGGTGCGCACAACGACGACTTCCAGTTCCTCATCATAGTCCACGCCCGTGACAGCATCATCGTCCAGCAGCATGCCCTGATTGCGCAGAAACCCCAGCGCCAGATAGTCGGGGTAATCGCCGATGGTCATCGCGGTGACGATTTCCTGACTGTTGAGGTAGATGGTCAGCGGACGTTCTTCGACGACCGAGATATCCTGCGCCACGCCGTCCTGATCCACACCGGTGACAGCCGCCGTCAGGCCCGCGCGGTTGGGATCCGGCGCGATGATGTAAGAGGGTGCAGGGTCGGTCAATCTGGCCAAGGGGCTGATCCTGTTCGGTTCGGGCGCTGTTTCACAGTTACGCCCTTTGAGTGGGAGTTCAAGCCGTTGCGCCGCATGGACAAGGCAAAGGAGAGGTTCTACATAAGCCTCATGACGGATACATCGACACAAACACTCGACATTGACGCCCTTGGCCTCTTGTGCCCGCTGCCGGTGCTGCGGTTGCGCAAGCGGATTCAAGGCCTGCCCACGGGGTCTGTTGTGACCGTTCTGGCCGATGATCCGGCCGCGTTGATCGACATCCCGCATTTCTGCCATGAGGCGGGGCACCAGTACGAAGGCGCCGAGGAGCTGCCACCAGAAATGGCCAGCAGCGCGGGCAAGGCGCCGCATCGCTACCGGCTGGTTCTGGGCTAAAGCGGTTACTCCGCCGCGTTGAAGGTAAACAGCGCCTCGCCGTTTAGGCGGTAGCCGTTGATCAGCTCTTTGGCGGTGTCAGAGACCAACCATGCCTCCAGCTTCGCGGCCAGATCACCCTTTACATGCGGGTGCTTTGTTACGCTCACCGGCAGGTAGGCGTATTGGTTGAACAGCACCGGATCACCCGCGAACAGCAGTTCCAGATCGCCCTTGTTTGCAAACTTTAGCCAGCTGGCGCGGTCCGACATCACATAGGCATTCATGCCGGACGCGGTATTCAGCGTCGCGCCCATGCCGGCGCCTGCCGCCTTGTACCAGCTAACATCCAGCGTAGTGGCATCGAGGTCCGCGTTTGCCCAAAGGCTCAGCTCTTTCTTATGCGTACCACTGTCATCGCCACGGCTGACAAACGGTGCCTCTGCCGCGCGGATCGCGTCCAACGCGGTGGCAGCGTCAGTGGCATCTTTGATCGCGGCGGGATCAGCGGCGGGGCCGATCAGCACGAAATCATTATACATGATTTCCGTGCGGTGCGGTCCGTAGCCACCGGCAACAAATGCCTCTTCAGCTGGTTTAGAATGCACCAGGATCGCATCCACATCGCCCGCCTGCCCCAAACGCAGCGCCTGACCGGTGCCGACGACCAGCAGCTGCACCTCCAGATCCAGATCTGCCTTGATCTGTGGCAGTAGCACGTCCGACAGGCCCGAGTTGTGGAACGAGGTGGTCACCGCCATACGCATCGTGTCGGCAAACGCCGCGCCCGCGCCCATTACGCTGAAGGTCAGGGCCAATGCAGCGCCGCGCAGGGATTTGCCGCGCATCTTATCGGCAAACGTCAGTGTCATAGCAAAATATCTCCGTTCAGGAAGGCTTGGGCCTCTGCCGTGGCGGGCCCATCAAAGAAGGTGTCAGCGGGCGCGGCCTCATGCAGGCGCCCCTTGTAGATGAACAGAACGTCACGCGCCAAACGCCGCGCTTGGCCCAGATCATGGGTGATCATCACAATCCGCGTGCCGTTTGCATGGGCGCGGTTCAGGATCGCCTCGATATCGCGGGTGGCAGCCCCGTCGAGGCTGGCGCAGGGTTCGTCCAAAAACAGGATTTCGGGCCGGCGGATTAGCGCGCGGGCCAGCGCCAGTTTTTGGCGTTCCCCCCCCGATAGCGCGGACGCGCGTTGGGTGACATGTTCAGACAGTCCGACCTGCGCCAACGCCTCTGTGGCGCGGGCACGGGCCAAGGCCCGCGGCGCGCCGTGTATGACCAATGGATAGGCGACGTTATCCACCACCGTGCGCCGCATCAGCGTTGGGTGCTGGAACACATAGGCCTGATGGGCCCTGGCCTGTACCTCGGGAACGTTCCAGTCCAGCCGCCCAGCGCTCGGGCGTTCAAGCCCGTGCATCAATCGCAATAGGGTGGTCTTACCCGCACCGTTCGGCCCAAGAATAATCGTGAAGCCGTCGCGACCAAGCGTCAGATCCACAGGACCTATCAAGGTATGCCCACGCCGTTTGACGCAGGCCCCCTGCAACTTCAGCGGCAAAATCGAAGGTGTCTGGTTTGGGAGGTGCTGCGCCTTTACCATCGGCTACTGACCTCCGTTCGAGAGGCGAAGTGGATAGCCAGATTAACCCCAATGGCAATCGCGATCAGCACAAAACCCAGCCCCAGTGCCAGCGCAAAGTTCCCCTTGCCGGTTTCCAATGCAATCGCCGTGGTCAAAACGCGGGTGGCCTGATCAATGTTGCCACCAACAATCATGATCGCGCCAACCTCGCCAATACCACGGCCAAATCCCGCAAGGGCGGCGGTCAACAGCGCGCGTCGTGCATCCCACAAAAGTGTCACGATACGCTGCCGTCTGGTGGTGTTGAGCGAAATCAGCAGATCATGATATTCCGCCCACAGCTCGCGCAGCGCCTGATGCGCGATGGAGGCGATAAGCGGCGTTAGGATGATGACCTGAGCGATGATCATAGCCGTCGGCGTGAATAACAGCCCCAAAACCCCCAGCGGCCCAGAGCGTGACAGCAGTAGATAAACGATCAACCCAACGACAACAGGCGGCAGCCCCATCAGGGCGTTCAAGACGGCAATCACTCCACGCCGCGCGCGAAACCGATACACCGCCAACCAACCGCCGAGCGGCAAACCGATTGCCGCCGCAATCAGCGTCGCTGTCACCGTCACATAAAGCGACCGCGCCGAGATCTCTAGCAGATCCGCATCCAGCGTTATGATCAGAAGGACCGCCTGTACCAGCCCTTCCCAGATATCTGTCATCTGCGCCCATCCACACCCGTCGGCCCCAAGGGCCTGACATCATTTGGGTTCAGTTTATGCCCTGAGGTCGCATGGCGCGAGGCGAGAAACGACAGATCATGCATCGTTTCGGTGCGCAGCGGATGCAGACACCATGTTCTGCCGCACGCTACACTGATTTAACTGTCACCGCAGCCAGTTGGAATAATCACTCACCAGCAGGTGGGTGGGCGCAACGTCTTCTTCGATATTGGCAAACCGGCCAATGGGTTCGCGGAAAACATTGTCGGTTTCGTCATCGTTCACTGTCGACACCTCGCCGATCAGCACATCACCGCCCTCACCCCAGAACGCGTGCCAGTCACCGGGCATCAGTGTCACGCTCTCCCCCGGGGCCAAGCGCAATTTTTCACCGGGGCCAAAGGTGCGTGCAACACCGTCACACATCACCTGCCCGCCGCGGTCTTCGGCGAACTGTCCCGCGTCATCAGATCCGTACAACTCCACCACCAACGTGGCGCCGCCGCGGTTGATGATGTCTTCTGCCTTGATCACATGCGTGTGCATCGGCGACAGCTGATCTTGTCGTGAAATCAAAAGCTTCTCTGCGTAACACATGCCGCCGCCGCGCTGCAGATCCGCCAAACGCCCATTGCGCAGGGTGAACAGAAACAAACCCATTTCATCAAATCGGCCAGCGCCGTAATCGGTAATGTCCCAGCCACAGCGTGCAGTGATCAGCGCCTGTGCCGCATCCCGACGCGCCTGAAACTCCTCTGGAGTCCAAAAAGCAAATGGTGGCAATTGAAAGCCATAGCTGCGGATCATCTCTGCCGCATCTGCCATGATCTGATTAATAGTCGAACGCTTCATCCGCTCCCCCTTACGTTAGCGCCACCATAGACATGCCGCAGCACAAGGCAAGCGCGGCAAACGCACACCGCGCGCGCAAAAAATGATCCAGCCGCGTTTAAGCAGCGTAATCAACTCAATTCGACCAGCTATGGATCGAAAGGATCGGACATGATGCAAAATGGCATTCTCACCCGTGCTTTGACACGATTTGGTATCCCCTTGATGTGCCTGGCCATTCTGTCGGCGGCCCCGCTTCGGGCACAAGACGCCGCTAGGCCTGTTCCCTCCGAAGTCGAAGCAAACCTTCCCAAAGCGGAACTGCGCGGCAGCGCGCAACTGCGGTGGCTGGGGTTTCGAATTTATGACGCACGCCTGTTTACCTCAAATGCCGCAGCATTTGATTGGTCATCCCCATTCGCGCTGGAACTGGACTACAAACGTGGATTTTCCCGCAAACAACTGGTCAGCGCCACCGGCAAAGAACTGACCAGATTAGAAGGTGACCAACCGGACCAGCCCGAAATTCTGCAAAAGCTGAACACCTGTTTCAACACAGTCGTAGCCGGAGACCGCTTCGTCGCTCTTGGCGCGGCAAAGGACCGGGTGGACTTTTTGTTCAACGGAAAACGCACCTGCAAGCTGCAACACCCCGATATACGCCAGCGAGTGCTGTCGATCTGGCTGTCTGATCAGGCCCGCGATCCTAAACTATCCCGCAAGTTGCGGGGGATGTAATGGCATTGTCCAAACGCCCATCTTCTGCGTCTGGGCTGTACCCACGTGTCGCGTTGTTTGCTGCCATTCTGGCCAGTGCAGGCTTGCCTCTCTACATTCACCTGCCAAGTTTTGCGACCGGCGAGCTGGGTTTGGATCTCGCGACATTGGGCGCAGTGTTGATCGCCATTCGGATGATCGATCTGCTGCAGGACCCGGCTCTTGGGTGGGTGGTGGATCGCTACGCCACTCAGCGCGGGCGGCTGGCAACCATTGGAATGGCGGGATTGGCCTTGGGATTTGCAATGCTGTTTGTCTGGCCCGCACCTGCCTGGTTGGCGGGGGGGCTGCTGACATGGTTGATTGCAGCACTTGTTTTGGTGTTCACCAGCTATTCGCTGCTGCAAATCCTATTCTATGGCCACGGCGTCACATTAGCAGATGGATCATCTGACAACCCCGCCAGCGGCAATGCCACGACGCGCCACCTCCGCCTGGCTGGTTGGCGCGAGGCAGGGTTGCTTGGCGGTATTCTGGTCGCAGCAACAGCCCCCCAAATTTTGATCCATCTTGGACGGACATCACCGTACCGCGATTTTGGTCTATTGCTGATTGTCCTGATCGCACTGGTCGCGGTGCTTACGCGCGGCCTATGGACCGGGCGCCCCCAAACGACCGACAAAGAAAGCGTTGAACGCCTACAATGGCGCAGCTTGCTGGCACCAACACCTCTGTGGTTGTTGCTTATCGGATTGATTAACGCATTGCCCGTCGCGCTGTCATCGACCCTGTTTGTGTTTTTCGTCGAAGAGCGTTTGCAACTGGCACAGTTCACTGGCCTGTTTCTAATCCTGTTTTTCTGCGCAGCAGGCCTTGCCGCGCCGATCTGGTCACGTGCAGCCCAGCGCTGGGGCGCGCGTAAGACATTACTGATAGCGATGGTGCTGGCCATTGTCAGCTTTGGCTGGGCAGCAATTCTGCCAGAAGGAGCGGCAATCGGGTTTGTTCTGATTTGCCTAGCATCCGGTGCTGCGATGGCAGCGGATATGGTGATCCTGCCCGCAACCTTTGCCAACGCCGTTTCACGCCTGTCCCTGCCCGAAGGTCTGGGCTTTGGTCTTTGGGCGTTTGCTGCAAAGCTGGCGCTGGCGCTAGCGGCAGCGGTTGCCCTTCCGGCACTCGCGCGTGCAGGGTTTGACCCAGCCAGCGATCTGCCCAGCACCACCGCCGCGCTTGGGGCGCTGGCATTTGCCTATGCGGTGGTGCCCTGCTTTCTGAAGCTGCTGTCGATTGCCCTATTGGTGCTGACGCCCCGCCACGTTCTCGACGCCACGCCGGACCGCACTGCTATTGGCGCTGCACCTCAAGGCGCGCCCTAAGTCCTGCGCGCCCTTGTTCGAACACCAACCTGCCACCGTGTTGTTCGGCGACGGTTGCCACGATGGTCAGGCCCAAACCGAACCCGTCTACTGACTGCGCATTCGGCCCGCGCTGGAACGGGGCCAACATGCCTTCCAGATCCTCTGGGGCGAAACCGGAACCTTCATCTTCCACCGTGATAATTGCACGATCGGCCATGGCTTCCAGCTCAACGGTGGCGCGTCGCCCATACTTCAACGCATTGTCAATCAAGTTGGACAGCGCACGCTGCAAGGACACAGGGCGTGCAGTGACCAGAACGCGGCGTTCTTCGGGCGCAACTGCATGGCCGGGGCGCCCGGTAAACAACGACCGCCCACCTTCGATCATTTCGGGGCCACGGCGACTGAAACTGACGGAATCACCACAATCTTGATAGTCTTCGACCAAGGCCTCAATCAGAGCCGTTAAGGATATCTGCCGCGGTTCTTCGGTGCTCAGCTCACTGCGGGTGTAGGTCAGCACGCTTTCGATCATGCCGGTCATCTGGTCGATATCGCCTTCCAGTTTCTGGCGCAGTTCCGCATCGGAAATCAGCGCCGCACGCAGTCGCAGACGGGTCGCAGGCGTCCCCAAATCATGGCTAACCCCGGACAACACGACAGCGCGTTTACTCAATTGAGCGCGCTCACTTTCCAGATAGTCGTTCACCGCCTCAACAATATCGCGCAGCTCTGTGGGGCCTTCAACGTCGTAGGATTCCGGCCCACCGAAACGGCGATGCGCACGTAGCGCCTGGCCGAACCGATCGAACCGCGCCGCGATCTCTGCCGCCTGACCTAAGAGAATACCCAGCGCAACAGTCGCCAGAAACACCGCCCACAACCGACGATCAGTCGGCGCAGCATCGCACCCCCACAGTGCTGTGCCATCCACCCGTCGCCACAGGCCACCATCGAGTTGCGCCAACAGGATCGGGTCCGAACAGTAGGTCGCCAACAGCTGCGTCACCGCGCCCAATTTCTGTGGCGCCGATCGGTCAGCGCCCCCCGGCAATTCCGAAACCTGATAACGTAGCGAAGACGAAATAACCGCCAGATTAAGAACCGATCCCGATGTCACATCCCCCAATGACGAATGGATCGAAAGGTTGGTGATGTGCGCAGGCTTACCCGGTGTTTGCAGCCGAGCAAACGCCCCTTGCCCAGCCAGAACAGCCTCCGCAGGGGAGAGGAATTGCAACGTCACTCCGGCCGGAGGACGGGCCTGACCGCGCAACGCCTCATAAAGAGCAACGCCGCCCGCCTGTGCCCGCAGCTGATGTTCGCGCCACGCTGCTGTGGACCCAATCCAAAGCCATGCAGCCAGTGCACCAGCACCAAAAGCCAACAACACCCATGCCGCGGCCAGACTGCGCAGGCGCCATTCCCCGCGCATCAGCTGTCACCTGTTTCAACATCAACGGAAAACACGTATCCCACACCACGTTCAGTGCGCAGCATCTGCGGATCCTTTGGGTTCTTCTCGATCTTGGATCTGAAGCGCCCCACCAATACATCAATTGCACGCCCCGCTGCCTCCGCTGCGGTGCCTTCTCCGGTGACGTCCAGCGCTGCGGCAATTTCGTCGCGGGTCAGGGGAATGTGAGGATTGGCCAAGAGCACCTTCAACAATCCGGTTTCGCGGCGTGACAGAGTTACCTGAAATCCCTCTGGCGATCGTACCTCGTCATGTTTGGCATCATAGGTCCAGCCAGCGAAACGAAACATTCCGGTGGTCCGGCGATAGCTGAGCGACGCCGAGCGCTGCGCACGTTGCAACACGGCACGCACCCGGGCCAGCAGCAGCTGCGGATTGAATGGTTTCGCAACGTAGTCATCAGCCCCCACCGCATAGCCAGCCATGCGCTGATGATCCGCCGACAACGCAGATACCAATATGATTGGCACATCCTGTTCATTACGCAGGCGCGCACAAATCTCGACACCGTTTTCATCGCCCAACATCACATCCAAAAGGATCAGATCGACCCGACCGCTTTCAAGCTGCGTGTTGATGTCGGCCTCACTCTGGGCGGGCAGTGCGATGAAACCGTTCTGCCGCATAAACTGTGTCAGCATGCTGCGGGTTTCCGCATCATCATCAACCACCAGAAGCCGTGGAATCGCCATGTCTCTCTCCCTCATTGCATGAGGTCTGCGCACAAATGTGATCGCAAACATCATGCCTCCCGCATCGGGTTTGTAACACCATGCAACAAAATCAAGGCGCAGGTAACAACGTGTAACAGAAGCCGCGCTTTTGTGACTTTTCAAGACATCAGAGCGCGCAAACAGCATTGTCCGACTTAGGTAGTCCAATGCACAGATAGTGTAGCGTCATCCAACGGGTGACCACTATGGGAGGAAAGTTATGAAAAAATCTGTATTCGTCACTGCCGCTGTGGCAGCATTCATCACCGCAGGTGCAGCCAAGGCCGGCCCCGAAGCAGAGGTTCTGCATTGGTGGACGTCTGGCGGCGAAGCAAAATCGGTCGCCGTTCTGCAGGGTGAATTTGCTGACAATGGCGGCACTTGGACCGACATGCCCGTTGCAGGCGGCGGCGGCGATGCTGCAATGACGGCACTGCGGGCACGTGTTCTGTCTGGCAATGCGCCAACTGCCGTTCAGCTGAAGGGTCCGGCCATTCAGGAATGGTACGAAGAAGGCGTTCTGGCCGACATCTCTGCTGTGGCCGAGGCCGAAGGTTGGGCCGATGTACTGCCTGCGTCGATCGCGGGCCACATGAAATGCGAAGGCAGCTGGTGCGCCGCGCCGGTTAACGTCCACCGTATTGACTGGATTTGGGCCAACGCCGATGTGCTGAAATCAAACGGCATCGACATGCCCACCACCTGGGCCGAATTTAACGCCGCCGCCGAAAAACTGCAGGCCGCAGGCATCATCCCGCTGGCCCACGGTGGTCAGGCTTGGCAGGACGCCACCATTTTTGAGGCAGTCGCCCTTGGTATCGGCGGCCCTGAGTTCTTCCAGAAAGCATTTGTTGATCTGGACATGGACACGCTGAAGTCTGACACGATGGTCGAAATCTTTGACCAGATGCGCACCTTGCGCGGATATGTTGATGCCAATTTTGCCGGTCGTGACTGGAACCTGGCCACCGCAATGGTCATGAACGGCGAAGCGGCGTTCCAGATCATGGGTGACTGGGCGAAGGGTGAATTTCTGTCAGCCGGCAAAGTGCCCGGTCAGGACTTCCTCTGTGCATCGACCCCGGGCGAAGGCTTCCTCTACAACGTAGATAGCTTCGCGATGTTCAACGTAGACGGCGATGACAAGAAGGCCGGTCAGGATCTGTTGGCCAAACTGATCGTCGGCCAGAACTTTCAGAAGGTGTTCAACCTGAACAAAGGGTCGATCCCCGCCCGTGTTGACGTGGCGCTGGACGACTTCGACAGCTGCGCCCACACCTCGGCGAAAGACATGGCAATGAGCAGCGACAATGGTTCCCTGCTGCCCAGCTACGCCCACGGCATGGCCCTGCGTGGTGCCCAGTCCGGCGCGATCACCGATGTTGTGACTGCGCACTTCAACTCGGACATGTCCTCGGCAGAGGCGGTTGAGATGCTGGCAAACTCTGTCGCAAACTCGCTGTAAATTCCTCCCCCAGATGCGTCCCGGCCTGATCAGGTCGGGGCGTATCACTGACATGAAAGGGCTTCGCCATGACTGAATGGCTCGAACGCCACACGCCCAAGATGGTGCTTGCCCCATCTTTCGTGGCCATCCTCATCTTCGTATACGGCTTTATCTTCTGGACGGCGTGGGTGTCTTTCACCCGCTCGCGGCTACTGCCGAAGTATGAGCTGAAGGGCACCGTACAATACGAACGGCTGATGGCGTCGCCACGCTGGGATACCGCGATGGACAACCTGTTCATCTTTGGCACGCTGTTTATCGTGATTTCGATGGTGCTGGGCCTGTTTCTGGCAATTCTGCTAGATCAGAAGATCCGCGCCGAAGGTGCATTGCGCACCATCTACCTATACCCGATGGCGCTGTCGATGATCGTCACCGGGACCGCATGGAAATGGATCATGAACCCCGGTCTGGGGATCGAGGCCACCGTGCGCGGCTGGGGGTTTGAAAACTTTGCCTTTGATTGGGTGGTGAACCCTGATCGCGCCATTTACGCCGTGGTCATCGCAGCCGTCTGGCAGGCGTCCGGTTTTGTCATGGCGCTGTTTCTGGCTGGTTTGCGCGGCGTGGATGAAGAGATCATCAAAGCCGCACAGGTCGATGGTATCCCCACATGGCGGATCTATTCCGCGATCATCATCCCGTCGATGGCACCGATTTTCCTGTCGGCTTTCATCGTGCTGGCTCACCTCGCGATCAAGAGCTTTGATCTGGTGATTGCCCTGACCGGCGGTGGCCCCGGCTACGCCACAGACCTGCCCGCCACCTACATGTAC
Organism: Thalassovita mediterranea; assembly: GCF_001458435.1. GTDB lineage: Bacteria > Pseudomonadota > Alphaproteobacteria > Rhodobacterales > Rhodobacteraceae > Thalassobius > Thalassobius mediterraneus. Next base: position 496,437 of record NZ_CYSF01000006.1, read on the forward strand.
GCCATGGCGTTTTCGCGCGGCGACATTGGACAGGCAGCCAGTTCCGCAATGGTCATGATGGGCGTCGTTTTCGCCATCGTAGTGCCTTACCTTTACTCTGAATTGAGGGCGAAACATGACTGATTTCACCCAACCCCATACTCAGGCCGGTGCGCCAAGCGCGGCCAAGGGCATCAACTGGACACATCTGGCCCTGCGCTGGCTGCTGTTCACCCTGCTGGGTCTGTTTGCACTGTTCTATCTGATGCCGCTGTTTGTGATGGTCACAACCTCACTCAAAAGCTTGGATGAAATCCGCACAGGTAGCCTGATTGCCCTACCGCGGGAGGTCACGTTTGACGCCTGGCGCACCGCTTGGTCCGGCACCTGTACCGGCGTGCAATGCGAAGGTCTACGGCCCTACTTCTGGAACTCTGTTATCATGACGGTTCCGGCGGTGATCCTTGCGACAATGTTGGGCGCAATGAACGGCTACGTCATTGCCCAGTGGCGCTTCAAAGGTGCGAACCTGATCTTTTCGCTGATGCTCTTTGGCTGTTTCATCCCCTTTCAGGTGGTGCTGCTGCCGATGGCACGGATGCTGGGGATCATGGGGCTGGCAGGGTCCATCCCCGGCCTGATCGTGGTGCATGTGATCTACGGGATCGGCTTTACCACGCTGTTCTTCCGCAACTACTACGTCACCATACCGGCTGAACTGACCAAGGCGGCCAAGGTAGATGGTGCTGGGTTCTTTCGCATCTTTTGGTCGATTTTCCTGCCGCTGTCGCTGCCCATCGTGGTTGTGACCGTGATCTGGCAGTTCACCAACATCTGGAATGACTTCCTCTTTGGGGTCAGCTTCAGCCAGGCAGGCACCCAGCCGGTGACCGTTGCCCTCAACAACATCGTCAACTCCACCACTGGGGTGAAGGAATACAACGTCGACATGGCCGCCGCCATCATCGCCGCCCTTCCGACACTGCTGGTCTATGTGGTGGCTGGCAAATACTTCATCCGCGGGCTGACCGCAGGATCGGTGAAAGGTTAATCTCATGGCCCCTATTCTCGATATCAAGAACCTCTACAAGAACTACGGCGCAGTTGAGATCCTCAAGGACATCAACGTCGCCATCGAACCGGGCGATTTTCTGGTCCTCGTCGGTCCCTCGGGCTGCGGTAAATCCACGCTGTTGAACTGCATCGCCGGATTGGAACCGATCACCAGCGGCACCCTGAGCATCGGCGGCCAAGACATGACCCATGTCAGCCCCAAAGACCGCGACATTGCGATGGTGTTTCAGTCTTATGCCCTCTACCCGACCATGTCGGTGGCCAAGAACATCACCTTTGGCATGAAAGTGCGGGGGGTGGACGCCGCCACGCAAGAGCGAAAGCTGAAAGAGGTCGCCAGCCAGTTACAGATCGAACAGCTGTTGCACCGCCGGCCCGGCCAGCTGTCCGGTGGCCAACGTCAGCGGGTCGCGATGGGCCGTGCCTTGGTGCGTGACCCCAAACTGTTCCTGTTTGACGAACCCCTGTCCAACCTAGACGCCAAATTGCGGGTCGAGATGCGGTCAGAGATCAAGAAGCTGCACCAGAACCTTGGCGCAACCATGGTCTATGTGACCCACGACCAGATCGAAGCGATGACGCTGGCGACCAAGATCGTGGTCTTGAAAGGCGGCGTGGTTCAGCAGATCGGCACCCCGGCCGAGATCTACAACAACCCCGCCAACCTGTTCGTGGCAGATTTCATGGGCAGCCCAGCGATGAACCTGATCCCTGCCAAAACCCGCCAGAACGGTAGCGGCACAGAGGTAGAGATCAGCCGTGGCGATGGCAGTGCAATCGTGCTGAAGGACAGCCATAGCCGCGATCTGCCCGAAGACGTCATTCTGGGCCTGCGCCCCGAGGACATTGCCGAGGCGGGGTTCCGCGCGGGTCAGGATGTGCAGCAGGCGCAGTGCATGATCGAAATGGTCGAACCCGCTGGCGCCGATACCTTTGTGGTGTCGGAACTGGGCGGCAAACAGGTTACCGCGCGACTGCATGCCGAAACCAGCGCCCGTGCTGGGGCGATGCTGGATCTGGCCTTTGATCTGGGAAAGGTCAGTTACTTCGCCCCCGGCACCGGCGAACGCCTGAACTGAGCCCCGACTGACGTCACAAAATGCACAAACACCCCGGTTTCGACCGGGGTGTTTTTTGTTTAAGCGCCCTCCGTCACGGGTGATGGTTCAAAACTAGGCAATGATTACCCCTCACAAAACATCACGAAAACGTGATTGAAAACCCAAATACCCTCTGCTTAGTGCTGACGCAGGGTCAATCAAGATCAAGAGCCAAGGAAATAAGGTCATCCAGCACGTCTTTGGGCGCGTATCGGTCTCAGATGCCAACGAGGTATCGCGCATTGAAACCCAACTCGGAGATGATCCAATGATCCGCGCAGCTACTTTCGCCATTGCAACCCTTCTGGCAGCCCCCGCCGTTGCAGGTGGCCATTCCAAAGACATCGTAGACACCGCCATGGGCGCTGGCGACTTCAACACTCTGGTCGCAGCCGTAAAGGCCGCCGGTCTGGTCGATACCCTGAAAGGCGACGGCCCGTTCACTGTATTCGCGCCCACAGACGCGGCGTTTGCAGCGCTGCCCGAGGGCACCGTTGAAACCCTGCTGAAGCCCGAGAACAAGGATCAGCTGGTGGCCATCCTGACCTACCACGTTGTGCCCGGTAAAGTGATGTCCACCGACCTGCAGGACGACATGAAAGCCACCACCGTACAGGGCGGCGACATCACCATTGATCTGGACAACGGTGTCATGATCAACGACGCCAGCGTCGCAGCCGCCGACATCGCCGCCAGCAACGGCGTGATCCACGTAATCGACAAAGTGATCCTGCCCGGCAGCTAAGCCCACGGCAAAAATGCAGCGACGGCGTAGCCTGTCAGAGCTGCATCACAGGCGGGTTGAGTGACCCATCCCCAGAATACCCGCCTGTAAAGACCCGCCCTCTCGGCGGGTCTTGCTATTTCAATTACTGGTAATGCACGTAGGCAAACCGCAAACCGTCCGGCGACCAACAAGGACCATTCAGGCACCCCTGCCCACCATGAATGCGACGCAATAGCCGCGATGGGCCACCCGCAAGCGGCATCAATCGCAGATCAACATCGACGCCGAACGGGTGCCCCTCCGTGCCGCGCTCATAGGCCAGATAGCACAGGTGCAGGCCATCAGGGCTAGGATGGGGAAACCAATCGTCCTGCGTGCCATCGGTCATCTGTTGCACACCGCAACCATCCGCCCGCATCCGCCATAGCGCCATTGGTCCACTGCGGTTGGAGTTGAACCAGATCCAACGACCATCTGCTGTCATCTCTGGCCCGTCATAATGGCCTGTGCCGGTGATCAGCACATCTTCGGCACCGCTACGCAGATCAGCACGCAGGATCGCGAACTGTCGCTGCGCCCCCTGCCCGCGCACACCGGCATAGATCAAACCATCCCCTGATGGATCCCAGCCATGAAACCAACTGGGCAGCCCCAGCACCACCTGACGCGCAGTGCCGCCTGCCAGCGGCATCACGAACAGGCCTGTTTGTCCCGTTAGCGACTTGTCGCAGAAGGCCAGCCATTGGCCGTCTGGGCTGGGGCCGTGATCATTGTTGATCCGGTCCTGCTGTCCTGTGTCGATCGGGATCAAACGCGGATCATCCAGCGGCACACGGTAGAGCCGCCCGTCGCAATTCACGATCAATGCCTGGCCGTCCGCGGTGAAATTCGGCGCCTCGATATGGCGATCCACCTCCATCACCAGATGCGAGGTGTCAGAGGCCACATCCCAGATTTCCAAATATGCACGCATCACATTCCCCCAAATGAAAAACGCCGCAGAGGTCTGCGGCGTTTTCTAATTCTAAACTTTAGCGATCAGCCACCAAAGTCATCCAGCATGATGTCTTCGCGGTCAACACCCAGATCGAGGAGCATGTTGATCACGGACTGGTTCATGATCGGCGGACCACACATGTAGAATTCGCAATCCTCAGGCGCGGGGTGCTCTTTCAGGTACTCTTCCAGCAGGACGTTGTGGATGAAGCCGGTGTAGCCTTTCCAATCGTCCTCTGGCAGGGCGTCCGATAGGGCCACGTGCCATTCAAAGTTATCGAACTCTTCGGCCAGCGTGTCGAAATCTTCGACAAAGAACATCTCTTTCTTCGAACGGGCACCGTACCAGAAGGTGATCTTGCGGTCGCGGTTTTCCAGACGCTTCAGCTGGTCGAAGATGTGGCTGCGCATCGGCGCCATGCCTGCACCACCACCGATGAAGACCATTTCTTTCTGGGTCTCACGGGCGAAAAACTCACCGAACGGACCAGAAATAGTGACCTTATCACCCGGCTTCAGGTTGAAGATGTAAGACGACATCTGACCCGGAGGGATGCCCTGCGAACCCGGAGGCGGCGAGGCCACACGCACGTTCAGCATGATCAGACCCTTCTCATCAGGGTAGTTCGCCATGGAGTACGCACGTTCAATCGGCTCGGACACGGTGGATTCATACTGCCACAGGTTAAACTTGTCCCAGTCTTCGTGGTATTCTTCACCAATGTCGAAGTCTTTGTAGGACAGTTTGTGCGCAGGTGCCTCAATCTGGATGTAGCCACCCGCGCGGAAGTTCACGTCTTCGCCTTCGGGCAGTTCCAGCACCAGGTTTTTGATGAAGGTTGCGACGTTGTCGTTGGAACGCACGGTGCATTCCCACTTCTTCACGCCGAACACCTCTTCGGGCACTTCGATGTCCATATCCTGTTTCACGGCCACCTGACAGGACAGGCGGTCGCCACAGGCGGCTTCACGCTTGGTGATGTGGCTTTCTTCGGTCGGCAGGATCGACCCGCCACCCGAATGCACCTTCACACGGCACTGCGCACAGGTACCACCGCCACCACAGGCCGAGGGCACGAACAGTTTCTGATCGGCCAGCGTCTGCAGCAGTTTGCCACCTGCGGGCACAGAAACGGTTTTTTCACCGTTGATAGTGATCTGAACGTCACCGGTAGACACCAGCTTCGAACGGGCCGCCATAATGATCGCCACCAGCGCGATAACGATCAGCGTAAATAGGATGATCCCGAGGGTAAAAGTTTCCATTCCAGATCTCCTATCAGAGTTTCACGCCGCTGAACGACATGAAGGCAAGCGCCATCAGACCAGCGGTGATGAAGGTGATGCCGATGCCCTGCAGGCCATCGGGGATATCGGAATACTTCAGCTTTTCGCGCACACCAGCCATTGCAGTGATTGCCAGTGCCCAACCGAAACCGGAGGAGACGCCGTAGGTCGCAGCCTCTGCCAGATCGTAACCACGTTCCACCATGAACAGTGAACCACCAAGGATCGCGCAGTTCACCGTAATCAGCGGCAGGAACACACCCAGCGCATTGTAGAGCGGCGGGAAGTATTTATCGAGAACCATCTCAAGGATCTGAACCAGTGCCGCGATCACACCGATGTAGGAAATCAGGCCAAGGAAGGTCAGGTCTACATCAGGGAAACCGGCCCATGCCAGCGCGCCGGGCGCCAGCAGGTAGGTCAGGATCAGGTTGTTGGCCGGCACGGTGATCGACTGCACGATCATCACCGAAATCCCCAGACCAATCGCGGTCGAAATCTTCTTCGACACAGCGATAAAGGTACACATGCCCAAGAAGAAGGACAGCGCGAGGTTTTCAACAAAGATCGCTTTGACCGCGAGGGAGAGCAGAGCTTCCATCAGTGGGCCTCCACAACTTGAATTTTATATTCACGCTCTTCCACCTGTTCCGGCTTCAGCGTGCGGAAGGCCCAGATGATCAGACCGATGATGAAGAAGGCCGACGGCGGCAGCAGCAGCATACCGTTGGGGACATACCAGCCACCGTTGTTCACGGTTTCCAGAATGGTCACACCGAACAGCGAGCCTGCACCAAACAGTTCGCGGATCACGCCAACCATCATCAGGATCAGACCGTAGCCCAGACCGTTGCCGATACCGTCCACGAAAGAGGCGATCGGCGGGTTCTTCATTGCGAAGGCTTCGGCGCGGCCCATCACGATACAGTTGGTGATGATCAGACCCACAAAAACCGACAGGGTTTTGGAAATCTCAAAGGCGTAGGCCTTCAGCACCTGATCCACCATGATCACCAGCGATGCGATGATCACCATCTGCACGATGATACGGATCGAGCTGGGGATCTGGTTGCGGATCATCGAAATGAACATCGACGAAAACGCAGTCACCAGCGTCACCGCGATGGACATAACGAAAGCCACCTGCAGCGACGAAGTCACCGCCAGTGCCGAACAGATGCCAAGAACCTGCAGCGTAATCGGGTTATTGTCGACCATCGGGTCGATCAGCAGTTCTCTTTTGGTTTGTGCCATCAGATCTCTCCTGCTTTGAGGTTGGTCAGGAAGGGGGCAAAGCCCGCTTCGCCCATCCAGAATTTCACCAGATTGTCCACACCGCGCGACGTCAGCGTGGCACCGGCCAGCGCGTCTACGTGATATTCAGCCCCAGCGGCAGGCACCGATTTGGCAACGGTGATCTGCAGCATGCCGTTTTCATCGGCCAGCTTCTTGTCACGCCACAGCGATTTCCAACGCGGGTTGTCCACCTCTGCACCCAGACCGGGGGTTTCGGCGTGGCTGTAGAACTGCAGACCGTAGATGTCGTTGCCGTTCTCTTCCAGCGCGATGAACCCGTACAGGGTCGACCACAGGCCATAGCCGTGGATCGGCAGGATCACCTTGTCGATGGCGCCTGCGTCGTCACGCAGCAGGTAGACGGTGACAAACTTCGACTTGCGGCCAATCGCGGCCGGATCGTCGGTCAGCGCAACCGAGGTGTCAGGGTTGTCCGCAGAGGCGCGGTCATCAAAGGTTTTGGCGTCGAACTGATCGGTGAAACGACCGGTTGCCAGTTCCAGCACATGCGGTTCAAAGGCCGCGAACGCCTCTGCCACATCAACGCCTTTTTCATAGACGCCTGCGACCTGCAGAATGTTAACCTGCTTGTCTTTCAGCTTGTTCACCTCCTGCGCGGGGCGCAGGGCGACGGCCACGGCCGATACGATCATCGACGCGACCAGACACAAGGTCACAGCCACGAACAGGGTCTTGGGCAGCGTGTCCGCCGGCATCGCCAGAAAACGGCCGATCGCGCCTTTGGGGGCAGTGTTTTGCACGTTCTGATCCTCAGACATTGCGACGGGCCCTCCGCTTGATGTTGGCCTGCACGACGAAGTGGTCGATCAGCGGCGCAAAGACGTTGCCGAACAGGATCGCCAGCATCATGCCTTCGGGGAAGGCAGGGTTGATCACGCGGATCATCACCACCATCACACCGATCAGCGCACCGTAGATGTAGCGGCCCACATTGGTGTGGCTGGCCGACACAGGTTCGGTCACCATGAACACCAGACCAAAGGCATAACCGCCCACGACCAGATGCCAGTACCACGGCATTGCGAACATCGGGTTGCTGTCGGACCCGATCAGGTTCAGCAGCAGCGAGAAGCCGATCATGCCACCCAGACAGCCCAAAACCAGACGGAAGTTGGCAATGCGGGTCACCAGCAGGAAGGCCAGACCAATCAAACAGGCCAGAGTCGAGGTTTCGCCGATGGAACCAGGGATCGTACCGATAAAGGACGAGGTCCAAGTCAGACCCTCAGCCGCCAGCGCCTGAACGCCATCTGCAGCGGTCACGGCCAGTGCGGTTGCACCGGTGAAGCCATCCACAGGCACCCAGATCGCGTCACCCGACATCTGCGCCGGATAGGCGAAGTACAGGAACGCACGACCCGTCAGCGCGGGGTTGAGGAAGTTTTTGCCAGTGCCGCCAAAGACCTCTTTGCCGATCACAACGCCGAAGGAAATCCCCAGCGCAACCTGCCACAGCGGCGTGGTTGCGGGCATGATCAGCGCATAGAGCATCGAGGTAACAAGGAAACCTTCGTTCACTTCGTGGCGACGCACGGTAGCGAACAGCACTTCCCAGATACCGCCAACCACCAGCGTGGTGATGTAGATCGGCAGGAAGTACAGCAGCCCGTGCAGGAAGTTCGCCAGCGGGTTCTGCGGGTTAAAACCGATGCCGAAAAATTCGATCAGCGCCGCACGCCAGCCGGTGGCCGGGAAATCGGCCAGCGCGGTGTTGGCCTGCAGACCCACGTTATACAGACCCATGATGATACAGGGGATCGTCGCGATGACCACATAGGTCATGATCCGCTTCATATCGACATAGGACCGTGCGTGAGGCGCGGCGGTGGTTACGGTTTTCGGGGTGAAGAGAAAGCTCTCGACCATTTCGTACATCGGGAAGTACCGCTCATAGCGGCCACCCTTAACGAAATGGGGCTCGATGCGATCAAAGAAACTGCGGACGCCCAAGCGTTAGCCCTCCTTCTCGATCTTGGTGAGGCAATCGCGGAGTGCGATGCCGTATTCATATTTAGCGGGGCAGGCAAAACCCATCAGGCCCAGATCCTCTTCGTCGAGTTCCAGAGCGCCAAGGGCTTGTGCCTGATCGGTGTCCATCACCAGCATTGCGCGCAGCAGTTGCGTGGGCAGGAAATCCTGCGGCATCAGCTGCTCGAAGGTGCCAATCGGCACCATGGCGCGGCGGCCACCGTTCAGGTTAGAGGTCAGGTTGTAGATCTTCTTGCTGAAGGCCGATCCCAGAACCGGCTGAACAGCGTATTTCGATGCCATCGGACGAATCCAACCCATCGGGATCTGCTTGTGATCTTCTTCGATCAGGGTGATCTGACGTGCGTAGCGGCCCAGATAGGCGCTGACGCCTTCACCAGCGCGGCCCGACAGGATCGAACCGGATACGATACGCAGCGGGGTGTCTGTTGCCAGATCCTCTGCCAGCAGGTCGGTCATCGACGCACCAACAACGGTGCTGACCAGACGCGGGCGTTTGACCATCGGACCGGTCAGCGCAACCACACGGTCGGCAGGATAGATACCGGTTTCCAGCAGGCTGCCGATGGCCATCACATCCTGATAGCCGATGGTCCAAACCATCTTCTCAGCGGTCGGCGGCTCAAGGAAGTGCATGTGCGTACCCGCCAGACCTGCGGGGTGCGGGCCAGAGAAGCCTGCCGCCTCAACACCTGCCAAATCGCCACCGGGCACATCCGCGCCGATTTCGTGGCACAGGTAGGTCTTACCCTCGGTCAGCGCGGTGATCGCGGCCAGACCTTTGGTGAAGGCGGTGGGTGCCATCGCGATGATACGCGCGGCATCAGCGGCCAGCGGTTCGCTGTCCATCGCGGTCACATAGATCGCTGCCGGGCGGTCGCTGGATGCTGGCACCTTGGAATAGGGACGGGTGCGGAACGATGTCCACAGACCGGCGGCGCACAGGCGTTCTGCCAGACCTTCGGCGGTGCTAACATCACCAACAGCCGAGAAGTCCACCGGATCTGCCGCAGCAGCGTCCACTTCGATCTCAACACTGATCAACGCGCGGCGAGCACCACGGTTCACAGCCTTGATTCGACCGGACACGGGCGCCACGACTTTTACATCGGGGGTGTCTTTGTGGGCAAAGATCGGTGCGCCAGCGGCAACAACGTCACCTTCCTGAACATCCAATCGAGGTTTGAGCCCGATGTAGTCCGCGCCCAATACGGCAACGGTCTTTACATCCACTGGGGTAATATCCCCCTGATCCGGGGCACCGGACACAGGGAGGGTGAGGCCTTTTTTCAGTTTAAACTGCTGCACGTCCACTACGCTTTCGCTGTCACGGGCGCGGTATTGTTACCACCGCGCAATTTGAGGCACCGGATATTCGATGTGCAGGGTGAAGCCACGGGTCAAAACGAGATTGCGGCAATATGTCGCAAGTCACCTCGCGCATGTGTGCGTATACGTCAGGCCAGCAAACAAGAGAGTTCCTCAGTGACCCAAAGCATCAAATTCTCCCGCCGTACCGTCCTGTGGCTCCCCGTTGCGCTGGCTGCCTGCCAATCGCGTTCCAACGTGATTGAGATGTCGGGCGTCACCATGGGGACGACCTACAAGATCACCGCTGTAGATCACAAAAACGCCGTTACCCAAGCGCAGGCTCAAGACGCTGTCAACATGGCATTTGCTCGTGTTAACACATTGATGTCTAATTGGGATTCCAATTCCGAAGTGTCGCGCCTGAATGCCGCCAACGCCGGTCAGACCATGACCGTATCGCCTGAATTGGCCGAAGTGCTGCAGGCAGCCAATGACATCAACGCCGCCAGCGACGGCCAGTTTGACGTCACCCTAGGCCCGCTGATCGACCTCTGGGGCTTCGGCGCCAAAGGCACCACCAGCGCCGCACCGTCGGACGCCGAAATCGCCCGCGTTGCCGCTGTAACCGGGCAGCAAGACGTGCTGGAGATTCGCGGCAACCAAGTGCGTAAGCACAAAAATGACGCAACGATCTATCTGTCGGCCATCGGCAAAGGTTTCGGTGTTGATGCCGCAGGCAAGGCACTGGCTGAACTGGGCCTGCAGGATTACATGGTCGAAGTAGGCGGCGATATCGTCACCGCAGGCAAAAACCCTGATGGTCTGGACTGGCGCATTGGTGTGGAAACCCCGCTGACCGCCTCGCCGGCGCTGCAGCAGGTTGCCAAATTGTCGAACATGGGTCTGGCCACCTCGGGTGATTACCGCAACTACTTCGAACAAGACGGTCAGCGTTTCTCGCACATTCTGGACGCCAAAACCGGCCGCCCTGTGACCCACCGCACTGCATCTGCAACCGTACTGGCCGACAACGCCATGCTGGCAGACGCATGGGCCACCGCGATGCTGGTTCTGGGCAAAGAGCGCGGCATGGAAATCGCCAAGGAACAGAACCTCGCCGTTCTGTTCATCGAGCGCGGCGACAGCGACTTCGTCACCACCGCAAGCCCGCGTTTCCAAGCACTGCAAGCCTGATTTAAAGGAGGCGCATCATGCAAACCTTCCTGTTCACCTTTGCCTTCTTCGCGGTTGTGATGATCGGTATGTCGCTTGGCGTCATGCTGATGGGCAAACGCATCAAAGGCAGCTGCGGTGGCCTCAACGCCATTGCGGATGCGGATCATTGTCTGGTCTGCAAAAAGGAAATCGACCCCGACAGCCCGCTGCGGGAACGTCTGGCCTGCCCCCGCGCACGCAAGATGGTCGAAGACATGGAAACGCAGTAAACAACGCGCCCCTGACGACAAACAAAACGCGGCCCCATGGGCCGCGTTTTTTGTTAGAACCACTAGGGCAACCCAATTGTTCATTGGCGCCTAGACGGCAATCGGTACAAAGCCCAAAACCAGCAAACACAGGCCAGCGATACCACCGCAAACCCATAGTTGCCACGCTGGGCCTTCGGCCTTCCAGACCGACCGATATCGGGTGCCAGCCAGCACCGCGATCACGAACAAAACAGTGGCAACAGACGGTGCCAGCACCAGTTCACCGTTCATAATGGAATTTGACAGCACTTTGATTTTCCTTGCCTAAGGGCCTCTCGCTGCGCTTCACTGACATGGCATCATGGGTGCGATCAAGTCAGGAGGAGAGGAAAGATGCCAACATCATACCAGCCACCGACCCGCGGCGACAGCGCGTCAGCGCAGCGCACGAGCAGTCAAAGCCTACAAAGCAACACCTTCGAAACCAGCTCCACCGTTGCTGATCTGTTGTCCGGCAAGGACCGTGTGGTGCATTCAGTGACACCCGACGACACATTGAGCGACGCTGTCCGCATCCTACGCGACCAGAAAATTGGCGCTTTGGTGGCGGTGAACCTTGATGGGTCGCTCTGCGGTATCCTGTCGGAACGCGACATTGTGCGGCAACTGGCGGAATCCTCGGCGCCGGATCAAACGCTGGCCTTGCGCGTCAGTGATATTATGACCAGCGACGTACGCAGCTGCACGCCAGATGACACGCTGATGTCTGTTCTGACCACCATGACCGAAGGCCGCTTCCGTCATATGCCCGTACTGGATCAGGATCGGCTGTGTGGCATGATCACCATCGGTGACGCGATTCAGCATCGCCTGAAACTGCTGGAACACGAAGCCCTACAACTGAAGCAACTGATCGTGGGCTAAAACAGGCGCTCTTCGATGGTCACGAGACGCGTCCGGCGTAAGCGTTCACGATATCATTGGAAACGGAGAGGGGCAGCGCCCCTCCCCCATACGCGATGATCAGCGTAGTCGCTGCAGGGTATGCACCATCGTTGCGCCAAACTCAAAGAACGCGCCTTGAGCCGCGGTGAAGCGTTCGGCGTAGGCTTCGACCGGGGCAACAGGCAGCGCGTCTGTTGTACCAGACAAAAGCGCCTGTGCCGCAGCCGACCCAAAGACCGTTCCCGGACCGATCCCACGCCCTGAATAGCCAAAGATCGTGTAGGCATTCGGCCCAAAGACCTGAACCTTGGGAATATGATCACGGGTCATTGCGATGCGCCCGCTCCAATGATGCTGAAATGGCAAATCGCCTAGTTCAGGAAACAGGCTGCGCAGTTTGTGACGCGCCCAACCGGCATGCAGTGCGCCGCCCAGCCCGTTGCTGTTCCCCATTCCGCCAACGATCAATCGCCCAGCCGCGTCGCGGCGCACCGACGACATAACCTGCGCCGTGTCCCAGCATCCTTCGCCCGCAGGTAAAATGCGCGCCTGCTGTTCCTGACTAAGTGGCGCTGTGGCAAACTGGCAATAATTTACGGGGACATATTGTGGTCGCGCAGGTAACGCGGCGGCCTCGGCATAGGCATTGGTGGCCACCAGCAGCGCCTTGGCGCGCAGGCTGCCCTGTTCCGTGGACAGATGCCACATCCCCCCTTCGTGCCGAAGCGCCTGAACCGCGGTTTGCGCAAAAATCTGCGCCCCAGCCGCCTGTGCTGCGCGCGCCAGCCCGTGACAATAGGCCAAAGGTTGCACCGTCCCCGCCGACGGGTTCAGGAGCGCACCGTGAAAAGCACCAGATCCGGTACGTTGTTGAGTTTCCTCGGCATCCAGCAGCTGTAGCGCTGCGCCGAACTGATTTCCCTGCCGGAACCTCTCTTGCAGGTCTTGCAAACCGCTGGGCGCATGCGCGAGGTGCAGTGTGCCGGCGCGGGTCGCCTCGCAGGGGATGTCATGGCGGTTGATGAGGTCGAAAACCATGTCCGGCGCCCGCGCCAGAACATCAATCAGGTGCCGCCCGGGTGCATCACCCATTTGATCTACGATGGTTTCTGGCGGCAACCAAAGCCCGGCGTTCACCAATCCAACATTCCGCCCGGAACCGCCAAAGCCGATATCGTGCGCCTCAACCAAGGCAACGCTGGCACCCGCAGCCGACGCTTCAAGCGCAGCTGCACAGCCTGTGAAACCACCGCCGATAATCGCCAGATCAACGCTTAGCTCTTGGGTCAGCGGGCCGCATTCGGCCCGCCGGGTCAGACTATGGGCCCAAAGGCCCTGGTCTGTGTTTGCCTGATCAAATGTCAAACTTGATTCCCTGCGCCAAAGGCAAGTCACGCGAATAATTGATCGTGTTGGTCTGGCGCCGCATGTAGCCTTTCCACGCATCCGATCCGCTTTCACGTCCGCCGCCTGTTTCCTTTTCCCCGCCGAACGCTCCGCCAATTTCTGCACCGGAAGGCCCGATATTCACATTGGCGATGCCGCAGTCCGATCCAGCAGCCGACAGGAACAGTTCCGTTTCACGCACGTCAGTTGAGAAGATGCAAGACGATAGGCCTTGCGGTACGGCGTTTTGCAACGCAATCGCCTCGTCCAGATCACGGTATTTCACCACGTACAGGATCGGCGCAAAGGTTTCATGGTGCATGATTGCGCTTTGTTCGGGCATTTCGACAATCGCCGGGGTCGCATAAGCCGCCGCGCCGTGAGTGTCGCATAGCGCCTGACCACCACCATGAACGGTGCCACCTTCGGCGCGGGCTTGTTCCAACGCGTTATCCATGGCCTGCAACGCCCCCGTATCAATCAGCGGACCTACCAGCGTGGCCTGATCCAGCGGGTCGCCAATGGGCAGACCTGCGTAGGCTTTGACCAGACGCGGCACCAGTGCATCATAGACATCTTCGTGTACGATCAGGCGACGCAGGGTGGTGCAACGTTGGCCAGCCGTGCCGACAGCAGAAAACACAATCGCGCGCAGCGCCATTTCCAGATCCGCAGACGGGGCCACGATCATCGCGTTATTGCCCCCCAGTTCGAGGATGGTGCGGCCCAGACGTTTCGCCATATCCGCTGCAACCGCACGACCCATCGGCACGGACCCAGTGGCGGAAATCAGCGCCACCTTGGGATTGGCGGTCAGTGCCTCGCCCAAATCGCGTTCACCGATCAAAACCTGCGTCAGCCCTTTGGGCGCATCGTCGCCAAACTGTTCGCACACACGATCGCAGATTTTCTGCACCGCCAGCGCGGTCAGAGGTGTCTTTTCGGACGGTTTCCAGATCACCGGGTCACCGCACACCAGTGCCAACGCCGCATTCCAGCACCAAGGCGCCACGGGGAAGTTAAACGCGGTGATCACGCCACAAGTGCCCATCGGATGCCATGTTTCACGCATCGCGTGCCCCGGACGTTCCGAGGCGATAGTCAGCCCATAAAGCTGGCGTGACAGGCCAACGGCAAAGTCACAGATGTCGATCATCTCTTGGACTTCGCCAAGGCCCTCTTGGTAAATCTTGCCGCATTCCAGCGTGACCAGCGCGCCCAGTGCCTCTTTCTCGCGGCGCAATTCTTCGCCAAGCAAACGCACAAATTCACCACGGCGCGGTGCAGGCACGGTACGCCACTGCAAAAACGCCTCATGTGCCAGCGACATCATCTGATCAGCCTCATCAAGGCTATGCATCGCCAATTTGGCAATCTCGGAACCGTCCACCGGCGTATGTACCGCAAGCGTGCCGCTGTTCAGCTCTGCCTCAGTCAGCCCGGCGGCTGCCAAAATTTCTGAAAAACCCATCGTCATTCCCTATTGTCCCATTTCAGGTTTTGTTTGTTTTGATGTTTCCGATCAGACCACCACAGGACGCTGATCTTGTATTCCCATTGAAATCAGCATCGGCGTCTTTTCGTTTGACTGTGCCTGTTCGGATTTGAAGTCGTCTTTGCACTGCATCCCGCGCCAGTCGGCACGGATCAGCGATTGAGCCACCGCCCCCCCCAGCGTGGAGCCGGGACCGGTGACGATGAACATGTCAGGCGCAAATTCGCGCGCAGCCACAGTAATCGCGCGGGTGAAATCATAGACTTCCGTTACCTGATGGCCCAAGGTGTAGTCCCACAACGATTGCAGATCACAGGCACCTGGCCACCAGACAGTCCCCCGTCCATCAATCATCGGCAAGTCAGGTTGCCGAAAGAAAGACGGCGGCAGGGCTGCGCGGCCCTGCGCGGCGACAGGGGCCTGCAGATGACTGTGGAACCCTGCGTGATTGCCCAGCCGCATCGGGAAACGCCCCTGCACAGGATCCACCGTGGCCTCAAAGGCGGACAGCCCTGCCTCATTTCCTGCCAGAACCAACATCCCACCCAGATCAATCGAAAGGGTCAGTACGTGATCTGCACGCGCATCGATGTCTGCAACAACGGACAGAAGGGCCTCACGCCGTGTGGGCTGCGGGCGCCAGTCATCATCAACCCAAGGGTAGATCACCTGCCCACCGATCAGTGCCTGCTGCATAAAGCTGCCCATAGTGTTCGACACCTGAAAGCCATCCACAGCACTGAGCGCCCCGCCACAGGCGAGTGCAGAATACCAGCCCATCGAATTGCCCGTCACCGCAACCACCTCAACCGTGTTGCGGTTGATCGCCATGAAGTCACCCAGCGTCGCAGCGTAGATCAATGCCGAAGCATTGTCGCCGCGGCTGTGGCGCGACAGGGAAAAGCGTTCCGCCCCGTCCAGCGTTGTCAGACTATCCTGCCCCATACGCGCACGTTCAGCGTCGAATTGCGCCATCATGCCCGCGTCAGGGAAATGGCGGCTCAGATACCCCAGTTCGGTCGCGTTGTAGGTGCCGCGACCAGGGCAAATCACTACGGCTGTTTTCTTGGCACTCATGACGTTTTCCCAATCAGGTTCAGGGCGGCGGCGGTGATGCTGTCCTTGGACGGCATCGTGGCGGCGTAGGCCGGGCCAGTAGCGATAAAGCTATCTTCGGCGGTCAACCGGGCCAATTTGGCGTCTGACACCTCGTGGAAATGCGCCATCAACGCCTCGGCCACGCCACCGGAATGACGGGTCTCATCCGCCACCAAAATGTTGTCACAGCCCTGAACCGCCTCTGTCAGCGCGTCCTTGGGCAGCGGCGACAGCCAGCGCATATCTACGATCCGTGCCTTGATCCCTGCCGCCTCAATCGCGGGCAGGGCCTGCTGGCTCAGGTAAACCCCGTTGCCAAAGGTCACGATTGCTAGATCCTGCCCACCGCCATGCAGGCCAACCTCGCCCAGCGCAATCTTTTCTGAAGGATCGGGATAGCGCTGCATCCAACCGCCATCCTTTGCCTCATGCAGGTCGCGCATCGGGTAGAGCGCAATCGGCTCGAGGAAGGCGACAACGCGCTGCTCCTCACGCGCCAAACGCACGCATTCCCGCAGCATCCGCGCCGCATCCGCCCCGTTTGACGGACAAGCCAGAATAACGCCTGGAATATCTCGCAACACGGCGACCGAATTGTCGTTGTGGAAATGTCCACCGAACCCTTTTTGGTAACCAAGTCCCGCAATCCGCATCACCATCGGATTGGTGTATTGCCCCTCCGAGAAAAACGAGAGCGTCGCCGCCTCACCGCGGATCTGATCTTCGGCGTTGTGCAGATAGGCAAGAAACTGGATTTCCGGCATTGGTGTATAGCCGTTCTGCGCCATGCCGATGGCCAAACCCAGAATAGATTGTTCGTCCAGCAAGGTGTCGATCATTCGGTCCGGACCAAAGCGCTGGCGCAGTTTCTGCGTGACGCCATAAACACCGCCCTTCAGGCCGACATCTTCGCCCATCATGACAATTTCGCCATGTTCTAACATCAGATCAGTCAACGCCCAATTGATTAGACGCGACATGATTTGCGGCTCTTCCATCGCACGCAGATCGCTGCCAAAGGCCGCTTCGCGCGCAGAGGCGGACGGACCGTTTGACGGCGCGCATTTCCGCTTCGGCGGAACGAGAGAGGCCATAACATCCTGCGCCGTTTGCAAATGCGGGCGGGTTACGACCTGATCACCGATGCGTTCAATACGCGCAATTGTGTCAGTGTAGATTTTCAACGCCGCGTCTGGCTCCAACGCCCCTGCCGCCTGCATCAGTCGCACCGAATGCAGCAGGGGATCGTTAGCCTCGTCGCGTTCGACCTCGGCTTTGGGCAGGTAGCTGGTCGCAACGTCGGCGCCGGCGTGCCCATAAAGACGCACAGTGCGCACGTGCAGGAACGCCGGTTTCTTACGCTCCCTCACATAGCGCGCCGCCTCAAGTGCGGTGGCGTAGGTGTCGTAGATATCGAGACCATCACAGGCGAAATACTTGATGCCGGGGCGGTTCTGGAAATTGGCGGCGATCCAGCCCTTGGGTGTCTTGGTGGAAATACCGATGCCGTTGTCTTCGCAACAAAACAACAATGGCATAGGCACCGATTGGAACGCGGTCCAACCTGCGGTGTTAAATGCGCCCTGTGCAGTCGAATGGTTGGCCGAGGCGTCACCAAAGCTACAATAGACGATGGCATCATCCGGCAGAACAGCATGTTCCGGACGGTGTCGTTTCGCAGCACCAATAGAATAAGCGGCGCCAACTGCCTTGGGCAAATGACTGGCGATTGTTGAGGTTTGTGGCGGAATATTAAGAGCCTTAGACCCCAGAACTTTGTGGCGGCCACCCGAAATTGGGTCATCACTGGAACAGGCGAAACTCAGCATCATATCCCACGCCATCGACTGGGCTGGGACCTGTTCACCGCGCTGGATTTGAAACGCGGCATCACGGTAATGAAGAAAGGCCATATCGGTTGGTCGCAACGCCGCTGAAACCGCGGCCAGACCTTCATGGCCCGACGATCCGATGGTGTAAAACCCCTGCCCCGCTTTCTGCATCGCCCGACTTTTCAAATCCATCGCCCGCGACAGGCATTCGGAACGGAAAATCGATACAGCCTCTGGTCCTGCCAATGGTCCTGTCGGGGCATTGCCCGCTGGCAAATCCCCCGCAGCAACGCGGGTGAGGAAATTCTTATGCACAATTGCGGCGCGATCCATCGCGTCCTCCTAGTTTGGTTGATCCACGCACTTTCGGCAGCGTCCTGCCGGTCAAAGCTTGGATCGGGTGGGGTCAAAAACTGGCGACAAATTCCGCAATACGGGTAAGGCCAGTGTCAATTTCAGCGTCAGAATAGGCAAAGGACAGCCGCGCATGGCCCGGCAGACCAAATGCGCGTCCCGGCACGATCGCGACGCCCGCCTGTTCCAACAACGTGCTGCAAAACTCCACATCGGTTGCAAAACCACCTGCCGCCATCGCATCGCGAATATCGGGAAACACGTAAAACGCCCCATCCGGCACCGGGCACGTGATCCCCGCCACCCCATTCAGCGCAGTTACCATACGGTCCCGTCTGGCACACATTGCTCTGCGGCGGTCCACCAACAGGGACTGATCCCCTGAAATAGCTTCCAGAGCAGCAGCCTGCGAAATGGAACACGCCCCAGAGGTCACCTGCCCTTGCACAGCGCCCAAAGCGCGTATCATTTCTGCAGGCCCAATGCCCCAGCCGATACGCCAGCCGGTCATCGCGTAGGCCTTGGAAACGCCGTTCACAATCAGTATGCGGTCGGCCAGATCCGGTGCCACCTCTGCAAAAGAAGTGAATGGCGTGTAGCTCAGGTGGGCGTAGATTTCATCCACCAGGACCATCACATGTGGATGCGCACGCAATACATCAGCCAATTCCGCCTGTTCGCCAACACTATAGATTGCGCCACTTGGATTGGACGGGCTGTTCAACATCACCCAGCGCGTTTGGTCAGTGATCGCTGCCGCCAGTTGCGCTGCGGTCAATTTGAACCCCTGCGCCATATCACAGGTCAGCACCACCGGCGTACCACCCGCCATTGCGACAATATCAGAATAGCTGGTCCAGTAAGGCGCGGGCATGATCACCTCGTCCCCGGGATCGAGGGTGGCCAACATGGCATTGGACAGCACTTGTTTCGCACCTGTGGACACAATCACCTGCGCAGCGGACACCCCTGCCTGATCGGCAATCGCCGCGCGCAAATCGACGGTGCCCATCGTTGGCGGATAGGTGGTTTTCCCGTCCAGCGCGGCGCGGTGTGCAGCAGCAATCACATTGTCGGGGGTTGGGAAATCCGGTTCCCCTGTTGAGAGGGCCACAACATTCCGCCCCTCGGCACGCAAAGCGCGTGCGCGTTCGCTGATCTGCACAATCTCGGACAGCTGAATCCCAGACATCCGTGCCGACCGGCGGAAGGAATGTGAGGGATCTGTTTGGATCTGGGACATGGGGCAAACCTAGTATCTTTTCTATTTGCGCAAGATAACACTTCGGCACAAAGAAAAATAACGCTAAGAAATCGCAGAAGTTGGAGAAAAACTCACATGATAGCATCGCGCCGGTTTCTGCCCTCGATCAACTCTCTTACCGCGCTGGAGGCTGTAGACCGCCTTGGCAGCGCCACAGCCGCAGCGCAGGATCTGTCGCTGACCCATTCAGCAGTGTCGCGGCAGCTGAAAGTGTTGGAAGATCAACTGGGCGTCACCCTGTTTGTGCGTGAAGGAAAGGGTTTGAAACTGACCTTGGCCGGTGAAACCTACGCCCAATCCGTGCGAGAGGTTTTAAAACAGCTGGCGCAAGCAAGCCTGAAAGTAAAAGCAACCGGATCACGCAGCAGCCTGAACCTTGCCGTATTGCCGACCTTTGGCATGTACTGGCTGACACCGCGCTTGCGCGCCTTTTGTCAGGCGAACCCTGGCATTCAGATCAATCAGGCGACCCGAGTGTTGCCATTTGATTTTCAGCAAGATCCCTTTGATGCTGCTCTGCATTTTGGAACGCGCAACTGGCCGGGCGTGCATTACCTACCACTGGCGCCAGAACGGGTCATGGCTGTTTGCGCACCTGATTTTACATCCAAGCTGCCAATGGCGCCTGAACACTTGCTGGAATACCCCCTCCTACATCTCGAAAGCCGCCCCGGTGCATGGGAGAACTGGTTTTCACAACAAGGGCTGACCGCAAGTCGATTGCGCGGAATGCTGTTCGATCAGTTCACCAACATGACCGAAGCCGCCGCCGCTGGTTTTGGCGCGGCGCTTCTGCCGGACTTTCTGGCACAGGCGGAAATCGCCCGTGGGCGTGTGGTCGCCGCCTGCGATGAAACCAGTGATGCCGACGGCACCTACTATCTGGTCTGGCCCAAAACCGGCGACCAGAGCGATGCGTTGTCCAAATTGATCGACTGGCTCAAGAATGATGGAAAGATCGCACCATAGCCTATATAATGTCTCCACCATGTGCAGCTGCTGCGCTTGGATTAATTGATTTTAAATATAGGACATAAGCCCATCGGTGTGCAGATTGCACAGAGCCGCCGTCTGGTGCTGTCCGTCAGTCCCGAAAACGAGACAGAAATGACTACCACTCAAAGACCTTTTGTCATCAGCCTGACAACTACCCCCCCTCGGATCGACAAAATCGCCCCAACCTTGCGGGACCTGTTGAACCAGACAGCCAAACCGATCGAAGTTCGCCTAAACCTGTGTCGTAATTATCGGCGTTTCCCGGGCGAACAAGTATCAACCGACAGCCTGCCCGAGGGCATCACCGTGCGCTGGCAAGACGAAGATTTCGGGCCCGCAACCAAAGTGCTGCCTGCGCTCCGCGACTATCAGGGGCAGGACATCGACATCCTATTTTGCGATGACGATCAGAAATACGAACGCGACTGGGCAGCGAAATTTCTAGCTGCACGTCAGGAACACCCCGACAAGTGCCTCGTTGGCAAAGGCTATGATCTAGACGATCGCCCCGTCGGACACCGTTACCTGCGCGACTTTGAAAATCTGCCCCGAGCAAAACGCCGCGAGAAGGGCCGCATCTATCGACTGGCGCGCGCTGCCTCCTTGCTGGCTTACAAACCACAGCCTTACGTCGAAAGCGGCTATGTCGATATCCTCGAGGGGTATCGCGGCGTTATGGTGCGACCGTCGTTTTTCGACGAACAGGTTTTTGACATCCCTGACATCCTGTGGACCGTCGATGACCCATGGCTGTCAGGACATTTGACCCGACGCGGTGTGCCCATCTGGCTGGTGCAGCCCGCCAGCATCCTTAAATCGCCCTATGGGGCACATTACACACATCGCTTGGGCAAGTTTGTCTACCGTGACCACGGCCGTTTGGCCGCGGACAACGCTTGCATTGAATACTTCAGGAACAATTACGGTATCTGGCCCGGGCAACACGAAGCTCCACGTGCAGACTATAAACGCCCGATCTTCCACTGGCTCTATCCGCCAGAACCGATCCTGATTGAACAGGGCGGCAAAACGGGCAGCTGACGCTGCCCGTGTACAAAACAGCGTCAGACCTGTGCGCCATGTCGTTTTAGGAAGGCCGAGATTCGTGCCAGCCCGGCTGTCAGATCGTCAGTCGGGTTGGTATAGCCAATGCGCAGCCATCCCTCCATATCCATTGCGGAACCGGGGGTCAGCATCACGCCTTCCTCTTGCAGTAGCGTGACACAGAAATCACGCGATGACATATCAAGGTCATAACGCAAAAGCGCAGTGGTACCGGATTTCGGCTTCACCCAGCTGATCAGCGGCTCGCCCGCAATCCATTCCTCAAGGATCGCAAGGTTGTCGCGGGTGATCTGACGTGAACGGGACAGAATCTTGTCCCGGTTTTCCAGTGCGATTGCGGCCAGAAACTCGTCAATCTTACCCACTGAAATGGTGTTGTAATCGCGGTGCAGCATCACCTCGTGCAGCATATCCTTGGGCCCAGCAACCCAGCCAACACGCAGTCCCGCCAGCGAATAGGCCTTGGACATGCCCGCGGTGCTGATACCCTTTTCATACAGATCAGCAATCGCAGCCGTCATGCCATCGCCCACCTGATCCGTGCCGCGATACACCTCATCACATAGCAGCCACGCATCGACGGAACGTGCAATTTCCACGATCTGTTCCAGACACGCGCGATCCATCAGCGCGCCAGTGGGGTTGTTGGGATTGTTGATCGCGATCAACTTGGTGTCAGGGCGCACCATCTGGCGCAACTCTTCCAGATCGGGGAGGAAATCGTTTTCCGCCCGCAGGTGCAGCAGCTCAACCTCGGCCCCGATGCTTTCGGGGATGGAGTAGTGTTGCTGATAGGTGGGAATGACGGAAATCACATGATCACCGCGCGCCACCAGCGTCTGATGCACCAGCGAGTTGGCACCAATGGTGCCGTGGGTGGTCAGGATGTTGTCGCGGGTTTGGCGATCATACAGACCGCAGATCGCATCGCGCAGGCGGTCTGATCCTTCGATCGCGCCGTAGGTCATCTGCATCGCGGTCAGTTGCGGCCACAGGGCATCGCCCTGCCCCGACAGTTCTGCCAGATCGCCAAGGGTCATGGCGGTGACACAGGTTTCGGCCAGGTTCAGTTCGCATTTCGTCTCGAACTCATTCATCCACATCTCAACGCCAAAGGGTCGGATATACATGTGCTTGGTCCTTTCGTCCTATGGGGCGTTTCCGCCTTATTTCTGTGCAGCGCGCGCTGCGGTATAAACCGCGCGGGCCATAAAGATGTCTTCCAACCCCAACCCGATGGAGCGGAAGAAAACAGGCGCATCGCCTGTGGGGCGGGCGCAGGCATCGGTTTGCAATTCGGCCAGATCGCCCTTGATCGCGTCAGGGGACCAACCGGCCTCAGCCGCCAGTCGCATTTCACCGGCCGAGGCAGGCGTGGTGGCGCGGTAATCACAATAGACCTCAGCCGCCGACAGGAAGGCCGGATCGACCTCATGTGCGTTGGCCACATTGGTGCTGATTGAGGTGACAAGCGTACCCGGCGCAATCGCGCCCGCGTCAATCACCGGCTGACCGGAGGAGGTGCACAGCATCACAACTTCTGCACCCTCAATCGCCTCTGCCGCGCTGGCAGCAGCCGTCGCGCCCAGATCCTGCCACGCCGTCTGGCGATCCGCATTGCCCGACAGCGACGGCGAATAAACCCGCACATCCGCCCAGTCGCGCAAACCCTTCACGTGACGCAGGTGCGCCTCTGCCACGGCGCCGGACCCGATGATGGCCAAACGTGTCGCCGCAGGGCGCGCCAGATGATCCACTGCCAGCGCGGTGGTGGCAGCGGTGCGTTCGGTGGTCAATCGGCCAGAATCGCACAACATCAGCGGCTGACCGGTTTCTGTGGACATCAGCAGCGTCCATGCGGTGATCAACGCGCCGTCGGGCTGCGGCAGGTAGGGCGACAGTTTGGCGCCAAAGACACCGGCGCCAGTGCTGCCCCCCTGATAGGTGATGAAATCACCCTTGTCTGCGGGCAGCAGGGTCAGGGTTTGGCCGGGCTGAACCGCCTGCCCCTGTCCCAATTCAGAAAACAGATCGCGCATCGCCTGCAACACATCAACCTGCGGCAACAGCTGCGCAACCGCTGGCGCATCAAGGACGAGGGGGGCATTCGGCGAGGTAGGGGCATGTGTCGACATGGGGCATTCCTGCAAGTGGTATTTTGCCCTGCCTACCCCCGATATTCATCACGGAAAATCAGAAACATAAAATGTTTACATCAAATTTTCCGATGCAAATTAGCGATCCAGCGGCACCACGGCCCCTGTGTTCAACAGCGCGCCCTCTAACAGCGGTTGCTGACGTACCTCATCAACAAAACGGCGTAGGATCAGGCTGGGCGCGGATTGGGTGCGATAGACCAGATAGATCGGCGACAGATATTGCAGATCCGGCCCCGTAGGTAGCTTGCACAGATCCGCCAGACTGGCGCCGAAGTAGTCAGGCAGAAAGCCGACGAAACGCCCTGATCGGATCAAGATCGCATGGGTTTCCATCTGATCCACCGTCGCCGCCGGGTGGATATTGCCTGCCTCGCCCCGCGTATCTGTCTTGCGGCGGATAAAGGGGAAGCGGCGCAATTCACCAGCGGTGACAATCAGGGCATGACGGCTCAGCGCCTCAAACCCGATGGTGCCCGCCGCGGCCAGCGGATGATGCGCCGCCGCATATAGGGAATGGCGCTCCTGAAACAGCGGCACATAGCTAAGGCCCGGACGCTTTTCCGGGAACGGACCAATGACCGCGTCGCGTTTACCGCTGTGCAACTGCTCCTCCATCACGGCGGGGGAGACAAGTGCCAGATCCACATGGGTTTGCGGTGCCTTGGTGCTGAACCGCCCCAGCACCTCTGGCAGAGGCCAGGCGCTGTTGTTGAGCATCGCATCCATAATGCCCACCCGCAACACGCCGCGCATGTCGCCTGATATGGTGGCCGTGGCGTTCTGGAACCTGTCAGCGGCGGCGAACAGATCCTCTAACGCCGCCAAAACCTGCTGACCTTCGGGCGTCAGTGCAAAGCCGCCGCGTCCGCGCTGGCACAGGCGAAAACCCAGCCGCGTTTCCAGATCAGACAGTTGGGTCGACAGTGTCGACTGCGACACGTTCAGCGCCGCCTGCGCGGCCACCAGACTGCCCGCGTCAGCAATGGCGCGAAAGGTGCGCAGCAGTTTCAGGTCAATATCGTGAAGGGATCGCATAGATCCTGCCTAATACATCGGCCATGCCGATGCAAAGGCAGGACAAGCCAACAATCACGCAGGATAGGCCTTGGTCATGTAGCCATCCATCGGGGCGCGGTAAGCAGCAAATTCATCCGCGACCGCAGGATGCGCCATCAGCCGTGCCTCATAGGCCAGCACCCCTTCGGGCCATGTGACCTGCAAACCGCAGCCCTTTTCAAATTCGCGGATCCAGCCCAGCGTCACCGCAAACCCACAATCCGCGATATAAAGCGCATCTGGATCCAACGGGCTATGCTCCAACAGCAGTTCCAGCGCCACCATGATGGTGCTGAGGGCATCGCCCAGTTCCTTGACCTTGGCAGGATCGCGCCCCTCATAGGCCACCTGAGGGAAAAACGCGCGTACAGCGGGTTCCAGTTTGGTATCGTGAAAACGGCTCTTCTCTCGTGCCTTGGCGCGCAGCTGCAGATCCTCTGGCATCATCGGCACGTCTGGAAACGCTTCATTCAGGTATTCGGCAATCGCCTCAGAATCCGCCAGCTGCATGCCCTCATGCAGGATCGCAGGCAGGGTGCCCGACGGCACGATCCGGCGGTATTCGGCAGAGCCATAGCCACCGGGCGGGGGCAACTCTTCAAACTCGATGCCTTTGTGGCGCATCAGAATGCGCAGTTTCGCACAATAAAGGGACACCGGATCGGAATACATCTGCAACATGGGGGATCTTTCGTGGTCGTGGAAAATGGAAACGGGGCAGAGGTTCCCCCCTGCCCCGTTCTGTCAGATTAAGAAACGGATCACTCCGCCAGCAGCTGCCATTTGCGGCCCAGCTCATCAAAGAAGCCGCGCTCCTCTTTCAACGCGATCCAGGTGTTCACGTAGTTGATCCAGACCTGATCATCCTGCGGCAACAGCATCGCGATCGGGGTGGGCGAACGGCCTTCGCTTACGGGGACGATCATCAACTGGTCATATTTGGCCACCAGTTTGTTCGCCTCAACGTTAGAGGTGATGTTGGCATCCGCGCGGCCTGCCAGCACCTCTTGGAAGTCACGCGCAGGCGCTTCGACGATGCGGTGGTTGGCGTTGGGGAAATACTGCTTCACCTGCGTTTCCTGCGTGGTGCCCAGCGTTGCGGCAACGGAAACGTCGGCAGTGTTCAGATCGTCCCAATCGTTGAAACGGCCTTCGTTCTTCTTCAGCGTCAGCGGCACGGTCGCCAGCGAGAAGTAGCTGTTGGAATAGCCCGCAGTCTTCGCGCGCGACGGCGAAACAGAGGCGGACCCGGTGATGTGATACTGACCAGAGGTCACACCAGCGACCAGCGTTTTCCAGTCTGTGGGGACAAATTCGACCTCAACCCCCAGATCAGACGCCAGTTCGGTCATCACATCTATGTCATAACCTTCATAGGAATTGGTGGCGACATTGCGCATGGTCATCGGGTTCCAATCGCCCGTTGTGCCCACTTTTAGCACGCCAGTGCTAAGGATTTCGCTCAATGCGGACTCTGCCGAAGCCTGAACACCAGACACAGCCATGACCGCAACCGCGGCAGCAATCTTGAAGAATTTCATATCTTTCCCTTTTCAACCGTTTGCGCATAGCTAGTTTGGCAGAGAGCCGTGGAAAGAGCGACCTTTTAAGGTATCAAATTTTTGTGGCGTAAACTGCACACTGCCAATCCTGCCAAAAGGCCGACCCATCCAATGACCGTAGCCGCCCCCGTACCCGCGCCTGATCACACCGCAGACACACCTCCGGTGATTTCGATGCGCGATGTGTCCAAGTATTTTGATGATTTTCAGGCGCTGAAATCCGTGTCCTTTGACGTGCAGAAAGGCGAGCGTGTGGTCGTCTGTGGCCCATCCGGTTCGGGCAAATCGACCCTGATCCGCTGCATCAACCGCCTAGAGGCGCATGAGGCCGGTGAGATCATGGTCGAAGGCACCACGCTAGACGACACCCGCGCCAGTCTGGACCAGATCCGCGGCGCCGTTGGGATGGTGTTTCAACAGTTCAACCTGTTCCCGCACCTGACCGTTTTGCAAAACCTCACCCTTGGCCCCCGTCGTGTGCTGGGGTTAAGCGAGGAAGAGGCACGCAAACGTGCCATGACCTATCTGGAACGGGTGCAGATTCCCGATCAGGCGGAAAAGTTCCCCCGCCAACTGTCCGGCGGTCAGCAACAGCGCGTCGCCATTGCGCGCTCCCTGTGCATGGAACCGCGTATCATGCTGTTTGACGAACCCACGTCGGCCCTTGATCCCGAAATGATCGCCGAGGTGCTGGAAGTGATGACCGAACTGGCAGACAGCGGCATGACCATGATCGTCGTCACCCACGAAATGGGATTTGCCCGCCGCGTAGCCGATCGCATGGTCTTTATGGACAAGGGAGAGATCGTCGAAACCGGCACGCCCGAAGCGTTCTTTACTGCGCCAAAATCCCAGCGCTGCGCCACCTTCCTGCAACAGATCCTGAACCACTGAGGCGCAGATATGAAACGTTTCCTCCTTCTTCTGCCTGTGCTGTTTTTGCTGTCTGGCTGTTCCGGCAACTGGGGCTGGTATGTCGTTGACCCCAGCACGTCCAACGGCGCGGCGAACCTGCGGTTTCTGATCAGCGGCGCCTATAACACGGTGCTGATGTCGGTCACCGCAATCCTGATTTCCATCACGCTGGGTCTGTTGATCGCACTGCCCGGTCTGTCGGACAAACGCGGCTGGCGGGCGCTGAACCGCACCTATGTCGAGATCGTGCGCGCCGTGCCCATTCTGGTGCTGATCCTATGGGTCTACTACGGTCTGCCGCAGCTGAGCGGTATCACCCTGAACGTGTTCTGGGCCGGTGTACTGGCGCTGGCACTATCAGACAGCGCCTTTCAGGCCGAGATTTTCCGCGCAGGCATCCAATCGATCCACAAAGGCCAGTATGAGGCGGCGCAATCCATATCCCTCAGCTACCGCGACACCATGCGTTATGTGATCCTGCCACAGGCCATCCGCCGCATCCTGCCCGCACTTGGCAACCAGTTGGTTTATATGCTGAAAATGTCATCCCTTGTGTCGGTGATCGGCATGCAAGAATTGACGCGCAAGGCAAACGAACTGGTCGTATCTGAATACCGCCCGTTGGAAATCTACACCGTGCTGGTGCTGGAATATCTGGCACTGATCCTGATCGTGTCGGCCGGTGTGCGCTGGCTGGAACGCCGGATGAACGCAGCAGAAAGCTGACGCCTGACAAAGAAATGCGGGCTGGCGCACTCACTCACCAGCCCGCATTCAACAATTTACGCAAAAGTTCTGCCCGATAATTGCCAGAACCATACCTTCTACAAAAACTCGTCACACATTCCGACCGCCCCCCTAAGGCTGCGCCGCAACGGCACTCTTACCGTGCAGCTTGTATCCAAATTGAATTGCATTAGACATACCGGAAAGCTGTATTCAGCTTGGCAAAGACACGGAATAGAAGCGTCAAAGAATGAGCATTTCTGAAACAGACCAAGAACATGCAGGACATGCTCTCTCCAACATTCGCAACACCTTTGGCTGGTCACAGGATGAACTGGCGGATGCGCTGAAGATCTCGCCTTCGACTTTGTCGCGCTGGGAGCGATCCCCCAAAGTGCTGAACCATCTGGCCGTATCACGGCGCCACCCGAACCGAACGCTGGCCTATCTGCGGGCGATGATTGAACCCAGCATTCTGGACGGGGTGATGGAATCTGACCGGATCGGCGGGCTGTTTTATGGCGAAAACTACGTTCTGGTCGCGGTGACGCAAGGCATGGCGCGGCGCTATCACCTGACCAAT
Organism: Thalassovita mediterranea; assembly: GCF_001458435.1. Classification (GTDB taxonomy): domain Bacteria; phylum Pseudomonadota; class Alphaproteobacteria; order Rhodobacterales; family Rhodobacteraceae; genus Thalassobius; species Thalassobius mediterraneus. The sequence continues at coordinate 525,080 of NZ_CYSF01000006.1, forward strand.
GCGGCTGTCGGGTTTCCTGCGATGCCCTTTGTGCGGGGTGTCGCGGCGAAGGTGATTGAACAGCATATCGACCAAATCCGCAGCGTCGCCAAAACACCCGGCGCGGGCGCGATCTGGCGCATTCCTGCGGATCTGTCGATGATCGTCAAGGATGGCTGGACCATCTCCTTCAACGCTATCGGTCAGGGCCTTGTCTCTGCAGATGTGGAACTGATGCGCGACGACGAGGCCCACCTGCACGACGGCGCACCCGTCGAATTTTTCGGGCTGTGATAACCCCATAGCCTGACGACATTTTATCACCGTCAAAGCGATCCAGACACGGCGGCGCTGCGTATAAGGTACAACGTTCCTGAATTCCGGTGCAGCCCATGCCAGACGCCCCCGCCCGCCTGATCCTGATCCTTGGCGATCAACTGTCCCCCGATCTGTCGGCGCTGAAACAGGGCGATCCTGCCCGCGATGTCATCCTAATGGCCGAAGTCTCGGCAGAAGCCACCTATGTCAAACACCACAAGAAGAAGATCGCCTTCCTCTTCGCCGCGATGCGCCACCGCGCCGCCGAATTGCAGGCGGCGGGCTGGCAGGTCCGATACGCGCGGCTGGATGATCCTGAAAACAGTGGCACGCTGCCGTCCGAAGTGGCCCGCGCAATGGCGGATTTCAACTGCGCCGACGTCCTGATGACCGAACCGGGGGAATATCGACTGAAGGCCGCGCTGACAGATTGGGCCGCAGGTACAGGCACCACGCTAGATATGCTGCCGGATGATCGGTTCCTAAGTGATCACGCGCAATTTCAGGCCTGGGCCGCAGGGCGCAAACAGTTGCGGATGGAATACTTCTATCGCGATATGCGCCGCCAGACCGGCCTGTTGATGGCGGGGGATCAGCCAGAGGGCGGGCAGTGGAACTATGACGCCGAAAACCGCAAACCGGCCAAAGGTGATCTGTTCATGCCGCACCCGCTGCAGTTTGCCCCTGATGAAATCACGGCAGAGGTTCTGGATTTGGTTGCGGACCAGTTTGATGATCACTTTGGCACGCTGACACCGTTCTGGTTTGCAGTCACCCGCGATCAGGCGCTAGCGGCGCTGGATCATTTTGCCGACACCGCACTGCCGCTTTTTGGCGATTATCAGGATGCGATGCTGACGGGTGAGGCGTTCCTATACCATTCCGTTCTGGCGCAATATCTGAACGCAGGCCTCCTAACCCCGATGGAGATCTGCCGCCGTGTTGAACGCGCCTATTACGACGGCCACGCGCCACTCAACGCGGTGGAGGGCTATATTCGCCAGATCATCGGCTGGCGCGAATATGTGCGCGGGATCTACTGGCTGAAAATGCCGGGGTATACAGCGGAAAATGCGCTGGGGGCACAGCGCCCCCTGCCCCAGTATTATTGGAGCGGTCAGACCGATATGGCCTGCATGAAATCCGCCATCACCCAAACACAGGAAGAGGCCTACGCCCACCACATCCAACGCCTAATGGTGACCGGTAACTTTGCCCTGCTGGCAGGTGTTGATCCCCATGAGGTGCATGAATGGTATCTGGCCGTCTACGCCGACGCCTACGAATGGGTCGAGGCGCCGAATGTGATCGGGATGAGCCAGTTTGCAGATGGCGGCCTGCTGGGATCCAAACCCTATGCGGCCAGCGGCAACTATATCCACAAAATGTCCGATCATTGCGGCAGCTGTCGCTATAACGTGCGGCACAAGACAGGCCCGCAAGCCTGCCCGTTCAATCCCCTGTATTGGGATTTTCTGATCCGCAACCGCGACACGCTGGGCAAGAACCCGCGCCTAGGCCATCCCTATCGCACATGGGACCGGATGAGCGCTGAAAAACAGCAGGACTACCTGACCAGCGCCGCCAAAGTGTTGGACAGGATTGAAACCCTTTAGCCCGCCAGGCCCTAACCGAACGCGCCTGCCACATCCTTGGCCTTAACCAGTGACCGCCCTTCGCACAGCACCGTGCCATCCGGCGCGGTGCAACTAGCCCACAGATCAACAAGATGCTTTTCAGGTCGCAGACGGGTGATTTCGACCCGCGCCAACAGGGGCGTATCCAGCGGTGCGGGCGCTTTGAACGCCAGTTCCTGCTTTAGATAGTTCGTGCCCGACCCCGGCAGATCGACCCCCAAGAGGTAGGAAAACAGCGCCGCAATCAGCGGTTCCGGCACGGTATCACCGACGCTGCCGCTGAGGGCGGCAAACTCTGCCAGATCGGATTGCGTGTAGGTGCGACGGATTTCTGCCGCCTGTCCAACTGTCAGCATGTGACTTCTGCCTCCCCAATCAGACACTCTGCGCCATCTGCACTGCGCGTCACGCGCATCGTCAGGATGTTGGGGCGCTCTTCGGTAATTTTTAGCTGCAACTCCTCACCGGTGAAGGCGGGGTTGGGGAACATCATCTGCTGGCTGACCTGCCGCAGCGACGGATCAATGCGCCGCACCATACCCCAGAGTTTTGAGTAGATCAGCATCCCGTGACTGACCGTGCGCCCGAAGGTGGTCGCGGCACAGAACGCTGGGTCAACGTGGATCGCGTTGTCGTCACCAGACACCCGCGCGAATGCGTCGAAATCGCCCTGCGTCGGGGTCCATACCTCTGTCAGATCAATCATGGTCAAAAGCCTCTCGCAAATCAGGTTTGCAGATCTTGCCCGCCGCGGTGCGCGGGAAATCGTCGACGATGCGCACATGGGCGGGCACCTTGTAGCCCGCCAGCCGCTCACGACACCACGGGCGCAGGCTGTCTGCATCAAGCGTCGCCTCGGGGCGCAGCATCACATGGGCGGCCCCCACTTCGCCCCAGCGCTCATCCGGCACGCCAATGACCGCCGCCTCTAGGATCGCGGGGTGGGCGTTCAGCACCCGCTCCACCTCTGCCGGATAGACGTTTTCCCCACCAGAGATGTACATGTCCTTGATCCGATCCACGATGTAGTAATACCCATCCGCATCGCGCCGCGCGACATCACCGGTGGCCAGCCAGCCATCATCGGTGAAGGTTTTGGCCGTAGCCTCGTCGTTCTGGAAATAACCGGGCGTGATGCCGGGGCCGCGCAGGTGCAATTCGCCTGCCCCCTCTACCCCGTCGGGCACACCGTCCAGCCGCACCTCGGCCATAGATTGCGGCTTACCGACCGACCCGATCTTGTCGCCTGCATGAGCGGCATCCATCAGGAAAACGGTTGGCCCGCTTTCGGTCATGCCCATGCCGTTCAACACATCCGCGCCGCGTTCGGCAAAGAAGCGGATCAACGGTTCCGGCAAGGGCGCACCGCCGCAACCACAGCGCACCTTGGACCAGTCCACATCGGCAATTTCAGGCATCAACGACAGCGCCTGATAGACCGCAGGCACGCCAAAAAACTGGTTGATCCGCCCCGAGGCTACGAGCGTTTGAACCGGCCCCTCCTCAAACTTCGCCAGAACGGTGGAGCTGCCACCCCACAGAAACACCGGCAGCGTGTAAAGGTTGATGCCAGCGGTATGAAACAGCGGCAGGAAACACGCCGCGCGATCACCCGCCGCGATATCAATCGCCTGCCCGATGCTGATCGCATTGGCCCAGGCCATGCGCGCGGTCTGGATCACCGCCTTGGGCGTTCCCGTGGTGCCAGAGGTGAACAACAGATACCAAGGCCGCGTTGCCGGAATGGCCGCGTTCAGCGCAGGCCCACCTGCGTCGATCCATGCCGCCAGATCGGTTTCGATACTTAGGGTCGCGGTTTCCGTCGCCCCCGCGACCTCCGCCGCGACATCGCTAAACCCTGCATCGCTGAGGATCAAAGACACGCCGACCTGGGCCACGATCTCTACCAGTTCAGGTGCAGGCAGGCGCCAGTTGAGCGGGCAGAGGATCACGCCGGTTTTCTGGCAGGCAAAAAGCGTGATGAAAAACTCCACCCTGTTCTGGCACAGGATGGCCACGCGGTCGCCCTCTGCCAAACCGCGTGCGGTCAGGCCAGCAGCAACAGCATTCGCTGCCGTATTGACCTCGGCAAAGGTCCAGTCTCGGGCAGTCGCCAGATCGTGAAAGGCCAGCGCATCGGGGCTCAGCTCCGCCCGTTTGGCGGCCATATCGGGGATCGTATCAAACATCACTCAGCCCTTTTTGGGTGTCAGAAAAGCAGCCATGCGCGTCAGGGTGTCCTGCCGCGTGATCAACCGGCGGAAGGCGGCGGTTTCCGCGTCCAAACCTGCACGTACGCGCGCGCGGCGTTCATCCGTCCAGATCATCGCCTTGGTCGCCAGCGCAGTGCCTGCATCTGTATCGTCAAGCAGCGCCAGCGCGCGTTCCTCTGCCGCGTCATCCACCGCCTGCACCAGACCCAGCGCTAAGAGCTGATCCGCATCATGGCGCAGGTTTGCGTGCAGCCAGCCCTGTGCAGGTCCTGCGCCGATCAGCTCCGGCAACACGGCCGTCCAGCCACCATCGGGAGCGAAACCCATGACGCCATAATAGGGCTGCAAAAACGCATCCTGCGCCGCCACCACGAGGTCGGAGGCAAAGATCAGACCGCCAGATCCCCCCGTCGTTGCGCCGCGCATGGCAGCGGCAAACAGAACAGGCATGTCAATCATCCGCATCACCAGATCCTGCAGCACCGGCACCACCTGATCGGCATAGACATCCGCGCGGCCTTCTTGTGCGGCGCGATAGAACCCCGCTACATCGCCGCCGGACGAAAAGTTGCGCCCCGCAGTCCGCAGCAACGCCTTGGCTGCGCCGGACTGCTGCAGCGCATCAAGTGCTGCATGCAGATCGCCCAGCACTTCAGGCTCCAACGCATTGGCGCGCGGTGCTTGCAGGGTGATCTGAAAACAGATCTCCCCACTTGGCAATGCCCCCTCTGTGTAGGCGACCTTTTCCCCAATGATGTCAGCCATATCCCCCCCTATGGAGCCAAACCGTTGCAGATAAACTGATGCGCCTCTGCCACCACACGTTCGATATCCACCTCGCCCTCTTCCCAGAGGACAAAACGTTCACCGAGTGTCTTTGCGATGCCCATCAAAGCCCAGGCGCGCACTTCGGCGTCGCCTGCCGAAATCTCGCCGCGTTCGGCGGCCTGTTGCAGTTGGTCTGCGTAGGCCTTGCCGAATTCGCTGTAGTAAGTGCGGTAGGCATCTGGATCGACGAAACGTGCCTCTTCGACGATGCGGTATTGCATCGGACGGTCGCGCACGACGATCAGATAGGCCTCTAGACCCGCGCGCTCTGCCTCTAGGCGATTGGCCGCTGTAGCGATGCGTTCAGCGGCCTGCGATCTGGTGGCGCGGCCCATGTCTTCGACCAGTTCGCGGAACAAAACGTCCTTGCCGGAGAAGTAGATGTAGAAGGTGCCAGATGCCGTGTCGGCCGCGCGGGTGATGTCCGCGATAGAGGCGGCGGCAAATCCCTTTTCGCCGATCACCTGTTCGGCAGCGGCAAGGATTTTGGCGCGGCGTTCGATACCGCGTTTGGTTTTAGGTTGGCTAGAAACAGCTTTGGTCATGGGGTCGGGGCTTTCTGTGCAGGCTGGGTCTGTGAGGATGCCAGCCCTTTTGCCGCAACAAAGCGGCGAATGGCATCACAAAACGCCTCTGGTTGTTCCAGATGCGGCGAATGGCCTGCCTGTTCGATAAGGGCGAGGGTTGCATCCGGCGCAGCGTCAACCAGCCACTGGGCGGTGGTTCGCGGGTAAAGGCCGCTTTGCCCGCCTGCGCAGACCAGATAGGGCACATCGATTTTTCGAACGACATCGCGCGCGTCAGCCTCCACCAGTTCCTCCCAGACGGGGCGTAGATTAGCTGGATCTTGGGCGCGCAAGAAAAGCGTGATCTCTTCGCGCGTCGGAACAGGATCGCTGACGTCTGCAAACATGCTGTTGACGATGCTGCTGGCCATGCGGCTCCAACCCGGCACGATGCGGGCGGCGGTGGCGTGGATGGCTTCCGCATCCCGCGCGATCAGCCCTTGCGTCCAGCCCTGATCCGGCAACATGCGTGGGCTCATATCGATGGTGACAAGCCCGCGCATGCCGCTGGAGCCGATCCGTTCGATCAGCCGCCATGCAATCGCCGCCCCCATCGACCAGCCCACAACGATGGGCCGATCCAACCGATCAATCCACGCCGCTGCCACATCGGCGCAGGCCTCCAGCCCGCCGGCCTGATCCGCTGCTGCGCCGTGGCCGGGCATATCGGGCATATGGCAGTCAAAATCAGGGCCAAGGCGGCGGGCGACATCGGCAAACAGATCACCGCGCATCGCCCAGCCATGTAGGAATAGTACCGGTGTTGTCATGCCTTGCCACGCTCCCGCAGGCGGCCAACGATACCGGTGGGGAAGAAATACACGCTGAGGATAAACAGGATCCCCAGCCACATCAGCCAGCGGTCCGGTTCCAGCAGATGCGGCAGTAGCGGCAGGTTATGCGTTGCTTCGGACGCCACGCCCATCAGGTTTTGCAGATAGGTCTGCGCCATGATGAACAGGGTCGCGCCAATCACCGCGCCATACATCGTTCCCATACCGCCGATCACCACCATCAACAGGATGTCCAGCATGATCTCAAAACTCAGCGTGGTGTCCGGCCCGACATAGCGCAGCCAGATCGCAAACAGGCTACCGGCCAGCGCCGCCGTGGCCGCCGACAGGCAGGTGGCGGCGGTGCGATACCAGACCACGCGATAGCCAATTGCCTCGGCCCGGAAATCGTTTTCACGGATCGCCTGCAAGACCCGCCCGAAAGGGGAATTCACGATGCGCAGCAGCAACAGGAACAGTGCCAGCGAGGCAAAGAAGATCAGATAGTAGTTCAGGATCTTACCGCTGATGCGGGTGCCCAGGAATTCGCCCATCCGGTTGGCAGAGGTCAGCACGCGCGGGATCTTGTAGGTCAGCCCGTCCTCACCCCCCGTCAGGCCGGAAAACTGCGACACCAGAACCGCCACGGCTGACGCAACCGCCAACGTGATCATCGCGAAAAAGATCGCCCTGACCCGCAAACTAAACAGCCCGATCATCAGCGCCAGCACCACTGCCGCCAGCGCGCCCGCGACGCTGCCCACGATCAGCGCATCAAACCCGCGCCCCATATGGGTCGAGGCCAGCGCAACACCATATGCGCCAAGGCCGAAGAACATCGTATGGGCAAAGCTGACGATGCCCGCATAGCCCAAAAGCAGATCATAGCTGGCCACCAGCACGATAAAGATGCAGATACGCGCCGCCGTATCCAAAGGACGCACCCCGTCAAACAGGAAGGGCGCACCGGCCAGACAGATCAGGATCAACAGCAGGATCGCCGTCAGCGCGCGGGACCGGGGTTGATCGCCGGAAAGAAGTTTCGTCAGCATATTATTTCGCCTTCACAACAGGCAGCATCCCCTGCGGGCGCCACATCAGGATTGCGGTCATCAGCGCGATATTGGACACCAGCGCCAGTTTCGGTTCCAAAAAGGCCACATAGTTCTGCGTCAGCCCGACCAAGAGCGCACCGATGAAGGCGCCTTCGACCGACCCCAGTCCGCCGATGATTGCCACGATAAACACCAGCACCATCATCCGTTCGCCCATGCCTGCGGTGATCACCTCTTGGTACAGCCCCCACATCACCCCGCCGAGGCCGGCCAGCGCCGATCCGGCGATGAACACCCCGACAAAGACCATGCGCAGGCGATACCCCAGCGCCTCGACCATCGGGCCATTTTCAACGCCTGCGCGCACGATCAGCCCGACCTTGGTGCGGCGCAGGACCATGCGCATGGCGATGAACAGGACCAGCCCGATTGCCACGGCCAGCAGGCGGTATTTCTCCATCGCGGCGCCGGCGAAGGTGATCGCGCCTTTCAGGGTTTCGGGGCGGTTGATGAAAATCTCATCCGGTCCCCAGACCACATGGATCAACTGTTCCACCACGATCAGCCCGCCAACAGTGACGAGGATCTGTTTCAGGTGGGCGCCATAAACGGGTTTTACGATCACCCGTTCAAACCCCCAGCCCATCACGCCAGTGACCGCCATCGCCGCAACCACCGCCAGCAACACCGCCGCGATATTGAGAAGGAGCGAAGGCGTTCCAGTCCAACCGCCTAGCGCGATCAGGACAGACACGCCCACAAAGGCCCCAACAGAAACAAAGGCGCCATGGCCAAAGTTGATGACATCCATCAAGCCAAACACCAGCGTCAGGCCAGAGGCCATGATGAAAATCATCATCCCCATCGCCAGCCCCGACACCGTCAACGTCAACCACGAAGACGGCGCGCCAATAGCAAAGAAGCCCAGCACAACAAGGATCGGGATCAGCAGAACAGGCATCGCCTTGTCCAGCTGTTCGCCCAGCGACATCTTGGCGAATGTCGGTTTATGATCGGGTGCAACAGTCATCTTAATGCGCCTCCATGCTGAGACCCATCAGCTGTTCTTGCAGGTCTTTGTTACCGGCCAGTTCGGCCATGGCGCCGGACCAGACCACCGCGCCGTCATCCATCACCACCGCGCTGTCACCCAGCGCCCGCGCGACGGAGAAGTTCTGTTCCACCAAGAGGATCGACGCGCCCTGCTCTTTTAACTCGCGCAGCGCCTGCGCCATGGTCGACACAATCGCTGGCGCCAGACCCTTGGTCGGTTCATCAATCAGGTAAAGCTGGCGATCCTCTGCCAGCGCGCGGGCGATGGACAACATCTGTTTCTGCCCGCCAGAGAGGTTTCCTGCCTCACTCTTCCAGAAGGTGGCCAGCGCGGGGAAGGCTGCAAGCAGCCAATCCTTGCGCACAGCGTCCAGCGGGCCAGAGGTACAGCCGAGGATCATGTTTTCCTCTACCGTCAGGTCGCCAAAAATGCCCATGTCTTCGGGCACAAACCCGATGCCAGCACGCGCACGGGTGGCGGTGGGCAGGGTGTTGATATCGCGTCCCTCAAACAGGATGGCGCCAGATTTGGCGCGCCACTGTCCCATGATGGTTTTCAAGGTCGTTGTCTTGCCCACGCCGTTGCGGCCGAGCAACATCGTCACCTGCCCGCGCGGCACGGTGAAATTCACGCCCTGCAGGATGTGGTATTGCGCAATGTCGGTATAAATATTGTCCAGTGTCAGGATCGGGTCAGACATGATCCAGCTCCTTGCCCATATAGGCTTCTTGCACCACGTCAGAGGCCATCACCGTTTCCGGTTCCCCATCTGCGGCCAGTGCGCCGTTGTGCAAAACAATGATCCGATCTGCGAGGGTGCGGATCACGTCCATCTTGTGTTCAACCAGCAAAACGGTGCGTTCGCGGTCGGCCTTAATCTCGGCGATCAGGTCCAGAATGACAGGGGCTTCGTCCACGCTCATCCCAGCGGTGGGTTCGTCAAACATGTAAACCATCGGGTCGAGGCCGATCATCAGCGCCACCTCCAGCTTGCGCTGGTCGCCATGCGACAGTTCCGACACCAGAAGATCCTTTTGATGATCCAACCGAACCCGTTCCAGAATAGCCATCGCGGCCACGGTCAGTTCGGTGTGGCTGTCGGCCATGGAAAACAGGCCAAACCCCTTGTGCTGACGCGACTGGATCACCAGCCGGATGTTCTCCAAAACCGACAGGCTGGGAAACAGGTTGGTCAGCTGAAAGGCACGGCCCAGCCCACGACGGCAACGGTCCGCAACGCCGAGGCGGCTGATATCCTCACCCATCAGGGTGACGCGGCCTGCGCTGGCAGGGATCTGGCCAGAGATCAGGTTGAAATAGGTGGTCTTGCCCGCGCCGTTTGGGCCGACAATGGCGGTCAACTCGCCCGCGTGGAAGCTGCATGAAACGGCATCCACCGCCACATGCCCCCCAAAGCGCACGGTCAACCCGTCCGTCTGAAGAAGTGTCTGTGTCATGGTCCTGCTCTCAGAGGTCCTGCGTTTGGGGTAATGTCTTTCAATCGGCACAAGGCGCGTGCCTGAAATGTGACCTGCGGCACACGGGGTCGCCCGCCGCAGGTCCATCGCATCCAAGCAACGGGATTACTTGTTGCGCACGGGGATCGCCATTTCGTCCATCCCAATCTCACGCACCAGAACCGGCACGCCGTAATCTTTGCCCTCCTGCACCTCGGTGCGGAAGTGGTACATGGTCTGCATCGCCTGATGGTCATCCGCGCGGAAGGTCATCTGCCCCTTGGGTGTATCCCAGGTCATGCCTTCCATCGCTTCGATCAACGCCTCTGTGTCTTCGGCGCCACCGGCCTTTTTGATCGCCTCAACAATCGCCATGCCCGATGCCATGCCACCCGCAGTGAAGAAATCCGGCGGGCTATCGAAACGTTCGAAATGGGTTTTCACCAGCCAGTCGTTCACCGGGTTCTGCGGGATTTCGTAGTAATAGTAAGTCGCACCTTCCATGCCCGGCAGCTCTTTGTATGCCTTGAGCGCGGCCAGAATGTTGCCGCCTGTCGCGATCTCCACCCCGAAACGGCTGGGCTCCATCGCGTTGATCTTGCTCATCGGGTTGCCGCCACCGGCCCAGATGATGAACAATTTCTTTTCGCCCTCAACATCGCCCATCGCGGTAAAGATACGTTCTGCCGCCGCGGTGAAATCGGTGGTGTCGGTGGGCACGTATTCCTCGTGCGCGACCTTGGCGCCAGTGGCTTCCAGTGCTTCCTTGAAGGCGGCAACGCCGTCACGGCCAAAGGCATAATCCTGCGCCAGCGTCGCGATGGTGACACCCTCGCCGCCCAGCGCTACGGCGTTTGCAATCGCATCCTGAGAAGAGTTGCGGCCAGTGCGGAAAATGTAGCGGTTCCAGTTCGATCCGGTGATCGAGTCAGCCACTGCAGGCTCGACAATCAGCACCCGTTCGTATTCTTCGGCCACCGGCAGCATCGCCAATGCCACACCCGAGCTGACCGGCCCCACAGCGATATGCGCGTCGTCATCGCCATAAGCCTCTTCCAGCTGGGCACGCCCGATATCCGGTTTTAGCTGAGTGTCCTTTTCGATCAGCACGATCTTTTCGCCGTTCACCTCCATGGTGCCGCCAGTGGCATATTCCAGCCCCAGCTTCAGCCCGTTGTGAGACTGCGCGGCGTAGGCCTCAAACGGGCCGGTCTTGCCGTAAACATGGGCAATGCGAATTTCTGCACTGGCTGCGGTTGCCATCAAGGCACCGATCGCCGTCATCGCGAATGTACGAAACATTTGTCTTCCTCCCTGGGTTCTCCTCTTTCGCGATATGAAATGTGAATCATGATTCATGTCAACGATGTTTTCGCCATCACCGTGTTTTCCACAGCCTTGGTTCAACGATGAAAAAATGCGCACAGGACCAGCAGGCGCAGAAAGCCGCGCCAACAATTGTGGCCCCAAATAACTGATATTATTTTATTTAGTGACAGTTACGCAGCTAAGGATCACCCACGGCTGGTTCGTTAGCCCAGCACTGTGACCTCTTTGGCCCGCTCACTTAGGATCTTGCGAATTTCATCGCCCAACTCACCATATTCAGCCCCGCGTACAGATGTGCGCCGCCAAACCATGCCAACGGTCCGCGATGGCGGCACCCCTTCAAAGGGCAGTGCCGCAACCAGGTTTTGGGTCGCAACCTCGGACTTCACATAAAGGGCGGGCAACAATGATACGCCCATCCCCATCGCGACCATCTGCCTGAGCGTATCAAGGGATGTGCCAGCGAAATCATTCGACACCCGCGCACCGTAACGATCACAGATCCGCTCCACCTGTTCATTCAGACGATGCCCTGCCTCCAGCGCCATAATCGTTTCACCCTTCAACATTTCAGCCCGCACCGCTTGTTCAGTGGTAAAGGGATGATCCTGCGGCACCACCACGGACAGCGGCTCGCGAAACAGAGGCAGCGTTTCAAAGTCGGTCTCTTTGACAGGCAACGGATAGAACAGCAAATCCAATGCACCATCTTTCAGGCTGTTCAGCAGATTGGCGGGCAAACCTTCGCGAATATAGAGTTTCAGGCGCGGGTGGCTTTGGTGCAGGTCGGGCACGATCAACGGCATCAGATACGACCCTAGCGACTGGACCACACCGACCCGTATCGTACTGGCAAGGTTCCCCCCCTGCAGCTGCGCAAGGGCGCGAATTTCCTCAACCTCGTTGAGCGCGGCGCGGGCGCGGGCGACAATTTCGGCCCCTAGCGGGGTCAAAAGGATACGGCTGCCCCCCCTCTCTACCAGCGTTGCGTTCAGTTTCTCTTCGAGCAGTTTCAACTGCGCACTCAGCGTCGGCTGTGTCACGTTACAGCGTTCAGCGGCGCGGCGGAAATGGCGGGTATCGGCCACGGCGACCAGATAACGCAATTGTTGCAGTGTCGGCATCAGATCCCCCAAGTGATAGATAAAATCTATCAAGATCATGCAAAAATTCAATTTGAAACTGTCAGCCGTCGCTCCTTTTTAAAGGGCAGACAGGAGGTAACGGTGAAACGTTTCAAAAACATATTGGTCATTTTGAACAGCGAAGGCCTATCGCACGCCGTGCTAGCGCGCGCGGTTTGGCTGGCACACGCCAATGCCGCAACCCTGACCCTGTTTGCCGTGCAGGAAAGCGGTGACGTGGACCTGAACTGGCTTGCCGCCAACCTGTCGGGATCCGGGGCGCCGGGTCTATCGGCGCGGTTGGCGGCTGCATTGCAGGATGATCTAAACGAAATCGCCCATAGCCTGACCACCGCTGACGGCATCGCACCAGACCGGATCCGCACCGTGGTCACCAGAGGGTCGGGCCACACGGAAATCATCCAGCAAGTGCTACGTGCCCAACACGATCTGGTGCTGAAGGGTGCAGATCAATCGTTTGACTGGCGTACGCTTGGCGGGGCGGATTTGAACCTACTGCGCAAATGCCCGTGCCCGGTTTGGATCCTGAACAGCGCCGTGGAACCCAAGGCCGAACGGATCATGGCAACCGTGGTGCCCGATAGCGAAAACACCATGCGCACAGCCCTCAATCACAAGGTCATGCAAGTTGCGACCTCTCTTGCCGTTCAAGATAGCGCGCGGTTGGATGTCCTGAACGCTTGGTACCTCTACGAAGAACACCTGCTGCGCGGTCGACGCAGCTATACCCCCGGCAAAGAGGTTGACGCCCTGCTGGAAGAAACCCGCCGCCAAAGCCGCTGGGCACTAAACCAGTTAACGCAGGACTATGGCGGAATTGCCCCTGAAACACAGGTGTTGCACGTCAAAGGCCTGCCTGCAGATGTCATCACCCAACACGCCGAAGATCAACGCATTGACACATTGGTCATGGGCACACGCGCACGCGACGGGCTGACCGGCATGTTGATCGGGAACACATCTGAAACCGTTTTGAACCGGGTGAAATGCTCGGTCCTGGTCGTGAAACCAGACAACTTCATCTCTCCGATAGGGCTATAGACATGGCAGATCCCCAACATACACAAACATCATCGCAGGCAGGCTGGATCGGTCTGGTGCCCGCGGTTTTGTCGTTGGCACTGTTTGCGGCCTTTGCCAGCCAATTGCCCGCAATCGCAGCGGGCGACGTTCAGCGTTTGGTTTGGGAATGGGTGCCCGCATTGGGCATCTCTTTGTCATTCCTTCTCGATGGGTTGAGCCTAACGTTCGCGCTGTTGATCAGCGGTATTGGCGGCATGGTGTTTCTCTACGCAAACACCTATCTGGCAGGCCACCCGCAGCTGACCCGTTTCATGCTGTTTTTGACCGGTTTCATGCTGGCCATGCTTGGGCTGGTGCTGGCGGACAACCTAATCGCGCTGTTTGTGTTCTGGGAACTGACGACCATCACGTCCTACCTGTTGATCGGGTTCGGCCATGCCACGGAAAACGGCCGCCGATCCGCACTACAGGCGCTGTTTGTCACCGGCGCAGGGGCCTTGGCCTTGCTGGCGGGATTTATCCTGTTGGGGATTACCGCCGGCACATTTGAAATTTCGGCGCTGATGGCCCAAGGCGATACCTTGCGCGCCCATGCGCTATATCTGCCGATCCTGATCTTGATCATTGCAGGCACATTTACCAAATCGGCGCAGTTTCCGTTCCACTTCTGGCTGCCCAACGCGATGGCAGCGCCAACGCCGGTGTCGGCCTTTCTGCATTCCGCCACGATGGTGAAGGCCGGGGTTTACCTGATGGCGCGACTGTATCCAACGCTGTCAGGGACCGACGTTTGGTTCTGGACGCTGACAATCGCGGGCGCCTTTACCGCGCTGTTTGCCAGTGTGTTGGCCTTGCGCCAAACCGATCTGAAACAGGCGCTAGCCTATACCACGCTGATGGCACTGGGTACGCTGACACTGTTTCTGGGGCAAAGTTCGTCCTACGCGATAACGGGATTTGTGACCTTTCTGGTGGTGCATTCCCTCTACAAGGCAGCACTGTTTCTTGTGGTGGGATGTATCGATCACGCCACAGGCAGTCGCGACGCCGAGACATTGGGCGGACTGGGTCGCGCGATGCCAGTCACCGCAGCGGCGGCAGCGCTCGCGGCGCTGTCGATGGCCGGCTTGCCTCCCTTCCTGGGCTTTATCGGCAAAGAGCTTCTCTATGCTGGGATCCTTGCCCTTGATGCCAAGGTTCTGATCTTCGCCGCGGCGCTGATCGCATCCAACGTCCTGATGTTTGCAGTGGCTGGCATCGTCGCACTGCGCCCTTTCTGGGGACGCGCCCACGGCGTCCCCCCGCGCGCACCAACTGAAGCTCCGCTTTTCATGTTGATCGGGCCAGTGATATTGGGCGCACTTGGGCTGATGCTGGGCCTGTTTCCCGCAGGATTGCAAACCGCACTGGTGGACCCAGCGGTGGCCAGCCTGCTGGGGCAGGACACCAAAGCCAAAACCCTTACGCTGTGGCATGGCGTCAACCTGCCATTGATCCTATCCGGCGCAACGATTGCAGCGGGTGTTATGCTATACCTCACCCACCGGCCAGCCCGCGCCGCATTGGTTTGGCTGGATGATCGCACGCCCAGTTTTGATGCAGGATGGGACCGTTTCCTAAAGGGACTGAAAGCGCTGGCCGCTTGGCAAACGCGATACCTTCAGACCGGAGTTTTACGAAACTACATTGCAGCAACACTCGCCACTGTTCTGGTCGCCATCGCAGGCACAATGTTTGCCAGAAATGCATGGCCCCAGATGCCCGACATATCGGATGCCAGCTGGCCATTGATTGCGATCTGCCTTTTCACCTGTGCAGGCGCTGTGATGACCGCCCTGACCAGTTCGCGGATTGCTGCAATGGCTGCGCTGGGCGTGGTCGGTATTGGCGTGGCCCTGGTCTTCATCGTCTTTAGCGCCCCCGATGTTGCGATCACCCAGTTGCTGGTGGAAACACTGGTTGTCGTCTTGGTCGCGGTTGCCCTGCTGCGGCTGCCGCTTCTGGATCAAAACGGCCGCGACACGCGCCCCCGAGATGCGGCGTTGGCCATTGGCCTCGGCGCTACGGTAACGGCGGTGATCCTTGCAGTTCTAGAAGCGCCGCTCGACCGCCGCCTGACCAGCTTTTTCGAAACGGCCAGCTGGCCCGAAGCCTTCGGCCGCAACATCGTGAACGTCATTTTGGTGGATTTCCGTGCGCTGGATACCTTTGGCGAAATTGCGGTGGTGGTGATTGCGGCCTTGTCCGCCTACGCGCTGCTGAGGGCCACATCCCCCGCCCCCAACACCCCGCCCCGCGACACCCCAACGCGCCAAATTGCAACGCCCAGTCGCGCTGAGAGGAGCAATTCATGAATTCGATCATCCTACAGGTGGGCACCCGTTATCTGGCGGGCATCCTGATCCTGTTTTCCCTCTACATGCTGCTGCGTGGTCACAATGAACCGGGCGGCGGGTTTATCGGTGGTCTGATCGGATCGACCGGCTTCATTCTCTATGCACTGGCCTGCGGCACTGCACAGGCCCGGGCTGCGCTACATATCATGCCGCAGAACATCGCCGTGGCGGGGCTGGGGATTGCCCTGCTGGCGGGCATTGCCGCCGCCCTGTTTGGCGATGCGTTGTTCACCGGGCAATGGCTGTTCCTGAATGCAACGGAGGACAGCAAGGGTCTGCCCCTGTCTACAGTGCTAATCTTCGACATCGGCGTCTACCTTGTGGTGTTCGGTGCCATCCTCAGCATTGTCTTCGCGATGGAGGAGGAAATCTAATGGAAGCTCTCCTTGCTCTCACCATCGGCGTCCTTGTGGCAACAGCGGTGTATCTGATGCTGGCGCGCAATGTGCTGCGCTTCATCTTCGGGCTGGTGCTGATATCCAACGCTGCGAACCTGACGATCTTTGTTGCGGGCCGCCTGACCGCAGGCGCACCGCCTTTGATCCCCGAGGGCGCCAAGGCCCCAGTGGGTGAGGTTGCGAATGCCCTGCCGCAGGCACTGGTGCTGACCGCGATCGTGATCGGCTTTGGCCTTTTTGCCTTTGCGCTGGTGCTGATGTTTCGCGCCTACACGCACCTTGGCACTCTTTATTCCGACGACATGCAGGTGGCTGAACCTCGATCCACAGCCTCCACACCTTCACACCTGACAAAGGACACCCAGATGACCGAGAGGCCCGCCGAATGAGCTGGTACCTTGCAACCCCACTTGTTTTGCCCTTCCTGACGGCGGTGCTGTCCTTCCTGATGCGTTTTGGCGTCTGGGGGCGCTGGATCAGTGTGGGCGGCAACGCCCTGTTGCTGATCGCCGCCACCTTGCTGATGGTTGAGGTGCTAGGGGCCGGTGTTGTCGCTGGCCAAATGGGCAGCTGGGCCGCGCCGTTTGGCATCACGCTGGTCGCTGATTACCTCAGCGCGGTGATGGTGGTGATCACTGCGATCACCGCCTTGGCCGTATCGATCTACGCGCTGGCCGATATTGACGCCCGCAAGGAACACCTTGGCTATCACGCCCTGTTCAACGTGCTGATCGGTGGCGTGATCGGCGCCTTTCTGACGGGTGATCTGTTCAACCTCTACGTCTGGTTCGAGGTCATGCTGATTTCGTCCTTTGGCCTGTTGGTGCTGGGTGGCAGCCGCGCCCAGATCGACGGTGGCGTGCGCTATGTGGTTTTGAACCTCATCTCGACCATCCTGTTCCTGACCAGCATTGGCTTGCTTTACGGGATGACCGGCACACTCAACATGGCGGATATCGCGCGGGTTCTGCCGAGTGTAGAAAATCAGCCCCTCGTCACTGTTATTGCGATGATGTTTATGGTCGCTTTCGGTGTGAAGGCGGCAGTGTTTCCACTGTTTTTCTGGCTGCCTGCGGCCTATCACACGCCTGCTTTTTCCGTATCTGCCGTCTTTGCGGGGCTCCTGACCAAGGTTGGGGTCTATGCGCTGATCCGTATGTTTACGCTGATTTTTGATCATGACGTCGGCTTTACCCATCAGATCCTGCTGTGGGTTGCGGCCCTGACAATGATCACCGGCGTTCTGGGCGCAGCGGCGCAGAATGATATCCGCAAGATCCTGTCCTTCCACATCGTCAGCCAGATCGGCTACATGATTATGGGATTGGCGCTGATGACGCCCTTGGCGCTGGTGGGGGCTGTGTTCTATCTGGTCCACCACATCATCGTGAAGGCCAACCTGTTCCTGATCGCAGGTGTCGTCGAGCGGACAACAGGATCGACTGATCTAAGTAAGATCGGCGGTCTTTACCGCACGGCGCCCCTCTTGGCGATTCTGTTCTTTGTGCCCGCGTTCTCGCTGGCGGGGTTCCCACCGCTGTCAGGGTTTTGGGCCAAGTACGTATTGATCACTGCCGCATTGGAAACCCATGGATGGATCATCGCCGCGGTGGCGTTGCTGGTGGGGCTGTTAACCATCTTCTCGATGACCAAGATCTGGGCCGAAGCGTTCTGGAAACATCACCCGGCGGGGATTGATCCCAAATTGACAACGCTGTCGCCAGCAGAACGCCGGGCATTGTTATTGCCCATTGCCGCGCTTGCGGGACTGACGCTGATCATCGGCTTTTTCCCACAACCGTTCATCAGCTTTGCCGAAACGGCCGCCGAACAGTTACTAGATCCCAGCGCCTATCTCACCGCCGTTCTGGGAGGTCAGGCATGAACACCCTTGTTGCCAATATTTTCCTAACCCTAATCTGGGTCTTGTTTTTTGGCGGGTTTACTTGGCTCACGGCCCTGTCGGGTCTTGCGGTGGGCTATGCCATTCTGTGGCTCCTGCAACCGCTCAAGGGCGCGCCCAGCAGCTACTTCCGGCGTGTCTGGTATTGGGCGCGGTTGATCGTGATGTTTCACTACGAACTGCTGGTTTCCAGCCTGCAGGTTCTGTGGGACATCTTCACGCCCACACATCTGTCCAATCCAGCGATCATTGAAATGCCGCTGGATGTGAAAACAGATGCGGGCATTTTGCTGACCACCAACCTTATTTCTCTGACTCCGGGTACGCTCAGCATCGATGTGAGTGAGGACCGCAAGACCCTGATCCTGCATGTGATGTTTGCCGATGATCCAGATGCAGTGCGCCAGCAATTGAAGCAAGGGATGGAGCGTTGGGTGATCGACGCCGTGGAAGGAGACATGACATGACTAGCCTAACCGCCCCTGACATTGCGCTGATGGTATCACTGGGATTGGTGTTTTGCGGGATCGGCCTTGCCTTCCTGCGCCTGTCTCTGGGCCCCACGATGCCGGATCGTGTTGTGGCGCTGGACAAAATGACCGTGTCGATTGTCGCGTTTTGTGGATTGGCCGCGATCTGGTCAGGCGATGCGGCCTTTCTGGATGTGGCGCTGGTGCTGGCCCTTGTGGGGTTTCTGGCCACCGTTGCACTGGCACGCTTTGCTGAACGCGCTGTGATCCGCCGCAACCGCGCCGCGATCAACACATCCGCCACGACCAATGAGGGGGAAACCGACCATGAGTGAACTGATTTCTGCCGCTCTCATCCTACTTGGCGGACTAATGGTGGCCGCTGCGGGTGTTGGAATATGGCGCCTGCCTGATGTTTTTACCCGAATGCATGCCGCAACCAAGGTGGGCACGCTAGGATCCGGCCTGATCATGGCCGGAACAGCGGTTCATTTCGGTGATCCGGCAATTTTGCTGCGCTGCGGGTTGATCGTGTTTTTCCTGCTGCTGACCGCGCCAATCGGGGCACATATGATCGGCCGCGCCGCATTGCGGTTGGGTGTCCCGCTGTGGCAAGCCAGCACACCAGACACCAAAAGATAACCTATTGGGCTGCGGGGCGAAAATGCCGCAGCCCAATCCCGGCCTAAGGCACAGAATGTCGCGCGCTATGCGGTCGCATCCCCCTTATTCCCTCTGCCAAAGCCCCATAGATGTATCCCAGACACAAGTTCTGACACATAGGCTCAATAGGTGTTCCCATGGATACGCTGCTGCTGTCCCGCATTCAGTTCGGGGCGAATATCTCTTTCCACATTCTGTTCCCGACGATCACCATCGCGCTGGGATGGGTTTTGTTGTTCTTCAAGCTACGCTTCAACGCGACTGGTGAGGCGAAGTGGATGGACGCCTACCGGTTCTGGGTAAAGGTCTTTGCCCTGTCCTTTGCCATGGGCGTTGTGTCGGGCATCACCATGTCGTTCCAGTTCGGCACCAACTGGCCCGGATTTATGGAAACCGTCGGCAATATCGCGGGGCCGCTGCTGGCCTATGAGGTGCTGACCGCGTTTTTCCTAGAGGCGGTGTTTCTTGGCATCATGCTGTTCGGATTTTCCAAGGTGCCGAACTGGCTGCATTCATTGGCGACGTTTCTGGTGGCCTTCGGGACCACGATGTCGGCCTTCTGGATCTTGGTGTTGAACAGTTGGATGCACACCCCCGCCGGGTTTGAGCTGCGCGATGGTGTGGCCCATGCAACCGATTGGTGGGCGATCATCTTTAACCCGTCGATGCCCTACCGTCTGGCGCACATGCTGATGGCCAGCGGGTTGACCGTGGCGTTCCTGATCCTTGGCCTGTCGGCCTTTCGCTGGCTGCGCGGTGATCGCGGCGCAGATGTGCGTGCGGTGTTTAAAACCGGCGCATGGCTGGCGGCGTTGTTGATCCCTGTGCAGATCTACATGGGGGACATGCACGGGCTGAACACGCTGAAATACCAACCTCAGAAGGTCGCCGCGATGGAGGGTAACTGGGACACGCAATCGAACGTGCCTCTGCTGCTCTTTGCCCTGCCGGATGAGGACGCGCGCGAAAACCGGTTTGAGGTGGCGGTCCCGAACCTTGCCTCAATCATCCTGACCCACAAGGCGGATGGCGTGGTGCCGGGCCTGAACGATTTTGTGGCCGAGGATGGCACGCATTTGCACCCGCCGGTGGCGCCAGTTTTCTGGTCCTTCCGCATTATGGTGGGCACTGGCATGGCGATGCTGCTGCTCAGCTGGTCGGCCCTGTGGTTCATGCGCCGTGGCCGTGGCCCTGCAGGGGTGCCGAAACTGATGCAGGTGGCGCTGGTGCCGATGGCCTTTTCCGGCTGGGTGGCAACGCTGGCGGGCTGGTACACCACCGAGATTGGCCGTCAGCCCTGGCTGGTGCAGGGCGTGCTGACCACCAAACAGGCCGTCGCGGATGTGCCTGCGCCGATGGTGGCCAGCACCTTAGCGGTCTACCTCAGCCTCTATGCGCTGTTGTTGATCGCCTACATCAGCGTCCTGTTCTATCTGGCGCGCAAGACGGGCAGCCCTGATGGGCCCACCCCCAGCGCGCCCCAAACCCAACCCGTTCCTGCGGAGTAAGCGCCATGATGACCCTATTCGGAGACCCCGCCCAATGGCTGCCCGTCGCTTTTGCCACCCTGATGGGGGTGTCGATCCTGATCTACGTGATCCTAGATGGGTTCGATCTGGGTGTCGGGATCCTGTTTCCCTTCGCTGATGAGGCAGAGAAGGACCGCATGGTCGCCTCCATCGGACCGTTCTGGGACGCTAATGAAACATGGCTGGTGCTAGCCATTGGCCTGTTGCTGGTTGCCTTCCCAGCGGCGCATGGCGCGATCCTGACGGCGCTGTATCTGCCGGTGGCGATCATGCTGGTGGGGCTGATCCTGCGTGGCGTGGCATTTGAATTTCGGGTGAAGGCACCGGGGCACCACAAGGTCTACTGGAACACCGCCTTCTACGTCGGATCCCTGATTACAGCGCTGTCGCAGGGGTTCATGCTGGGCAAATACATCATGGGCCTGGAGAGCACGATGGGCATCTGGATTTTTGCGGTGATGACCTCGGTGTTTTTGGCGGTGGGCTATTCCTTTATCGGCGCCTGCTGGTTGATCCTGAAAACCGACGGCGCCTTGCAGCGCAAGGCGGTGGCTTGGGCGCGGGGTGGAATCTGGGGGCTGATTATCGGCCTGGCCCTGATTTCCATCGCAACACCGCTGGTGAGCGAGAGGATTTTTGCCAAATGGTTCACCTTCCCCGAAGTGCTGCTTCTGCTGCCACTGCCGTTGATGTCAGCGCTGCTGGTCGGGTTGTTGTGGTTTGCCCTGCGCCAGTTGCCCACGCGCAATGACAGTTGGGCATGGTTTCCCTTTGCTGCGGCCATTGCGCTGTTCACGCTGGCGTTCTTTGGGATGGCTTACAGTTTTTACCCCTACGTAGTGCCCGAACAACTGACCATCTATGAAGCCGCCAGCGCACCGGAAAGTCTGTTCATCATTCTGGTAGGCACCGTCTTCGTGTTGCCAGTGATCGCGGGCTATAGCGTGCTGTCTTACACAATCTTTCGCGGCAAGGCGACGGAACTGCGCTACGACTAGCCCTCTAGCGCTGGCGGCAACCATCTGTCGCCAGCGCCACGCTATTTGTAACCGCAGAGGCGCGACACAATCGGTGCGCCCAAAATAACCAACACCATGCGAAACACATGGTGTGACACCACAAATGCCACATCGGCCCCAACAATCAGTGCCAGAACCACCATTTCAGCCTGCCCACCCGGCGCCAGTGCCAGCAATGCCTCGCGCCCCGGTGCCAGATCCAGCAAAACTGCTGTTTCCACCATCGCAAAGGTCAAGGCGATCAACAGCAGGCAAAACCCAACCCCCGCCAGCAGGTCGCGCCGCACCTCGGCAAGGGTGATGCCGGAATATTTTGCACCGACCGTCAAACCGATAAAGAACTGCGCCAGCCAGATCGCCTCAGCCGGGGGGCGATGCGCCAGAAACCCGCTAAGGGTCATCGCCGCTGCCGCAATCATCGGCCCCAGAATAGAGGCACCGAAGAGGTTCACCTGTTCAGCCAGCTTCCAGCCACCGATGGCACAGATCACCATCAGGGCCAGTTCGCCCAGCGGGATCGTCGCTGCAGGTGCCCCCGGTGGGTTGGTTAGATCAACGTTCCAGATCATCTTCAGGATGAAGGGCAACGCGACAACGATCAGCAACACCCGTGTCGCGTGGATCAACGACAGTGTGCGTGGATCACCGCCAGCCTCTTCGCCAAAGGCCAGCATATCCTGCAACCCACCGGGCATGGCCGAATAATATGC
Organism: Thalassovita mediterranea; assembly: GCF_001458435.1. Taxonomy (GTDB): domain Bacteria; phylum Pseudomonadota; class Alphaproteobacteria; order Rhodobacterales; family Rhodobacteraceae; genus Thalassobius; species Thalassobius mediterraneus. The sequence goes on from NZ_CYSF01000006.1 coordinate 547,545, forward strand.
GGTCGGGAAATCATAGCCCCAGACGCGGCGAAAATAGGGAACACCGACACCGCCAATGATCAGCACACTGAGCGGGATCATGATCAGCGTCGGCCACATCGCGGGAAACCCCGCCAGAACCGCGGGTGTCAGTGTGGCGCCCACCGCAACACCCAATATGGTGCGCATGGTCTGGTTAATGGGCTTCACACCCTTCAGGCGTATGCCAAGCGCCGCCCCCAACAGGCAGGCCATAATCGGCCCCAGCAACCAAGGCAGTGGCAAATCCAGCAGATGGAATGCCCCCACCCCGATCAGGGCAAGAGCAAAGGTTTGCAAGATATGGCGCCAATGAGGGGTCACAGCATCAGTCTACTGTGAAGTTGCCACAAACCTGCGCGGTGGAAAAACGGGCGCGCACATCCTGCAGGCGTTTGGTCGAAATGGTTCCCATCACCGATCCGACCTGATCAGGGGCCATAGTGGTGGCAACACCCCAAGGATCCACGATCATCGACCGCCCGCCAGTGGGGCGCGATCCATCTGGGAAACTGCCAAACTGGTTCACACCAACCATATAACACTGGGTGTCGATCGCACGGGCGCGCATCAGGGTTTCCCAATGGTCGCGGGTGGTGTTGAAGGTGAAACAGGCCGTAACCATAATCACATCCACCCCAGCACGGGCCATCGCCATATAGAGATCGGGGAAGCGCAGGTCGTAGCAGACGCTACAGCCGAAGGTCAGACCGCCCGCCTCGTAGGTGACAACCTTGGTGCCCGGACCGTTCATCGACGATTCAGAATAGACCGTGCCGTCAGGCGCCACGTAATCAAACAGGTGGATCTTGCGATAGGTGGTGACCAGCTCACCCTGCGGATTGATCACGGCGGTGGTGTTGAAAAAGCCGTCTTCGGCCTTTTCAGCAAAGGATCCGCCATGAACCCAGACGTTGTTTTTCTGCGCAGCCTCTTGCAGCATCGACAGAATACGACCGCCGGGAATGGCCTCTGCCTCGGCGCGGCGGCGCTCTTTGTCGGTTTCACGCAGGGCAAAGTGTTCCGGCAGAACCACCATTTCAGCGCCTTCTGCGGAGGCTTCGTCAATGGCCGCACGGGCATTGGTCAGGTTTTCGGCAACATCTTTTTGGGCCGCCAGTTGCAGCAGGGAAATACGCATGAGAGCGTCCTTTCATATTGGGGTCATTGGCGCCCCTCTTGGGGGTCGCGGGCGCCAGATGGATTGCTTATTCGTCTTCGATAACCGGAGGGGTGATCAGGGCTTTGCGCACGCGCATCACAACCATGATCGCTGTCAGGATCAGGATGGTCAGCGAAATCGGGCGCTGAACGATGATCCATAGGCCGTCATTGTCCAACAGCATGGTCTGACGCACCGCCCTCTCCATACCGCCACCCAGCAGCAGCGCGATCATGAAGGCGGGAATGTTGTAGTCATACCGGCGGAACAGGTAACCGATGATGCCGAACACCACCATTATCCACACATCAAACAGCGATGAGTGCAGCACATATGCAGATGAGACCGAGATCATCAGGATGAGCGAATAGGTGATGCGCGCAGGCACCGCCAGAATGATCCGGCCAATCATCGGGCTGAACCAGAACCCGACGATAAAGTAGGTGACGATACAGAACAGACCGGCACTGAACAGGGCGTAGATCAGCAGGCTGTCTTCGGTGAAAACCTGTGGGCCAACGGTGATGCCGTGGATCAGCATCGCCCCCGCCAACAGTGCCGCCTGTGTCGACCCCGGGATACCCAGTGTCAGCAGCGGGATCAAGTTTGCACCCGATGTGGCGTTGTTCGCCGCCTCAGACGCAGCGACGCCTTTGACCTCACCGTTGCCCCATTCATCATCCGGTTTCGCCTGACGGCGGGCTTCGCCAAAGGACAGGAAGGATGCAACCGATGCACCAATGCCCGGGAACATCCCGACGGATGCACCAATGAACATCGACCGGATGATGGTCGGCAGGACGCGGATATAATCCCACAGGCCAAATCCGTCATCTGGTTTGCTGACGCCTTCCTTGCGGGTGCTTTCATCCTTGTGTGAAGTGGCGCCGAAATCCTTGACGTCAAAACGGTGGAACACCTCACCCACAACAAAAATACCAATCAGCGCAGGCACCAAAGGTAGGCCGTCCATCAGCGGCAATTGATCAAAGGTCATACGCAGGTTGCCAGAAATCGGGTCAAACCCAACCAGCGCCAGCGTGATGCCAAACAGTGTGGAAATGATACCCTTGAGCATCGACGTACCGATGATGCTGGAAATCACCACAAAGGCCATGATGTAGATGGTCACCAGCTCTGGCGGGCCGATCTTGACCGCGTAGACCGCCAGATAGGCCGCACCGAAAATCAGCAAACATTCCGAAAAGAAATCCCCCGTGGCCGAGGCGGCAGTGGCCGCGCGCAGCGCTTTGACCGGGTAGCCTTTGCGCGCTAAGGCGTGCCCTTCGATCATGGTGGCCGCCGCCGATGGGGTGCCGGGGGTGTTGAACAGAATTCCGGGGATCGAACCACCGAAGTCTGACGATTTCGAAATCGTATACATCAGGATCAACGCGATCAGCGGATCCAAATAGAACGAAAACGGCAGCAGTAGCGCCACAGCGGTGGTCCCGCTCAGGCCGGGTACCGCGCCGACCAGGATACCCGCGACCGACCCGATGATCGCGACGATCACTGCGCTGGGGCTGGAGAGGAAAGCGCTCAGGCCTTCGAGAAAGGGCAAAGACATTGGTAAGTTCCTTTCTGACCTGATTAGAACGCGTTGAAGAAGTCACGCCGCCACGTGGGCAGCACATTGTTCAAACCGGTGGACAACAGCGCGCCATCCTGTTCGGTAATCCCCAACAGGAAGAAGAACAGCAGGTACGATCCAACCGCAAAACAGGTTGCGATCATCAGCGGTTTGCGACCAAAATTTTCGGTAAACAGCGCCAGCGCAATATAGCCAACCGCAACGGTTGCGATCAGATATTCCACCGCCCAGAACAAAACCGGATAAGCGAGGCCCACCAGCGCAATCACCACGCCACGACGCCCCATAAAAGCCTGATCTCCGCTTTCGCGTTTGTGGGAGGTGACAGAAACGACAACCAGCAGCGCGACTGAAATCGCCACGATGATCAGGGCAAACATGATGCCGTTGTCCTGCAATGCACCTTGCCAGCCATACGGTGTTAGCAGATCATACGCACCAGCGCCAAACAGCGCGATCATGAAGGCCCCGAAAAGCACCTCACCATTTAACCACTTGGTCATGTTTTCCCTCCCCTGCGCGCGGCGCATCAACCAGCCGCGTTCTGATCGTTTCATGTGGGATCAGGGCCGCATGTCGCGGCCCCAATCTTATGTGTGATCCATCACCGGATTACAGCGCGCCTGCGACTGCATCGGTGGTCGGACGCCAGCTGTCCATCAGCTCTTTCATGTGCTCAAGGGTTTCAGCACCGTCCATGAACACCACGTTCAGGTTGGCCTTTTTGACCTTTTCCTGAGTGGCCGGATCGTCGATGGCGAATTTGAATGCTGCGGTCAGTTCGGCCACAACATCATCCGGCGTGTCGCGCGGGGCCAGCACGATGTAAGGTGCAGGCATTGCAACAAATTCGGTGCCCTGTTCGGCAAATGACTTCATGTCGGGCGCCAGACCATCACGTTCGTTGGCCATAACGCCGATCGCGCTCATGGTGTCGAGGTTGGCAAGGTAGTGGTGGGTGCCCACAACACCAAAGGCGACCTGATCGCCAATGATCGCCGCACGCGCCGGGGCGCCGCCTGCAAAGGGAACGTCCTGCACTTTGTCTTCCAGACCGTTGCTGATCAGCCAGCTGGTCATCGCAACATCGGTGATCGACCCTTTACCGGTGTGGGCCCAACGCAGCGGGTTGCCTGCTTCGTAGGCGTCTTCGATTGCTTTCTTCATATCCGCAACCGAATTCAGGTTGCGCGCCTTGGGCGCAACAACTGCAAGGTTGGCAACAGCAACATGCGCAACAGGTTTGAAGTCTTCCAGTACGTTCACACCGGTTTCTTTCACCATGGTCGCAATCATCGCGGAACCGGAAATCATCACAACGGTCTGACCGTCGGCTTTGGCCGGTTTGGTGAACTTCAGACCGATCAGCTGACCCGCGCCGGGACGGTTGGCCACAACGATGGGCTGATCATCCAGTGCCTCGGTCAGAGCAGGCGCAAAGATGCGCGACAGCGTGTCCAGACCGCCGCCGGGTTTCGCGCCAACAACGATGGTCACGGGACCGTTGGGGAAATCATTGGCCATGGCCGGGGCAGATGCCCCGATCACGGCAATGGCCGCGCTCGTCAGTAGGGTTTTAAGATGTCCAATCATGGTGTCCTCCCTTTCGTGGAACTCAGTGATAGTGGTGGTGGGCAAAGCGTGTCAGTTTTTCCAACACATGGTTAAACAGCACCTCACCACGGGCCGCGGAAAACGGCACATGGCGGGGATTTGTCTTGGCGTCCGGCGAAACATCCTCGACATAGATCGGTAGTTCGACGTTCAGGTTTTCGAACCGACCCTGAGACATGCCCTTGAACTCCAGACCGAAAGGCGCAGCCAATTCAGTGGCGCCTGCATCAAGGTTGGATTTGCAGTCTTCGGGGAACAGGTATTCGCTAAGCGATCCCATCGGTTCGGTGCCGTGTCCTTTTGCGCTGGGTCCCAGATCGGGGTGGATGTCGTGCCAGACAGCATCGTCAAAGGCCGCCCAGATATTCACTGAGGGCACTACGATATCATGTTTTGCACGGATCAGGCGCAACTGGTTTGCAATCAGTCCGGTGTTGCCGCCATGCCCGTTGAGAACCAGAATGTTCTTGGCCCCGTCACGGATCAGGCTGGTGATGATTTCAGAAAAGACGGCCGCGTATGTTTCGGCGCTCAGCGCAATGCCGCCCTGACAGTTCTGGAAATAGGTGGCGTGCCCAAATGGCAGCACAGGCACGGCGACACCGCCAACCCGTTCGGCCAGCGCTTCGGCCATGCGATCCGCCAGACGATAATCCCCCATCGGTGTGTAATTGCCATGCGGTTCGGTTGATCCAACCGGCACGATAAAGAGCGCCTCTTTGGCAAAGGCGTCTTTGGCCTGATCAAATGTCAGACGTGCCAGGCTGTGTTTGTCGCGGCTCATTGGCCTTGCTCCTGATTTTTCTTGATTGTTGGATCCACCGCCGCGTCCGCGGCAGGGATCAGGTATTTTGCAACACGCTCTTCTGCACCGGTCAGAACCGACAGATTGGCGCCATCGCGCAATTGCTGCTGACGGCCACCGCTGACCGCCTCTTTCTTGCTGGCGGCAGCCGCCACAGTCATGGCATTCGCACGCGGCACGCACAGAACGCCGCTTTCATCGGCAATGATCACATCGCCCGGATGCACAGTGACACCCCCGCAGGTGACAGGCACATTCAATTGTCCCATCGGCGGGTCCATACGGCGCGTTGTGATTGGGGACACCCCGTTCGACCAAACGGCAAACCCGTGTTCGCGAATTTCGTCAGGATCGCAGATCGGGCCATCAACGATGGCACCAGCGGCGCCAGCCACAGCCATTGCCAATCCGACATTCCCACCAAGGCAGGCCATGCGCGTATCACCGCAGCGATCAATCACCACAACATCCCCCGGACGCAGTCGCGCCGTCAGATAATGCAACAGCGCCGTATCCGGCGACGGCAAACGGATCGTAACCGCTGTGCCGATGATACGCGTATCCGGTTGGCGGGCCGTGATCTGACGATGATCCAGAAACCCATCCCACAACAAATGACCGACGGTCGCCACTGACACACCGTCAAAGGCCTCGATCACTGCGGCGGGCAGCTGCGCAGGCATCGGTGAGATGTGGTAGCCATTTTCCATTTGTACGTTCCTATGCAAAATGTTCGAACATTTTTATTTAGGCTAATCATAAGCAAAATTTCAGTCAAATAAATTTTTACCTGTTCGATTGACTGAAAAAGGCGCTATGCTTTGACTATGGAAAATCACAGCGTCTCTCCCGCCGAAACAAAGGTGAACACCGCAGATTCCCCCAAAGAATCCGTGACCTTACGGATCTATGAGGAAGTTCTGGAGGATATCCGCTCGGGCAAACTGGCCCCGGGGAGCAAGTTGAAGGTGCGCGATCTGTCCACCACCTATCGGGGTAGCGTCGGTTCCTGCCGCGAAGTGATGAACCGCCTGATGGGCGAACGGTTCGTCGAATCGCGGGGAATGACTGGATTTAAGGTGAAGGGGCTGTCAGCCGTCGACTTTGCCGAAGTGCATGACCTGCGTGACGCGCTGGAAGCCCACGCGCTGCGCACCGCAATCGACATTGGCGATACCGCTTGGGAAGAAAACCTGATCCTTGCCTATCACCGACTGACCCGTGGGGGCGGCATCGAAGACGATATCGTCTCCCGCGAGGCGCGCCATAGGAACTTCCACCTTGCGTTAATTGATGCGGGATCGTCGGACTGGCACAAATTCTACGTGCGGGTTCTGAACCTACATGGTGAACGCTATCGCCGCATCCTGCTGCCCAAACGCATCCAAAACCCTGACTATGTGGCCGAAGTGGACGCAGAACATCGCCAACTGATGGAGCTATGCCTTGACCGCGATGCCGATCGGGCTGCGGTGCTGCTAAAACGCCACCGGTCGCGGTCGCGGGCGGACCTGTTGAACGAATTGCACAAACTCGCCCCAGACAGCTAAGCGGCGGACGTAATTACGTAGTCTCACGGATCACAAGCAGCGACCGAACCTATTATCCTGCCCGCCAGTTAAGGGAGGTCCGCATGAACGTAAAACAACCCCAAACGGTGCCACAATGAACCCGGCAGAATGGCTGGCCCGCACGGCAAGGCGCGATGCTGACCGCCCTGCCCTGCTACATGGAGAGGTCATCACACATACCTACAGCCAATTTCACACCGCCGCCGCACGCCTTGGCGCTGGTCTGCTGTCGCGCGGCATCGGCAAAGGGGACCGTATCGCGGTATTTATGAGCAATCGGATCGACTATCTGATCGCACTCTATGGGATCTGGTTCACTGGCGCGGCTGCAGTTCCGATCAATGCCAAGCTACACCCGAAAGAAGCCGACTGGATCATCGAAAACGCCGATTGCGCCCTAACACTCAGCGATGACGCGCGTTCGGCGGATCTCACGCGCCCCGCCATTTCGGTGGATGGGACGGAATGGGCGGATTTGATAGCCATGCCCCCCATGCCCCGACCGGTGGACATGGATAGCAGCGATATGGCCTGGCTGTTTTACACCTCTGGCACCACAGGCAAGCCCAAAGGTGTCATAATCACCTGTGGCAACATCGCGTCGATGGTCAGTTGCTATTTCATCGACGTTGATGACGTGCTGGAAGGCGACGCCATCCTTTATGCGGCGCCGATGTCACATGGCGCGGGGCTGTACAATTTCATGCATGTAATCCGCGGCGCACGTCATGTGGTGCCAGACAGTGGCGGTTTTGAACCCGCCGAAATCCTGTCTCTCGGTCGCGCTCTCGGCTCGGTCACGATGTTTGCCGCGCCGACAATGGTGCGGCGTTTGGTCGATTGCGCCAAGGCGAGCGGCTCAACTGGTGAGGGGTTACGCACCATCTGCTACGCAGGCGGCCCAATGTATGAGGCCGACATCCTAGAGGCCGTCGCGGTGATGGGCCCACGTTTTGTCCAGATCTACGGTCAGGGGGAATGCCCGATGGGGATCACCGCGTTGCCCCGCCATGACGTGAGCGACCGCACCCACCCCAACTGGCGCGCGCGGCTCAATTCAGTTGGTAAGGCGCAGACAACCGTGCAGGTGCGTATTATGGATGCGGCAGGCGTCGAATGCCCCATTGGCACCAGCGGCGAAATCACTGTACGCGGCGATACGGTGATGCCCGGCTATTGGCGCAATACTGACGCCACGACCAAAACCCTCCGCGAGGGGTGGCTGTGGACGGGCGACATGGGAACGATGGACACCGATGGGTATGTGACCCTGCAGGATCGGTCAAAGGACATGATTATCTCGGGCGGATCCAACATATACCCCCGCGAAGTTGAAGAGGTGCTGCTATCCCACCCCGAAGTGAGCGAAGTCGCTGTTGTCGGTCGTCCTCATGCCGATTGGGGTGAGGAAGTCGTCGCCTTCATCGTCGGCACCGCCACTGCTGAGGGTTTGGATGCGCTATGCCTAGACCAAATCGCGCGTTTCAAACGGCCCAAGACGTACCTAAACGTCTCTGAGCTGCCCAAAAACAACTACGGCAAGGTGCTAAAGACTGAATTGCGTACAAAACTGGCACGCAGGCCAGAGGGGAACTGATCAAATCAGGGTATCCTGCGATATTTCAGTCGCCACCTCCAGAATGTGACGTTCCAACAACCGCGCCGCTGGTGACAGGGTCGAATCGGCACGCCGCAGCAGGTGAATCTCACGCTTTACCTGTGGGCCGCAAAGGGGACGAAAAACAAGGTTGGCGGAATTAATCGCATTGATCACCATCTTGGGCAAAACAGTGATGCCGATATTCGCATGTACCATCCCCATAATAGAGGTCAGGTTATGCGCCGAAATCAATGCCCCGGCATGCAGTTGAATCGATGGTTCCGCGCCAATGCTCGCCGACAGAGAATTGGCAATCAGTCGCTCGTTCGCCAACGCCTCCCATGGCACGGGACCTTCCTCTTGGGCCAATGGATGAGTGGGGGCACAAATCACGCCAAAGGTGTCAGATAGCAAATGCTGGCTACTCAACCCTGCCGTTTGCTGACCGATGGTCGCAATGCCGATGTCGATGCGATCTCGGGATAATTCGTGCAGGATCGACGTAGAATCCATATCGCGCAATTCGATATCGACATTGTGGTAGTCGCTGATATGGCGTGAAAAAACCTGCGGTATAATCGTGCCCGCAACAGAAGGCACTGTGGCGATGCGCACGCGACCATGGGTTGCCTTGGCAAAACCTTCGATAGCTTTGACAGTGTTGTCGAACTGTTGCAGTTCGCGTTCCGCTTGTTCCAGAACGTAGGCACCCAAAGCAGTCAGTTTGCTTTTGCGATCGGTTTCAAACAACGGTTCGCCCAGATGGGTTTCCAACTGCTTCAGCATCATCGAAACAGCCGAAGGCGTGCGCCCCAGCGTTTGGGCCGCATCGCTGAGGTTGCCGCTGCGGGCAACGGTGGCGAACCCCCGCAGCATCTCGATTTTGAGCGCCATGCCGACACCTTCAATTTTTCTTAAATTGCCTTCAATAATTTTAGTTTGATTGAACTATAAAAGAAAGTCCATACGCAGGGAAACTGACTTCTAAATGAGGCGATACCGCTATGGCTGATCTGCAGAAAAACCTAATTGCCGGCGAATGGCTGGCTGGCGTAGGCGAAATTGAAAACCGCAACCCTTCGGATCTGTCCGATCTGGTGGGCATCTTTGCTCAGGCCAGCGGCGACCAGCTGGAGGCAACGCTTGATCAAGCAAAGATCGCACAGAAAGAATGGGCCGCATATGGTATTGAGCGCAAGCAAGCCGTTCTGAACGCCATCGGCAACGAATTGATGGCACGCTGCGAAGAGCTGGGCACCCTGCTGGCGCGTGAAGAAGGCAAACCCTTCGCCGAGGGTAAGGGCGAGGTTTATCGCGCGGGCCAATTCTTCACCTACTATGCGGCTGAATGCCTGCGCCAGATCGGTGAAAACGCCGACTCCGTACGTCCCGACATCGAAATCGACGTCCGCCGCGAAGCGGTAGGTACTGTTGCGATCATCTCGCCCTGGAACTTCCCGACGGCAACCGCATCGTGGAAAATCGCACCGGCGCTTTGCTATGGCAACGCCGTAGTGTGGAAGCCCGCGAACATCACCCCGGCCTCTGCCGTTGCATTGACCGAGATTATCAACCGTCAGGACATCCCGAAGGGTCTGTTCAGTCTGGTGATGGGCGCAGGCCGTGAAATCGGTCAGCGTCTGGTCGAAAGCCCGAAGGTCAACGCCATCTCCTTCACCGGTTCGGTTCCTGTGGGCAAAGGTATCGCCGCCGCTGCCATCCAGAACCTGACCAAGGTGCAGATGGAAATGGGGTCGAAAAACGCACTGGCCGTTATGGACGACGCGGATCTGGATCTGGCCGTTTCGCTGGCCCTTGGCGGCGCCTTTGGTGGCACCGGTCAGAAATGTACTGCCTCCTCGCGTCTGGTCGTGCATGAAGCCGTGCATGATACCTTCGTCGAAAAGCTGATTGCTGGCACGCAGGCGATGAAAGTGGGTCACGCGCTGGAAGAAGGCACGCAGATGGGCCCCGTTGTCAGCGAACAGCAACTGAACGAAAATCTGGCCTATGTTGATCTGGGCAAATCCGAAGGCGCAGAGCTGGCCTGTGGCGGCGTGCGCTTGGAAATGCCGCACAACGGTTTCTACATGTCGCCCGGCGTGTTCCTGAACACCACCAACGACATGCGCATCAACCGTGAAGAGATGTTTGCGCCGCTGACCTCTGTGATCAAAGTTGGCAGCTATGACGAGGCGCTAGCCACCGTCAACGACACCAACTTTGGCCTGACCTCGGGCATTGTGACCAAATCGCTGGCCCGCGCGACGCACTTCCGCCGCAATGCGCAGACCGGTGTTGTCACCGTGAACCTGCCTACCGCAGGCACGGACTACCACGTGCCGTTCGGCGGTCGTGGCGACAGCTCCTACGGTCCGCGTGAACAGGGCAAAGCCGCGGCAGAGTTCTACACCACCGTGAAAACCGCCTATATCAGCGCAGGTGCTGTCTGATGCTGATTGATGGTCTTCAATACGCCAACTGGTCGGAGAAGATCTTCCGCCAGCTTCGTGAAGGGGGCGTGGATGCAATCCACGTCACCATCGCCTACCACGAAAACTTTCGTGAAACGGTTCTGAACTTTGAAAAGTGGAACCGCTGGTTCGAAGAGTATCCGGACCTGATCATGAAAGGCCTGTGGGCCAGCGACATCGACAAGGCGCGTGAAACTGGCCGCACGGCAGTATTCTTCGGGTTTCAGAACCCCTCGCCCATCGAAGACGACATTGGGCTGGTCGAAATCGTTCACACCCTTGGCGCACGCTTCATGCAGCTGTCCTATAACAACCAGTCGCTGCTGGCGACCGGCTGTTATGAGGCCGAAGATCCCGGCATCACCCGCATGGGTAAAAAGGTCATCAAAGAGATGAACCGCGTGGGTCTGGTCATCGACATGAGCCATTCTGCCGATCGTTCCACCATCGAAGCGGCAGAGCTGTCCGAACGTCCAATCACCATCACCCACGCCAACCCGCATGAATGGGCACCGGCATTGCGCAACAAACGGGACAACGTGTTGCGCGCGGTGACGGAAAACGGCGGCATGCTGGGCTTCTCAGTCTACCCGCACCACCTGAAGGACAAATCCGACTGCACGTTGGAAAGCTTCTGCGAAATGGTGGCGCGCACTGCCGACAAATATGGTGCGGAACATCTGGGGATCGGCACAGACCTGTGTCTGGATCAACCCGACAGCATCGTCGAATGGATGCGCGTTGGCCGCTGGACCAAGGAAATCGACTACGGCGAAGGATCCAAATCCGCGCCCGGTTTCCCGCAAATGCCCAGCTGGTTCGAAGACAACCGCCACTTTGGCAACATCGAGAACGGCCTGAAGGCCGTGGGAATGAACGACGACGAAGTCGCCGGGATCATGGGCGGCAACTGGTACCGCTTTTTTGCAGAAAACTTCGAGCCACAAGCCAAAAGCTAACGGATTCGAAGAAATATTGTGGCCCCGGGTGAACAGGAGGGGCCACCACCAAGGAGGGAAGTATGACGGACAAATCGTTGGAAACAAACGGTCAGGAAGGCAAGGTGAACAAGCCGCTTTTCCTGATCTCAGGGGGCTTTATCGGGCTGTTCTGTATCGCTGCGCTGGTCAACCTTGACGCGCTGTCAGCGGCTGTAGACTGGGGTTTTAACATCTCTGCCACGTATTTCGGACTGTACTGGCAGGTTCTGCTGCTGGCGACATTCCTGATCGGTCTACTGCTGTGCGTTCTGCCCGGCGGCAAAGCGATCCTAGGCAATCTGGCCGCGCCGGAATTTACCACATTCCAGTGGGGTTCGATGATCATGTGTACGCTGCTTGCTGGCGGCGGCGTGTTCTGGGCTGCAGGTGAGCCGATTGCGCACTACCTGTATTCCCCGCCACTCTACGGCGCTGAAGCAGGCACGCCTGAGGCCGTAAATGCAGCCATGGCACAGAGCTTCATGCACTGGGGTTTCCTAGCCTGGGCCATCCTTGGTTCGCTGTCGACCGTAATGCTGATGCACTACCACTATGAAAAGGGTCTGCCTCTGGCGCCGCGCACCCTGCTATACCCTGTGTTTGGGGACAAAGCGATCAACGGCCCGATTGGTCTGATTGCTGATGCCTCATCGATCATCGCTGTGGTTGCGGGCACTGTTGGTCCTATCGGTTTCCTTGGGCTACAGGTCGCCTATGGTCTGGAGGATCTGTTTGGCATCCCGAACGGGTTTGCAACGCAGTTCATGGTGATTGCGGCACTTGTCAGCATCTACACCATTTCTGCAATGACTGGCCTGTCGCGTGGCATTCAGCTCTTGTCCAAGATCAACGTCATTCTGGCCGCTGCACTGCTGCTGTTTGTGTTGATCGCAGGGCCGACCGGTTTTATCTTTGGCTCGTTCTTCTCTGGTTTTGGCACCTACATTGCCAACTTCTTCCAGATGGCGCTGTATCGTGGTGATGCGGGTCTGTTTGGCGCACCTGGCTGGCTGGGCTGGTGGACTGTGTTCTTCTGGGGCTGGTTCATGGGCTATGGCCCGCTGATGGCGATGTTCATCGCCCGTGTCTCGCGCGGCCGTTCGATCCGTTCGATCATCATCATGCTGTCGATCATCGCGCCGATCGTGACCAACTTCTGGTTCACCATCATCGGTGGCACCGGCATCTCGATGGAACTGGCTGATCCGGGCACCATCTCGAAAGCCTTCGAAGGGTTCAACCTGCCTGCGGCGCTGCTGGCGATCACGTCAAACCTGCCGATGGGCTTCCTGATCTCGATCCTGTTCCTTATCCTGACCACGATCTTCGTAGCCACCACCGGCGACTCGATGAGCTATGTGATCTCCGCCACCATGACCAAAGGCGACAACCCGCCGGCGGCTGTGCGTGTTTTCTGGGGGATCGCTATGGGGGTCATGGCCGTGATCCTGATCTCCGTCGGATCGGGCGGTGTCTCCAAACTGCAGAGCTTTATCGTTGTCACAGCAGTACCTGTGTCACTGATTTTGCTGCCTTCGCTGTGGGATGCCCTGCGCATCACCTTGGCGAAAGGGAAAGAGAACTAAGTTATGGTTGGGCGCCTTTGGGCGCCTAACACTCTCGTCGTGTATTCGCGGCCTGTTTCCGGCATGTCGCCTTACCCCCCGAATGCACAACCGTTCTGACTGCAAAGGCCAAGAGCATGACCGATATTCAACGCCGTGCCCCCAACACCGTTATGCGCCTCGCGCGTTTGGGTTCCATCCACCAATCCCGCCTGTCATTCATGCGCGTGCTGACCCGTCGTCTGGCCCGTGAAGGCTGGCGTTTTGAGAAAACCGCATTTGATGTGAATGACGCAGGCGAAGGCCATGCGGTTTACACCGTGCACGGTCCCGAACGTTCGTATTCACTGATTGCATTCGCCCACGATCTGCCAGCTGAAAAACGATCCGACCGCGTGATCGCGGAGGCATGGGATGCGACCTTTACCCTGTTTGATGGCATCCCCACTGCCCAAGACATCGAACGCCTTAGCAACAACATCCCGGTTCAAGAAGCTGGCCGCGTCACCGGAACAGAATTGTCCGTGTCGCGCGCCAACCGTTCCGTGCGACTGTGGGAACATGTGGTGTCCTGCCTAGCAGATGGACGCCAACCTGACCCCGAACAGATTAATGCCGTTGGCTATCTGATGCGCACCACTGCGGTCTATGGATCCGGCAAGCTGGGCGCGGCTGATCGCGAAATGATTGCCGACCGCCCCGAATTCGCCGCCCCGTTTCAGGTGGAAATGCTGTCGGTCTACCTGACCCGCTGGTTCGTGCTGGATTTGGTACAGCATATGGCAAACCGTCGCGCTGCCGCAAACGGCACCACCGCTGCAAGCCTGTCGCCTGAACTGGGCCGTTCGATGGGGATCGGCAACTCTACCGGCCTCGGCATGGCACCGTTTCTGCTGAACCATCCGGTTCTGTTCAACAACTGGATTTCCGCCCGCGAAAACGCAATTCAGACCGTGCGCAGCCTGGCATCCGCCAGCCCTGAAGACGTGGCACTGTTCAAGTCGCTGGTCGCGCGCAGCAAAGTCACTATCGCTAAATGGCATTCTGAACATCCGATCCAGATCGAGAAGCTACAGGGCCTGCGATCTGACGTGGCCAAGGTAGACGCCTATCTGGCTGCAGCAGATCTGACGGATGACCACCCTTGGGATAAGCTTTATCGTTGGGCAGCGGACACGCTCTCGCTGGAGGGGCAGGAATGGATTGCCTCCCTGATCCTTGAACCCTACGGGGCATTGGTGGACGACTTTGCATGGGATATGGCAGCCGACAACACCGCCACCTTCCGTATCGCTGGCGCGATGAGTGTGCGCGATCTGCGCGCCCTACTGACCGACGTGTATTCTTGGGCGATCGATACTGACTGGCAGAGCCCAGCCAACCGCGCCCGTGCGTGGTATGTTTCCGAAGAAAAACTGGAACCGCGGCTGGGTGAACGGTTCGAAGAGCCGATCGAGGAATATGAACAACCGCTGGCACCGGGTCGCGATGCCGCGCAGCTGTTCAAAGCGCTGTCCCACTGGCCGGATGAGGCACAGGTAGCCGACTTCCTACTGCGCCACCCCGAACACCGCCACGTACTGCGCCGTGCCCAGATCGTTGGCCGTGCGCCTTATGCGGAAATTCGCGACAACACGATTTCCGATCAGGTTCTGCCAATCGACATGCTGCGTTGCAAACTGGCCTTCTTTGGGGCCACGCAATTTGACCCGCGTTCGGATCGCTGGGTGCGCATCTGCATGTACGGCAACGCGCCGCTGCCGATGGAACTGACCCCTGAAAACGCCGACTTCTGGGTATTCCCGGCTGCTGACACCAAACTCGAGGAGAGCGCAGCATGAGCCACTCATTGAACGAAATCGAAGCGATGAGCAAACGCGCCGCACGCGGCGCTGGCCTGTCCTGGGGCCTGTCCGAAGAGGCCGCCAAAGGTACGCGCTGGCTGTCGGCATTCGGTTTTCCGGGAACAGAAATGCTGACCGAGCTGTTGCAGATGAACGACCGCATCCCGCCGATTGATGTATCGCCCGTCTCTCTCAGTGCGGATATCTGGCACGCCCCAACCCGCCGGATGAGCCCGTTGATCGCAGGCGCATCGCTGTCGGACTGCGCCGTGCGCCTGTTGGAACGCGGCACCATCACCATGCAAAACGTCAGCCTGCCCTTGCTGGCGGTGCCCTTCATGGGCGGCGCGGCATTGCGCCTTGGCGTGCCCGTCGCCGCCGAATGGGACGGTGCGCGGGTTGCCACTGATGGCAAGCAACTGTGCGTGCAAGGCGAAGCAGAGGCGTTGCGATCCAAACATGCCGCCACGCTGGTCTTTTCTGCCCCTGCAGAAATGACCGGAAAACGCGAACCCGTCATGCGCGCCGAAGTGTGCGAAGATAGCTGGGACCAGCTGGGCAAATTTGCCCACCGCACCTTTGCCCCCGCCACCGAAGAAAGCCGCCTGCGCGGCGCGGGCGCGGGCGTTAGCGACAACGACTAATCTCTTGTGCGGGTGGATCCTCCCCCACCCGCATCCGATGTGTGAAATAGAAAGATCAAACATGACCGCCACGGAAACACTCTCCCTCGCAGAAATCGAAACGCTCGCCTTTGACGCACTGGTCAAGGCAGGCACATCCGAAGAGAATGCCCGCCCCCTCGCCGTTGCCACCGCCATGACAGAAGCGGATGGCGTTGCATCGCATGGCCTTGCCTACATCCCGATCTATGCCCAGCACGTTGAATGCGGCAAGGTTGACGGGCAGGCAAAACCTGTTGTGGATCAACCCCGCCCTGCCGTCGTCACCGTGGACGCGGCCACGGGTTTTGCCCATAGCGCCATCGATCTCGGCTTTGAAAAACTGATCCCGCTGGCCAAAGAAATGGGCGTTGCGGTTCTGGCTGTGAACAATTCCTACAACTGTGGTGTTCTGGGTGTGCACACCCAACGTCTGGCACAGGCAGGCCTGATGGGCATCGGTTTCACCAACGCGCCAGCCTCCATCGCACCGTCGGGCGGCGCCAAGCCTGTTGTAGGCACCAACCCATTCTCCATCTCGGCCCCCGACGCTGAAGGGAACGCCGCGCTGCTGATCGACCAATCTGCCAGCACCATCGCCAAAAGTGAGGTGATGAAACACGCCCGCGAAGGCCAACCCGTGCCCGAAGGCTGGGTTCTGGATGCAAACGGCCAGCCCACCACCGATCCTGAGGCAGGCCTGAAAGGGTCCATGGTTCCCTCTGGCGGCTACAAAGGCGTGGGCATCGCGCTGACCGTGGAACTGATGGCCGCAGCCATGACTGGCGCGACCCTCGGCTCTGTCGCCAGCCCGTTCTCTGGCACCGCAGGTGGCCCGCCGAAGACCGGCCAGTTTTTCATCGCGATTGACCCCGAAGCCACATCCGGCGGTTTGTTCCAGGAAAAACTGGCGGCGCTGGTCGCATCGTTCCGCGACCAAGACGGGGCGCGCCTGCCCGGCGATGGCCGCCAGACTGCCCGCGTGCGCGCAGCAACAGACGGCGTGGCCGTAAACGCCGCCCTGCTAGAGAAAGTACGTGCACTGCTGTGAGCGACGGATAACAGCAACGCGACAGCGCAATAAAAAGGCCGGTCATCCCATATCGGGAATGACTGGCCTTCATTGTATTTGCAGACAGCACGTGGGCTTATCCCAACGTGATCATGCCAAACGAGATATCAACTCTCTGTCCAATTCAGGGTCTGCCCATTGTAGTAGGCGGTCAGTTCATCCGCGAAAGTTTTGTAGATATCCATGACCTCATCAACCGATGGTGCCTGCAGATTATCAATGCGTTCCATGTAAGGACAGTTCACGACCGAAATCGCGCGACAATCCTTATCGAACACGGGAAATACCAAGTTGGTGACCCCCAGAACGGTAGATGAGGGCATCCGCTCATATCCGACTTCGCGGATCCGTGCGACATGGTCCATAAACTCCGCACGGTCGATTTCTGGCTCTCCGGGTGCCAGCTGGTGGTCATCCAGCAGCTCGTCGATTTGCTCATCCGTTCGAAACGCTGCAAGCACACGACCAGTACCAGTATTGCCCAGACCGACAACGGATCCCGCCCGCAGCGAAAGCCCCCAACTCCACGGCGAGGAAACCGAGGCGACGATGACAATGCTGCCATTGCTTTCCATCCCCATATGGCAGGACTGCCATGCCCGTTTGGTAATCACCCGCATCCGGGGAATCGCTATTTCCAACAAACGCTCCACCGGAGGGAGCCGCTGAGAGACCGCAAATAGCTTCAGGCTGAGCGAATAGAGGTCATCTTCGACGGAACGAATGACATAGCCACGCTGAACCAGCGTGGACAGCATACGGTAGATTTCACTCTGCGAGCGGTCCAGCGCCTTTGCAATGTCACCCTGGGACATACCGCTACCGCTAATCGACAAAAGTTCAATAATATCAAGGCCCTTTTCAAGGGCTGGCGCACTGTATTTGGTCGTTTTCTGTGTCAATTCGCGCTCCTCCGCGGGTGGTTATAGCAAACTCGGCTCGTCTCTCAAGGCTAGCAACGGAAACTGACATGTTAGCACTTCTTTCATGTTAGTATTTACAGATAAATGAATTATTTGTATTTGGATAAAAGAGGAGTTGCTTGGAGGAGGAAAATTGGTGGCGCGTGAGCAACGCGCATCCGCAGCATTCGAGGAGGGCACAGCCCTGCCGTCACAACGCAAAGCGCACCAAATCCCCTTCATCTGAAATCGAGGACGAAATGCTACAATCGAAGTACCGACTGGCCGGAAAACGGGCCCTGATTACGGCCGCAGGCCAAGGCATCGGACGTGCAAGCGTCGAACGCTATGTCGCCGAAGGGGCCAAGGTCATCGCCTGTGACATCAACGAAACCGCTCTGGCTGAATTGTCCGCCCTTGAGGGTGTCACTGCGCTGAAACTGGACGTCACAGATGCCGAAGCCGTCACACAGGCCGTGGCAGAGGCAGGCCCGCTGGACATTTTGTTCAACTGCGCTGGGTTTGTCGGCGCTGGGTCCATTCTGGAATGTGACGACGACCAGTGGGATTTCAGCTTCAACCTGAACGCCAAGGCGATGTTCCGGCTGGCCAAACTGGTACTGCCCGGAATGCTGGAAAACGGAGGCGGTGCCATTATCAACATGGCATCGGTTGCATCGTCGGTCAAAGGTGTCCCCAACCGCTTTTCCTATTGCGCCTCGAAGGCGGCGGTTGTTGGCCTGACCAAGTCCATCGCCGCGGATTTTGTCACCAAAGGCATCCGCTGCAATGCGATCTGCCCCGGCACCGTTGATAGTCCCAGCCTGCATGACCGCCTGCGCGCCACAGGTGACTATGAAAAATCGCTGCAAGACTTCATCGCGCGCCAGCCGATGGAACGCATCGGCAAGGCCGAAGAGATCGCCGCGCTTGCCACATATCTGGCCAGTGATGAGGCCGCCTTCACAACGGGTCAGACGTTCGCCATCGACGGCGGTTGGACCATCTAACCGAGGAAAAGAATATGAAACTTCTGCGTTATGGCCCTGTTGGGCAGGAAAAACCGGGCCTGCTGGATACAGACGGCAACATCCGCGACCTATCTGACAAAGTCGCTGATATCTCGGGCGCTGTGCTGTCGGATGCTGGCCTTGCTACGATCCGCGACTTGGACGTAGACGCCCTTCCCTTGGTCGAAGGTTCCCCCCGCATTGGGGCCTGCGTCGGGCAGGTGGGCAAATTCATCTGTATCGGTCTGAACTATGCCGATCACGCCGCTGAAAGCGGCATGGAATTGCCCGAAGAGCCGGTGATCTTCTTCAAAGCAACCTCAGCGATTACCGGTCCCGATGACACCGTGGAAATCCCCCGCAATTCGGTCAAAACCGACTGGGAGGTCGAACTGGGCGTCGTGATCGGGAAAGAGGCCAAGTACGTATCCGAAGCAGATGCGCTGGATCATGTCGCTGGATACTGCGTCGTGAATGACCTGTCTGAACGTGACTTCCAGCTGCATCGTTCGGGCCAATGGGTCAAAGGTAAATCCGCTGACACTTTCGGCCCAATCGGTCCGTGGTTGGTAACACGCGACGAAATCACCGACCCGCAGAACCTGCCAATGTATCTGGAAGTGAACGGGCACCGCTATCAGGACGGTTCCACCAAAACTATGCACTTTGATGTCGCGACGGTCATCTCGCATCTGTCGCAATTCATGTCGCTGCAACCCGGCGATGTCATTTCGACCGGCACCCCTCCGGGCGTCGGGCTGGGCCAGACACCCGAGGTCTACTTGAAACCCGGCGACGTAATGGAATTGGGCATCGAGGGTCTGGGCGTACAACGCCAAAAGGTCGAGGCAAGCGCATGACCAAGATCACAGGTCTCAGAACCGAAGATCTGCGCTTCCCAACCTCGGCCAGCTTGGATGGGTCGGACGCAATGAACCCCGATCCGGACTATTCCGCGGCCTATGTGGTTCTGGAAACAGATGGTCCTCATGCAGGCCATGGCCTTACGTTTACAATCGGTCGGGGCAACGAAGTGTGCGTTGCCGCGATCGAAGCATTGGGCGCGCTGGTCATCGGTTTGGACCTGGACTGGATCACTGAAGATATGGGCCGGTTCTGGCGCCATATCACCAGCGACAGCCAATTGCGCTGGATCGGCCCGGACAAGGGCGCGATCCATCTAGCGACCGGTGCCGTGGTCAATGCCGTTTGGGATCTGTGGGCCAAAGAGGCTGACAAACCAGTGTGGCAACTGGTCGGTGAAATGAGCCCCGAAGAAATCGTGCGCCTAGTCGATTTCCGCTATCTGACGGACGCGATTACCCCCGACGAGGCGCTGGCTCTGCTGACAAAGGCCGCCAGCGGAAAACAACAGCGCATCGCGTCGCTACAGGCCGAAGGATACCCCTGCTACACAACCTCGGCTGGTTGGCTTGGCTATACTGATGAAAAGCTGCGCCGCTTGTGCCGCGAAGCGAAAGCGGCTGGTTTCACCCACACCAAGTTCAAGGTGGGCCGCGACCTGGCCGATGACATCCGCCGCCTGACCATCGCACGCGAAGAATTGGGCGACGACATGAATATCATGATCGACGCCAATCAGGTCTGGGAAGTGGATCAAGCCATCGACTGGGTCAAGGCGCTGTCGTTTGCGCGTCCTTTCTTTATCGAAGAACCGACAAGCCCTGATGATATTTTCGGCCACAAGACCATTCGCGAAAGTGTGGCACCGATCAAGGTTGCGACGGGCGAGATGTGCCAGAACCGCATCATGTTCAAACAGTTCATCCAGCAAGGCGCGATTGACATCGTTCAGATCGACAGCTGCCGGATGGGTGGCCTGAACGAAGTGCTGGCCGTCATGCTCATCGCCGCAAAATACGATCTGCCCGTCTGGCCTCATGCTGGCGGCGTGGGCCTGTGTGAATATGTGCAGCACATGTCGATGATCGACTATGTCGCCATATCGGGTGAGAAGGACAGCAAGAGGATCGAATTTGTCGATCATCTGCACGAACACTTTGTGGATCCCTGCGTTGTCAAAAATGGTGCCTACATGGCCCCGCAGCGCCCTGGCTTCTCGATCCAGATGAAACCCGAAAGCATCAGAAATTTCCGTTTCCTGCCAAAACTGGCAGCGGAATAACCCCTGCCGCCTGACACAACAACAAAACAAACAGGCGGTTCAAAATCTTCATGGAGGAAAAGAAATGTTCACTTTCAAACAAGCTGTCTTTGGTGCGGCCTGCCTGTCTGCGTTTGGCGCAACCGCGGGCGTGGCACAGGAAACCCTGCGTTTTGGCCACGTTTATGAGGCGTCTACCCCTTATCACGCGGCAATGGTCAATGCGGCCGAACTGTTAGAAGCAAAGACCGACGGTCGCTACACAATGGAAGTGTTCCCCGCATCCCAGCTCGGCAAAGAAGCCGCGCTGAACGAGGCGTTGTCGCTTGGTACTGTTGATGCGATCTATACCGGCGTTGCCTTCCTCGGTCAGTCATATGGCCCGATCAGCATCTCGGATTATCCGTTCACAATGCGCTCGTTTGAGCATTGGAAAGCCTATGTAAACTCTGACCTCTTTGATGAGATGGCAGGCGAATACAAAAACATCTCAGGCAACACCATTGCCACGATGACCTACTATGGCGCCCGCCATGTGACATCGAACAAACCGATTTTGGCCCCCGCCGACATGGACGGCCTGAAAATCCGTACCCCCAACGCCCCTGCGTATCAGATGTTCCCGAAAGCAACCGGCGCCAACCCGACACCGATGGCATTTGCCGAGGTGTATCTGGCCCTGCAGCAAGGTGTTGTGGATGCGCAGGAAAATCCGCTGCCGACCATCCAGTTCAAGAAGTTCTACGAAGTGCAGTCCAACATCAACCTGACTGGCCATATCACCAACTCTTTGGCAGTTGTGGTATCGCCAGTCACGTTGGGCAAAATGGGCGACGATGGACAGCTATTGCTGGATGCACTGGCTGAAGCTGCCGCTGCCACTTCGGAAGAAATAGTTCAATCCGAAGCAGAGCTTGTCAGTTGGTTCCGCGACCAGGGTGTAAACGTGAACGAAGTAGACCGCGCACCGTTCATGGCAGCTGTCTCACCAATGCTGACCAGCGGCAATGTTCCGTGGGACAAAGAAATCTTTGAACGCCTGCAAGCCATCCAAGAATAATCCTTGTGACGGGCCCGGATCATCTCTGGGCCCGCCTTTCTTTCTGGGAGGAGAGAACAATGTCGAGGGACGAAACCCCACCTGAAATTGACTTCGATGCGCTGGCTGCCGAAGACGAAGCACACTTTCAGACTTACAAGATCACTTTCGCCGACTACGGGCTGTTGTCGATATTCGCGGCGTTGTTCGGGGTGGTCTTCTTGCAGTTTTTCACACGCTACGTGCTTAACGACTCTGTCGCGTGGACCGAAGAGGCGGCGCGCTATTTGCTGATCATCTTGGGCTTTGCTGGTGCGATCCGCTGTCAGGCGGTTGGCAGCCACATCGCACTGGAATTCGTCGACAAATACTACGGCCGTAAACTGGGGCTGGTTCACCTGTTTGCCTTGGCCGCATCTGTCGTGTTGTTCGCTGTTATCATTTGGTCCGCCTATGAACTGATCCAACGGACATCTTTTCAGCAGATGGTCTCGCTTCCATTCCCGAAATACTACCTGCACATCGCCGTTATGGTCTTAACCACAGGCAACCTTGGCGTCGTCGCCTTTCAAATCGTGCAGCGCCTGAAAACCCTGAAATCCCGAGGTGCAACATGGGCCTGATCATTCTCTTTGCATCGCTCTTTATTCTGATGGCGCTGCGGGTGCCGATTGCGTTCTCTCTGGCGCTGTCGTCTTTTGCTTACATCCTCTATTCCGGTCTGCCGCCCGTCTTGCTGATGCACAATATGGTCAATGGCATGGACAGCTTCCCATTGCTGGCGATCCCGTTCTTTATCCTTGCTGGGGCGCTAATGAACTCGGCGGGCATCACTGCGCGCATCTTTGGATTTGCCCGTGCCATTGTCGGCTGGATGCACGGCGGTTTAGGCCATGTAAATGTCGGTGCCAGCATCATCTTTGCCGGCATGTCCGGTGCCGCTGTAGCAGATGCCGGTGGATTGGGGGCTATCGAAATCAAAGCGATGCGCGAAGCGGGCTATGACGACGATTTCAGCGTCGGCGTAACCGCGGCCTCTTCTACCATTGGGCCGATCATCCCCCCCTCTCTGCCGCTGGTGATTTTTGGTGTTATGGCCTCTGTCTCCATCGGGAAACTCTTTGTCGCGGGCATTATCCCCGGGCTGTTGATGGCACTGTCGCTATCCGCAATGATCTGGTGGATGTCGCGCAAACGGGACTATCCGCGCGACGTCAGCTTTAGCCCCACCGTGATCGCCACCCGTTTCAAAGCGGCTTTCCTACCGCTGATGACCCCCGTGATCATCGTCGGTGGCATCGTATCTGGCGCGTTCACACCGACCGAAGCCGCGATCGGCGCCGCCGCTTACGCGTTGTTCCTTGGTACAATCGTGTACCGCACACTCAGCGTCCGGAAACTGGCGGTCATTTCACTGGAAACCATCGAAACAACTGCTGCGATCATGATGATTGTTGGCGCAGCCTCGGTCTTTGCGTGGATTTTGACCGCCAATCAGGTCGCCGCCCAATTTGCCGAATTTGTCCTGTCGTTCACCGACAGCAAAGCGGTCGTACTACTATTGATCATGGCGGTGGTGTTGATTGTCGGGCTGTTCATGGAAACCATCGCAGCGATTTCCATTCTGGTTCCGGTGCTGATGCCGGTCGCCGCACAGTTCGGGATCGATCCGGTCCACTTGGGGATCATCGTCATCTTGAATCTTATGCTGGGACTGTTGACCCCGCCGGTCGGCATGGTGCTGTTTGTTCTGTCGCGCGTTTCGAAGGTGCCGTTTGAACAATGCGTCCGTGCCACCCTGCCCTTCCTAATCCCACTGATCGGGGTGCTATTACTGCTGACGTTCGTGCCCTCACTGGTGCTTTGGTTACCGGAGCTGCTTTACGGCGCCTAACGGCCATCCATGTCCCGAAAACATGCAACCAGCCTGTCGCTGTGCAAAGCGGCAGGCTGGTTTTTTAGTTCAAAAGCAGCGTCATAGACCACGCGTTGCCTCCGCCTACAAGCTGACGCTACGAAATGCTAACAAAAATTGAATTTCGCTCCATCCCTGCCAGAGCACGGCACAACTATTGCACCTTCGCCCTGCAAGGTTGCTCAACCAAAAACACGACAGCATCCAAGCTTCAGAATTTCAGCTTTAGCGGATCGCCCAACACAGGGTGCACCAAATAAATTATTGCGTGATCAAGGGGTAAGTTGCATCCAATGCGCATCAAAAATTCTGCCGTAAAGGCAATCATTGATTTCCGTTTCATTAAAAAACAGTCCCTGCGAACGCTAAAAACCTGAGCTACCCCTCGAAATTTGGACACTGATATAAGCTACGATTTGCTGTCCGCTGATCTTCGACAAAAAGGAGATCAGCGATGTCGAAACGGAAACAACACGCGCCTGAGTTCAAGACGAAAGTCGCGCTTAAGGCTGATCCTCCCCCCACTGAAGTGATCCGCGCTTATAGTTAGGAAACGGAGGATCACATATGGGAAACAAACGACACAAGCCGGAAGAGATTGTCACGAAGCTTAGGCAGATTGAGGTGCTGTGCTGCCAGGGAATGCCGCGCATTGATGCAATCAGGCAGGTTCAGATAACGGACAGACATTCCATCGCTGGCGTAAACAATACGGCGGTATCCATGCCGCCCTGCGCGGGTTTGACTGCGCAGTCAAAAAGCTCAGAAATGCCCCACTCAGGAAACCGCACATATAAGGTTAACTGAAGCGCTGTCAGGTGAGCCGGGGGGGAGAGTAATGATCGGGCAAGTCGCGACTAAACCGAAAACAAACCCAACGCCGCCCACAAGGGGGCAGCGCAGGGGCTTGAGCGTCAAAAAAACACAAGTCATTGATTTTTATTAATATATGGCGGAGGAGGTGTCCCCCTGCATCTAACTTATATGAACCTATCTGCACGCATATGCACTCATATGAACCGGTCATTTGTACTTTAAGTACTTGTTATTATGTGTTATATTTTAGATGAGCTGTCTCATACCGTGCCACGGCGCCTCAGCCAATCTTAATCTTTATAATGGGTAGGATATTGGGTAATGCCAAAGATCGCAAAAGAACTGTCTCCACTTGAAGTTTCGCGCCTGAACAAACCTGGGTTTAAGGCTGTTGGCGTCGTTCCCGGACTTGGGTTACAAATTCGAGGGCAAGCGCGCTCTTGGATATTGCGGGTTAAGATCGCTGATAAGGTTAGAGATATTGGCTTAGGTGGATATCCGGGTGTCACGCTAGCGATGGCACGCGAAGCAGCTCGGCAACTACGAAGCAAAATCGAATCTGGGATAGATCCGATCCAGGAGCGCAAAGTCCGTAACGACGAGTTGCGAGCAGCACAACGAAAACGCCTACTTTTTGTGGATGCCTGTCGTCAGTTTCTTGAAGACAAGCAAACTGAATGGGGCAATGCCAAACATCGGCAACAATGGGAAAATACCCTCCGAACACATGCTCTGCCAGTCTTGGGTAATCTCGCAGTGGACGACATCGAATTGGCCCATGTCTTGGAGGTTCTTAAGCCTATTTGGCACAAAACACCCGAGACGGCTAAACGCACACGTGGCCGGATAGAAAAGGTTTTAGACTGGGCCAAGGTACATGGACACCGAGATGGCGAAAATCCTGCTCGATGGCAGGGAAATTTGGAGAACGCGCTACCTTCCATTGCTAAGGTCCGCGTCGTGAAACACCATCCAGCGCTACCCTATCATGAAATTGGAGCATTCATAAAACGACTGAGAGAGCGCAACGGAACAGCGGCAGTTGCTCTAGAGTTCCTCATTCTGACATCTGCACGGTCAGGAGAGGTTCGAGGAGCGACGTGGCAGGAATTTGATTTGAAAAAGCGTGAATGGATAATTCCCGCAGAGCGTATGAAAGCCCGTAAAGAGCATCGCGTCCCGCTCTCAGATCGCGCGGTCGAAATTCTTACGGAAATCCCAAAGGGCCAAGGTGATGAAATTGTGTTTAAAGCAGTGCGAGGTGGGGTTTTGTCAGACATGACACTCGGTGCAGTTCTGAAGCGCATGGAAGTGCCAGTCACGACTCATGGTTTCAGAAGTACTTTCCGAGACTGGGCTGGCGAAACGACAGCATTCCCAAGAGAGGTCATCGAGCATGCGCTTGCGCATCAACTCAAGGATAAGGCCGAAGCTGCATATGCCAGAGGAACGCTGATGGAAAAACGGCGGAAATTAATGGCTGCTTGGGCAGAATATTGCGAACAAGCCACAAATGCTCCGGGCACTGTCATCCAGATACGTACATCGCATTAAGGGATTATAGATTTTCCCGAAACGCCTACCTATACACAATATTTAGTTGCTCAAAAAATTTACAATACACTATATTGACATGCACTGGGTCTATCTGGCACACTCAAGAAAGGCACATGTATGGGCGCTTCGTTGCATACCCATTTCTACCGCACCACGGAAGTAACCAAGCTGACCAGATTATGCTGGAGCTTCGTTATGATGCCTTCCCACACTGGAAACAACCCGGAGGTCATAGAAATGGACCAAAACCAAAATACATTGCGTGCGCAATTGGATTGCATTCAAATCTTTGGGGCACTGCCAGATGACGCGCTGGTTGACCTAAAAACGGTAAGTACGCTCGCATCTCGAAGCCGTTCTTCAATCTATCGCGACATACGACTGGGCTACTTCGTGAAGCCCCTACGTCTCGGCAAGATATCAAGCCGATGGCGTGTTGAAGATGTCCGTGCCTATCTCAATGGCAACTCTATGTAAAAACCGCGCGCTCAAAGGCAGCTGTAGAACGGTTTACCGTCTGTTATTTAGCTTCTCTACGGCGCGCCTCCAAATAACATGGAGAGTCAAATGTCATACGTTACCGTCATCAAGTCGGTCCAACTGTCGACGCTGATCCAACGCTTCTTTTTAGACGGCGAAGGTAAAGTCAAAAAATACTTACTCAGTGGAATTTGGGACGGAAAATTTCCCAAATCGCAGAAATTTGGCCATCGGCCGATCTTGGCTAACGAGGGTTTACAGAGTCGTTGTGAGTGGTGGTTGGAGGATGAGAAATGAGCAAGTCTACGATTTTATCTGTTCTGCCGGATAACATCCCTGATCTTCTTAAGCGCATTCATCGTTGGGGGGTATGGGCGACTGATGGTGAAAAGCCCGGTGGGCGTTTCGGAAAAGTCCCGGTTCACCCAGTTACAGGTGTGAATACAAATCCCCACAGTCCGAATGCTTGGCGCGACATCGAGACTGCAATAAATATTTATAAGGGCGGCAAAGCTGGGTACCGTTCGGTTGCCGGTATCTTTTTTGACCTGCCCTCCGAACCCGAACCGATCATGGAAAGGGAAGACGGCACGCCGTTGTACCTAATTGGCCTGGATTTTGACCAATGCGTTACGTCAGAATGCGGTAAACCTTTCATAAGCCAAGATGTTCAAGATGTGCTCGCGTCGCTCGGCGGTTCATATCACGAAATTTCGCCGTCAGGCACCGGTGTCCGCGCATTTGTCACCTACTCGAAGCCCCTAAAAGGAGGGAACAAAAACAACCGAGAAATGTACTCCAAGGGGCGATTTCTTACCGTTACCGGGCATGGGTCTGGCAAGGTTGTCGAAGCAGGAGAGGCGCTTGAACAGTTCGAACAAGAGTGGTTCGGTAGTTCGAAGCGACAAGAGGAGAAGCCAACTGCTTCCCAGGTCCGTAACCCGTTCGAAAACGCAGGTTGCGGGTTTGAATTGCCCGCCTCAGTGGGCGAGGGATCACGTAACGCAACTATGCTGGCCTATATCGGGTCACTGCGTGGTCGCGGTATTCCTGAAGACGTTCTTACGCTTGCGGCACGTCAGGCGAACCAAGAGCGGTTTAGGCCACCCATTGACGATGATGAGCTGAAAGGTTTGATAAACAGATACGCGGAGCAAGCCAAAGGCGAACCTGAGGGAGCACAAATAGACCCTGCTTCATGGCCCGATCCGAAGCCCATCGAATTTGGTCTTCCAGAAGTTCCGCCTTTCGATTTGGAATTGTTACCCAACGCATACCGTTCGTTCGTTCAGGATGCCGCCGAGAGGATGCAGTGCCCAGCGGATTTTATTGCCGCACCGCTAATTGTCGCCAGTGCAGCTGCACTGGGGAACCGGGTAGTTGTCGCTCCCAAGGCCCGAGATATCGGGTGGCTTGTCCCTGTAACGCTTTGGGGCGCGATAGTGGCGCGTCCCGGCATGATGAAGTCACCAGTGATTTCAATGGCGCTTAAGCCATTGCATGCTCTCGAAAAGGATATGCTTCAAGAACACGAATTACGTTTGCGACAGCACGAACTTGAGAAACTGCGATACGATGTGGAAAAGAAGTCGATCGAGAGTGCGATAAAGAAGGGCAACCCCATTAATGCCGATGCGATGCCGGTGGCTCCGTCTCAACCAGAACCGGAGCGGCTGGTGACAAATGATGCTACGGCACCAAAATTGGCGATGCTCTGTGCGGCATCGCCACGTGGTATAATTAATGTGCGCGATGAACTCACTGGGTGGATGGAAAATCTGCGTGCCGAGGGGCGTGAGGCAGATCGAGCTTTTTATCTTGAGGGTTGGAACGGCTTAAATTCATTTCAGGTCGATCGCGTTGGTCGTGGAAGTGATCATATCAAAACCTTGAACATTCTTATGTTCGGCGGGATTCAACCCGGCAAGTTGCAAAACTACGTCCGAGCAGCAACCCAAGGTGGGGCTGGCGATGATGGATTGATGCAGCGGTTTCAGATGTTGGTTTGGCCGGACCTCCCCAAGGATTGGAAAAATGTCGATCGAAAGCCTGACATCGCGGCTGAAGACGCAGTTTTAGAGGTTTTTCGAAAACTCCGAGGTGTTGATACGACTGTAATCGGCGCAAAGCGAGGAATGGACCTTGAATCACCCGCTTGGCTGCACTTCACGGATGAGGCGCAAGAAAGTTTCGACAAGTGGCGCGAGAAGGTGGAGTTGGCGCTACGCTCAGGGGAACGACATCCAGCTATGGAGTCGCACCTTGCTAAGTACCGCAGTCTGATACCAGCCTTGTCGCTTCTGGTTCATCTGATTGACGGCGGAACTGGGCCTATCACCAAACTGGCGCTTGGACGCGCTATCAAGTGGCACAAATATTTGTGGGCTCATGCGCGCCGCGTTTACGCTAGCGCAAAGAACAGTGCTGATCTCTCCGCGAAGTCGCTCGCAGACAAGATCGAGGCGGCAAAAGTGCGTGATGGCTTCACGATACGCGATGTGTATAGGAACGGTTGGGCCAACCTCACGTCGCGTGAAGATGCCACAGAGGCGATTGCAATCCTGATCGAACATGGGTGGTTGTGTGCTAGCCGTCAGGAAACCGGTGGCAAGCCTTTGGAGACCTTTCTCATTAATCCGAAGATAAACGTAAAAGGAGGGTGAGGGACCTTTTGTCAGTAATGTCAGTAGGGGGTACCCTCTTATTATTACAAAAATCTGCGTTTTCTTCGTAAAAACGGGCGGGGGGCACACTGACAAAACTGACAAAAGCCCCCTTTGATCTCCCTAGAAAGCAATCCGGCTAATTTTGTTTTCTTACAGCAGATAGACGATTCACATCGCTTCGATTTTGTTATATTATAACAGCAACGCGACGAACAAAATTATACCCACACCGAGTGATCACAACAGGAGGTGAAAATGGACGAAACATTCAGAGACAACGAACAGTTCAGGGACGGGCTTTTATCTGCATTGCTGTCGTATCAGACAAGCCAGTCAAATCACCTAACACCGGAAGCATCAGAAGCGCAGACACTCGCTCCGCTGCACATGAGGCTTCAAAAAAAAGTGGATGCTATACCAGCCACAACAAAACAAAAAGGGCTCAGCCTGCTTGAGATTCAAGTGCGCATGAAAGGCCGAAAAGGTGGCATGCCTCACATTGGAGAGCTTGCTGCTGCTCTCCGAAAGCTCGGATGGAAACGGCGACGACAGTGGTCAGACAGTGAAGATGGCTTTCGAGCTAAATGGTATCCGAATTGAACAAACACAACACACGAAAATCAGGGACAAGAAAATGGCCAATTTACAAATTTCGGTACACAGCGACTTGCGCGAACAAGCTCAACCTCTACTAGACGCATTGCAGCATATCTCAGATTCTATCGAGGGCTTTTACGGCTACAAGTTAGGCTGTCAGGATAAAATGGAAGCGAACTATGATGCTATGATCTGGGGCTCCAATCATTTAGCTGGTCTAGTTTCAAAAGAGCGCCCCAGTGATGAATTTGGGTATAGCGAAGAACAAGATGAAGAACTCAAAAAGCTACTTTTTGGGATACCTTTCCCCCCAGATACGCCATATGACTAGCCTACTCAGCCACTGTGGATTATTGTGGCTTCTGATACACACGCGCAAA
Source organism: Thalassovita mediterranea (assembly GCF_001458435.1). Classification (GTDB taxonomy): domain Bacteria; phylum Pseudomonadota; class Alphaproteobacteria; order Rhodobacterales; family Rhodobacteraceae; genus Thalassobius; species Thalassobius mediterraneus. Next base: position 577,993 of record NZ_CYSF01000006.1, read on the forward strand.
ACAGAACTTGGTAAAGCCGCGATCATCTTTGGTGAGATTTCCCAACGTAATTCCATGCGTAATATTGAACACTTCAAGCCGTGCCCGGTTGCCAATATTAGCCGCGATATCGCACCAGAGATCGTAATCGTTCAAAATAACTGGAACGAAAAGGAGCTATCGAGATGTCAGTTACTCTCCTCTCGTAATGCGGCTAAAATTGCGCGCGCACGGATGCGCACCGGCTCGTCGACCATGGCACCATCCACAGACACCGCATTGTCCCCCGACTCAAGAACGCGTTTTGCCCAGTAAATCTCATCTTCTGAAGGGGCGAACGCACGCTTTACCTCGGCTATCTGTCTGGGGTGAATGCAAAGCTTGCCGGTGAACCCAAGATCACGGGCATGGCGCGCGTCCTCAAAAGTGACTACTGGTTCGTTGAGCTGAACCGTGACCCCGTCTATCGGAGGGGCAATACCGCCCAAGCGGGAGGCGAGCACCAGTTCGCTGCGCGCCGGCAACAGAATTTCGCGCAGATGCGCACATCCTAGGTCGGCGCAGAAATCGACCGAGCCGAACGCCAGACGCGCAACCCCGTCAACCGCCGCGATCGTGCGCGCATTGGCAAGGCCGAGCGCGCTCTCGATTAGCGCAATGACCGGTAGCCCCGGCAGGGCAGCCACAACCTGCGCCACCGCTTCGGCGGTCTCGGATTTCGGCAGGATGACAGCGGCAAATCCCTTGCCAGAGACTGCGGCAAGGTCTGCCGCGTGCCACGGCGTGCCGATGGCGTTGATGCGCACGATCACTGGCAAATCGGTGAACGCCGCATCAAGCGCTGTGCGGGCCGTCTCCTTGTCTGCGGCGGCGACGGCATCTTCGAGATCGAGGATTACCGCATCCGCGCCGCAAGCTGCGGCCTTGACGAACCGCTCGGGCTTGGAAGCGGGCACGAAAAGCGGCGTTGCGATAGAACTTACCATTGTGCCGTCGCCTCCATTGCAACGGGACCGCCGGTGCGGGCGGTCCAGAGCTTGAGCGCATCGCCTTCCTCCGCCGCGTTCACCGTGAAATTGGCGTTGTCATAGATCGGCGAGAGCGAACGGAACGCAAAGGTCTTCGGTGCCTGCCCGCGCAGGTCGGCTGCGAATTGACAGAGCATAGTGGCCTGCATCGGGCCGTGCACCACGAGACCGGGATACCCTTCGACATCGATGCAGAACGGTTTGTCGTAATGGATGCGGTGGCCGTTAAAGGTCAATGCGGAGTAGCGAAAAAGCAGCGTCGGGTGCGGTTCCACGACCCGTGAATGCTCTCCGACCGCCGCAGGCTTGGGCTCGGCCTTGGGTTTGCCTTGCGAAGCGGCGGGGATGTCGCGGTACACGATGTCCTGGCGTTCACTCAGCACGGCGCGGCCATTGGCGGAGACCTCGTGCTGGACCGTGACAAAGCACAGTGCGCCCGAGCGGCCTTCTTTCAGTTGGACATCGACGATCGTCGAATGGCGCGTGACCTCTTCACCGATGCGTATCCCACTGTGAAAGGTAAAGGAGCCACCAGCCCACATACGTCGCGGCAGAGGCACCGGCGGCAAAAAGTCGCCAAGTGCGGGGTGACCGTCGCGACCGAGTTCAGACATGGGCGCGGTCGGCTGGGCAAGACACAGGTGGATCAAGAGCGGTGCCTCGTGTTCCTTCTCGGTGCCGGAGGTCCGGTCAAAGGTGGCGTTGAACTGACGCACAAGCATGGTCGAAAGAACTTCACTGTCTTTTTGCTCGCGCCCGATCCAGCCTTGCAGCTTGGCGATATCGATTTGCATCGTCACTCCTCCAGGGGTTTCAAGGCGGGCACGGCGCCGTAATTGCGCTCTTCGCCGACGAAACGCGCAGCGGGCGCGGGAAAGCTGACAGGTCCGTTCGGGCTGTCGACGGTGATACGACGCAGGTGCGGATGCTGGGACAGACCGGCCATGTCGTTGACCGATGCCAGGGCGATACCCGTGACTGACAGCCGTTCCAGCGCGGCGGCGGAATCCATCTTGCTGAAGGCTGCCGCGACGACCGTATCGGTTTCCGTACGGTTGTTGACGCGGGCCACGTTGGTGGCGAACCGAGGATCGCTGGCCAAAGCCTCGTCCCCGATGAAATCGCGGCAGAGCATCCGCCATTCGCGGTCGCTTTGGATAGCGATCAGGATCGCGGAGCCGGACTTGGGCTGGAACGCGCCGTAGGGCGCGATCGACGGGTGCGCCAGACCGATGCGTTTCGGGCTCTTGCCACCCTCGTGGTTCAGGAGCGGAACGGTCAGCCAGTCGGCCATGACGTCGAACATCGACACCGAAATGTCGGCGCCCTGCCCCGTGACGCCACGACGGATCAGCGCTTCGAGAATGGCCGCATATGCCGTCGCGCCGGTCGCGATATCGACGATGGAAATGCCGACACGTGCAGGTTCGGACGGTCCGCCAGTCAGCGAGCAAAGGCCGCTTTCGGCTTGGATCAGAAGGTCATAGGCCTTTCGGTCCGCCATCGGGCCGTGGTCGCCGTAGCCGGAGATCGAACAGGTGACCAGACGCGGATAATCGCGGCGCAACCGTTCGGTCCCAAACCCGAGTTTCGCCAGAGATCCTGGTTTCAGGTTCTGGATCAGAACGTCGGCGTCAGCGAGAAGCGCTTCGAGCGCCTCCTTTCCCTTGTCCGAGCCTAGATCCAGCGTTACTGCGTCTTTGCCACGATTGAGCCAGACAAAATAGCTCGATTGCCCTTTGGCGACATCGTCGTATCCGCGGGCAAAGTCGCCTTCGGGGCGCTCGATCTTGAACACCTTGGCCCCTGCGTCTGCAAACTTGGACGTTGCGAACGGAGCTGCGACGGCCTGCTCAATGGCAACAACGGTAATTCCTTCAAGCCGCAGCATTAGAACGACCTCGGCATGCCGAGGATATGCTCGGCGACGTAGGAAAGGATCAGGTTGGTCGAGATCGGCGCGACCTGATAGAGACGCGTTTCACGGAACTTGCGTTCAACGTCGTATTCGTTTGCGAAACCAAAACCACCATGGAATTGAATACAGGCGTTCGCAGCTTCCCAGCTTGCCTTTGCGGCAAGGTACTTGGCCATATTCGCTTCGGCCCCGCAGGGCTGGCCCGCGTCGTAAAGCGCGCAAGCCTTATAGCGCATCAAGTTGGCGGCCTCGACTTCGATAAAGGCCTCGGCGATAGGGAACTGCACGCCCTGGTTCATGCCGATGGGGCGGCCAAAGACCTGACGATCGCTGACATAGGCGGTGACTTTGTCGGTGAACCAATAGCCGTCGCCGATACACTCCGCCGCGATCAGGGCGCGTTCGGCGTTCAGGCCGGTCAGGATGTATTTGAATCCCTTGCCTTCTTCTCCGATCAGGTTCTCTTCGGGGATTTCTAGGTTATCGAAAAACAGCTCATTTGTTTCGTGGTTGACCATGTTCGGGATAGGCTGGACCGTCATGCCCGATTTCATGGCCTCTTTAATATCGACAAGGAAGATCGACAGGCCTTCGGATTTCTTCTTCACCTCGGCCAGCGGCGTGGTCCGTGCCAGAAGAATCATGTAATCCGAGTGCTGCACCCGGCTGATCCAAACCTTCTGACCGTTGATCACATAGCGGCCGTCTTTCTTGACGGCGGTGGTTTTGATCTTTGTGGTGTCGGTGCCAGTGGTGGGCTCGGTCACGCCCATAGACTGAAGACGTAATTCACCTGCAGCAATCTTAGGTAGAAATTTTTGCCGTTGCTCTTCAGATCCATGCCGAACCAATGTGTTCATGTTGTACATCTGCCCATGACACGCGCCAGAGTTTCCACCTGCGCGGTTTATTTCTTCCATAATGACGCTTGCCTCTATCAGACCGAGGCCCGCACCGCCGTATTCCTCTGGGATCAGGGCAGCCATCCAGCCTTCCTTGGTCAACGCATCAACGAAGGTTTCGGGGTAGGCTTTTTCTTCGTCAACCGTTCGATGATATTCAGCAGGAAACTGTGCACAGAGTGCCTTCACGCCGTCCCGGATGTCTTGATAATCGTCAGTCAAAAAATTCATGTCTGGATTCCTGTCATTATTTTTAGACAAAGTATTGGTAGTGCTAGCATTTCGCAAATATATGTTTAGTATTATTCCCATATATAATTTGTATGGGACTGGGCGCATGCTTGACACACGGCAGCTGCGATATTTTCTGGAAATCGCGAAACAAGGATCAATTACAGCAGCATCTGTGACTTTGGGAGTGGCACAACCGGCGCTTTCATTGCATCTTCGAAAACTCGAAGATCAGTTGGGGACGCCTCTGATGCACAGACAGCGCAGTGGTGTGATTCCGACTGAGGCGGGGCTGTTATTGATCGAACGGGGCCGCAGGATCGTGGATGAGATGTCGCGCACGATCGACGACATTAGTACACTAGGGTCTGATCCCTCAGGCATCGTTCGTATTGGTTTACCCGGCACAATCAGTGCCATTGTGTCGCTTCCATTGATAACCGCTGCACACAAGCGCTATCCACGTATTACAATCAACATAGCAGAAGCGATGAGCGGATTTATTAGCACATGGGCGGCTGAGGATAGGGTAGATTTGTGCATTCTCTATCGCGACATCGGGTTACCAGGATTTCGATCTGAACTTTTACTTGAGGAGAATCTTGTTGTCTTATCGCAGGCTAGAATTGATGCGGCAGAGCACGTGTCCCTAAAAAAGTTGTCCAAGCAAATGATGGTTCTACCCAGTAAAGGACATGGCCTGCGTGACTTAATCGACAAAGAGTTCCAAGCTATCGGAATTAACGCTAGCGTGGCCCTAGAAATCGATTCCTACGCCAACATTAAGAGCTTGGTAGCAAACGGGTTCGGTGCTTCAATCCTACCAGCCCATGCGGTAAGGGACGAACGAGATACCGGGACGTTGTTTGTCAGCCAGATTGAAGAGGGCGGGCTGCGCAGGCAAGTTCACTTAATCACTCCAACTAGGAGGCCAGTCACACGGGCTCAGTTGTTGGTGACGGAGTTGCTGCGTGAAGTAGTAAGTGACCTAATCAACACGGAGACTTGGTCTGGAGCCAAACTGCCGGATGGCTCTATAAAGTTTCCGTAGTTTATTTATGCTGGCTTTCCCTGCAAATTTAATCGATATTAAAAAACTAAAAACCAGCTAAAAAGTACCTTCGGACTACTATGAAGTCGTCTTTGTTTGATCAATACTATGCTTCGGTTTGACCGTTTTAAGACTGCATAACTCGATTAGATTGGCAGGTATAAATATCCTTAATTCTCAGAGATGAGTATTACCATAGTAGTGATAGAAGTGATAAAACACTGGAAGCGTGGGCAGAAGTTAATTTTTTTAAACCTCGCATTTGCCGAATCCACTGTATAACACTTTCTTTTAACCACTGGTCAATGTATTGCGAAATAAAGCAATCTTGAGTTGTTTTTTGAAGATTAATGCGCGCAATGAACAGAATACACATTTGTACGGGCACACCCACCCCGATCGGTCCCTGTACCCCCTAAACCAAATGAGTTCAGTAAAAATAGCTATAAATGATTACATAGCCATTTGTTAATTAGAAGTCCGGAAGCCGACCCTTGGTTAAATTTGAGAAAATCAAGCATCCGCATTATCAATGGGTAAGAGAATGGGTAGCCGCATAATTAACGCATAACACATTGATTTTTCCAGGGTTATGGCGGAGGAGGTGGGATTCGAACCCACGGTAGACTTTCACCTACGTCGGTTTTCAAGACCGGTGCATTCAACCACTCTGCCACTCCTCCGACTGGAATGGACTTAACGGTAGCGAATTGATTCTGAAAGACTGTTCTAGGCAGAAAATCTGCCAGGCGCGGCTTTTGCCCCTACCTGGACCAGGCACAGAGGCCCGCACACCTACGTGCAGCCTCGGTTAGAATGCGTCACATTCGCGTCAGGCATCGGGGAAATTTGCCGATTGCGCATGCCGATCTGGGCTTGTGGGTTTTCTTGACAGGCGCTTGCGGCTAAGGTTTCGCGCAACGGACACCCGCAGGCAGCAAAGACCGGACCAAACCGGCGGACCTCACGGGGCAAAGGACAGAGGCGAGAGAGATGATCAAAACAACCGCAGTATCCAATCGCAGCGGCGCAGCACGACTGGGCCTGATCCTCGCTGGTGCGGCGCTAACGCTCAGCGCCTGTCAGGATGGGGCCAACGGATCGCTTTTTGCCAAAGCACCGCGCGAAGCTGCGGCAGATAGCGTTACTTTGGTTGAACGCGATATCGAAGCGCCGGATGTCTTCCAACAGACCGAGGCGGGCCTTTGGGATGGTCGCCCGTCGCTGGGGGGGGTGTGGGTGGCTCATCCCGATGTCAGTGAACCTGAGCGCGTTATCATCCGCAACGAGGCGAACGGTAAATTTGTCATCGGTGCCCTGTTCCGCCGTGAACGCGCCAATCCTGGCCCGCGCTTCCAGACTTCGTCCGATGCTGCAGCCGCGCTGTCGATGCTGGCCGGTCAACCGGTTCAGCTGAGCGTCACCGCCCTGCGCCGCGAAGAAGTCCCAAGCGAGGCGCCCGTTGCCCCGCCCGCTGATCAGGTGGCCGCTGCCGCCAAACCGATCGAGGAAAAGGCGCTGGATCCGATTTCGTCCGCCGCTGCGGCAATTGACAATGCCGAGGCCAAGGCAAATCCCGCTTCCACAGCCGCCGCGGCCCCGAAACCAGCGCCCAAACCCGCACCCAAACCTGCCGCGTCAAGCCTGAAGAAGCCGTTCCTGCAGCTCGGCATCTTCTCGGTCAAGGCGAACGCTGAAAAGGCCGCCAACCAGATGGAGGCCGCAGGCATGCCATCGGTGCTGAAAGAGGCTAGCCTGAAGGGCAAGACCTACTGGCGTGTTCTGGTCGGCCCTGCCCAGACCAGCGCAGAACGCACCAGCCTGTTGAACAAGATCAAGGCCAAAGGCTTTGCCGATGCTTATGCGGTGCGCAACTGATCCCATTCTGGTCCCCTGCGCGATGCTATACGGTTTCGCACAGGACCCTAATTGACGGAGGTTGATCCATGATCCCCCTGCTACGTAAATCCGCACTTGGCGCACTGACCGCGCTGCTGATGACCACCAGCGTGCATGCATTTGAGACGCAGGCCAAATCTGCCTATGTGGTGGATCTGAAAACCGGCACGGTACTGTTGAACAAAAACGCCGACATCCCGCTGCCGCCCGCGTCGATGTCCAAGCTGATGACGCTTTACATCGCGTTTGAGGCCGTGCGCGATGGCCGCCTTAGCCTTGATGAAAAGCTGCCGGTTTCTGAACACGCGATGAGCTTTGGCGGTTCCACCATGTTCTTGGACACCACCGACCGCGTGCGAGTCGAGGATCTGATCCGTGGCATCATCGTTCTGTCTGGCAACGACGCCTGTGTGGTCATCGCCGAAGCGCTGAGTCCCGATGGAACCGAGGCAGGCTTTGCCCGCTACATGACCCAACGCGCGCAGGCACTGGGCATGACCAATTCCACCTTCGCAAATTCCAGCGGCTGGCCCGCCATTGGACACCGCATGTCGATGCGCGATCTGGCCCTGCTGGGCACCCGCTTGATCGAGGATTTCCCACAGTATTATGCCCTGTTTTCCGAGCGCGAGTTCAAATTCGACGGTCGCGCCCCGCAAAACACCCGCAACCGCAACCCGCTATTGGGTCTGGGTATCGGCGCGGACGGCCTGAAAACCGGTCACACCGAGGAAGCGGGCTTTGGTCTGGTGGGCTCTGCTAAACAGGGCGAGCGTCGGGTGGTTTTCGTCATTTCCGGTCTGGAAACAGCCAAAGCCCGCGCCAAAGAAGCGGAAACCATTGTGAACTGGGCCTTTCGTCAGTTTGTGATGCGTGACGTGGCCAAACAGGGTGAGGTGGTCGCCAATGCCGATGTCTGGATGGGCGATGCGCCTAGCGTGGGCTTGACCCCCGCAGCGGATATTGCTGCACTTTTGCCCGCGCTGGACAGCAAAACCGTCGAGGCAGAAGTTGTTTACAACGGCCCGATCGAAGCACCGATTGCCGAAGGTCAGGAGCTGGGCCAGCTGATCCTGACACCTGACGGACTAGAACCGCTGTCCTTCCCACTGGTCGCGGACCGTGCGGTTGCGGCTGGTGGCTTCCTGACCCGTGTCGGCACTGCTGCAACCATGTTGCTGCGCCGTCTGGAACAAGGCCCAGAGGACGCATCGTGACCACGACGAACGCAACGGCGACAGCTGGCCCGCAATCAGGTCTGTTCATCAGTTTTGAAGGCATCGACGGATCGGGTAAATCCACCCAATGCCGCCGCCTTGTCGCAGCGCTAGAGGCGCAGGGGCGCGAGGTTGTGCTGACCCGCGAACCGGGCGGATCGCCGGGGGCCGAGGAAATCCGCGCTCTGGTCCTACAAGGCGACGCTGACCGCTGGTCGGCTGAAACAGAGATCCTGTTGTTCACCGCCGCCCGCCGCGACCATCTGGAACGCACCATTCTGCCCGCGCTGGCCGCTGGTAAAGTGGTGATCTGCGACCGTTTTGCCGACAGCACGCGGATGTATCAGGGGCTAAGCCGTGGGGATTTGCGGGGCACGGTGGATCAGCTGCATGACCTGATGATCGGGCGCGAGCCGGATCTGACCATCCTGATCGACATGGACCCAGAGGTGGGCCTGTCCCGCGCCCTGTCCCGTCAGGGGGTCGAGGAACGCTTTGAAAGCTTCGGCGCGGATCTGCAACGCCAGATGCGGGCGGGCTTTCTGGCGCTGGCTGATGAATTTGCCGACCGCTTCCGTATCATCAATGGCGCGCAAGATATGGACGGCGTTGCCGCCGACATTCTGGCCGCTGTCAACGTTGCACTGGCAGAGGCGTGATCCGTGGCGGACGTTGACCTACCCGAACCTGACCGCGTCGAAGGTGCGCCGCATCCGCGTGAAACCCACCGCCTTTACGGTCAAGAAACGGCACAGGCCGAATTTCTGCAGGCGTTCAATTCTGGCCGTCTGCATCACGGCTGGCTGATCACCGGCCCCAAGGGCATCGGTAAGGCCACGCTGGCCTGGCAAATCGCACGGTTTCTGCTGACCCAGCCCGTTGATCAGGGCACTGGCCTGTTTGGCGCACCGGAAAAGCCCACCACCCTCGACAGTCCCGAAGATCATCCGGTTAACGCCCGCATTCAGGCGATGTCGGAACCGGGTCTGTTCCTGCTGCGCCGTGGCCCCAACGACAAGGGCGACAAGCTGGCCGCCGAAATCCTTGTTGGTGAGGTGCGCAAGCTGAAAAACTTCTTCGCACTGTCGGCGGCAGATGGCGGACGGCGTGTGGTGATTGTGGACGCTGCAGACGAAATGAACGTCTCTGCCGCCAACGCGCTGCTGAAAGTGTTGGAGGAACCCCCTGCCAACACCACCATGCTGCTGATCTGTCACCAGCCCTCGCGCCTGTTGCCAACTATCCGGTCGCGCTGCCGCGAACTGCGACTGGCCCCGCTAGGACCGGATGCGATGGAACAGGCGCTGTCACAGGCGGACGTGCATGAAATGGAACAGCCCGCCGCGCTGGCGGAACTGTCTGCCGGTTCAGTGGGTGAGGCGATCCGCCTGACCAGCCTTAACGGGCTGGGCATTTATCAGTCGCTGGTGGACCTCTACGCCACCCTGCCCCGTCTGGACCGGGGCCGCGCATTGCAACTGGCCGAAAGCGCAACCGCCCGTGGGGCGGAGGCCAAGCTGGACCTGCTCTTTGCGCTCAACGATCTGCTGCTGTCACGACTGGCCCGTTTTGGCGCCCTAGGCATGCCTCCCATGGTCGAGGTGGCGCGCGGCGAGGCAGAGCTGATCGCCCGCCTATGCCCCTACCCTGCAAAGGCCCGCGCTTGGGCCGAACTGGCGCAAGAGATTGGCGCGCGCAGCCGCCATGGCCGGTCGGTCAATCTTGACCCTGCCGCGCTCATCCTAGATACGATTTTTAAGATACAGAAAACCGCAGCCGCCTGAACCTCGTCGTCAGGCGACAGGCAGAGACGATAGATGACCCAGACCATTCAGATCACCGACAGCCACTGTCACCTCGACTTCCCCGACTTCGACGAAGAGCGCGATCAGATCGTCGCCCGCGCGGTCGAGGCAGGCGTGACCCGCATGGTCACCATCTGCACCAAGCTGGAGGCAGAGCCGCGCGTGCGCGCCATCGCTGAAGCGTACGATCCGGTGTTTTACGCCGCAGGCACGCACCCGATGTCCGCCGCCGAGGTGCCGCTGGTGTCGGTTGAGGAACTGGTCAAACTGGCCGCGCACCCGAAATTCGTCGGCATCGGTGAGAGCGGTCTGGATTACCACTACACCGCCGACAGCGCCGAGGTGCAAAAAGAGAGCCTTTTGGTACATATCGAGGCCGCGCGTCAAACCAAGCTGCCACTGATCATCCACGCCCGCGCTGCGGATGAGGATATGGCAGATATCCTCAGTTCAGAATACCGCAACGGTGCCTATTCCTGCGTGATGCACTGCTATTGCTCTGGCCCTGAGCTGGCGAAATCGGTGCTGGATCTGGGTTTCTACCTGTCGATGTCGGGCATCGCCACCTTCCCCAAATCGCAGGACGTGCGCGATATCTTCGCGAGCGCCCCTGTGGATCGCATTCTGGTGGAAACGGATAGCCCCTATCTGGCGCCGAAACCCTTCCGCGGCAAACGCAATGAGCCGGGCTATAGCGTCCATACCGCGCAGCTGGGCGCCGAGGTGTTCGGCATGGACTACGCCGATTTCGCTGCCCGCACGCAGGAAAACTTCGACCGGCTGTTCTGGAAAGCCGCCGCCTATGAGGTGGCCGCCTGATGGCTCAGTTGCGCTTCACCATCCTTGGCTGTGGATCGTCGGGCGGGGTGCCGCGACTGGGCGGTATCTGGGGGGATTGCGACCCCGAAAACCCCAAAAACACCCGCCGCCGCTGTTCGATGCTGGTGGAACGTGTGACGGATCAAGGCACCACCCGCGTGCTGATCGACACCACGCCGGATATGCGCCAGCAGTTGCTGGATGCAGGCGTAGGGGAATTGGATGCGGTGCTGTGGACCCATGCCCATGCCGATCACGTACATGGTCTGGACGATCTGCGCATGGTGGTGTTCAACATGCGCGCGCGCCTGCCCGTCTGGGCCGATGCACCGACGCAAAAGGATCTGTCTGACCGCTTCGGCTATGCCTTTGTACAGCCCGAAGGCAGCTCTTACCCCCCCATCCTCGACATGCACACCATAGACGGTGACGTGGTGATCGACGGCGCCGGTGGTCCGATCACCTTCACCCCCTTTGCGGTCAATCACGGCAGCATTGACGCGCTTGGCTTCCGCATTGGTGGTCTAGTATACCTGCCCGACGTGGCCAAAATCCACGAAGAGGTGGTGCCGCATCTAGAGAATTTGGATGTCTGGGTGCTAGACGCCCTGCGCCGCACGCCGCACCCAACGCATCTGCACTATGATGCCGCGCTGGAATGGTTCGCGCGGATGCAGCCCAAACGCGGCATCCTGACCAACATGCATGTGGATCTGGACTACGCCACGGTCGAGGCGGAGACACCCGATCACATCAACGCCGCCTATGACGGCATGGTCATCACATTAGCTGATTAAGACACGCGGCACCGCCCGCATGAGGGCCGCACATACAAGGCCCTGAGCAATGCAAGATCTGTTCAACATCATCCTGCCGGTCTTCCTCGTCATTGGGGTGGGCTACGCGGGCACCCGTGGCGGCTATATGAGCCGTGACCAGATCGACGGGCTGATGAAGTACACCCAGAACTTCGCCATCCCCTGCCTGCTGTTCACCGCCATCGCCCGTCTGGATCTGAGCCAGAGCTTTGACTGGCGGCTCCTCACCTCATTCTACGTTGGCGCGGGTACCAGTTTTGTCCTCGCCATGCTGGGCACACGGTTCCTGTTCAAACGGGGCGCGGTGGACAGTGTGGCGATCGGCTTCATCGGCCTGTTCTCAAACTCAGTCCTACTAGGACTTGCGATTACCGAGCGCGCCTATGGGGTGGAGGCGTTGGCGTCAAACTTTGCCATCGTGTCGATTCATGCGCCGTTTTGCTATTTCCTGGGTATCACCGTGATGGAGGTGGTGCGCGGACGCGCCAATGGCAGCGGTCAGGGCGTCGGGCGCACTGTTCTGAATATTGGCAATGCGATGTTCAGAAACGCGCTGGTGGTGGCACTGGCGCTGGGGTTCATCGTGAACCTCACCGGATTGGTAATGCCAGAACCTGCGCAGGTGGCGCTGGATCTAATTGCCCGCACCGCCCTGCCCGCAGCACTGTTTGGGTTGGGCGGTGTGCTGGTGCGCTATAGGCTAGATGGGGATCTGCGGGTGATGGGCTATGTGCTATCGATGTCGCTGATCGTGCATCCGGCGCTGGTGATCACCCTTGGCACCGCACTAGGACTGAGCGACGGCGCGCTACGTTCTGCCGTGGTGACGGCAGCAATGGCGCCGGGGATCAATACCTATCTCTTTGCGTCGATCTACGGCGTCGGACAGAAGGTTGCCGCTTCGTCGGTTCTGATCGGAACAGCCGCCAGTATCCTGACCGTCTGGGGCTGGCTGCAGCTTTTGCCGTAACCCTTTCTGATCCAGAAAGGGGCGGCGGAAAGTGGATCACTTTCCGCGCAGCGTGCCCCGCACCCCGTCGCCTACAGACACGGCAAGGAAGATCAGCGCAGCAACGCAGACGATGCTTGGCCCTGCCGGGGCGTCAAAGACCAACGCCCCCTGCAACCCGCCAAGGACAGAGCTAACGCCAATCACCGCCGCCAGAACCGCCATGGCCTCTGGCGTGCGCACCAAGGGCCGCGCAGCAGCGGCTGGCACGATCAACAAGGCCGCGATCAACACCACGCCCACCACTTTGATCGCCACCGCAACCACAACCGCCAGCGACAATGTCAGCACCAGCTGTTCACGTTTGGGATCAATGCCACTGGCATGCGCCATGTCGGGATTGAGCGTCGACATCAACAGTGCAGACCAGCGCCAGCAGACCAGTGCCAGCACCAATAGCGCCCCGCCCCAGATCACCGCCAGATCACCACGGCTGACCGCCAGAATATCACCGAAGAGATAGGCCATCAGGTCGACCCGCACACCTTGCAGGAACGACACGGCCACCAGGCCGAACGCCAGCGCCGAATGGCTCAGCACCCCGAGGAGCGTATCCATCGCATAGCCGCGCCCAGACAGCGTGCTGACCGTCACCGCCATCGCCAGCGACACGCCCAACACACCAGCGAAGATCGAAATCTCAAAGCCCAGCGCTAGCGCGACGCCCAAAATGGCCGCATGCGCGGTTGCGTCGCCAAAATAGGCCATCCGCCGCCAGACCACAAAACAGCCCAAGGGCGCGGCGGCGATCATCACGCCAACGCCGGCCAGCATCGCGCGCATCATAAAACTGTCGAGCAGATCCATCAGTGTGCCCCCTCATGCTTAACCGCCGCACCATGCGCCTGCGTATGATCATGGCTATCCTCATGACCGCAATCGTGATCATGCAGGCAGTTGCCTTCGCTATCGTGCGAATGATCGTGGTCATGACGATACAGCGCCAGCGCCCCACCGGTGCCCGACCCAAACAGCGCACGATATTCCGGCGCAGAGGCGACGATTTCAGGCGCCCCGTGACAACAGACATGCCCGTTGAGGCAGATCACCCGATCCGAGGCGGCCATAACAACATGCAGCTCATGACTGACCATCAGTACCGCGCAGCCCTCTGCCTGACGGATCTCTTCAATCTGGCGATAGAACGCAGCGGATCCCGGTTGATCGAGACCCTGCGTCGCCTCATCCAAAATCAGCAAATCCGGCTTTTCCAGCATCGCCCGCGCCAGCAGCACCCGCTGGAACTGCCCCCCAGACAGGGCCGCCATCTGCCGATCCGCCAGATCCGGCACGCCTGCCTGTTCCAGAACGGCGCAGACCTTGGCCCGTGGCAGACGGCGCGGCAAGCCGAGAAAGCGTGCCACGGTGATCGGCAGCGTCGGATCAATCTGCAGGCTTTGCGGCACATATCCAATGCGCAGTCCGGGCGCACGGGTGACGCGGCCAGAACTGGGTTTCAACGCACCGATCACGGTTTTCATCAGCGTGGATTTACCCGACCCGTTGGGGCCGACCACAGTGACAATCTCCCCACGATCAATGTGGAAATCCACGTCACGCAAGGCAACCACCGCGCCCTGATGCACAGCGGCGCCTTCAATCTCGATCAAGCGGGTCATCTTACGCTCCGTCGGTACAATCGGGGCACAGCCCCTCTACTTCGACCACCGCCTGTTCAATCTGGAACCCAACGGCGGCGGCAGCTTTGCCCAACTGACCATCGGTGCCGGGCGCCTCTGCCTCGGCGACTTTGTTGCAGGAACGGCAAATCAGAAAGGCGGGACTATGATCCGCGCCCGGATGGGTGCAGGCGACAAAGGCATTGAGCCGTTCGACCTTATGCACGAACCCATGTGTGGTCAGAAAATCCAACGCCCGATAGGCCACAGGCGGCTGTGATCCCAGCCCTTCGCCACGTAGCACATCAAGGATTTCATAGGCCCCCATCGCGCGATGTTCAGCCAAAAGGATTTCCGCCACACGCCGACGCACAGGGGTGAGTTTAACCCCGTTTTCGCTACAATAAGCCTCTAGCGCAGCAACCGCATCTGCGACGCAATGGGAATGGTCGTGCGGCTGAAAGCTCTTGGCGGGGTCTGCGGGCTGTCCGTCGCTGGGCATGAGCGCTCCTCTTCTGGATCAAAGGGCTTGTAATGTTATGTTATACACTATACAAGCCCCATCTCAAGATATGTTATATGATAACAAAGGATCCTCAGATGGCGTTGTCCCTGTTCCGGTTCACCCTTTCCTCTTCCGCGCTCTTGGCTGCCAGCACGGCAGTTGCAGAGGTGCCCAAAGTTGTCACCGACATCGCGCCCGTCCATGCGCTGGTGTCGCAGGTGATGGGCGATCTGGGCCAGCCCGATCTGCTGGTGGATCCTGGCAACTCCCCCCACCATTACAGCCTGCGCCCTTCGCAGGCACTGGCGCTGGAACACGCCGATATGGTGGTCTGGATCGGCGAACCGCTGACCCCATGGCTGCATGAGCCGCTGGAAACACTGGCCGAAGGCGCCACCCATCTGGAACTGCTGGAGGCAGACGGCACCATCCAGCACAACTTCCGTGAAACCGTTGTTTTTGGCGGTGGGGCACACGACGATCACGAAGGCCATGGGCACGACGACCACGCGGATCATGACAAGCATGATGATCACGACGATCACGGGCACAAAGATCATGATGACCACGGCCATGAAAAACACGACGATCACGAAGGCCATGATCACGACAGCCATAAAGAACACGATCATGACGAACATGCGCACAATGATCATGCAGAGGGTCACGACGATCACCACGATCATGACCACGACGGTGTCGACCCCCACGCTTGGCTGGACCCGGAAAACGGCCGTATCTGGCTGGATGTGATCGCCGGTCAACTGAGCGCGCTGGATCCCGAAAACGCCGCGACCTACCGAGCCAATGCCGATGCAGGCAAAGCGGAGCTGGCAGAGGTAATCGCGCAGGTTCATGCGCAGTTGGAACCTGTCGAAGGCAAACCCTTTGTCGTTTTCCACGACGCCTACCAGTACTTTGAAACCCGTTTCCATCTGCAGGCTCTGGGTGCGATCCGTGTTGGCGACGCGACGGATCCCAGCCCCGCCCGCATCGCAGAAATCCAAGAGGCAGTGCGCGACGCAAATGTTGCCTGCGCCTTCAGCGAACCACAGTTCAGCCCGCGCCTGATCCAAACCGTTTTCGATGGCTTGGACGTGAATGTGGCAGCTCTGGATCCGCTTGGTGCCGATCAGCCCGAAGGCGCGGCGCGCTATGCTGGCATCATCAAATCAGTGGCCGATGAAATCGCAGGCTGCCTAAACTAAAATCGGCCAGACTTTATCTGCCCACTGGGCCATACGAACCTGCGCCCCCCTGTTTCCCACACGGGGGCGTTATTTTTCGGGCACCTTTTTGCCGAAAAGCCGAAAGTGATTGGTCCTTACTGGCAACAAGCCCTAGGTTGAGGCTAACTGATCTATTCACACGGCCCGATCTCTATTGTCATTTTTCCACTTCAAACATCTCTTGCACTCTGGCGTCGGGCTTGCGTTTTGCATCGCAACCCTCAGCACACTGTCAACGCTGCCTGCAAACGCACAGGAAACTGAAAAAGTTGACGTCACGCTGAACGTGCTTGCGACCACCGATAGTGGATTGCAGGGCAAGCTTAGGGCCGCATCGCTGCTACGACAGGCCGCAACGGAAGAGGCCCCAACCGCGCAGGATTACTTTGCCGCCGCGCTAGCGGATTACCGGCGCCTGACCGAGGTGCTTTATGCCAACGGTTACTATTCTGGACTGATCGAAATCCGGCTCAACGGTCAAGAAGCGGCCCTGATCCCGGTCACTGCCCCACCAAAAACGATCCGCAGTGTGGCGATCAATGTCCGCCCCGGCAAACCCTTCCGCTTTGGGACTGCGCGCATCGCCCCGCTGCCCGCCAACACTGCCCCCACAGAGGGTTTCCAAAAGGGCGCACGTGCAAACGCAGAAACCGTGATCCGTGCCGCGCGCGATGCTCAGACGGCATGGCGTGATGCTGGTCACGCCAAGGTGCGTGTCTCAAGTCAGGACCTGAGTGCTGACCACGCCCGCCAACAACTAGATGCCACAATCGCGCTAGCCCCCGGCCCCAAGGTGACATTCGGGCGCTTATTGCCTGATGGCGAAAAACGGGTGCGGGCCGAACGTATTCAGGAAATCGCCGGCCTGCCCAGCGGGGAAACATTCACCCCAGCCGCTGTAGATCAGGCCGCGACCCGACTGCGGCGCAGTGGCGCCTTTCGATCTGTTTCGCTACGAGAAGCGGATGCGCTACGGGCTGGCGACGTGCTGGATGTCGAAGCAAGTCTTGTTGATGCTGCCCCCCGCCGATTTGGTGCAGGCGTGGAAATCGCGACTGAAACCGGCCTACAGCTCAGCGGGTTCTGGATGCACCGCAACCTCTTGGGTGGGGCCGAACGACTGCGCATCGAAGGTGCTGTACGCGACATCGGGACCGATACTGAACGCCTTGACTACAGCCTCAGCGCCCGTCTGGATCGCCCCGCCAGTTTCGGACCAGACACCACCGCATTCCTCAGCTTTGATATTTCTTCGGAACAAGAACCCCTGTTCGATCTCGATGTGTTGGATCTGGGCTTTGGGGCAAGCCGCCAGTTGCGGGACGATCTGAAGGGCGAGGTTGAACTGTCTTTCAGTCGAGCAGAGGCCGACACTGCATTGGGAACGGCACGATTCACACTGGCCAGTGTGGCGCTCAGCATGGAATGGGACCGGCGCGACAACACGCTGAACCCGACAAACGGCCATTTCCTACGCGGGTCCCTGACGCCCTATCTGGGTCTGGATGGCACCGAAAGCGGCGCGCAGGCGACACTAGACGGTCGAATCTATCGCCCCGTGTTGAACGACCGCTTGATCGCGGCGGCCCGATTGCAGTTTGGCGCAGTGGCAGGATCATCAATTGCGGGCACACAGCCCAATCTACTGTTCCAGTCCGGCGGCGGTGGCACCGTGCGCGGCCAACCGTTTCAATCGCTGGGGGTGGGCACAGGCAGCAACCGCACAGGCGGGCGCAGTTTTCTGGGTCTTTCGGGCGAATTACGCGGCAAGATCAACAATAAATTCAGCCTCGTCGGGTTCGCAGATGCGGGCTACATCGGCAGCGAAAGCTTTGTGAATGGTGATGGCGACTGGCACGCAGGCGCGGGTCTGGGGCTGCGTTATGATACGGTGGTGGGCCCCATTCGACTGGACGTCGCCACCCCGATCCGCGGCGATAGCAGCGACCGCGTGCAAATCTATGTCGGGATCGGGCAGGCCTTTTGATGATGACGAAATCCACTCAGCACCCTGACCGCATGCGCCGCACACTCTGGCTGGGCACAGCCATGTGCGCCCTGCCCCTGCTCAGCACGCCGGTGCCCGCGCAGCAGGCAGTCCCTGCAGAGGAAGACGGCGGCAGCTACCTAGAAACCCTGCTGGAAGACAACCTATCCAGCCCAGGTCGCGCGGTAGAGATCACCGGCTTTAAAGGCGCACTGTCGTCAAAGGCGCAGCTAGACAGCCTGAGCATTGCCGACGCTGAAGGTGTCTGGCTCCGCCTTGAAAACGTCGAGTTGGATTGGACACGCAGCGCCCTGCTGCAAGGCCGCGTCGAGGTAAACGCCCTGCGGGCAGAAAATCTGGACTGGCCGCGCATGCCCCTGCCTTCTGATGCGCTACCCAGCCCAGAGGCACAGCCCTTTGCGCTGCCAGAACTGCCAGTTTCAATCACCATCGGTGATCTTGGCATCGAGCAGGCGAACATCGGCGCATCGATTTTGGGGCAGGATGTTCAACTGTCACTGTCGGGCACAATGATGCTGGCTGATGGTGCTGGCCAAACACAGCTAGAAATAACCCGCAGCGATGAGGTTCAGGGCGATTTCACCCTGAACGCCAGCTATCATAACACCAACCAAGAAGCCGCAATCGACCTGCGTATTCGCGAAGGCAAAGGCGGATTGCTGAGCCAAAGCCTGAACCTGCCCGGTGCCCCATCTGTCGCCTTTGAAATCAACGGCGCAGGGCCATTGTCGGATTTTCAGGCCACGACAACCCTATCCAGCGATGGCGCGGAACGGCTGCAAGGCACGCTGCGCTTGGGAACGCAACAACCGACCTCTGCTCCACAAACGCAGGGCGACGCGGCACCGCCGCGCCAAACCTTCAGCGCCAGTCTGGGCGGGGATCTGACACCGCTGTTTGCCCCCGAATACCGTGATTTCTTTGGCACAGATCTGCGGCTGAACGTCAGCGGCAGTCAACTGGCTGGGGAATTGCGCCTTGATCAGCTGTCCCTGCGCAGTCAGGCAATGCGCCTTAACGGCATGGTGACGCTGCAGAACGGATGGCCGGAACTGATCGCCATCGACGGGCAAATTGCAGCCCCGGCGAAGAATGGCCGCGCTGCCCCTGTCTTGTTGCCGCTGGGCGATACGCCAACGCAGGTGGAACGTGTTCAGTTTACGATAAACCACGATGCCGCGCACGGGGACGACTGGCAGTTGGATGCCGATATCATCGGGCTGCGACAGACAGATTTTCCCCTGTCAGAGGCACGCCTTGCAGGACGCGGGCAGATCACAACCGGCGACGGTCTTAATCAGGTCGCAGGGGATCTGACCCTCACCGCCGAAGGCATTGATCCGAAAGATCCCGCGTTAGCGCAGGCCTTGGGTCGGGTGATCGACATGACAACCCGCTTCGCGCTGAAAGAGGGCGATGCGCTGACACTGAGCGATATGCAAATGCGTGGGGCGGATTATCAACTGACCGGTGATCTGTCCCTGGGCCGCAACACCGATGGCGCCCTTACACTCACCCCTGACCTGCTGGTAGAGGCGGACGACCTCAGCCGCTTTGCGATGATAAGTGGGCAATCGCTGTCAGGGCAGGCGCGGCTGACAGCGACGGGCACCCTGCAGCCCCTGTCGGGTGCTTTCGACCTCAACCTCAGCGGACAGACAGACGATCTGACACTGGGTCAACCACAGCTAGACACCCTGCTGTCCGGCACCAGTCGCCTGACACTGAACGGACGGCGCGATGCCAATGGCACCACTATCGCGCCGCTCCAGCTGCAAAGTGAGGCGGCCCTGATCCGCGCCGAAGCCGCGCTGAAATCCCGCGACAGCACGCTGGATCTACGGGCCGAGCTGACCGATGCCGCGCGCCTGACGCCGGAACTGTCCGGTCCTGCCAGCCTGACCCTGACGGCCCGCCAAACCGATGCAGACGACTGGCATGTGCAAACCACCCTCAACGCGCCGGCACAAATGCGCGCCGAGACAGAGCTGACGCTTTCACAAGTGTCGGGCGATGCACCCACGGTGGCAGGCACCCTGTCCCTATCTGCATCCGATCTGTCCCCCTACAGCGCGCTGGCTACCCTGCCCGTGCCACTGTCTGGCGCGATTGATCTGTCGCTGACAGGATCCGGTCAGCCACTGCAACAGCTGTTTGACGTCTCAGCAACCCTCAACAGCCGTGATCTGGCGATTACCAACCCCATTGTCGATGCCCTGCTGGCCGGTGCGTCGACCCTGCGTGTTGAGGCGCAGAAGACCTCAGACGCCCCGATCTTCCTGCGGGATGTGGTGATCAACACGCCAGAACTGCAATTCACCCTCACAGGCAGTGGCGACACCCAATCCGCGGACGTTCAATATACCGCGCGATTGCGCGACATGGCCCTTTTGGGCGCGGGGATCAACGGCGCCCTCAGCACCGCAGGTCAGGCCAAACTAGCGGACGGGCAATGGCAAATTGATAGCCGCCACAGTGGACCGGGGGGCGCCAGCCTGCGCACCACGGGGCGCGTGGCGCAAGATTTTGCTGACACTGCGCTGGCAATTGCAGGGGATCTGCCCCTCAGCCTGGCAAACGCATTGATCCAACCCCGCAACATCAGCGGTTTTGCCCGTGTGGACCTGCGCGTTGATGGGCCGCCTGCGCTATCTTCGCTTTCTGGGCAGATCACCACCCGCGACGCGCGCCTGTCCTTGCCAACCCTGCGCCAGTCGATCGAGGCCATCAGCGGCAGTGTCACATTGGGGGGCAGCCGCGCCACATTGGATCTAAGCGCACGACCTGCATTGGGTGGGCAGGTCACGCTGGACGGACAGGTTGCGCTGGACCCCACCCTGCGCGCGGACCTTGAGGTTGCGCTGCGGGATGTGATTGCCCGCGATCCCAGCCTTTATGACACCACGCTCTCAGGCCGCATGTCCTTGACGGGCAATGTCGGGCAAGGTGGCGCTGCGCTGCGCGGCCAGATTGATCTGGGCGCCACAGAGTTGCGCCTTCCCGCCAATTCCGCCCCCAGTTTTGCCAGTCTGCCGGGACTAAAACACCGCAATGAACCCGCAGCAGTGCGCCGCTTGCGCGGGTGGGCTGGCCTGATCGAGGCACCGACCACAGGTGGCAACGGCCGCGCCAGCGCCATCGCATTGGATCTGCAGGTAAATGCACCATCGCAGATTTTTGTGCGTGGCCGCGGACTAGACGCTGAACTAGGGGGCGCGCTGCGTGTCGGCGGCACCACTATCGATGTCATTCCCGAGGGGCAATTCGATCTGATACGAGGGCGACTGGACATTCTGGGCAACAGATTGACCCTGACCGAGGGGCTCATTCAGCTGCAAGGTGCCTTTGATCCTTTCATCCGCTTTGTCGCCGAAACCCAAGCCGACGACGTGACCGCCATGATCTCTATCGAAGGTGAAGCAAGCGCGCCCGTGCTGGGGTTTTCGTCCACACCAGACTTGCCTGAGGATGAAGTGCTGTCCCTCTTGCTGTTTGGACGTGAAATCAACTCCATCTCACCGTTGCAAGCGGTGCGTCTGGCAAATGCGCTGCGCACATTGTCTGGGCAAGGTGGCGAAGGGCTGACCAGTGGCGTGCGTCGGGAACTGGCGCTGGATGATCTGGATGTGACCACGGATGAGGATGGCACCGCGCAAGCGCGGGTTGGCAAGTATATCAACGAAAACATCTACACAGAGATTACCGCCGACACCGCTGGAAACAGCCGCATCGACCTGAACCTACAGCTTAGCCCCAGCGTGACCGCGCGGGGACGGTTGGGATCGGATGGCGACACTGGCATTGGTCTGTTTATCGAACGCGACTACTGATCGCGCGCAGCGGCGAAGCGGTGCTGAATATGGGCCTGCGCTGCACGGCACGCATCCGGCAGCGTATGGTTCTGTGACAGACCACAGGCAATCGCTGCTGCCAGCGCACAGCCCGTGCCGCGCAGGCTGCCCTGCTGACGCGGAACAGCGAAACGATGCGCCGTTTGCGGGGTGATCAGGTGATCGACCACCTCGGCGCCGTCGCCATGCCCCCCCTTAATCAAAACGGCGCCTGCCCCGCGATCCATCAGCGCTTGGCTCACCGCATCCTCCGCCACGCCTAACCGCGCGGCCAGCTGCGCAGCCTCGGGCAGGTTCGGCGTGATAAGGGTGGTCAGGGGCAGCAAGCGGTCCAACAAAACGTCCAGCCCCGCCTCATCAATCAACGCCTTGCCGGAGGAGGAGGCAATCACAGGATCAAGGACAACGGGGACCTCAGGGCGTTCCACAAGTGCGCCCGCTACCTCTTCGACCGCCGCGCCTGTGCCCAACATGCCGATCTTGATGGCGCCTACCGGCCCTTGCGCGAACGCCGCGTTGATCTGTGCGGCCAATGTCGTGGGGCTGCACATTTCTGCCGCCAGAACAGCGCGATCCGTCTGCGCCGTGACCGCCGTGACCGCGACGCGTGCGCCAACGCCGAAGGCGACGGCGGTCGCACAATCGCGCAACACCCCTGCACCGCCAGAACTGTCGATGCCACCGATCATCAAAACCGCCATTGCCTACTCTCCTGCGGCCCAAAGCACCAGATCGCTATGGCCCAGCGCCACCAGTTGATCCGCCGCCGCCCAAGCACGCAGGCCAGAGCGGCAGGTCAGAACGGTGCGTGCTTGCGTGATCGGCAAGGTCGTCAGCGCCTCCATACCCAAGCGTATGGATTGCGGGTGGGGCAGCGGCGCCTCTGCCTCGGGGCGCAATTCGATCACCCGATCCTGCGCGGTGATCTGATCCACACTGACAAAGCGATGCCCCGTCACCTCTGGCGCGCCCTCAAATCGGAAGGATGACACGCGCCAAGCAGCCAGATCCACCTGCATCATCTGCCCCAATGGCGAAGGTTCCAGCCCCAACAGACACGACAATGCCATCTGCGCCTGCAACGCGCCCAGCGTGGCGACCGCTGGCCCCATAACGCCCGCCTCGACGCAGGTTTGGCGCTGGGTCGGCAGGTCAGGAAACAGCGCCCGATAGGACGGCGCCCCACCACAAAATCCGCCCACATAGCCTGAACGCCCTAGGACCGAGGCAGAGATCAGCGGCACCCCAGCCGACAGGCAGGCATCCGACAGCGTATAGGTGGCGGCAAAACTGTCAGCGGCGTCCACCACCAGATCGACGCCCTGCAAACTCGCCGCGACCGACGCCGCATCCAGATAGGCCACTTGCGCAGACACAGAAACCTCTGGGTTCAGGCCCAGCACCGCCTCTGCCGCCACAACCGCCTTGGGGCGGCCCAGATCAGCGTGGCGAAACAGGGTTTGACGGTGCAGGTTGCTCTCTTCGATGACGTCCCCGTCGATCAATGAGAGGTGCCCAACACCCGCCCCCGCCAGCGCCGGAATCACGGTCGCGCCCAGTCCACCGCAGCCCACCACCAGAACCCGCGCCGCCCGCAGGCGGGCCTGTCCCGATGCCCCGACCTCGGGCAATTGTTCCTGGCGGCTGTAGCGGCTCACCGGCCTGCCTCAGCACCAGTGATCTTCAGCCATTCCTGCGTGCGCGCCTCTGGCGTGTCTGACAGCATGATGTCGGTCACCACGGCCGCGCTATCGGCGCCGGCAGCAAAAACGGCAGGCAAACGGTCCGGCGTCAGGCCACCGATGGCCACCAGTGGCAGATCACCCACCCGCGCCTTCCATCTGCTGAGTTTTTCCAGACCCTGCGGCGCCCACTTCATCTTCTTCAGCTTGGTTTCATAGACCGGCCCCAGCGCCACATAGGCAGGATCGGCGGCCAAGGCGCGTTCCAGCTCCGCCTCATCATGGGTGGACAGGCCAAAACGCACCCCCTTGCGGCGCAACGCGTCGAGGTCGGCGGTATCCAAATCCTCCTGCCCGAGATGGACGAAATTGCAGTTCAGATCCAACGCCAGCTGCCAGTAGTCGTTCACAACCAATTGCGCGCCATGCACGGCGCAGAAATCACGCGCCCGCGCGATCTGGCGGCGCAGCTCTGCCTCTGGCAGGTCTTTCAGGCGCAGCTGCACCAGTTTCACGCCATGCGGTACCAACAATTCAAGTTGGCTGACATGACCAACGATCAGATAAAAGGGATCCATTACATGCCCTCACTTGCACTAAAATCTGCCATTCCAAAAATCGGGGTCGAGGCGGCGGCCATATCGCGCCGTGGCATCAACCCCGCCTGTGCCGCCATCTGCCCTGCACGCACCGCCTGACCAAAGGCGGCGGCCATCGCGACAGGATCCAGCGCCTTCGCCACAGCGGTGTTCAACAGGACCGCGTCATAGCCCAGTTCCATCGCCTGCGCGGCCTGCGACGGCGCGCCGATACCGGCGTCTACCACCAGCGGGATATCGGGGAAATGCGCCCGCATCGCGCGTAGACCGTCGATGTTTCGCAGCCCCTGTCCCGACCCGATGGGCGCCCCCCAGGGCATCAGCACCTGACAGCCGGCCTCCACCAGTTTTTCGCCAAGGATCAGGTCCTCCGTGGTGTAGGGAAAGACCTCAAACCCATCCGCACACAAAACCCGCGCCGCTTCGACCAAGGCGAAAGGATCGGGTTGCAAAGTGTCGGCGTGGCCGATCACCTCTAGCTTGATCCAGTTGGTTTGAAACACCTCGCGCGCCATCTGGGCAGTTGTCACCGCCTCAGCCGCAGTGTGGCAACCGGCGGTGTTGGGCAGGATGCGGCAGCCGCTGGCGGCGATCAGATCGCGAAACCCCGCACCGCCCTGCCCCTCGCGGCGCAGGGAGACGGTGATCACCTCTGTGCCGGATGCTTGAATCGCCTGCTGCAACACAGCGGGTGAGGGATATTGCGCGGTGCCCAGCATCAGGCGGCTTTCCAGTTCTACGCCGTAAAACATCACTCAGCCCCCCTGCATGGGCGACAGGACCTCGATCCGGTCGCCATCCGATAGCGTATGGTTTGCCCGCGACGGGCGCGGCACAAACTGACCGTTCACCGCTGTGGCGACCGCTGCCGCCTCAAACCCCTGTTCGGTCAACAGATCCGCCAAAGTCACGGCCTGAACGGTGACGCCTTGCCCGTTTACATCAACCTGCATTTTGCAATCCTCCCATCAGGGTATCGGCCAATTGTTCCGCCAAATGCGGCGCCATGAGGAAGCCGTGGCGATACATCCCGTTGAGGTAAAACCGCCCGTCCAACTGACGCAGAACGGGGATGTTGTCGGCAAAGGCGGGGCGCAGACCTGCGCTGACCTCAATCACCCGCGCCTCGGCAAAGGCGGGGTGGACGGTGTAGGCCGCCGACAAAAGCTCCATCACCGCGCGCGCCGTAACCGGCCCGCTATCGGCGCTTTCCACCATTGTGGCGCCGATCATATAGCGCCCTTCGCCACGCGGAACGATGTAGCAGGGGAACCGTGGATGCAGCAGCCGCAGGGTCCGGCTAAGGGTCACATCAGGTGCGTCCACCAACAGCATTTCGCCCCGAACGGCCCGCAGGTCCGGCAGATGATCACGCGCGGCCCAACCGCGACAATCGATCACCTGACCGACCTCATCCCCATCGGTGGCAAAGGTCACGCCCAGCCCATCCGCACGGGTGCGCAACAGGCGCAGCGCGGCGCGCGGGTCCATATGTGCCTCTGCGCCAAAAAACAGACCACGTGCAAAGCGCCCTTCCAGCGCCGGTTCCAGTTCGGCGGGCCTAGACCATACGTGACCGGATGTTGCGCGCGCGAAACGGTCCAGCTCCACCTGATCGCGGCTGGGGGCAATGACCAACGTGCCGCGCCGGGTGATCGGGCCGATGCGGTCCTGCCACCAGTCAGCAGCGGTTTGGCCGATCTGCACCACCAAATCCGGCGCGCTCTCGCCTTCGCAGAAGGGGGCGATCATGCCGCCCGCCAACATCGAGGCCGGTTGCGCAAGGCCCGGGTCAATGACCCGAACCTCCGCGCCCCGTTCCGCCAGCACCGTGGCAGCGCACAGCCCCGCCACGCCAGCGCCCAGAACCGTGCAGATCATTCCGCCGGCTCCACCTGATCAGCGGGAATATACAGCTCCCCACCTTCTTGGAACTTCGCCGCCATTTTGGCGAAACCCTCGGCCTTTTCTGCCTCAGCCCGGATGTCGTGGGAAATCCGCATCGAACAGAACTTCGGCCCGCACATGGAACAGAAATGCGCCACCTTATGGGCCTCTTTCGGCATGGTTTCATCGTGGAAATCACGCGCGGTTTCAGGGTCCAGCGATAGGTTGAACTGATCTTCCCAGCGGAATTCAAACCGCGCGCGGCTGATCGCATCGTCACGGTCCTGCGCGCCCGGATGCCCCTTGGCCAGATCCGCCGCGTGGGCGGCCAGTTTGTAGGTGATCACGCCAGTTTTCACGTCATCACGGTCCGGCAGGCCAAGGTGTTCCTTGGGCGTCACGTAACACAGCATCGCGCAACCATACCACCCGATCATCGCCGCGCCGATGGCGCTGGTGATGTGGTCATAACCCGGCGCGATGTCCGTGGTCAGCGGGCCAAGCGTGTAGAACGGTGCCTCATGGCAATGTTCCAGCTGTTTGTCCATGTTGGCTTTAATCTTGTGCATGGCGACGTGGCCCGGACCCTCGATAAACACCTGACAGTCACGGGCCCAGGCGATCTTGGTCAGCTCACCCAGTGTTTCCAATTCGGCAAACTGCGCCTCATCATTGGCGTCCGCGATGGAGCCGGGGCGCAACCCGTCACCCAGCGAGAAGGAGACATCATAGCGGCGGCAAATCTCGCAGATCTCCTCAAAATGTTCATAGAGGAAGCTTTCGCGGTGATGATGCAGGCACCATTTCGCCATGATCGACCCACCGCGCGACACGATGCCCGTCACCCGTTTGGCGGTCATCGGCACCATGTGCAGGCGCACACCGGCGTGGATGGTGAAGTAATCAACGCCCTGTTCGGCCTGTTCGATCAGCGTGTCGCGGAACACTTCCCATGTCAGATCTTCGGCAATGCCGTTCACCTTTTCCAGCGCCTGATAGAGCGGCACGGTGCCGATCGGCACGGGGCTATTGCGGATGATCCAATCGCGGATGTTGTGGATGTTGCGGCCCGTGGACAGGTCCATCACCGTATCCGCACCCCAGCGGGTGGCCCAAACCATTTTATCCACCTCTTCCTCCATCGAGGAGGTGACAGCAGAGTTGCCGATATTGGCGTTGATTTTGACCAAGAAGTTGCGCCCGATGATCATCGGTTCCAACTCGCGGTGGTTGATGTTGGCGGGAATGACGGCGCGGCCTTGGGCAATTTCCTGACGGACAAATTCCGGCGTCACCAGATCGGGGATGGAGGCGCCGAAATCATGACCGTCGCGTTCCTTTTCCCATGCTTTGATCCGGCCGTTGTTTTCGCGGATCGCCACGAATTCCATCTCAGGCGTCACGATCCCAGCACGGGCATAGGCCAGCTGGGTAACGGCCTTATCCCCCACCGCACGCAACGGCGCGCGTTGCTGTGGGAAGGCAGGGACCAGCTTGTCACCCTTGGCAAAGCCATTGTCGGCGTCGGTGACGGCGCGGCCCTCGTAGGTTTCAACATCACCGCGCTCTTGCAGCCATGTGCCACGGTTGTCAGCCAGACCTTCGCGGATGTTAATCTCTGCCGCTGGATCGGTGTAGGGGCCAGAACTGTCATAGACCGTGACCGGCGCCTCGTCGCCGCCCACATGGATCTGGCGCATCGGCACGCGCAAGCTTTGGTGCGTCTGGCCGTGGACGTAAATTTTATAGGATGCGGGCAGCGGGCCAGTGGTGATTTTGGCGGCGGTCTGATCCACGGCATTTTCTGCGGCGGTTTTGGTTTCAGTGCTCATGGCGTCTCCTCAAGCGTTGATCTCGAAAAGACCCAAGCCGAACGATGAGGCAGAAAGAGACCGCACTGATCCCATGAAAACAGGGCCCAAATGCGGCCCAAAGAACGCACTGCGTCCCTTGGTCTCCCTACGCCAGTGTCAACTGGGTCAGGTTCTAAGGGTCGCGTCGCCGGTGCAAGGTTGCCCTTGCGCCTGTCAGCCTCTCAGTCTCCTTGGTGAGACTCCCCCGACAAGGCGGAACATGGGCCGCAGGTGCCCTAGTGTCAACGGGCTTCCCGCCGCTCTTGCGTCGGGGGCGGCAGCGATGGCATGAAAAGATCAGTGAAATCAGGGGCAAAGCATGGTGAAATTTTCTGCGAACTTAGGATTTCTGTGGGCGGACCTGCCGCTGCCAGAAGCGATCCGCGCTGCCAAACGTGCCGGATTTGATGCGGTTGAATGCCATTGGCCCTATGATGTCGATCCAGCAGAGGTCCGCGCCGCGCTGCAGGAAACGGGCCTACCGATGTTGGGTCTAAACACCGTTTTGGGCGATCCAGCGGCGGGGGAATTTGGCCTAACTGCGCTGGTAGATCGTGCCGAAGATGCGCTGGCGGCGATAGATCAGGCCATCACCTATGCAGCCAAAACAGGCACGTCGAATATTCATGTCATGGCAGGCAAAGCCGCAGGAATTGAGGCTGAGGCCGCGTTTATCACCGCCCTGAAAACAGGCTGTGACCGTGCGCAGGCGTATGGTTTGACCCTGTTGATAGAGCCGATCAATGATCACGACGTGCCGGGCTATTTCCTGACCACACCGGATCAGGCGGCGGCGATCATTGATCAGGTCGGCGCGCCCAATTTGGCGATGATGTTTGATTGCTACCACGTCGCCCGCATGGGTCTGGATGTGATCGCAGAGCTGGACAAACATCTGCCCCGCATTGGCCATATCCAATTTGCAGGTGTCCCAAATCGCGGCCGGCCGGACCAAGGGACGCTCAACTACAAAGTGGTTTTTCAACATCTGAGGCAGCGCGGTTACAACGCGCCATTGGGGGCAGAATACCGCCCCCAAGGCGAAACCGAAGCCTCTCTCGCTTGGATGCAAACACTGGTTTAGGCGGCCTGCGCGACCGCGCCCAATGCTGCCATCACCCCAGCGGTATCCAGCATCCGGTTTGAGAAGCCCCATTCGTTGTCATACCAGCTGAGGACGCGCACCATGCCGCCCTCGGTCACTTTGGTCTGATCAACAGCAAAGATAGACGAATGCGGGTTGTGGTTAAAGTCGGTTGAAACCAAAGGCAGGGTGCTCTGCGCCAGCACGCCCTTCAACGGGCCGTCCGCAGCAGCCACACCGATTGCTGCATTCACCTCTTCGACCGTGACCGGACGGGTCGGCATAAAGGTCAGGTCCACCACCGAAACATTGGGCGTCGGCACCCGAATAGCGGATCCGTCCAGCCGCCCTTTCAGGTGTGGTAGCACCAGCGCTACCGCCCGCGCTGCACCGGTTGAGGTGGGGATCATCGAAACACCCGCGGCCCGCGCGCGATAAAGATCTTTGTGCATGGTATCCAGCGTTGGTTGATCGCCAGTGTAGGAATGCACCGTGGTCATATAGCCGGTCTCAATGCCAAAGGCGTCATCCAACACCTTGGCCACTGGCGCCAGACAGTTGGTCGTGCATGATGCATTGGACACAATCCGATCTTCGACCGTTAGCGTGTGATCATTCACACCATAAACCACGGTACGATCCGCATCCGTACCCGGCGCCGAAATCAATACACGGTCAGATCCGTTTTCCAGATGTTTGGCTGCCAGTTCGCGCTTGGTGAACAAGCCTGTGCATTCCAACGCGATATCTACATCCCCCCAAGGCAGAGCAGCAGGATCACGTTCGGCAGTCACACGAATTTTGTGGCCGTTCACAATCAACATGTCACCGTCGACGTGTACGTCGGCATTCAATGTGCCATGGACGCTGTCATACTGCAGCAAATGGGCATTGGTCGTGACCGGACCCAAGTCATTGATCGCAACAATTTCGACGTCTTTACGGCCGGATTCGATCCAAGCACGCAACACACAGCGGCCGATGCGGCCAAATCCATTGATGGCAAGTTTCGTTGTCATTTTGATGTTCCCTCCTCGGCTTGCCCGAATAGCGCGCCAGCGATGCACCGTGCCCGGCAGGCAGGTTTGCTTCATCCGACGCTCGAATCATGATAGCGCTAACATCATCTAGAGGCGCAGCCCCTAGAAAGCGAGTAAAATTTTCACGACAGTTGGTTTTCTGCGATTTGCTGCACATTGGACGCCCACCCAACACCCGCCAAACGATCCAGACCGCAAGAGTTGTAGGCACAAGCGATTGACACGCGCGGCGAAAGCGGCAAATCAAAGGAAACCCCGCCCGCCGGAGCCCAAAATGTCTGCGTCTAAATCCCTCCTTCACGACACCGCCCCCGCCGAAGTTCTCGCTCTGGGGCAAACAGGTATTTTGGTGCGGTTCGGTCGCCATGCGTCAGATGCGGCGACAGCGGCCTGCCTTGCCTTCAACGATGATGTGCGCGCGGCAGCGTTTTCCGGTGTCACCGATGTGGTGCCCTCTCTCACATCCGTTCTGGTTCAATTTGATCCCACAGTGACAACACGTGCCACCCTCGGCGCAGCCTTGCAGCCATTGATCGACGCCCGACCCACAAACGCGCAGCTGCCTGCCGCCAAAAGGCGTTGGCACATTCCTGTAGCCTTCGGCGGTGAACACGGTCCTCAGCTGCAGGATTTTGCCGAACACAGCGGCCTAACGCAGGCACAGATCATCGCTGATGCACAGGCTACAGACCTGCGTGTTCTGGCAATCGGATTTGCCCCAGGACAACCTTATCTAGGTTATTTGCCAGACACTTGGCAGGTTCCCCGCCAACGCGAGCTGACGCCGCAGGTTCCTGCGGGCGCCATTGTCACGGCAGTGCGCCAGATGGTGCTGTTTTGCAATGCCTCGACAACTGGTTGGCGGCAAATTGCACAAACAGGGTTTCGGCCATTTCTACGCGAACGCAGCGAGGCGTTTGTACTGCAACAGGGCGACGCACTACGACTGCACCAAGTCAGCGACAGTGAGTATCGCGCCTTGATTGCGCAAAACAACGACGGCTTGGGCGGCGCCCGGCTGGAGGTGCTGACATGAACGCGACCCTTCACATTCACCGCGCGGGTCCCGCAATGTCGGTTCAGGATCTGGGCCGACCGGGCTACATGGCACAGGGCATCGCAACAGGTGGGGCAGCTGATCGTTTGGCCCTGCTGGAAGGTGCCGCATTGCTGCAGTCGCGCAGTGTTTTACCCGCAATCGAAATGGCCGGTATGGGGGGCAGTTTCAGCGTCACCGCCCCCTGCCGCTTTGCCCTGACAGGCGCACCTATGCGCGCCACATTAGACGGTGAACCACTGGGCTGGAACGAGAGCCACTTGATCACCCCCGGTCAACGTCTGGATATCGGCAGGGCCAATGCTGGGGTTTATGGCTACCTTATCTTTGCCGCGATGCTGGATGTGCCTGCATGGCTGGGGAGCGTCGCGACACAGGCTGCATTGGGCATCGGCGCCCTTTTGCAAGCTGGCGATAGTTTAATGATGCACGCAGACCCAGATCCAATGGCCGCCACCCGCCGCCTGAAGGTCGAGGATCGCCTTTCCGGTGGCACATTGCGCATGTTGCCCGGCCCGCAGACATCGCTGTTCGCCCCTGAAACGCTTTCGCGCGCACTGGCGACGGAATTTCAGCGCGATGCAGCCGCAAACCGCCAAGGCGTGCGCCTGCACCATGATGGCGCACCTTTCCCAGCTGATGATGCGGCGGCGCTGGCGTCGGATTTCATCTGCGCGGGTGATGTGCAAATGACAGGCGACGGGGTGCCCTATGTGTTGATGGCAGATTGTCAAACGATGGGCGGTTATCCACGCCTTGGCACTGTGCTTCCGCAGGATTTACCCAAGCTGGCCCAGTCCTCACTTGGGGCCAAATTGCAACTGTCACTGATCACACTGGACGAGGCAGATCGCCTGTACATGTCAGAGGCAAGCCAGCTGAACACCTTAATGGCCAAGGCCGACGTGAAAATTCGCGATCCCCACCAAATCCGTGATCTGCTGAGTTATCAGTTGATCAGTGGTGTGACCAACGGCGACGACCTGGACCGCGGGGGAGAGGCGTAAACCCTTACCCAGCCTCGCGTTGCTTGGGGCTGGCGTCACGTCGATGCTCCAGCGCCACGCAATATTCGAAGAAATCCCCAACACTGCCCCATCCGGTTTTCATGCCCCCGTCCACAGTCGCCAGAGCAACCGCTTCAGGGGCGGCATCGGGCAGGATCAGGTCCAGCCGTTTCAAAACCGTTGCCAGATCAGACAAGATCACCGCATCCCCCGACTGGGAACGGGCGCATTGCAGACCAACACCTGTTGCGCCTTCAGGGCAGTGTTCGTTACCAGCAAGCGCCCACAACGCCCCCTGATGGCCCGCGCCATATAAAGCAGCGCCGGCGTGCGCTCCTGTGGGGGTTTCACGCAGCAGGATACCCTCCATATCAACGCAGCAAAGGCTTCCGTCGCTATTTTGATAATGGCGACGATAAATTCCGATACCATCCACCGATGCGGTCACACCCTCACCGCGTCCGAAACGGCGCAGTGTCATGCCAATCGCTGCGGGAGCGACAGCGCGCGCGATGACCGTACTGGTCTGCGACACGGACTGGCCAGCCAAGGCACTATGCCAGCGCCGTCCGGTTTCCAGTGTGGCAAAGGCCCCATCACCATCCCAATCCCGCATCCAACGGCAAAGGTTGGCAATATGATCGCTATCCGAAATATCTGCATCTGCGAGCCCCGGATGCACAACCGGATCACCGCGACGCGCGCATTCCCCTGCCAACACTTGCCAGCTGGACAGCACACCGGGCTGGCGGGTTTGCCGATCCAAAACCAACAAACCGGCCGTACCTGTCGCCCCACACAAACGCCCAATTGAATTGCCCGACTGCACTCTTGCACTTGCCACTGGGGCTGCAACAGCGGGGCGCGTCGCATCGACGCCACTATAATAGCTGGCGCAGACCTGATGCACAGCGATGCCAGCCACAACAGTAGGGATCATCGCTCGCTGCCCGCGTGACAGAACGACATCGTCGCGCAGGTGCAAACGTAAAACGATCTGATCACCGTTGGCAGAGGCCGTGGTGGGCGGCAGGCCCAGATCAACACCGGACACCCAATCAAAAACAGACAGCCGCGCCCATAATGCGTCGCGCGCCTGCACAAACTGGCGGAGCGTTGACTGTTGCAATGCAGCGGCGGCAGACATTTCCTGTCCTTTCGATGATCATCCAATTGCGCGCGGCGGCACCTTGGCCATCACACCGCATTGAGTTGCGAATAGGTTCACACAAACTGAGACTGGTTCATCGCGTCGAGCGTTCGACAGGACCAAGAGGCCATGTCCTCATGAGTTGGGGCGCGTCCAGTCGAACGCTCGACAGTCGAGTTTGTGACATATCTCCGTGAAGCCAGCGTGATCTGAAAAGGCCACGGTCCCCTAATGAAGCACGGACCACACCAAAACCCTGCCGCGAGGGCGCATCAAAATTCTGACCCTTCGGTTCAGAATTGTGTTAAGTTGAATTAATATTCTTATGGCTTATGAGAGTTTTAGAACGTGTCGCGGCAGGGGGACGCCCGCACAGATCTAGCTTTCAGTCGATTTTTACTGCTCAGCCCCCGATGCGAAAGACGGTTTATGACCAAACCAGCAGAACGCATGGCCAATGCAAATCGCGCCATCCGTGCCACGATTGTGGTGCGGGGACGGTTTGTGCTGTCTGCGTCCGAAGGGCAGGATCTGACACCGCAACACCGCAAAGTACGAGGCATTCTGGCACTACTCGCTATGACACCCGGGCGGCGGTGTTCACGCGCTTGGTTGCAGGCCATGTTGTGGTCGGACAAACCCCCTGAAAAGGCAGCAGCCAACCTACGTCGTGCCCTCGCCAATCTGCGCAAGGATCTAGGGGATAACGCCGATCTGATCGGCGCCGACCGGCTAGAGGTCTGGCTGTGCAACAGCATTGCAGTCGACGATAAGCCCGCGCTGGCGGGACGCGCTGAACTGCTGGAACTGGTGGATGCCCCTGACCCCGCCTTTGACGATTGGTTGCGCGATCTGCGCGCAGGTGATGTTGCACGCAGCGCGAATTCACCCGAACCGCCAACACCGCCCAAGACGGCGCCGGAAAACGCCGCTAAGGCCATAGGAAATCAGATTACCGCCCCCCACGGACACAGCGAACAGGGGGGAACCGTGTTCGTGATCCGCCCGCTGGAACGCAATGGTGGCGGCGAAGCGCAGTTTCTGGAAATGATGCTGGTTGATACCCTGTCATCCCGTCTGGAAGCTGAAGGCGCAGATGAGATCTTTGCCGCCGAAGAACCGGATCCCGAACGGCTGGGACGGGCCAGCGCAGTTGTCTATCTGGAATTGACGTCCGTGGTTGCTGCAGGGTGGTGGAATGTGCATTTGCGCGCCCTTGCCGACCGCGAACGGCGGTTTCTGTGGTCCGGCCGTTTGCGTCTGCCGATGGATATGGGCCAATTGGCCGATGGAGCAGAAGTGCAGGCATTTGCCTCTCGCGCATTGGCGCAGGTTTTGTTGCGGTTCAGGTCACTGCGCCCGGCCCAACAGTCCCCGCTGATGTCAATGCACCGGGCCATTTCGCGGCTTTATGTATCCGACCTAGACCAGTTGAACAAAGCCGAGGGCGAGTTGATCACCCTCAGCAGTGGCGAAGGTGCGGCTGTGGCACTGGCATGGAGGGCATTTGCGCGTTTGGCCCAGTCAATGGAATTTGCCAACGGCAACACCGATCTGGCCGCCGAAGCCGAGAGCCTGGCGAATGAGGCGTTGTCGCTACGCCCGGCCAATCCTTTGATCTGTGCAATGGGCGCGCGTGTTGCGCTAGATTTAAAGGGCGATCTGGACCTTGCCGAACACCTATCGCGCGCCGCGCTTTATAGCGATGACGGCAATCCCTATGCTCTTCAGGCGCAATCGCGTTTTGCCCTGCTGCACGGCGATGTGGATGCGGCACATCGTGCGGCACTGTCTGCACGTAAGGCAGCGGATGGGCTGCCACATGTGTTCGCCTGGGATATGGAGTTGCCTGACCGCATTGGGCAAAGGCGACATGCGCGCCGCACTGGACGCCGCGCAATCCGCACACCGCAACAATCCCTCCCATCGTGCCGCACTGCGCTATCTGGTTGCCCTACGGCTACTGGTCAATGACCGCACAGGCGCCGAAGAGGCCGCGCAAAAACTGCGCCGCTATGAGCCCGGCTTTACCTTTGATCAGCTGCGCGACGAAGATTACCCCATGCTAACGCTGCGCAATACCGGGTTTGCCGCCCAATTGGTGATCTAGACGGCCGCCCCCCGCGCAATGACCAACGGATAGGCGGCGCGCCAATGCAACGCGCCGCCTTTTGCAATCACGCACGCTGGCCAGCCACCAACGCCGCGGCAAGCGATGTGCCCGCAGCGCGGTAGCGTCGTGGGCTGCCATTGCCCAGAACCGCACGACGCCCGAACGGCCCGATCGACCGATACTCAGATTGTGCCCCATAGCTTAGGTCTGCCCATTGATCCGGTGGCATCCCGTTTAACGCGTTGCCGCTGTACCAACTCTGGGCGGTGGTCGGGTCCGGCTTGGCAGACCATTGCGCGCCAACTGAGGTGATCTGCGCCTGTTGATGAGTGGCCAGCAAAGATGCCGAACCATCCCGCAACACCAATGCCCCCGCCGGCGCCGCACTGTCGTCTAGGAACGGATATCCTAGCGGGTCCCGCAGGGGGCGCACCCCATCCTCCACCCAGCTGCGCCGTGACGGGGCCGAGGGATCGGGATCGAACCCGACCTCATCGCGCAGCACCCAGGTCTGAACCGCGCGACCTTTGCGCAGTTTCACCTGCCAGCGGCCAAAAGGTGCGTGCGACAGTCCGGTGTTTCGGGTGGCAGACGGGGTGAGACTGATCCGTGTGCGCCACATGCCACGGCCCAATGGCTCATCCCAAACGGCACCAATCGCGCGACCCTGATACAGAATTCGCCCCAATGCTGCACGTTTGCGGCGCAGTTTCAACTTGCTTCCATCCGGCGCGGTAAGACGTAGACGGGCGGGCCGGCCTTGATAGATCAACTCCAATGTGTTGGCAGAATGATCATCAGGCTGGATCCGCCAACCAACACTGCGCCCAGCTGTCAGCCGCGCATGGGCCTGATCCTGCAGGTGATTGCCCATTGGCACCACCATTTCAACATCGACCCCAATATTGCGATAGGACGCCAACAGCGCACTTAGCGCCGAAACCAAAGGCGCGGGCACGCCCATGCCCTCCTGTGGACCACCAAGGAAGCCGAAGGCAACCAGCATCACCATACGGAAGGGTTTGGTATCAGACCGGGCGGCGATCACCTGATCAATCAACGCCCGAACCGCAGGCACCAGAACGCCGGTCATCAAGCCACCTGTCAGATCACGCACCACATCTTGGGGCAACTCCATACCGTGCAGGCGTGCATCTGCAGGCGCAGTGGACAAGATCATCTCACTCATCGCGGTACCGTGCGCCATCTCATCCGGTGGAAACAAATCGCGCCCCTTTGGGCCAGGTGCATAGACCGAACTGGGCATCAAAATCGCCAACTGACGGCGATTTTCACGATCGCCGGGGATCGAATGTCCCCGCGCCACCATGTCGGACAGCTGCTGTGCCGTCAGGACCTGCGGCCCAACAACCTGCCCCGCCTGCAAACGCAACCCACTGAATGTGGCAAAACGCGACTGCCCGTTCGGGTCCGTAAACGCAGGGTTCCAGAAGGCAATCCCCGCATCCAGCACCGCCATTTCGGCTACACCCTGGTCCGCTTGGCCGGTACGCGATGGCGGCAACGCTTGTGCCAGCGCGGAACTACCGGTCGCTGCGGCCGTATCACGGCCTGCCAGAAACGATGGCTCCGACGGGTCACCGCCCATATCGACAATCGCCTGCGCCAGGCGGTCCTCGGCCATCAGCGTCGCCAACGGTTCCGCCAGATGGTCCACCGCATAAGCCCCTGTGCCGGCCGCATTCACCTGTTGATACAAAAGCCGCGTCACCACCGGCTGCCCGGCAGCAGGCGGTGCCAGCAATTCCGGTACGCCTGCAGGCAGCAGATTAGCGGGGACGTGACTGGGATTTGAAATATCCTCGAACGTCAGCATGTTATGCCCCGATTTCCTGAGCAACCTTTTGCATGGCAATGGCCAACACATCATCGCGCCCCGTCGGGGCCGGCGGGTTCAGACCCCCGGTTTTTTCAGGAGCGCCGCTCAACCACTCCACCGTCTGCGAAGGATCAGCCTGATGCGCGGCATAGGCCGACCAGACGCCCGTTTCACCGGATGCCGACCAATACTGGTCCACCTCCGCCACAGTCGGCGCGGTTGATGTCAGTCCCAAACGCTGCGCAAAGATCGGCGCCACTGCCGCAGCCAGTTTGCGCCCCATCCACCCATCATGTTCATAATGCACGCCCGAAAAGATACGGTTTTCCTCAATCCGGGCTGCGATCAGACGCAATTCTGTGCTGGCACACCCAAACATCAACGCCTCCATTGCAAAGGCCATTGCATAGGCTTCGCTGGCGTGTCCACTGGGACAGGCGGCGTGCGCCGGCGTCGCAATGATCGGCGATACGGCAGACGACAGCTGGATCGGGCGAGGCGCATTCAAAAGGTGTTTCGCCTGCACCACCACCTTACCAATCGCTGCCAAGACAGCATCCAGAACAGCCATGGTCATCGGATGGCTGTAGCGGCTCATCGGATAGCTAAGCCCAAGAAAGCTGAGAATATCCGTTTGCTGTGCCACAATTTCACCCGCGCGTTCAGCACGCAGCCACCGACGGTCCAGAACAGGCTGCAACGCGGCCTTGGCCTTGGCCGCCCCATCAGGCGCGTTAGGATCGCTGGGAAATGGGCTGGTCATTTCACAAATCACCGCGCCATCCAGTTTCACCTCAACCGTGTCGGCGGCGCTGTTAGACATGGCAACGCTCAGGCCCTCAGCCAGTTTTTCTGTCATCATGATATGACGATGTAGCGGCTGCAAACGCGCCCACGCCATTTCCCAACTGGGCAGCGGCACATGGTTTGACACGCTTGGATCCGCCTGGCCCGGCAGGGTCAACGCTACAGAATCCAAGGTCAAACTCAATCCCAGGGAGCCCCCCTGCCCCGCATGCGCCATCCCCGGCCCACCCTGTGTTTGTTGGGTTTGCTGCGTCTGTTGGGTTTGCTGTGTCTGCTGGGTCTGTTGTGTTTGTGCAAATGGCATTGGGGCCTCCCTTAAATTTTATCCAGCGCGGCGAAACGAGATCATCAAATATTCAATCTGCGCCTACGCGCGGTCTGCAATGCCCAAAAGCTTAACCAGCAAATCCACACAGGTCGCCAAAAAAATGTGCCCGTACTAAGCCGCTTGGCAAAGACCGTGTTTTGCGCCACTCATAGGGCAAACGGGCAATCCCCTAGAAAATTGGACGACATGATGTTGAGTATTGAGACCATTCTGGCCTTTAGCGCCACCAGTGCGCTCTTGGCTTTGATGCCGGGGCCGGACAACCTGTTCGTGCTGACGCAATCGGCGCTGGTGGGACGGCGTGCCGGATTGATGGTGGTGCTGGGCCTGTGCTGTGGGCTGGCGGTGCATACAGCGGCGGTGGCGCTGGGGCTGGCGGCAGCGATGCAGGCGATGCCCGCGGCATTCACCGTACTGAAAACGGTTGGCGCGGCCTATCTGGTCTATCTCGCTTGGGGCGCGTTTCGCGCGGGCGCGTCGGGCGGACCTGGGCAGGACACGCCACGTTTGAGTTCGGGCAAGCTGGTTGCACGGGGATTTGTGATGAACATCACCAATCCCAAAGTGGCGATTTTCATGCTGGCATTTCTACCGCAATTTGTCGTCGCCGATCAGGGTAATATTGCCGGACAGATCCTGTCTCTGGGTCTGATTATGGCGCTGGTCACCCTGGTGGTCTTTGGCGGTATTGCGTTGGCCTCGGGATTTGCCAGTGAAAAGATTGCCGGTTCAAGCCGCGCGCAGGTGATCATGAACCGGATGGCCGGCGTTGTCTTTCTGGGGTTGGCATTCAAACTGGTGACGCAGAAATAGGGTCTACGCCACCCACACGAACCACACACGAAAAAGGGCCACCCAAACGGGTGGCCCTTTCTATTTCTACAAACGCAGCGTTTAGCCTTTGGTCGAGATCAGCTGCTGGGCGACCAGATCGTGATCCAGCCACAGAACGGGACCGGCGGGATCGCTGGCTTCGCCGAACATCAGCTGACCAGTGGCATTCACCACCTCATGGCTCAGCACGTCGCTGACCAGCACTTTGCGGTCCTTGTGCAGAGCAACAATCGCCTGCGAGGTGCCAACAGTTTTTTCAACCTGTTCGCCGCTGTTGGGCATGGGCCAAGCTTCGAAATTGTTGAAGGGCTGCATCACCGGATCCAGCTGATAGTCGTTCACGTCTTTCAGCAGACCTTCGACGGTGGCGCCATCCTTCAGCAGATCCTGACATTGCTGCCACAGGGCATCCACCCATGCACCGCCACCTTCCTTGCGCAGCGCTTCCAGCAGAGGCAGCAGCGACAACTCGATGCCCGCAAACACGTCGGACGAGTTGGTGCGGATTTCAGGGCAGTTGAAGACGGTCGCCTTGATGCCCTTTTCGAACGCCGCTTGCGCGTGGCCTTCGAGGTTCATCTTGGCGTAGCCTTGGGTGTAGTTGGTGTAGGTCTGCCATTTGTATTCGCCGTCAATCAGCACGCGGGTGCCGTGATAGCCATAGGCGGTGTAGCGAACCTGACCGCCCTCGCCCTCAATACGGGTGCGAATGGCGCTGCTGGCTTCGATCAGGTGGCCGAAGGTGTGCGCAGTCACCTCATCAAAGTTTTGCAGGATCAGCTTGCCCAGATCGCTATCCACCAGCGACTGCGACGGCATGTAACGCGCGCCGCGACCTTTGTAGATGCGGTTGGCGATCGCCATGAACACCTTAGCCCGCGGAATGCCGCCGGCCATGGTGTGGGCAAAGAACACGTTCTTGCCGGCGGGGATCAGCGCGTCCAGCTGCGCCATAACGTCGGCCAGCGCAGCTTTGAAACGGGTGACGCCGATTTCACGACAACGGTCGATCAGGTCAAAGTCCAGCTTGTGGTCCTGCCAGCCATCGATGGTCATTTCGCCCACCAGATCGGTCGGGTTTTTCTCGCCCTCAGGCGCGTCCATGTCGAAACCGGCCATCAGAGGCACGTTGATGATCTTGCCGCCCAGGTTTTCCTCGGCTGCGGCGTGCTCTTCTGCGGTCAGCGCGCGCAGGCTGCCGTCGTCTTCGCGGCGGCCAACGGTAATGCCGACAACGGTCATGCCCGCCGCTTTGGCCGCATCAATCAGGCCGGTGGCATAGCCCCGACCAAACAATTCACCGAACAGGACGAAAATGTCGCCCTCACCATAAAGGCTGTTCTTGCGGATGGCGGTCAGCGGAATGGAGTTTTTCATCTCGGCCTTCTACTCTTGCTCTTTAGCGTTTGTTTCGCGCACAGCCAACGACAGCACGCTGCAATAATGACGTTACGACAAGCGCAACACTTGCCCCCAGATACCGCGCTTTTTCGCCCTGTACCATCAACAAGATCACATTCTTGTAATTTCATCACGATTTATACGCGTTTCAACCGGAAAACGCAGAGTTTTCCGGTTAGCTTCCCAGTGTTAGCAGCAGATGACAGCCTAGAAATGAATACTCAGGCCGCTTTGCCCGCAACATTCGGAGTTGCTGAAGCAGAATTTGCACCCTTGGTGCAGGCCTGATGCAGTTCCGTTGTGGTCGCAATCGCCTTGAGCCGCAGTTCAGAAACCGCAGATTTCTGAACCGACATTTTCTGTGCCACCTCTTCTAGGTTTTGCGGCAGATCATCCGCCAGATCAGCGGCGCAGGCCGCGCTCAGGCGGGCAGACAGGCGGTCTATCTCGGACCGGTGCTTTGCTGCTTCATCCGCCAATTCGGCAAATGCATTGTGGCAGCGCGCCTCTAATGCCGCGGTTCTGGCGCGCAGCGCCTTGGCCGCCGCAACCTGTTCAGGAGTTGGTCCTTCCTTGGCGGCGGCACGCATTCCGGGCCGCACAACCTTTCTACGCCCCGCTTCGGCAGTTTTGGCAGGCCCCGCAATAGAGCTGCCACCGTCCAGCGCATCAAGCTTTTCCAGAAAGCGCACTTTCTCTGTCAGGATCGCTTCGATCACTTTTTCCAGATCCTGAACCAATCGCACAAGATCACGCCGCAATACATCCTGACGCTGCTGCAATCGCAGCGACGGCCGGAAAAATGCCAAAAGGGGTCTCAGAAACTCAAACACAACGACCTCACACAGGCCCGCTGGGTATGGGCCTATGCATCCGGTAACGACATGCTGCGGTCTTTGTTTAGGACAAAATGCGCAGCGATGCGGCCTCAGGCCGCTTTTGCATCCGGGTCAAGGAATCGTGCCATCCACGCCACGCTGGTCGCGGTATCATCCTGTCCATCGCAAGACGCCAGCGCAGGATCAGCAACGGCCGTGCCAATACGATCAACCCGCTTGTTGATCAGATCACGGTTGATATCGGGATTGAAATCAGGGTGCTGCTGAATGGCCAGAAAATGATCCGCAATCGTGAAACCGCTTATCGGACAGAACGCACTGGACAGGAACACATCCGCCCCTTCCGGTGCTGCAGACACCTGATCCTGATGCATCGCATGCAACATCACACCCTCGGCCTGTCCTGCAAACGATGTTTCGCGAACCACGTTGACCGGCATAATGCCCACGCCCCAGCCTTTGGGGCTACGCACCACTTCACCACCCAACGCATGAGCGATAGCCTGATGGCCGTAGCACACGCCGATCAGTTTGATCTGCTGCGCGTGTACCGCGCGGATGAAGTCAAACAGGCGATGCTGCCAATCCAGATCCTCAAACACCGAGTATTTGCCGCCGGTGATGATGTAGCCATCATAGGCATCAGGTGCAGGCAGATCGTCCTTCACCGCGCTGATCACAGTCCATTCAGCCTGTGGCATATGGCGAATCAGGGCCTGTTTGAACCGTTCAGGCGATGGCAGGTGTTTCGGTTTTTCGCCCGGTTCGGTGTGGCCAATGTGAAGAATGCAGATTTTCATGATCGTCCTCGTACGGCGCCAATGCGCCCTGACTGAAGTCCAAATGCTGCCCTGTCCCTACTGCGGGCGGCAAAACATGAAAACGTTATTCAAAAAGCTTATTACCCTATAATCCACAAGGCATAACGAAATCTTATGCCTACTTTGAGCTAATCAATAAGATTTTCGATGAAGCGCGCAGCAAATAAGGTCGAATCGCAACTCGAACCCAGAACAGGCGCACAAACGTTATGTCTTCGCACCCATCAATCATAAGCAGAAACACCCCACATCCGGCACTGACGGTATCCCACGGGCAATCCCCGCTTATGCTGTCCTTCCCTCATTCGGGCGACGTTTACCCCGATGATTTCGGGTACCGTGAGGATCTCAGCTATTCTGACATCGACCATCCATCCGACAAATACATGGATGAGATTTTCGCCGAGGGCCGCGAACTGGGCCTAAGCACGATTAAGGCAAACTTCCCCCGAGCTTATGTGGATGTAAACCGCCACCAGCATGACATCGACAAGGATATGCTGGATGATCCTGACAACTGGTTTGGCCGGTTCCTGCCCGGTTCCGTTCAGGCAGGCGCCACGCTGTTCTGGTCGAAATCCTATGAAAAGCCACTCTATGACCGTAAGCTGACGCTGGCAGAGGCAAAGGCGCGCATCGCCAAATACTTCATCCCCTATCACCAAACCATGACCAGCATGGTTGAAGGTCTGCGCCAAGAGCACGGTGAAGTTTATATCGTCGATTGCCATTCCATGACCCGCTATGATCGCAAGATGCGCGGCGGCACCGAACGCCCGCAGGTCGACATCGGGACCCGCAACGGCCATTCCTGCGCACCGGATCTGACCGAAAAGATGGCCCAACTGTTCACCGATCGCGGCTACGAAGTCGGGATCAACAAACGGTTTATTGGCGGTGAGATCACCCTGCGCTACGGCTGGCCCGACATCGACCAGCATATCTTGCAGGTCGAATTGCGCCGTGACCTCTACATGAACGAGGCCACCCGCGAGCGGAACGAAAATTTTGCCAAGGTTCAGGCCGACTGCGCCGAGATCCTGCGTGAATACAAAACCTACGTTGAAAACAGAACGCCGAAACAAACGGCGCGTGTTGCCACCTAACCCCACGGGAGACACCATTATGAAAACCACCCTGTCCCTTCTGGCACTGGCCGCCACTGTGGCGCTGCCCAGCGTTGCCTCTGCTGACACGCTGCGCATGGCCTTTTCGTCCGCGCCGCGCTCTATCGACCCCTATCCCTTCGGCGGCGCCCCGACCGCATCGCT
Source organism: Thalassovita mediterranea (assembly GCF_001458435.1). Lineage (GTDB taxonomy): Bacteria > Pseudomonadota > Alphaproteobacteria > Rhodobacterales > Rhodobacteraceae > Thalassobius > Thalassobius mediterraneus. Next base: position 621,494 of record NZ_CYSF01000006.1, read on the forward strand.
GAAAGAACACGTGTTCGAAGCACTGGTTGCTGCCGATGACAGTCCCCTTCTGGCCGAAGGCTGGAAATGGACCAGCCCCACCACGCTGGAAGTGAAGCTGCGCGACGGCATCAAATTCCACAATGGCGCCGATCTGACCGCGCGCGACGTTGTCTACAGCGCCTGCCGCATGGCCTACAAAGTTGACGGTAAACGCAATCTGCTGACCAGTTCCATGGGTCCGATTGCGGATGTTGTCGCGGTAGATGACCTGACCGTCCGCTTTGAAACCAAAGCCCCCTACCCGCTGTGGGTCCAAAAGATGAAGTTCCTGTCGATCCTGACAGCATCTGACGCGGATGTCCCCGCAGGCCCGATCAAATTTGACGCCGAAGGCGACTGCGGCATCGCGGCCTATCCGACCCGTTCGGATTTCGAAAAAGGCGATGCGGCGATCGGCACCGGCCCGTTCACCATGGTCAGCTTCGACAAATCTGGTGAGGCGGAACTGGCCCGTTTTGACGGCTACTGGGGCGAAAAATCCGACTGGGAAAAAGTCGAAGTGCGCACCATCGGTAACGCAGGTGCCCGTCTGGCTGGTCTGTTTGCAGGTGACTTCGACCTGATCGAAAACCCCACCACCGAAGATCTGGCCGCACTAGAAGCAAACGACGACTACGCCTTCACCTCGATGCCGTCGTGGCGTTCGATCTTCCTCGTCATGGATGTGAACCCCGAAGGCGCCAAAGGTGTGACCGCCGAAGATGGTTCTGCCCCGCTGGCCAACCCGCTGGTACGTCAGGCTATGTCGCTGGCAATCAACCGTCAGGCAATCGCAGATCGTCTGTTTGGTGGTAACGCGACCGTGGCGAACCAATTCTCGCCCTCTTACCGTGCTGGTGCGCCTGAAATGCCCGCACTGGAATATGATCCGGTTAAGGCCAAAGAACTGCTGGCAGAAGCAGGCTATCCCAACGGGTTCTCCGTTGATTTCGCCGCCCCCGCAGATCGCTATGCAAACGGCGCCCGTGTGGCGCAGGCGGTGACGCAGTACCTGTCGCGCGTTGGCATTCAGGTGAACCTGAAAACCCAACCTTGGTCGGTCTTTGCCGGTCAGCGTAAAGAGCGTGAATTGGGCCTGTTCCTCTATGGTTGGGGTCACCCGCAGGGTCCGGCGCAGATGATCTCCTTTGCCTTTGCATCGCGTGACAAGGCGCTGGGTCTGGGATCGTCCAACTATTCGAACTACGCCAGCCCCGAATTTGACGCAGCGATCAAGGCATGGGCCGTAGAAACCGATCAGGCCAAAGCAGACGGTTATGTTGCAGACGCAATGAAAGCCGTAATGACTGACCTGCCCGGCATCCCGCTTTACTACCAGCACAGCATCTGGGCGCACCGTTCGGATCTGGAAGTAAAGGGTCGTCAGGACGAGCGGACCAACGCAGCAATGGTCAGCAAAAAATAAGAAAAACTTACGCGCCGGATCACTCCCCGGCGCGTCTTTTTAAACGGAGGGGGCAGGAATGCTAAGTTTTGTTCTACGACGATTGGGCCAGAGCTCTATTCTGATCCTGATTATGTCGATCCTAGTATTTGTCGGCATGTATGTCGTATCGGATCCGGTCGCCGTTCTGGCCGGTGAGGATTTCACCGAAGAGGACCGGATTGCACTGGCCGAAGAGCTGGGCGTGAACCGCCCCCTTGTGGTGCAATATCTGTCGTTCCTGAAAAACATCGCGCAGGGCGATTTTGGCACCTCCTTTGTTTATAACCGTCCGGTTCTGGACCTGATCCTTGAACGTCTGCCAGCCACATTGGAGGTGGCCGTGCTGGCAATCGGTATCGGCCTGACCATCGGTATTCCGCTGGGCATCTATTCCGGCCTCAACCAGCGCAAACCTGCAACCAAGGCAATCAGCTTTACCACCACGGTAGGTTATTCGATCCCGAACTTCTGGCAGGCGCTGCTGTTGATCCTGTGTTTTTCGGTCTGGCTGAAATGGCTGCCCGCTTCGGGCCGTGGCGACACCACCGATCTGTTCGGCATTCCGGTGTCTTTCCTCAACTGGGACGGGCTGTCGCATATGCTGCTGCCAGCGATCAACCTTGCGATCTACAAGATCTGTATGCAGGCGCGCCTGTCGCGGTCCGGCACACAGGAAGTGATGTATCAGGACTATATGACCTTCGCCCGCGCCAAGGGTATTGGCCGTGATCGCCTGATCCGCCGCCACCTGATGCGCAATATCCTGATCCCCATTGTGACCATCACCGGTCTGGAACTGGGCGGGCTGATCGCGTTTTCGACTGTGACAGAAACCGTGTTCTCCTGGCCCGGCATCGGCAAGCTGCTGCTCGACAGCATCCACCATGCGGACCGTCCGATTGTGGTCGCCTATCTGATCCTGATCACGCTGATGTTCGTGACCATCAACTTTATCGTCGACGTGCTTTACGCGCTGCTCGACCCGCGCATTCGCTATAAATAAGGGGGCCGAGAGATGAACAAACCAGAACCCACAGCGCTGCAGCGCTTTGCCAAGATCTTTCGCGGTCATCCGATGGCCATTGCGGGCCTCTTTGGGATCACCTTCTTTATCCTTGTGGCAATCTTTGCCCCGTGGATTGCACCGCAAAACCCCTATGACCAGATGCAATTGGACATTCTGGATGGCCTGTTGCCCCCCGGTTCGACCCTTGGCACTGGCATTGTCAGTATCTTGGGCACCGATGCACTGGGCCGCGATATTCTGTCGGCGGTGATGTATGGCCTGCGCATTTCGCTCTTCGTCGCCTTTGTCGCGGTGCTGGTCGGATCGGGGATCGGCGTGATCCTTGGCCTGCTGGCCGCCCAAAAACGCGGCTGGGTCGAAACCGTAATCATGCGGGCCGTTGACCTGAAAATCAGTTTCCCCGGTATTCTGCTGGCACTGATGCTTCTGGCGATGTTCGGCACCGGCGTGGACAAGGTGATCTTTGCCCTGATCATCGGTGCATGGGCATCCAAAGCGCGATTGGTGCGCGCGGTCGCCTTGTCGGAGATGAAGAAAGAATACATCGACGCCGCCCGTCTGGCTGGCCTCAGCGATTGGCGCATCATGACGCGCTTCTTGCTGCCGAACTCCATCTCGCCCGTTTTGGTCGTCTTGCCGATGTCCATTTCTGGCGCGATTGGGGCGGAGGCAACGCTGTCCTTCCTCGGTGTGGGTGTGCCTATCACCGAACCTTCGCTGGGCCTGTTGATCGCCAACGGCAACGACTACCTGCTGTCGGGCAAATGGTGGATCAGCATCTTCCCCGGTCTGGTGCTGGTACTGATGGTGCTGTGCATCAACGTCGTCGCTGACCGCCTGCGCGATCACGCAAACCCCTACCTGCGCGGAAAGGACTGATCTGATGAGCATGATCGACACCAACACACTGATCGAAGTGCAAGACCTGACCATCGCCTATCCGATGGCCGACGGCGAAGTGTTCCGCGCCCTCAAAGGCATCTCGCTAGAGGTGGCGCGGGGACAGATCGTCGGCGTGGTCGGCGAAAGCGGCGCCGGCAAATCCACCATCGGCAAGGCCACGCTGGGCCTTTTGGACGACAACGCGGTGATTGAAACCGGTGGCGTCCGTCTGGATGAGGCACGCGTGTCCCACTTTGAGGAACACATGTTCGCCGACGTGCGCGGCAAGAAGGTGGGTTATATCTATCAGAACCCGATGACCGCGCTGAACCCGGTGCTGACCATCGGCGAACAGATCATCGAGGCGATCACCGCCAACACCGACAAACGCGGTGATGCAGCGCGCGCCTATGCGATCGAACTGCTGGAACAGGCCGAGGTGCCCCTGCCAGAGGATCGGCTGGACAAATACCCTCACCAGCTGTCCGGTGGTCTGTGTCAGCGGATTGTCTTTGCCATCGCCGTTTCTGCGAAGCCAGATCTGATCATCGCGGATGAACCGACAACAGCGCTGGATGTGACCGTGCAAAAGGCGGTTCTGGACACGCTGAAACGTCTGGCCAAGCGGGACAACATCGCGATCATCTTGATCACCCACGACATGGGCGTGGTGGCAGAGATGTGCGATTACGTCTACGTCCTGCGCCACGGTGCGATGGTGGAACATGGCCCGACCGCCGATCTGATGCAGTCCCCGACGCAGGACTACACCCGCGAACTAATGGCCGCGATCCCGCGCATCGACCGCAAAGTGGAGCGTTTCGCCGTACCTGGCGGCCTTGGCAACGCCACCGACCGCCAACGCGCCATTGATTACCTGATGGGCAACAAGGCGGATCGTCAAACGGCGAACGGTGACGAACCTCTGTTGCAGGTCCGTGGCTTGTCCAAGGTCTTTACCACCGCGGCCACCCTTGTTTCGGCGGCCAATTCCTTCCGCGCGGTGGATGACGTCAACTTTGACGTCTACCCCGGTGAAACACTGGGCATCGTGGGCGAGTCTGGGTCAGGCAAATCCACCGTTGGGCGGATGATCCTTGGCCTGCACACACCCGAAGCGGGGGCCGAGATCGTCTATCGCGGCCGCGATGTGTCCAGCATCACCTCGAAAAAGGATCGCCTGGAACACTGCAAATCGCTGCAGTGCATCTTTCAGGATCCCTATTCCTCGCTGAATCCGCGGATGAGCGCCGGTGAAAACATCACCCACGCCCTCAAGGCGCATGGCACACTGGGCCGCAAAGAGGCGGATCAGCTGGCCGGTGACCTGATGGAACTGGTGGGCCTGCCGCGCGCATCGCGCCGCAAGATGCCGCATGCGTTTTCCGGCGGGGAACGCCAGCGGATCGGCATTGCCCGCGCCCTGTCGTTCCGTCCTGACTTCATCTTCTGCGACGAACCCACCTCGGCGCTGGATGTGACGGTACAGGCGGAACTGCTGAACCTGTTGAAGGATCTGCAGGATGAACTGGGGCTGACCCTGCTGTTTGTCAGCCACGACCTATCGGTTGTGCGCCAGATGTGTGACCGCGTGTTGGTGATGAAGTCCGGTCAAGTGGTTGAATCCGGCCCCTGTGACAAGGTGCTGGTCGATCCCGACGCCGAATATACCAAGGGCCTGCTGGCCGCGATGCCCAAGTTCGAGTTCTCCTGAACCCTGAACCGCCCCCCGTATCCGCAGCGACGCTGCATTGATCACGGGGGGCAAACACCTTTAGACTGATCGTTATGGCAAACACCCCGAACCGCATCCGCCGCCTCAAACATATCGAGGCCTTTTCCGCCGTGATTTCCAACGGCTCCATCTCGGGTGCAGCGCGGCAGTTGGGGGTGTCACAGCCCGCCGTCAGCCAGCTGATCAAATCGCTGGAAGATGCCATCGGCGCGCCCCTGTTCATTCGCCGCAACGGGGCCATTTTCCCCACCAGCCGCGCCGAAAGCCTGCGCGAAGACGCGATTGAACTGCTAGCCCATCTGGACCGGTTTCAGGCCCAGCTAAGCCATCAGAAAACCGGCCATCTATCAACGATCCGCATTTCTGCCAGCATGAGTGTGACCAGCGAACTGCTGCCATCTGTGCTAAGCGAGCTTTCGGGTCACAGCCCAGACATCAAATACTATGTCAGCTCTGTCCCGCTGGGGACGATGGTGCCGTCACTGGTGCAAGGCCATATTGATTTCGCCATTCACACCCGCAAGCTGGAACACCCAACGCTTTACAACGATATGCTGTTCGAGGCGCAGCAGGTCGCGGTGATGAGCGCCTCACACCCCTTGGCGCAGAAAGACGATCTTTGCATCGCTGATTTCAAAGGGTGTCGCATCATCACATCGACCAAGAGTGACCCGTCCTATCACTACTTCGAACGCCTTTGGCGCGAAGAAAACCTGCCAACACAAACAGTTCTGCAATCCCCTTTTGCCAGCTTCGCCATCCAGATGGTCGAACCTATGCGCGCTGTCACCTTCAACAACGAGGTCATGGCCCGTGTTGTTGTCGACCGCACGCCGGGTCTGGTGATCCGCAAAGTCGAAGGCCTGAAGCAGATGACGCCGTTCTTTCTAGCCTGCGCGGAATGGCAGTACGGGTCTGAAACACATCACCTACTGCGCGACAGTTTCCTTAAGGCCGTGCAACCCTAGGTCCGCCCGCCCAAAGCAACATCACCATAAAGCCGCCAATTGGGCGGCTTTTGCGTTTTCTGCGGCCGCCCGCAAAAACCTGAGTATTATTGTTGACTTTGATTTTTTAAAACTTATTAAAAGCGTCAGATTTTAATTCGACTCAAAATAAGACCTCGAAAAGGACACCAAGATGCGTTCTATCAAACTGCACACCACCGCATTGGCGCTGATCGCGATGACCGCAACCGGCGCCGTAGCGGCGGACAGCTACGGCCCCTTCCCCGTGACCCTGAAGGGTTACGCTGGCGACAAAACCAACTCGGTTTCCTATTCCGGCCAGATCGCACGTCACGCGCTGCATGACAGCCTGAAGAAAGCGGCGGCACTGGGCAACGGTGGCGCGAACGCGGCTGAAGTTGAAGCGGTGATGCTGTCCTACTTCAACGGTTCCGACGCGGATCTGGACATTCTGGCGCCGAAGTCGAAAGACGGCTTCCCGATCAAACAGACCACTGTGAACGCCATCTCCAAGGGCAAAAACATCTCGGGCAAATTCTACGGTGGCGCGATGCCCGCATGGCCCGGCAACGGCACCGGCAAAGACGCCGTGATGCACATGATCAAAATGGCCGCCAAGTCGGACAAAGGCTTTGACGCTGAAAACGGCTATGACTGGGGTCAGGTGATTTCGAAATTCACCATGGGCGCGATGATGTACAACCAATCGGTTGACAACTACCTGGACGAAAAGCTGGCCGCTGACGTCAAACCCAACGACAAACCCTACAAAGACGGCGCTTACTACACCGGCAAAGAGCACAGCTGGGACGAAGGTTTTGGCTACTGGGGCGCACCGGCGCACGCCATGAGCCTGACCCCGCAGCAGGCCTACGCCATTGCCAAAGGCAAGGATCTGGCCGCCGCGGACGCCAACGGCGACGGCATGGTTGACCTGAAAACCGAATACGTCTTTGGCCCGGCCTACTACGCCGCTGGCGCAGACAAGGGCGGCACCAAGTCGACCAACTACATGCACACCATCATGCAGGCCTTCATCGATGGTCGTCAGGTGATCGCAGACGCCAAAGGCGAAGCGCTGACCGATGAGGCACGCGCACAGCTGAAAGCCCACGCTGCCACCATCGAAAGCAACTGGGAAAAAGTGCTGGCCGAAGCCGCGTTCAAATATGCCGGTTCGGTTTACAAAGACATCAACAAGATGGCTGAGGCCGAAGGCGAAGACAAAGCGAAAGCTTACCGCGCCTACGTGAAGCACTGGGGTGAACTGAAAGGTTTCGCCATGGCGCTGCAGTCGGGCCGCAACAACCTGGGCGCCACCGCGGTTGAGCTGAACAACCTCGTGGGCTTCGGTCCTGTGACCATGGACAACAGCTACGTCACCGGCGTGGACGCAGAGGGCAACTTCGTCCGTGATCGCCGGATGAGCTGGAACGACTATCAGCTGAACATGCTGAAAACCCAGGAACTGCTGAAAGGTAAGTTCGGCCTGAAATCGCTGGCCAACGACCAACTGGCAGAGCTGGAAGCACTGGCCGGCAAACTGGAAGCCGAAGCCAGCGCCGAAACCGACTAAGTCGCAGACCAAAACAGATCCGGTCACCGGATCTGGCACAGACCTCAAGGCGGCCCCACACGGGCCGCCTTTCGCTTTCGCCGCCAAGGGCATAAAAGGTGCACCATGGACTATTTTGCTGAGGTATTCGGGGATTTCTGGGATCCAAAGAAACGTATTTTCTTTGGCTATCTGATCCTGTCTCTGGCAATCGGCCTTGTCTGGCTGGTGGCCGTGAAACACAAATCCCTGCGCGCCGGTCTGGCGCAGGTCTTTGACCGACAGGTCTTCCTCTCCCCCTCGGCCAAGGCGGATTACAAGATCTTTGTGATCAATCGTTTCTTCACGATGTTCATCTCGCCATTGTTGATCACTCAGCTCAGCATCGCAACCGCGATCTACTATTTCCTGCATGGCATCGACGGTCTGCAAAAGGGGCTATTTGCCGACGCACCGACGGCGCTGGTGGTGACGCTGTTCACCGTGACCATGTTCATTTTTGATGACTTTACCAAGTTTCTGCTGCATCGCTGGATGCACCGCTGGCCCCTGCTGTGGGCCATCCACAAGGTTCATCATTCCGCCGAAACCCTGACCCCAATCACCGTCTACCGCGTACATCCGCTAGAGGGGGTGCTGTATGGTTTGCGCAGCGTCTTTGTGCAGGGCAGCGTGATTCCGGTGTTTCTGTTTTTCTTCGGTGGTGGGGTCGATCTGGTCACCATCGTGGGCGTCAACGCGGCGGTGTTTGTGTTCCATATCACCGGATCGAATCTGCGCCATTCCCATATCAATATCCATTACTGGCCTTGGCTAGAGCGTATCCTGATTTCGCCAGCACAACATCAGCTGCACCATTCCACTGCGCAGGAACACTATGACAAAAACTTTGGCGTGGCTCTGGCGATCTGGGACTGGCTGTTTGGGTCCTTGCACCTGTCGGAAAAGGACCGCGACCTCGACTTTGGCCTCTCACCGGAAGAGGCCAGCGCCGATCAGCTGCTAGACATTTACCTGCGCCCGTTTCGCGACATGGCGAATGTGATCCGCCGCCGCGTCCGTCGCTTGGGCCAGCGCCTCAACGTGCTGCGCGGCAACTAAAACGCGGCAGCACGAATATACAGTCGTATACAATGCATGGTCGGTCGCCCAGCGCGCTTGACAGGCCCTCCCCCTTTTGCCATTCACCAAACCTGTGATCGGTTCCGTCAAGGCCCAAGGCCGGGCGGAAGCAATAGGGAACACGGTGAGGTGTAGCCATTAGGCGCCAAATCCGTGACTGCCCCCGCAACTGTGAGCGGCGAGCGACGCTGAAACGCCACTGGGACATGCCAAATCGGCGCCCGGGAAGGCCAGCCAAGCCAAGACCCGTAAGTCAGGAGACCTGCCGGACACAAGTCGATGGGTGATTTTGCCCGTTGCACTTTCCACCGGACGCCGGGGTGCGCGTCTGGCACGGCGGTTCAAACGAACAATCCGCGCCATTACTCCCCGTTGTTCATTCCTGATTGCAGGGTCATCGCCCTGTTATTGTCGAATGAGGACGATATGAAATTGATGTCTCTGGTCGCTGCTGCGGCCATTTCCCTGCCGATGACTGCGTCGGCGCACTTCCTTCTGCATCACACCGATGAGGTGCTGATCGACCGTCCCGGCGATGTGCCGATGGGCCTGATCTTCTGGCACCCGATGGAAAACGGGCACGCCATGGATATGGAGAAACCCGAAGAGTTCTTCATGATCCACAACGGTGAAAAGACCGATCTGATGGACCGCGTTGCGCCTGCGATCTTCAAAGGCAAAGAAAACGAAGCTGCTGCTTTCACTGCATCGGTTCCGGTCAAGCGGTCGGGCGACTACGTCGTCGTCACCAAACCCGCGCCTTATTACGAGGAAAGCGAAGATATCTACATCCAGCAGATCACCAAATCGGTTCTGAACCGCAACACGCTGCCCACCGACTGGGACCAGCCCGTTGGCCTGCCGACCGAAATTCTGCCGCTGAACAAACCCTATAACGTCATCGTCGGCTCCACCTTCTCGGGTGTGGTTCTGTCCGAAGGCAAACCCGTTGCTGGTGCTGAGATTGAGATCGAGTACATGGCCGCCGAACCCGATCTGGCGGCCTTCGCCACCACCGAATCCACTGTTCAGCCGATGGCGGGTGGGTCGATCGTTGCGATCACTGATGCAAACGGCGTCTTCACCTTCGGCATCCCTGCTGCTGGTCACTGGGGTTTCGCCGCGCTGGGATCCGGTCCTGTGACCGAACACAACGGCAAAGAGCTGAGCCAGGACGCGGTCCTGTGGATCCACGCGACTGAGCTGAAGTAAGCCACCAAACTAAGGAAGCAGACCCGATGCATATCGTAGACGGAGCATTGTCAAACCCGGTTGTGATCGGCGGCGCGGTAGCTGCCGTCGGCGGTATTGCAATGGGCCTGCGCAACCTGCCGCTGGAACGTATTCCGGCGGCGGGTGTTCTTTCGGCCAGCTTCTTTGTGGCCTCGCTGATCCACGTGCCCATCGGCCCCAGTTCGGTTCACCTGATCCTGAACGGTCTGGCCGGTCTGGTGCTGGGCTGGGCCGCCTTCCCTGCGCTCTTTGTCGGCCTGTTGTTGCAGGCCGTTTTCTTCGGCTTCGGTGGCCTGACGGTGCTGGGCGTCAATGCAGTGAACATCGCCTTGCCTGCGGTTCTGGTTGGCCTTGCCTTCCGCCCAATGGTGGCACGCGGCAGCCCGATGCAGGGCGCGATCTGGGGCGGCATTGGCGGCGGTCTGGCGATTGCCGCAACCACGCTGGCCGTCGCCCTGTCGCTGGCCCTGACCGGCGATGAGTTCTTGCTGGCGGCCAAACTGGTCTTCTTCGCGCATATCCCCGTCATGGTGATCGAGGCATTGCTGACTGGCGCCGCCGTCATGCTGGCCCGCCGCGTGAAGCCAGAATTGTTTATCAATACCCCTGCGGGAGGTCTGTCATGATCCGCACCCGAGTTTTAATCCTAACCCTCGCCACCGCGCTGATGGCCCCGCTGCCCGCGCTGGCGCACAAGGTTATCTCCTCCGTCTTCCCCTCTGGTGACGCGATCGAGGGCGAAGTGGGCTTCTCCAACGGCGATATGGCCGTGGACCTGCAAATCGACGTTTTCAATGAGGCTGGCGAAAAACTGGGCGAGGCCCGCACTGATGCGGACGGTTTCTTCATCTACACCCCGACCACACCCGTCACCCACATCTTTCGCGGTGATCTGGGCGCAGGCCATGTGGCCGAGATGACCATGCCCGCTGACGAAGTGGCCGACATCATGGGCGTCGCTGCCGAAGCCACGCCGACTGTCGCGCCCACAGCAGACACCTCCGCCACCGGCCTGTCGCAAGATGCAGAGGCCGAGATAGCCAAAATGTTGCGCCGTGAACTGCGCCCGTTGCGTCAGGAAATCACCGCGCTGAAAAACGAAACGAATCTGCAGTCGATCCTTGGCGGGATCGGCTATATCGTCGGCCTGTTCGGGTTCGGCTTCTACATCGCGGCCCGCCGCCAGATCGGAGAGCAGAAATGACCCATGTGCTGACCCCGGATCACGTCACCAACCACGGGCTCAGCGCCCTTGGCCCCAAGGTGACGTCGCTTGATCCGCGCCTGCGCATTGTTCTCACAGCCCTCTTTGCGATTGTAACCGTGGCCCTCAGCCACCTCGGCGCGCTAACGCTGGCGCTGTTGCTGTCGATGACGCTGCTGACCGTTTCCGGCCTGCCCGCCCGCAAAACCCTGAAACGCATGGCGATGATGGACAGTTTCATCATCTTTATGCTGGTTCTGCTGCCCTTCACCATGCCCGGCACGCCGATCTTCACCCTTTGGGGGGTGGAGGCCAGCTGGGAAGGCCTGTGGCGCGCAGTCGAAATCGGCTTGACCGCCAATGCCGTCATCCTGATGGTGCTGACCCTGACCGGCACGATGGAACCGGTGACGCTGGGCCACGCCCTGCACGCGCTGAAAACGCCGGAACGTCTGGTGCATCTGATCATGTTCACCATCCGCTACATCGATGTCCTGCGCGAAGAATACATGCGCCTGCGCACCTCGATGAAACTGCGCGGCTTCCGCCCCGGAACCAACTGGCACACCTACCGCAGCTTCGGCTATCTGGTCGGCATGATGCTGGTGCGCGCGATGGAACGGTCTGAACGCATTCTGGCGGCGATGAAATGCCGGGGCTTTTCCGGCCGTATCATCCTGCTGGAAGAATTCCGCCTGCGCCGCAGCGACATCAGCTTTGCCGTGCTGTTCGCCCTTGCCCTCGTGGCGCTGGTGCTGATCGAGGTCACCCATGGCGCTGCTTGAGCTAAACGATATCCACTTCGCCTACCCCGGTCATGATCCAGTGCTTTCGGGCGCATCGATGCAACTGAATGCGGGTGAACGCCTGTCCATCGTCGGCCCCAATGGCGCCGGCAAGTCCACCTTGCTGAAGATCATAATGGGCCTGCTGCCCCCCACCAGCGGCCAGATGACCGCCTTTGGCAAACCCTGCCGGGTTGAAGGGGATTTCCACGAAGTGCGCCGCCGTATCGGGCTGGTGTTTCAAGACGCCGACGATCAACTGTTCTGCCCTACCGTCGCCGAAGACATCGCCTTTGGCCCACTGAACCTAGGTAAATCCAAGGCCGAGGCGTTGGAGATTGTGGACCGTGTACTAACCCAAATCGGCCTGATGCGCCTGCGCGATCGGGTGACGCACAAACTGTCAGGCGGCGAAAAGCGCCTAATCTCCCTCGCCGCCGTGCTGGCGATGGAACCCGAAGTACTGATTTTGGATGAGCCGACAAATGCGCTCGACCCCGAAAACTACGCCCGCCTGATCGACATCCTGCAAGGTCTGGACCAATCCATCCTACTGGTCAGCCACGACCCCGAGTTTCGCGCCAAGATCGCGCCAGAAGGCTATCAGCTGGTAAAGGGCGTGCTGACGCGGCTGTGATCCGCCAAGCGAGTAGGCCCCTCAAAGAGGCGCGCAAACAACCCCTGATCGAACGAAATGCGACAAAAAACAATCTTGATCTAAATTCGGCCCAAGGCGTTTATCCCCCACAGAGATCGCACGACGGCTGGGGATCGGTCGGGCGTCGGTCTATCGGATACTGAATGCTCCACAGGTAGAAGCTGGTTAGGCGGCGCGCACAACCGCTCTTGCGCCGCATTGACGCTCTGAAAGAGGAATTTTCGCGTATCATCTCCGTTGGAGAGCTTGGTGATGATGAAGATCCACTCGTAACTGTTATTTCTCTGCGGGAATGCAAGCAAGACGTGAAGAAAACTTTACCTATTCTCATCGCAAAGCATTTTTACGAGCGGCATAGAAGCGTCGTGACAAGCCCACCTTCGACTACTCTCCATCTGATCGTCGATGAGGCGCACAACATACTTTCACAGCAATCAAATCGCGAAGCGGAAAGCTGGAAAGACTATCGCTTAGAACTGTTCGGAGAGATCATCAAAGAAGGTCGGAAATTTGGTGTTTTCCTTACGCTTGCCAGCCAAAGACCAGCGGACATCTCCCCGACTGTCGTCTCGCAACTGCATAACTATTTCATTCATCGCCTTGTGAATGACAGAGATCTTGCGCTTTTGGAAAACACCATATCGACGTTGGACAGCCTTTCTCGAGGGCAGATACCGACGCTTCCCCAAGGTGCTTGCGTTGTAACTGGAACCAGTTTTGACATTCCGATGCTCATGCAAGTTGACAAGCTGCCGAAAGAGCAAGCACCGGACAGCAGTGATGAAAACCTCGTCGAACTTTGGGGCGGTGTTGATGGCTGACCTTCAATCTCTGGCGCCGATCTCACTAACTGCGGGCTCCAGCCTATTTAGTTGCCTTTAGATGGTACCTTCACAATATCCGGGTTGGGCCGTTTTGACTTTGCAAAGTCCGCTTCTTGCGCGTCTCTGACGTTCCGGCAAGATGCGGCGAAGGTCTACTTCCCGCCCGTACTGCAGATGGCGCCAAAGTATGCATCCGTAGAATGAAGGTCCAAATCGGACTGAAAGCAGTCATCTGGCGTGATCATCGTAACCGGCAGCTTCGGGCAGCCCCTACTAGATCGCACGATTTGGCGGCCCTTCATCCACGATTTTTGGAAGCACCGCTTTCCCTTCTCGGCCCCACTACACGAGCGGGCAGATCCCCACTTGCTGGCTGTCCTCGCTTGTGTGCCCGAACCCGCACTACTTTCCCATTGGAATACCGTCTTTCATGTTCAGCCACCCAGTGCTCAGTTGGCGCGGCTCGATTTTTGACATGTGACTGCTCAAAACGAAGCCTCGCCCTTTGCTCGGTCAAATGTCGTTTTCCTGCCGGTCCAATTCGCATAGTGACGTGGGACTTCAGCACTTCGGTCATCCAACCCTTGCCAAATTTCTGGGCTGTTTTGACCTGAGATCTCGATAGGCTTGCAACCTTTTGCGGCGTCAAATCATCCTCTCCCGCTGCAAGTGCAGCGAAGAGCATTACCTGCATTCCATGGAGTTCGCTTTGCGGAAACCGCGCTGCAGCAACCCCAAACACAACAAACGGCAGATTTGGGCCGTTTCAGCCACGACGGGCGGAAGCACTTTGCAGTTTGCAGGATCCGCTCTCTGCGCAAGAACTGAAAGATCTAACTAGACATCGGGTACTGAGCGCCCAAAAGGTGCCGCACACAGAAAAACGTGTGGTGATAACGTGTGGTGATCGGGAAAATCACACCCGCACAACATATTGTTTCTAAATGAAAAACCGCCATAGTATGGTGATGGCGGAGACGAAGGGAAGCGAACCCGTTTGGCAAATTCTCTTAAATAAACTGCAAAATATAGCTTACATCGCCCAAACGTGGGTGGTAACCGTGGGTGGTAGTCTGCACTTTTACGGGTCACAACATGCCTAAGTATCTAACTAAACGACGTAGGCGATGGTACGCCGTGCTGGAAATCCCTAAGCAACTACGAACCACCTTTGGCAAAAGTCGCTTCAAACAAAGCCTTCAGACTGAAAGCTTGTCGACTGCTGAAAGGCGGGTGATGCCAGTAATTGCTGAATGGAAGGCTTGGATAGAGTCTGCAAGGCTAGGGGATGCTAGTCTAAATTCCCGAGTGGCTGAATGGCGCGTTTTGGCAGAAGAGTCGCGTCAACAAGGTATGACCGACGAGGAAATCCGTAATATGTCGTTAGACCTCTCCATCCTGTCCCGACATGAAGACCCTGATCTATACGATGTTCACAAGATCACGTTTGGCGAGTGGATTGTGCTCACGGACCATATCGAAGCTTGGGTCGCAACACTGGAGAACGAACAGAAAACAATAGATATGAAGCGGACAGACGTCACACGTTTTGCCAAAAACTTTAGATATGCCCACGACGCTACCAACCGTGCAGTGATTGAATGGGTCGAGATGGATTTGATAGATCAAAGCAACCTGAGCTACGCCACCTGCCGACGTATTGTTTCTGCCTGTCGCGGTTACTGGACGTTCCTGCAAAGACGCCACAAACTCGACTGCCCAGCGCCCTTTGAAAACGTGGTCCCTAAGTCAAACAGTAAGTCAGGGAAAAAGGCGCATTCAGAGGCACGGAAGGGCTTTGACTTGCAGGACTACCGGAACCTCTTAAGTGGCGCTCAGGGCGGCTCACAGGACCTCTCACAGCTAATTCAGCTCGGGGCTTATACTGGAGCCAGAATTGAAGAGTTATGCTCACTTCCACTCACGAATGTAGCTTCTGATCGGCTGCATATTGAAGATGCCAAGACCGAAGCTGGTTGGCGGATCATACCGATACACCCTCACATCAGTGACCTTGTGGCGAACCTTAGTGAAAATAGCACAGATGGCTTTCTCCTTTCAGGCCTCACCTTCAATAAATACGACGACAGATCGAATGCTATCGGCAAACGCTTTGGGCGACTCAAAACCAAACTGGGCTATGGCTCCGACCACGTATTTCATTCACTAAGAAAGGGTGTGGCCTCCCAACTGGAAGCAGCAGGCATCCCCGAAAATGTGGCCGCTCGGTTACTGGGCCATGAGTTCAAAACAATGACCTATGGGCTTTACGCAGGGGGTAAGTTACCGTTTGCAGTCCTCAATGACGCACTGTGCAAGGTTGATTGGACCTGAGAGATTTCCAGTAGATAAATTCAATTTTTTCACATCCCTTTGGAGCAAACTATTCAGATGAACCGCGCCCAGCTGACCAGTTCGAAAACCAAGAGCAACAACGAAAACCCCGATCCGTTTTATACTCACCCTGTATTCAAACAGATTCTGTCACCGGTAGTAGAACCAGCAACAGATGCCACGGAAGCCAAGGTTGATCAGCTGTTAGAGGGTCTGGGATGTCTAAAGGATAGGCCCTCAACTAACGCAAAATTGCGAGTGTTGCTGTCTAGCTTCCTGTTACAGGCCCAGCGCCTACAGGATCGAATAGACCTTAAGGGTGGTAGTTTATTGATAGGCTGGCCGCACAATGAAGCCTATTGGCGGATACGCTCTAAGGTGGGCTACAAGGTGGCTAAGCAGCTCAGAGAGGCGATGATCGAACACGGATGGATTACTCACACGATACAGGCTGAGAGGGATGTCTATAACGGCACAGGGAATGCACATGGGTATCTTATCGCGGATGAAGTCCCAGCTAAAGCTAGAGGGCTTGAGTTCCAATCTAACGACAGCCTGATCTATGCCACCAAAGTAAAGGACAGTAACAAAAAGACTGTCGACAGCGTGGTTGATAACCGCACCAAGGCTTTATGGTCTCTCTGGAAGTCATCACCACTAACGTATGGTGATCTAAAGATGTGGACGGCTCAGAGATCATTCAGCGATGAGGCTTTGACCAAAGGTGGCAGGTTCTATGGGCCTTGGACATCGATGAAGCCGCAGTATCGGTTGCATTGCACGATAGATGACCAGCCTGTTGCCGAGGTAGATGTCAGCGGGATGTATCTCACGTTGCTATTTGCGATATCTGGTAAGTCGCCATTCCAAGACAAGTTCGCTGACCCGTATCAAATACCTGATCTGGATGGCATCACTAGGAAAGAGATCAAGGCTGTTATCCTCTCAGCTATTGGCGGTGGTACGACCCATCAAACCCAACCAACCAAGATGATCAAAGATGCTGGTATTGACCAAGACAGGCTGACCGAAATCCGCCGTGCTATAATCCCAGCTTACGAATGCTTGGATGCCCTCTGGAAAAGGGGAGCACCGAGAGAGTTCTACAGCGAGAACCTAGCCGTGCATGAGACCGAGATCATGATGCGGGTGGTCGAGACGCTACAGCAGCCAATCTTTATTCTGCACGACTGTCTGATCTGTCAGAGGGATGTCGCCAAGGATGTTGGGTTGGCTCTTCAGGATACGTTTTTAAGCTACTGTCAGGAGAACGGCTGGACGCCCACCAAACCAGCTTTCACCATTGAGTATTTGGCTGGAGATGCAGTCGATGAAGAGGTGGTGGAAGGCTGTTTCAATCCATATAAATAAGGTCTTTTAGAGAAAAGGCTTGCTATACCCCCTAATGGTCCCCCCCCCTAGGTATTAATCCCTCATAGTAATATACTCATAATAATTATCTTACATGAGTATTCGAAAGATAACTCTGACTGTCATCTGGTTCAGTTATTCAGGATTAGGACCAAGAGGTTGAGAACCAATCAGGGATAGCTCTCTAGGCTGAAATTCCTATCGGGGCATCTGTAGCAGCATGGGTGGTTTGATAGGGGTCGCTCTCTCTTGTTCCGAACGCACACTTTCCAGACGTGCGACTTCGACCACCTCACAAGCAGAACAGTTGACTGTTAATCAATTGGTCGTAGGTTTGATTGGCACCTATCTCATCAAGTAATTAGTCAATATTGTTTGTTTCATCAAAACAAGTTTGTGCCCTAATCATTTGGTCACCAGAAAACGTTCTATCTAGCCCCACTGAACAATAATAAAGCTTTTGATCATAGCGAATAACAAGCTCGAACCCCGCGTTTGGCTTTAAAAAGGCACGAGAGCCTATCACCTCCCCTAAAATTATAATCTCTCTGGATTCTTCATCATCGATCTCGGCAGCAAAAGCTGAAGTTGAAATTGATAAGTAAGTAATCAGTGATAAAACGAGTAATTTCATTGAGATTTTGCAGCCTTCTAAATGCCTTGAATGATTGCGGGGAAAAATACGGCTTAAGCCAGAAAGTTTCAATCGTATAGATCATCGATACTGAGGCGTCACATCAGGGTGTAGCCTAGTGACGCTGTTACCGTGTTACCGGTTTTGGGGTAACATATGACTCATTTTACTTCCTGTTGTTACCGAATCATTGTAGTCTAGTGTCAGATGTTACCAATGGAGAATGTTATGGCTACTATCGGATATCGTCGCGTCAGTTCAGAAGGTCAGAACCTTGATCGCCAAGACTTGGGTGAACTGGATAAGGTGTTTGAGGAAAAGCTCTCAGGCAAGTCCGCCAAGGACCGCCCAGCACTTCAAGCAATGATCGACTATGCCCGCGAAGGCGATAGCGTGGTTGTCTATTCAATCGACCGGCTTGCCCGTGACTTGCGCGACCTTCAGGACATTATCAGCACTCTGAACGACAAGGGTGTAGAGATTACCTTCAAGACTGAGCATCTGACCTTCAGCGCAGATGCAGATGATGCCTTTGCCAAGCTACAGCTTCAGATGATGGGGGCTTTTGCTGAATTTGAGCGTAATATCATCAGGCGCAGGCAGGCAGAGGGCATCGCAAAGGCAAAGGCGCAGGGTAAATTCAAAGGTGGTAAGCGCAGGATTAACCGCGACAAGGTTCAGCAGCTTCGCGATGATGGTCTCAGCACCTACAAGATCGCAGAAGAGATGGGTATCAGCCGCATGAGTGTCCACCGCATCCTAAATGGGTAAACCCTACTGACATACCGGCTTAGAGGCAAGCTTAGGTTGGGACCCCTAGAATTCTGAGGATACAACTTTGTAGCCGGCTGTTTTCATCTGGGAATCCAAAAGAACGTTTTTCGTTGCAGGGCGAATCCTTCGTCCCTTCACTTGGGGGAATTTGTGAAGATATTCATCTAGATGATCGCCGCGCTATTTTCCCCATGACGCCTTTCCAGATAAATTTCAGCAACTTGCGTAAGGTGAAGCTGCACTAAAAAATATGGGTCCAGCTCCAGTTCTATCGGCTGTTATTCATAGCGAAGTAAGGTCCGATTATAGTTCGTGCTTTCCATTACTTGCATACATTTTCTTGTAACCTGTTAAAATTGCCCTCCTCCTCATGTAACAATATGATTTTGTAGGTTGATACTACTCGCCGAAAACGCGTCACATACTGGCATTGGTAGCTAGGAAGTGGGGGTAGCCAGTTCAGTGGTCCATTAGCCCCTTTCTCGCGGTTTGCCCCTCGGTCAACAACCATTAGGTTGGCCTTATCGTTTGCAAAAGCCTCTCGTTTTTCAGCGGTCCAAGAATGAGCGCCCCGATCCCAGGCCCATTTCAGCGGCACCAAGTGATCAACGTCAACCTCGCGAGCATCCGTAAAGGTCTTTCCAGTGTAAGGATCATACCACTTACCTCGAACAACGGTGCAGTTGTTGCGAGCCAAAATTGTCGCGCCTGTAGACAGCTCTTGCAGAAGCTCTTGTCGGGTGTTTTGGCAGTCGTTATCAAAATCTGCCCATCCGCCGAATAGAGATCTGTCATAGCGGGCTATCTTGGCTTCCGCCTCGATCTCTTCCAGAAGAGACTGCCGGTTGGGTGTCGCGCTGAACACAACTCTGCGGGATGCTGCACGATCCTCTTCCCCATTTGCCAAGACGGGGCGCACTGATGAGTACCCGACCGCGATCAGGTGTTTGCGTGACCAATCCAGCAGATCGGGGTCCTTCACGTAATAAAGGCACGATCTCAATACCGCCTGAGACCTCAGTTGGCTCAAGTTAAGATTTCCCAGATATGCCGCGCGCGGTGACGATCCGGACCGCCACTCTGATGACGCGTGGCCTTCAATCTTCACTTCAGAAATGTCGACGCCTGACTGCTTCAATGTTGACAGCCACGGCTGACACGCTTGGGCCAAGAATTGTTTGAGACTAGGTCTGATCGTAGCGCTACCCTGCTGGAACAGAACGCCGTCCGGCAGGATAATGGCGCCGGTATCATCGATGTGCCCCCCCATACTAGAGACGATGCCGCCGAGCTCAGATCGTAGGGTGCCGACCAAAGCGGCCTCCTGCGCCTCGGCGTCTCTAATCTTTTCAGAGATTCCCTCTAAGCTCTGACCAGCTTTCTCTAGATCTTCAAGAGCAGCAGCGGTCGCGATCAATTCTTCAACGGATTTACCGCTAGCCGCCAATGACTCAAGGATTTGGGCTGTCTTCAAAATCTCATTTAGGTCATGACCGGCTTCATTTACCGCATCGATTGCGTCAGAAGCCGCCAGAATGTCATCCATCGATTTGCCGGAGTTTTCCAGAGATTCGATTATCTGTGCCGTCTGCAAGAGTTCCTCGACAGACTTCCCACTCTTATCGATAAGTTCGGATACCTGACTTGACGCGATCAGCTCCTCCACAGACTTCCCTGCATCGACAAGGTCCTCCAGGATCGCCATCTCACTCAGCATGTCTTTGGCCTTATCAGCCTCGACCATGTCCGCCAAATCACGCTGCATGTCTTCGGGAAGCTTCTGGGCCGCATCTATAAGACGTAGAACCTCATCCTGATCTACAAAACGCCACTTATCTTTTGGGTTCTCAACAGAAGCCGGAGTTGCGAAATCGACCCCCTGCTCCTTCAAATGAATGAATGCTTCGATGGAGCCATCTTGCGCCGACACTAGTACGGTCTGCCTCTGCTCATATGTCAGCTCTTTGAAAGCCACTACTTCTGGCGTGTTTTGCTTCTCCACTTCCCATTGCCAAAATGCAAACAATAGCAGAAGTGCAAAGGCAATCAGAATGAAAGCCTCAGCAATGGTCAGCCCCATAATGGCGCCACGGCGATAATTCCGATCAGAGTGTTGAACGTCAGACATTAGGTCTCAGACTTTGTATTGTTCCACGGACCAGAAGGACGTTTGACAGTTAACGGCTTATCTATAACCGACTGGAGGCTTTCTAGGGTATCCAAAGGCGGGGCAACGCCAGCCTCAAAGGGCGCATCCGCTGGAAGTCCATCGGTAGAGAAGCTTGGAAGCGCATCCAAACGTTCTTTTAGTGCGTCAAGCGCCGGGCCCATCCGTTTCGACATGGCATCCGCAGATCGCCTGGTGACCTTGATGTGTTCCAACATAGCTTCGGTGTGATTTTTGACCTGGGTCTCTGCGGAGGCCAATTCGGCGTTGAGCTGTTTTCGGCGTGCCGCCAGCTCCTCATAGGACTCAGTTTCCTGTTCGTTAAGGAGGTTTTTGAGGGCCTTAATGTCGGCTACCAATTCCTGAATTGCCTTCTGAGACTCTTTGTTGGATTCCACCATTGACGCCGTGATTTCGCCAATCGCCTTTTTAGACACCTCAGTAAAGGCTGTCTCTATATTCTTGGAAAGCTGATCCGCCGCAGCTTGAAGGGCTGCCTGATGGTCTTCCACGAAGCTCTCTGTCGATTCGCGAAGGCGCTTGTCGCGTTCGGCTGCATATTGAATTGATTCCGTGGAGAATGCCTTCATCTGCGACAGCACTCCTGAGAGGTTCTTGCGGAAAGCACCGTAGGACTTATTGAGATCAGAGCGAACAGCTCTGTCCTTGGCGACGAAATCCGGGCGCATCTGCATCATCAGGACGCGCAAAAACACTCCAAAAATTGTAGATGACAACGCCACACCGAAACCGGAAATCACTTCCGGTATATCTACCGGTTTCCCACCTGTCTTTGATGGGTCAGCCATTTGATAAAGGGTGAAGGAAAGGCTTGCCAATGTGAATAAAAATCCCAAGTAATAGCAGTTGTCCCCAATAGCCTCCGGCTCAATCTGAACCCGGCCTCCAGCCCATGCGACAAGCGCATAGGAAACTAAGACAATTGCAGAGAAACCTGCTGCAAGAAATGGATGGGCCCCAGCGAGTTTCAGTATGATCCCGCCAACGATCCCAACGCCGAAAGCAATAATAAAGGCAGCCCTGTCTAGATTCTCCCGAGGGCTGACGGCATGCATCTTTTTGTCTCGAATGGCCATGTTACAGATCTCCCAGAGAGCTGACAGATGGAGGCCGGCTTCCCTGTTTGTCAAAATAGCGGGTCCAGAAGCCTTCGGTGATCTCGTTGGATGGCGTTCTTCCTGAACGAGGGATACGCAAGATTTCTATGGTGACGCCGGCCAAGTTACCAGCCATACGCCTCTCCCCATTTTTCTCGACAAAGTAATCCCATCCCTGACCACGATAAAAACTCAGATTATCGCTGTGTTGCAGCATATCAGACACAATGATGATCTTACGGTGGCCTCTGGCTTGAGTGAAACTCGGTGTTGTAGAAACCAATGACTGGAGAGCTTCCATAATCGGAGACTGGTTTTCAGAAGCGCCGGTCAACATAGCTTGCAATGTAGACTGAATGGGCGCCGTGAATTCACGGTCGTAACGTGCCGCGATAATTGCCGGGTTTTCGTAGAGACCGTTGGCATCTTGTCCAGATGCCGGCTTACATTTGGCAAACATCGCACCCCAGCGTGAAGGGTCTTCACTAACGATCCCCAGCGCAATCATAGTGTCCACAGAAGAGCCGGACACTTCATTTGCGATAATTGTCTTGAGACGCGCTTGCTGGGTTGCACTCAGGGGGTCCGTCAGGTCCAACAGGACGGACGTGACATTTTGTGGACCACCCGAATGACATAAGGTGACTTCATCAATTTTGCCCTTCGCAATTAAATTCTGTGCGACAACCGCCACTCCCACGACCAGTCCCAGACAGCCTATGATGGTGATAATCCACAGCACATTGTTGTTGGACTGCCTGCCGCGTCCGCCAGAACGACGCGAAGGCTTGCGACGGGTACGGCGTTTTGCCATCAATCAGTCTCCTTCTTGTTGATGGTCTCGGGTTTCCCGTTTGTTCCAAAACGCGCAGCGCGGTCTATGTGGGTTCCTTCCAATTCGTCGATTTCGTAGTGCGCCTTTACGGCTTCATGAAAAACCTCAAAGATCTCCTGGATCGATGTGTTCACCAACTCACTAACCTCTTTGGCCTGCTCCTCTGCTTCCTGGCGACGTTCAATTTCTTCATCAGGAACTTTAAAAGGTTCGAAGGTGTACGAGGTGTTAAAGTATGCTGGCGGATTGTCGGTACGGGCGGCTTTGTTTGAATCGCGATAGACAGCGAGGATATAATTAGCCGCGATGTTGCACTGCTCCAAGAACGGATTCAAATTTGATTGAAGGGCCTTCTGGCCATAAAGGGCATCCACAGAGTCGTTGATGTTGCGATGAACTTCGTCATTAGCAGCACGAAGTCCGTTGACTGCGTCATCGCGATGCTCTGCCAGCGTCTCGATTGAGTCTTCCAAGTAATTTACATACTCTTCTCTGGCATCCACGACATCAGCCGCGACCTTGGAGTAGCCAGGATATGGGTCCGAGTGGTTATATCCCTTCAAAAAAGAAATGATTGAAATGAAGAGGCCCAGGAGGAATAAAACGTAGGACTCCATGGTATAGAGACCGAAAGGGCTTGATTGGATTGTCTGAATCGCGGTCGTTCCCGCTTCACGCCATTCACCATTTCGCTCAACTGCATCCCTGAAGTGGGCGACTCCAAGGTTGTAGACTAATGCAAACCCCAGCCAGGTCAGAAAGAATCCTAAGCCCACCAACTTTTTGAAAAAATTCACAAAGCCACGGCAATTGATGTACCGGCTTGCCATACCGAAAATGGTTGAGAGAGCAACATTACCAAGAGAAACTAAGAATGCTGCCATCAGGCCACCAAGCAGACCTAGAGTGTTCTTCTGCGCGAACAGATAAGCGTTTCCGGCCGACTCCAGAATGACCATCAAAAATGCCAGACCAAACAGGGCGATTAGGCTGCCCGCTTCTTTAGCGGGCCGCTCCAACTTGTTTATTTCTCTGAATCGATTGCGCCAGCGATAAGTCTCCTGAACCCGTTCACGAGGTGTGACCATCATGGATTTCCATTTTGTCACTTCCTCTGCGAATTTTGCCTTGGAATCGTTGGCTTCGGTCTCCACAAGCATTCGGGCTGAGACGGCCTTGTTTAACCGTTCAGCATATACGCGGCGATTTGTTTCGTAGTTCTCCAACCCCCGACGTCGTAGATCCTCAACCCGGGAAACAGCCTTCAACTCCATATGATCGAGTGTTTCGGCCGAAGTCTCGGGCTGGTTCGCTGCCCCTCTGGAGGCGGCTTCCTTTTTAAGGTCAAGGTCTTTGACTAAACGGTCCTTGTCGATATCGGGAAACACGGCCGAGCTCGGAAGGAACTCATCAGACCGAAACAAATCGCTTATCGGCTTCAACATCGATTTATCCATTCCCAATTCTATCGACAAACTTTTTGGCTAGGTTCATTCTTCAATCCTTACAGTAGCATCACTTCCTACCAGCACCATATTCCCGGTAGGTTCGGGAGTTTGGAAAAAATATTCAAGATCATCCCTACGCTATTTTCCCCATTAAACCAACTTGGCGAGTGCTTCATCCCAAGAAAGGTCGGGGTCTTCAGAAAGCATCTCAGCAATTGTGTCCCTTAAACCATACGGCGCTCTGGGCGAAGGTTCTGCTCTTAATTTACGTTCGTATTCTGCAACTCGCTTCCTCACACTAGCTTCTGCATACAAATCCTGCAGGTCCTTTGGAACAACCTTTGGCCCACTTACACCTTCTTCAATAATGTCCAGCAATTCGCGTGAGGTGAAGGCGTTTAGTTCCACGCGCATCGGCTGTTCATTGAACTCGTCCCAGTGCCTCCCCAGAAGGAAATCTATCGCTGTTTTCTCTATTCCATAACCTGCCAAAGTCTCGGCATAAGATACTCGTGTGTTGTATTTTTCTAACTCGACAGGCTCGGATTTCATTTGCCGATGTAGCTCCTGCGCTTGATCCCATGTCACACCCAGCTTCGTAGTATTCACTTCATTAGCGAATTGATAACGGTCTCGGTCGGTGACTAGGCTGTCAGCTAGAACACACCCATTAACATCGAAATCAGCCAGAACGTACAGCTGGAACCCATCAACAGTCCCGGCCAGATGATCAATCAAAGCCCGCGCGGCGACAACGGGCAACCCTTTCGAAGAAGCCATAGCCATGTCGTACCGCTCTAGAATCCCAGACTCCCGAATAAGCTGATTGAAACCCTCTTTTTCAACGAATAGCAGCTTGTTGAACCTCCCCTCCGCAGGCATGTTGCCGAAAACCATCGAAGGCCGCGCAGCCCTATCAAACCCGATATTCGCTGTTCTGCCCCTGTAGTTCTCAATCTCAACTGTCCCGAGCCCTACAGTCTGGCCAGTATGTGGTTCCTCCAGCGCGCCACGGTTATCATACGCAATTTTCCATTCCGGTCGTTGGAATATCGGGAGGTATTTTTGCGTCACGGTAGCGTCATCAAATTTGTCAATCTTGCACAGACGCAGGATGTCAGGCCGCATGGCATACATTAACTGGCGCGCGTTGGCCCAATATCGTCCACCCTCGGACACTTTTTCGTAGGCATCAGGCAGGAGCTGCTCGACAGCATCTTTAATCGTAATCCGCTTCTCTTTCGGCTTTCTCTTGCTGAGAGCAGTCTTGGCCTTTTTCCCAGCTGTCACGAATACGCGTATCAGGTCATAAACGAACTCTTCCATGTCGATAGCTTTGCCGGAGCTCACAATCGGGAAATATGGACTGCTGATCGAAAGTATCACGCGATAGTCAACGTTCTGACTTAGCGTAAATTTGTCACGATCTGATCCGCCTAGGTGAAATCTGTAGTTCTGCGTTACAAAGTTCACGCGCCCCTTCTTTTCTACATTCGCATTAACGCCAGTGAGGCTGACTGCCCTGTTAGTAACCAGCGTTTCAACACTTATGCTCCCGCTGCCCTTAGGTGTCGCTTTGACCCACGCCTCAACCACGTAAGGGATATTCTCGCGCTCTCCTCTTAACTGGGCATATTCCCAACCGGGCATTAAACCAGCGCCAACCTCACGAACTTTCGGCGTCCGCTCAAGGGTATGCTTTTGCATCTTGGCAAGCAGTTCGACCGCGTTAACACCTGTGAAAAGCTCATGAGGTTTGCAGGGCTGATAGCCAGTGCGGAATTGTCCAACGATCTCACTGACAGTTAAACCTTCCGCACTTCTCTGAATGTCCAGAATAGCCTCATCGTCAAACCACTCAGGTATCGCCTTGCTGGACTTTACCACTGGCCCCGCCATTTGCTCCGTTAACTTGAAGCTCAGTAGATCCGGCGTGTTTCCGATTTCATCACAATATACTCGCACCTTTGTGTCTGTGGTTTCACCTTGATCGACGTAAACGGTTTCCCCGTCATTTCCCACAAATACCTTGGTAGCTTTACCCTTGGCATGAACGACAAGGTGTCCGCCCAAACAGTATAGCGCCCCCATCACGGCCCTGAGACCATTGCCCAGCGCCCCACGCTCGCCTAGCCTCCAGTGTTTTGATGATATCAGTGCCCTTTTTATCGACAGCGCCTCAAGGGGAATGCCCGGACCATCGTCGTAGAACTCAAGCAGGTCACTGTCGACCAACCGCAAGCGCCCACCGCCGACGTCACAAGCATTGTCGATCAATTCCTTGATGATCATTTTTCTGAAGTGGTGCTTCGGCACACCCGCCTTTTCAGACAGGCCCTCTGGCGTCATAAAACGCTTCCAGTCCTCTTGGACCAAAGTAATCGGGGGCATCAGACACCTCAGAAATCAGCATGCGTAGAAGCAGCCTAGGATTTCGGTGAGATCGTTGCAAATCTGTGGTGCAGCCCGAGTTTCTCCAACAGGCAGTCTACAGTTTCATGCGCGAGGTATCTACTTAACCCGTTTGGGTCCCTCCAGATTATGTCATCTGGTCGGTCTAGGGCCTAATAGCTGGTCCTGAACTCGGGACAAAAACTACTTTATCCGCATGCGCTGTGGATTGAAGGTCAATGTAATTTCACGCCAGTGTTCGTACTTTTCTTTCGGCAAATTATACCCATTCGCGCCACAACGGATAATCGCTCTACGTGCCGCTTCGTAGGCCTGCCTTGCCGCCGCACCATTACCACCGGATGATTTTAATAGTTCAATCGAACTGGCAACCGGCCTTGCATCTTCGTCTAGTTGGAAACCAACGGTCACGGTCGTCCGAAGTGCCTCAGCACTCATCGAACCCACGTTCCAGCAGTGCTGAACTGATGCGCGCAAAGCAATTTTTTCACCAGCCGTGAGTGGCGCAGAAACTGTGGATCCTGAACCTAATGCTTTCTCAAGAGCTTGATTCACATCGTCTTCTGCTGAAACTGACGGGAAATTATGACTGCGTTCACTTTCTGGCTTGGCTTCGGTGTCTTGGTCAGTCACCCGGTTACTCTCTTGAGCATCCTCTCCCGAGTCGGCAAAATCACCGCGTTGTTGCATCGAGAGCAGAATGCCCAAGCTAGCAGCTAACGGTCCCGGCTGATATGGCTCTGTTGCTGGGGTAGGTGCATCCCAATCCAACAATTTGGTTACCATCACTCGTTCTTGGCATGAAATACGCGCATGTACCTTTTCACCATCAACCATAAGCCTGAATGTCGTGGTAGCAGCCCCAGCAATTTCTTCCGTCCAGACACTAGAAAATGGCATCAAGTCTGAAACCACTACCGCAGCATTGATGAACAATTGTAGTTCACTCAAACATGCTCGCTCAGTGTCATATTCTTTGATGTCTGACCCAACTTTGATGTCTGACCCAACTAAGTCGGAAAATCGCTCAGGGACCGCTTCAAGAAACTCCTCGGCAGACTTGGCGCTTTCTCTCGCAATACCTCCAAAAACACCACTACCGAGCTCCTGAGCGGTTACTTCGGTAACGCTTAAGAACAATCCAACCGACAAGGCTGTGACAAGTTTGATCATTCCTCAATTCTCACAGCAGTTCCACTGGCCACCAGCAATATCATATTCCCAGCGGCACTTAATTCCACATAATCCAAATCGACACCCACCACAGCGTTAGCGCCGACCTCGTAGGCTTCCTTCTTAAGTTCGTAGAGGGCGGTGCGCCTACTATCCCTAAGCGTCTTCTGGACCGCCTCTGAGCGCCCACCAACGATATCCCTGACACCAGCAAAAAGGTCTTTGAAGATATTCATACCGAAAGCACATTCAGCCGTTACTACTTCTATCCGCTTGGTGATCTTGAGGCCCTCAGGATAGGTTTCGGTGGTAAGGATAATCGCCTCAACCTGCTCATTGAACGCGCGCACGGCATTTTGTTGTTCTTCCTTTTCAGTGGCCGATTTGGCTCGCCTTAACTCTTCCTCAAGACGCCACGCGCAATCCATGCAAAGGCCATCTCCGCCTTTGTTAAGGAAGGTCAATTTCTTTCCACACTCTTCGCAATTCGCCAAACCGAAACCCCTCTAGCCCTTGCCGGTGCGTGGTGTTACCGCTTGGCATTCACCACATAAGTGATGACGAAAGACGCTTTGCCTTTCGCGCCACAGCTTGAGCACTTCAGCGTTTTGACTGCATTATGAACATTGATCTCATGTCCAAGCCTCTCGATCAACATTTTAACCGCCAACAGTGAGTTATGCCCACACATCTCACAGTGTAGCCCAAGATGGTTGTGCGTGATGCTGTCTAGTCGGATCATTAAGTGATTCACCTACAAACCTGTTCGACGTGGCCGAGTGGTCGAAGGCGCTCCCCTGCTAACGGGTATTGCTAGCGGCGCGTGGGTGGTTTCCGTGGGTGGTTGGCAAAAACACTCATTGCCTACATCTTTGATAGTAAAGATATTTTTTACGTCAAAAGAAAATGGCGGAGACGAAGGGATTCGAACCCTCGAGACCCTTCCGGGCCTACTCCCTTAGCAGGGGAGCGCCTTCGACCACTCGGCCACGTCTCCGCTGACCCGTTTATCTAGGCTTGGCGGCAGGGACAAGAGGAAAAACGCATCAATCTGCACAAAGCACCTCTGCGGCGCATCCCTGACATCGCAGAACCTATCAGACGACGCAACGATGGGATCTCGCAACAGAAAAGGGCCGCGATGATGCGGCCCTCTTGACGATACGACGGTGGGTTTCGCCCAAATCAGGTGTTGAACAGGAAGTGCATCACGTCGCCGTCCTGCACCTCGTACCCTTTGCCTTCAGCGCGCATCTTGCCCGCTTCTTTGGCACCCTGTTCACCGTTATTGGCAACATAGTCGTCAAAGGCGATGGTTTCGGCCCGGATGAAGCCGCGCTCAAAGTCACCGTGGATAACGCCAGCGGCCTGCGGGGCCATGGTGCCGACCTTGATGGTCCATGCACGCGCCTCTTTGGGGCCGACGGTGAAATAGGTTTCCAGATGCAACAGGCCGTATCCGGCACGGATCAGACGGTCCAGACCCGGCTCTTCCAGACCCATTTCGCCCAGGAACATCTCTGCCTCTTCGCCGTCGAGCTGGCTGATCTCTTCCTCGATGCGGGCGGAGATGATGACGTGGCTGTTGCCTTGCTCGGCGGCCATTTCAGCGACGCGGGCGGAATGAGCGTTACCCTCAGCCGACTCGTCCTCAGCCACGTTGCAGACATACAGAACCGGCTTGGTCGTCAGCAGCTGCAACAGCTTCCACGCCTTCTGGTCTTCGTCGTCAACTTCGACCAAACGGGCAGGCTTGCCATCTTCCAGCATCGCCTGTGCGGCGGCCAGCAGGCGATCCTGCTGCTGGGCTTCTTTGTCATTGCCCTTCAGTTTGCGCACCAGATTGGCGCGACGCTTTTCGATCGATTCCAGATCGGCCAGCATCAGCTCGGTTTCAATCGTTTCGGCGTCCATCACCGGATCAACGCGGCCCTCAACGTGGGTCACATCACCGTCCTCAAAACAGCGCAGCACATGGGCGATGGCGTCCACCTCGCGGATGTTGGCAAGGAACTGGTTGCCCAGACCTTCGCCCTTTGACGCGCCCTTCACCAGACCGGCGATGTCCACAAAGGTCATCCGCGCCGGAATGATGCTGGCCGATTTGGCGATCCCTGCCAGCGTGTCCAGACGCTGATCCGGCACGTTCACCTCACCCACGTTGGGTTCGATGGTGCAGAAGGGGAAGTTTGCCGCCTGCGCCGCAGCGGTTTTCGTCAGCGCGTTGAACAGGGTCGATTTGCCCACGTTCGGCAGACCCACGATACCCATCTTGAAGCCCATAGCCGGCCCTTTCTGAAATCCATGTTTTACGGGGCTTCTAGGCAGTTGCTGACGCCGTGGCAAGATGCGTGTTACCCTAACCCCCATCGCCTGACGGTGATGAGCGCGGATTACCGCGGCACACCCGCCCCTGAGGCCCAACCGGAGGAATGACTGTGACCTTTACCCCCTACTTATATTTCGACGGCCAAGCCGAAGCGGCCCTGCGCTATTATGCTGAGGTGTTTGGCGCCACAGATCTGACCCTGATGCCCTATCACGAAGCGCCCGAGCCAGAGGGGCTGCCGAAATCAGACCACATCATGTACGGCCATATCATGCTGGGCGATGCATGCCTAATGGCGTCCGATGTCATGCCGGGCACCAAGGCCGGGCCGCAGCAGGCTGTTGCGATCAACTTTCCCGTTGAAACCGTCGAAGAGGGACAGCACCTATTTGACCGTCTGTGCGAAGGTGGTGCGGTGACAATGCCCTATGGCCCAGTGTTCTATTCCAAGGCGTTTGGCATGGTGAAGGACCGGTTCGGCACCCATTGGATGATCGGCGTCCCACCCGAAGAGCCTGACGCATAATAAACGCAACACCAAGGCACGCCCAAGCGGCATTGATTTTCCGTCCCAAAGCAGGCACATGCAGGGGAGTGATTTTGAAGGACAGCCGCATGACCCGCATCGACGCCAAGTTCGCCGCCCTGAAAGCCGAAGGCAAAAAGGCCTTTGTCTCTTATGTCATGGCGGGCGACCCCGACTACGCCACCTCTTTGGAAATCGTGAAAGCCCTGCCCAAAGCGGGTGTGGACATCATCGAGCTGGGCCTGCCCTTCACCGATCCGATGGCTGATGGCCCGACCATCCAGCTGGCCGGTCAACGCGCGCTGGACGCAGGCCAGACCCTGCAGTCCACGCTGGATCTGGCGGCAGAGTTCCGCAAAGAGGATGACACTACCCCGATCGTGTTGATGGGCTACTACAACCCGATCTACAGCCGTGGCGTAGACAAATTTCTGGCCGACGCCAAAGAGGCGGGCATTGACGGCTTGATCGTGGTGGACCTACCGCCCGAAGAGGATGACGAACTGTGCATTCCCGCCCAGAAAGCTGGATTGAACTTCATTCGTCTGGCCACGCCGACCACCGATGAAAAACGCCTGCCCACCGTGCTGCAGAACACCAGCGGCTTTGTGTACTACGTCTCCGTCACCGGCATCACCGGTTCGGCAGAGGCGCAGGCTGGCAACGTTGGCCCAGAGGTCGCGCGCATCAAGGCCGCGACTGATCTGCCCGTCATCGTGGGCTTTGGCATCAACACGCCCGAGGCGGCGGAAAACATCGCCTCCGTAGCAGATGGCTGCGTTGTCGGCTCCGCCATCGTGAAGGAAATCGGTGAGGGCAAATCGGTCGAAGAAGTCAGCGCCTTTGTCGCCTCTCTGGCCGATGGTGCGCACCGCGCCTAAGCCCCTACCCTATCTATGAATGCTAGAAAACGCGCCCTCGTGGCGCGTTTTTCTTTGTCGCGCGCACTGATCACACAAACAAACCGAACCAATTCACCCTCAAAAACACGCAATTTCCATTGAATTGGTCACATTTTCAGGGAAAGGGATTGCCGCAAGGTCGCTCAGTCGGTAAAGAAACCTAACCAAAACTCAAGGTTTCGACTCATCATGCCTGTTATTACAAATATCGAAGACCTGAAACGGATCTACAAACGCCGCGCCCCGCGGATGTTCTACGACTACGCCGAAAGCGGCAGCTGGACAGAACAGACCTTCCGCGAAAACTGCTCTGACTTTGATCAATTGTATCTGCGTCAGCGCGTTGCCGTGGACATGTCGGGCCGTTCCACCGCGACACAGATGATCGGCCAGGATGTGTCGATGCCCGTTGCGCTGGCACCAGTGGGCCTGACCGGCATGCAGCATGCGGATGGTGAAATTAAGGCCGCCCGCGCCGCAGAAAAATTCGGCGTGCCCTTCACCCTGTCCACCATGTCCATCAACTCGATCGAAGACGTGGCAGAGGCAACAACCAAACCTTTCTGGTTCCAGCTCTACACCATGAAGGATCAGGATTTCGTTAGCCGCCTGATTCAGCGCGCCAAAGCGGCGAATTGTTCGGCACTAGTGATCACGCTGGACCTGCAGATCCTTGGCCAGCGCCATAAGGATCTGAAAAACGGCCTGTCCGCCCCGCCGAAACTGACCCCGTCGACAATCGCCAACCTGATGACCAAATGGACATGGGGCCTGCAGATGCTGGGCGCGAAGCGTCGCAACTTCGGCAACATCGTTGGCCATGTTGAGGGCGTATCTGACGCCGCGAACCTTGGCGCATGGACTGCGGAACAGTTCGACCCGACGCTGGACTGGGGCAAGATTGCCAAGATCAAGGAAGAATGGGGCGGCCCTGTGATCCTCAAGGGTATTCTGGATGCCGAAGACGCGAAAATGGCCATGTCCGTTGGCGCCGATGCAATCGTTGTGTCCAACCACGGCGGTCGTCAGCTGGATGGCGCGATGAGCTCAATCAAGGCGCTACCGTCCATTCTGGACGCTGTTGGCGATCAGGTGGAGGTGCATCTGGACAGCGGCATCCGCTCCGGTCAGGACGTGCTGAAGGCACTGGCAATGGGCGCCAAGGGCACCTACATCGGCCGCGCCTTTGTCTACGGTCTGGGCGCGATGGGTGAGGCAGGCGTGACCAAAGCGCTGGAAGTCATCCACAAAGAACTGGACACCTCGATGGCGCTGTGCGGGCGTCGTCGTGTGGATGAGCTGGACCGCGATATCCTGCTGATCCCCGAAGATTTCGAAGGCCGCTGGCAATAGCCGGCACCACCACTCACGGCCTAAGAACGGGAAGGCCCGGGGTTTTGACACCCCGGGCCTTTTTGGTGCAGGGTGCCCGCATAAGACAAAACACACTAAGAGGCTGGGCATGTTGGTTTTTGTTGACGCGAATATCGCGCTGTTTGCGGTGCCGAAAACCGGTTCCACCGCCTATCATCTGGCGCTGAAAAGCAAAGCAGACATTGCGCTAGTCGGCAAACAGGCGCTGAAACATATGCCCCTGCGCAAATACGATCAGCACTTCGCCCCTTTCCTGAAAGGGGCCTATGGCCTGACCCCTGAACGGGTCGCTGTGATGCGCCACCCCGTCGAACAGATCCGCAGCTGGTACAAATACCGTAGCCGCGACAAGGTACGTGGCGCCAACGCCGTGCCAGAGGGCATGAGTTTTGATGATTTCGTCGCTGAAGTGATTTCCCGCAATCCAGCACCTTGCGCCAAGGTGGGCAGTCAGTTCACCTTTCTCACCAATGACGCGGGCGAATTGCGCACGGACCACCTCTTTGCCTATGAACGGCCCGTGCAGCTCATCCGCTTCTTGCAGAACCGGATCGGCAAACCCTTTGAAACGCAGAAAAAAAACGTCTCCCCCCACCGCGACGCACCGTTGAGTTCCGCGATGGAGGCCGACCTGCGCGCTGCCCGGGCAGACGAATTTGCCCTTTATGATCGGGTGATGGAGGCCGGCGGGCATCTGGAAACCCCGCAGATAGATTGACGCCGAAGCCAATTTTTCACCTCCGGCGCAAGCGCTGAATTTTCCGAGTAATACCTTTGACGACGTCCAATTTCATTCCCCTTACGCAGATAGCGCGCATCAAAAGCACCCTGATCGAGACCCTGCGCTTTCTGGCGATCCTACTGCCCGGCTTCCTGGCCCTTTTTCTGGTTGTCCGCGCCTTTGTGAACGGCCACGTCAGCGACATCACCTTTGCCCTGTGGTTGCTGCCCATTCAGGCGGCGTCGCTCTTGGTTCCAAATCCGATCCTTGAAACCCCGACCGAACGCAGAAGGTTTCTGCTGAAACTGGCAGGGCTACTGCCACCGATCGCCGCCTTGTTCCCATTAACTGTTGTGCTGCTGATCTTTGGTCAACTCGACAGCGCAGCTTTTGTATTTCATCTGGTGTTCGGGATTGACGGGACGCCGCTGGCGGGTTTCACCCCCTATATCGTGACCGTTGCGATTTACTGGGCATCTATCCTGATCACCCTCTACAGGCTACGCAGATGGATCCGCCATGTCCCCTTCTGGTGGTCGCTAAGCGTTGCGGTGATGGTATTGGGCAATCCCGTGCTGCACGAAATTGTCTTTAACGAGGTCCAGGCAAAATACAGCAGGCTGGAAAGCCTGATGCCCGAATTTCAGGAACCGACGTTGATCGCCCCCACACAGGGCGAGAACCCCGATCTGATCATTCTCTATCTGGAAGGGTTGGAAGGGACCTATGGTATCGACGCCGCATTCGGCGACATTTACGATCCGATCGAACGCCTGTCAGAACAGGGCGTCGCGTTCACGAACGTCGGGCAGATCCGCGGCACCGGATGGAGTTTGGCCGGCATGACCGCCACGCAATGCGGCATGCCGCTGATGCCACTGGGATCGCGCCCGCTGGGGCGCACCGCCGATATCAAGTCCATCGCCCCCAATCTGACCTGCCTTACCGATGTCTTGCACGCGCGCGGCTATCATTCGACCTATGCCTCTACCACAGAAATCATCGGCAGTGATCGTGGCCACTACGGGTTCGACAATTTCTATGGCAGCCACCAACTGAACCAGATCATCGATCTGAACAATGCAACGACACCCGGCGCAATTGCCGCCAGAAACTCCGGCGTTGTCGACAGTTGGGGCCTACGCGATGCCGAAGGATTTGCCATTGCACTAGCCCATGTAAAAGAACGCCTGCAAAGCGACCAGCCCTATGCGCTGATCCTATCGACAATGGATACCCACGGCCCCAAAGGCTACACCTCGCCGCAATGCCAGCATCAGGGATTACCGGCCATCGACGACGATCTGACTCACGCAATCAAATGCACCACCGCGCTGACCGAAGAGTTCATCGCCGACCTGCAAACGTTGACCGCTGATCGCGACACCCGCATCATCGTGACCAGTGACCATCTGGCACATCAAAACAACCTTACCCCAATCCTAAACCAGTTTGAGCGCCGCAACCGCGTTATCCTGCTGAACGGCCCAGAGGCCCCGCAGGTGATCGACACGCCAGCCGCGATGCCGGATATTTATCCGACGCTCTTGAACTGGCTGGGCTGGCTGGCACCGGATGTGCCCCAACAGGCGGGCATTGGTACATCACTGCTGCAAAACCAGCCTACACTCACCCAGCGTTTGGGCATGGATGCCATCGATGATCGGCTACGTCTGGATGTGGAACTATCGCATCACTTCTGGCATCAGGCGCCCCGCAGGGCGCAACAGTGAAATCGTCGGACGGGTTAATAAAATAAGCCCTTTCAAAATTCCCCTAGCTGGTCTATACGCGCGGCTTCATGCGGGCATACAGCCTTGGAGGATGTCCGCGATTCTAACTTATTTATGGAGAATTCCAAATGGCTGGAACTATTCCTGACCTTCACGCAGAGGTCCGCACGGGGACAGGCAAGGGCGCCGCTCGTCAAGCACGCCGCGAAGGCAAAGTACCCGGTGTTGTATTCGGTGGCGAAGCAGAGCCGCTGGCAATCAACGTTCCCTTCAACGACCTGCTGAAGCGCCTGAAAGCTGGCCGCTTCAAGTCGACCCTGTTCAACCTGAAAGTTGAAGGTCAAGAAGACGTTCGCGTGATCTGCCGCGACGTTCAGCGTGACGTTGTCAAAGACCTGCCGACCCACATCGACCTGATGCGTCTGCGTCGCACCACCCGCATCAACCTGTTCATCAACGTGAACTTCGAAAACCAAGACGACTGCCCCGGCATCAAAAAAGGCGGCGTTCTGACTGTTGTTCGTCCCGAAGTTGAGCTGGAAGTTCTGGCCGGTGATATCCCTGAGTCGATCACCGTTGATCTGGCAAACGCCAACGTTGGTGACGTTCTGCACATCTCCGACGTGACCCTGCCCGAAGGCGCCAAGCCGACCATCGACCGTGACTTCGTGATTGCGAACATCTCGGCTCCGTCGGGTCTGCGTTCGGAAGAGAACGAAGAAGGCGAAGCAGAAGGCGGCGAAGAGTAATCTTCACCCGACTTTTGGTCGTTACAAAAAGAAACGCGGGACAGATCTCTGTCCCGCGTTTTTCTTTTCTAAACCACTGAATGCGAACCTCTAAGCATCAGACACTTTCGTGCAGTACGGTCTGGAACCCTTCGAATTGCGGCGGGCCCGCCATCAGGCCTTTGGTGCCGCTGTTGCCTGCGTTTTTATGGGCATCACGGAACTGCTGGGATTTGGTCCAGGCGATGAAATCTTCTTCGCTCGCCCATGTCGTATGCGACGAGTAGAGGCGATAGTCATCCGTTGCGGGGCCTTTCAGCATGCGAAACTCCTGATAGCCCTTCATTTCGTTCAAACGGCCCTCGCGCTGGCGCCAGACCTCCTCAAACTCTTCTTCTTTGCCAAGAACCACCTTGAACCGGTTCATCGCGATATAGGACATGCCTTTTCCTTTGCTTGATATGGAGAGCAAGCTGGCATGAACGCGCCCGTTCGGCTGGCTGTCCGAGATTTGCGCCGAAGCAATGCAAAGGTCAACGGGGCACAGGTTGCTGCCGGGGCTTTTGTGCCGCTGTTCTTTGGCGTAAAACGCCCTCAAAGGCCCGAATGATCCGGCCGCCTGATCAGACCAACAAAGGAATGACCCCATGCTGCTCTTCGTCGGCCTCGGCAACCCGGGGGCAAAATACGCCGGGAACCGCCACAACATCGGCTTCATGGCGCTGGACGAAATCGCCCGCGATCACAACTTCGCCCCATGGCGTGGCAAGTTTCAGGGACAGGTGTGCGAAGGCCGTTTGGGCCGTGAAAAGGTCATCTTGCTGAAACCGGAAACCTTCATGAACCTGTCGGGTCAGTCGGTTGGTGAGGCGATGCGGTTTTACAAGCTGACCCATGAGGATGTGGTGGTCTTTCACGACGAACTGGATCTGGCGCCGGGCAAATGTCGGGTGAAACAGGGCGGCGGTCATGCAGGCCACAACGGGCTGCGGTCTATCCACCAACATATCAGCCCTGATTACACCCGCGTGCGTCTGGGCATTGGCCATCCGGGGCACAAAGACCGCGTGGCAGGCTATGTACTGGCCGATTTTGCCAAGGCGGAACAGAACTGGCTGGACGATCTGATGCGCGGCATTTCCGATGGCGCGGCGCATCTGGCCGAGGGGGATAATGGCAAGTTTCAAAACGCCGTTGCCCTGCGGGTGAACCCACCGCGCAGCTCTGGCGGGCAAAAAGGTGCCCAGACCAAGGCGGGCAAATCGCAGGGCGCGCAGGCCAAACCGGATGCGCCCAAGTCGGACAAATCTACAGCCAAAGCTGCCACCAAGCCCACCACAGACCAACCCGACACCCGTTCCGCCATGGAACGGCTCTTGGACAAGTTCAAGTAGCCTGCCCCTACGGCATCTGCCCTGCCCCTTGCCCTGCGTCCCTGTGCCATGATCATCTGACGCTGGGAGGATAGATCATGCGTGCAGTGTTCAAATGGGTCGCGCGGCTGGCGCTGATGTTGTGTCTGGCCGTGGCGCTTGTCGGAATTTGGAAACGGGAAGAAGTCAGCCGACTATTAGCGGTGAACAGCCTGTTTGCGCCCGACAAGATTGTCCACAATTTTTCCAACATGGATCAACTGTTCTGGACCACGCCCGTGTCACGCGGCGACGGCCCTGTCAGCCCCCTGCCCCAAGGCACGGCAATGACACTGCCCACCAGCACAGACGACTGGATCGAACGACGCGCGCTTACAGGTCTGTTGGTACTGAAAGGTAGTGAGATCCGCCATGAGGCCTATTACCTAGACACCACGCCTGAGGATCGTCGCATCAGTTGGTCGATGGCGAAATCCTACATCTCCGCTCTGTTAGGCATTCTGGTCGACGAAGGCGCGCTGGCGCTGGAGGATCCGCTGATCAAACACGTGCCCGCGCTGAAAGGATCGGCCTATGAAAACACGCGGGTGATTGACGCGCTGCACATGTCCAGCGGCATCTCCTTTAACGAGGACTATCTGGATTTCCATTCCGACATCAATAAAATGGGCCGCGTTCTGGCGCTAGGGGGATCTATGGATGCCTTTGCCGCTGGTCAGGACCAAATCCGCGACACCCCCGGTGCCAGCTGGCATTATGTGTCCATCGACACCCATGTGATCGGCATGGCCATTCGCGGCGCCACGGGCCGCAGCATTCCCGATCTGATGCAGGAGAAACTGATTGCCCCCTTGGGCATGGAAGAGGATGCGCTGATGATCACCGATGGTGCTGGCGTCAGCTTTGTCCTTGGGGGGCTGAACATCCGACTGCGGGACTATGGCCGGTTTGGCCAGATGGTGCTGCAGGACGGTATGTGGCAGGGCAAACGCATCCTGCCTGAGGGGTGGGTCAAACGATCCGGCACCTTCACGGCACCTACTGCGGCGGGCAAACACGCCTATGGTCTGCATTGGTGGGGCGCCCATGACCCACGCGAAGGTGAGTTTTTTGCGCGCGGCGTTTATGGTCAATATATCTACATCAACACGCCGCTTGATGTGGTGATTGTTGTCACCTCGGCGGACCGCCTGTTTCGACAGAAGGGCGTCAGCCGTGAAATGGTCGATATGTTGCGCAACATCGCCGCAGCCGCACAGAACTGATCGCCTGAATACGCGGGTGGGCTAAGTGATGTCAGGCGCACACACGAAGGAGAATACGCCATGGTCCACCCCCTGCCCGCCATCAACGTTCTGGGTGAAACCCTTGCGCCTTGTTCGGCTGACCCTGTGACAGGTTTCTTTCGTGATGGCCACTGCAACACCTGCGCCGAAGATCATGGTTCGCACACGGTCTGCGCTGTCATGACCGCAGAGTTTTTGGCGTTCTCCAAATATCTAGGCAATGATCTTAGTACACCAGTGCCTGACTATAACTTTCCCGGATTGAAACCCGGCGATCAGTGGTGCCTGTGCGCGGGCCGTTTTATGCAGGCGCATATCGAAGACTGCGCACCTAAAATTCGCCTATCTTCGACCCACCAAAAGGCGCTGGAAATTGTTCCTTTGGAAATCCTGCAGCGTTACGCAATCGATTGAACCGGTTCCCTGTCGGCCTGCGCACCCTCCCCAGGGTCTAACGAACCGTCCAATAGATCCTCGATAAACAGGCTCAATAGCTGCGCCCGATTGCTGACCTGTGCCTTGCGATAGATCGCATTGCTTTGCGCCTTGACCGTCCCGGGTGAGGTATTACGCAGACTGGCGATCTCTTCGATACCGCAGCCCTTGAGTGAAAACAGTGCCACCTCGCGTTCTGCCGGTGTCAGCGACCACTGACGAAACCTCTCCTCCAGATGGTCATGAAATGCGCCTTGCACCACGCGCAGGCTTGCCTCTGCCTGTTCGGTGCGCTGCATGGAACGACGAAACGCAATCCACCCCAGCACCACACCAAGGACCAGGCCAACGGCTGCCCCCACCTCCAGAAACTCGCGGGTTTGCCAACTGATCGGAGAGGCGCGCAGGCCAATCACGGTGGCCAGGATATCCGATACAAAAAACACAGCGCAGATGGCCTGCAGCAGGATCAGAATGATCAACGGAACGGATTTGGTCACAACACACCTCCGGTCATGGGGCTAGGACTGACAGCCTTAGGTAACTCAAGAATCATCTTCGTCGTCATCCTCATCATCTGAGCCATCGTCGTCGTTGTCGTTGTCATCGCCGTCATCATCATCATCGTCGTCATGGTCATCGTGATGGTCATCGTGATGGTCGTCGTCATCCGAAGTATTGTGATCTTCGTCATCGTCGGCGACGTCTTCATCATCCCGCCCTGATTGGATTGCATACCGATCAAGGTCGTCGTCATCTTCATCTTCCCAATGGTCGCGCAGGATCTGGCCTGTGCGCGGGTTCACGATAACCTCTCTCTCGGAACCATTGGCGTAGGCTTCGATGCGGATGCGCCCGAGGAAAGTGCGCGATACCTCGAAACGACTATAACCCTGATCGGCCAATTGTTGCGTCACACGGTCGACGATCGGATTTGCATTGGCCTGCGACGCAAAGGCGGCAAACACTGCGATGACAAGGGTTCTACGGATCATGTGTCACTCCTCTTTGTCGGGTGATCAGGGGCTTTTACAGTCCACACTCGCTGGGACAGAACGGCGTTGCAAGGGGCTACCCCAATCAGGGCAGCCCAGCGTCAGGATCAAGACGCCAAAGCGTGGTGGTGATTAGACGTCATCTTGGGCGTCGTCATCTTCGTCATCCCCATCGCCGTCATCGTCGTCATCTTCATCCTCGTCATCTTCATCTTCATCTTCATCTTCATCCTCGTCATCGTCACCATCGTCGTCGTCATCCCCCTCATCCTCTTCGCCGTCGTCGATGTGGCCCTCTTCTTCCTCGTCATCATCATCGTCATGCTCTTCCACCTCATGGAACAACACTTCGCCGCTGCTCGCGTCATAGACCGTCTCGATGACATAGCCATCGCGCAAGGCCTCTACGGTCACCTCAACACCATCTGCGCTGACCTCAATCGCGTCGTAGCCTTCGCGGGTAAAATGATCGACGACCGCCGCTACAAAATCATCAACAGGCGCGGTTGTCTGGGCGTGAACCTGTGCTGCGA
This sequence comes from Thalassovita mediterranea, assembly GCF_001458435.1. Lineage (GTDB taxonomy): Bacteria > Pseudomonadota > Alphaproteobacteria > Rhodobacterales > Rhodobacteraceae > Thalassobius > Thalassobius mediterraneus. The sequence goes on from NZ_CYSF01000006.1 coordinate 662,156, forward strand.
ACCCAAAGGCAATGGTCGTGGTGGTGATCAAAATACGTTTCATGTCTGCTCCTGCATTTTGCTGTCCGGCCAGCTGCCGGCGCGTGTCATTGTCAGCAGGCGGCCTATGCACCACCTGCCATGCCAGCAACAAAGCCTCCGTCCACGTCAGGGTATATTGACCAATAGATTAAACCCGCGCTCTCAGAACGCGGGTTTAGGGGGATAAACCGTGGTTTATGTCGGTTTTTCGACCTAGAGAGAGCCCCCAGGACTAGAGCTGCTTTTCCATCTTACGCAGGTGATCCTCAAATTCAGAGCAGAAGACCACTTCACGCGCTTGCGGATCATAAAAAGCGTTTGCCTCTCCGCAGCTCTCTTCGCGCACGACCAGCGTGTCAGACAGAGACAACTCTGCATTCAGCGCCTTAACCTCTTCGGCAATGATCTGCGCAGTCAGACTGTCGCTATCGCCTTGGAACTGGATCGTGTTGCCTGTGCCACGACCTGCCATCTCTTCCAGCACGGCACCCCAGCTGGCATTGGCTTGCTCAAACTCAAACGGGCAGTATTCGGCGCGCTCTTCTGGCAGATCAAACTCCTTGGCGAAATCTTCACGCTCTTCAGGGTTGGCGCCATAGAACAGGCAGACTGTGTTATAAAACCGCTGCTCATCTGGGCCGTGAGTGTCCCACCAGGCGATATCCTCCACCCCGCCGTCGCGCATCTCTGCCTCACCGATGAAGCCCCACGCCGCATCATAGGCCAACGCCTGCGCCGCCTCTTCCTCAAACAGGGTGTGGATCATCAGGATGGAAAACACATCCGCCGCATCCTCTTCCTGACCAAAGATCGGAACCTGTTCCAGATCGATCAGCGCGTGGGCCAGTTCGTGATAAAAGATGCCAATGATATTGGCCTCAACAAAACTGCTCTCGGCCTCGTCGGCGGCGGCGGCAAATGGCATCAAAGCGGCCAGCGCGGCGGGAATGAAACGGTTCATGATGTTACTCCTTCAGAACGTAGCCGGACTATGCCAAGCGCCGGGCGCGGGACGCAAGCGGGTGACACACAAAAACGGCCCGAGGTCTCCCCCGGGCCGTTGGTCATATAACGATCGTTTAACCGATCAGTCCGCGTCGCGACCTTCCAGACCGGAGAGGTCCACGCCAAGATGGCGCGCCACGGTAAAGATATCCTTGTCGCCGCGGCCACACATGTTCATCACGATGATATGGTCCTTGGGCAGATCGCCCGCGATTTTCATCACATGGGCCAGCGCGTGGCAGGGTTCCAGCGCGGGAATGATGCCTTCGCTTTCACAAGAGAACTGGAACGCCTCCAGCGCCTCCTTGTCGGTGATCGACACATACTGCGCACGGCCGATGTCATGCAGCCAGCTGTGCTCCGGCCCAATGCCCGGATAGTCCAGACCAGCCGAGATCGAGTAGCCATCAAGGATCTGACCATCCTCATCCTGCAACAGGAAGGTACGGTTGCCATGCAGCACGCCCGGACGCCCACCGGTGAGCGAAGCACAGTGTTCCATGTCGTCATTCACGCCCTTACCGCCGGCCTCAACACCGATGATGTTGACGCTTTCGTCGTCAAGGAAGGGGTGGAACAGACCGATGGCGTTCGACCCGCCGCCGATTGCCGCGATCACGGTGTCGGGCAGACGGCCCTCACCCTCTTGTTCCTGCAGCTGGGTGCGGACCTCTTTGCCGATGATCGACTGGAAATCGCGGACCATCGCCGGATAGGGGTGCGGACCTGCGGCGGTGCCGATGCAGTAGAAGGTGTCCTCTACGTTGGTCACCCAGTCACGCAGCGCGTCGTTCATCGCGTCTTTCAGCGTACCACGGCCAGAGTCCACGGCCACAACTTCGGCACCCAGCAGCTTCATGCGGAACACGTTGGGTTTCTGACGCGCCACGTCATGCGCGCCCATGTAGACCACACACTTCAGGCCAAACTTGGCACAGACGGTGGCGGTGGCCACACCGTGCTGACCAGCGCCGGTTTCCGCGATGATGCGGGTCTTGCCCATGCGGCGGGCCAGCAGGATCTGACCCAGCACGTTGTTGATCTTGTGCGCGCCGGTGTGGTTCAGCTCATCCCGTTTCAGGTAGATCTTGGCGCCACCCAGACGTTCAGTCATGCCTTCGGCAAAGTACAGCGGCGACGGACGGCCAACATAGTGTTTCCACAGATCGTCCATCTCAGCCCAGAAGCTGGGATCCTCTTTGGCGCGCTCATACTCTTCTTCCAGCGAAAGGATCAGCGGCATCAGCGTTTCAGACACGAAACGTCCGCCAAAAATCCCGAACCGGCCCTTGTCGTCAGGGCCGTTCATGAAGCTGTTGAAAAGGTCGTTGGCCATCGGTGGCTCCTCAGCTCAGAAGGTCGTTGTTCCCATGTGCATAGGGCGCACGGGGGCATTTTACCAGCCTGTTTTGGCTGTGATGATCCGGCAAGGTAACGCTGTTCGGCATCAGGGCAAGGGATCAAAGGCAGCGCACGCAGGTAACGCTGCGCTGCGTTTGCTCTCCGGTAGCCCGATCAGGCCAACGCGGCGTTGATAAACGCCTCCATCAACGCGGGATCCTTGACGCCCGGTGCGCTTTCCACGCCCGAGCTGACGTCGACTTGACGGGCACCCGTAAGGTTCTGCGCACGACCCACGTTTTCAGGGGTCAGCCCACCGGCCAGCATCCACGGCAGCGCCCAATACTTACGCTTCACCAACTGCCAGTCAAAGGACAGCCCGTTGCCCCCCGGCAAATCAGCACCTTTGGGCGCCTTGGCGTCGATCAGCAGTTGGTCGGCCACACCGGCATAGGCGTCGATCTGTGGCACGTCATCTGCGGTCGCGATGCCCACGGCCTTCATCACCGGCAGGCCATAGCGGGCCTTGATTTCAGCCACACGCTCGGGGCTTTCACTGCCGTGCATTTGCCACATGTCGATGGCGACAGAGTCATTGATCGCATCCAGCGTCGCATCGTCGGCATTCACCACCAGCGCCACCTTGGCCAGCCCGACAGGGGCGGCCCAGGCCAGTTCACGCGCCTCTGCGACGCTGACATTGCGGGGGGATTTGGGGAAAAAGACAAAGCCGACATAGGCCGCGCCCAAACGGCCGGCCAGCTCAACATGTTCAGGCTGGCGCAGCCCGCAGATCTTTACCTTGCTGTCTTGGGGCATCGTCGCCTCAGGACGCCTTGTCGAGCAGGGCCAGCACATCGTCCTTCTGGGCCGACGGTGCCTCTGCCTCATTGCGGCGCTTTTCGCGTTTCAGCTGACGGTTCAGCACCTGAACCTCTTGGGTCTTACGGGCCGCTTCGGCGCGGTGTTTATATTCACGCAGCCATTCCCAAACAAACCCGATCAACAAACCAGAAATGATCGCGCCAAAGATCACCACAAACAGAGGCAGCTCGATCGAATAGCTCAGACCAATCGCACGCTCGAACGCTTCGGGCATCAGCGACAGGTTCACCGAACCACGGTTGGCAAAGGCAACAGACACCAGAACAAAGCCCAGCGTCGCAAGGAAGGCATAGCGAATATAACGCATCGGTTTCTTACTTTCCGTTCAGTCGGTCACGCAGCAGTTTGCCCGTCTTGAAGAAAGGCACGTGCTTTTCTTCTACCTCAACAGATTCGCCGGTGCGCGGATTACGTCCCGTTCTCGCATCCCGTTTCTTGACCGAGAATGCGCCAAAGCCGCGCAGTTCCACACGATCTCCGCGCGACATGGCGCCCGTGATCTCGTCAAAAATCGTATTCACGATCTTTTCCACGTCCCGCTGAAACAGGTGTGGGTTTTCGTCTGCAATCTTCTGGATCAGTTCCGAACGGATCATCGGCAAGTCCTCCCCCGGCAAAATGCTCTGGCTAAATGCAGCCCAATTCATTGGACTATAGAAAGAAATTCCTTCGACGAAAACATACCTTTACGGTCTATGGCAAGTTTTCGCGGTAGGTTGATCAACATCTGACACCTCAATTCACCGAAAAAGCGGCCGCAAGGCGCTGCTGCGGCTTCCACGGTAAAATTACGGATTCTGCGATCACCTGATTCGCGTGCATCAACCCGCTATCACGCAGGGAGCAAATTCTATCCAACCGGCGCGGCCCACTTGGGCTTGTGGTCTTTGTCGACCAGCAACGCCCGCACGCCTTCGACCAGATCAGGATGGCGCAGCGCGCGGCGCATAGCGTCAAACTCTTGTTGCAGGCATTCGGCAAGGGTCAGGAACCTACCCTCGCGCAGCAACGTCAGCGTTTCCTTCAGACTACGCGGCGAAGCTTTGCGCAATGCTGCCAACGCATCTTGGGGCGGTTTCACCCGACTGCGCCCAAGACAGTCTACGATACTGTCCAACGTCGGCTGCTCAAAACACAGCGTCGTGTCGGCCAAGGCCAATATGCTGGCCTGATACCCGAGAGATGCGCACAATGCCGATAGCACCTGCTCGATCGACTGCGTGGCAAAGCACAATTCATCCAGCAGCTGAGGTGCCATTTCGGCCGCCATCATGTGCGTAGAGATACGCAGTCCATGCGCATCAAACCCACGCACCGATGCGCCTGTCAGCCCCAGCCACATGCCAGATGAATGCGGCATACGGGGCAGGAAATAGCTGCCACCCACATCAGGGATGAACCCAATAGACGTTTCCGGCATCGCAAAAACCGCCCGCTCAGTGGCGATGCGGTATTTGCCGTGCATCGACAGGCCCATACCGCCGCCCATACACAGCCCGTCGATCAGCGAAATATAGGGTTTGGGAAAGCGCGCGATCTTGTCGATGAGCGCATATTCTTCTTGGAAGAACTGTTCGGCTTCATCAATTTGACCAGCCAGCAGCAAATGGCGGGTCCGGCGCATATCACAGCCGGCACAGAATGCCCTATCTGTGGCCGATTGCATCAGGACGAATTCGACCGCTGGGTCAGCCTGAAACTGATCCAGCGCCCGATCAATGGCGCGTGTCATCGTCAGATCAATCGCATTCATCGCCTGAGGGCGGTTCAGGCTGATGATACCAGCCCGACCGCGCCTTTCAGCGAAAATGTGACCTTCCGATTGCACGCGCTTGGCACCTTAACGATTACGGAAAACCGGTGCGCGCTTGGCGATAAAGGCCGCCATGCCTTCCTTTTGCCCGTCGGTGGCAAAGGCGGCTTGGAACAGGCGACGTTCGTGTTGCACACCCGGCGTCAGGGTGGATTCCAGCGCGTAGTTCACCGCCTCTTTGGCCATGGTCACGGCGGGGGCGTTGTGGCCTGCGATCTGATGGGCCGCTTCTAGTGCAGTTTGCAGCAGATCTTCGGTCGGGACCACACGGGCAACGATGCCGGACTCTTTCGCTTCATCCGCACCGATGGTGCGGCCGGTCAGGATCAGGTCCATCGCCAGTGCCTTACCGATGGATTTGGTCAGACGCTGCGAACCACCGATGCCCGGCAGGATGCCCAGACGAATTTCCGGCAGGCCGAACTGCGCGTCGTTGCTGGCGATGATGAAATCGCACATCAGCGCCAGTTCGAAACCACCACCTAGGGCAAAGCCGCTTACCGCAGCGATCACTGGCTTCTTGATAAACCGCATCTGATCCCAGTCAGCGAAGATGTCGCCGGCCAGCAGATCCACCAGATGCTTTTCCGCCATTTCTTCAATGTCAGCACCCGCTGCAAAGGCACGCGGGCTGCCGGTGATGACAACAGCGCCGATACGGTCATCCGCATCAAACTCTTTCAGGGTCTGCATCACCTCTGCTGCCAGTTGCAGGTTCAGGGCGTTCAGGCTCTTGGGGCGGTTCAGCGTGATCAGGCCAACGCTTTCGCGGCGCTCAACTATGATCTCTTCCAGTGCGGTACGCTCGGGCGCGGCGGCAGTGGCTTTGGCGTCAGTGTTGGCGCTTTCGGGGGAGGTCTTGGCTTTCGCCTTGCTGGTCGTCATATGTCTTCTCCTGGAATGTGCTTCAGCTTTTCAGACCAAACTCGGTCCAGATCGTACCCTCTGCGGGCGCTTCGGTTTCCTGACGTTTCTGCGCCGAGGCATTGTGATCATAGGCTTCGTAACCAGCCATCTTTTCAGCCAGAATGGCCTCACGATGCTGGTTTAGGCCTGGTGCAACACGTGGTTCTGCCGGATCCATGTCCTTGTAGGCGGACAGCTTGATCGGGTTACCGGCGGTGCGGAACGGTTTTTTGCCCTCGCCTTCGACCTGCACGATCATGTTGCGTGACAAGAGCTGCGGATGTTCAAGGATACGGTCGATGGTGTTGATCGGCGCACAGGGCACGCCCGCCTCGTTCAGCGCGTCCAGCCAGTGTTGTACCGGCTTTTGCGAGGTGACGGCATCAATCGCCTTTACCATCTTGGGACGGTTGCGCACCCGCAGATCGTTAGAGGCAAAATCAGGGTCCAGTGCCAGTTCCGGCGCATTCAACGCATCGGCCATCAACAGGAACAGCTGGTCATTGCCTGCGGCAATAACGAAGCGCTCATCCTGACCTTGGAACGTCTCAAACGGGGCCAGCGACGGGTGGCAATCGCCGGTACGGGTCGGCACGATCTTTTCCACGTCATAACGGGCCAGCGCCGTTTCCATCAGCGCGGCCTGACAATCCAACATGCCGATGTCCACACGTTCGCCCTGCGCGTTCTTGGTCCGTTTATAGAGCGCCGATAGAATGCCGATCACACCAAACAACGCTGCGCCAAGATCCCCAAAGCTGGTGCCAACACGGGCCGGTTGTTCGCCTGGCCAGCCGGTCAGGCTCATAACGCCGCCCATCGCCTGCACAACCATGTCATAGCCCGGCAGGTCGGTCATCGGACCAGAATGCCCAAAGCCCGAGATCGAGGTGTAGATCAGATGCGGGTGTGTTTTGGCCAAACGTTCTGCACCATAGCCCAAACGGTCCATCACACCGGGGCGGAAGTTTTCCACCAGCACATCAGCAGTGTCCAAAAGCCGTTCCAGCAATTCACGGTCGCGCGGCGATTTCACATCCAGAACGATGCTTTCCTTGCCGCGGTTGAAGCACATGAAGTAGGCGCTTTCCGCGTCCACAAACGGCGGGAAGGCACGGGTGTCATCACCGGTGCCGAATTTCTCCACCTTAATCACACGCGCGCCCAGATCCGCGAGGACCATGGTGCAATACGGGCCAGCCAGAACGCGCGAGAAGTCCAGCACTGTAATTCCGGAGAGCGGGCCACCCTCTAACTTTTCATCTTCAGGCTTCTGCATGGAACTCCCTCCTCCCGTCGATCAGGCTTTGTGCAACAGCCGTGACGAAGCAGACCTCTAGCGAGGGCTCCAACCGCTGTTGCGTGATGGATTGTGTTGGGCGTCAATCTGCCCCGCATCTCTGGCGGGAACGTCACCGAACAGCTTTTCAATAACCGCAGCCCCAAAACTGAGCGTCAGCGGCAGAGGAGAAAGCATCCCGGTTAGCGCTACAGATACCAAAGACCATCCTACCATTTACGAAATGGCCGAATGCGGTCGTGGTTCTGGGTGCCTCCTCCTTGGCTGCCATGATCTTCGTCAAGAGGGCGACAGAAATCCAATGACTAATCGAATGGTGTGATATAAAATCCGTTTATATGAGACCTATTTCCGACATTCGTATCCTGAACGCCTTTGTCGCCGTTGCCCAGGAAGGCAACATTTCACGCGCGGCAAAACGCCTGCACCTCACCCAGCCGGCAGTCAGTCTACAGCTGAAACGTCTGGCGCAGGACACTGGACTGGACCTGTTCCGCCGCACCCCGCAGGGCGTCGAATTAACCCGCGACGGCGAAGCGCTGGTCGCCAAGGCCGAAAAAATCCAAGCCGCAGTTGCGGAGTTCGGACAGACCGCGCGTCGCATCAACGGCAATGTTCGTGGCACACTACGCCTGGGCACAATTGTGGACCCGGATTTCATTCGCCTAGGCGCCTTTCTGGCGGCATTGGTAGATGGTTTCCCAGACCTGCAAACCAAACTGGTCCATGGGATCAGCGGCGACGTCGTGACCCGCCTGCTGGATGGGCAGGTCGACGCTGGTTTCTTTTTGGGCGAACTCGATGGCTTCGAACCTGGTGGACCGGATCAGACAGAATCTGTCTTTCATGACCGCGAACTGACGAAATTCACCTACCGCGTCATCGCCCCCGCCGGCTGGGGCCGGCGGATCGCAGGCAAAGACTGGACAGAGCTGGCACAAATGCCCTGGATCGGCACGCCTAGAAATTCAGTTCATCACCGTCTGCTGGCACAAATATATGCTGACAAGGACTGCAGCCCAGACCCCGTGTGTCTGGTTGATCAGGAACCATCCATGCTAGCGATGGTTCAGTCCGGCATCGGGTTAAGCCTGTGCCGAGAATCCATCGCACTAGAAGAAATGCAGTCGCGGGGTCTGGCCGTGTCTGAAACGGTGAAGATCGAAACTTGTCTGCGCTTTGTAACTCTGGCGTCGCGTCGTACGGACCCGAATGTTGTCGCCGCCTTTGACGCGCTTAGCACCACGTGGACATAGCGACCCTCAGAGGCATAGTTACTGCCTCACCCGCACCATCAGATAAACAAAAAAGGCCCCGCAAATCTGCGGGGCCTCTCTTATTTCACAGGGTGAGACGATTACTCGTCGCCGCCTTTCAGCGCTGCACCCAGGATGTCGCCCAGCGACGCACCGGAGTCGGAGGAACCGTACTGTTCCACGGCCTCTTTCTCTTCGGCGATTTCGCGTGCTTTGATCGACAGGCCCAGACGACGGGTCTTGTTGTCCACGTTGGTCACGCGCACATCAACCTTGTCACCAACCGAGAAACGCTCGGGGCGCTGTTCGGCACGGTCACGGGACAGATCGGAACGACGGATGAAGGATTTCATGCCTTCGTATTCCACTTCGATGCCGCCATCTTCGATTGCGGTCACTTCAACGGTTACGATCGAGCCACGCTTAACGCCACCGGTTGCTTCGGCGAACTTGTCACCACCCAGGGCTTTGATCGACAGCGAGATGCGCTCTTTTTCAACATCCACTTCGGAGACAACGGCCGAAACCATGTCGCCTTTGCGGTAGTTCTGGATCGCGTCTTCGCCACGCTCGTCCCAGGACAGGTCGGACAGGTGAACCATGCCGTCGATTTCGCCGGGCAGGCCGATGAACAGACCGAATTCGGTGATGTTCTTGACTTCGCCTTCGACTTCGGTGCCCTCGGGGTGAGTTTCCGAGAAGACTTCCCACGGGTTGCGCATGGTTTGCTTCAGGCCCAGCGACACGCGGCGCTTGCCGGCGTCGATTTCCAGAACCATGACGTCCACTTCCTGCGAGGTCGAAACGATCTTGCCGGGGTGTACGTTTTTCTTGGTCCAGGACATTTCGGACACGTGAACCAGACCTTCAACGCCGGGCTCCAGCTCAACAAATGCACCGTAATCGGTGATGTTGGTGACGCGACCTTTGTGAACCGATTCCAGCGGGTACTTCGCAGCAACCAGATCCCACGGATCTTCTTGCAGTTGCTTCATGCCCAGGCTGATGCGGTGGGTGTCTTTGTTGATCTTGATGACCTGAACCTTAACGGTTTCACTGATCGACAGGATCTCGGACGGGTGGTTCACACGGCGCCATGCCATGTCGGTGACGTGCAGCAGGCCGTCTACGCCGCCCAGGTCAACGAATGCACCGTATTCGGTGATGTTCTTAACAACACCGTCAACCGAATCGCCTTCGGCCAGCTTACCGATAACTTCGGCACGCTGTTCGGCACGCGACTCTTCCAGGATGGCGCGACGCGAAACAACGATGTTGCCACGACGACGGTCCATTTTCAGGATTTGGAACGGCTGCTTCAGACCCATCAGCGGGCCAGCGTCACGTACGGGACGTACGTCAACTTGCGAACCGGGCAGGAAGGCTACTGCACCACCCAGATCAACGGTGAAGCCACCTTTGACGCGGCCGAAGATGGCACCGTCAACACGCTGCTCGTCAGCGTAGGCTTTTTCCAGACGATCCCAGGCTTCTTCACGACGTGCCATCTCGCGCGAGATAACAGCTTCGCCACGGGCGTTTTCAGCAGCGCGCAGGTATACTTCAACATCGTCGCCAACAGCGATTTCAGGAGCTTCACCCGGGTTTGCGAATTCTTTCAGCTCAACGCGGCCTTCCATTTTGTAGCCTACGTCGATAATGGCCTGGCCCGCTTCAATCGCGATTACCTTGCCTTTAACAACGGAACCCTCGGTCGGGGTGTCCATTTCGAAGCTTTCGTTCAAGAGTGCTTCAAACTCTTCCATCGAGGTCATAGCCATCTGGCGTATCAATCCTTTACAAGTCGTTTTAACTGGCCGACGGTTGTCTCCGCAGGTCTTGGGTTCATGATATCTTGCGCCGCAGCAACCGAGCAGTGGCATGAGGCGACACACAAACAAAGAACAAGGGCCTGAGTGTTCCTCAAACCCTCCTCACCTCATCCGCGACTCTTTACGGTCACAAGATTGATCGCGCGTATAGGCCCTGACAGCCAATATAGCAAGGAAAATTGACTCTGATCACGGTCACGATGCCCTGCCCTGTACGCATGAAAAAGCCGCGACAGATCTGCCGCGGCTTTCGTCCTGTTCCCGCAGGAGGACTTAGTTCACTTCGGTGATGAACTGGTCACGGGGACGGCGGACCTTTTTCAGGTTCACCAGCCAGTCACCCTCTTCCGCGCGATAGCCCAGCGGCAGCAGGATAACAGACCGCAGACCGCGCTCTTTCAGGCCCAGAATCTCATCCACTGCCTCGGGATCGAACCCTTCCATCGGGGTGCTGTCGACCTTTTGCTCCGCCGCAGCAGCCAGTGCAAAGCCCAGTGCGATATAGGCCTGACGGGCGGCGTGTTCATAGTTCACCTGCGCATCGCGCGGCAGGTACATGTTTTTGAGGTTGGTGTAGTACCCATCCAACAGCTCGCTCCGGCCACCGCGCTCATCCGCCATCTGGTCGGTCACCGCATCAACACGCGCCTCGGAATAGTTGTCCCACGCGGCGAACACCAGCAGGTGCGAGCCATCGGTGATCTGTTCCTGATTCCACGCAACCGGTTTGATTTTCTGGCGCAATTCGTTGTTGGTCACAACCAGCACTTCAAACGGCTGCAACCCGCTGGAGGTCGGCGCCAGTTCGATCGCTTCAAGGATCTTTTCCAGTTTCTCAGCAGGCACCGCTTTGGCGGGGTCCATTTTCTTGGTTGCGTAGCGCCATTTGAGGTCGTCGTTCAGCATCTGTGCTATCCTTTTACACACGAGGTTTGCACCCGGGAGGAGGGTGGTATAAATTTGTGACTGGTATCTATTCGACACCACCTAGATTGCAAGAGGGCACATTCCTGTGCCTCAGTCACATCGCTGAAACCACCCAAGGGGACGCCGCCCATGCCCAAGGACCAATCGCAAGAGTCACACACCGCTCCAGCAGTACAGGACGGCCAGCAATGCGACCGCATCAAAGAGGTGCTGTCGCGCGTCGGGGATCGGTGGAGTGTGATGATCATCTTTTCGCTGGGCCGTGGCACCATGCGATTTAACGAGATGAAGCGTTACCTTGGCATCTCTCAGCGGATGCTCAGCCTGACGCTGAAGGCGCTGGAACGCGATGGGCTGGTGCAGCGCACGCTGCACCCGACAGTGCCGCCACGGGTGGATTATGACCTGACCGATCTGGGCCGATCCTTTTGCGAACCCGTCTATGCTATGGGCCGCTGGGCGCTGGACAATCTGGACAACATCGACAGATCACGCGCCGCCTATGATGCTGCGCAGGAGGATTAAGCGCGACGTTTAGGCGCCTGCCGCCTCGATCGCCGCCACAGCCGCCGCAATCGCCGCCTCGATCGACAGATCAGAGGTATCAACAATCACCGCATCCTCTGCCGGCTTCAGCGGCGCGGTGGCACGTTCGCTGTCACGTTTATCGCGCGCAATCACATCGGCCAGCACATCGTCATAGCTCTGATCACTGCCCTTTTCCGACAGCTCCTTGAACCGGCGGGTGGCGCGCACCTCGGCACTGGCGGTGACGAACAGCTTGGCCTCTGCCTCGGGGCAGATCACCGTACCAATGTCGCGCCCATCCAGCACCGCGCCGCCATCACGGCGGGCAAAAGCCACCTGAAAATCCACCAGCGCCGACCGCACCTCTGGGATCACCGCAACCTTGCTCGCGGCCTGAGCCACCTCCGCAGTGCGCAGATCACCGTTTTCCAGATCCTCTGCCTGCAACGCTTGCGCGGCCTCGATCGCATCAGCGCCCGCCAGAACCTTCGCCCCCACCGCACGATAGAGCAGCCCCGTGTCCAAATGTGCGTAACCGAAATGCGCGGCCACAGCCTTGGAAATGGTGCCCTTGCCTGCAGCAGCGGGTCCGTCGATTGCGATGGTGAATGGCATGTCTCGCTCCTCTTCCTCAGCCAGAGGGGTACTGCACCCCCTGCCCTGCCTCAAGGTGGAATTATGGCGCACCCCGGCCTTACCCCCAAAAACGCGAAAACCCGGCCACTCAGGACCGGGTTCTCACTTTAAACAAACCAGCGATCAATCGCGGCGCAGATCGGCGCCAAGGCCGCCCATCAGATCCTCAAAAATCGGGAAAGAGGTGGCAATCGGGCTGCCATCATCCACCGACACCGGCGCATTTGCCGCCATGCCCATCACCATGAAGCTCATGGCGATGCGGTGGTCCAGATGACTCTCACAGGTGGCGCCACCGGGCACATTGCCGTGACCGCGCCCTTTGACGATCCACCAATCTTCGCCCTCATCCACCTCAACACCGTTCAGACGCAGACCCTTGGCCATCGCGTCGATCCGGTCACTTTCCTTCACGCGCAGCTCTTTCACACCGCGCATCACCGTGTCCCCCTCGGCAAAGGCCGCGACAACGGACAGCACAGGGTATTCATCGATCATGCTGGCCGCACCTTCGGGGTCAATTTCGGCCCCTTTCAGGTCGGGCGAGAAACGTGCGCGCAGATCGGCGACCGGCTCCCCCCCCTCTTCGCGCTCGTTCTCAAACGTCAGGTCCGCGCCCATGGATTGCAGCGCATAGAACAGACCGGCGCGGGTCGGGTTCAGACCGATGTTGGGCACCAGAACGTCCGAACCGGGCGTGATGATCGCCGCACAAACAGGGAAAGCGGCCGAGGACGGATCGCGCGGCACCACAATGGTTTGCGGCTTCAGCTCAGGCCGCCCTTTCAGGGTGATGACACGGCCCTCTTCGGTCACTTCGGTGCGGATATCGGCACCGAAACCGGCCAGCATCCGTTCGGTGTGATCGCGGGTCGCTTCCTTTTCGATCACTACAGTCTCGCCCGGCGCATTCAGACCCGCCAGCAGCACCGCCGATTTCACCTGCGCCGACGGCATCGGCACCTCATAGCGCACCGGCACCGGATCAGCCGCGCCAACAATGGTCATCGGCAGACGGCCACCAGAGCGGCCATAGGACTGCGCCCCAAACAGCGCAATCGGATCCGTCACCCGCGCCATCGGACGCCCGTTGAGCGACGCATCCCCCGTGAAAGTCACCGTGATCGGCGTCGTCGCCATCGCGCCCATGATCAGGCGCACACCGGTGCCAGAGTTGCCGCAATCAATCACATTGTCAGGTTCGGCAAAGCCACCCACGCCGACGCCATGCACATGCCATGTGCCATCCTCGTCGCGCGTGATCTCTGCCCCGAAGGCGCGCATCGCCTTGGCGGTGTCCAGTACGTCCTCACCTTCCAGCAGGCCGGTGACTACGGTCTCACCCACCGCCATCGCGCCGAACAACAGCGACCGGTGGCTGATGGATTTATCGCCGGGCACATGGGCCTCACCCTTCAGCGGGCCGCATTTGTGCGATGACATCGGAATGGGGGTGCCGTGGCCGGACATGGTGCGCTCTCCTCAAAGTCTTCCCCGCTGATAGCGCAAACCCAAAGGTGCGTCCATATAGACCCGCCGACAAAAGGAAAGAGGCGCCGCGATCCACCACAGCGCCCCTTTCAATGTTCTGATAAATACTCAATCCACACCGCTCACACGCGGCGGAAGGTCAGGTAATGCGGCGTCCGCCCTTCGCGCAGTGCTTTCTGCTCATAGCGGGTGGAAATCCAGTCCTCCCACGACTGACGCCAATCCTCCGGCCCCTCGGCCAGCCATTCAAAACCGGCCTTCGGCACCTCTTGCAAGGTCTGGCGCACATAGTCGGGAATATCGGTCGCCACGCGGAAAATCGCACCGGGCTTCAGCACGCGGGCCAGTGGTTGCAGGTGTTCCTGCGTCACAAAGCGGCGGCGGTGGTGGCGTTTTTTCGGCCACGGATCGGGGTAGAGGAGGAAGGCACGGCTGATCGACGCTTCTGGCAACACATCAAACATATCGCGCGCATCGCCGGGGTGGACCTTGACGTTCTCAACACCCGCGTCACGGATTTTGCCCAACAGCATCGCAACCCCGTTGATATAGGGTTCACAGCCGATGATGCCGACATCGCGGTTGCTAGCTGCCTGATGCACCATATGTTCGCCGCCGCCAAATCCGACCTCCAGCCAGACGTCTTTGCCGGGGAACATCTGTTCCAGATCCAGCGGGGTGCGGTCGGGGTTTTCCTCCCAACCGACAGCGCCGGGCGACAGGGCGGCCAGATCTTCGTCCAGATACTTCTGCTGGCTATCGCGCAGACCCTTACCTTTGAAACGGCCATAGAAATTGCGCCACGGCGCGCCCGAGGGGTGGCCTTTCGGGTGATCTGCACCGGATGTATCGTCAGGAGTATCTGCCATGGTCTCTCACGCATTTGGTTGGCCAGAGCCTTTGCCGCAAGGCGTGCGCGGCGTCAAGGGGTGCAGCTATTTCCCTATTCGACGTACCGCCCGACCGATAGGTCGGGCTGCGCCTGCCTGCCGCTCGGCAGGCGCATTCGCGCCTACCCAGGCAGACGCCGCCCTAAGCTCTTAAAACGAAAATAGCCGCAATACCGATGGGTGTCGCGACTATTAAATATGTAATTCGACGTCAGCCCTTAGGCGGTCGCAAAGGCGATCTTGCCAACCTCTTTCTTCAGCTGCTCTACCAGATCAACCGCTTCCCACGAGAAGCCGCCGTCCGCATCCGGTGTACGGCCGAAGTGGCCGTAAGCGGCTGTGCGGGCATAGATCGGGCGGTTCAGGCCCAGATGGGTGCGGATGCCGCGCGGGGTCAGGTCCATCACATGTGGAATCGCCGCCTCAATCTCTGCCGCGTCCACCTGACCTGTGCCGTGCAGATCCGCATAGATCGACAGCGGGTGGGATACCCCAATCGCATAGCTCAACTGAATGGTGCAACGATCGGCCAGACCGGCTGCCACAACGTTTTTCGCCAGATAGCGTGCCGCATAGGCTGCGGAACGGTCCACTTTGGTCGGATCTTTACCGGAAAACGCACCGCCACCGTGCGGTGCGGCACCGCCGTAAGTGTCCACGATGATCTTGCGCCCAGTCAGACCCGCGTCCCCATCAGGGCCGCCGATTACGAACTTGCCGGTCGGGTTCACGTGCCAGATGGTATCGGCGCTGATCCAGCCCTCGGGCAGGGTGTCGCGGATGTAAGGCTCTACAATGTCGCGAATATCTGCGCTGGTCTGGGTTTCGTCCGCATGCTGGGTCGACAACACGATAGAGGACACGCCAACCGGCTTGCCATCCACATAGTTGACCGAGATTTGCGATTTCGCATCAGGGCGCAGGGTCGGCTCGGCACCGGATTTGCGCGCATTTGCCAGGCGACGCAGGATCGCGTGGCTATACTGGATCGGCGCAGGCATCAGTGCATCGGTTTCATTGGTGGCGTAGCCAAACATGATCCCCTGATCGCCAGCGCCCTCTTCCTTGTCCGCCGCAGCATCAACACCCTGGGCAATGTGGGCGGATTGTTCGTGCAAGAGGTTGGTGATTTCCACAGTTTCGTGGTGGAACTTGTCCTGCTCATAGCCGATGTCTTTGATACAGGCGCGGGCGATCTCGTCAATCTTGCCCATGTATTCGGTCAGTTTGCTCTGATCCGACAGGCCCACTTCACCGCCGATCACAACGCGGTTGGTGGTGGCAAAGGTTTCAGCGGCAACGCGCGCTTCGGGTTCTTCGGCCAGAAAGGCATCCAGCACAGCGTCAGAGATGCGGTCACACACCTTATCGGGATGGCCCTCTGAAACGGACTCAGAGGTGAAGGTGTAGGTCGATCGTGTCATGGGATATTGCTCCATTAAGGTCTGCCCGCCACGTCAGGAAGCCGTTGTGACGGGGAATTCCAAACTCGTTACGCGTCACGCAATGTGAGGTCAATCAGCAAAACGGCGCAAAACAGCGCGCTGATAGGCCCAAATCGCGAAAAACAGCGTAATCAGGGCAGATAGCGCCAATAGATCGCCTGTCACGCTATAAATTGTTCGTGAGGCAGGCGCGGGCAGCGGGTGATCCACATGGCCGGCCACACCCAGCGGTAGGGCGGCCAGCACGCGGCCTTTGGAATCAATCACCGCCGATACGCCTGTGTTGGCCGCCCGCACCATCGGCAGGCCCTGTTCAATCGCCCGCAACCGCGCCTGCGCCAGATGCTGATAAGGGCCGGAGATTTGGCCAAACCATGCATCATTCGTCAGTTGCATCAAAAACGCCGGACGCTCTGGCGCCGCGCCCACATCATTGGGGAACACCGCCTCATAACAGATCAACGGCAATGCACGCCCCAAAGCGCCCAAATCCATCAGGCGCGGACCCGGACCTGCGGAAAACCCATCGCCTTGCGTGGTCGCCATGCCATGAATGCCAAAGCGCGCCATCACATTGCCAAAGGGCACATATTCACCAAAGGGCACGAGGTGGTATTTATCGTAGATCTGGCTAACGCGGCCTTCGCTATCTAGCAGCGCCGCGCTGTTATAGATCTGCCGCCCTTCAAACCGCTGAATGCCAAACACCAGCGGCACGCCCTTTGCCGCATCTGCCATCACCGCCAATGTGCGATCCGCACGGTCCAGCGCCACAGGCACCGATGTTTCAGGCCAGATGATCAGATCAGGGCGCGGGTTTGCCTCGCTCGCCGCAATCGCACGGCGGAAAAACGTTGGAATATGCGCCGGATCCCATTTTTGATGCTGCGGCGCATTGGGCTGCACCAGCCGAACCACAGGCCGATCTGTCAGATCCTCAGGCGCGCCTTGCAAGGCGTTGCCAGTGATCCAAAACAGCGCAAAACCCAACCCCACCAGCGCACCGCGCCAGTCACGCTGACCTGCCATCACGATCGCCGCCCCAAACAGCAGCGCCAACAGCGTCAGCCCTTGTGGGCCAATGATCGCCGCCCATTGCGCCACAGGCGTTTCAATCCAGATGTGCCCAATCAGCGCCCAGGGAAAACCGGTGAAGATATAGCTGCGCAAAAACTCCGCCGCCGCCAGCAGCACCGCCGCGCCCCACAGCCCCATACGCAAGCGTACAGAAATACCGCCCGCCGCGCCCCAGAACAGCGCCATACCGCCCGCCATCCCGATGAGGGCAAAGGGCGCCATCCAACCATGGCGCGCCAGATCGACCAGAAAGGGCTCAATGATCCACGACAGCGCCAGCGCAAAATAACCAAAGCCAAAGGCCCAGCCGCGCCAAAACCCTTGCCGTGCGGTTCCGGCCAATGACACCCGCAACAGACCCAGCCCCAAGCCGATCAGCGACAGAAACCACAGATCAAACGGCGCCTGTCCGGTGGCCGCAATCACCCCCGCGCCAACAGACACCAAGAGGCCACGCCACCCCTCAGCCCGCACCCAGCGCCAGCTTGCTACCTCGGCCACGCCCGCGCCGCTCAGCCGGTTTTCAGCCGCACGCGCAGCCGCTTGATCCGGCGCGGATCAGCGTCCACCACCATGATCTCATGCCCCGCAGGGTGCTGAACCACCTCGCCGCGCACGGGCACACGCCCACACAGCAGGAAGACCAAACCGCCTAAAGTGTCGATCTCTTCTTCGTCGATCTCGGCACTGTCGGTCAGCGACAGGCCGATCTCTTCCTCGAACTCATCCAGCGGGGTTTTGGATAGCGCCAGATACTCACCGGGTTTCTCAGCGATCCAGAACTTGTCATCCTCGGCGTCGTGTTCATCCTCGATCTCACCGACGACCTGTTCGATCAGATCCTCGATGGTCAGCAGGCCATCCACGCCACCAAATTCGTCAATCACCAGCGCCATATGCCGCCGTTCGGTCTGCATCTTCTGCAACAAGACGCCCAACGACATCGACGGCGGCACGTATAGCAGCGGGCGCAGCATCGCCTTCAGCGAAAACTCCTCGCCCTCACCGCCATTGAAGCCAAAGCGCAGGGCAAAATCCTTCAGGTGAACCATGCCCAGCGGCGTGTCCAAGGTGCCGCTGTAAACCGGCAGACGGGTGAACCCCGTTTCGCGCAGCACCTGCACCAGTTCCTCACGGCTGGTGGTTTCCGCCACGGCGATAATATCAGCCTTGGGAATGGCGACGTCGCGCACCCGTACCCGTGCAAGGGCATTCATCAATGTCTGATGCTGGCGTTGCGTGTTGGCCTGCGTCAGGGGCGCGGTCTGATCCTCCGCCGTTTGCGCAGTGCCTTTGGCCCCGAAAAGCCGCTTAAAAATACCCGGTTTCGGGTGCTCCAGTGTCAGTGGCGCGCT
Source organism: Thalassovita mediterranea (assembly GCF_001458435.1). Classification (GTDB taxonomy): domain Bacteria; phylum Pseudomonadota; class Alphaproteobacteria; order Rhodobacterales; family Rhodobacteraceae; genus Thalassobius; species Thalassobius mediterraneus. The sequence goes on from NZ_CYSF01000006.1 coordinate 680,864, forward strand.
GTGCGCCGCCGTAGAAGAGCCGTCAGGTCCGTCGCCCATCTTACCTTTCCAAATTGTTCAGGACCCAATGTGGGTCCTTCAGTCTAACGACACAAGCCGTTCAATCTATATTATATGGGTCAGAGATACCCATTTTGCCAAGTATCTCGACCTCGATCCCTTCCATCAACGTGGCATCCTTGTCACGAATGTGATCAAAGCCCAGCAAATGCAGGGTTGCGTGGATCAACAGATGGGTGATGTGATCGGCGGCTGGCTTGCCCGCCTCCGCCGCTTCGCGCAGGCAGGTGTCATAGGAAATCGCGATATCGCCCAGTTCGGGATCAAATCCTTCGGGCGCCTCGGGCAAGGCGCCCTCTTCCTCGGCGCCGCGCTCCTCAGACGGCCAGGACAACACGTTGGTCGCCTTGCCTTTGTCGCGGAACTCTTCGTTCAGCTCTGCAATGCGCGCATCATCGCAACCCATAACGCAGACCTCCCACGCCTCCGGATCATAGCCGAAATGTGCGAGCGTCGCCGCAACCGCCACATCAGCGCGCGCCTCCAGATCCTGCGCCTGCCAACGGGGGTCTTCGTATATCACATCAACTGTCATACCTGCGCCCTTAGACCATCATGCCACCAATGAAAATGGGGCACGAAACCGCGCCCCTTTCAATGTTCCAAAAATACTCCCGCCGGAGGCGATCCATACGCTGCCGTATGGCGCAACGTCGAACAGACACATAGGGAAGCGCTTACTTCCCGCGCGCCTCTTCTTCCTCATAGGCCTCGATGATTGCAGCCACCAGCGGGTGACGCACCACATCCTTGGAGGTGAAGTAGTTGAAGCTGATCTTGGGGATCTGTTTCAGCAGCCGCTCCGCATCATGCAGGCCAGAGGAGACACCGCGCGGCAGGTCCACCTGCGACCGGTCACCTGTGATCACCATACGCGACCCTTCGCCCAGACGGGTCAGGAACATCTTCATCTGCATGGAGGTGGCGTTCTGCGCCTCATCCAGCACGACGAAGGCATTGGCCAGCGTGCGCCCGCGCATAAACGCCAGCGGCGCAATCTCGATCCGCTTTTCCTCGATCAGTTTGGCCACCTGTTTCGCGGGCAGGAAGTCGTTCAGCGCATCGTAAAGCGGCTGCATGTATGGATCGACCTTATCCTTCATGTCGCCGGGCAGATAGCCCAGCTTCTCACCCGCCTCGACCGCCGGGCGGCTCAGGATGATGCGATCCACCGCGCCATCAATGAACATCGACACGCCGACAGCAACTGCCAGATAGGTCTTGCCGGTGCCCGCAGGGCCAATGCCAAAGGCCAATTCGTTCTTGAACAGGTTTTCAACATAGGCCTGCTGCGCCTCGGTGCGCGGCTCCACCCGTTTCTTGCGGGTCTTAATCTCAACACGACCGCCACGGAACATTTCCAGCTGGTTGCCATCGCGGGTGCCTTCCTCCGCATCCGTGTCCGATGGGCCCATGCGGATTTCGCGGTCAATGTCGCCGCTTTCCACATCGCGCCCCTCTTCCAGCCGTTCGTAAAGGCCGCGCAGAACGGTTTCGCATTCCGCAACCGCCTCGGTGCCGCCATGTACAGACAGTTGGTTGCCGCGGCGCAGGATGTGCACGCCCATCTTCTGTTCAATCGCTGCGAGGTTGCGGTCATATTCACCGCACAAATCGATCAGCAGTCGATTGTCAGGAAATTCCAATACCGCTTCGCTGAGGCTGTCAGGATCGATGGGCGGGGTCAGAACGCTGGTAGGCAAACAGATCTCCTTGTTTCGGCCACCCTCAAAAATTGAGGCTCACTTGAGTCGGGGCCATGTAGCTATGGTGCCAAACACGCCCCCTCTCCGCAAGATATAGTGCTATTTTGTGACAATCCCCGTACATACCGAAACAAAAAAGCCGCCGGCGTGATCACCTGCGGCTTTCTTAGATCGATTATCAGGCGCGTTTTACAGCGGATCGACGATGAACGTGCCCTTTTTGAACGGACCCACAGCGGTTTCAGGCGGGGCCACGTTGGAACAGACCGGAACGCCATATTTGTCGCGGCGCGCGTCAGCGTAGCCTTCGACACCATCGTCGATGATCCAGTGATCACAGCCGTTCGGGTCAACCCAGATGCCAGCGACCAGCTGGCTGAGGTGTTTTTTATCTGTACCGCGGTCGCGGGTTTTGTCCCCTTGCACGGGCGCATGGCCGCCGGTGGCGCAGGCGGACAGCATCCCGACAGTTGCGAGGGCCAGTGTGGCTTTTACCAAAGTCATTTGTTCGATCCCTCGATTACTGGAAACACAAAATTTCAACGCGGCGGTTTTTCTGCATGCCCGCTGCGGTGGAGTTGGACGCAATCGGCATCCGTTCACCAAAACCACGCACGTCCGAAACCTGAACACCTGCCGCGCTCGCCACTTTGGCGACTGCGTTAGCACGATTGAAGCTGAGCTTCATGTTATAGGCGTCAGACGCTCGGCTGTCGGTATGCCCCACGATGACAAAAGCGCGCGCCGAAGCAGAGGCAAAGAATTCCGCCAGACGCTTACGACCTGCAGAATTGATCCGATAGCTGTCCGTCGCAAACAGCTGGTCGGTGTTCACCGAGCCACACAGGTTCAAATCACGACAGACCGGCAATCCTTTGCGGGTCAGGTGCGGTGTCATGTAACCTTCGGCGCCATCATCCATCACCCAGTGTTCACACCCGTCCGGGTCGATCCAAATGGTGGGGATATACCGTTCACCCTGAACAGTTGTTGTTTGCTGTTGTGCGACTGCCGACTGCGCAAGTGCGGTCAGCCCCAATGCTGACACAGCTGCACAGGCCATTGCAGTACGAAATGCCTTGATCATCATTTGTGCCAGCCCTGTTTCTATATGGTTCATATGATCGGTGCCATAATACCATCTTCAGACGGAAGGGTGCGAAACGGGCATCATGACAAACAAACTAGCCTTAAGTTTAACAGGTTTGCACGCTAAAGGAAGAATAAACAGCGCGTTATTACGCAAGATTTGGAAACAGGGGGTGCCGATAGCACAAATTGATGTGGTAAATACAACAGTTCGGGCAAGTTTGACACAACTGCTGGGCAAATTGGCGAGCGCAACAGGTCGCGATAAAAACGGCCTATCCCACTGGACAGGCCGCACGCACACTTTTGCATTGAAAATGCAAAGTGTGATTACACCCTAGAGGCCATCAAAGGATTAGCGGATCAATTCACCCTTCAGCGAATTGGGGCCACTTTCAACGATACGCACACGGGCAATATCGCCCACCTCAGCGCCCGCATCAGCCACGTGAACGGCATGCAGGTAGTCAGATTTGCCCACCATCTGCCCCTCAAAGCGGCCCGCCTTTTCAAACAGCACCGACACGTCACGGCCCACCATACTGTCCTGAATGCCGCGCTGTTGCTCGGCAATCAGCGCCTGCAAACGATACAGGCGCTCGCTGGCCACGGCGTCATCTACCAGCGCACGCTCCGCCGCAGGTGTGCCCGGGCGGGTCGAATATTTGAAGCTGAACGCCTGCCCGTAATTCACCTCACGGATCAACGCCATCGTGTCCTCAAAGTCCTGATCATCCTCTTCGGGGAAGCCGACGATGAAATCACCGGAAATCAGAATGTCAGGCCGCGCGGCGCGAATACGCTCGATCAGGCGCAGGTAACTTTCGGCGGTATGGCTGCGGTTCATCCGTTTCAGGATCTTGTCGCTGCCCGACTGCACCGGCAGGTGCAGATAAGGCATCAGCTTCTCACACTCGCCATGGGCGGCGATCAGGTCGTCGTCCATATCGTTGGGGTGGGACGTGGTGAAACGGATACGTTCCAGCCCGTCCACATCGTTGAGCGCCCAGATCAGTTGCGCCAATGACCAGGTGCCGTTTGGACCCTGACCGTGGTAGGCGTTGACGTTCTGACCCAGCAGGGTGATTTCGCGCACGCCACGTTCGACCAGATCGCGCGCCTCGGACAGGACACGCTCCACCGGACGGCTGACCTCAGCACCACGGGTATAGGGCACCACGCAGAAGGCGCAGAATTTATCACAGCCTTCCTGCACCGTCAGAAACGCAGCAGGGGCACGGCGCGCCTTGGGGCGGCTTTTCAGCAGGGCAAATTTGTCTTCTTCCGGGAAGTCGGTGTCCAGCGCCTTTTCACCGGTGCGAGTCTTGGCCTCCATCTCGGGCAGGCGGTGATAGGCTTGCGGGCCAACCACCAGATCGACCAGCGGCTGACGGCGCATGATCTCTTCACCCTCGGCCTGCGCAACACAGCCCGCAACGCCGATTTTCAAATCTGGCTTTTCGGCCTTCAGCCCCTTAAAGCGGCCCAGCTCGGAATAGACCTTTTCCGCCGCTTTTTCACGAATGTGGCAGGTGTTCAGCAGGATCATATCCGCATCATCAGGGCTGTCGGTTTCGACGTATCCCTTGCCGCCCAGCGCCTCGGCCATGCGTTCACTGTCATAAACGTTCATCTGACAGCCGTAGGTCTTGATAAACAGTTTCTTGGGATCGCTGTTCTTCGCTTCACTCATGAGCTTGTCCTGATCTGATCTTGCGCGCGCTGGGTCATGTTTCAAGGCGCTTCCCTACACCACAACGCGCACGACTTGCAATGCGCCGCGATTTCGCCGAATTTGGAGCCAAAACAGGCAGGACACGACAAATGGCAGAAATAGAGCAGGATCAGGCGCAGGCGCTGCGACAGTACGACAGCCTAGCCGCATTTGTAAAATCCGGCACTGCGGCCCTCAGCAAAGGGCCAATTGCGATGATCTTTGCCGAAGATGAGGCAGAAATCGACACGACCCTGCGACACCATCTGAACACGGGCTTTCAAAGCGTTCTGGTTTTTATGCCGATCGAGTTCAAACTGGCCGACGATGTCGCCGCGGCAGTGCATCGCATCACCTACGACACGATGGCCCAAGACGCGGTTCAAACGGCGGTCAATGCTGTGAATGATATCGCCACAGGGCAATGGTTGTTTTATTGTTATAACGCTGAATATCTATTCTATCCGTTCTGCGAAACGCGCACGGTTGGTGAAATGCTGGCTTTCCACACCGAAGAACGCCGATTTTCTATGCTGACCTATGTGGTCGATCTTTACGCGGAAAATCTGGAACGCCACCCGAACGCAGTATCGCTCGACAGCGCGCATCTGGATAAATCCGGCTATTATGCCCTCGCCCGCCCCGATCCAGACAATCACAACTACCCCAAGGAACGGCAACTTGATTTCTTTGGCGGCCTGCGCTGGCGCTATGAAGAACATATTCCCGCCAAACGGCGCAAAATCGATCGCATAGCGCTGTTCCGCGCCAAAGACGGCCTGCGCCTGCGCGAGGATCACACCTTCAATGACGAAGAATACAACACCTACGCCTGCCCCTGGCACCATAACCTGACTGCATCATTGTGTTCGTTCCGCACCGCCAAGGCGCTGAAACGCAATCCCGGTTCGACCTTTGAAATCGACACCTTCCGCTGGCACAACTCTGCCCCGTTTGAATGGCATTCTCGTCAGCTGTTGGATTTGGGACTGATGGAACCCGGTCAATGGTTCTGACACCTTCGGAACCAACAAAGAAAAAGAGCGCCCCTCGGGCGCTCTTTCTTGTTTCGCAGCAGTGGTAATGATCAGCCGCGATATTTCGACAGCAGCATCGACCCGTTTGTACCACCAAAGCCGAAGCTGTTGGTCATCAACGTATCCAGACCTGCGTTTTCCACCAGCGAAGTGGCAATCTCAGCAGGGTTCAGCGCCGGATCAAGGGTTTCAACGTTGATCGACGGGATGATGAAATCATGTTCCAGCGCCAGCAGGCAGTAGACCGCCTCTTGTGCGCCAGTGGCGCCCTGGCTGTGGCCTGTCATCGACTTGGTCGAGGAGATCACCGGTGTGTTGCCTTCGCCAAAGACGCGGCGCACGGCCTCTACCTCACCCACATCACCCACGGGGGTCGAGGTGCCATGCGCGTTGATGTAGCCAACCTTGCGGCCCTCTTCCAGCGTCGACAGCGCCACGCGCATCGCACGCTCACCGCCCTCACCCGAGGGGGCCACCATGTCCGCACCGTCAGAGGTCGCACCGTAACCAGTCACTTCGGCGTAGATCTTGGCGCCACGGGCTTTGGCGTGCTCCAGCTCTTCCAGAACCAGAATACCGCCGCCGCCGCCGATGACGAAACCGTCGCGGTTGGCATCAAACGCACGCGACGCTTTTTCCGGCGTGTCGTTATATTTCGACGACATCGCGCCCATCGCGTCAAACAGGCAGCTCAGCGTCCAGTCCAGCTCTTCGCCGCCGCCCGCAAACATCACGTCCTGCTTGCCCATCATGATCTGCTCTGCCGCGTTGCCGATGCAGTGCAGCGAGGTCGAACAGGCCGAGGTGATCGAGTAGTTGATGCCCTTGATCTGGAACGCGGTTGCCAGGTTTGCCGACACGGTCGAACACATGGTCTTGGGCACGGCAAACGGGCCAATCCGCTTGGTCGCGCCGGATTTCAGCACGGTCTGGTGCGCCGCCAGCATCGCGCTGGTCGACGGCCCGCCAGAGCCCGCAACCAAACCGGTGCGCGGGTTGATGATGTCGCTTTCTTCCAGACCGGAATCGGCAATCGCCTGCTGCATGGCGATATAGGCATAGGCCGCACCCGGCCCCATGAAGCGTAGGGTCCGTTTGTCAACGTGATCGGCAACATTCAGTTTGATGTCACCAGCAATCTGACTGCGGAACCCGTGTTCCTTCATCGCCTCATTGGCGGTGATGCCGGACTTACCAGCTTTGAGCGAGGCCAGAACCTCTTCGGCATTGTTCCCGATGGACGAAACCACGCCCAGACCAGTGACGACGACACGGCGCATACGTGCACTCCCTTATTAGCTTAAGCCTTAGTAGGACATTGCGGTGGGAAGGTGCAAGGTGGGTTGGGGGATTGGGGCGAAACAGCGCGACCCATCCGTTGATTGCCTGCCTTCGGGCGCGCCATTGACAGAGACGTCAATGAAAATGCAATCTGGGGGCGCATTTTTGAAAAGTTTTCATCCGTCGAGTTATGGAAACCTTATTTTTTGTACTGATGGTCACGGTGCTTCTTGCGGTTCGCCTTGGACGCATACGCCCACGCTCCACCCGACGCACCACACCTATCAAGGAAGAGCCCTACCGCTCAGCCCGTCGGGGCAGACCCGTCCAACCGAAACCCTTTGATGCCGAAACAGCCCATCCCGCGCCGACACCGAAAGTTTTGCGCGGACCCGCATATGTTGTGGATGGCGACACCATCAAAATACAGAAAACACAGATACGGCTTTTTGGTATCGACGCGCCCGAAATGAACCATCCCTATGGGAAGAAAGCCAAATGGGCGATGGTCAAGCTATGCAAGGGACAGGTCATCTCTGCCGAGGTGACAGACACCGATGACCATGGCCGTACGGTTGCGAAATGCGCCCTGCCTGATGGGCGCGATCTGTCAGCGGAACTGGTCAAGCTGGGGCTGGCGATTGACTGGCCAAAATTTTCCGGTGGGATTTATAGGCATCTGGAACCTGACGGTGTGCGCAAAAAGTTATGGCTGGCCGACGCCCGTCAAAAGGGGCGCATGCACGTCTGGGAAAGATACGACGCGCAACAGGCCGCCAAGAGGAAGCAGGCGTAACCAATTCACCCACACCGCGCGCCCAACGCCACCCACAGCCCCAGCGGCACCAATAGCGTAACAATCATCAACGTGGTCGACACCTTGTCGTGGGGTACCCTGTCGACGCCGACCATTGCCTTGAACACTTTCACAAGGCTGAGGCGGTGTTTGCGTTTTAGGTAGATCAGCACGCTCAACGCCCCCAGCACGAACAACAGCGACGGCAGCGGGAAGGCCGCGTCGACGCAGGCGGCCAGTTCTTGCGCCGCAAGTTCCTTAGCAGAGGCTGCCATTGTGGAGGCCTCAGTGACAACAGCCTCAGGCGTCGTTGCCTCAACCGCAATTGCTTGAGACATGATTTTCTCGGTGGTCATACGCGCACTCCTGAACGATGGGGCCAGATACGAGAAGACCGGCCACGATGGGCCGGCCTATGGTCTGTCGACGAAAGGAGCGATCAGCTCTCGGACAGCGCCACTTTCATGTCTTTCACCTGATAGATCACTTCGCCGTCCGCTTCGACGATACCGTCTGCAACGCCCATGGTCAGGCGGCGGGTTTGGATCGCTTTGGTGAAGTCAATTTTGTAGGTCAGCATCTTGCGGTCAGGGCGGACCATGCCGGTCAATTTGACTTCGCCCACGCCCAGCGCATAGCCGCGACCCTGCCAACCACGCCAGCCGAGGTTGAAGCCAGTCAGCTGCCACAAACCGTCCAGACCCAGACAGCCGGGCATGATCGGGTTGCCGGGGAAGTGGCAGTCAAAGAACCACAGGTCCGGGGTGATGTCGAATTCTGCCAGAACGTGACCTTTGCCGTGCGCGCCACCATCGCCCGAGATTTCGGTGATCCGGTCCATCATCAGCATCGGCGGGGCCGGCAGCTGGGCGTTGCCGGGGCCAAACAGCTCGCCACGGGCGCATTTCAGGAGGTCGTCTTTGTCAAAGCTGCTCGGGTATTGTGCCATGGGCGTGCCCTTCTGGGATATCTGTCAGTTAGCGTTCTGCCCCGTCTAGCACCCCCGCACTATAGCGTGCAAGCCTTGCCCTGTTGACGCCGACATGCTGCGATGCCGCATAGAAAAACACCCCCGATCACGTGGACAGTGCGTCGATCCGCCCGCCCGTCAGCTGCAGTTGAGAACTGTTTTCATTTGAACTTACCCCGTCCAAACCGCTATAAAGCAGCAGTTAGTGACAGGATAACGACTCGATGACAGTTTCGCCCGAGGCAACCCAGCGGGGTTCGCAATGGCTGGCAGGTGCCGGTCTGCGTCCCACACGGCAGCGTCTTTCCCTCGCCAGTTTGCTGGTCGGGGACGGTCAGGATCGCCATGTTACCGCCGAAAGCCTGTTTGCCGCCGTGCGTGAAAACGGCGAAAGCGTGTCCCTTGCCACCGTCTACAACACCCTGCGGGCCTTCTGCGATGCGGGTTTGATGCAAGAGGTGACTGTTGATGGCTCCAAAAGCTATTTCGACACCAACACCCACGATCACCCGCATTTCTTCTGGGAAGAGGACGGAATGCTGACAGATGCACCCGCCGATCAGCTTAAGATCGTGCAACTGCCCGACGCTCCTGAAGGGGCAGAAATCAGTGCAGTGGATGTGGTAATCAAGCTGCGCCGCAAGGCCTGATCGCACCGCATAATTCAATCATCGCAACCGACCGGACGCCTACGTATGGTCGCAGCTGCGCCGTAATGGTGCCGTTAGATGCGTTTCAAACGGCGCAACGCCCCCCGCCGCGTTAGCACGCCCCCGACATAAACCCGCCGACCGGAAGGCCGCGTCGCCAACGCGCGAAGCGCGCCCAGAATGCGATCACGGCTGATCCGCAACGCAACAGCACGATCCGGGTTCGGATGGTCGACACTGCGCCCCAATGTGGGGTTGGTGTTCACCTCATAGGCCTGCGGCCGGCCATCGACCACACCAAAATCCAGACGCCCATAGTCAACGTTGAGACAGGCAAAAACCTCTTTCACCCATGTCTCATAGGGATACTCATCCATTTGGCGCCGTTCCTGCGCGTATTGTTCCGGCGTCGCCAAGTTTGCCTCTCCAAACTTGGCCACCCAATTGCGTTCGTTGACGATATTTGATGGCACCACAGCGCCATCCACGAAAAACGCCGACTGTTTCTGGAAAAAGCCCGTTTCAGGATGAGGTTGCGCCGCATACTCGATAAACACCAGATCATGCAGCGGGTAGCCCTGTGACAAGGCATCCTGCAAAGCAGCGTCGCACGCATCCTGCGACTGCAACAGGTCGCTTAGGACACCACGGTGTCCGGTCACCGTGCGCAGGAATACGGGAAACCGCTGCGGCTTCTCACCCGCACGCGGGCTGTAGCAGGTAAAATCGCTGAGCCCCGCCTGATACAGCCGCCGGATCGTATCATCACGGCACAGCGCCAGCGCCGGATCGTTCATCACCTTGGCGCCAGCGGCAGCCAATTTGCGATAGACCGACGCGGCGGCTGTCAGTTCGGTAGAAGACAGCCGATCGAAGTCAGAGAAGATGTAGCTGGCAGGGGCAAGATATGATGCGCGAAACAACGCCTCATAGGAAAGCCGTTTGAACGTCACATTCTGGCGGCGCAACTGCTGCAATGGCAGCTTTACGGTGTAGCGGTGATCATAGGTGCATACAAAATACAACTTAGCGCGCGATGGGTTGATTGGCATCCTGACCTGACCTACGATCCCTTAAAAACAATACTATCACATCAATAACAGGGAACGATCCAATGCAAGACACTACCACCAAAATCAATCTCGATCTGGGCAAGATGCTGGGCTACCGCGTGGTTGCCAAACAGGCCGAATTTGAAGGCAACGCCGACCTGTCCAGCGCCGATCTGGGTGTATTGGGCGCAAAGGTGGGTGACAAAATCGGCCTGAAACCCGGCCGTAAACCGACAGCAGCGTCCTAATCCTGCGGGTCTGGACATCCTAAAAGACGACTGAATGTTTTCTTACGCATTTGCACCGAATGCTCAGCGGGCGCGTGATCTTGATCGCGTCCGCCACAGCGATTTGACGCATAGCCTCAAACATATTACCGATAGCTGTCACAGCGCCCTGCCGGCGGTCACGGCTGCACTGGCACCAGTTTTGGAACGCCTCGGCAACAATGGCCGTCTGGCGACAGAGGCTTTCGGCGAATACTACACCCTGACCGAAGCACTGCTGGCAGGTGACCACGCTGCCGCCATCCAATCCGCCCAGCGCCTGTCACGGGCAGAGGCCCGTAGTGACGATCTGATCATTCGCTATCGTGGTGCCGCAGACAATGTGACGTTGGACCACGCGCTGGACCGCCGCCTTGGCGAAGATTCGGAATTCGCGCCCTTGCCGCAGGAGGAGGCGCCTGATTTCCCAGAATTGCTGCACGCGGGATTTGATCTGCTGCGCGACGGCTTCGAGGAGCTGTATCACGAAACGCGCACCATTGTGCATCAGGTGGTTTTGGCGCAGGCGCCCGAGGGATCGAAACTGGAATTTGACGGCGCGTCCCATTTTCAGTTCTGGGGACTGCTGTTCCTGAACCCTAGGCATCACAAAACCCGACTGGCGGTCGCAGAAGTACTGGCGCATGAGGCAGGGCACAGCCTGTTGTTTGGCCTGATGCGCGATGAGCCTTTGGTGAAAAACCCCGAAAGCGAGCGCTACTCGTCCCCCCTGCGCATCGATCCCCGCCCAATGGAAGGCATCTACCACGCCACCTTTGTCTCGGCGCGAATGGCACTGGCGATGGAAACCCTCGCCAACAGTGGTGCATTGACCGCTGCGGAACGCGCGGAGGCACAACAGGCGGCGGAAAAAGACCGTGAAAACTTTGCCAAGGGGATCAGCACCGTCCATGAACATGGCGACATGACCGACAGCGGCAAGCAGATCATGGACAACGCAGAGGCCTGGATTAACCAAGGCTGACCCAAAAAACGCAAAAGGCGGGCCGAAGAGCCCGCCTGTGGTGTGTCGCATGAAACGCGCTTAGCCGATCGACACCAGTTCGATCGCAAAGGTCAGATCCTTGCCCGCCAGCGGATGGTTGGCGTCCAGCGTGATCTCTTCGTCAGTCACCTCAACGATGGTCACTGGCAGCACCTGGCCTTCGGGTGTCTGCATCTGCAGCTGCAGGCCAACCTCTGCCGGAATGTCGGCGGGGAAGTCTGCGCGTGGCAGTGCCTGACGGGCACCGGGCTGAATCGGGCCGTAGGCCTCTGCGGCGGGCACTTCGACGGTTTTCTTGTCGCCAATGCTCATCCCCGGCAGTGCTTTATCAAGGCCCGGAATGATCTGGCCGCTGCCCACCTCAAAGGACAGCGGATCGCGCCCCTCAGAACTGTCGAAAACCGAACCGTCTGTCAGCGTGCCGGTGTAGTGAATGCCAACGGTGTCGCCCGTTTTTACCTGGGTCATGTGTGATCCTGTCATGTCTGGAAATTGAAACTCCTTGGGCGTCCGACTGTTTTCTCCGCTCTGGCGCCCAAGCCTTGCGTGCAGCCTAACAGGCGACATCCTCCGGCGCAAACCCCGACACTTGGCATTACTGCACAGCCTCACTAGCGAAAATACCGTATTTTCTTACCCTGATAGAAGTGCCACGCTGTACCAAGCCGAGGGGAGGATGAAATGACAGACACACCTGCACCCAACACGGGACAGATCACCACCTGCGTCTTTGACGCCTATGGTACGCTCTTTGACGTCGCCGCGGCCGCCCGCATCGCGGCCGCAGAACCAGGCCGCGATGCGCTGGCCGCGGCATGGCCGCAACTGGCTGAACATTGGCGGCTGAAACAGCTGCAATACAGCTGGCTGCGTGGCCTCAGCGGGCATTACTGCGATTTCTGGCAGGTAACGCAGGACGGTTTGGATTGGGCGCTGGAGGCAACAGGCCTCGCGGGCGATGCAGAATTGCGCGAACGGCTGCTGGCGCTGTACTGGGAATTGCAAGCCTACGATGAGGTGCCGCAAATGCTGGCCACGCTGAAGGCGGCGGGGTTGAACACCGCGGTTCTGTCGAACGGGTCGCCCCGTATGCTGGACGGTGCGGTGCAATCCGCAGGCATCAGCGCGCTTCTGGATGATGTGCTGTCTGTGGAAAGCGTCGGCATCTTCAAACCCGCACCGCAGGTCTATGATCTGGTGGAACAACGCTTTGACTGCAGGCGGGGCGAGGTTCTGTTCGTCTCCTCCAACGGATGGGACGCGGGATCGGCGGCAGCCTATGGGTTAACCACCGCATGGGTCAACCGCGCCGGTGATCCGGTGGACCGGTTGGCGGGCACGCCTGATCACATCCTGACGGACCTGACAAACATTCCAGCCCTCGCTGGCCTTTAACGAAGAAGAGAAATCAATGCCCCATTTCACCAGTTCCGACGGATTGTCCCTGTATTATGAGGATGAGGGCGCAGGCCTGCCGATCCTCTGCCTGTCTGGCCTGACACGCAATGTACGGGATTTTGACCATGTGGCGCCGCAGATCCTACAAGGTCACCGGATGATCCGCATGGATTATCGTGGTCGCGGACAGTCGGACTATGCAGAGGATTTCGCCACCTACTCCCTGCCCCGCGAAGCGCAGGACGCGCTGGAGCTGTTAGATCATCTCGGGATCAAACAGGTCGGCCTGTTGGGCACCTCCCGTGGTGGGTTGATCGCGATGGGACTGGCCGCAACGGCGAAGGATCGCCTGCTGGGGGTGGCGATGAACGATATTGGTCCGGTGCTGGAACCCGCGGGCCTTGATATGATCATGACCTACCTTGGCCGCCGCCCTGCCGCGCCGGACATAGACAGCCTGATCCAACTGCGCGCCGCCCTCACCGCAGAGCAGTTTCCAAATGTCCCGCTGGAGAAGTGGCGCCATGAGATCAGCCACAACTACACCCAAGGTGACGGCCGCGTAGAGCTGAACTATGACGCCAAACTGCGCGACGCGGTTCTGGCGGGCGGGGCTGATGGTGCGGTGGACCTCTGGCCGTTTTTTGAGGCGATCGCGCCCCTGCCCTGCGCGCTGTTTCATGGGGTGAACTCTGACCTCCTCACCGCCGAAACCGTGACGGAAATGGCCCGCCGGATGCCCGCGCTGCGCGTCGCCTCGGTGGCGGATCGCGGGCACATTCCCTTCCTTGATGAGCCGGAATCTCAGGCCGTTCTGGCCGACTGGCTGGCCGATCTGGACGAGGCTGCGGCATGAGCATGGACACCGCATTTGAGCCCGTCACCATCGACACCATCCGCGCCGCAGCTGCCCGTCTGGACGGGCACGCACGGCGCACGCCGCTGTTGTCGTCGCCCTTTCTGGATGAGGTTGCGGGCCGTCGCCTGTTGGTAAAACCTGAATGCCTGCAGCACACTGGCAGCTTCAAGTTTCGCGGCGCGTGGTCTGCCCTATCGGCGCTTGATGAGGCGACGCGCAGCAAGGGCGTTCTGGCCTATTCCAGCGGCAACCATGCCCAAGGCGTGGCCTATGCGGCCTCCCTGCATGGCACCTCTGCCGTGATCATCATGCCCGCCGACGCACCAGCGCTGAAAATCGCCAACACCCGCGCCCTCGGCGCGGAGGTGGTGCTGTATGACCGTGACAGCGAAAGCCGCGAAGAAATCGGCGCGCGGTTGCAGGCGGACCGTGGCCTGCATCTGGTGAAACCCTATGACGATCCGCAGGTGATCGCCGGTCAGGCCAGTTGCGGGTTGGAGATCGCGGCGGACGCGCGGGCGATGGGGATTGAAGAGGCCGAGGTTCTGGTCTGCTGCGGTGGTGGCGGGTTGACCGGCGGTATTGCACTGGCGTTGGAGGCAGAGGCGCCGGGTTTCACCGCCCGTCCGGTGGAACCAGAAGGGTTCGACGATGTGACGCGGTCCTTGCGGTCCGGCACCCGCGAGGTGAACGCAGCGACCAGCGGCAATATCTGTGATGCGATCCTGACGCCCTCGCCGGGCGAGCTGACATTTCCGATCATGCAGCGCCTATGTGGTGCAGGTATCGCGGTCACCGAAGAGGAATGCCTGCGCGCGATGGCGCTGGCGTTTACCCGATTGAAACTGGTGGTGGAACCGGGCGGCGCGGCGGCGCTGGCGGCGGCGCTGTTTCATGGCGACGCGCTGCAATCGGACACTGTGATTGCCACACTTTCTGGCGGCAATGTCGATGCACCGATGTTCCAACGCGCGCTGGCCTATGCTTAAAGCTGCCTTTAACGGATAAGACAGGACCGCACCATGCCGCAGGCTCAGCTCAAGGACATCACGCTTAATTATCGCGAGGATGGCGATCCGAACGGGGCGCCTTTGGTGTTTATCAATTCGCTCGGCACCGACCTAAGCCTGTGGGACCAACTGCTGCCGCTGTTGCCTGCGGGCCTGCGAATTATCCGGTTTGACAAACGCGGTCATGGCGCCAGCGAGGTGACCGCGCCGCCCTATGGCATGGGCACCTTGGTGCGGGACTGCGAACAGCTGCTGGATCTGCTGAACGTGCGCGATGCCATGATCCTCGGCCTGTCCATCGGTGGCATGATCGCGCAGGGGCTGGCAGTGAAACGGCTGGATCAGGTGCGCGCGCTGGTGCTGTCAAACACTGCCGCCAAGATCGGCCAGCCGAGCATGTGGCACGACCGGATGGAGCTGGCGCGTCATCAGGGCATGGCACCTTTGGTAGAGCCGACGATGGAGCGCTGGTTCACCAAGAGCTTTCGCAACACACCCACAGTGGATCACTGGCGTCAAAAACTGCTCCATACGCCGGTGGATGGCTTTATCGGCTGCTGCGCGGCGATTGCGGGCACGGATTTCTACACCCCCACCAGCGGACTGCGCCTGCCGACGCTGGGGATCGCCGGATCGGATGACGGATCCACCCCCGCCGATCTGGTGCGGGAAACCACCGATCTGATCCCCGGCAGTCAGTTCAAGCTGATCCGCCGTGCTGGTCATATTCCCTGCGTC
The DNA here is from genome assembly GCF_001458435.1 of Thalassovita mediterranea. GTDB lineage: Bacteria > Pseudomonadota > Alphaproteobacteria > Rhodobacterales > Rhodobacteraceae > Thalassobius > Thalassobius mediterraneus. Next base: position 696,496 of record NZ_CYSF01000006.1, read on the forward strand.
GAACAGCCCGAAGCTTATGCTGAAGTTTTAAATACCTTTATCACTGACACTGGTCATATCTGAACGAGGCGTAGAATGGCGCAGACCCTATTGATCCACGGCGCAGGCCACGGGGCGTGGTGCTGGCGCGATCTGATCCCTGAACTAAAGGCTGCCGGCCATCAGGGGCACACGATGGACCTGCCAGGGCACGGCGATGACCGGACCCCATTGGAAGAGGTAACGCTTGCCGCATATGGTGATGCGATTGCTGCAAAGCTGCGTCAAATCGGTGAACCCACCTTACTGATAGGCCATTCGATGGGCGGCTATCCAATCACCCTCGCCGCCGAAATTTGTCCTGAACTGGTTGCAGGGCTTGTGTATCTTTGCGCTTATGTGCCTGCCCCAGACCAGTCACTCAATGACCGCCGTAGAGAAGCGTCAGAGCAGCCATTGCTAGAGGCACTGTGCCTCTCACAGGATGGTCTGGGATGGACAGTCGCGGATAGCGCGCTGGACCATCTATTTTATCACGATTGCCCACCGGGAACGGTCGCATATGCCCGCCAGCACCTCTGTGTGCAGGCGCGCGAGCCATCCAGCCGCGCAATCAACCTAACCGCTGCCAGCCAGAGTTTGCCACGCTACTACATCCGTTGTCTGCGCGACCGCACCATCCCGCCCGATCATCAGCTGACCATGTCAGGCGGCATCCCCCAAAGGCCCTCACTCCAGCAAGTCGATACACCCGTGCATCGTGGCAGTGACTGGCCAAGCGGCAACATCTTTACTATGGACTGCGGACATTCGCCCTTCTTCGCCGACCCGCGGGGACTGGCCCGTCATATTCACACCATCGCGCATGACCTGCGCCTGACATAAGGGACCACACATGGCCGCCTCTGTTTTTGGATCCGAGCTGTATAATCGCCTGTTTCCCGTGGGTGAGGTGGGCAAGCTGTTCACCGATACCGCAGAGGTACGCGCGATGCTGCTGGTTGAGGGCGCCCTGGCCAAGGTGCAGGGTGATCTGGGTCTAATCCCCGCTGAGAGCGCCGCATTCATTCACCGATCCGCAATGGAATTGCAGGTTGATCCCGGTGGATTGGCGGCCAGCACAGCCGAGGTCGGCAATGCCGTGCCCGCAATGGTCGCGGCCTTTGCCAAACTGATGGAGGCACCAGAGCACGCAGAATATCTGCATTTCACTGCCGCCGCACAGGACATTTCCGACACTGCACAGATGCTGCGCCTGCGTCAGTTTTTGACCCATGCAGGCAAAGCGTTGGAGGCATTTGGCGCGGATCACACGGCACTAGCGACCCTGCGCGACGAACTGCCAGCGCTGCGGGCGCAAGTGCTGCGTGTTTCCTTCAGCGGAACGGATACCACAAAATCTGCGGAGGTGCGCGCGGCACTGGGCAAGGCGCTCAATCTGCCCGATCCGCAATGTGACTGGCAGGCAGATCGCAGCGGGCTGCATGCCCTAGGGGATTGGGTCGCACGGGTCGCACAAGCCTTGGCAAATTGGGCTTTGACGCAACCCGCTGGCGTTCATGCTGCGGCGATCACAGCGCTGACCGGGCAGATCAACGGGTTCAACGACACCCTGCGCCGCCCCGTCCCCACTTCGCAGATCGCCCTTTTTGTTGAGGCCTTGGTTTTGCCGCAGCTGTGCCTGTGCCTTGGCTCTGCGTTTGAACATGCGGCCGCGCTGCAGGCGGACTGACCCTTACGTCACCCTAAGGTAAACCCCCGTTGCTTTTCCACAAAAGCCGCCTAAGGTCTGGCTGAAACCAAACCTGTCAGGAACTCAAATGGCCGCCACCGACACGACCAGCCGCGCGCAGCGACTGCCGATCCTGTTTATCATGATCACCATGGTGATTGATGCGATGGGTATCGGTTTGATCATGCCGGTAATGCCAGAATTGATCCAAGAAGTATCCGCCGGCGCATTAGGTCAGGCGGCGATCTGGGGCGGTATTCTGGCATCATCGTTTGCGGTGATGCAGTTCCTGTTCGCACCTATGTTGGGGCGTTTGTCGGATGCCTACGGGCGGCGACCAATCTTGTTGGTCTCCCTGATTGTCATGGCGGCGGACTATGTGGTGATGGGGCTGGCTGGATCCGTCTGGATCCTACTGCTGGCACGCATCATCGGCGGCATAACTGCGGCGACACATTCGACCGCGCTGGCCTATATGGCAGACATCTCCGACGGATCGGAAAAAGCCAAACGGTTCGGACTGATTGGCGCGGCCTTCGGGTTGGGCTTTGTTCTGGGGCCCGGGCTAGGCGGATTGCTGGCCGAATTTGGCACCCGCGCGCCGTTTTACATGGCAGCTGCACTGGCCTTTGCCAACGCGATTTTTGGATGGGTGGTGTTGCCGGAAACCGTCACTGAAAAGACCCGCCGCGCCTTTCGCCTGCGGGGGGGAAACCCCTTGTCGGCCTTTGTCAGCCTGTCCCAGATGCCAATGATCCGCCCCCTGACAATGGTGTACTTCCTCTACCAATTGGCGACGATGGTCTACCCCGCAGTCTGGGCCTATTTCGCCACTGAACGTTTCGGCTGGTCGCCAGGAATGATCGGGGTTTCGCTGATGCTTTACGGGATTGGTGCAGCGGTTGTGCAGGGCGTTTTGGTGGGGCCTGTTATTGCCCGCCTTGGCCAAAGGGGCGCGGTGATGTTCGGGCTGACGATTGAGGTGGTGATTTTTGGTGTGCTTGGCTTCATCTCCTCTGGCACGATCACCCTAATCCTGACGCCGCTCATGGCACTGGGCAATGTCGGCCTGCCTGCGCTGCAGGGGATCATCGCCCAGAAAACACCAGATGACAGCCAAGGCGAAATGCAGGGCGTTCTATCGTCGATCAGTTCCATCGCAATGATCATGGGGCCATTGGTTCTGACACAGATTTTTGCCTGGGCGACCCGCGACGACGGCCCTATCTATCTGCCCGGCGCACCGTTCCTGTTGTCTGGTATTCTGATGACAGTCGCCGTTCTGCTATTTGTCAACCAAGCGCCTAAACGCAGTGCCGCCGTGTAAACGCCGAAAAAAGCGGCAATCCAGCCTCCTCTTCTGCACCTTGTATCCCAGCGCAGAAGCCCCACATTGAGTGATGCGAATATCTATTCGCCTTACTTCTCCAAACCGCTTATTGTCGGGCCCATCCCAACCGGACCAAGACACATGACCGATCAGATCGACCTTGCCGAACCGCAAACGCCCCCAGCCAGCGAAATGGCCCGCAGCGCGCAAGCTGCCGCCGCTTATCTAAAGACGCTCGCTCATGAGGGACGATTGATGATCCTGTGCCACCTTGGTTCAGGCGAGAAATCAGTGGGCGAGCTAGAGAGTCTGTTGGACATGCGGCAGGCCGCCGTCAGTCAGATGCTTGCCCGCCTGCGCGAAGAGGGTTTGGTCACGCCGCGCCGCGATGGCAAGACGATCTACTATTCTCTGGCCGACGCCAACACGAGTGAGGTGATTGCGCTGCTCTACCGTCTGTTCTGCGGACCGGACGCGGCCGAGGGGTAAGCGGGGCGTTGGGCGCATCTGTGCTGAAGGGAATCCGCAACGCCATCGTTGGTTTGCTGGCCTTGACCAGTGGCGGCGCCTTTGCCGAACAATCTCAAACCGTCACCGTTTTCGCCGCTGCCAGTCTGCGTGATGCGCTAAGTGAGGTGGGCGATGCGTGGCAACGCGATACCGGCCATTCCGTTCGCTATTCCTTCGCTGGATCCTCTGCCCTAGCCCGTCAGGTGGAGGCAGGCGCGCCTGCGGATCTGGTGATCCTCGCCAATGCGGCGTGGATGGATCATCTCGACACACGCGGGGTGGTTAAGCAGGAAAGCCGCCTGCCGCTGCTAAGCAACACGCTCGTTCTGATCGCCCCTGCGGGGGATGCGTCGCGCGACGCTGCGGTAGGACTTGGCGAAACTATACGTCAGCGTATGGCGGATGGGCGGCTGGCGATGGCGTTGGTCGATGCGGTACCTGCGGGGATCTATGGCAAGGCGGCGCTGCAATCATTGGGGATTTGGGCAGACGTTGCCCCGTCGGTGGCGCAGACCGATAACGTGCGCGCGGCACTGGCGCTGGTTGCGCTGGGTGAGGCGCCGTTGGGGATTGTCTATGCCTCTGACCTGCAGGCAGAGCCGCGGGTGCAGGCGCTGCATACATTTGAACCAGAGAGCCATCCGGCGATCCTCTATCCCGCCGCCCTCGTCACAGGCCATGACAGCCCAGCGGCGGTGGCGCTGTTGGACTATCTTAACAGCCCCATTGCCAAAGAGATTTTTCTGCGCCACGGTTTTGCCAACCCGCCGCAATAGATCAGGCCGCAGACGCGCAGTTTATGACCGCTTTCCTTGACCTTCCCCTTTCGCCCGCAGAATGGATGGCGATCAGCCTGTCGCTGAAGGTGGCGTTGTGGGCGACCGTGCTGTCGCTACCGTTGGCGGTTTTGTTGGCCTGGCTGCTGGCACGCCGGGAGTTTTGGGGCAAGCAACTGCTGAACGGTTTGGTGCATCTACCGCTGATCCTGCCGCCGGTGGTGACGGGGTATCTGCTCTTGCTGACCTTTGGCCGCCGTGCGCCTGTGGGGGCGTGGTTGGAGCAGACCTTTGGTTTGGTGCTGGCCTTTCGCTGGACCGGCGCGGCGCTGGCGGCGGGGATCATGGGTTTTCCGCTGATGGTGCGGGCAATCCGACTGGCGATAGAGGCGGTGGACCCTAAACTGGAACAGGCGGCCAGCACGCTGGGGGCCTCGCGCCTCTGGGTTTTTGCCACCGTTACCCTGCCGTTGATCTTGCCCGGTGTGATCGCCGGTGCGCTGTTGGGATTTGCCAAGGCAATGGGCGAATTTGGCGCGACGATCACCTTTGTGTCGAACATCCCCGGTGAAACGCAAACCCTGCCCTCGGCCATCTATGCCTTCCTACAGGTGCCCGGCGGTGAAGCGGCGGCGTGGCGGTTGGTGATCCTATCGGTGATCATCGCGATGACCGCGTTGTTGCTGTCGGAGGCACTGGCGCGGCGCGCGGCCAAACGGGTGTCTGGGCAATGAGCATTCAGGTTCAGCTAAAGCACCGGTTTGACGATCTGCACCTTGATGTGGGGTTTGACGCGCCCGCTGGGGTGACCGCGTTGTTTGGGGCGTCCGGTGCGGGCAAGACCACGGTTGTGAACGCGGTTGCGGGTCTGTTGCAGCCGGATCAGGGTCTGATCCGTGTGGGCGACACCACGCTCTTGGCCACCGCGCGCGGCCTGTCCCTGCCCGCGCACAAGCGCCAGATCGGCTATGTGTTTCAGGAGGGGCGGCTGTTCCCCCACCTGAGTGTGCAGCAAAACCTGCGCTATGGGCGCTGGTTTGCGCGGCGACGTGTGGCACGCGGTCAGGCGCATGAAGCGCGGCTGGTGGAGATGCTGGGCCTTGGCCCGTTGCTAGCCCGTCGACCGGGGGATCTGTCGGGCGGTGAAAAACAGCGTGTCGCCATTGGGCGGGCGCTGCTAAGCGCGCCACGGCTGTTGCTGATGGATGAGCCGCTAGCGGCGCTAGATGCCCCGCGCAAGGACGAGATCCTGCCCTATCTGGAACGCCTGCGCGATGAGGCGGAGGTGCCGATCCTGTATGTCAGCCATGCGATCAGTGAAATTGCCCGTCTGGCCACCACAGTGGCCGTGTTGGATCGTGGCCAGCTGCGCCGCGCGGGACCGGTTCAGGATCTGTTGTCAGATCCTGAACTGGCGCCGATCATCGGGCTGCGCGATACAGGGGCGTTGATTGCGGGGCGTGTGGTGGCCCATCACGACGATGGGCTCAGCGAGGTTGCCGCCGCCGGTGGCCGTCTGTTCCTGCCCAAGGTGCCGACGCCCGTGGGCGACAGCCTGCGCGTTCGGGTGAACGCCAAGGACGTGATGCTGTCGCTAGAACGACCCGAAGGAATTTCCGCCCTCAACCTGTTGGACTGCGTGGTGACATCGGTTCGGATGGGGCGTGGACCGGGCGCCTTTTTGCAGTTGCAGGCGGGGGATGCGCAGATCCTGGCCCGTGTGACCAAACGGTCGGTGGAGGCCCTGGGCCTGCGTGCAGGTCTACGCTGTCATGCGGTGATCAAGACTGTGTCTGTTGCCCGCGCAGATGTGGGCGGGCGGGGCTGACCCCCGCCGTGCCAGAATTCTGCCGCCGCGTTTATTCAGCATTCGCCGCCCGCACATGGCGTTGCAGCGAGGCCATGCCGCCCAGCCAGCGCTCATAATCCTGCGCCTTGTTCTGCATGTAGCCCAGCACCTGTTCGTGCGGCAGGATCATAAACTGATCCTTGGCCAGCCCGTCGCAGGTCACCTTGGCCACATAGTCTGGGCTCAGCACCCCGTCCTTGGACAGCGGGCCCATGTTCATCCCCGCAATCATATCGGTATCCACCCCCTGCGGACACAGGACAGAGACGCGAATGCCATCATCGCGGTGGGTGATCGCCAAATTCTCGGCAAAGCCCACGGCGGCGTGTTTGGTGGTGGAATAGGTCGCGCTGCCCAATTGGGTCAGCAGGCCCGCCGCCGACGCGGTGTTGAGGAAAGTGCCACCACCCCGTGCCTTCATCAGCGGCACTAGGGCGCGGGCGGCATGCACATGCGACATGACGTTGACCTGCCACGCCTTGTCCCAGACCGCATCCGACGCGCCGCCTGCATTGTCGAAGCTGAGGTCAAATCCGGTGGCGATACCCGCGTTGGAACAAAACAGCGCGATGGGGCCGATATCTGCCTCCACCTCTTCAATCAGGGCTTTGATTGCCGCGCCGTCGGCCACGTCCAGCGTGCGGCCGTGACCGCCAATCTCTGCCGCGACCGCGCGGGCGGTATCGTCGTTTAGATCGGTCACCACCACCTCTGCGCCGCGCGCGGCCAATTCGCGTGCCAGTGCCGCGCCAATGCCAGCGCCCGCACCGGTCACGACGGCAATCTGTCCTTTGAAATCCATAAACTGTTCTCCTCTTCCCACAGGTCCCTCCCGACCTGTCTGCCAGCACCTTGCAATGCAGGCGTGGCTTTGTCACAACATCCCCAACGTAACGGAGCACCGCAATGGCGAAACAGATCCTGATCCTCAACGGTCCGAACCTTAACCTGCTTGGCACCCGCCAGCCGGAGGTTTACGGCAGCACCACGCTGGCAGATGTGGAGCGCGACTGTGCCGCACTGGCAGAGGCGCTGGGGGTTGAGGTGCGCTTTGCCCAGTCAAACCACGAGGGTGAGCTGGTCGATCTGATTCAGGACGCGCGTCAGACCGCCAATGGCATCATCATCAACCCTGCCGCCTATTCGCACACATCGGTCGCTATTCTGGATGCGCTGAACATGTTCGATGGGCCGGTGCTGGAGGTGCATATTTCCAACATTCACAAGCGCGAGGAGTTCCGGCATCATTCGTTTGTCTCTGCCCGTGCGGATGGGGTGATCGCGGGCTGCGGGGTGGCGGGCTATCAGCTGGCGCTGCGCCATATGGCGAACCTGATCCCCTGAGTTTTTGAGCCGAGGTTGCCAATGGCCCGTATTGTGTTTGATCTGGACGGCACACTGATCCACAGCGCGCCGGAGATCCAGTTTGTCGCCAACAGCCTGCTGGCGGATCGCAGGCTGGAACCGCTCACGCTGGCTGAAACGATTAGCTTTATCGGCAATGGTGCGGCTGTGTTGATCGAGAAGATGAGCATCGCGCGGGGCATTCCCGCGGATCAGCATGCGGAACTGCTGGCGACGCTGGAAGAGCGGTACATGCATTCGTCGGACAAGTCCGAGGTGTTTGCAGGTGTGCTGCCCGCGTTAGAGGCATTGCAGGGGGCTGGCCATCGGTTGGGGGTGTGTACGAACAAACCCCTGGCGCCTGCGAAGGCGGTGCTGGATCATCTGGGATTGGCCAGGTTTTTCGACGTGGTTCTGGGCGGTGACAGTCTGGATGTGCGCAAGCCTGATCCGGCGCCGTTGCAGGCGACATTTGCCGCGCTGGGGGATGGGCCGCAGATCTATGTGGGTGACAGTGATGTGGATGCAGAAACTGCTGATCGCGCGGGGGTGCAGTTTTTGCTGTTCACCGAAGGCTATTGCAAAGTGCCCCATGCAGAGCTGCCGCATCATGCGTTGTTTGATGATTTTGCGCGACTGCCGGAATTGGTTGAGGGGCTGGTTTAAGCTTAAGGGAAACGCAAAGATCGCGCCCGACACCGAGGGCGGCCATCCGCGAACGCGACCGAAATATCCCTCACACCATCACCCCCAGCGTCAACGTCAGATAATCGCGCCCGCCCTGGGGGGCGGGGTCGGGCGCGATCGGGGCTGCGCCCCGAGGTGACACAAAAAAGGCGGACCAAATGGCCCGCCTTCCCTAACTCACAATCTCAAACCTCAGAAGCTGAGGCTGGCCAGTGCATCCGCGTAGATGTCAAACATTTCGACCATCTGCTCTTCGGTGATGATCAGCGGCGGGCACAGGGCAACGGTGTCGCCGAGGTTACGCACGATCAGACCACGCTCCATACACGCCGCAGCCATCGCGCCACCGGCCACGCCCACGGCGTCGCCCTGCTGTTTCAGCTCCAGCGCGCCGATGAGGCCGATGCCGCGCATTTCTTTGACCAACGGGTTGGCGGTCAGATCCTTCAGGCGCGACAGGAACAGCGGCGACAGGCGGGCGGCGTTGCCGACCAGATCACGCTCTTCGATGATCTTGATGTTTTCCAGCGCCACGGCGGCGGCAACGGGGTGGCCGGAGCCAGTGTAGCCATGCCCCAGCGTGCCGATGCGATCGCTTTCATCGGCAACCGGCTGATACACGCGATCATTCACCAACACGGCCGAGATGGGCATGTAGGACGAGGACAGCTGTTTCGACAGCACCATAACATCAGGCTCCATACCCATGGTCTGACTGCCGAACATCTGGCCGGTGCGACCGAAGCCACAGATTACCTCATCCGCGATCAACAGGATATCGTATTTCTTCAGCACCGCCTGAATGGCCGCCCAGTAGCCTTCGGGCGGTACGATCACGCCACCGGCGCCCATCACCGGTTCACCGATGAAGGCTGCGATAGTGTCGGGACCCTCGGCCAGGATCATATCCTCCAGCTCTTGGGCCAGACGGGCGACGAACTGTTCCTCGCTCTCACCTTCCTGCGCGAAACCACCATAGTGGGGGCAGCCGGCGTGCATGATGCCGGGCAGCGGCAGGTCAAAGGACATGTGGTTATAGGGCAGACCGGTCAGGCTGGCCGAGGCCACGGTCACACCGTGATAGCCTTTGATGCGGCTGATGATCTTCTTCTTCTGCGGCTGGCCCATGGCGTTGGCGCGATACCAGAGCAGTTTGACCACGGTATCGTTGCCCTCGGACCCTGAATTGGTGAAGAACACCTTGGACATCGGCACCGGCGCCATTTGCACCAGCTTTTCGGCCAGTTCCACTGCAGGGGTGTGCGATTTCTGCGCGAAGGCGTGATAGTAGGGCAGTTTCTGCATCTGCGCGTTGGCGGCATCAATCAGGCGCTGTTCGCCAAAGCCCACAGCGACCGACCACAGGCCCGACAGACCCTCAATGTAGCGTTTGCCGGTGTTGTCGGTCACATAGATGCCTTCACCTTCCTCGAGGATCAGCGAGCCTTCGGCTTCGGCCTTGCGGGCATTGCTGTAGGGGTGCAGGTGATAGGCCGCATCACGCGCCTCGATTGAGTTCGGCTGAACTGTCATGGACGATCCTCCAAAGGGGCGGGCGACAGCCCGACATTGCTCTACTGCGTCTTGATGCGCGGAATCGATATGCTACCGCAAGACTTTCTGCAGAATATGATCAAATTTTCCGACAAGCCAAGCGCAATCCGTCTTCTGGTCGTTCCGTTGCGACACAAGCTCTGACGCCCCTAGACAAGGCGCAGACCAGTCCAAGACACTGTGCGGAACAAAACCCAGGGGAGGGGGAAAAATGGAATTTGATTATGTGATCGTGGGCGGTGGGTCCGGTGGGGCGACTTTGGCGGCCCGCCTCAGCGAAGATCCAGACGTATCTGTTTGCCTGCTAGAGGCTGGCGGCGAAGGCAAAAGCATTTTTGTCCGCATGCCCATGGCGGTTGTGGCCGTCTTGCCTGGCTACATTGAACTCAACAACTGGCGTTTTGACAGCGTTCCACAGCCTGGCCTGAACGGGCGCGTGGCCTATCAACCACGCGGCAAGGCACTCGGCGGATCGTCGGCCATCAACGCAATGCTCTATGTGCGCGGCCACGCAGGCGACTACGATGAATGGGCCGACCTCGGCTGCGAGGGCTGGGCCTGGAAGGATGTGCTGCCTTACTTCCAAAAGTCTGAAAACAACGAACGCGGTGCCGATGAGGTCCACGGCAACAACGGCCCCCTGCAGGTGAGTGACCAAAAGGCCCCCCGCCCCATCACCCGCGCCTTTGTCGAGGCAGGAACCCGCCTGCAGCACCGCGAAACGCAGGACTTCAACCGCGGCGACAACGAAGGCATCGGCCTTTATCAGGTGACCCAGTTCCATGATCCCGCCAAAAACGGCGAGCGCTGTTCGGCCGCGGCGGCCTATCTGCATCCGGTCATGGATCGGCCGAACCTGACGGTTATCACCCGCGCACATGCCAGCCGCATTCTGTTTGATGGAAAACGCGCTACCGGCGTCGCCTACCGCCAGAAACGACAGAGTAAAGAGGTACGCGCGCGCCGAGAGGTGATCCTGTGCGGTGGCGCCTTCAACTCGCCTCAGCTGTTGCAACTGTCCGGCGTTGGCCGGCCAGAGGATATCACCCCTCATGGCATCGAGATGGTGCATGAATTGCCCGGTGTCGGTCAGAACCTGCAGGACCATTTGGACTTTACCCTTGGCTACAAAACCAAAGACACCGACAACGTCGGTATCGGCATTCGCGGCAGCCTCAAGGTGCTGAAAGAGGCGCTGCGCTGGCGCAAGGACGGCAACTCAATGGGCGCCACCTGTTTTGCCGAAGGTGCGGCTTTCCTCAAAACGTCACCGACAGAAGAACGTCCCGACATTCAAATGCATTTTACCATCGCGGTGGTTGATGATCATGCCCGTAAACTGCATCTGGGACATGGCTATTCCTGCCACGTCTGCGCCCTACGCCCCTATTCACGCGGAACCGTGACACTAAACAGCGCGGATGCGACGGCACCGCCAAGGATTGATCCCGGATACCTCAACGACAAGCGCGACCTAGAGGTACTGATCAAGGGTGCCAAAATGACCCGCGACATCATGAAAACCGAACCAATGAAAAGCTATGAACACAAAGAACTGTTCGGTGTGCATGACGACATGACGGATGCCGACTGGGAACAGCTGATCCGCGACCGTGCCGAAACGATTTATCACCCCGTCGGCACCTGCAAGATGGGTGTGGATGACATGGCAGTGGTGGACCCTGAATTGCGGGTCCATGGGATGGAGGGGCTGCGCGTTGTCGATGCATCGGTCATGCCGCGCCTGATTGGTGGCAACACCAATGCGCCCACCATCATGATCGCGGAAAAAGCCGCTGATCTGATCAAAGCTGCGCGTGGGTAAGGCGACGCTGAGTTGCTCATGAAAAAAGGCCGCTCCACAAAGGGGGCGGCCTTAAGTGTTGCAAACCGGGAGATTTGGTTGCAACGCAGTTTCTTATGACGTGCGGCGGATCAGGCGATCGCTTTCTGCGCCTGCCCGGCCACATAGGTTTGTGCAATCGCACGGTCATCGCCCAGCATTTGCAGGATAAACAACTCTTCAGACAGGCTCTCCGCACGGCCCATACGCAGGCGCATGGCGTCGGTGGCGCGGGCATCCAGCACCACAACGTCTGCTTCGGTTCCTGCGTCCAGCGTGCCGATCTGATCCTGCAGTCCCAGCGTCACCGCGTTGCCACGGGTGATCCAGTGGAAGGCCCGCAGCGGGTGCAGTTTCTGGCCCTGCAGTTGCAGCACCTTGTAGCCCTCATTCAGGGTTTGCAGCATCGAATAGCTGGTCCCCGCCCCAATATCGGTGGCGATGCCGTTCACAATCCCCCGCCCGCGCAGGCCTGCGTCATCAAACAGGCCGGAACCGAGGAACAGGTTTGAGGTGGGGCAAAACACCGGATGCGATCCGGTTTGGGCGAGCACGTCAATTTCGCGCGGTTCCAGATGGATCGCGTGGCCCAGCAGCGCACGGGGGCCGAGGAGGCCGTAGGTTTCATAGACACCAAGGTAATCGGGCGCGTCGGGATAGAGCGACTTGGTAAACGCGATCTCATCTCGGTTTTCGCTGAGGTGGGTCTGCATGTAGCAGTCAGGGTGTTCTGCCATCAACGCGCCCGCCGCCTCTAGCTGAGCGGGGGTGGAGGTGATGGCAAAGCGTGGCGACACCGCATAAAGGGCGCGGCCCTGCCCGTGCCAGCGGTCAATCAACGCTTTGGTCTGGTCATAGCCCGATTGCGCGGTGTCGCGCAGACCATCGGGCGCGTTGCGGTCCATCATCACCTTGCCACCGATCATCCGCATGTCGCGGCGCGCAGCCTCGGCAAAATAGGCATTGGCCGAGGTGTCATGCACCGAACAGAAGGCCACCGCCGTGGTGGTGCCATGGGCGGTGATCAGGTCATAAAACCGCGTCGCCATGTCTGCGCTATGGGCGGCATCAACGAAACGGGTTTCCTCGGGGAAGGTGTAATTGTTCAACCAATCCAGCAGCTGATCGCCCCAGGAGGCCACCACCTGCACCTGCGGGAAATGCAGGTGGGTGTCGATGAAGCCCGCCATCAACAGGTTGGGCCGGTGGTCAATTACCTGCGCCTGCCCTGCCTGTGGCGCGATCTGGGTGTAGTCACCGGATGCAATGATGCGACCGTCCTCAATCAGCAGCGCGCCATCCTCGATATAACGATAGGCGCTGGTGTCTGCCTCATCCTGTGGCTCGGCGGTGAAGGTGAGGATGCGGCCGCGTAAGAGTGTTTGTGTCTGACCTGTCATCGCCACACCGCCCAACGGGCGCACGCCGCCGCATAACGGCCCGCGGGCCGCGTCTGTTGTTTCAAATCCCGCATTGGGACCTCCATATTTTAACCATCAGTTAGGCGGCCATACGCAACGGTATGGTGCCCACGGATCACTGGGCCGCTAAGGACGGCTCAGTTGCCCCCAAGGGGGCGGTTGCGGCAGGTTCAGAGGTCAGCGCCGTGATCACTTCGGCCACCACAAGGGCGGCGATCACGGCTGGCCGCTTGTCGCGGCTACCGCCTGCCCCGATGGGGCAGTTCAATTGAGCGATGGGCAAAGTGCCGTCGCAATTCTGTTTACCCCAGCTGAGGAAGCTGGCGCGTTTTGTGGCGGACCCGATCATGCCCACATAGGCGGCATCGCCGCGTCCCAGCGCGGCGGAGGTCAGCAGGAAATCAAGGCCGTGGTCATGGGTCAGCACGATAAAGGCACTGCCCGGCGGGGCGGTGTGGATGTCATGTTCCGGCAGTACAGACAGACGACAGTCCACATCGGCGCGGACCTGCGCCAGTTCATCGGCGCGGGGATCAATGACGATGGTTTGCACCGGCATATGCTGAAACTGATCCGCCAAGGCGCGGCCCACATGACCGGCGCCAAGGATATAGACATGGGGCAGCAGCCGCTGTTCGGCGTTGGCGCGATCCAGTGCCGCCTGACGTCCGGCAGCAGCCAAGAGGGTCAGCGTGACCTCCACCCGACCGCCGCAACACTGGCCAATCTCTGGCCCCAAAGGCAGATCCAGCGTGACCGTTGTATCGCCCGCCGCCAGCAATTCACGGGCAGCGGCGATGGCGCGGTGTTCCAGCTGGCCGCCGCCAATGGTGCCGTGCAGCGCGTCGGCGCTGACGAACATCTCCGTCCCTTCGCCACGGGGCGAGGATCCGCGCACACGGGTCAGCTGCAGGGCCACCACGGGGGCGCCTGCGCTGAGGAAATCGTGCAATCTGCGCGGGGTGGTCATGGATCAGCCCCCAGCCCGTAAATCTTTGGCCCGCAGGCGTTCGCAGGCCATCAGCACCCGTTCCGGCGTTGCAGGCGCATCCAGACGCGGACATTCGCGGTAATCCGCGACCGAGGCGACGGCCATCGACAGCGCCTCAAACACCGAAATACCCAGCATGAAGGGCGGTTCGCCCACGGCCTTGGACCGTTTGATCGTGCGTTCCTTGTTCACCGACCATTCGGCCAGTTCCACGTTAAATTCACGCGGGCGATCGCTGGCCAGCGGGATCTTGTAAGTCGATGGCGCATGGGTGCGCAGGCGGCCCGCGTCGTCCCACCAAAGCTCTTCGGTGGTGAGCCAACCCATGCCTTGGATAAACGCACCCTCGACCTGTCCCTTATCAAGGATCGGGTTCAGCGAGCGACCGACGTCGTGCAGAATATCCGTGCGATCCACGGTGTATTCACCCGTTAGCGTGTCGATCGACACCTCTGAGCAGGACGCACCATAGGCGTAGTAGAAGAACGGCCGCCCCTTGCCTGCGTCGCGATCCCAGTGGATTTTGGGGGTTTTGTAGAACCCTGCGGCGGACAGGTGGACGCGGGCCATGTAGGCCTCTTTCACCAGTGTGTTGAACGGCACCAGTTCATCACCGATGCGGATGGTGTTGGGCAGGAACTGCACCTGGTCCTCTGCCACGCCGCGCGACTCGGCTGCGAATTTGACCAGCCGTGCCTTGATCTGTTCCGCCCCATCAAGGGCCGCCATCCCATTCAGGTCAGAGCCGGAAGAGGCCGCCGTGGCGGAGGTGTTGGGCACCTTTTCAGTGGTGGTTTTGGTGATCTTCACCCGGTCGAAATCAACCTGAAAGGCATCCGCCACAATCTGCGCGATCTTGGTGTTCAGGCCCTGCCCCATTTCTGTTCCGCCGTGGTTCAGGTGGATGGAGCCGTCGTTATAAACATGGATCAGCGATCCGGCCTGATTGTACCACGTCGCGGTGAAGGAGATGCCGAATTTCACCGGCGTCAGCGCGATGCCTTTGCGGATCACGCCGCCCTTTGCGTTATGGTCCAGAACCGCCTGACGGCGCGCTTGGTAATCAGCGTTTTCCTCCAGCTCAGCGACCACGCGGTCGATGATGTTATCCTCCACCTCTTGATGGTAAGGGGTGAGGGTGCGGCCATCGCTGCCGTCGTCGCCAAACTGACCGTAGAAGTTCGCTTTGCGCACCTCCAACGGGTCTTTGCCCAGTTTATAGGCGATCTCTTCGATCATCCGTTCGGCGGCGACCACGCCCTGCGGGCCACCGAAGCCACGAAAGGCGGTGTTGGACACGGTGTTGGTTTTCAGCGGCTCACTGCGCAGGCGGACATTGGGATAGAAATAGGCATTATCCGCGTGAAACAGCGCGCGGTCGGTGACAGGACCAGAGAGGTCCGCCGCATAACCGCAACGCGCGGCAAAGACGCTATCGACCGCCTGAATACGGCCCTGATCGTCAAAGGCAACGTCGTAGTCGACAACAAAATCGTGCCGCTTGCCGGTGGCGGTCATATCCTGATCGCGGTCGGGGCGGATTTTGCAGGGGCGGTTCCACTTCTTCGCGGCCATGGCGGCGACGACGCAGAACAGGTTCATCTGGCTTTCCTTGCCGCCAAAGCCGCCGCCCATCCGGCGCACGTTGATGGTCACCGCATTTGACGGCACGCCAAGGACGTGGGCGACCATATGCTGCGCCTCGCTGGGGTGCTGGGTGGAGCTGGTGACGGTCACATCGTCATCTTCCCCCGGCACGGCAAAAGCGATATGGCCCTCAAGGTACATGTGATCCTGACCGCCAATTTCCATACGGCCCTGAATGCGGTGCGGTGCGGCGTCAAACGCGGGCGCAATCTCACCGCGTTCCAGTTTCAGCGGGTCGGTGACCAATGTGCCGCCAGCCTCACGGGCGGCCAGCGGGTCAAGGGCGTGGGGCAGGACTTCATAGTCCACCTCGGCCAGTTCCGCCGCTCGCCGCGCCGCATCACGGCTGTCAGCGATCACTGCAAACAGCGGGTGGCCGTGAAATTCAACGCGGTCGGTGGGGAACACAGGTTCGTCATTCTTGCCGGTTGGGCTGACATCGTTATGGCCTGGAATATCCTCGGCGGTCAGCACGCCGATAACGCCCGGCGCGGCCCGCACGGCATCAAGGTCCATCGACAGGATGCGCCCGTGCGCCACGGTCGCGGTACCAAGGTAGGCGTGCATCGTGCCCACAGGTTCGGCGATATCATCGCAGTATTCGGCGCGGCCAGTGACGTGTTTTACCGCACTGTCGTGCTGGCGGTCGTCGTTCACCAGACCCTTCAACGGGGGGAGTGTGTCGTGTGTGTTCATCTTATCCCCTCCTCAAACTGCCAGCCGCACGGGCTGGGTTGTGTCTGACTGTTCCATATAGAACCGGCGCAATAGGTTTCCTGCCGACAGCAGGCGATAATCGGCAGAAGCGCGCCAGTCGCTGAGCGGTTGGAAATCTGTCGCCACCGCCTGCGCCGCCGCATCAAACGCCGCCTGAGCAAAGGGCTGACCGATCAGCGCCGCCTCTGCCGCACTCGCGCGTTTTGGGGTGGCCGCCATGCCGCCGTAGGCGATGCGGGCATCGGTGATCTGGCCCGCATCGACGGTGACAGAAATGCCAACTGCCACGGCAGAGATATCTTCATCCCGACGTTTGGAAATTTTGTAGGCGGCATTTAGCTGCATCGCCTGTGGTAGGGGGATGGTGACTGTTTCCAAGAACTCGCCCAGTTGCAAATCCTGTTTGCCGTAGTCGATGAAGTACTCTTCCAGCGGCAGTTCACGACGCTCCATCCCCTTGCGTAGGGTCACACGGGCACCCAGCGCGATCAGCACGGGCGGGGTGTCCCCGATGGGGGATCCGTTGGCGATATTGCCGCCCACCGTGCCCATGTTGCGCACCTGCCAACCGGCGATGCGGTTCCAGTAGTCGAGGAGGAAGGGGAAGTGTTCCTGCACCAGCGGCAGGAAATCCGAATAGCTGACCCCAGCGCCAAGGGTGATGGCACCACCTGCAACCTCAATTCGTTTCAGCGCGTCGATCTGATTGATATGGATCGCAGGGCTGATCGGGCGCAGGAATTTGGTCACCCAGAGCCCCACATCGGTGGCACCGGCCACAATCGTTGCCTGCGGGTTTTCGGCCAAAACAGCGGCGAAGTCATCCAGATCGGCGGGCACAATCGCCTGATTATCCGCTGGTCCCGTCACCACGCGGGCGCCATCACGCAGGGCCTGCAACTGCGCAGTGATCCCATCACGGGTCGCCGCCAGATAGTCCGCCGTTGGCGTGCCGTATGCGCTGACCGCCAGCGCGGCCTTGATGATCGGCTCATACCCAGTGCAGCGGCACAGGTTGCCCTGCAGCGCCACCTCAACCTGACGGGCGGTGGGCTGCGGTGTTTCCATCCACAGAGCATAGAGCGACATGACGATGCCCGGCGTACAGAACCCGCATTGCGATCCGTGGTGATCGACCATCGCCTGCTGCACAGGGTGCAACCCACCGTCCGCGCCACGAATATGTTCGATCGTCACCACATGGCAGCCATCCAGCGAAGCCACAAAGCGGATACAGGCATTCACCGCCTCATAGCGCAGGCCATCCTTGGTCAGTCGCCCCACTAGCACGGTGCAG
Organism: Thalassovita mediterranea; assembly: GCF_001458435.1. Lineage (GTDB taxonomy): Bacteria > Pseudomonadota > Alphaproteobacteria > Rhodobacterales > Rhodobacteraceae > Thalassobius > Thalassobius mediterraneus. Next base: position 714,173 of record NZ_CYSF01000006.1, read on the forward strand.
GCGCCACAATCACCTTCGGCACAGCCTTCCTTGCTGCCGGTCAGGCGCTGGTCGATGCGCAGGAAATCCAACAGGGTGTCCGTCGCCGCAACCGAGGGCAGTGACACCGCCCGTCCGTTCAGCAGAAACCGAATATCGCTACGCTGGCTCATCTCACCCTCCGACTGCGTGGCTGCCCCGCGTGCGGGGTGTTTGATTATAAAATACCACCGCCGACTATCAATGAATATGACGCTATACGCTAAATACTTTCTACAATCTGTTGATAATGATATCCTGCCGCGCAATTAAGCAGATCAGCGTGAGGACGCCGCCCAAAATGCCCTATATCGAATGCCTGCGCGTCTTTACCCGTGTGGTGGAACTGGGCTCCATCACCTCTGGCGGGCGCGATTTGCGGCTGACACCGGCGGTGGCCTCCAAGCGGATCAAGGAGCTGGAGGCGCGGCTGGGCGTGCGGCTGTTCAATCGTACCACGCGGTCGATCATCCCAACCGAGGTCGGGCAGCTATTTTATCAGGAGGCCAAGAATGTGCTAGCCTCGCTGGACACGGCAGAGGCGGTGGTGGCGAATTATTCCGACCGCCCGCGCGGGGTCATTCGGGTGACGGCGCCCTTGGGTGTGGGGCGGCGGATCATTGCGCCCCTCGTGCCAGAATTTGTGGCGGAATACCCAGAAACAGAGGTGCAAATGCGCCTGTCAGATCGCGCGGTGGATCTGATGAGCGAACGGATGGATGTGGCGTTTTTTGTCGGCGTTCCGAAAGAGTCCAACCTGAAACTGCGCCAGATCGCGGAGGTGGCGCGTGTGCTGGTCGCCGCGCCTGACTATATCGCGAAACATGGCGCGCCGACGGGACCGCAGGATCTGTTGAAGAACCACAATTGCCTGTTGCTGCGCTATCCACGCTCGCCCGAATATTTCTGGCAATTGCAGACGGACACCGGCCTGCGCAAGCTGGATGTAACGGGCAAGTTTGACGCTGACGACAGTGATGTGCTGACCGATTGGGCGCTGGCGGGACATGGGATTGCCAACAAGCCGCGCTTTGATGTGGCGACGCATCTGGCACGCGGTGATCTGGTGGAGGTGATGGCAGACACACCCCCTGCCCCGTCGCTGTTTGGGTGCCTCTACCCGCACCGCAAATTGCAGGATCCGAAAACGCGGGCCTTCGTGGATTTCATGACGGAACGTAGTCAGACGCGGCTGGGGCTCTAGGCTGGCGCCGGGGCGGATTTGCAGGTAAATTCGAATAAATTCGCCGACCTTTAGCAAAAACCGGAAAATCCCATGGCTTACCTCGACAATATCCGCACCTTTGTTCGGGTCTATGAGCTGGGCAATATGTCTGCGGCTGCGCGGGATTTGCGGGTGTCTGCCGCCGTCGCCTCCAGCCGAATTTCACAGCTAGAGGATCATCTGGGCGTGCGGCTGTTTCATCGCACCACGCGCACCCTGACGCCGACAGAACAGGGGCAGATGTTCTACAGCGGGGCAGGCAAGATCCTGGAGGCGGTGGAGGAGGCAGAGGCCGATATTTCCGACATCACCGACAGCCCACGCGGCACTCTTTATGTGGCCGCGCCCTTGGGCGTTGGGCAGCGGTTCATTGCGCCAGCGGTGCCCGCGTTCAAGGAACAGTATCCGCAAATCTCCATCCGGTTGCGCCTGTCGGATCGCAAACTGGATCTGGCGGCTGAGGGGCTGGACGCGGCCTTCTTCCTCGGGGTGCCGGAGGACAGCAATCTGCGCATTCGCAAAATCACCGATTGCCCGCGGGTTCTGTGCGCCGCGCCCGACTACCTTGACCGTCGCGGCGCTCCGCAGAACAGTGATGAATTGCGCACCGATACCCATGATTGCCTGAACCTGCGCTACCCCGGTGCGCCCGAATTTCAGTGGCCGCTGCAAGGCCCGAACGGTGTGCAGCGGGTGCCGGTGACCGGCCCGTTTGAAACGGACCATGGTGAGGTTTTGACCCAATGGGCGCTGGCGGGGCATGGCATCGTGATGAAGCCGGTGTTCGAGATTGCCGAACACCTTGCCGCCGGTCGGTTGGAGGTTGTCCTGCCAGAAGAGCCGCCGGTGCCGATCCAGCTGGCCTGCCTGTACCTGCATCGACGTCGGCAGGATCCGAAGGCGCGGCTGTTCATGGATTTCATGGTCGAGCATATTCAGGCTGAAATGGCGCGGCTGCCCTTGTGATCCGGCGCCATACGGCAGCGTATGGTTAAAACCGTGTGGCCCAGCGCGGGTGATCCTCATCAATGATCAGCGCGTGGCTGTGCCGATGCCCGCCGCCCTGTAAATGCGGATGATCAGGCGGCAGGTTGTGGTGGGTGTGCGCCACCTCCACCGGATCGCCAACGGGCCAGAGGCGCATGGCGGCGACCATGCCCAGCGTCGCAATCAGCGCCAGGACCAACAGTGCGGCCTGCACGCCGAACCATGTAATCAACACACCCGCCAGCGGATAAGCGAACAGCCAGCAGAAATGCGAAAGTGCAAACTGCGCCGCGAACAGCGCCGGTCGATCCACCGCATGGGCAGATCGGCGCAGCAAGCGGCCCGCAGGGGTGGACAGTGTGGAAAACCCCAGACCGAGGATCAGCCAACACAGCAACAGTGCGGGCCAGCGCAATCCGTAAACCGCTGTCAGCAGCGACAGTAGGATCAGCCCGCCGATCATCAAAACCGCCCCAAACAACATCACCGGACGATCCGCCACCTGTGTCAGCACGCGTGGCAGAGACAATGCGGCTAGCATCGAGCCGAGGCCAAAGGCAAACATCGTCCATGCCAGCGCCCCCTCTGACAGGCCCAGATCTGCGCGCACCAGAACCACGGTATTCACCAGCACCATCGCCCCCGCCGCCGCCACTGTGACGTTTAGCGCCATCAGCCCGCGCAGACGCGGCGTTGCCAGAAACACCCGAGTGCCCAGCGTGGTGCGATCATAGATCCCGCGTTTGGCCGCTGGTTTCGGGGCGGGCAGCATCACCGTCAGGATCAACACCGCCGACCCGAGGAAGCCCAGCGCGGTGCCCAGAAACAGGGTGTCATAGCTAACCGCGAGCAACAAAAGCGCCGCCAGTGTCGGGCTGATAATGCTTTCCAGATCATAGGTCATGCGCGACAGGGCCAGACCTTGGGTATAACGGTCCTCTTCTGGCAGGACGTCGGGGATGGTGGCCTGAAACACCGGCGTAAATCCGGCAGAAGCCGCCTGTAGCGCAAAGATCAGCGCAAAGACCTGCCAGACCTCGGTAACAAAAGGCAAGGCAACCGCCACCAATAACCGCACGATGTCCAAGCCAGCCAGATAGGCCCGACGCGGCAAACGGTCTGCAAACGCCCCTGCAATTGGCGCGATCAGCACATAGGCCACCATCTTGATTGTGAACACTGCCCCTAGAACCATTCCCGCCTGATCAGCCGCCAGATCAAAAGCCAGAAGCCCCAGCGCAACAGAGGCAAGCCCAGTGCCAATCAACGCAACCAGCTGCGCAGCGAAAAGGTGGCGAAACGAACGATCTGATAAAACGGCGAACATGGCTTTCCCTTCGGGATGCGTGTCACAGGTAGCGCGAAATTGCTTTCAGTTCGGCGCGCTGCTGAGACAGCGAGCCCTCTTCGAGGCAGTGATCCATGTGATCGTGGATCAATGCCTGTTTGGCATTGCGCACCGCGCTTTCCACCGCTTGCAACTGCTGAGCAACCTCCAGACAAGGTTTCCCCTCTTCGATCATGCGTGCCACAGCCGCCAAATGACCGTTCGCGCGCTTCAGTCGCGAGATGATCTTGGGATGACTTTCATGGCGATGCGGGTGGAAAAGATCTTGTGTCATAGGCGCATTATCCCCCTAGGGAGGTTGTTCGTCAATATCCCCCTAGGGAGGATAAGGCGACCACACCAAACACATCACCCCCGTCAACAACCGCATTTTGCCAAACCCTACATCCACCACAGATCGGGTGGGCGCCGGCGATCGACACAAACTCATCTTGATGAAGAATTCACCATCAACGCAGCACGTCATGCCCAACTGCTATATCAGTGTAGAAAAATGGCGATCCCTGAAGGACTCGAACCCTCAACCTGCTGATTAGAAGTCAGCTGCTCTATCCAGTTGAGCTAAGGGACCGCTCTGCTGCCTATTCCCACCTGTTTCGCGGCGGTTGAGGCTGTATTGACCCTATAGTGCAACAATTCGCAAAGCAAAAGGGCGCCCTGTCGGGAGGTGTGAAAAAACCCGCGGGGTCGGTGGCCACAGGGCCTTTCTATGGCAGACGCCGAACCCATTCAGCCGCAGCTTCGCAGCAGTTTGGCAGCGCGGTCGTGTGATCCACACCAGTTTGCCGCTTTCGTGGTTTCAGGTCGTGATCGCCATCCTCTAACCAGAAGAGCTCCACAGGGTCCGGCAACCCGTAGCCTGTCACCTCGTCGAGATTGCCCAGCGGATCACGGCTGCCCTGACAGATCAGACTAGGCACCTGGAGATCGTAAAGGTGTTCGGTACGTAGGCTGTCAGGTTTTCCACGCGGATGGAACGGATAGCCAAAGCACATCAATCCTTGAACCAGTCCTTGTTGCCAGAGATCTTGTACAATCAAGCTGGCAACACGTCCCCCCATGGACTTTCCGCCGATGATCAACCGGCCATCGGGACGGACATCGCGCAGCGCTGCAATAGCGGCGCGAAATTCGTCGCACAATGGCGGCATTTTCGGCGGCGGGCGCTTGGCCCCACCGCGACGGCGGGCCGCCATATAGTCAAACTCGAACCGCGCAACACCAAGACCACGCGCGGCAAATCCTGCGGCAATTTGCGTCATTACAGGCGAATCCATCGCCGCACCTGCGCCATGTGCGAACAACACTGTCGCAGCCGCATTATCTGGCCCGTCGAACAGCAGATCCACCTTCATCGCAGGTTTATCCGGCATCATTTGCGGCGACGACCGCCTGACGGGCCATTTCGACGACGCCATCACGGCTATCTGCCACAGCAATGAACAGCGCATTATGGCAGAAAACCGCGCCCTTAACCCCCGTTACGGCAGCCAAATCCGATCCGTTCAGCCCAGCCCATGCTGCCGGCAAGTCAGCGCGTGCTTCGAAGGTGTCACCGCCTTTGCGAATTGTGGTCAGCGCCCAATCGGTGCGCCCGTTCCCCTCACGCGGGTGAATGACAAACAACAAATGATCAGCGCCTGCCTTTTCAACAGCTGCGCGGAACGGCATGCCCATTGGCAATTCCAAGACCTGCGCCTCTCCGGCTGCGACAATCGCCTGAGTGACCAGCGCTTCTGCCCGGCGTTTGGCAGCGCGGGTGCGCACAGCAGCTTCGACAAAGGCGCGCGCGATCGGCAAGGCAGCCATAAAGGCCAGATCATCTGCCTGCGCGCTACGGTCATCAAAGGCAGGCTTTAACGTTTCCAATAGCGAGGGCAGCGTCATCGACGCCAACGGTCCGGCCACAGACGGCTCTACCGCACCGTTATCCAGCAGATCCACTGGCAGAACGAATCCGCGATCAAATCCATGATGGACGTAATCCAAATCCGCCTCTGGCACATCCAGCGCGCGCAGGTAGTCGTGGCCAAAGTGTTTCCAGATCAAACCGAATGAGCTGTAGGGCTGACCATCTTCGCGCAAAGGGTTGGGCCTTTGATGGTGATCGAAAATGCCCTGATCAACGTCATAGTCACGACCTACATCATAGATGATTTTACCCGCGCCGGGACTCGTGATTTCAGCATCACGTGTCCGGATCAGCTCGGCCGCAGGAAACAGTTGCGTCAGCACAACCGATGACAAAAGCTCGTCGGCATGGAAACCGCCGGAATGAGTTACCAACTGGGTGATGGACATCTGAGCGCTCCCTCACGCTAATATCTACATGACAAAGAGGCGGCCCTAGGCCGCCCATTCAATTAAATCGCCATTTGATCTGACGAAGACAATTCCAACCGACACCGCATCCGGTGCATCAGTCAAGCCCGGAGTCTTGCTGTAAATCGGGCCAAAGCTGCCTCCAATCTCTCTAAAAACACACATGAATTCAACAGCTTATTTTCTGGACTTTGAAGGTCGGACCAAAGATCCCACGAAATAGGGGCAGATCCCGCGAGACTTTGAAATTAAATAAAAAAGCCCGCCGAGGCGGGCTGTTTCTACAGATATTAGATTTGTATTCAGGCCGCGGTTTTCACACCGACCAGCTGGGCAACATCAACAACGATAGATCCGATCCCCGTCCGCTCAGGATTGCGAAACGCCTCAATCCGGCCCTCAAGAATTTCGGCGAAAAGTAATTCAAAACAGCCAGCGCCACGCTGACTGGCATAGGATATCGAGTGAAAATCCCCACTCCGCGCGTCTTCAATTTCTGGCAGTCGGGCAATTTTTTCCAACATCTCATCCAAGTGACACCGACCGAAAACAACATTGCGGACGGAACCGCGACCCGAGCTGGGCACCAGGGGTTGAACAACGCCTTCGCGATACAGGGTTTCAAACTGGCGCTTCGACGCCCCGAGGTAGTCAGGAACATCCCTCAACGGGATCGCGGTTTTAAACGCCTCCACCATCGGGAGCGTCGTGGCCGCCTCGAACACCCTGTTTCCGCATTCCACCTCAGTCGCATCGGCAGGAATTTCCCCGAGCTTTTTCAGCAGGCGTGCCAGACGGGGGCGATCGATCCCGACCTCGGCCGATAGACTGTACAATGTGTGATAACGCCTCTCGGTGATTTCAACGCCAAGAACTTTGGTGCCGGGTTCAACAGCAGAATGCCTCACAATATGATCTCTCAGGAGATCGCGTATGGGACCGGGATCAATCGCGTTGCATCGGCGCTCCAACCAATCAAACAGTTTGCCATAATGCGCCAGAGGGCCGGCCTGCACAGCAGTGGCAGGTGAGGTCTGACGAGTTGTATCGAGTGCTTCCTCAACGGCCTCAGGACCATCACTGTAAATCGAAAAACCAATATCAGTCGCCTCCTCGGCCTCTACCTGAGACAAACTGCGCAACCTGACCTGATGACCGTGCTGCAGAACGCCACCAATCATTTCTGACGCGGCCAGCACCTGTTCGAGAGTTTGATCTTGCAGCCAAAGACACTCGTCGCTGTCAGCACCGGCCAAACGTTTTGCTAGCCAACCGAGGTATGCTGGTGCCTCCTCAGCCGCGTCGGCAGGCGCCACCTCGGGGGCCTCGTTCAGAGCGACACGCAGGCAATTGGCACTGGGGTTTCCCGTCGCAGCCAGCCACACATCGTGCCGATCGCAGCGCTGCACATGGCGAAAACCCCAGATCAGCCGAAACCTCCAGTCGGTGCTACCACCGTCCTCCTCCAGGCACATGGGACAATAGCCCCTCGCTTGTGGCTGCAAGAAGGCTTTGGTAATGGCCTCTCCCCGGAATTCGCCACCACGCTGGTACACACGGATAGCATTCTGCAGCAGGGCCTCAGCATCATGACCGGTCGCCTCGGCGAACATTGAAACAGCATCCGTGTGACCTGACACAAAATGACCAGTGTTGATCCCATTGTCACGCAACAGCCGCTCCATCCCGCGGCCAGTATGGAACATCGACAGGCGGTCCGCGTAGGAGGCTAGGGTTTCGTGCGGATCAAACGCCAGGCTGGGCCACAACATCGTCACTGCCCCCATCCGATCGCCGACAGTTCACGCCTCACGGCCTGCCAATCACCAGAGTGAAACGGCGTCATATCTGTGGCCCGACTGCATTTACGATACACACACTCCGCCCGATCCAGTGACAGCTCCGTGCGTTGGCGAATAATCGCATCCGTCAGGATCATTTTGCACAGAGCAATACTGCGCCCGATCTGCCCGTGTTGAGCGAACAGAATACGCTCCGCAATCTCGGCATCCTCCGGCACAGTCAGGCCCAGTATTTTGGCCGAGACGGCAAAGTTCTTCGAAAAATTCAGCGCAGCCATACTGTCAGGCTGAATGTCAGCCAACGAAAATTCCTGAAACCGGCGGGCCGTCTCGCCGGACTGTTCCGACAAAATATCGTCACGCAGACTGGGAACACCAGCGATGATCAATGCGACACCTCCCGCTGACTGCATGATGTGTTTGAGGGACTGGATCGCGCCAGCCACATCCCTGCCCGCGCCCCTACGGAAAATGTGATGGCACTCGTCGATGATCATTGCGCGAACACCGAATTTAGCCAACCGATGCATGACCATTTCCCAGGCATCAGCAGACCGCAGCCGCGCATCGACGCGCTGATAACCCGTCGTAGCGAGGATCAACTCGGCGATTTTCTTGATCGTCGCCTCCGGCGGAACGGTGATGTAGAGTGTGTTTCCCGCCTGAGACTCCGTCATCTCTGTCAAAACAGGGTTCACGCGTAACATCCGCCTCAGCAGCGCAGTTTTCCCGTCACCGGAGCGACCCAGTACCATGAGGCCGCGGCTCTCTCCCGTCAGCGCGCCGATCCGAGGCTGAGCCGTCATCTCACCCTCGTCATTAACCTCGAACAGATCGGTCAAACGATCGTCAAGGTCGTCCTCCAGACCATGGCGCCAATAGCGCTCCGCCAACCAGGCAGTCTTCTCGGTGATGGTGGTAGGGGTTTGTGTTGCGGGCTGAAATGTCATGGTCACCCCATCGTATGGTCGTTGCTGTCCTGTGTGCCGAGCACGGCTCCCGGTGTGGTATCGAATTGGTCAGTGGTGGATTCTGAGATCGGGAGGTCACCAAGATCCCCCATCAGGTCGCGGTAGCCTCCGGCCCTCCGGCGGCGCTCTGCGGTATCTGCATGGCGCATAAAACGCCCCACCTCATAGTCGAGATCGTCTGTGGTTTGTGGCAGCGAGATCAGGCCCGCCAAGCGTTTCAGGCGATAAGATTCATCGTTGGCGCTGTTAATGAAATCGCGGCGAGCGCGTTCTCCTGTGTCATCCTCATCTGTCACAGAGGCCAACTCGGCCCTCAGATCGAGGTCCGTTCGACCGATCCACCGTTCATCACTTGCTGGCACAGTCATCCAAGCGCCGCGGTCTGCGCGCACGGATATCGCTCCGATATCCCCGTCCCAACACAAGATGTCGACCTCAACGCCCGGCTCGCGCAGAAACATCTGCATCAACGCGTCCGACTGGTAATTGATGTTGCACACCTGCAAACCCGTACGCGACAGCTTGCGGCGCAACTTGCCCCCAAACACCTCACGCATTTCTGTGCTGGTCAGCGACCGCGGGGGGCATGCTTTACATGCCCTGTCCCATGCTGCAGCAGGCGACATATCGATGAGCGGAGTGAAAAGCGCAGATTGCGCGGTCGAGGAATTCAGTTAGGCGGTATTGAAGAAGATTGTTCATCGCATCACAGAGACACCGTCCCGACCGAGAGCATGCTCCTCGGCAGGCGGATCGTTTAGAGTTTCAGGATGAACGCGCGTGTTTGAAACTTCGGTAACGCCCTATTTTGTCAGGGCGCAAGCAATTATCGGTGCGACAAACGCGACAGTCAGAGCCTTCGCAAAGGGGGGTATTTTTACCTGATAAAGCGCTGACCGGCCCCAAAATGACTTTTTCGCACGCAAAAAGTTGAATTCGGGTGTTAGTGGCGCCGAAAGCCAAACATCTATGGGGCGACACGACCTTCTCTCGAAGATCTTAAAAGCGAAATTTGCCGAAGGTGTGCGAATCAAGGCCATTGCCAAAAATGACCGACTTGGAACTTCGGCTCCTCACTGATTATGAGTGCCGTAGGTTAGCTGAAGGAAAAATCGGTCAACTGTCGCCCCAAAACTATATCTGAGAGGCTTCTTAAGCTGAAAATAACGTTTCTAATTCATCTTCACGCTTTTTCCGGGAGGGTCGAATGAGTCTGATTTTGCTAATGCTTGGAATTGGCCTCCTGGCAGCATTCGCATTCGATGCGTCGAGCGACGCACCCGATACTGAGGATGATGCTGTAATCGAAGATACCCCCCGCCAAATTATGGGTTCTGAGGAAGCCGATCTGATTTCCAGCTTGGTGAGCACACCAACTGATTGGGCTACAGCGAGTCCAGATGAAGTGAACGACCGCCATCCAGATCCGTTTGAGATACATGCCGGTGCCGGTGACGATACCTTAGTCGGCGGGAATGGGGACTCACTTTGGGGCGGAGAGGGCAACGATACCTTCGTCTACTCCTACGATCCGACCAGTACATTGCCTCCAAGCACCATTTGTGATTTCGAGAAGGGGAGTGACACTGTGCTACTCAGGATGGGCGGCGCCCCTTTGAATGCCTTTTCAGACGATCCGAGCTTTGATCTTTCGAACCTCGTTTCTGTAGAGCAAAGCGCTGAAAGGACCGCGATCAAAGTTGATTCTCAAACCGCACTGGTTTTTGCTTCGGCTTTGGAGCTGAATGTAAAATGGTCGTGGGGAGAGCCTGACTTACGAGGACAGTACGAGAACCAGAACGACATACGAAATCTAGATGGGTCCGTTTATACGGGGAATATCAACGAAATCGATATCATCGTGACCCGACAAGCGCGCTTCTCTTCATAACTGATTGGCAATTTACGTTCTTGCCCCCTTGATGACACAGTTGGGAAAGACGTCATAAAGACCTCTCAAGGACACTTCTCTGCACATAGCGCGGAGAGGTTCCTTGGTTGTAATTAGTGCAAGTTCAGTTTCATCCACGCTCATTGAGGCCGAGCTCTTTGGAGGGAATATTCTTTCCTCTCGCGACAATTTGGATGAAGGGAATACCTTTGAAACAGTCGTAGAAAAGCTGGGAGTGACAGCATTTCGTTATCCTGGCGGCTCGCTCACTGAGAATTATTTTGACATCACAGAGCCAGATAAAAGCTCTGCTCCCAACGTAAGCGGTCAAGGGGATGTAGATCTGATTCCCTTCACCCAATACATGAACTTCATAGAAGAAAATGACTATTCGACGACGATAGTCATCCCGACGCGGCACTTTCTAGGAGAAGCGACAGATGAATATGGAAACCGGCATCCAGATTTTGATGAGACCGCGCTGCGCAGGTTCATTTCCGATACTTTGAGTGGAAGGTATGGAAATGCGAAGATTGATGCTTTTGAAATAGGAAATGAATATTGGGCCAGCGGTCAAATGACCTCCATTGAGTATGGCAGGCTTGCCGCAAAGATGACGCAAATAATAGACGAGGAGCTGGCAAATCACCCCGTATTTGTTGAAGACTATTCCGACACAAAGATCCTGGTGCAAATGGGTGCGGATAATGCATTCGCAGATTTCTCCTCACGATACTCTCAGTTTGGAAACGGCGAAGAACAGCTTGCACGTTTCAACGCCGATAATGGAATGTCGTTTGGCGATGAATATTTGTATAGCTCAGGGGCGGTCAAATGGGGCCATATTGCCAACGAACTGATAATTTCTGAATTTGATATCGAGGGATCATTATCCTCGGTTGATGGCCTGATCGCACACGTTTACAGTCGTGGCGCTGACATTCCGCAAAGTCGTTATTTTTCTCTCAGAACCATTGAACAGACTTGGGGAAACTATCTCGATGACGTTGAGGTCAGTGTGACTGAATGGAACCAGTCCGCCGCCACAAACGCGCTTGAGCACCATAGTGATTTCGGTCTGGCCCAAGCACACGAGATGCTGAATATAATTGAGGGCTTTACGCAGTTCAACGTGTCTGCCGCGCATGTTTGGCCGCTTCAGCAGAATACAGCAAATGATCTCAGCGGGGACGTTGACCAAAGCGAACTTACCGTTCCTGGTCAGATGTTTTCTTTGATGGCTGATACACTAGTTGGGACCGCGCCCGTCGGTCTGAATCCTGGGCGACGGGAGATAGAGCATGAATACCAAACTGATGATTTTGATGTTCATGCTTTTTATGCAGAAGACCGGATGGTCTTCTTTGTTGCTTCAAACACCCTAGAAGGTTGCGAGACAAATCTTGATTTGTCTGAAATATTTACCGATCAACAAGATATAGAGGTTAGCCTGTTAACTGTAGAGGAAGGCCAAAACCCGGGAAGCACTTCGTCGACAGCAGAGTTGCTCGAATTGGAACCTGAATTTGTATTTGAAGGCTCTACACTTGATCTAAACCTAGAAGGTTTAGAGATCATTATGCTTGAAGTGTTCGACCCAGTTTATACTCCCCAGTTTTCCAGCATAGCGGCCACTTCGCATGAACCCGAAGTCAAAGTCGACCCGATAATATTGCCCGATCCTCTGGATGATGACTACGTACTTGTAGATGATGAAGAGGAGGAAGAAGAAGAGGAGGAAGAGGATGATGGTTCGGATTTTTGGTTTGGTTTTGATTGGGACTTCCTCTTCGGTTTGGATTTGGAGCTAATTGGTATCCTTTTGTTGGGTGGCGCTGCATTAAGCCAACTTCGCTGAATCGCCGCTTCAGCAAAGCCATTAACAACCTATTGATTGTGATAAGAATTTCTCAAATTGCTACAACAGCGTCAAAAAGAGAAGTATCTTCTCTACATGGCTTGAAAACACCTATAAACGTTGACCGCACTGCATTGCGTACTTCTGAGCAGGCGGGATACTCCACTAGATGAAATTCGCCTTCTATAACGCTGTCGGCATCCGCCTTGCTGCAGAAACCAAGATAATGTGCAAGATCATCAGTCAAAGAATCCGCTAGTTTCATCGACGATGCTTTCGAGAGACCAGAGAGAAGATACTCAGCCATTATGATATTTCCTATAACATCATAGTAATTCGGAAAGCGAAGCTCTGGCTGATCGAAGTTTCCCAGAGATATTGATTTTCTGATATTAGAGAACACCTCCCCAGCAGCATTTGCGCCCAGCGCAATCTGATGAGAATCCCAAGCTTGGCACTGACTGATTGGCGTACGAATTGTGTCTAATGGCTGCATTTGGATGCTCCTATCGATTCCAATTCTTTGGAGAAGCCATCATTCGTATTCACGGTTAATTTTTTACTAAACCACAGTTCGCTATCTCGAACAGCGGGGTTGGGCCGATCATTTGAGGCTGAAATCGACACGGCTGCTATCGGCCGAAAGCCGCCATTGATGAGGGGGCTTGCACACTGCGGTGCACTCACCGAAGTAGTCGTTTATTGAACGCAAAGCATCTTGGCTTCCCAAATGCTCCAAAACAGAGGCCGGCGGTCAGCTTTCCCGGGTGCGGCACTGATTTGCGCCCTAAGATAATAAACGTAGGATTCTCTACATAAGGCTGCATTCGATCACGACCAACTGTTCACTAGGATGAATTCAATATGATGCTCGATGAGGACGCAAATTTCTTTGTCTCAATGAAGCTCTCTGATCTCGAGATAGCTGCACTAGAAAGGGCACGTGAGCTACTTAGGCGTTCTCGGTCATTGTTTTGCGATTCAGTGTTCACTCTTCGACCAGGTCAAGATCCTGTGGTTGACCGCTGCCTTGACCCAGCGAGAGCGTGCGGAGATCACTTTATAAATCAGGCGAGCATAACCGTTTCCTTTGACACAAATTACCTCGCGCGCGTGGAAGCCGTACTCAAAAGAAAAAAGGGGGAACTGCTCAACGAAGACGAACACCGTGTAATAGCGACAATTTCTCTGGCGATTTTCTGCGACGCATTGATGACCCCAGGATTCGCGCTTGCCGAAATGTTGGCAGAAACATCAGAATCTCGCGCGCACGTGTCATCTTCCTATCGGGCCTTTCAATATCTTTGCATCGACTGTCCGAAAGAAGACGTCTTCGAAACTGTTTTGACAGGCCGGGTGTGAACGGCGGAGCAATACTCGGCCACGGTAGCGACGGCATAGTGTTGTCGCGGGCGGCGTAAAAGTCGTCCACTTTTGCCCTTTCGGATTTCGGGAGGGCTTGGGGATATACACCGTGGACTTGTATTTGAAGGTGCGTCACGCTCATTTCCAGGATGGATTGAGCGGGCGTCAGATTGCCCGGGATTTTGGGATCAGCCGGGACAGTGTTGCGAAGATGTTGGCCTATTCGGAACCGCCGGGATATCGGCGGACAGCGCCGATCAGGCGCCCGAAGCTGGATGCGTTCACCAGCCAGATGGACCAATGGCTTGCTGAAGACAGGAGCCGCCCTCGCAAGCAGCGTCACACCGCCAAGCGTATTTTCGAGCGGTTGCGGGACGAGTGCGGTTTTGATGGCAGCTACACCATCGTCAAGGATTACGTTCGAGACCGGAAGCGGACCGGCAAGGAGATGTTCGTGCCGCTGAGCCATCCGCCCGGTCATGCACAGGCCGATTTTGGTGAAGCGCTTGTCGTGATCGGCGGCGTCGAGCAGAAGGCACACTTCTTTGCCCTCGATCTGCCGCACAGCGACGCATGCTACATCCGGGCCTATCCTGCGGCCAATACCGAGGCGTGGCTTGACGGCCATGTCCATGCCTTTGCGTTCTTCGGCGCGGTTCCCCAGTCGGTTCTTTATGACAATGACCGCTGTCTGGTGGCCCGGATTCTGCCGGATGGCTCCCGGCAAAGAACCCAGCGGTTCAGCGCGATGTTGTCGCATTACGTGATCCGGGACCGCTATGGCCGTCCCGGCAAGGGCAATGACAAAGGGGCCGTGGAGGGGCTGGTCGGCTACGGACGTCGCAACTTCATGGTGCCGATCCCGTCCTTTCCGGACTGGCACGCGTTCAACGCTCACCTGGAAGAGCAGTGCCGCAAGCGCCAGGGTGATGTTCTGCGTGGCCACAAGGTCAGCATCGGGGAACGGCTGAAGGCCGATCTCGCGGCGATGCGGGATTTGCCCGGCACCCCCTTTGAGGCCTGTGAGTTGCAAAGTGGCCAGGTCACATCGACATCGGTGGTGCGTTATCGCGGCAATGATTACTCGGTGCCGGTTGCCTACGGCCACCGTGCGGTCTGGATCAAGGGCTTCGTGACCCGGGTTGTCATCGGCTGCGGCGCCGAGGTGATCGCTGAGCATTCGCGCTCCTATGACACCGGCGACATGGTGTTTGATCCACTGCATTACCTGGCGCTGATCGAACGCAAGATCATGTCCTTCGATCAGGCCGCGCCTCTGCAGGGCTGGGAGTTGCCCGAAGCGTTCAAAACCCTGCGCCGACTGCTGGAAGCCCGGCAGGGAAAGGCCGGCAAGCGCGAGTATGTGCAGGTCCTGCGCCTTCTGGAGCGCTTCGAGATTGACGTGCTGCATCTTGCCGTCAAAGATGCCCTGCGAATGGGAGCGGTCAGCTTCGATGCAATCAAGCACCTGATCTTGTGCAGGGTCGAGCAAAGGCCTCCGAGGCTGGATCTGGATGTCTATCCCTTCCTGCCCAGAACCAACATCACCACCACCTCCGCCGCATCCTACATGAGCCTGCTGGCAGGAGGTGGGGCATGACGGATGCACCCGAACTGCTGCTGGCCCACCATCTCAAAACGCTTCGGCTGCCCACGTTCCTGCGTGAACATGACAAGCAGGCCCGTATCTGCGCCGCTGAAGGCGTAGATCACGTGCGTTACCTGGCCCGGCTGACCGAGCTGGAACTGATCGACCGGGAACGGCGCATGGTGGAACGCCGGATCAAGGCCGCAAAGTTCCCGACCATCAAAAGCCTGGACAGCTTCGACTTCAAGGCGATCCCGTCGCTCAACAAGATGATGGTGCTGGAGCTGGCGCGCTGCGAATGGATCGAACGCAAGGAGAATGTGATCGCGCTCGGTCCCTCCGGCACCGGCAAGACCCATGTCGCCCTCGGGCTGGGACTGGCTGCCTGCCAGAAAGGATTGCCTGTCGCCTTCGTGACCGCCGCAGCCCTCGTGCACGAGATGATGGAGGCCCGCGACGAAAAACGCCTCCTGCAACTCCAGCGCAAACTCGCCAAGGTCAAACTGCTGATCATCGACGAGCTGGGATTCGTCCCCTTGAGCAAAACCGGCGCCGAGCTTCTGTTCGAGCTGATCTCACAGCGCTACGAGCGAGGGTCGACCCTGATCACAAGCAACCTGCCCTTCGAGGAGTGGACCGAAACCTTCGGCACCGAACGCCTGACCGGCGCGCTGCTGGACCGGCTGACACACCACGTCAACATCCTCGAGATGAACGGCGAAAGCTACCGCCTCAATCAAAGCCGCGCCC
>NZ_CYSF01000007.1 GCF_001458435.1 Thalassovita mediterranea
GGTCCCCACCAACCGTCCGGTCGTCCGGAAGGATTAGGACGATCAGGTTTACCGCACCGCGCGCGAGAAATTCGACGCCTCGGTCAAGACGATCAAAGAGGCGCATGCCAAAGGCCAGCCGGTTCTGGTCGGCACCACCTCGATCGAGAAGTCTGAATACCTTAGCCAGCTGCTGACCGCAGCTGAGGTGCCGCACAACGTGTTGAACGCCCGCCAGCACGAGCAAGAGGCGCAGATCGTTGCCGACGCTGGTAAACTGGGCGCTGTGACCATCGCGACCAACATGGCGGGCCGTGGTACCGACATCAAACTGGGCGGCAACGTCGAGTTTAAGGTGATGGAAGCGATCGCCGCCAACCCCGATGGCGATCACGCCACCATCCGCGACCAGATCGAAGCGGCCCATGAGGCTGACGAACAGGCGGTTAAGGACGCAGGCGGTCTGTTTGTTCTGGCCACCGAACGCCACGAAAGCCGCCGCATCGACAACCAGCTGCGCGGTCGTTCGGGCCGTCAGGGCGATCCGGGCCGCTCGGTCTTCTTCCTCAGTCTTGAGGATGACCTGATGCGCATCTTCGGTTCTGAACGTCTGGACGCGGTGCTGTCGAAACTGGGCATGAAAGAGGGCGAAGCGATCGTTCACCCTTGGGTCAACAAATCGCTGGAGCGCGCGCAGGCGAAGGTCGAAGGCCGCAACTTCGACATTCGTAAGCAACTGCTGAAATTCGACGACGTGATGAACGAACAGCGTAAGGTCATCTTTGGCCAGCGCCGTGAGATCATGGAGGCAGAGGATCTGTCCGAAATCGTCAAGGATATGCGCGATCAGGTGATCGACGATCTGGTCGATGCCTACATCCCGCCGAAATCCTATGCCGATCAGTGGGATACCGAAGGGCTCTACGCTGCTGCGATTGAAAAGCTGAACCTTGATGTGCCGGTCATCACTTGGGGTGATGAAGAGGGTGTTGATGGTGACGTCATTGCCGAACGCATGGAAGAGGCCGCAGATGCCAACATGGCGGAAAAGGCCGAAGCCTTTGGTGCGGAAAACATGCGTGGCATTGAAAAGCAGATCCTGTTGCAGACGATTGACGCCAAATGGCGTGAACATCTGCTGAAACTGGAACACCTGCGGTCTGTCGTTGGCTTCCGTGGCTACGCGCAGCGTGATCCGTTGAACGAATATAAAACCGAAAGCTTCCAGCTGTTTGAATCGCTGCTCGACAGCCTGCGTGAAGATGTATCGCAGAAGCTGGGTCAGGTTCGCCCGATGACCGAGGAAGAGCAGCGCGCCATCATGGAACAGATGATGGCCCAGCAGGCCCAAATGCAGCAGGCCGCCGCTGCAGCAGCCCCTGCGGCAGCAGACCAAGCTGGTGGCGAGCAACTGGCATTTGAACCGCTGGTTGAAGGGTTCGATGAAAACGATCCGACGACTTGGGGCAACCCCAGCCGCAACGATGCTTGCCCCTGTGGGTCCGGCAAGAAATTCAAACATTGTCACGGTCGCCTGGCCTAATAGCCACCACCTGACAGACATCTTTCACCAGGCGCGGAGTCCCCAAAGACTCCGCGCCTGTGCCTTTTTTGTGCCCCTTTTGCCGCGTTTTATCAGGATTGGGTTCTTCTGATTGGAGGCGGGACAATGGCACTGACAAACAGATTTCTAATGGGTTGCGCGTCGCTGTCGATGGTGTTTGCCATCGGGTTTGTGATGCAGAACGGGGCGGACACGCCGCCGGCTCCTGTCGTGCGTTCCTACGATCAGGCACAGCGCCTGATTGCGCCACCTGTGTCCACCGATACCCTGGCCGAAGCCAGCGCAGAAGCAATGGCTGTTAGCCGCGATCGGATTGCTTTGTCTGACATCGCATTGACTGTTGGTACGGCTTCTGATGCTGCAGATGATGCGGTGGACGCTCTTGCCCTCCCTGCGGACGACGAACGCTTGGCCAGCATCGCGCCGATTGACCCAATGAACGATCTTGCACCCCTTGAGGTGGCCGAACGTGCCTGCGATCCGGTGATGGAACTGAGCGCGCAGCCTGGGGCAATGGTTCTGGTTTCCATCGATGCGCCATGTCTGCCTGGCGCGCGGGTCACGCTGCACCATAACGGTTTGATGTTTACACATCTCACAGACGCAGCCGGTCAGTTGGTCGTTTCGGCGCCAGCCCTGTCTGAATCGGCTGTGTTCATCGCGGATCTGGGCAATGGCGACGGTGCGGTTGGCCATGTGATGGTACCGGATATGGTCCAATATGAGCGGGCCGCTGCGCAATGGCGTGGAGATCTGGGTATCAGCCTGCACGCCTACGAATTTGGCGCAACTTATGGCGAAGAAGGCCATGTTTGGGCTGGTGCGTTGTCGACTTCGGCAGTGGACGCTCAAATGGTGTTGCTTGGGGATCGGGATCTGCCGGAAAGCTACCGCGCAGAAGTCTACACTGTCCCTGCCACAGCTGCGATGGCGGGGCAGGTCCAGCTCTCGATTGAGGCTGAGGTGACAGTGGCCAATTGCGACCGCGACATTCAAGCTGAGGCGATCCAATGGCGCGCTGGCGGCCAGCTGGAGGTACGCGAACTGTCGCTTGCGGTTCCGGGGTGTGACACGGTTGGTGACTTTCTGTTGTTGAAAAACCTGCTACAAGACCTGAAACTCGCTGCGCGTTAAGTCGCAGAACACAGGTCAGGCAGGGGCGGCAGGATGACTATTTTGCGTGCGGCGATTAGCGCCGCACTTTTTCTTATCGGCACAATGGGTCAGGCGGTTCTGGCGCAGGATGTAACGCTCACCTCGCGCGATGGTTCGGTTGAAATTTCAGGTGATCTGCTGGGATTTGACGGTGAATTCTACCGTGTACAGACGCTTTATGGCGAATTGACCGTCGATGGTTCTGGCGTTCTGTGTGACGGGCCAGCCTGTCCTAATCTGACGGATTACGTTGCGCGCTTGACCCTGTCTGGATCGGCCACAATGGGACGTCTGGTGGTGCCAGCGCTGGTGCAGGCCTTTGCGGACCGACAAGGTTATCGTGTGGTCCGCACGCAACCTGATACTGATACGATGCTGCTGTCGTTGACCGAAGCCGACGGTCGTGTTGCTGGCGAGCTGACCCTGAAACTGAGGAGCACTGACCAAGGTTTCGCTGACTTGCTGACCAATGAAGCCGATATCGTTATGGCACAGCGCGAAATGCGCGCGCGTGAACGCAGCGATGCAATGCTTGCTGGGCTGGGGGACATGCAGGATGGTCGCCGCGGTCGGGTGTTGGCGTTGGATGGGCTGGTGCCGGTCGTATCTGATGGCAATCCTATCACCAAAATATCGCCATCTGTCTTGGCTGATGTTCTAACGGGCCAAGTGTCAAACTGGTCTGATCTGGGTGGTCCAGATGCGCCGATTACCCTGCATTTGCGCGGCGAAGGCGCGGGTTTGTGGCAGGTGGTCGAGGATCGCCTGCTGGCGCCCGCTGGGGGGCAGTTGGTGTCTGGTGTGTTGCGCTATGACAGTGACCAAACCTTGGCAGAGGGGGTTGTGCGCGATCCGTTTGGTTTGGGGCTGGTCAGCGCCAGCGCTGCGGGTGGGGCGGTACCACTTGGGCTGACCGGCGCCTGCGGATTTACCCTGCAAGCTGATCGATTAAGCCTGAAGACCGAAGACTATCCGCTGTCAGCGCCAATGTTTTTGTACCTGCCAGCGCGCCGCTTGCCGAAATTGGGGCGCGATTTCATGCGATTTACGCGATCCGATGCGGCGCAATTGGTTATTCGCCGTGCGGGTCTGACTGATCAGGCGCCCGAAGAGGTTGGGATCAAGGCGCAGGGGGATCGGTTTGCCAATGCAATTACGCAGGCCGGACCAGAAATCGGGCTGGATGCCTTGCAAAGGTTGGTTGCGGATCTGACAGACCGTCGCCGCCTGTCGTTGTCGTTCCGCTTCGAGGCAGGGTCGGCGCGTTTGGATGCGCAGTCACGGTCGAATGTCGCACTGTTGGCCCAGATGTTGGAGGCAGGACGCTACGATGCGCGTGACTTGCTTTTTGCGGGGTTCAGCGATGGCGACGGCGGTGCGGCGGCGAACCAACGGATTGCTGAAAAGCGTGCAGGCGCTGTCTTAACAGCGGTCAAGCAGGCGGCAGAGACAGCCAATCTGGACCAGATCACCCTGAGTGCGCGCGGTTATGGTGAGGCCCTGCCAATGGCCTGTGATGACAGCGCGTGGGGCCGTCAGGTGAACCGTCGGGTAGAGGTCTGGCTGCGCTGAGCGGGATCACAACAGCCCCTCACTGCGAAACGACACCTCTCGTGATTTGCCGATGATCAGATGGTCATGCAGCGTCAGGCCCAGCGTCTGCGCCGCCAGATGGATTTGCTGCGTCATGTCGATGTCCGCCTGCGAGGGCGTTGGATCGCCGGAGGGGTGATTGTGCACCAATATGAGCGCTGAGGCGTTGAGTTCCAGCGCCCGTTTCACCACTTCGCGCGGATAAACAGGCACATGATCCACGGTGCCCTGTGCCTGTGCCTCATCCGCGATCAGGACGTTTTTGCGATCCAGATAAAGGACGCGAAATTGTTCCGTATCCCGATGCGCCATCGTCGTGTGGCAGTAGTTCAGCAACGCCTCCCAGCTGCTGACCACATGGCGTTGCATGACGCGGGCACGGGACAGGCGATGTGCTGCAGCCTCCACCACCTTTAATTCGCAGATCACCGCATCACCGACACCGCTGACCTCCCGCAGGCGGGGAATGGGGGCCGAGAGGGTGCGGTTGAAATCACCAAACGTGTCCAGCAGGCGGCGGGCCAGCGGCTTCACATCCTGACGCGGGATGGCGCGGAACAGCACCAGTTCCAGCAATTCGTAATCCGGCAAGGCATCCGCGCCGCCGTTCAGGAACCGTTCGCGCAGGCGTTTGCGATGATCGCGGATATAGCTGGGCTGTTTCGCTGCCCTTTGCGGCGCGGGCGCTGGGGCCGCGGTTTGGAACAGCGGTAAAGGAGATTCGCGAAACTGGCTCATACCCGCAGGCTAGCGCGAGTTGGTTAGCAAAGGGTAAACGCTGGCAGCCCTTTACGGGCGCTTTATCATTCTCTGGTTGCAAGGGAACTTTTACACGAGATTTTTGTGTTAACCTGAACGAGAGAATCGGCGGTGTAGGAAGAGTGTGTTGAAAAAGCGTATAAAGCCTGAACTGGAACCAATAAAAATTCCAGAATTTTTAAAGAAACAGCACGAGCCTATTACGGCTGAGCAGCGTAAGAACGCTGAGGAAAACCACCTCATGCCGCCGTGGGATGTATTCCCTGAGTATTCGCTCGGTGGGGCAGGGTGGTATGGTGAGATGCCTTCCCGCTTCCTGCTCGAATTCACAAAATGGTATTGTTTGTTGGGACCAGACGCCCGTAACGCCTACAAAGCGGAACTGTCCATTCCCGTAGCTTGGGAAGGTTTCCTGGAAGAAGTCGAAGCCGGTTCCATACGCAAAATCTGGCCTGAATTGTGTTTGGCCCGGTTAAGTTGGGCACCGGTTTGACGCAACAGACCAAAGTAAAAGGGCGCCGAAGCGCCCTTTGTCTTAACCCTTCATCGAGTCCCAGAAGCTTTTCACTGAGGAAAAGAAGCTGGAGCTTTCGGGGTTGTTGTCCTCGGACAGTTCCTCAAACTCTTGCAGCAGCTCTTTCTGGCGGGCTGTCAGGTTCACGGGTGTCTCGACCGCCAGTTCAATGAACATATCGCCGGAATGGTTGCCGCGCAGGGCAGGCATGCCCTTGCCGCGCAGGCGCATCTGGCGGCCGGATTGGCTGCCACCGGGGATTTTCACGCGCGAGCGGCCACCGTCGATGGTGGGCACTTCGATGTCGCCCCCCAATGCCGCTGTGGTCATCGACACCGGCACGCGGCAGAACAGGTCTGCATCTTCGCGTTCAAAGATGTCGTGCGCTGCCACCTCGATAAAGATGTAGAGGTCGCCCGAGGGGCCCCCGCGCATGCCTGCTTCGCCTTCGCCAGCCAGACGGATACGGGTGCCAGTTTCCACGCCTTTGGGGATGTTCACGCTGAGCGAACGGTCCTTTTGCACGCGGCCCTGACCACCACAGCCCTTACAGGGGTTCTGGATGATCTGGCCCAGACCGGAACAGGTCGGGCAGGTGCGTTCAACGGTGAAGAAGCCCTGCTGTGCGCGGACCTTACCGATGCCGGAACAGGTCGGACAGGTCTGCGGTTCTGCGCCACCTTCGGCGCCGGAGCCGTCACAGGACGTACAACTGACCGAGGTGGGCACCTTGATCGTTTTCTGCATGCCGGTGAAAGCGTCTTCGAGCGAGATGCGCAGGTTATAGCGCAGGTCCGCACCGCGGGTTGCGCGCGAACGGCCACCGCCGCCACCGCCGCCCATGCCGCCGCCGAACAGGTCGTCAAAGATGTCCGAGAACGAACCAAAGCCGCCGTCATGGCCGCCAAAGCCACCGCCCATGCCGCCACCGGGACGGCCACCGCCGCCCATGCCACCTTCGAAGGCGGCGTGACCGAAGCGGTCATAGGCTGCTTTCTTTTCGGCGTCTTTCAGGCAGTCGTAGGCTTCGTTGACTTCTTTGAACTGCGCTTCCGCGTCGGGATTGTCCTTGTTGCGGTCGGGGTGCAGTTCTTTGGCCTTGCGACGGTAGGCCTTCTTCAACTCATCAGCCGAGGCCCCTTTGGAGGCGCCTAGAACGTCGTAGTAATCCCGTTTTGCCATTTGGGTACTCCCTCTTGCAGAACGTCAAAGGCCGGCCCGGATGGGCCGGCCCCGATTGTGTTCCTGGGAAAAACGCGGATTAGGCGCGTTTGTCGTCGTCCAGATCCTCGAAGTCGGCATCGACGATATCGTCGTCACCGGCAGCGGGGCCTGCATCGCCGTCTACGTCAACGGGGCCTTCTTCGGCCTCGCCCTCTTCCTGTGCGGCCTTGTAGATGGCTTCGCCCAGTTTCATCGCCGATTCGGTGACGTTCTGGATGCCGGACTGTAGCTTGTCTGCCTTGACGTCGTCTTTGGCCAGATCGTCTTTCAGTGCGGCGATGGCCAGTTCGATGGCTTCGATCGTGGTCGGGTCGACCTTGTCCGAATGCTCTTCCATCGACTTTTCGGTCGACAGGATCAGGCTTTCAGCTTGGTTGCGGGCCTCTACCAGTTCGCGGCGCTCTTTATCCGCTTCGGCGTTTTCTTCGGCGTCCTTGACCATCTGTTCGATGTCGTCATCCGACAGACCGCCCGATGCTTGGATGGTGATCTGCTGCTCTTTGCCGGTGGCCTTGTCCTTGGCGCCAACGGATACGATGCCGTTTGCGTCGATGTCGAAGGTCACTTCGATCTGGGGCATGCCGCGCGGTGCGGGCGGGATGTCTTCGAGGTTGAACTGACCAAGGATCTTGTTGTCCGCAGCCATTTCACGCTCACCTTGGAAGACGCGGATGGTCACGGCCGACTGGTTGTCTTCGGCGGTCGAGAAGACCTGCGATTTCTTGGTCGGGATGGTGGTGTTGCGGTCGATCAGACGGGTGAACACACCGCCGAGGGTTTCGATACCCAGCGACAGCGGGGTCACGTCCAGCAGAACAACGTCTTTTACGTCGCCTTGCAGAACACCGGCCTGAATGGCAGCGCCCATGGCCACAACTTCGTCAGGGTTCACACCCTTGTGCGGCTCTTTGCCGAAGAACTTGGTCACTTCTTCGATGACCTTCGGCATACGGGTCATACCACCCACTAGAACAACTTCGTCGATGTCGCCAGTGGTCAGGCCTGCGTCTTTCAGGGCTGCCTGACAGGGCTTGATCGAGTTTTTGATCAGGTCGGCAACCAGGCTTTCCAGTTTCGCACGGGTCAGTTTGACAACAAGGTGCAGCGGCTGACCGGTCGATGCGTCCATCGAGATGAACGGCTGGTTGATCTCGGTCTGCTGGGCCGAGGACAGTTCGATCTTGGCTTTTTCAGCGGCTTCTTTCAGACGCTGCAGGGCCATCTTGTCCTTGGTCAGGTCAACGCCGTGCTCTTTCTTGAACTCGTCCGCCAGGTAGCTGACGATGCGCATGTCGAAGTCTTCACCACCCAGGAAGGTGTCACCGTTGGTGGATTTCACCTCGAACAGGCCTTCGTCGATTTCCAGAATGGTCACGTCGAAGGTACCACCACCAAGGTCGTAAACGGCGATGGTTTGGGTTTCTTCTTTGTCCAGACCGTAGGCCAGTGCGGCGGCGGTCGGTTCGTTGATGATGCGCAGCACTTCCAGGCCGGCGATTTTACCGGCGTCTTTGGTGGCCTGACGCTGTGCGTCGTTGAAGTAGGCAGGAACCGTGATCACCGCCTGAGTGACTTCTTCACCCAGGTAGGACTCTGCGGTTTCTTTCATCTTGCCCAGAATGAACGCCGAGATTTGCGAAGGCGAGTAGGTTTCGCCTTTGGCTTCGACCCATGCGTCGCCATTGCCACCGTTCACAACGGCGAAGGGCAGGTTTTTCTTGTCTTTGGCCAGATGCGCGTCGTCTGCACGACGGCCAATCAGGCGCTTCACACCGAACACGGTGTTCGATGCGTTGGTGACGGCCTGGCGTTTTGCCGGCTGGCCCACCAGACGTTCGTCGTCGGTGAAGGCGACGATCGACGGGGTGGTGCGCGCACCTTCCGCGTTTTCAATTACTTTCGGTTGCGAACCGTCCATCAGCGCGACGCAGCTGTTGGTGGTCCCAAGGTCAATACCGATGACTTTCGACATTTTTTGATCCCTTTTCACTTCAAGGCGATTGCACGAGGCGAAGACCCGTTATGGCATCCTGCCCCGATCTGGTTGGTGTGCCGGATACTTTGGATGGCCAAAGGTGGTCCCGCACGCTTCTCGGCGTATATAGGGAGGGTGGCGGCACCCTGCAAGCACTGCAAAAGGAGGGAATCGGTGATTCTGACGGGATTCTTCAACCATCTGGCACGGCAGAGGCGCGAGGGGACGCTATGACCACAGTTGTGAGTTTGCGCGGGGTGCAGATTTATCCCGGCCTGCTATCGCCACAGATGCAGGCGAATCTGGTCGAAGATCTGCGTGCTTGTGCGCGTCAGGCGCCGTTTTTTACCCCTGTTACCGCGTCTGGCAAGGCGATGTCGGTGCGGCTGACATCAGCTGGGCAGATGGGCTGGGTTAGTGACCGGCGCGGCTATCGCTATGAGCGCCGCCATCCATCCGGTGCCGAATGGCCGGCGATTCCCGACATTGTGCTGGGCCTGTGGCGGGATCTGGTAAGTGGCGAGCGTGATCCCGATTGCTGTCTGATCAACTACTACGGCGAGGGCACCAAAATGGGGCTTCATCAGGACCGTGATGAAGCGGATTTTCAGTGGCCGGTGCTGTCCATATCGCTGGGAGACGAAGGGTTGTTTCGCGTCGGCAACACCACACGGGGCGGTAAGACGGAATCAGTCTGGCTACGCTCTGGCGATGTGTTGTTGATGGGGGGGGACGCGCGGTTGGTTTACCATGGGGTCGACCGGATCCGGTTCGGATCCAGTCGCCTGTTGCCGCAGGGTGGGCGGATTAACCTGACTTGTCGCGTTGTGACCTAGGGGCGCGTTAGCGTTTTGCACCCCAGCTGAGCGAAGAATTGCGACGGGTGTAGAATTCACCGATCAGGCCCAGCATGAGGATTACGCCATAAACGATGATCGCATATTTGATCGTCGAATAGCGCGGTGTGTAGTTGATGAAAATAAACCCTCGCGCCTGATCAATGATGTGAAACAGGGGGTTCCAGTCAAACATTGCCAGCATAAAACCGGGCAGTGTGTTTGCCAGAAACATCTTGCCCGAGGCGATCATGTTGGCGCGCTGATAGATCAAAGTGAAAATTTGCACTGTTCCCGGGAACCACGGTTTCAACGCCAGCAGCACGGTGCCAATCGCCAACCCGCCAAACCAGGCGAGAAGGAGCATCCCAAAGGCGCCCGCTGCATCCTCGATGACGAACTTTTCAAATCCCATGTAGTAAATGAACAGGATCAACGACAGCGCCAGAACCTGCAGGTAAAGCGCGCTAAGGGCGGCAGACATGATGGCGACGATTGTGTTCATCGGCGCATGCAGCATCATCGGGGACGTTGGACCTTCGGCACCAGCCACTGCGCCAAGCGTTTTGGTGTGCGTCATGTAGAGGAAAATCCCCGACATCAGATACAGCAGAAAGTCCCCGCGCACCGCTGTTTTACGCAGACCAAGGATCGAAAACATCAGATAGAAGGCCATCACCATGATCGCCAACTGCAGTAGGTTCACCAGAATCGACAGTACAGCGTTGCCGTGGGTTTTACGGATTTTGCGTGCGATTGAGTGATAGACCAGCTCCGCCATGGTAACGGCGGCCTCTAGGCTGTTTTCCTTGCGACTGTTGTAGAACATTTCAGCGACTGCTCCCGCATGTTGCGGTTATTAGTACGGACAATCCTTGCCGTTTCGTTAGCCTAAGACCATAAGAGGGTGGCGAATTTATGGCAACACATGCCCCCTGCAACGGTGTCTCACAGCTATGAGAGGTGCCGATGAGGGCGCATAGGTGAATTGAGAGGATGCCAGATTGGATTATCAGAAACTGACCGAAGTGATGCGCAAACTGGCGCTGGAAGCGGGCGACAAGATCATGGAGATCTACAACTCCGACAGTTTCGAAGTGAAGGTGAAGTCCGACGAAAGCCCCGTGACCGAGGCAGATGAAGCTGCGGACGCGCTGATCTCTGCTGGACTGCGGGCGGCGTTCCCTGATGTGTTGCTGGTGACCGAAGAACAGGCTGACAGCCATTGTCAGCGCGCGGATACGTTCCTGATCGTGGATCCGCTGGACGGCACCAAGGAATTTGTCCACCGTCGTGGCGATTTCACCGTGAACATTGCCTATGTTGAAAATGGTGTGCCGACCCGCGGTGTGGTTTACGCGCCTGCGCGCAACCGGATGTTCTATACGCTGGCAGATGGTGCCGCGGTTGAGGAAACTGGCGCACTGGCCAAGGATCAAATCGGTGAAACCACCCCGATCCGCGTGTCCGATGCCGATAACTCCGCGCTGTTGGTTGTGGCGTCGAAATCGCACCGCGATCAGGCCACGGATGACTACATCAACAAATATTCGGTTGCAGACAGCAAAAGCGCGGGTTCGTCGCTGAAGTTCTGTCTGGTCGCCACTGGCGAGGCGGATATTTACCCCCGCGTGGGCCGCACGATGGAATGGGACACTGCCGCAGGTCACGCCGTTCTGCATGGTGCAGGTGGCAAGGTTGTGCGTTTTGACGACCACAGCCCACTGACCTACGGCAAGGCAGACTATGCCAACCCGTTTTTCATCGCTTATGCCCCTAGCGTTGAATTGAAAGAGGCGTAATGCCCGACGCGGCGGCCCCAAAGCATACCCCGGCAGAGGTCATTTCGACCTCTGTCGTGGTGGTGAGCAGGGGGCGTGGTGATGAATTGCAAAGGTGTCTGGCCGGGCTTAGCCGGCTTTACTATGGCGCCTATGAGCTGATCGTTGTCACCGATCCGGTGGGCGAGGCCGCTGTTGACGCGGCTGGCTTGCGCCATGAGGTCAAGCTGATCCCATACGATACGCCTAACATTTCTGCAGCGCGCAACCTTGGGATAGCGGCTGCGGCAGGGGATGTTGTCGCCTTTATTGATGACGATGCAGTGCCGGAACCCACTTGGCTGACGCATCTGATTGCACCTTTTGCGGATGATCAGGTGGCAGCCACTGGCGGGTATGTGCGTGGGCGCAACGGAATCAGCTATCAATGGCGTGCCCGTTCGGTGGATATGCAGGGTCGGGCGCATGATCTGCCTATCAACGGCGATGTCCCGCAGATGCTAACCCCGCCCAAAGATCATGCGATCAAAACCGAGGGCACCAATATGGCTGTGCGGCGGGCTTGGCTGCTGCGGCTTGGCGGTTTTGATGAAGCATTCCGTTTCTATCTGGATGAAACCGATCTGAACCTGCGGCTGATGAAGGCCGGTGGAAAAACCGTGGTGGTGCCGCTGGCCGAGGTGCATCACGCCTATGCACCCAGTCCCCGTCGTCGACAAAACCGCGCGGTGACGGACCTGTTCGATGTTGGGGCCAGTTCAGCGGTGTTCCTGCGCAAACACGATCCTGATGGGGATCATGCAATTGCCCTTGGCCATTTGCGTCAGGAACAATGGGATCGTTTGCACCGTCAGGTGCGGCGGAAGTTGATTAGGCGGGGCGATATGGCAGATGTCCTTGCCTCGCTAGAGGCTGGCATCGCTGAAGGTGCGCAGCGTGATCTCGGCCAGATGATGCAAGCGGAGGGGAGTAATGATCTCCTACCGTTAAGCAGCCGCGCCAACGGGCAGCACCAAACCCTGATTGCGTGGCGTTGGTCGCAGCGCCGGATAATGGCGCAGGCGCGTGAACTGGCGGCGCAGGGGGTGACGGTATCGCTGTACCTGTTTAGCCCTGACAGTCGTTATCATCGCTTGGGCTACCGCCTGCCGGGCATCTGGGTACAGCAGGGCGGGGTTTATGGGCGAAGCGATAGATGCCAAAAAATTGTGCAATTCACGCGCAGGGGGTGCCGCGCCAAGAAAGAGATGCTGCGTGTGCAAATAGTGCGCCAAATTTCTTGATAATGTCGCAATTATTGGTGATTAGTGTTCGAGTTTTATGACCGGTAGCCACGTTGGCGACTGGGGGAGCTGCCTGAGAGTACCTTTATTTTGTTCGGTACTGCGGGTAGAAGAAATTTAAGAACAAGAGGCAATTATGACACGTCCAATAACCAAAGCGATCTTTCCGGTTGCAGGGCTCGGCACCCGTTTCTTGCCTGCGACTAAATCTGTACCCAAAGAAATCATGACGCTGGTCGATCGACCACTCATTCAGTACGCCATTGATGAAGCTCGCGCTGCCGGTATCGAAGAGTTCATTTTTGTGACCTCGCGCGGCAAGTCGGCACTGGAAGATTACTTCGACCATTCCCATCAGTTGCAAACCGATCTGGCCGCCAAAGGCAAGACAGAGCTGCTGGATATTCTGAAGTCGACCAACATGGATAGCGGCCAGATTGCTTATCTGCGTCAGCACAAGGCGCTGGGCCTTGGTCATGCTGTATGGTGCGCGCGCCGCTTGATCCACGATGAACCCTTTGCGGTGATCCTGCCCGACGATGTGATCGCGGCGGAAAAGCCCTGTCTGCAACAGATGGTCGAAGCCTACCAAGAAACCGGTGGCTCGATGGTGGCCACGATGGAAGTGCCGCGCGAAAAAGCCAGTGCCTACGGTGTATTGGATGTCGCGAACGATATGGGCGCCGTTGTCGAAGCCAAAGGCATGGTTGAAAAGCCCCCGTTTGGTACCGAACCGTCGAACTTGGCTGTGATCGGCCGCTACATTCTGCATCCGAATGTGCTGACCTCGCTCGACACGCAGGAAACGGGCGCAGGTGGTGAAATTCAGCTGACTGACGCGATCGCCAAAGAGATTGGCACTGACCGTGGCGTCTACGGATACCGCTTTAACGGCCAGCGTTTTGATTGCGGGTCCAAGGCTGGGTTCTTGCAGGCGACCGTTTCTTTTGGTCTGGCCCGTGACGAACTGAAAGACGAATTGCGCGAATATCTGACCGAAGTTCTGGCTGTCGATAAGGCAGCGCAGTAATCGCTTGGCGCCAATCGGCACAAGCAAATCCTTGTATTTGCTTTGATTAATGATGAACATGGCCCGGCGGAGTCCGGGCCTTTTCATTTTCCCCGGGCGCGAAGGAAGTTGATGCCCGATCGTGCCGAAAAACCAGCAGCATTTTTGTTGGATGTGACCCGCAGTTTGCGGCGGGTCGGCCGTTTGCCTACAGGCGTTGATCGGGTCGAGCGGGCTTATATCCGTTGGGTCTTGGATCAACCGCAGCCGGTGTTTGCCTTGGCGCGTACCAGACTGGGATACGTTTTGCTGGACCGTGCTGGATTGCAGGCCGTTTGGGACCGGATCGAAGGACGGTTGCCATGGGGGCGGGCAGGCGTGCTGTCCTTTTTCGGGCGTAGTGATGCCGCCCGCCGGCAGGGGGAAAGTGATCTGCGGCGCCTAGCGCTGGCGCGCTGTATACCTCAGCGCTTATCGGCGGTATTGGCGGCACATCTGCCGCAGGCGACGACCTACCTGAACCTGGGGCATTCGAACCTGACACCTCGGGTGCTGCGTGCATTGCGGCAGCAGGGGGCACGGGTTGTGGTGATGCTGCATGATCTGATCCCGCTCAGTCATCCTGATACTCAACGTCCGCAGCAGCGGGCGCAGTTTGGCGCAATGGTAGATCGTGTGCAGCAGAACGCCGATTTGATCTTGTGCAATTCCGCGGTGACAGAGGCCGATGTTGTCCAGCACATGGGCGCCAAGGGCACATGCCCGCAGACCCTGGTTGCGCCTTTGGGTCTCGATCTGGACGAAGACACGGATTTGCAACCTCTTGAGATGCCCGCTGGGTTTGATCACGATCTACCTTTCGTCATGACGCTTGGCACCATAGAGCCGCGTAAGAATCATGCCCTATTGTTGGATGTCTGGGATCAACTGGCGGCGGACGGTGTGCCATTGCAGCTGTTGATCTGTGGTCAGCGTGGCTGGATGAATGAAGAGGTGTTTCGGCGCTTGGACCAATGGCAGGCACGGCGGACGTGCGTGTTCGAGATGGCAGGGTTGAGCGATGGGCAATTGGCGTGGCTGATGCAGCGCGCGGCAGCGCTGTTGTTTCCGTCTGTTGCCGAAGGCTATGGGCTGCCAGCGCTTGAGGCGCGCGCGCGCGGCTGTCCGGTGATCTGTAGCGATTTGCCGGTTTTTCGCGAAGGCCTTGGAAACAATGCCGTTTACCTACCGGTGAATGATGCCTATTCTTGGACAATAACAATGACCGAACAGGCACAGCTATCACAGGCTTCTCCGCATCAGACGCGCGCTGAACTGGCACGATTTGTGCCTCCTAGCTGGCAGCAGCATTTTGATCTGGTGTTAAGGCAGTTGTGACACACTGGCCCGGCGGTTTCTGGTCAAAGGTTTGGGTCGTATCTGGCCCGCGTTGGGGGAGTGAGCTTGGGCGTCTGGACGGCATATCGGTTAAGGGTGAAGCGGCAGCGTTATCTGGGGCGGGCTATTCGCAAGCGTCAGGAATTATCGCCTGTGGTCAACCGGACCAAAGCGATCAAACCTGGTGATATCCTGCTGTTCTGCACCCAGCGCAATGAGGCGATCCGCCTGCCATATTTCCTGCAGTACTACCGCGATATGGGGGTGAACCATTTTCTGTTCGTGGACAACGACAGCGATGATGGATCCGTGTCTTATCTACAGGATCAGCCGGACGTGTCATTGTGGCACACACGCGCCAGCTATAAACGCGCGCGTTTTGGGGTGGATTGGCTGAATTGGCTACAGAGCAAATATGGCCATGAACATTGGAATCTGGTGGTCGATCCGGATGAATTCCTTGTCTACCCGTTCTGCGACACCCGCCCGTTGCGGGCGTTGACGGATTGGCTGGACGCGTCTTCGATCCGATCATTTAGCGCGATGTTGTTGGATATGTATCCTAAGGGTCGTATCGACCAGCAGCCCTACACTGTTGGTCAAAACCCGTTGGAGATTGCCAATTGGTTTGACAGCGGTAACTACGCAATCGAACGAAACTGGAAATTCGGCAATCTGTGGATTCAGGGCGGACCGCGTCAGCGTGTGTTTTTTCCCGACGCACCGGAGAAAGCGCCGGCCCTGAACAAGATCCCGCTGGTGAAATGGAACCGCCGTTACGTTTACATGAGCTCTACCCATATGTTGCTGCCGCGCGGCTTGAATGCGGTGTATGACGAATGGGGCGGTGAAAAAGCCAGCGGCGCCTTGCTGCACACCAAGTTTCTGGACACCTTTAACGACAAAGCCAAAGAAGAACTGCAGCGCAAACAGCACTATTCCGGTTCTGTCGAATACAAGGCCTATGCCGCTACTCTGGATGAAAACCCAGACCTGTGGTGCAAGTGGTCGGAAAAATACATCAACTGGCGTCAGCTAGAGATCCTTGGGCTGATGTCCAAAGGCAACTGGGCGTGAAGGGGGGCGCGGGATGAGCAGCGTCGGGATCGTCATGCTGGTACATACTGCGCTGGGCCGTGCTGAACAGGTGGCGCGGCACTGGTCTGCTGCGGGCTGTCCGGTTGTGATCCATGTAGATGGGAATGTGTCTCAGGGCATTTATCGGCGTTTTGTCGATGCGCTGTCGGATTTGCCGGATGTGAAATTCAGCCCACGCCATCGCTGTGAATGGGGCACATGGGGGCTGGTCGCTGCGACCCAAAGCGCCAGTGAGATGATGCTGGATCATTATGGTGAGGTGCGCCATGTCTATCTGGCCTCCGGATCTTGCCTGCCGCTGCGCCCTATTGAAGAGCTGATCGATTATCTGGCCGATCGCCCCACTACCGATTTCATCGAAAGCGCGACCACCGCGGATGTGCCTTGGACCGTAGGCGGTCTGGATGAAGAGCGGTTCAACTTCTCCTTCCCGTTCAGCTGGAAACGGCAGCGCTATCTGTTTGATCGCTGGGTGTCGCTGCAACGGCTGGTTGGACGCAAACGGGCGATGCCCAATGGCATCATCCCACATATGGGCAGCCAGTGGTGGTGCCTGACACGGTCCACCCTGTCGGCGATTCTGACCGATCCTGATCGCGAGTTGTACGATAGCTTCTTCAAGCGGGTCTGGATCCCGGATGAGAGCTATTTTCAGTCACTCGCCCGCCTGCATGGCAGCCAAATCGAAAGCCGCTCGCTGACCCTGTCGAAGTTCGACTTTCAGGGGAAGCCACACATTTTCTACGACGATCACCTGCAGCTGTTGCGCCGGTCTGACTGTTTTGTGGCGCGCAAGATCTGGCCGCATGCAGATCGGCTGTATGAGAGTTTCCTAAGCGATCCCGCATCGATGATGAACGGCGCAGAACCAAACCCAGGCAAGATCGACCGCATCTTTGCCAAGGCCGTGGATCGCCGGACCCGGGGGCGTCCGGGCCTCTATATGCAATCACGCTTTCCCCATGATGGCTGGGAAAATGGTGTGACCTCGTCGCGCTATTCGGTGTTTCAGGGCTTCGGTGATTTGTTCGAAGATTTCGATCAATGGCTCACTCGGGCGGTGGATGTACGCATTCACGGCCACCTCTTTGCCGAAGAGCGGGTCGAATACGCCGACGGCCAGACCGTGATGAATGGTGCGCTGAGCGATAGCGCAGCGATACGGGACTATAACCCGCAGGCCTTCCTCACCAATTTGGTTTGGAACGCGCGTGGGGAACGACAGTGTTTCCATTTCGGCCCACGGGACATTCAGGACATTGGATGGATTTTTGCCAAAGACCCGAATGCGCAGGTGTCGGTTATTTCGGGTGCTTGGGCGGTCCCGCTGTTCCTGTCCAAGCGCAGTTTCTCCGAGTTGCGCCGAGAGGCGGCCGTCTTGCAGAAAATTGAGGCTGAATACCTGAAGATTCTGCGGTCGCCCTACGCATCCGCACGGATTCGCATCTGGACCATGGCCGAGTTTATCGAAGCACCGATGGAACCGCTGCAAACCATCATTGATGAAATCGGCACCCGCCCCGGTCCCCGTCTGGTCGATGCGCCCAAGATGGTAGATCTGACGGGCTTTGGTCAGTTTTTGCAAAACCTCAAGAATCAGGGGATGCACCCCTATCTGATGGGCGATTTTGCCGTAGAACGGGGCATGAGCAGCACCCAACGCCCCAAACGAAAACCATATTTGGCACGATAGGCAGTTATGAGCGACAGGTTTGATTATTTCGTAGTGTTTGCTGAAATGCGCACCGGCTCCAACTTTCTGGAGGCGAACCTGAATGCCTTCCCCTCGCTGACCTGTCATGGCGAAGCGTTCAATCCCCATTTCATCGGTTATCCGAACTCGACCGAAATTTTGGGTGTTACGCAGGATATGCGTGACGATGATCCGCAGCGCTTGCTGGACACGATCCGTCAGCACAGCGAGGGCATGGGCGGGTTTCGCTATTTCCACGATCATGATCCGCGCATTCTGGATGTGATGCTGGACGATCCGCGCTGCGCCAAGATTGTGCTGACCCGTAATCCGGTCGACAGCTACGTTAGCTGGAAAATCGCGCAGGCCACCGGCCAGTGGAAACTGACCAATGAGACCAAGCGCCGCGACAGCAAGGCGGTGTTTGACCGTACCGAATTTGAAACCCATCTGGCTGACCTGCAGGCGTTTCAAGTCACGCTGTTGAACCGATTGCAGGCGGCCGGGCAGACGGCGTTTTATGTCGCCTATGAGGATCTGCAGGATCTGGATGTGACCAACGGTCTAGCCCGCTGGCTGGGGCTTGAGGAGCAGCTGGTAGAGCTGGACGGCAAGCTGAAAAAGCAGAACCCAGCCCCGCTATCCGAGAAAGTCGAGAATTATCCTGAGATGGAGGCGGCGCTGTCCCATCTGGATCAGTTCAACCTGACCCGCACCCCAAACTTTGAACCGCGCCGTGGCGCTGTGGTCCCGTCCTACGTTGCGGCGAAGGATGCGCCGTTGTTGTTCATGCCGCTGCGCAATGGCTGTGACGATGCTGTCCGGCGCTGGATGGCGGCGTTGGATGATGTGGACGCAGGCCAGTTGCAGGACGGGTTTTCGCAAAAGACCCTCAGGATGTGGAAAAAGGACCATGCTGGGTTCCGCAGCTTCGCGGTTCTGCGTCATCCAGTGGCGCGGGTGCATGATGCGTTCTGTTCCCGCATTTTGGCCACAGGCCGTGGCACCTACCCCAAGATCCGCAAGACGCTGAACCGTCGCTTTGATCTGGGCCTGCCGGATGAGGTGGACGCGCAATATGACGCGCAGGCGCACCGCGCGGCCTTCCTTGGGTTCCTTGATTTCCTCAAGATGAACCTGTCTGGCCAAACTGCGATCCGTGTGGATGCGACGTGGTGCAGCCAAAGCCAGACCCTGCAAGGGTTTGCCGATATCGCCCAGCCGGACATGATTCTGCGTGAAGATGAATTGGCAGACATGCTGCCTGTTCTGGCGGCCTCTGCCGGTCGGATGCAAGCGCCCGAGTATGCCCGCCCACCAGAGATGGCGCCAATTGCGCTAGAGGCGATCTATGACGCCGACCTAGAGGCCCGCGTCGCAGCGATTTATCAGAAAGATTATATCAGCTTTGGATTCAGCAGCTGGGCCTAAGGCAAAGCTGCTGACAGGCAAAGCTATTGACTGGCTGTCTGTGGTGCCAAAGGGCGGCTTAGGCCGCCTGTTGGCCACCCTGATCTGCGGTCAGGATAGCGTGCAGTGTCGCTGTATCGGCATTGGCGCGCAGTTTTGTGCATAGCGATGCCTCGCGCAACGAACGCGATACCAGTGCCAGCGCTTTCAGGTGTTCAACACCCGCATCTTCAGGTGCGAAGAGCGCAAAGATGACGTCTACGGGCTGACGGTCCACCGCTTCGAAATCAATCGGCTTTTCCAGCAGCACAAATGCGCCAACAACGCGGTCAATATCTGCCAGTCGAGCGTGGGGCAGGGCCACACCGTGGCCCACGCCCGTTGGTCCCAGGGTTTCACGTTCCAGCAGCGCCTCAACCGCGGCCTCTGGGTTCACCCCATAGGCTGATGCGGCCAGATCGCCCAGATCATGCAACAAACGTTTCTTGCTGGAGGTCGCGCCAATAACCTTGACGGCCTCCGGTTTCAGGATGCTCGAAAGTTCCATGTCTGTCTTCAGCGCTCCGCTGGACGGGGTTTCCCGGCCTGTGATTACTGAGGATCAATCCAGCCTATGTTGCCGTCTTCACGGCGATAGACCACGTTCACCCCATCTTTACCCTCATTCCGGAAAACAAGCACCGGTGCCCCGGCTAGTTCCATCTGCATGACCGCTTCACCGACGGACAAGGATGGGATCTTGGTTTCCATCTCTGCGACGATGATCGGCTGCAGGTCTGCAGGTTCCGATTCAGTTTCGTCAGCATCAGATGCGAGGATATAGGACGAAGCTCCGAATTGTTCAACAGGTTCCGAGCGCGTGCTATGGTGGTCTTTCAGTCGGCGCTTGTAGCGTCGAAGCTGTTTTTCCATCTTATCGCAGCACTTTTCGAAGGCAGCGTAGATTTCATGGTCATGGGCTTTGGCCTGCGCTGTCAGGCCGGTGGACAGATGCACGGTTGCTTCGCAAACAAATTCGTTTGCCGACTTGGAGAAGATGACATTGGCGTCCGTAGGACGTTCTGCATATTTCTGTACCGCGGCACCTAGGCCATCCTGTACGTGGGTTTGCAGCGCTTCGCCGATATCAATCTGTTTTCCAGTGATTTGATAGCGCATCAGGTCTCCTTTTCGTGACACTCCACCAATTAACATACAGCCGGCCCCAACAAGGGATCGGTGGCGTTAAATGGGGAGGTTGGATTGCAAAATGGCCGAACCTTGCACGCCCGATTGCTGCAACAGTGTGCGCGGGGATGTGGCCTGCGTGCGGACGGGTCTTGTTGCCAAGACCGACCGTTTCAAAGCTGCACATGCAAGAGTCGCCATACCCTAATCGAACCCCTTTGTTGCCCCAGTGTCAATCAATCTATGCAAGTTTTTTGAACTGAATTGCATAGCCAGGTGGCAACTCTAGGATGGGTTAGCTGATCAAAGGATTAGGAAATTTTGAAGTTGTCACCCAGATAGACGCGGCGGACGTTTTCGTTTTCCACGACTTCTTCCGGTGTGCCGGACATTAGCACTTTGCCATCATGCAGGATGTAGGCACGGTCAACGATTTCCAGCGTTTCGCGCACGTTGTGATCGGTGATCAAAACGCCAATACCGCGCTTTTTCAGGTCGGCTACCAGATGTCGGATATCGCCGACGCTGATCGGATCCACACCGGCGAAAGGTTCGTCAAGCAGCAGGTATTTCGGGTTTGCCGCCAAGCAGCGGGCAATTTCTACCCGCCGGCGTTCGCCGCCTGACAGGGCCAGCGCAGGGGCGCGGCGCAGGTGTTCGATGGAAAACTCTGACAGCAGCTCTTCCAGCCGTTCACGGCGCTTGTGGCGATTCTTTTCCGAGATGTCGAGGATCGAGGCGATGTTGTCCTCAACGCTCAACCCGCGAAAGATCGACATTTCCTGCGGCAGATAGCCAATGCCCAGTTTGGCGCGGCGATACATCGGCAGGCCGGTCACATCGCGACCGTCGATTTTCACGTGCCCGCCCTCGGGGTAGACCAGACCTGCGATTGAATAAAACGTCGTCGACTTGCCACAGCCGTTCGGGCCCAGCAGGGCGACAACCTCCCCCCGGTTCAGCGACATTGAAAAATCGCGGATCACCACGCGGGTTTTGTAGCTTTTGCGCAGGTTTTCGACGCTCAGGCCCTGTCCGCCTTCGGTCAGGGTCAGATCGGGGGTGGTCATTGAATCAGTTCCCCGTCTGCAGGGTGGTGCGTACACGGCCGCCAGCGGTGGCGGTGCCGGCGTCGATGTCTATGGTCACTTTTTCACCGGTGATGGCGTTTTCGCCCTGTGTCAGCAAGACATTGCCGGTCAGCACAACAATACCCGCGTCGATATCGTAATCCGCGTTCTGCGCTTCGGCGGCGTCTTTGCCGCTGGCCATGGTCACGCCACCGCTGGCCTGGAGAGAGGCGATTTTCTGGCTGTCTTCTTTGTAGACCACCAACACCGTCGCGGCGGACAATATCATGTCGCCTTGTTCGATGACCACGTTGCCAGTGAAGGTGGCGGTGCCATCTTCCTGGTTCACTGATAGGGCGTCGGCGCTGACAGATACGGGTGTGTCAGGTGAGGGGCGGGTCGAGCCAAAGGCCAGTTCCTGCGCCAAAGCAGAGGTCGGGGCCAAAGGCAGGGTCAATGCCGCCACCATTGTCAGGGCCAATGGGGCCAGAAATTTGAACATCTTTGCGCGGGTCATAATTCTATTGGTCCTAATCAAGCGCCCTAACTCTTAGGGCTGATATACCAGCTTTACGCCATTTGTGAAAAGCAAATGGACATCACCTGTCTGTGTGTCCTGGGTCAATTCCATTTTGCCCGCGGTCAACTGTCCGGCAGGGCCGTCAGCCTGCACCGGTCCGTCTGTGCTGGCGGCAACTGTATCCATCTGTGTCGTCAGCGCATCCGTGCGTACAGTGTAGCCGGTGGAACTGTAGATTAGCACCTCTCCGGTCAATTGAGCCACTTGATCACGGGTGTTCAATGTGCCGCTGATGGCAGAGAACGTAACTTTGGTCCCGCTGTTCAGATTGATTTGTGCCCGCAATGCCCGCGCGAGCGCCATATGAGGGACCACCGGATCGGGCTGTGCGGTATCTGCTTCGAAGGCGAGGATGTCACCTGAGGGGCTGGCGCCAGCAAAGCGAGGGTTCGAAATCACTTCGTCGCGGGCACGTTCCTGCAAATCGTTCAATGCGATGGGCAGATCGCCCGACGGCCCACGGCTGTCGGAAAACAGAAACAAAGTCGATAGCAAGGCCAGCGACGCTAGTGGCAAAAGGATTTTCGCCAGAACCACAAAACGTGAATAAAAACCGTCGCGCGCTGCCATAACCGTACCTCTGACCCGCGCCTAGTGTGAAAAGATGTCGACGTCGGGCCAGCCAGCCAGATCCAGTCGGGCACGGGTTGGCAGGAAATCAAAACAGGCCTGCGCCATTTCTGCGCGCCCTTCGCGGTCCAGCATCCGGTCCAACTCCCGTTTCAGGCGATGCAGGTGCAAAACATCCGAAGCTGCATAATCCAGCTGTGCCTTGGTCAGGGTGGGCGCACCCCAGTCGCTGCTTTGCTGCTGTTTAGAGATGTCTTGCTGTAACAGTTCCTGCAGCAGGTTCTTCAAACCGTGACGGTCGGTGTAGGTGCGTACCAGTTTGCTAGCGATTTTGGTGCAATAAACAGGTGCTGCCAATGCGCCAAAGGCGTTGAACATC
Source organism: Thalassovita mediterranea (assembly GCF_001458435.1). Classification (GTDB taxonomy): domain Bacteria; phylum Pseudomonadota; class Alphaproteobacteria; order Rhodobacterales; family Rhodobacteraceae; genus Thalassobius; species Thalassobius mediterraneus. The sequence continues at coordinate 23,017 of NZ_CYSF01000007.1, forward strand.
GCCGCAATATCAAAGCGCCCGTAATGGAACAGCTTTATCACGTCGGGGTTTTCCAGCAGCGCGCAGAGGTTTGGTGCCGCCTCTTTGCCTTTGCCGATCTGATCCTGTGCGATCTGGACGATATGCGCATGTCCGTCACCGCCGGACAACTGCACCACACACAGACGATCGCGGTGTGGGTTCAGACCCATGGTTTCACAGTCGATAGCCACCATAGGACCAAGGTCCAGTCCGTCGGGCAGGTCGTTCTGATACAGATGATTGGTCATGCAGGTCCTCTGCGCACAAGAATCGATGGTGCGATGCGGCGACTTGGGATGCCAGCGCACCCCAGCGTTCTAGGCGTCTGCGTGTGATTTGCCAAGTTTACCCCACCTGAGAAGCCGCAAGGAATCGCCTAAGCCAGCGGTTGCACGGGAAAAAGCGGGTGGACTAGGCCGTTTTGGCAGGTCTTTGTGCTTTTTTACGATGCTGGTCTAGGCTGTTAAGGGTTTGGAAATGTTTTGAAATTAATTGATCTGGGTAACTTTTGAAAAACGTTGCCCGTACCAAAGTATGTATGTCCATACCAATACCCAGATACCCAGGTTGGGCCGTCTTCGGGTAGAAATAATACCAAGGTACTGGTGATGAGTTCCAAAGTTGTAAGTAACCCGTATCGAGTTCTGTAACGAGTAATAAGGAGCGCGAGATTTAGAAAACACGCTAGGCAGTCAACCGTTGTTTTCGATGTCCCCCCCCTCGCTCGCGCTCCTTTTTTAAGTTTGTAACCAGTTAGTATCTCTCCTGATCAAGTCTAAGCCCCGGTCCCCATGGCCGGGGTTTCTTGTTGGTGTAGCCATGCTATGCACGCAGATGGCATTCCTGAAATGCCATAGGAAAAGCCCCGAACGCGCGCTCAGGGCCTCTTAGCGGTTGATGAATTTCAACGGGTTACAGCAGCCCGTGATCGCGCGCTAGCAGTGCCGCCTGCGTGCGGTTTTGCACGTTCAGCTTCTTGTTGATCAGGGTGACGAACTGTTTCACCGTGGTTTCGCGGATGCCCAGCTCATAGGCGATGCTTTTGTTCGTCTTTCCGGTGGCAATTTCGCGCAAGATCTCTGTTTCTCGGCGTGACAGCTGTTCAAAGAACGGGTTTTGTGCCGCATCCGCGCCTTCGGCAAATTCATCGGGCATGTGTTTGCCGCCCATCGCCAGATATTTCAGGGTCTGCACGAAATAGTTGGCCGACACAGATTTGGCGATCACGCCGACGGCACCCAGACGGAAGGCTTCGCGTGCTTCAGAGGCGGGGATCTGGCCGGACATCAGCGCCACATGTTTCACGTTCTCGGCCGCCAGAACCTGTTTCAGTCCCAACAGACCGTTCATGCCGGGCATTTGGTAATCCAGAACCACAAGGTCATATTCATGGCCGCTGTTCAGCAGTTGCATGGCCGCAGGTAGCGTGGCGGCTTTGTCGACCGTCACAGTGTCATCCTGACATAGATAGGTTGCGATCATCTCGATCAGCAGCAGATGATCATCAGCAAGAAGCATACGCATGATCTGTCAAACCTGCCTTTCCCGGCTACCATAAAACTGAATAAAACTGATTTCAGTATAGGTCGGCACGGGGTTTGCAAGAAGCGCCGCGGGTCAGGGCATTGGGCCAATTGCCACCGTAAAAGAAGGGGTGTGCCCCGCCAAACGGGTGGTGTTGCCCCAAAAAGGCGGGTGTTTTTGGGCGGTGCTTGCGGTGTGCTGCGACTCACTCTGGCGGGCGGCCGCCCAGTACAGAGGTCAGTTCCGCGGCTAGACGCTTCACGGTTTCGCCTGTTTCTGCGACCTTTTGCGGGGTCATGCGTGCCGCTAGGCCGGATACTGATATGGCGCAGGCCGGATCACCGGACGGCCCCCAGACCACTGCCGCGACACAGCGCAGGCCAATCACAAACTCCTCATCATCCAGCGCATAGCCTCGGCTGCGAATGCGGGCGATTTCTTCATGCACTGCTGCTGGGCTGGTCAGCGATCGCTTGGTTACCGCGCGCAAGCCGTGGCGTTCAATCACGCGGTCAATCGCGTCATCCTCCCACGTGGCGATGATCGCCTTGCCCATGCCGGAACAGATCACCGGCACCCGTCCACCGGGGGGGGAAATAGTGCGTTTGATCTCGCGGCTCTCGACCTGGCTCAGCGTGATTACTTCGCCATCCTCGATCACGCCGAGATTGGCGGTTTCCCGTGTCGCATCGCGCAGGCGGCGTAGGAAGGGCAGGGCAGGGGCCACGAAACTGCGTTGTTTGGTGTAGGCAGATCCAACGGCAAAGGCGCGCTGGCCGACGTGCCAACGGTTGGATAGGCCATCGGCATAGACGAAACCGCTGTTTTCTAGCGTGGTCAGCAGGCGGTGTACCGTTGATGGTGCCAGTCCTGTGGACTGCGCCAGATCGGTCAGGCGCGCGCCACCCGGCACCTCTGACACCTGCGTCAACAGATCCAGCGCCCGCTGCACCGATTGCACGCCGTTCGTTTGTCGCTCTGCCATGGTCTGTTCTCGCTGCAATCCAATACTTTTCCACGATGCGGAAAAAGTTTCCGATAGGCAAGACGACTCGGTCCTCGGGGGGTAGGAAAGGGGCAAAGATCATGAGGAGTGATAGACATGACCACCTATGTGACCCGCGCTGGGCTGGATGTGGCTGCCGAGCTGGCGGCGCTGATGGAAAACGACGTCTTTCCCGGACTGGGCCTGGACGCTGATGCGGTTTGGTCCGGCTATGCGGCAATGCTGACTGATATGGTGCCCGAAAACCGCCGCCTGCTGGCCGTGCGCGAAGAGATGCAGCGCCAGATCGACGCCTATGTGCTGGAACGTAAGGGCCAACCTTGGGATGGTGCCGAATATGAAGCGTTCCTGCGTCAAATCGGCTATCTGGTCGAAGAGGGCGAAGCGTTTGAAATTGAAACCGCCGCTGTGGATCCCGAGATCGCCAGCGTTGCTGGTCCGCAGCTGGTGGTTCCGGTAATGAACGCTCGCTTTGCGCTGAATGCTGCGAATGCGCGCTGGGGCTCTCTCTACGATGCGCTTTATGGCACCGACGCGCTGCCCGGCGCGCCCGAAGGCAAAGGTTACGACCCCAAGCGCGGCGCGCAGGCTGTTGCGTGGTCCGCTGACTTCCTCGACAAAGCGGTGCCGCTGGCCAAAGGCAGCCACGCCGATGTCACCGCCTACCGTCGTGACGGTGCAGCACTGGTCGCAGAGGTCGGCGGTGAAACCGTTGGGTTTGCCGATGCAGCTGGTTTTGTGGGCTATACTGAAGAGGGCGACAAAGCGTCCTACGTTCTGGTCAACAACGGCATGCACATTGAGCTGCTGATTGATCCCAGCCACCCGGTTGGCGCCGCGCACGCCGCTGGCCTGCGTGACGTGGTGCTGGAAAGCGCGCTGACCGCGATTCAGGACTGCGAAGATTCGGTTGCCGCAGTAGACGCCGAAGATAAAGTCACCGTTTACGGCAACTGGCTGGGCCTGATGAAAGGCGATCTGGCCGAAACCTTCACCAAAGGTGGTCAGGAAATGACCCGCCGCCTGAACGCGGACAAGGTGCTGACCGGCCCTGAGGGTGGCGAAGTTGTTCTGCCCGGTCGCGCGGTTCTGCTGGTGCGCAACGTTGGTCACCTGATGACCACCGACGCGGTGAAGCTGAACGGCGAAGAAACCCCTGAAGGCATGCTGGACGCGCTGTGCACCGTGGCCTGTGCCATGCACGACCTGCAAAAAACCGAAGGCCCGCGCAATTCGCGTGCAGGGTCGGTCTATGTGGTGAAACCCAAGATGCACGGCCCTGAAGAGGTTGCCTTTGCTGATCAGATGTATGGCCGTGTTGAACAGATCCTGGGTCTGGCGGCGAACACCGTCAAGCTGGGCGTCATGGACGAAGAGCGCCGCACCTCGGCCAACCTGCGCGAATGTATCCGCCAGGTGAAGGACCGTCTGGTGTTCATCAACACCGGCTTCCTTGACCGGACTGGCGACGAAATCCACACCTCTATGCAGGCGGGTGCCTTCATCCCCAAGGATGAGATGAAAACCGCGCTGTGGCTGACCACCTATGAAAACGGCAACGTGGATGCGGGTCTGGCAACCGGCATGCAGGGCAAAGGTCAGATCGGCAAAGGCATGTGGGCCAAGCCTGACATGATGGACGAAATGCTGGACGCCAAAATCGGCCACCCGAAGTCCGGTGCAAACACCGCTTGGGTGCCGTCGCCAACTGCCGCGACGCTGCACGCGACGCATTACCATCAGGTCGATGTTTTCGCCGTACAGGACGACATGAAATCGCGCGAGGCTGCCAGCCTGAGCGATCTGTTGATGCCGCCGCTCTTGGCCGGTCGCAACCTGACCGATGAGGAAGTGCGCCGTGATCTGGACAACAACTGTCAGGGCATCCTTGGCTATGTTGTGCGCTGGGTTGATCAGGGTGTTGGCTGTTCCAAAGTGCCCGACATCAACGATGTGGGCCTGATGGAAGACCGCGCCACCCTGCGGATTTCCTCGCAGTATCTGGCCAACTGGTTGCTGCACGGTCTGGTGACCGAGGAGCAGGTGATGGACAGTCTGAAGCGTATGGCGCAGGAAGTGGATCGCCAAAACGTTGGTGACGCGGCCTACACGCCGATGGCGCCAGGTTATGACGGCGTGGCCTTTGCCGCCGCGTGCGATCTGATCTTCAAGGGTGTTGAGCAACCGTCGGGCTACACCGAGCCGGTCCTGCACGCCCGCCGCCGCGAAGCCAAAGCGCTGCAAGCCTAACTGCCGAGAGGAGAGACAGCCATGATGACTGTACAACGACTGGATATCGCCGACGCCCGCATTCTGATTGCCGGTGCCCGCGCCAAGGCCGAAGAGATCGGTGTGCCGATGTGCATCGCGATCACCGACGAGGGTGGCAACCTGATCGCCTTTGAACGGATGGACGGGGGCAAGGTCACATCGACCATCATCGCGATCGACAAGTCCTACACCGCATCGGGTGCCAAAAAGGCGACCCATGAATACGGTGAGGTCAGCCAGCCGGGCAAACCGGCCTATGGCATCGCCTCGGCCATTGGTGGCCGCCTGATGGTTGTGGGCGGTGGCCTGCCGGTGATCGTCGATGGCGCTGTTGTTGGCGGTATCGGGATTTCGTCCGGTACGCCGGGTCAGGATCAGGAAGTGGCACAGGCCGGCATCGACGCCTTTCTGGCGCAGCTCTGATCTGACCCTTCGGGATTGAGAAAAAGAAAACGGCGCCCCATCGCGGGCGCCGTTTTTGTATCTGATGGGTGGGGAGGGCTTTGCCCTCTTGGCCTTGCGGCCAATTCAACCAGAGTACTGCCAGAACGTTGAAAGCGCTTAGGGATCGAAAGGCGTTTCGGCCAGTGCGGTGGCGATGTCGTCATCCAGCGGGGTGTTGCAGCTGTTTAGGATGTAGCCCAGTGTCGAATAGAAGCCGACGGTGGCGATCACGTCAAACATGCCTTCTTTGCCCACCAGATCCACCAGCGCCGATTGGGTGTGGGGCGATAGGCGTTTTTCATAGAACAGCTCATCCACCGCGCGGGCGATGGTGGCGTCATCTTTGCGCATACCTTCCAGCGGGCCGCGCACCTTGTTAATGCGCGAATCACTCATTCCGATCGCGCGGGAACGGTGTACGTGCTGGGCCCATTCATATGGAGATCCCAGTCGGTGGCCGGTGCGCAAAATCGCTACTTCGGACAGTTCAGCGCCCAAAGCGTTGTCTTTTACCACGTGTTGACGCAACGGCGCCCATGCTTTCAGAAGCGCGGGGTTGTGGGCCATTGTGCGATACACATTAAGCTGCGTAGCAAAGCCGTCTTTCAGGTGATCTACTGATTCGGGCCATTCTGCGTCTTGCAACGGCGAAAAACGGGGCTCTTGCATATGAGTATTGTCCTGATTTGGCCCAAAATTTAGGCGCACTGCCAAAGGTTGGGTCATGCGTGGCGTCGCAGGTTGTTGTCAAGCGGATCATTGGTGCCGCTAAATGCGGCAAACCGCTGATATGCTTTTGTAACAAGCGAGTTCTAGCGTAGATGCGAAAAGGACGCGCATGCGCATTATCGCGCTTTTCTCCTTTACACAAAGAGCAATGCCACGTTATGACGCGAAGGCAAAGATCATGTTTATCTATCTTGGGCGAGGGGCCTATGATAGGTAGTTAGCATTACTATTAGGCCCACTTTGGGTTTTATGGAGAGTAAGATGATTAAAAAGATTTTGACTGCCGGTGTATTTTCCATCGTTGCTGCGTCTGCTTCGGCCCAGACCGCGCCCGTAGACTTTGGCGCTCTGCTTGACCAGTGCAATTCCTCGCCTGCTGCATGTCAGGCTATCCTGTCGCAAGCGATTGCTACCATTCAGGCACAGCCGGGTCTGGCCCCTGAGGTTGTGAACCAGTACATGTCGACTGTCGCAACGGTTGCTGCTAGCGCGGCACAGAGCAACGGCCAGATCGCGGGCCAGATGGCAGAGGTTGTTCAGGCTGCTGCGGATGTTGTTGCCGAAACTGATCCTGAAGTTGCTGAGCAGCTGGCAGAGGTTTCCGGTCAGGTTGCCGATGGCACCGAAGTTGACCTGGATGCCATCGCGGGCAGCCCTTCCTAAGCTGAGCCTACCCACCGAGGATTAACCACAGCGCGGCACACCCATTTGGATGAGCTGCGCTCCTCGGACGGTGATCAGTTTTTCTGAATGGCGTGCTGTTTGCAGGAACCAGCCTTTCAGTTGTGAAGGGTAATGTTCAGCCATGGTCCGCGACCATTTCTCGAAATCATCAGGCAACATGCGCAAGCCGCGTGTTGCGATTTGTGGGCCGTGAAAGCCGAAGCGGGCGTTCGGAGACACACAGGTGTTTTCCAGTCCAAGATAAAGGGTGCAGGCTGAATTGCAGTAGCCGCGCCTGATCTCGACTCTTTGGCCGCTGTTGCGCAACTGGCGCAGTTCGTTCAGGCGCGCTGGCAGGCTGCCGCCGCCGTCATTACTGACGCGGACAACGGATTGTGCGTGCGCTGGAGCGATCGGGGCCGCCGAGAAGCTGATGGCGCAGAGCATGAGTATCGAAAATAGAAGGCCCGCACGGCGCAGCGCAAAGCGTGGCCGTTCAGGAGCCTGAGAAAGGTCCCGTTTCATCGTTAAACTCACAGAAAATGGCCGAAAATCGACCGAAAAAGATGCGGTAAGGACAGAATAGAGAGAGCCGCCCAGACCCTTCAACGGCGCATCAGTGGAGCGCCTCCAGACTTTCGCAGGGGGATAGACCAATCCGTCAGGAGCGCGCCATCTGATGTGTGTAGTCAGTGCGCAGAAAATGGGGCGTGAATTGGGGAAAAGACGTGGGGCGGGCGTCGAAAGTCTAAAAATCCATACATTTGAGTGTGGCCTCTGCTACCACATGCGTATGAGAATCAGGTGTTTTGCTGTGGTACGTGTAGCCGCCCGTGTGTGATGGGCAAAAAATATGCCATCCTGAAGCGATGGGTTGAATTCAGTGTGAGACAAGAATGCGAAGTTTGGTGCTTGAGCGGCTGTTTCTAGTTGCAGCGTGTCTGGCGGTGGCGGTGTTTGCGGGACGTTTCCTGCTACAGGAAGCTCAGGGCGCTCAGCGTGCGGCGCTGGACCCTGCCCGTGTCTATCTAGAGGCCAGCACTAAGGCGCCACAGTTGCCACGTCCGCGTTCGTGGGCGCGTCAGCAAATGTTGCTAAAAGAATGTGACGACCTGCTGGCGTCGCCGTTTGCGCGCCTGTCTGCGCCGGTGGCAGTCGAGAGGGTTGTCGGGGCATGTTCGGATTTGGCAAGTGACGTTTTGGGTGCGGCGCCAACGTCGTCTATTGCCCATCTCGTCCACGCGCGTGCGCTGGGTTTGCAGAATGCGGATGACGACGCCTTGCAAGCACTCGTTAAGGCTTGGACCTTTGCCAAAAGCGAAGGCTGGCTGGCCGCGCGGCGGTTGCGCTTCGGACTGGCCCTTGTCGGTGAAGGTCAACCGGTCGATATGCTTGATACGGTTCTGACAGCGGATGTGCTGTTGGTTTTGGGAACCAGCCGTTATCGTTCGTTTTTAGCAGATATATATGAAACAAATCCCAACCTGCGGGGATGGCTGAGTGACGCCATGACGGAGGCAAGTGATTTTGAAAAGCGCCGGTTTCTTGAAGATGTCCGTGAACGCCGCCAGGCGCGCGTCCTGAACCAACAGGGGGCGAGCAATGATTGATTTTGACGCAGATAAGCCGCGCAAGTTGCGCGAAGCACAGCGCAGCCGCGTTGTACCCGCTCCGGAACAGGCGGCCCCGATCGCACCCCAGTCGACCGACGAAGGTTTCTCCTTTGAGACGGTGACACTTGAAACCAAAGCATTGGGTGGTTCACCGCGTGCGGTGAGTAAACTGAACGATGCAATGGCGGTGATTTTGGCGTTGTTCCTGTTGGTCGTTCCCGTTCCCTATGGGGCCAACAACAGTCTGGCGTGGCTGGGGGCTGCGGCCGTTCTGGCGATGCTGTGTGCGGGATATTATACGCTGATCTTGCTGCTTGACCCGCAGCGCCCGTCAAAACTGCGGGACCACCCATGGGTGCTGGGGTTTGGTGTATTGGCTATTGCGGGCACCATTTGGCAGGTGAGTGGTGTGCAGGCGCCTGCTTTGACACTTCCGTCTGGGCAGGTGCAATTGTCACAGGCAACAGTAGCTGCATCGGCTTCGCAATTGGCGGTGATCCGGCTGATATCATACGGCGTGCTGTTTGTGATGATGTTGGAGGTTTGCACCAATCAACTGCGGATCGAACGTATGCTGAGTTGGATCTACGCGGGCATAATTGTGCATGCCGTCTGGGCGTTGGTGTCGCTCGGCTTTCTGGGTGATACGCTGCTGCTGGGCGAAAAGACGGCCTATCTGGGCTATGCTACGGGCACCTTTGTGAACCGCAATTCCTTCGCGACATTTTTGGCGATGGGCACGGTGATCGGGACCGCGCGGTTTATGATGGCGATCTACGGTCCCCGCGCCCGTTCGCCGCGTCGTCGTGCTAAATCGCGCGGTCTGACCATGGAGGCTGTGGTTCATTTGGGCTGGCTGGCGATCCTTTTGGCGGCGCTGGCCGCTACCGGTTCACGCATGGGGGCGTTTGTCGGTTTCCTCGGTATGGGAAGTGTTGCGACGGTAATCCTGCTGAAGAATGGCACTGCGATCTGGAAAATCCTGTTGAGCGGCGCCGTGTTGGCGGTTTTGTTGCCTGTCGCTATGTTGATTGGCGGCGAAAGCGGGACGATGGAACGCGCGATTTTCGGTCTGGCTCAGGCAGACGCGCGCACTGAACTCTTTCGTCAGACGTGGCACATGATCATGCAACGCCCGTTTGTTGGATATGGCGCTGACAGTTATCCCTTGGCGTTTGAGCTGTATCGCACCCCGGAACTGTCAGCCGGATTGACGTGGCAAGCGCCCCATAACACCTATCTAACGCTATGGTCGGATTACGGGCTGATTTTGGGCAGTGTCACGATGCTGGCTGTAGTTGCTGCGTTGATTTCTCTGCTGCGTGCGATCAGGCGCCGTGAATTGGCCTATTTGCCTGCTGCAATTGCAGTTGCGGTTATTGTTCTGACCGGGGCGCACTCGCTGGTGGACTTTAGCCTAGAGATTGCGGCCAATGTTTATGTGTTTATTGCGTTGGTCGCCCTTGGTTTGGCGAAACGCGCCCATTCGAGAGCTTGATGATGAAATGGCCCTTTGGAAATAAGAAAGCAGAGCTTGCGCCTGACGCGCCTAAGATTCTACGTCTTGCTGGTGAACCCGTCGCGGTTTACGCGATTGGCGACGTACATGGCTGTCTTGATCTATTTGACGCGATGGAGGCCGCTATTGTTGCCGATGGCGACGATTTACCGGGGCAAAAACTGATCGTCTATCTGGGGGATCTCGTCGATCGTGGGGCTCATAGTGCCACGATATTGGAACGGGTGATGGCACCCGCTCCCGCCGGATTTCAGCGGGTTGTTTTGCAAGGCAATCATGAATTCATGATGCAAAAGTTTCTGGAACAGCCTGCAAAAAATGCCAACTGGTTGATGTATGGTGGTGTCGAAACCCTGATGTCCTACGGGATCGCGATCGAGCCGGGTGAAGATGTCCTGCGCGATGTGCCGTTGTTGACGCACCGCTTGGAGAGTGCTGTGCCGGCAACCCACCGTGAATTCCTTGCGAATTTGCCCTGTGCGCTGGAAATAGGAAAATGGCGCTTTGCCCATGCGGGATACGACCTAAGTCGCTCTGCGGATCAGCAGAGCCAATCCCAGCTCATTTGGGGACCACCTGAGCACGCCGATCAGTTTGTCAGCGATCTGACGTTGGTGCATGGGCATGTTCCTGTAGATGAGGTTACCCGCACAGAAAATCGTATTAACGTAGATTTGGGCAGCTATAAGTCGGGTCGACTAGGTGCTGTCCGTTTCATTCAAAACAAAAGCTGTTACAAGGTGCTGGCCGTTGGCGGCGCCCCTAATACTTCGGATATTTCTCAGGACTTAAATCATGAATCAATCACCTGAAGATTTTGTTGATATCCGCGAGGTTTTCGCGATTTTGCGTCGACAAGTGCGTCTTGTTCTTTTGACCTGTTTGGTCGTTTTGGCGCTGGCATTCGTTTATGTCAGCCGAACCACGCCTCTTTATACGGCAACTGCACTGATCAAAATTGATCCGCAGGAAACCAACCTGCTGGATCCGAACGCTGCGGCGCGCACCAATGCGTCGATCGAAAGCTCGCGGATTGATACCGAAGTTGAGATTTTGAAGTCGACTCGTCTTGGGTTGCAGACCATCGAACGCACTCAGCTGCAAACGACCGAAGAATTCGGTCCCTCGGTTGGATTGTTGGATAAACTGCGTCTGGCTGTCGGATTGGATCTGCCACCGGCGCCGACAGTTTCGCAGCTGACGAACGCGACGCTCTTGCGTTTCTCGAATGCATTGAACGTCCGGCGCAAGGGATTGACCTATCTGGTGAGCGTGTCAGTCACCAGCATGAGTTCTGAGCAAGCCGCCGCGCTGGCAAATACCCATGCACGTGTCTACATCGACGATCAGGTCGCCAGCCGTGTGCAATCTGTAGCTACGGCAAGTGAAGTGCTGCGTTCTGAGCTGACCAAAGCGGAGCGGCGCTTGTCTGATAGCAATGCCGCTTTGCGGTTTTATGTCTCGGAAAATATCGAACGGCTGAGCGAAGAGGCAAATTCTGAACAACTCACCCTGCTGAAGAACAGCTTGAACGCCTCCAGCGGACGTTTGGCGCAGTTTGAGCGTAACGTTCAGGCCGCCGATGCGGCGTTTGAAAAGCGGGACTGGGCAACGCTGGCGGAGCAGGTTGGCGAACAGGGACTGCGAGCGCTGGAGGAAGAGCGCCAGTCGTTGCGTAGCCGACTGCAGACCGGCCAGATCGAAGACCAACAGAAACTGGATCTGGAAGCGGAGATCGCTCGACTCGAAGGTGAGCTGGAAACACTGGCGGCTAGCAGCCTGTCGGGCCTGCGCGGCGAGCTGCGCCGCGAACGGCAGGACCAGGACGGTTTCCTTGAGGATATTCAGCAGGCGCTGACTGGTGCGGACCTTAGCGCGCAGACCTTGACCGAAATCTATGCCCTTAATCAGGGTGCGGTTATTTCGCAGCGGCAGTATGATCAGCTGGTGACCCGCCTGCGTGATCTGGAAGCGCAGGCCGTTGTTCAGGTTGCAGACAGTCGCCTTGTCGCAGAGGCGTTGCCGCCCAACTCTCCGTCTTATCCTAATAAGAAGCTTGTTCTGGCGGTTGCACTGACTCTGGCAGTGGGTATCGGATCTGCATTGGCGCTGTTGAAAGAATTCTACTACGGCGGCGTTACGTCGGCTCATCAGTTGAGCAATGTGATTTCGGCTAAAGTTGCAGCTGTGGTGCCCCGTTTGTCGTTCCAGCCGGGACGCGACACACTTGCCGACAAGGTGATCAAGGAGCCGATGACGCAGTTTGCAGAGGCTTATCGCAAATTGCGGGCAAGTCTGGATTTGGGATTGGAGCGGCAAGGAAAACTGCGCAATGATCGCGGGTCGGTTATTCTGGTGACCTCCTCCATTCCGGCCGAAGGGAAGTCGACCACTGCGCTGGCCTTGGCGCGGACCTATGCGTTGGCGGGCAAACGTACGCTGTTGATTGATGCCGATCTGCGTAATCCTAGCATCAACGATTTTGTCGATGAAAAACCGACGATCGGATTGTTGGAATACCTTCAGTCGAACGGCGCGATGATGGACGAAGAAGGCACATCAAACAACGATATGAACAGCGCGGAGCAGTTCTATGTTCTGGACCCGCTCAGCAAGCTGGGCATTATCCTGGGCAGCCGCCGTGCGAATGTGCCAACCGATGCCCCCCTGCAGTCGACAGCGTTCAAAGGTTTGGTTGAAAACGCCCGTAACGCCTTTGATGTGGTCATCATCGACACCGCGCCGCTGTTGCCGGTGGTAGACACCCAATACATCGCACCGATGGTTGACGGGGCCGTTGTCTGTGTGCGCTTTGGCGAGGCGACACAGGTCGAGCTGCGCACCACAATGACCTACCTGCGCGATACGCTGCCAGAGGATGCGGTTGTGACCAGTATCCTGAACTGTTTCGAGGGTGGTCAACAGAACTATCGTTACGACGGTTACTACAGCGGCTAACCCGCTCACAATTTGTTAGCACTTTAACGGCCCCTTCTGGATCAGGAGGGGCCGTTTTCATGACCGTAAGGGGCTGGTGGGTGGCATGTAGTGCCAAAAGGCATCAGAGGGTCGCCATAGCCTGCCACAAACGAAAATCGCCCGCGCAAGGGCGGGCGATCTTTGCAGGCTGTGTCTGAGGGGCTCAGAAATCCAGGTTTTCCACGCTCAGCGCGTTTTGCTGGATGAATTCGCGGCGGGGTTCCACCACATCGCCCATCAGCTTGGTAAAGATGTCGTCCGCTTCGGTCATGTCCTCGATCTGCACTTGCAGGAAGGTGCGCGCCTCGGGGTCCAGCGTGGTTTCCCACAGCTGATCGGGGTTCATTTCGCCCAGACCCTTGTAGCGTTGCAGTGACAGGCCTTTTTCACCCTCTTTCAGGATCGCATCCAACAGGCCCAGCGGGCCGTGGATCAGCACAGTGCGGTCCTTGCGTTGTAGCGTGGCGGTTTGGTTGTAAACCTCTTGCAGGCTTTGGGTGAAGCTGCCGGTTTTACGCGCCTCGCCCGACCGCAGCATCGGGCCATCTAGTGTGCGCACCTCTTCGACACCACGTAGGATGCGGGCCAGACGGATGCCGTGATCCTGTGTGATCCGACCCTGCCAGCCGCGTTCGTATTCCAGTGCAATTTCGTCCAGACGTTTGGCAACCTTGTCGGCCACGCCCTGCAGGTCTGCATCCACCGCACCGGGGACAAAGGCACCAGCGATGGCGGCCTGTTCCAGAATGTGACGCGGGTAATGGGTGGGGAAGGCATCCAGCAGGCGTTTCAGACTGCGCGCTTCCTCGACCACGCGTTTCAGGTCAGCACCGGCCATTTCCATGCCGTTGCCCAGTTTCAGAACAGTGTCCTGAATGCCCTGTTCGATCAGGTAATCATCAAGGGCGGCCTGATCCTTCAGGTAAACCTCGGACTTGCCACGGCTGACCTTATACAGTGGCGGCTGCGCGATGTAGAGGTGGCCTGCCTCGATCAATTCAGGCATTTGGCGGTAGAAGAAGGTCAACAGCAGCGTCCGGATGTGGGCACCATCGACGTCCGCATCGGTCATGATTACGATCTTGTGGTAGCGCAGCTTGTCCAGATTGAACTCATCGCGTCCGATACCGGTTCCCAGCGCCATGACAAGGTTGCCGATCTCTTGGCTGCTGAGCATCTTGTCAAAACGGGCGCGTTCGACGTTCAGGATTTTACCACGCAGTGGCAGGATCGCCTGTGTCAGGCGGTCACGTCCCGTCTGCGCAGATCCACCGGCCGAGTCACCCTCTACCAGGAAGACTTCGGTTTTGGACGGGTCTTTTTCAGAGCAGTCTTTGAGCTTACCGGCCAGGAAGTTCACATCCATCGCGGTTTTGCGGCGGGTCAGTTCGCGCGCCTTACGTGCGGCTTCGCGGGCCAGTGCGGCTTCGATGATCTTGGACACGATCATCTTCGCGGTGTTGGGGTTTTCCTCAAACCATTCGGCCAGCTTTTCCCCCGCCAGCGATTCCACTGCAGGGCGCACCTCGGACGACACCAGTTTGTCCTTGGTCTGGGAGGAGAATTTGGGGTCCGGCACTTTCACCGACAACACGCAGGTCAGGCCTTCGCGGGCGTCATCACCGGTGAAGCTGACCTTTTCCTTTTTGCCGATGCCGTTGTCCTGTGCGTATTTCGACAGGGTCCGGGTCAGGGCACCACGGAAACCGGCAAGGTGGGTGCCGCCATCGCGTTGCGGGATGTTGTTGGTAAAGGGCAGGACGGTTTCGTGGTAGCTGTCGTTCCACCACATCGCCAGTTCAACGCCGATGTCGTCCTTTTCGCCGCGCACATAAATCGGATCCTCCATCAAGGAGGTTTTGGAGCGGTCGAGGTATTTAACAAACTCTTTCACGCCGCCGTCGTAGTACAGCTCAGTGCGCAGCGCCTCGGCGGGGCGTTCATCCTCAAGGATGATCCGCACGCCGGAATTCAGGAACGCCAGTTCGCGCAGACGCTTTTCCAGCGTCTCAAACGAATATTCCAGGTTCGAGAAGGTATCGGTCGACGCAAGGAACCGCACCTCGGTGCCCTTTTCACCCTCAGCGTCACCAACAACACGCAGGTGTTCGGTGCATTCGCCGTGCTCAAACTTGGCCCAGTGTTCCTTACCGTTGCGCCAGATGCGCAGTTCCAGCCAGACCGACAGCGCGTTCACAACGGACACGCCTACGCCGTGCAGACCGCCCGAAACCTTGTAGGAGTTGCTGTCAAACTTACCACCGGCGTGCAGCTGGGTCATGATAACCTCGGCCGCGGAAACGCCTTCTTCCTCGTGGATGTCGACGGGAATACCACGGCCGTTGTCGCGCACAGAAACAGAGCTGTCGGCGTGGATTTTCACCTGTACGAAGTCGGCGTGTTTCGCCAGCGCTTCGTCGATGCCGTTATCCACCACCTCATAGACCATATGGTGCAGGCCCGACCCATCGTCGGTGTCACCGATGTACATGCCGGGGCGTTTGCGAACCGCCTCCAAGCCTTTGAGAACCTTAATGGAATCTGCGCCGTATTCTTGCGAATTTTGATCGGTGTCGGACATGCCGGCCTTCCTACTTCTTGGGTCCAAAAGATATACGAAACCTGACGGGGGTTGTCACGCCCCGTAGGCGATTTTGGACCAAAGGCAAGTGACGCTCTTAATGCTGGATCACGGTTGAGGCGCCCGCCTCTTCGCGAACCTCCAGATACTGCGCGCGAGGGCCGAGGCTATCGAACAGTTCCGGCCCCGTGCCTGTCATCCACGCCTGCGCGCCAAAACCGCAAATCTCATCATAGAGCGCGGCCAAACGGGTGGCGTCCAGATGTGCGGCGACCTCATCCAGCAACAGGATCGGTGGCATGCCGATCTGATCCGCCAGCGCCCGCGCATTGGCAAGGATGAGCGAGACGAGCAGGGCCTTTTGTTCGCCCGTTGAACAGTCTTTGGCCGGAACGCCTTTGGCCGCGAACACGCCGTACAGGTCGGTGCGATGCGGTCCCACTAGCGTGCGCCCGGCGCTGAGGTCGCGGAAACGGCTTTCTGCCAGTGCGGTCAGTAGGTCATCCGCGGTTTGCGGCATCTCACCTTCGCTCTGGGTCAGGTCCAGATCGGCAGTGGGAAAGGCGGTTTCTGCCTGTGCTTGCGCAGTGGCGATGAAGGCAAGGCTGCGCTGGCGGTTGTCATGGATCACCGCGCCATGGTCTGCCATCTGCGCCTCTAACGCTTTGTACCAAAAGGCATCACGCTGCTGATCCTTTAGCAGGCGGTTGCGTTCACGCATCGCCTTTTCATAGGCCAGCGTCGCCTCGCCGTGGTTGGGGAAAAACGACAGGGCCATGCGGTCCAGAAAGCGGCGGCGGCCTTCGGCACCTTCGATCCACAGGCGGTCCATCGACGGGATCAGCCACAGGATCCGTGCTTGTTTGGCCAGTTCCAGCTGTGGCTGAGATTTGCTGTCGATCTTTAGCTGGCGTGCGGCACCACTGTCGGACCAGATCTCAATCTCTGACACTTGGCTGTCGCGCTGCAAGAGGCCGGTCAGCTTCCATCCCAGCGCCTCTGGCCGGCGCGTCATCTCTTCGGCCGAGGCACGGCGCAGCCCACGACCGGGGGAGAAGAGGGAGACCGCTTCAAGGATATTGGTCTTGCCCGAACCATTGCCGCCGTAGATGGCGACAGGGCGGCCATCGCAGGAAATTTCCGCCCGCTTGTGCGACCGGAAATGGGACAGGGTGAGGGATTTGAGTGCAAGTTCTGCCATAGGGGGCGTTTTCTGGATCAGAAAACGCCAGCGGAGTTTGGATCAAACTCCGCCAGCGGGACCGTTTGGGTCAGACGCGCATCGGCATCACGACGTAGACGGCAGAGGTATCGCTACCTTCGCGCATCAGGGTCGGATCACCGGAGGAGTTGAACATAAAGACCGCGTTTTCGCGATCGACCTGGCTGGCAATTTCCAGCAGGTATTTCGCGTTAAAGCCGATCTCCAGCCGTTCGTCGTTGTAGGCGACGGCCAGCTCTTCTTCGGCGGCGCCGCTGTCGGGGGCGTTCACGGACAGGATCAGGCGATCCTCTTCCAGCGACATTTTCACTGCACGCGAGCGTTCCGACGAAACCGTGGCCACACGGTCAACAGCAGACGCAAATTCGGACGCGTCGACCTCCATCTTGCGGGTGTTGCCCATCGGGATCACGCGGCTGTAGTCGGGGAAGGTGCCGTCAATGACCTTGGATGTCAGGGTGATGTTCGGGGTGGCGAAGCGGATTTTGGTTTCGCTCACGGATACCGCGATCAGCATTTCGTCATCATCGAGCAGCTTGCGCAGCTCACCCACGGTTTTGCGCGGAACGATGACGCCGGGCATGTCGCCCGCTTCCATCGGCAGGTCGGCGTCGATGCGGGCCAGACGGTGACCGTCGGTTGCGACGGCGCGCAGCACCTTGCCGTTTTCGCTGTCAGAGACATGCAGGTAAACGCCGTTCAGATAGTACCGGGTTTCCTCGGTCGAGATGGCGAATTTCGATTTGTCGAACAGGCGGCGCAGCACCGGCGCGGGCGCCGAGAAGTTGCTGGCGTATTCCGCGCTGGCCATAACGGGGAAATCTTCCTTGGGCAGGGTCGCCAAGTTGAAGTTTGAGCGGCCCGCCTCAACGGTCAGGCGTCCGGCAACGCCGTCTTCAGTCAGGGTGACCAATGCGCCGTCGGGCAGTTTGCGAACGATTTCGTGCAGCGTCACGGCGGACACGGTGGTGGCACCCGCTTTTTCCACCTGCGCGGTGGCTTTATCGACCACTTCGATGTCCAGATCGGTGGCGCGGAACTGGACGGTGTCGCCCTCTGCCTCGATCAGAACGTTTGCCAGAATTGGAATGGTGTTGCGGCGTTCGACAACTGATTGCGCCTGAGAGACGGCCTTCAGAAGTGTCCCGCGTTCGATGCTGAATTTCATTCCCTCGCTCCTATCCCAGTGTGGCCATTTCCGGGGGGATGCCCGGGGGATGCAAGGTATCGCAATCCCGTGTGGCCTCAAGCCTTTTCTTGGTTTCTGCGGGTGTTTGACGGGGCCGTCAAGTAGATGGGCGCCGCAAGCGGATGCTGCGACGCCCAATTGTGCGGTTCCGGTGACGGTTTTGCCGCCCGGCTCGTGTTTCTGCGTGGTGCTTACGCTTCCAGCGCGCGGCGCAGCAGCTCCAGATCTTCGGCGATCTGACCGTCCTGCTGGCGCAGCTCTTCGATGCGTTTCACACCGTGCATGACGGTGGTGTGGTCACGGCCACCAAAACGGCGACCGATTTCCGGCAGGGAACGGCTGGTCAGCTGTTTGCACAGGTACATCGCCACCTGACGCGGGCGGGCGTAGGTGCGCACACGTTTGGGGCCGATCATGTCGGACAGGCGGATGTTGTAGTGTTCAGACACTTTACGCTGGATCTCTTCCACGGTGATCTTACGCTCGGACGCGCGCAGCACGTCAGCCAGGCAGTCCTGCGTCAGTTCCATGGTGATCGGGCGACCTACCAGCGACGCGAAGGCGAACAGACGGGTCAGCGCACCTTCCAGCACACGGACGTTGGTGCTGATGCGGTGGGCAAGGAATTCCAGCACGCCGGGGGCCAGTTCCAGACCGGGGTATTGTTGCGAATGCTGTTCGACCTTGGACTGCAGAATGCCGAGGCGCAGTTCATAGTCGGTGGGGTGCAGGTCAACGACCAGACCACATTGCAGGCGCGATTTGATGCGGTCTTCCAGATCTTTGATCTCACCCGGTGCGCGATCGGCAGAAATGATGATCTGCTTGTTCTGATCAACCAGCGCGTTGAAGGTGTGAAAGAACTCTTCCTGCGTGCTGTCTTTGCCCGCGATGAATTGCACATCGTCCACCATCAGCACGTCGACCGAACGGAACAGCTGTTTGAAATCCATCATCTTGCGGTCGCGCAGCGCCTGCACGAAACGGTACATGAACTGTTCTGCGGACAGGTACACCACGTTCAGATCGGGGCGTTTGGTCTGCAACTCCCACGCAATGGCGTGCATCAGGTGGGTCTTACCAAGGCCAACACCGCCATAAAGGAACAGCGGGTTAAAGGTTACAGGACCACCTTCGGCAACGCGGCGCGCTGCGGCATGGGCCAGTTCGTTCGGCTTGCCGACGACGAAGGTGTCAAAGGTGAAACGCGCATCCAGCGGGGCGCCGGGCAGCAGATCCTGAGCGATCGCGCCATCGACAGGGGAATCGGTGATCGACTCGACCGTGGCGGGGCGGATGGTCTCAGGGGCATCGGCCAAACGGGGCTGGGCGGCAGGAGCGGCAGATGCGGTCACGGTTTCATAAGCGGCAGGTGCAGCAGCGGGGCGCGCGGCAGGGGCCTGCGGGCGCGGGGTGCTTGTGCCCACACGGAAATGGATACGGCGCACGTTGGCACCGCCTTCATTCAGTTTGTGAACAATCAGGTCGCCAAAATTCTGCGATACATAGTTGCCCAGAAAGGTCGTCGGTGCCTGAAAGCTGGCAACACCATCGGCGATCTCGACAAATTCGAGCGGCTCGATCCATGTTGCGAAATTGTTCTTACCTACTGTGTTCAATAGGTTTTGTTTTAGTTGGCCCCACTGATCCTGCGTCATATTCCCCAAATCCCAGCCTGTCTTTTCTTCGTCAAAACTTCCATCGGCGCCTGCACGTGGCGCCGCAAAACTCGTACCAACTTGGCCTCAGACAAAAACAATCCTGTCCGTTGCAGCATTGTTGCAACGGTTGGATCGTCCAGGTCTGGACCGAACTTCACGCCACGCACCATGATCTGCGCATGCCTGTCCCCCAACTGACATGCCAATGGTGCGCTTGAGACGCGTCTTAATGTAGGACGGGCGTGGCAATAGCCTAAGGTGCCGCGCAACGGTGCCGTTCACTGCAAGAACGGTCATCACGCGGAGCCCATGAAACCCTCATGGAACCATTCGCTACCGAATGGAATCACTTAGGCGCCTGTCCCCCCAAGGCGATGTGGAATCGCTGTATGGAGAAGGTATCAATTCGGCGCCACGAGTCGCAACTGAACTTCTGGGCTTGACTCCGAGATTCCCAAAAAGAATCTCTGAGCACTCTCTTGGATGCAACATTCGGGTGTATTGTCTAAAATTGACAATAAAAAAGACGCCACCGAATGGTGACGTCTTTATACGTTTTTTCAATGGGTTGGCTGGTGCCGATCAACCCAGAGCTTTCACGCGTGCCGCGAGGCGGGACATTTTGCGCGAAGCGGTGTTTTTGTGGAACACACCTTTGGAAACGCCACGCATCAGTTCGGGCTGGCATGCGCGCAGAGCTGCGGTTGCTGCTTCTTTGTCGCCGGATGCGATTGCTTCTTCAACTTTGCGCAGGAAGGTGCGGATGCGCGAACGACGTGCTTTGTTTACTGCAAAACGGGTTTCGTTCTGACGGGCGCGTTTTTTTGCCTGGGGCGAGTTTGCCATTTCGATGGTCCCTCTGGTTCGGGGTTATATGTAATCAGCACGTGCCCCACCTGACAGCAGAGTTCTGTCGGGAATCATCTAGCCAGAGCGGGCTTCACGCGCATGTCTGGCGCCCTTTTAGCCAAGATTCGCTGAGATGCAACTGAAAAACGGGCAGCTAGGCCGCCCGTTTCCCTTATTTTTATGCTTCCCAACGCTAGGCGCAGGGGGATGGCCGCTTATTTGTCGCGGAATTGCGGGGTACGCTTGTCGATGAAGGCGGACATGCCTTCTTTCTGGTCTTCAGTCGCAAAGAGCGAATGGAACATGCGGCGCTCAAACAGCAGGCCTTGATCCAGCGGCATCTCAAAGGATTGGTTCACCGCCTCTTTGATGGCCATCAGGGATACCATGCCCTTTTCAGCGATCTTGCCTGCGGCGCCCATCGCTTCTTCCATCAGTTTCTTGGCGGGCACGATACGGCTGACGAGGCCTGCGCGTTCCGCCTCTTCGGCGTCCATGAAGCGGCCGGTCAGGTTCATATCCATTGCCTTGGCTTTGCCAATGGCACGGGTCAGGCGCTGGGTGCCACCGATACCGGCCATCACACCCAAGTTCACCTCGGGTTGGCCAAACTTGGCAGTGTCCGAACAGATGATGAAGTCACACATCATCGCCAGTTCACAGCCTCCGCCCAGCGCGTAGCCGGATACGGCTGCGATCACGGGCTTGCGCACGTTGGTCACTTCGGCGCATTCGGCGCCAAACAGATCCTCGGTAAAGACGTCTGTGTAGCTTTTTTCGCTCATCATCTTGATGTCGGCACCGGCGGCAAAAGCCTTCTCGTTGCCTGTCAGGACGATGCAGCGCACCTTGTCATTAGTTTGTGCCGACTTCATCGCATCGGCCAGTTCGCTCATCAGCTGCGCGTTTAGCGCGTTCATTGCATCGGGGCGATTCAGTTTCACCAGCGCGATGTGGTCTTCTACTTCGACGATGATCGTCTCATAGGCCATGAATTTAGCTTTCCATTGTTCCGGTCAGTGCTGATTACTGGCCAATACCGCGGCCCGGATCAAGCTATCTTTGACAGGTAGGGCAGTAAAAACTGGATCGGCCTGATTGCACCACACGTTGTACGGTCCCTGTGCACCCCTCGCGTTTGCAGGGTTCGCCTTCGCGGTCGTAAACATCAAAACGGTGTTGAAAATAACCTAATTCACCGCCCGCACTGCGAAAGTCCTTGAGGCTGGAACCGCCTGCTTCGATGGCGTCTTGCAGCACCTCGCGAATGATCGGCACCAGACCGGCGACTTTCTGCTGAGCGATAGCGCCCGCTTTGAGTTTGGGGCTGATCCCTGCGCGGTAGAGGGTTTCGCAGACATAGATGTTACCAAGGCCAGCGATGATTCCCTGATCCAGCAGGGCGGTTTTCACCGGGCTTTTCTTGTTCTGAAAGGCGTTGATCAGGTGCTGTTCGGAAAACTGGTTGCCCAGTGGTTCCGGCCCCAACACGCTGAGGAGCTTGCTATCCTCCGCTGTCGCGGTGTCCAGCAGGTCCATCGCCCCGAACCGGCGCGGATCATTGAAGGTGATGCGCGCGCCATTGTCCATGTCCAGGACGACATGGTCATGTTTTTCAGCTACTGGGTGGTCATGCACAAACTGGCCCAAAGGATCACCAGACACCAGCATCCGCCCCGACATGCCCAGATGGATCAGTAGCGTTTCACCAGATGCCAGATCGGCAAGGATATATTTCGACCGTCGCCGCAACCGTTCGACACGCTGCCCCACCAACCGTTCCGCCATGCGGTCGGGAAACGGCCAGCGCAAATCGGGACGATTCACCTGTGCCCGCGTGATCACCGCACCCTCCATCGAGGGGGCAAGGCCGCGCATCACGGTTTCAACTTCGGGCAATTCGGGCATTCGTCGTCTCCAATGACAGATAGGCGCATTGCAGCGCCCTGTGAGCGCTCTATAAGAAAGGGGAGATTAACGGACTGGCAAGGCCTATGACCCAGAACAGCGAAAACACCACCCACTTTGGTTTTGAAACCGTGCCCGAGTCGGAAAAGGCCGGACGGGTTCAGGGGGTCTTTGGCTCTGTTGCGTCGAAATATGACGTGATGAACGACGCGATGAGCATGGGCATCCACCGCATCTGGAAGGATGCAATGATGGATTGGATTGCGCCGCGTCCAGGGACCAAGTTGCTGGATGTGGCCGGTGGCACCGGTGACATTTCCTTCCGCTATTTGAAACGTGCTGGCTATGGTCATGCCACCGTGTGTGATCTGACCGAACCGATGCTGGTTGAGGGACGCAAACGCGCCGAGGCCGATCAGATGGCCGACAGTCTGGATTGGGTGACGGGCGATGCGATGGCGCTGCCGTTTCCGGACAACACCTTTGACACCTACACCATCAGCTTCGGCATTCGGAACGTGACCCGCCCGCAGGAGGCATTGAACGAAGCTTACCGCGTGCTGAAACCTGGTGGGCGTTTGATGGTGCTGGAGTTTAGCCAGATTCCCAATGACATGATGCAGAAGGTCTATGACCTTTATTCCTTCAACATCATTCCCAAAATGGGTCAGGTCATCGCCGGTGATAGCGACAGCTATCAATATCTGGTCGAATCGATCCGCAAGTTTCCTGATCAGGACACCTTCCTTGGCATGGTGAAACAGGCAGGGTTTGAAAACGCCAAGTATCGCAACCTGACGATGGGCATTGCCTGTCTGCATTCCGGCTGGAAGATCTAAGCGATGCGTGGACCACATAATATCTGGCGCCTGATCCGCACTGGCGCCACCTTTGAACGTACGGGCGCAATGGGGCAGGCATTGGACGCTGTGGATGCGCCGCGCTCTGTACGTATTGCGGCCCGTGTGCTGGCATGGCCCTTCCGTTGGTTGGGCTACAAGGGTGATCCTAACATGCCACCTGTGACCCGCGCGATCACCGCGCTGGGTCCGGCCTATATCAAGTTCGGTCAGATCCTTTCGACCCGCCCTGACGTTGTTGGTCCCGAAATGGCCCAGCAGTTGCGCGTGCTGCAGGATCAGCTGCCGCCGTTTTCCATTGAGGAAGCCCGCCACTGCGTCGAAGAGGAACTGGGGCGCCCGCTGGAAGAGGTCTATTCTGAATTTAGCGATCCTGTTGCCGCCGCCTCCATCGCACAGGTGCACCGTGCGCGCCGCGCCGATACGGGTGAAGAGGTTGCGGTGAAGGTGCTGCGCCCCGGCATTGATCGCGCGTTCCAGAAGGATATTGATGCGTTCTATCTGGCGGCAGACACGATTCAGCTGCTGTCGCCCGCGTCGCGCCGGTTGCGTCCGCGCGAGGTGATCGAGCATTTTGAAGGCGTGGTAAAGGGCGAACTGGACCTGCGCCTTGAGGCGGCATCGGCGTCTGAGTTCCAAGCCAACACCGAAAAAGACGCAGGGTTCCAACTGCCGCAGGTGCGTTGGGGGCTGTCGGGTCGTCAGATCATGACGATGGACTGGGCCGATGGCCTGCCCTTGGGCGATAATGACGCGCTAGATGCTGCGGGCCATGACCGCCGCGCGATTGGCGAACGGGTGTTGCAGCTGTTCCTTAGCCACGCGCTGCGCGACGGCTTCTTTCACGCCGATATGCACCAGGGCAACCTGAAGGTCGCCGCCAACGGCGATATCATCGCCTATGACTTTGGCATCATGGGCCAGATCGACGAATACACCCGTCGGGTCTATGCCGAAATCCTCTATGGGTTTATCCGCCGCGATTACAAACGTGTGGCACAGGTCCATTTTGAGGCAGGCTATGTGCCCGCATCGCAGGACGTCGATGAATTTGCCCGCGCTTTGCGCGCGGTGGGCGAGCCGATTTTTGGCATGGACGCCACCCAGATTTCCATGGGGCGTTTGCTGAATTACCTGTTCGAGGTGACAGAGCGGTTCGGCATGGAAACCCGCACCGAACTGATCCTGTTGCAGCGTACCATGGTGGTGGTCGAAGGTGTCGCACGTTCGCTGCACCCCGAAATCAACATCTGGGACGTCGCCAAGCCGGTGGTCGAGGACTACATCAAAGTCAGCATTGGGCCTCGTGCTGTGCTGTCTGATCTGGCGAAGACCGCAGTTGTTCTGGGCAGATTCGGCCCGCGCTTGCCAAGTTTGGTCGAGGCGGCACTGATACGCCAAACCACTGAAGAGGATACCCCAACCGGAACGGGTTGGGCGGGACGGTTCCTGTGGTTGTCTGGGGGCGTTGTCGCCGGTGCGCTGATTAGTTGCTTGGCATTTTACTGCATCTGATCAACGCTTCGACCTCAAGAGGTAGCGCGGCTGCGTAAGCTGGGCTGCCTTTTGTTGCCTTCCAGCCGCAATAGGCAGCCATGCGCCAATGATGCCAAGGGGCCATTTCTATCACACGTGCGCCAATTTTGGTGTCGTCATACGCATTTAGAAAACCATCGTATTCCCGCGTGCTAAGCGCGGTGCCGCGATAAATCTGTTGCATCGCGGGGGATAGAAATAGCGCCAGATCCTCCGCCGGATCGCCGACGGCAGGGCATTGCCAGTCAATCAGCATATCTTGCGCCGCACTTTCGCCGATCAGGATATTGCCGGGCACCGGATCACCATGCAGCAGGCAGATTTGATCGCTGGCGCGTATTTTGGTCTGTGGTTTCAAACGGGTCAGCTGGTCCTGCAATGCAGAATCCAGTTGTGGCCACATCTGTGCCACCTGCGCCTCGACCATTGCAGACCCACCGTGGATTTGGCGCAAATTGGCTGGGGCTGGCGTGTTATGTAGCCGCTGCAGCAGTTGACCGGCACGGCTGGCATCCGTTTGCCAAGGGGTTCCTGTCTGATGGGCGTAGAGCAGAACGGCCCCCGCCGCGCATGTCCCTGAATGCAGCAGCGCAGGCGCCAGACCCTGCGGGGCCAGATGGTGTAGCATCAATGCCTCTTGCGCCGGATCATTGGGAAACAAAGGCGTTGTGCCTGATGTGCTGAACAGCTTTACCACCACCGGGGCGCCATCCCCGCAAAGGTGCCACAGTCGGTTCGTTTGTCCCCCCTGTAGACGGTGCCAGACAGCATTGCGCGGCAGCAAGTTCAGCGGGGTCAGATAGCTCACCAAGCTTTCTGGCACATCATCAGGCAAATTTTCGGGGGGCGTGGCCATAGCGCGTTCCGGTGCAAAACTGGCGCGACGCTATGCGCTTTACCCTCAATGGGCAAGTACGGCCGCGACGCCTCAGCACCGCAAACCGCCCCTGACATTCATTCCCGCGCCCGATCAGGCGACGCGGTTGCCCTGTACCCATGTTCCGCGCAGAACCGGTGCGTTGGCGATGCGTTTGACGCGGATCATGTCCGCACGTTGCCCGATGGCGATGTCACCGCGATCCATCAGCCCGCTGGCCCGTGCTGGCGTTTGCGTGATCGTTTTGATCCCCCGCGCTGTGTTGCCCCACATATCGCCCAGGAGCAGACCCGCTGCCAACAACGCCGCCGGCACATAGTCTGAGGACACGATGTCCAACAGGTCCAGCTCTGCCAATTCACCCGCAGCGACATTGCCCGAATGCGATCCGCCACGGATCAGGTTTGGTGCCCCCATCATCACCGCAATCCCGTGATCGCGGCAGGCCTGCGCAGCCTCTACAGTCGTCGGGAATTCCGCCAGATGAATGCCGTGATGGGCCGATGTTTCCACATGCCCACGGGTGGTGTCATCATGGCTGGCCAATACGGCACCGTATCGTTTTGCCTCTGCCACTGCGACCACCTCATGGCGGTCGCCGTTGCGGGCGCGCATGTCCTGCAGGTTGGCGACGTGATCGGCGAACTCTTCTTCGTTCAGGTTGTTCTTGCCCATCACGTAGGTTTTCAGCTTGCTGATGTCGCGGAACTGACGCTGACCAGGGGTGTGATCCATCAGGCTGACGATGCCTACGCGGTCCTCTGGCCCAAAGGCGGCCATTTCCTCTTCCAGCGTTTCAGAACAGACCTCTGCCCGCAGGTGCAGGTAGTGGCTGATTTTCAACGCACCGGCGCTGCGCATGTCCAATAGCTCGGTTGCCAACGAACGGGCATAGGCGCCATAACGGCTCTTGCCGGTGGGGGTGGATCCGACGCGCATGGCGTCAAACACGGTGGTGATTCCCGTGCTGGCCAGCTCCGCATCATGCGCCACAAGGGCGGCGGCATGGGGCCAGTCCACCTTGGGGCGGGGCTGAATGTGACGTTCCAGATTGTCGGTGTGCAGTTCCACCAGACCGGGGCACAACAGGTCGCCTTCGAAATCTTCGGCCCCTGTGGGCACCGATGTGCCGCTGTCGATCGCGGTGATCACGCCGTCGCGTACGGTGACAGCACCGTGGATCACCTGATCCGGTAGAACGATATTGGCATTGGCGAAGATCTGCTCTTTTGTCATGGTCGCGTTACCTTTGCGCGGCATCTGGGCCGCTATTGTCGATGAGAAGAGAAGGTGAGGCCAGCCCGTGACCCAATCCGCAAGCGCATTTAAACGCTATGCCATCTACTACGCCCCCGAAGCGGGCGACTTGGCTGATTTCGGGGCCAGTTGGCTGGGCTGGGATCTGGCCGCTGGGGCGGCTGTGGATCATCCGGTTGTTGAGGGGCTGGATGTGGCCGCCCTGACCGATGTGCCGCGCAAATACGGACTGCATGGCACGGTGAAACCGCCGTTTCGTCTGGCCGAGGGCATGACGGTCGCGGGGTTGATGGAGGCGACGCAGGCCTTCTGCGCCACCCGTGCGCCGGTGGTTTTGGACGGGTTGCAGCTGACCCCGCTGGGCCGGTTTTTGGCGCTGACCGTCGAAGGTGATGCAAGCGCGTTGGGCGATCTGGCGGGCGCCACGGTTGCCGCGCTGGACCCGTTCCGCGCGCCGCTCAATGCGGCCGAATTGGCCAAGCGTCGCCAGTCCCGCCTGAGTGAGCGGCAAGAGGAATTGCTGGCGCAGTGGGGCTACCCCTATGTGATGGAGGAGTTCCGCTTTCACCTGACCTTGACCGGCAAGGTGCCCAAGGCGCAGGTTGAAACCATACGGCAGCGTATGGAGCCATTGCTGGCCTCGATCCTGCCGCGCCCCTTTGTCATTCGTGACCTCTGCCTTGTGGGGGAGGATGAGGCAGGCATGTTCCATCTGATCCACCGCTACGCCCTTTCCGGCTGAAGCGCGGCGTCGACCTGCGCGATGGTCTGCGACAGCGGGCCGTCATTGCAAATCTCAATCGGGTTCAGCCCCTCGGCGATCTGGAACTGCGCCCGTTTCAAACGTCGCGCCTGTTCTTCCACGGTTTCACGGCCACGGGCGGCCAGACGGGCGGCCAGCACCTCCTCCGGTGCGGTGATCAGCAGGATCGCGGAGCGTTCGAATCGTTCGGCCAGCATTGGCAGCACAGATCGTGACAGGTTCGCCATCACATCACGCCCCTCTGCCAGTGCTGCATCCACGCCTGTGGGAATGCCATAGTGCAATCCATGTGCCTGCCAATGCAGGGCAAACTCCCCCGCCGCTGCCATCGCCTGAAATTCGGCCACGGACACAGCATCAGAGTCTTCGCCCACCGCCTCTGCCGAACGGGTGATCACCCGCCGCGTGCGCAATACGGTCGGATGGGCGGCGCAATAGGCGTCCATCACGCTGTCCTTGCCGACGCCTGACGGGCCGACCACGGCGATGAAACGCCCCTGTGGTCCCGCACGGGTCATGCGGCACGCACGGGGGTAAATCCCGTCACATCCACCACCCGATCACAGACACGATCGCGCGCGGCCTCATCATGGAAAATCCCGATGATGGCAGCGCCGCCTGCTTTGGCATCCTCGATCAGCGACAGCACCACCTCACGGTTTTTGGCATCCAGCGACGCCGTCGGTTCATCCAACAACAGCGCCGGATAGCGATGGGCAAAGCCACGGGCGATGTTAACCCGCTGTTGTTCGCCACCGGAAAACGTGGTGGGTGACAGCGACCACAGACGTTCGGGGATATTGAGCTGCGCTAGCAGATCCTTGGCCCGCGCCTCTGCCTCGTCCACCGGGGTGCCCAGCGCCAGTAGCGGCTCTGCCACCACCGTTAGGGTCGGCACCCGTGGCACCACGCGCAGGAACTGGCTGACATAGCCCAGAACCTCACGTCGTAGGGTCAGGATTTCACGCGGTTCAGCCCGGGCGACATCCACATCGCCCACTTTGATCGACCCGCCATTGGCCAGATAGTTGCCGTAGATCATCCGCATCAGGGTGGACTTGCCCGCGCCCGACGCGCCGGTCAGGGCCACGCATTCGCCCGCCGCAACATCCAGATGCGCGCCTGCCATCACAGGGATCACCGCCGCGCCCTGATTGTGCAGGATAAAGCTCTTCTCAAGGTTTCGAATCTCAATCATCGTGTGTCCCCTATCAAACCTGCAGGACCGAGCTGACCAGCAGCTGCGTATAGCCATGTTGCGGATCATCCAGAACCTGATCGGTCAGGCCCTGTTCCACCACATGTCCCGATTTCATCACCATCAGACGATCCGCCAGCAGGCGCACCACCGCCAGATCATGGGTGACGATGATGGCGCTGAGCCCCATGTCACGCACCAGACCGCGCAAGAGGTCGAGGAGGCGCGCCTGAACCGACACATCCAAACCGCCAGTGGGTTCATCCATAAAGACCAGACGCGGGCCAGTGACCAGATTGCGGGCGATTTGCAACCGCTGCTGCATGCCGCCGGAAAAGGCGCTGGGGCGGTCATCAATGCGGTCGCCCGCAATTTCGACCCGTTCCAGCCAATCAAGCGCCTGTGTGCGGATGTCGCCATAGTTCCGCGCACCCACCGCCATCAGCCGTTCGCCGACGTTACCACCGGCACTGACGCCCATGCGCAGCCCGTCGCGGGCGTGCTGGTGGACAAAGGCCCAGTCGGTCCGCCCCAGCATCCGCCGTTCCGGTTCCGACATGGTCACAGTATCACGTTGACCATCCGCGCGGGTGTCAAACAAAACCTCACCCTGATCAGGCGCCAGATGGCCGGCCAGACAGTTCAGCAGGGTGGATTTACCCGACCCGGATTCGCCCACAATGCCCAGCACCTCACCGGGGTAGAGGTCAAAGGACACATTGGTGCAGCCCACACGGCCGCCGTAGAATTTTGCGATGTCACGCACTTGCAAAAGCGGGGTCATGCTGAAACCTCTTCAAATGGCACACCTTGGTGGCCCACATGGCCGGCCGCGCGGCGCGACTGGCAGTAATCGGTGTCGGAACAGACAAACATCCGGCTGCCGCTGTCATCCATGATGACCTCATCCAGATAGCTGTCTTCGCTGCCACACAGTCCGCAGGGGTGATCGGCCTTGGACGGATCAAACGGGTGATCCTCAAAATCCAGACTGACGACCTGCGTGTAGGGCGGCAGGGCATAGATGCGCTGTTCACGGCCCGCGCCGAACAGTTGCACAGCGGCCATTTCCAGCTTGGGGTTGTCGAATTTCGGGATGGGCGAGGGATCCATGACATAGCGCCCTTCTACCTTCACCGGATAGGCGTAGGATGTGGCGATGGCGCCGTTGCGCGCGATGTCTTCGTAGAGTTTGACGTGCATCAGCCCGTATTCCTCTAGCGCGTGCATTTTGCGCGTCTCAACCTCGCTGGGTTCCAGAAACCGCAGCGGTTCGGGGATTGGCACCTGATAGACAAGGATTTGATCCTCGCGCAGATCCTGTTCGGGAATGCGGTGGCGGGTCTGGATGACGTCGGCCTCATCCGTCGCTTCGGTGGTGGCCACCTCTGCCGTTTTTTCAAAAAACTTGCGGATGGATACGGCGTTGGTGGTGTCGTCGGCGCCCTGGTCGATGACCTTCATCGTGTCCTCTGGGCACAGAACCGCGGCTGAAACCTGCACGCCACCCGTGCCCCAGCCATAAGGCATCGGCATTTCGCGGCTGGCGAATGGCACCTGATAGCCCGGCACAGCCAGCCCCTTCAGAATGGCGCGGCGGATCATCCGCTTGGTCTGTTCGTCAAGATAGGCGAAGTTATAGTCGCTCATAGCAGGCCCCTTTGTTCCAGTGCCGTGCGCAGGGCATCCGCCCCGGTGAAGTGGATGGCATCCCAACCCGCCGCGCGTGCGCCGTCGACGTTTTTGGGGCTGTCATCAATGAAAACGCAGTCTTCGGGCGCCACATTTGCGCGCTCACATAGAATGTCGAAGATGCGGCGGTCGGGTTTGATCACGCCCTCACGGCCAGAGACGACGAGGGTGCCAAACACCTCTGCCAGTCTTGGGTGGGCTTTCAGACCCTCAGGCCATGTCTCTGCCGACCAGTTGGTGATCGCATGTACGGGCACGCCACGTGATTTCAGATCGTCCAAGATCTCCCACGTGCCGGGCACCGCGTTTTGCACGGTTTTGGCATAGTTCGGCACATAGTCCGCCAGCCGCTTCTGGTCGGCGGGATCGTCAAGTTCTTGCGCCATATCGACGAAGGTTTCGCCGTTGTCGCCGCGCAGATTGCGGTCGTAAAAATCGACGCGCTCCATAAAGGCGTGGATGTCGGTCACATCGTCAAAATGATCGGCCCAGGCCAGTTCCGGCTGCCAGTCGACCAGCACCTTGCTGATGTCGAAGACAACGACAGTGGGGGTTGCGTCCAAGCTCATTCCGCCGCCTCCTGTTGCGGGGCGATGTTTGCGCCGTTTCGCTCTTCGGCCTCTGCGCGCAGTTTGCGCACCAGTTCCAGTTCGGATTGGAAATCGACGTAATGCGGCAGTTTGATATGTTCGAGGAAGCCCGTCGCCTGAATGTTGTCCGCATGATAGAGGACAAATTCAGCGTCCTGCGCCGGGGCGCCCATGTTGTCCTCGCCCAGCTCTTCCCAACGCAGGGCACGATCCACCAGCGCCATCGAGATCGACTTGCGCTCTGACTGGCCAAAGACCAGACCGTAGCCACGGGTGAACTGTGGCGGTTCGGTTTTCGAGCCGGTGAATTGGTTCACGGTTTCACATTCGGTCAGCTCAACCTCGCCCACCTCGATGGCGAAGCCCAGTTCAGGGATCTCCATTTCCACATCTACGGTGCCGATGCGCAATTCACCGACAAAGGCGTGGTTGCGCGCGTAGCCGCGTTGGGTGGAATAGGCCATGCCTAGAACGAAGCCCTCATCCCCACGGGTCAGTGCCTGCAGACGCAACGCGCGATCTGCGGGCAGTTCCAGCGGTTCGCGGGTCAGGTCGCGGGGGGTGTCGCCGCTGTCGACCTCTGTTTGGATCACGCCCTCTTGCTTCAGGAACGTGGTGATATGCGGTGTTGCCTCTTCCGGGGCGCCGCGTGTCGGGGCCTCTGCCACCTCACCGTCAGCGGCCAGTTTGAAATCCAGCAGACGGTGGGTGTAGTCAAACGTCGGGCCCAGAACCTGACCGCCCGGCGCATCCTTGAAGGTGGCGCTGACGCGGCGGTCACAGGTCATATCGGCGGTTTCCACCGGCAGGGTGGCGCCAAAACGCGGCAGCGTGGTGCGATAGGCGCGGATCAGGAACACCGCTTCGATCAGATCACCACGGGCCTGTTTGATCGCCAGCGCGGCCAGATTAGGATCATAAAGCGACCCTTCGGCCATCACGCGGTTGACCGACAGCGCCAGTTGTTCGCGGATCTGCGCGACCGACAGTTCGGCGATCGCGGTGTCGCCGCGGCGTTCCTCGGCCAGCCAGGCGTGGGCGGCATCAATGGCCTTTTCGCCGCCTTTAACAGCTACATACATCAGGCAGTCCTCACCTTGGTGGAACGGGGCAGGGCGGCCAGTTGGTCGCCTGCGCACAGGAATAGGTCATAGCCCAGCGGGAACAGCGCCGCGTTGGCGCGCGCGGCTGCGACGTCAGGCAGGGACAGTTGCGCGCTGTCCTTGATGCCGGGGCCGGTCAGCGTGGCGCCGGTGTTGGACAGTGCGGGCATTTCCACCACCAGCGTGGCGCTGCGGTCGGGGTATTCCGACGTGCCAATGCGGTAGGCGCTGATAGGGTGCAGCGCGTCCCAGTCACCAAAGGCAAAATCAGCCTCCTCCGCGCTGCTAAATGGCGCGCTGGTGTGGAAGGTCAGCCAGTCACGTACCGCTGCGCAGTCCCATTTCCCTGCCAGATAGACAGGCGTGTTGTGATCCAAGAGGGTCAGCGCCAGCGTGCCAGCGGCCACAGACAGGGGCGCGGGTGGGGCGGCGATGTCCAGTGTTTCGATCACACCGGGGCGGGCCATCGCGTTCATCACCGCACGAAAGGCGCGGGCGGATTGCTGCGGCGCCTCGGTAAAACCACCGCCGAGGGATGGGGTGTTAGTAAGTGTCTGCATCAGTCCTCTCCTCTCGCCATGGTGAAGAAATCAACCTTGGTCGCGGCGGCCTTGGCTGCGCGGGCGGCTTTGGCGGTTTCCCGTGCCTCGGCCAAGGGCGTCAGGATGTCGGCGCGGATCGCTTCGGCAGCGCCTGTCTGCATCATGGCGTCCACCAGTGCTGCAATCCGCGCCTTTTCCTTGCTGCGGCCTTGCACATAGGCGTGGCCAACCGGTCCGTCGGTCAGCTGAACCGAACAACGGGTGATCGTCATTTCGCCCAGATTAAAGGCATTGCCGGTGGCGCCAATGCGGCCGCGCACCATGGTGCTGCCCAGTTCGGGCGCGCGTAGCGTCTGGTGCTCGGGGGCCGTGCGGCCGCCCCAGAGGGCCAGCACCTGAGCCTCTGGCGCTTTGGCCAGCAGGCTCATCCACGCTTTGCGCGCAGCCTGTTGTGGGTCGCCATGTGGGGCGGTTTTATTGCTCATCTAGACACCTTGCAGATTTGTCTAATATTCTATACAACTAGACAAATCATAGGGGCCGATTGCGGCGCCATGCAAGTTTAGATTTGTGAAACCTTAGTGACAGGCAGGGCGCGTACATGGCCAAGACCCCGATTTGGAAGTCGATTTCGACGGCATTGAGTGGTGAGATTGCCGCCGGCCATTACCGCGCGGGGGACAAACTGCCGACCGAATCGCAACTGGCTGCACGGTTCAGCGTGAACCGCCATACGGTGCGCCGTGCGTTGCAGGCCTTGCAGGAACAGGGGCTGACGCAGTCCCGGCGCGGCGCGGGCGTGTTTGTGATGGCAGAGCCGACGGATTACCCCATCGGGCGGCGGGTGCGGTTTCACCAAAGCCTGCAGGCGGCGGGGCGGATGGCGACCAAGAAGGTGCTGAACCTACAAACCCGCCCCTCGGATCAGGCGGAGGCAGAGGCGTTGGGCCTGGTCAAAGGGGATTCCGTGCATGTCTATGAAGGTGTTTCCATGGCGGATCATGTGCCCGTCGCATTGGCCCGCGCGGTGTTTCCAGCCATGCGGTTTCCAACACTGCCGGAAAATCTGGTAAACTTTGGATCCATAACCGAGGCACTGGCCGCCGAAGGTGTAGCGGATTACACCCGTACCTCGACCCGCATCACGGCGGTGATCGCCGATGCAACACAGGCCAGCCAGTTGAACATAACCGAAGGTGCACCCTTGCTGCGGACCAAGGCGATCAGCGTCGATGATCAGGGCCATACGGTCGAGTATGGTCATACGTGGTTCGTCGGGGATCGCATGACCTTGGTGGTCGAAGGCTGAAAAAAACGCACCTTTGGCGCTATTTCTTCGCGAAAACCCAACCGATCTGTCACCTCGTCGACATAGAAGCTGCGTAATCAGGGGCAACTTTGTCATGAGGCAGGCAAATGCAGCACCGACTCCCCCCTGTGCGTCTAACCGGCGCAACCGTCCTGCGTGACGGGGAAATGCAGAACCGATCAGTAGTGATCGAAGATGGCCGGATCACCAAGGGCCCGCGCCCAGTGGTTGATCTGTCTGGTTTCTATATTTTGCCGGGGATCATTGACCTGCATGGCGATGCCTTTGAACGCCATATAGCGCCGCGCCCTTCGGCCCCGTTTCCGATTGAAACCGGCCTGCGGCTGACCGATCGCGATGCGGCCTCGAACGGGGTGACGACTGCGTGGATGGCGCAAAGCTGGTCATGGGAAGGTGGCATGCGTGGCCCTGATTTCGCCGAAGATGTATTGGCGAAACTGGCGGCCTATCGTCCCCATGCGTTGACCGATCTGCGCATCCAGATCCGCTATGAAACTCATATGGTCGACACGGTAGAACGCCTGCTGAGCGCGGTGCGCCGCTATGGCGTCGACTATGTGGCTTTCAACAACCACATTGACGAAGCTTTTACTGGCGCGCAGGTCAATCCTGCGATGATTGCGCAATGGGCGGCCCGCAATGGCCGCACCGCCCGCGAACATCTGGCTGTGGTCGAAGAGGCCGCTGCCCGCGCGCCCGAAGTGCCGCGCAGTCTGTGCCGTTTGGCAGAGGCGTTCGATACGCTTGGCGTTCTGTATGGATCGCATGATGACGCGACCGCCGAACAGCGTGAACACTACGCGATGATCGGGGCCCGAATTTGCGAATTCCCGACCGCTCGCCCGCCGGCTGCTGCAGCGGCGGCGATGGGCGATCCAATTCTGCTGGGCGCGCCGAATGTGGTGCGTGGCGGATCGCAGGCAGGCAACATTTCAGCCACGCATCTGATCCGTGAAGGGCTGTGCGACGCACTGGTGTCTGACTACTTCTACCCCGCGTTGTCGCAGGCGGCCTTTGCCTTGGTGGATCAGGGCGTTCTGTCGCTGCCTAAGGCCTGGGCGCTGATTTCCAAACGTCCGGCGGAAATCCTGCGGTTGGCAGATCGGGGTGTCATCGCCCCCGGCAAACGCGCGGATTTGGTCATCGTTCATCAGGACCGTCGCACGGTTGAGGCGACGATCTGTGATGGTCGCCTCTCCTTCCTGACCGGGGAAGCGGCGCAGCGCTTTATGATGATGGGCCAAGATAATATGCCTCTGGCGGCGGAGTGACGGCCCACTTCAGGCGTCACCGAATCGTTAAAAACAACGGGTAGTGTGAGGGTAAGGTGAGTGAGTGCACCTTACTTTTCATGACCTGTTTTTAGTCTATCCCCTTTTATCCCTAATCATGCGGCCCTTTCCCCGGGGGCCGCATTTTGGGTCTGTGGGGGATGTTTCAAGCGCCCTCATATTTCTCCAGAAACGCTTCGGCAGGCATGGCGCGGAAATCAGGTAGGGCGGCGCGCAGGCGGTCGTGATCCCAATCCCACCACGCCAACGCGATCATGCGATCTGCCACGGATTCAGAAAAGCGGCGGCGCAGGGGCTGGGCAGTGACACCGGCGACGATGGTGTAGGGGGCCACGTCCTTGGTCACGATGGCACCGGATGCGATGATGGCGCCGTGGCCAATGCTGACCTCTGGCTTGACCTGCGCATTATGGCCGATCCAGACGTCATGGCCGATGGTGATACGGCGTGATGCACGGTGGGCAAAGAAATCCTCATCCACGCCCGCACCGTCCCAATAATCGTCGGATCGGTAGAGGAAGTGGTGCATGCTGGCAGTGTGCATCGGATGATCGGTGGCGCCAAGGCGCACGTAGCTGGCGATATTGGCGAACTTGCCTACATCGGTGTTCGCCACATCCGCGTAGCGGTCACAGTAGGAATAATCACCAAAGGTGCTGTTCTGAATGCGGCTGCCGCGCCCCACCTCACAGTAGGTGCCAAAGGTGGTGGCCTTTACCTCTGCCTCTGGGTGCAAAAACGGTGTGTCAGCGCTTAATCTGGGCATTGGTCGTGTCCTTTTCTGTAAAAAAGCCCGCCAGCGGAAAACCGGCGGGCCCTAGATCAAAGAGGAAGGGGGAGGATCCTTACCCCTTGATCAATTTGCGGCGCAGGATGCCGGACAGCCAGTCCATCATCATCACCATAACGATGATCAGCACGATGTAGTAAGACACTTCTTCCCAGTCTTTCTGTGTGATGATCGCCTGTGTCAGCAAAAGGCCGATGCCGCCGCCGGTGATCGCACCGATGATGGTGGCGGACCGGGTGTTGGATTCGAGGAAGTACAGAACCTGACTCAGCAAGATCGGGGTTACTTGCGGCAGCACGCCAAAACGGTAGCGTTGCAGCGGCTTGGCGCCGGTGGACTGGATGCCCTCAATCTGTTTTCCGTCGACGTTTTCCAGCGCCTCAGAGAACATCTTGCCGAAGCTGCCGGTGTCGGTGATCAGGATCGCCAATGCGCCGGTCAGCGGGCCGGGGCCAAAGGCGCGGGATAGGACGATGGTCCAGATCAGCGCGTCCACCCCACGGAAGAAGTCGAACACCCGGCGCATGGCAAAGCGCAGCGCCATCAAGGGCGCGAAGTTCTTGGCCGCCAGAAAGGCCAGCGGCAGGGACACAATCGCCGCACCAAAGGTGCCGAGGAAGGCCATCAGGATGGTTTCAAAGATCGCCCATGCCACATCCGCATGACGCCACATCTTGTTGTTCCAGAAATCGCTGACAATCGCCCCTGCCTCGCCGGTGACGGCGCGGCTCAGCACCTCGCCCCAGCCCATGGTGTGATACGGGCTGTCGAGGGTGAAGAAGAACAGCTCCCAGCCGTAGTTGTATTTGAACACCTCGGACCGGTTGCGGGTCACTGTCAGACGGCCTGCATCGGTGTAGACCGCCAGACGGTTTTTCGA
Source organism: Thalassovita mediterranea (assembly GCF_001458435.1). Classification (GTDB taxonomy): domain Bacteria; phylum Pseudomonadota; class Alphaproteobacteria; order Rhodobacterales; family Rhodobacteraceae; genus Thalassobius; species Thalassobius mediterraneus. Next base: position 59,906 of record NZ_CYSF01000007.1, read on the forward strand.
TGCGTTGATCCAATCGGGCAGATCGCCTGCGGGGAATTGTGCCTGCACGCCACGGCGGCCGGGTTCGGTGACGATCAACCCGTAGCCTGGAACATCATAGGTCACCTGCGTTTCACCAAAGGTGACGACATGGCCGTCGCCCAGATCAATCACAGTATCGGTGCCCTGATCAGAGCCCAGTGTTACCCAATCGGGGGACTGACCGTCAGGGTAGGCGCCCTTACGTTCGCCCTCGATCGCGATGGACACTGCGGCGCTGCGGTTGTCGCGGGTGACGTGGGTTTTGTAGCTGTAGCTGTCACGCACCAGCGTTTTGCCGTTGTCCAGATTGGCGCGACCCGACAGGCCCGCCATGTCAAAGGCAAAGAAAATGTAGACGAAATAGGCTAGCACCAGCGCAGGCAGGCCAAAGGCCATGAGGCGTTTGCGCCAGAACAGCGTGTCGATCTGCGGTTTCAGCGCAGTTGCATCGGCGGTCATGGTCATTGGGTGGCCTCTTTCAGCTTGGCACCATGAGTCAGGCGGTGGCGCACTTCGGATGACAGCTGGTCCACAATCACGATGGTGGCAAACAGCAGGATAAAGATGGCGGCGGCCTCATCATATTGGCCTTTGCCCCAGGACATGGCGTTCTTCAGCTCGTAGCCAATGCCGCCTGCACCAACAAAGCCAAGGATGGCAGAGGCGCGGATGTTTACCTCAAACCGCAGCAGCGCGTAGCTGAGGAAGTTGGGCATTACCTGTGGCAGAACCCCTAGGATCATGCGCTGCGACCAGCTGGCGCCGACCGATTGCAACCCTTCGACGGGTTTGAGGGAGGCGTTTTCATTCACCTCTGAAAACAGTTTGCCAAGTGCGCCAGCCGTGTGCAGCGAAATGGCGATCATCGCAGGAACCGGACCGCCACCAAGGATGAAGATCAACACCAGCGCGATGACGATTTCAGGGATGGCGCGGGTGATGTCCATTATGCGCCGGAACAGCGGGATCAGGCGTGGCCAGCGGGCCAGCCCACGGGTCGACAGTAGCGACAGAACAATCGCCGCCATCGCGCCCAGCAGGGTCGAGGCGCCGGCAATGTTGATCGTTTCAATCAGCGAAGGCAGGAATTTCACAAAATGGGCCGGCATTTCCGCCAGCTTTTGTCCGGCTTCGCCCAGCACCTCGGCGGGGAAGTCGAACAGACGGTGCAATCCGTCAAAGAAGCCACCCGCGTTGCGGTCATCGGCAGTGCGGAAACCTGCAACCATCAAGGCCACAAACACCGCCAGCGTAATGGCGCTATAGGTGCGGCGACGACGGGTCATTTCCAGATAATGGGTGCGGATGTCCGCAATCGGCGCATCGGCGGTTAGATCGGCCATAGGGAATACCTCAAGTAAAAACAGGCCCCGGCATGAAATGCGGGGCCTGTTTCAAGAAAGGGAAAGCTTAGTTGGACTTCAGCTTGCGCGCTTCGATGATGACTTCGTAGGCGTCATGACCGATGGGCTGAACGCCTTTGGCTTCGCCGGACAGAACGCCGTAGGCGCAATCAGGGTCGATGGAGGGCATGGAGGCCATCAGTGCGGTGAATTTCACCTTCACATCTTCGGGCAGTGCTTTGCGCAGCACGATGGGGCCTTCGGGGATCGGCTTGGATTTCCAGATCTGAACCAGCTCGTTCATGTCAACCAGACCGGCGTCAACCGCACGACGCAGGGCGCCGGAGTTGTAGCCATCTTCCCATTCGCCCAGGCCGTCGGCCCAGGTGACGCCGCCGTCGAAGTCGCCGTTGTAAACGCCAACGATGGTCTGTTCATGACCGCCGGAGAATTTGACTTCACCGAAGTAGTCGCCGGATTCCATGGTGGCACCGGTGATTGCGGGGATTTCGATCGAGGGGATCAGGAAGCCGGAGGTGGAGTTCGGGTCACCGAAGCCGAAGGTTTTGCCCTTCATTGCGTCCAGCGATTCAATGCCGCTGTCTTTGCGCGCAAAACCGATGGAGTGGTAGCCGTAGCCGCCGTCCACGTTCACCTTCACCAGGATCGGCTCAACCGCTTCGGGGTCGGACAGGTAGGTTTTTGCGTAGCCCGATGCGCCCAGCCATGCCATGTCGATGGTGCCGCCCAGCAGACCCTGAATAACGCCGTTGTAGTCCGCAGGAGCGAAGAGTTTGGTGGGAACACCCAGCACTTCTTCGGTTTTGGCGCGCAGGCACTCGTTGTTGTTCAGACGGTCTTGGGCGTTTTCGCCACCCAGCAGGCCGATGCGGAATTCGGTGATGCCTTTGTCCTCGGCCAGTACGGGCGTGGTCAGGGCGGTGGTGGCCAGAACGGCCGCGATCAGTTTTTTCATCTTCTCTCTCCGATGTTGAACCCTGCCGGTCGCGGCAGGAGATGAAAACTTGGTCAATCGTTAATGTGGTAGGTCGTTACGCAGGCACGGCCGCAGGGCGCGGGGTGTTTAGTGCCTCGATCGAGGTGCTGGTCGCGGCCTCGGAAAAACTGGCGTCTGCGCCGTAGATGTCGCGGGCGGCACCGGTGGTCAGCTGATCTGGTGTGCCGTCAAAGACCACACGGCCATGGCGCATGCCGATTACGCGGTCACAGTAGCGGCGCGCAGTGTCCAGCGTGTGTAGGTTGGCAATGACCAGGCGGCCATCTTCGTCGTGCAGGCGGCGCAGGTCGTCCATCACGATCTGGGCGTTCATCGGGTCCAGCGAGGCGATAGGTTCGTCGGCCAGCACAATTTTCGGATCCTGCATGACTGCACGGGCAATCGCCACACGCTGCTGCTGACCGCCAGACAGGGCCTCAGCCCGTTTGGCGGCGTGGCCAGCGATGCCGAGGCGTTCCAGAATATCCAGCGCCCGGTGAATGTCAGAGGTGGGGTAGAGGTTGAACAGCGTTGCTGTAGTGGAGCGTTTGTTCAACGTGCCGTGCAGAACGTTGCTGACAACATCCATACGGGGCACCAGGTTGAACTGCTGAAAGATCATCGCGCAGTCAGCCTGCCAGCGACGTTTGTCCGCACCTTGCAGGCTGGTCACATCCTGACCGTCAAAGAGGATGCGACCGGAACTTGCGTCTTCCAGACGGTTCAGCATCCGCAGCATGGTGGATTTACCTGCGCCCGATGCGCCGATCACGCCGATCATCATCGGCTTGTCCACTTTGATCGACACATTGTCGACGGCGGTGTTGGCGCCAAAGATCTTGGTCAGGTTTTCAATGTTCAGCATGGTCTGTCCCCAGTTCGTTAGGGCAGCCTGCTAAAGCCGTCAGAAGTCGCTAAATTGACAATTCAATAAAAGTTTTATGACGTGGGAGGGTGGCGCAGCGATAAGGGTGTCAGTCCTGCGAACGCAGTGCTGATCGTAGTAGATGCCCCGGCAACACAGCGAAACTAAGCCCATAGCGTTGCATCAAGCGGCCGGGATCACCAATCAAACGCCACAGCCATTCCATCGCCATTTTCCGCACCCACATGGGCGCCCGGATTTGTTCACCCGACAGGAAATCTAGCCCTGCACCGATGGACACGAACCCCAACTCTGGGGTCAGTTCGCGGCCATAGGCGGCAAACAATTCCTGTTTCGGTGCGCCAAGTGCCAGATAGCACAGGCGCGCGCCTGATGCCTTGGCCGCGCGTAGAATCTCGGCTGCCTCTTCGCCTGTAGGGTCAAAACCCATTGGCGGGGCGTGCTGGTAGGATATCTTCAATTTGGGCTGTTCGTGTTGCATCACGTCTGCAGCCGCAGCCAAACCTTCTTCGTGGCCCCCGATCAGTGCGACGGGAATATCGTTGTCTGCGCAAAACCGGGCGATCGGCAAAACCATGTTGGACCCCGGCATCAGATCAACGGGTTGCCCGGCCAGACGGGACATCCAAACGATCGGGTTTCCATCCGCTACCACAAAATCATGTTTCCGATAGGCAGACTGAAAGGCGGAATCTCTTCCCAATTTGACGAGGTGGTCCATGTTCAGCGTCGCCAGTGCGAATCCTTCACCAGCATCGAAATGCTATGACATTCGTTGCTGTAGGTCTTGCCAGGTCGGTGTATTCACCGAAATTGCGTAACTGTTTATCCAGAACTTCATCCAGATACCTCGACTGAACGTGTCACGTGCTGCAACGGGTCCGCAGCTGCGTGATTTTAATCATTAAATTCAAGGAAGATGTTTGCACGCCAAACCCGCGCGCGGTTACTCTCCCAGTGTACTGTTTAAGGTGGGGGACCACCATTGTTTAGGATGCAGACACTTGATCACGCGCACAGAAATTAAGGGCGACGTTGTGTTGATCGGCTGCGGTTTCGTTGCGGATCTGTATATGCGGTCGTTTTCAACCTTTCCAAGCATCAGGGTAATTGGTGCGTTTGACAAGATAACGGCAAGATCGGGTAAATTTTGTAGTTTTTGGGGCATTCCTGTGTTCGAAAGCATAGAAGATTGCCTGAATGCTCTCCCATCGGGAGGAGTCGTTCTAAACCTAACCAACCCTAACGCGCATTATGAGGTAAATCAGGCAATCCTTGATTCGGGGCATCATTGCTATTCCGAAAAGCCGCTGGCGATGGATATGGGGCAGGCGCGTGCGCTGCATGAGCTTGCGCAGTCGCGCGGTCTGATGCTGGCATCGGCACCGTGCAGCGTATTGGGTGAGGCGGCTCAAACCTTGGCGCGGGCCGTGCGCGATCAGGTCGCCGGACCTGCGCGGTTGATCTATGCCGAGCTGGACGATGGGTTTATTCCACAGGCCCCGGTTGAGGATTGGCGCAGCGAAAGCGATGCGCCTTGGCCCTACGAAGATGAGTTTCAGGTTGGCTGTACGCTGGAACATGCGGGCTATTACCTCAGTTGGCTAATCGCCATGTTTGGCACGGTGCGCACTGTTGTCGCCGCTTCGGCCGAGGTGTTGCCGGACAAGCGTGGCGTTGAAAACGCTGCGCCGGATGTTTCCGTGGCGACCTTATTCTTTGATGATGGCCCGGTGGTGCGCCTAACCTGTTCCATTGTGGCCCCTCATGATCATCAGATCCGCATCATTGGCGACAAGGGCATGTTGTCGGTCAAGCAAGCCTGGCACAACGGTGCGGCGGTGAGGTTCCATCGCCGGTTCCGCCTGCGTCGTCGTCTGATTGACAGTCCGTTTGGGCGGCGTTTGCGGTTGCGGGGGCCGACCCACCCCAAGGTAGGGCGCTGGGGCGCTGCGGCGATGAACTTTGCCCTTGGGCCTGCTGAAATGTTGGCGGCGATTGCCGAAGGGCGCCCGTGCAGATTGTCCAATGAATTTGCGCTTCACCTTAATGAGGTCACATTGGCCATTCAGAATGCGGGTGAGTCGTCAGGCGCGCAGGCTATGACCACCACCTGTCCGCCGATGCCGCTGATGGAGTGGGCGGTGTAATAGTCGTAAAACCTTTGGGTCGCTTAAACAGTTTCGTGGTCTGGCGTATGAGTATGAGAGGCTATTTTGACAGGTCAGAACATGAACGCGGGTGAAGCCGGGACCAAATTGCATTTGCTGATCACCGGCGCCACTGGCGGGTTGGGCCGTGAGGTCGTGCGCCAATGCTTGCTGGCTGGGCATCAGCTGTCGGTGATCCTGCGCGATCCAGCTCTTTGCCCCATGGAATGGCAAATCGACCAACGTATCACTGTCATCAAGAGCGATTTGAACAAAGTGACCACACTGCCTCAGGTCGATGTTCTATTGCATCTTGCAGCCTCGATGTCGGGTTGTGCTGCAGTGCAGCAAAAAGACACCGTGGAGGCAACTCAAACCTTGATGCAAGCAGTGATGCGCAGCGATGCGCCGCCCGCGATTGTGCTGGCGGGGTCAATGTCTGTCTATTCCGCGATGCAGCTATCTGCGGGTGACGTGGTGGATGAGAGCCGCGCATTAGAGGATCAGCCACAACTGCGCGATGCCTATTGTCAGGCTAAGCTGGCGCAGGAACAGATCTGCCGTGACGCCGCCGCTGCGATGAACGTACCCCTGCAAATCTTGCGGATCGGTGCCATCTGGGGGGCGGGTCGTTTGTGGAATGCTCACCTAGGTGTGTCTTTGGGGCCGATATTCCTGCGCCTTGAAAACAAGGGCGAAGTGCCGCTATCGCACATCCGCCACGCCGCGCAGGCGCTGCGATTGGCAGCAGAGGCGGCGGCGCGTGGGCGGTCGGATGTGATCAATGTAGTCGATAGTGATCTGCCTGACCGCGCCACCTATTTGGCGCAGCATCGCCGCACTGGCTGGCCACGTCTGGTACTGCCGTTCCCGTGGCAAGTCTTGGCATTTTTGGCGCGTTTGACCGGATCACGACTGCCGTTCGGCCTGCTAAAGCTACCAACCATACGCTACCGTATGTTGCCGCTGCGCTACGCGAACACTCTGCTCACCGAACGCCTCGAATGGCTGCCTGAGGCAGGGTTTCAGGCGCTGATGGACGAGGCATTGCAGGAGGCAGGTGATGACTGACCCGATGCACATCGCCTACCTCACCGGCGAATATCCCCGCGCCACCGACACCTTCATCCAACGTGAGGTGTCTGCGCTGCGCGATCAGGGCTTTACCGTCTCGACCTGTTCGATCCGACGCACCGGCGCAGAACATTTGGTGGGTGACGAACAACGTGCTGAACAGGGCCGCACATTTCATGTGTTGGAGGCAGCGCTGCGCCCCATCACGGCCTTGCGCGCACACCTACGCGCACTGGGCAGCCCCCGCAGATACCTGCGTGCGCTGAAACTTGTGATCAAAACCTCCCCCGGTGGGGTCAAGCCGACGCTTTATCAGCTGTTCTACTTTGCCGAGGCCGTGGTGCTGGCCGATCACCTGCGCCGCAATGGTGTCCAGCATCTGCACAACCATATCGCCAAGGCCAGCTGCACCGTTGCCATGTTGTGCAACGAGTTGAGTGGGATTCCCTACAGCTTCACCCTGCATGGGCCGGACATCTTCTTTGAGCCTATACGCTGGCGTCTGGATGCGAAAATCGCGCGGGCGCGGTTTGTTGCCTGTATCAGTGATTTCTGCCGATCACAGGGGATGAGTTTTGCGCATCGCCGCGATTGGTCGCGAATGCACATCGTGCATTGTGGCGTGACGCCCGATCGTTATGACAGCGCACCCGCGCGCAATGGCAATCACCTGCTGTTTGTAGGCCGTCTGGCCGCCGTCAAAGGCGTGCCCGTGTTGCTAGAAGCGCTGGTAGAGGCACGGCGCGATAACCCTGATCTGCGCCTGTCGCTGATCGGTGATGGACCAGAGCGGGCAGAGTTGCAGGCAGAGGCACAGGCGCTCGGATTGGGGGATGCAGTCAACTTCCTCGGCTACCGATCGCAGTCAGAGGTGGCAGACATGCTGGCAAAGGTAGACGCACTGGCCCTGCCCAGTTTCGCCGAAGGTGTTCCCGTCGTGTTGATGGAGGCGATGGCCGCAGGGCTGCCCGTGGTCACCACCCGTATCGCCGGCATTCCCGAACTGGTGGAGGATAGCGTCAGCGGGCATTTGGTTCCACCGGGCGATGTGTCGGCGTTGAGCGACGCCTTGCGCGACGTTCTGGCCGACCCCGACCGCGCGGCACAGATGGGGGTTGCGGGCCGCGCTAAGGTTCGAGCGGAATTCGATATTTCCCAAGAGGCGGCGCGTCTGGGCGGATTGTTCCGTGCCTATCATTCAGATCAACCACCGAATGCGGTGCGTGCGCCCTTGCCTGCTCAGACGGGGGATCAACAATGACCCAGCCCACCGTCGCTGCCGTTGCCATTGGCCGCAACGAAGGGGAGCGCTTGATCCGCTGCCTAACCAGCCTGCGCGCGCAGGTGGATCGGGTGGTTTATGTCGATTCCGGTTCCACCGACGGATCGGTGCAGGCGGCGCGAGATCTGGGTGTTGCGGTGGTGGAACTGGACACGTCCGTGCCCTTCACCGCCGCGCGTGCGCGCAACGCGGGGTTTGATGCCTTGCGCCAGGATCCGCCTGAATTTGTGCAATTTGTCGATGGGGATTGTGGGGTAGAGGACGGTTGGATCGCCGCCGCGTTGGATGCGTTTGCGGGGCGTGACGATCTGGTGATTGTCACCGGCTGGCGGTCTGAACTTCACCCAGAGGCGAGTGTTTACAATCGCCTTGTTGACTACGAATGGCACCGCCCTGCGGGTGAGATCGCCGCCTGCGGTGGCGACATGATGGTGCGCAGCGCCGATTTCATCGCGGTGGGCGGGTTTGATCCCACCGTGATCGCCGCCGAGGATGATGAGTTCTGTACCCGCATCCGCAAATCCGGCAAGCGCCTCTTGCGTATTCCTGTTGCGATGACCCGTCACGACGCGGCAATGCTGCGTTTCAGTCAGTGGTGGCAGCGCGCGGTGCGCTCTGGCCATGGCTTTGCGCAGGTGGGGGATTTGCACCCCGATTATTTCCGCCCTGAACGGCGGCGGGTGATGCTGTATGGTGGTGTGCTACCGGTGCTGGCGCTCATCGGTGCGCTGTGGTTCTGGTCGTTGCTGCTGGCGGTGATCGCCCTCTATACGGTATCGTATGGTCGCACGGTTCAGGGGCTGCGGCGCGGGGAATTGCCGCGCAAAGAGGCATTGCATCAGGCGCTCTTCCTCAGCCTGTCGAAATTTCCCAACCTTTCCGGCATGATCCGCTACCATCTGCGCAAGGCGCGTGGGCGTGCCATGCACATTATTGAGTATAAGTAAGGAGGCCCGATTTGGCCCAGTCCCCCACCCCTCGCCGGATCGGCATTATCGGCGCTGGCTACATCGCCACATGGCACGCCGATGCGCTGAAGGCCTCTCCGCACGCGACGGTGGCGGCGGTCTGTGACGTGTCGCTCAGCACGGCAGAGGCGTTGGCTGCGGGATATGGCGCGCAGGCCTTTGGATCGGTGGCGGATATGGTGGCAGCCAAGTTGGTGGATGCGGTGCACATCCTGACGCCGCCGCACCTGCACCTGCCCATCGCGCTGGAGTGTATCGCGGCGGGGCTGGATGTGCTGGTGGAGAAGCCGGTGGCAGAAAGCGCGGCCGAGCTACGCAAGATTGCGGCGGCTGCCGAGGCGGCTGGGGTGCAGTTTCATGCCGGTCACAACTTCCTTGCCGTGCCAGGCTATCAGCGGCTGAAACAGGCGTTGGATCAGGGGCGTATCGGGCGGCTGTCGTCGGTTGAGGTCAACTGGCACCTGCCTTTGGCGCCGCTGCGGTCGGGGCCGTATGGCCTGTGGCTGCTGCGTCAGTCGCGCAATCTGTTGTTGGAGCTGGGTCCGCACCCGTTTTCCTTTGCTGTCGATTTGCTGGGGCCGCTGACGATCAAACATCTAGAGGTCAATCAACCAATCACCCTGCCCGGTGGTGCGGTGCGCCATCAGGGTTGGCGTATCTTGGCAGAGGCGGGCGATGTGGCGGTGACGCTGAACCTGTCGATGGTCGAAACGCATGATGATCGCTCGCTCACCTTGCGCGGATCGTCAGGTGTGGCGCGGCTGGACTATGCGGCGGATACCTTGATTCTGGCGTCTGACAATGCGGCAGATCTGGTGCTAAATCCGTTCCTGAAGCAGATGTCATTGGCCGGTCAGCACCTGCGCGAAGGCGTGGTGAATGCCGTCCGTCAACTGGTGTCGCTGAACCAGAAATCACCCTATGGTCTTAGCTTCCGTGGTATGGTCGATGCGGTCTGGGGGCCGGAACCTGCACCGCAGTTTGCGCTAGCGGCAGCAGGCCATGTCATGCAGGCAATCGACGATGCACTGGCGATGATGCCCACGCCGGTTGAGGCGGCAGCGGTTACAGGTACACCTAGGCCCCGCGTGATGGTCATTGGCGGCACCGGATTTATCGGCCGCAACCTGACCCGTCGTTTGGTCGCCGCAGGCCATGATGTGCGGGTTCTCAGCCGTGGGGCGTTCGGGCCCTTTGCCGATATTGCGGATCACGTGGAAACTGTGGCGGTTAGCTTGCGTGACAAACAGGCGTTGATCGATGCGATGGATGGGATCGACGTGGTGTTCAATCTGGCGAAGTCCATGGATGACACATGGGAGGCAGCGTTGGAAAACGACGTGGGCACCGCCCTGCGCGTCGCTGAGGCCGCGCAGGAGGCGGGCGTGAAGCGGCTGATCTATACCGGCACTATTGCGTCTTACGATATGTCCGACCCGCGCCAGACAATTACCGAGGATACTGAATTCGGCGACATGTCGGATCGCAACCTCTATGCGCGATCCAAAGCAGAGTGTGAGGCGCGCCTGCTGCAAATGCACCGCGATGGCGGCCTGCCGCTGGTCATTGCCCGTCCCGGTATCGTGATTGGCGAGGGTGGTCCGCTACAGCACTGGGGCATCGGGCGGTGGCATGGCGCGGGTGCGGTGCGGATTTGGGGCGGTGGCACCCATACGCTGCCGTTTGTGTTGGCCGATGATGTGTCGGATGCACTGATCATGATGATGGATCATCCGGATGCGGTCGGACGTAGTTTCAATCTGATTGGCGACCCGATGCTATCTGCTCGTGGCTATTTCGATGCGATCCAGCAGTCGCTGGGCGCGCGGATCAAGGTGCGCAGCGGCGACCTCACCGTCTTCTGGGCAGCGGATGGGGTGAAATATCTGCTGAAAACCAAGGTGCTGCGCCGTCACGGCGTTGTACGGCCCTCGCTCAAAGATTGGAAAAGCCGCGCGCATTTTTCCCCATTTGACAATGCGCAGCCCAAGGCGGTGTTGGGCTGGCAGCCCGAGGCGGATAAGCAGCGGTTTATCGAACGCGGAATTCGTGACGCAAACCTGTTTGGGCTATAGAAATCGGGCGCTTTACCAGTTGTTCACCATGATGCGGGCACATTTTTGCCCATGTTTCACGGCCTACTATGTCTGAGGACGTGCGCGATTCGCGTCCTATTGTGGAATTTTGCCCCGTTTCGGGGAACCGTGTCCGGTAAGGCGATAGTATGGTTGAGCAGTCGAAAAAAGTACTCCGGCAGAAGCGGCAAGCGCGACGTGCCGCGCGGGCTGCCCGTGCGGCCGAGGGTACGCAGGCAAATGTCATGGCGGATGTGGAAGCGCCTGCGCCAGTAAAGGATGATGCGCCCCAAGCGACAGGGTTTCTTGGCCTGAGTGGGCGCAGTGCAGATGACATCGCGCAAGAGGACCGCGCCCTGCGTGCGGCTTTCCCGCAGTGGGACGGGGACGAAATGCAGGATGCTGCATCGGATACCACAGAAATGGATGCGCCGCATTCGCACAACGATGAAGCATTGCCAGACGAACCTGCCGCAGAACCGTTGTTGCTGACCCCCGCAGTTGCCGCCGTCCCGTTTGACCACATTCCGTCGCCAGACAGTGTGACGACTGCGCCTGAAGAACAGGATTATCCAACTGAACCGGAAATGGATGAATGGCCGTTGTTGGGCACTATGCCAGTGCAGCGTCAACATTTAGGCCGCAATCTGGTGATCACCGCCAGCCGCCGCAATCCGGTCCATGCAGCTTTTGACGTTCTGCGCGCACGATTGGTTCAGGCGCTTTCGGAAAACGGTTGGAAACGGGTCGGCATTACCTCACCCACCCGCGATTGCGGCAAGACCTTTGTGGCGGTTAATTTGGCTGTGGCGTTGTCGCGGTATGAAAACTGTCGGACGCTGTTGATGGATATGGACATGCGCAACCCCAGCGTTTCCAAAATCCTGTCGTTGCGCGATGTTGGTAGTATGGGGGACTATCTGCGTGGGCAAATCGCCACCCGCGATCAGTTTTTCAAATTTGACCGCAACGATCTGAAAATCGGTGAAAATCTGGCGGTTGCCATGAATGAGCAACCGGAACCGTTTGCCAGTGAACTGCTACAGCAGCCTGAGACACGTGATCGGCTTAATCAGATGGAAGAGGAGTTGCACCCCGATGTGGTGTTGTTTGACCTGCCACCGGCGCTGGCCAACGATGATGTCATCGCGTTCAAAGGCCGGTTTGATGGCGTCCTGATTGTGATCGACGGCACCCGCAGCAGCGCGGCCGAGGTTCGCGAAGTGATGCGGCGTTTGGGGGATGATGTGCCGCTGCTAGGCGTGGTTCTGAACAAAGCCGAAGATGCCAGTGGCGACGAATACCGCTACTGATCGCCTAACTCGTTCTCGAACTGGAAAACAGCGCGCGCTAGCTGACAAACGGCCCTGCACTTGCATGGGCCGTTTTTGTATTGTGAGCGTGATCTATGATCCGCGTGTGAACAGGCGACTGATCCGTTTTCGCAAGGGCGCGCGATCGGTATTGGCAACAGACGTGTTCGCCGGCGCGTATCCACGGCCCCGTGGGCGATCCAAATGTGGAATGATGACAACAGGTCGGATGTCCAGTGCCTGTTCCACATGACGACTGGTGCGTAAAACGGGGCTGAACATTTCCAACAGCAGTGCTAGCCCCAATCCGGCAAAGACCGAGGCAAGGCCGCCTGCCATCGCGATTTTGCGCTTGCCCGAGGAGACAGCGAATTCAGGCACAAGCGCGGTTTCCAGCACCTCGAAGCGTTCGAATTGGTCCTGGCTTTCTAGTTGGCGGGCCATAGCCGCTTCGGTCCGGCGGGTGGTGATTTGCTGATATTCCGCCTGCAGCTGGGTGGATTGACGGCTGAGCAAGGCAAAGACGCGCGCCACTTCCGGCGCGGCGGACAGCGCGGCCTCCAGCTGCGCAATCCGGCCATCCACCAGCGCAATTTGTTGCCGCAGAATATCGGCCTGACGCGCCCGTTCTTCGGCACGTAGGCGGTCCGAACTGGTTTCGATTTGGATCAACTGGTTTTCCAAATCCAGCTGGCTTTGCCGCAACAGGGCGAGTTGTTCACGCTGATCAGGGATGACATCCGGCAGTGATTCCGCGTGCTGCTCTTTGTAGCGGGCAAATTCCATTTCCAGTGAATCAATTGCCATGCTGATGCGATCCTCTTCCGCTTCGAAGAAGGCAAGGGTCTGGGTAGTTTGGCTTTCGCTGCGTTTTTTGCCTTCTAGCAGGACCTGCGACAACAACTCATTGGCGACATCGGCAGCCTGATGTGGGTTATCCAAGCGCACATAGATCACCAGACCAGAGGGCTGCACGTCGCTGCGCCAAGCCTGAGCGGGATCAATCAATTCTACAATATCTACCGCTTCGCGCAGGGCGGTGACCTTTTCGGCGGGCGTCAGGTCGGCAGGGCGATTGAAAAGGTCAAACTTGTCCACGACGGCTAAGACGCTGTCGCGCGACATCAGCTTCTGTTCAATCAGTTTCAATCGGTTGCGGTTGCTGCTGGACACCAATGCAGTTGTCGCGCCGGGCAGGGCGGCTGCGACCTGCGGGGCCTCGATCTGGATAACGGCGCTGGTTTCGTAAACGGCGGGACGGTTCAGCGCGTAGAGTACCGACAGGATAGAGCCGCAAATCACCACAACCGTGATCAACAGCGCCCGACGGCGCAGTATCCGGATGAGGCTGGAGAGAGAAATCAAAGGGCTCATAAACAATCCTGTCGTGCGATACCGTCGCGTACTCGGGGCCAAACACGCCCGCCATTACTAGAGGTCAAGTTAGCAGATTTGCTGCCTTTTCTCCAAAAAATAAGGGTGATGAGCGCGGAAACAATCTCTTTCCGGATCGTGGATTGGTGCCACATTTTCGCCTTGTTTGGGTCGTTAACGCGCGCTGACGCCAGTCAGTGGTTGGGTTTTGACCACCTCCCAGGTGATTTCCTGCATCAACCGTGCCGTTTGGGGGGAAATTACCTGTATTGGTGTGCCATCGGCGCGCAGCAGATCGTGCGGTAGACCGACTGGCGACGTGTGATACAGCGTGGCGAAATGGGTGAGTGCAACCAGATATGCCCCTAAATCGTTGATGTGGATTGGATCAAGTACACCTGATTCGTCACGCCTGAACAGATCTTCGGCCTCGGTGACCGTGTGGTTTTCAGGCTGTTCCAACGTCTGTAGCGTGCGACTGAACGCGGCCAGGACCTGTCCTGCTGGGATCACATGGATGCTGCGATCTTGGGGCATGGCCTGCAGGGCTGGAAACAAAATTTGTCCAGTCCAATAGCGTTCAAGATCACGGTCCAGTCGTGTCAGCCAGCCTTCGGGGTCTGTAATTTCATGCCAGGTTTCATAGAAGTAGACCCGTGCCTGAGGGTTGCCGTTCCACGCGGTTTCGGCCCACTGTTGCAGATACTGCGGGCTGTCAAAATAGGCGATGGCATCGCGGATTTCGACCATTTCTGTCAGAATCACGGCGTCGTAATCGCCCGTGGCCAATGCGGGTTTGGCAGAACGGTAGTGTGGATGGGCGTTCTCTTCGGCAAAACCGGTGATGTCTTCGTCTGGGCCCCAATGCGCCTGTAACGATGTGCCCCAACCCAATTGGCTGTGATGGTTGGGGGCCAAGCCGAATTGCGCAGTTGTCAGTTGTTGTAACATCGCAGGCATGTCGCGCCCGACAAGGGAGTGGCCCAAGTGATAAACCGCCATCGCCTGTTCAGGCCGCGTCAGCGGTGTGGCGTAGCGTGCGGCAATGCGCGGATCATCCAGTGTTAGGGGGGACTGTTGGGTGTGTTTATACCAAAAGATCCCTGCCAACAGGATCGTGGTAAGAACGCCAAGCCCTATGATCACGCGCATATCTGCCCCGTTCCTTGTCCTGTTAACGATCCGGTAGCATACAGCCAGACAGAACCCAGTTATCAAATTGTAGATAGCGCCCATGGGCAACATAGCCCGGTTGGAAAGATCCAAGTGTCTGGGTGAAACGGGCCTGAAAGCGGCCATCATCACACAGCGTTACGTCCAACGCCTGAAAGTCGCACATTTGTCCCGTCAACGGAAACTGGGCTTTGTAGACGGATTCTTTGATGGAAAAGAGGGTCTTTAGCTGTTTGGCCCGCCGCCATCGCGGAATTGTTTGCAGTGCGGTTTGTTCCTGCGGCGTCATGACAATGGGCCACGCTTCCTTTTCAAGCGGTGTTTTCCCTTCGATGTCTATCCCGATCGACCGCCAGGTTTGGACATGGCAGGTCACCGCGACGCATAGGCTTTCACAGTGGCTGATCGATCCGGCGATACCTGCGGGCCACGTGGGGCTGCGGTCAGCAGCGGCGGGAATTGCCACTGCGGGGAAACCGACTTCGGCCAGCGCTTTGCGTCCTGCAGCACGCCCAGCGGCGAACTCGCGTCGGCGGTTGGGAATTGCACGACTCATCGCATCCTGTTCGGGTCCCAAAAGTACATGGTGGTCATCGCGCGGATCGGTGATCCCGACACCGACGTTTGGTCCAAACACACCCTGTATCATCAGGCGAATTTTGTCGTCGTCCATAACAGCCCGTTATCGTTTCTGTCGGGCCATGCGGCGTGCGCGCATTTCTTTGCGCCGCGACATGGCGTCTGCTCTTGTCTGTTGTGGACTGTGTTGATTCTGCGAAGCTGTTTCAAGGTGGGAAAAATCACCCGATCGCTCAACTTTTGCGGTAGTTGATGGAGGTTGTGATCCATCTGGCGTGGCGGCCGCCACCTTTTGACAGAGCGCTTCGAGAACTGGGAAGCGGAAAATATCTGTGATCCCCAACGAAGTCGCGCCCAAGCGGCTGCGAATTTCACGGTGGGCCTGCACGGCCAACAATGAATGCCCACCCAGATCAAAAAAGTTGTCACGTGGCCCGATGTGATCAACGCCTAGAACCTCGCTCCAGATCGTAGCGACCTGTTGTTGGATGGTGTCTGCCAGCGGTGCAGTCGGCGTCGTGTCATTTCGCCGTGTTTCCGGTGCCGGCAGGGCGTTGCGGTCGATCTTCTTGTTTGGGGTCAGCGGGAATTGATCCATGCGGACGAATGCGCTGGGCACCATATAATCGGGCAGTTTCGCGGTCAGATCCGCGCGCAGCGCCGCTTCATCCACCGCAGCGCTGGCTGTGTAATACCCGACCAGTTGCGCGCTGCCAGAGGTGCCATCGCGGGCCACGACAACGGCCTGTGTGATCGCATCATGCGTGGCGATCACCGCCTCGATCTCTCCCAGCTCAATCCGGTAGCCGCGCAGTTTTACCTGATGGTCGGCGCGGCCCAGATAGTCCAGACGCCCGTCGCCGCGCCAGCGTACCAGATCACCGGTGCGGTAGATGCGATTGTCGGGGATGAACGGATCGGGCAGGAACCGTTCCGTCGTCAAATCCTCGCGCTGCCAATAGCCACGGGTCACACCCGCGCCGCCGATATACAGTTCGCCTTCCGCGCCGATGGGCACTGGCTGCATCTGCTCATCCAGCACATAGGCCTGCTGATTGGCCAGCGGCGCGCCGATGTTGGCGGTCGCCTCCTCCCCCGTTGCGGCGGCAGTGGTGGACCAGATCGTGGTTTCCGTCGGCCCATACATGTTGCTGATCCGCGCGTCCGTCACGCTGCGCAGGTCAGTGACCAGATCACCAGGCAAAGCCTCGCCACCGATCAGCAGGTGGTTCAGGCGACCAAGGGCAAATCGCGCCTCGTCGTTCATCGCAATCATCCGCGCCATAGAGGGTGTGCATTGCAGGTGCGTCACATCATGGCGCAGGATCTGCGCCGCGATGGAGAAGTCGTCGTCGGCCAATGCGTCGCCGATATTCGCACCTTCCAGCACGCGGGCAAGATGGGTCAGCCCTTGCAGCACGGTCTGTTTTTCGATGCCATAGTCGATCAGGCACGCGACCTCATCCACGCCGATCCGCTTCAGTTGCTCAACCCGCGCCAGACAGTCATCGACGGTGCCAAAAAGCCCAGAGTCCTCAAAATAACGTTGGAACGCGAAATCAAGGATCGCCTCCAGCTCCTCGCCATCGAGGGTTTCTAGGTTCAGGTCAAAGGCGTTCTTGACCCCTTCAGGCCGCTTGAAGGCAGGGAAGGCCCAGGCAAATTGCTTGATCAACCCAGCGGCGGAGCGCAGGTAATCCTTCATCGGTTCGCGGGCAATGTCGCGGGCGACTTCGCGATCCTCTGCCACAAAGGTGTGCAGCATCAGCGTCACAGTGAAATCCGCTGGATCATGACCCGCTTCGCGCAGGGCGGCGTGGTAGATCTTGATCTTCTCGCCCACCTCCTCAACCGACTGTCCCAGCAGGTGAGTCAGGACGTTGGCGCCAATTTCCCCCGCCTCGCGCCATGTGGCGGGGTTGCCGGCGGTGGTGACCCAGATTTGCAGATCTTTTGACACCGGACGCGGTTGGGTCACCACGGGGTGCATGGTGCCATTGCCCATGGGAAATTCCACCGCCTCACCGCGCCACAGTGCACGCAGCTGTTCTATACTGCGCAGCATGGCGGGTTTGTTTTCCGGCGGGGTGTTTTCAGGACGCAGCACAAAATCATGCGGCTGCCAGCCTGATGCGATGCCAAGGCCGGTGCGCCCGTTCGTCAGGTTGTCGATCACCGCCCATTCCTCGGCCACTCGCGCGGGGTGGTGCAATGGGGCAACGCAACTGCCTGCGCGCACGGCGATGTTCTGGGTTAGCGCGGCAACCGCGGCACCGGTGACCGATGGGTTGGGGTACGGCCCGCCAAAGGCGTGGAAGTGGCGTTCCGGCGTCCAGACCGCACAGAACCCGTTCTGGTCGGCAAACTTCGCTCCTTCAAACAGCAGTTCGTACTTGTCGCGGCCGACGCCATCATCGTTGCCCCAATAAAACAGGCTGAAGTCCATATCGCGACCGGTCTGGTTCACGGGCCCCGACGACACCAACGCGCGGTTATCGTCTGATGACAGCACCAGCTTGAAGCCACGTGATAGGGTATAGAACAGCTCCAACACCGAAATGTCGAAGTTCAGCGATGTGACCGCCAACCATACGGCGCCGTCTGCGGGGCAGATCACCCCGTCCATTCCGGTGAAGAAATTGCTGAGGTTGCGGTGTTCGACCATCACGCCCTTGGGACGGCCGGTCGAACCAGAGGTGTAGATCATATAGGCCAGATCGCTGCCCGCGACCGCGACGTCCAGATTGTCGGTGGGGGCCGATAGGATGCGCGGATCGCTGTCCAGTGCCAGCACCTCTGCCTGATGGGTTGGCAGATCGCCCAGCATGCCCTGTTGGGTGGCGATGATCTGGCAGGCGCTATCCTCAACATACAGCGCGATGCGATCCGGCGGGAAGGCGGGGTCTAGTGGCACATAGGCGCCGCCTGCCTTCAGTATGCCAAGGGCGCCGATCATCAGATGCGGCGTACGTTGGGTGTTGAGGCCAACCAGCGCGCCGGCTTTTACCCCCATATCGCGCAGAACATGCGCCACCTGATTGGCGCGGGCATTCAGTTCCAGATATGTGAAACTCTCCCCCTCTACGACCAAGGCCGTGGCATGTGGGGTCTGCGCAACCTGCCGTTCAAACATCTGATGCAGGCAGAGGGCGTCGTCGTAATCGACAGCGGTTTGGTTCCAGTCGTTGAGGACGATCTGACGCTCCGCCTCTGGCAGGGTGGGGGCGTCGTTAATGGGGCCAGTGGCCGTTGCCAGCGACGAGACCCGCGCAGCCAGTGCTTGCAGGTAGATCGCTGGCACCTGCGCCGCATCGGCCCGTAACGTTGGGGTGGGGGACAGGCACAGTGTCACCAGCGCATCGGGGCAGAGCGCGGTAGTGTCGCTGATGGCCAATTGTGGTTGCTCAGACCTTGCGATGTCTTTGGGTAGCCGCGCGGGCAGATCGCTGGCGACAGGGCCAAGGGTGCGCAACTGGTCCAGCGCGGTGGTGACTGTATTCGCCAACGCCTCAACCGTGCCGGTGGTCGGCACGCGCAGCGGGGTCCATGGCAATAGGTACTTCTGAGACGCAGTATGCGCAGGCGTATGGTAGGCCAGATCCACATGAGGCGTTCCCGCGATCTGCGCGGCGACCATGGCCCAGCCGATCAGCGCCTCTGCGCCTGTGCAGCTTAGCGGGTGATCTGTGATCCCCGCCTCTCCGGTCGCGGTGCCGGGCAGTTTGGCAGGTGAGAGTGTTTCAAACAGCGGACGCAGCGTGGCTTCTGCGCGGGCGGTGGAGTGTAGCGCGGTGTCAATGGCGGGAACCGCGCCTGCGTCGGCGGGCAGTAGGACCGTTCCGACAGGGGCCAAGCGTTTCACATCAGCGGCGCGGCCATCGTTGTGGGTCAGTCCAGTCAGGCGCAGCGCACCGCTGCCGCAGGCCACGGTGAGGGCGTCATCATCGGCCGCCAGCACCGTGCCTGCCACGGCCGGTTCTGCCGCCACAGGCTGCGCGCTGCCGATCAGCAGCAATGTGTCCGCCACCGCGATTTTCGCCCGACATAGCGGGTTCCAATAGCCGCCATGATCAAGCGCGCGCACCAGCGCATCCAATTCAGTCGCACTGGTGGTAAAATCCAGATGCCCTCCCGCTCTGGGCCGCGCGGTGAAACCGTAATAGCTGCGCTGCGCGAAGCTTTGCGGCGTTGCATCTGGCACACCGCGTTCCAACTGATCCAGCAGATCGGGGAAGCTGTCTAGCGCCGCCTCATAACAGCGGGTGTTGAGTGTCAGGGCTGTGTCGCGGGGGTGAATGTCAAACATCCGCTGCACCACAATGTCACCGCGATCTGCCCCCGCAGTCATCAGATGCCAGGTGATGCCATGCCGCGCCTCACCGTTTTTCAGCGCCCATACGGGGGCGTTTAGACCGGCATAGGCGGGCAGTGGCCCGTCGTGAAAATTCACCGCCCCGCAGCGGGGGCGGGACAGAACGGCGTCCGGCAGCATGTCGAGATTGGCGATGGACAGGAGCCAGTCAAACGCGTCCGGCAGTTCAGTCGCCAGATTGCTGTCAGGGCTGCGTGTGTCGATACCTTGCTGTGCGGCCCATGCAGCAACATCTGTGGCGCGGGTGACAATGGCATGGATCTGGTGCCCACGTCCGCGCAGCACCTCTGCGCATTGGATCAAGAGAGATTCATTGCCGATCAATACAGTGGAAAGGGGGGGGAAACCTTCGGTCATATCAATCCTTTGAACGCGTGTTGGGCTGATTGGTGGCCGGAAAAATAGTGGCTATCTGCGGTGCCGGGGTCGGACGCAGGGCAGCGATGGCATCGTGGGATGCCAGATCAAATAGAAAACGATGGGGATCGGCGCTGGACTTGTTTTGTAGGATGCTGCGCAGACGGTGGATTATACCGCCCATGAGGTGCACCAAAGTTGCGCCCAAAGCCGCTATGCGGCCGTGGTTTTTTACAAAGTAATACCACCGTGATCGGAACCAGTAGCGTGGGGTGCGTTGCCATTTGCCCATGCCGGTCGATACGGACCCGATGTGCATCACCCGCGAGGTCGGCACATAGGCAATGCGATAACCCGCGCGCTGTCCGCGCAAACTCAGATCGGTTTCTTCAAAATAGAGGAAATAGCGTTCATCAAATACACCGATTTGATCCAGCATTGATCGGCGCATCATCAGGCTGGCGCCAGCCAGCCAGTCAACATCGCGTGCCTCTGTCAGGTTATCCGGCATATCCATCGGGACGCGCGTATTCGCCAGGGCACGGGAAACGGGCCCCAGACGAACGGCGCCTTCAAATTCGCTCGCCAGTGATGGGAAGCGAAAAGTTGTTAGATGCCGCAGACCGTCTTCGCCGTAGATCAGGCTGCCTGCGAATCCGACGTCAGGATGTGCGGTCATATGACTGATCAGCGCGTGTATGGCTTCCGTTTCGGGGAACGCATCGGAGTTGAGGATATAGATGAATTCTGGCGGTGTCTGGGCAAAGATCGGTAGGGCCAGACCAGCGCGGATGCCGAAATTATTACCTGCGCCGAACCCGCCGTTGTGCCCGGATTGGATGACCGTGACATCGGACCATTCCGCGTCGGCAACATGCTGTTGCATCTGTTCAAACGACCCATCTTGAGAGTCGTTGTCGACAATAACGATATGGCCTGACAATCCCTCCAATGCCGAGCTGGCGCTGTCAGCTGCGCGCAGGGTCATTGCGGCGGTACGGTAATTCAGCAACACGCATAGCACCCCATTTTCTGCTGGGGCGTGGTCTGGTGTGTGTGTTTGCTGATCAAAGCCAGAAACGCGCTGCATTTATTCCGCTGCCTTCCTGCTGTCTAAATCGGTCGTGGTCTGTACGTCTTTAGATCTTGACGTATGTCGATCTGCATCGGCCAAGACCGTTCGCAAATGTGTCGAAAGAACCCGAACGTTAGGTTCGAGAACCATCGAATCGTGATCGCCGGGTACTTCGTACACCTCTATTTGCGGGGTCCATTGTCCCCAATCGTTGTCATGCAGAACATATGCGCGTTCATGATCGATCAGCCGATCCGGTGCGACTTGCCATTCCCCACGCAAGGGGGGGCGTATCAGGGTGATCGGGCCAGACCACGGGGCGACCTGATACTTGGCTACCGCGGTGAGGAAGCCCGCCTCAATCGCGGCATTGTGGAATTGTGGTGTCGCGCTGTCATCCTCGGCAGTGCGAACGCGTCGTTTTTCCAGTTCCCAGCGCAGACGGTTCGTGACCCAACGGCCCAAATAGGCTGGCCCGTGCCGCCGCAGATTCATTGCCTGAATGGCCATACGGTCGCGCAATGACAGCGGTCGACGCTGGGGCAGTGGCGTGTCCAGCAGAACCAGCGCCTCGACCTGTTCACCCGTCGCCATTAGCTGTTGTGCCATTTCATAGGCCGTGATCCCGCCGCCGGAAAACCCACCCAACAGATAAGGGCCGTGTGGCTGCACTTGACGCAGTTCGGCGATGTAATCGCGTGCTGCATCGGTTATGTCTGAATGTGGGGGCGCATCGCCGAAAAGGCCGCGTGCCTGCAGGCCGTAAACTGGGCGATCCTGCCCCAGCAGCGTTGCCAAATGACGCAGGTTCAGCACGTTCCCGAACATCCCCGCCACAAGGAATAGAGGTGTGGCCTGATTTGATGTTCCGCCGTCGCTCATCGGAACCAGATGGGTGTAGCGATTTTGCGCCGGCTGTGGCGTCGTCGTTGCCGCGGCATCTATTTCGGCGTTCTCTGCTGGTAGCAGGGCCGCGATTTTGCGCACGGTCGGTGCCTCAAACAGTAATGAGATTGGGAAATCACTGCCAAAGCGTTTCTTGATCCGTGAAAACAGCCGTACTGCAATCAGTGAGTGACCGCCAAGGTCAAAGAAGCTGTCGTCCAACCCGACCTGTGAAATGCCCAAGAGATCCTGAAAATACCCTGCCAGCTTTTTCTCAACCACACTTTCAGGGGCGGCATAATCTGCATCCAGCTCCGGCCGATCAAACGATTGGCTGCTGGCGTTGGTGGTCTCAGGCTCTGCTGCTTCGCTGATCAGCGCATCCAGATCCATAGAGGAAATATAGATCTGCGACAGCGGTTGTGCCAGTGCCCGTAGAAAGGCTTGTCCGCCCTCAGATGGGCGAATGCCCTGTCTGATGTTGTGCTGCAGGCGCTCTTCGGCGGGTGAAAGCGGGCGCTGGGCCTCTTCTTGGGATGCTGGCTTGGCGGTTGGCAGACCCGCTGTCATCCGTCGGATCGATAGGCCTTCAACTTCGACCAATACGGTGCCATCTGGTGCGACCAGTGTGATGTCAAAACTTGCAGTTTCATCTGTGCGTGTGTTGGTGGCTGCGTTGCGCACCCATGACAGGATGGTGGGCTGCAATGGTGCGTGAACGGTGACCCTTTGATATCCGATCGGAACCCACAGGTGATCGCCCTGATAGCCCGCGATCAGCTGCATCGCCCATCCTGTTGCGATATCCATCAACCCTGGGTGTAGGGTATACGCATCCAGATCTGGCTGCAGATCCTTGGGTAGGGCCAAATGTGCCAGACCTTCGGTTCTGGTTGGGGCCAGTGCCATAGCACGTAGAACCTTCCAGCGTGGGCCAAAATTCAGGTGCGCCTCTTGTGGTGCGGGAATGACCGGTCGTTCGGCCATGTCGCCTGAGACGTCAGTCGCCCCATCGACGTCGCAGCGCGACGTGATGGCGGCCATGTCCAATGGCGTTGCGGTGTCCTGCAGGATCAGATCAACGCGCGCTTCGGCATTTAGATCATAAATGGTGGATGCGCGGGCGCTTTCGATGGTGACGTCGTAGCGGGCTGGTCGGCTGGCATCGTCAGGTGTCAACGTCACACGCAGCTGGGTTTGCTCATCCTGTGTGACCATCAGTGGTGCAAGAAAGGTGAGATCCCGGATTGCATAGGGTGCTGTAATATCTTGTGCAGCAAGGGATTGCTGAATCAGTTCCAAATATCCAGTGCCGGGGAGGAGGATCACGCCGCCCTTGGTGCGGTGTTCGTCCATCACCCAATCCGCCACAGACAGTGTGCCCTGATATTCCAGCGCGCCATCCATACGCTGACGTACTGTTTTCAGTAGCGGCTGGGCAATGGGCGTTCCGGTGGGGGCAGTTTGGCGCGGATGCGCGGGGCCATTGCGCGCGGCCATTGCATCGGCGGCCATCCCTACTTCGGCCCAGACCCCCCAGTTTAGCGCCAGCGTGCGGGTTTTGCGCCCCGCGCGTGCTGCAGCAAAGGCGTTTAGAAAGCTATTGGCGGCAACATAGTCCACCTGTCCTGCAGGCGCCGTCGCGGTGGAGCTGGAGGCAAAGACCACCATCCAGTCCAGCGATCCATCTGGAAACAGCTGATCCAGAACCTGCGTGCCATGTAGTTTGGCGGCGAAAACCTGTTCTACCTCTGCCGATGTCTTGCTGGCGATGGGACCGTCGTTGATCACACCGGCGGCATGTATCACGCCATGGATATCGCCCACATCATTCCGCACTTTGCCTAGGGCTTGGCGCATATCTTCGATGTTGGTTACATCGGCTGGCAGGATCAGAATTTCGTGACTGCCAAGTTGGTCCAGCCGCATGATCGCGCGGATGCGTTTGCTGATGATGTCATCGCCAGGCTGGCTGCGCAGATAGTCGGGCCATTCAGCACGATCCGGCAGTGCGCTGCGCGACAGAAGAACGATGTTGGCGTCACATGTTTTGATCAGGGTTTCCGCAATCGTCAGGCCGATACCACCAAAACCGCCAGTGATTATATAGGTGCCACGTTGGCGCAGTTTGGCATCATTGGGCAATGCCGCAGAGCTTGGCAATGGGGTTGGCCCATACTGCTGTTCGAACCGTTTGCCCCCCCGTAGCGCTGCGGTTTGATTGGCGGGTTTGGCCAGGACCTCTTCCAGTAAGGTATCGCTTAGCTGTTGCGAATCCGTGTCCGCTGTCAGGTCTAAGTCTAGCACCGCGCAGGTCAGGTCGGGATATTCGCGCCCCATTACCCGCGCTGGTCCCAGAACTGTAGATTTCTCTGGATAGGGCAGTGCTTCATCCCGCACCTGCATTGCGCCAGACGTTATGACGGTTAGATGCGTCTGAGGATTGCCGTCCTCTGCCTGTTCGGCCAGCGCCTGTGTCAGATGCAGTAGCGCGTCAAAGCCGTATTCCAGATTGCGATGAAAGAACGTGGAACCCGGGCGGTAGGTTTCGGCCTTGGTGGTCAGCCAGAGGTGGACGATCCGGTCGGGCATACGCCCCGTGGCGGCCAGCGCGGCGATCAACTGATCATAACCCGCACGGCCCTGTTCCGGCGCCAGAATGAAATCATCCCCCACTGCCGCAAAGCGGTCGCCGCTGCGGACAGTGGTGACCGTGTGACCGGCCAAACGTAACCGTTTGCTCATACCGGCGGCATAGCCCGCGTCATCTGCAAAGATCAGCCATGTCTGCGGTGCGCTGTCGCTGAGGTTGCCCACAACATCCACCGTGCAATCGGCGTAGCGTGGCGTCCAGACAGGGCGGTAGCCCCAACTGTCCATATCATCGCGGCGCATCAGTGGTGCGGCCTCAGCCGCTTGTACTCCCACGGCAGGTTCGATGAAATAGTCCTGATGTTGCCACGCATAACTGGGCAGCACCACGCGGTTGCGCCGCGCGTTGCCCCAGAACTGGCCCCAGTCGAAATTGACGCCCACCGCCCACAGACGCCCCAGCATGGTGGCGAAATAGACATCATCCGCTACGTTATCCTGCGGGTGGCGCAGGGTGGATATGACGCGGTTCGCGGCCACATCAGGCTGCGCCTGTGTCAGCGATGACAGCGCCTTGCCCGGCCCCACCTCTAGGAAGACGCGATCGGGTGTTTGATCCAGCGTGGCGATACAGTCGGCGAACAGCACCGTATGGCGCAGGTGATCGACCCAGTAGTTCGGATCCGTCGCCTGCTGGTCGGTGATCATCTGCCCTGTGCGGTTCGAGGCAAAGGGGATCTGCGGCGCGCGCAGGTCGAGCCCCTGCAAAAAGGCGCGGAAGCGATCAAGGATCGGGTCAAGCATCCGGCTGTGCGCGGCGATGTTAATGGCCACATCCTGGCAGTCGATGTCTTGCGCTTGCAGGTTTTTGTGCAACTGATCCAGCTCTGCGCGCGGACCTGTTGCGACAGACAGCCCGGGGGCATTTACACTGGCCAGATCCAGATCGTCGCCCAGATATCCACGCAACTCCTCTGCTGGCAGGGCAACCGACAGCATGCCGCCCGTGGGTACGGTGTCAAACAACTGCCCGCGCAGATGCACAAGGTCGATACAATCGGTAAACCCGATGACGCCCGCCAGACAGGCGGCGGTGTTTTCGCCCATGGAATGGCCAACCAGTGCCGCAGGGCGCACACCCCAGCTGATCCACAGTTGCGCCAGCGCATATTCGGTGATCATGATCAGCGGCAACTGCACAGACGGTTGTTTGAGCGCCTCATCCGCTGCGGATTCTTCGCCCACCTCAGGCAGCCAGAGGGCGCGAATGTCATAATCCAGCTTGGCCTGCAGGTGGTCCAACCCACGGTCCATCCAATCGGCAAAGACCGGCTCTACCTCATAAAGATCGCGTGCCATACCCGCATATTGTGCGCCGCCGCCGGGGAACATGAAAACCACTTCGGGACGGTCCAGCGCCGTGTGGGTGAAGACACGGCGGCGATCGTTTGCGGCCAGCAGATCGGCCGCCTCTGCATGGGTTTCAGCCACAACCACGCGGCGCTGTTCAAAGGCGCGGCGGCCTTCTTTCAGCGTGTAGGCAACATCGGCCAGTGGCTGATCCATACGGGTGCGTAGGTGTTCAGACAGCCGTTCACTGCCTGCCTCCAGCGCCTTCTTGTTGCGGGCCGACAGCGTGAGGATTTGGAAAGGAAAGTCCGCCTCTTCCGACGCGGCGCGCATCGGCCCTTCCTCCAGCACCGCATGGGCATTGGTGCCCCCCACGCCGAGGGAGTTCACGCCAGCGCGGCGCGGCCCCTTGTGCGACACCCAGTCCTGCAAGTGATCGTTCACCTGAAAGGGGGAACCGTCGAAATCAATCGCCGGATTGGGCGCCTCATACCCTAGCGAGGCAGGCAGTTTGCGATTGTGCAGGCTGAGGCTGGTTTTGATCAGGCTGGCGACACCGGCGGCGGTGTCCAAGTGGCCGATGTTGGTTTTCACCGATCCGATGCGGCAGAACCCCACCTCATCCGTGGTTTCGCGGAACGCCTCTGTCAGGGCGGCAACCTCAATCGGGTCGCCCAGATAGGTGCCGGTGCCGTGGCATTCGACGTAGTCAATCGTGTCGGCGCTGATGTCGGCTAGTGCGTGCGCGTCAGCCACCGCATTGGCCTGCCCATCGACGGAGGGCGCAAGATATCCCGCCTTGGCCGCGCCGTCGTTGTGCACCGCGGTAGATTTGATCACTGCCCAGATGTGATCGCCATCCGCAACCGCATCCTCCAGCCGGCGCAACACAACAACACCCGCGCCGGATCCAAACACGGTGCCTTGCGCGCGGTGGTCAAAGGCGTGGCATTCCCCGTCAGGCGATAGGATCTCGCCCTCTTTGAATAGGTAGCCATGGCCCTGTGGCAGCTCAATCGTGACACCGCCCGCCAGCGCCATATCGCATTCCCCGTTCAGCAGCGACTGACAGGCATAATGCG
Source organism: Thalassovita mediterranea (assembly GCF_001458435.1). Taxonomy (GTDB): domain Bacteria; phylum Pseudomonadota; class Alphaproteobacteria; order Rhodobacterales; family Rhodobacteraceae; genus Thalassobius; species Thalassobius mediterraneus. The sequence continues at coordinate 86,854 of NZ_CYSF01000007.1, forward strand.
TCGCCACCAGCGAGGTGGAACAGGCGGTTTGCACGTTCACCGACGGCCCTTTCAGGTCCAGCACATGGCTGAGGCGGGTGGTCATGAAATCCTTGTCATTGCCAGTGTGGCGTAACAGGAACATGCCGGTGTCATCCACCAGATCGCGGTTTGAGCAGATGTTGAAATAGAAATAGCTGCCCATGCCGCAGCCGCCGAACACCCCAATGGACCCGTCGAAGTTCTCCGGCATATGCGCCGCGTTTTCCAACGCCTCCCACGACACTTCCAGGAATTGGCGGTGCTGGGGATCAAGGATCGCTGCCTCTTTGGGGGAGAAGCCGAAGAATTCGGGATCAAATGCTTTGTAGCCCTTTAGTTCAGCGGCAAAGGGTACATAGTCAGGGCGGTCCACCAGATGCGGCGCTTCGCCGTTGGCAATCAGCGTCTCGCGGTCCAGCGGACGGATCGCGCTGATGCCCTGCACCAGATTGTTCCAGTAGGCCTCTACCGTGTCAGCGCCGGGCAGTCGCGCTGCCATGCCCACAATCGCAATGTCCGCCGCACCGTGTGGGTGGGTGTCATGTTGCGGTGCAGTGGTCTGGTCCGTGGCAGGGCGTGGGCTGGGATCGGGCATTAACTAGAACTCATTCACAAATCTACACTACGACATACGGGTTAAATGTGGAGTCTTTGAGGCGTATGCAGTGAAAAACAGGTCGAAAAGGTGTGAAAAACTGCACAAAACGCTGAAAATACACGTTATGCGGCGATGGTTAGTATCTTCTCCCAGTGGAGGAGAGTGATCGCCGCGCCGCCGCACAGTCCAAGCAGTGTAAATACCAGATCATGCAACGGGTCCCATGCGCCTTGATGACGGGCCAGCCAGATCACTACCGGATAGGCCAGCACCCCCGCTAGGCCAAGGCCCACAATTGCCCCCAGAAGGCCCGCAACCTCTAGCCCCATTGCCAACGCTGCCAGCAACAAGATCGCGCGCGTGAGCGATAGGGCGAAAAACCTGCGGCTATCGCCGTTGGCAAGGGCCGCGCGGTCATAGGTTAGGGTGATCACCTGTGGGATCTGCATGATTGCCAACAGACTGACGATGGCACCTGCCTGTTGATAGCGATCATCGTAAAGCAGCCCCACCAGCCACGGCCCAGCAGCAGCCATGGTGATCAGTAGGATCTCCAGCGCGAACGTCGCGCCCATCCGCATCCTGCGGAGCGCGAGAAAGTTTTCGCGCGACTGATCCGGCGGGCTTTGACGATAGATCGGGATCAGCACCTTATGGGTCACCATCCCCCCTAACATCAGCGGGAAAGAGGCGAGGAAGTAGCCGATATTGTAAACGCCGAACTGATCAAGGCTAAGGTATTTGCCGATCAATAGCTTATCGCCCTGCAACACGATGAAGCCGCAGATTGTCGACAGGAAAATCCACTTTCCGAAATGCACCAGTTCAGTCCGTGCAGCAGGTTCCCAGCGCAGGCGGTTTCCGGGGCCGGGCAGCCACAGGTGTAGCAGGATCAGGTGAATCAGCGCCGCAGCGACACCGCTGATGACCAACGCCCAGACCGATTGCAGCACCCATGCGGCGGTGATGGCGATGATCAGCCCGCAGACCTGCATTGTCAGATCGATCAGGGTGACGCGACCGGCCTGCAAATGCCTGTTGGCGGTTTCCAGTTTGGTGGGGTTAAACCCCGCAATCAGCAGGCTGAGCGCCGCAAAGGGCAGGATTTGGCCTAGCAGTGGTTCGCCATAAAGCTGGCCGATAGGGTAGGCCAGCGCGCAGGCCGTCAGCCAAAGGGCGGCACCACGGATCACCTGCAACGTCCACGCGGTGTTCAGGAAATCGGGGTCATCGCCCCGCTTGCTTTGCATGATGGCGGGACTGGTGCCCATATCGGAAAACATCGACAGGCCCACCATTACCACGGTGACCAGTGCCATCAGGCCAAATGCCTCTGGGAAGAGGAGGCGTGTCAGCACCAGATTGGACAAGAGCCGAAGGAACTGGTTGGCCGCAAAGCCGCCCGCATTGATCGCAGAGCTGCGCAGGGCGCGGCCCATCAGGCCGGATTTCTGTGCGGTGACGCTCATCGGCCACGGCTCCACGTTTGTTCGCCGCGGTTCAGGCGGCCCAGCAGACGCACGCCCGCGTAGACCGCAAAGCTGAAAGGCATGCGCAGCACCGTGCGCGCCAGCGCGGCGCGGCCATAGGGCAGCTTGTCGTCATTGGCTAAAAGATGGGGGTAAAGCGCTTCAATCTCGCGCACACCGGCATCCTGACGGCGGCGCACCTTCAACAGGTTCCGAAGCCCGTCGACGAGGGGCCAGTCGTATGTTGCAGTGACCTTGTGCCGCTCAGTCGAGGTGAACTGCAGTCGCACGAAGGTGTCGTCGGCAATGATCTGCGGGAAGTCTCCCCAACGCGCCCGTCCCGCTGCGTTCACCGCAAACAGGCCACAGCCCGGAACGCCGTCACGGATAAACGGCACAGTGCGATAAAACTGGGCAAAGGCGCGGGTGATCCGGCTGGGGCTGTCGGGGATCAACAGCGTGCCGCTGGCATAGGCGGCGCTGTCGGTGTCCAGCACTTCGGCAATCTGTACCAGAAGCTCCGGTGCGATTTGGACGTCTGCGTCTAGATAGATGCGCAGTGGTCCCGCCGCCGCCGCATCCCCCGCATTCAGCGCATTGGGTTTTCCGCCCTCGGTGAGGTCAATAACGTGGGCTGCGAACGGCAGTGTGTTGGTCAGGCCACGGGCAATATCTGCGGTATCGTCGCTGCACCCGTTTGCAACCACGACCACTTCGACCCCGCAGTCCGGTGCCGTCGCCGCCGCGATCGAAGACAGGCAGCGCGGCAGGGTGATTGCTTCGTTATGGGCCGGAATGATGATGGAGATCATTCGCCCACACCCTTGTCGATCAGGCGCCGAAGAGACACAAAAATCCGATTGTTTTTTCTACGGCCCACGCGGCGGAGTCCTTGGGTTGTTTTGTCGGGTTATAAAGGGAATTGGAAAGTTTGGTTAAGAATACTGGTAAACTGAATTGAATTTTCTACGTATTTATAGACACCCTCCACTTTTTTAGGGCTCTTTACTGAAATCAATCACTGCCGTGGTCGAAACACAAGCCGCGGGCGGATAACACGACGCAAAGGATCCACTTCTGTGAACACCACCCCCAAGATTGGATATCTATTGCCTGGCTTCCCAGCGCAATTTCATAGCCGATACTGGCGTGAGGTCCTGAAGATGGAGGCGTTGGGCGTCGAGGTGGTGTTGTTTTCGGATGCCCCGGATGAGACTGTAGCCCACTCTTGGGCCAAGGGCGCGCAGCAACGGACGGAGTATCTGGCTCATGGTTCGGTTGCTTCGACGTTTGCGACCTTGCCCAAGTTGCCCTGGCGAAAATTGCAAAAGGGGCGCGGTGGCGTCGAGCATTGGCGTAGTGTGACACAGGCGGCCCCAGCGGCGCGCCAGTTGGCGCAGTCGTGCAAGGCGCAGGGTGTGACCCATGTGCATGTCGCGTCTTGTGGACCGATGGCGCTGGTCGCTGCTTTGGCGCACCATCTTTATGGGCTGTCTTATTCGCTGCAGTTGGATCAGGCATTGTCTGATGTTGGTGTTGGCCAACGGTTCAAATGGGCAACGGCGGCCTTTGGCACGGTTGCATCGCAGGCGCTGCATGATGAATTGTCGCTGCTGTTGGGGGCGGGAATACCCGAGGTCGTAGCGGTGATGCCTCTCGGGGTCGACACAGACTATTTGCGTCGCGAATGGCCCTACAGCCTGCCAGAGCAGGGAAAACCATTGCGTCTGGTGGCCAGCGCCGCCTTGGCAGCGGACAAAGGGCACGAGGCGTTGTTGCAGGCCGTCTTGCAGTTGCAGACCCGTGGTATCTCGGTGAATTTGGAAATTCTGGGCGAAGATGCCGAAGGTGGTAGCGGTTTTCGCACTGAATTGGAGCGACAGGTTGCTGATCTGGGCCTGATCGGCACCGTGTTCATCCCAGGTGCTTTGTCCGAAGACACATTGCGCGATCGTCTGTGTTCGGCGCATGTCTACGTGATGCCCAGCCCAGCCCAAGTCACCGAAACAGCCATCCTAGAAGCGATGAGTTGTGGCTGCCCCGTTGTGGCAGTGGAATGTCCTACTGCGAACCAGCTGATCGTGAACGGTCGGGACGGTATTCTGGTCGGGGCGGAAGACACCGTCGCCTTTGGGGCGGCATTGGAATATCTGGCCAGTGATCCCGAGCGCGCGGCCAAGGTCGGTCAGGCAGGGCGTCAGCGCGTCCTTGATGCGTTTGACGTCACGCAAAGCGCGCGCTTCGTTGCGCTACAGGCAGGCTTGGAGTTGCCTTCACAAACTGAACAGCCCGCCCCGCAGGATGTTTTGGACGCAGTCCTAGAAACAAATCCGCTTACTCACGCGGAGTGATGCGATAGATTTGATTGGGGGCGTCAGAAAACTCCAGCTGCTCTACCGCAAACATCCTGACCTCACCTAGTGGGCCATTGGCAATCAGAAAGGCGCCAGCGTCTGGCTGACCTTTGATCGGCGACCAAGAGATTTGATAGTCCTGCGCGGCCCCAGCTAGGATGGCGGTGTCCGTGCCAGCCCCGCCGTGTAGGCGGTCGGCCCCGCCGTTGCTGATCAGCCAATCGTCACCCGGTCCCGCCACTAGAACCTCTGGCAGGGGGGTGCCTTCGATCACTTCGTCCTGTTCTGTACCTGCAAGGGTACGGCCGCGGCGGAATGCGATGGGATCGCGTGTTTCCCATTCCGTCGATAGTGTGGCGTTTGCCTGCTGCAAGACCGCCCAGCGTGGATTGTTGTCCGCCAAGTGGCGCATCCCACCCCAACTGCCCCACTTGCTGGGGGCGGCAACATCGACAAAAGCGTTGAACAGCGTGCCCCCAGCCGCTTGCCAGCCTTCGATCACCTCACTGTAGAGGGCCGCCATTTCCTGACTATAGTTCAGGGTGATGAAGAAATCGTTCAACTGATCGTCGTTCTGCCAGCCTTCTTCGGTGGTGATATGTGTGCCGCCTTCGTACATCAGCAAAGCCATGTCATGGGCGGCCGCAACGCGGGCGTGGTAGGGGAACGTGTCGCGGATCAGCTGTTGTACTTCACCGTTCTTCAGCAATTTGTAACTGCGCTTCAGGGCTTCGCTTTGTCCTAGACGCAACCAATCTTTGACTTGTGCCGCTTGCGGTGCGCGGCCCAGTGAATGCCCGAAATAGCCGGTGATGGCATAGGCATCAAAGTGCGCTGCAGGTGCGCGATGGGTGCGATCCTCAGCAGTGTAAAGAGGTGCGTTCAGCAGGGCCTGTTCCAGTCCATGCCAGCCAGTGTGGGTGGCAATCACGCGCACCAGACGCGTCTGTGTTTGATCCCCGAACACATCGGTCCAGATGGTTGCGACCTCTGCGGCGCGCAATCCTGCCCATTGCATCCAGGCATCACTGTCGCGCACCTTTTGGCCCCAGCGCGCTATGGCTTGATCACTGGCGTATTGCGCCTGAGAGAAAAGGAAATTCCAAACTTCGTTGGAATATTCCACATAAGCTTTCAATTCTGGCGCCAGATCCGCCGCAACCATTTCGGCAAAGCGGCGGACATAGGTGTCGTCGGCACGGTGGGGCATGTTGAACCACGGATCTGCCCCGACCCTGTTGGCAAGATCGACCATGACCTCGACCGGAACGCCGCGCCAGCTGTAGCTATAGTCATCTATGCGTGGCCGTTCATCCCAAGTGGTAATCGGGCTGTCGTTTGTTGCCATCCAGTCCATGAAGCGTAACACACGCATGTCTTCGATCTGGGCTAGCCAATCAGGGTTGAACTGTTCCCCCATAGTCCAGAAAGGCAGATGGCGCTCATGAATGACGCGGATGTTGCGGATTGGGTCAGTTTCATCAATGGCGGCTATGGAAATGGCAACCAGCCCGTCACCGGGGGTAAAGCTAAACCACATTTCACCGGGGCGTGCGGTGACATCCTGTGCGCGCCCCAGAAGCTGAATGCGGCCGTTGCCATTATAGGTCAGCCGGTAACGTCCAGCAGCCATATCTGCATCGGCGGGCAGATCCGTTAGAACAAAGGTTTCCAGACGCTCTACACCATTGGGCATGCGTCGTGGCCAACCTTCGGCATTTAGATCGCCGTTGGCCCGCATCGTCGCGGCATCCATACCGCCCCATTGGCCAGTTTTATGGCCAATCCAAGGGCGGGCGGATTTCATCTGATCAATGAATGGCATTTGGGTCGACCAATCAGAGATGCCATTCAGCCCAATGCCTAATGCGGGAATTGCGGGGGGGGCGGTGTCGCGCGCAAGATCACGCTGGATTGTCTGAGGCGGACGCAGTGCGCCAGTTCGCGCGGTCTGGATCATTTGCACAATCGTTGGGTAGTTCTGACGGACCAGCGGGTGAATCACTTCTGGTAGGGACATTTGCGTAGGCAATTCGTCACCGAACATTGGGCCATAGCTGATCAAGGCTGCCAGAAAATAGATCGTTGCGGTGCCGTGGGGTGCATCATCTGTAAAGAGATCCGTGGGGCGTAGCGCGGCCAATTCTGGACGCTTCAGGATCTTGGTCAGGGTGGTGGCAATCGGCAAAACCTCAAGCGACATATTCGGGCGCGCCTGTTTCAACGCGTCGGCATAATCGCGATACCATTGATCATAGGCGCCGCTCTGCGCGGCGAGATAGGCGTTGAATTCCGTGCGGCTTGGGGGGAATTGGTCAACCACTCCGGCCATATCCGCCCAGCCTTGATAAAGGAAAAACCGCATCTCGGTATCGCCGGGATCTGAATTGGCCCAATCCAGCACTTTTAGACTGGCGGCGACAGCACTCAGCCGATCTGGGTTATCGCCGGGAATTATTGCGGTGGGCGATTGAAACTGTAGAAAATTCGCTGGTGTTAGCACCACTGCGGAAATGTCCGACTGTCCCAATGATCCTTTGCGGCGTTCCCAGACACCGCGAACGCCGCTGATTTGCCAATTTGGCTCGGGGGGTAATTGCGCCGCGTGATTGAGCAGAAATCCCCAACTGCCGTCCGCCTGCAAGCGCGTGCCCCGCGTCTGTGCAATCAGGTTGAGCCAATATGGCGTAGATGCCAGAGGCAGCCCATCAAGGTGATGCACCAGCGAGTTGCCAAAGAAATAAGCCTTGAGCGGAGGTGCCTCGGCATGTGAGGCGCTGGGCAGGGCAGCGGCCAGCCATAAAACCAGTGCTGTCAAAATTGATTGCAGGCGAAATCGGCGCATCACGCATCCTTTGGTGTCAATCGGCGGACCAAACGGGTTGCGGTTAGACTATCGGGTTTTGATCCGATTTGCCCAGTGCATAGAAAGGCCGAAGCGCGCCCTACATCACAGAATGCAGCGGTTTCTGCGTTCTTTTGGGCGCGGGTGACGACGGGGTGGCAGGATCTGGGGCCTGGCGGCGGTGGCGCAGATATTCACAATGCCCTAGCAGGCCCCCGGATAGCAGCCATGTCAGCGGTGTAAGGGTCGCATTTGGTAACAGATCAAGGATATTCACTGATAGTATCAGCGCGGTTGCGCCAGCCAATGTGGACAGCCCCGCTGCGTGTAGGGTGCGGTAGCGAAGAACCATCACAAATATCGGTGCTGCCAACAGTCCCATTTCTGCAATGAACCCAATCCAACCGTAAAACCCGATGGCAATTACCCAACGACCGTCTGCAATCAGCTCTTCTCCGGTGATGGGGTCGTAGATCTGGTTGCGCCCCCAACTGCCCCAGCCCAGCCAAGGGCGCTCCATCGCACGTTCCAACAGCAGGGTTTCGTTGTTGAGGCGGAACTGAAGCGAATTGGCACGTTCTGCGCTGATGCGGGCGAAGGCTTCGACCAGGGTTTGTTCAGGCAATAGTCCCGCGCCTTTGATGACGGGGTAGGTCAAAGCTGCGGTTGCAATGATCATTGCCAGCAGAATCTGTATGCGTTGGGGCATAAACAGCACCAGCGGCAATAGGATAAGCGCATAAAGCAATGCGCCGATGGACTTGCACAAGACCAACACCACAAAGAGGTAAAGCATCAGTATCGCTGCACGGGCGCGTTCTGGCCCTGCGCTTTGGCGGGCGATGGCAGCTGTCGCGAGGGTGGCGCTCATGGCGAAAAATGCGACCCAGATTCCGTGATACAGGAACACAACAGGGCGATAGCCGCCAAAGCGGATAGATTGGTCAAAGAGGTGCTGGTAAAATCCGTAAATCCAGTTGTTCAACTGGGGGGACAGGCGCACCTCGATCAGCATCGGGGCGGAATATATCAACCCGAATAGGGCAAAGCCCAACAGCATGTCCCTCAGATCTTGGCGGCGGCGCAACAGGCCCAATGCCACCAGCATTGGCACGATCATGATGATGCGGGTCAACACCAAGGAGATTGCATCGCGTAACCCAAGGCCCGGCAAACCGATGCGGCCGAAGAAAAGTGCGTCGGTATTGGTCAGCACCGTGAACAGTGGCGATAGCACGAATACCGCCAACAGCCCGCGTAAGAGGCGCGATTGCGGTATCCAGCTGACCTGTTCAAGCCGTCCCTGTTGCACAGCGATGAACACCGCAAGGCAGAGGGATAGCGCAGGCAGCGTTTCCTTGTCCAAGGGGGGCAGCAGTGGCAGGTCAAACTGCACCGGCGCTGTGGGTAGGAACAGATAGCTGAGGAAAATATTGGCCAAAAACGCGCGCACCGGTGGTAGCCATTGGAACAGCCCAATAGCGATCAGGGGCCATAGCCCCAAAACCAGATATGCAAGTGCGTTTGGCTCCATCACTCCGGTGGCAGATACGAACTGTTTTTATCAGTGAAGAGATCTAGCGCAGAGTTGCGGCAGAAAAATGGCGCGTGCACCGCCAAGGTGCGCTGGGCCTACCGGCCAGTTGCGTTCAAAACGACGCGGACAGTAGCGACCAGCAGGCGCAGATCCATACCCAACGACAGAGTGTTGTGATACTGCGCATCAAAAGCGGCACGATCTGCAAAGCTGCTTTCGTTGCGAACGGAGGTTTGCCACAGGCCAGTGATACCCGGAGCCATCTCGTAGTATTCGTTGCCGGGATAAAGCGATCGCTGGCAGGGCATCATCGGACGCGGACCAACCAGCGACATCTCACCCTTCAGCACATTCCAAAGCTGCGGCAACTCATCCAGAGAGGTGCGGCGGATCAGGCGACCTACGCGGGTGATACGCGGATCATGGGTCAGCTTCTGATCGCGGTCCCATTCGGCGCGCGCCTCTGGGTTCTGGTCTAGATAGGCGGCCAGCTGCGTGTCGGCGTTGGGCACCATGCTGCGCAGTTTCCACATGGAAAATTCTTTGCCACCACGGCCAACGCGGCGCTGACGGTAAAACGGTGCGGCCCCATCCAGAACGATCAGCAGGCACAGGACCGCAACAACCAACAGGACACTGGGCGCCATGAGGACCACCAGCGTCACATCCAGAATACGTTTACCCATTGTGCGATAGGGCGCTGCCAGTTTGGATTGCATGGCAAGGCGTGTTTGAATGTGCGCGGCATCAACATTCGACGACGCAAGGTTGCTATTCGCGGTCATTTCAAACTCTCCCAGGTGGTCAGGATTTGGATGTGTGGCGCGATGGCCGACCAAATTCCGACATAGACACAAATGGACACCCCTCCGAAAACGCATTCGGAAGAAAACAGATCAATCATTTCAGTGACGCCGGGCAGTTGGCAGCTCTGCCCGGTGCAGACTTTTGAGGTCCGATCTGATGGCCCCGTGATTGGTGCGATAAGCACCCTGCGGATTGGCGATCGACCTACAGCGCTAAGGCTGAGGATGTGACGGACTTTCTGTGTTTTTTATGAATATTTTTTGCTTTTGCGTCAACGGAACAGGGCGAATTGCAACTCATAGGCGCTACCCCTACGAAGGTCCTAGTGCCGCCAAATGGTTAGGTCTTTTGGGTTCAAAAGTATATCTGCCGACACCCGAACAAGACCGCAATCTTGTTGCTGGGATGGGTGCCAGTTCGATCTATTTCGAAGGGCAAAACCACAATATTTTTTCAACGGCACGCGTGACTGTCCGCGTTACGACAACAATGGCGGCATGAGTTTGGCGATTGTTGGGTCAGGAAAACCGAATATATCGTGCCGTGAGCAAAACGAATGACATGATTTTAGCACGTGAAGTGTCGATGTTTTGACGCATGCGTGGCGCGGACACAGGGTTTTCCCTAAATGGATCACGCGCCGCCATAAGCGGTGCCGCGATGTGACTAGGCCATTGGTATAGTCGGTGAAAGAGCGGCGTGATGTCGACTTACACCTTATAGGTGTGTTTTGCTGGAAACAAACCTGCGGGTGCAGGCCGATTGTTCGCAATCGAACGTCCGCACAACCGCGTTACTGATTCGTTTTAGCAGGGATTTGGGGGATTGTCCGGCGATACATCCTTTTGAGTCGATCCAACTCTCGGAGGTTTGTGCCGACTTTGCCGGTGCTTTGGCGGGACCGTTCGCCCCGCCAAAATATCGTATCGGACGGCCTTAGAAACAGGCGTCCAGCAGTTCGGCTGTGTTTTCCGCCGTCATTTCCACAGGGTTACCACCGGTGGAGGGATCGGCCAGCGCGCCTTTGATGATCGCGGGTTTGTCGGGATCGGTGACGCCCAGTTCCGTCAGGTTGGCGGGAATGCCGAGCGATGCGTTCAGTTCGCCGACAAAGGCATAGAAGCCGTCAAAGCCACCTTCGATGCCCAGATAGGCAGCGGCGCGTTCAATCCGGTCCTCAATCGCGGCGCGGTTATATTTCAGCACCGGCTGCATCACGACCGCGTTGGTGGTGCCGTGGTGGGTGTTGTACATCGCCCCGATGGGGTGCGACAGCGCATGGATCGCGCCCAGACCTTTCTGGAAGGCCACAGCGCCCATTGCGGCGGCGGCCATCATCTGACCACGGGCCTCAATATCGGTGCCATCCTTATAGGCGCGGGGCAGGTATTCTTTGACGATGCGCAGACCTTCCAGCGCGATGCCCTGCGACATCGGGTGGAAATGCGGGCTGCAGAACGCCTCCAGACAGTGGGCGAAAGCATCCATGCCGGTGCCTGCGGTGATCATCGGTGGCATGCCGACGGTCAGTTCCGGATCGGCGATCACCACGGTGGGCAGCACCTTGGGGTGGAAGATGATCTTCTTCTCATGGGTTTCAGAATTGGTCAGCACGGACGCGCGGCCCACTTCGGACCCGGTGCCTGCGGTGGTGGGTACGGCGATGATCGGCGCGATGGCGTCACTGTCGGCGCGGGTCCACCAATCGCCAATGTCCTCGAAATCCCAAACCGGACGGGTCTGACCCGCCATGAAGGCAACCATTTTACCCAGATCAAGGCCCGAACCGCCGCCAAAGGCGATCACACCATCGTGGCCACCAGCGCGGTAGACCTCTAGGCCAGCGTCCAGGTTCACCTCTGTCGGGTTCGGGTCCACCTCGGAAAAGATGCCGCGGCCCAGACCCGCGGCTTCCATGATGTCCAGCGCCTGCGCGGTGATCGGCAGCGGTGCCAGCCCTTTGTCGGTGACCAGCAGGGGCTTCTTCATGCCAGCGGCGGCACAGGCGTCGGGCAGTTCATTGATACGGCCCGCGCCAAAGCGGATGGCGTTGGGGTAGGACCAGTTAGCAGTGAGTGTCATGGTGTTATTCCTCTCGATTTGCCGGCCTTAGCCGGTCACCTTTTTCAGGTGGTAGGATTTGGGACGGGTCAGGTTGTGATAGCCGATGACCGACAGACCGCCGCCGCGGCCGGTGTCTTTGCAGCCGGTCCAGCATAGGCCGGGATCAAGGTAATCGGCGCGGTTCATGAACACAGTGCCGGTCTCAATCTGATCACCGATGGCCTGCGCGCGTTCAACGTCCTGCGTCCAAAGCGACGCGGTCAGGCCAAAGTCGCTGTCGTTCATCAGCGCAATCGCTTCGGCGTCGTCTTTCACCTTCATGATGCCGACCACGGGGCCAAAGCTCTCTTCGCGCATCACCCGCATGTCGTGGGTCACGTCGACCAGAATCTGAGGCGCCAGATAGGCGCCGCCGTCCTCGGGGAACAGGGCGGGGTCGATCAGGGGCTTGGCGCCAGCCGCCACAGCCTCGGCCACCTGTGCGCGGACCTCATCAGCGAAGCGCACGTTGGCCATCGGGCCAATCGTTGTCTCGGGGTCCATCGGATTGCCCAGCTTGTAGCCCTCAACGATTTTCACCGCTTTGGCGATAAAGTCGTCGAACAAGCTCTCAACGACATAGATGCGTTCAATCCCGCAGCAGCATTGGCCCGAGTTGAACATCGCACCGTCAATCAAGGTATCCACGGCGGCGTCCAGATCGGCGTCCTCCATCACATAGCCCGGATCCTTGCCGCCCAGTTCCAGACCAACACCGGTAAAGGTGCCCGCCGCCGCGCGTTCGATCGCACGGCCACCACCGACAGAACCGGTGAAGTTCACAAAGCCAAAGCTTTTCGCCGCGATCAGATCGGACGTTACATCATGGCTGAGGAAGACGTTCTGGAACACATCCGCAGGCACACCCGCAGCGGTGAAGGCCGCGACCATGCGCTCGCCGACCAGCAGCGTTTGCGTTGCGTGTTTCAGCACCACCGTGTTGCCCGCGATCAGCGCAGGCGCGACCGTGTTGATCGCGGTCATATAGGGGTAGTTCCACGGCGCAACGACCAGTACCACACCATGCGGCACCCGTTTGATGTAGCGCTTGAAGGTGGCATCCTCGCCCACCTCAATATCCGCCAGACTGTCGGCTGCGATTTGGCCCATGTAGCTGGCGCGTTCGTTGAACCCGCCAAATTCACCACCGTAGCGCACCGGGCGGCCCATCTGCTGGGCGATCTCTGGCACGATTTCGTCGTTCATTTCGCCCACTTTGGCGACACCGGCCATGACCAGATCAATCCGCTCTTGCAGGGGACGCGCGGCCCAATCTGCCTGCGCGGCCTTGGCGCGGGCGACCACATCCTTCGCGGCCTCCAACGACAGAACTTCACGTTCTGCCAGAACCGATCCGTCGATCGGCGAAATGCATGTCAGTTTTTGTCCCATGCCACAGACTCCAGTCAAAGGGGCAGCACCCCGTTTCAATGTTCCAAAAATACTCCCGCCGGAGGCAAAGCCTTCACCGCCAGCGGTAAACCTCGTGATTAGGCGCGTTCAAACCCACGGGCCAGTTCCCAATCCGTGACCGCATTGTCGAACTCTTCCTGCTCAACCTCTGCCGCGCGGGTGTAGTGATCGACCACCCAATCCCCCATCGCCGCCCGCAACATGGCGGAGTTGCGCAGGGTTTCGGTTGCTTCGCGCAGGGAGTGGGGCACATCGGTCACGCCCTCCATCTCATAGACATCGCCCTGCAGCGGATCGGCCAGTTCCAGCCCTTCCTCAACCCCTGCCAGACCGGCGGCGATCAGCGCGGCCATGGCCAGATAGGGGTTTAGGTCGGACCCACCGATGCGGCATTCGATCCGCACGGCCTTGCTGCCCGCGCCACACAGGCGGAAGGCGGCGGTGCGGTTATCGACGGACCAGACCGCTTTGGTTGGGGCAAAGCTGCCTTTCTGGAACCGTTTGTAGCTGTTTACATAAGGCGCCAGGAAATAGGTCAGATCGCTGGCGTATTTGATCTGTCCCGCCACATAGGCGCGCATCAGATCGGACATGCCGTAGGGTTTATCCGCATCAAAGAAGACGTTTTGGCCGTCCTTCCACATCGACTGATGCACATGGCTGGACGATCCTACGCGGTTTGGGTGCCATTTCGGGATGAAGCTGGCGGCGTGGCCCTGTTGCCATGCGATTTCCTTGGTGGCGTGTTTCGCGATTGAGTGGTGATCAGCGGTCAGCATCGCGGGGGCGTATTTGATGTTCAGCTCTTCCTGACCGGCCTCTGCCTCACCCTTGGTGTTTTCTACCGGAATGCCCGCGGCGTAGAGGTGATTGCGCAACGGGCGCATCACATGCTCTTCCTTGGTGGTCTGGAAGATGTGGTAATCTTCGTTATAGCCCGAAATAGGCGTCAGATCGCGGTAGCCTGAGGCGGCGATCTCTTTCAGTGATTTTTCAAATAGGAAGAATTCCAGTTCCGTCGCGGTGACGGGATCAAACCCCATCGCCTGCGCCCGTTCGACCTGTTTTTTCAGGATCGCACGGGGGGAATGTTCGACGTCTTTGTGATGGTGGTGATCCAGCACATCACACAGCACCAGCGCGGTGCCCTCCAACCATGGCAGTGGGCGGATGGTGCCTAGATCAGGCTTCATCACATAGTCGCCATAGCCCTCACGCCAGCTGGTCGCAGCAAAGCCATCCGGCGTGCCCATTTCCAGATCGGTGGCCAGTAGGTAGTTGCAGCAATGGGTTTCTTCCCACGCGCTGTCGACAAAGTGGTGGCCCACAAACCGCTTGCCCATCAGGCGGCCCTGCATATCCACCATGCAGGCCAGAACGGTGTCGATCGTGCCGTCCGCAACGGCTGCTTTCAGCTGTTCAAAAGTCATCATGCCAGCCATCTGCGGGCTCCTTTGCCTTGCTTTGCGTCCTGAGGCCCCGGTTTATGCCGGGGCCTCAGAGTGGTGTGTGCCGCGCGTTCAGAACGCGGGGCAGGGTGCCTTAACCGTAGCGGTAGGGGCGGCCTGCCTTCTGCATATCGGCGTTGTATTTCTTGATGATTTCAACAACCTTCGCCTTGGTCGGGCTTTCGGTTGCGACTTCATCCCAGAACTTCAGCGCGGCCTCTTCGACCTGTGCCCATTCAGCATCAGGGATGGAGGTCAGTTCCATCTTGGTGCCGTTGACGCGCAGGTTCGCTTCGCCGCCCCAATACCACCACTGGCGATAATAGTGGGACTGGTCACAGCAGACTCGGAACAGTGTTTGCAGATCCTCAGGGATGCCTTCCCAGCTGCCCTGGTTGGCAAAGAACGAACCTGCCCATGCGCCAGAGATGTTGTTGGTCAGGAAGTAGTTGGTCACATCGGCCCAGCCTACGGTGTAGTCTTCGGTGATGCCGGACCATGCGATGCCGTCCAGCTCGCCGGTTTGCATCGCAACCTCAATGTCTTCCCACGGCAGGGTTACGGGCACCACGCCAAACTGGCTGAGGAAGCGACCGGCGGTCGGGAAGGTAAAGACGCGCTTGCCCTTCAGGTCTGCTAGCGAACGGATCGGATCTTTGGTGGCGAAGTGGCAGGGATCCCAAGCACCGGCCGAGATGTGTTTCACGCCGACCTTGGAATATTCTTCATCCCAGATCTCGTTCAGGCCGTACTGGTTAAAAAGCACCGGCACGTCGAGGCTGTAGCGCGAAGCGAAGGGGAAGTAGCCGCCAAACACGGTCACTTCGGTGGGTGACGCCATCGAGTCATCGTCGGACTGAACCGCATCAATGGTGCCGCGCTGCATGGCTTGGAACAGCTCACCCGTGGGGACCAGCTGATCGGCATAGAACAGTTCGATCTGCATGCGGTCGCCTGCGATCTTGTTGAACATGTCGATGGCGGGTTTCACCACGTGTTCGGCCAGCGCGGGACCGGCATAGGTCTGCATCCGCCATTTGATGGTGCCCGACGCCAGCGCCGGGGTGGCAAGGGCGGCCGGGGCCGCTGCGGCACCGGCAAGGAACTTACGTCTTGTGGTCATGTCATACACTCCAATTTTCTGTTGGCCTATTTAGGCATGAATGGGGTTATCCCCTTGTTATTGGACGCTCCCTTGGCAGGAGTTCTGTCATCTTCCGTAAACGTATTCGGGTAGCCACAGTGCGATCTGCGGGAAGGTCATGATCAGGATCAGCGCGGATACCATGATCATTACAAACGGCAGGATGGACCCGTAGATGTCGCGCAGTGAAATTTCCGGCGGTGCCATGGCGCGCATCAGGAATAGATTGTAGCCGAACGGCGGGGTCATATAGGCGATCTGCGTGGTGATCGTATAAAGGACACCGTACCAGATCAGATCGAACCCCAGCGCATGGACCAGCGGCACATAAAGCGGCGCCACGATCACAAGCATCGCGGTGTCATCCAAAAAGGTGCCCATGATGATAAAGCTCAGCTGCATCAGGATCAGGATCATCCACGGATCAAGGCCCAGCTGTTCGGTGAACAGGCCCTTAATGGCGTTCACCGCGCCTAGACCGTCAAACACCGCGCCAAAGCCCAGAGCCGCCAGAATGATCCACATAAACATGCAGGAAATGCCCAGCGTCTGACGCACGGAGTTTTCAAACACCTCGCGGGTCATCCGCCCCTTTACCACGGCGGCCATAAAGGCGGTCATCGCACCAATGGCAGAGCTTTCGACCAGTGACGTCCAGCCGTTCACAAAGGGCACCATCATCGCGGCAAAGATAATGAGCGGCAGCAGACCCGCGCCCAGCAGGCGGATCTTTTCGCCGCGTGGCACGTTGCGCTCTTCCTCGCTCAGCGTGGGGCCAAGGGCGGGGTTCATTTTGCAGCGGATATAGATGTAGAGAATGAACAGCGTCGCCATCAGCAGGCCCGGCACCACACCAGCCAGCCACAACTGCCCCACCGGCTGGCGCGCGATCATCGCATAAAGCACCAGCACAACAGAGGGCGGCACTAGGATGCCAAGGGACGATCCCGCCTGAATAACCCCAGTCACCATGCGTTTGTCATAGCCACGACGCAAGAGTTCCGGCAGCGCGATCGTCGCGCCAATGGCCATGCCCGCAACGCTCAACCCGTTCATGGCCGACACCAGAACCATCAGACCAATGGTGCCAATCGCCAATCCGCCGGATACAGGCCCCATCCAGACGTGAAACATCTTGTAGAGGTCATCGGCGATTTTTGATTCTGACAGAACGTAGCCCATAAAAATGAACATCGGCAGGGTCAGCAGCGGATACCATTTCATCAGCTTCATCGCCGATGAAAACGGAATCGCCGATCCGCCATCGCCCCATAGGAACAGCGCTGCAACAGCGGCCACGCCGCCAATCGCGCCAAAGACCCGCTGGCCGGTGAACAGCATCACCATCATGGTGGCAAACATGAAGATTGCGATCATTTCATAGGACATTTTGATCAGATCTCCTGTCCGCGAATGCGGGCGATGTCTTTGAAGAATTCGGATAGCGCCTGTAACAGCATCAACAGGATGCCCAGTGTCATGATCATCTTGATCGGCCACAGGATCGGGCGCCATGCGGTCGGACTGCGTTCCAGATACCCCAGCAATTCCCCAGCCGCCGTTGGACCCGCGGTGAAGAAGGTGGTGATCAGCTCCCACAGGAACGCAAACGGTGTGCCGCGGAAATGGCCCAGCGAATAGGCAAAGGAATCTACCGCCCCGTAAAGCAGCACGCCTAGGTAAAACGCCAGAACCACCACCGTTGCGGCGTCAAACTGCGCTTTCTTGCGGTCGGACCAGTTGTGATAAAACAGGTCCATCCGCACGTTTGATCCCATCTGGATCGAGTATGGCCCGCCAAGGATGTAGTAGGCGACCATGGCAAACTGCGCCATTTCCAGCGTCCACAGCGACGGCAGGAAAAACGTCTTGGAGATGGACGACCACATCAGGATGCCAACCATGACAAAGATGCCATACATTACGATCCGGCCCAGCCGGTAGTTGATGGCATCCACCCAGCGGACATAGGCGCGGATCAGGCGGGGCATTGGGTGCCTCCTTCCTGCGGGATGTCACAGGCGGTCATCGCTGCACGCATCCAACCGGTCATCATTTTGGCCATTGCGGCTTGTTGGTCGGCAGTGGCGATCAGGTCGTTGCGCACCTCGATCATCACATTGTGGATGCCGCGGGGCAGGGCGTGTTTTTTCAGCGTATGAGTGACGCCGTGTTCGGGTCCGTAAGGATCATTGCGGCGCACCACATGCGCGGTGTGATCCGCGGCACAGGCCAGCATTGCATCGGCAAAACGGCTGTCCTCGTCATGCAAAACGCCGATCTCTACCTCGCGGGTCTGACCGTTGTAGGTGGGGGTGAAGCTGTGCATCGTGATCATCAGCTGCGGCATCTGGCTATCGAGAAGTTTAACCATCGCAGCGCCAAACGGATCATGGAAACGGCGCACCCGCTCAGCACGCGCCTTATCGCTCAGATCCTGATTGCCGGGGATGTCGAACACTTCGCTGCGGGACGGCATAGCGTCGGGCGCTTCTGGTGGACGGTTCAAATCAAACAACAAACGCGATGCCGCGCCCGCGATCAGCGGTGCAGTCAAAGCAGTGGCCAGCATTTGCGCGACAGGCAATGCGCCGGGATCCCAAGCGACGTGACTTTGGCGTGCGTCCTCATCTAGGCCCAGCCCAGAAAATTCGGGCGGCATGACATTGCTGGCATGTTCACACACGACCACGATGGGCGCTGCGGATTGCGGCAAAGAAGCGCGAACCGCTTCATTGTCAAGGATCGGGTATCGATCAGCCATGTCCTTAAATGTCCCCCACAGGTCGTTTGGATCACGACTGAAATGGATCAGCTATGATCGTTTTGTAAACAATTCTTCAGATCATCCTCACCTGTCAATGATAATACTGAAAAAATATCTTCAGCTGTCTGATGGTTGTCTATATCCTAATCAAAACGGGTGCAGATCCAGATGCTTGTCATGAGGGGGCGGAAATGACTCAACAACCGGAAACCATCGCTGAACGTTTGCAGGGCGCTTTTGACAGTCTGACACGCGCCGAGCGCCAGCTGGCAGATTCGCTGCTACAGAACTATCCGGTGTCTGGCCTCGCCTCGATCACGCAGGTGGCCAAGGCGGCGGAGGTGTCGACGCCTACCGTGGTGCGGATGGTGCAGAAACTGGGCTTCTCCGGCTTTCCTGATTTCCAGAACGCCCTGCGGCGCGAGCTGGAGGCACAGATTTCCGACCCGATCAGCAAGCATGACACCTGGGTCGAAAGCGCGCCGGATGCGCATATCCTCAACCGCTTTACCGATGCGGTGATGGGCAACATCCGTCAAACCCTGACGCAGATTGACCCCGAACAGTTTGATCGCGCCTGCGAAATGCTGGCGGAAACGGATCATTCCGTGATGGTCGTAGGCGGGCGGATCACCCGTGCGCTGGCGGACTACTTCTTCATGCACATGCAGGTGGCGCGGCCCGGTGTGACCCATATCCAGTCGATGTCGAACGCTTGGGTGCATTACCTGCTAGAGATCAAGCCGGGCGATATCGTGGTGATTTTCGATGTGCGGCGCTATGAAAATTCGACCCTGCGCATGGCCAAAATGGCACGGGAAAAGGGTGCGCGGATCATCCTGTTCACGGATCAATGGCGCAGTCCGGTGCATGAATTTGCCGATGTGACCTTCTGCGGGCGGATTACTGTGCCGTCTGCGTGGGATTCCAGTGCCACGTTGATGTTGATTATCGAAGCGATGATCGCCCAGGTGCAGGAACATACCTGGGATATCACCCGTCAACGGATGGAAGAGCTGGAGGGCATGTTCGACCGGACCCGCTTCTTCCGCAAGTTTACCTGAGCGTGACGCGAATTAGTGGGTCAGGGCACGCTTGAACGCCTCACGTTGGCGCATGGATTTGGCGTAGTCGGTTAGACGTGCGTCCGGCTTGGGAAAGCCGGCCACATGTGCCCAATTCAAACAGTGGGTCAGCAGAATATCTGCGATTGTCATCTGCGCCCCCTGCAGAAACGGGCCCTCGATAGCGTCTGCCAGACGGTTTGCATTGCGCAGAAACTCTTGTTTCAGGCTCGGCTTGATGTCTGGCACCCGTTCTTCTGGTGGCAAGATGAAACTGTGGCGGGCCGCGGTCCACAACAGCGCCTCTAGCTCATCCAGAATGCGGTGCATCAGTGCATCCTGACGGGCGCGTTCGACGGTGCCGGGCGTATGGGTCAGAGTTTGGTGTTTGTCTGCCAGATAGCTAAGGATGGCGCTCGAGTCGGTCAGGTAATCATCACCCACACGTAATGCGGGGATTTTTCCGGTGGTATTTGCGGCCAATGCGGGATCGGAATGGGGTTTCACGTCATCAACGGTGAAGTCCTGACCCAGCTCTTCCAGCATCCAGATAACGCGAAACGCGCGGCTCGTGATGCCGCCAACCACATGATACATATCTTCCTCCCCAGGGTGCGGTGAATATGGCGATCAGAAAAACGGGGGTAAGGCCAAAAGGCTAGCCCAAATCGCCTGCGTGACGGGGCGTTAGGTAGTGGGGCGCTGTAGTGCGGTTAGCGCCGCGCCATCATTGCCAGACGGATGAGTGCGCGTTCCACCAATGCCATCGCTGGTGCGTTTTGACCTGCGGAGCGTAGCTGCAAATCAGTGTCTAATAGCAGGGTTAGAGCCGCTTGTAGCTTGATCGGGCCCCAAGTGCGGGCCTGTTTCTGACTACGTTCTTTCTGCTTGAACGATCCGGGGATAAAGATGCGTCCACCGTCGTTGGCCGCGATATTGAACAGGGTGCGGAAATGGCGTGTGGTGCCGATGCATAGCGATACGGCGTTCACGCCCTGCGCCTTCAACTTTTCCAAAATCGGGCCGATTTGATCCGAGCGCCCCTCGGCTACCACGTTCAAAATGTCATCCAACGCTGCCTCAATCGTGGCGGGCGCGCAGGCGGAAACGTCTTCGGGGCTGACGGCGGTGGTGTCATTCAGTTTATAGAGTGCCAGCTTTTCCATCGTCTGGCGGAAATCACCCGGTGACAGGTCCTTGCCCAGATCCATCAGATCGGTCATCGCGGCGGTATCGACGTTTTTCACGCCACTGCGCGCCAGCTCTGCCTCGATATCTTCGCGGCTGGGCGGGTCATCGTAGAGGCCGACGGCATAGGCGTTTGGGTGTGCCTCGAACAGTTTGCGCAGTTTCGATGTCGGCTTCAGCGCGCCGCCGGTGACGATGACCTGCGCATCGCCCGGGGCCCAATCGACCATCGCGTTGGTGATTGCGGGCGTTGCGCTATCGTTGGCATCCTCAACAAAGACCACACGCGGGCCGGGGAAGAAGCTGACCGCCTTGATCGCATCCAGTAGCTGCGCCGGATCCTTGCGCAATGACGCACCAGCAATGCGGGTCAGGCGCATTTCTTCTTCACCGCTGGGCCCGATCAATGCGGCGATCACTTCTTGCCGTTTGAGCGCCGCGCGCATCGCATCCGCCGAATAGATCAGCAGACCTGCGCGGTCTGCCTCAGGCTGGCGGAAATATTTGTTGGCGTCGCGCGGAGAGAGCTTCATCGCGTCACTTCGGTAGGTCAGCCGATTTGGCCAAGAGCTGCGCGACGACCTGATCACCCAGAATCACCATCAGGCGCGCGCGCGCGTCTTCATCTGCGGCGCGGGTGGCAACGGTGGTGCCGGTCGCTGAATAGCCTGTGAACTGAGTAGCACTGCCACTGATCAAAACGGTTTCACTCGCGGGATCGATCAATTGATAGTCGACCTTGCCGATCAGATTGAACCGTGCCGTGGTGTTGTTGGCGGCAACGGCCATACGCTGTTGATCAACCTTCAGGGTATACTTGAACTGAAAGCGGCCCGCGGTTGTGTGGCCCAGCTGTTGTTCCAGATGGCGCACCAGCAACTGATCGTCGCGTGTTGAAGGGGCGGCAAAGGAAATTTGCCCCTTTAGCCCGTCAGCCGCGCCACCCGGCGCATAGACCGGGGTAAAGCCGCAGCCCGTTAGGGCCACGGCAACTGTCATCATCATCAGATGGCGTTTAGACAACCACATTCACAATACGTCCCGGAACCACGATCAGCTTTTTCGGTTGGCCCCCGTCGAGGGCTTTGACCACAGCTTCGTGCGCGAGGACGAGGTTTTCAACCTCTTCCTTCGGCATGTCCTTGGCCACGCTGATTTCCGCCCGACGTTTGCCGTTGATCTGGATCGGCATGGTGACGGTGTCATCGACCAGCATCTTTTCATCCGCAACCGGCCACGCGGCCGCTGCAATCAGACCTTCGCCGCCCAGAACCTGCCAGCATTCCTCGGCGAGGTGCGGGGTCATCGGTGACATCAACTGTGCCAGAACCTTGGCAGCCTGACGCTTCGCCGCGGCACCAGCCTTGGATTTCGACAGGGTGTTGGTGAAGCCATAAAGCTTTGCGATGGATGCGTTGAAGCCAAAGCTGTCAACGCCGCCGGTCACCTCATGGACGGCCTTGTGCATGGCACGCAGCAGTGCTTCATCTTCTTTGACGTTGTCGGCTGCATCGGATGCAGCGATTTCAGCACAGATGCGGTAGACGCGGCCCAGATGTTTATGCGCGGCCTCGGCACCGGATGCGGTCCATTCCACGTCACGTTCGGGCGGGCTGTCGGACAGGACGAACCAACGGGCAGTATCGGCGCCGTATTGGTCGATGATCTGCACCGGATCCACCACGTTGTTTTTCGATTTCGACATTTTGGCCGAGGGTACGATGGTCACTTCGCGCCCATCCTGCAGGAAGCCCTTGCCGTCGCGCAGCTCCACCTCTTCGGGATAGTGATAGACCGGACGGCCATCCTTGCCCTCGGTTTGGTAGATCGCGTGGGTCACCATGCCCTGCGTGAACAGCGCGTTGAACGGCTCTTTCGACTTCTCCGGCAGGTGGCCGCAGATGTTCATCGCACGGGCAAAGAAGCGCGAGTACAGGAGGTGCAAAATCGCGTGTTCAATGCCGCCGATATACTGATCGACGTTCATCCAATACTCGGCCTCAGCCTGATCGGTCGGGGTGTCTGCACGCGGCGCGGTGAAGCGGGCGAAATACCACGAGCTGTCCACAAAGGTGTCCATCGTATCGGTTTCGCGCTGTGCGGGCTTGCCGCAGTTCGGGCAGGTGCAGTTGCGCCATGTCGGGTGACGGTCCAGCGGGTTGCCGGGGATGTCGAAACTGACGTCTTCGGGCAGTTCGACGGGCAGGTTTTCCTTTTTCTCGGGCACCACGCCGCAGTCGTCACAATGGACGACGGGGATCGGGCAGCCCCAGTAGCGCTGACGCGACAGGCCCCAGTCGCGCAGGCGGAATTTGGTGACGCCTTCGCCAAAACCAGCCGCTTCGCAGTGATCAACGGCGGTGTTCACGCCCTCTTCGCCGGTTTGCACTTCGGCGCCTGCATAGCCTTTGATGTAGCGAACCTTTTCCGCTTTGGTCGGCACATAGGCTTTGCCAGCTTCTGCCGCGCCTTCGACGGGTTCGAACACCGGAATGATCGGCAGATCGTATTTGGTGGCAAAGTCATAGTCGCGTTCATCATGGGCCGGGCAGGCAAAGATCGCGCCGGTGCCATAGTCCATCAGGATGAAGTTCGCGATCCACACCGGCAGTTCCCAGTTCGGGTCCAGCGGGTGTTTGACGGTCAGGCCTGTGTCAAAGCCCAGCTTGTCGGCCTTTTCAATCGCCTCGGCGGTGGTGCCACCTTTGCGCGCCTCGGCGCAGAAGGCGGCGACATCTTCGCGCTCTGCCTCCAGCTGTTTGGCCAGCGGGTGATCGGGGGAGATACCGACAAAAGATGCGCCCATCAGCGTGTCGGGGCGGGTGGTGTAGACCTCAATCTTTTCGCCATTATCGGTACGCTCAAAGCCGAACTGCAGACCGCGCGATTTGCCGATCCAGTTTTCCTGCATCAGGCGGACCTTGGCGGGCCAGTTGTCCAGACCCGACAGACCGTCCAGCAGTTCGTCAGAGTAATCAGAGATTTTGAAGAACCACTGGGTCAGTTCACGACGTTCCACCTCGGCGCCGGAACGCCAGCCTTTGCCGTCGATCACCTGTTCGTTGGCCAGAACGGTCATGTCGACCGGATCCCAGTTCACCACCGCATTTTTGCGGTAAACCAGACCTTTTTCGATGAAGTCGATGAACATCGACTGCTGCTGGCCGTAATATTCGGGATCACAGGTGGCAAACATGCGCGACCAGTCCAGACCGAAGCCGAGCGGTTTCATCTGGTTCACCATCGTGTCGATGTTGTCATAGGTCCAGGTTTTCGGATGACCACCCGACGCCATCGCGGCGTTTTCGGCGGGCATACCAAAGGCGTCAAAGCCCATCGGGTGCAGCACGTTATGGCCGGTGGCGATTTTGTAACGCGCGATCACGTCGCCCATGGTGTAGTTGCGGACGTGACCGATGTGGATGCGTCCCGACGGGTAGGGGAACATCTCTAGCACGTAGTATTTCGGTTTGTCGTCGCTGCGGACGGCCTTGAAGATGTCGGCCTTGTCCCAGGCTTCCTGCCACTTGCCTTCGATTTCGGCTGCTACATAGCGGGTCATGTCGCGCGGACCTTTCCTGGCGTGTTTATAACTGTATCGCAGGGGTGATAGGGGGCTGGGGCGCATTGGTCCAGTGCCTGCGCACAAACCGATGCGCAAAAATGCGGCTCGGCACCTTTAATCGGGGTCTATGATATAGCGCGGCAGCGAATGCGCGTTATAAGAGAGATGTGGTTAGCCAAGGCGCGTTATGAAGATCCTCTTTATCCATCAGAATTTCCCCGGACAGTATAAACACCTTGCCCCAGCGCTGGCGGCTGCGGGCCATCAGTGTGTGGCGCTGACGCTCAGGGTGAAAGAAGCGACCACTTGGCAGGGCGTGCGGGTGTTGCCTTATAGCATTCAACGCAAACAGGGTGGGGGCACCCATCCGTGGTTGTTGGACTTCGATACCAAGGTCATTCGCGGCGAGGCCTGTTTTAATGCCGCGTTGAAACTGCGCGAAGCAGGGTTTCAGCCTGATGTCATTATCGGTCATCACGGCTGGGGCGAGACGATGTTCCTGCGCGAAGTCTGGCCGAATGCGCGAATCGGTCTGTATTGCGAGCTGTATCACCGCACGGATGATCAACATCTGGGCTTCGACCCTGAATTCCAGCCACAGGTGCCTTTGGCTGAAACCCTGCGCATTCGGCTGAAGAACTTGAATAATTTGGTGCATTTTCCGGTCGCGGATGCCGGGATCAGTCCGACACATTTCCAGGCCGATACCTTCCCCGAGGAATGGCGCGGCAAGATTGAGGTGATTCACGACGGCATCGACACAACGGCGATGACGGCAAATCCAGATGTGCGCTTTTCCCTGCCCGACGGGTCCGAGGTCACGCGCAATGATGAGGTGATCACCTTTGTGAACCGTAATCTGGAACCCTATCGCGGCTACCACGTCTTTATGCGCGCGCTACCGCGTCTGCTGAAAGAACGGCCAAATGCGAAAGTGCTGATCGTTGGCGGCGATGACGTCAGCTATGGCGCCCGTCCGCCCAAGGGGCAGACGTGGAAACAGATCTTCATCGACGAGGTGCGCGGTCAGATCCTTGATGCCAATTGGGCGCGCGTGCATTTTCTGGGCAAGATTCCCTACGATCAGTTCACCAAGCTGCTGCAGGTCAGCCGTGTGCACCTTTATCTGACCTATCCCTTTGTCCTCAGCTGGTCCCTGTTTGAAGCGATGAGCGCCGAGGCGGCGATTGTCGCCAGCGATACAGGCCCGCTGAAAGAGGCGATTCGGCACGGTGAAAACGGGCTGCTTGTCGATTTCTTTGATGGTGATGCGCTGGTCAGCGAATGCTGTCGCCTGTTGGAGGATGCGGAAATGCGTCGCGCCTTGGGGCAAGCGGCGCGTCAGCATATTGTACAGAACTACGATCTGCAGACCCACTGCCTGCCGCGACAGATGCAATGGGTGGATCACCTTGCGTCGCTGACACCACAGCCCCTGCGGGATTGAACGGGGCCGGATTGAACGCGAAATCGCTGGAAACAAAAAAGGCGCCTCAGGGCGCCTTTATGGTTGGTTTAGAACGTTCGTTCTTACAGCTTGCCGTCCTGAATGCGCAGCTGGCGGGCCCGGGACAGAATCGCATCCTCAATCGCGCGCTGCGTGCTGGCCGAGACTGGGCGGCCGTTTTTACCCTGCAGCGCCACGATCAAAGAGCGCGCTTCCAATGCGGGGTCTTTGACGTAGACGGTTGCACGGTAGGCACGGTTGCCGCCGGGCGGGGTGCCATAGCCCATCACGATGACGCCTGTGAACGGATCAACCGATTCGATCGGCATGAAGTTCAGTACCTCAAGCGATGCGTTCCAAATAAAGCGGTTTACCGAAACGCTGACATCAGGATTCGAATTGTTGAAGATGTCCCAAATGGTTTCGCGGCGCTCTTCGGTGGTTTTTGCCTGTGCTTCGGGGGTCAACGCCTCGGGCTTGGCAAGGCCACACGCGCTGACCGCAGTCAGTGCCAAACCTGCAAATACAATCTTGAAACGGTTTTGAAAGGTCATGCCTGCGCCCCAAAGTGTCTGTCTCAACTGTCCTATCGAAGCACCTCTTAAGGGGCAAGGGTTTAGTACACACGGGCGCGAGCGCGTACGGGTATCGGCAGGGCTTTGCCATTTAACGGTTTCGGAGGACCATTCGACTGAGTTGCCCGCAGGGTGAGGTGTGGCAAAGCTGCATCATGCTGTGGCTTCATTTCACAATGGGGTCTCACGCGGCTTGCAAAAGGACCCCGAAAACGGCGAAAGAACGGCCATGCCCAAACGGACAACCCGTTATGGGGCGCTTGATTGGAAATTCGAGGGAAAAACCATGAAAAAGATTCTCTTCGCTTCGACCGCGCTGGTAGCGACCGCCGGTGTTGCAGCCGCTGACATCACCTTCGGTGGTTCGGCAAACTTCGGTCTGTACTACGATGGTTCCGAAACCATCGTTAAGAACGAAATCGATTTTGACATCAAAGGTTCGGGCGAAACCGACGGTGGTCTGAAGTTCGGCGCGTCGATGGACATCGACTCTGCACACAACAACTCGACCACCACCCAAGCCGTTTCCAACGACCCCGAAGTTTACATCGAAATGGGCGGCCTGAAGCTGACCGTTGGTAACATCGGTGAAGCAAACGACGTTGGCGGCATCTCCGACATCGGTTTCGACGGTCTGGGTGTTGACGATGTTGTTGACGGCCTGCGTGAAAACGGTTCCGACGACGTTCGTGTTGACTACTCCTTCGGCGACATCGCCGTAGCAGCTTCGGTTGACTCCTCGAACAACCAGTGGGCCGTTTCGGCTTCCGGTTCCTTCTCCGACTTCACCGCTTCGGCAGCTTACCGTGACAACGACGGCACCGAAGACTGGAACGTAACCTTAGGTTACTCCGCTGGTGCATTCGGTGTAACCGCAACCTACGCCGAAGCCGGCAACGTTGACGGCTGGGGTCTGGACGCTTCCTACACCCAAGGTGACCTGACCGTTGTAGCAGCATACGCCGAGCGTGGCGCAGCTGACGCATACGGCATCGGCGCATCCTACTCGCTGGGTGGCGGCGCAGCCGTTGCTGGTGGTATCGCTGAAGTTGGCAACGAGACCGTTGCTGACCTGGGCATGACCTTCTCGTTCTAATTCAGAACGACTTAGGTACACCTAAGAGAGGGGTAGGCGTTTCGCCTGCCCCTTTTCTTTTGCGCAGAGCGTTCCGTGATTACGTCATTGCCCCTAGCCCTTGCGGTCTGGGGTTTTCTTTTGCCTGCGCTTCGTGTTTTCTCCGTCGCGATGACAGCACCGGAGTCCCCCCATGTCCCTAACCGAAATCACCACCCGCCTGCATAAAGCCGAAGAAGAGGCCGGTCGCCCCGTTGGCAGCACGCAGCTGATCGCCGTCAGCAAGGTGCAACCAAACGAACGGGTGGAGGCTGTGCTGTCCGAGGGGCACCGTCTGTTTGGCGAAAACAAGGTGCAGGAGGCGGCGGGCAAATGGCCTGAGTTCCGCGAACAGTTCGACGGTGTGAACGTGCATCTGATCGGTCCCTTGCAAACCAACAAGGCCCGCCAAGCGATGCAGCTGTTTGAGGCGATCCATTCTGTGGACCGCCCGAAACTGGCGCATACATTGGCCCGTCTGGCGCAGGAACTGGGCCATTGCCCTGATTTGTTCATTCAGGTGAACACCGGCGCAGAGGATCAGAAAGCAGGCGTCCTTCCGTCCGAAGCGGACGCCTTTATCGCTGAATGCCGCGGTCTGGACCTGCCAGTGCAGGGTCTGATGTGTATCCCACCGGTGGAAGAGGAGGCATCGCTGCACTTCGCCTTGCTGGCCAAGATCGCTGAGCGCAACGGTTTGACGGGTCTGTCGATGGGGATGAGTAGCGATTTTGAAAAGGCGGTCAGCTTTGGCGCCACCCATGTGCGGGTTGGGTCCGCTATTTTTGGTGCGCGTGATTACGGCTAAGGCATGAAAGGCGTGGCGCTGAGGCCCCGGATCAAGCCCGGGGCGCGTCGTAATGTGGAGCCCGCCCCGGACGTTAGATCCGGGGTCTCACCAGCCCCATTTTTTCAGCCTTCGTTATGTTCACCCAGCTTGGGTGAGGCGCGATCCAACTTTAGCTCTGCATCAGAAAAGGTGAAGGGCGCGCGCACGCTTGGGATACCGTCCAATTCCACCTTCATCCCGCGTGCCTTGACCTGCGGGTCTTCGAACACTTCAGCCATGTCGTTGATCGGACCGGCGGGAATACCCTCTGCCTCGCAGCCAGCCAGCAGGTCGGCCTTGCTGCGCTTGCGGGTTTCAGCCATCAACAGGTCGATCATCCGGTCCCGATTGGCGACGCGATCCGCGTTTTTCAGAAATTCCGGTGCTTCTGCCATCCAATCTAGGCCCAAGAGGCGGCACAGACGCTGATACTGCCCGTCGTTGCCGGTGGCGATGATGATATGGCCATCAGCACAGTCAAACACCTGATAAGGCGTTAGATTTGGGTGATAATTGCCGGTGCGGCCCGGTGGCGTGCCTGTCGTCAGGTAGTTCATTGCCTGATTCGCTGTGACAGAAACCGCCACGTCCATCAGTGCCATATCCACATGTTGCCCAACGCCAGTCATGTGCCGTTGATGTAGCGCCGCCAGAATGCCACTGACCGCATAAACGCCAGTGAAAATGTCGGTGACCGCGATGCCCACGCGCTGGGGTTGCCCATCGGGATCGCCGGTGATCGACATCAGACCGGACATGCCCTGAATGATATAATCATAGCCCGCGCGATGGGCATATGGACCTGTTTGGCCAAAGCCAGTGATCGAACAGTAGATCAGCCGCGGATTGACTGCCTTCAGGCTGTCGTAGTCGAGGCCGTATTTCTGTAGACCGCCAACCTTGAAGTTTTCGATCAGAATGTCGGCATCCCGCACCAGTTCGCGGACCTGTTCCTGCCCCTCGGGCGTACGGAAATCGACGGTGATGGAGGATTTGCCACGGTTGCAGCTGTGAAAGTAAGAGGCAGAGGTGTCGCCCTCACGTTCGATGAACGGGGGGCCCCATTGGCGGGTGTCGTCACCGGCCGGGCTTTCGACCTTGATCACCTCGGCGCCTAGGTCGGACAGGGTTTGACCGGCCCAAGGGCCGGCCAAGATACGGGCGAGCTCAACAACCTTGAGCCCGGCAAGTGGTGCAGTCATTACATTCCCAATTTTTCGTCAAGGATCTCTTTGAGATCCGTATAGCTCATATTGGAATGTTTCACACCATCAATGAGAAGCGTGGGCGTGCCTTGCACGTCATCCGCTTCGACATTCTTCTGGAACCAGCCATAAAGGGCCTGCGCGTTTTCAGCATCAGACATGCAGGCATCCAGCTTGGCCTTGTCCAGACCGGCAACCAGACCGATTTTGCGCAGGTTTTGGTCAATCTCTGTCAAGTTACCACCCGCGATCCAGGATTTCTGATCGGCATAGAGCATATCTGCGATGCCAAAGAACTTGCTGGGTTCGCAGCGCGCCATCATCGCACCCCACAGGCCCGGGCGGTCGAAATAGACATCGCGGTAGACGAACTTCACCTTGCCGGTGTCCACATATTCGGCCTTGATTTTGGTCAGCACGTTGTTGTGGAAGGTGGCGCAATGCGGGCAGGTGAAGGATGCGTATTCCACCAGCGTGATCGGCGCGTCATCCGACCCAAGGGTCATTTCCACAATGCCGCTTTCCGCAGTTTCTTGTGCGGCGGCAAAGGACGGGATCAGCGCGCCGGTGGCTGCGGCAACGGCGGTGGCGCCCATCAGGTTCAGTGCATGTCTGCGGTTCATCTGCTTACCTCTCTTGAGAATTCATTTTGGTCAGAACGCTTTGGGACAGTCGTTCCAGCGCCTGACGCAATCCGTCATCCCCGACACCGGCGGCCAGTGTTGCGGCCTCGGCCCGGATTTCGGGGGTGGGTTCGGGTTTGGGTTGTTCTTTGCGGGCGTAACTGAAATCCGCCTGCCCTTCGGCAAAGCCGGTGGGCGCGGTCTGTGTCACCCGAACGCGGGAAATCGCATTATAGCCATAGACGCCGTTCACCTTGTCGCGCATCTGCTCTTTTTGCATTTCGACCATCGGGGCCATCGCGCCGGTGGTCAAAACGGTGAGCGTCGCGCCAAAGCCCTGACGGCTGTATTTCACATCAACGGGACGGGCAATAGCGGCCAGATCTTCGCCCACGATGTCCGGCCAATGGGTCAACAGGCGCGTCACGGCAAAGCCACGCGATTCCCCCGCCTGCCGGATTTGTTGCTGCAACAGCGATCCGGTGCGGGCAAATCCGCGGGTGAATTTGCGTGTGGTTTTGGGGCGCCGTTCGGCCATGCTTTCTTTCCTCGGTCTTGGCTCTATTTTAGGTGTGCTGTAGGCGGATGCCAGTGAATAGAACAGGGCAGGACATAAAGATTGCGTGACGATAGGCGGAAGCCCGCGAATTCTGGGGAATTGCTGGCGTGGTATGATGTGCATGCCCGTGCGATGCCGTGGCGGGTGCCCCCTGCGGATAAAGTGGCTGGCGTGCGCCCCGATCCCTATCGGGTTTGGCTGTCAGAGGTGATGTTGCAGCAGACGACTGTGGCGGCTGTGCGCGACTATTTCCACCGTTTCACCACCCGTTGGCCGACGGTGCAGGATCTGGCCGCGGCGGAGGATGGCGATGTGATGGGCGAATGGGCGGGCCTTGGCTATTACGCCCGCGCGCGCAATCTGCTGAAATGCGCCCGTGTGGTGGTGTCCGATCACGGTGGGGTGTTTCCCACCACGCTGGCCGGTCTGCTGAAACTGCCGGGGATTGGCCCCTATACAGGCGCGGCCATTGCCTCGATCGCCTATGACCTGCCAGAGGTGGTGGTCGACGGCAACGTCGAACGTGTCATGGCGCGGCTGCATGATGTGCATGATCCCTTGCCGGGGTCCAAGGTGCAGCTGACAGAACTGGCCACCGCCCTGACGCCTCAGGCACGGCCCGGTGACTATGCGCAGGCGGTGATGGATCTGGGGGCCACCATCTGCACCCCGCGCAATCCGGCCTGTGGCATTTGCCCGTGGCGCGACCCCTGTGTCGCGCGGGTGGAGGGCACGGCGGCGGAACTGCCAAAGAAAACCCCGAAGAAGCCCAAGCCAACCCGTCTGGGCATTGCCTATATCGCACGTCGTAGCGATGGCGCCTATCTGTTGGAACGGCGCCCGGACAAGGGGCTGTTGGGTGGGATGCTCGGCTGGCCCGGTGGTGCCTGGTCCGAGGAGGGCGCGGCAGAGGCGCCGCCGCTCACCGCTGACTGGCAACGGTTGGGAGCAGAGGCGCGTCATACCTTCACCCATTTCCACCTGATCCTAGAGGTACGGGTGGCGAATGTAGCGATGGGCACAAACCCAGAGGTCGGACAATTTATCGAGCCTGCGTCCTTTCGCCCGTCCGATTTGCCCACCGTGATGCGAAAGGCATTTGACCTTGCGGTTGGCGCGTTCGACAATGGGTCATGACCGACCGTCCTGAGATCCCGCCGGTAGCCGACGCAACCCCGAAAAGACTAAGCCTGATCGGCGCCTTGCCCTTCTGGTTGTCGCTGACATTGATCCCAATTGCGTTGATCGCCGCGACGCAGGGCGGGCTCTATACGCTGTTGTTGCCGCTGTGGGCGTGGTGGTTGTTCACCTTCCTTGATTTTGTGACGGGTCTTAACCTTGATAACGCCGATCCCAACACGCCGGATGAGGCGTTGCTGTGGTATCGGATGATCACATGGATCTGGTTCCCGCTACAGGCGGCGGTGATTTTCGGGATGATTTACTACGCCACCCGTGCGGACCATCTGGGCGGGGTGGAGAAGGTGGTGCTGTTCTTCGGCATCGGCGTCATTTCTGGCACGGTTGGGATCAACTACAGCCATGAGCTGATGCACCAGAAGAACAAGTGGGAGCGGTGGCTGGGCGATCTCTTGCTGTCCACGGTTCTTTACTCGCATTTCCGTTCTGAACACCTGCTGGTGCATCACCGCCATGTAGGCACCCCCGCCGACGCCGTGACCGCGCGGTATAATGAGGGGTTCCACCGGTTTTTCTTCCGCGTCTTGCCGCAATGCTGGATATCGGCGTTCCGCGCGGAAAAGGCGCTGTTGGCACGGGGCAAGCGGCCCGTCTGGTCGCGCCGCAATCCGTTCTGGCGCTATGCGGTGTTGCAATTGGTTACCGTGTCGCTGGCGATTGCTTTGGGCGGTTTCGAGGGGCTGGCGCTGTTCGCGGTGCAGGCCTTCAGCGCTATCTGGCAATTGGAGCTGACGAATTACGTCGAACACTACGGTTTGACCCGCAAACATTTAGGTGACGGTAAATACGAACACGTCAAACCCCGCCACAGCTGGAACGCGGCGCATAAGGCCACGAACTGGCTGCTGATCAATCTGCAGCGTCATAGCGATCACCACTATAAACCGGATCGCCGGTTCCCGCTGTTGCAAAACTATGATGCCGAAGAAGCGCCGCAGTTTCCCTATGGCTACCCAATCATGACGGTGCTGGCGATGATCCCGCCGCTTTGGCGTCGTCGGATGAACCCCCGCGTACGTGACTGGCGGCGGAAGTTCTATCCCGAGGTCGAGGATTGGACGCCCTACAAGCTGGGCACCTTGCCCAAACCACGGCTCTGAGCGTGCTGTCGTATACACTAAAAAAGCCCCGCCGGATGGGCGGGGCAGTTTGTGCCGGCTGTCAGGCTACAGGCACCGGCGGTAACTTATAATTTTGGGTATTGGTCGGCTTAGTTGCCCATTTCCGAACGGATCTGCTGTCGCAGGTCGTCGATGGGCACCTCTTTGCCGTCACGCTTCACGCACCAGTAGGTCCAGCCGTTGCAGCTGGGTGCGCCTTCCAGCGCAGCGCCAACCTGATGGATCGAACCTTTGACCTCACCACCCACGATGGAGCCGTCAGCGCGCACCTTGGCTTTGTGGCGTTTGTTGAGCGAATGCAGCTCGTCCCCCGGACGCAGGAAGCCGCGTTCAACCAACTGGCCGAAGGGCACGCGTGGTTGGGCGCGTTTGCTGGTGGACACTTGCAGTGCTTCTTTGTCGTAGGGGCGCACGGCGGCCAGACGTTTGGTGGCAACCTTGCGGTAGGCCTCTTCGCGTTCGATGCCGATGTAGTTGCGGCCCATCATCTTGGCCACAGCGCCAGTGGTGCCGGTGCCAAAGAACGGGTCGAGGATCACGTCACCGGGGTTGGTGGTGCCAAGGATCACGCGATGCAGCAGGCTTTCGGGTTTTTGCGTCGGATGCGCTTTCTCGCCGTTCTCATCCTTCAGGCGCTCACCACCATTGCAGATCGGCAGCACCCAGTCAGAACGCATCTGAATGCCTTCGTTCAGCGCTTTCAGCGCTTCATAGTTGAAGGTGTATTTGGCTTTTTCCGATTTCGACGCCCAGATCAGCGTTTCATGCGCGTTGGTCAGGCGCTTGCCGCGGAAGTTCGGCATCGGGTTGGATTTGCGCCAGACCACGTCGTTCAGGATCCAGAAGCCCTGGTTCTGCAACTCAGCACCCATGCGGAAAACGTTGTGGTAGGAGCCAATCACCCAGATTGCGCCGTTCGGTTTCAGGATGCGGCGTGCAGCGGCCAGCCATTCGCGGGTGAATTTGTCGTAGGCCGCAAAGGATGAAAACTGGTCCCAGTGATCATCAACTGCGTCCACCTTGGAGTTGTCGGGGCGATGCAAATCACCCTTCAGCTGCAGGTTATACGGGGGGTCCGCAAAGATCAGGTCAACCGACTCTTCGGGCAGGCTGTTCATCATTTCGATGCAGTCGCCTTCAAGAATCGCGTTTAGAGGGAGCGCAGGCGCGCCCTTCTGTTTTTGTTTGCTCGTCATTTTCTGCCTCAATACCCGGCGCATTTTTGCGCTCTTGGTTGGGGATAAAAATGAGTCATTCGGGCGGTCGGGTCAATTTGTTTTTTGTATCAGCGCGTTAGATTTCACTCTTGATACAAGATATTGTGCACCGGTTTGAAGCTGTGTCTATGGTGCGGGGTGACCCCCAATTCAACCAATGCTGCCTTATGCGCGGGGGTTGGATAGCCTGCGTTGTTTTCCCAGCCATAGCCCGGGAATTGGGTGGCCAACTGTTGCATGATCTCATCACGTGCGATTTTTGCTGCGATCGAGGCGGCGGCGATAGAAACAGAGCGCATATCGCCCTTTACCAGCGTTTTTGCGGGTATGTTCAGACCATCCGGCACCATGTTTCCGTCGATCAATGCCAGATCGGGCGGGGTTTGCAGACCTTGTATCGCGCGGACCATCGCGATGTGGCTGGCACGCAAGATGTTGTGTTGGTCTATTTCCTGAACGCTGGCATGAGCGACCGAAACATCGGCATGTTCCAAGAGCTGTTCCAAAAGTGCCACGCGGCGTTTCGGTGTCAGCAGTTTTGAATCGTTCAACCCATCAGGAATGTGGGCTGGATCCAGTACCACCGCAGCGGCGGTTACCGGGCCCGCCAGTGGGCCGCGGCCCACCTCATCCACACCAGCGACGCGCAGGAGGCCAGCTGCCTGCGCGTCGGTTTCAAAACTATAATCGGGGGTAGGCTTGGGCTGTGTCATGCCCCCTGTGTTTCCGGTTTTCAGGCGCTGATCAAGCCTGATTAGTGCTGGTTCACACGGTAACCGCGATCCCGCAGGCAGCGCATCAGATAACCCGGTTTGCGGCCCTTGTGGGTCCAGTACGGCAGGCGGCAGGACTGCGGCAGGCGGTCCGCGCGGGCATAATGGCGGTTCAGGCATTTCGCGCGCATGACCCGCTTATTACCCACTGCGGTTTCTGCGCGGGTCAAGCAGCGGCGCGGCAGCACCTTGCGATTGTTAGGTTTCGGGCGGACCACGACATCATGATCACGACCACGATCGTTGTCGCTGATCGCTTTGCCGATGATGGCCAGCGTGGCGATCCCAAAGAGGAATTTGGCAACATCTTCGTCACTGGCGGCACGAGCGGGGGCAGCTGCGAAGGAGGTGATGGCGATAGAGGCGGCCAGTATTGTGGCGATAAACTTGCGGGACATGGCGTTTCCTGTCTGTTGTGTGAGCGGTTTCGTGTGGATGCCCGGTGGCGGCGGGGACGTGCCGTGTTGGGCTGTGATCCAAACTTGGGTCGGGGGGGCTCAGACAGGCAATAACGGCCCCCTGTTATCCGATATCAGGGGGTTTTGACCCCTTTGGTTATTGAATAACGCGGGTGAGGTACGCATTGTGGGGGCATGAAACAGATCCTTTCCATATCCTTCGCGCTTGGCCTCATGGCGGCGCTGCCACAGGCAGCTCAGGCTGGCTGTTATGCCGACTACAAGGCCAAGCAGGACAATCCACTGAAGTTGCACTACGGCGTTGCTGAATTAAGCGGTGGCTGTTCCAAAGGTGCGGCACAGGGTGAACTGGCACCGCGTTTGGCGCGGGATGGCTGGACGCTGCTGAATGTGGTGTCAGTCTTTGGTGATGAGGGTCTGCAAGAAAGGAAAGACAGTGCAGGACGCTACTTCCTCCGCTACTGATGCGCGCCGTTCTGGCACGCGGATTGTCACCCTTGGAATTGCCGCGATTGTGTTGCTGCTGGTTCTGGCGGCGCTGTTTTTGTTTCTGACCCTGCCGGATGCCAATGCGTTCAACATGCGGGTGGAACGGATCTTTGTTGAAAATGATGATCTGACCAATGCGGCGGAAATCAAGCTGCTGGAAATCCTCGCCCAATCGGGCACCGCCTTTTCCGACACGTTGACCAGCTATCGGATGGTGATCTTTGTGCTGCTGGTGTTTGCCACCGCGATGTTGGTGGCGGCCTTGGTGTTTCTGGTGATGCTGGTGATGATGAACCGCCGCATGGCGCAGATCGAACAGGCGGGCATTCAGGTGTCATCTCTGCTGATCAGCCGCGATGAGAACACTGTTTATCTCAACAATATGGGGTTCAAGCTGACCGGCGCCGCGATGGAAACCCTGTCCGTGCTGGCAGAGGCGCGGATGGATGAAGACCTGCTGTCTGGGGCCGAGATTGAGGCGATGGTGTCAGGTAAAGATGCGTCTAACTGCGAAGAGGCGGCAGGCGCGACCCGTATCAAGCGCCTGCGCGACACGTTGGGCAATCAGATGGTCAGCGAGTTGTTGGTCAAGAACATCGCGCGCAAAGGCTACATGCTTGCCGTTGATAAAGACGTGATCCGCATGGTCTAAAAACGCACTAAGGCGCCAGTTGGCGCCTTAGGTGTATTCGGATGTTGCCTGATATCAGGGCTGGCGCAGCGTATCCCCGAAGCTTAGCTTCGGTGTGAGTTCCACATGACTAGCGGCGTTGGCATCGGGGTTTGCGATGCGCTCAATGATGATCTCTGCCGCTTTCTGGCCAATTTCGGCCCGGCAGGCGTCCATTGTCGCCAGTTGTTTGGGCAAACCTTGCAACAGCTCAACACCGTTGAACCCTGCCAAGCCTACCTGACCAGGTACATCAATCCCCTGTTCCATCAGGTACAGCAAACCACCTGCGCCGATCATGTCGTTCGAGTAGGCAAGGAAATCCAGATCCGGCGTGCGTTCCAGCATCGCGGCGGTCATTTCACGCCCCTTGGCCAGCGCAGACCCACCTGAATAAAATTCCTGATCCGCGACCTCGACACCGCCTTTGGCCAGGGCCTGCGTCATGCCCTCGAACCGTTTGCGGGCGCGGTGGTCCAGCGGCATTTTGGTGCCCATGAAACCGATGCGCTTGTAGCCTGCTGCTAGAATGGCCTCGCCCAGTTGCTGACCTGCGCGGCGGTGCGAAATGCCAACGGCTGCATCAATTGGGTCGCCGTCTACATCCATGATCTCAACCACTGGAATGCCTGCACCCCGCAGCATCGCACGAGAGGCATCCGAATGTTCCAGTCCCGCGATAATCACCCCAGAGGGACGCCAAGACAGCATTTCGTAGAGAACCTTTTCCTCTTTTTCTGGAAGATAGTCTGTAATGCCGACAACCGGCTGCAGATCCGTATCCTCCAGGATGCGGCTGATGCCGGTCATCACCTCGGGAAAGACCATGTTGGACATTGACGGAATGATCACGCCCACCAGATTGACGCGCTGACTGGCCAGTGCGCCCGCGATTTTGTTGGGCACATATCCCAGTTGCTTGGCAGCCTGCAGCACCTTTTCGCGGGTTGCTTCACTGACGTCACTGCGATTGCGCAACACGCGGCTGACGGTCATTTCCGACACACCCGAGGCCTCAGACACATCACGCAGGGTAAGGGGGCGGTTCTCGTTCTGGCTCAATCGCATGTTCCTGAATAAAAGGATTTCCATATTGTTAGCGCGATCCTGCGGCCTTGTTCAAGCCACAGTCAGAGTCTAATACACCTCTTGCAGACGGCCCCGTGGCTCAACTGGATAGAGCAGCCCCCTCCTAAGGGGCAGGTTGCAGGTTCGAATCCTGCCGGGGTCGCCAAAACCACCTGAAAAATATGACTTATTTACAGGATGTTGTGCGGATGCGTGCAGAAACGCCCGTCGGCCTTCGCGGCGAAATCGGCTGAAACGGACGATTTCTCGTACAAAACCTGTACAAAATTCGCACGTTTGTGCGTATTTCGGGGGCCAACCATGAGCCGCCATAGCTTTGATCCCGAAATCGCGGGACGTGTTGGCCTGAACGCGGCGGTGATTTTCCAGAACATCACCTTCTGGATCGAGAAGAACCAAGCCAATCGCCGTAACCTTCGAGACGGGCGGTATTGGACCTACAATTCGATCTCGGCCTTTGGCGAGTTGTTCCCCTATCTGAGCGAAAAGCAGATCCGAACAGCGCTCGAAAAACTGGTCAGCGCAGATCTGATCATCAAGGGCAATTTCAGCGATGATCGCTATGATCGGACCTGTTGGTATGCCCTGGGCAACTCCATTTGCCCAAATGGGCAAATCGATCCGACCGAAAGGGAAAATGATGCATTTGCCCCTGAGGGCGAGCCATCTGCCCCAGAGGGCAAATCCTATAAGAACAGATATAAACCATATCAAAAACCAGATCCTTCGCACGCGAAGGCGGAGATGGAGGATGAAATTTCGGAAAAGATTCTGTCCGCCTATCCCGAGGATCGTATTCGCAGCAAAGCGGTTTGCCTCTCACAAATTCGCCAAGCGCTGGCCGACGGCGTGGACGCGAAGGGCTTCGAGGAAGCAGTGCGGGCTTACGCGAGCGAGAGCGAAGGCTTCACCCGATCAAAGGTATGTTTCTCCGACAATTGGTTCACCTCTGGCCGTTGGTTGAAATACCTTCACGACGTCGAGGAGGCGCGAGAAGCGGGCAAGGCCAAAGAGGCTGAGTTGCTGAAAGGCTTGGCCGACTGGGTCACAGACAAACACCCACTGTGCCGCCATATCACGCCGGGCCAAGTGACTGCGTTGCTGGCCGCAAACCTGGTCAGCCCTGCTGAAATCGAAGCGGCGGGGCTCAGAGAATGAGTGCGATCGATCCCCACAAAGAGCAGAGAGCAAGGTTACCCACCGATTACATCGGCGGGACTTGTGAGGGGCGGCAAGACTCCCCTTCAAACCCCAACCAGACGCGCGCAAGCGGCGTCAAAGAAGGCCTTTCCGAGACCGTGATCTTTCGATGCACGCCGTCGGAAAAGGCTGCGCTTGTGGCCAAGGCGCGGGCTGCTGGCCTGCCCAATGCCACGTTGATGCGCGAGGCCTTGGGGCTGACCGAGGCACGTCGGCGCAAGCCCGTCCCTCGCGTTGATCCGAAGCTGACCTTTGCGATTGCCCGTGTCGGCGGCAACCTCAATCAGCTCTCCCGCTGGATCAACGGCGCGGTCAAATCCGGCCGCGCGAGCCAGATCGATGCGCTCAAGGTCGCTGCTCAGCTGGTGATCATCGAACGGCAGATGGCGCGGATTGTGGCTGAACACACTGCCGGTGGAGAATGATCCTCTCGTTCTTCTCCACCGGCACAGGCGGCGGTGCGGCCCCCGTCGACTACCTGACAGCGCGTGCAGTTCTGGCCTATGACGAGAACCGCAATCTGATCCGTGACGACACTGGCCAGCCGCAAACCAAGATCCGCGACCCGCTGCCCGAGGTACTGCACGGTAATCCAGACCAGACCCGTGACCTGATCGATGCGAGCCCCAACAAATGGAGCTACACCGCAGGCGTGATCAGCTTTGCCGACAGCGATGATCCCAGTCCCGACGCCCAGCAAGAGGCCATTGAGCTATTTGAGGCTCTGGCCTTTGCCGGGCTGGACAGGGATCAATACGATTGCCTTTGGGTGCGCCACTCGCATGAGGGCAACATCGAGCTGCACTTTTGCACGCCGCGCCTTGAGCTCAGCTCTGGCAAGGCGCTGAACATCGCGCCTCCAGGGCATGAGAACGCCTTTTCCAGCCTGCGTGATCTGATGAACAAGACCCACGGTTGGGCAGACCCTTTGGACCCAGAACGCGCCCGTGAAGTGAGAGCGACGATTGAAGCGCCGACGCGCGCGCAAGGTCGCGAGGCGCTACACGAATGGATACTCGATCAGATCAGCGTCGGCACCATCACCGACCGCGCCAGCATGATCGATGCTTTGGCCGATGCAGGCTTTGATATCCCCCGTGCCAGCAAGAATTACATCACCGCCAAAGACCCCGACACCGGCGAGCGCTGGCGATTGAAAGGAGAGATTTTCCATGACGACTGGCAAGCCGAACCGCCTCGCCGAGAAATTGAACGCGGACCTGGAGACAGTACGCAGCGACCACGCCGCCTTGATGGCATCTCAACTGGAGAGCTTCAGGAGCGATTTCAGCAGCATTGCGACCAGCGCGCTGCATACAATCGAGACCGATATCAGGTTCTTTCTGAGCGACAGCAGGAGCGAGTTGGAGAGGCGGAGCGAGACGATCAGGCGCTGGTTGACGATCTCGCCGTGGGTGATCGTGGGGATGGTCTCAGCCTGGATCGCGATGGTGCTGATCGCGAGTTGGCTTTGGACGGGTTTGATTTCGCGCTCGGAGATGGCGAGGCTTGGCCTGACACGGATCGAACAGGCTGGGCAAACATGGGTGACGCTGGACCCGAACCGGACCGAACTGAAGACCTGCACGATGGCGCAAACGCCAATCATCTGCATCGAGATCAAGGAGCCTTAGATGACCAATCCACCGACAACGCCCCTGACAGCATTGGAGCGCGAATTGCTCGCATCCGTCGAGCGGTTGGTGACGGCCTGCGAGAGCTCAGCCACGGAATTGCACGCCTTGGAGAAGCGCTCGACCAGCAGGATCGAAAGCAAGGTGAATGGCTTGGCGCATTGCGTGGCGCTATTGATGAAATCACATCTCATGTCCGTCACCACATTGGCCGACTTGCTGCGCGAGGAGCAGAATTACGCGACGCTTCAGGCGGGATTAGAAACCAGCTGGAAACTAGCGAAAGACGCCGAGAAGCGGCTGAACGAGAGCTAGACGCGCGGGATAGTCACCGCAGCGCAGGGCATTCGCTTTGACAAATTCCCAAGCCGCAGAGAGGCACCTCATGCAATTTGACCATCCCCAATTCACCCTCGGTTTCAGGCAAGCCCTAGAATACGGCATCGACTATCGCGGCTATGACAGAGTCGACCGATTGCCGGAAGACATTCCTCTGATGGCCATCGCCGGCGTCTGGGGCGATTACAACGACATTCGCTGTCTATTCATCGACCAAACAGGCAAAACCTACCGCCGCCACATTACAGGCCGTGCCGGCCAGTACGTGATCCGTGAGCTGGATCTGAATGCGATGGATCTGGAGGTTGGGCAGGTGGTTGTGGCGGCAAGTTGGCCCACTGTCAAATGATCAAACTATCACCAGCGCGCCCTGGAGGTTGAAGGAAATGTCGTATATTGATGAAGAAAAACGTTGAGACTGGAAGTTCTGTGAGCTCAGATTTTGAATGCCGTGAGAAGTTGGCGACAACGCGAAAGCGGCTGCGCATTGACTATCGAGTCATGGCGACGCTCCTCGGCCTAGGGCCGGATGGAGCTGACATGGTGAAGCAATGGGAGCGCGGGTGCGGGCGAATAAGTCCAACGAAGCAACGTGCAATCGAGAACCTGCCTGATACTATCCCATTCAAGGACGACCGCAAAAAAGGCTCCTTTCAGTTTATTGATCTTTTTGCTGGCATCGGGGGTATCCGCATTCCGTTTCAGAAATTTGGCGGGAAGTGCGTATTCACAGCGGAAATCGACAAGCATAGCAAAGTCACATATGCGGCAAATTTCGGGGAGGTTCCTCAGAGGAACGGGGATATTACAAAGTTCACGGCGTCCGAAATTCCTGATCATGATGTGCTTCTTGCCGGCTTTCCCTGCCAAGCTTTCTCACAAGCCGGAAGGAAGCAGGGTTTTCTAGATACACGTGGCACGATGTTCTTCGAAATACAGAGAATTCTTGCCGCACATCATCCGAAAGCCTTTTTGCTCGAGAACGTAAAGCAACTAAAAGGTCACAATGGTGGGGACACGTTGAAGACCATCATGGCGATTTTAAGGGGCGAAGCCTCTGCGGAAATCCCAAGTGATGTCATGATGTCAGAAGAAGCTCGCGCCAGTCTGGGAACTCATTTTGACTATGATGTCGATTTCGAAGTCTTGCGTGCGCGGGATTTCGGTGTGCCCCAGATCCGTGAGCGTATCTATATCGTGGGTATCCGTCGCGATAAAGGCGCGCCGGCCAATCACGAGCGGATCAAGGAGATGTTCGGCAGGATCATTGAGAACTATCAGTTGAAAGTACCTCTCAAAGATATCCTCGTCGATGATCCCGAGCGCACTAGGGACTTCACTATATCGGATAACCTCTGGACTGGGCACAAGGAACGCAAAGAGCGGAACCGTGCGAATGGCAAGGGGTTCGGGTACAGCCTTTTTGATCGGACGTCCGAGTATTGCAGCACGATGAGTGCGCGATACTATAAGGATGGTAGCGAAATTCTCATTGATCAGTCGGATTTGGGGCGAAATCCGCGTAAGCTCCTTCCTGAAGAGGCCCGCGC
The DNA here is from genome assembly GCF_001458435.1 of Thalassovita mediterranea. Taxonomy (GTDB): domain Bacteria; phylum Pseudomonadota; class Alphaproteobacteria; order Rhodobacterales; family Rhodobacteraceae; genus Thalassobius; species Thalassobius mediterraneus. The sequence continues at coordinate 129,230 of NZ_CYSF01000007.1, forward strand.
GTTGCAGGGATTTCCCGAAGAATTCGTGATCGATCGGGTCGGCAGATCTCAACTTTATAAGCAGTTCGGGAATTCTGTTGCAGTCCCTGTGATCCGAGCGATAGCAAGCGAGATGCTTAGAGAGGCCAATATCCGGACAAGGAAAACCTGATGGTCGACATCGTGTCCTCGGAGGCTCGTAGTCGAATGATGTCAGGCATCAAAGGCAAGGACACGAAGCCGGAAATCCTGGTAAGGCAATTACTGCACCGCGCTGGCTACAGATTCAGGCTTCATCGGAAAGATCTTCCCGGTCGACCAGATCTTGTCCTTTCACGCTACAATACAGCGCTATTCGTGAATGGCTGTTTCTGGCATGGGCACGAGGATTGCCATCTTTTTCGCCTCCCGAAATCGCGCCAGGACTTCTGGGAAGTGAAGATTTCCGGCAATAAGGCACGGGACCTTCGAAAACAAACAGAACTCTTTGAGTGTGAACGGCGGAGCAATACTCGGCCACGGTAGCGACGGCATAGTGTTGTCGCGGGCGGCGTAAAAGTCGTCCACTTTTGCCCTTTCGGATTTCGGGAGGGCTTGGGGATATACACCGTGGACTTGTATTTGAAGGTGCGTCACGCTCATTTCCAGGATGGATTGAGCGGGCGTCAGATTGCCCGGGATTTTGGGATCAGCCGGGACAGTGTTGCGAAGATGTTGGCCTATTCGGAACCGCCGGGATATCGGCGGACAGCGCCGATCAGGCGCCCGAAGCTGGATGCGTTCACCAGCCAGATGGACCAATGGCTTGCTGAAGACAGGAGCCGCCCTCGCAAGCAGCGTCACACCGCCAAGCGTATTTTCGAGCGGTTGCGGGACGAGTGCGGTTTTGATGGCAGCTACACCATCGTCAAGGATTACGTTCGAGACCGGAAGCGGACCGGCAAGGAGATGTTCGTGCCGCTGAGCCATCCGCCCGGTCATGCACAGGCCGATTTTGGTGAAGCGCTTGTCGTGATCGGCGGCGTCGAGCAGAAGGCACACTTCTTTGCCCTCGATCTGCCGCACAGCGACGCATGCTACATCCGGGCCTATCCTGCGGCCAATACCGAGGCGTGGCTTGACGGCCATGTCCATGCCTTTGCGTTCTTCGGCGCGGTTCCCCAGTCGGTTCTTTATGACAATGACCGCTGTCTGGTGGCCCGGATTCTGCCGGATGGCTCCCGGCAAAGAACCCAGCGGTTCAGCGCGATGTTGTCGCATTACGTGATCCGGGACCGCTATGGCCGTCCCGGCAAGGGCAATGACAAAGGGGCCGTGGAGGGGCTGGTCGGCTACGGACGTCGCAACTTCATGGTGCCGATCCCGTCCTTTCCGGACTGGCACGCGTTCAACGCTCACCTGGAAGAGCAGTGCCGCAAGCGCCAGGGTGATGTTCTGCGTGGCCACAAGGTCAGCATCGGGGAACGGCTGAAGGCCGATCTCGCGGCGATGCGGGATTTGCCCGGCACCCCCTTTGAGGCCTGTGAGTTGCAAAGTGGCCAGGTCACATCGACATCGGTGGTGCGTTATCGCGGCAATGATTACTCGGTGCCGGTTGCCTACGGCCACCGTGCGGTCTGGATCAAGGGCTTCGTGACCCGGGTTGTCATCGGCTGCGGCGCCGAGGTGATCGCTGAGCATTCGCGCTCCTATGACACCGGCGACATGGTGTTTGATCCACTGCATTACCTGGCGCTGATCGAACGCAAGATCATGTCCTTCGATCAGGCCGCGCCTCTGCAGGGCTGGGAGTTGCCCGAAGCGTTCAAAACCCTGCGCCGACTGCTGGAAGCCCGGCAGGGAAAGGCCGGCAAGCGCGAGTATGTGCAGGTCCTGCGCCTTCTGGAGCGCTTCGAGATTGACGTGCTGCATCTTGCCGTCAAAGATGCCCTGCGAATGGGAGCGGTCAGCTTCGATGCAATCAAGCACCTGATCTTGTGCAGGGTCGAGCAAAGGCCTCCGAGGCTGGATCTGGATGTCTATCCCTTCCTGCCCAGAACCAACATCACCACCACCTCCGCCGCATCCTACATGAGCCTGCTGGCAGGAGGTGGGGCATGACGGATGCACCCGAACTGCTGCTGGCCCACCATCTCAAAACGCTTCGGCTGCCCACGTTCCTGCGTGAACATGACAAGCAGGCCCGTATCTGCGCCGCTGAAGGCGTAGATCACGTGCGTTACCTGGCCCGGCTGACCGAGCTGGAACTGATCGACCGGGAACGGCGCATGGTGGAACGCCGGATCAAGGCCGCAAAGTTCCCGACCATCAAAAGCCTGGACAGCTTCGACTTCAAGGCGATCCCGTCGCTCAACAAGATGATGGTGCTGGAGCTGGCGCGCTGCGAATGGATCGAACGCAAGGAGAATGTGATCGCGCTCGGTCCCTCCGGCACCGGCAAGACCCATGTCGCCCTCGGGCTGGGACTGGCTGCCTGCCAGAAAGGATTGCCTGTCGCCTTCGTGACCGCCGCAGCCCTCGTGCACGAGATGATGGAGGCCCGCGACGAAAAACGCCTCCTGCAACTCCAGCGCAAACTCGCCAAGGTCAAACTGCTGATCATCGACGAGCTGGGATTCGTCCCCTTGAGCAAAACCGGCGCCGAGCTTCTGTTCGAGCTGATCTCACAGCGCTACGAGCGAGGGTCGACCCTGATCACAAGCAACCTGCCCTTCGAGGAGTGGACCGAAACCTTCGGCACCGAACGCCTGACCGGCGCGCTGCTGGACCGGCTGACACACCACGTCAACATCCTCGAGATGAACGGCGAAAGCTACCGCCTCAATCAAAGCCGCGCCCGCCTCGCCGCCGCTAACAAATGAACCTCACAGAATTGGCCTGACGGCCAATGCGCCTTGGACCGGGCTTGCTATATGAGGGCCGCACGCTCCAAGGCGCTCGCCCCAAACTGGCCGACTTTTGCTCCGCCACAATGGCCGAATTTTACTCCGCCGTTGACAAGCACTATGAACACATCCCTCCTAAGGGGCAGGTTGCAGGTTCGAATCCTGCCGGGGTCGCCAGATCGTCGCTTGTGTTATTGCTTTGGACTGGTACGTGCCAGCTGGCCGGGGGCGGTGCCGTATTCTTTTTTGAACGCGCGGATGAAACTGGACGGCTCGGCGTAGCCGGCGCGCCAGGCGATGTTTGAAACAGACAAAGTTGTCGTGGTCAGCAGTTCGTGTGCCACAGCCAGACGGGCCCGCAGCAACAGTGTGCGAAATGTTGTTTTTTCTTCGGCGAGACGACGGGTCAGTGTCCGTTCGCTGGTGTCGAGTGTTTGCGCAATCGATTGTAGCGTCGGAGAGCCGTGTAATTCGGCCAAGATGGCGTCGTGGGTTCGGGCGCTCCAGCTGTTTTGGGCAATCTGGCTTTGCAGGTTCTCACACTGCTTCAGACAAACTGCTAGAACTTCGGGATTGTGCTGAGGCAGGGGTTCGTCCAGTAGTTTGCGCGGCATGACAACGGTGTTGGTGTCGGCATCAGGCACAACGGTCAGGCCTAGTTCCGCCTCCAGTGTGGCGGCGAAGTCTGGGGTGTATTCGGTCGTGCGGAAGATGACTGGCTCTGCCATCATTTGTGGGATCATTGTGCTGGTAAAGTTCAGCAGCACAGTCAGGTGCCGTTCAAGGATGAATTTCCTGATCTGAGAGGGCAGGCTGGACACGTCAAAGATCAGGTGTCCCTCGTCACCGACTTCTTGCAGGTCCATTGGTGCGATCAGAAAAGACAGCTCATAGTATTTGATGGCGGTTGTGATGCTGACACGCGGCGTTGGGCTGGTCAGCAGGGCATAACCCCAAATGCCTAGAACCTCTGGTTTGATCCGGCGGCCAATCTCGATCCCGATTCCATGTCGGGTTTCCGTGAGGTTCAGGAAATTTGCGATGGCAGCAAATTCCTGAGTGATCGTGATTTTGTTTCCGCTGTCATAAAGGTCGGCGAGTTTTAGGCCCGTTCCAGACAGGCATTGTTCCGCAGTGACGCCGTAGTCCGGTGCGCATTCGCACAGGATTCGCAGGCTGCCGGGGCGTCGATTGCGGGGATGGCTGATCATGTACTTAGCTTACACAAAATGGCGTAAAATGTCAATTTAATGGCGAGTTCTAACATCGACCCACCGCTTCTTGCAGTGCTAGCGTCGAGGTGGGAGGACAACATGAAATCACTTATCGCCATCCAGGAGGGGCAAATCCCACTGGAGAAGATCAAGCAGCTCGAAGCAACATTGCGTGAGGTTTACGCACAGCATGTCAGCGATGGGAAGCTCACCATCATCTGGAATGTCGCAGATCGTCAGCACACCATCACCGATCGCCGTTGGTCGCGTTCTTCGGCCTGTTCGGTATCGGTGCCTGATGGGTTTTGCGGCGACAAGCGCGAGGCGTTCTTGCTGGATCTGGATAAACGCTGGCGGGCGATCTCGGGGCAGCACCCGGATCAGACATCTTTTGTCGCGTTCGACAACAAGCGCTTTGATGAGGTTGTGAAGGGCAATTTGGAACGGTTCTCGCCCGCGGGACGTTTTCTGTACCTGTCCAAGATAATGTTTCGGGTTCTGGTGTCCAAGATGCGTCACGGCATCCTGATCACTCGCTTCAATCAGTAATGTGCATTTTTCGGGGAGGAAGACATGCCACTTTATACCATTGCCACGCGCAAACCGCTCGCCGAAGATTTGCGATTTGCGATCGCGCAGACGATCACGGATGTGCATTGCGGACTGACTGGGGCGCCGCCTGAATTTGTGAATGTGATTTTCATGACTGGTTATCGAATGCGCCGTGGGTGTGTGCTGGGGTTGAATGGCAACGTGCGAATTGGCGGAAATCGGGGGCGCCAATTGTATGAAGACCTGAACAAAACCTTGCATGCAGAGGTGGCCAAAACATCTGGCATAGACCCGACGCAGGTTTTCGTGAAATTGATCGGCGTTGAATTTAACTGGGTTGTAGAGGGGGCGATGACCATGCCGGCCCCTGGCGACGAAGGCGACTGGCTCGAGCGTAAGAACGCACTGCATGCGGCCATGGGTATCGCCAAAGTTGCGTGAATAAAGAATTTGGAGATTTGCACATGTCTGCACCACATTTGACACCTGTTGAAACCAAGATGCCCGATCTTGAGGGGCTGTTGCTGGTACAAAAGAAAGCGGCGCTGGCGGATCCGATGCCTGATCGTGCCACGCGGATCCGTCGTTTGGACAAACTGCATAATGCAGTGGTCGACAATCGGGCGCGTATCATCGCTGCCTGCAACAAGGACTTCTCTTCGCGCGCGGCGGCTGAAACGCAACTGGCGGAAATTGGGCCGATCCTCGAGGGGATTGCGTACTATCGCAAACGCCTGAAGAAATTCATGAAGCCGCAGCGCCGTCATGCGCCGATGACCACCATGCCAGCCCGCGTCGAAGTGCATTATCAACCCGTTGGTGTGGTTGGGATTGTGGTCCCTTGGAACTTTCCTTTCTTTTTGGGGCTGTCACCGTTGGTTGGGGCGATTGCAGCTGGCAACCGTGCGATGATCAAGACATCGGAATTTGCGCCAGCGTCGGGTGAGCTGATGAAATCGCTCTTGAGCGAGGCTTTTGGCGAGGACGAAGTTGCAGTGGTAACGGGGGGTGTCGACGTTGCCACCGAATTTACCAAATTGCCCTTTGATCATCTGGTGTTCACTGGGTCCACGCAGGTGGGCAAAATTGTAATGCGGGCGGCGGCAGAAAACCTGACGCCAGTTACGCTGGAACTGGGTGGCAAATCGCCCGCTATTATTCATCCAGACTATCCACTGGACGAAGCGGCCAGTCGCATCGGTTTTGGCAAAGGCTTCAACGCAGGTCAGATTTGTGTGTCGCCGGATTATGTGCTGTGCCCCAGAGATAAGGTAAACGCCTTTGCCACGCAATTTGCGGACACAATGAGCAAGGCCTATCCGGCGGTGCGCGACAATGCGGACTTCACCGCGATCATCACCGACCGGCAGAAACAGCGTCTTGAGGGCTATTTGAAAGACGCAGAAGAAAAGGGCGCCGAGATCATCCGCATCAATCCGAAGAATGAGGATTTTTCTGGGACGCGCAAGATGCCCCTGACCATTGTTCTGGGGGCAACAGATGACATGTTGGTGATGCAGGAAGAGATCTTTGGCCCAATCTTGCCAGTGATCCCTTACGACACGATGGACGATGCAATTGCCTATGTTCATGCCCGGCCGCGTCCCTTGGCGCTGTATTACTTTGACTGGGATAAGGCGCGGGGCGATGACATTCTGGCCAAAACCCATTCGGGTGGCGTTTGCATCAACGACACGGTCATGCATGTCGGCGTGGATGACATTCCGTTTGGTGGTATCGGCCCGTCAGGCATGGGCCATTATCATGGCGAAGAAGGGTTCCGGACCTTCTCCAAGGCCAAGGGTGTGCTGCGCAAGGGCAAGATCAATGCGACTGCATTTGTGGCGCCGCCTTGGGGCAATGCCAGCTTCAAGGGGTTGATGAAGTTGCAAAACCTGCGGTTCCGCAAACGCAAGATCAAATAACCAAAGGGTAAACAAGTACCGCGGTCATGGAGGTAGGGCCGCGGTCAACCTTCACAACACTTGGTGCAGCATGATGCTGCATAACAATGGGAGGCTCAGCCGTACCCACAGGCCCCGGGAACCGTTTTCCGCGGCATGCCGGAGGTATGGTTGAGGATACGGGACATAGATGGACGACATGAACGGTTTCGCTCAGGGTTTTACAAACTATCAGGAAATCCAGGCATTTGAAGAAACGCCATTTCTGGATCACGATATGCCTGCGACGACCTATGAGGCGTTGCAAAAGGGTACGCAACTTAACCCGCATAGCCCGGCGCTGACCTTTTTCATTTCGGGTGAAGCGTATGAGAAGTCATACACCCTGACCCATGCTGAACTGATGGCCAAGGTAAACCAGACAGCAAATGCTCTGCGGTCGATCGGCATTGGGCGCGACGATGTGGTGGCTTTTGTGCTGCCGAACCTGCCGGAAACGCACTACGTCATTTGGGGGGGATCCGCTGCGGGGCAGGTTCTGGCCATCAACCCCTTGCTGGAAGCTGACCAGATTGCAGATCTGATGCGGGTGGCCAATGTGCAGGTGTTGGTGACCTTGGAAAAAACACCCAAAACCGACCTGTGGCAGAAATGCGTTGCCGCACTTCCTAGCGTGCCTAGCATTCGTCAGGTCATCACCTGTTCTGTTTTCGATTGGATGGATGGGCCTGCCGCCGCGATCTTTGGCACGTTGGGCAAACTGCGTGCGGCCAAGTTGAAGGTCGCAGATCGTGTGGTTCCCGTGACTAGCTTGTCAAAACTGATCTCTGGTGCGCGGGCGGATGCGCTGACGTTTGAGCCGCCCAAAGGGGAGGATATTTCCACCCTCTTGTGTACCGGGGGGACGACTGGCCTGCCGAAAATCGCACGCCGCACCCATTTTTCTGAGGTGTTCGATTGCTGGGCTGTGTCCCAGTACAACCCCGAGCACATTAACCAAGGGGCTGCAATTTTTGTCGGTCTTCCGTTGTTCCATTCAAACGCCATTCTGGTCACAGGCCTGTTGCCCTTAATGACGGGTGGACATGTTATTCTGGCGACACCGCAGGGCTATCGTGGCGATGGGGTGATCAAAAACTTCTGGAAGATGGCGGACCATTTCAAATTTGCCACCTTCTCTGGGGTGCCGACGGTTTATGCGGCGCTGTTGGATTTGCCGCGCGATGGTTTGGATATTTCGTCGATCAGGTTCGGGGTCTGCGGCGCAGCCCCCATGCCTGTCGAATTGTTCAACAATTTCGTCAAGAAAACCGGTGTGCCCATCGTCGAAGGCTACGGCATGACCGAAGGCGCAGTTGCGTCGTCCCTGAACCCGACCGATCCCGAGGGCGGGGTGCGGATCGGGTCGATTGGCTTGCCGTTGCCTTATCAGAAAATGCGCTGCGCCATTTTGCGTGATGACGATACGTTTGAGCGCTGGGCCGATGTAGATGAGGCAGGCGTGATCATGATTTCAGGCGCCAATGTCTTCGAAGGCTACATGATCGAAAGCCAGAACAAAGGCATCTTCTTTGAGATCGAGGGGAGGCGTTGGTTCAATTCTGGCGATTTGGCGCGCCAGGACAGCGACGGCTATTTCTGGATGACCGGCCGCAAGAAAGAGCTGATCATTCGCGGTGGTCACAACATTGACCCCAAAATTATCGAAGAGGCCATGCATGCACATTCGGGTATCGCAATGGCTGCAGCGGTGGGGCGCCCCGATGTCAAAGCAGGCGAATTGCCCGTTCTGTACTACGAATCCACAACCGGAAACGACCTGTCGATTGATGATCTTGCAGACTTCGCCATGACCCACGTCAGCGAACGCGCTGCGGTGCCCAAAGACTTCGTCCGCTTGGATGCTTTGCCGCTGACCGCGGTGGGCAAGATCCACAAGCCCACCCTGAACATGATGGAAATTGAACGCGCTATCCGCGCTGAGGCCCAAGCCACCGGTTCAGAGATCGCGGCATTGGATGTTGTGCAAGATAGCAAACGCGGCGTGGTCGCCAAGCTGCAGCTAAAGTCCGGCATCGACGAGATGCGTCACGTTCTGGGCAACTACACATTTGCCGTCGACTACATCGCATAACCCACGTGTTGGGAGGCACGTGGGGGATCGCGCGCGGATGCGTGCGGATCAAATTCAGGGAGGGATGAAATGGAATTCGCAGTAAAGGTGATATTGCCGCTCGCGCAGGCGTTCATCATGTTTTCGCTCGGCCTCGGGCTGACTTTTGCTGATTTCGGTCGGGTGTTCAAAGGCGGCAAGGCGATCTTGATCGGGGTAATGTGCCAGATCGTATTGCTGCCGGTTGTGGCGTTTGTGCTGTTGCTGGCTTTCGATCTGCCACCTGTCCTGGCGGCAGGTACCATGCTGGTGGCCTTTTGCCCCGGTGGGGTCAGTTCCAATGTGATCAGCAAATTGTCCAAAGGTGATCTGGCGTTGGCTGTATCGCTGACAGCTGCGACAAGCTTGATTGCCTTTATTACCGTGCCGCCGCTCGCCGCATTCTCGATTGTTCACTTCATGGGGGCTGAGGCGCCAGAGGTGTCGATCGCTGATTTGGCCGTGTTCACGTTCGTGCTGACAACAGTACCAGTGCTAAGCGGCGTTTTGGTGCGCGCGATTTTCACGTCCTTTGCGGTCCGCTATGAAAAGGCGTTCAACAATACAGCGGTGACTTTGTGGGTTATTTTGCTGATCTTCCTGTTCGGGGGCAACCAAGCGCTGGTGCTGCAGTGGTTTTCAACCCTTGGGCCAGTTCTGCTGGCGCTGCCGTTGTGTTTGATGGCGTTGGGGTGGTTCGCTGGTCGCGCGTTGGGCGTCAGTAAAACACAGTCGAAAACCCTGGGCATTGAAACCGCGGTGCAAAATGCCCCGCTGGGGATCGCGCTGGGCACAGCGATAATGGGCGCCACAGCTGAAATCAGCGCCTTGGCTCTGCCGTCGGCCATCTACTCGATCACCATGTATATCGTTGTTTTGCCGTTCATTTTCATCTTCCGCCGCATCAACGACGTCACCCAAACATACGGGCAGGCTGGAACGGCCACGTCCTAAAAAAAAATCGGGCGAACCGCCGGATAGCGGTCGCTCAGTGAATTCAAGAAACCCTGCAATCAGACAGATTGCGGGACACAAACGGAGACCAAGGAATGGCCGCTCTTCAGGATAATCTTATCCTTCGCTCGGGGACGGTGCTGCGCAATCGGATTTGCAAAGCGTCGATGAACGAAGCTTTGGCAACGCCCGATGGCAAGGTGCAGCCCGAACATGTTGCCCTATATGATGTTTGGGCCAACAGCGGCGCGAGCCTGTTGATTACGGGCAATATGATGGTGGATGGCGCGCATATGAACGAACCGTTGGTCGTAGATGCGTTGCTGGATGCTAACATGGATCTGCTGCGCAAATGGGCGGCTACCGGAAAACGCACCAACACCCATATCTGGCCGCAGCTGAACCATCCGGGCAAACAGTCACCTAAAATGGTGAACGACGCCCCTGTTGCGCCATCGGTTGTGCCGATCCCCAATGACATGTTCGTACCGCCACGCGAATTGTCTGACGCCGAGATCGAAGGCATTACTGATCGCTTTGTAGAGGCTGCCGTCCGTCTGGAAGATGCTGGGTTTACCGGTGTGCAATTGCACGGGGCTCATGGCTATCTGATTGGTCAGTTCCTATCGCCGCATCACAATCGCCGGACTGATAGATGGGGCGGTTCGTTTGAAAATCGCTTCCGTTTTGTCGAAGAGATCTACCGTCGTATCCGCGCCAAAACAGGTCCTGAGTTTAACATCGGGATCAAGATCAACTCCTCCGACTTTCAAAAAGGTGGCTTCACCGAAGAGGATTCGATCAACGTCGCCAAGGCGCTTGATGCGTTGGGCATCGACCTGATCGAAATTTCTGGCGGTTCTTGGGAAAATCCGGTGAACCGGAAAGGGAAGCAGGAGGAGAAGATGGAAAGCACCAAGAAGCGCGAAGCCTACTTTCTGGAGTATGCAGAAAAGGTGAAATCCCAAATTGGCGCGCCATTGGTGGTTACTGGTGGATTCCGGTCGTCGGCTGGTATTTCTGATGCGTTGGCGTCTGGCGCAATGGATATGGCGGGTGTTGCCCGTCCCTTTGCGGTTGAGCCCAAGTTTGGGACCCAGATCATCCAAAACCCCAACCATACGTCGCCTGTTGCGCCGATCCGGTCGGGCCTCAAGAAAATTGACGCAATGGCGATCATGGAAATCAGTTGGTACACCATGCAGATCGAACGCATTGCCCAAGGCAAAAAGGTTCAAACCAAAGCGGACGGTGTTTGGCCCGCCCTGCGTGTGATGTATCGGTTCTGGAAAAACGGCAAAGCGGTCAAGCGTGTGCGCGCTTAGACTGAGGCGATGAGTCGATCTTAGATCTGAGACGGCGGTGCAGATAGCACCGCCGTTTGTGGTTTGGGGCGGGTCATGTCCTGCCTTTTGGCGTCAAGCGTCCAGGCCTTTGTCCAGTTCAGTCAGTTCCGCGTCGAAAACCGGTAGCAGCTTCGCCTTGAGGATCTTGCCCGTACTGGCCTGCGGCAGAGCATCGGCCACAACGATATGCAATGGGATCTTATATGGCGCCAGTTTGTCCCGTAACCAGTTGCGCAGATCTTCGTGCTGATCCGGGTCGCGCAGCGTCACAAAGCCTAGCACATCTTCGTTGCCATTTCGCGCGCGTCCCACCACCGCAGAATGCACAATGTTAGGGTGCGCGTTTAGCGCGGCCTCGACTTCGGGCGGGTAGACGTTGAAACCGGAATGAATGATCAGCTCTTTGCATCGTCCGACCAGATGCAGGGCGCCGTCGGGGTCCATGGTGGCCAAATCCCCTGTGCGCAGAAACCCGTCAGCAGTGATTGTTTCAGCAGTGGCTGCGGGATTGCCGTAGTAGCCCTTCATGACATTAGGGCCACGCAGCCAAACTTCGCCCACGCCTTCTGCGTTGGGGTTATGAATGATCACTTCTGTTCCTGCCAGGGCACGACCAACAGACGTGTCGCTGCGTTGTTCACCTGTGCCGGTTGCAGCCACGATGGGGGATGCTTCGGTCATGCCGTACCCATTGTGTAGATGGCAGCCAAAGGCGTTTTGCACCTCTTGCTTCCAGCTCGGGTCCAGTGGGGCGCCGCCGGATGACATGTAGCGTAGCGTATTGGGTGCGGTGCTCAGCCCATCTGTTTTCAGCTGTTTCAGTAGCAGCGCATACATTTGCGGTACCGCGGAAAACAGCGTTGCACCTTCGGTCAGGGCTGTCAGGACAGCAGTGGGATCGAACCGTGGCATCAAGCGAATAGTTGCACCCGCATTCAAAACGGACAGCAGGCTGGATCCGAAGGCAAAAACATGGGTGCCGGGTAGAACACTCAGCAGTTGGTCCTGCGGCGACAGGGAGCGTAGTTGCGCGGACGCTTGCGCCATGAACAGCAGGTTGGCATGGCTCAGCATCACCCCTTTGGGCGCGCCCGTTGTGCCTGTAGTGTAGAACATGGCGCAGACCTGTTCGTCACTGTCATCTAACGGTTCCACGGCTACATCTCGCACTGGCGAGACAAGCAGCTTTCCGCAGTCTAGTTGCCCCAGATCGACCCCGCCGAAAGTGTCGGCATGTTTTGCCGAACTGGGGGAAACCTCCGGGGTGTAGATGATGCAGCGCGCGCCAGATGCATTCAGTACGCGATCCAATTCTGTATCGGTGACACGGGCGTTCATGAACACGATCCAGGCATTTAACTTACTCAGGGCAAGGATCGCGACGATATGTGTAGTGCAGTTTTCCGACAGTACGATAACGCGATCGCCCGCGCGCACTCCGTGCGCTGCCAGACGTTCGGCCATTACGTCCGATAGCCTGTGGAGATCGCAGTAGGAATAGCGCCGTTCGTCATAGTCGATAACAGCGAGGTTCGGGGTTGGCTGGGGTACAGTGTCGGTTTGCGCAGCCACCGTCTGGCGCTGAACCAATTCGTGAAGACGTTTCATAAGTTCCTCCCGTAACTTACGTGCCCGCCGATTTAGGGGAAGTTTCCTGTATGCGTCAATATGTGGTTTAATGCTCCATTATGCGGAGCGTATTGAGACATCAATTCACAAGCCAAAACGCAGGCGCCTTGCTGCGCGCCTGTGCTGTTTGGATCCGTTTGTGGAGGGAACGCCTTAGGCGAGGCCCATTGCGGCTTTCAGTCGGGTGACGGATGACAGCAATGCTGGTCCAACCTCGTTTAACAGCCGGGGTTCTCCCAGGCTTTCCCCCAGTGCGCCGCACAGAAAGGCAAACGGCAATCCCATTGGATCAGGGGAAAAGGGGGTGGCACAGGCGTTGATTTCGCGGTTCCAACCCCCGATTGAGGTCACGAAGCCACGCGCGATGAGTGTTTGTCGATCCAGTTTGATTGCGTCGCTGTCGGTATCGCTCACCGGGCGGCTGGCCAGCAGGGCACGTCCGGGCGCACTGTTGTCCAAGGGCAAGCGGTGCCCTTCGCTGAGCCAGATTGAGGGGCGCCGGGTAGGTCGCCAGATCCGGGCCATAATGGCGTCGCTTTCATCCTGAACACATACCGCCACCAGCGTCGATGTCTGTTCGGCCAGATCCTGCATGATTGGATCAGCCTGCTGGAAAAACGAAAACCCTTCGCGCGCGGTATAGCCCACAGCGATTGCCGCAGGCCCCAGCTTGAATGCTTCTGACGGATGCTGTTGAATCAGGAAACCGTGCTGCGCCAACGTGTAGGTCAGTCGCGATACGGTTGCGGATGGGAACCCGGTTCTGCGCGAAATTTCACGATTTCCCAACGCGCCATCACTTGGCGTGAATGCGCGCAGAATGATTAGCCCTTTGCCAAGTGTACTGGCATATCGTGCATCTTTGGCTGTTTTTTCCAAGGGACGTCCGATCTGTAAGGCTAACACTGCGGGGATTGGAGATTCCGATATAATTACCATACCCCAACGCAGAGGCAATCATTGCCGCTACGACGCAGGTCAGCCCAATGGGTAAACCCCAATAATGAGGCCGTGACCGCGTAGAAGAGCGATATAAAGCAGGATTGATAGGCCCAAGCGGATGGTAAAGCTGCCCCAGTGCCTTGGGGTTGAACGTCGGCTGCTGGCGCGCATTGCCGATAGCTGTTGTGACCAATCGGGCATCTCCCGCTGTTTGCGGCGGTCGATCATTCGCATACCCAGCAGTGCGAATAGGGTAAAAACGCCAAACATGATGACATGGGCCAAATGACCATTCGCGACCGTATGTGCTGCGGCCCAAAGTGCCAGCGCAGCGAGTGCAGGGTGACGGATCAGGCGGATCAAGCCGGGCTCACGGGGATCAAATTGATCGTTTTTGCGCCCACCAAAGGAAAAAGGGTTGGGGCGTGCCAGCCCAAAACAGAGGATGGCACAAACAGGGATCATCGCGATAACAGGCACCATATTCTGCCACGGTGCCCACGCCCATACTTCCACAATCGGGGCGCGGCCTGCTGACATGAGCAACCAATAAAGCGCCACCAATGACACCAAGCCATATCCGATCCCAAACCCACGCGCACCGATCCGTGCGGTGATCGCTGTTTTTACAGAGGGACGTGTTGGGATGTTATGCGCGGCAAAAAACACAACAAAGGCCACGCAGTATTCCGCCCAGCCTGCCAGTTCCCATGCCATCATGGATTAGACCACCACATCCATTGCCTGTTGCTGTCCGATGTCAAAGACTCGCTTGTAGCGTTCAATTTCGTCGGCGGGTCCCATAGCTTTGTTTGGGTTGTCTGACAGTTTCACCGTAGGATGGCCATCTGCCGCCACCGCTTTGCATACCAGCGAAAAGGGTGACAGGGCATCGTTCGGGGTTAGACCGCGGAAATCATTGGTCAACAGTGTGCCCCAGCCAAACGAGGGACGCACACGACCGGCGAACTGATTATGCAGCTTTTCGATCTTTTCCACGTCCAGCCCATCGGAGAAGATGACCATCTTCTGCGTTGGGTCCTCGCCACGCGATTTCCACCAGTTGATCGCGGTTTCCGCGCCAGTGGCGGGATCGCCGCTATCAATGCGGATTCCGGTCCATCCGGCCAGCCAGTCGGGGGCGTGTTGCAGGAACCCTTCGCTGCCGTATGTATCGGGCAGGATGATGCGCAGGTTGCCGTCATGCTCTTCCTGCCAGTCGGCTAGAACTTTGTAGGGGGATTGGCGCAGGGCGCTGTCATCCTCGGCCAATGCGGCATAGACCATCGGCAGTTCATGGGCGTTGGTGCCGATCGCCTCTAGATCGCGGTTTTTGGCGATCAGACAGTTGGAGGTGCCGACAAAGGCGTTGCCCAAACCTTCGGTCATCGCCTGCACGCACCAGTCCTGCCACAGGAAGGAATGACGGCGGCGGGTGCCGAAATCGGCGATGCGCAATCCGTCCACCTGTCGCAGGCGTTCGATCTTTTCCCACAGCTTGGTCATGCCGCGCGCATAAAGCACCTGCAATTCGAACCGGCCCATATCCTTCAGCACCGCACGCGAGCGCAGTTCCATCAGGACGGACAGGGCGGGGATTTCCCACAGCATCACCTCTGGCCAGCTGCCCTCAAAGGTCAGTTCATACTGACCATCGCGCTTTTCCAACTGGTAGTCAGGCAGGCGCAGCTGCTCGAACCACTCCATAAAGTCGGACCGAAACATCTGGCGCTTGCCGTAGAACATATTCCCGCGCAGCCAGGTGCTTTCGCCACGGGTCAGCGACAGCGACCGGATGTGATCCAACTGTTCCCGCAGCTCACCTTCATCAATCAACTCGGCCAAACGAATATCGCTGGAACGGTTGATCAGGCTGAACTGCACCCGCGTGTTGCGCTGGTTGCGAAACACCGATTGGCACATCAACAGCTTGTAGAAATCCGTATCAATGAGGGATCGCACAATTGGATCAATCTTCCATTTGTGGTTCCAGACGCGGGTGGCGATATCGACCATGAAACAGTCCTTATTTGACGGCCCTTTGTTGCGCTGTGACATTCGTTCAGTGCGTCACATTTCACCGGGGGTGGCGGCGGCTTACAAGTCCGGATCCGAGCGCAGGACTTCCCCCAAAAACACCGATGCACAGCTCGGGCACCGAAGTTTTAGAGAGCGTTCAAGATATTTACCAGTGGGGAAGGCGAATTTCTCGGTGCAGGCTGGGCACTGGATCATCAACAGACGCTGCCCTGACTGGTCCGCGCTGTAACGCGCCAATTGGTTTGGCAGGATCGCATCATGTGTCGGATTTTGAGGTAACAGGGGTTGTACGGGCTGCAGGCCACCCGGCCCAACCGGCATGTCGTCAAATAGCCAGTTGGTCAGGGCCGTAACATCACCCAGTGGTTGGTGACGCACCCCAAGCATTTGCAGTAGGCTGCGCGGTGCAAATCCCATCTGTTCGGTGGCTTCATCGCCAGTCACCAGATGCCAGCATTGCGTGCGTAGATCCTGCGGTAGGGCGTCTGCAGTCACATGATCGTTTAGTGGGGAAAGATGCGTCAGATACCGTTCTGGGGCTGTTAGCAACCGGCTGGCAAAGTCCGGATCGACCTCCAACTCGCATTCGGTGATGTATAGACCCGACAGAGCGCGTGGGCGTGGCAATATGCAGCCCGCTGTTGCGTTGATCACACCCGTTGCACCTGCTGTTACCGCAAGAGAGTTGATGCGCTGATGCAGGTCGGATGCGGTGAGAGACGCGCCTAAATATGCGGTTTCAGCGCCATCCTGCAGTGTAAAACGCCGTGTTTGCGTGTCGATCGTTCGGGCGCGGTTGAAGCCGGACAAACGCGCGCGGCCCGTGTGTTTGCACAGGCCAAGGATCAATCCGCGTTGGGTTCTTTCTAGCGCCGTCATTATGCCCCCCTGGCGGCAGGGTGGCGCAAACGTAGCGAAATAGTTGCTAGGACAACGCCATTTGTTGAATTTAGTCAACAAAACAGAGGGCCGCCCAGTGCGCAACTATTCCAATGTATAACAGGGTTTATACGGTGTTACTGTAGGTTGGCCCCAGCGGCCTGCATCCCCGCCTGCGCTGCAGCGAGGGACCCGTCAAAGTCGATAGCGCGGCATAGATCCTGTTTGACGCTGACATTGAAACCTAGTTTGGCTGCATCTACCGCCGAGAAGTTGACGCAGAAATCGGTCGCCAGTCCCACCATTACCAGATCAGTGATGGCACGGGTACGCAGGTAGCCCTCTAGCCCTGTTGGCGTGGTCTGGTCGTTTTCAAAGAACGCGGAATAGCTGTCGATCGCCGGGTTATAGCCCTTGCGGATGATCAGATCGGCGCGGGTGGTGTTGAGGTCAGCGTGAAACGCCGCACCCTCGCTGCCCTGAACGCAGTGATCGGGCCACAGCACCTGCGGGCCGTAGGGCATGTCGATCATCTCCATCGGCGCCTTGCCCGCGTGGCTGGACGCGAAGGACGAATGCCCCGCCGGATGCCAATCCTGCGTTAGGATCACCGTCTGAAACTGATCCATCAGCGCGTTGATGCCGGGGACGATCAGGTCGCCCTCTGGCACTGCCAGCGCACCACCGGGGCAGAAATCATTTTGCACGTCGATCACGATCAGGGCTTGGGTCATCGAAAACTCCTCTGTTGTGGATGTTTTGCCCTGTTTTGGGGTAATCCTCAATTGCAACGCGCGGCACGGGGGCGTATTTCTGCGCTCTTTCGTAAGAGGGATGGAAAGGGCAGCGCGATGACGGTTCTGGGCATTGATTTTGGCACCTCCAACACGGCGGCGGCTGTGGCGGTGAACGGGCGGCCTTTCGTAATCCCGCTGGAGGCGGGGGAGCAGACCTTGCCCACCGCAGTGTTTCTGGATTTCGCCAACCGCCGCACCCTTTACGGTCGTCCCGCCGCCCGCGCAATGATGGAGGGAGAGGAGGGGCGTTTTCTGCGCGCGTTGAAGTCCGTTCTAGGCACCCCGCTGGCGCAGGAAAAGCGGCAGTTCATGAATGAAAAACTGTCGCTGATCGAAGTGGTCGCGCGGTTTCTGGAAGAGATCCGCAAGCGGGCAGAGGCAGCGATTTATCAGGATGTGACCGGCGTTCTGTCGGGTCGTCCGGTGCGGTTCCATTCCGCTGACGCGGCGCGCAATGCGCAGGCGCTTGCGGATCTGGAACAGGCCTACCGCATGGCGGGATTCAAAACCGTTGATTTCCTGCCCGAACCCGAAGCGGCCGCATTGGCCGCAGGTGGGCATGGGCGCAGCCTGATCGTGGATATTGGCGGTGGTACGTCGGATTTCACCCTATGTGACCGCGATGGCGATGGGTTTCGCGTGCTGGCGTCCCAAGGTATCCGACTGGGCGGCACCGATTTTGATAAGGCACTGAGCCTTGGACATGTGATGCCGCTCATGGGCTATGGGGCAGAGATTGGCAATGAAATGGGTGCGGGCAGTCACCGTGCCCCGCGCGCCCTGTTTCAGGATCTGGCCAGTTGGGAAAAGATTACCTTTGTCTATGGCCCCGCGATATTGCGTGATGTGCGCCGCTGGGAACGACTGGCGCGCGATCCGCAGCTGTTTGCCCGTTTGGGCGAGGTGTTGGAAATGCACCTAGGCCATGATGTCGCCTACGCGGTAGAGGCGGGCAAGATCCGCGCAAATGGCGAGGGTGAGGGTCTCATCCGCCTTGATCCGGTGGAAAAAGGTCTGAACGTCCCCCTGATGCGCGACCTGATGCAGGCAGAGCTGTCAGGCTACGCCGACCAGATCGCTGCCTGTGCGACTGAGACATTGGCGCAGGCAGATGTCGCGCCTTCGAGTGTGGACCGGATTGTTTACGTAGGTGGCTCCTCTTTGCTGGGTGTGGTGCAGCAGCGGATGGAGGCGTTGCTGCCTGATGCACAGCCCGAAACGTCCGAGGTGTTTACCGCCGTTGTCGATGGTCTGGCATTGGCAGCCGCGGGGCGCTGAGCCGCGCCTTTCAGGGGTCTTGTTTCATTGGGGTGAAAGGTGTATCGCCGCCGCATGTATATCGTTTGCGCCCTCTACCACTTCACCCGATTCTCTGACCCTGCTGCGTTGAAACCTGCGCTGCTGGAGCTGGCCCTTGAAAAAGGTGTTACCGGCTCGCTGCTGCTGGCGCGCGAGGGGATCAATGGTACCATCGCCGGATCGCGCGACGGCATCGACGCGGTGCTGGCGCATGTACGTGCCCTGCCGGGTTGTGCTGATCTGGAATGGAAGGAAAGCACCGCCAAGGATGCGCCGTTCCCCCGTATGAAGGTCAAGCTGAAGAAAGAGATCGTCACCATGGGCCAGCCGGATGTCGATCCGCTGGCCAAGGTTGGTCATTACGTCGATCCGCAGGATTGGAACGACCTGATCCGCAGCGACGATGTGGCGGTGATCGACACCCGCAACGATTATGAGGTCGCCATCGGCACCTTTGAGGGCGCGGTGGATCCTGAAACCGACACCTTCCGCGATTTTCCCGCGTGGTGGGAGGCGAACAAAGAACGCTTTCACAACAAACGCATCGCGATGTTCTGCACCGGCGGCATCCGCTGTGAGAAATCGACCAACTATCTGATGTCGCAGGGGGTCGAGGACGTCTACCACCTGAAGGGTGGCATTTTGAAATACCTCGAAGAGGTGCCACAGGAAGACAGCAGCTGGGAAGGCGAATGTTTCGTCTTTGACGGTCGGGTGTCTGTGGGTCACGGACTGGCCGAGGGACCGCATGTGCTGTGCCACGCATGCCGTCGCCCGATCCTGCCAGAGGATCTGAAGCGACCAGAGTATGAAGATGGCGTGACCTGCCATCTGTGCATTGATGAGAAAACAGAGGCCGACAAAGCCCGTTTCCGCGAACGCCAGAAACAGATCGAACTGGCGAAAAAACGCGGTGAAACCCACATGGGCGGATCGCGCGGGGTTTAAGCGTGATTTTGGCGCGGGCGTCAGCCCGGGCCGCGCCTGACCTTCCCCCTGGGAAGGCGCACTTGCGATAACAGTGGCAAATTTGACCAACGTGAGTGTTGAAGCGTTTCGCGTTGCAAACAGTGCGGAATTGCGCCTCCCCAAGGTCAGGCGCGGCCCTTCTTGCTTTGCGCGCCGTCGATACTCTCCGCTCTCACCAAAAGAAAAAGGGCCGCCGTAGCAGCCCTTTCCTCATTCTGTGATGCAATCAAGCCTTACAGACGCTCGATCGCGATGGCGATGCCTTGACCGCCGCCGATGCACATGGTGATCAGCGCTTTGGACCCGCCAACACGCTCCAGCTCGTGCAGGGCTTTCACGGTGATGATGGCACCGGTTGCACCAACAGGGTGGCCCAGTGCGATGGCGCCGCCGTTCGGGTTCACCTTCGCAGTGTCCAGACCCAGACCGTTGTTTACGGCGATGGCCTGCGATGCGAAGGCTTCGTTGCTTTCGATCACGTCGAAGTCGCTGACCGACAGGCCGGTTTTGGCCAGCAGGTTTTCAACCGCAGGCACCGGACCGATGCCCATAACTTCGGGACGAACGCCAGCGTGGGCGTAACCCAGAATGCGGGCTTTCGGCTTCAGGCCGGCCTTTTCGGCGGCTTCAGCGCGGGCCAGAACCAGTGCGGCGGCACCGTCGTTCAGACCGGATGCGTTACCTGCGGTGACGCGGCCGTCTTTCTTGAACGCGGGGCGCAGGCCGGCCAGCACTTCGGCGGTGGTGTCACCTTTGACGTGCTCATCGGTGGCGAAGGACACCATCTTGCGGCGCTGTTTGACCTCAACCGGCACGATCTGGCTGTCGAAGTACCCCGCTTCGATCGCGGCTGCGGCACGCTTCTGGCTTTCCAGTGCGAAGGCGTCCATTTCTTCGCGAGTCACGGTATGCTCATCCGCTACGTTTTCAGCAGTCACACCCATGTGGCCGGTGCCGAACGGGCAGTTCAGCGCGCCCAGCATCATGTCGATGGTGCGTGCGTCGCCCATTTTCGACCCCCAACGGTGGTCGGGCAGGATATAGGGGGCGCGGCTCATGCTTTCGGCGCCGCCTGCGATTGCGAAATCGGCATCGCCCAGCATCAACGTTTGGGTGGCTGACACAACGGCCTGTGCACCGGAACCACACAGACGGTTCACGTTATAGGCCGGGGTGGTTTCGGGGATGCCTGCGTCCATCCCGGCAACACGGCTTAGATACATGTCGCGCGGTTCTGTGTTCAGCACGTGACCAAAAACGACGTGGCCGATCTGGCCGCCTTCGACACCGGCGCGCGCCATTGCTTCGCGCGTTACGGTGGCACCCAGATCAATGGGGGCCACGCCCGCCAGAGAACCGCCAAAGGTGCCGATTGCGGTGCGTACACCGTCAAGGATTACGATATCAGACATGAGGAGCCTCCCAAGTAAAACTGGGGGCAAACTAGCTTATTGGTTTTGAATTGATACGAAGACGTTCCGTCATAATCCTGTTGTTGCGACGCTCTACGTAGTTACCACATTGAATCGGTAAGGGGTTCTAGGGGTTGGCGCCCAAAAGGGCCCAGTTCAAAGACCCGGCCGCCTTCGAATACAGCGGCGGTGATGGGACGATCAAAACCAGCACCAGAATCCAGATTGACCCGATTGCCGCAATGTTCGGCCCGCAGGATCGCGGTATGCCCATGCACCACCAGCCACGGATGTGGGGCCGTATGATCCAGAAATTCCTGACGGATCCAACAGAAATCCTCTGGATCTTGCAGTTCCAGGGCTATGCCGGGGCGGATGCCGGCATGGACAAACAGCATTTCGTCTTGCTGATGATACCGCGGCAGGCTGCGCAGAAAACTGAGGTGGCGATAAGGGACGTGTTCCAGTGCAGCGACCTTTAGGTCCTGCGGATCCTCGATGCTGACATCCACGCCATAAGATCGCAACGTGGCCCGCCCGCCGATGTTGTCATCTACAAAGGATCGGCCTAGGCGCGTGCGCGGATGGAACACTTCGCCATTTTCCAAAAACGCCTGAAACATCGCATCATGGTTGCCCTTCAGCACCACCCAGTTACGACCTTCATAAATGCCGGTTTCCAGCCGTTCGATGACCCCGCAACTGTCTGGCCCGCGATCTACCAGATCCCCGAGGAAGATCACCCGCGCGTCCACGCCACCGTCCTGTTCGATCAACGCTAGCGCATGGTCCAGCTGATCCAAATGGCCGTGAATGTCGCCGATTGCATAAATCGGTGCGGTGTTCATCTGTCCCCCTTGCGCCCCTTATTGCAGCCTGCAGGCGCTTTGCCTGTTGGACCTAACGGCATTTTTCCCAAAGGGTAAAGGCGAACCCAGCGTATGCCCCCTGTTTTTCAACGCAAAAGCGCGACCCCATAGGGGCCGCGCCTGAAGTGTTTGCAAAGATGCCAGATCAGTGAACGTCGAACTGCATCGGTTTGATCTGCTTGAACATGCCGGTGTCAGCCAGTTTGCCCAGCACGGTGGCATCCACCTGCGCATCCACATAGAGGAGCGCGATTGCCTCCCCACCTGCAGCGGCGCGGCCAAGGGTGAAGTTTGCGATGTTCACACCCGCCTCACCAAAGATGCTACCCAGTGTACCGATGATGCCCGGCACGTCTTCGTTGGTGGTGTAGAGCATGTGTTCACCCACCTCGGCGTCGATGTTGATACCTTTGATCTGGATAAAGCGCGGCTTGCCATCGCTGAACACGGTCCCCCCGATGGAGCGTTCACGTTCGTCCGTCACGATGGTCACTTTGATGTAGCCATCAAAGGCGCCCGATTTGTCCTGATTGGTGGTCGAGATTTTGATGCCACGCTCTTTGGCTACAACGGGGGCCGACACCATGTTCACATCTGGGTTCACCTTTTTCATGATGCCCGCCACCACGGCGCAGTTCAGCGCCGGCAGGTTCATGTCAGCGACCACACCGTCATAAAGGATGTTGATCGCTTTGATCGGTTCATCCGTCAGCTGACCGATGAAACCACCCAAGTGACCCGCCAGTTTGACCCATGGGCCCATGACCTTAGCTTCTTCGGCGGTCATCGACGGCATGTTCAGCGCGTTTTCAACGGCACCGTCCAGCAGGTAGTTCGACATCTGGTCTGCCACCTGCAGCGCCACGTTTTCCTGTGCCTCGGTGGTCGATGCGCCAAGGTGCGGGGTGCAGACCACGTTGGGCAGGTTGAACAGAACGTTCTCTTTCGCAGGCTCAACGGCAAACACGTCAAAGGCCGCACCAGCCACATGGCCGGATTTCAGCAGATCGGCCAGCGCCTCTTCGTCCACCAGACCACCACGGGCACAGTTGATGATGCGCACGCCCTTCTTGGTCTTTTCCAGCGCTTCGCGGCTGAGGATGTTTTTGGTTTGCTCGGTGAAGGGCACGTGCAGGGTGATGAAATCGGCGCGGGTCAGCAGTTCGTCCAGCTCCACCTTCTCAACCTGCATTTTCTTCGCCTTCTCCTCGCTGAGGAAGGGATCATAAGCGACCACTTTCATTTTCAGGCCACGGGCACGGTCACAGACGATGCCACCGATGTTGCCAGCGCCAATGACGCCGAGGGTTTTGTTGGTCAGCTCAACGCCCATAAATTTCGACTTCTCCCATTTTCCTGCATGGGTGGAGGCGCTGGCCTCTGGCAGTTGGCGGGCGACGGCGAACATCATGGCGATGGCATGTTCGGCGGTGGTGATCATGTTGCCGAAAGGCGTGTTCATCACGATCACACCTTTTTTCGACGCGGCATCCTTGTCGACGTTGTCGGTGCCGATACCGGCGCGACCTACGACCTTGAGGTTGGTGGCGGCGTCCAGAATGGTCGGTGTCACCTTGGTGGCCGAGCGGATGGCAAGGCCGTCATACTGGCCGATGATTTCGGCCAGCTTTTCCTTGTCCTTGCCCACGTCGGGCAGGAAGTCCACGTCGATGCCGCGATCACGGAAGATCTGCACGGCGGTTTCGCTGAGTTTGTCGGATACGAGTACTTTGGGAGCCATTTTTAAGCGTCCTTTATGTCGGGCCGCGATATGCGCGGTAAGAAAAGAAGATGTCAGTGATGCTGAGAGCAGCGACCGACCGAGGGTGGGAGCGAAGCGCCCGCCCGTGGGGGCGGTCGGGCGCTGCCCGGCGGTGCCGCCGGGCGTGCTTTTAACCTTGCGCGGCGATCTCGGCCTCGAAGGCCCATTCCAGCCACGGCAGCATGGCCGCCACATCGGCGGTTTCCACCGTGCCACCACACCAGATCCGCAGACCGGCAGGCGCATCACGATAGGCCCCGATGTCCAACGCGATGTTTTCAGCCTCCAGCCGTTTGGCAACAGCCTTGGCGAATACCGCGCCGTCTTGAATACGGTCATCCGTGAACTTCAGGCAGACAGAGGTGTTGGACCGGGTCGCCGCATCCTCGGCCAGATTGGCCAGCCACGGTTTCGCGTCGCAGAAATCAAACACCGCCTGCGCGTTGGCATCGGCGCGGGCGATCAGCCCTTGCAGACCACCAACCGAACGGGCCCAGTCCAGCGCCAGCAGGTAATCTTCAACCGCCAGCATCGACGGCGTGTTGATAGTGGCCCCGGTGAAGATACCGTCGATCAGCTTGCCACCTTTGGTCAGGCGGAAGATTTTCGGCAGCGGCCACGGTGGCGTGTAGCTTTCCAGACGTTCAACCGCGCGCGGGCTGAGGATCAGCATGCCATGCGCCGCCTCACCGCCCAGCACTTTCTGCCAGCTGAAGGTGGTCACATCCAGTTTGTCCCACGGCAGATCCATCGCAAAGGCGGCGGAGGTCGCGTCGCAGATGGTCAGGCCGTCGCGGTCGTCGGCAATCCAATCGGCATTGGGCACGCGCACACCGGCGGTGGTGCCGTTCCAGGTGAACACAACATCGTTGTTCTTGGTGTCCACGGTGGCCAGATCAACGATTTGGCCATAGTCGGCGGTTTTCACTTCGGCGTCGATCTTCAGCTGTTTGACCACGTCGGTGACCCAGCCCGCGCCGAAGGATTCCCACGCCAGCATTTCAACCTTGCGTGCGCCCAGCATCGACCACAGGGCCATTTCAACCGCACCGGTGTCGGATGCGGGAACGATGCCGATCTTGTAATCGGCGGGGATGCCCAGAACCTCGCGGGTGCCTTCGATCGCGGCCTTCAGCTTGTCCTTGCCAATCGCGGCACGGTGGCTGCGGCCCAGAGCGGCATCCGCCAGTTTGGTCACATCAAATGTAGGGGGTTTGGCACAGGGGCCCGAAGAAAAACGCGGATTGGCCGGCCGCGTGGCCGGAGCGTGAGTAGCCATTACTGCTATCCTTCCAGATAAATGCCTCTCGTTGGGGAGAGGTGTCCCACAGACTAGGATAGAGGGCGGTTTTCCTAAGTGCAACCGTCAAAATATCCCAAAAGCGTCACTTTGATGTTTCTGCGCGACGCAAATGTTGCGGATCGGAAACTTTGGCTGCATTGGGAAAACTGCATTACGAGAGGCTGGAAATCGCGCCACACATCCGCTAAGCGGCCTTAACAGACAGGAGTTTTGACCATGTTCATCGCCACCCTTTTGACCAATCCCGCACAGGTAAAACTGGACCCCGCACTGGTGGAAAACCTGCGCAATGCTTGGGGCGGTGGTGATGCGGTGTGGCTGTCGGCGGATGAAGCTGCAGAGTTCACATTGGAAACACTGCCGGGGAATCAGTGGGACGTCTGGGCGGATCTGCAAACCCTTGGTGTTGATCTGATCGTGCAGCCGCTGGAGGGACGCCGCAAGAAGATGCTGCTGGCCGATATGGACAGTACGATGATTCAGCAGGAATGCATTGATGAACTGGCGGCAGAGGCAGGCATTGGTGAACGTGTCGCAGATATCACCGCCCGCGCCATGAATGGCGAATTGGATTTTGAAGGTGCGCTCTTGGAACGTGTGGGTCTGCTGAAAGGCTTGCCAGAGGCGATCATCGAAAGGGTGCTGGCAGAACGCATCACCTATATGCCGGGTGGCAAGGCACTGCTGGCGACGATGAAGGCCAACGGGGGCTATGCGGCGCTGGTGTCGGGGGGCTTCACCGCCTTCACCGCCAAGGTCGCGGCAGAGCTGGGGTTTGACGAAAACCACGCCAACACTCTGATCGTCGAAGATGGCGCGCTGAACGGTGACGTGGGCCGCCCGATCCTTGGTAAACAGGCGAAGGTGGATCAGCTGGAACGCATCACCGCCAAGCTGGGTATTGGTGAGGATGAGGTGGTTGCCGTGGGCGATGGGGCCAATGATCTGGGCATGCTATCCCGCGCAGGCAGTGGTGTGGCGCTGCATGCCAAACCGTCTGTGGCGGCACAATGTCAGATCCGTATTAACCACGGTGATCTGACCGCGCTCTTGTTCATTCAGGGTTATGCCCGTAGTGATTTCGCGACCTGACCATCTGAAAGCTCTTCATGATTGATCTAAGTATTGAGTTGCTGGCCCTGCTGCTGGCAGCGGCCTTTGCGGCTGGGTTCATTGACGCCATTGCCGGGGGTGGCGGGTTGATCACTGTGCCGGTGCTGATGCTGTCTGGTGTGCCGCCCGTTCAGGCACTGGCGACCAACAAGGTGCAGGGCATGTTCGGCGCGGGCACCGCGGCCTTTGCCTATGCGCGCAACGGTCAGGTGGACCTGCGGGCACAGGCGCCAGTGGCGTTGATTGCGTTCGGCGCAGCGGTCTGCGGGGCGCTGTTGGTGTCGGTCCTGCCGACCGATTGGATTCGTATGATCCTTCCGGTGCTCTTGATCGGCATCGCGTTGTTTTTCGCGCTACGGCCGGGGTTGAGCGACATGGACCGCCCAAGTCGTCTATCGCCGTTGATGTTCCATGCCACCGCTGTGCCGCTGGTGGCGGGCTACGATGGCCTGCTGGGACCGGGGGCGGGCAGTTTCTACATGCTGGCCTTTGTGATGCTGGGCGGTTTTGGCATCCTGAAGGCGACGGCGCATACCAAATTGTTGAACTTCGCCTCTAACGCGGGCGGGCTGGCGGCCTTTGCCGTGGTGGCGCAACCGCTTTGGGCGCTGGGCCTTGCGATGGGAGGAATGCAGATCATCGGCGCGCGTCTGGGCGCCGGCATGGCGATGAAACAGGGCGCACGGGTGATCAAGCCTCTGTTGGTCCTCACCTCCCTCAGCCTTGCGCTTAAATTGCTGTGGGATTTTAGTATTTAAGGATCATTGAAAAGGGCTGTTCACTCCTCCAGTCGTAGGCGTAGCAGGGCGTAGATCAGCAGTGCGGCGCAGCAGGTGGCGGCCAGCAGGAAGGGTGCGCGCAGGGCCATTTCGCGCCCCAGATCAGGTTCCAGTAGGCGCACGGTTGCACCGCCCGCCAAGGCACCCAAGGGCATCGAGCCCCAGCCGAAGAAGCGATAGATGCTGTTCACCCGCCCCAACAGCTGTGGCGGAATGCGGCGTTGGCGCCAGCTGACGGTGATGACGTTCCAAAGCATTGCGGCGGCCAGCACAATAAACAGCGCCGTGGCCATGGTGGCGGGGTGATTGCTAAGGCCAACAGTTGCGTATCCAATGGCCCAAGCGGCAATCGCGAGATAGAGGCAAGGGTGCAGGCCCAACCGCCGGATCGCCAGCGGGGCCAGCAGGCTGCCGGTGACAGCGCCCAAGGCCTCTACCGACAATACGGTGCCATATCCGGCGGGGCTAAGGCCCAGCACATCCTGGGCGAACAGTATCTGCACGGTGATCACGGCGGTGGCGAGGAAATTAGAAATGCCCAACACAATCGCCAACCGCAGCAGCATCCGGTCACTGCGCATAAACGCAACACCTTCTTTCAGCGCGTGCCAGAACGGTTGGATCACCGGCGCATCAGGGGTGTAGCGGATCAGCCAGACACAGCCCGCCGCCAGTACCAGCGCGGCCAGATCGACGCCGAAAGGCAGGGCGATCCCGGCCGCGATCAGCAGGCCCGCAAGGGGTGGGCCTATGAATTGACCTGCTAGTTGCTCGGCACTCCACATCTGGCCATTGGCCTGCTCCAGATCCTCCTGACGCACAAGCGCAGGCAGGATGGTTTGCGCCGCGTTGTCGCGCAGCACCTCTGCCGCGCCGAGGAGGAAGGCGAGGCCTGTGAGTAGCCAGATCGCGCCAGCGGAGGGCGCGCTGAGCGCCAGGATCAGGATCGCGCCGACAATGGCCGCGCGCAGCATATCCGCCTGTGCGATTAACCGCCGTTGATCGCTGCGGTCCACTATCACCCCCGCAGGCACCGACATCAGCAACCAAGGCAGTCGTCCAGCGGCGGCGACAGCGGCAATCGCCACCGGATCGCGGGTCATCAGTGATGCCAGCCACGGCAGCGCCAGCGCCACCATGCCGTCACCAAGGTTGGTCAACGCACCTGCTGTGAACAACAGACGGTAATTGCGATTGCGGAGGAGAAGTGCGCGAGTCATGCCCGCGAGGGTGTCGAAACCGCCTAAGGGTTTCAAGGCTGCGATCCGGCACCACTGTTGGTGTGTGGCGCCGGAAGCACGGAAGGCGCTTAGCCCGCCAGTTTGGCGCGGGTTTCGCCGATCATCAGGGCGGCGCGTGCAGCTTCGCGTCCCTTTTCGACGAAATGGTCGCGGTAGATGGCGATGTGATGGGCGCTTTCCTGGAAATGGTGCGGGGTGAGTGAGACGGATAGAACCGGCACACCGGTGTCCATGCCTGCACGCATCAGCCCATCGACCACGGCCTGCGCCACAAAGTCATGGCGGTAGATGCCGCCATCCACCACCAGCGCGGCAGCCGCAACAGCGGCGTAGCGGCCAGTGGCGGCCAGATCGCGCGCCAGCAGCGGCATTTCAAAGGCACCGGGGACGTCATAGACGTCAACCTGTTCGGCGGGAATCAATTCGCAGAAACCGGCCAGCGCCTGATCGACGATATCGGCGTGCCAGTTGGCCTTGATGAAGGCGTAGCGGGTGGATGTCATGTCATAGTCCTTTCCTGTTTCGACACATCCCCCCAAGGCGTTTGTCACGAACAGAAAAGGCACCGCGCCTGTGGGCGGGGTTCCTGACTGTCGCTCTCTTCCATCCGGACTATGACCGTCGGCTCTGGAGTTGCACCAAATCTGCTGACCCACCTCCAGTGACGAAGGTGGCGCTCGCGGGCTTCGGCGCGTGCGCCGTTACCGCCGGTGGGGAATTTCACCCCGCCCTGAGAACGCGCGCACCGTGTCAGAGAGCGTTTGAAAAGGAAAGTGTTATCTGCGCAAGCTTTGCAACAAACGCAGCGATGCAAATCCGTCCGGCACCGCCCCGCGAGAGGACTGATAAGCGCGGATGGCGCGTTGAGTCATCGGGCCAACGCGACCGTCGACACCGCCGGTTGAAAACCCTTTGCGGGTTAGCAGGGTTTGCATCTCTTTGCGTTCGGCAAATTTCAACGCGCGGTCATCGCGGGGCCAGTCGGCGGCAATCGGGCCACTGCCTTTCAGCCGGTCAGACAGATGGCCCACCCCGATCACGTAGGAGGTGGAGAGGTTGTAGCGCGAAATCACTTTGAAATTCTTGAAGATCATAAAGGCCGCGCCCTGATGCCCCGCAGGCAGCAGGATGGAGGCGGATCCATAATCGCGCACTTTGCCGCCCTGCATGTCGCGCACGCCAAGGCGGGCCCATTCGCTGGGGGATTTGCTGATCTTGCGACTGGCCAGCGCATAGTTGAACCCGCGCGGCAGCTGCACCTCAACCCCCCAAGGTTGTCCGCTGACCCAGCCGTGCTTTTTCAGGTACGCGGCAGTCGACGCCAACGCGTCAGCCGGATTTTCCGACCAGATATCGCGCCGTCCGTCGCCAGTGAAATCCACTGCAAAGGCCTGATAAGAGGTTGGTATAAACTGGGTATGGCCCATCGCACCGGCCCAGCTGCCTTTCAGTTTGGCAGGGGTCGTATCACCGGTTTGCAGGATCTTCAGCGCCGCGATCAGCTGTTTTTCAAAGAACCGTCCGCGCCGCCCGTCATAGGCCAGCGTCGCCAGCGCGCGGATGATGTTGTGATCACCGCGATATTCGCCATAGGCACTTTCTAGGCCCCAGACGGCTGTCACCACCTCTTTGTCGACGCCATATCGGCGTTCGATTTGATCCAGCACGCGGCGATGTTCGCGCAGCGCGGCACGGCCGTTTTTCACCCGTTTGTCTGACGCCGCACTGTCGAGGTAGTCCCAGATCGACTTCGTAAACTCGCTCTGATTGCGGTCGCGTTTGATCACATCGGGGTCAAAGGTGACACCGCGAAACGCGCGGTTGAAGGTACGGTCGGAAATCCCCGCCGCCCGTGCGCGCGGCTGGAAACCACGGATCCAGCGCTGGAACGCTGCCTCTTTGGCAGAGCTGGTCACAGGGATTGGCGCCGCAACGACAGTTGGCCGCGCCGCGGGGCGCAGGGATACATCGACAGGCATGGCTGTCAGGGATGCGGGGGCCACGATGATCGCGGCTGTGATTAGGGATCTGCGGAGTTTCGCGCCAAACTGCATCATCACCTCTGCCTCTGATTGTGTTCTTTTCAAACGAACTTGGGCAAGAGGGTAGCGCGCGACAAGGCCCGCGCAAGCGAAATGCGCGGGCACAGGGGGGAATGGCAGGAATGCGCCTGAGCGTGTGCTGGCGCTGTTGGGATCAGATTTTCAGGATGACCGATCCTGCGCGTTGGCCGCTGGCGATGATGTCGTGGGCTTCGGCACAGTCTTCCAACGACAGCGTGTGAGAGATGCGAATATCCAATGCGCCTTGCTCCAACAGCGCGGTCAGCTGCGCCTCTGCCTTGCGGCGGGCGTCGTCCGACAGGATGTAAACCAGCGCCATTTCCAGCGTCACACCTTTGAACATCAGCGGGTAGAACGGCAGCACCGGCGCGCGGTCCTTGGCTGATCCATAGGCGACAATGCGGCCACGTTCGGCGATCACAGCGGTGTTCACCTCAGCATTTGGACCAAATTCGACCTCGACAATCTGGTCGACGGGCTTGCCGTCGTTGGCGGCCAGAATACCAGCGGCCAGATCTGGATCATTGTAGCCCAGCACGGCATCGGCACCAGCCTGTCGTGCCGCATCCTGTTGTGCTGCACTGCCTGCCGTGGCGATCACCCGCGCACCGGATGCTTTGGCGATTTGCACTGCCAAACGACCGACGGTGCCACCACCGCCGCTGACCAGCAGGGTTTTTCCGGCCACGTCACCGCCGCCCAGCACGCAATAGGTCGCGGTCATTGCTGGGATACCCAGAACAGCCCCTTCTGCAAAGGTGGTGTTGTTGGGCAGGGCCACCGCTTGTTCGGACGGTAGCGCGATGAACTCAGCCGCAGTGCCAAAGGCGCGTTGCCATTGGCCGTTCCAGATCCACACCCGCTGACCGATCCGGGCGGGATCCACACCTTCGCCGACGGCCTTGATCACGCCCGCGCCGTCGCTGTGTGGAATGATCTGCGGGTAGGCGGGTTTGGTCACGCCTGGGCGCATGCCAGAACGTCCAGAAATGTCGGACGGGTTCACGCCAGATGTTTTCAGCCGCACCAGCACTTCGCCTGGGGCCGGTTCCGGAGTTGGTAGGTCGACCAGTTTCAAGACATCGTTTGCTGGGCCAAATTCTGAATATGTAATCGCGCGCATTGTGTTTCTCCGATTTGCTTGAGTCTTCATTACGTCGGGTTAGAAGATAAACAAAATGAATTGATCATATCTCGCAAATATGAAAATCAAATTATATGCAAGATATTGATATTGACCTCCTCCGTTGTTTTGTCACCGTCGCCGAAGTGAACGGCTTCACCGAGGCAGGCGCGCGCCTAGGGCGATCGCAATCCGCGGTGTCTGTGCGCATTCGCAAGCTCGAGGAGTTGCTGGAACAGCCTTTGCTGAACCGCAACAGCCGTTACGTGCAGCTGACAGAGGCGGGGCGTCGTCTGTTGCCCAAAGCACGGGATATGTTGCAGGCAAGTGAACGCCTGTTGGCAGAAATGCGTGGCCCTGATGTGTCAGGTGCGTTGCGGATCGGTGTTGTGGAGTATTTCGCGCCGCATCGCATGCCGGACCTACTGCAAACGATGGAGAGGCATTTGCCAGGGGCGGATTTGTCATTTCGGGTTGGGCTTAGTTCCTCTTTGCGTGACGCATTGGCGGCAGGGCAGATTGATTTGGCGTTGGCCCTACACGAGCCAGGGGAGGGTGGATCCCTTTATCTGGGGACGGATCCGATGGTGTGGATTGAACCTGCGGATGGTCCCGCACTGCACCCCGGTGATACTGTGCCACTATGTATGATGCGGGCGCCCTGTGCCTATCGCACTGCCGCCGCCGAAGCGATGGGGCGGGACCAGTCGTTAATCAGCGATGTGTTGATTGCTGATAGTGTCGGCTACGTCCGTAGTGCAGTTGCAGCTGGGCTTGGTGTGACGGTGTTGGGGGCATCCAGTCTTGGACCAGATGTGCGGATCAACCGCGAGATGATGCGCGCCTATCCGTTGCCACAGATCACATTGGGTCTGCACGGCACAGATCCCCGCCGCGATCAGGTCGCCAATGTCCTGAAGGAAGTGCTGGCGCAGCAGGTGCCGCGCCAGATGTGACGTTTTAGCTGCGGCGGGTGCGGCTAACCTTGCGCTGGACCTTCGCGGTCTTCTTCTTGGCGCGGGTCAGCTTGCGTTTGCCGGGGTGACCTTTGCCGCCACCTTTGCCGCGTCCCTTGCGGTAGCCGCCACGCCCACCGCGCGGCACCTCATCGCCTTCGACCGAAATCAGCTCCAACGCGATCGAGCCTGAAACGGGCGCAGCCTCTGTCAGCTTCACCGTGACCTTCTGGCCCAGTGCGAGGGTGAAGCCGCTATCGGCCCCCATCAGCGTGCCGCTATCACGGTCGAAGTGGAAGAACTCGTTCCCAAGCGATCGCACAGGCACCAGCCCGTCCGCGCCGGTATCATCCAGCCGCACAAAGGCGCCATACTTCGCCACACCGCTGATGCGACCGGCAAATTCATTGCCCACCCGTTCCGACAGGAAGGCCGCCAGATAGCGATCTGTGGTGTCGCGTTCCGCCATCATCGAGCGGCGTTCGGTGTCGCTGATGTGGTTGGCGGTGCCTTCCAGATCCTCGGCATCCTGCGGGGTCAGGCCGTCATCGCCCCATTGGTGCGAGGACACCAGCGCGCGGTGTACGATCAGGTCCGAATAGCGCCGGATGGGGGAGGTGAAATGCGCGTAGCTGCGCAGTGCCAGACCGAAGTGGCCGAAGTTTGCCGGGCTGTAATAGGCCTGCGTCATAGACCGCAGGGTGGCCATATTGATCAGCTCGGCAAAATCGCCATCCTTCGCCGCTGCCAGCAGACGGTTCAGATGCGCGGTCTGCAACACCTGCCCCTTGGCCAGCGTCAGGCCAGAGGTCTGCGCGGTTTCCCGCAGTGCATCCAATTTTTCGGGACTTGGTTCCTCATGCACACGGAAGAGGAGCGGCGATTTCTTCGCACTCAACGTCTCGGCAGCCGCGACATTGGCGAGGATCATGAACTCTTCGATCAGCTTGTGCGCATCCAGACGGTCGCGGAAGTTGACGCTGATCACCTCACCGGCGTCAGACAGTTCCACCTTGCGCTCTGGCAGGTCCAGATCCAGCGGCTGACGGCGCGCGCGTGCTTTGACCAATAGATCGTAAGCTTCGTAGAGGGGATCAATCACTTCTGCCATCAGCGGCGCGCATTTTTCGTTTACGTCGCCATCACGGGCGCGCTGCACCTCTTGGTAATTCAGCGACGCGGCAGATCGCATCAGGCCGCGCACAAACCGGTGGCCGATCTTGTCACCTGTGGCGTCAATCTGCATCCGTACGGCGATACAGGCGCGCGGCACGCCTTCGTGCAGGGAACACAGATCGCCGGACAGGCGGTCGGGCAGCATCGGCACCACGCGGTCGGGGAAATAGCTGGAATTGCCTCGCTTGCGCGCCTCACGGTCAAGTGCAGACCCGGGCGTGACGTAGTGGGCGACATCCGCAATGGCGACCCAGATGACATAGCCGCCTTTGTTTTTCGGATCATCATCAGCATGCGCCCAGCAGGCATCGTCGTGGTCGCGGGCATCTGCGGGGTCGATGGTGACCAGTGGCATGTCGCGCATGTCTTCGCGGCCGGTCAGGACGGCGGGTTTCTTGCCGTCTGCCTCAGCAATCACGGCATCAGGGAACTGATCGGGGATGCCGTGTTGATGGATGGCGATCAGTGACACGGCCTTGGGCGCGCTGGGATCACCCAGACGCGACACGATACGTGCGCGCGGCAGGCCCATGCGACCCTTGGGTCCGGATTGTTCGGCCTCGACCAGCTCGCCTTCTTTGGCGCCGTTCGTGGCACCAGCGGGGACCAGCCATTCCTTTTGGTCGCCCTTGTCGATGGGCAGGATGCGGCCACCCTCGGCGGATTTGCGGAACACGCCCAGCACCCGCTGCGGGTTGGTGCCGATGCGGCGGATCAGCTTGGCCTCATATTGATGGTTCTCACCCTTCACCTCAGCCAGACGGCCCAGAATGCGATCCCCAGGGCCAAGTGCTGGGTCCGAGGCGCGCAGGCTCATCAGAATGCGTGGCTCCGCACCCTCACCTTGCCATTCCATCGGACGGGCGTAGAGGTCACCGTCACTGTCGGCCTCGGTGATCTGGATCACAGAAACGGGCGGCAGTTTGTCAGGATCGCGGAAGGTTTTCTTGCGCTTTTGCAAGTGGCCCTCGGCCTCCAGCTCTTTGAGGATACGCTTTAGGTCGATACGCGCAGCCCCTTTGATGCCAAAGGCCTTGGCGATGTCACGTTTCGAGGTGAGGGTCGGGTTGTCCGAGATCCATTCGATGATCTCGGCCTTGGTTGGCAGCTTGCTCATAAGGCGCAGGTAGCACGGGACGGCGGGGGCGTCACGCGATTATGCGTTTTAGTGGAGTTGGTTTGGCGAGGCGGAATGCCAGCGAAGGATGTCCCGCCCAACAGGAACTGTTGGGCTGCGTCACGCCAAAGGCGTGCCTCCGGCCCGAACCGCCCCCTCGGAACGGCGCTAGGCTTAAGCGTTCTATCGAGTGCTATTTACCCATCGCCTGCAAGTCCGCCAGCGTGTCCACATCGTCCAGCTCATCAATCAGGGCGATGCGTTTGCCGGGCAGGCTGGCCATGGTGTCCGCCAGCGCGTGTTCAGTGGACCAGCGCACATTCTGAAACAGGGTGCGCGGCGGGCGGGTGGCCTGTTTCATCCCGACCAGCCAGTAGCCGCCATCAGGTGCAGGACCAAAACAAGCGTCATGATTGCCAAGCGCGGCAAAGGCGCGGGCGATATGGGCGCGGGTGACGCCGGGAATATCCGCGCCGATGATGCAAACAGGCCCAACCGGCGCGGTCAGGAACACGCGGCCCATCCGGTCGCCCAGATCGCCGCGTCCCTGTGGAATGCGCGGCAGGTGGGCGGGCCAGACGCGGCTATTCATGCCCTCCACATCCGGCGCAACGGCCAGCACCGTGTCCCAACGCGGATCTTCGATCCGGCGCAGCAGCGACTGCACTTGATGGCGGAACCACCATGCGGCCGTGGTCATGCCCAGATCGCGGCCCAGACGGGTTTTCACCCGACCGGGGTGGGGTTCCTTGACCATGATCACCAGATGTGGGCGGCGTGTTGTCATTTGGGGAGCTCCATCTTCATATCGCGGTGGTCGATGCCAGCGTCGTCATAGACCGGACCAAAGGCGCTGAAGCCCAGTTTTTCGTAGAACCCGATGGCGCTGACCTGCGCGCCCAGTTTGACGGTGCGGATGTCGGGTGTCGCTGCCGCGATGTCGATGCAGGCGCGGATGATCGCCGCGCCCAGACCCGTGCCGCGTGCGGATTGAATCACGCAAACGCGGCCCACCTTGGCAACATCGCCATTAAACAGGATGCGTGCAGCGCCTTTCGGCGTGCCGTCTACGCTGGCAAGGATATGCGTCGCGGTTGCATCAAGTGCATCCTGCTCCTCGGCCAAAGGCACGCCTTGTTCCAGCACAAACACCTCATGGCGCAGGGCGAAGCAGGTGGTCAGATCCTCGGTGGGCGCGATTTGCCAGTTCATGCAAAGTAGTCCGCTAGGATGCGGCTGTAGATCGCCTTCAGCTGGTGGATCTGCTCCACTTCGATACGCTCATCCACCTGATGCATGGTTTTGCCGACCAGACCAAATTCGACCACCGGACAATGCGCCTGAATGAAACGTGCGTCCGAGGTGCCGCCGGTGGTGGATAGTTCCGGCACAACGCCGGTTTCAGCCTCCACCGACTTTGCAACCAGATCAGACAGCGGACCGGGCGGGGTGATGAAGCTTTCGCCGGAGATTTTCACCACCATATCCACTTCAACACCGGTGTCGGCGGTGATTTTGTTTGCTTGCTCTTGCAGCCACTCCGTCAAATCTGCACCCGTGTGGGCGTCGTTGAAACGAATGTTCACCGCTGCAGTGCATTTGGCGGGGATCACGTTGGTTGCGGGGTTGCCGGTGTCCATTGTCACCACCGCTAACGTCGAGGGATCGAAGTGATCGGTGCCCTGATCCAATTCATGACTGGCGAGTTGATCCATCAACCGCGCCATCGCGGGCAGCGGGTTGTTGGCGCGATGAGGATAGGCCGCATGGCCCTGTTTGCCGGTGAATGTGAACCATGCGGTCATCGAGCCGCGACGGCCGATTTTCATCATCTCGCCCATATGGTTGGGGCAGGTGGGTTCACCTACCAAACAGGCCGACATTGCTTCGCCGTTCTGGTCCATCCAGTCCAGCAGCGCGGTGGTGCCGAAATCCGCATCACCTTCTTCGTCGCCGGTGATCGCTAGAATGACCGATCCATCGGGCGCCTTGTCGCGCACAAAATCCACCGCTGCGGCGGCAAAGGCGGCAACGCCGGTTTTCATATCAGTCGCACCGCGCCCCCAGAGTATGCCATCCTCTACTTCACCGCAGAACGGTGGTTTGGTCCATGCGGCTTCATCCCCTACGGGGACCACGTCGGTGTGACCATTGAACCCAAAGCTGCGCGCGTGGCCTTTATCGCCCCAGCGGGCGTAAAGGTTTGGAATGCCTTCGCGATCTACCCGTGTGCAGCTAAAGCCCGCGTCGCTCAATAGTTCCTCCAACAGGACCAGCGCTCCGCCTTCCAAGGGCGTGATCGAAGGGCACTGAATCAGTTTGGCCGACAGATCAACCGGACAAATGGGAGAGGGATGAGATTGCGACATGACGGGGCTCCTTGCATTGGGCCAAGGGCTAGCGCGTCTTGGGCCAAAGGGCAACAAAACCATGCTTTGCGGGCAGGCGATGCAGAAGCGTCACAAACGCCATGCGACTTTTTTCAAGGTAAACAGAATCTTAACGCCAGTCTCAAAAGTATGTATAGTCAAAGAAAATGACCCGAGGCAGGGCGCAAGAATCACAGAGGCCAAAAGGCCCAGATGAGCAGAGATTTCAAAGGATGATCCAGACGTGATGTCTGGGCTGCTCTGGCTGCGTGCTGCCCGCTGAAAGGGGTGGGTGAGCATATGGCGATTGCGCAGGAACTGCCGATTAACAACAACGCCAGCGCTGTTCAGATGGCGCAGGAAATTTTTGGTGATGGCGTCACAGTGGTGAATGCCAGTTATTCTGGCGATCGGCGCTCTTCGGGAACGTATTCGGACGGTGACAACGTGTCAGATGGCGTCACGCCGGGTGACACTGGGGTAATTCTGTCGACTGGGCGCACCAGCAATTTCACCCGCAGCAGTGGTTCGTTTAACACCAACACTTCGGGTAGCACCTCTTCAAACACGCGTGGTGTTGATAACAACGCAGATTTCAATGCGGCGGCTGGTACGCGCACTTACGATGCGGCGTTTCTGGATGTGGCCTTTATCCCGACCGGCGACACGATGACGATCCAGTTTGTGTTCGCGTCCGAGGAATATCCTGAATACGTCAGCAGTCTCTATCAGGATTTTATCGGCGTTTGGGTGAATGGCGAACAGGTTGATCTGGCGATTGGGGATGGGGACATCGACCCGCTCAACATCAACGCGGGCAACAACGAGTCGCTCTTCATTTCGAACCTGAACGATCAGTATAATACTGAAATGGACGGTTTTACCGCCACGATGACGCTGAAAATGGACGTTAACGTCGGTGATGTGAACACCCTGCGGATCGGCATCGCAGATGTGACCGATTCGAGCTATGACTCGACCCTGCTGATTGCCGGCGACAGCGTGCAGACCGCGTTTATAGCGACCAACGACAGTGTCGATGTGGCGCCGGGGTTTTCCAAAACAGTTGATGTGCTGGCCAACGATGGTGACGGCACCAGCACATTGACCCTGACCCACATCAACGGTCAGGCTGTATCGGCGGGATCGGTGATTACGCTGGCGACAGGTCAGCAATTGCAGGTGAATGCTGATGGCACCCTCACGGTGCTGGCAGACGGTGATCTGGAAAGCGTAACCTTTTCCTACACCGCCGAAACTAGTGGCGGCGTCAGCGATACGGCCTTTGTGACGATCAATCAGGTGCCTTGCTTTGTCGAAGGCACGCGCGTGAAAACCCCAGAGGGTGAAATCGCGGTAGAGCATTTGCAGGTCGGCAATCTGGTTTTGACCAAGGATGATGGCGCACAGCCAGTGCGCTGGATCGGGTCCCGTACTGTTGCCGCAGAAGGGGATTTTGCCCCGATTCATATTCGGCGTGGCACCTTTGGAGAGCATAGCGACCTGTGGGTCTCGCCGTTGCATCGGGTGATGTTGAACGATCCACGCAGCGAGCTGCTGTTTGGCGAAGCCGAAGTGCTGGTTGCCGCCAAAGAGTTGGTGGATGGTGTCAACGTGCGCCAGATCGCGGGGGGGGATGTGACCTATGTGCATCTGATGTTCGATCGTCATCAGATCCTATGGTCAGAAGGTTTGGAAACCGAAAGCTTCCTGCCAGGGCCGCAAATGGCCAGTGCTTTGGAACAGGACATCATGAACGAAATCTGCACCTTGTTCCCTGAAATTGACCCCACCACTGGTGAGGGGTACGGGCCGACAGCTCGCAAGGCGCTGCGCCGATTTGAGGCGAGCTTGTTGCATCCTGACGCAGAGGGTCCCGCGACAACACAGGAGCAGGTTGCCTGAGCCATGGGTTGGATCGCGCTATCAGATCAAACACGGCAGGTATTTGACCTCGCAGGGATCGGCGCATCGGCAGCGGATGACCTGCGCCCTGTGCGCCATGATCTTTCGCCCAATAGCCTGTTGGTGCGCGGTTCCCTGATGTTTGAAATGCGCCTGCCCGGCGACGGACGTCCACGCCGTTTGCTGGGGTATCACCGCGACCATCCGTGGATCAGCTCGCTCTCTGTGCAGGAATTACCGACGGGTGGCATCGCGTTGGTCATCACGCAGGGGCGCGATGTTTTTCATACTGTTCTGGAGCATGATGCGGTCACACAGGCCGAAGAGTTGCGCGTTACCTACAGTTGGGATGCGCCTGCCCGCTGGGGGCGTTTGGCAATCGAACGTATCCGGTCAGGGCGTGTGTTCTTGAAAGAGCTGCATGACCCCAAGCCGCTGTTGTTGAATGATCTACAGGTCATGACGCTGGATCCGTTGCAGCGCCAGATGGATCGAAGCGTGTTGTTCTTTGCTGTTTCGGATGCCGTGGAGCCGATCGGGCCTATGCCCAGCCTGACAGCACAGGTGCCTGTGTTGACCGATCGGGGATATCGCGCCGCAGCGCGCATTCGGCGTGGTGACCTGCTGCGTACGGGCAGCGGTGAACTGGTGCCTGTGCTGCACGTTATTTCTCGCGAAGTGCCCAGCCTTGGAAGTTTTGCGCCGGTTCTGTTGCGGGCCCCCTATTTTGGGCTGCAACGCGATCTGGTGGTCGGTGCGGAACAATATCTGCGCACAGCTGGGTCGGCTGTGGAATATCTTTTTGGTCGATCCCACGTGCGTATTCCCGCGACTCATCTGGTCAATGGGGTGTCTGCCATTCGGCCACGTGTTGGGGATACGCTGCGGTATTATCAATTCGTGACCCCGGGAAATGAGCCCTGTATTGCCGCAGGTGCGCTGTTGGAAACCCTGTTTTTGGGCCGCAAACGGCGCGATGCAGCGTTAATGCGCGCATCGCTGCTGTCCGAGGTGGAGCGCGCGCGCTTGCCAGAGCATCTGGCGCCAAGCTGTCCCTTGCTGGATCAGTTCGAAGCGATCACGCTGGCAGAGTTGCGCGCGGCCTGAAGACGCGCACAACCGGCGTATTTACTGGACCGTTTCGCCGTCAAGATCACTCAGATCTTCGCCATCAAAAAACGGCGTCATTTGCGCCACAATGACAGAGTTCTCCTCGAGGGCGCGGGCCATGAGTGCGCGTTCTTCATCATTGATGTCGTGGCCCTGTTCCAGACGTTC
The DNA here is from genome assembly GCF_001458435.1 of Thalassovita mediterranea. Classification (GTDB taxonomy): domain Bacteria; phylum Pseudomonadota; class Alphaproteobacteria; order Rhodobacterales; family Rhodobacteraceae; genus Thalassobius; species Thalassobius mediterraneus. Next base: position 169,237 of record NZ_CYSF01000007.1, read on the forward strand.
GTCCAGCGTGCCATAGCCGGTCACATCCAACGGCGCCAGATCGGCCTGTTTCAGGATCGCCACGGTTTCACGCACAGCTTCTGCTTCGTCTACGCCGCTGGCATAGATCATCAGGGCGCCGCCTGTGGCCCCTTCGGGCAGGCCATCGCCATCCTTGCGGCCAACCTGCACCAGCAGCGTATAGACCTGCTGGCGCGACGGTTTCTTTTGTTTCTTTTTCTCGGTCATGGGCCATGCCAATACGCTGATAGGATCAGTGGATCAAGCGCGAAGCCGCGGCCTTTAGTCAGTGTATCCAGTTACCGGCGCCGTTGCAGGTCACGGCTAACAGTCCCTTTGAAACAGCGCGGGAAGAAGGGATATGTATCGGTGGCAAAGTAGACATACCGCCCTTCGACCGTTGCGCCGTTGCATTCGTCTAGCGTGCCACTGTCTGCGCGATAGGCATAGTCTTGTTCGTAGGTTCCATCATAGCGTCCACCTGGGCTGTTCGCGCCTGCGGGGCGGGTGCCGGATTTCAGTTGCCAACTGCTGCGCGCCTGATCCCCAATATAGTGGATTTCAAATCCGTCTGCCGCATAGCCAATCAGGCTGGCGCTATCACCACCGATCAGGTCTGCTGTCCAGATGTCCGCTGGGGCGTGGTAATGATAAAGCCCGCGGTGATCGACGTGGGCATTGGCGTGATCCATGCCCAATTGGCTGGCGGCGCCCATACCTTCAACCCGCCAACCGCTGGAACGGTCACGCGAAAATCCGCGGCGCCCGTTTGGATCATAGTATTCGGCAGTGCCGGGGCGCAGTAGGATGCCCGACAGCGTGATGCCGGAAGCGCTGGTGCTGCGAGTCACCTGGCCGGTTTTTTCGGGCGTAGCGTCGACACAAACAGTCAGGTCCTGAGGGCGGAAGCTATGCGGGTTCCCGCGCGTCGGAAATTGTCCGACGCTATGTGCGGGTGTGGCCTGTGAGCGAATGCAACGCTGATCGCCCTTGATCGACATTTGGACGTGGCTGGCACTGTGGTAATGAGCGTGTTCATGACTATGCGAGGTGTCGCTGCCTGCCTTGGAGGATTGAACACAGCCGCCAATGATGATGGCAACGCCAAGTAGGGCAATTCGGTACATGTGGGGTCCTCTTAATGCTAGATTTCCCACTGATACGCAGCTCCATTTGGTTTCCGTCGCTTTTATGGGATTCGTTTCTGCATTGGCGGCGCACCACCTTTTGCAGGGGTGCGTTCCTCATAACCCAAACTTTGGGATTTGTGCGCTACGAACAAACCCCCATATCGTGCCAGCAAAAAAGGGGGGTGGGCTCTACGTTTGATGTGCAGAGTTTGCGGCGGATCAATGATAAATTTTAATGATAAATATTTAGCATGAATTAAGCGTACGAGTTCTGAAATGGTTGCTGCAAGCAAGTTGAGCGTCAATGTAAATGCCTCTGCAAATCAGATGGCCGATGCTATTTTCGGGTCTGGTGTAACCGTTCAGGACGCCACCTATCATGGGGATGCCCGTTCATCGGGGATCTATTCCGGTGCCGATGAGACAATGCCGGGCGTGGCGCCCTCAGACAGTGGCGTTATCCTGTCCACTGGCAAGGCGCACAAGATCACCAATGCGTGGGGGGCTGCAAACAAATCCACGCAGACCACGACCGATACAAACGGTGTCGACAACCATGCAGGGCTAAACTCTATCGCTGGCGTTGAAACCTTTGACGCCGCCATCTTTGAGGCAGAGTTTATCCCACAGGGAAATACCCTGTCGATGCAGCTAACCTTTTCATCCGAAGAGTATCTGGAATGGGTCGATTCCGGTTTCAACGATGCTGTTGGCATCTGGGTCAACGGCGAGCAGGCAGAATTGACCCTTGGTGACAGTGAAATCTCGATCGATGAGATCAACCCAGATAGCAATCCCGACTGGTACATCGACAACGCGAACGGTGACTACAATACCGAAATGGACGGGATGACCATCACCCTGACCCTGCGGGCGCCGGTCAAACCTGGTGAGTTGAACACGCTTGAGATTGGGATCGCTGACGCAGGCGATACCGCATATGACAGCAACCTGATGATCAAGGCCGACAGTATTCAAAGTTCGATTACGGTATTGGACGATGAAATTGACCTGCAGGTCGGTTCCGAAGGTACGCTGGATGTCCTTGCAAATGACAGCACCTATGATGGTGGCCAGCTGACACTGACCCATATCAACAATCAGCCGTTGGTGGCGGGAAATGTCATTACGCTGGCCTCTGGCACACAGATCAGTCTGAACCCCGACGGCACGCTGCAAATCACAGCCGCTGATGTCGATGATGAAAGCACCTTTACATATACCGTTGTCGATGGCTCTGGCGCAGAAGCTGCGGGGTATGTCACCGTATCGTCTGTTCCATGTTTTGTTGCCGGCACCCGCGTTGATACTGCACGTGGACCATTGCCGGTGGAGCAGCTGGTCGCTGGTGATCTGGTTCTGACCCGCGATCACGGATACCAGCCTGTGCGCTGGGCGGGCAGTTGTCATACTGCGGTGACCCCCGAGAACGCCCCTATCGAGGTTGCGCCAAATGCCTTGGGTGAACATGGTCGGCTGCTGATTTCGCCACAGCACCGTTTGCTAATCCGCGAAGAACGTGTGTCGATGTTGTTTGAGGCGAACGAAGTTTTGGTTGCAGCGAAACATCTGGTGGATGGCAAGACGGTCTGTCGCTGCCTGCAAAACCCCGAAGTGACCTACGTGCATCTTTTGTTTGATCGCCACGAAGTGTTGCACACCAACGGAATCTGGAGCGAGAGCTACCTGCCCGGACCCGAAGCTGCCGCAGGTTTCGATCGCGGCGCGCAGGCTGAGATTTTGGCGCTGTTTCCGCAATTGGATCTGGCAACTGGACGCGGTTATGGCCCGGCGGCGCGGATGTCTTTGCGGGGTTATGAAGCTCAGGCGCTACGCGCCGGCTGAACTGTTCGGAAATTCAGGACCACAAAAAAACGGCGTCCCGAGAGGCGCCGTTTTCATTTCCGTAACCGGATCGGATCAATCGCGCAGCAGCTCGTTGATGCCGGTTTTCGAACGGGTTTTTTCGTCCACACGTTTCACGATCACCGCGCAGTAGAGGTTGATGCCGTTTTTCGACGGCATGGAGCCCGACACAACAACCGAATAGGGCGGCACTTCGCCATACATCACTTCGCCGGTTTCGCGGTCAACGATCTTGGTCGACTGGCCGATGTAAACGCCCATGCCCAGAACCGAGCCTTCGCGCACGATGCAGCCTTCGACCACTTCGGAGCGGGCACCGATGAAGCAGTTGTCTTCGATGATGGTCGGGCCAGCTTGCATCGGCTCCAGAACGCCGCCAATGCCTACGCCACCCGACAGGTGCACGTTTTTACCGATCTGCGCGCAGGAACCAACGGTGGCCCAGGTGTCTACCATGGTGCCTTCATCCACATAGGCGCCGAGGTTCACAAACGACGGCATCAGCACTACGCCGGGTGCGACGAAGGCGGATTTACGAACGATGGCGTTGGGCACGGAACGGAAACCAGCGGCTTTGTATTCCGCTTCGCCCCAACCGGCGAACTTGCTGTCCACTTTGTCCCACCAGCTGGACCCCTGCGGGCCGCCGGATTGCAGTTCCATGTCCTTGATGCGGAAACCCAGCAGAACGGCCTTTTTGGCCCACTGGTTCACATGCCAGTCACCGCTTTCCAGCTTCTCAGCCACGCGCAGCTTGCCCGAATCCAGCGCTTGCAGCGTGTCCTCGATAGCGTCGCGGGTTTCGCCGGTGGTGGCGGGGGTGATGGTGTCGCGGGCGTCCCAGGCGGCTTCGATTGCCTGTTCCAGTTGAGCGTTCGACATGGGCTGTCCTCTGTATCCTGTGGGTCTTTTGGGCTGCGTTTCGCCCTTGCTATAGGTGAGCAAGGGCCTTTGCGCAATCTTGGGCGTCACTTACGTGGCGCTTAGCGACCCAAGGGCGGCAAACATATCGCGGTCATCACCGGTGCCCGCGTTTGGCGCGGTCAGCAGCACATCGCCGTAAAAGACAGAGTTTGCCCCCGCAAGGAAACACAGCGCCTGCTCCGCCGCCGAGAAGTCAGAGCGCCCCGCCGACAGACGCACGCGGGTTTTCGGCATCAGGATCCGCGCGGTGGCGACCATGCGCAGCAGATCAAACGCCTGCACCTTTTCGCGGTGTTCCAGCGGCGTGCCTTTGGTGGCGATCAATGCGTTGATCGGCACGCTTTCGGGGTGGGGATCAAAGCCTGCCAGCACCTGCAGCATCGATGCACGATCACGCCAGCTTTCGCCCATGCCGATGATGCCACCGCAGCACAGATCCAGACCCGCATCGCGGCAGTGCGCCAGCGTTTCCAGACGGTCCTGATAGGTGCGGGTGCCGATAATTTCGCCATAAAATTCAGGGCTGGTGTCGAGGTTGTGGTTGTACGCTTTCAACCCCGCCTCGGCCAAAGCCTGCGCCTGATGGGGTTCCAGCATGCCAAGGGTGACACAGGCCTCCATCCCCAGATCATTCACGCCGCGCACCATTTCCAGCACGTTGTCAAATTCCTGCCCATCGCGCACGCGGCGCCACGCGGCCCCCATGCAGAACCGTTCGGCGCCTGCCTGCTGCGCGCGTTTGGCCAGCGACACAACATGTTTGGGGTTCATCAGTTTTTCTTTGTCCAGATCCACCTCTTTGTGGTGGGCGGATTGCGGGCAATAGGCGCAATCTTCGGGACAGCCGCCGGTTTTAATCGACAGAAGGCTGGCCTTCTGGATGTCCTCGGCGTCGTGGTGGCGGCGGTGAATTTCATTTGCACGGCCAACCAGGTCTAGCAAGGGGAAGCGCAAAAGCGCCTCCACCTCATCCACGGTCCAGTCAGAGCGGAACTCCGACGCGGTCAGGGATGCCTTCTGGGGATCTTGATCAAGCATCCGATGCAGTCCCGCGGATTTTCGCGATCAATGCGGCAGGCGCGCCCAACACCACAACAGCGGCAAGGGTGATTTTCACCAGATCGCCCGCGATAAACGGGGTGAAGCCCCACGCCAGCAGTTTGCCCTCAGGCGCAAATTGTGCCAGCCACGCCAGACCGAAGGCGTAGATTGCGGCCAGACCGGCGAACATCGCAGGCCACAGCGCCAGTTTCGGCAGTTTGTCCGCCGCGTAGCCGACAATGGCCGTCGCCACGAGGAAACCCACCAGATAGCCGCCCGAGGTGCCCATCATATAGGCCAGACCGATGCCTTTTTCCGGGGTGCCAGCGAAAACAGGTAGGCCAGCGGCCCCGGCCACCAGATAGCCCATCATCGTCGACGTGCCGAGGCGCAGGCCGTAGGTCGCGGCGATCATCATCAGGGCGGCAACCTGCAGGGTCATCGGTACGGGCCAGAACGGCACCTGTACCTTGGCGCTGACGGTCAACAGCGCAACGCCGGTGGCGACACGCAGGATCTGTGCGGGCAGGCTGAGGCTGCCTGCAGTGGTGTTTGCGGTAGTGGTCATCGCGGGGATTCCTTTTTATAGATAAAAATTACCATTTGCTGCGGTGCATCATTTACATAATAGATAATTTTTCAAGACGAATTTTTAATACGGTGATTTTGTCTATAAAATCGGGATTTTAGCGCAGGGTGATGCGATCCGTTTTGCGCAGATGGCGACGCAGTAACTCGCAGGCGGCGCTGACATCACGTCGCCGCAGCAGCGATAGAATCGCCGCATGGTCCTTATCCTCGCGCTGGATCCAGCCGCTTTTCCAGTTAGCCAGCAGGTGACGGGCGGATGCGATGTGCAGATCGTCAATGGTCGCCAGCAGACGTGGCATACGGCAGGGCGCGAGGATTGTGCGGTGAAAGGCGCGGTTTTTTGCTTCCCAACTGGGCAGATCTTCTGCCGCATCGCAGGCCTTGCGCGCCTCTTCAGCCTTATGCAGATCGGCGCTGGTCATCACCATACCCGCGTGTTGCAGCGCCAGAACCTCCAGCGATGCGCGCATATCGGTGATTTCACGCAGCTCTGCCGGATCCAGTTCGCTGACCCGCGTGCCCCGGCGCGGTTGGCTGATCGCCAGCCCGTGCGCTTCTAGTTTCAGCAGTGCTTCACGCACAGGCACATGGCTGGTGTCAAAGGCCCGCGCGATGTGATCCTGACGCAGTTTTTCCCCCGGCGGCAGGGTGCCCCGGATGATTTGTTCGGACAGGTCGGCGTAAATGCGGTCGGCGATGGTGGCGTTTGACATGAATTATCTATAATTTTTCAGCCCTAATCGGGCAAGTCTCGAAATGGCGTGTTGCTGCGTAATTTCCCCCTTTGCGCCGCCTCAAACCTGTGTGAGGCTCACTGGTCAGAAGGTAGGGCGCGCGCTAGGCTAACCCTATAGACAATAAGGATTTCCGAGCATGACAGACGACCGCCGCAACCCGCTGCGCGATGCGCATACCGACATTGAAACCAGCCATGAGGTGCCCGATACCCCGCAAACGCGGGCGCCGTCCTATAAGCTGGCGTTCAACGACAATGACTTCCTGTGCCGCGAAGATCTGCGCCCTGTGCGGTTGCAGCTGGAATTGCTGAAGCCGGAACTCTTGATGGATGAATATGGTGTCGAGGGCACGGTGGTGCTGTTTGGTGGCGCCCGTATCCCACGTCCTGAGGCAAAGGATCAGGCGCGCACCCAGACCTTGGCTGATCTGTCGAAGTATTATGATGAGGCACGAGAGTTCGCCCGTCTGATGACGCTCAAAGATCGCGAAACCGATCGTCATGACTATGTGGTCTGCACCGGCGGTGGCCCCGGCGTGATGGAGGCGGGGAACCTCGGCGCACGGGATGCGGGCGGTGAATCCATCGGTCTGAACATCGTGCTGCCGCATGAACAGGCGCCGAATGAATATGTGTCACCGGACCTGTGCTTTAACTTCCACTACTTCGCCATCCGCAAAATGCACTTCCTCATGCGTGCCAAGGCGATCACCGTGTTCCCCGGCGGTTTCGGCACACTGGACGAGCTGTTCGAAGCATTGACGCTGATTCAGACGGGCCGCATGGCGCGGGTGCCGTTCCTGTTGTTTGGCGAAAGCTTCTGGCGATCGATCATCAACTGGGAAGCCCTGTCCGAGGCAGGCACCATTTCGGCTGAGGATCTGGAACTGTTCCGGTTCGTCGAAACAGCCGCCGAGGCGGTCGAGGCGATTGAAACCTGGGAAGGCGCGGGCACCACGCGGGAGGCCATTCCGGGGCGGTAAGCCCCAGATGTATCTGGCTTAATGCATCAATTCACGCGGCAGCTTGCAGATCTCTTTCTGTGAGCTGACGCTTTCCACCACCGCGCCGCGCGCGGTTTGGCGGATTTTATAACCGTAGCCCATCAGGCGGTGTTTAAATTCACGCAGGGACAAGGATTTACGACGCTCTTCGCGCAGCAACTCGATAACGGCGAGGGACTGAAGGGGGTTCTTTTCAATAGCACTGGTAAACATAACAACGATCTCCAACATGGGTTCACATGTTGAGTAGAGCGTATGTTTGATCCCCTGCGCAGCCCGCCAAAACGGTAATGTTCGCGGCAAAGGGCGGCAGCTACCGCCAAAAGGCGGTAGCAAATGACGAATTCCCGGCTGGTTTCAAGCCGAGAGAATCAGGATACTAGACCCTATCAAGGCCGCCGGTTTCGGTCGCTGCCTTGCGGCCCTATTCCCAAATTACCCGTTTAGACCTGCCTCTGCCTCAATCTGCTTGCGCGATTTCCGGGCGCGTTCGGTGGCCGATTTCAGCTGACCACAGGCAGCCATGATGTCATCACCACGGGTTTTGCGAATTGGGCTGGCGTAACCTGCCTTGTAGATGATGTCGGCAAAGGCGCGGATGCGGTTGTTCGACGAACATTTGTAGGGCGATCCGGGCCATTCGTTGAACGGGATCAGGTTGATCTTGGCCGGGATGTTGTAATCCTTCAGGTATTGGATCAGGCGATGGGCATCCTCATCGCTGTCGTTCACACCATCCAGCATCACATATTCAAAGGTGATCCGTTCCGAATTCGACGCCTTGGGGTATTCGGCCAGCGCGGTCAGCAGTTCGTGGATGTTCCACTTCTTGTTGATCGGGACCAGAACGTCGCGGGTTTCATTTGTCGTCGCGTGGAAGCTGATCGCCAGCAGGCACCCAATTTCCTGCGCGGTTTTCGCAATCTCCGACACCACACCAGAAGTGGACAGAGTGATACGGCGACGGCTGAGGCTGATGCCTTCGCCATCCATGGCGATCTTCATCGCGTCACGCACGTTGTCGAAGTTGTAAAGCGGCTCACCCATGCCCATCAGAACGATGTTCGACAACAGACGCGGGCCAGCATCGCCGGTGCCAACACCGGGTTCGGGCCATTCGTCCAGATCGTCGCGCGCCATCATGATCTGACCGACAATTTCGCCAGCAGTCAGGTTGCGCACCAGTTTCTGCGTGCCGGTGTGGCAGAAGGAACAGGTCAGTGTGCAGCCCACCTGCGACGACACACACAGCGTGCCGCGGCCTTCTTCGGGGATATAGACTACCTCAACCTCATGGCCGCCGGCGATGCGCACCAGATATTTGCGGGTGCCATCGGTCGATACCAGCTTGCTGACCACCTCAGGCACTTCGATGACGAAATTTTCGGCCAGTTTGGCGCGGTAGGCTTTGGCCAGGTTGGTCATTTCGGCGAAATCGCGCACGCCCCACTGATAGACCCACTGCCAGATCTGGTTGACCCGCATTTTGGCCTGTTTTTCAGGCGTTCCAATTTCGATCAACGCTTCGCGCAGACCATCGCGGGTCAGGCCGACGATATTTTTCGGCCCCTCCGGCAGTTTGCGGGGGAAGGTTTTCACATCCTGAGTAATCGGTGCAGTGGCCGTCATATCGCGCTTCCTAAATGGGATGAACGCGTCTCATACAGGATTCGGGGCAAATTGCCAAAGCCTATGTGGGGCAGGCTTTGGCCTTGCATGGCAGCTATGCGCGTGCCTTAGCCGTATAGTTGACGCGCCTGTGCGAAGCTTAGCAAACGCTGGGTTTTGTCGTCCCACAGGTGCAGGCGGGCATTGCGCAGGCTTTCGCGGATGTTCATCCGGTTGATTTTGGCCAGTTCTGCGTGGTCCTTCAGCACCTCTGGCAGGCGGTAGAAGGGGATACGGCTATAGACGTGATGCACATGGTGAATGCCGATATTGGCGCTGAACCATTGCAGCACTTTGGGCAGGACGTAGTAGGACGATCCATAAAGCGCAGCATGCTGCATGTGCCAGTCACTGTCGGGCGCCCATTGGGTGCATTCAAACTGGTGCTGTACATAGAACAGCCACATGCCGATGGTGGCGGCAATCAGGATAGAAGGCAGCGCGATCAGCAGCAGCGGGGCCAGACCGCCGAAATACCAGATCACACCGAACAAAACGGCGATTGACAGGTTGGTGGTCATCGCCGACATCCAGTAGCGGCGCTGATTCATCAGGCCAAGTGGCAGACGGTTTTGCAGGAAAAACAGGTAGCTGGGACCAAACCCGAACAGAATAAACGGGTTGCGGTACAGGCGATATTGCAGACGCCCCCACTTCGACAGCGCCTGATATTCTTCAACGGTTTTGGTGTGGACATCGCCCATGCCGCGGCGATCTAGATTGCCTGCGGTGCCATGGTGGGCCGCGTGGGTGCGGCGCCAGACGTCATAAGGTGTCAGGGTTAGAACGCCGATGATCCGACCGGTCCAGTCGCTGAGGTGACGGTTGGCGAATAGGGCGCCGTGGCCGCAATCGTGCTGGATCGCAAACAGACGCAGAAGGAACAGTGCATTCACCGCACCTAGGGCGAAAGCCAGCAGATAACTGTAGCCGCTGACCCACCATGCTAGCGCCCAAATCGCCAGAAACGGCAGCAAAGTGATTGCCACTTCAGTCAGGCTGCGACTGGTGCTGGGATCGCGGTAGCGGGCCATGATGCGGACCCATTTCTGGGCATCTGCCTTTGCTTTCTGCGATGTGGTGGAGGTGGGGGACTCGGGGGTGTCGAGGGTGCGCTCTGCTGCCATTGGCCTTCGGTCTTTTGTGGTTCGAACCCGCATAGACCAGTGGTGCTATTTCGCAAGGAAATAGTGACGTAGGGGCAAAAATAAACCCCGATTGCGCCATTGGCGATCGGGGTTTGCTGTTTCCACACCGGATGGGCTGCGTTTATTTGCAGCGCGCCTGTGCTTCCTCGATCGCGGCGGTGAAGCCCGAGAGGGAAAATGTGTCTTTGGTCGTGGTGCGGCTGCGCTGGGACAGACCGGTCACTGTGGCGGAGCGGCCGCGTTTCATTGCGGTGATGATTTTAGCGTCATCGGCCGCGCTATTGGTCCAAGCCCATTCGCCCTGGGTGAACAGATTGAATTCGGCGCCGTCAATGTTGATTGTTACAGGCACACCAGATGCAAAATTATACCCACCCGTAAAGGCCAGTTGGCCCTGTACCCCAGAACCGGGGCGGTAGAATGCCATCAGCAAGATATCACTGCGTTTGACCGAAACGATGCGGCCTTCGCGGGTGTTGACGGTTTCTTTGGGGGCGGCAACAGCCCAGCATTCCTTTGGATTGCTGTCTTCAAACACGCTCCAATCGGTTTTGGTTGCAACCTCATTGGTGCTGCTTGCCTGCGCTACCGCAGTGCCAGCGGTTGCCAGGGTCATTGCTGCCACAATCAATCCATGCGCAATACGCGATACCATCTAATCCAGCCTCCAGCTGTTCTTGCCTCAAATCGTGTCCGGCCTGATCCACGCCCAGCTTGGGCTGGCGTTTTAGTGTGGAAACAGGCACATCTGTCGCGACAGTGCTACATTAACGCAAAAGTCGCCAGCAACGAAAGGCCGATTGGCGGATTTTCGCGAAACATCGAGGAGAGCGAGAGATGACAGCAGCAGTGCCATTGGTTGAAGTCTGGCGTGGCGATTTTCTGGAGAGCCTGCATTGTGGCCACGCGGTGATCTGCGGCGCCGATGGCCAGATTGTTGAGGCATGGGGCGATCCCCACGCCGTTGTTCTGCCGCGCTCTTCGTCCAAGATGTTGCAGGCGCTGCCGTTGGTGGAAAGCGGTGCCGCCGATGCCCGTGGTCTGACTCCTGCCCATCTGGCATTGGCCTGCGCGTCCCACAATGGTGCCCCGATCCATGTCGAACGGGTCAACAATTGGTTGGCAGACTTAGGGTGTGGGGATGATGACTTCCGCTGTGGCCCACAAGAAAGCCGCGATGACGCGTTGCGCATCCAGATGATCCGTGACGGGCAGTCGCCCTGTCGTGTGCATAACAACTGTTCGGGTAAACACGCGGGCTTTCTTACGTTGAAACAGCATTTGGGTGGCGATGCGGAGTACTGCCAGATTGATCATCCGGTTCAGCAAGCCTGCCTGGATGCCTTTGAGAACGTCACTGGTGAAAACAGCCCAGGCTTTGGTATCGACGGCTGTTCGGCACCAAACCATGCGGCGACCTTGCACGGTATTGCCCGCGCGATGGCGTTTTTCGCGGCCGCCGAGGAAGACGGCGATGCCCGCCAAAGCGCGGCTGCGCGCCTGCGCAATGCGATGGTGACCTATCCCGAACTGGTCGCCGGTGAAGGCCGCGCCTGCACCGAACTGATGCGCGCCTGCGGCGGGCGGGTCGCATTGAAAACGGGGGCCGAGGCGTTCTTCATTGCAATCATCCCAGAGATGAAACTGGGCGTCGCGCTAAAGATTATGGATGGCACGACACGCGGCGCCGAAGCGGCTATTGCTGCGATTTTGGTGCGGCTTGGCATTTTGGATGCGGCGCATCCTGCCGCACGCAAATTCATGACGCCTGCGATTCGCAATTGGGATGGGCTGGTAACGGGTGCAATCCGCCCGACGCGGGCGTTGCAATTCGCCTGATCCGCCGTTGGTGGACGAATTTACGGGAACACTAAATAGGCGCCACCGTTGTTGGGGCGCCTATTTTATTGAGAAGTGTCAGAGATGATCTGCAAAGGCGTTTAGGACGCGGGTGTAGACGTCTCGTTTGAAGGGAACGATGTTTGCCACCAGTTCGTTGGCAGGCAACCAGCGCCATTCGGAAAATTCGGGGTGGTCGGTGGCAATGTTTACGTCGCTGTCTTGCCCGTTGAAACGCAACAGGAACCATTTCTGTTCCTGCCCCCGGTAGCGGCCTTTCCAGATGCGGGGCACGATGTCATGGGGCAGATCATAGGGCAGCCAGCCATCGGTTTCTGCGATGATCTCTGCCTTGTCAGCGGTTACGCCTGTTTCTTCCCATAGCTCCCGTAGGGCCGCATCGCGGGGGGCTTCGCCTTCGTCCACGCCGCCTTGGGGCATCTGCCAGGCTGGGGTTTCGTTATCCAGGCGCTGACCAACAAATACATGGCCATCTGCGTTTATCAGCATCACCCCGACACAGGGGCGGTAGGGCAATTTGGCAATCTCTTCGGGTGTCATCTGTCGATCCTGTGTTGCAGCGTAGGGCTTTGGTTCTGACTAAATGAAAAAGCCCCCGGTTGGAACCGGAGGCTTTTGAATGCCTATAGCATTGAGTGTGCGATTACTCTTTCGCCGCGATGGCCGACAGGCCTTTCAACAGGTCGATGGCATAGGCCAGCTGATAGTCGTCTTCGCGCAGTTTCGCAGCCTCTTCGGCCTTGGCGCGCTCTTCTTCGATCTGCTGGATCTCATCCTCGGACAGCGAGTCGTTGGAGAGCGAACCGCGCAGGTCCGCCTCGGACCGGCTGTTGCGGTTGGCTTCCTCTTCCTCGGCGTCGGGGCGGCGGCGGGGTTGTTCAACGACGATGTCAGGCGACACGCCAAGGTTCTGGATCGAACGGCCCGACGGTGTGTAGTACCGCGCAGTGGTCAGGCGCATGGCGCCGTTGGAACGCAGCGGCATCACGGTTTGGACCGATCCTTTGCCGAAACTCTTGGTGCCCACTACGATCGCACGGCGGTGATCCTGCAGCGCACCGGCTACAATTTCGGAGGCAGAGGCAGAGCCGCCGTTGATCAGTACAACAATCGGTTTGCCGTCGGCCAGATCGCCTTCTTTTGCGTTGTAACGCTCTCCTTCACCGGGGTTGCGGCCACGGGTCGAAACGATCTCGCCGCTTTCAAGGAAGGCGTCGGAAACGCGGATCGCTTGTGTCAGCAGACCACCGGGATTGTTGCGCAGGTCCAACACGATGCCGTTCACTGCGTCCAGACCGCCCAGATCCTCGGCCGCCTTCTCCAGACCAGATTTCAGGTTCGGGAACGTTTGGTCGTTGAAGGTGGTGACGCGCAGCACCACGGTGTCGCCCTCGGTACGGGTACGTACAGCGGTCAGCTTGATGGTGTCGCGAATGATCGAGATGTCGAAGGGTTCGGGTTCGCCTTCGCGTACAACGGTGATCAGGGTTTCACTGCCCACGGGACCGCGCATCAGTTCAACTGCATCATCCAGTGTCAGGCCCAGCAGGGTTTCGCCGTCTACATGGGTAATGAAATCGCCTGCCTCGACGCCCGCTTCGCTTGCTGGGGTGCCGTCGATGGGCGAAACCACTTTAACAAAGCCTTCTTCTTGCGTGACCTCGATGCCCAGACCGCCGAACTCGCCACGGGTTTGCACCCGCATGTCAGCCGCATCATCCGGCGACAGATACGAGGAATGTGGATCAAGCGATGTCAGCATGCCGTTGATGGCTGCCTCGATCAGATCTTTTTCATCAACTTCTTCGACATACTGGGCGCGAATACGCTCAAAGATGTCACCGAACAGATCCAGCTGTTCATAGACATTGGTCTGAGTGTTGTTTTCTTGCGCCAGCAGGGGACCTGCCACCTGCGTGGTGGCGATCACCCCAGCCAGAGTGCCGCCCAATGCGGCCATCACAAATCTCTTCATGGGTTAGTTGTCCTTCCCGGTTGCGAACCACGCGACCGGGTCGACCGGGGCGTTGTTTTCTCTGACCTCTATATAGAGCGTTTCTGAGGCGGCAGTTCTACCCCCCTCACTAGCCTGTGACACAATCGTGCCGATTTGTGCATCCTGTCCGCCCATCAGACCGATCGGACTGCCGGATGGTAGGACTTGCCCTGCCTCTCCATAGACCACATCCAGTCCTGCCAGCACAAAGAGCAGATCCGCCTGTGGTTCCAGAATCACTACGTTGCCATAATCCAGCAACGGGCCGAGGTAACGGATGGTCGCCGCTGTAGGTGTCGTCACCAAAGCGCGCGGGCGGGTGGCCATGATCAGGCCGGGGCGTTTGATGCCAGCTGCATCCGCTTCGCCTGCGCGGCGCAGGATGGTGCCCTGAACGGGTAAAGGCAGTTTGCCTTTGCGGTGGCTCATATCGGGCAGCGATCCGGGCGCCTCGCCTTCGGCAATTTCGCTGAGGCCGGAGGCGAAACCCGCCAGAGTTTCAGTCGACGCGATAAGGATCGCGGTTTTTACCGGATCCTCGGTAAAGCGGCGGGGCAGGTTGGTGCGATCTGAAATAGCTTGGCTAAGATTGCTACGGGCCTGCTGCACACCGTCCAATCCGCGCGACAGAGTGTCGACAGCGTTTTCCTGTAGGGCACGTAGCATGGCGACCTCTTCCAGCTTTTCGCGCAGAGCGCTGGCACGGTCGGTCAGTGCGGGCGTCACATCGGCCAGCAGCATGCCGGATCGCGCAGTGCCTGTTGGCCCATCAGGGTGCAGGGCCAGAACCGGATCAGGGGTCGCGGCGATGGATTGCAACACACCGAGGAGCTGGGCCACCTCTGCCTCGCGCGATTGCAGCTCTGCTGTTAACTGCGCCTCACGCAGGGAGACACGGCGCAGACCTTCGCGCATCGCTTCCAGCCCATCCTCATAGGCGCGCAGCGTTTCAGACAGTGCTTTCACTCGATCGCGGGCCTTTTCGGCGCGGGCCAATGCCTGTCCCGCCTGATCCAGACGGATTGCTGCAGCCTCTGCCAAGGCGGCGGGATCAGTCGTCTGGGCCGCCGCCAAGGGCGCGAGGCCCATCAGGCAGAGGGAGAGGAGCGCGGCGCGAATCATTCGGACAGGAGGCTCTGACCGGTCATCTCTGCCGGTTGGTCCAGCTCCATCAGCTGCAACAGCGTCGGGGCCAGATCCGCGAGACGGCCGTTGCGCAACACCGCACCTTCGGGGCCACCGATCAGTGCAACAGGCACGGGGTTGATGGTGTGGGCCGTATGCGGGCCGCCGGTTTCAGGGTCCACCATTGTTTCACAGTTGCCGTGATCTGCGGTGACGATCATTGCGCCACCCGCTTTCTCCAGCGCCTCAACCACGGCACCCAGACCTTGATCCACGGCTTCGCAGGCCTTGATCGCCGCATCCAGATCGCCGGTGTGGCCGACCATATCTGGGTTGGCGTAGTTGGTGACGATCAGGTCATAGCCTTCTTCAATCGCGCGGACGAAGTTTTCGGTCACTTCCGGTGCGCTCATTTCTGGCTGTAGGTCATAGGTCGCCACCTTTGGCGAGGGGGCCATGTAGCGGTCTTCGCCCACCTCGGGGTCTTCCTGACCGCCGTTGAGGAAGAAGGTCACGTGCGGATATTTCTCCGTCTCGGCCAGACGGAACTGACGTTTGCCCTGTTTGGCCACCCATGCGCCCAGCGTGTTGACGATGTCACGCGGCGGGAAGACGGTGTTGAGGTAGGCGTTATGGCCTTCGGAATATTCCACCATGCCCAAGAGTGCAGCCCAGTCAGGCCGGGTGCCAATGTCAAAGGCGTCAAAACCCGGCTCACCAATGGCGCGCAGGATTTCACGGGCACGGTCGGCGCGGAAGTTCAGGCAGAAGAACCCATCGCCATCCTTCGCGCCTTCATACCCTTGGATGACGGTTGCGGTGATGAACTCATCGCTTTCCTCGCGCTGATAGGCGGCATCCACCGCGCGGCGGGCGTTGATCGCGCTGCCGCCTTTGGCGTGGATCATTGCATCATAGGCCTCTGACACCCGTTCCCAACGGTTGTCGCGGTCCATGGCGAAATAGCGGCCCGTCACGGTGCCCACGCTGGCCCCTTCGGGCAGCGCTTCGTTCAGCTGTTCAACGTAGGTAAAGGCCGATTTGGGCGCCACATCGCGCCCGTCGGTCACGGCATGCAGCACAACGGGCACACCCTGATCGGTGATCGCCTTGATTGCTGCAATGATATGGGTCAGGTGGCCGTGTACGCCACCATCGGAAATCAGCCCCATCAGATGCGCGGAGCCACCGGATGCCTTCAGCTTGGTGGCAAACTCCACAATCGCCTCGGCGCTGTAGAAACTGCCATCTTCAATCGACAGGTCAATCTGCCCCAGATCCATCGCTACCACACGACCGGCACCGATGTTGGTGTGGCCCACTTCGGAATTGCCCATCTGACCGCTGGGCAGGCCTACGTCGGGTCCGTGGGTGATCAGCTCTGCCGAGGGGCAGGTTTCCATGATCCGGTCAAAGGTCGGGGTGTTGGCCAGCGCAGGCGCGTTGGCGCCGTTTTCAGCGCGTTTGCCCCAACCATCGAGAATGCACAAAACAACGGGTTTCGGATGTGTCGTTTGCTGTGTCATGGCCTGCCCTCTTATACCTACCCGCTATCTAAGGGGGTCTGAGAGAGGGGGCAAGCACTCTACCGGAATTGGCGCAAATCAGGCGGAAAGCGCTGCGTTTGTGCCGAAATCTATGCGATTTAAGCGCATTTAAACGCGGTGATAGGGGCTACCCGCCTGAATGGACGCCGCGCGGTACAGCTGTTCGGCCAGCATCACCCGCACCATCATGTGGGGCCAAACCATCTTGCCCAGCGAAATGGCGAAATCCGCCCGCGCGCGTAGGCTGGGATCAATGCCGTCGGCACCGCCAATAATGATCGCCAGATCCTGACGGCCATTGTCACGCCATTCGCCCAGTTTGTCGGAAAACTGGGGCGAGGATAGCAGCTTGCCACGTTCATCCATCACGCACAGCAACGCACCCTTGGGGATCGCCCGATCCAACAGCGCCGCCTCGGCTGCCATGCCGCCACCCTTTTTGTCCTCAACCTCATGAAAGGTGAGGGGGCCAAGGCCATGGGCCCGGCCAGTGCGGTCAAAACGTTGGGTATAGTCGTCAACAAGCGCCTTTTCCGGGCCGGTACGCAACCGGCCCACGGCGCAGATGTGAACCCGCATGGGATCAGCCCTGCGGTTTGTCCGGCGAAATGCCGTCCTGCCACATCTTTTCCATCTGGTAGAATTCGCGCACTTCGGGGCGGAAGACATGTACGATGATATCGCCCGTGTCGATCAGCACCCAGTCGCCGGTGGCTTTGCCTTCGATCCGGCTCAGACGGCCCAGATCCTGCTTCAGCTTGTCGACCAGTTTTTCCGAGATGGCAGAGACCTGGCGCGACGAACGGCCAGAGCAGACGACCATGTAGTCGCCGATCGAGGTTTTGCCGCGCAGATCAATCTGCTCGATATCCTCGGCCTTATCATCTTCGAGAGAGGCTAGGATGATTTCCAGCAGTTCTTCGCTGGTGACATCTTTGGGGGCGGCGCCGGACTGGCCAGCCGCAGTTTCGTTGAGAGACAGGACAATGTCCTCCTTCTTGCACACGCCGCGATAAGCCCCGGCGCCGGACTGTTTTTAGATTAGCACCGGATATGTGGAATCTCAATCTGGGCTTCAAGCGGGAAAACGCAGCAATTTGGCCAAATCGGTCTCGAAGTTGCGTATTTGAGCCCGAAATCTGGGGCGGAGCGTGAATCACTGCTCTGTTTGCGGCAGCATGCGTACCTCATGCTGTGGGAATGGGATGGAGATGCTGTGGGCCTGAAATGCATCCCACAGCGCCAGATAGACGTTGCCACGGATGTTGGTCAGCCCGCCGGTGGGGTCTTCGATCCAGAAGCGCAGGACGTAATCCACCGAACTGTCGCCGAACCCGATGATGTGACAGACGGGGGGCTTCTTGCTGAGGACGCGGTCGACGCTTTGCGCCGCCTCAATCGCGATGCGGCGCACCAGATGCGGGTCGTCGTGATAGGCGGTGCCAAAGTTGATATCGAGGCGCACGAAGTCGTTGGAATGCGACCAGTTGACCACCTGTCCGGTGATCAGATCCTCATTCGGGATGAGGTATTCCTTGCCGTCCCGTGTGACCACGCTGACATAGCGCGCGCCCAAGGCCTCAATCCAGCCAAAGGTCGCCCCCAGCGAGATGACGTCGCCCGGTTTGATCGACTTATCCAGTAGGATGATCACCCCACTGACGAGGTTCGACACCACCTTTTGCAGGCCAAAGCCAAGGCCGACACCGATTGCACCGGATAGAAACGCTAGACCGGTCAGATCCACGCCCACAGCCTTCAGTCCAAGGAACAGTGCCGCACAGTAAAGGGCGAGTTG
This sequence comes from Thalassovita mediterranea, assembly GCF_001458435.1. Lineage (GTDB taxonomy): Bacteria > Pseudomonadota > Alphaproteobacteria > Rhodobacterales > Rhodobacteraceae > Thalassobius > Thalassobius mediterraneus. Next base: position 187,671 of record NZ_CYSF01000007.1, read on the forward strand.
CAGGAGCTTGATCAACAGCACCTGCATTGAAGGCGAGATTTCATCGTTGCGCCTGATCCGGTCCGAACTGGTGCGGCTGAGGAAGCGTGCAACAGTGATCAAGGCACCCAAAACGATGACGGCCTGCACAACGGTCCAGAGAGACAGGTGCAGATCGCCGAAATCAATCGCCGCGCTTTCCAGAATGGCGCGGGCAGTATCGGTCAGGTTCAGGATCGACAGGGTGACCCAAATCCAACCCAGATACCGGACACCGGACCGTAGGAATTTGTTGGTGATCAAACGGGTGGCGACTGCGATGATCAGCCACGCCAGCGACAATTGCGCGATGATTCCCAACATATAACTACGGCTGGGCCATGTGACCTCGCGCATGATCCAAACCGTGGGCCAGATCAGCGCAGCAAAGAGGATCAGGTTCAACCGCTTGTGCAGGATCACCAGTAGGCGCATCCGCCATGTTGGCATCCCTGTCAGGGTGCGCATCCAATCATGTAGACGTGGCGCTAGCAGTCGGGTCAGCAGATAGGCGGCCGCAATCAATCCCAGCGCAATGGCCACCTGATAGGCATTCCACGGTCGCAACAGCCCGGTCAGGAACCGTTCCAGATCTGCGGCCAGCCCCAATGCCAGCTCTTCGGTGCTTTGGTCCGGGATGTTGCCATTCGCGGCCTCTTGGGCGGCCTCAGCGGCGGCGGTGGTTTCTGCTTCGATTTCCTCCATGTTGGTACTGTTGCATGGGCAGGGTCGCCGGACAATCTATTTGCGCCAAAGCTGTCTGGCGGCTAGGCATCAGGTATGTTTGACATTCTTCTGATCCTTGCCGCTGGCTTCGGTGCTGGCATCATCAATGCGCTGGCCGGTGGTGGCACCTTTCTGACCTTTCCGGCGCTGGTGTTTATCGGCATTCCGCCGGTGGCCGCGAATGCCACCAGCGCGGTGGCGGTGTTTCCGGGCTATCTGTCGGCGGCGCTGGGCTTTCGCAGTGAGATCGAAGCTTTGCCGCGCCTTAGCCTGTGGCGGGCCTGCGTGGTCACTCTCGTTGGGGGATTGATCGGTGGGCTGTTGTTGCTGGTGTCCTCGAACGAGGTGTTCGCGGTCATCGTGCCCTTCCTACTGTTGGCGGCAACGCTGGCCTTTGCCTTTCAGGCGCAAATACAGGGCTGGATGCAGCGATCCGCGCTGAGTGCTACGCCATACGGTACCGTAGGGTTGCTGTTGGTGTCGATCTATGGCGGCTACTTCAACGGTGGTCTGGGTATCGTCCTCTTGGCGCTGTTTGCGCTCTGGGGGATGGAGAGTCTCAATCAGATGAACGGGCTGAAAAACGCGCTGTCTTTCGTGATCTCAGCCATATCGGTGGCGACCTTTGCGTTGGCGGGTATTGTGGTGTGGCCGCAGGCGGTGATGATGGCACTGGCGGCGATTGCAGGGGGATTCGCGGGCGCGCGATTGGCCAAGATGCTGCCGAAGTCAGTGGTGCGCACAGTGATCATCGTGATCGGTTTTGGCATGTCGGCGGTATTTTTCGCCCGAATGTAGGCGCCATGTGATCCTGCGCAGCCTTGCGAAATGCCCCTGTCGGGTGTAGGGAAGGGGCGCAATGAAACGTATTTTCGACATCGACGACCGCAGCTTTTTGCCCTGGCGGTTCTTTGGCGCCAAGCGCGCCGTGCTCGCCTGTCTATAAGCGATGCGCCTGCCGATTTGGCGGGCTTTCGCCGTTTCTACCAAACACCCCACATCCGAAGACAATCCACGGGAGAGGACCATGACCGCCCCGAAGACACTCTATGATAAAATCTGGGACGCCCACGTCGCGCATGAAGCCGAAGATGGGACCTGCCTGCTTTATATCGACCGCCACTTGGTGCACGAAGTGACCAGCCCGCAGGCCTTTGAAGGTCTGCGCATGGCAGGCCGCAAGGTACACGCGCCGGACAAAACCATCGCTGTGCCAGACCACAACGTCCCCACCACCGCGGGTCGTGAAGACCCCGCGCAGATGACCGAAGAAAGCCGCATTCAGGTTGAAGCACTGGATAAAAACGCCAAGGAATTCGGCGTGCATTACTATCCGGTGTCTGACGTGCGTCAGGGCATTGTACACATCGTTGGCCCTGAAAACGGCTGGACCCTGCCGGGCATGACCGTTGTGTGCGGCGACAGCCACACCGCGACCCACGGCGCGTTTGGCTCGCTGGCCCACGGCATCGGTACCTCCGAGGTGGAACACGTTCTGGCCACCCAGACCCTGATCCAGAAGAAATCGTTGAACATGAAGGTGGAAATCACTGGCAAGCTGAAGCCGGGCGTAACCGCCAAGGACATCACGCTGGCGGTGATCGGTGAAACCGGCACCGGCGGCGGCACCGGCTACGTCATCGAATACTGCGGTGAAGCGATCCGCGATCTGTCGATGGAAGGCCGTATGACCGTCTGCAACATGGCCATCGAAGGCGGCGCACGCGCTGGCCTGATCGCGCCGGACGAAACCACCTACGAGTACTGCAAAGGCCGCGCTCATGCGCCGAAAGGTGCTGCGTGGGAGCAAGCGGTTGAGTACTGGAAAACCCTGTTCACCGACGAAGGCGCGCATTTCGACAAGGTTGTCACCCTGCGCGGCGAAGACATCGAGCCGGTTGTAACCTGGGGTACCTCGCCTGAGGACGTACTGCCGATCACCGGTGTTGTGCCGTCGCCCGAGGATTTTGAAGGCGGCAAGGTAGAAGCAGCCCGTCGTTCGATCGAATACATGGGCCTGACCCCCGGTCAGAAACTGTCGGACATCGAAATTGACACCGTCTTCATCGGGTCCTGCACCAACGGTCGTATCGAAGACATGCGCGCTGTGGCCGAAGTGGTCAAAGGCAAGAAGATCAAGGAAGGCATCCGTGCGATGATCGTTCCTGGGTCTGGTCTGGTCCGCGCCCAAGCCGAAGAAGAAGGTCTGGCCGAAATCTTTGAGGCTGCCGGTTTCGAATGGCGTCTGGCTGGCTGCTCCATGTGTCTGGCGATGAACCCCGATCAGCTGTCCGAGAATGAGCGCTGCGCGTCCACCTCGAACCGTAACTTCGAGGGTCGTCAGGGCTACAAGGGCCGTACTCACCTCGTCAGCCCCGCGATGGCAGCCGCTGCTGCGCTGACCGGCAAACTGACCGACGTGCGCGAGCTGGTGTAAACCCATGTGTGCAACGCTCTCCCATTCTGGATCAAAGGACCGTCTCCGCGTGCTTGTCATCGCGGAAGCGGCCAATCCTGAATGGGTGAGTGTACCTTTGGTCGGCTGGTCACTGGCGAACGCCCTGCGCAACGAATGTGACGTGCATATCGTCACACAGGTGCGCAACCGTGAGGCTTTCCTGCGGGCAGGTCTGGTGGAAGGGCAGGATTTCACCGCCATCGATACGGAATCAGTGGCGCGTGTGGTCTACCGCATGGGTGAGGCGCTGCGCATGGGGCAGGGCAAGGGCTGGACCCTTGTGACCGCCCTGTCGTCGCGTTTGGCCTATCCGGTGTTCGAGCGCAAAGTCTGGCAACAGTTCGGGTCCGCGATCCGCACTGGCGCCTATGACATTGTGCATCGGGTGACACCGCTGACGCCTACGGCGAACAGTTCGCTGGCGCCCAAGTGTCATTCGGTTGGGGTTCCTTTTGTCATGGGGCCGCTGAACGGCGGTGTGCCATGGCCGCAGGGCTTTGATCAGGAACGGCGCGCGGAACGGGAATGGCTGTCCTATGTGCGGGGGGCGTACAAGCTGTCCACCGCGCGGCGGCGGATGCTGGAGGCTGCCACGGCGATCATCGCCGGGTCGCGCTTCACCGCGTCTGATATGCCAAAACAGCACCGGGATAAGATCACCCTAGTGCCGGAAAATGGCATTGATCCTGACCGTTTTGACCTCTCTGCCACGCTGCCTGCTCGCGGTGCATCGCGCCCGTTGCGGGGCTGTTTCGTTGGTCGTCTGGTGCCTTACAAGGGGCCGGATATGCTGATCGAAGCGGCAGCGCCCTTTCTGCTGGATGGGTCTTTGACCCTCGACATCATTGGCGATGGGCCGATGCTGGCGGGGCTCAAGGCGCAGGCGGAGGATCTGGGCGTGGCGGACACCATCACCTTCCACGGCTGGGTCGCACATGAAGATGTGCAATCCATTCTGGGCCGCGCTGACATGCTGACCTTCCCGTCTGTGCGGGAATTCGGCGGCGGCGTGGTGTTGGAAGCGATGGCGCTGGGCGTGGTTCCGGTCATCTGCGATTATGCCGGTCCGGCAGAATTGGTCGATGAGACGACAGGCATTAAGGTGGCGATGGGGTCACGGGGCGATGTAGTCGCGGGTTTCCGCGCTGCATTGGCATCGGTTCTGGCTGCGCCGCAGCAGTTGGCCCCAATGGCACAGGCCGCCCGCACAAAGGTACAAACGCATTACACATGGGCCGCCAAGGCCCGCCAAATCAAAGACATCTATCATTGGGTGCTGAACCGCGAGGGCGCAATTCCCCGCCCCGCACCGCTGGAAACAGCGTTGTGGCACCCGCAAGAAACCTAAAAACCCAGGAGACTGAGTTATGGAAAAATTCGAAAAACTCCAAGGTATCGCCGCGCCTATGCCGCTGGTGAACATCGACACCGACATGATCATCCCCAAAGTGTTCCTGAAGTCCATTCAGCGCAGCGGCTTTGGTGTGAACCTGTTTGACGAAATGCGTTACAACCGCGACGGCAGCGAAATCCCTGATTTCGTGCTGAACAAACCGCAGTACCGCGATGCAGAAATCCTGATCGCTGGTGACAACTTCGGCTGTGGTTCGTCGCGTGAACACGCCCCTTGGGCCATCGCGGATTTTGGCATCAAGTGCATCGTGTCGACCTCTTTCGCAGACATCTTCTTCAACAACTGCTTCAAGAACGGCATCCTGCCGATCGTGCTGCCGCAGGAACAGGTTGATGTGCTGATGGCAGACGCGGAAAAAGGCGCCAATGCCCGTATGACCGTCGATCTGGAAGCGCAGGAAATCACCACCTCGGACGGTGTCAGCATCGCCTTTGAGGTAGATGCGTTCAAAAAGCACTGCCTGCTGAACGGTCTAGATGACATCGGCCTGACCATGGAAAAGGCCGATTCGATCAAATCCTACGAGGAAAAGCTGACCGCGCAGCGTCCTTGGGTGTGATCCTATCGCCCTGTCAGGGTTGAGTGAGACAACAAAAACCCCCGCCGGAAACGGTGGGGGTTTTCTCTTTTGGAAAGGGACGCTGATGATGCTGGTCGCGTGGGGTTAAAGGTGGCGCCACACCTCGGGCAGTGTGTGCAGCTCCGCTGGGGGTGGCATATCACCGGTGTTCAGCAGGCCCAGTTGGCCAGCTTTGGCGATGGTTTCCATATCGTTGCGCGTGCCCAGTGCCTTGCGTACGCGCGCCATATGGATATCGACAGTTTTGGGATTGGCGCGATCAATCTGATAAAGAATTTCCTTCACCCGCAATCCTTGCGCTTTCAGCCTCAGGACTGTCAGGTTCATATCGCTCAGGTCTTTTTGTTCGACAATCTCGTCTGCCCAATGACAGCTTTTGTGGAAATGGCTGGCCAGTGTTTCGATCACAAAGCGATGGCGCGCGTAGTGGGCGTCGTTTTTGGCCCTGCATCCGTTTCGGTTGTATAGGCCGATAACGCCGCGCTGACCGTTGTGATTGACTGGAATCACGACGCCGCCTTTGACGTAGTCTTGTACCTCTGCCACGACGCGGGCAAAGGGCGCGGGCAGATCGCCGGATTGCGCACCTTGGTAGAACGCGCTTTGCATCATGGGATCTTGGCGCACGGCGGCTAGAAACAGAGAGAGATCAAACTGTACGTAGCCACCCTTGCGGTAGCGGTCGCGCCATTCATCAGACAAACCAGTACGCTTTGGCACAAAGTGGCTGTAGATATCCCGATGGGAGCTGGTGTTCAGGTAAATCCCGTAATGCACACCATCGAACTTAAACTCGTCACGCATGAACCCAGTGAAAAGGCTGAATTTGGCCTCTAGGGTTGTTGCATTTTCAATGGCTTGCAGGAGTTTTATTTGTTCAGACATAGTATTCGCATCATCGATTGGGCCACTGGTTTATCGCCGAAACGGGTGATTTCCATATGGAGATTTCTCCATATGTCAGACGCGGGCCTATACGTATAGGTAGGTCCTGCTCCCTCGAGAGGTTTGTTGCCGATTATGGCGCGAATCTCATATTCGAGTATTTCCGATCCGCATCAGCGGCTGCCTGGGCAAGGGCAATAAGTTGGTGTCAGAAAGCTTTCAAACTTTTCGGGGTCCGGCCTATTGGTCGGGCCCTTATTTCATGCGGTGTTTGCCAATTATGGTGCCTATTTTCGGCCGTATGGCAGCTGTCTTGCGTTAATATTGCGTGCCCAGAGAGCAGCCAGTTGATGCAATCTGGCACCAGTTTTCAGCCCAAACCCATGAAACTGCCGTTCTTTTTGGCGCAGCGGGTTGAGCGATCTGAACAAACAAGGCAGAATTGGGGCAAGAATGAGGCAGGCCGTCTTAGGACGGCAACAAGTTGGACAACGGATGGGGCAACGTATCACATCTGGCCAACATGAAGGGATCGGGTTGTGTTCGAACGTCTGGCAGGCGCGGGAGTGCGGGCTATTTGGGTGTCATTGCTGGTGGCAATCCCCTATTTGCTGCTGCCTGCAGGTCTGGGCGATGCAACAGCGCTGGTGGTTTTGTTGGCCTTCCTTGCGGGCCTGATGACCTTTCTTGAATACGCGACCCATTATCCGTCAGTTCTGGAATTTCGAGATGCGCCCCCGTTGAACCGGATGCGGTTTGCCGCTGCCTTTCTGGTGGTGCTTGTCTTGTCGTTGATCCTGCGCGCAGACCACAGCCCGACCCAATTGGGTCTTTTGTTGCAGGCACTGGGGCAGATGCTGGGGAATTGGCTGGATTTTCCTTATTCTCCTGTGCGCTTGGCCATTCTGGCGCTGCCTGCGGATGCCCCACAATCGCTGATCGATGCGGTGCGGATGGCCACGGCGTTGGCTTATGCACTGGCAGGTTCGGTTTTGGTCTTGTTTTTGTTGGTCCTGCATTTCAGCGCGTGGCCAGTGCGCGGTGGTGCGTTTAACGTCTGGGTTAACCTGCCGATGTTTGACCCCACCAAAGGCGACGTACTGCTGCGCCTGCAGCGTGATGCGCGTATTAACGTAATGTTAGGCTTTATCCTGCCATTCTTGTTGCCGGCTGTTCTAAAAGGGCTGGCAGGATGGGTGGACCTCAAGGTGCTGACAAACCCTCATGTGCTGATTTGGTGCATGATGATTTGGGCCTGCTTGCCTGCGAACATGATTTTGCGCGGCATCGCGATCGGGCGCGTGGCCGACATGATCGACGAAAAACGCCGCCGCACGTATGCCGAGGCGAAACTGGTCGATTCGGCCTAATCGTCTGGGCCGCTGCCCTCTCGCTCCTTTTCTTTTGCTCGCTTCCTGTGCCGACGTGGGCGCAGGACATACGCATTGCCAGCTATAATACGGCCCTCTCTCGCAAGGGGCCTGGGCTTTTGCTGCGCGACATAGAGCGTGAAGATCCTCAGGTTTTGGCTGTGGTGGCCACTATCGTTGAGGCGCGCCCCGATGCGATTTTGTTGCAGGATTTCGACTATGACTATTCCGCACTAGCGCTTGGGGCTTTGTCCGCGGCGTTGGATCGATCAGGGCTATCGCTGCCGTACCATTTTGCGCTGCGTCCAAACAGTGGCTGGCAAACCGGGTTGGATTTGGATGGCGATGGTCGGATAGGCGGTGCGCGTGATGCGCAGGGGTTTGGGCGCTTTTCGGGGCAGGGTGGCATGGCGCTACTGTCACGCCACCCAATCGACACAGGCGGCGTTCAGGATTTTTCCCGCTTATTATGGCGCGATGTCCCTGGCGCACTTGGGCCAGAGCAGCCGGATGTACTGCCGAAAATACATCAGGACGTGCAGCGCCTCAGTTATGTGGGACATTGGATGGTGCCGGTGATGATACCACAAGGGCGGCTGACCCTGTTGGCGTTTCATGCCAGTCCACCGGTATTTGACGGCCCAGAGGATCGCAATGGCTATCGCAATGCTGATGAACTGCAGTTGTGGCTGGCCCTGTTGGACGGTTTGATGGGGTCACAGCCAGACGGACCCATCGTTCTGCTGGGGGATGCCAACAACGATCCCTATCGCGGCGAAGGTCACAAAAAGCCGATCAGGGCGTTGCTAAACCACCCCCGATTGCAAGATCCCTTGGCGCAGCATGGCGCGACTGTGGTTTGGGAGCAGACAGGGCCAATGCGGGTCGATTATGTTTTGCCCGATGTCTCACTGTTTGTGCGTGGTTCTGGCCAAAGCGCACCCAACCCGACAGCCAGCCGACATCGGCTAGTCTGGGTCGATATCCGCCTGCCCGAAACCCGTTAGCGCCAATATAGTGAAATTGCCAAATTGCCCTTCATTTCTTGACCAATTCCACCCCAGAGGGTAGGCGTGTGCCGACAGATTAAACCGAGGAAAACACTATGACCAACCCTTCGCTTCTTATCCTGCCCGGTGATGGCATTGGCCCCGAAGTTATGGCCGAAGTGCGCAAGATCATCGACTGGTTCGGTGCCAAGCGTGATCTGGCGTTTGACGTCAGCGAAGGTCTGGTTGGTGGCGCAGCTTATGACGCGCACGGCACCCCGCTGACCGACGAAACCATGGAACAGGCACAGCAGGCTGATGCAGTTCTGCTGGGCGCCGTTGGCGGCCCGAAATACGACGATCTGGACTTCTCGGTGAAGCCCGAGCGTGGCCTCTTGCGCCTGCGCAAGGAAATGGACCTCTACTCCAACCTGCGTCCGGCACAGTGCTTTGATGCGCTGGCCGACTTCTCGTCGCTGAAAAAAGACGTGGTTGCCGGTCTGGACATCATGATCGTGCGCGAACTGACCTCGGGCATCTATTTCGGTGAGCCGCGCGGCATCATCGAAGAGGGCAACGAACGTGTGGGCATCAACACCCAGCGCTACACCGAGTCCGAGATCGACCGTGTGGCCCGCTCGGCGTTCGAACTGGCGATGCGCCGCGACAAGAAACTGTGCTCGATGGAAAAAGCTAACGTGATGGAATCGGGCATCCTGTGGCGCGACGTTGTGACCGAGGTGGCCAAAGACTACCCCGAGGTTGAGCTGTCCCACATGTACGCCGACAACGGCGCAATGCAGTTGGTACGCGCCCCGAAACAGTTTGACGTGATCGTCACCGACAACCTGTTCGGCGACATCCTGTCCGACGCGGCGGCGATGCTGACCGGTTCGCTGGGCATGCTGCCCTCTGCCAGCCTCGGTGCGCCAATGGCCAACGGCCGCCCCAAAGCGCTGTACGAACCCGTACACGGTTCCGCACCCGACATCGCGGGTCAGGGCAAGGCAAACCCGATCGCCTGTATCCTCAGCTTCTCGATGGCGCTGCGGTATTCCTTCGATCAGGGTGCAGAGGCGGATCGTCTGGAAGCAGCGGTTGAAAAAGTACTGGCCGAAGGTGGCCGCACCGCAGATCTGCTGGGCGAAGAGGGTGTGACCCCGCTGTCGACCTCTGGCATGGGTGACGCAGTTATCGCGGCCCTAGACGCAAGCCTCTAAGCTGCGTTTCATGATGTAGCGAACGCCCGCCCGGGAAACTGGGCGGGCGTTTTTTATGGGCTACAGCATCTGTTCCAGCTTTTCACGCAAGCTGTCCAGTTTCAAAGGCTTGGATAAATAACCGTCCATTCCCGCATTCAGGCAGCGCTCTTCTTCGCCTGCCAATGCGTTTGCAGTGACCGCAATGATGGGGATCGGCGGTGTTTTGGCGGCGGCTTCGTTGTGGCGGATCTGCCGTGTGAGTTCGAAGCCGTCCATGACCGGCATATGGCAGTCGGTCAGGACAATATCGAATTGTTCCTGTTGCCAAAGTTGCAACCCTTCGGCCCCGTCTGAGGCCATGTTGTGCGCATAGCCCAGAATATCCAGCTGTTTGCCCAACACTGTTCTGTTAATTTCGTTGTCCTCTACCACCAGCACGCGGGGGGCTGTGTCTGATGCGATTTCGGCGGCTGCCGCGGGTTCGTCAACAGAGGTCCAATGCGTACGTTGTTCGAAGATAGTGGGCATGGGGTCGCCATTGGGCCGGCAGGTTTCTGCGATTGCCTTCATCATGTCGCTCAGCAACATCGGCTTGATCTGCACCAATGCACTATTGGGACCTATCCGCCCGAACCGCGCTGCCCGTTCCGAAGAAAAACGTACGATGCCGCAATTGGGTAGCAGCGCGGATAGCTCCTCCTGCACTTTTTGCGCGCGGTCCTGTTGTTCGGTAGGCAGTAGAATGACAGCATTAGACGCGTAGTTGCCTTGGCGCACCTCATCCACAGAATGGATGAAATGCACGTCAGCACCGCTGCGATTGAGCATGTCCTTTAGGCCCGCAGACACATTGATATCATCGAATGGCATACAGAGGATCTGAGTGCCTGAAATGTCATGCAAACGACTGTCGCCGGGGGCCGCAGGCAGCGGCAAGCTAACGGTGATGTCTGTGCCTTCGCCAAAGGTGCTGTTGACGGTGATCTCGCCTTCCAGCAGTTCGATCAGGTTTTTGGTAATGGTCAAACCCAGTCCGGTGCCCGAGACTTGCATCTTGGAAACGCCGTCGCCCTGCGTAAAGGGCTGGAACAACGCCTTCTGCATTTCTGCGTCCATGCCGATGCCGTTGTCTGTCACCTGAAACCGCACCATCCCATCGGCACAGCGTGACACGCGTAGTGCGACGTCACCGCGGCGTTTGGTGAGGCGGCGGGCTGAAAACTTGATTGCGTTGCTGCTAAGATTTAGCAAAATCTGCCGGATGCGACCGCCATCTGTGGTGATGTACGCGGGCAGTGTTGGGTCGATATAAAGCCGCACGCGCACATCTGCTTCATCGGCCAAAGGTCGCAGCATCGCTGCAACACCTTCGATCAATGGCAGGAACTCTGTCCGGTGCAGGTCCACCTCCAGCTTGCCAGCCTCGATCTTGGAGGCGTCCAGAATGTCGTTGATGATCCGCAACAGTGACAGTGCGGAGTTGCGCATGGTGCCTGCTACAGGCGCCTGGCGATCGTCCAGACCCATGTTTTCCAGTACATCCAGCATGCCGATCAATCCGTTCATCGGGGTGCGGATTTCGTGGCTCATGTTGGCCAAAAATTCGCCTTTTGCGCGCGCAGAATGCTGGGCGCGATGCAGTGCTTCTGCGGCATCCCGATTGGCTTGTTGCGTCAGATACGCGAAGTAGGCCAGTTCCAGCAACAAAATGGTCGCAACGGTTAACTGGTTCAGGAAAGACCGCAATTCCGGTTTTAGCGCGGCGGGGGCGATCATAGACGGTGGCAATGTGATACCTAGCGCGTCACGCAGGTGTAGCGGCCCGGCGGCCATTGCGATTACCGCGGCGATGGAGACAAGACACGTGGCCGCAATCATCGCTGTGCGTTCATAGTTCCAGGAAAAGAGCAGGAACGGGAATGCAAGGATGGCAAAGAAATAGAGCGCAGCATATTCGCCACCGGACGGTAGGAAAGCGGCAACCAACATGAAAAGCGTAAGCCAACCCAGCCAAGCTGCGCGCCCAAGCAGGTGCCAGCCACGCCAGAATATCGCTGCGATTACCAGATACGGTGCAAGCGCAATGATCAGCATTTGCACCTCGAAATACTGACCTGTCCACAGGAAGTAGGGCAACCACAGTAGACACGCTGTGATCAGCAATCCCAGTGCCGCGTAGGTCGCCTTAAGCCGGCGGGCAATTTCACGTTGTTTGGTGTTCATTCGGGTGGGACGCAAATACTTGAGATACTGGTGTTAAGGAAAAGACGTAAGGCGAACCGGAGGGATGTCAGGATGTAGAGGCGGTTTTTGTTTCCGCGCGATCATGTCCAAGATGGTAGCGTAGCATGTTTTTGAGCTTCTCCATTTCCACCGGTTTCGCCAGATAGTCATCCATGCCGTGTGCCTGACAGCGTTCTCCTTCTCCCTCTAGCGCGTTGGCAGTGATGGCGATGATAGGGGTGCGGGGTTTGTTTTCGGCCTCTTCGACTTCGCGGATGCGCTGTGTCATTTCGAAACCATCCATGATTGGCATCTGACAATCAGAGAGGATTAGGGAAAACGCCCCGGTCTGCCAGGCCTTGAAGCCCTCTTCGCCGTGTTCTGCCATATCGTGATCATAGCCCATCAACTCAAGCTGTTTGCACAGCACCATGCGGTTGATCTGGTTGTCTTCGACCAGCAGGATCTTGTCGTTCGATTTTGGTTGCGTGTTGTGGGCTTCGGTCTGGGTTGCCTCAGCGTCGGCACTTTTGGAGGGTGCATTGATATCCGCTTGGCGCCTCGAGAGGGCATAGCCCGGATGCGGAGTGGCCTCGGACGTGGGCAGCGCTCCGCCCAATGCAGCGATTGCGCGCATCAGTTCGCTGCCCATCATCGGGAAAATCTGGATCCGGTATGTATGATCATCCAGCAAACCATAACGCACATCGCGTGCCGCGCTGAACCTGATGATCCGTGCCGTTGGCAACAGTGTTTTGAGGTCTTTGGCTAGGGGATCCGCGACGGTTTCATCCGGATTGGGCAGTAGGAATATGGGGTCAGCACCGCTTAGGGGTAGCAGCATACCTAGGTCAGACAGGTCTTTGACCATGTGCATTTTTGCGCCCGCGCTTTCCACCATTGTGGTCAGGCCGTCGCGCGCCTGCTGGTCCAGTAGGTCAAAGCACACAACCTGTAGGCCACTCAGATCCGGTGTTCTTTTCGGGCCATCAGCTGTTTCCAGTGGCAGATCGACGCGCACGCGCGTGCCCTCGGCATTTGGGGGGCGTTCGAACCGGATATGTCCGCCCATCAGCGCAATCAGGGATCGTGTAATTGATAGCCCCAGACCGGTGCCGCCGACCACGCGTCGGGATGTCAGGTCACCGTCGGAAAAGGGCTGGAACAAAGTGGCACGTACGTCATCGCTGATGCCTGTCCCGTTATCCAAGATTTCGATGGTAAAACTGTCACCCTCGCCGCGCTGAACCAACATTGTGACATGTCCTTGGCGTCCGGTTAGTCGTTTGGCAGAGTACTTTACTGCGTTGCTCAGCAGGTTCAGCAGAACCTGACGCAAACGTCCAGAATCCGACCAGATCCATTCTGGCATGGTGGGATGCACCAAGACACGCAAGCGTACATCGTGATTGTCCGCCATACTTTGCATGGTTTGTGTCGCCCCTTCGATAAGGGGGCGCAATTCCACTTTGGTGCGCTCTACCTTTAGTTTGCCGGAATCGATCTGGCTGGCATCCAGAATATCGTTGAGGATGCGTAGCAGCGAAAATGCAGAGTTGCGGATCATCCCGATGGATCGCGCATGCTGTTTATCTGTGTCGGTGGCTTCCATCACTTCGATCATGCCGATCATACCATTCATTGGCGTGCGGATTTCATGGCTCATATTCGCTAGGAAAGCCCCACGAGATCGGGCTGCAGCATCAGCATCGGCCAGTGCTTTTTGGGCTTCTAAGGCGCTGCTGCGATTGAGGTATGCGAAGTAATAGAGTTCCACCATCAATGCCGCGGCTACGGTCATCCGAATGCCCCAGTCGACAGTATCGCCGCGCAACGGAGATGGCGGTGGCATAGCCGGAACCCAGGCAAGATTCCCAAACCGGTCGTAGCTCAGCGCGATGGCCGTGATCAGCCCCAAATATCCCAAGGCCAGCCATTGTTGGCGGTTTTCCGTGCTGGAAGAAAAGAACAAGAAGGGCAGTCCAACGATGCCTAGGAAAATCAATTCCAGATCAACGGCAGCGCTGTAATAGAGGGTTGTCGCCAGCAGTACAGGTGGGAATGCCAGCATCCAAAATACCCGCGCCCCATGGTCATAGCGCAGCGCGAACATCAGCATCGCCATCCAGCTGGGCCAGCTGGCAATCGCTGCGGCGGCCATCGCTGTGCTATCGCCGTAGATCAGGAAAATAAAACACCAAAGCGCCCCCACAAGACTGCTAAGCGCCGCGACCATGCGGGCCAGACGTGTGCGTCTTTTCTTATCCTGCGTTGCGAGGTCGAGGCGTATATCGGCCGATGCAGTCACTGTGCTGGCGTTCTCTTTGCTGGTCTTTAAGGGAGGACGGGCTGGCGGGTGATTTGAGGATCCTGTCGGTTTCTATGGTAGGTTTAGTGTGTTCCCGCTGCGGCAGAGTGTCAATTCTTTGCGCTCCATTCTTTGTTAACGGCCTTCTGGTTGTGTTTTGTTAGCATAGCGCAGTCTTTTCGATGAAGTGCAGGCGGAGGCCGCGCTTTGTCGGTTTGTAGGCGACAGCGCGGCACGCAGAGGAGCAGGGCGTTGGTCATCATCAGATGGTTTTGTGGTGCGTGCGGGCACAACGAAATTCATGGCGAGCGCTTGACAAGGCAGAGCAAATCTCCGATAGAGCCTGCACTTTACGAAGCGCCGCTTGGCAGGGTCCCGAAAACCTGCCGTTCACAAGCCCCGTTTCGGTGTCGGAGTGTAGCTCAGCCTGGTAGAGCACTGTCTTCGGGAGGCAGGGGCCGGAGGTTCGAATCCTCTCACTCCGACCATTCAAAAAGGCGCCTTAGGGCGCCTTTTTTGGTTCTGGATACCTTAATTTGCAGGCGTGATGGTTAGGGCTTGCCGGACCAATCGAATGTTTCCGCAGGTGTCGATCCGGCACATGCGGTTTCGACCTGTTTGCGCATGGACTCCAGCCGCGATTGATGTGGGCTGCGCAGAAGTATTCTTAGTTGTTGGCGCGCGCGCCATGCCTCGATCGTACCGAATTCAGTCTCAGCATAAAAATGCGATGGATCGTGGGACAGAACCTGCGTCTGCGCAGACAGTGCCTGTGTGATCGCCTGGAACCGCCCTGCTTGTCCCGCACCGTTCAGCTGGCCATGCAGTTGCAGAACCGCAGGGCGGATGCGGCGGTGGGGATGAAACGCTACTGTCGGATTCATGCAGCCCCCTGCACCAGCGTCAGGCGCGGTTTTTCAACGCGGGGCGCCGCTTGCACGCCCGCGGCGGGGAAACGGGCGGCGAATTTTAGGCCTTCGCGCACCAGATGGGGGTCCATGTATCCGTTGGTCAGACGTTCCACCGCATCGCGGGCGTTGGGCGTGTTATCGCGGCGCATATAGTGCAGCATCCACAGACAGGTTTCTTCATCCGCTGTGACGCGACCACGTTGGTCGATGTTCAGCGGATCAATGACGCACAGATCGTTTCGGCAGTCACGCAGGCTGCGTAGCAGGGCCTGCAAACGATGGCAGGTGGCAAGCCCTACGGTTTCGCCCCAGCGTTCCACCGCGATGGTTTGCGCGCGAACCCACGCCTGGCTATCGGGGTTTGCAAAGGTGGTCAGCAGGTGCCGTATCACAGGCAGCAGCCCCAGCTCAAAGGCGTCAAAACCGCATAGGTCAACGCGGCGGGTGGTTGGCGTATTATTGGGGACATCGGTTAGGGGCGCGGTCATCTTCAAAGGGTCCTTATTGAAATGCGTTTCAGGAACCTGGCTGGGTGGTCTTGGGGGCCACGATGACTCGGCTGCATATATATCTGATAAAAACACTCGGAAAAATCAAGTCTGATTTTAATGTCGGGTAATCGGGTAATGATGTGGTGATCCTAACAAAAAGGGCGCGCCTGAGTGAGGCGCGCCCTTTCGTGATGTATTGATCGGATCGCGTTATGAAGCCACGTCGAACCGGTCTGCCATCATCACCTTGGTCCAGGCTTTGCCAAAGTCGGCGACAAAGCGGCCAGCGGCATCGTCTTGTGCGTAGGCTTCGGCAATAGCCCGCAGCTGCGAGTTGGAGCCGAACACCAGATCAACCGTGGTGGCGGTGTGTTTGATCTTGCCAGTGTTGCGGTCACGACCTTCCAGATGGCCATCATCGGTTTTGTTCCACGCGGTCGACATGTCCAGCACATTTCGGAAGAAGTCATTGCTGAGGATGCCCGGCTGATCGGTGAATACCCCGTGCTGGCTGCCGCCATGGTTGGCACCCAGAACCCGCAGGCCCGCGACCAGCACCGACATTTCTGGCGCGCTAAGGCCAAGGAGTTGCGCCTTATCGATCAGCATCGCCGCCGGATTGGCATAGGTGCCGCGGGTGTAGTTGCGGAAACCGTCAGCCTCAGGTTCCAAGACGTCAAAGCTGTCTACGTCAGTCTGTTCCTGTGTGGCGTCGCCACGACCGGGGGTGAAGGGCAGGGACAGATCATGACCAGCGGCTTTCGCAGCGGCCTCAACCCCAGCGTTGCCAGCCAGAACGATCAGGTCTGCGATGCTGATCGGCTTGGCAAAGCCTGCGCGGATACCTTCCAGCACATCCAGCACACGGGACAGGTTGTCAGGTTCGTTTACCGCCCAGTCCTTTTGCGGTGCAAGACGGACACGGGCGCCATTGGCCCCGCCGCGCTTGTCCGATCCACGGAAGGTCGAGGCAGAGGCCCAAGCGGTTTTCACCAGATCTTCGACACTCAGCCCAGAGGCAATTACCTGCTCTTTCAGGGCAGCAACGTCGGCGTCCGACACGTCGGTTTCCGATGCGGGGATCGGATCCTGCCAGATCAGCTCTTCCGCCGGAACCTCGTTGCCCAAATAGCGGACACGGGGGCCCATGTCGCGGTGGGTCAGTTTGAACCAAGCACGGGCAAAGACGTCCGCAAATTCGTCCGGGTTTTCGTGGAAGCGACGCGAAATCGGTTCATAGATCGGGTCGAATTTCAGCGACATATCGGCGGTGGTCATCATCGGGGCGTGTTTGATCGACGGATCATGCGCGTCCACAACCATATGTTCCGGCGCGACATCTTTGGCGACCCACTGTTTCGCACCGGCGGGGCTGGTGGTCAGTTCCCAGTCATAGCCAAACAGCACGTCAAAATAACCGTTGTCCCACTGCGTCGGGTTCGGTTTCCACGCGCCTTCGATGCCGGAGGTGGTGGTGTGGATGCCCTTGCCGCTTTCGAAATCGTTGATCCAGCCAAATCCCATTGCCTCCACCGGAGCGGCCTCAGGTTCGGGGCCAACCAGTGACGGGTCACCTGCGCCGTGCGCTTTACCAAAGGTGTGGCCGCCTGCGATCAGGGCAACGGTTTCTTCGTCGTTCATCGCCATGCGGGCAAAGGTTTCGCGCACATCAAGACCAGAGGCGACGGGATCAGGATTGCCGTCGGGGCCTTCGGGGTTCACGTAGATCAGGCCCATCTGCACAGCCGCCAGCGGGTTGTCGAGGTCGCGTTCACCAGAATAACGGCTGTTCTCTTTGTCAGAGGTCGCCAGCCATTCGGTTTCTGCACCCCAATAGATGTCTTCTTCGGGCGCCCAGATGTCTTCACGACCTCCAGCAAAGCCGAAGGTTTTGAACCCCATGGATTCCAGCGCTACGTTGCCGGTCAGGATGAACAGGTCCGCCCAGCTGAGGGCATTGCCGTATTTCTGTTTGATCGGCCACAGCAGGCGGCGTGCTTTATCAAGGTTGCCGTTGTCGGGCCAAGAGTTCAGCGGCGCAAAGCGCTGGTTGCCGGTTGATGCGCCACCGCGACCATCGGCGGTACGGTAGGTGCCAGCTGCGTGCCAGGCCATACGCACGAACAATCCACCGTAGTGGCCGTAGTCTGCAGGCCACCAGTCCTGACTGTCGGTCATCAGCGTGGTGAGGTCATCTTTGACTGCTTGCAGGTCCAGCGCTTTGAACGCTGCAGCATAATCGAAATCTGCAGCCATAGGGCTGGTTTCAGCGCCATGCTGGTGCAGGATGGAAAGGTTCAGCTGGTTCGGCCACCAATCGGCGTTCGAGCGGGTGGAATGGCTGGCGGCGCCGTGCATGACGGGGCAGCCGCTAGGTTTGATGTTGTCGCCGTCCATTTGGAAACTCCCTTGCTGGTAATTCGAATCTTGTCTGGCAGGTGGGACCTGCGGCAGGGCCCCCGTAAGGGCCCGTACCAATCTTGCGTTTACGTTAGCGGCAAACATTGATTTAAAAAAATTGCATTTTCTGATTGCAGCGATAATAAAAACCTATGAACAATATTACCCTCCGCCAGCTCCGCTATTTTGAGGCCGTCGCGCGCCTATCTCATTTCGGTCAGGCTGCTGAGGCATGCGCCGTGTCGCAGCCTGCTTTGTCTGTTCAGATCAAAGAGTTGGAGGAAACGATCGGTGCCAAACTGTTTGAGCGTGGTGCCCGTCAGGTGCGCTTGACTCGCATGGGCGAAGAGTTCGCAGGTCGGGTGCAACATATCCTGCGATCAGTGGATGAGTTGGGGGATTTGGCGCGGGCGGGCCGAGATCGTTTGGTGGGGCGTCTTCGAATCGGGGTGATCCCGACAATCGCCCCCTATCTATTGCCAAGCGTTGTGGAGGTGTTGGCGCGCGATCATCCTGATATCGATCTGCGTTTACGGGAAACCATCACCCCACGCCTGATCGACGAACTGAAAGAGGGGTCACTAGATATTGCAATCGTGGCGTTGCCCATTTCAGAACCCGCATTCAAAGAAGTGCCGTTGTTTGAAGAGGAATTTGTCCTGGTGCGCCCGCAACGTGATGCCGACCAGCCGGTGCCGGGGCCTGACCGCCTACGCGAAATGCGGCTGTTGTTGTTGGAAGAAGGGCATTGCTTTCGCGATCAGGCGCTATCGTTCTGCGCGATCAATCGCAGTGCGCCGCGTGAATTGTTGGACGGCAGTTCTTTGTCGACATTGGTACAGATGGTCGGCGCAGGTATTGGTGTGACGTTGATACCGGATATGGCGGTTGCGGTCGAAACGCGGTCTGCCAATGTGGCGGTCGCTCATTTCCCAGATCCAGCGCCGAAGCGGCAGATCGGGATGGTCTGGCGCAAATCCAACCCGTTGACCAAAGAATTGGAACAGGTGGCCGCCGCAGTTCAACGCGCTGCGACGGCATTGGGGCTTGGGGTGTGACGGGGTCAGCCCGCGCGCTGTAGCATGCCGAACAGGTCGCGTGGATCGTCGGGATCCGCGAGCATATCCAGCATGTCGAAGAATTCGGTTCCTTTGACCTTTTCCGCGATGTAGCGCAGGGCGCTGAAGTCTTCGATGGCGAAGCCGACGCTGTCAAACAGGGTGATCTGACGTGGGTCGCGGCGACCTTCGGCTTGGCCCCGCATCACCTGCCAAAGCTCGGTCACTGGATGGTCTGCGTCGAGGGCTTGAATTTCGCCTTCGATGCGGGTTTGCGGTGGGTATTCCACAAAGATGTCTGACCGCAGCAGGATATCGCGGTGCAGTTCTGTTTTGCCGGGGCAATCGCCACCGATGGCGTTGATGTGGACGCCAGCGCCAACCATGTTGTCGGTCAGGATGGTGGCATATTGTTTGTCTGCGGTGCAGGTGGTGATCACCTCGGCACCTTCAATCGCCTCTTCGCCGGTTTTGCAGGCCACGACGGTCAGGCCTGTGCCAGCAAGATTGCGTGCGGCTTTGGCGGTTGCGGCAGGGTCGATGTCATAAAGGCGCACGGTGGTGATGCCGCAGATCGCCTTGAACGCCAGCGCCTGAAATTCGCACTGTGCGCCGTTTCCGATCATCGCCATGGTCTTGGCACCCTTGGGGGCCAAATACTTTGCTACCAATGCTGAGGTCGCGGCGGTGCGCAGCGCGGTTAGCACGGTCATTTCCGACAGCAGGATCGGGTAGCCGTTGGCGACCGACGATAGCACACCAAAGGCGGTGACGGTCTGATAGCCCTCTTTCATGTTCTTGGGGTGGCCGTTTACGTATTTGAAGCCGTAGTTTTCAGCATCGGCAGTCGGCATCAATTCGATCACGCCGTCGGTCGAGTGGCTGGCCACCCGCGGGGTTTTGTCAAATTCGGGCCAGCGTTTGAAATCGGCCTCGATATAGCTGGCCAATTCACGCAGCACGGTTTCCGCGCCCATCGCGTTCACAAGCCGCATCATGTTTTCAACGGATACAAATGGCACAAGGGCCTTGTCAGAGGGAGGTGTCATGTCTTGCACTCCTAATATTGAGGGCTCAGGCGTAGCTGCGGGTCATGCGATCCAGCACGCTGCGGCCAAACAGGCTGGCGGTTAGATCGGTCATTAGTTTGGCGGTGCGGCCGCGTTCATCCAGAAAGGGGTTCAGTTCCACCAGATCGAGGGACGTCACCAAATCGCTGTCATGCAGCATTTCCATGATCAGGTGCGCTTCGCGGAATGTGGCGCCACCGGGGACTGTTGTGCCAACTGCAGGCGCGATGGACGGGTCGAGGAAATCAACATCTAGGCTAACGTGTAGCATTCCATTGGCGGCCTGCACCCGATCAAGAAAGGCGCTGAGGGGGCGTACAATGCCATGTTCGTCGATTGCGCGCATGTCGTGGACGGTCAGCCCCAGATCGTTGATCCGCTGGCGTTCTGCGGGATCAACAGACCGGATGCCCATCATGCAGATATTGCGCGGATCTACCGGTGCGCTCAGGGGCGGGAACTGATCAAACCCTGGTTGGCCAGTGTAGTAGGCCACCGGTGTGCCGTGCAAGTTGCCGGACGTTGTGCTGTCCAGAGTGTGCAGATCAGGGTGCGCGTCCAACCACAGAATGAACAGGGGTCGACCTTGCTCTGCGGCATGTTTTGCAACGCCACTGACTGTGCCTGCGGCCATTGAATGGTCGCCACCAATGAAAATCGGTCGATCACAGGTGCGCGCTGCGTCATATGCGGCCGCCGCCAGTAGGCGGGTCCATTCGATCATCTCGGCCAGATTTTTCAATGCCGGGTTCGCGTGCGCTACAGGTTTAATCTGGGGAAGCGTCACGTCACCAAGATCTTCGACGTGCCAGCCAAGTTCTGTCAGAACGTCGGGCAGGCCGGCCGTACGAAAAGCGGCAGGTCCCATAAGGCAGCCGGGTTGGGCGGCGCCGGTTTGAACCGGGGCGCCGATAATCTGGCATCGGGGGGCAGTATCGCGCGGGGTCATTGTCTATCCTGTGCAAAGTGGTCCTTTAGGGTGCGGGGTTAATCCTGCTAGGTCACCTGCAAAAATGATCAAATTGACCAAATGACTTTTCTAATTGTCATTCTTTTCGGCGTTTTGATAAGGTCAAGCCTTCACCTTGATGAGTTTGACAGGAGTTTGACGATGAGCGCGCTTTCCAGAACCGATCGAAAATTGATTGCGGCCCTGCGTGACAATGCGCGGGCTTCGGTGACTGAACTGGCACATATCGCCGGGGTGTCGCGCACCACTGTGAAGACCCGGCTTGATGCGCTGGTGGCTGAGGGACGGATCACCCGTTTTACCATCGAAACCGACAGCGATCATCATGAACAGGTGCGTGCGATTACCATGGTTGAATTGCAGGGGTCTATGTCACGCACAGTGATCCGTACCCTGCGGGCGATCCCTGAGGTGACGATGATTTATTCCACGAATGGTGCTTGGGATCTGGTGGTCGAAATTCGGGCGGAAACTCTGCCGCAATTCGATCGCGTGCTGCGCGACATCCGAGAGGTCAAGGGCGTGACCAATTCCGAATCGAGTTTGCTTTTGTCCAACGTAACCGTCTGATCATGGCCCAAGCAGCCCCGCCCATATGCGGCAATTGCCTCTTTTTTAGGCCAGTGCCTGTTCGTTGCACGGCCTAAGTGGTCAGGCAACATGTGCATAAGGGCAACGCCTCTGCTCTCTTATGGGTAAACTTGCGAATTTCGCTGGTTCCCTCGCAAGGGGTCGTCTAATCAACAGATAACGCTGGGGGGCGTAAGGAAAGGTGATCGGATGATCCGCGCTATTGGTCTTGTTGCCCTCGGGGTGTCGCTTGTTGCCAGCCAGTCTGTGGCTGAGGGCATGCAGCGTATCGGCTATGGCCGCATGATCCAGAACGACTTTATCGGTGACACGCAGGATCGTTGGCGGACTGGGTCTGTTGCGTCCAGCCGTGTCTGGGGACGTTCCGCATGGGGGGGCGCTTTGCCGTCCAATCCCGGTGATGTCCTGGAATTCCGTATCAACGCTGAAATCATTGCTCCGGATAATCTGGAAACACCGGCGGCCGGTGATCGTCCTTATGCGGGCAGCCTGTCGTTTGGTTTGCACACCCACTACGAACGCAGCGCAATTGAATATTCGCTGGGTCTCGACATGGTGCTGACTGGTGACAACACGTTGCTTGATCAGTTTCAGGGGGCTTTCCACGATCTGCTGGGGGTGCAGAAAGCATCAGATGCTGTTTTGGATGCGCAGATTGACAACGCTGTCCATCCGACTGCGGTGCTGGAAATGGGGCATAGCGTGCAATTGGGCGACGGTATATCGATCCGCCCGTTTGTCGAAGCGCGTGCTGGCGTGGAAACCATGCTGCGCGCAGGTGCTGATCTGACCATTGGTGGCGTCGGGCGCGGTGAACTCTTGGTGCGTGATCCGGTCAGTGGTCAGCGCTATCGTACCGTTCAGAACAAGGTGCCGGGTTATAGCGTTGTCTTGGGCGGCGACATTGCCCGCGTTCACGATTCGGCTTATCTGCCCGAATCGTCCGGTGTGACGCACACTGATACCCGTAGTCGCCTACGGGCGGGTCTGCATTGGCAGGGTGAAAAGAGCAGCGTGTTCTATGGTGTCAGCTGGTTGGGCGAAGAATTCGAAGGCCAGCAAGAAGGACAGGTTGTGGGCTCTTTGCGGTTGAACCTAGATTTCTAAGCGTTTTACGCAAAATCTGCTCGTTTGATAGGCGCGTTGCTCAGGGGGTGCGCGCCTTACGTGTATCGTGTTGCAGGTCGGCCAGAATACCTCCGAAATGATGTGTCAAAATACCGACGGGGCTAGGCGTTTTGACAATTTTCTGCTATCTCTAGTGAAACAAACAAAAAAACAAAAATACCTAGTAGGCAGGACACGAGCATGGGGACGGGCTTTTACGGCACGTTCGTCATTTCCTGGTCACAGACGCAAGTAGACGGCATTCCTGCCGCACCCTTGTATGCATTGGACGTTGGGGCCTCTTGGTCCTGGAGCGGGGATGCGGTGCGGGTTGATGGCCCTCAGGAGCTGTTGCGTTTGGGGCAGGCTGATGGCGAGGCGAATCTCCGCAAGAGTGCGGCACGTATGGTGCGGCGACTCGTTGGTGCGGCGCGGCAAAAACGGACAGACCTCGATCGGATCGAGGTTGACGAAACTTTGACAGACAGCAGCATCGTGGTGACAGACGGCACCGCGACTTACACGCTCACTGTGATCGAAGTGGGGCAGGGCGCGCAGCCGTTGTTGATGTTCCTCGGCAATCTGCCGCCCAAGGGGCGTGAGTTGTGGGTGGTGCATCACACGCTTGATGCGATGCAGGACAATCACATCACTGACAGCAGCGGTGGGGTTATTTGCTTTACCCCCGGTACGCGGATCGAAACGCCGCAAGGCGCCCGTCTGGTGCAGGAACTGCGCGAAGGTGACAAGGTGCAGACCAAGGATAACGGCACACAGGAAATCCTGTGGATCGGATCGCGTCGTATGACGGGCGCGCGTCTATTTGCAATGCCGAAGCTGCGCCCGATCCGTATCAATGCCGGTGCGCTAGGCGTGCATCGTCCTGATCAGGAACTGCTGGTGTCACCCAGCCATCGCATGTTGGTGCGTGGTGCTGTGGCGCGGGCCCTGTTCAATACGCCTGAAGTGTTGGTCGCCGCCAGCGATCTGGTGGACAACAAACAGGTGCGCATAGACACGCAGGTGCGTGAAGTGACCTATATCCACTTGCTGCTGTCAGATCATCAGATCCTCTGGGCCAATGGTGTGGAAACCGAAAGCTTCCATCCCTCCAGCGCGGCGCTGTCGACGTTGGATGACACTGACCGGATGCGTCTGTTGGCGCAGTACCCTGAAATTGAGGCCGATCCGCAGAGTTATGGGGGCTATGCCCGCCGCAATCTGTCAAAATCCGAGGCCGCGATTCTGATGCACGAAGCGGCCTGATAGGGCCGTTTCGATAAAACTGTGCTGAGCCGGTGAAAAACGTCAGTTTTACAGGCGTTTTCCGCCCTCAGCGCGTTGACTCTGCCAAACATCACAGTATAAGCGCCACTTCATTGGTGTTGGTGGCCCCCGCAAGGGGATTCCTGTCATGTCGCAAGACAAGAGGACAACGCCCTTCATAGCTGCCCCCGGGCAGCGCCCTAAGAAGGAGATCAGCCGTGACTAAACGTACGTCTGCCAAGTATAAAATTGACCGCCGCATGGGCGAAAACATCTGGGGTCGCCCCAAGTCGCCGGTAAACCGTCGTGAATACGGCCCCGGCCAGCACGGCCAGCGCCGCAAGGGCAAACTGTCCGACTTCGGTATCCAGCTGCGCGCCAAGCAGAAGCTGAAAGGCTACTACGGCGACCTGACCGAAAAACAGTTCCGTCGCATCTACGGCGAAGCCGAGCGTGTAAAAGGCGATACCGGTGAAAACCTGATCGGTCTGCTGGAGCGTCGTCTGGACGCCGTTGTATACCGCGCCAAATTCGTTCCGACCGTGTTTGCCGCACGTCAGTTCGTAAACCACGGCCACGTTCTGGTGAACGGCAAGCGCGTGAACATCCCCTCCTACCGCGTCAAAGAAGGCGACGTGATCGAGGTTCGTGATCGTTCCAAGCAAATGGTTGCTCTGCTGGAAGCTGTTGCTCTGCCCGAGCGTGATGTTCCTGACTACATCGAAGCAGACCACTCGAAAATGACCGCAACCTTCGTACGCACCCCCGGCCTGTCCGACGTGCCGTACCCGGTTGTTATGGAACCGAACTTGGTGGTTGAATTCTACGCGAAGAACTAATCTTCGCCGCACCACTTCGGAAGTTTTTGGAAAACCCGCCCATTGTGGCGGGTTTTTCTTTTGCCCTGATGCGGGAAAGGGGGCGCTGCCCCGTTGGCCTACGGCCAATTCACCCGGGATATTTTCGGAACAGAGAAAGTGTGGTCAGAGCGGTAAGGGGCGGCCTTCGGCGATGGCCTCCATGGCGAAGTAGGAAGTGACAGAGTCCAGATCGACACCTTCGATCAGGCGACGATAAACAGCGTCGTAGCTGGCCATATCCTCGGTCACCACTTTCAACTGATAGTCATAATCGCCACTGATCCGGTGGAAATCGACGACTTCCGGGATGGTCAGCACATGGCGGCGAAACTCATCCAGCCATTTGGCCGAATGGTGTCGCGTACGCAGCAGTACAAAGACAACCAGATCCAGCCCTAGTTTCTGCCGGTCAATCCGCGCGGTGGATCCTTGTAGTACTCCGTTGTCACTCAGTGCCTTTAGGCGTCGCCAACAGGCGTTCTGGGACAGGCCGACGCGGTCAGCCAATTCGCGTTGCGACAGCGATCCGTCCTTTTGCAGTGCGGCAAGGAGTTGTTTGTCAATTTGATCCATGATTGTCGCCTATGTGGGTCAATTGATAGAATATTGATGCATAAGTCGAAAAGAAAGGGTGAAAAATCTCACGCTGCATCGTTCAGATTGGGCGGGCGAACAATAAAGGCCCTCACTCATGTCTCTGTCCCATTTCCGTCAACTGATCACCGCCGCAAAAACCGATGGCAGCCTGTTTGACAGCGTTATTGGCGAAGGGGTGAAAATCCCCGGTCTCTATGGTCCGGTTGAATTGACCTATGCAGATTATGTCGCCTCAGGGCGGGCATTGCGGCAGGTCGAGGAGTTTGTGCAGACGCAGGTTCTACCATTTTATGCCAACAGCCACACCGAAAGTTCCTTTACCGGTGCGCATATGACTGCCCTGCGCAACGCCGCGCGCTCAGAGATCGGACGCCTGTGCGGGACTGGACCGGATCACGCAGTGGTGTTTGCCGGTTCTGGTGCGACGGCGGGTATCAACCGTCTGGTTAGCCTGTTTGGTGTCGAAAAGGCGCAGGATCCGGTGATTTTGATCGGCCCTTACGAACATCACTCCAATATTTTGCCTTGGCGCGAAACCAAAGCACGCTTGATCGAAGTTGACGAAGCCCCAGAAGGTGGTCCCTGCATGACGCAGCTGACAGCCATTTTGCAAGAAAACAGCGATAGCGATCTGATTATCGGCAGCTTCTCTGCCGCGTCTAACGTCACGGGGATTGTGACGGATACTGACGCAGTGACCCGCTTGTTGAAGGCGCATGGCGCACTGGCGGTCTGGGATTATGCTGGTGGCGGCCCCTATTTGCCGATTGACATGGCCGCAGGGACTGATGCGCAAAAGGACGCGGTCGTGGTCAGTCCACACAAATTCCCCGGCGGCCCCGGTGCATCCGGCGTATTGATCGTCAACCGCGCGGCTGTTGTCGCAGATCGGCCTAGCTGGCCGGGGGGTGGGACGGTGACCTATGTGTCCAGCGTCGCGCACGACTACATCAACAACCTGGAAGCCCGTGAAGAGGCAGGAACGCCCAACATCATCGGTGACATTCGCGCCGCACTTGCCTTTATGGTGAAAGACGTGATCGGCACGGATGAAATCGCAGCCCGTGAAGCACGTTATGCCGCGATGGGGCTGGATGGGTGGCAGGATAATGAACAGATCCAACTCTTGGGGCGGCAGGTGCCGCATCGTTTGCCGATCTTTTCCTTTCTGGTGCGAGATGGGGCAGGGCAGGTTGTTAGCCCGTTGTTGATTACCATGATGCTCAGCGACATTTATGGCGTACAGGTGCGCGGCGGCTGTTCATGCGCGGGGCCATATGGTCATAGACTGCTGGGTATCAGCGAGGAGTTATCCCACCAGATGCGCGATAGCATTCGCGCGGGCATCACAGTGCAAAAGCCGGGTTGGGTGCGGCTGAACTTCTCTTACATGATGAATGAGATAACGGTTGAACGTATCATTGCGGCGGTAAATGACCTGACGCAGACGCTGGATCAGCACATGGCGCATTATGTGATTGATGCACAAACGGGACAGCCGACACGGGTTCAGCACGCCGCGTGATCTTGTCGCTTTTCCTCTGCACAGGGGGCGGGTATTAGGGGGGCAGTCAAGGAGCCCTGAATAATGACCAAGATCACGCCTCAACCCGGCATCATGGAAATCGCCCTCTACCAAGGTGGTGCGGCGCATGTTGATGGTGTCACCGACGTGGTAAAGCTCAGCTCAAACGAAAACCCGTTTGGGCCCAGCCCCAAAGTGGCCGACGCGCTGCGGATTGCGGGGGTGGATCTGCATCGTTATCCGGGCACTGATCACGCGGGGCTGCGTCGGGCGATTGCGGATGTGCATGGTTTGGATGCGGACAACATCATCTGCGGTGTTGGATCCGATGAGGTGTTGCAGTTCATCGCACAGTCCTTTGCCGGACCAGGGGATGAGGTGATTTATACCGAACACGGGTTTTCGATGTATCCCATTTTGGCGCACGCCGTTGGTGCAACGCCGGTGAAGGTGGATGAAACCGACCGCACCGTGGATGTGGACAAGATCTTGGCCGCCTGCACCGATAAAACGCGGATCGTGTTTATCGCCAACCCTGCGAACCCCACGGGCACCATGATCCCGATGGAGGATTGCAAGCGTTTGGCCGAAGGTCTGCCAGCCAAGGCAATTTTGGTTCTGGATGGTGCCTATGCTGAATTTGTTGATGACTATGACGGCGGGGCCGGCATGGTCGAAAGTCGTGACAACGTGATCATGACGCGCACTTTCTCCAAGATCTACGGTCTGGGTGGTTTGCGCGTAGGGTGGGGCTATGCACCCAAGGAAATTATCGACGTGCTGAACCGTGTGCGTCAGCCGTTTAATCTGAACAATCTGCAGCTTCAGGCGGCAGAGGCGGCGTTGCGTGATCGCGCTTATCTGGACAAGTGCCGTACTGAGAATGCACGTATGCGCGCTTGGTTGATTGAGGCGCTGGCAGGACATGGTGTCGACTGTGACCCATCCTACACCAACTTTATCCTGGCACGATTTCAGGACGCGGCCGAGGCAAATGCGGCCGATGCGCATCTGAAATCGCAGGGTCTGATCGTGCGCAAAGTTGCAGGATATGGCCTGCCGAACGCGCTGCGGATCACTGTTGGTGATGAACCGTCCTGCCGTCGTGTGGCACATGCGATTGGCCAGTTTATCACCCAACACCGGGAGGGTGCGGCGTGAGTGTCGTTTACAACCGCGTTGCGCTGATTGGCCTGGGGTTGATCGCTTCGTCGATGTATTGGGCGATCAAGCGCGCAGGCGTCGCGGTAGAGGTGACAGGCTACGCCCGATCTGAACAAACCCGCGAAACTGCTCGTCGTATCGGGTTGTGTGATGTGGTTTGCGACAGCGCGGTTGAGGCCGTGAAGGACGCCGATCTGGTTGTCCTGTGTGTGCCGGTTGGTGTCATGGGGGCGGTTGCGGCCGATATTGCCCCACATCTGAAAGATGGATGCACCGTTAGCGATGTTGGGTCGGTCAAGAAATCGGTGATCGAGGCAATCGCGCCGCATCTGCCCGAAGGTGTGCATTTTGTGCCTGCGCACCCGATGGCAGGCACCGAGCATTCCGGCCCTGAATCCGGTTTCGACACGCTGTTTGACAACCGCTGGTGTCTGATCGTGCCCAATGGTGCGGATGAGGCGGCGACTGAGCGATTGGAAACCTTCTGGCAGGCGTTGGGTGCCAATTGCGAACGTATGGACGTGGAACACCACGATCAGGTTTGTGCCGTGGTCAGCCACATTCCGCACCTTATTGCCTACACTATGGTGGGTGTTGCCGACGACCTGCGCCGCGTTTCTGAGCGCGAGGTGATCAAGTTTTCGGCCGCCGGTTTCCGTGATTTTACCCGTATTGCCGCGTCCGATCCGACCATGTGGCGCGATGTGTTTCTGACCAACAAAGAGGCGACCCTGGAGATCCTCGGCCGTTTCACCGAAGAGCTGTTCGCCTTGCAGCGGTCCATCCGCACAGGGGATGGCGATCAATTGTTTGACTATTTCACCCGAACCCGCGCCATTCGCCGCGGTATTATCGAGGCGGGCCAAGATACCGAGGCACCAGACTTCGGGCGCGGCAAGCCCCAGTGATGCGGGCTGTGACCGCGATCTTCGCTGGGCTTTGGCTTGCGCTGGGCGGTGTGGGCACCGTGTCGGCAGATCCTCTAGGCCGCAGTTTGCGTCCAATTGAACGACCGCAGATATCTTCTTCTGTTGTTGTTCAAAACGCTGCGCGGTTGGTGTCACCGGATCTGGGACAGGCGATTTTGCGCGATGTAGCGGCCCGCGTGCAGGTGGCGCGTGTTTCAGATGGTCTGGGGCGTAGTTTGCGCCCTATGGGCGTCCGGACAGTCGTCCTTCTACTTTGGCCAATAAGGCCAGTCGCCAGCCAAAGCGGGGGTCTGTCTGTGGGGATCGCAGTCTGCGTGGCGAAGAGGTGGGCCGAGTGCCCGGCAAGTTGCGTGGGTGCGGCGTCAAAAATGCCATTCGCCTACGTGAAGTTGCGGGTGTGACCCTTAGTCAGCCATCGGTGATGGAATGCGGCACGGCCAAGGCCTTAAAAAAATGGGTGGAAAACGGACTGAAACCTGCCGTTGGCCGCACCGGTGGGGGCGTGTCGTCGTTGACGATTTACGGACATTACGTGTGCCGTACCCGCAATCATCGCAAAGGCGCCAAAATCTCGGAACATGGAAAGGGTAAGGCGATCGATATCGGCGCGATCAAGCTGCAAAACGGTCAATCCCTCAGCGTTCTGAAGGATTGGAATAAACGGCGCGAAGGTCGCATTCTGAAGAAGGCCCATCGCGCGGCCTGTGGTCCTTTTGGGACCGTTCTGGGGCCGGATGCGGATAAGTACCACAAGGACCATTTCCATTTTGACACCGCCCGCCACCGCAGCGGATCCTATTGTCGATAACGGGTTATGGGGGCGTCCTGCGGGATTTACCGCAGTGTGAAATTTGGCGCTGGACCAAGGGGAAGAGGTCCGAAGTAAAGGGTTTCACCGGCGAAGGTCAGCGGTAGGTCCAACGTATTTGGGTTCCCTGACAATCCAGCCACCATTTCCAATCCACCGCTTAGGGTTTGTGCCCAGTCAGGGGTGAGCGCGCCCGCAGCAACCGCCATTTGCACGATTTCGCGCCAGTTGCGTGCTTTGACCACCAACTTGCCCGTTGCCCAGCCCTGCGCGTCAATATCCAGATCCCCAGCCAGCGCCAGCTCCAACTCGCCCCATTTGGCTTCGGCCAGATGCAGGTCCAATGCGGTTGGTTGTGGGCGTCCCTGTTCCAGTGCGTGACGATCCCACGGGGCGTCAAATGTCATGCTCAGATCCGCACTGAACGCCGACAGGGTGCGGGGCAGGCGGCCTGTGGTGTCGACCAGTGTGCGGAATGCTTTGGCTGGAGCCAGATCGTCCGCGCCAAGGGCGAACCGATAATGGTTTTCACCCTCGGTCATCAGGGCCGCGCGAAAGGCGGTCATGGTGGTGCCATCGCCGGATGGGCCAATGATCTGCAACCGGTCGGCAGCCAAATTGGCCCGTTCCAGCGTCACATCAGTGCCTGCGGTGACAACCGATGCCTGCATCCGTTCACTGCTCACGTCATAGGTGGCAAAAGGCGTGGCCAGCTGTTGTTCGTGGGGCCATGTGGCAATCACGTGGTTGGGTTTATAGGACAGGGCAAAAACCTGGAAAAACGGTGCCTGCCAGGCCCAGCCGGTGGCTGGATCCGCCAGCATCAGATCGCTGATTGTCAGATCAAACCGGTTGGGAAAGCCCGCGACTTTGATGTCGGTGGTTTCTGCTACCCAACCATCCGTGCGTCGGTCATCAAACCAGTTTTCAACGCCATTGCGCACCTCATGAGAGCCGATGAACCAATAGGTCGACCAGAACAGCGCAGCAACAATAATGACAACCAGCAGACGTTTCACAGGATAGTGCCTTTCCTCTGGGCAATGGGTGGTGTTTAGAGGAAGCAATAACGCTGCCCCGTGCAGCCGCCAAGCGGAAAGGATCAGAGGCATGACGATGTGGGTGTTCGGATACGGATCACTCTTGTGGAATCCGGGCTTCTCTCCGGCTGAGCAGGCGCTTGCGACCTTGCCTGATTACCATCGCAGTTTCTGTATGAGCTCTATCCACCACCGAGGTACGGTTGAAAAACCGGGGCTCGTTCTGGCGCTCGATGAACTTTCTGGGGCTGCTTGTCACGGGCTCGCCCTGTCGGTGCGCGATGGCGAAGAGGATGAGGTGCTGGCCTATCTGCGTGAACGTGAGCTTGTCAGTTCCGCCTATCTGGAAAAGGTGCTGGAGGTGCAGCTGCGCGATGGCCGCCGGGTAGAGGCGGTGACATATGTGATCGACCCGCATCACGACCAATATTGCGGCGGGATGGAGTTGGAAAAGCAGGCGGCTATTATTGCTCATGCCGTTGGTGGGCGCGGGCCGAACCCTGAATATCTGTTCAACACTGCCGCGCATCTGCACGAGTTGGGCATTCAGGATGCAGAACTGGATTGGTTGACCGAACGTGTGCGTGAACTGACAGCATAAACGCTTGGCTTAACAGCGGCTTCGCCGTAGAGTTTTTGTCAACAACAACAAGTCGGGATCTGGCCATATGGTACAGTCAGACCAAGAGGTCGCGCCGCAGTTTTCCCCCCCATTTCGTCAGATCCTGTCGATGGTTCTGGTGCTTGGCCTATCGGCCTTTGTGGTGTTTCTGGCGCTGCCCAGCATTTTGCCTGTGTTTGAGGCAAATCCGTACCTGAACGGTTTTATCCTGTTTGTATTTGGCATCGGTGTCCTGGCCTGTTTTTGGCAGGTGGCGCAGCTGTTTAACTCTGTCCGCTGGATCGAAGCGTTTGTCTCTGGTCGGGACGAGATGGAGCATCGCCGCGCGCCACGTCTGCTGGCGCCTTTGGCATCGCTATTGCGTCGCCATTCTGCGCGGATGGAAATCCCGACATCCTCAACCAGTTCTATCCTTGATTCCGTGGCGACCCGGATTGATGAAGCGCGGGAAATTACCCGATATATCGTCAATCTGCTGATTTTCCTCGGCCTTTTAGGAACCTTCTACGGGCTTGCCACCACCGTGCCCGCATTGGTCGACACGATCCGCAGCCTTGCGCCGTCCGACAATGAAAGTGGTGTTGAGGTGTTTGGCCGCTTGATGAGTGGTCTGGATCAGCAGTTGTCGGGCATGGGTGTGGCGTTTGGCTCGTCATTGCTGGGTTTGGCCGGTTCGTTGGTCGTGGGCTTGCTGGAATTGTTTGCCGGCCATGGCCAAAACCGTTTCTACCGCGAATTGGAGGAATGGCTGTCCACCATCACCCGCGTCAGCTTTTCCAGCGGGGAGGGCGACGCGTCCGGTGAATATGGCGCTGCCGTACAGATCCTTGATCATATGCAGGACCAAATGGGTCAGATGCGCCAGATGTTTGAACAATCCGAAGCAGGGCGCGCACATGTGGATCAGCAGCTTGGCGCGCTGGCGGTTTCGTTGGAGAGATTGACCGATCGCTTGGCGGATGACCGGTCTGTAAATTCTGCTCTTGAGCGCTTGGCAGACAGTCAGGAGCGTATGGTTGCAGCCCTGACAGATGGCGGCGGTGAAGGTATGGATGCCGAAAGCCGGATGCGCCTGCGGTCCATTGATGTGCAGCTGTTGCGCATTCTGGAAGAGATCAGCGCCGGTCGTCAGGAAACGATGGCAGAATTGCGCATGGATATTGCTTCGTTGACCCGGTTGATCGCCCAGGGCCGTATCGCAGAACATAGTCAGCCCATCCTGCGCAGCACGCGAGATCCGGAGGGTTAATCATGGCCCTGTCGCGGCGCACCGGACAACGCTTTCAAAACTCGATCTGGCCCGGTTTCGTGGATGCAATGACCGGGTTGCTGTTGGTTTTGATGTTTGTTCTCACCATTTTTATGGTGGTGCAGTTTGTCCTACGTGAAACCATCACCGGTCAGCGCGCAGAGCTGGACACACTGTCGTTGGAAATTTCCGCCCTTGCAGAAGCGTTGGGACTGGAACAGCGAAAGACCGCGGAGCTTACGGCACAGGTTGGTGCGCTGGATGCAACGCTGGCTGTTGCCCGTTCAACTGCTGCAGCACAAGAAGCGTTGATTGCGTCTTTGAACAACGAGCTGGCCAATGCGCAGGGGCAGATCAGCGATTTTGAGGCACAGGTCGCCGCACTCTTGGCCACGCAGGCCAGCAATCAGGCATCAATTGCTGCGTTGGAAGGAGAGCGCGCTGAGCTTTTGTCCCAGCAAGAGGCATTGAACCTTGCTCTTGCCCAAGCCCGCAGTGAGATAGACGCCGAAGCGGAGGCCGCGCGCCTCGCTGCGGCTCAGGCCGAAGCGCTGGAGGCGCTGGTCGCAGAGCTGAACGCAGAAAAAGCCGCGCTGCTGAACGAACAGACCGAACTGAATGACGCATTGAGCGAAGCAGAACGCGCCCGTCTGGCCGAAGCCGCTGCTGCCGATTCGCTGCGTGCCCGTCTGGAAAATGCTGACGCGGAACTGACGGCCATGACATTGGCGCTGGAAGAGCGGCGTAAAGAGGCTGAAGAAACGCTAACACTTTTGGCAGCTGCCGAAGCTGCACAGGGGGAATTGGCGGAAAAACTGACCGCTGCTCTTGCCGCGCAAGAAGCGAAAACACAAAACGAAGCCGAAGCCCAAGAAGCTTTGGCTGCAGCCCTTGCTGCCCGCCTGGCAGCAGAGGCAGAAGCTGCCGCGCAGTTGACAGAGGCTGAACGCCAGCAGGCCCTATTGGCGACGGCACAAGCGCGGCTGCAGGAACAAGAGGCGCTGGCATCCGAGGCGCAGAAACAGCAGGCGTTGCTTAATCAGCAATTGGCCGCTTTGCGCACTCAGCTATCTAGCTTGCAGGCGATCATCGATGATTTTCAGGAACGAGATGCTGCGGCCAAGGTGCAACTGGAAACGCTGGGGTCGAACCTGAATGCCGCCCTGGCCCGTGCCGCATCCGAAGAGCGCAAGCGCCGCCAGCTGGAAGAGGCAGAGCGCCTGCGCCTGGAGGCAGAGAAGGCGCGGCTAGAAGCAGAGAACCTGGACCTCGAAAACTATCGTTCCGATTTCTTCGGCCGTTTGCGTGAATTGCTGGGCACGCAGGAAGGTGTGCGAATCGTCGGTGACCGGTTTGTCTTTTCCTCAGAGGTGTTGTTTGCCTCGGGGCGGGCGGATCTCTCGGATGAGGGAACCCGCGAAATTGCCAAAGTGGCCGCAATTCTGCGCAGTGTCATTGATGATATTCCCGCAGAAATAGACTGGATTATCCGCGTTGATGGTCACACCGATGATCAGCCGCTGGGGGCAGGGGCGCCTTTTGCCGATAACTGGGAATTGAGCCAGGCCCGTGCATTGTCGGTGGTGCGGTTCATGGTGGAACGTCTGGGCATTCCGCCGACACGCGTCAGTGCCAATGGATTTGGTGAGTTTCAGCCGGTTAACCCAGCGGATACGCCCATCGCTCGTGCGCAGAACCGCCGGATTGAATTGAAACTGACCGAACGCTAAACGCGCTTTAGCGCAGCTCAATCACCGAATGGCGGGTGTCTATAACACGGCCATCCCGGATCAGATCCACCGCGGCATGGTAGCGTCCGGCGGGCCAGCCCGTTGTAGGGCGTTTGCGACCAATGGCGCGAAAGAAAATGGATTGTGATTTTTGCAACAGGATTCGTTTGTTCACAACCGTTGGGCCTGCATTCCCCTGACCCAATTCTGGCCCCTGAATGCGCAGATGCATAACATCACCCTGACGGCTGCCGTAGGCGTAGGCCCATGTGACCAATGCGGGCGATGTGGTGACCACCTCTTCATGCGCCTGCCCTGCCTTCACCGCGTCATAACTGGGCACGGCCTCCGCAAACCCCAGGTCAATGATCCCGGCAGGCGTATACGCTGGCGGATCCTGCCAGAGGGGATCATTGACTTCTGCATCCGCGTTGCATTGATCACTGTGCGGCTGAAAGGGATCGGTGACCTGCCCCTGATGGCGGATCGACAGATGCAGATGTGGGAACTGTGTTTTGCCAGATAGCCCGACCTGTCCGAGGACCGCATTGGCCCCCACACGCTGGCCTTCGATCACGGCGATGCTGCCCTGTTTCAAATGGCAATACTGGCTGACCCAGCCGCCGCCATGATCAATCGCCACGCCGTTGCCGCATTCACGGCCCTGCACTTCGGTCGAGGTTTCGGCGTTGTAATATTCATCCGCCATACCGTCGCGTATGCCGCGCACTACGCCGGGGGCGGCGGCAAGCACGTTTACCCCAGCCTCCATCTGATCAAGTGAGATCAGCGCAAAGTCCGTCCCTTTGTGCCCATCGTAACTCAGCGCCCCACAGCCGAAATCGCGCACAGCGGGGCCACTATCACGATCCACGTAATACTGGATGTAGCAATCCATCCCTAGGGTGCAATCAATCGGCTGTACCATCACCGGATCCGCCACAGCGGGGAGCGTAGGCAGCAGCAGGGCAAAACTGAGGGCAATGCGGGACCGTATGGACATGGCTGACCTCCGCAGGATCAAGCGGCAGCCTGCGCGGCCTCTGACCGTAGGAAGACCCAATTGTTGCCCTCGGTCATCGCGGGTTGGAACTGATAGCCGCCGGTGTCGAAATCCTTGATCCCTTCGGGATCCACCAGACGGTTCTGGATGATAAACCGCGCCATCGCGCCGCGTGCCCGTTTGGCGTAGAAGCTGACGATTTTCGGCACGCCTGCTTTCTCTTCCATGAAGACCGGTGTGATCACCTGCGGTTTCAGCGTCTTGAGGTCTACGGCGCCGAAATATTCCTGACTTGCGCAGTTGATCAGCGTGTCGGTGCCCAGTGCCGCCGCCTCTTCATTCAGGGCCTCGGCAATGTCGCTGCCCCAATATTCGTACAGGTTCTTGCCACGCGGGTTTTTCAGGCGGCTGCCCATTTCCAGACGATACGGCTCAATCGCATCCAAGGGACGCAGCAACCCATAAAGGCCAGACAGAATGCGGAAGTGGTCCTGAGCCCATGTCATTTCATCAGGGTCGAGCGTGGACGCCTCCAGCCCCTGATAGGTATCGCCCGCAAAGGCCAGCGCAGCGGCCTTTGTTTCCTGCGACCCGTAGTTGGCAAAGCGATCGGCGTTCAGCTTGCCCAGGGATTCCGAGATTTTCATCAGCTTCATCAGATCCGCTACCGACAGATCGCGCGCCACACCCGCCAGTTCCGCCGCGCGATCTGGGAACCGCATGCTTGTGGTTTCCACACCCTCCACCGGGGTCATGTCCATTTTCTTGGCGGGGGAAACGGTGATCAGCATGGCGACTCCTAGAAACTGTTTAGAATAATTCTAACTTACCTCGTGCAGCACGTCCAGAAAGGCCGCGCCAAATCTTTCTGCGCGTTTGTCGCCCAGCAGGCGTTCCATCGCGCTGGCATCCTGCGGGCGCATCTGCGCCACTTTCGCAAGCATGGAGGCCGAGCAGCTCAGCGGTTTGTCGAGGCCATCCGCCCCCCGCGCCAGATCTGCCTGTACCTCCAATAACCGATCATAGAGCGATCCGGCGGCGCGACCAGCCAGCTTGCGCCGTTGGGGGTGCACATCCTCTGTCGCGCCGGTGATGATGGCCAGAAAATCAGCGCCGTAGCGTTCCAGCTTCTTGGCGCCGACACCGTTGATGCGGGCCATGCCGTCCAGATTGGTGGGCCGGGTTTCCGCCATTTCAATCAGCGTGCGGTCGTTAAAGATCACATAGGGCGGCACATTGCCCGCCTCTGCCAGCGCGCGCCGTTTGGCCTTCAGCGCGGACAGTAGCGGCGCGTCTTCTTCGCTGACCAGCGCCTTTACAGCGGGGCGGCGTTTGGCCGATGTGATGCTGTCCTTGCGCAGCATGATCTTTTCCTGATCGCGCAGGATCGGCAGGGCGGTGTCAGTCATCCGCAGGGCACCGTGGCGTTCGGGATCGGGGCGGATCAGATCATGCCCCATCATTTGCCGGAAAATCGCCTGCCACTGGGGACGGGTATAAGCCTTGCCCACGCCGAAAGTGGGCAGTTGATCATGACCACGGGCAGAAATCCGGTCATTGGTGTTGCCCAACAGGATTTCGATCAGATGACCGGATCCATACCATTCCTCGGTCCGCAGGATCGCCGATAGGGCCATGCGCACCGGTTGGGTGCCGTCAAACACCTCGGGCGGGGTGTCGCACAGGTCACACTTGCCGCATGTCACCTCATCCTCGCCGAAATAGCCCAGCAGGGTTTTGCGGCGACATTCCAACGCCTCTGCCAATCCCAGCAGGGAGTTCAGCCGCGCATGATCCGCCATCCGGCGTTCGGGGGGCGCAAGGCCTTCGTCAATCTGGTTGCGGCGCAGGCGGATGTCGTCGGGACCAAACAGCGTCAGGGTTTCGGCGGGGCCGCCATCACGGCCCGCACGACCGATTTCCTGATAATAGGCCTCGATCGATTTGGGCAGGTCCGCATGGGCAACCCAGCGGATGTCGGGTTTATCGACGCCCATGCCAAAGGCGACGGTGGCGACGACGATCAGCCCGTCCTCTTTTTGAAAACGAACCTCGGTGATGCGGCGATCTTCGGCATCCATGCCGCCGTGATAATGCGCAGCAGCATGGCCGTTTTCGCGCAGCGCGGCGGCCAGTTTTTCGGTTTTTGAACGGGTGCCGCAATAGACGATGCCCGACTGTCCCTTGCGCGCGGCGGCGAAGTTCAGGATCTGCGTGCGCGGGTTGTTCTTGGCGGCAAAGGCTAGATGGATATTGGGCCGGTCAAAGCCACGCAGGAAGGTGGCGGGCTGTTCATCGTCAAACAGGCGGTTGACAATTTCCGCCTGCGTTTCGGCGTCCGCCGTCGCGGTAAAGGCCGCCAGCGGCACGCCCAAGGCGCGGCGCAATTCACCGATGCGCAGGTAATCAGGGCGGAAGTCATGGCCCCACTGGCTGACGCAATGCGCCTCATCCACTGCGATCAGATTGACGTTGATCCGCCGCAGCATGCCCAAGGCCGATCCCGCGCTAAGACGTTCGGGTGCGATGTAGAGGAGTTTCAGCCGCCCCTCTTCCAGTGCGTCCCAGACGGCATCGGTTTCCTCTTGTGTGTTACCAGAGGTCAGCGCGCCCGCTTCAATCCCTGCCTCACGCAACCCGCGCACCTGATCACGCATCAGCGCGATGAGCGGCGATATCACCACCGTAACACCCTCGCGCATCAGCGCAGGCAATTGGAAACACAGGGATTTACCGCCACCCGTGGGCATGATCGCCAGGGTGTTCTGGCCATTGGCCACAGCTTCGACTACCTCTTCCTGCCCGGGGCGGAAGGCGTCAAAGCCAAAATATTCGCTCAGAAGCGTGGCAGCGCTTGGCATGGGATCCTGCAACAGTGTCTATATCTGCTCTTGCAGGTGTTTTCCCATACCACGGCTAGGGGGACAAGTGCGGATGCCCGCACTGGTCCAATTGGCGCAGCTTAGTAGAAGGCCGAGATGTTGTTCATCAGGATGATGCGTACCGCGTAAATGCCCACCAGCACCACCAGCGGCGCCAGATCAATCCCGCTCATCGGGGGCAGGACACGGCGCACGGGGCCATAGATCGGTTCCAGAATGCGGTTCAGCATGTACCAGATCTGCCCCACCAACTGTTGGCGCACATTCAGCACCTGAAAGTTGATCAGCCAGGACATGATCACATGGGCGATCAAGAAGAACCACAGGATATCAAGCACCAACAACAGGATCTGGATCAGGGACAGCATAAATGGACCTCAAAGTAGACGTATGCCCAACAGGTAAGCCCGCAAGCGCCCCGAAGCAAGGGCTTGCCTTGACTTGACGCTCGGTTGCGCTTGACCTTCGGGTGGATCGGGTCAACTCAGCGGTTCGTAAACCCGCAGGAGAGCCCGCCATGTATCCTTATTTGCGCATGATGAAAGAAATCATCAAAAACCGCAAAGCACCGCCTTTGGCCTTTGATGAGGTGCATGTATCCCATCATCGGGTGTGGCTGTCCGACATCGACCAATTCATCGAATTGAACAATGGCCGTACCCTGATGCTGTACGATCTGGGGCGCGTTCCGATGGGTTTGCGTGTCGGTTTGTCCGGCGCGATGCGCGCCAATTGCTGGGGCATGGCCGTTGCTGGTGCCTGTGTGCGCTACCGTCGTCGCCTACGTCCGTTTGAAAAGTTTGAGATGCGCACCCGTGGCCTCGGTTGGGATGAGCGGTTTTTCTACATCGATCAGCAGATCTGGAAACAGGACGGCGAATGCGCCAACCACGCGGTATTCCGCACGGCTGTCACGGATCGCAACGGAATTGTACCCACAGCCAAAGTGATCGCTGCAATTGATTCGAACGCCGAAAACAAAC
This sequence comes from Thalassovita mediterranea, assembly GCF_001458435.1. Lineage (GTDB taxonomy): Bacteria > Pseudomonadota > Alphaproteobacteria > Rhodobacterales > Rhodobacteraceae > Thalassobius > Thalassobius mediterraneus. The sequence goes on from NZ_CYSF01000007.1 coordinate 227,100, forward strand.
CTTTGCCTGACTGGGTGCAGGACTGGCTGGAAGCCGAGGATAACCGCCCCTGGCCGCCGCAGCGCTAAGGGCGCGATCCACCACAAAGCGCGCTGGAACCTCCGGGCGCTCTTGTCAGGGCGCTGATTGCCCTGTCATAACGACTGGGGGATACGAGCAGGTTAGGACACAACATGCGCAAGCGCATCTGGGGTTGGTTTTTCTTTGATTGGGCATCGCAGCCGTACAACACGCTGCTGATCACCTTTATTTTTGCGCCCTATATCAAAGAGCTGATTGGCGATGGCGCGCAGGCGCAGGCCGCTTGGGCCTTTGGCATTGCGGCGGCGGGGATCGTGATTGCGGTGTTGGCCCCGATCCTTGGGGCGCTGGCCGACGCAGCGGGCAACCGGATGCGTTGGATCTGGCTGTTTTCAGCGATGTATGTCATCGGCGCCTCTGGTGTCTGGTGGGCAGCCCCGGACAACTTTAACCTGATTGCGACGCTGATGTTCTTTGCCATCGGTATGATCGGGATGGAATTTGCGACGATTTTCACCAACTCCATGCTGCCGGATCTGGGCACCAAAGAAGAGATCGGCAAGATTTCAGGCAATGGCTGGGCCTTTGGCTATATAGGCGGCCTGATTGCGCTGGTGGTGATGCTCTTGTTCTTTGCCGAAAGTGCGGCAACCGGCAAAACCTTCATCGGGCTATCGCCAGCATTTGGACTGGATCCCGAGATGCGCGAAGGCACCCGATTTGTCGGGCCGCTGACTGCGCTGTGGTACGTGGTGTTTATGGTGCCGTTTTTCCTGTGGGTCCGTGACCCCAAACCGCCGCGCGCCCCTAAAGGTGCGATCAAAACAGCGCTGCGCAGTTTGGTTGGGACCATCCGGAGTTTGCCGCAGACGCCGTCCCTTTTCGCCTATCTTGGCAGTTCGATGTTCTACCGTGATGCGTTGAATGGCATGTACACCTTTGGTGGCATTTATGCCGCGGGAACACTGAATTGGACCGTCGTCGACACCGGTATTTTCGGCATTGTTGCAATTATCGCCGGAGCGGTGTTTGCGGTTCTGGGCGGTCACGCTGATGCGCGTTTTGGCCCTAAACCAGTGATCACCATTTGCATCCTCATCCTTAGCTTTGTGGCCGTGTCGATCGTGTTCGTCTCGCGTGAAAGCGTTTACGGGATTGCCGTGGATGCAGACTCTAACCTGCCGGACATTGCGTTTTATGTGTTTGGGGCACTGATCGGCGCAGCGGGCGGGGTGATCCAATCCGCCAGCCGGACTATGATGGTGCGCCAGGCCAATCCTGGCAAAATGGCAGAGAGTTTTGGTCTGTACGCCTTGGCGGGCAAAGCGACGTCATTCTTGGCGCCGACGCTGATTGGAGTCGCAACCGTGGTCACTGGCAGCCAGCAAATGGGCGTATCGCCGCTTATCGGGCTTTTCCTTGTGGGGTTGATCTTGCTAGCGTGGGTTAAACCGCACGGGGACAACGACGGATGGCAGCACACTTCTTGAAATCGGTAGGCTTTCTGGCTGCGCTTATGCTGGTCGCGGGCTGTATGTCCGATGCGCCTGATACCTCTTCTGCAGCGCCTGTGTTGGCCAGTCAGGATGATATTCCGACGCATATGCGCGGTGTGCCTGCCAAACAATTGTTTGGTGCTGCCCAGTCCGGATCGGATCAGACGCCTCATGCCTATGGCAGCTACGCCAAGGGATGTCTGGCCGGCGGTGTGGAGCTGCCTGAAACTGGCCCAACGTGGCAGGCCATGCGCCTTAGCCGCAATCGCAATTGGGGCCATCCTGATACCATTGATTTCCTAAAGGATTTGTCGCGCGCTGCGGCCAAGCAACCGGGCTGGGAAGGTATCTATGTCGGGGACCTGAGCCAGCCGCGCGGCGGCCCGATGCTGAGCGGTCACCGCAGTCATCAGATGGGGTTGGACGCGGATATCTGGATGTTGCCGCCCAAGCGGCTGAACCTCAGCCGCGCTGAACGCGAAAACCTGTCGTCGATCTCCATGCGCCGCGCCAATGGGGCCTATGTGAATTCCGATTGGACGCCACAGCATCATGAAGTGATGAAAGCGGCTGCTTCGGATCCGCGAGTTGCACGGATTTTTGTCTTCCCCGGTGCCAAGGTGCAGATGTGCAAGGATGCCAAGGGCGACCGCAGCTGGCTGCGCAAAATCCGTCCGTGGTGGGGGCACCACTACCATTTCCACGTCCGTCTGCATTGCCCCGAGGGCATGAAGGGCTGCGTGGATCAAACACCAGTGCCCGCCGGTGACGGATGCGACGCGGCAGAGGAATGGGTTCAGGACATCCTGTTCCCGCCGCCCCCGAAACCCGTCGACCCCAACGCGCCCAAGCCCAAACCCAAAGGTCCCCTCACGCTAGCAGGCTTACCCGCACAATGCGTAAACGTCTTACAGTCGCGCTAGTTGCGCTGGGCGCAGTGCTTCTGACGGTTTCGGGCCGTGCAGAGAGCGTATCGCAAATACAATTCCAGTCGCGCTATGTCTGGAACGAAGAGTTTGACGGATTCGGTGGTCTGTCCGCGATTGAGGTGGCCGCCAACGGACGTGACTTTCTGGCGTTGACCGATCGCATGACCCTGATTGAGGGGACACTGCTGCGTTCTGGTGGGCGTATCACGGGCGTTTCAGTGCAGCGCCATAAACGATTGCAGCGCCCCAAGGGCGTCACGTTGAAGCATTGGAAACGCGATTCCGAAGGATTGGCGCAACAGGCAGATGGAGCGTTTTATGTCAGTTTGGAACGGCTCAATCAGGTCTGGCGCTACCCGCGCGCGTTTGGGGCGCCAACGGTGATGTCTAGTCACCCGGATTTTCATCGGTTCGCGCAAAATGCCGGCATAGAGGCCTTGGCGATTGACCGTCGCAACCGGGTTTATGCCGTGCCCGAGGAAGTGCCAGACAATCACAGCCAATTGCCACTTTACCGTTTGAACTCAAAGGGCTGGCAGATCCTCTACTACATCGAAGCCAGCGATGGCTTCTCTCCGGTTGGTGCGGACTTTGGGCCTGATGGACTATTCTACCTGTTGGAACGTCGCTTCTCAGGTATCGGGTTTCGCACCCGGCTCCGCCGTTTTGATCTAAACGCATTCGATGCCGCAGGAGAGGTGTTGTTGCGTACGGGCATTGGTACGCATGACAATCTGGAAGGTCTGTCGGTCTGGCGCGATGATGCCGGATTGATCCGTTTGACGATGATTGCGGATGACAATTTCAAGTTCTTCCAGACCAGTGAAATCGTTGAGTACATCATTGCGCCTGCATCAGATACGGCTCATCGGTGACGTGGCTGCGGTTGTCCTACCTGCGCAAACCCCTTGCCAATAGCGTTTTGAGAGATTAAACGCCGCCCGTCCCTTGCAAAAAGGGGCCAAGTCGCCGCTACCTTGTCAAAACGGAAAACTGACATGAACAAATATCTTCCTGGCATTTTTGCCATGGCAGCCGTTGTGGTTGCCTCGAACGTCCTGGTGCAGTTCCTCTACGGGGATTGGCTGACCTGGGGCGCTTTCACTTATCCTATCGCTTTCCTCGTCACTGATGTGATGAACCGCGTTTATGGCGTAGGCCCTGCCCGCCGTGTTGTAATCGCTGGTTTCATCGTCGGTGTGATCTGTTCGCTGATCGGCACGCAGATCATGTTGCAGGGCGATGGGTTCTCCTATCCCGCTGTTACACTGCGTATCGCCATTGGGTCTGGCACTGCCTTCTTGGTGGCCCAGCTGACCGATGTGGCTGTGTTCAACCGTCTGCGCGAAGGCGCATGGTGGCGTGCACCGCTGGCGTCGACGCTGATCGGTTCGTCGCTGGACACTGCGATCTTCTTCACCATCGCATTCTCGGGCGCGTTGACCTTTGTTGAGCCAGGCAATGACGTCTCTTGGGCCGGTGAAATGCTGCCGCTCTTGGGTACGGGGCCGGTTGCGCCGCTGTGGGTGTCGTTGGCTGTTGCAGATTGGATGGTAAAACTGTCGCTGGCACTGCTGGCTCTTGTACCATTCCGCATCATTGTGGGGTCGCTCACGGCACGGACCACATGATTTTGTTTTGACATTGGGCAAATCTGTGTCACGCTGAGGTTATCTTAAACTTCAGAAAGGAGGTGCCTAGTGTCTAATGGGATCATGGAGAACGGTGTCGGGACAATTCTGGAGGATCGAAGCTGAGGCAGCCCTTGGCTGAGAAACCGCTGGAGTTGGGTCAAACCTAACCGGACCACCTCCTTTAACCCCTAGGGTCGGGCCCATATCGGGTGCGGCCCTTTTCTTTTGCGCGGATTTCAGGGATCTTGGCGCCATGTTACGGGTCACTGACGATATCAGCATCGCCGATTGGGAGATTAGCGAACAGTTCATCCGGGCCTCTGGCCCCGGTGGGCAGAACGTCAATAAGGTGTCCACCGCCGTTGAACTGCGGTTTGAGGCGGAACGTTCCCCAAATTTGCCCGGTCCGGTGAAGGCGCGGCTGAAACGGTTGGCAGGGCGGCGTTGGACTAAAGAGGGGGCATTGATCCTGTTTTGCGACGAAACCCGCAGTCAGGCACGCAACCGCGAGATTGTGCGTGAACGGTTGGTCGAACTAATCGAAAAGGCAACGCATCGCCCCAAGCGCCGCATTCCCACCAAACCCACCAAAGGCAGCCAGCGGCGCCGTTTGGATGCCAAAAAACAACGCGGCGAGGTCAAAGCGCTGCGCGGTCGGGTTTCCGATACGTAACTCTACGGTCTGTCCCTATGGTGTCAGCCGGACAATAGTGCGGGATGCAAAGCACTGTTCTGGATAGCCGATATTCTTGGGGCCGCCTTGGCCTATCCCTGTTGATTGGCTTGATCGGCAATGTCGGGATGTGGATCGTGATCATGGTTATGCCCGCGATTCAGGCAGAGTTCGGTCTTGATCGCGCGCAGGCCTCTTACCCCTATGTCTGGACTATGGTCGGCTTTGCTGCCGGAAACTTTCTGATCGGGGTGATGGTGGACCGCTTTGGTGTGGTGCGCGTGCTATCTGGTATGTCACTGGTGATGGCGGCGGGATTTGCGCTGGCGGCGATCAGCCCCGGCATTGGCGTTGTGTCATTGCTGCATGTGTTGGTTGGGCTTGGCACTGCGGCCAGTTTTGGTCCGTTGATTGCCGATGTGTCCCTGTGGTTCCAGCGTCGCCGTGGCATTGCCATCGCGGTGATCGCCAGCGCCAACTACCTATCGGGTGCAATCTGGCCGCTGCTGTTGTCAGGTCATCTGGCCAGCGAGGGGTGGCGCGGTGTCTATCTGCTATTGGCGTTGATCATCGCCGTCACAGTGCCGCCGCTGACACTGATGTTGCGCCGTCGGCTGCCATTGTCCGAAATGCCAGACGCGCTGGCGCAGGGTGCCGCTGCGGGTGGGATCGGCGGACTTAGTCCACGACAGATTGCGTTGATCCTCGGGCTTGCTGGGGTTGCGTGCTGCGTTGCGATGTCGATGCCTCAGGTGCATATTGTTGCGCTCTGTGTTGATCTGGGATTTGGGCCAGCGGTCGGTGCCGAGATGCTATCGCTGATGCTGTTGGGTGGTGTGGTATCGCGGTTGATTTCGGGACTGCTGGCGGATGTTCTGGGTGGGGTGCTGACCTTGTTGATTGGGTCAACCTTGCAGATGCTGGCGTTGTTTCTCTATCTACCCTTTGATGGCTTGGTGTCGCTCTATGTGGTTTCGACCATTTTTGGTCTGGCGCAGGGTGGCATTGTCCCTTCTTACGCGGTGATCGTGCGCGAATTGATGCCAGCCCGAGAGGCCGGGCGCTGGGTTGGGTTTGTGATGATGTCCACGATTGTAGGCATGGCGCTTGGGGGCTGGGTGTCTGGATTGATCTATGATCTGAGCGGCAGCTACCAGTTGGCGTTCTGGAATGGCATTGTCTGGAATCTGGGCAATATCGGGATCATCACCTACATTTTCCTATCAGCACGGGAAAAGGCCGCAGGTCGCGCCTAGTGATTTTAGCGATGACCTGACAAAGAAAAACCGGCCCTGATTGGGGCCGGTTTTCTGTTTCTTATGTGGTTCAAATCACTCTGCGGTCAGCAGTGGGGGCTTGTCGCCAGTGATCTGTTGCTTTTTCGGGCCTTCGATGCGCAGGTCTAGCGCGCCATCCTTGATGCCGACTTTCACCACACCGCCTTTGGTCAGTTTGCCGAACAGCAGTTCTTCGGCCAGCGGTTTTTTCAGGTGCTCCTGAATGACACGGCCCAGCGGGCGGGCGCCCATTTTGTCGTCGTAACCCTTGTCGCCCAGCCATTCGGCGGCGGGACGGGTCAGTTCGATGTGGACATTGCGGTCCATCAGCTGCGCCTCAAGCTGCAGCACAAACTTCTCTACGATTTGCAGGATCACCTCTTTCGGCAGCGGGCCGAAGCTGACCACCGCATCCAGACGGTTGCGGAATTCAGGGGTAAAGGTGCGTTCGATCGCGGCGGTATCCTCACCTTCGCGGCGGTCACGGCCGAAGCCAACCGCAGCCTTGGACATTTCCGACGCCCCAGCGTTCGAGGTCATGATCAGGATCACATTGCGGAAATCGACCGTGCGACCGTTGTGGTCGGTCAGTTTGCCGTGGTCCATCACCTGCAACAGGATGTTGTAGACATCCGGGTGCGCCTTTTCCATTTCATCCAGCAGCAGTACGCAATGCGGATGCTGGTCTACACCGTCGGTCAGCATGCCACCCTGATCAAATCCGACATAGCCCGGAGGCGCGCCGATCAGACGGGACACGGCGTGTTTCTCCATATATTCGGACATGTCAAAGCGCAGCAGTTCCACACCCAGCTGATCGGCCAGTTGTTTCGCCACCTCGGTTTTGCCGACACCGGTTGGACCGGCAAACAGGTAGTTGCCGATGGGTTTTTCCGGTTCGCGCAAACCCGCGCGGGCCAGTTTGATCGCGCTGGACAGCGCCTCAATCGCAGGATCCTGACCGAAGACAACGCGTTTCAGCGATTTCTCCAGATCTTTCAGCACCTCGGCGTCGTCTTTCGACACGTTCTTCGGTGGGATGCGTGCGATTTTGGCGACGACGCCTTCGATCTCTTTCACACCGATGGTTTTGCGGCGCTTGCTTTCGGGGACCAGATGCTGGGCGGCGCCAGCTTCATCAATAACGTCGATTGCCTTGTCCGGCAGTTTGCGGTCGTTGATGTAGCGGGCCGACAGTTCAACCGCGGTCTTGATCGCATCGTTGGTGAATTTGATGCCATGGTGATCCTCAAAATAAGGCTTCAGCCCTTTCAGGATCTTCACCGAATCTTCGACCGACGGTTCATTCACGTCGATTTTCTGGAAACGACGGCTGAGCGCACGATCTTTTTCGAAGTGCTGACGGAATTCCTTGTAGGTGGTCGATCCCATGCAGCGCAGTTTGCCGCCCTGCAACGCAGGTTTCAGCAAGTTCGACGCATCCATCGCACCGCCGGATGTGGCGCCAGCGCCAATTACGGTGTGAATTTCGTCGATGAACAGAACGGCGTCTGGGTGATCTTCCAGCTCGGTCATCACCGCCTTAAGGCGCTCTTCAAAATCACCACGGTAGCGGGTGCCTGCCAGCAGTGCGCCCATATCCAGCGAATAGATGATGGTTTCAGACAGCACCTCAGGGGTTTCACCTGCCACAACCTTGCGCGCCAGACCTTCGGCGATGGCGGTTTTGCCGACACCGGGGTCGCCCACCAACAGCGGGTTATTCTTGCGGCGGCGGCACAGTACCTGAATGCAGCGTTCTACCTCGTGGTTGCGGCCAATCAGCGGGTCGATGTCACCCTGCTGAGACTTTTCGTTGAGGCTTACGCAATACTTGCCAAGCGCGGATTCCTTGGGATCCACGGCCTCGGGGCCACCGCTCATTTCGCCGTGCAGGCTTTCTTCGTCTTCTGCGCCGGATACGGGGCGTGCTTCGCCATAAGATGGGTCTTTGGCGACGCCGTGGGCGATGAAGTTCACGGCGTCATAGCGGGTCATATCCTGTTCCTGCAGGAAGTAGGCGGCGTTGGATTCACGTTCTGCAAAGATCGCAACCAGCACGTTGGCGCCGGTCACCTCAGTGCGGCCAGAGCTTTGGACGTGGATCGCAGCACGTTGGATCACCCGCTGGAAGGCCGCCGTTGGAACCGCTTCGGATCCTTCGACGTCGGTAATCAGGTTGCTGAGGTCATCATCAATGAACTCTACCAGAGTGCTGCGCAGGTCCTCAGTGTCCACAGAACACGCTTTGAGAACACGCATAGCATCGGGTTCGTCGATCAGCGCCAGCAGCAGATGCTCCAGCGTTGCGAATTCGTGTTTGCGGGCATTGGCCAGGGCCAGGGCCGCGTGAATCGCCTGTTCCAGCGTATTCGAGAATGAAGGCACAGTTAGCGCTCCTTCCTGCTTTGGGTCGAAAAGTCCGTGAAGTGCGGTGTCCTCACCTATAACGACCGTACCTGTATAAGGTTAAAGTTTGGTCGATATGGCGGGGGCTTCAAGTCTTTTCTTCCGGTCAACCTTTATATTCGTTCCTTTGCTGATCCTCAGGGCAAGTGCTTAGAAGTTATCTTTGCGTGTTCTGATCTCTGCAAATACTGCTGCAGGATCTGCACCGATCATGCCAACCGTGGCCTGTACTGCCGGATCAGTGCAGCGCAGGAATGGGTTTGTTGACAATTCTAGTGACAATAGGCTGGGGACCGTTGCCTCACCTGCGGCTCGGGCCTGTTCGACTTGCTGTACACGAGAGATAAGTGCTGCATTCTCAGGGTCAATGGTGATCGCGAATTTGGCATTGGACTGTGTATATTCATGACCCGAACACACCAGCGTCTGCGGGGGCAGGGCCGCTAGTTTAGACAGGCTGTCAAACATCTGATCTGGTGTGCCCTCAAACAGGCGTCCGCAGCCCAGTGCCATGAGGCTGTCAGCTGTAAAAACCATATTTGACGCCGCAAAATAAAACGCCACGTGGCCTAGCGTATGGCCGGATACGTCTAAAACCTGCATCTCTTCACCGCAGATGGCCAGGCGATCCCCGTCGGCAACGGTTGCATTCAGCGTGGGCAGTCGATGCGCGTCCGCCTCCGCCCCGATCACATTTGCGGGATAATCCGCCAGTAGATCAGCCAAACCGTCCACGTGGTCCCAATGATGATGGGTTAGCAGGACATCCGACAGCATCCAGCCCCGCTCTTTCAGGGCGGCACTGATTGGCGCAGCATCGGGGACGTCGATCACCGCAGTTTGCCCCGTGTCGGCGTTGTGGATCAGATAGGCATAGTTGTCTGCCAGACAGGGAATGGTCACAAGCTCAAGAGGCATGGCGTTTCCTTATGTGATCGCTATGGTGGGACCCAGAGTGGCGGATCAAAGGACCGGCTGCAATGCACCTTGATGTGAAAGACCTGCGCAATTTCTATTATCGCAGCACGCTGGGCCGTGCTGCGCAGAAAGCTGTGCGCGATCATCTGGTGCAGATGTGGCCGAACGCTACCGGCGAAACGATGGTGGGCTTTGGCTTCGCCGTACCGCTCTTGCGTCCATACATGAATGACGCGCGCCGGATCACTGGCCTGATGCCCGCACCGCAGGGGGTGATGCCGTGGCCCACTGGCCTACCCAATATGGCTGTGCTGTGCGAAGAGGTCAGCTGGCCCGTGGATACCGGTCATGTGGACCGGTTGGTGGTGATGCACGGGCTGGAAACCAGCGAACAGCCGTCCGCTTTGTTGGACGAGTGTTTCCGCGTTCTGGGGCCTGGTGGACGCGCCATCTTTATTGTCCCCAACCGTGCGGGCCTATGGTCGCGCAGCGATCGCACGCCATTTGGCTATGGCCGCCCCTACACCCTGGGGCAGCTGGAGGCACAACTGCGCCAGCATCATTTCAGCATCGAACGACATGAATATGCGCTGTTCCAACCCCCATCGCAGCGACGGTTCTGGCGCAAGGCGGGGCAGATGATTGAACAGCTGGGCCATTCAATACCAAAAGTCGCTGCTGGCGGGGTGATCATGGTTGAGGTGTCCAAGCGCATTCAAGCCCCGAGTGGCCCCGGGTTGCGCGAAACAGTCAGCCGTCCGTTGCAGATTCTGACCCCTAATCCATCCAAAGAAGTGGCACCGATCTGACCGCGCTCTTTTGGCGCATTTTGGCGTGTGGACCTTTCTCGTTCCTGCTGTTAGCGATCACCTGTTGCATGTTTGCATCGACGTTCTGACGTGGCGTCTGGGAATTGATACACCGAGGACCGCAAGGGAATCGAAAAAGATGTGTCTAACTGGTCGCTTTTTGTGACCGATTTCCGCAGCAAAGCGTCGCACCACAGCTAACGTAATGAAAAGATGTGGTATTCTTTTGCATGCCGAAAACTCACAACAGGTTGATAGGATGCGGATGCTCTGCTACACCCCCAGCGATTTCGATACAAAAGTCCGAGTACCACTCTGGCTTGGGATCTAAACGCCCCCGGGACGGTTCCGTATGCGCCGGGCCGGGGCCAGAAAAGTCGGAAGGGTGGACGTGTCCGAACCAGCTTCGATCTCCTCAGGCATTGCCGCGCGCTATGCCACCGCAATCTTTGAGATTGCCAACGAGAGCAATGCTCTCGGCAATCTTGAATCCAATGTCACCGATCTTTCAGCAGCCCTGGAGGCCAGCGAAGAGCTGCGCGGGCTGATCAGCTCGCCGCTGGTGTCGCGTGACGAACAAGAAAAGGCAATCACCGCCGTGGCCCAGAAAATGGGTCTGGAGGCTGTCCTGCGTGACGGTCTGGCGTTGATGGCGCAAAAGCGCCGCCTGTTCGTGCTGCCGCAGCTGCTGGAGCAGCTGTCCGCCCTGATCTCGGAAGAGAAGGGTGAAGTCACTGCAGACGTGACCAGCGCGAAAGCCCTGACCAAAACCCAGTCTGAGAAACTGTCAAAGACTCTGGCTGCGCGTGTGGGCAAAACCGTGAATATCAATGCGACCGTTGATGAATCTCTCATCGGCGGTCTTGTCGTTAAAGTGGGCTCGAAGATGATCGATACGTCGATCCGCTCCAAGCTCAACTCCCTCCAGAATGCAATGAAAGAGGTCGGATAAATGGGTATCCAAGCTGCAGAGATTTCTGCGATCCTGAAGGACCAGATCAAGAACTTCGGTCAGGAAGCCGAAGTTGCTGAGGTTGGTCGCGTGCTCTCCGTCGGTGACGGTATTGCCCGCGTACACGGCCTTGACAACATCCAGGCTGGTGAAATGGTCGAATTCCCCGGTGGCATCCGCGGGATGGCACTGAACCTGGAAAGCGACAACGTAGGTGTCGTTATCTTCGGTACCGACCGTGACATTAAAGAAGGCGACACCGTAAAGCGCACCAACTCCATCGTGGACGTGCCTGCCGGTGAAGGTCTGCTGGGTCGCGTTGTTGACGGTCTGGGCAACCCGCTGGACGGCAAAGGTCCGATCGAAGCCGCTGAGCGTCGCATCGCCGACCAGAAAGCACCGGGCATCATCCCGCGTAAATCGGTTCACGAACCGATGGCAACCGGCCTGAAATCGGTTGACGCGATGATCCCGATTGGCCGTGGCCAGCGTGAGCTGATCATTGGTGACCGTCAGACCGGTAAAACTGCCGTTGCTCTGGACGCGATCCTGAACCAGAAATCCTACAACGACGCCGCCGGCGACGATGAGAGCAAGAAGCTGTACTGCGTATACGTTGCAGTTGGTCAGAAACGCTCGACCGTTGCGCAGCTGGTGAAGAAGCTGGAAGAAACCGGTGCGATCGAATACTCGATCGTTGTGGCCGCTACCGCGTCCGACCCGGCCCCGATGCAGTTCCTGGCGCCCTACGCCGCGACCGCAATGGCTGAATACTTCCGTGACAACGGCAAGCACGCGCTGATCATCTATGATGACCTGTCCAAACAGGCTGTGTCCTACCGTCAGATGTCGCTGCTGCTGCGTCGTCCGCCGGGCCGTGAAGCGTACCCGGGTGACGTTTTCTACCTCCACTCGCGTCTGCTGGAGCGTTCGGCAAAGCTGAACGAAGATCACGGCGCAGGCTCGCTGACCGCACTGCCGATCATTGAAACCCAGGGCGGCGACGTTTCCGCGTTTATTCCGACCAACGTGATCTCGATCACCGACGGTCAGATCTTCCTGGAAACCGAACTGTTCTACCAGGGTATCCGTCCTGCTGTGAACACCGGTCTGTCGGTATCGCGTGTGGGCTCCTCGGCTCAGACCAAAGCGATGTCGTCGGTTGCCGGTCCGGTTAAACTGTCGCTGGCCCAGTACCGCGAAATGGCTGCATTTGCGCAGTTTGGTTCCGATCTGGACGCCTCCACCCAGCAGCTGCTGGCCCGTGGCGCCCGTCTGACCGAGCTGATGAAACAGCCGCAGTACTCGCCGCTGACCAACGCCGAAATCGTCTGCATGATCTTCGCGGGCACCAACGGCTACCTGGACAAAATCGAAGTAAGCGACGTTGCCCGCTACGAAGCTGGCCTGCTGGCGCACCTGCGCGGCAAGCACGCGGACCTGCTGGCCGACATCACCGACAACGACCGTAAGGTTAAAGGTGAGCTGGCTGACAAAGTAAAAGCCGCGCTGGACGAATTCGCAGCTGACTTCGCTTAAGGGGAGATAAGGCAATGCCGAGTCTCAAGGACCTAAAAATTCGGATCGAGAGTGTGAAGAACACTCGGAAGATCACCAAGGCCATGCAGATGGTTGCCGCGGCGAAACTTCGTCGTGCGCAGGACGCTGCAGAGGCGGCACGCCCCTACGCAGAACGGTTTAACGCCGTTCTGGGTGGGTTGGCCGCATCTGTTGGCACCTCCGGCGATGCACCCAAACTGCTGGCAGGCACTGGTTCCGACCAGGTGCAGCTCTTGGTGGTCATGACGGCAGAGCGTGGTCTCTGCGGTGGCTTCAACAGCTCGATCGCCAAACTTGCACGTTCCAAAGCCGAAGAGCTGATCGCTCAAGGCAAGACGGTCAAAATCTTGACCGTTGGCAAAAAGGGCCGTGAGCAAATGAAACGTGACCTGGGCGACTATTTCATCGGCCATGTCGATCTGTCCGAGGTGAAAAACGTCGGTTACGTCAATGCTCAGGATCTGGCGCGCGACCTGCTGTCGCGTTTCGATGCTGGCGAATTTGACGTCGCCACGATCTTCTACAACCGTTTCCAGTCGGTAATCTCTCAGGTTCCGACCGAACAGCAGATCATCCCTGCCTCTTTCGAGGCTGCGGAAGACGCGGGCGAGAGCACGCTGTATGACTACGAGCCGGACGAAGAGGCCATCTTGGCTGACCTTCTGCCGCGCGGCGTAGCCACGCAGATCTTCTCGGCACTGCTGGAAAACGGTGCATCCGAACAGGGCGCGCGGATGTCCGCAATGGACAACGCAACCCGTAACGCGGGTGAGATGATTGACAAACTGACGATCGAGTACAACCGCTCGCGTCAGGCCGTGATCACCAGCGAACTTATCGAAATTATCTCGGGCGCCGAGGCGCTCTAAGAGAACGGAGACGAAATAATGGCAAACGCAAAAGGCAAAATCACTCAGGTGATCGGCGCCGTTGTGGACGTGCAGTTTGAAGACGCGCTGCCGCCGATCCTCAACGCACTGAACACCGACAACAACGGTAAAAACCTGGTGCTGGAAGTTGCTCAGCACCTGGGCGAAAACACCGTACGTACCATCGCGATGGACGCGACCGAAGGTCTGGTTCGCGGTCAAGAAGTTGTAGACACCAACGGCCCGATCTCGGTTCCGGTTGGTAACGCGACCCTGGGCCGTATTCTGAACGTTGTGGGCGAGCCCGTTGACGAGCAGGGTCCTGTAAACGCAGACGAAACCCGCGCCATCCACCAGCCCGCACCCGAGTTCGACGAACAGTCGACCGAGTCCGAAGTTCTGGTGACCGGCATCAAGGTTATCGACCTGCTGGCCCCCTACGCTAAGGGTGGTAAAATTGGTCTGTTCGGCGGCGCCGGTGTTGGCAAAACCGTTCTGATCATGGAACTGATCAACAACATCGCAAAAGTACACTCGGGCTTCTCGGTGTTTGCAGGTGTTGGTGAGCGTACCCGTGAAGGGAACGACCTCTACCACGAGATGATCGAATCCAACGTTATTAAGCCTGACAACCTCGAAGAGTCGCAGGTTGCGCTGGTTTACGGTCAGATGAACGAACCTCCGGGTGCACGTGCACGTGTTGCTCTGACTGGTCTGACCCTGGCAGAACAGTTCCGTGACCAGTCCGGTACCGACGTTCTGTTCTTCGTCGACAACATCTTCCGCTTCACTCAGGCGGGTTCTGAGGTGTCGGCGCTTCTGGGCCGTATTCCTTCGGCGGTGGGCTACCAGCCGACCCTGGCAACCGATATGGGCGCCATGCAGGAACGTATTACCTCGACCAAGAACGGCTCGATCACCTCGATCCAGGCTGTATACGTACCGGCGGACGACCTTACCGACCCGGCACCTGCAACCACCTTTGCGCACCTTGACGCAACCACCGTTCTGAACCGTGCGATCTCCGAGCTGAGCATCTACCCCGCCGTTGACCCGCTGGACTCCTCGTCGCGTCTGATGGACCCGGCAGTTGTTGGTGAAGAGCACTACAAGGTGGCCTTCGAGGTTCAGGGTATCCTCCAGCGCTACAAGTCGCTGCAGGACATCATCGCGATCCTCGGCATGGACGAACTGTCGGAAGAAGACAAACTGACCGTTGCCCGTGCCCGTAAGATCCAGCGTTTCCTGTCGCAGCCGTTCGACGTTGCGAAAGTGTTCACCGGCTCCGACGGTGTTCAGGTTCAGCTGGAAGACACCATCGCATCGTTCAAAGCCGTTGTGGCTGGCGAATACGATCACCTGCCCGAAGCAGCCTTCTACATGGTTGGCGGCATCGACGAAGTGATCGCAAAAGCCGAGAAAATGGCCGCGGAAGCAGCTTAATCGTAACCCGGAAGGAGGCCATTCATGGCTGATACAGTCCAATTTGATCTCGTCTCTCCTGAGCGCAAACTTGCGTCTCTGGCTGCGGAGCAGGTGCAGATCCCGGGTGCAAGCGGTGACCTCACAGCGATGGCCGGCCACGAGCCGACCATCCTTACCCTGCGTCCCGGTTTGGTGATCGCAGGTGAAGAAAGCTATTTCGTCACCGGCGGTTTTGCAGAGCTGTCGTCGGACTCCATTTCGGTTCTGGCCGAAATGGCTGTGCCGAAGGCTGAAGTGACGCAGGACATCGTGACCGATCTTCTGTCGAAAGCGAAAGCAGCCCACGAGGCCGCGGACGTGGACAACCATCACGAAACCCACAAACTGGTGGCGGACCTGATGCACATTGCGGAAGACATGGGTTTCCACACGAACCTGTAATCGCAAGAGCGAAGACAAATTCAAAAGGCCCCGTTCCACTGAGCGGGGCCTTTTTGCGTGTTTCAATTGACCTGCTGCGGCGAAAATGCGCTAAAGTGGTCCTATGAGGAAGATCAGCAACAATAACGTCGGTGTTGAACAGGGCCAACAGAACCTGTTTTCGGATTTCGAAGACGGTGGCGAGATGTGGACTGGCCAGGGGGCGCGCGAATGCCGTGTGACCGTTCAGTTTTCCGAACCCTTTCGTGCCGCGCCGAATGTGATGGTGTCCATGTCGATGTGGGATGTGGATCAATCGACAAATGTGCGTACAGACCTCGAGGCGGAAAATATCACCCCGCAGCAATTCGATATTGTGTTCCGCACCTGGGGCGACACGCGCGTTGCCCGCGCCCGTGCTGGCTGGATGGCGATCGGTCCGGTCGCGGATGAGGATCACTGGGACGTACCCTGACGCTGCCCCGTGGATGACAGTCGGACAGCAAAAGGGCGCCAAATGGCGCCCTTTGTGTTTCTATAATGCTGTTGGGGGTCGCCCGATTAACCGGGGAACTGACCTTCGTAGATCGGTTCCAGCGTTTCGGTTTCAAACAGCGACGAAACAGAGGTGCCGTGCCAAATGTTCATGATCGACTGGGCAAACATCGGTGCGGTCGGCAGGATGCGAATGTTGGGGCAGTTTTTAACCGCTTCGGTCGGCTGGATCGAGTCGGTGATCACCAGCGACTTCATCACCGAGTTGGTGACACGTTCGACCGCTGGGCCGGACATCACACCGTGCGAGATGTAGGCGTGTACTTCGGTTGCGCCATGCTCCAGTAGCACCTCAGCGGCCTTGCACAGGGTACCAGCGGTGTCGCACATGTCGTCTACGATGATACAACGCTTGCCGGTCACGTCACCGATGACGGTCATTTCGGCTACTTCACCGGGCTTTTCACGGCGTTTATCAACGATCGACAGCGGCGCGTTGATACGCTTGGCCAGTTCGCGGGCACGGGCCACGCCGCCCACGTCGGGCGATACAACCATGACTTCATCCAGATGGCCTGCAAACTTCTCTTTTACGTCCAGCGCAAAGATCGGCGAGGCATAGAGGTTGTCTACAGGAATGTCGAAGAAGCCCTGAATCTGCGCTGCGTGCAGGTCAAGCGTCAGGATGCGTTCGATGCCTGCTTCGACCAGCATGTTGGCCACCAGCTTGGCCGAAATGGGTGTGCGTGCCTTGGTGCGGCGATCCTGACGGGCGTAGCCGAAGTAGGGGATCACTGCGGTGATGCGTGCGGCGGACGAACGGCGCAGCGCGTCAGCCATGATCAGCAGTTCCATCAGGTTGTCGTTCGCCGGGTTCGACGTCGGCTGGATGATGAACATGTCCTCACCGCGGACGTTCTCATAGACCTCTACAAAGATCTCGCCGTCGTTGAAGCGTTCAACACGCCCTTCAACAAGGTTCAGGCTGGTCCCCCGATGCAGCGACATGCGTCGCGCGATCGATTTGGCAAGTGGCAGGTTGGCGTTGCCAGAAATCAGTTTAGGTTCGGTGGTGGTGGGCATGTCGACGGTTCCCCAAGATTTGGTCGAGATGACAGATTCGTAACGTTGACACCGCTTAGCACTAAGCTACGCTCAATCAAAGCTATGCCGACGAAAGGGTGCAGAGATGGCACATATTGATTACTATTTTTCGACGATTTCGCCCTACACCTATCTGGTTGGCACCCGTCTGGAAGAGATTGCGCAACGTCAGGGCACGACAGTCACCTACAAACCGATCGATATTATCGGCACATTCTCTCGAACTGGTGGTCAGCCTGTGCCGCAGCGCCATCCTGCCCGACAGGAATACCGCGCGCAGGAATTGCCGCGTCAGGCACGCAAGCTGGGGATGCCGCTGACGTTTCAGCCCGCGCATTGGCCCACGAACGCGGCACCGTCGTCCTATGCAGTGATCGCCGCGCAAAAGGCAGGGGGTGGCGATCTGCCTCTGCTGATCCGGCGACTGCTGACCTGTTGCTGGGTCGAAGAAAAGGACATCGCGCAGGATGAGGTGATCAAGGCCTGCCTTAGCGAAGCGGGCTTTGATCCCGCACTGGCTGATAGCGGCCTGTTGACCGGCGCAGAGGAGTATGCAGCCAACCTGGAAGAGGCCGTTGCCAACGGTGTCTTTGGTGCGCCGTTTTTCATTTGCGACAGTGGACAGAAGTTCTGGGGGCAGGATCGCCTGGACGAACTGGAACTGCATCTGAAGGGTGAGTTGTAAGTGTCTGGTGTAAGGACCTGCGCGGGCGTTGATACTCAGGTTTATAGCTTTGGTGCGGGGGATGAGCCGGCGCTGATGTTGCATTGCACCATGGGGCATTCGATGGCGTTCATGCCGTTGGCGACCGGGTTGAATGATCTGCTGTCGATGACAGCCTTCGACCTGCCGGGACATGGCGGGAGTGCTGATTGGGACGGTGTGACGCCGATCCAGCGTCAGACCGTGGATATGGCGCTGGATTTACTGACGGAACCCACTCACCTCATTGGTCATTCCTTTGGTGGAGCGTCCGCATTGCGCCTCGCCTGTGAGCGTCCGGAGCTGGTGAAATCCCTGACGTTAATCGAACCTGTTTTCTTTGCCGCGGCCTATGCGGATCACCCCGGTTTGAAAGATAGCCATATGGCAGAGATGGCGGCTCTGGGAACGGCGATTGACGCTGGGGAGCCGGAGAAGGCAGCGCGCCTGTTTTATACCGATTGGGGGGGCGGGCGCAGTTGGGACGCCTTGCCAGAGCAAATGCGCCGAAGGGCTGAAAAACAGATCTATCTGGTTGTCGCCGCCAATGATGAAGTCGGCGAAGATGTCGGAGGGCTGTTGGCAGCTGGCGCGCTAGAAAACTTGGCGGTGCCGACATTGCTGTTGGAAGGCGGGCGTTCCCCGCATTATGTGGCCAAGGTCAATGCGGCGTTGGCGGCCCGGATTAAAGGGGCGGAGCGTGCCGTCGTTGAAAACGCCGGTCACATGCTGCCGATTTCCCACCCCAAGGAAGTTTTGTCGGTGATACGCCCGTTCATGGAACGCGTGGCCAACGCAAAGGGCCAAGCGGCCTGAGCCAGCAGTCAACTGGGCTAGGATGCCAATAGAAGGGGCAGGCGGGCAATTATGCCCGCCATTTTTACGCGCGGTAAGCGTTCAGCAAGGCCTCAACACCTGCTTCGCCGATGGACCAATCGCAGACAAATCGTGCCAGCAACATCTCTTCGGGATCATCGCCTCCCAGCTCGCCTTCCATGATGTAGTAGTAAGCACCAGCATCAAATGCCTTCTGGTGAAGACGGCGGGGCAATTTGGCAAAAAACAGGTTCGCCTCTGGTGTGGTGGTGAACTCCACACCGTCAACCTGACGCAGCCCATCCGCCAGTTTGGCCGATGTGTCATTGGCTTGGCGGGCCAGATCCAGCCACAGATCATCCGCCAGATAGCCCAGCATTTGTGCGGATAGATAGCGGTGTTTGGAAAACAGGTGCGCGCCCCGTTTGCGGCGCAGTTCAAACTCCCACGCTTTGGCCGGATCAAAGAAGATCACCGCCTCAACCCCCATGCAGCCATTTTTGGTGCCGCCAAAGCTGACCGCATCAATGCCCGCTTTCCAGGTCATTTCTGCGGGCGTACATCCCAGTTTTACCAGTGCATTGGTAAATCGCGCACCGTCCAGGTGCGTTTTTAGGCCGTAGTCGCGCGCGACTGCGGTCAGTGCGCGCAGTTCCTCCAGCGTGTAAACATGTCCCTTTTCGGTGACTTGCGTGATCGACACCGGCCCTCGTTGGGGGCCATGCACGCCGCGGGTGTGTTCATTTTCAATCGCACGGCGTAGGGCATCGGGGGTCATTTTATCGCTGTCACCAACCAGTGTCAGCTTGGCGCCACCGCTGAAAAATTCCGGTGCGTTGCATTCATCCTCGTGGATATGCGCAACCGGCGAGCAGAAGACGGTTTCCCACGGCTGACACAGCGTCGCCAGTGCCAGAGAATTGGCGGCAGTGCCGGTTGCAACCAGATAGACTGCCGCTTCGGGGGCTTCGAACACGTCACGGATCATGTCGCGTACACGGTCCATCTCGGCCTCGACACCATAACCGGTGCGATAGCCTTCGTTGGCCTCTGTCACCGCTTGCATAATCTGCGGGTGAACAGGCCCGCCGTTGTCAGAAGCGAAAAACATTACACGGGCTCCTTGATGATGTGATCTTCCCAGTCTTCGTCTGCGACCTCAAATTCTGGCACCGTACGGCCGCGCATGGACACGCCCGCCGCATGAACAGAATTCGGATCGCCGGTTTTTAGCGGATGCCATTCGGGCAACGGCTGACCAGTCCACAAGAGTTTGTAGGCGCAGGTTTCCGGCATCCAGTAGAGGTTCTGATCCAGATTGTCCGGCCCCAGCACGATACATTCCGGGACAAAGTTGTGGCGGATCGGATATTGGCTGCACTGGCAGGTGCTATCATCCAGCAGGCGGCAGGCCACATTGGTCAACGCCACCTCGCCGGTGTCCTCGTCCTCTAGCTTGTTCAGGCAGCATTTGCCGCAACCATCGCACAGCGCTTCCCATTCAGGGCGCGACATGTCTTTGAGCGGTACGGTTTCCCAGAACTTGCGGCGCAATTGCTGGGGCATCAGAGCGCCGCCAGCAGGTCACGCGCTTTGGCGCAATCGGCATCCATCTGCGCGATCAGCGCCTCTAGGCTATCAAATTTGGCCTCTGGGCGCAGATAGTCCACCAACCCGACAGAAATCGGGGTGCCATATAGATCGCCCTTGAAATCAAAGATGAAGGTTTCAAGGTTAGGTTTGTTTTCCCCAAACATCGGCCGCACGCCCAGCGAGGCTGCGCCGTGGTAGCTGCCCTTGTGCGGGCCATCCAGCACGTCGATCAGTACCGCATAAACGCCCATTTTGGGCTGGTGCAGACCGTCGATCGACATGTTGGCGGTCGGATAGCCCAATTCACGGCCACGCTGGTCGCCGCCGATCACCTCACCATCCATGCGGTGCCAGTGGCCCAGCATCGCCTGCGCATCACGCGGGCGGCCCTCTGCCAACGCTTCGCGGATCGCGGTCGATGACACTTCGCCTTTGTCGCCATGCAGCAGCTCGGCCACCGTGACGCCAAAGCCCATGTCGGCACCAAAGCGTTTAAGATCCTCGACATCGCCTTTGCGACCCTGCCCGAAACAGAAATCCGCACCCACAACAACATGGGTCAGGGCCAGCCCGTCGCGGATTACTTTGGCGGCGAAATCTTCGGGGCTGAGAGCAGAGAGCGTTGCGTTGAACGGCAGTTCATAGAGCCGCTCCACCCCCAGCTTTTCCAGCCGGTGCGCGCGTGCTTCGGCGCTCATCAGGCGGAAAGCGGGTGCTTTCGGCGCAAAGAATTGGCGCGGGTGCGGTTCAAAGGACATGATGCCCAGTGGCACGCCTTTTTCGCTCGCAATATCGCGTGTGAGGTCGATCACCGACTGGTGGCCCAGATGGACCCCGTCGAAATTGCCGATGGCCGCTGCAGCGCCGCGGTCCTGATCGGTGACAAAGCTGTAATCCCGGATGATACGCATGACTGTGAGGTATCGCCCCAGAGGCGCGGGATCAAGCGTGATGTGACGGCAGGAAAGGGGGCGGGCAAGCGACCCCGTAAAAGCACGGTGGGCAAGGTGACCCTTGCCCGATGTGTGGTGCGATTAGTCCAGTTTTTTGGACGGGGCCAGAACGGTGGCCTGACCCTTAAGAACGGGCTTACCATCTACGATGCAGCGGCAGTCCAGTTCAACACGGCGTTTGGTCAGGTCGATGGACAGAACCTCTACTTCGGCAAAAACCATGTCGTTCGGGCGCACAGGGCCAAGGAACTTCAGCGACTGCCCCATATAGATGGTCCCATGACCGGGCAGCTGTTCACCAATCACCGCCGAGATCAGGCCAGCGGTCAGCATGCCGTGTGCGATGCGACCACCAAAGATTGTGTCTTTGGCGTAAGCCTCATCCAGATGCACAGGATTGTGGTCGGTGGAGACCTGCGCGAACATTTCGATGTCTTCGTCCGTTACTACCTTGCGCAGGGAACGGGTCATCCCGACCTCAATGTCTTCGATAAAGATGGTGCCGCGCGGCATATTATCCAACATTCGTCCCTCCAGCGGAATCGGTTGCGAAAGATTTGGACCTGTGGGTCGCTTCGATTGCAACTTTATTACTTCGCAGCTGCAGAAAATCAAGGAGATTCTGCATTAACCTTTGGGTAATCTTTCCGCTGGAGGCCTTATTCTGCGCGTCTTAGCGCAGCTGGCCAATGCTGTAGGTGGGGTTCACCTGTTCACGCTCGATGTAGGCGGCCAGTGCTTCTGCCTCGGGCTGGTCGGTGGTTTTGGTTTCTGCCCGCGCCAGACCGCCGGTGATGAACAGGGTGTCGATACCTTCGCCCATGCCGCCGGAAATATCAGTGTGGGGACCATCACCGATGGCGAGGATCTGGCTGTCTTCGATGTTGCGGTCCAACACGTTCAGGCGACGACGTGCCAGATCATAGATTGGCGGATGCGGCTTGCCGAAGTACAGGCTTTCGCCGCCCATCTCTGTGTACAGTTTCGCCAAAGCACCGGCACACCATTCGCGCACCTCACCACGGTCCACTACAATGTCGGGGTTGGCGCAGAGCAGTTTCATGCCCTTGGTCTTGGCATAAAGGAAATCGGCGCGGTTCACATCCGGATCCGCCATGGTGTCAAAGGGGCCGCAGCAGACGATGCCCTCTGCCTCGTCCAGTGGTACGCGGGTGATGTTGACGGGGTTTTCCAGCAGACTCAGCGGTTCAAAGAAGCCCGCGTCGCGTTGCCATTCGCCCATGAAGTAAACCTTTTCGCCCACCGCACCAGTGAACATTGCCGAACGGGCGCTGTCACCGCTGGTGGCAATGGTGTCATAGGCATCATCCGGCACGCCGAACTGCGACAGCTGCGCCGCCACACCTGCGCGGGGCTTGGGCGAGTTGGTGACCAACACTACGATGCCGCCGTTGTTGCGGTAGGCTTGCAGCGCGGCGACGGCCTCAGGATAGGCAGTGACGCCGTTGTGGACGCAGCCCCACAGATCGACGAACAGCGCGTCATACTGGGCGGAAACCTCGGAGAGGGCGGTGATGATCTGGGTCATGGGGCAACCTATTTCGCAAGTGTTTGCCGAGGTATCGCAAAGCCCATGTGCAAAGGCCAGAAGAAAGGCACCTTAGCCCAGATCCAACCGCCGGATTTCAGCCGCAAGGCGGGCCGCCCAAATAGGATATGCCACCTCTGACGGATGGAAGCCATCGCGCGCGATGTATTCAGGACGAAACGGCAGGTCAAAGGGCAGGTGATGTAGTGACGGATCATTGTGGGCCAGTCGCGCCAGCTCCGCATCAAATCGATCCGCCGTGCGGCCCAACAACCCACGCAGCGGTTGCGGCAGCAGCGGAAACTGACCGATCGGCGGAATACCCGACGCCAGGATGTGGCGAACGCCGAATTTCTGCCGCAGCAATTGATGCAGGTTGCGTTGATCCGTGGACCATCGCGGTAGCGGCGCGGCCTTGGTCACGTCATTCACCCCCAGTGCCAGAACGGCGATGTCAAAGGGGGCGGCGGGCAGGGCGGTCAGACGCGCCAGCGTGGCGCGGGTCGTGTCGCCAGTGCGCGCCTCTAGCTGCCATGTGACCTGATGATCAGACGCCAACGCATCCACCAGACATCCTGACAGCGCGCGCGCCTGCGCCGTGGCGCCAACGCCCGCGCCTGAGCTGTCACCGGCGATCAGTAATCTGAGTGCACGCCCTGTCCCAGTGTGACCCTGACGTGGACCGGGTGGTTCGGGCAGGTTCAACGCCTTTTGCCGCACATAAAGCGCTTGCGCGATCAACAGTGGGGCAAGGGACAGTTTGGCAAGGGTGTCAGTGGCAATTGGCATGGACCTAAAATGGGACGTTTTCGTCCCATGGCGAAGCATAACGTTGGGCAAAGCCCTTTCAATGGTCCTCAAATACTCCCGCCGGAGGCGCAATAGAAAACGGGCCCCGAAGGGCCCGCCGTAGATTTAGGTAAATTTCATATCACGGGGGAAGCCGTAGGGCGCCTTCTTGCCGACACCAGCACGTTTACCCAGCCAGTCGGACATGTCCGGTTCGTGCCGCGTTTTGCCGCCGCCCATTTCCCAGCTAAGGCCATCGTCCCAGTTGAAGGTGGTGATATCGCCAAGTCCGCCGTCCAGTTCCAGCGTGCCCTGACGGCCCCGCGCCATGTTGTATTTCTGCAGGCGCACGCCCTTGCCGCGGGTCATTTCCGGCAGTTCGCTGACCGGGAAGACCAGGAATTTGCCGTTCTGGCTGACAATCGCAACGTGGTCGCCGTCAATCGGGCGGACCAGTTGGGCCTTGATGTCGTCTTTGACGTTCAGCACCTGTTTGCCGGTACGGGTCTGGGCCAGAACGTCGTCTTCGCCCACCATAAACCCGTTGCCCTCTGACGAGGCGACCAGCAGTTTGCGGCCCGGTTTGTGGATCAGGATATCGATGATCTCTGCCTCGTTTGGCAGATCAACCATCAGACGCAGCGGTTCGCCCATGCCCCGCCCACCGGGCAGGTTCGACGACTGCACCGTGTAGAAACGGCCATTGCTGGCAAAGACCAGCAGGCGGTCCGTGGTTTCCGCGTGGAAGATGAAGCGCGGGCCATCGCCGTCTTTGAATTTCAGCTCGCGCTTCAGGTCGATATGGCCGGTCATGGCGCGGATCCAGCCCATTTGCGAACAGACTACGGTGATCGGTTCACGGTCGATCATCGCTTCCAGCGGCACTTCTTCGGCCTCAACCGCTTCGGCAAAGGCGCTGCGGCGCTTGCCCCCTTCGGAGGAGCGGCCGAACTGCTTGCGGGTTTCTTTCAGCTCTTCGCTGATGCGGTTCCACTGCAACTCTTCGCTGCCCAGCAGTTCCAACAGGCCTGCGCGCTCTTCCAGCAGGGCGTCGCGTTCGCGGGTCAGTTCGATCTCTTCCAGACGACGCAAGGAGCGCAGGCGCATGTTCAGGATCGCTTCGGCCTGAACCTCTGTAAGTTCGCCATCACCCTTCGCGGGCAGGGGCGAGCGATAGCCGCTTTCATCCGTGGCACGGGGTTTCTTATCACCCCATGCCTCCGCCATCAGCGCCTGTTTCGGCGCATCATCATAGCGGATGATGTCGATCACGCGGTCAAGGTTGAGGAAGGCAATGATCAGGCCTTCCAGCACCTCAAGGCGGTGGTCGATCTTGTCCAGACGGTGTTTGGAGCGGCGCTGCAACACGTCACGGCGGTGATCGAGGAAGGCGCGCAAAACGTCCTTCAGTGAACAGACCTTGGGTGTCACGCCGTCGATCAGCACGTTCATGTTGAGCGAAAACTTGATCTCTAGGTCCGAGCTGCGGAACATCAGGTTCATCAGAACCTGCGGATCGACGTTCTTCGACTTCGGTTCCAGAATCAGGCGGATGTCATCGGCGGATTCATCGCGCACATCGGCCAGAATTGGCACTTTCTTGGTCTGGATCAGCTCCGCGATCTTTTCGATCAGCTTGGACTTCTGCACCTGATACGGGATCTCGGTGATCACGATCTGCCAGGTGCCACGGCCCAGGTCCTCGACCTCCCACTTGCAGCGCAGACGGAAGCTGCCGCGCCCGGTGGCGTAGGC
This sequence comes from Thalassovita mediterranea, assembly GCF_001458435.1. GTDB lineage: Bacteria > Pseudomonadota > Alphaproteobacteria > Rhodobacterales > Rhodobacteraceae > Thalassobius > Thalassobius mediterraneus. Next base: position 252,249 of record NZ_CYSF01000007.1, read on the forward strand.
CTTGGCGATGTTTTCACGCGGCTCGACAATCACGCCGCCGGTGGGGAAATCTGGTCCAGGGACGTAGTTCAGCAGCGTCTCATCGCGGGCATCGGGGGTTTTGATCAGATGCAGACAGGCACCGATCAACTCTTCAATGTTGTGCGGCGGAATATTGGTCGCCATACCCACCGCGATCCCTGCGGCGCCATTGGCCAATAGGTTCGGGAAAGCGGCTGGCAGCACCACAGGTTCGCTGAGCGTGCCGTCGTAGTTTTCGCGGAAATCAACGGCGTTTTCGTTCAGCCCCTCTAGCAGTGCCTCAGCGGCGGCGGTCATCCGCGCCTCTGTGTATCGGCTGGCCGCAGGGTTATCGCCGTCGATGTTGCCGAAGTTGCCCTGACCGTCGACCAGCGGATAACGGACGTTGAAGTCCTGCGCCAAGCGCGCCATCGCATCATAGATCGCCGCATCGCCGTGGGGGTGATAGTTGCCCATCACGTCGCCAGAGATTTTCGCCGATTTACGGAAGCCGCCGGTTGCCGACAGCTTCAGCTCACGCATCGCATAAAGGATGCGGCGGTGAACCGGTTTCAGACCATCACGGGCATCCGGCAGCGCGCGGTGCATAATCGTGCTGAGCGCATAGGTCAGGTAACGGTCGCCAATCGCGCGGCGCAGCGGCTCTGCCACTTCGATCTGGTCGATATGGGGATCTTCGATGTCATCAGTCATATATGCTGTGTAACCCCCTAGCTGATAGGCGACAAGGCTAGGCAACATCTGTTGGGCTAATTTCGCCTGTCAGGATGCGGCCGGGACATTTGCTTTGCGTTGCATCATGTCCTAGCTCTGAGCGAAACCACATGGGAACACATGACATGACATCACCGGCCAGCCAGAAATCCATCCTGATCACCGGCTGTTCAACCGGCATCGGCTATGACGCTGCGCATGGGTTGAAGGCCGCAGGGTGGCGTGTCTTTGCCGCCTGCCGTCAGCAGAAGGATTGTGATCGTCTGGCAGCAGAAGGCTTGGAAACAGTACAGCTGGATTACAGTGATGAGGGGTCGATCACCGCCGCCCTCACCCATGTGCTGGATCAGACCGGTGGCACGTTGGATGCGCTGTTCAACAATGGTGCCTATGCCTGTCCCGGTGCAAATGAGGACCTGCCGCGTGGTGCGCTGCGCGAGATTTTTGAGGCCAATGTATTTGGCTGGCATGACCTGACCCGTCAGGTGATTCCAGTAATGCGGGCGCAGGGGCATGGGCACATCGTTAACTGTTCCTCCGTTCTGGGTCTGGTGGTGGCGCCGTGGCGGTCGGCCTACAATAGCACCAAGTTTGCGCTGGAGGCGTTGACCGACACGCTGCGGATCGAAATGCGGGACACCAATATCAATGTGGTGCTGATCGAACCCGGACCCGTCACATCGGAGATCCGCCGCAACGCGGTCCCGCATTTTGAGAAATGGATTGATTGGCAAAACAGCGCCCGCGCTGATCAATACCGCGCCAAGCTGGTGAAGCGCCTATATGATGACAACACCACGCCCGATACCTTTGAGCTGCCGCCTTCGGCAGTGACGGCGAAATTGCTGCGCGCGCTTAATTCGGATCGCCCGAAGGCACGCTATTATGTGACCACGCCAACCTACATTATGGGCACGCTGCGCCGTGTGTTGCCCACCCGTGCGCTCGATTGGCTGCTGGCGAAGGGCTAGGAAATGTATGGCGCGACGTTTTTGGGGCTTGCGCCGCGCCGCTGCCCCTCTACATCAGAGGGAACCAAAAGAAGGCCAAACGAGGGAATGACACATGGCTGACGATCCACTGTTTTTTGTAGTCGCTGCCGCCTGTATCGGCGTGCTGGTGATCCTGATGGTGGGCATTGGCGGCTTCACCAAAGGTGGCGAATTCAATCGCAAACACGCCAACAAGCTGATGCGCATGCGTTTGTGGGCGCAGCTTGGTGCAGTTGTGCTGATCCTATTGTTTGTCTGGCTGCGCAGAGGAGGCTGAGCCATGGTCGTACTGAACAAAATTTACACACGCACTGGCGACAAGGGCGATACCGCGCTGGGCAATGGCACCCGTGTTGCCAAACATTCGGCGCGCGTAAATGCCTACGGCACCGTGGATGAGCTGAACGCTACGCTGGGTGTGGCGCGCCTGCAGGCTGATGGTGAAATGGACGCAGCCCTTGGTCGGATGCAGAACGATCTGTTCGATCTGGGCGCCGACATGTGCCGCCCTGACATGGACAAGGATGCAGAGGCCGAATACCCGCCGCTGCGCGTGTCTGATGCGCAGGTCGAACGCCTTGAGGCCGAGATTGATGCGATGAACAGGGACCTAAGCCCGCTGCGCAGTTTCATCCTGCCGGGCGGCACCGCGCTGTCCGCGCATCTGCACGTCTGCCGCACCGTGGCACGTCGCGCCGAACGTCTGGCCGTCGAACTGGCGGCAGAGGAATTGGTAAACCCTGCAGCCGTCAAATATCTGAACCGCCTGAGTGACTGGTTCTTTGTCGCTGCGCGTGTGGCTAACGATAATGGCGCCGATGACGTCCTGTGGGTTCCGGGCGCGAATCGTTGATCGAATTAAGCTGGGGCTGGGGGCCGGTTTAGGCCTTCAGCCACGCTTCGGCTTCTTCATTCTGATCAAGGTCAAAGGCCTTGATATCTATGCCGCCAAATAGACTGCCCTTCATTTCCGCGGCAGACTTCAGCCATGCGGCATCGGTCAGCACTGCGCAGCGATCAAATTTGGTAAGCAGCCCAAATAATGCGGGGAGTCTGGTCATCTCGACACCGATCGCAGCAAAGCTGGGCATGGCGAAATCAGGTATGCGGTACATCATCACGCCGTTGGTTATGCCCTCTGATAGCGACAGTAGATCGTCCAACCCCTGGCGCATTGTGGTGGCGTCAATTTTGCCGCTCAGTGTGATGTCGATGCGGTTCTCTTGCGGTTTTGTCACTGTAAGCATTGTTTCTCCTCCTGCTTTGCAGTCTGGGGCAAAAGGCAAACCTGCGCCCTGATCTGCCTCAATCCATGGGGTGGAGTGATTCTTGGCCGATATGCGGACGGAAATGATCAGTTTGGTGGCCGCCGTACGCGCAGAATCTGCATGGACCTGAAAGTTTTTGCTCAGCTTTTGAAAAGTTTCCGCAAGGTTTCGGGGGCAAAAAAAGTAAAACGCGGCGTCCTTTGGCGCTAACGTGACGATTTTGCCCTGTTTCGGCGCCACGCAAGAATATAACAAGTGGCATATAGAATTTTGGCACTGCAGAAAGCGGCGCCATAACACTGTAAGGGAGACCGCGAAATGAAGGTACTCGTACCTGTCAAACGTGTGATCGACTATAACGTGAAAGTTCGTGTGAAAGCGGACGGCAGCGGCGTCGATCTCGCCAACGTTAAGATGTCAATGAACCCATTCGACGAAATTGCCGTCGAAGAGGCCATTCGCCTGAAAGAAGCAGGCAAAGCCGAAGAGGTCGTTGTGGTCTCGATCGGTGTTAAGCAGGCTCAGGAAACCCTGCGTACCGCGCTGGCCATGGGTGCCGATCGCGCGATCCTGATCAACGCAGCTGACGACGTTCACCAGGACATCGAACCGCTGGCCGTTGCCAAACTGCTGAAAGCTGTTGTTGACGAAGAGCAGCCGCAGCTGGTCATCGCTGGTAAACAGTCGATCGACAACGACATGAACGCAACTGGTCAGATGCTGGCGGCCCTCTTGGGCTGGGGTCAGGCGACCTTTGCTTCCGAAGTTGAAATTGACGGCGGTGCAGCGACCGTGACCCGTGAAGTTGACGGCGGTCTGCAGACCATCAAGGTGAACCTGCCGGCGATCATCACCGCCGACCTGCGCCTGAACGAGCCGCGCTACGCGTCGCTGCCCAACATCATGAAAGCCAAGAAAAAGCCGCTGGAAGAAAAAACCGCAGCTGACTACGGCGTTGATGTAAGCCCGCGTCTGGAAATCGTGAAAACCGGTGAACCGGCGGAACGTGCCGCAGGCATCAAGGTTGGTTCGGTTGATGAGCTGATTGCGAAACTGAAAGAAGCGGGGGCTGTATAATGGCTGTTCTTCTGATTGCCGAAGTTGCAAATGGTGCGCTGGCTGTTGACGCCACCGCCAAAGCCCTGACCGCCGCCAAGGCGCTGGGCGACGTGACCGTCCTTTGCGCAGGCGCATCCTGCGGTGGCGCAGCTGAAGAAGCTGCAAAGCTGGACGGCGTGTCCAAAGTTCTGTGCGCAGACGACGCTGCCTATGGCAACGGTCTGGCCGAACCGGTCGCAGATCTGGTTGTTTCGCTGGCTGGTGGTTTCAGCCACATCGTTGCACCGTCGACCGCATTTGCGAAAAACGTTGCACCGCGCGTTGCAGCTCTGCTGGACGTGATGGTTCTGTCCGACGTGACCGCCGTTGTAGACGCCGACACGTTTGAGCGTCCGATCTACGCAGGTAACGCGATCCAGACCGTCAAATCCTCGGATGCGACCAAGGTTCTGACCGTTCGTACCTCGACCTTCGACGCCGCTGGCGAAGGTGGTTCCGCCGCCGTTGAAGCCGCCGCAGCAGCCGGTAACCCCGGCCTGTCCGAGTGGGTTGAGGACAAGGTTGCTGAAAGCGACCGTCCTGAGCTGACTTCGGCTGGTATCGTAGTCTCCGGTGGCCGTGGCGTTGGTTCCGAAGAGAGCTTTGAGCTGATCGAGAAACTGGCCGACAAACTGGGCGGTGCCGTTGGCGCATCCCGTGCCGCAGTTGACTCGGGCTATGCCCCGAACGACCTGCAGGTTGGTCAGACCGGTAAAGTTGTTGCACCGGACCTCTACATCGCTGCCGGTATCTCGGGCGCCATCCAGCACCTTGCTGGTATGAAAGACTCGAAGATCATCGTCGCCATCAACAAAGACGAAGAAGCACCGATCTTCCAGGTTGCAGACTTCGGCCTGGTGGCAGACTTGTTCGACGCAGTGCCTGAGCTGACCGAAAAACTGGGCTAAGTCCCGGTTCGGTAGAAATAGAAACGCCCCGCCTTTCGGTGGGGCGTTTTTCTTTGGGTCTGTTTTGCGCGTTATTTGTCGCGCGCGGGCATTGCACCTAGGGCTACGCCCGACAGGATCACCAGCGTGGCGATGGCGAATTGCAGATCCGGCCATTCCCCCAGCAGCAGCGCGCCACCGATGATCGCAATCACCGGCACCGTCAACTGCGCCACCGCCGCTCGACTGGCGCCAAGGCGGGGCAAAACGCTGTACCACAGCGCATAGCCAAGGCCGGAGGTGACAGCGCCCGACAGAACCGCCAGCAGGATCGCCCGTGCGCTCATCTCCCACGCGCCAAACAGTGCCCATGCAGCAAGTCCCACAGGCGCCGCCCAGATGAAATTCAGCGCGGTTTCCCGCGTCGGGTCAGATGCCCCGCGTCCCATCAGCGAATAGATGCCCCAGCCAACCCCAGCCAGCGCCATCAGCGCCGACGCAAGTGGCGGCATTGCAGCCTCTGCACCGGGCCACAGGATCCACGCCAATCCCGCCAGCGCCAGCGCGGCCCCCAACCAGCGGGGCAGCGGGACCGCTTCGGCCATCATCACGGCGCCTGCGAACATAGTGATCTGGACCATCGCAAACAGGACCAGTGCCCCTGCGCCTGCATCAAGCGCCTGATAGGCCAGTGAGAAGCCGTAGAGGTAGGTCAGCAGCGACAGCACCGCGAACCCGCGCTTAAGCGGCGGTGCGGCGGTCGGTTCCGCACCGCGCCGTAACAGCAACAACGCCCCCAGCATCACCGCACCCGAGGCAAGCCGTAGGGAGGCAAAGGCCACAGATTCCGCCCCCGCCAAAACAATTCCTGCGCGGTTCAGCAGAGAGTTCGCCGCGAAGGCCACCATGGTCACAAAGGTCAGTAGAAACAGGCGCATGGTGTTACTCTTTCATTGCGGGACGGGTGAAATCCGCCCGCATTTCTTCGGCCCGAGCGCGCATAACGCAGCCTGTGGCGTGGTCGTTGATCAACCCCATCGCCTGCATAAAGGCATAAACAGTGGTGGGGCCAACAAACTTCCAGCCGCGTTTTTTCAACGCTTTTGACAACGCGATAGAGGCGGGGGAGGTGGATTGCGTCTGCGGCTCTGCCAGCTCCTCCGGCGCGGGTTCAAACGACCAGACAAAGGCCGCGATAGATCCTGCCTCTGCCACCAGTTCCTGCGCGCGGGCGGCGTTGTTGATCACCGCGTTGATTTTGCCCCGATGACGGACAATGCCCGCATCTGCGAGCAGGCGCGCCACGTCATCGTCGCCATAGGCCGCTATTTTGTTGAAATCGAAGCCGTCGAAGGCCGCGCGAAAATTCTCGCGCTTTGCCAAAATGGTGCGCCAGCTGAGGCCGGACTGAAAACTTTCCAAACATAGCTTTTCAAACAGGCGAATGTCATCGCTGACCGGATAGCCCCATTCGGTGTCATGGTAGGGTAAAAACGCCTCGACCCCTGCGACCCATGCGCAGCGACAGTGTCCATCGGGCGCTGTGTATAGCGATGCCATGCTCTTTCTCCGGTCTGGTTTGCCCCAGCATTAACAGGCCAGAGCGACGGTGCAATTTATTCGAACTCACATCTATGTGGGGTCCAATCGTTTGCGTAGATCAATACGGCGGAGACAAACGAAAAAGGGCCGCCCGAAGGCGACCCCAAATCTTGCAGCCAGTGGCTGATCAATCCCGATAGGATTACATCATGCCGCCCATGCCGCCCATGTCGGGCATTGCCGGGGCTGCGCCGCCGTCTTTCGACGGTTTGTCTGCAACCATGGCTTCGGTGGTGATCAGCAGGCCAGCAACCGATGCCGCATCTTCCAGAGCGGTACGGGTTACCTTGGCGGGGTCGATCACACCGAATGCGAACATGTCGCCGTACTCTTCGGTCTGAGCGTTGAAACCAAAGGAGGTTTCTTCCGACTCGCGCACTTTGCCAGCAACAACGGCACCGTCAACACCGGCGTTTTCAGCGATCTGGCGCAGAGGCGCTTCGATGGCTTTGCGAACGATGGTGATACCGGCGTTCTGGTCAGCGTTTGCACCTTCCAGACCTTCCAGCGCTTTACCAGCCTGAACCAGAGCAACACCACCACCAACGATGACGCCTTCCTGTACAGCTGCGCGGGTTGCGTTCAGAGCATCGTCAACACGATCTTTACGCTCTTTCACTTCAACCTCGGTCATGCCGCCAACCTTGATCACAGCAACACCGCCGGCCAGTTTGGCTACGCGCTCTTGCAGTTTTTCACGGTCGTAGTCCGAAGAGGTTTCTTCGATCTGGGTGCGGATCTGAGCAACACGTGCTTCGATCTCGGCTTTCTCACCGGCACCGTCAACGATGGTGGTTTCGTCCTTGGTGATGGCCACTTTCTTCGCGGTGCCCAGCATGTCCATGGTGACGTTTTCCAGCTTCATGCCCAGATCTTCGGAGATGACCTGACCGCCGGTGAGGATTGCGATGTCCTGCAGCATGGCTTTGCGGCGATCGCCGAAGCCCGGTGCTTTCACAGCAGCAATTTTCAGGCCGCCGCGCAGTTTGTTCACAACCAGAGTTGCCAGTGCTTCGCCTTCTACGTCCTCTGCGATGATCAGCAGCGGCTTTTGCGACTGGATCACCGACTCGAGCAGCGGAACCATCGGCTGCAGCGAGGACAGTTTCTTTTCGTGCAAGAGGATCATGCAGTCGTCGAGGTCTGCGATCATCTTGTCGGGGTTGGTCACGAAGTAAGGCGACAGGTAGCCGCGGTCGAACTGCATGCCTTCAACAACATCGGTCTCGGTTTCCAGACCTTTGTTTTCTTCGACGGTGATCACACCTTCGTTGCCGACTTTCTGCATCGCGCCTGCGATCTGCTGACCGATCTCAGCTTCGCCGTTGGCGGAGATGGTGCCAACCTGCGCAACCTCAGCGGAGTCTTTGACTTCGCGGGCCATGTCTTTGATGCCTTCAACGACTTTGGCGGTTGCCATGTCGATGCCGCGCTTCAGGTCCATCGGGTTCAGACCGGCTGCAACCTGTTTCAGGCCTTCGCGAACGATCGCTTGTGCCAGTACGGTTGCGGTGGTGGTGCCGTCGCCTGCTTCGTCGTTGGTGCGGGAAGCAACTTCCTTCACCATCTGGGCGCCCATGTTTTCGAACTTGTCTTCCAGTTCGATTTCCTTGGCAACCGATACACCGTCTTTGGTGATGCGCGGTGCGCCGAAGGATTTGTCGAGGACCACGTTACGGCCTTTGGGGCCCAGGGTCACTTTTACGGCGTCAGCCAGAATGTTTACGCCGCGCAGCATTGCGTTGCGGGCATCGGTGTCAAATTTGACGTCCTTAGCAGCCATTGTGCTTGCTCCTGTTACTTAAATTCTGTCGTCGACAATCAGGCAATGATGCCCATGATGTCGGATTCTTTCATGATCAGCAGCTCTTCACCGTCGACGGTGATTTCGGTGCCGGACCATTTGCCGAACAGGATTTTGTCGCCTTCTGCAACGTCCATGGCAACGCGGTTGCCCGCATCGTCCTTGGCGCCTGCGCCAACAGCTACAACCAGGCCTTCCGCCGGCTTTTCTTTGGCGCTGTCGGGAATGATCAGCCCACCTGCGGTTTTTTCATCGCTCTCTACGCGGCGAACCAGCACACGGTCATGAAGCGGTTTAAATGCCATCTCTGAGGCTCCTCAGCTCAAAGTTTTTGTCCGGTCCCCTTCTCATGAAGCAGGACCGTTAGCACTCACTAGGGTCGAGTGCTAACGGAGGCATAGTTAGGAATGGCCTTAGGGGGAGTCAACCGTTTGTGGGGGGATATTTTTGACAGCCCAGCACTCTTATTTCAAAGCGCCGCATCGGCTCGACCTAATCAACGCGGCCCGTGGGCGGGCGGATTGCTTGTCACCTGCCCGCACGTTGTCGACGTGTTGCAAGGCTACAAGGGCGCCGAAATCTCATTGCCGCCAACCATCTAACTACTTACTTTGAATTGAAATGCCACCTCCATCCATCGCAGCAGATTTACACTATGAAGCTTGCCTTAGAACATCCTGCATGGTCCCTACTATATGGCCCTTACGGGGTGCAGGATGTGTCCGGAGCTTTGGCACAATTGGCTAAACAGTGGGACCAACCGCTGGCTGATACTCTCTATTGGGAGATGCTTCATCACCAAGAAGACTTATACCCGGTGACCTACGCGGCGTCGCCATGGCTTTGGGAAATAGCACCGAAGGATCTTACGAATCTGAGTTTCCTATCTTGGATTCTGCATTGTGCCACTTACCCAAACGACCTGCGGGATCTAGCCACACCGCGCAGTTTAATTCCGGGATTGTCATCTCTCAGATATGACACAAGTGAAGTCTTTCAGTGTGAAAGGACGGCACTTGTTGAGCAGCATCCCACTGTGCTGTTAGGGATAGAACAATGGTGCAACAGCCACTTCCCAACTATAGCAGAACGCTGCCAAGCTGCATTGCCGGACTGTCAGAACCCACATGGCATCTACAACTTGTTGGTTGGCCCAATGGCAGTGGAAGGCGCGCAGAAGGCGGCCAATGTTCTAGGTATGTGGTGTGACGGGCATGATCCAGAAACCATAGCCGAAGAAACCGAAACCTGGAGCGAAAAGGACCTGCAGCTGTCCCAAAAGTGGGTCCGGCTTTTAGATCAGCACGCCCCCGAATGCGGCGTAGCTCTGCGGGACTATGCCCAGCTGGAGGGGGGCAACCAAATCACGCTTCGCTGCAACGACACTCCTGACCTGTTCAGGAAAGAATGATCAGGGCCGCCACACCTTGCCGTGTGTTATTACCCGATCGGGGGCGTGCCATCGATAGTCGTTCTCCATTGCATCGGCATTGGCTATCCATTCATCTTCGGTGGGGTCGGGTACATTGCCCACTAAACCGCATCCATAGCAGATGACGTCAATGGAAACGTCCGAGATCACACAGGCCATGACAACCCAGTCGTGGTCGCATGTTTCTGGATCAGCATAGGTTTTGGGAAAAATTCTAAGAAATAGGTTAAGTAAAAAATCGATCATTCGGCTTCTAAAGGTCTTTGTCGTGGTTTGCGTTTGTGCGCCTATCGTCTCTTTTAAGTTTCTTTAACAGCTTTCTTCCCGAGAGCCGTCAAATCATAAATCCCCGTGTTCACCCGTTCGAACCAGCCGTAGTGGTTTGACGCCATGACCCGTGTGGCGCGGGTCACCTCGGTGCCTTTGGCGACCACGGCGCCTTTGGTGGGGCCGTGTTCGGCCAGATAGGCAGCGCAGCGCAGGGCCTCTTGGCGGTAGGATGTGATCAGGCCCACGCGGGTGGCGCCACCTTGGTTCGGGTCGCCCTCGCGGCGTTCAAATTCCGCCATCAGCGTTGTCTGGCGCCGCTTGACCTTGCGCGGCTGAAAGGGGGCGGGGTCATGATGGACCTGCACCTCACCCGCCGGTGAAACACTGATCACCCCAAGGCCTAGGCGTGTGCATAGGCCTATGTTGCCCTTGAACGCCTTGTAGCCGGCGCGTCCTTTCCAACGTGGGACGGCCAGATAGACCTGATCGGTCACTTTCTGGCGGGCAACCCCCTGTTGTAGCAGGGTCAAGGAAAAGCCTGTCTTCAGTTCCACAATCACCGGAGGTTCACCGTCACGCAGGGCGACAACATCGGCTGCGCCAATTTCAGATTTCACCTCAAATCCCAGCGCCTCAAAGAACGCTTTCACAGGTGGGTAAAGATCGGTTTCAGACAATTTGGTCATAGTATTGGTGTACTGTGCCCATCACAGGCGGCCAAGCCCCTAGCGTCGGGTTAGATGGGGGCATTGATTTGCAATCCTTGCGGGATTTGTTAGGATTTCTGCCGACATAAAAGGGTGTAATGTGATGCGATTGAAGCAGGTGCTACAGGCGACGGTTTTGCTGTGTGGTTTGGCGGTTGGCATTGCGCCGGATGAAGGCCACGCGGACTGTGATGCGCCTGCAACATTGGACGATGCGCAACTGATGGATCTACGCGCGCGCGCTGCATCCGTTCCCTATCACTCGGGCCTATTATGGCAGGTCGAAAAGGATGGAGTCACCTCGTATGTTTTTGGGACCATGCACCTTTATACGCCACGCCATGGCCGGTCGCTTGAACGGTTGAAGCCTCTTATTGAAGAGGTGGAACAGGTTTTCGTCGAGTTTGATAAGGCAGATATGTCGGCCTTTGAGCGCCGTCTAACCAGCGACGCGACATTGATCACTATTACAGATGGGCCCAGCCTGCTGGATCGTTTGGGGCCAGTGGCATGGGAACGATTGAAAACGGCGCTGGAACCTTACCAGATCCCCGGTTTCATGGCGGCCAAGATGCAGCCGTGGTTTCTTGGGTTCACCATGATGATGCCGCGCTGCGCGATAGATGATCTGCAGGCCGGACGGGTGGGGATCGACAAGATGATCGAAGAGACAGCGGACGCAGCGGATAAACCCGTGTCTTCGCTCGACAGGGAACAGGACATGCTCGACAGGTTGGCAGGCGACCCATTGGATCAGCAGGTTGATGACATGCGCTGGTCGCTGATGCTGGATCTACCAACAGCCTATGGCATGGGCGGCTTGTCGGACTTCTACTTTGGCGAAGAAATTCAACTGATCTGGGAAAATGCCCAAGTCGAACTGGACAGGATCAGTGTCGGTCTTTCGGATCAGGATGCCGCCCGTCTGCGCGGCCTCTTTGATGAAATGATGGGGGATTTGATCGCAGGGCGAAATCATCTTTGGGCGCCGACGTTGATCGACGGGTTGACGGTGCGCCCCAGCTTGGTCGCTGTTGGGGCAATGCACTTGCCAGGCGAGGAAGGGGTTTTGCGTCTGTTGGAAGAGGCCGGTTTTACCATCACCGCGTTGTCCATGTCACAGCCCTAACGCCCTGCCTCTTTGTCACCGTGACAAACATATGGGGGCGGCCTATAAGCCGCCCCAAGTTTATGTTTCCACGATTCACGAAGGATGCTCCCATGACCACGCAGGTTTTTGGCCACAAATCCCCTGACACCGATTCCACCGGCTCGCCCATCGTTTGGGCCTGGTACCTGAACGAAGTGAAAGGCGTTGCCGCCGCCCCAAAGCTGCTGGGCGAACCTAACACCGAAGCGCTGTTCATGCTGGACCGCTGGAACCTGGATAAGCCGGAAATCATCGACGGGGTCGAAGCTGGCGCGCCGGTTGTCATCGTTGACACCAACAACCCTGCTGAACTGCCCGAAAACATCAATGACGCGGACATCACTGCGATCATCGACCACCATAAACTGGTTGGCGGTCTGGAAACCAAAGGCCCGATCGACATCACCATCCGTCCGCTGGCCTGCACCGCGACCATCATGTATGACCTGATGGGCGACGCCGCCGCCAAGATGCCTGAGGCCATCAAAGGCGCTGCGCTGACCTGCATCCTGTCCGACACGCTGGAATTCCGTTCGCCCACCACCACCGACCGTGACCGCGAAGTGGTTGCTGCGCTGGCCGCCGATCTGGGCATCGACGTCACCGCCTACGCGGCTGAAATGTTCGCCGCGAAATCCGACGTTTCGGCGTTCTCCGATGCGGAACTGATCCGCATGGACTCCAAAGAATACGAAGTGGACGGCACCAAATTCCGCGTCTCCGTTCTGGAAACCACTGCACCGGAAATCCCGCTGGGCCGCAAAGAGAGCCTGATGGAAACCTTCAAAACCGTTCAGGCCGAAGACGGCGTGGACGAAGTTCTGCTGTTCGTGGTCGACATCCTGAAAGAAGAAGCGACCCTGCTGGTCCCGAACGATCTGGTCAAAGGCGTTGCTGAAAAATCCTTCGGCGCCACTGTGGACGGCGACAGTGTTGTCCTGCCCGGCATCATGAGCCGCAAGAAACAGATCATCCCGAACCTGAAGGTCTGATCCTTCCTCACGGCATAGAATGTAGAGAGGCCCGCGCAGATTTGCGTGGGCCTTTTTGTTTGCTCAGATCAGGGACGTTTCTCGGCCTGTAGCCAAACGCCGCCTTCGGGGCGCAAGGTCAGGATCATCACAGGTTTGGGGCTGCGCCCCGGCACCGCGCTGAAGCGATAGCGCGCCAGTAGGGTGGCAAGGACGATCACTGCCTCTTGCACCGCGAAAGAGGCGCCAATGCAGATGCGGGGCCCGTCGCCAAAGGGCAGATAGGCATAGCGCTGGATTGCCTTGCGATCGGCAAAACGTTCTGGGCGGAATTGGTCGGGATCATCCCACAGCAGGTGATTGCGGTGCAGCGCATAGATTGGCAGCATCACCGTATCCCCGCGCCGTATCTCGCGCCCGCAAAGCTCATCGGCTGTCTGAGCGGTCCGCGACAGGATCGCAGCGGGTGGATATAGTCGCAGCGTTTCATCAACAATCTGACGGACGAACGGGAGGTCCTGCAAATGATCCGCGTTCGCCACATCGGTGCCAATTACGGCGCGGGCTTCGGCATGGGCGCGTTCTTGGGCTGCTGGATCAAATCCCATCAGATAGAGCGCCCAGCCGAGCGTCAGTGCGGTGGTTTCATGTCCCGCGACGATGAAGGTCAGTAGGTTGTCACGCAACTCTCCGGTGTTCATTTGTCGCTTGGTTTCTGGATCTTCTCCCGCCAACAACAGATCCAATAGATCTGCGGTAGCACGTGGTCCAGATTTGCGGCGTCCCTCGATGGCGGCATCCGCGACATGTTTCATGTCACGTAGGGCGTGGCCAGTCATCAGCCGGGCAGGGCGAGGGACCCAGTCTGGCATGCCCAGCATATCCAGCAGCGACACGCGGCCTGCCTCGGCAATGTAGGCATCAATGGCGCGGTGGATCGACTGGCGATCAAAACCGTCGTCGCCGGAAAAGGTCACATCGCTGATCACATCAAATGTCGCGCGCACCATCTCGTCTGCCATATTCACGGCGCGCGCGCCGGCTGCATCTATGCGTGCGCAGGCCGCTTCGGCTGCGGCGGACATGACCGGAGCCAGATTGGTGACATTGCGGTGTGAAAAAACCGGCGCGGCGGCGCGCCGCTGCCAGCGCCAATGGGCGCCTTCTGCAATGAACATTGATTCGCCGATTGCTGGGCGCAGCAGGTTTTTGGTCACCAGTGATTTCGGATAATCATCGACCCGTTCCAACAGGACCTGCCGGATCGCGTCAGGGTCCATCACCATGTGCCAACGTCGCCCCGTTTTGCCGCTGACCATCGGTTGGCGGGTTGCAATATCGGGCAGTATCGAAAGCAGATTTTCACGCGCCGCACGCAGGGATTTGAGCATACCCCAGGGTTCGCGGACCAGCGGTATATGAGCGGGCAGCGTGGTGCTGTTTGGTGTGTCAGGTACGTGTGGCATATGCGTTCCGATCATGGCTGTCGGCTGTATGACTAACGATATAAGCGTCAGCGCTGTCTCGGCAACGCGCGGCATTCCGCGCTTGCCCGTGGCCAAAGTTTGCCAGATGCGTGTGGCTGGGCTATTGCGGGATGCAATATATCTTTGCGGGGCAGGGGAGAGGCCGAAAATGATCAAACGTATGCTGGCTGTTGTGGCGCTTTTGGGGGCGGCAGCCTGTTCTTCTACGGCTGATCTGGCCGAAAAACCTGAACCGCTGGGTGATTTTTCGCTGGGGCATAATGTTGTTGTGGCAAACAACATGGTCAAAGGCCCGTTGTCGCGCAATGCCGAACCTGAGGAATGGGTTGCCGCGCTGGAAACTGCAATTGGCACCCGTTTTGAGCGTTACGAGGGGGAGCGCCTTTATCATTTTGGCGTCTCTGTTCAGGGGTATGTTCTGGCCCAGCCAGGGGTGCCGGTCGTGGCCTCCCCTAAATCGGTTTTGATCGTTAATATTGATGTCTGGGACGATGCTAAGGGTGTTAAACTCAATGCCGAACCCAAGCAAATTACAGTCTTGGAGCGCACCTCGGGCGAGACGTTTTTGGGGTCTGGTCTGACCCAGTCGCGCGAAACCCAGATGAAAAATCTTTCCGAAAATGCTGCGCGTTTGATCAAGAACTATTTGGAACGTCAGAACAGCCAAGAAGGCTGGTTTATACCTGCGGTGGCGGGCGACGTTGAGGTGCCAGAAGAGGGCGCCGCAACGGTGGAATCGGCGTTAGAAGGTGAGGGCGCAATCGAAGGCGAAGCACCTGCGGAACCTGCGGAAAATCCGGTATCTGAAGCAGACGCAGCGGAAACCGCGACAGAAACGTCGCAGGAACCTGCCGCTAATACGCTTCAAGGTGCAACAGACGCTTGATTTTCCCCCCCGAACCCAATAAACGGCCCGCGATGATCAATCGGGGCGTTGGCCCCCTAAACACGAGGCGCCTTTAGAATGGCAAAGGAAAAGTTTGAGCGTTCCAAACCGCACGTTAACATCGGCACCATCGGCCACGTTGACCACGGCAAAACCACGCTGACCGCAGCAATCACCAAATACTTCGGTGACTTCAAAGCGTACGACCAGATTGACGGCGCACCTGAAGAAAAAGCGCGCGGCATCACCATCTCGACCGCACACGTTGAGTACGAAACCGAGAGCCGTCACTACGCACACGTTGACTGCCCCGGCCACGCTGACTACGTGAAAAACATGATCACCGGTGCAGCGCAGATGGACGGCGCGATCCTGGTTGTGAACGCAGCTGACGGCCCGATGCCGCAGACCCGTGAGCACATCCTGCTGGGCCGCCAGGTTGGCATCCCGAAGATGGTTGTATTCCTGAACAAAGTTGACCAGGTAGACGACGAAGAGCTGCTGGAGCTGGTGGAAATGGAAGTCCGCGAGCTGCTGTCCGAGTACGACTACCCGGGTGACGATATTCCGATCATCGCAGGTTCCGCTCTGGCGGCGATGGAAGGCAACAAGCCTGAAATCGGCGAAGAGAAAATCAAAGAGCTGATGGCAGCTGTTGATGAGTACATCCCGCAGCCCGCACGTGCCGTTGACCAGCCGTTCCTGATGCCGATCGAAGACGTATTCTCGATCTCGGGTCGTGGTACCGTTGTAACCGGTCGTGTTGAGCGTGGCGTGATCAACGTTGGTGACGAGATCGAAATCGTTGGCATCAAAGACACCTCGAAAACCACCTGTACCGGTGTTGAAATGTTCCGCAAGCTGCTGGACCGCGGTGAAGCCGGCGACAACATCGGCGCGCTGCTGCGTGGCGTTGACCGTGACTCGGTTGAGCGTGGCCAGGTTCTGTGTGCCCCGGGTTCGGTTAACCCGCACACCAAGTTCGAAGCTGAGGTCTACATCCTGACCAAAGAAGAAGGCGGTCGTCACACCCCGTTCTTCGCGAACTACCGTCCGCAGTTCTACTTCCGTACCACCGACGTCACCGGTACCTGCATCCTGCCCGAGGGCACCGAGATGGTAATGCCCGGCGACAACCTGAAACTGTCGGCCGAGCTGATCGCCCCGATCGCGATGGAAGAAGGCCTGCGCTTCGCCATCCGTGAAGGCGGCCGCACCGTTGGTTCCGGTGTTGTATCCAAAATCATCGAGTAATCTCGACGATTTGATCTAAGAAAAGGGCGTCCCTCGGGGCGCCCTTTTTGCGTGTCTATCAGATGCACCAGAGGGCAGTGCCCGCCCTAGCGGACGGTCGGGCGCGGCCCGAACGCGGGGCGCCCGGGCGGGTAGATCACTGCTCCTGTCTCATTTCCCGCCAAACCCCGCAAAACCCCTTGCCACATGGGCTTTGGCACTGTAGACGGCGCAAGTCTGCTGTTGCAGATAGAGGCGGGGTGATTCCCGCCTTTTCGGGTTCGATGAGGATCGGCGATGGTCGCTGACCCTCCTCTCAACTCCAACGCCTAAAAAAAGGCTGACGAAATGCAAAGTCAAAACATTCGCATTCGGCTGAAGGCATTTGATTACCGTGTGCTGGATGCCAGCACTCAGGAAATCGTAAACACTGCCAAGCGCACCGGCGCTCAGGTACGTGGCCCGATCCCGCTGCCGAACAAGATTGAGAAGTTCACCGTTCTGCGTGGCCCTCACATCGACAAGAAATCCCGCGACCAGTTCGAGATCCGTACGCACAAGCGTATGCTCGACATCGTTGATCCGACCCCCCAGACCGTTGACGCGCTGATGAAGCTCGACCTCGCCGCTGGTGTGGATGTCGAGATCAAGCTGCAAGCGTAATCGGGGGGTATAAATTATGCGCTCTGGTATTATCGCTAAAAAGGTGGGCATGACCCGCCTGTTCATGGAAGACGGCAAGCAGATCCCTGTAACCGTTCTTCAACTGGAAAACCTGCAGGTCGTTGACCAGCGCACCGAAGAGCGTGACGGTTACACCGCCGTTCAGCTGGGCGCCGGTTCGGCAAAAGCCAAACGCACCAGCCAGGCCATGCGCGGTCACTTCGCCAAAGCCAACGTTGCGCCCAAGCGTAAACTGGCTGAATTCCGCGTTTCCGCTGACAACCTGATCGAAGTGGGCGCCGAGATTTCGGCTGAGCACTACGTTGCAGGTCAGAAAGTCGATGTTGCGGGCACTTCGATCGGTAAAGGTTTTGCCGGTGCGATGAAGCGTCACAACTTCGGTGGTCTGCGTGCATCGCACGGTGTATCGATCTCGCACCGTTCGCACGGTTCGACCGGTCAGTGTCAGGATCCCGGTAAGGTTTTCAAAGGCAAGAAAATGGCCGGCCACATGGGTGCCGTCCGTGTGACCACTCAGAACCTGGAAGTCGTCAAAACCGACGCCGACCGTGGCCTGATCATGGTTAAAGGTGCCGTTCCCGGTTCCAAAGGTGGCTGGGTCACAGTTAAGGACGCCGTGAAAAAGGCTCTGCCTGAAAACGTACCGTTCCCGGCCGCTCTGAAAACCGCAGCTGCTGAAGCTGTGGCTGAAGAAGCACCTGCCGAAGGGGGTGAAGCATGAAACTTGATGTGATCAAACTCGACGGTGGCAAGGCTGGTTCCGTAGAACTGTCCGAAGACCTGTTCGGTCTGGAGCCGCGTGCGGACATCCTGCACCGTGTGGTTCGTTGGCAGCGTAACAACGCGCAGGCCGGCACCCACAAGGTGAAGACCCGCTCGGAAACCTCCTACTCGACCAAGAAGATCTACCGCCAGAAGGGCACCGGTGGCGCTCGTCACGGCGACCGCAACGCGCCGATCTTCCGTAAAGGTGGTATCTACAAGGGCCCGACCCCGCGTTCGCACGGCCACGACCTGACCAAAAAGTTCCGTAAACTTGGTCTGAAGCACGCTCTGTCGGCGAAAGCCGCAGCAGGTGAGCTGGTTGTGATCGAAGCTGCCGAGGCAGAAGGCAAAACCGCTGCACTGGCCAAACAGGTTAAGAACCTGGGCTGGAAGCGCGCGCTGATCATCGACGGCGCAGCCGTTAACGAAGCGTTCGCCGTTGCCGCACGCAACATCGAAGGTCTGGACATCCTGCCGACGATGGGCGCCAACGTTTATGACATCCTGAAGCGTGACACCCTGGTGATCACCAAAGCAGGTGTCGAAGCTCTGGAGGCTCGCCTGAAATGACCAAAGCTGCACTGTATGATGTGATCCGCAAACCGATCATCACCGAAAAAGCGACCATGGCGTCGGAAAACGGTGCTGTTGTGTTTGAAGTGGCGATCGACAGCAACAAACCCCAGATCAAAGAGGCCGTTGAGGCGCTGTTTGGTGTGAAGGTCAAAGCTGTGAACACCACCATCACCAAAGGTAAAGCCAAGCGTTTCCGCGGCCAGCTGGGCAAGCGTAAAGACGTGAAAAAGGCTTATGTTACCCTGGAAGAGGGCAACACCATCGACGTGACCACCGGTCTGTAAGTCGCTGGACTGCTAAACATAGAAAGGCCCCTGCGAAAGCGGGGGCCTTTTTCTTTGCGGTTTGGCCTTGTGTCTGAATTTCGACGCAAACCATCCTGAAAAGACCTTATTTCATTCACGGTCTATCCATAACTGTGCGGGATCCTCACTTCGATTGACTTGTGAGCCTGTGAAATGCCCCCGATTAACCTGATCGTAAACGGAACCTTTGATGCTGGTGCAACCGGCTGGTCCGGCACGGATATCGAGGCGACGTATCGCGAAACGGCATATCTGGGGAACGGATCCTTAAACCGCGTTGCGGAGGTTGACGGGCGTAGAAACCAGATCACGGTGATGGAGCAGACCTTTACCGTCTCTGGCTCCAGCACGCGCGAATTGACGTTCGACACGGCTTTGCGCACCGCCTCCAACGGCAACGCCGGGGCTGAAGGGTTCCGCGTCGAAATACTGGATGACAGCGGTGCGGTGATCGCGTTTGCGGAGGTCCGGCCAACAAACAATTCGCTGCAAGAATTTACCCTACCTGTTAGTTTTCCGGATGCTGGGACCTACACGCTGCGTTTCACCGAGCGTGGTCCAAATGACAGTCTTGGTGCGATTATCGACAATGTCGAATTGATGGTGTGTTTCCACGGGGCAACGCAGATCGAAACAGCAACCGGCCCTAAGTCTGCGCGCGACATTGCGGTGGGGGATCTTGTCCTAACAGAACACGGGCTGAAACCCGTTCGGTGGGTCGGAAGGCGTCACCTGACACCGGCAGAGCTGACTGCGGACCCAACGCTGCGACCTGTTCGGATTTCCGCGGGCGCGTTGGGGCAGGGCTTGCCGGAACGTGATCTGTGGGTGTCGCGTCAACACCGGATGCTGGTGCATTCGCCTGTGTGTGAGCGGATGTTTGGTGAGGGTGGATCGTTGGTTGCCGCGATACGATTGTGCGACCTGGAGGGGATCGACGTCGACGAGGATGCGCAGGATGTCGACTATGTTCACCTACTGTTTGATGCGCATGAGGTTGTCTTCGCCGAAGGCTGTCCAAGTGAAAGCTTGCTGCTGGGCCCGCAAGCGCGACTGGCGCTGCGCGATGAGGCGATCGAAGAAGTCTGCAAAATCTTTCCACGTTTCAAATCTGAAAAGTTCGGAGAGCGTAGTGCCTATTTCATTCCAGATCGCAAACAGCAGAAACGGCTGGTGTGGCGTTTAAAAAAGAACGCACGCCCCCCGTTGCAGGGGTATAACGCGCGGGTTGATGCCGTGGCTTGTGTATAGCCTTGAACGCAACCCTTTTGCGCCTGATAAGGATGCACCAGACAGAGGGCCGCGTGATGATCATCCACCAAGCACAAATCGAAACCAAAGACGGCCGCTGTCGGATCAGCGCGGAAATCGAAATCGAAACACCGGGCAAGGTGTTCCGTAAAACCAAGAGCGCGCGGCAGACCCTTTGGTTTGACTGGCCCGAGGCGTATTTTGTTCCGCAAACCCCCAAGGCCGACCCTTTTGCCTTGGTGTGCATGCCGGTCGCGATGCGGCTGGGCGAACCATTGCGACTGCGCGACGAGATTTCGCAGTCACTGTTGATCAATATGATGGAAGCTATCGAGATCTACTGTGACTACTTTCCAAAACGCCACACTTCGATCGCTATCGAAGGGCAGGCTGAATTTCGCACCCGGTCGGACGAAGAGAGGGTAGGGGCGTTTTATTCCGGCGGGGTCGACTCGCTCTATAATATTGCGGAAATGCGCCGCCTGAATCAGGTGCATGGGTGTTCGCAGGTCACCGATCTGTGGCTGATCCAAGGAATGGACATCGCTCTTGATCAAGAAGAGCTATGGCAGGAAACCAAAGAGCGGATTTTCAAACAGCTCGCTCCGGAGGATCAGTTTCGCTACGCGGATGTGCGCACCAACGCGCGCGACCTGCATGATCGCTACGCCAACTGGACCAAAACCGGCTTCAGCGTCATTTTGGGGGCAATAGCCAAGTGTGTCGCTGAGGAGGTGCCAACGGCACTGATCGGATCCTATGCGAAATACAAGGATATCATTCCACACGCGAGTTCCCCGTTGGTCGATCCGATGTGGTCCTGCGATCAGCAGCTGGTGCGGCACTTCTCTTGTCGGGTGGATCGCCAAGAAAAGATCAACACCATCGGCGCAGTGACGCCGCATCTGCTGCAGGGGTTGCGGGTTTGTTATGAAAACCCGGGTGAGGCCTATAACTGTGGCCGGTGCGAAAAGTGTATGCGCACGCAGGCGCAGCTCTTGGTTGCGGGGCACCTTGATAAGGTGCCGACCTTTGATGCGCCGCTGGATGCTGAGGCGCTGTCGAAACTGTCCTTGCCGTGGAAACGCGGCAACCAGTACACATGGGATTTTTGGCGCGATATTGCCGTGGCGCTGCGTCAGAACGGCCAGAGCGAACTGGCGACTGCGCTAAATGGGGCCATTCGACGGAATGCGCGTAAGCGCGTGCTAAAGCGCGCCCTGCGCTTTGGCGGCTAACCAATTGTTCACCGGCGTCGTTATATAAAGGCAGCCAGAGTCTGAGGAGTTAATGGTAAGATGTTTAAGAAACTGAGCATGATCACCGTAATCGCAAGTGTGATGGTCCTGTCGGCCTGTAGCAGCGGCCCGCTGCCGGTGCGTGATGGCCCGCAGACCAAGAACCCGGTTTACGGTAAGTGGTAAGATAAACCCGATCTTGCCGACCGCAGTCATGCGGTGTGAGTGACACGAAATGAAAGGGGCAGGCGTGAAATGCGCTTTGCCCCTTTATTTATTGCCTGTGCTATAGACTCGCCCTCACATCTCTGATACCTCCCGCGCATCTTGAGGCCTCGGATTCGTTCCGGGGCCCATGATATTTGGAATTTGGGACCTTCGGGGCCCTATGATCGGCCACCCAAGTAGGGCGTTTCCTCTCTCAGGGAACAAACGGACGGGGGGCTATAACCTAAGGGTAGGCAATCGCCTGCCTCACAAAACGGAAGACAGAAGCATGGCACTTAAGTCGTATAAACCGACTACGCCAGGCCAGCGTGGGCTGGTACTGATCGACCGTTCGGAGCTGTGGAAAGGACGCCCCGTCAAAGCCCTCACCCAGGGTTTGACCAAGAAGGGCGGCCGGAACAACACCGGGCGGATCACGATGCGTCGCAAAGGCGGCGGGGCAAAACGCCTCTACCGTATCGTGGACTTCAAGCGTAACAAATTCGACGTTGCAGCAACCGTTGAGCGTATCGAATATGACCCCAACCGTACCGCCTTCATCGCACTGGTGAAGTACGAAGACGGCGAGCAGGCCTACATCCTGGCCCCGCAGCGTCTGGCAGTTGGTGATCAGGTTATCGCGTCTGCAAAAGCCGACATCAAACCCGGTAACACCATGCCCTTCTCGGGTATGCCCATCGGTACCATCGTTCACAACATCGAACTGAAACCGGGCAAAGGCGGCCAGATCGCTCGTGCAGCCGGTACTTACGCTCAGTTCGTTGGTCGTGACGGCGGCTACGCTCAGATCCGTCTGAGCTCGGGTGAACTGCGTATGGTTCGTCAGGAATGCCTGGCAACTGTTGGTGCGGTTTCCAACCCCGACAACTCCAACCAGAACTTCGGTAAAGCCGGTCGTATGCGTCACAAAGGCATCCGTCCGTCGGTCCGTGGTGTGGTAATGAACCCGATCGACCACCCCCACGGTGGTGGTGAAGGTCGTACCTCTGGTGGTCGTCACCCGGTAACCCCTTGGGGTAAGCCGACCAAGGGCAAGCGTACCCGCAACACCAACAAGGCGTCGCAGAAGCTTATCATCCGCTCGCGTCACGCCAAGAAGAAGGGCCGTTAAGACATGGCACGTTCTGTATGGAAAGGCCCCTTCGTGGATGCTTATGTGCTGAAAAAAGCCGAAGCAGCGCGTGAATCGGGTCGCAACGAAGTCATCAAAATCTGGTCGCGTCGCTCGACGATCCTGCCCCAATTCGTGGGTCTGACGTTTGGCGTTTACAACGGCCAGAAGCACATCACCGTCAACGTCACCGAAGACATGATTGGTCAGAAGTTCGGTGAATACTCGCCGACTCGTACCTATTACGGTCACGCGGCTGACAAAAAAGCGAAGCGGAAGTAAGTCATGGGCAAGGCAAAAAATCCCCGCCGCGTGGCAGATAACGAAGCAATGGCCAAGGCCCGTATGCTTCGTACCTCGCCGCAGAAACTGAATCTGGTCGCCGCAATGATCCGCGGCAAGAAGGTAGAAAAGGCTCTGACCGATCTGACCTTCTCGAAAAAGCGGATCGCGCAGGACGTGAAGAAATGCCTTCAGTCCGCAATTGCGAACGCCGAAAACAACCACAACCTGGATGTGGACGAGCTGATCGTGGCAGAAGCTTACGTTGGTAAGAACCTGACCATGAAGCGCGGTCGTCCTCGTGCACGTGGCCGTTTCGGCAAGATCGTCAAGCCGTTCTCGGAACTCACCATCACGGTGCGTCAAGTTGAGGAGCAAGCCTAATGGGTCAGAAAGTAAATCCGATTGGCATGCGCCTGCAGGTGAACCGCACCTGGGACAGCCGCTGGTATGCCGACACCAAAGACTACGGTGATCTTCTGCTGGAAGACCTGAAAATCCGTGAGTTCATCGGTGAAGAGTGCAAGCAGGCCGGTATTGCCCGCGTGATCATCGAGCGCCCCCACAAGAAGTGCCGTGTGACTATTCACACCGCGCGTCCGGGCGTGATCATCGGCAAGAAAGGTGCTGACATCGAAGTTCTGCGCAAGAAACTGTCGAACATGACCGACAGCGAACTGCACCTGAACATCGTTGAAGTGCGCAAGCCCGAGCTGGACGCTCAGCTGGTTGCAGAGTCGATCGCTCAGCAGCTGGAACGCCGTGTGTCCTTCCGTCGTGCGATGAAGCGTTCGGTTCAGAACGCCATGCGCATGGGCGCCCTGGGCATCCGTGTAAACGTTGCTGGCCGTCTGGGCGGTGCAGAAATCGCGCGTACCGAATGGTACCGTGAGGGCCGCGTGCCGCTGCACACCCTGCGTGCGGACATCGATTACGCTCACGCCGAAGCGATGACTCCCTACGGTATCATCGGCATCAAAACCTGGATCTTCAAAGGCGAAATCATGGAGCACGATCCTGCTGCTCGTGATCGTCGCGCTGCAGAAGCCCAGGATGGTCCCGCGCCCCGCACTGGCGGCGGTCGTGGCCGTCGTTAAGGAGATCTGACAATGCTTCAGCCAAAGCGTACTAAATTCCGCAAGATGCAGAAGGGCCGGATCAAAGGTCTGGCCAAAGGCGGTTCCGACCTGAACTTCGGCACCTACGGTCTGAAGGCAACCACGCCCGAGCGTGTAACTGCCCGTCAGATCGAAGCAGCCCGTCGTGCAATGACCCGTCACATGAAGCGTCAGGGTCGTGTGTGGATCCGTATCTTCCCCGACGTACCGGTCACTGCAAAGCCGATCGAAGTTCGTATGGGTAAAGGTAAAGGTTCGGTTGACCGTTGGGTAGCCAAGGTCAAGCCGGGTCGTGTGATGTTCGAAATCGACGGCGTCGACGAAGATATCGCACGTGAGGCCCTGCGTCTGGCCGCGATGAAACTGCCGGTGAAAACCCGCGTAGTTGTTCGCGAAGACTGGTAAGCCTTACCACTCTTAAAAAATTCGAAACCCCCGCTGTTTGCGCAGCGGGGGTTTTGCTTTTGGATCTTCTGCGTCGTGATGACGCTAATCGTCTTGCGGTAAATCTATCCTGGGTTATGTTTCGCTTCGTTTGAACTTGGAGACTAAGATGACACGCAAATTCTTTCTTGCCGCTGTGGTAACTGCACCTTTGGCGCTGAGTGCTTGTGGTGGCGCGCCAAGCGGTGATGCCCTGAACAACTACCGTGATGGCGCTAAGGTTACGGGTACCGCGGGGGCCAACTGGACCGAGGCAGAGATCCGCAGCAACGCATTTGGTGTTGTGTGTAGCGGGGATGGTGAAAAGGTTACGGATCTTGTCGTCGAGAAAGATTCTGAGGGCACGATCAAATTCAGCGCGACTTGTGTAAAATAATTGGGTCGGCAATTGCGCACACCGATGTAATTAAACGTCTGTCTGCGCGTCGCGAAGTGGCGGGTCTCTGGCAGTAATTGTTGCTGCTTTGGTCCGCTGCTGGCTGCGCGGGGGGCAGGCGTTTAAGCGTGATGACTGCCCCAGTCGCAACCGCCCACATGCCAGATCCGACTATGGTGTCTTGTCTATCGCGTTAGAACCTCACATATACCGCATGAGCGAACAGAGGGGACAATCATGCGCGCAGCCGTAGCTGAATTTTTGGACCGCCCGTGGGTGGGCAATGCCATTTTGGCGGTGATCTTGTTCAACGCGATGATCCTCGGGCTGGAAACATCGCCGGCGGTGATGTCTGCGGCGGGTGGTGTGATCACTGCGCTGGATCAGGTCTGTCTGGCGATCTTTGTGATCGAACTGGTGGCGAAACTGTTTGCCCGCGGGCCTGCCTTCTTCCGCTCTGGCTGGAACCTGTTTGACGCAGCAATTGTGGCGATTTCCCTGTCGCCTGCCGGCGAAGGCCTATCGGTGCTGCGGGCGCTGCGGATCCTGCGTTTGTTGCGCGTCGTCTCGGTCGTGCCGTCCCTGCGCCGTGTGGTGGAGGCGTTTATTCTGGCGCTGCCGGGCATGGCCTCGGTTTTCCTGCTGACCGGCATTATCTTCTACATCGGTGCAGTCATGGCGACCAAACTTTATGGCGCCAGCTTCCCGGAATGGTTCGGCACGCTGGGTGCCTCGCTCTATTCGCTGTTTCAGGTGATGACGCTGGAAAGCTGGTCGATGGGCATTGTGCGTCCGGTGATGGAGGTGCATCCGATGGCGTGGCTGTTCTTTGTGCCGTTTATCCTGATCACGGCCTTTGCGGTCATGAACCTTGTGGTTGGTCTGATCGTCAGCACGATGCAGGACGCGCACGCCGAGGAGACAGCGGCGGCCACGGATGAATACCGTGATGATGTTGTCGCCCGTCTGGACCGGATCGAACAGGCATTGCGTGAGAGAGGGTAGGGCGCAATCTGGCGCCAGATTGCGGTTGCGAAAATGATCCATTTTCGCGCCCTGCAACGAAAAACGGCCCCGTCTGGGGCCGTTGTGTCATCGGGCTTACTCTGCCGCCCATTTGTAGTTGAAGCTGACGGACACACGGTCATCCTCGACCATGTTCATCGGCACCTCATGGCGCAGCCAGCTTTCCCATAGCAGCACATCACCTACCTTCGGTTCCATATAGACAAAGGTTTGCAGATCGCGGCGCGCGTCCTTCTTGCGCGGCGGGGCGGCCATCAGGCGGCCGGAGCGCGGATCTTCCAGTTTCAGCGACGAGGTGCCTTCTGGCATCGACACATAGGTGGTGCCGCTGATCACCGACTGCGGGTGCAGGTGGGATGAGTGCATGCCGCCTTCGGGCAGGATATTGATCCAGAGGTCTTCCAGCTCCAGCTTGCGATCGGCGAGGTCAAATTCCAGATCCTCGGCAAAGGCCGCGACATGGGCGTCGAGCGCTTTGATCACATCGGCAAAGATCGGCGAGCGCCAGCCAAGGTCGGTGAGCGAGGCGTAAGAGGTGTAGCCGGGATAGCCGTTTTCCTCACACCAGTCTTGGCCTGCCTCATCATCCTCGGCAATGCCGTAGCAGGAGGCCTCCAGCTCATCCGGGTCAACGCCGGGGCCGAATTCGTTGAGTTCTGCGCGATAGATGCGCGTGACGAAGAGCGATTCAATCTGTGACATAGGGTGGTGATACACCCGCGCGTGGATGAGGGGTAGGGGGTGTGACGATTGGGCTAGGGCGCTGGCGAAGCACTAATGCCAAATCGCAGATTTGGCAGCGCCCGAACCGCCCCCAACGGGGCGGGCGCTTTGCTTCGCCCCTGCGGTTCAGACGTGGTGCGTTGTTTGACGTAATAAAATAAGGCCGCCCCCATCTTTCCCTTGCCCTCACCCGTGATCCCCCTTATGTAGCGGCATCCTGCGGATTCGCAGGCTGTAGGGATTCGTCCGTGCAGACATAACCCACCAGGCAACAAGGTGACCCAAACACATAGCGGGGCCTTCTGGTGTAGTAGAAAGGAAAAGGCGACATGAACGCCAATGAACTGCGTGATAAGACGCCGGATCAGCTCCGTGAGGACCTGGCGGCTCTTAAGAAAGAAGCGTTTAACCTGCGCTTTCAACAGGCCACCAATCAGCTCGAAAACACTGCTCGTATGCGTGAAGTCCGTCGTGACGTCGCACGCGTTGCCACTGTGCTGAACGAAAAAGCCCAAGCGGCTGCTGAATAAGGACCTGATTGATGCCCAAACGTATTCTGCAAGGCACCGTAACCTCGAACGCAAACGAGCAAACCGTTACCGTTCTGGTTGAGCGCCGCTTTACGCACCCCGTTCTGAAAAAGACCATCCGTAAGTCCAAAAAGTACCGGGCTCACGATGAGAACAACCAATTCAACGTCGGTGACGCCGTCCGTATCCAGGAATGTGCACCGAAGTCGAAGACGAAGCGTTGGGAAGTGATCGCCTAAGTCTGACTTAGCCGATCCCAACGCTTTAATTAGCGAAACCCTGGGGAAATGGACCTCTGCAAGTCCCCCCACAGGTCGGGAGAAACCAAATGATCCAGATGCAGACCAATCTGGATGTAGCTGACAACTCCGGCGCACGCCGAGTTCAGTGCATCAAGGTTCTGGGTGGCTCGCACCGTCGTTATGCGTCGGTGGGCGACATCATTGTCGTTTCCGTCAAGGAAGCCATTCCGCGTGGTCGTGTGAAAAAAGGTGACGTGCGTAAAGCCGTCGTCGTTCGCACTGCCAAAGAAGTACGTCGTGAAGACGGCACCGCGATCCGTTTCGATCGCAACGCAGCTGTTATCCTGAACAACAACAACGAGCCCGTAGGTACCCGTATCTTTGGCCCGGTTGTTCGTGAGCTGCGCGGCAAAGGCATGATGAAGATCGTGTCGCTCGCTCCGGAGGTGCTGTAATATGGCTGCTAAGTTGAAAAAAGGCGACAAGGTCGTCGTGCTGACCGGCAAAGACAAGGGCAAAGAAGGCGTTATCGCTTCCGTTGACCCCGCAGCTGGTAAAGCAGTTGTAGATGGCATCAACATGGCCATCCGCCACACCCGTCAGACCCAGACCAGCCAAGGTGGCCGCCTGCCCAAGGCAATGCCGATCCAGCTGTCGAACCTGGCGATCCTGGACGCAAACGGCAAAGCAACTCGTGTTGGCTTCCGCATGGAAGGTGACAAGAAAGTACGCTTCGCCAAGACCACGGGGGACGTGATCTAATGACTGATGCAACTTACACCCCGCGTCTGAAGGCCCAGTATGTCGAAACCATCCGCGCTGCTTTGAAAGAAGAGTTCGGCTACAAAAACGACATGCAGATCCCGCGTCTGGACAAAATCGTCCTGAACATCGGCTGCGGCGCAGAAGCTGTCAAAGACAGCAAGAAAGCCAAATCCGCTCAGGAAGATCTGACCAAGATCGCTGGTCAGAAAGCTCTGACCACCGTTGCCAAGAACTCGATCGCGGGCTTCCGCGTACGTGAAGGTATGCCGATGGGCGCGAAAGTGACCCTGCGCGGCGACCGCATGTATGAATTCCTGGACCGTCTGATCACCATCGCAATGCCTCGTATCCGCGACTTCCGCGGTGTTTCGGGCACGTCGTTCGACGGCCGCGGCAACTACGCCACCGGTCTGAAAGAACACATCGTGTTCCCCGAAATCGACTTCGACAAAGTTGACGAAGTCTGGGGTATGGACATCGTGATTGCCACCACCGCGAACACCGACGCGGAAGCGAAGAGCCTGTTGAAAGCACTCAACATGCCCTTCAACAGCTAAGCGCGGGGAGATTAGAGTTATGGCTAAAAAATCCATGGTCGCCCGTGAGGTTAAGCGCGAGAAGCTGGTTGCAAAATACGCTGCCAAGCGCGCTGCCCTCAAAGAGGTCATCAATGACAAAGAAAAGCCGATGGAAGAGCGTTTCCGCGCTTCTCTCGCGCTTGCGAAACTGCCGCGCAACAGCTCGGCTACCCGTCTGCACAACCGCTGTCAGCTGACCGGTCGTCCTCACGCTTACTACCGTAAGCTCAAGGTCAGCCGTATCATGCTGCGGGAACTGGGCTCGTTTGGCCAGATCCCCGGTCTGGTGAAATCCAGCTGGTAAGGGAGAGATAGTAATGAACGATCCTATCGGCGATATGCTCACCCGTATCCGTAACGCTCAAATGCGTGGTAAGTCCTCCGTGTCGACCCCCGCATCCAAGCTGCGCGGCTGGGTTCTGGATGTACTGGCTGACGAAGGCTACATCCGCGGCTACGAAAAAGGCACCGGTGTTGATGGTCATCCGACCCTCGAAATCGAGCTGAAGTACTACGAAGGCACCCCCGTCATTCGCGAACTGAAGCGGGTCTCCAAACCCGGTCGTCGCGTATACATGGGCGTCAATGACATCCCCGTTGTCCGTCAGGGCCTGGGCGTGTCGATTGTCAGCACTCCGAAAGGTGTGATGTCGGATGCAAACGCTCGCTCCAACAACGTTGGTGGCGAAGTGCTCTGCACCGTCTTCTAAGGAGGTCTGCAATGTCTCGTATTGGTAAAAAACCGGTCGAACTGCCCAGCGGCGTTACTGCCACTGTGTCCGGCCAGACCATCGAAGTGAAAGGCGCGAAAGCGACCCAGAGCTTCACTGCAACTGATGATGTGACCATCACCGTTGAAGAAAACGCTGTTGTTGTTACCCCCCGTGGTAAGTCCAAGCGTGCTCGTCAGCAGTGGGGCATGTCGCGCACCATGGTGGCCAACATGGTCAAAGGTGTGACTGTTGGTTTCAAGAAAGAGCTTGAGATCAACGGTGTTGGTTACCGTGCTCAGATGCAGGGCAACGTCCTGAAGCTGAACCTCGGTTACTCGCACGACGTGAACTTCGAAGTGCCGGCCGGCGTGACCGTGACCGCACCGAAGCCCACCGAGATCATCATCGAAGGTGACGACGCTCAACTCGTTGGCCAAGTCGCGGCAAACATCCGCGAATGGCGTAAGCCCGAGCCCTACAAAGGCAAAGGCATCAAATACAAAGACGAGTTTATCTTCCGCAAGGAAGGCAAGAAGAAGTAAGGACCAGACTAATGGCAAACAGCAAAAGAACCCTGTTTCTGAAGCGCCGCCTGCGCGTCCGGAACAAACTTCGCAAAGTGAACACAGGCAAGCTGCGCCTTTCGGTTCACCGCTCGAACAAGAACATCAGCGCTCAGCTGATCGACGACGTCAGCGGTGTAACTCTGGTATCGGCTTCGTCGCTGGAAAAAGACCTGGGCGTTGTTGGCAAAAACAACATCGAAGCAGCTGCAAAAGTTGGTGCAGCTGTTGCGGAACGCGCCGTAAAGGCCGGCCACACCGAAGCGTACTTCGACCGTGGCGGTTTCCTGTTCCACGGCAAAGTCAAGGCTCTGGCCGAGGCTGCGCGTGAAGGTGGCCTGAAGGTCTAATGACCTGCGGGGGGCGCCTGTCGCCCCCCCGATGATCCGGGGCTGTCCTCTTGGGGTTTCCTGATAGGGCGGTCACCAGGATTGAAACAACAGGCGCCGCAATGCGCCATTCAGAAAGGAATGCCGAAATGGCAGAACGTGAAAACCGCCGGGATCGCCGCGAACGCGACGAAGCTCCGGAATTCGCAGATCGTCTCGTCGCGATCAACCGTGTGTCGAAAACCGTTAAAGGTGGTAAGCGCTTCGGCTTCGCCGCTCTGGTGGTTGTCGGCGATCAGAAAGGCCGTGTAGGCTTCGGTAAAGGTAAAGCGAAAGAGGTCCCCGAGGCCATTCGTAAAGCCACCGAGCAGGCCAAGCGTCAAATGATCCGCGTACCTCTGAAAGAGGGCCGCACCCTGCACCACGACATGGAAGGTCGTCACGGTGCCGGTAAGGTCGTGATGCGCACCGCACCGGAAGGTACCGGGATCATCGCAGGTGGTCCGATGCGTGCCGTTTTCGAAATGCTGGGCATCAAAGACGTTGTGTCCAAGTCGATCGGTTCGCAGAACCCCTACAACATGATCCGCGCAACCCTGAACGGCCTGACCAAAGAGTCCAGCCCCCGTTCGGTTGCAGCACGTCGTGGCAAAAAAGTTGCTGACATCCTGCGCAAGGACGAAGCACCTGCAGCCGCAGACTCGTAAGGAGAGCGTCCCATGGCTAAAACCATCGTCGTAAAACAGATCGGTTCCCCGATCCGTCGCCCCGCAGATCAGCGCGCCACTCTGGTGGGTCTCGGTCTGAACAAGATGCACAAAACCCGTGAGCTGGAGGATACTCCCTCGGTTCGCGGCATGGTCAACAAGATCCCGCATCTGGTGAAAATCATCGAAGAGCGCGGCTAAGCCGTCCGCTTCTTGAAAATTGGAAACGCCCCGATCCTCTGGTCGGGGCGTTTTCTTTTGTGGGTTCGCTGTGCGGATGAGGCATCTTTGCGCCTGCATATCGTTGAACTGTATGCCTTTTCGCCCACCCATAACGCCAGCTTACCCCCCCTTATAACCCAGCCATGCGCAAGACGCAGAGCGGGCGGGCGGACTCTGCGATACTCTTTCCCTAGGGGCATTTCTATATAAGCCGTGTCGCAGGAAGCGGCAGAACATGACCCCAGGGGCATCGGCCCCACCTGATATTTAGGAGTAATCAATATGGCTTATGCAGCTACCGCCCCCCGTGGCCTTCACATCGTTGCACGTCTGAACGCAGCCTTTGCTGCCGTGAAAGCAGCCCGCAAACGTCGCGCCGCCTACGAAGAAACCGTGACCGAACTGTCCGCACTGAGCAACCGCGAACTGACCGATCTGGGCGTAGATCGCCACGACATCCAGCGCATCGCTTATGAGCACGTCTACACCCTCTAAGCTGCGCATCAACGCACATCGCTTTGATTGCATGACGCCTCTGCCCTTGCAGAGGCGTTTTGCGTTTTCAGGGCAGGGGCTTTTCAGGGCACGGACATGGCCAGCCCCTTGATCCATACGGCCAACCCGCGTATACGCGCCCAGTGGCCCTAGGTGGGTCATAGAATCAACAAGCAAAAAACGCCGTGTTTGACCCGCTTACGCTTCAGGGGTCAGTTCCGGCAAGGAGAAGCGAAATGAAACTTAACGAACTCCGCGACAATCCTGGCGCAACCAAAAAACGCATGCGCGTTGGCCGTGGTCCCGGCTCCGGCAAGGGTAAAATGGGTGGCCGTGGTATCAAAGGTCAGAAGTCGCGTTCGGGTGTATCGATCAACGGCTACGAAGGTGGCCAGATGCCGCTGTACCAGCGCCTGCCTAAGCGCGGTTTCAACGTACCGAACCCCAAGAAATACGCCGTTCTGAACCTGGGCCTGCTGGGCAAGTTCATCGAAGCTGGCAAGATCGACGCATCTGCACCGATCACCGAAGACGTTCTGGTCGAAAGCGGCCTGATCCGTCGTAAACTGGACGGCATCCGCATCCTGGCCAA
Source organism: Thalassovita mediterranea (assembly GCF_001458435.1). Classification (GTDB taxonomy): domain Bacteria; phylum Pseudomonadota; class Alphaproteobacteria; order Rhodobacterales; family Rhodobacteraceae; genus Thalassobius; species Thalassobius mediterraneus. The sequence continues at coordinate 284,634 of NZ_CYSF01000007.1, forward strand.
AGGCGACTTCAACGCCAAAGTTGAGCTGGATGTAACCGGTGCATCCAAGTCGGCCATCGAAGCTGTCGAAAAAGCAGGCGGCTCTCTGAAGGTCAAAGGCGCGTAAGCGACGCGTTAACGGGTTGTGAGCGGCGGCTTCGCCGCTTACATATGACCCCAGTTTTCCTAAGAACGCCGCCTGAGCTGGAAAACGCTCCGGGCGGCGTTGTCATATGAAGAGAGACCAACGCATGGTATCTGCTGTAGAACAAATGGCTGCGAACACCAGCTGGTCCGCTTTTGGTAAGGCGACCGAGCTGCGGAGCCGCATCCTGTTCACCCTGGGCCTTCTGATTGTTTATCGCCTGGGCACTTTCATTCCCGTTCCCGGCATCGACGGCAACGCACTGCGCGACTTCATGGAAGGCGCGGCAGCTGGTCTGGGGGGCATCCTGTCGATGTTCACCGGTGGTGCGCTGGGTCGTATGGGTATCTTTGCCCTTGGGATTATGCCCTACATTTCTGCCTCGATCATTGTGCAGCTTCTGACCTCGATGGTTCCGGCGCTGGAACAGCTGAAGAAAGAGGGCGAGCAGGGCCGCAAGAAAATCAACCAGTACACCCGCTACGGCACCGTGTTTCTGGCCACCGTGCAGGCCTATGGTCTGGCAACTGGCCTCTACTCCGGTGATTTGGTTCAGGCGGATATCGGCTACTGGTATTTCGTTGCATCCTGCGTGATCACCCTGGTGGGCGGCACCATGTTCCTGATGTGGCTGGGCGAACAGATCACCCAGCGCGGCATCGGCAACGGTATCTCTCTGATCATCTTCGTTGGCATCATCGCCGAAGTTCCCGCCGCCATGGCCCAGTTCCTGAGCCAAGGCCGTTCGGGCGCCATCAGCCCCGGTGTGATCATCGGTGTGATGGTCATGATGATCGCCACTATCGCGTTTGTCGTGTTCATGGAACGCGCCCTGCGTAAGATCCACATTCAGTACCCCCGTCGTCAGGTGGGTATGAAGGTTTATGACGGTGGTTCGTCCCACCTGCCAATCAAGGTAAACCCGGCTGGCGTCATTCCGGCGATCTTTGCATCGTCGCTGTTGCTGCTGCCGACCACGATCTCGACCTTCTCGGGGAACCAGACGGGTCCGGTCATGTCGACCATTTTGGCCTATTTCGGCCCCGGTCAGCCGCTCTATCTGTTGTTCTTTGTGGCGATGATCGTTTTCTTTGCCTTCTTCTATACCTTCAACGTGTCGTTCAAACCGGACGAAGTTGCAGACAACCTGAAAAACCAAAACGGTTTCGTACCAGGCATTCGCCCCGGTAAGAAGACCGCCGAATATCTGGAATACGTCACCACCCGCGTGCTGGTTCTGGGTTCGGCCTATCTGGCAGCTGTGTGTCTGTTGCCGGAAATCCTGCGCAGCCAGCTGGCTATCCCGTTCTACTTCGGGGGCACCTCGGTGCTGATCGTTGTGTCCGTGACCATGGACACCATTCAGCAAGTGCAAAGCCACCTGTTGGCCCACCAATACGAAGGCCTCATTGAAAAATCCCAGCTGCGTGGCAAAGGGAAAAAACGCAACAGGAAGGGACCGTCGCGTCGATGAATATTATTCTGCTTGGACCGCCCGGCGCGGGCAAAGGAACTCAGGCCGCGAAACTCGTGGAAGATCGCAACATGATCCAGCTGTCTACTGGCGACATGCTGCGTGAAGCGCGCTCCAGCGGCACCGAAATGGGTAAAGTCGTTGCCGAGGTAATGGATCGCGGCGGTCTGGTGACCGACGAGATCGTGATCGGCCTGATCCGCGAAAAGCTGCAGGGCGACAAAAAGGGCGGTTTCATCTTTGACGGCTTCCCACGCACCCTGCCGCAGGCGGATGCACTGGCTGAGCTGTTGGAAGAGCAGGGCGAAACCCTGGCTGCTGTTGTTGAAATGCAGGTTGATGATGAAACGCTGGTTAAGCGTATCGTCAACCGCGCTGCCGAAGCGGTTGCTGCCGGCAAAGAGGCGCGTGCGGACGACAACGAGGAAAGCGTGCGTTTCCGTCTGACGGAATACTACAAAAAGACCGCACCGCTGATCGGCTACTACTACGCCAAAGGTCTGTCGACCACGGTAGATGGTCTGAACGACATCGACACCGTATCGGCTGACATCGCCAAGGTGTTGGACGCCTGATCAGACGTTGATCTGTATTATCAAAGCCCCCGGCGTTTCATCGGGGGTTTTTGCATTTGGTAGGGATGCACTGTGCGGGGTGTTGGTTTTATGACAGGGAAAAACGCGCCAATGCACAAGCTGGGTTGACCTTTGCGCTATTTCTTCCTACCTACGCACATCCCTCAAAGGGAATCGAATTTTTGCGCCGTCTTTTAGGCATCAGCGCAGACCACCTAGATCAGCAAAGGCCCGGTGATATCCCGCCGGGCTTACGTTGTGAAAAAAGGTTCTGGAACTACGGAACCGCAACTGAAAAGGAAAGTGACACGTGGCACGTATCGCCGGCGTTAACATCCCGACCTCTAAACGGGTCCCGATCGCCCTCACCTACATCACTGGCATTGGCCAGACCTCGGCCGAAGCAATCTGCGAAGCCGTACAAATCGACTTCACCCGTCGCGTCAACGAACTGTCCGACGCCGAAGTGCTGGCCATCCGCGAGCACATCGATGCGAACTACACCGTTGAAGGTGACCTGCGTCGTGAAGTGACCATGAACATCAAACGCCTGATGGACCTGGGCTGCTACCGTGGCCTGCGCCACCGTCGTAACCTGCCGGTTCGCGGTCAGCGTACCCACACCAACGCTCGTACCCGTAAGGGCCCGGCAAAACCGATCGCCGGTAAGAAGAAGTAAGGGAGGTAGCTACCAATGGCACGTGATACCCGTCGTGGGGGCAAGAAAAAGGTCTCCAAGAACATCGCAGCTGGCGTTGCACACGTTAACTCCAGCTTCAACAACACCAAGATCCTGATCTCGGACGTACAGGGCAACGCGATCTCGTGGTCGTCTGCCGGTACCATGGGCTTCAAAGGTTCGCGTAAATCGACTCCTTACGCCGCTCAGATGGCTGCAGAGGACGCGGGCAAGAAAGCACAGGAACACGGTGTTAAGACTCTGGAAGTTGAAGTTCAGGGCCCCGGTTCGGGTCGTGAATCGGCACTGCGCGCACTGGCTGCAATCGGTTTCAACATCACCTCGATCCGTGATGTAACCCCGATCGCACACAACGGCTGCCGCCCGCCGAAACGCCGCCGGGTCTAATCCAGCTTTTAAGACTGGGGCTGTGTCATCGACACGGCCCCAGTATGTCATTTTGAAGCCTCGGGCGTTCTGTCTTTGGGACATGGGGACAGAACAGGAATGGAGGGACGCATGATCCATAAGAACTGGGCAGAATTGATCAAGCCTACCCAGCTTGACGTAAAGCCGGGCGTTGACCCGACTCGTCAGGCAACCCTGGTTGCTGAACCGCTGGAACGCGGTTTTGGTCTGACCTTGGGCAACGCGCTGCGCCGCGTGCTGATGAGCTCGCTGCAGGGTGCAGCGATCACCAGCGTACAGATCGACAACGTCCTGCACGAGTTCTCCAGCGTTGCTGGCGTGCGCGAAGACGTGACCGATGTGGTTCTGAACCTCAAAGGTGTGTCGCTGCGCATGGAAGTCGAAGGCCCCAAGCGCCTGTCGATCAACGCCAAAGGTCCGGCAGTTGTGACCGCTGGTGACATCTCCGACAGTGCTGGCATCGAAATCCTGAACAAGGAACATGTGATCTGCCACCTCGACGATGGTGCAGACCTGTACATGGAACTGACCGTCAACACCGGCAAAGGCTACGTCCCTGCGGACCGTAACAAGCCGGAAGATGCGCCCATCGGCCTGATGCCTATCGACGCTATCTATTCGCCGGTCAAAAAGGTTTCGTATGACGTTCAGCCGACCCGTGAAGGTCAGGTTCTGGACTATGACAAACTGACCATGAAGGTTGAAACCGACGGTTCGATCACCCCTGAAGATGCGATCGCGTTTGCCGCACGTATTCTGCAGGATCAGCTGTCGATCTTCGTCAACTTCGAAGAGCCCGAATCGGCTGGCCGTCAGGACGAAGATGATGGTCTGGAATTCAACCCGCTTCTGCTGAAGAAGGTTGATGAACTGGAACTGTCCGTACGTTCGGCCAACTGCCTGAAAAACGACAACATCGTTTACATCGGCGATCTGATCCAGAAAACCGAAGCAGAAATGCTGCGCACCCCGAACTTCGGCCGCAAATCCTTGAACGAAATCAAGGAAGTGCTGTCGGGCATGGGCCTGCACCTGGGCATGGACGTCGAAGACTGGCCGCCGGACAACATCGAAGATCTGGCGAAGAAGTTCGAAGACGCTTTCTAAGCCATTCTCAATACCGGGGCGGTCCAATGGGCCGCCCCGTGTACACATGCCCGGACCTGCCGGGGACTATTCGGGTCATTGACCCCAAGGTGAGCCAGCGACACGCATCGCCGGCCTGACAAAGCAAAAACGCAAGTTTAGGAGATATAAAATGCGTCACGCTCGTGGTTACCGCCGTCTGAACCGTACTCATGAACACCGCAAAGCGCTGTTCTCGAACATGGCCGGTTCGCTGATCGAACATGAACAGATCAAAACCACCCTGCCGAAAGCAAAAGAACTGCGCCCGATCATCGAAAAGATGATCACTCTGGCGAAACGCGGCGATCTGCACGCCCGCCGTCAGGCAGCTTCCAAGCTGAAGCAGGACCAGTACGTCGCCAAACTGTTTGACGTTCTGGGCCCGCGCTACAAGGACCGTCAGGGCGGCTACGTTCGCATCCTGAAGGCCGGCTTCCGTTACGGTGACATGGCACCGATGGCGATCATCGAATTCGTTGATCGTGACGTCGACGCCAAAGGCGCTGCTGACAAAGCACGCGTTGCCGCTGAAGAAGCAGCCGCTGACGATTAAGATCTACGGTCATTCATGACCGGACCTGCCCCCGCATCAGAAATGGTGCGGGGGTTTTTCTATTTTGCTGCCGTTTGTTTTGCAGCACGCTTTGCCATCCGGCGTTTGTGCGCGCCGTATAGCAATGGCGCCGCAATCGTCTCATACGTCCAGCGGGTGAGGGGGCGGATCATGGGCAGGCGGCCAATGCGCGCGGCAAAGCGGTATCGCGGCATCTGATCCCAAAGGATCAGAAAGGCGTCATACCCGACGTAGAGCTGCCCTTGATGCAGCACATGCAGCCGCCGCATAGCCTGATCCGGCGTGACGCCCCAATCGGCCAAATCAACGGCATTCAGATCCTCAAATGCCAAGGGCAAGGCGCGCGCATCGGAGTAGGCGGCGTAATGACAAATCTCGGCGTTACAAACGGGGCAGTCTGCGTTGTAGAGTGTGCGGGTTTGGGGTGTGTCGGTCATTCGGTCTCCTGTCTCTGAGAGGAGCTAGCGCAGGGCGCTCTGATGTCATTGCCAAATCTGCGATTTGGCAGCGCCCGAACCTCCCCCATGGGGAGGGCGCTTCACGCCCACCCCTCGGTTCGGGCGCTAAGCGTTTATCGTAGCGCTGTCTTTCCACCCTTTACAGAATCCCGAATCGCCGCTAGCGTTCTGGCCATGACACATCAGACCGTTTTCTTTTGGTATTCCTTCTATCCGCGCCACACGGCGGTCGGAGGGATCTGCGCGTTCTGAGGAAACATTCAAACGCACCAGAGATACCAGACGAACCGCCCCCCACCGGGCGGTTTTTTTTGTATCCGCCGACGGGGGCCTAACCCAGACACAGACATAACTCTTAGGACGCCCTGACCATGACCACTGAAACCGCAAACCTGCGCATCACCGATATGATGGAAATGCGCACCCCCGATGAGCTGACCGCCAAACTGCCGATCACCGCACAGGCCATTCGCACCGTGCTAGATGGCCGCAGCGCCATGCAAAAGGTGCTGCACGGCCATGATGATCGTTTGATTGTCGTCGTGGGCCCCTGTTCGATCCATGACCCAGAGGCGGCGATGGACTACGCCCGCCGTCTGGCGCCGCTGCGCGCCGAACTGGGCGATCAGCTGGAAATCGTCATGCGCGTCTACTTTGAAAAACCGCGTACCATTTCCGGCTGGAAGGGTTTGATCAACGATCCGGGCCTAGATGGCACCTTCTGCATTGACGCGGGCCTTGAGGTGGCGCGCCAACTGCTCTTGGACATCAATCAGTTGGGGCTGCCGGTGGGGACGGAATTCCTCGACGCCTCGGTGCCGCAGTACATTTCCGATCTGGTCAGCTGGGCCGCGATTGGTGCCCGCACCACTGAGAGTCAGATTCACCGCGAAATGGCGTCGGGTCTGAGCTGTCCGGTGGGATTCAAAAACGGCACCCGCGGCAATGTGCAGATCGCCATTGATGCGGCCCGCTCTGCCGCGCATCCCCATCATTTCATGGCGCTGGCCAAAAACGGCCGTCCGGCGATTGCCGCGACCAGCGGTAACCCTGATTGCCACATCATCCTGCGCGGCGGTGGCGGCACGAACTACGATGCCACCTCGGTCGATGCGGCTTGCCGGATGGCGGAACAGGATGGCATTCGCCCCCATGTGATGATCGACGCCAGCCACGCCAACAGCGGCAAGGATCCCATGAAACAGCCGATGGTGCTGGAAGATATCGCCGGTCAGATGGAGGCAGGGGACACCCGCATCACAGGTGTGATGATCGAAAGTAACCTCGTCGCAGGTCGTCAGGATTTGGGCGACGAACCGCTGACCTACGGCCAGTCGATCACCGATGGTTGCCTTGGCTGGGACGATACCGCCTTCATGCTGCGCCGTTTGGCACAGGCCGTTGAAACCCGCCGCGCCAGCCCAATGCGCAAAGCGGGCTAATCTGCTTCTGTGTTCCTCCCCGTCGGTCGGCCCGTCTTGTCTGCATCTTGCATTCAGGGCGGGCCGATCGCATATCTGACGGAACTTGACGGAGGATGTTTGATGTTGCGTTACGCTGTGCCCTTTGCTGCGGCCCTCACCCTAGCGGCGCTGCCGCTCACCGCTGCGGCGGAAACCAAGGTGCCCACCTCGCAGGCGGAAATCGCCCTTGGGTTTGCGCCATTGGTGAAACAGGCGGCGCCTGCGGTGGTCAACATCTACGCCAAACGCGTGGTGCAAACCCGCAGCAGCCCGTTCAGCAATGATCCCTTCTTTCGCGAGTTCTTCCGTGATTTCGGCGAAACGCGACCAGAGGTGCAGAATTCTCTAGGTTCCGGCGTGATCCTGTCGGCGGACGGCTATGTGGTGTCGAACTACCACGTCGTTGGCGGTGCCACCGACATTCGTGTGGTGCTGAAGGACCGCCGCGAATTTGCGGCCAAGGTGATGCTGGCGGACCAAGCCAGCGATTTGGCGATCCTCAAGCTGGAGGACGCGCCGGACATGCCCTTTCTGACCCTGCGTGACAGCGACGGGGTCGAGGTGGGCGAGCTGGCGCTGGCCATCGGTAACCCCTTTGGGATCGGGCAAACGGTCAGCTCTGGCATCGTCTCTGGCCTAGCGCGATCCGGCGCGGCCACGGGGGCTGGGCGGGCCTATTTCATTCAGACCGATGCGGCGATCAACCCCGGCAATTCCGGCGGGGCGCTGATTGATATTAATGGGGAATTGATTGGGGTGAACACCTCGATCCTTACCCGATCGGGCGGGTCCAATGGGGTGGGCTTTGCCATTCCCGCCGATCTGGTCGAACAGTTCGTCGCGCAGGCGCGCCAGGGCTACGACAGCTTCCTGCGCCCATGGGCAGGGATGAGCGGGCAGAGTATCGACAATGACATCGCTGAAACGCTGGGGCTGGACCGCCCGGGTGGCGTCCTGATCTCTGGTCTGCATCCAGCTAGCCCTTTCGCCGCTGCAGGCCTGCAGCCGGGGGATGTTGTGCAGATGGTATCTGGTGGTGAGGTGAACAGCCCGCAGGAAATGATCTACCGCATGTCTGTCGCGGGTATGGGCAGCCGTGTCGCGGTGACCTACTATCGCGACGGCGTGGCGGAGGAGGTGGATGTGGGCCTGATCCTGCCCCCTGAGACGCCAGCGCGCGATACAGTCACGCTGACCGAGGCAGAGGTGTTGCCCGGTTTGCAGATGTCGCAGGTAAACCCCGCGGTTATCGCAGAGTTTTCGTTGCCGCTTGATGCAATGGGCGTGATTGTTGAAGGCACCGGTCCCTATGCTGCGCGTGTGGGCTTGCAACGCGGCGACATTTTGTTGGGGATCAATGGCGAACAGGTGACCACACCGTCAGAGGCACGTGAAATCCTGTCACAACTTGGCAGCAGGGTGGCGATCACCGTGCAACGTGGCTTGCAGCGGGTGCAGATCCGGTTCAGAACCTGAGGCATGGCTGACCTCTTTGCATCTGACACCCCTTCTGCCGAAACTGGCACCGGAACCGCACCGCGCCCGCTGGCGGATCGTCTGCGACCCAAAACGCTGGCAGAGGTGATCGGCCAGCAGCAGGTCCTGGGGGACGAGGCACCGCTGGGCGTGATGCTACGATCTGGCAGCCTGTCCTCGCTGATCTTCTGGGGGCCGCCCGGTGTGGGCAAAACCACCATCGCGCGGCTGTTGGCAGATGAAACCGATCTGCATTTCGTGCAGATCAGCGCGATTTTCACCGGCGTGCCAGAACTGCGCAAAGTGTTCGAGGCCGCCAAAATCCGCCGCCAGAACGGGCAGGGCACGCTGTTGTTCGTGGATGAGATTCACCGTTTCAACAAAGCGCAGCAGGACGGCTTCCTGCCGCATATGGAGGATGGCACCATCCTCCTCGTCGGTGCGACCACCGAAAACCCCAGTTTTGAGCTGAATGCAGCGGTTTTGTCCCGCTCTCAGGTCTTGGTGCTGGAACGCCTGTCTGTGGAGGAGCTTGAAAGCCTCACCGCACGGGCAGAGGCGGAGCTGGGCCGCGACCTGCCGCTGGATGCAGGTGCGCGTGAGGCGTTGCTGGACATGGCCGATGGCGATGGCCGTGCGCTACTCAATCTGATCGAACAGGTGGCCGCGTGGCAGGTGGCAGAGCCACTGGGCCGTGACGCGCTGGCCAATCGCTTGATGAAACGCGCGGCGAAATACGACAAATCCGGTGAAGAACACTATAACCTCATCTCAGCCTTACATAAATCCGTGCGCGGATCAGACCCTGATGCAGCGCTATACTGGTATGCCCGCATGTTGGAAGGTGGCGAAGATCCCCGCTATCTGGCCCGTCGCCTGCTGCGCATGTCGGTCGAAGATATCGCGCTGGCCGACCCGCAGGCGCAGGCGATCTGCATGCATGCCTGGGAGGCGTATGAGCGCCTCGGCTCGCCGGAGGGCGAGCTGGCACTGGCGCAGGCGGTGATCTATCTGGCACTGGCCCCGAAAACCAATGCAGGCTACATGGCCTACAAGGCCGCCCGCCGCGCGGCCAAGCAGCACGGGTCGGAACCGCCGCCGAAACACATCCTGAACGCCCCGACCCAGATGATGAAGGATCAGGGCTACGGCGCAGGCTACGCCTATGACCATGATGCAGAGGATGGGTTTTCCGGCCAGAACTACTTCCCCGAAACGATGCAGCGGGAGCAGTTCTATCAACCGGTGGAACGCGGCTTTGAGCGCGACCTGAAAAAGCGGATGGAGTATTTTGAAAACCTCCGCCGCAAGCGTGGCGGATAGGGCTATGCAGCCCGTGCATGGCGCCACAGCCTGCTGTAAAACTTGACAATGCGGCGTCCAGCCCGCAGGAGGGGCGCCATGTTTATCACCGCTTTGCATGTGGCCCTTGGCGGGGCAGTGGGCGCTGTTTTGCGCTACCTCTCGGGTGTGGCGATTTTCAAACTGGTCGGCGCGGGCTTTCCGCTGGGCGTCCTGTTTGTAAACGTGCTGGGCTCGGGCCTCATGGGCATGGCGGTGGTGTTTTTGGGTCAGCGCGGGCTGAGCCACCTTAATCCGGTGTTGATGACCGGCGTTTTGGGCGGCTTTACCACGTTTTCGGCCTTTTCTTTGGAAGCCTACACATTGTTCGAACGCGGGCAGATGGGGTGGGCGGCGCTTTATGTTGGGGTGTCGGTGATCTGTTCGCTGGCGGCCTTGGTGTTGGGCGTTTACGCAATGCGATGGGTGTTGGCATGAGCCGTGTACAGATGATCACAGTGGGGCCGGGTGACGGCGATCAGCGACTGGACCGCTGGCTGAAGCGGATGTTCCCGCATGTGTCGCAGATCCGCATCGAAAAGATGTGCCGCAAGGGTGAACTGCGCGTGGATAGCGCGCGCGTAAAACCCGCTACGCGGCTAGAGGTCGGCCAGACCGTGCGCATTCCGCCATTGCCCGATGCGTCCGCGCAGCCCAAAGAGCCCGCAAAGCCCAAGGTTTCCCCAGCGGATGAAAAGCTGATCCAATCGGCGGTGATCTACCGTGACGACCATATCATCGCGCTCAACAAACCCGCCGGTCTGCCCACGCAGGGTGGCAGCAAGCAGAAACGCCATGTGGACGGCCTGGCCGAAGCGCTGAAGTTCGGGTTTGAGGAAAAGCCGCGACTGGTACACCGCCTTGATAAAGACACCTCCGGCGTTCTGCTGTTGGCACGCACCCGTCAGGTGGCACAGGCGCTGACAGCCGCGATTCGTCACAAACAAACGCGCAAGATTTACTGGGCCTTGGTCGCTGGCGTGCCGACGCCTTACTTGGGCGAGGTGAAATACGGTCTGGTCAAAGCACCGGGTCACGGCCGCCACGGCGAGGGCGAGAAGATGATCTGCGTCCACCCCCGCGAAATTGACCGCACCGAAGGCGCCAAACGCGCGCATACGCTTTACGCCACGCTTTACCGTGTAGCCAGCCGCGCCGCGTGGGTCGCGATGGAACCGGTCACGGGCCGGACCCACCAACTGCGTGCCCATATGGCCGAAATTGGCCATCCCATCATTGGGGACGGCAAATATGGCGGATCGGGTCAGGAAAACCTTGGCGATGGTTGGGGCGCGCAACTGGGTGGGGTGATTTCCAAGAAACTGCACCTGCACGCCCGTCAGATGCAGTTTGAACATCCGATCACTGGTAAAGTCACCTCGATCGAGGCGCCGTTGCCCGATCACATGGCGCACAGCTGGGACACGCTGGGCTGGTCCGAGGATCTGATCGAACACGACCCGTTTGAGGGCTTGCGATGAGTGCTGACCTGCGGCTGATCCTCTTTGATGTGGATGGCACGCTGGTGGACAGTCAGGCGCATATCGTCGCCTCTATGACCCGCGCCTTTCAGGGCGTGGGGGCAGAGGCCCCCAGTCGCGCGGCAACCCTGTCGATTGTGGGCCTGTCGCTGCCCATCGCGGTGGCCGAACTGGCGCCGGATATGACGGCGCAGGATCAGGCCGCCATCGTTGAGGGCTATAAACAGGCCTATATGCAGATCCGCGCGGAACAGGGATCGGCGCAATCCTCGCCCTTTTACCCACATGCGCGCATGGTGTTGGATCAGCTGGCAGCGGTGGATCATTACCTGCTGGGCATTGCCACCGGCAAATCGCGCCGTGGTTTGGACGCGCTGTTGGCGGGTCACGGGCTGGAACGGATGTTCCTGACCCAACAGGTGGCAGACCATCATCCATCAAAACCCCATCCCGCGATGATCGAGGCGGCGCTGGGCGACATGGGGCTGACTGCCGACAACGCGGTAATGATCGGCGACACAGTGTTTGACATGGAAATGGCTCGTGCCGCAGGCGCCCGCGCCATTGCGGTTGATTGGGGCTATCACGACGTGGCGCGTCTGGCGCCCTTGGCGGATCAGGTGGTCAGCGATTTCCGCGACCTGCCAGCCGCAATTCACAAGATCTGGGAGAGTTGAGACATGAGCATCATGAAGCCCAAGCGGTTCTGGAAAGAGGCCAAGGTTGCCGAAGCTGACGGCGGTTTCCGCGTCGAACTGGACGGCCGCCCCGTGCGCACCCCGGCAAAAACAATGGTGATTCTCCCCACCCGCGCCTTGGCAGAGGCGATTGCGCAGGAATGGGACGCCCAAGAGGGTGAAGTGGATCCGGCAAAGATGCCTTTTACGCGTACTGCGAACTCCGCTTTGGATAAAGTTGCTGTTCAGCATGAAGAAGTGGCGGCGATGCTGGCCGAATATGGCGGTACCGACCTTTTGTGTTATCGCGCCACCTCTCCGGCGGAATTGATCGATCGCCAAGCGGCGCTGTGGGATCCAATGCTGGATTGGGCGGACGAGATATTCGGCGCCCGTCTGGCCACCGGTGGCGGCATTATGCACGTCGCACAAGCTGATGATGCCGTGGCGAAATTGGCCCGTCCGGTTCATAGCATGGACAACTTCCAGTTGGCTGCATTTCACGATCTCGTAGGTATTTCTGGGTCGCTTGTGCTGGCTTTCGCGGCTGCGCTCAACCAGCAGGAGATCGGTGCGATTTGGGATTTGTCGCGTGTTGACGAAACATGGCAGGAAGAACAATGGGGCGTCGACGAAGAGGCCGCTGAACAGGCTGCGAAAAAACGCGCTGAGTTTTTGCACGCCAAAGCGTTTTTCGATCTGTGTCAATCGTTTGATCTAGGCGCTGATTAATAAGCAAATTCCGACTTTCGCCGCGAAACAACCGACAATGCTTCGGTTTTTGTGATCTGCGACTTGACCTTTTGCGATGAATCCGCCCAATGTTTCGGCATTGCTGGGCAATGTCCCAGCTTTATCGCCCACGGTTCTGATCTATGTATTATCAATACTAGGTCTACGAACCTAAGCATAACCGCCCAAAGCAGGGTGGATAATCAGGAAGAGGTAAACATGAAAAAATCCGTATTTCTTGGCGCGCTGACCGTTGCTGGTCTGGCCGCTGGTGCAGCGGCTGCTGGGACGCTTGACGATGTTAAAGCGCGCGGCAAGCTGAACTGCGGCGTGACCACCGGTCTGGTAGGCTTCGCAGCCCCCGACGCAAACGGCAACTGGGAAGGCTTCGACGTTGGCATGTGCCGCGCTGTAGCAGCTGCTGTTCTGGGTGATCCGGCCGCCGTAGAATTCGTACCGACCACCGGTAAAACCCGCTTCACCGCTCTGGCGTCGGGTGAAATCGACATGCTGGCGCGTAACACCACCTGGACCTTCTCGCGAGATGTTGACCTGAAGTTCGAATTCGTAGGCATCAACTACTACGACGGTCAGGGCTTCATGGTTCCCAAAGAGCTGGGCGTTTCCTCGGCCAAAGAACTGGATGGCGCGACCGTTTGTATCCAAACCGGTACCACCACCGAACTGAACCTGGCGGACTTCTTCCGTTCCAACAACATCAGCTATGAGCCGGTGCCGGTAGAAACCAACGCCGAATCGCAGCAGCAGTACCTGTCCGGTGCTTGCGACGTTTACACCACCGACGCATCCGGTCTGGCAGCAACCCGCGCCAGCTTCGAAGCACCGGCGGATCACGTTGTTCTGCCTGAAATCATCTCCAAAGAGCCGCTGGGCCCGCTGGTCCGTCACGGCGACAACGAGTGGGGCGATGTTGTTCGCTGGACTCTGAACGCACTGATCGCAGCTGAAGAGCTGGGCATCACCTCCGCCAACATCGCCGAGCTGGGTGCAGGCACCAACAACCCGGAAATCAACCGTATGCTGGGCACCGAAGGTACCCTGGGCGAAATGCTGGGTCTGGAAGCTGACTGGGCCAAGAAAGCCATCATGGCTGGCGGCAACTACGGCGAACTGTTCGAAACCAACATCGGCGAAGCAACCCCGATTGCTCTGTCGCGCGGTCTGAACGCACAGTGGACCAACGGTGGCCTGCTCTACGCACCGCCCTTCCGCTAAACACATCTGACGTTGAAGGGCGCGGCGCAAGCTGCGCCCTTTGACCTACTGACAGGTTAAATTCGACCAAAAGGCCAAAAAATACGGCCATTACAAAAACAAGGTCGAAAGACGGGGACTCCCAAATGACAACTCTCACCGACCCTCCGAAGGAGTCGTTTCGGCTATCTATGCTGATTTACGACACCCGGTATCGCTCGATGACCATTCAGGTTATCGCGATGATCGGCTTTCTGGTTTTGTTTGGCTGGTTGATTTCCAACACGGCACAGAACCTTCAGGCGCTTGGCAAAGAACCTAGCTTCCGTTTCCTCAGCGAACCGGCTGGCTATGACATCAACCAACGTCTCATTGATTATAATTCTCAGGCAACGCACCTGCGCGCTGCCTTTGTCGGCATTCTGAACACGCTCCTCGTGGCCGTTCTGGGCTGTATCACCGCAACCGTATTGGGGGTGATTATTGGTGTTCTGCGCCTGTCCAAGAACTGGCTGGTGTCGCGGCTGATGTCCGTCTACGTCGAAATGTTCCGTAACGTGCCTGTGCTGTTGTGGATCGTTTTGATCATGGCCATCCTGATCGAAACCCTGCCTGCGCCGCGCGCCTTCCGCGGGGCGGAGCCTGAGGCGACGATGAAGCTGTTTGACACTGTGGCGGTCACCAACCGTGGTGTTTACGTGCCCGAACCGCTGTTTTCCAACAGTCTTGGCAACATCTCGTTCTTTGGCGAACACAGCCTGCGCTTTGATATCTCGCTGGACCTGCTGGCCTTTCTGGCCGCGCTGATCCTTGGCCTGTTTATCCGGTCGAAAATCAACGCCCGCGCCAATGCGCTGCAGGAATCGACCGGCGACCGGCCGCGCACATGGCACCTGAACCTTGCCGCGATTGTTGTGCCCACGGGTCTGGTGCTGTTCGCGCTGGGCTTCCACCTCGGCTACCCTGAGCTGAAGGGCTTCAACTTCAAGGGCGGCACGCATATGCGTAACTCGCTCATCGCACTGTGGCTGGCTCTGTCGCTCTACACGGCGGCGTTCATTGCTGAAATTGTCCGCGCCGGTATCCTTGCGATTTCCAAAGGCCAGACAGAGGCCGCATCGGCCCTTGGTCTGCGCCCCAACCGCACCATGTCGCTGGTGATCCTGCCGCAGGCGCTGCGGGTGATCATTCCGCCGCTGATTTCCAACTACCTGAACCTGACCAAGAACTCGTCGCTGGCGATTGCAGTGGGCTATATGGATCTGACCGGCACGCTGATGGGCGTGACCATGAACCAGACCGGCCGCGAACTGGAAACCGTTCTGACTGGCATGGCGATCTATCTGGCAATCAGTCTGCTGATCTCGATGGCGATGAACTGGTACAACAACAGCGTCAAACTGGTGGAGCGTTAAGATGAGTGATGTTTCTTTCGTACGCACCGAAATGCTGCCACAGCAGTCGCCGCCTGCTAGCTCGGTTGGGTTTGTCGGCTGGATGCGGGAAAACCTGTTTTCCGGCGTGGCCAACTCGATCCTGACGGTGGTGTCGGGCGTGTTCATTATCTACACGCTGTGGTTCATCATCGGCTGGGCGTGGTCGCCCACATGGAACGCGCAATCGCTGAACGAATGCCGCGCGATCCTGCACGATCTGGGCCGCGAAGGTCACTGGGCCGGTGCTTGCTGGGGCGTGATCAACGACCGCTGGGAACAGCTGTTGTTCGGCTTCTACCCCAATGGGACAGAGGCAGGCGTTGCCGACATGCGTTGGCGCCCGATTCTGGCCTTTGTCCTGCTAGGCTTTGCACTGGCACCTGTTCTCTATGCGGAAAAAGTGCCCGCGAAGATGATCTACCTGACTATGGCCTATCCCTTCATCATGCCGTGGCTCTTGTGGGGCGGATCGATCTGGGGCCCGATCATGGTCGCTGCAGGTTTTGTGATTGGCTACATTGGCTACCGCGTCCTGTCGCAACTGGCAGGTAGCCTGATTGCACTGATCCTGTCGGTTGTTCTGGCTGTGGCTTGGTGGCTGTTCGCAGCTGGCGGCATCGCTGGTATGCTGGCGGACCTGACACCGGCGCTGGGTCTGGAACCGGTCGAAAGCCGAAAGTTCGGTGGGTTCATGCTGTCGATCACCATCGGTGTTGTCGCCATCGGTCTGTCGCTGCCCATCGGCATCGTGCTGGCACTGGGGCGTCAGTCGGATCTGTTGATCGTCAAATCGCTCTGCGTTGGCTTTATCGAGTTCATCCGCGGTGTGCCGCTGATCACCCTGCTGTTCGTCGCATCGACGCTGCTCAACATCTTTATGCCTCCGGGCACCGATTTTGACATCATCATGCGCGTGTTCATCATGGTGACGCTGTTTGCATCGGCCTATATGGCCGAGGTGATCCGCGGTGGTCTGGCGGCCCTGCCCAAGGGCCAGTACGAAGGCGCCGATTCGCTTGGCCTGAACTACTGGCAGGCACAGCGCCTGATCATCATGCCGCAGGCACTGAAGATCTCGATCCCGGGCATCGTGTCGACCTTCATCGGGGTGTTCAAAGACACCACGCTGGTGTCGGTGATCGGCCTGTTCGATCCGCTGAACCTGACCAACGCCATCCGCGCGGACTCTGACTGGAACGGTATCGTCTGGGAACTCTACGGCTTCATCGCCCTTTTGTTCTTCGTCTTCTGTTACGGCATGTCCCGTTACTCCATGTATCTTGAGCGCAAGCTCAGAACCGATCATCACTAAGGAGATCATGAAATGTCTGATCTTGCTGTAGACCGCTCCATCGACCGTTCGAAAATGACCGTTTCGGACGAGGTGGCGATTGAAATCTCGAACATGAACAAGTGGTACGGCGCGTTTCACGTGCTGCGCGACATCAACCTGACCGTCAATCAGGGCGAACGTATCGTTATCGCGGGTCCCTCGGGGTCCGGCAAATCGACGCTGATCCGCTGTATCAACCGCCTTGAGGAACATCAGGCGGGCCGCATCATCGTGGATGGGACCGAACTGACTTCAGATCTGAAAAACATCGACAAGATCCGGTCCGAGGTTGGCATGTGCTTCCAGCACTTCAACCTGTTCCCGCACCTGACCATTCTGGAAAACTGCACGCTGGCCCCGATCTGGGTCCGTAAAACGCCGCGCAAAGAGGCGATTGAAACCGCGATGCACTTCCTTGAGAAGGTGAAGATCCCTGACCAAGCGAACAAGTATCCCGGCCAGCTGTCCGGTGGTCAGCAGCAGCGTGTGGCGATTGCCCGTTCGTTGTGCATGAAGCCCCGCATCATGCTGTTCGACGAACCCACTTCGGCGCTGGACCCAGAGATGATCAAAGAGGTGCTGGACACCATGATCGAACTGGCCGAAGAAGGCATGACCATGCTCTGCGTGACCCACGAAATGGGCTTTGCCCGTCAGGTGGCGAACCGCGTGATCTTCATGGATCAGGGCCAGATCGTGGAACAGAACGAACCGGAAGAGTTCTTCAACAACCCCAAGAGCGAGCGGACCAAGCTGTTCCTCAGCCAGATCTTGGGCCACTAAGAAGGCCTCTGATGCGATACAGAAACGGCGCCCTCATGGGGCGCCGTTTTGCTTTGGGGTATTGCTATTTCCGGCTACAGCAACCGGCGCGGAATGGTGAAATCCAGTACCGCGCCTGTCTGTGGCCGCACCTACTCCCACGCACTTGCCTCGAACCTGAACACCGTGGTTGCGCAGGTTGGGTAGTGGTCAAACCCCTCATCGCGCGGATCCGTTGCCGCCAATTGCTGCGCCAGATCCCCGATGCCGGGATTATGTCCCAGCATCAGCACCGTCTGCGCCTCACCCGCCTGCCGCAACACCTCCAGCATCCGCATGGCGGGGGCGAGGTAGAGGGACCGCATCAGCCGCACCTCTGACGTCAAGGCCAACCGCTCCCACGTCTCCTGCGTGCGGGTAGAATCAGAGCTGAGAACAAGGTCCGGCAAATGTCCCCGTTCACGCAGCCAATCCCCCATCGCCTTGGCCGAGGCGCGTCCGCGTTTGTTCAGCGGGCGCTGATGATCGCTCAGCATCGGATCATCCCAATCGGACTTGGCGTGGCGCATCAGGATTAGTTTCAGGCTCATAGAAAGGCCTCCATGTGAAAGGCGCTGTGGTCCTCATTGCGCGGATAACGGGCGCTGATCGGGCAGACGCGGCGCGCCAGACAGCCGCGCATACACTCTGCGCCCTCAGGGCGGGTGATATGCGCCTTGCAGGCAGGCACATCGTAGACACCGCTGTCAAAGGCACCGACAGGGCAGGCGCTGCGGCAGGGTTGGTCTGCGCAGCTGTCACAGGGTGGCGGCGGTGCCTCTGGGATCTCTAACCGTTCAGACAGGCCCAACGCGCCGCGATAGGACACCAGCAGGCCCGCGCTGTCATGCACCAACAGATTGATCGGCGATGGCCAGGCGCGTCCTGTCGCCAGCGCCCATTGATAAAACGGCTGATAGGGCGGCCCGCCGAAGGCATAAAACGCCTGACCGCCAAACTGCGCCGCCAGATCGTCAATCACGCGGGTGGACCAGCGATCCATCGGATCAGGCAGGCCATCCACATACTCTGCCGTATGGATGAAATGCGGCCAGAACCCCGGCTCTTTCGGGCCCAGCAGGATCAGCGTTTCCACCCCGTCCAGATCGTTTGGGTGAAGCGCCCCCATGATAGCAAGATGCCGCCCGGAGGCGGCATCTTCGATATCAGACCAACGGATCAAGCGTCGCCGGCTTCATCGCCGCGGATCATCGACCCCGCGCCGTGTTCGGTGAACAGTTCCAGCAGGCAGGCATTGGGCACACGCCCATCCTGAATGACTACCGCGCGCACGCCATCCTCTACCGCCTTCAGCGCGGTTTCGGTTTTCGGGATCATGCCGCCCGCGATGGTGCCATCGGCGATCATATCGCGCACCTGTGTGGTGCTTAGCTGGGTGACCACCGCGCCATCCGCGCCTTTGACACCCTCAACGTCCGTGAGCAGCAGCAGGCGATCGGCCTGCAGCGCACCCGCGATGGCACCGGCGGCGGTGTCGCCGTTTACGTTATAGGTTTCATTGCCTTCACGTCCCGCACCGATGGGGGCGATCACGGGGATCATCCCCGCGTCGCACAGATCGCGCACCACTTGAACGTTCATCTCGCTTGGGCGGCCAACGAAACCCAGTTCCGGATCATCCGCATCGCAGATCATCAGCCCGTCATCCTTGCCGGAAATGCCGATGGCACGGCCACCTTCGTGGTTGATCGCCTGCACGATGCGTTTGTTGACCATACCGGCCAGCACCATTTCGACGACTTCAACCGTGGCCTTATCGGTGACCCGCTTGCCGCGCACCCAGTCGCTTTCGATGTTCAGCTTGGCCAGCATTTCGTTGATCATCGGGCCGCCGCCATGGACCACCACAGGGTTCACGCCCACTTGTCGCATCAGAACCATGTCACGGGCAAATTCGGCCATCGCCTCATCATCACCCATGGCGTTGCCGCCAAATTTCACGACCACCACCGCGCCGGTGAAGCGCTGCAGGTAGGGGAGGGCCTCGGACAATGTCCGGGCCGTGGCAATCCAATCGC
Source organism: Thalassovita mediterranea (assembly GCF_001458435.1). Lineage (GTDB taxonomy): Bacteria > Pseudomonadota > Alphaproteobacteria > Rhodobacterales > Rhodobacteraceae > Thalassobius > Thalassobius mediterraneus. Next base: position 304,069 of record NZ_CYSF01000007.1, read on the forward strand.
GATCCATGTTCTGCTTCTTCATTGTGAACGTCTTGTCTTTTTCTAACCTACACGGTGTTAGCCGTTCAGCCCGCTGCTGCCAACCCCGCGATCCTTTGCCGATGCGGCGCGGGGTCCGGTTGCACCTGTCGGCGGCGGTGCTAGTGTCTGGGCAATTGCTGATCAAGGAGTGGCGGAGATGAGTGAGACAGGCGATAGACGCAAAACCCTGCTGCTGACTGGTGCCAGCCGTGGCATCGGCCACGCCACCGTGCGCCGTTTTAACAATGCAGGCTGGCGGGTGATCACCTGTTCGCGCGCACCCTTTCCGGCGGAATGCCCATGGGGGGGCGGCGAAGAGAACCACATTCAGATCGACCTGTCAGACCCCGCTGATACCATCAACAAGGTCGAAGAGATCCGCGATCGTCTGGACGGCAAACTGGACGCGCTGGTGAATAACGCGGGTATCTCACCGAAAACACCCGATGGCGGGCGGCTGAATACCATTGATACCGACCTGATGACATGGGGGCAGGTGTTCCATGTGAACTTCTTCGCCTCTGTCGTCTTGGCCCGTGGCCTGCGCGAAGAGCTGGCCGCAGCGAAGGGCGCGGTGGTCAACGTGACCTCCATCGCGGGCTATCGCGTGCATCCTTTCGCCGGTGCCGCCTACGCCACGTCCAAGGCTGCGCTAACCGCGCTGACCCGCGAAATGGCGCACGATTTCGGGCCGCTGGGCGTGCGCGTCAATGCCATCGCACCGGGTGAGATTGAGACCGCGATTCTGTCGCCGGGCACTGAAAAACTGATCGAGGATATTCCGCTGCGCCGTTTGGGGCAGACCGAAGAGGTGGCAAACACCATCTATTTCCTCTGCACCGAAGCGTCGTCCTACATCACGGGCACAGAGATTGAGGTAAACGGCGGCCAACACGTCTGAGGCCGCCGTTAAGATTGACTAAATCAGCGTCGCAATGGTGCTGCGCAGCGTTTCGATACCGTCGCCCTTTTCGGAGGACGTCACGATCAGCTCAGGAAATGCGGCGGGGTGTTTCGCCAGCTTTTCGCGCACCTGATCCAGAATGCGCTCGCGGTCCTTGGCCTTCACCTTGTCTTCCTTCGTCAACACGCACTGGAAGGTCACGGCGGAGCTGTCCAAAAGGCTCATGATCTCCTCATCCACGGGTTTCACCCCATGGCGATGATCCACCAGCACAAAGGCACGGCGCAGGTTCTGACGACCGGACAGATACTGTTTCAGCAGCCGCTGCCATTTTTCCACCACCGCCAGCGGCGCATTGGCAAAACCATAGCCGGGCAGGTCGACCAGATAGTGTTCCTCACCCGCGGTGAAGAAGTTGATCTCTTGCGTACGGCCCGGTGTGTTTGACGCCCGCGCCAGGCCTTTACGGCCCGTCAGCGCGTTGATCAGGCTGGATTTCCCGACGTTGGAACGCCCGGCAAAGCAGACCTCAATCCGGTCCGCCTCTGGCAGGCCGTTCATCGCGACCACCCCTTTGAGGAAGTCGGTTTCACCCGCAAACAGCAGGCGGCCCTTTTCGCGGGTGATTTGATCCGGCTCTTCGGCCAGTGGGAAGGGGAGTTGCATCAAAGTACCTCAAAGCGGTCGCCAAGCGCGATCTCGCCATCATTCAGAACCTCGGCACGGATGCCGAAATCAGTGTGTCCCTGACTGTCACGGATCGCCTTCAGTGTGGTCTGATCGCGTTCACCAGTTTCGGGGTTTGTTTCCGTGGCGCGGCAGCGCTGGATGCGGTCGATGACCTTCAGCCGCACGTCGCCGATTTGCAGTTCGCGGCCCACCAGATCCAGTTCCGACCACGCGGTCAGCCCATCAACCCACAGGTTGCCACGAAACCGGCGTTGATCCAGATCGGCACCTAGCGTTTGACCCAGATCGGCCAGCGATGTGGTGGACAGGATCGACACTGCGGAAAAATCCGCATCCGCCATGCCACCGGCAGGGGCCTTGATCAATGTATGCGGCGCAGCACGGTCGGCTGGGTAGATCGGCTTGATCCAGTCCACCACTTTGGCACCATCCAGATCAGGGTTCACCGTCAGGTCATCCAGCTTCGGATGGCTCAATGTGATCAGATCGCCGTCACTGCGGGCATTCACCGCCATCAGTTCGGGGCCAAAGCAGCCACGGGCGAAATAGCGGCAGCTTTGCCATTCACCAGTGTCCACCGCATCGCCCGTCAGCACGCCATAGGCCCGATCCAACGGAACAGGCCCGCCTCGTGAGAGACGGACCTTGGAGAGAGGCTCGGCCCCGATGCCTTTGATCGGGTGCCGCCAAAGATTTGCGACTGTTGCGCTCATTCTTTTGCCTTTTCCTTTCGCTTGAAGCTCGACTTGATGTTGCCGAACACGTCCGGTTTGTAACCGTGGCTGCGCATGATCAGATACTGCTGGGTAAAGGTGATCATGTTGTTGGTGATCCAGTAGAGGACCAGACCGGAGGCAAAGCCGCCGAGCATGAACATAAACACCCAGGGCATCCATGCAAAGATCATCTGCTGCGTCGGATCGGTGGGCGCCGGGTTCAGTTTCTGCTGCAACCACATGGAGATACCCAGAAGGATCGGCAGAATGCCCAGGCTGATGATCGCCAGCAGCGAACCGGGTTCCGGCGGGGTGAAGGCCAGCAGACCAAACAGGTTCAGGATCGAACTGGGATCGGGTGCCGACAGGTCGGTGATCCAGCTGACCCAAGGTGCGTGGCGCAGTTCCAGCGTTACAAAAATCACCTTGTAGAGCGAGAAGAAGATCGGGATCTGGATCAGGATCGGCAGACAGCCCGCCGCCGGATTGACCTTTTCCTTCTTGTACAGCTCCATCATGGCTTGCTGCATCTTCTGACGGTCATCGCCAGCTTTTGCTTTCAGCTCTTCCATCTGCGGCTGCAGTTCCTTCATCTTCGCCATCGACGCGTAGGACTTATACGCCAGCGGGAAGACGAGGATTTTGATCACCACGGTCAGACCGATGATGGCCCAGCCCATGTTGCCGATCATCGCGTTTAGTGTGTGCAGCAGCCAGAAGATCGGCTTGGTGAAGAAGAAGAACCAGCCCCAGTCAATCGAATCAAGGAAACCGGGAACGCCAGCGTTGTTTTCATAGGCGCGGATCGCTTCCCATTCCTTGGCACCTGCAAACAGGCGGGTCGATGCGGTGACGGTTGCGCCGGGGGCCAGCGTTTGGGTCGGCTGAACTGCCTCGGTCTGGTAAACGTCGCTGCGTTCGTCATATTTGCGCACCGATTTGAACCCAGCTTCGGGGATCAGGGTCGACATCCAGTAGTGATCGGTGAAACCGGTCCAGCCAGCCTCGGCCACTTGGGTCACTTCGGCGCGCGCGCCTTCGCGGGCGTCAAATTCCAGATCGGCAACGTCGTCATAATCCACCTCTGCCAGCTCACCATCGGCCATGGAAATCAGGCCTTCGTGCAGGATGAAGAAGTTTTTCATGTCTTCCGGCACACCATGGCGGGCGATCACACCATAGGGCGCCAGCGACACGGTGGTTGCACCGCTGTTAGTCACGCTCTGGGTGATCTGGAACATGTAGTTCTCATCAATCGCCATTTCGCGGGTGAAGGTCAGGCCAGCGCCGTTGTCCCAGGTCAGAGTCACGGGTGCGTCTGCGGTCAGCGTGTCATTGCCGCTGACGGACCAGATGGTGTTGGCGCCGGGCACCTGATCGATGGCCAGCCCTTGACCGGGGGCCCAGCCGAACAGGGTGTAGTAGGGCTGCGCGCTGTCGATGGGCGACAGCATGGTCACGATGTCCGAATCTTCGTCCAGCGTGTTGCGGTAGTCTTTCAGCGCCAGCGTGTCGATGCGGCCCCCTTTGAGGGAGATGGAGCCATTGACCCGCGCGGTCTCAATCGCCAGACGCGGGGCATCGTTAGTGTCTACCTCGGTCGCAACGGCGGCAGCGGTGTTGGCGGCGGCCGCGGCAACGGGCGCGCTGGCCTCAGCCGTGACAGCGGCGTTGGGGTCGGTTGCGGTTTGTTCCGGCGGGGGGAACATGACAAACCAAACCAGGATTACGACAAAGCTGAGCGCTGTTGCCAAAAGAAGGTTTTTGTTTTGATCGTCCATCGGGGGTGCGTGCCTGTCCTTGGAATTCTTAGCCGCTGGTTCAACAGAGTGCGGCCCCAAAGGTCAAGGGGATTCCCCCGGATTGCGGCGATTGGCGCTGTTTTGCTGGGGTTTTGTCGATTTCGGCGGGAAAGACGCCAGCTGGCACTGCCGCTGATGGCACCGTTCATTGCGGTGCGTGATATCCCCCTATCCTGTGCGATGGCGAAAACGTGGCCCAAATTCAGGCAAGGGATGATCGCGGGATTGATATTTTTGCAACCAGTCCTGTGCAGCGGTCGGTGGCATCGGGCGAGCGATCCCAAAACCCTGCACATGCCGGCACCCCATCTGTGCCAGTAATGTGTGTTCTTCGGCAGTTTCGACCCCTTCGGCCAGACTGTCTAAATTCAACTGTTCGGCCATCGACAAAACGGCTGCGACAAGGCGTTGTTGTTTGGGATCACTGTCAATATTGGTGACAAAAGAGCGGTCGATTTTCAGCCGGTTGACTTTAAACCGGCTGAGCGCGGTAAGCGAAGCATGGCCAGTGCCAAAATCGTCCAAGTCCACCGCACAGCCCAAGTGTGCAAGTTTAGCGATGTTTTGCACCACCACATCTTCGGGTGAGGCTGCGACCACGCTTTCCAGAATTTCGACAGACAGGCGTCCGGGGGCCAGATCGAACCTGTCCAATGCCCAGCTGATTTTATCCACCAGCTTCGGGTTTCGTAACTCTGCATCGGAAAAGTTGACCCCGACCTTCGGTACATGCAAGCCCGCGCGATCCCATTCCGTCAGCGCCATCAAACTACGTGTCAGGATCACATCGCCCAACTGCTCGGTCAGCCCATGCTGTTCGATCAGCGGCAAAAATTCGGACGGGGGGACTGTTTCGCTACCCTGTTTCCAGCGCGCCAATGCCTCTACCCCAGTGACCTCTCCCGTATCTGTGGAAATTTGCGGTTGAAACCAAGGATGGATAGCGCCGCTTTCCAGTGCTGCAACAAGATCGTTCAGCTTTTCGGTTTTGGCGTGTTTGCGGGTCGACATCCCCGGTGCATAGGCACGGATTGCACCTGGCGCGTGGTGCAGTGCCTCTTCCAGTGCGGCCTGCGCAGCGTCGAGCACTGGTGGACCAAAAGGGCGTGGCATCTGGCGGTCCATAACAAACCCGATCGAGCAGGTTAGATAGAGCGTTGCGCCATCCAGCGGCACGGGTTCTTCGATCTTCTGCTGTAGGCGGCGGGCCAGTTGCAGGGCCGCTTCCAGATCCAGATTTTGCACGGGCGACAGTACAATCGCAAATCGCCCCGCGCCTTGGTTGAACATCCGGTCCTTCGGGCGCAGCCCTGTACGCAGATGGGCGCATAGATGGCTTTCAATCTGATCTGCGGCTGAAAACCCATGATGAGTGTTCAGCTTTTCGAAGGAGTCGATGGCTAGGTATAGCAGGGCGGTGCGTTCTTTGCGTACTTCGCATTGTAGCAAGAACTGATCTAGCGTTGCTTCCAATCCCAGATCGGCGGTGACCGTTGGCTGCTGTGCCCCACCGTTGTGCCCCGAAAGGACCATCAGCAACGGCAGTCCCAGCGCTGAGACCAACAACCAGCCCTCACCACCCAGCCAGAATGCGGCCAGCATGATCGCCGGCAGAAAGGCCAACGCCTGTGGCCCTGAGGTTCCCGCATACACGAGCGCCCGCAGCTGGGCTGCCATTTGGGAATATGACCGCATAGTCGTGTCCTTTTGTTGTCTGGCAGGACAACTTGGTCACGAAATGCTCAAGGTAAAATTAACGCAGCTTGGGAATATCCTCGGAAATCTGATCAATTTTATCTTTCCCCAGCGAAAGGCCCATAAAATCGAACAGTTTCGGGTCCAGCATATGCGAAGGCCGCACATTGGTCAGCGCACGGAACATCACCTGACGACGGCCGGGGCTGTTCTTTTCCCACTGATCCAGGATCTGTTTCACCTGCTGGCGCTGCAATCCGTCCTGCGATCCACACAGGTCACAGGGAATGATCGGATAGTTCATCGACACGGCAAATTTTTCACAATCCGCCTCGGCTACATGGGCCAGCGGACGATAAACAAACAGATCGCCCTCTTCATTCACCAGTTTGGGCGGCATGGTCGCCAGACGGCCACCGTGGAACAGGTTCATGAAAAAGGTTTCCAAAATGTCATCACGGTGATGGCCCAGCACCACGGCTGAACAGCCCTCTTCACGGGCAATCCGGTAGAGGTTGCCGCGCCGCAGACGGGAACACAGCGCGCAATAGGTGCGGCCCTGCGGAACCTTGTCCATCACCACGCTATAGGTGTCTTGATATTCAATCCGGTGTTCAACGCCCATGCGTTCCAGAAACTCCGGCAGGACTGTGGCCGGAAACCCCGGCTGCCCCTGATCCAGATTGCAGGCCATCAGTTCCACCGGCAGCAGGCCGCGCCATTTCAGCTCATGCAGGACGGCCAGCAGGGTGTAGCTGTCCTTGCCGCCCGACAGGCAGACCAGCCAGCGGGTGCCGCGTTCGATCATGCCATATTGCTCAATCGCCTCGCGCGTTTGACGCACGATTCGTTTGCGCAGCTTCTTGAACTCGGTCGTCGAAGGTGCGCCAGCAAAGAGCGGGTGGATATCGTCCAGATCATCATCAAGCATGCGCCGCCGCCTAAACGCTGAGGACTGCTTTGCCAAGTAAAATCTTGCCCTGCAGGTAGTCGCGCCGCCCTTTGCAGCAACGCGGTTTCATCCAATCAGCGCAGGGCTGCGTATACCTTCCTAAAGGAGGTTCCCATGCGCGCATTCATCATCCTGATCCTTAGCCTCGGCGCCCTGATCACCCTCACCGCCTGCGGCAAGCCCAGCCTTGAGGATGCTAAGCTCAGCGACAAACAGTTGAACCTAGAGGAATACTTTGACGGGCGCACCTTCGCCTACGGCCAATTCAACGATCGTTTCGGCACCGTGCGACGCCGGTTTGAGGTGGTGATTGACGGCACATGGGACGGGGAAACCCTGACCTTGGTGGAGGATTTCACCTACGCCGACGGCAGCACAGAGGAACGCATTTGGCGTCTGCGCAAAACCGGCCCTATCGGCGCGGACCAGACGTGGGAGGGGACAGCAGAGGGCGTGCAGGGCATCGCTGTGGGGGAGGAACGTGGCGATACCTTCAACTGGCGCTATCAGATCGACCTGCCGGTGCCTGATAGGGACACGCTGCGCGTCGATTTCGACGACTGGATGTGGCTGTTGGAAGATGGTCGCCTGCTCAACCGCGCGTATATGTCCCGTTTCGGCGTGGACCTGGGTGAAGTTCTGATTTTCTTTGAGAAACAGTAAACGCAACGCTCTGTTTTGCGTGCGAAAAAGGCGGTTTTGTGCCGTTTCCTGCTGTGGTGTTTGACGGCGCTGCGTCATTTGCCAACAAGATAAGTAAGGGTGCCGCGGGTCACGTTATGCACCTACGGATTGCTTAAGGAATAGGTATGGAAACTGGTATCTTCAAATGGCTCTGGCGGTTTAACGCCTTTGCCATCGCTTTTGCTGCAATGCTCTGCACGTTGGGCGCGGCGCTGTTGCTCTATGAATACTGGCAGACTCGCACCCGTGATCGCTATGCGGTTGAGGTGGTGAATGTCACGCAGGATGATGATCCGAGTATTGTCGAGGACTATGCCTATGGCATGGCAGAACGACTGAGCGGTGGCGATTATCTGGTCCCGCTGTTGTTGCGGCAACAATTTAACGCCAGCGGATTCAGCAAAACGACCGATAGTAATACGATTAACTACCTCAAATTGTCGCCACAGGGGCAAGAAGCATGGCTGTTTGAGGGGCGCGGGCAACTGGCAATGAACAGATGGAGCATAAAACGCCCTTTGGGTGGCAAGGACACGGAGATCGTCGCTTATACGCTGGAGGTGGTGCGCAAAGATACCAACCGTGATCAGCGTCTGTCAGATCGCGACCGCAAGGACCTGTGCCTGCTAGATGCGGCGTTTTCCGCCTGCACGCCTGTTCTAACCGATCACGACAGCTATCAGCGGGTTGGTGAGACGGCGGAAACGCTGACCATCGCCGCCACCCGCGACAAGACGGTGACGCTGTTTACCCTTTCGATTGCGGATCAAACCATCCTGCATGAACAGGTATTGCCTGCGGTGGAGACGGCTTTGGTCACAAACTGACGTTTGGGGGAGGGGCGCGCGCAGGGAGGCCTACCTCCCAGCGCGCGCCCCCGCCTCACCGCTGCCGCCTTGGCGGTGCGGTCTGGATGGGCAGGCCCAGATCACGACGTAGATGGTCAGTCATCCGTGCCGCCGCACGCTTGCGGGTCCGCTGACGGCTTTGGGCATGGATCAGCGCGCGCAGGACGCTAAACAGCCCGTGTTTGGTGATCAGCTCTTCTAGGATCAGGCTGGGATGCAGCCCGCTTGGGGTGGTTTCAATACGTGTCATATGTCGATGCGGTCCTGTTGGACCGTTCCTTCAGTGTTGATGATAGGGGAACCGACATCAGGGGACTGGGCCGCTATGGCGCAGATGCACGATTGCTGCGTTGATCGCAGATCAGCAGATGATGTCGGAAAAGATGGGGGCCATCATGGCGCCCGTTGGCGAAGGGTCGGGGTGCTTAGCGCAGTGCGCAAGCCCCGCCGCGTCGTGCCATGCGGTCGCCCGCGCTGCCACGTCCTGCGCCAGAAACGGTCCCAGCCAGATAAGAGCGATATGCAATGATAAACATGGTCACCCTCCTTGCTTTTGCTTGTGGACCTGCAGCGTGGGTAAACCTGTTTTCCCGTTTCACAAAGCCAGTATGGCAAAACCCCACGCTTTGCGGCGCGGGGTTGTGGTTTTTGGATCACTTTGCGGATCGCGATCAGGAGGCGTGATTAGCTGCGCTTTTCGGCCGGCGCATCATCGTCCGGGGCGTCCCGAGTGTCCTCAGGCGCGCTACAACCACACCCGCGCGCCTTGGCCGCTGGTACCGGATCATAGCCGGAACTGCCAAAGGGGTGGCACCGCCCGATACGGCACAGAGCAAGCCAGCCCCCCTTTAGGGCGCCGTGCTTTTCCAGCGCCTCCAGCGCGTAGGCGGAACAGGTGGGTTGATAGCGACAGTTAGAGCCAAGCCATGGGCTGATCACCAGACGATAGAAATGTACTGGTAGGGCAGCGATATGGGCAAGTGGGCTCATGACGTCTGAGGTTTCCCTTTGTGTTGATTCGGCCCTCGATGCTGAGGACGTTTACCCTTGTCCCCCTCACCACGAGGGCGGGGCGGTTGGTGCAGGCGTTTCAACGCATAGATAAGGTCACCCTGCAGCTGTTCAAAGGGGCGCTGGGCGGTTGCCTCGGCGCGGCCGATCAGTACGTAGTCATAGCCGGGCAGGCCGTGGGTGGGCAGCACCAGACGCGCGACCTCACGCAACCGGCGTTTCGCACGGTTGCGGGCCACGGCATTGCCGACCTTTTTGGAACAGGTAAATCCGACGCGCACGCCGGTTGCGGTTTCCTCTGGTTGGCGCTTGCGGGCCTGCACCATCATGCCGCCCGTGCCTTGCCGACGCGCCTTGGCAGCACGCAGGAAATCGCTGCGGTTCTTTAGAACCGTCAAACAAACAGAAACCGCCGGAGGGGCATTCCCCATGTCGGCACTGTCGCCTGTCATGGGGGCCTCCGGCGGTGTCATCTGTCCGATAAGTGGCTAAGCTTATGCGCTCAGCGACTTGCGGCCACGTGCGCGGCGTGCGTTCAGGATCTTACGACCTGCTTTGGTGGCCATGCGCGCACGGAAACCGTGGCGGCGTTTACGAACCAGGTTCGAGGGCTGGTAGGTGCGTTTCATCGCTCCGACTCCATTTGTCTAGAGGGCCAGACAAGCGGAATCGCTACGGCCCGATATATAATCCGAGGCCCGTCCTTAGGGGGGATTTCGGCAATAGTCAAATGCCCAAATCCGGTTTTGCAACAAAAATGCTGCAATTTCGGACGGTGGACGGCGTTTGTGTAACAAACCCCGCCTATAGGGGCGTTTTCTGCACCAGATCGTAACCAGATATCAACCCACCGTGAGGATGCTGCGCGCGCCCTGTCAAAAATGGCCCGTTATCTGCATCTTGGCCCTGAATGAGACGAGCCTAACCAGCATGGACCCAACACTATGACACATGATTCCCAGCCTCCGAACAGCGATTCTAAAGGTAAGGATGCGCCCAAGTCCGGCCTTGCGCGTTACCTGCCGCTGGCGGTGATCGGGGTGGCCGCCGTGCTGGGCGCGGTGTTCCTGAAGGATGTGTTCAGCTTTCAGGCGCTGGCGGAGAATCGTCAGGACCTGATCGAATTCCGCGACGCCAACTACCTGATCAGCGTGCTGCTGTTTATTGGGGTGTATGTGGCGATCGTCGGCTTTTCGCTGCCCGGCGCTACTATTGCGACGCTGACCGGCGGTTTCCTCTTTGGTACCTTCCCCGGTGCGCTTTTCAATATCACCGCCGCCACCATCGGCGCGGCAGCCATCTTTATGGCGGCGCGCTGGGGTCTGGGTGAACGTCTGGCGGCCAAGATGGACGCGGGCGAGGGCGCGGTGAAGAAGATCAAGGAAGGCATTGATGAAAACCAATGGTCGATGCTGTTCCTGATCCGTCTGGTGCCTGCGGTGCCGTTCTTTGTGGCGAACCTTGTGCCTGCCCTCGTAGGTGTGCCGCTCAGCCGCTTCGTGATCTCGACCTTCCTTGGCATTATTCCGGGCGGTGTTGTCTACACCTCTGTTGGTGCCGGTCTGGGGGAGGTGTTTGCCCGCGGCGAAACACCCAATCTGGGCATTATCTTTGAACCGGCCATTCTGTTGCCGATCCTGGGGCTCTGCGCACTGGCGGCGCTGCCCATCGTAATCAAGGCCGTTCGTGGCCAGAAAGGGCTGTAACAATGGCTGATATTAAAACCGATCTTCTGGTTATTGGCGCAGGCTCTGGCGGGTTGTCCGTTGCGGCGGGCGCATCGCAGATGGGCGCCGATGTGACCCTGCTGGAAGGGCACAAAATGGGCGGTGACTGCCTGAACTTTGGCTGTGTTCCGTCCAAGGCGCTGCTGGCAGCCGGTCACGCCGCGCACGCGATGAGTGCAGGGGCCGCAATGGGCATCACACCGGTGGTTCCACAGGTGGATTATGCCGCCGCCAAGGATCACGTCATGGGGGTGATCGACCAGATCGCGCCGGTGGACAGTCAGGAACGGTTCGAAAGCTTCGGCGTGCGGGTGATCCGTGAATACGGCCGCTTCATCGCACCGCGCACCGTGCAGGCGTGTGAGCATACGATCACTGCGCGTCGGATTGTGATTTCGACCGGTTCGTCGCCACTGGTGCCGCCGATCAAAGGTCTGGCGGATGTGCCGTTTTACACCAACGAAACCCTTTTTGATCTGCGCGAAAAGCCGGATCACCTGATCATCATTGGCGGTGGCCCCATCGGTCTGGAAATGGCGCAGGCGCATGTGCGTTTGGGCTGCAAGGTGACGGTGATCGAAGGCGCGCGTGCGCTGGGCAAGGATGACCCCGAACTGGCCGCCATCGCGCTGGATAATCTGCGCGCCGAAGGGATCGAAATCCTTGAGGAAGCACCGGCAGAGGAAATCGCAGGAACCGCAGGCAATATCGTTGTCGAAACCCCCAAAGGCCGTGTGCAGGGCACGCACCTGTTGGTGGCGGTTGGGCGCAAAGCAAATATTGACAGTCTGGATCTGGACAAGGCAGGCATCGCCTACACCGGTAAAGGTGTCACTGTGGACGCCAGCATGCGTACCTCTGACAAGAAGGTGTTTGCCATTGGCGATGTGGCCGGTGGGCTGCAATTCACCCATGTGGCGGGCTATCACGCGGGTCTGATTATTCGTCAGGCGCTGTTTGGTCTGCCTGCGAAAGAAGTGACTGCGCATATCCCGTGGGCGACCTATACCGATCCCGAAATGGCGCAGGTTGGTCTGACCGAAGAACAGGCGCGTCAGATCCACGGCGATGCGCTGGAAGTGGCACGGTTTGAATATTCCCACAACGACCGCGCCATCGCGATCCGCCAGACCAAGGGGCTGATCAAGGTGATGGTGGTGAAGGGGCGTCCTGTCGGGGCCTCCATCGTTGGTCATCAGGCGGGCGAACTGATCGCCACATGGTCACTGGCCATCGCGAACAAGATCAAGATGTCGGGGGTCAGCGCAATGGTCGCACCCTATCCAACCATCGCAGAACTTAACAAGCGCGCCGCAGGTGCCTATTTCTCACCGAAACTGTTTGATAACCTACGGGTTAAAAAGGTTGTGCGGCTGGTCCAGCGCTTCCTTCCATGACCCCAAAGCCCCCCGTGATTTCGGGGGGCACACAGCAATGGAGACCCTATGCTGAACACGCTCTCCGGTCGCTTTCTGATTTTGACCATCATCTTTGTGATGCTGGCAGAGGTGATGATTTTTGTACCTTCGATCGCGCGGTTCCGTGAGGATTACCTGCTGTCTCGTCTGGAACGGGCGCAGATCGCGTCATTGGCCTTGCTGGCGGATGACATGATCTCTCCTGATCTTGAGGAAGAGCTGCTGCGAAATGCAGAGGTTTTCAACGTCGTACTGCGCCGTGACGAAGCACGGCAGCTGATTCTAGCTGCGCCGATGCCGCGTCCCATTTCGGATAGCTTTGATTTGCGCGATGCAAGTGCGGTGGAACTGATCGGTGATGCCGTGGCACGGCTGATCGACCCCGAACCCAAGGTGATCCGCGTGATCGGGAACCCAGTCCGTGAGGCGGGTTTGCTGATCGAAATCACTATGGAAACCAAGGCATTGCGCGCAGCGATGGTCGATTATGGTCTGCGTGTGCTGATTCTGTCGGCAGTGATTTCTGTCGTTACGGCGCTGTTGTTGTTCCTCGCCGTGCGGGCGTTCCTGGTGAAACCGATCAAGGGCGTGGTTCATCACATGAAGGCCTATGCCCGCGATCCAGAAGATGCGCGCCGCATCATCACCCCCGAATCCAGTCTGCGCGAATTGCGACAGGCGGAGGAAGCGCTGGAGACAATGCAAACGGAACTGACCAGCGCGCTGAAGCAAAAGGAACGTCTGGCCCAGTTGGGTGGCGCGGTGGCCAAGATCAGTCATGATCTGCGTAACATGCTGACCTCGGCCCAGTTGTTCACCGACCGGATCGAGATGTCGCAAGATCCTGGTGTGAAACGCATGGCGCCGAAACTGGTGAACTCCATCACCCGTGCGGTGCATCTGTGTGAGGCGACGCTGGCCTTTGGCAAGGCAGAGGAGCCGGCGCCGCGTCTGGAACGATTCGTCCTCGCCGATCTGGTCAGTGACGTGTTCGATAGCGAACAGTTGTCGGTCGAGGGGCACGATGTACAGTTTTCGTCCGATATTCCTGCGTCTCTGCAAATGCGTGCGGATGGCGAACAGTTGTTCCGCGTTATTTCCAACCTGATCCGCAATGCGCGCATTGCGATGATCCAATCCGGTAAATCCGGCCAAATCACCGTCACCGCCGAAGAATCGCCGGACCACTGGCTGATTCATGTCCGCGATACCGGCCCCGGTCTGCCGCCCAAAGCGCAGGAAAACCTGTTCCGACCCTTCCAGGGCGGGGTCAGCAAAGGGGGCACTGGCCTTGGCCTTGCCATCTCGCAGGAGCTGATCCGTGGTCACGGTGGCCAATTGCGCCTGAAAGAGACGGGCGAGTCGGGGACTGTGTTCGAAATTTGCCTGCCACGCGGCGATGCGGATTTGGGGATGGTCTAAATTTCAGGCAAAAGGTGAATTGTTAAGCTGCTGAAAAATAACAATTTTCAAACAAAGTTTGGAAGAATTTCGTTTTTCTGTCTTTTTCCGCTTGCAGCTCCCCGCGCCAAAGCCTAAACACCGCCACAGACGGACCGATAGCTCAGCTGGATAGAGTACTTGACTACGAATCAAGGGGTCGGGGGTTCGAATCCTCCTCGGTCCGCCATAAAAAGCCCGCCTCAAACGGCGGGCTTTTTTGCGTCTTGGGGGTAGGCTTTGCAGCCCCTGAAATGTGTTTGATCCGCCGGCGCTACTCTTCTGTCGGCGCTGTCACACTGTTGAAACAGAAATTTCGTTAACCCTTGCGCAAAGACGGTGATTCCGTGTCTGTTGGCGCAAACATCTGTTGCGCTTGCTCAGGCAACTGGGCGCTGTCAGACGTCACACCCTCGTACAGGACGATACCGATGAACCTTTCCGGCGCGTTTTATGCTCTGGTCGCCTTTGGCCTTTTTGCCACCCATGATGTGGTGATCAAATATCTGGGCAGTGCTTATGCGCCCGCGCAGGTGCTGTTCTTTGCGACGCTGTTTTCCTTCCCGCTGGTCAGTCTGATGCTGATGCGGGACAAAACGGCGGGGACGCTGTTGCCGGTCTATCCCGGTTGGAACCTGATCCGCACGCTGGCGGCGACGGGGAATGCGTTGTGTGTGTTCTATGCCTTCACCGCGCTGCCCTTGGCGCAGGTCTATGCGATTCTGTTTGCCATGCCGCTCTTGATCACGCTGTTGGCGATTCCGATGCTGGGGGAAAAGGTGGGGCTGCACCGTGGGGCGGCGATTCTGGTGGGCTTGTGCGGGGTGATCATTGTGCTGCGCCCCGGATCGGCGGAACTGGGGCTGGGCCATGCGGCGGCGCTGTCTTCGGCTTGTTTGGGATCGCTGGTGTTCGTGATTTCCCGCAAAGTGGGGCAGGAGGAGCGTCCGGTGGTGATGATGCTCTATCCGTTGGCTGCGAACTTTGTGGTGATGGGGGGGATCATGGTGTTTGACTATCGCCCTGTGGCGCTGCCGGATCTGGCAGGGATGGGGGCGATTGCGCTGTTGGGGTTTGTGGCTGGGCTGCTGCTGGTGTTTGCCTATCGCGCGTCAGAGGCGGCGGTGGTCGCGCCAATGCAGTATTCACAGATCCTGTGGGCCACTGTTTATGGGCTGGTGTTTTTTGACGAGCATCTGGACCGCGCGACCGTGCTGGGCGTTGGGGTGATCATCGCCTCGGGCCTATACATCCTGTTCCGTGAGGCGCGGGGTGGGCATTCGGAAAACATGCCGGTTCTGCGCAACCGGTCGCGCGTGCCAGCGGCGATGTCGATGTGGATCGGCGCGGTGTTGCGGCGGGGGCCAAGAGGTTGAGGCGCTAGCCGCTAAGGGTTCAGCGGCGTGCCTGATACCAGCGCAGGGCGTGTTGTTCGACACGTTTGATGAAGGGATCCTTGCCCTCTACATAGCGTTCCCAGTCGGCTTGGCTGGCGGTGAGTTGTTCCTTGAGCGCGGAATAGTCTGAGGCCACATCTGTATGGGCGCGCAGGTAGTCGCGAAAGGCAAGGTGGCGGGTGATATCCGGTGCCCCTGTGGCAAAGACATGCAGGTGGTGGCTGCGTTGGCCCGATGCGTCAAACTTGCGGTAATACCGCCGCCCTTCGATGCCAAAGGCGCCCATCACCTCATAGCCCAGTGCCTGCATGGCCGCGTCATGACGGTCCATCTGGGCCAGATCTGGCACAACGCCCATCAGATCGATGATCGGTTTGGCCAGAATGCCGGGAATCGCGGTGCTGCCGATATGATGCAGGGTTAGCGCCACATCGGGCAGGGCGGCGTTCAGCGCTGCAGCCTCTGCGGTGAAGGCATCGGCCCATGTGGGATCGTGGGGGAGAACGTGATTAACCATAGGGCGTGTGTGTCGCGCGGGCTGTGGGGATGCAAGATGTTAAACGGCAAAGAAAAACCCCCGTGCGCGGTAGGCGAACGGGGGCTTTATTCTGGAGTGGTTTGGCAACTAGCCGTTACGCACGGTGTCGATCATCAGCTGGACGTTTTCGGGATCCGCATCCGGTGTGATCCCGTGGCCGAGGTTGAAGATATGCGGTCCCTTGCCCAGGGCCTGCACGATGCGGCGGGTGTCGTCGATTAGGTCTTGGCCGCCGGTCACCATATGGCGCGAGGCCAGATTGCCCTGCACACAGCCATCGACCTGCACATGCTCTGCCACCCATTCGGCGCTGACCGAATTGTCCACGGCGACGCAGTCGGCACCCGTTGCCTTGGCAAAGCCGATGTAGCCATTGCCTGCCTCACGCGGGAAGGCGATGACAGGGATGCCGGGGTGGCGTTTCTTGATCTCGGCAATGATACGCTTGGCGGGTTCCAGCGCGTATTTCTGGAAATCGGCGCCTTTCAGCGAACCGGCCCAGCTATCAAACAGCTTCACCACTTCGGCGCCGGCTTCGATCTGTTTGGACAGATATTCAATTGTGCCCTCGGTCAGCAGATCCAGCAGACCTTCGAACACCGCGCGGTTTTCGTCTTTCAGCGCGTGGGCCGGACCCTGATCCTTGGTGCCGCGACCAGCGATCATATAGGTGGCGACGGTCCACGGCGCACCGGCGAAACCGATCAGCGTGGTTTCCGACGGCAGTTCACGGCTGAGGATCGACACGGTGTCATACACGGGGTTCAGCACCTCGTGAATGTCATCCTTGCCTTTCAGCGCGGCCAGTTGATCGGCGGTGGTGGTGGTCGACAGGCGCGGACCCTCACCGGTGACAAACCACAGGTCCGCCCCCAGCGCCTGCGGCAACAGCAGGATGTCGGCAAAGAGGATCGCCGCGTCAAAACCGTAGCGGCGGATCGGTTGCAGCGTCACCTCCGCGGCCAGTTCGCTGTTGTAGCACAGCGACAGGAAATCGCCTGCCTGCGCACGGGTGGCGCGGTATTCGGGCAGGTAGCGGCCCGCCTGACGCATCATCCAAATGGGCGGCGTGGGCAGGGTTTCACCCGCAAGGGCGCGCAGGATTTTCTTTTGCTGTTTTTGTGGCTCGGACATCGGGTTTCCTTTCGCTTGTGGGGTTCGTCCCCTTCTGGGGCGCTGATGTCAAGGGTTGCATCCGTAACGGGATCAATCGCCGCAGGCGTGGGGCTTTCGCGCCTCTTGCCTGTTTCTTAACCGCCGATTAGAGCTAGGCGCATGACACTGACTTTGCCCACCCCCGCTTCGCCCCTGAAAATTGGCACCCGTGGATCGCCCCTGGCGCTGGCGCAGGCCTATGAAACGCGCGAACGTCTGATGGCGGCCTTTGATCTGCCAGAGGCGGCGTTTGAGGTGGTGGTGATCAAGACCACCGGCGATGACATGTCGCTGATCAAAACCGATACCCCGCTGAAAACGCTGGGCGGCAAGGGGTTGTTCACCAAAGAGATCGAACAGTCCATGCTGGACGGTGGCATCGACATCGCGGTGCATTCCACCAAGGATATGCCTGTGGCACAGCCCGAGGGTCTGGTTCTGGACACCTTCCTGCCGCGCGAGGATGTGCGCGATGCTTTTGTGTCACTGAAATACGCCAGCCTGCAGGATCTGCCCGAAGGGGCGGTCGTCGGCTCATCCTCGCTGCGGCGTCGGGCGCAGTTGCTGAACAAGTTCCCGCATCTGCAAGTGGTGGAGTTTCGCGGCAACGTGCAGACCCGCCTGAAGAAGCTGGAAGAGGGCGTGGCAGAGGCGACATTCCTTGCCAAGGCGGGCCTGAACCGTCTGGGTATGGCGGATGCCGCACGTTCGGCCATCGCGCCGGAGGATATGCTGCCCGCAATTGCCCAAGGCACCATCGGGATCGAGCGGCGCGAAAATGACGATCGCGCCGGTGAAATGCTGGCGGCGTTGCATGACGTGGAAACCGGTCAGCGGTTGGCGGCGGAACGGGCGTTTCTGGCAGCGCTGGACGGGTCGTGTGAAACCCCGATTGCTGGTCTGGCAACGCTGGAGGGCGGACAGTTGCGTCTGCGCGGTGAGGTGCTGCGCCCTGACGGGTCAGAGGTGATCCGCGATGAACGCACCTGCGCGGTGTCGGATGGTGCAGAACTGGGCCGTGCGATGGCCAAGGACATGCTGGCGCAGGCGGGGCCGGACTTCTTTAGCTGGCGTGGCTGAGCCGACGTAGGTTTAGAATTTGAGAAGCCCCGAAGGTATCCTTCGGGGCTTTGTCGTTTAGGGTGCTTAGGGCAGCAGTTTGCCGGGGTTGAGGATGCCCTTGGGGTCCAGCGCGGCCTTGATCGCCTTCATTGTTGAAATGGCCTGCGGATCCTTGCGCCTGCGCATGGACGGCAGTTTGGACAGGCCAATGCCGTGTTCGGCTGAGAATGATCCGCCGAAGGACAGCGCCACATCCTCGACCAGTTCCATGATCTGATCGCGCAAGCCAGCGTCATCGCTGGAGGGCCAGACTGTGTAATGCACATTGCCGTCGCCTAGGTGGGCGACGATGTTTTCCTGTGCCTCTGGGTCGCAGTCGGGCAGACGGCGTTCCATGGTGTTGAGGAAGGCGGCAACCTTATCCAGCGGCACCGCAATGTCGTTAGAGATGAAGGGTTTGCGCGACATTGCGATTTCTGCCGCAGCTTCGCGCCGTGCCCACATCTCAGCGCGCTGGGCTTCGTTCTGGGCCACGACTGCATCCAGCAGTAGACCCTCTTCGAACATGGATGCCAGCGTATCCTCCAGATGGGCAGCGATGGCGGGGCGACCATCGGGGCCGGGGGTGCAATCGCGCGGGGCGGTGGCGGCGACCTCGACCAGAATGTTGATCGCTTGCGGGGTGTCAAAGGGTTCCCGCGCGCCCGCGTGGATCTGTTTATGGATCTCAATATGATGGCGGGGCATGTATTCAAACGCCTCTACCGCGCCGCCTGTCGCCTCTTGCAGACGGTTGAGCAGGGTCAGTGCATCCTCCAGCGACTGGGGGGCGACCATCGCGGTGGCATAGGCGCGGGGTTTCGGGTGCAGCTTCAGCACAGCGGCGGTGATGATGCCCAGCGTGCCTTCGGCGCCGATCAACAGGTGGCGCAGGTCATAGCCCGAATTGTTTTTGTGCAGCTCGCTTAGCAGATCGACCACCTCGCCGGTGGGCAGGACCGCCTCAATCCCCAGCACCAGATCGCGGGTGTTGCCATAGCGCAGGACGTTCGATCCGCCCGCGTTGGTCGAGAGGCAGCCGCCGATCATCGCCGATCCGCGCGCGCCGAAGGTGAGGGGGAAAATCATATCCACCGCGTCCGCCGCGTCATGCAGGCTGGACAGGATCACCCCAGCCTCGACCACCGCGACGCGGGCGTCTGGGCGCAGATCGCGGATGCTGTTCAGGCGATCCAGCGACAACAATAGGGCACCGTCTGCATAGGTGCCGCCCGACAGGCCGGTGTTGCCCGAAACCGGGACCACGGTGGTGCCTGTGTCATTGGCCCAACGGACCACAGCGGCAATTTCGGCGGTGGAGGCGGGGCGCACAACGGCGAGGGGTTCGAAACGATACGCCCCCGTCCAGTCACTCCGCCAGGGGTCCAAATCAGCGCCGTGTAGAACGTATTTGTCACCGACCAGTGCGGCCAATTGAGTGATCATTCTGTACCCCCTTCTGTGTTGCGCCAGATCAGCGCCTCCTTGTGGAAAGGGATAGCCGCTATATGTCTGCGGAACCAGTCCGCAGAAAACGCAATCCGGTGACGTAGGGTGGCTTTGTTCTAGCTCAAAGACGGTCGTTTCTATGACCGCCATTTTGGCGGCATGTCCCTGTCATAGGGGACATGTTCGCAAGAGTATGATCCGTTGGGGGCTGTAGTTTATGGAACGTAATTCCGATCTGTCTGACCTGTGGGGCATGCAAACAGTTCAAAGTGTTGTACCAAGTGAGAGTTGTGACAATGCGCTTCAAATGGCACTTCTCAGGGCGCGCGATCGTGTGATCGGGCCGTTGCGCAGTATGCTGGCGCACTCCGGGTTGACGGAACAGCAATGGCGGGTCCTGCGGGTGCTAGAAGAGGATACCGTGCTAGATGCGACCGAAATCGCAGAGCGCGCCTGCCTGATGTTGCCTTCACTAACGCGAATCCTGAATACGCTGGAAAGCAAGGAATTGATCAGACGCGAACCGGATCCACGTGATCGGCGCAAGCAAAGGATCAGCATTTCACGGGCGGGCCATGACACCATCGATGCGCATTTGATCGAGGTGCAGCGCCTGCATAAACATTTGGCGGATCAGATGGGGCCGCACCGTCTATCAACGCTGGTTCAGCTGTTGCTGGAGCTAGATGCCGTGCCCGCTATGGAGCAGGCAAACCCCGAGTAAAGCGGCGCACCAGCGCAAAGGCCCGTTGCGTTTAGCCCTGTGAGCCGCGTTCCAGATAGGACCGCAGTTCTTCTGCTTCGTGGCGTGCTTCGCGCAGACCTTCCATCGTGGCGGCCAGCTCGGCTTCGGTTTGACTAAGCTGCGTGGTCAATTCCGCTTCGCGTTGCTGCAGATAGGTGATGGCCTGATCACGGGTTTCTTCTGCTTCGTGCAGTTCCTGGGCCATGCGATCCAGCTCACCGATATCGGATTTGGAAATCTGGGTGAAACGGTGGATCAGCCAGTAGGCGAACCAGCCCATACAGAAAGCTACGAACAGAATGATCGCGGTGGCCAGAATGAATTGCGTGCGCTCCATAAGGATCAGTTTCCTTCGTTCGTCTGTGCGGCCTCGGGTGCGGCCGTGTCTTTGTCTGCTTGATCTGCGCCTGCTGGTTCAGCGTCAGCGGCCATCGCGTCGAGAGCGTTCTCATCTTCGGCGCTGGTGTTTGTGGCGGCCGGGCGGATCAGTTTGAATTCAATGCGTCGGTTGGCCTCGCGGCCTTCTTCGGTTTTGTTGTCGGCGATGGGCTGGCTTTCGCCATAACCGACGGCGCGGTAGGCCGCTGTCAACAGTCGGCGTTCGCGTAGACCGGACAACACGGCGGCTGCGCGCGCCTGGCTGAGTGCCTGGTTCATGCTTTCGCGCCCTTGACTGTCGGTGTGGCCGCCAATCTCGAACTTCAGGTCTTCGCTACAGCCTTTCAGCACCTCGGCGATGTCATCCAGCACTGATTGTGCAGACGCGTCCGGCGTGTCGGACCCCGGTTCAAAGGTGATCTTGCGGGTTTTCAGGATGTCGTTGACCTGCGCTTCGCATTCTTCTGGCGTTGGCAGTGATGCGATCGGGTCCAGTTTTTCCAGATAGGTCACGTTGATGTCGAACCGCTGGGTTTCATCCAGTGTTTCAGCCAAAAAACCTGCAATTTGGGCCGATGCGTCTGGGCGGCCAGTGTTGCCGCTGACGCTGATCAATTCCGGCGTGACATTCACAACACCGTTCGACAAAAGCGACAGCGCCTCAAGGCTGGCCAGAACCCGCAGCGACCAGTTGCTGGGCAGAGCCTCATCCAGGCGGGCTGCATTGTGTACATTGGCATTGCCGAAACGGGCAACGGCATAGCTTTCGGCGGCGGTGCGGCTTAGGTCATCGTTCAGGCGGCCGCGCAGCTGCACCTGACCTTCGGGCGACAATGTCGCAACAAATTCGCTGGCCTCTTCGTCATTTTCGACTGCGGGTTTGGGCAGATCGGAATGCAACGAGAAAACCG
The DNA here is from genome assembly GCF_001458435.1 of Thalassovita mediterranea. Classification (GTDB taxonomy): domain Bacteria; phylum Pseudomonadota; class Alphaproteobacteria; order Rhodobacterales; family Rhodobacteraceae; genus Thalassobius; species Thalassobius mediterraneus. Next base: position 325,651 of record NZ_CYSF01000007.1, read on the forward strand.
GCGGCAACGCATTTTCTAATTCCCCAACCACACGGTCAAACAGTGCCTGCTCGGTGCCCAGTTCTGCAACCAGCGACACGTCTGCATCATTGAACGTGACGGATCCCGCACCCATTTCCGCGAGTGCCTTGATGGACTGTTCTGCGGCTTCGGCCCAGCGGGGCGAGGGCACGCCAAGACCAACCGTGCAGCTCATCTGCGCACCATCAAGGCCAGCGTCTTTGGCCGCGGTAAGGATGCGTTCGGCGCTGGCATCGCTCTCGGCGGAACAGGCGTCAAAGCGGCCGATACCATTTTCGATGACAAATCGCAGGGTAAACGGTGTCAGCACAGGGCGCGGCGCGGACAGGTCCAGCACCAGTTCCATCTCTGCTTTGCGCGATAGCTCGCTCTCAAGGCGGCGCAGTTCTTCGGCACTGGCGGTCATGGCAGTGATCGCCACGCGATCTGCCGCGATCGAGATTTTGGAACGCGGCAACATTTTCAGTGCATCCAGCGCATAATCTACAGATCGTTGCCAACCTTGTGGCACGTCGTAATCCGCGGTTTGCAGCAGGTCGGACACGTTCCCACCGTCGGCAATTGCACGTACAGCGGTCAGCAATGCATCGCGGTCGCTGTCGGTTGGGATCAGCCCGATCAGGGACAGGCCATTATCGTTGCGCAAGATCTCGATGGAAAAACGGGGGGCGGCCAAACCGTCGGTGTCTGTCACCGTCATTTGGTCAATCACCCGAGAGGCATCCACTAGACGACCGGCGACGCTCACGGCTTTGAAACGGTCTGCTTCGGATGGGGCGGTGCCGGTCAGGTAAACCTGTAGACCATTGGCGTGAACCTCTGCCCAAGGCAGGTCGGCAGTATCCAAGCCGTTGCGCACGGCCAATTCCGATGTGTCTTCGATGACATTCGCAATGCCACCTGCGGCCGCGATGCTGAGGGCCGCTGCCCCCCCGAAGGTTGCCGCGATGATGAGGTACGAAGACAGTCGCATGTCGTCCGGTCTTTATATTATAGTCTCGGGATGTTTAGGCCCCTGCTGCGTGCAGCGCAATCAAATCAGCAGCGCAACGGCGAAAAACAGCAAAGGCAGCAGGCCTGTGTCACGGTTTGAGCGGAAAAGGCGCAGGCAAATGCCGGTATCGTCGGTATCAAGGCGCAGCATCTGCCACATCATATGCGCCCCAAAGGCCCATGGGCCAAGCAGCGCGATCAGTAGCGCGAAGGGCGATGCAGTGCTTCCACCGGTCATGGCCAGCCCCACCGCCAGCGCCATCAGCAGCACAGCGAGGGTGAGGAAGCGTTTCAGCCATTTCGGGGTTTCCTCGGCAAACAGGCGCGCGGTGGATTTAACCCCGATCAGCGCGTCGTCCTCCTTGTCCTGGTGGGCATAGATGGTGTCATAGAACAGCGTCCATGCGATGCCCGACAGATACAGAACCACCGCCGCCCAATGTAGGCTGCCAGTGTGTGCGACCCATGCCAGAAGTGCGCCCCAGTTGAACGCCACCCCAAGGAAAACCTGTGGCCACCATGTGAACCGTTTGGCAAAGGGGTAGATCGCCACCGGCACGATGGCGACAAACCCCGCGATGATCGCGGCGGTGTTCAGCGTCAGCAGAAACCCGAGGGAAATCAGGCATTGCAGCGCCATCCACACCAGCGCCTGTTTCACCGTGACCTGGCCTGACGGGATCGGGCGGGATTTGGTGCGTTCGACCGCGCCGTCAAATTTGCGATCGGTGATGTCATTCCATGTGCAGCCCGCGCCGCGCATCAGGAAGGCACCGCCTGCGCAGCCAATCGCGATCCACAGATCATGCAGGCTGGCCTGCCCATCATGCAGCATTGCCAGCGCCAGACCCCACCAGCAGGGGATCAGTAGCAGCCACGTGCCAATCGGACGGTCCGCCCGGCTGAGGCGCAGGTAGGGGCGTGACCATGCAGGCGCCAGATGATCGACCCAGTTGCCTTTCACCGCATCGGCAACAGTGCCGTTGACAGCGCCGCTATCTGTTTCAGGGCCATTCTGGGCTGGCGTATGGGGCTGGTCAGACATAGAAAGGCCTCATGAGCATTAAGATCCGCCTTTATGTAGAGCATCCTTTGGGGCAGGGGCAATCGGTTCCCTTGGACCGCGATCAGGCGCATTACCTTTTTGGTGTGATGCGCCAGAAGGTCGGTGCGGAACTGGCGCTGTTTAACGGAGTGGACGGCGAATGGCGCGCCCGCGTTGATCAGGCTGGCAAGCGGGGGGGCGAGTTGACCTGCGTTGAACAGACACGGCCGTTGCAGATGCCGCCCGATCTGTGGCTGCTGTTTGCCCCGATCAAGAAGGCGCGCACCGATTTCATCGTCGAAAAGGCGGCCGAAATGGGCGCGGCACGTATCCTGCCAGTGCAGACCGAGTTTACCAATTCCGAACGCATTCGCCAGGACCGCCTGCAAGCCCATGCGGTTGAGGCGGCCGAACAATGCGGTGGCACCTATGTGCCAGAGGTTTGTGATCTACAACGCCTTGATCGTCTGTTGGCCGACTGGCCAGAGGATCGCCAGCTGGTCTTCTGTGACGAGGCAGAGGTGGGCGCAGGCAAGGCACTGTCAGAGGCGGCACGCGACAAGGGTGACAAATGGGCGATTTTGATCGGGCCTGAGGGCGGATTTTCCGAGGTGGAGCGTAAACGCCTGCACGCGCTGCCCTTTGCTCATGTGATCAGTCTGGGACCACGCATTCTGCGCGCCGATACCGCGGCGGTTGCGGCAATGACGATCTGGCAGCAACACTTGGGTGATTGGTAACTGATTCCCTTTTACCCATCTGACCCAAGGACGCCGCGATGATCCGAGTTGCCACCGACGCTGACCGTCCCGCGCTGGAGGCGTTTCTGGCGTGTCATGCAAACAGTTCGATGTTTCTACGATCCAACCTTGCGGAGGCGGGGATCGGTAACGTGGATCATCCGCACGGCACCCTTTTTCTGTTGCAGATGGCGGGGGAGGGGATCGCAGGTGTCTTTGGCCTGACGAACGAAGGCTTTGCCCTATGTCAGGCACCAAGGGCAGACGCAGGCGTATGGGCGGAATGTGCCGATGCTGTACGGGGCCGTATGGTCAAGGGGATCACTGGGCCTGATGAACAGGTCGGCCATGCGATCACCGCGCTGGGCTTGCCTGATGCGGCGTTCAGTTTTGATACGGTGGAACCGCTCTATCGCCTGCATTTGGCGGATTTGATACTGCCTGACGGGCCAGCCGATATTCGTGCGCCGCAGACATTGGACGTTGATACGCTAACCTTCTGGTATCTGGGCTATGAACGGGACACGGGCCTTGCCACCGGACCCGATGCCGCCAGCCGTTCGATTGAGCGGGCGGTGAATGCCATTCAGGGGGACGTGACGCGTCTGTTGATAATGAATGGCAAGCCGGTCGCGATGACCGCCTTCAACGCGCAGTTCGACGATATGGTGCAGATCGGTGGCGTTTATACCCCGCCGGATCAGCGCGGGCAGGGCTATGCACGCCGCGTTGTCGCCGCCCATCTGGCAGAGGCGCGGGCAAAAGGCACGAAAACTGCAATCCTCTTTTCCAACAACGATGCGGCGTCGCGCGCTTACGAAGCTATTGGGTTTCAGCGCGTCGGCAGCTACCGTGTCGCCGTATTGCATGAGGCCACCGAGATAGGAGCGCCACAATGAGTTTTATGCGCCCCGAAGCCGCCGCAGGCCTGCGCCGTTGGCGCGAGGTGTTAATCTCGGCGCTGATGACGGCCCTTGGGGCGCATTGGTTCCTGACCTCTTTCGGTCTGTTCCGCGCAATGGGCGCTTTGATTGTCATTCTGGGTGGGGTCTGGGTCATTCTGGCGGTGCGCCGTGCGCGGTTTGATCGCGGTGGTGGCGGGGCTGGCGTGGTGACGCTGGACGAAGGACGGCTGGGCTATTTCGGGCCCGAAACCGGCGGCACCTTGGCGGTTGAGGCGCTGGTGTCGATCCGCATGCTGGTGGATGAGAAGGGGCGCAAGAGTTGGTACATATTGGCCCAAGACACCACCCCGCTTGACATTCCCGTGAACGCAGAGGGCGCGGATCAGCTGTTTGACGTGTTCTCGAACCTGCCGGGCCTTGATATGAAGGTGGTTCAGGCTGCCCTTGACGAACCCCTTAACGAAGAGATCCTGCTGTGGCATGTCGACATGCGAAAGCTGCATTGACAATTGCCGGTACGGACCACAAATCTTTGCCTTCTGATATTCTGATCTAACCTCAGATTCCACGCAGCAGCGACGCCTGTGCAGCAGCAAAAACGGAGCAAGCCCATGTCCATCCCTCAATCCGGCGGCGGGCCGATCGAACATCACGATCAACTGGCGGAATACCTTGCCTCTGGCTGCAAGCCCAAGGACGACTGGCGTATCGGCACTGAGCATGAGAAGTTCGGCTATTGCAAGGACACGCTGAAGCCGCTGCCATACGAAGGCACGCGGTCGATCAAAGCGGTGCTGGACGCGCTGCGCGACCGTCACGGTTGGGCCCCGGTTGAGGAAGGTGGCAACCTGATCGGGTTGACCAAGGATGGCGCGAACGTGTCGCTGGAACCGGGTGGGGCGCTGGAACTGTCGGGCGCGCCGCTGGAAACCATTCACCAGACCTGTGATGAGGTGAACGTTCACCTGCGTGAGGTGAAGGATATCGCGGATGAAATCGGCGTTGGCTTCATCGGTTTGGGGGCAGCGCCCCTGTGGTCGCATGAAGAAATGCCGCTGATGCCCAAGGGTCGTTATACGCTGATGAACGACTACATGGAAAAGGTTGGCACAATGGGCCGCGCGATGATGCGCCGGACCTGCACCGTGCAGGTGAACCTTGATTTCGCGTCAGAGGCGGACATGGTGCAGAAGCTGCGCGTAGCGCTGGCGTTGCAGCCGGTGGCGACCGCGCTGTTCGCCAACTCGCCCTTCTTTGAGGGGCAGGTCAACGGCCACAAAAGCTGGCGTTCGAAAATCTGGCGTCACCTTGATGATGCGCGCACCGGCATGCTGCCGTTCGTGTTCGAAGAGGGCATGGGCTTTGAGCGTTATGTGCAATATGCGCTCGATGTGCCGATGTATTTTGTCTACCGCGACGGCCAATATATCAACGCGCTGGGCCAATCCTTCCGCGATTTTCTGAAGGGGCAACTGCCTGCGCTGCCGGGTGAAGTGCCGACGCTGAGCGATTGGGCCGATCACCTGACCACCGCCTTCCCCGAAGCGCGGATCAAGAAATACATGGAAATGCGCGGTGCGGACGGTGGCCCATGGCGTCGTCTGTGTGCGCTGCCCGGTTTCTGGGTCGGTCTGATGTATGATCAGGGCGCGTTGGATGCGGCTTGGGATTTGGTCAAAGGCTGGGATGCGGAAACCCGCGAGGGTCTGCGCGTTCAGGCGTCGATCGACGGTCTGCAGGCAGAGGTCGGCGGCATCAAGATGCACGATCTGGCCCGCGAAGTGCTGGATATTTCCGAAGCAGGCCTGATCGCCCGCGCCCGTGAAGGGGCAGGTGGTCTGGTGCCGAACGAAACCCACTTCCTCAACGCATTGAAGGAATCGGTCGATAGCGGTCAGGTGCCTGCGGATGAACTGCTGGCGCGGTATCATGGCGACTGGGACGGCGATCTGACCCGTATCTATGCGGATTACAGTTACTGAGCTTTGCTTAAGGGGAAGGATTTACCCGTAGGTGAGAGACAGCTAAGAAAGCGGGATTATGTCCCGCTTTTTTCATATCCTCCCGCATGTTCTTTTTTCATTCATCACCCTTGCTGGTGCCGCTTGGTCGGCGACGGCGCTGTGGCTGAACACCGATGGGGCCATGCGTACCTTTGCGCTGGCGCTTCTGGTCGCGCTCACCCTTGGGGCGTTGCGGGTGCAGTTTCACAAACGCCGTTTGGGTTGGGCACTGTTGGCCATCACGGCATTGGCGGTTCTGGGTTGGTATCAGACCATCACGCCGCGTGCGGATCGTCATTGGGCACCGGATGTGGCGCATGGTGTGACGGCGCGGGTGTCGGGTGATCAGGTCACCCTGTCGAACCTGCGCGATTTTGAATGGCAGGACCGCACTACCGCGACGCAGGCTTGGGTGTCGCAGACCTATGATCTGACGCAGCTGGACAGCGTGGACATGTTCACTTCGGTCTGGGGGAACCCTGACATTGCGCATCTGTTGGTCAGCTTTGGCTTCGCCGATGGGGAACAGGTCGCCTTTTCGGTCGAAATTCGACGTGAGGCGGATGAAGTGTTCAGCGAGCTGGGCGGGTTCTTCCGTCAGTTTGAACTGGTGCTGATCGGGGCGAAGGAACGTGACATCGTCAAGCTGCGTGCCGATCATCGCGGCGAAGATGTGCGGATGTTCCCTGTGGACCTGTCGCCCGAACACCGCCGTCAGATGTTCATGTCCTATGTCGCACTGGCGCAGGATCTGGAGGCAGAGCCGCAGTTTTACAACACGATTTCTGCCAATTGTACCACGGTGGTCTACGGTCTGGCGCGCAATCTGCAATCGGATCTGCCGATCGACAGCAGCCTGATCCTGTCAGGTCGCCTGCCGCAGTATTTGGAAAACCTCGGCGTTTTGGGCGGTGAGGGATCATTGCAGGATCGCTATGACGCCGCGCTACTGCCCGCAGGGGCAGAGGCGTTGCACCCGGGGCTTAGCTATTCGCAGGCGATCCGTGCAGGCCGTTAGGCTGGGTAGGTAGCAGGCAAAAGAAAAGGCGACCTCCGAAGAGGCCGCCTTTCCACACATGGAGAGAGATGTCAGGCAGATTACTGCGCCTGCAGCTCTTCGGGCGATTTGTCTTCGATGGTTTCCCACTGAACGTCGGCAGTGTTGATGAAGCCGGGAACGTCTTCTTCCCAACGGGCCTGAACGGCGGTCGACAGGTTCAAGAACAGTTCACCGTCAACGATTTTCCACACTTCGGGGTCGCCGTCGAACTTGAAGCCCATGGCGGTGCCGAATGCGCAGTAGCCGCCGTACTGAGGCGCGAAGGCTTCGGGGCTGGCGTCGAACTGTGCTTTGTGCTCAGCGGAAACGAAGCGGTAGGTTGCGCCTTCGTAGGTGGAGGTGTGCTCCAGCGAGCCGGCGGTCGGCTCACCCAGGGTGAAGTAAGCAACCGGGTCGTAGCCGCGCAGCGCCAGACCGGTGGAGGTTGCGTTTACGTCAACACCGGCTGCCAGTGCGGTGGAGGTCAGTGCAACGGTTACGGCCAGGCCGCCGACGAGCGTTTTGATCGGGTTCATGATGATAGTCCTTATCTTGGTGTTTGGCTGGGGCGGCGTAATTTCCAGAACCTGCCGATGAATTTCTACCAACGACGTAATTGCGTCGTGGTGTAGCAAAGATGGGCACAGGGGCGATCACGTTCAAAACAACAAGAATTGAGTGTGAGCGAGCGCGGGGGAGTTGTGCGCAAGTGCGCATTCACGTTTTCGTTTGGTGGCCGTGAGCAACGAAAGGGGATGCGGCGCGATGTGCTGGAATGCCTCGCGGTGCCTGCTTAATTCTAAATGGGACATAGCGCCCGCTTGCCCCGTGGCAACGCCCTTTCTATAAGCAGGCGAACAGCGCATTGGAGAGGGCCCATGACATTCACGCAGAAGCACCTTCTGGGGATCGAACCCCTGCATCCGATGGAGATTACCGCTGTTCTGGATCGGGCTGATCAGTATGTGGACCTGAACCGTCAGGAGCAGAAGCACGCGGATGCGCTGGCTGGGCTGACGCAGATCAACATGTTCTTTGAAAACTCCACCCGCACGCAGGCCAGTTTTGAATTGGCGGGCAAGCGTCTGGGCGCGGATGTGATGAACATGGCGATGCAGGCTTCGTCGATCAAAAAGGGCGAGACGCTGATTGATACCGCGCTGACCCTGAACGCGATGCACCCTGACCTCTTGGTGGTGCGCCACCCGCATTCCGGTGCGGTGGATCTGCTGGCGCAGAAGGTGAACTGCGCCGTACTGAACGCTGGGGATGGCAAACATGAACACCCGACGCAGGCGCTGCTGGATGCGCTGACCATTCGGCGGGCGAAGGGGCGGCTGCACCGTCTGAACATCGCGATTTGCGGCGATATTGCCCACAGCCGCGTGGCGCGGTCGAACCTGATCCTGCTGGGCAAGATGGAGAACCGCGTGCGGCTGGTCGGCCCGCCGACCCTGATGCCATCGCAGATCGACCAGTTCGGCGTTGAGGTCTACCATGATATGGAAGAAGGCCTGAAAGATGTGGACGTGGTGATGATGCTACGTCTGCAGAAGGAACGGATGGACGGCGGTTTTATCCCGTCTGAACGGGAATATTACCACCGCTACGGTCTGGACGCGGCCAAACTGGCCCACGCCAAGGATGATGCCATCGTCATGCACCCCGGCCCGATGAACCGCGGCGTGGAAATTGACGGCACCATTGCCGACGACATCAACCGCTCGGTCATTCAGGAACAGGTGGAAATGGGTGTTGCGGTACGTATGGCAGCGATGGACCTGCTGGCGCGCAACCTGCGCGCTGCACGGGCCGAGGCACGCGCGGCCCAATCGGTAGAGGTATAAGACCATGGAAGATCCCAAAGATCCCCGCATGTCCGGCAAGGTTGCCACCTACGCACTGCTGGCGATGTTTGCGCTGGTCGCGCTGATGATCTGGATCGCCTGAATGACGCGATCGTGCCATATCGGGGCTGACCATGCTTGATATGCTCTCCGTTCGTTCGCAGGAACCGCGCGGGGTGCGGCTGTTTTCACTGACGGCGGATCAGGCGGAGCTGGACCGTTTGGATGCCATTCTGGCCAATGCCGAACCGGGATTGGCCAAGGGGCATTTGGCCGATCTGTTTGGGGTCGAGGCGATTGATGCCACACGGGTAGAGGCATTTGATCTGGCGGACTTGTCGGATTTCGGCCTGATGAATTACCTGATCAAGGCCAATGGCCTGCCTGAGGAAGCGCTGGAACCTGATCGCGCCCGCCTTGAGGCATTAGAAGGGGTTGTGCTGATCCTCTATTCGCAGGCCTTCAAGGGGCAGGCGGTGACGCTGGCCCCCGCACCCGCGCTGACCCCCGTTGGTGCCTGGAGTGAGGACATTCCCGATCTGGAGTTTACCCCGCTGAGGTCGCGATCTGCAGTCGGGCAATTGCCGCAGGGCACTGCCCCTGCCGCGCCGCAACCGACACCACGCTGGGTCTATTGGCTAACCGCGTTGATGGTCGCGCTGGCCGGTCTGGGCATTTACGCCGCTATTGCAGGAGGTGCGTGATGACACCCGAATTTATGCCGCAAATGACCCCGACCACCCCGTTGCAGGAGGGGGAGAGCGTGCAGCACAGCTTCCACCCCGACCGCGCCGCCTATTGGCGTGATCATGCGTGGCTGGCGGCGGGCGCTATGGGATGCGGGATGGCGATCCTGATGATCCTAGGCAACCCGCATGTCTGGACCGGCGCGATCGGTGGCTTGGCCGCGATTGCGGTGCGTGCCTTCTATCTGGCATCGGATGAACTAAAAGCGCGCTGGGACATGACCGAAACCCGTCTGCTGGGCCCGCAGGGGCGCAACATGCGACTGGTCGAGATTGCCAAGATTCGCAAGCTTGGCTCTGCCGTGCAGGTGATCACCCATGCAGGTGACAAACACCTGTTGAAATTTCAGGCCGACCGCGAAGACACCATTGCCCGTATCGAACGGGCACAGGCGATGGCGGGCAACCGCTAGCGCACTTCGCCCTTTCCACACAGGCCTTTCACGCCTACACAGCGCCAGCAAGGCCGCAGCTACAAGAACACAGACCAAAGGACCGCCCATGACCACGCTCTTGTTCACCAATGTGCACCTCGTCAACCCAGAGGCCGGAACGGCTGATCTGGGCAGCCTGCTGGTTGAGGATGGCGTGATCACTGCGCTGGGGGCTGAGGTCGCGGTGCCCGAGGGCGCAGAGGTGGTTGATGGCACCGGCAAATATCTGGCCCCCGGCATCGTCGATATTGGCGTCAAGGTGTGTGAGCCGGGTGAACGGCACAAGGAAAGTTTCCGCACCGCAGGGCAGGCGGCGGCAGCAGGTGGCGTGACCACCATCGTCACCCGTCCCGACACCGCGCCCACCATCGACAATCCCGAAACGCTGGAATTTGTCACCCGCCGTGCCCAAGAGGCTGCACCGGTGAACGTCGTGCCAATGGCCGCGCTGACCAAGGACCGCGCGGGGCGTGAAATGACCGAGATTGGGTTTTTGCAGGATGCAGGCGCGGTCGCCTTCACCGATTGCGATCATGTGGTGAGCGACACCAAGGTTCTGACCCGCGCACTGTCTTATGCCAAATCGCTGGGCGCCTTGGTTATGGGGCATCCGCAGGAACCGATCCTGTCGAAGGGCGCTGCCGTCACCTCGGGCAAGTTTGCATCCCTGCGTGGCCTGCCTGCCGTGTCGGCGATGGCCGAACGCATGGGGATTGATCGCGATATTGCGCTGCTGGAAATGACAGGGGCGAAGTACCACTTCGACCAGATCACCACCGCGCGTGCGCTGCCTGCGTTGGAACGGGCAAAGTCGAACGGGCTGGATGTGACTGCTGGCACCTCAATCCACCATCTGACGCTGAACGAATTTGACGTTGCGGACTACCGCACCTTCTTCAAGGTCAAACCGCCCCTGCGGGCCGAGGATGACCGTCTGGCGCTGGTTGCGGCGCTGCGCGATGGGTTGATTGACGTGATCTCGTCCTTCCACACCCCGCAGGATGAGGAAAGCAAGCGCCTGCCGTTCGAAGAGGCAGCGAGTGGTGCCGTGGGCCTTGAAACCTTCTTGCCAGCGGTGCTGCGGCTGTATCATTCGGGCGATCTGACGCTGGCGCAGCTATGGCGCGCCATGTCGCTGAACCCTGCCGCGCGGCTGGGGCTGGCGACGGGCCGTCTGGCGGCGGGTGCCCCGGCGGATCTGGTGCTGTTTGATCCTGATGCACCTTTCGTGCTGGATCGGTTCAAGCTACGGTCGAAATCGAAAAACACCCCCTTTGACGGTCAGCGCCTGCAGGGCAAAGTGCTGGCAACCTATGTAAACGGCACCCCCGTATTCGGAGATCTGTGATGCCTGAGTTGTTGTCTGATCCTACGACCCTCGGCCTTTGGGCCTTGATTGGCTATCTGCTGGGCTCGATCCCCTTTGGCATGGTGCTGGCGGCGGTTATGGGGCTGGGCAATCTGCGCAGCATCGGATCGGGCAACATCGGTGCCACCAATGTTTTGCGCACCGGCAATAAACTGGCCGCCGCGCTGACGCTGATCCTAGATGGTGGCAAGGCGGCGGTTGCTGTCCTGCTGGCCCGCGCCTTTGCTGGCGAAGATGCCGCGCAGCTGGCGGGGTTGATGGCGTTTTTCGGCCATTGCTTCCCTGTGTGGTTGAAGTTCAAGGGCGGCAAGGGCGTTGCCACCTTCCTTGGTCTGCTGCTGGCGCTGGCGTGGCCGGTGGGTATTGCCGCCTGTCTGACTTGGTTGGCCACGGCCGTGATCGCGCGGATTTCGTCGCTGTCTGCATTGGTGGCGGCGGCCACCTCGACCTTTTGGATGGTGGTCTTGGGCTATGGCCAGATTATCGTGATGGGCGCGGCGCTGACGCTTCTGATCTTCTGGACGCATCGCGCCAACATCGCCCGCCTGCGCAAGGGCGAAGAGCCGCGCATCGGTCAGAAGTGAGCCGTTTTGCAACCACCCTTTCGCCTGTCGCGCCTGCGCGGTAACTTCGGCCTATGGAACAGGTGGAATCGGCCCTAGATTATCACGTCGCGCTTGCGATGCTGGATTGGCAGCTGGAGCTGGGCGTTGATGAAACGCTCTGCGAGGCGCCGATCAATCGCAATGACCTGCAACAGGCACAGCCCAAGCCCGCTGCCGCCGCTGGCCCTGACGGCAAACGTCGTGCGCCTGCCCCTGTGGCGAAGCCCAAAGTTGATCCACCGGCAGAGGCGCGCGCCGCCGCCGCAACCGCCAATGACCTGCCCAGCCTGCGCGCCGCTTTGGAAACCTTTCCGCATTGCGAATTGAAACAGGGCGCACGTAGCCTTGTGTTTGGCGACGGTCTGGCCGGTGCCCGCGTGATGATCGTGGGCGAGGCGCCGAACCGCGAAGAGGACCGCGCAGGCAAGCCTTATGTTGGGCCTCAAGGCACGCTCTTGGACAAAATGCTGGCCGCGATTGATCTGGACCGCGGCAGTCAGGACCGCGACAGCGGTGTCTATATCACCACCGTCCTGCCGTGGCGCGGGCCGACGAACCGCGATGCCTCGCCTGCGGAAATTGCGATGATGAAGCCGTTTTTGGAACGCCACATTCAACTGGCGAAACCCGACGTGCTGGTGCTGATGGGCAACCTGCCCTGTCAGGCGCTGCTGGCCAAGCGCGGCATTTCCCGTCTGCGCGGCCAATGGGGTGAGGCGCTGGGTATCCCCGCGCTGCCGATGCTGGAACCACAACGGCTGCTGCGCAATCCGGCGGCGAAGCGCGATACTTGGGCCGACCTTTTGGCGCTGCGTGCGCACCTGAACGGGTGACGCAGGGATGATCGTTGATCCTGTCACCCTGCTGGCCTTTGTCCCTGCGGCGCTGGCGCTGAACCTGACGCCTGGACCGGATATGCTGTTCTGCCTGGGGCAGGGGTTACGATCCGGTGCGCGGCCTGCGGTGGCGGCCAGTCTGGGGATTTCAGCGGGCGGGTTGATCCATACGGCGCTGGCGGGGTTGGGCCTGTCGGCGCTGGTTGCCGCGTTTCCCGTGGCCTTTGACGTGATCCGTTGGCTGGGGGTGTGCTACCTCCTCTACGTGGCGTGGATGTCGTTGAAACTCCCTGACCTCAGCACCGACGCAGCTGCCGCGCCGACGTTGCGCGCGTTTCGCGAGGGGCTGATGGTGAACCTAACGAACCCGAAATTCATTCTGTTTGTGCTGGCTTTTGTGCCGCAGTTCGTGGACCCAACACGCGGTGCGGTCCTGGCGCAGTTCATGATTTTCGGCGCGGTGCTGGCGACGGGCGGGGCCTTGATCAACGGCGGGATCGGCATATTTGCCGGCAGTGCGGGGCGCGTGATGATGCAAAACCCGCTGTTTGCCCGCTGGCTGGGCCGCATCAGTGCCACTATTTTTGCCGGGCTGGCGCTGCGCCTTGCCCTTTTGGAACGCGGATAAGCAGAGAGTTCACATATGTCGCGCATTGACGAAAGCAGAGAGTTCATTCCCGTTCGCATCGCGGTGCTGACAGTCTCAGACACCCGTGATCTGTCGCAGGATCGGTCCGGTGACACGCTGGTGGGCCGGATTGAGGCGGCGGGGCATTCGGTGGCGGATCGTCAGATTATCCGTGATGAGCGTGACGCGATTGCCGATCAGCTGCGCACATGGATCGCCGATCCCGAGGTGGATGTTGTCATTTCCACTGGCGGCACCGGCCTGACGGGGCGCGATGTGACCGTCGAGGCGCACCGCGATGTCTATGAAAAAGAAATCGAAGCCTTCGGGACCGTATTTACCATCGTGTCGATGCAGAAAATCGGCACCTCTGCGGTGCAGAGCCGTGCAACGGGCGGTGTTGCAGGCGGCACCTATCTGTTTGCCCTGCCGGGCAGCACGGGGGCCTGCAAGGACGCCTGGGATGAGATACTGAAATACCAGCTGGATTACCGCCACATGCCCTGCAACTTCGTCGAGATTTTCCCTCGCCTTGAGGAACACAAGCGCCGCAGCAAGGGCTGATTTGGCGCAGATGCTGCGCGGATGTCACGCGCGCATCACTTCGGCGATAGAAAAAGCGACGGAAACGCTTTCTGCTTCGTATAAGGGGGGAAGACTTGGCTTTGCGGCCTTGGGCCTTACCTATGGAAGTGGCCCCCAAATGCTTTTGTTTAAGGAAGAGAGATGCGTTTTTTGCGACAAAGCCTGACCGGGCTGTTTCTACTGGCGGTGACTGTGGCGCTGTTGTTTTACGCGGTCGCACTGGTGCGCGGCGCGGTGCAGGATCGGCTGGCGGATGAGGGGCGGTCACGCCCCGCGCAGGAACGGGTCTTTGCCGTTGCGGTGGTTGAGGCGCAGCCTGAAACCGTGATCCCGCGGCTGGAAGCCTTCGGTCAGATCGAAAGCCGCCGGTCGCTGGTGTTGCGCGCTGCTGCTGCGGGCACGGTTGTGGAGCTGTCTGACGCGATGAAAGAGGGCGGTGAGGTGCGCGCAGGTGACGTCTTGCTGCGTATTGATCCGGCAGACGCGCAATCGGCGTTGGATCGGGCAGAGGCGAACCTGCTGGACAGTCAGGCGGAAACCCGTGATGCGGCGCGGTCGCTGGAACTGGCCCACGCGGATTTGGCTGCGGCTGATGCACAGGCGGATCTGCGCCAGCGGGCCTTTGCCCGTCAGCAGGGATTGCAGGAGCGCGGAGTCGCGACCGAAGCGGCGGTTGAGGTGGCGGAACTGGCCGCGGCCTCTGCCCGTCAGGCGGTTGTGGCACGCCGTCAGTCACTGGCACAGGCAGAAGCGCGCGTAGACCGCGCCGCAACCGCCCTGTCACGGGCGGAGATCGCCCGCGAAGAGGCAGCGCGCCGTTTGGCGGACACTGTGGTGCGGGCCGAATTTGATGGCACCTTGTCGGATGTCTCCGTTGTGGCGGGCGGTCTGGTGGGCAGCAATGAACAATTGGCCCGTCTGGTCGATGGCCGCATGTTGGAGGTGGCCTTTCGTGTGTCCACCGCGCAGCACGCGCGGCTTTTGGATCAGGATGGGGAGTTGATCCCTGCCACTGTCACCGTGTCACTGGATACCAGCGGCATTGACCTGTCGACCTCTGGTCAGATCAGCCGTGACAGCGCTGCTGTGGCCGAAGGGCAGAGCGGGCGGTTGATCTTTGCCAGCCTCGCGGCACCGCGCGGCATGAAACCCGGCGATTTTGTCACCGTGTCGGTCGAAGAACCGGCGCTGGAGCGTGTGGTGCGCCTGCCTGCGCGCAGTTTGGGCAGCGACGGTCGGGTGCTGGCGCTGGGGGATGAGGGCCGGATTGAAGCGCTGCCGGTCACGCTGTTGCGCCGTCAGGGCGATGATGTGTTGGTGCGCGGGCAGGGCCTGCGCGGGCGCCAGATCGTGACACAGCGCACGCCGTTGCTTGGGCCGGGGATCAAGGTGCGGGCACTTGGCGCCGCGAACGAGCCGGCAGAGCCTGAGATGATCACCCTCAGCGAGGAACGGCGCGCGCGGCTCCTCGCCTTTGTCGATGCAAACAAGCGGATGCCTGCAGACGTGAAAGAGCGTATGCGCGAAACACTGCAAAAGGACGCGGTGCCCAGCGATGTTGTCACCCGCCTAGAGGCGCGGCTGGCGCGGACGGGGGGCTAAGGCATGGTGCGTGATATCAGCCCAGTGGCCGGGGGACTCCTCTCTTACTTCACCCGCCACCCGACGGTGGCGAACCTGTTGTTGGTGGTCCTCCTTGTCCTCGGTCTGGCCGTCACGCCACAGATGCGGGCGCAGTTTTTCCCTGATGTGATTGTCGATGATGTGTCTGTCACCGTGGTTTGGGACGGGGCAGGGGCCGAAGATGTGGATGCCGGTATCGTGCAGGTGTTGGAACCTGCGCTGCTGGCAGTTGAGGGCGTGGAAAGTTCTGAAACGCGCAGTCGCGAAGGCCGTGCCGCCGTCAATCTGGAGTTTGAGCCGGGTTGGGACATGGGCCGCGCCGCCGATGATGTGCAGGCGGCGGTTGATGCCCTGACCACCTTGCCCGAAGAGGCAGAGGAGCCGACCGTGCGCCGTGGGGCGTGGCGGGATCGGGTGACGGATGTGGTGATCACTGGTCCGGTGGAAACCCGTCAGCTGGGTCTATACGCGGATGAATTTGTCGCGCGCTTGTTCACCGCCGGTGTCACCCGCACCACCATTCGCGGCGTTGCCGCGCGTGAGGTGCTGGTGGAGGTGCCGTCGATCAAGCTGATCGAACATGATGTAACCCTATCCCAGATCGCCGCCGCCATTGCCGAAGAGGTGGACGCCGCCCCCGCAGGCGACGTGACTGGCGCCAATGCGCGGGTGCGCACCGGCGTGGCCAAGCGCAGCGCCAGTGAGGTCGAACAGATCGTGTTGCGCCGCAATGGCGACGGGTCCAGCCTGACTGTCGGTGATGTGGCCAAGGTGATGGAACTGGGCGCAGATGGCACCCGCAGTTATTTCGTTGGCACCAACCCCGCGGTGTCGATCCGCGTGGACCGATCCGCCTCTGGTGATGCGATTGACATGCAGCATCGGGTGGAAGAGGTGGCCGAGGCGCTGCAATCGACCCTGCCGGATGGGGTGACCGTCGATCTGATCCGCACCCGGGCAGAGGCGATTTCAGGCCGTTTGGCGCTGCTCCTCGACAACGGGTTGATGGGGCTGGGGCTGGTGGTGTTGCTTTTGTTCCTCTTCCTCAACGCGCGCACCGCGTTCTGGGTGGCGGCGGGCATTCCGGTGGCGATGCTGGCGGCGGTGACACTGATGTATCTGGGTGGGCTGACGATCAACATGATCTCGCTCTTTGCGCTGATCATCACCTTGGGCATCGTGGTGGATGATGCGATTGTGGTGGGTGAACACGCGGACGCGCGTCTGCGCAAGTATGGGGAAAGCCCCGTTGTGGCGGCCGAAAACGCCGCGCGGCGCATGGCGATGCCGGTGTTTTCCGCCACGCTGACCACGGTGATTGCCTTTTTTGGCCTGACAGCGATTTCCGGTCGTTTTGGCGATCTGATTGCCGACATTCCTTTCACCGTGATAGCAGTATTGGCGGCGTCCTTGGTCGAATGCTTTCTGATCCTGCCCAACCACATGGCCCACGCGCTGAAACATCAGTACAAGGAGCATTGGTACGACTGGCCCAGCCGCATGGTGAACCGTGGCTTCCGCCAAGTGCGTGAACGCGCCTTCCGCCCCCTGATGCGTTTGGTGGTCTGGGCGCGTTATCCGGTGCTGGCGATGGCGGTTGTGCTGCTTGCGTCACAAATCGCACTGTTTGCCCGTGGCGACGTGAACTGGCGTTTCTTCAACGCGCCGGAGCGTAGTTCGGTGACCGGCAACTTTGCCATGCTGGAGGGCGCCACGCGTGAGGATTCGCTGGCGATGATGCAGGAAATGCAGCGCGCAACCGAGGCGGTGAATGCTCGATTGGCAGAGCAGTACGGTTGGCAGCCGGTGGATTACGTGATTACCGAAATTGGCGGCAACGCGGGTCGTCCGCTGAACGGGTCAGAAAATAAGGATGCCGACCTGCTGGGTGCGATTTCGATCGAATTGATTGATGCCGACCTGCGCCTGAAACAGGACGGCAGCCCCTATTCCAGCTTTGCCTTCGTGCGGGAGGTGCAACAAGAGGTGGAACAACATCCACTGGCCGAGACGGTTAGTTTTCGCGGATGGCGGTCTGGCCCAGGTGGGGATTCGCTGGACGTGCAACTGTCCGGTGCCAGCGCCGAGGTTTTGAAAGGCGCGAGTGAAGCGTTGCAAGCGGCCCTGGCGCAATACCCTGAGGTGTCGGCGCTAGAGGACAATCTGGCTTACGACAAGGAAGAGCTGATCCTAGAGCTGACCCCGCAGGGGCAGGCGCTGGGGTTCAGTATTGATGGGTTGGGGCAGGTGCTGCGCCACCGTTTGAACGGGATCGAGGCGGCGACTTTCCCGGATGGTCCCCGCTCTGCCGCGATCCGCGTAGAACTGCCTGCTGATGAGTTGACGGCGGATTTTCTGGAACGCACCCAGATGCGCAGCCCCAGCGGCAGCTATGCGCCGCTGTCAGATCTGGTCACCGTGCAAAGCCGCAGTGGCTTTTCCACCGTGTTGCGCGAAAACGGCGTGCGGCTGATTTCCGTCACCGGTGACATTTCCGAAGATGACCCCGCCCGCGCCGAAGAGATTGCGCAGGCGTTGGAGACCGAGATCCTGCCGCGTATCGCCAGTGAGCATCAGGTGGAATACCGTCTGTCTGGCCTGTCCGAGCAAGAAGACAGTTTCCTGCGCGATGCCCGCACCGGTCTGATCCTGTGTTTGACGGGGATCTATCTGGTCTTGGCTTGGGTCTTTGCCAGCTGGACGCGGCCTTTGGTGGTGATGGCGGTTATTCCCTTTGGCCTCGTCGGGGCGATCTGGGGGCATTATGTCTGGGATGTGCCGCTGTCGATGTTTTCGGTCGTAGGCCTTTTGGGTATGACGGGCATCATCATCAACGACTCTATCGTGCTGGTCACAACGATTGATCAATACGCCAAAGAGCGGGGGCTGGTGCCGTCGATCATTGACGGGGCGGCGGATCGGTTGCGGCCTGTGGTGCTAACGACGCTGACCACGGTTCTGGGGTTGGCGCCGCTGCTTTATGAAAGCTCCAGTCAAGCGCAGTTCCTGCGGCCGACAGTGATCACGCTGGTCTATGGGCTGGGGTTCGGAATGGTGCTGGTTCTGCTGGTGGTGCCTGCCTTGATTGCGGCGCAGGCTGACATTGGCCGCCAGCTGCGGGCGTTGCGGTTTGGGCTGAAAGCGGCCGAGTTGCGCTGGCCCCTTGGCGTTGCGCTGTCGGTCTTGGGTGGTTGGTTGGCGACGACGCTGGGCGCGGTTGCGCTGACTGGATCGTTGGCACCGTGGATTGTTGCGATCTGGCCTGCGTTGGCGGATGCAGGGCTAAGCCTGTCGTTTGTTCTATTCTTGGGCGGTTCAGCGGTGGTTGCGGTGTTGTCATATCTGGCGATGTTGGCACGTTTGGCGTTCTTGCGGCGCGCTTAACCGCGAGCTTTGGCATCAAAAAAGGCGCGTCAGGAACCCTGCGCGCCTTTTGATGTTATCTGATTTCTAAATTAGCTGGCACTGCAGCCCTGAATATCGACTGCGTGACGTTGGCCCAAAACCGTGAACCGCAGGCTGGATCGGTCAATCGCAATCGGGTCACCCTCGACATGGATCAATTCGGTGGTAACGGTCAGGGTGCTGCCCTTGCGGTCTGTCTTGGCCTCTGCCACCCAGATCAGCGGGTTGCCGGTTTCAACAATCGTGAATTCCGATCCTCCCGCGCTGGGCATATGAAGCGTCGCGGTCAGCGCAATGCCTTCGTAGGTGGGGGATAGCTGGCACTGTGCCTTGCGCACACCGGCCTTTTGGCTGGGCATTGGTTGATCGGCCAATGCGTCACGAATGCGGCTGTCCTGATCGTTTACGTCAGCAGGCAAATCCAATGAAACTGGCAAAGACACGGGAACGCAGACGTCCTTGCAGACGCCAAGACGCAATTGCCCGCGCAGTTTGATGGCTTCGCCTTGGGCGTTGGGTGTCAAAACAACAGGAATGGTCAGCGACTGATCATACCCAACAGAGCGCATACCGTTTTCCATGAACACGCCCGGGGTAGGCCATTGCGGATCAATTGCGGCCAGATTGTCACTGTTGTCCAGTTCGAACACCGGCGGAATACCGGCATCGCCGGGGGCGCGCCAATATGTTTTCCAGCCATCAGCCAACTGGATCTGTAGCGCAGCCATCCGGCTGCCGTCCTTACGCGGCCATCCTGGCAACACCGTCAAGTGTGCCATGTCCGCACTCCAGCTATCTGTGCTGGAGTAATTTGCCGCTGTGCTACTTTGTGCGGCAGTGGCCCCTGCGCCAAAGCACAAGAGCAGGCTGGCCCCAAGGGCGCTGGCAGTCGCTGTCAAACGGTGTGTCATCATACCTATTTATCTGGGCGATCCATTCGCATTTGCCAACTCACATTCCGGCGATTGAGATGTGACTGCGGTTTTTTCGTCGCGTCTGCTGGACCGTGGCATGATCCGTGCCTATCTTGACAGATAGAGAGGAGCGTTCACACGCATGAATTTGACCGGACAATTACTGATCGCAATGCCTGGCATGGGGGATCCCCGGTTCGAACACTCTGTTGTCTTGGTCTGTGCCCACTCTGACGAGGGGGCGATGGGGCTGATTGTCAACAAACCGACCGAAGATGTCGCGCTCGAAGACCTCTTGGAACATATCAAAATCCCCAAATCGCCTGACTCACCGCAGATGGGGGTGCATTTTGGCGGGCCTGTGGAAACGGCCCGTGGCTTTGTCCTGCATGGCAAAAGCTACCGCTCGGAATTGAATACGCTTGAGGTTTCAGGCGGCACCCCTGAGGCGGAATTTGGCCTGACTGCAACCATCGACGTGTTGGAGGATCTGGCGCGGGGCGAGGGGCCGCAGAATGCGATCGTGGCTTTGGGGTATTCCGGTTGGGGCCCCGGCCAACTGGAAGAAGAGATTTCGCTGAACGGCTGGCTGACCTGTAGTGCGGACCGTGAACTGGTTTTTGACACCGAGGATGAGGCCAAGTGGGAAGCCGCATTAAAAAGCATGGGGGTGGATGCCCTGTTGCTTTCGGCAGAGGCAGGGCACGCCTGATCTTCTAGCGGGGCTATCCGTTTTTAACGCGGCGCAGCGGCGCGGCGCAGCCGATCGTTGATCGCGCGCCCAAGGCCGGTTTCGGGGATCGGGGCAACGGCTATGCCCTCTGGTCCCATCGCGTCTAGTGCGTGCAGGTGTCCAAACAGATTCGCTGCTGCCTCGACCAGATCGCCAGCGGGCGACAGGTTCAGGGTGCAGTCCATCGCCCCAAATCCCAGCATGACCTCGCCTTCGACAACCCCTTCGGCGTTGAGGCGCACAGACGCGCCGGGCGCGTAATGCGATGTCATCTGTCCCGGCGCGGTCAGGGCATCGCCATTTTTATAGACCTCCAGCGGGTGCCCCAGACACTGTTCCAGCGCCTCTTGCGGGATGCCGCCGGGGCGTAGCAGGGTTGGGGTGCCAGCAAGCCCCAGAATGGTTGATTCCACCCCAACTGGGCAGGAACCGCCGTCCAATATTCCCTCAATCCTGCCAGATAGGCCTGCCGTAACATGGGCGGCAGTGGTTGGGCTGATCTTACCTGATGGGTTTGCAGACGGTGCGGCCACAGGGCCATCAAAGTGCCGTAGCAGATCCTGCGCCAGCGGATGCGCAGGAACCCGTACTGCCAGTGTCGATAGATCTGCAGTGACCAGTGGGGACAACCCGCTATCTGCGCGCAGCGGTAAAACCAGTGTCAACGCACCCGGCCAGAACGCCTGCGCGACACGATCGGCCACGTCGGACCATTCCACATAGCGTTTCGCCACCTCAACATCCGCAACATGCACGATCAAGGGATTGAAACGCGGGCGTCCCTTGGCGTCGAAAATGCGCGCAACCGCATGATCATTGCGTGCGTCTGCTGCCAATCCATAGACCGTTTCCGTCGGCATCGCGACCAATCCGCCATCCGCTAAAATTGCCGCTGCCCGTGCCACGCCGTCACGGCTGGCTAGCAGGTTTTCTGTGGAAATTGCGGAATATGGAGTGGACATAGTCAATGACGCCGCGTTTTGATTGAGTGGACATGGGGCACCGCCTAGGTTCCCCTGCAGGACAATTGCATACATGCGGCTAGAGCCGATTCCAAGCCGCTGCCAGGAGGAAAACCATGAGTTATCGCGCCCAGGTTGAAGATATCCGTTTCATCTTCAATAACATCGCCCCAGTTGAACAACTGAGCGCCACCGAGCGTTTCGCCGAGGTGAGCGACGACCTGTCAGACGCTGTGCTGGAAGGTATGGGCAAACTCACCGAGGAAGTGGTCTATCCGACCCTGCGCAATGGTGACCTGCAAGGCGCGTTTCTGGAAAACGGTGTTGTGCGCACCTCGCCCGGCTTCAAAGAAGCATTCGAAGCAATTTCCGAAGGCGGCTGGGTTGCTGTTTCCGGCGCTCAGGACCACGGCGGCATGGGCTTGCCTATCGCTTACACCACCGCGTTTAACGAAATGATGGCGTCGTCCAACATGGCGCTGGGCCTGTGCCCGCTGCTGACGCAGGGCCAGATCGAAGCCTTGGAGCATCATGGTTCCGAAGAGCTGAAAAATCTGTATCTGGACAAACTGATCAGCGGTGAATGGACCGGTACGATGAACCTGACCGAACCGGGCGCGGGTTCGGATGTGGGCGCACTGAAATCCAAGGCAGAGCCGCTGGACGATGGAACCTACGCAGTGACCGGCCAGAAGATCTTTATCACTTGGGGCGACCATGACTTTGGTGGCAACGTTTGCCACCTGGTTCTGGCACGTCTGCCTGGCGGTGCATCCGGCACCAAAGGTATCAGCCTGTTTATGGTGCCGAAATACCTGCCCGACGCTGATGGCAACCCCGGTGTGGCAAACGACCTGAAGGTTGTCAGCCTGGAGCATAAACTGGGTATCCACGGCTCTCCCACTGCAGTGATGCAGTTTGATGGCGCCAAAGGCTGGCTTGTGGGCGAAGAGCACAAAGGCATGGCCGCGATGTTCACCATGATGAACAACGCCCGTCTTGGTGTGGGCGCGCAGGGTGTTGGCGTTGCCGAAGGTGCCTATCAGAAGGCGCTGGACTACGCCAAAGAACGTGAACAGTTCGGCCCGATCGTCAACCACGCCGATGTGCGCCGCATGCTGGTTGGCATGAAAGCGGACACTTTTGCAGCGCGCTCGGTCGTTATGTCCTGCGCAGTTGCAATCGACATGGCCACCGCAACCGGTGCCGCAGAATGGAAAGCCCGCGCAGCACTGCTGACCCCAATTGCCAAATCCTTTGCCACTGAGGTGGGTATTGATGTGGCTGAACAAGGTGTTCAGATCCACGGCGGTATGGGCTTCATCGAGGAAACCGGCGCCGCGCAGTATAGCCGTGATGTGCGCATCACCGCGATTTACGAAGGCACCAACGGCATTCAGGCGATGGACCTTGTTGGCCGCAAGATGATGGATGGCGGCGAAGCAGCCAATGTTCTGCTGGATGAGATCGAGGCAGACGTCGAAGCAGCCCGCGCAGCGATGCCGGAATTGGCGGAACCTGTTTGGCAGGCGACTGAAACCCTCCGTGAAACAGTGGAATGGTTGGTCAGCCAGACAGACATGAACACCCGTTTCGCTGGTTCGGTGCCGTTCCTGATGGCCTTTGGCCGTGTTCTGGGTGGCTACTACCACTTGAAGGCCGCATTGGCCGAAGGTGGCGAAGGCCCACGTTCGAAGCTGGCGCGGTTCTACATCCGCCGCCTGCTGCCGCAGCACGCGTCCTATCTGGAACATGCGCGCGCTGGTGCAGACGACCTTTATGCCTTCACTCTTGAGGACCTCGAGGCGTGAGCCTTACAGCCACATCGGTGAAAACAGATCGCGCAGCCCTTAACGGGCTGCGTTATCCGTTTGAGACGCCGGAAAATGGTCAGGCAGTCGAAGTGGCCGAAGGCGTGTTGTGGATCCGTATGCCGCTGCCGATGGCGCTGGATCACGTGAATATCTACGCGCTGGATGAGGGGGACCATTGGACCATCGTGGATGCGGGCGTTTACAGCAAACGCACCATCGCCATGTGGGAGGCGCTGCTGGCCGGTGCCCTGGGTGGCAAACCTGTGGGCAAGGTGATCCTGACCCATCACCATCCTGACCATGTTGGCGCTGTTGGCTGGTTTCGTGACCGTTTTGATGCCGAGTTGGTCACCACCCGTACAGCTTTTCTAATGGCGCGCATGCTGATGTTGGACGTCGAAGACGCCCCAAGTCCGCAGGCGGTCACCTATTGGCAAAGTGCTGGTATGGCGCCCGAGGTGATGGAAAAACGGCTGTCGGAGCGTCCCTTCAACTTTGCTGATATCAGCCACCCGCTGCCGGTCGGTTACACCCGTGTGCAACAGGGGGATCAGATCCGTGCAGGGGGCCGTGATTGGGATGTGCATATCGGCAATGGGCATGCGCCCGAACACCTGACGCTGTGGTCGCGAGATGATAATTTGGTGATCTCCGGCGATCAGATCCTGCCCTCGATCAGCCCCAACATCGGCGTGCATCCTACCGAACCCGACGCGGACCCGCTGGGCGAATGGATGGAAAGCTGTGAACGCTTTCAATTGCTTGCCCGAGAGGAGCATTTGGTGCTGGGTGGGCACAAACGACCCTTCACCGGATTGCCGCTGCGGATGCACCAGCTGATCGAAAACCACCACGGCGGCCTGCGTCGTCTGCTGGATCACCTGTCTGAACCACGCACGGCGGTGGAGTGTTTTCCGCCCCTGTTCAAGCGTACGATTGATGGCGGAACCTACGGGCTGGCGATGGTAGAGGCGGTTGCGCATCTGAACCATCTGCTGCACACAGGACAGGTGAGCCGCACAAAACGCAGCGATGGTGCCTGGCTATGGCAACGCGCGGATCGTTGACGCGGCACACCAATCGGGAGGAGACACCAATGGAAGATGAAATCATGACCTCGGCAGAGGCGTTCGAGGCCAGCGCATTGCCGCGCCGCCATGAAGTGCATTCTGATCCTGATGCCCCAGCGGCCAAGGTTGATACCTCTGTGCCGGCATCGGTAACCGCGACACCTGTTCAAAAGAAAAGCCCTGCTCAATGGGCCTATGAACGGTTGGTTCTCTATATCCAGAACTTTGAACAGACGCTGGATCAGGACCATGAAGTTGCAATGGGTTTTGCCGGCAGCAGCGCGGGCGCCATGCGGATCGAGGGCTTGGGGTATTTTGACCCTGACCTGATCACCTATTATGGCAGTGACGAAACTGGCGCTCGTACTCAGCTGGTGCAGCACGTCAGCCAATTGAACGTGATGTTGCGCGCTCTGCCCAAACAGCCGGAAGCCCCAGAGGCCAAGCGCATCGGGTTCCGTCTGGCCGCAGATCTGGAAACGGCTGAGGGGGAAACCTCTGCCTGATGCCTGCTGCAAACTGACGTCGTGACAGGTCGGAAAAAATCGGCTACTCAACGTCGCAACAGGACAATGTCTAAAACTCAGCAAAGGACGCGAACATGGCTGAACATAAGCACGGTGAAATGAACATCGATGTGCAGGAAAAAACCTACGTAGGTTTCATCAACTATACCAAGTGGTCGGTCATCGTCATTCTGGCGCTGCTGGTCTTCTTGGCGCTGTTCAACAGCTGATCCACAGCCAGGTCCTTTGGCCTGTCGCCCCTGCCGTTCACGGCAATCGCAGGGCGTTTTGAATAGAGTTGGCCGTCCGCGATAGGGCGGCCTCATTTTTTTTCGGCACTTTTAACAATTGGTGTGTCATGCGCATTTTGATTCTGGCGGCGATTGCTGCCGTGGGCCTGTCTGGCTGTGTTGTGAAACAGGATCCTCCGGTATCGGATGAGGTGCTGGCCGCGTCGGTGTATCGTCATGATGGGCCGCCGCGCCTGACGTTGTTTACGATGATCAACAATCGCACCGGTCGTGGTGCGCATAGTTCGTTGATGGTGAACGGATCCCAGCGGGTGATTTTTGATCCGGCGGGGTCGTTCCGTAAGGGTGGGATCGTGACGCGGGATGACGTTGTTTATGACGTGACCCCGGGCTTGGCGGATGTTTACACCCGCTTTCATGCCCGCAAGACCTACCACGTGGTCGTCCAAGAGGTGGATGTCACCCCAGAAGTGGCAGAGGCTGCATTGCAGTTGGTGATGGCACGGGGCGAGGTGGCAGATGCGATGTGTGCCAATTCGACCTCGGAAATCCTTAGCAAATTGCCCGGCTTCGAAGGTATTTCGCGAACTTGGTACCCCAAGAACCTGTCTGAACAGTTCAGTGAAATTCCGGGGGCGACGCGCTCGGAATTGTATGAATACGACGATGGTGACCGGTTCAAAGCGCTGGAAGCTTTCGATGCCACACGGGTCAAAGAAAACATGGCAGCCAACGGCCATTAAACCGTTGGCGCGCCGTTGTTTCAACGCCGTCCCCTAAGGGGCGGCGATCATCCCAGCAGATACAATAGGCTGAACAGCGTTACCGCCCCAGCCAGCATCGCAAACAGTACGTTTTTCGTTTTGTATCCCACAGCCAATGCTGCCACTGCCGCGGTAACGCGAGGGATGTCAAATTGCCCATCTGTGGCAGAGGGCCAAACGACCAGCGGAGCCACAAGGCCGGGCAGGATCGCTACCGCAGTGTAACGCAGGTGCCGCAGCAGCCATTCTGGCATCGGGCGATCCCCGATCAGCCCCAGAAAGGTGAATCGCAGGCAGAAACTGCCCAGGCCCAGCCCGATGATAACGGTCCATAGCGCGGTATCAGAAATCTCAGTCATCTGCGCCTCCTGTTTGGGGAACCTGACGTTGTTCCAGCCACAGTTCTACCTGTGCGCCAATGATCATTGCGCCGACACCGGCAACCATCAGCCCCAGATTGAAGGGCAGAAAGCTGAACACCAACGACAGCACAACCGACGCCAGCGCCGCCGCGCGGTGGGCACCGGTGCGCAGCATGGGGCCGATCATCGCGATAAAGGTAATCGGCACGGCAAAATCCAGCGCCAGACCGTCCGGCACACCATTGCCCAACCATGCGCCAAAGGCGGTGGCCGCGTACCAAAGCGGGCAGATCATCACCACGGTGGCAAAGAAATAGGTCACTTTCTGCTGGCTGGTCCATTGCGGGTTCCGCTCATAGGCGGCGATGGCGCAGGCGTAGCTTTGATCCAGTGTGAAATAGGCGATGAACACCCGCTGCCACATCGGTGCAGCGCCCAGATGCGGGGTGAGGGAAGCAGAATACATCATCATGCGCAAGTTCACCGCCAGTGCGGATGTCAGCACCAGCAGGGTCGGGACATGTTCATTCAATAGCTGTAGCGCGGTGAATTGCGCTGCCCCAGCGATGACGACGACGGAAAAGCTCAGCGCCTCAAACATGTTGAGGCCCGCCTCTGCCGCCAGAACGCCGAACAGCATGCCGAAGGGAATAATGACCAGCACAAAGGGCAGACCATCGGTCAGCCCCTGCCGCAGCGGGCTTTGCGCCAGTGAGGCTTGATTTGCAGACATAGTTAACCTGTGTGAAGTATTTTTCTCTGCTTACGGTGCCAGCACCGGGGATGCAATCCGAAGCTTGCGCAAAGGTGTGGCGCGACCCACAGGTTCAGGAACTGTGTATTTAGTCGAAAATGCCGGCAACCCGGCCCAGCAACATAAAGGCGCGCGCGGTGCGCGTTTCGGACAGGGCAGTGATTTCCGTGTCCGTTGCGGTTTGTTCAAATGACTGGATCATCCGGTCATAGCTGCGCAGGAAATGGTGTGCAGCATCGCGGAACACCGGATCTTGTTTCATTCGTCCCGCGGTCAAGGCCAGCGAACTGCGATCATGAATGCCGCCGATCTTGGCCACCGTACGGCCGCGTTCACCGGCGGCGAAACGACGCCAGATTTCGGGTTTGCACAGGTCAGGGCGCAGGTCATCCATGTAAATGCCGTCCTGGCTAAGCAGGGTCAGCACATCCTGACTGGCCTGTATCAGGCGGGCGGCCTCGCGGTCCTGAAGGGCGCGGCGCAGCGCGGCAAAACCTTCTTCGTCCTCGGCTGTATCGGGAAAATTCAGGGCGCGCACAAAAACCGCTCGCGGCAATGGCGGGTGCAGTTCTTCGGCTGGGGTGCCTAGGGGCAGGTCGGCCTGATCTGCGTTGTCTTCCGGTTGCGGATCGGCGGGGCGCAGGGTTTCGCGGTCGCGGCTCGAGGAAAAGGTGGCCAGCGCGGTTTCGGTCTTGCGCTGTGCGGCGGCGATTTCGTCCAGTTTGCGGGCCACAGTTTCGCCGCCCTGCGGATGGCCGCTGGCCTGCGCAGATTGCGCCACATAGGCCTGCCGGATCGCATCAATGGCCGATTGCAGGCGCGCGCTCTCTTCGCGCATCACACGGCTGGATCGGGCGGCGGTGGCGCCGACCCAGATCATCGCCACAGGCAGGAAAATCACCAAGAGTGTCATCAAAAAACGCAGGCCGTCAGGGCCTGCGTTTGCAGCTACATTGGGATCAGGGCGTGGCAAGGACAGGAAAAACCAGCCAGAACCGGCCATCCACACAATACTCAACCCTGCCGCGACCAGTTCAAAACCGGTGATTCGGGATTGGCTGGGCTTGTTATAAAGTCCCATCGGGGTGGCGGTACTGCTGCGTTTGTCTGCCATGGCCGCGACCCGTTCTTTCGCCTTAGATATATTCGATCTTCAGCACTTCGTAGGACCGCAGACCACCGGGGGTGCGGACCTCGACGCTGTCGCCGTCTTCCTTGCCGATCAGGGCGCGGGCGAGGGGCGATTTGATGTTCAACAGACCCTTTTCGATGTTGGCTTCATATTCGCCAACGATCTGCCAGACCTTCTCTTCGTCGGTGTCTTCATCGACCAGCGTGACAGTGGCGCCAAACTTGATCGAGCCGGACAGACCCGCAGCGTTGATCACATCGGCCAGTGAAATCACGCCTTCCAGCTCTTTGATGCGGCCTTCGATAAAGCTCTGCTTTTCGCGGGCGGAGTGGTATTCGGCGTTTTCCGACAGGTCACCCAGTTCGCGTGCCTCTGCGATCGCCTGAATGATTGTAGGGCGCTCAACAGTTTTGAGGTGCTTTAGCTCGGTTTCCAATGCGGTGAAACCGGTCGGGGTCATCGGTATTTTTTCCATGGGCCCTTTTCCATGAGAAGGGGCGGCGGATGCGCGGGGCACCCGCCGCCCTGTGGTTGTTATTTGTCATTTACCTGACCCAAAGCGGGGGCGGATTGCAAGGGGCAGGGGGCTGCACGGCAGAATTTCCGCTGAAAGCTGCGGCGCCTGTGCGCGATTTGCGTCAGTTGGTGTAGCTGACAACCTCAAATTCGATGCCGTTGTCATCGTTGAAATAGAACCGGCGACCGGGTTCATAATCCGCATGGTGATGCGGGGTGAAGCCTGCGCGGCGCACCTCAGCCTCTGTTGTGTCCAGATCTGTGACCACCACGGCCAGATGGTTGAGGCCACCGATGGTTTGGTAGCTGTCATCCGCTGAGGTCCCGGCGCCATCGCGAGGTGCATAAAGCGCCAGATAGCTGTCCGCGCCGCCTATGTGTATGGAATGCCCGCCCGATATCGCATCGCCCTGCCAGCGGATATGCCAGCCGAACACTTGCTCCATCCATTGCGCGGTGGCTGCGGGGTTGGCGACGGTGACGTTGGCGTGTTCCAGAATGGCCTGCATCTTTGTTTCTCCTGAGGTGTTTGATTTTCAGATGCTTGCAGCTTAATTTCTAAAGTATACTTTAGGTAAAGGTCGAAGCTATGAGCAAAAACAGAAGGTTAGCGATTCGATCAGGTTTGACGATCGGTGATTTGGCGGCGCGAACGGGGTTGGCGGTTTCGGCTATCCGGTATTACGAATCTGAAGGTCTTGTTCATCCATGGCGCAACGCAGGCGGCCAGAGGCGGTTTGAACGGGCCGACATCCGGCGGCTGTCCTTCGTCATGGTGGCGCAGCGGTTCGGCTTTTCGATTGCGCGGATCCGCGAGGTCATGCAGGCGCTGCCCGATCAACGCACGCCGACCGCAGCCGATTGGCGTAAGATTTCCACCGGATTTCGCGCGGACCTTGATCAGCAGATCGCAGCTTTGGAACAGATGCGGGACAAGTTGGACGGCTGTATCGGCTGTGGGTGCCTGTCGATGAAGGCTTGCGCACTATATAATGACGGCGATGTGGCGCAGAAAAACGGTGCCGGCCCCCGTTATCTGTTGGGCGATACGCCACCGGATGGTGACGCCAAATAAGCGGCAATCGACGCCGCGGCGCAGCAAGGCGCAAAATGTCGCGAAACAGCCGGAAATAGCGTGGCATCATTGGTTTATCAGGGTTTAGTGCCCTGACCCGTTCTTTTAACGCATCGTCGCGATTGACGAACAATGCTGCGGCGCGCTAATCACGGGCGAAATAATGTTACGCGCGCACCCAAGGAGGGCCACCCATGTCGGAAATCGAACGGGAAGCAATGGAATATGACGTTGTCATCGTAGGTGCAGGCCCTGCTGGTCTGTCGGCTGCGATCCGTCTGAAACAGCTGGATGCCGATCTGAACGTTGTTGTTCTGGAAAAAGGATCGGAAGTTGGGGCGCACATCCTGTCCGGCGCGGTTCTGGACCCTTGTGGTCTGGACAAGCTGATCCCTGACTGGAAAGAAAAAGGCGCGCCGCTGAACGTGCCTGTGCGCGAAGACAACTTCTACATGCTGGGTGAAGCGGGCGAAGTACGCATCCCCAACGCACCGATGCCGCCGCTGATGAACAACCACGGCAACTACATCGTGTCGATGGGCAACGTCTGCCGCTGGATGGCCGAACAAGCCGAAGAGCTGGGCGTTGAGATTTTCCCCGGTATGGCGTGTTCCGAACTGGTCTACGGTGACAAGGGCGAGATCAAAGGCGTTGTTGCCGGTGTCTTCGGCCTGGAAGCAGACGGTTCTTACGGTCCGGGCACCGAGCCAGGCATGGAACTGCACGGTAAATACGTCTTCCTGTCGGAAGGTGTACGTGGTTCGCTGTCGAAAGAAGTGATCGAACGCTACGGTTTGTCTGACGGCAAAGAGCCGCAGAAATTCGGCGTGGGCATGAAAGAGATCTGGGAAATTGAGCCCGCCAAGCACAAAGAGGGCACCGTCACCCACACCATGGGGTGGCCGCTGGGCTCCAACGCGGGCGGTGGTTCGTTTGTCTACCACCTCGACAACAATCAGGTTTACGTCGGCTTTGTTGTTCACCTGAACTACAAGAACCCGCACCTGTTCCCCTACATGGAATTCCAGCGCTTCAAGCATCACCCGATGATCGCCGAACTGCTGAAAGGTGGTAAGCGCGTGGCCTACGGTGCGCGTGCGATTTCCGAAGGTGGCTATCAGTCGATGCCGCAGATGGTGGCACCCGGCGTGGCGCTGCTGGGCTGTTCGGTTGGCATGGTGAACGTGCCGCGCATCAAGGGTAACCACAACGCCATGTTGTCGGGCATCGCGGCGGCTGAGGCCGCAGAGCGCGCGATCAAAGCAGGCCGCGCCAGCGATGAGTTGCACGACTATGAGGAAGAGGTCCGCAAGGGCGAGATCGGCAAAGACCTGAAGAAGGTCCGCAACGTGAAGCCGCTGTGGTCCAAGTTTGGCCTCACCGCTTCGTTGACGCTGGGCGGATTCGACATGTGGTTCCAGACCCTGACCGGCGGTTTTTCGCTGTTCGGCACGCTGAAGCACGGTAAAACTGACGCCGCCGCGACCGAACCGGCATCGGTGCACAAACCCATCGATTACCCGAAACCCGATGGCGTGCTGAGCTTTGACCGTCTGACCAACGTCAGCTTCTCCTTCACCAACCACGAAGAGAGCCAGCCGCCGCACCTGCAGCTGGCCGACGCTTCTGTGCCGATTGGGAACAACCTGCCTATGTATGACGAGCCGGCGCAGCGCTACTGCCCTGCAGGTGTCTACGAAGTGGTTGAAAAGGAAGGCAAGAAAGAGTTCGTGGTCAATTTCCAGAACTGTGTTCACTGCAAAACCTGCGACATCAAAGACCCGGCGCAAAACATCACCTGGGCCTGTCCGCAGGGTGGTGAAGGTCCGAACTATCCCAACATGTGATCGCTACGCGATCCTGTTGCATTTCATTCAAAGGGCGCTGGTTTTCAGCGCCCTTTTTCGTGGGCTTATGCGAGGGAGTTGCGCGTCGATTACTCACGCGGTTCTCACCAAGATGTCAGCGCGCGCCAGAATCCGCCTGTTGCGATTGCCTTTGACGGGACGCACGTTAATCTGGTTCGAGCAGCGTGGAGGGCCGCGCCTGATCGGGCGTTGAACAGACGTTGAACAGATAAGGACAGCCAAGGGGATGGAGACTATGCGCAAAACGCTTTCGGGATTGGTACTGGCCGCAGTTATGGGGTTGGCACCTTTGGCACCTGCTGCTCAGGCTCAGGGGCTGGCCGGGGCCTATCTGGCTGCGCGACACGCTGGGATGTCCGCCGATTTTGAGGCCGCTGCTGATTATTACACCCGTGCGTTGGCCCGCGACCCACATAATGTTGAGCTACTGGAATCAGCGACCCATGCGCAGCTGGCGTTGGGCCATCTCGAACGGGGCGTTCCGATTGCCCGTCGCTTGGATGCCGAAGGTCTGAGCAGCCAGATCGCGAATATGGTTCTGATGGCGGATGCTGCAGCCAAGGAAGATTACACCACGCTGTTGGCCCGTACCGAAGACCATCACCGCATTGGCCCGTTGTTGGATGGCCTGATTTTGGCTTGGGCCCATATGGGAGCGGGGAATGTGACCGCCGCGATGGAAAAATTCGATGCCATCTCGAAAGAGCGGGGCATGACCGGCTTTGCGGATTTCCACAAAGCGCATGCGTTGGCGTTGGTTGGGGATTATGAGGCCGCGGACAAAATCCTGTCTGACCCTTCCCTCAACGGATTGAACACTATGCGCCGCTCGGTGATTGCGCGTTTGGAAATCCTCAGTCAGCTGGAACGCACCGATGATGCGCTGAAGCTGCTCGCGATTCAGTTCGGCACCGATCTTGATCCTGAGCTGAGTGCGCTGCATGACCGCCTGAGCGCGGGCAAAACGCTGCCCTTCACATCTATTCAAACGGCGCGCGATGGTTTGGCAGAGGTGTTTTACACCATTGCATCAGCTCTGCGCTATGAGGCCGAAAGCGATTACACCCTGCTGTATTCCCGTGTCGCAGAATACCTGCGCCCAGATCACACAGAGGCTGTGCTGTTGTCTGGTGGGTTGCTTGATTCCCTGCAGCTTTACGATTTGGCCGTAGAAACATACGCTCGTGTTGAAACCGGCGATCCTTCTTATCATGCGGCAGGGCTTGGGCGTGCAGACGCATTGCGTCGTGGCGGCCATCTGGATGAGGCGGCCGAGGTTCTGACCAGCCTCATTTCCACGCATGGCGATTTGCCGATGGTATATGTGACGCTGGGCGATCTGCGACGTCAGACCAAATCCTATGACGAAGCGATCCGGTCTTATGATGCGGCGCTGGCGCTCTATGAGGCGGATCAGCCAAATCAATGGTTTATCTACTATGCCCGCGCCATCTGTTTTGAACGTCTAGATCGCTGGACGCAGGCCGAAGCAGATTTCCGCAAAGCGCTGGAGCTGAACCCTGATCAGCCGCAGGTGTTGAACTATCTGGGATATTCGCTGGTCGAAAAGCGTACCAACCTGGACGAGGCCTTGGCGATGATTGAGCGGGCCGTCGCTGCGCAGCCTGACAGCGGTTACATCGTCGATTCGCTGGGCTGGGTCCTTTACCGTTTGGGGCGCTACGAAGAAGCGGTGCCTTACATGGAACGTGCCGCTGAACTGATGCCTGTCGATCCTGTCGTGAACGATCACTTGGGCGATGTCCTGTGGGCGGTAGGCCGTCAGCGCGAGGCAGAGTTCCAGTGGAAGCGCGCTCTGTCCTTTATTGACCCCGACGACATTCCGACCGATATCTCCCCTGAACGGGTACGGCAGAAATTGGCCATCGGTCTGGACGCTGTGCTGGAACAGGAAGACAGCGACGTGTTGCGCGCCGCTAAGGACTGACCTTATCGCATGACTGCACTTCAGGGGCTCGCCCCGGCCAAAATCAACCTGACCCTGCATGTGACAGGGCAGCGGGATGATGGGTATCATCTGCTGGATTCGCTGGTGGTTTTCGCTGACATGGGCGACCGCCTGACCTGCAAACTGGGCGAGGATCGGCTGACAGTCGATGGGCCCATGGGGCAGGGGGTGCCGTTGGGGCCGGACAACTTGGTTCGCCGTGCAGCAGCACTGATGGGTGTTGAGGCTGCTATTCATCTGGAAAAGCATCTACCTGCGGCAGCAGGCATTGGCGGCGGATCGTCTGATGCGGCCTGCGCGCTGCGCATGTTGCGGGAGCTGACCGGCAAAGAGGTTCCGGATCAGGGGCTTGGCCTAGGGGCAGATGTGCCCGTTTGCATGATCGCTCGCGCCGCCTTCATGCGCGGCATTGGCGAGGATGTGACCGCGGTTGATCTGCCCCCATTGCACGCAGTGTTGGTCAATCCGCGCGTGGCGGTGCCCACGAGCGCGGTGTTTTCCGGTCTGGCAAGCAAGGTAAATCCAGCGATGCCGCCCCTGCCTGATGGTTTGCCTGCGGCGGATCTGATCCAGTGGATCGCGGCGCAGCGTAATGATCTGGAACCGCCTGCGATCACCGCGCAACCGGTGATTTCCGATGTGCTGGCGGCATTGCGCCAGACTGGCGCACAGTTGACGCGAATGTCGGGATCCGGGGCGACCTGTTTCGGCCTGTATCCAGACGCAAAAAGGGCGGCTGATGCCGCCCAATCCTTACAACACTCGGGTTGGTGGGTCGCCGCAACGGTGTTGCGCTGACCCATTACAGACCTGCGCTGCGTTTTCAGTAATCGTAGGCGCTGGTCGCTGCCTCGGCTGGTTTTTCACTACCGATCAGATGCTGAACCACGGCGCGCGCGTTATCGTCATGCCATTCCGCGTCACCGATCAGACGGCCAATCTCACGACCTTCGGGGTCGATCAGGACGGATAGGGGCAGGCCGATCACCGCAGATTTCCGCGCCAGTTCCTGTTTAGGGTCACGGTGCAGCGGCAGGGTTTCGACCTGCACTTCGTCAAAGAACTTCTTCATCGCGGGCACGGGGTTGCGGCCCGTGGCGATGGTGACGACTTCAAACTCTTCACCGCCAAATTCGGCGTTCAGCGCGTCCAGCGCAGGCATTTCCGCGCGGCACGGCGCACACCATGTCGCCCAGAAGTTCACCAGAACATACTTGCCCTCATAGTCTTTCAGCGACGCGGCTTCACCATCCACGGTGACGAAATCATGGCCGCGCAGGTCCTTGGGTTCAGTGTGAACAATCAGCTTTTTCATGTCCCCCTGACGCAAATCCCGTAGGGCGCCCAGATCGGCAGCGGCGGCGCCATTTGCACCAAGCACAAAGGCCGTATAAAGGACTGTGGCAACAAACTTTCGCATTTTTCCTCCCAAGGGGCAGACCATGAGTGACAAATCCTCGAACCAGATGTGGGGCGGCCGCTTTGCCGCAGGACCGGACGCGATCATGGAGGCGATCAACGCCTCGATCGGGTACGATCAGCGAATGGCCAAGCAGGACATCGAAGGTTCAAGGGCCCATGCCGCCATGTTGGCCGCCACAGGCATCATCACAGATAACGATGCCGAGGTGATCCGGGAAGGCCTGCTCACGGTCTTGTCAGAGATCGACAGCGGCACGTTCCAGTTTTCCACCGCGCTGGAAGACATTCACATGAATGTAGAGGCCCGTTTGAAGGAAATCGTTGGCGAACCTGCGGGCCGTCTGCACACCGCGCGGTCGCGTAACGATCAGGTAGCAACCGATTTCAAACTGTGGGTGCGCGATCAGATCGATGCGTCCATTGAGGGGATTGAGGCGCTGATGAAGGCGCTGATCGGTCAGGCAGAGGTTGGCTATGACTGGGTCATGCCCGGTTTCACCCACCTGCAAACCGCTCAGCCGGTCACTTGGGGGCACCACATGATGGCCTATGTGGAAATGCTGGGCCGTGACCTTAGCCGCTTCAAGGATGCGCGCGCCCGGATGAACGAATCGCCACTTGGCGCTGCGGCGCTTGCAGGCACATCCTTCCCGATTGATCGCCACATGACCGCCGCCGCGCTGGGGTTTGACCGTCCGGCGGCAAACTCACTGGATGCGGTGGCAGATCGCGACTTCGCGCTGGAGTTTCTGTCAAACGCTTCGATCTGTGCGATGCACCTCAGCCGCTTTGCCGAAGAGCTGGTGATCTGGTCCTCGGCCCAGTTCCGTTTTGTCACCATGTCCGACAAATGGTCCACTGGATCGTCGATCATGCCGCAGAAACGTAACCCTGACGCGGCCGAACTGCTGCGTGCGAAACTGGGCCGCATCTTTGGCGCCAACGTCGCGCTGATGACGGTGATGAAGGGGCTGCCGCTGACCTATTCCAAGGACATGCAGGAAGATAAGGAGCAGGTGTTCGACGCCGCCGACAACTTCCTGCTGTCGCTGGCTGCGATGACTGGCATGGTCAGCGATATGACCGGACACAAAGACTCGCTGGCAGCCGCGGCTGGCTCCGGCTTCTCGACCGCGACGGATCTGGCGGATTGGTGCGTGCGCGCGCTGAACATGCCGTTCCGCGATGCCCACCACGTCACCGGTTCGCTGGTGGCACTGGCCGAAGAAAAGGGCTGCGACCTGCCCGATCTGACGCTGGAAGACATGAAATCCGTTAACGATCAGATTACCGAAGAGGTGTTTGGCGTATTGGGGGTTGATAACTCTGTCGCGTCGCGCATGTCTTATGGGGGCACCGCACCGGCACAGGTTCTGGTGCAGATCAAACGCTGGAAGAAGGAGCTGGAATGAAACCTCTTCTGATGACCCTTAGCCTCTTGGCGCTGGCCGCCTGCGGGGTGGATGGCGCACCGCTGAAGCCGACGGCAAACGCCGGGGTTTCGATCGGGACCGGTGGTATATCGACCTCTGCCGGGGTCGGGGTCCGCAAGGGCCCCCTGTCGGTAGGCCTTAGCCTTTAAATTTGAAAACGCCGCTGCCAGCGCAGCGGCGTTTTTCTTGTCGGTAGGCGTTGGCGCATATCGCGTTTAACCTTCTTTTAAGGAAACTGGTCCACTCTCCTGCGGGTGACGCGTGAAAGGACCAGCAGTGCCCCAAAAGACGACGCTAGAAATTCCTGATGAACTGTCCACGCCGGTGAAATACGCGGTGCATCAGCGTGGTCGCGATATTTTGGCCATGGTGCGCGCCGCGCTGAAACATGGGGAGGTGCGGCTGGCGTATCAACCCATTGTGGAGGCGCGGCGCCCTGATCGCATCGCGTTTTATGAGGGGCTGTTTCGGGTGCTGGACGCCGATGGACGGATTATCCCGGCACGGGATTTTATGCCCTATGCCGAAGATAGCGACATTGGCCGTGATATTGATTGCCGCGCATTGGAAATTGGCCTGCAGGCCCTGTCTCAGACCGAAGGTCTGCGCCTGTCAATCAACATGTCGGCACGCTCTATCGGGTATGGGAGATGGTCGCAGGTGCTGGAACGGGGATTGGCGGATGATCCGACAGTTGGCGCGCGCCTTATTCTGGAAATCACCGAAGCATCTGCCATGACAGTACCGGAACTGGTAATCGCGTTTATGCAGCGTTGGCGCCGCCACGGGATCGCCTTTGCGCTGGATGACTTCGGGGCAGGGGCAACATCGTTTCGCTACCTGCGTGATTTCCGCTTCGACATTGTGAAAATCGACCGTCAGTTCTGTCATCGGGTCCATTGCAACCGCGATGATCAGGTGTTGGTTCGGGCTATGGCATTGATTGCACAACAATTTGATATGATGACCGTCGCCGAAGGGGTGGAGGATAGCGCAGACGCTGCATGGCTGCGGCGTGCCGGACTGCATTGCATGCAGGGCTACCATTTTGCCTTGCCACAGCTGCAACCCAGCTGGGAACTGCCCGGCCTGAAAACGGCCTAAGGGTAATAATGTTGCTTGTTTGTCGCCGCTTGGAAAATCAAAGAAACGCGAATCTTGCCGCATTGCAGCAAATACACTATCACTTAGCGTAAGGCGGCAAGTGTTGGGGCCTGTCCCGATGCCAAACCGCCATGCTTTTGGTGGAGGAAAACACATGACGAATGTCGTCATCGTATCGGCAGCACGTACCGCTGTTGGTTCATTCAACGGATCTTTTGCAAATACGCCCGCGCATGACATGGGCTCTGCCGTTCTGGAAGCGCTGGTCGCGCGTGCAGGCATCGAAAAGGCGGACGTGTCTGAAACCATTCTGGGTCAAGTGTTGACCGCCGGTCAGGGTCAAAACCCTGCACGTCAGGCGCATATCAACGCGGGTCTGCCCATCGAAAGCGCTGCTTGGGGCATCAACCAAGTGTGTGGTTCGGGTCTGCGGGCCGTTGCGCTGGCCGCGCAGCACATCCAGTTGGGTGATGCGTCGATCGTAGCCGCGGGTGGTCAG
The DNA here is from genome assembly GCF_001458435.1 of Thalassovita mediterranea. Lineage (GTDB taxonomy): Bacteria > Pseudomonadota > Alphaproteobacteria > Rhodobacterales > Rhodobacteraceae > Thalassobius > Thalassobius mediterraneus. The sequence goes on from NZ_CYSF01000007.1 coordinate 363,623, forward strand.
GAAAACATGTCCCTCAGCCCCCACGTGTCGCACCTGCGCGCGGGCACCAAAATGGGCGATGTCAAATACATCGATTCGATGATCCGTGATGGCCTGTGGGATGCGTTCAACGGCTACCACATGGGTCAGACTGCTGAAAATGTCGCTGAGAAATGGCAGATCAGCCGCGACATGCAGGACGAATTTGCCCTTGCTTCGCAGAACAAAGCTGAAGCCGCGCAAAAGGCCGGCCGCTTTGAGGATGAAATCATCCCCTTCACCATCAAAACCCGTAAGGGCGACATCGTGGTCGACAAGGATGAGTACATTCGTCACGGCGCCACGATTGAGGCGATGCAGAAAATGCGCCCCGCGTTCCTGCGCGACGGTGGCACCGTCACCGCAGCCAACGCATCTGGCCTCAACGACGGCGCTGCAGGCGTCCTGCTGATGAGCGCGGAAGAAGCGGAAAAGCGCGGTCTGGAACCGCTGGCCCGCATCGCATCACATGCTACCGCAGGCCTTGATCCGAAAATCATGGGCGTGGGTCCGATCTATGCGTCGCGCAAAGCGCTGGACAAGGCCGGTTGGGCTGCGGCTGATCTGGATCTGGTCGAAGCAAACGAAGCTTTCGCCGCACAGGCCTGTGCCGTGAACAAGGATATGGACTGGGATCCTGAAAAGGTGAACGTCAACGGCGGGGCCATCGCTATTGGTCACCCGATTGGCGCCTCTGGTGCGCGAATCCTCAACACCCTGTTGTTCGAAATGAAACGTCGCGATGCCAAAAAAGGTCTCGCCACGCTCTGCATCGGTGGCGGCATGGGCGTTGCCATGTGTCTGGAACGCCCCTGAGGGCGCCGGTGACAGGTTGATGACATATCAAAGGGCGCCCCTGTGGCGCCCTTTTTTAATATTTTCTGCGCCAAAATGCTGCGTTTGCGAAAAAAAACGCTACAGCGCAGAAAATTCACCACGTAACAATGTTGCGTAAATGACTTTTAATGGGTAACAGTATTGCCAGCTGAATTTTGGGACGGAGATCAAACATGGCTCGTATCGCACTCGTAACTGGTGGCTCGCGCGGCATCGGCGCGGCTATTTCCAAGAAACTGAAATCGCAGGGCTTCGAAGTGGCGGCAACCTATGCCGGCAACGATGAGGCGGCGGCGAAGTTCACCGAAGAAACCGGTATCAAGACCTACAAATGGAACGTCGCCTCTTACGAAGAAAGCGCCGAGGGCATCGCCAAGGTTGAGGCTGATCTGGGCCCGATCGACACCGTTGTTGCCAACGCTGGCATCACCCGTGACGCACCTTTCCACAAGATGACCCCGGAACAGTGGCATCAGGTGGTCGACACCAACCTGACCGGTGTGTTCAACACTGTTCACCCGATCTGGCCGGGCATGCGCGAGCGCAAGTTTGGCCGCGTGATCGTCATCAGCTCGATCAACGGTCAAAAGGGGCAGTTCGCACAGGTGAACTACGCCGCGACCAAAGCGGGCGATCTGGGTATCGTGAAATCGCTGGCCCAAGAAGGCGCGCGCGCAGGCATCACCGCCAACGCGATCTGCCCGGGCTACATCGCCACCGACATGGTGATGGCAGTGCCGGAAAAGGTTCGCGAATCGATCATCGCACAGATCCCCACCGGTCGTCTGGGCGAACCGGAAGAGATCGCAAACTGCGTGGCCTTCCTGGCCTCTGACGAAGCGGCGTTCCTGAACGGCTCGACCATTTCCGCAAACGGCGGTCAGTTCTTCGTCTGATCTGACGCCACGCGCATACCAGAAAGGCCGCCCACGGGTTTCCCCGGGGCGGCCTTTTCGTCGCGTAAGTCCTGAAAGGATCAGGTCAGCGGGACGGTTCCGTAAGTGTCTGCCACTGGTTTGGCAGGCGCAGCGGAACGAAACAGGCTGCGAAAGAGACCGGTAAATGCGGCCGCGCGGGCGGCATGGGCGGCGGCGTAGGCGTCTTGGGTCTGGCGGTTGTGCGAAACTTCGATCATTTGGCGTCTCCTTTGTCTTGGGTTTGAAGAATTCTGAACTGACTTCAATATGCGCATCCCTAGTGCGTTCGACAAACGAGTGTTTCCAAGGTGTCAGTTAAGGTGTATTTAACTGACATGTCGGATCGTCTGCCCCCACTAACCGCCCTGCGCGCCTTTGAGGCTGCGGCGCGCCATATGTCCTTTGCCCAAGCAGCGGCGGAATTGCATGTGACGCCTGCCGCGCTGTCTTATCAGATCAAATCCCTTGAAGAGCATCTGGGCGCGCCGCTGTTCATCCGTCTGAACCGCGCGGTGGAGTTGACAGAGGCAGGCCGTGCCCTTGCCCCGGGCACGTCCGAGGCGTTTCAAACCCTGTCGAATGCGTGGCGCAGTACCAAGCGGTTGCAGGACAACACGACGCTCAATGTCACTGCAGGCCCTGCGTTCACGGCAAAATGGATGGCGCCGCGGCTATATGAATTTGCTCGGGCCCATCCCGACATTGATTTGCGGTTTTCCGCAGCGCTGAGAATCATGGATTTTGACCGTGATGAGGTCGATGTCGCTATTCGGTTCGGCTATGGCCCGGATCATGGTCTGTGGTCAGAACCGCTGAGCAGCGAATGGTTCACACCTGTGATGACACCTGAATTGGCGGAACAGTTCCCAACACCAGAGAGCCTGATCAACGCTCCGTTGATTTTTGACGAATCGACCAGTTTTCTGCGCCCTCAGTGTGATTGGCAGACGTGGTTTCGTGCGGTCGGGGTTGATCACAACCCCAGTCACGGTTTGCATTTTTCTGGCGCGGATCACGCAGTTGATGCGGCGCTCGCTGGTGTCGGGGTGGTTCTGGGTCGCCGCGCAATGGTGATCAAAGACATCTTTGATGGTCGGTTGGTGGCACCTTATGGCGTTGCATTGGGAACCAAGGCCCATTTCCGGTTTATTTGCCGATTGGGGACCGAACAGCGACCGCAGATCGTGGCCTTTCGCGATTGGATGCTTGCAGAGATTGCGAAAACCATTTCTGTTCATCAGGCTTTAACTGTCGTCCCCGTAGAAGAGGTTGCATCCGCATGACCATGACGTTCACTCGCAGTCGTGCCACTGGCATTGGGTTTGTTGCGGTTTTGTTGTGGTCGTTGTTGGCGCTGTTCACGGTGGGCAGTGCGCCGACCCCGCCGCTGTTGCTGAACGCGCTGTGTTTCGCCATCGGCGGCACGCTGGGGGTCATCTGGACGCTACGCACGGGCGGTTTGGGGATGCTGCGGCGGGTGCCGCTGAAGGTGTATGTATTCGGCACCATCGGGCTGTTTGGCTATCACGCGCTCTATTTCAGCGCGTTGCGGTTGGCCCCTCCGGCACAGGCGGGGCTGATCGCGTATCTTTGGCCGCTGCTGATTGTCCTGTTTTCCGGTCTACTGCCGGGTGAACGACTGCGGGCGGGCCATTTCATCGGCGGGCTGATTGGGTTTGGCGGTGCTGCCTTGATCATTCAGGGTGGCGGCAGCGGTTTCGACACCGTGGCCTTGCCCGGGTATCTGCTGGCGCTAGGATGCGCGCTGTTCTGGTCGGGGTATTCCGTCCTATCCCGCCGTTTGGGGGATGTCCCGACGGAGGCTGTGGCGGTCTTTTGTCTGGCCACCGCTGTTCTGTCGGCCGCGTTGCATCTGGTGGTGGAACAAACCGTTTGGCCACAGGGCGTGATTGGCTGGGGCAGCACACTGGCGCTGGGATTGGGGCCTGTCGGGTTGGCTTTCTATGTCTGGGATATTGGGGTGAAACAGGGCGACATTCAGTTGTTGGGCGTCAGTTCTTACGCGGCGCCTTTGTTGTCGACATTGGTTCTGGTGGGGGTGGGGATTGCCGCGCCCAGCTGGACACTGGGGCTAGCGGCCTGTTTGATCACGGGCGGCGCGGCATTGGCAGCACGCGCCAGCCTCAAAGGATAACCCTTATGCGGGTTCTGCGCTGAGACGGGTGATCTCTTCTTTCAGGCGCAGTTTCTGTTTCTTCATTTCGGCAATTTCCGCATCCGAGGTGCCGGGCGCACGCTGTGCTGCCTCAACCCGATGCGAGAGGTCACTGTGTTTCTTCTTCAACTCTTCGATGTGCGAAGTCAGACCCATGTAAATCTCCTCTCTTTATTGTGATAGACGTCCACTGCATCACATAAAATGCCCTCTGTCACGCCGCAGTGCGGCGGACGGCTAAAAATAGCTTAACCGCCGAAAGGCAATGCTGCGCCATCGCGCAAAACGGCGCGCACTTTGGGCGCGTAATCCTCGCCATCGTGCAGGTGTTCGGGGCCTTCGTGCATCACGATCCCATTATGCAGGCGAAAATCGGCGCGTCCGTTTTTGCGGCCACGGATCAGCACCAGCTGCGCTTCGCGGCCCGCGCGTGGGGTTAGCGGTTGTACCTCTAGCGACCCGAGCAGAGGCTGCATCGCCATGATCAGTTCCGGCAGGCGTTCGATCCGCTGGATGAAGGTCACGTACCCCTTGGGCGCGCAGCGTTTTGCGGCCACCTCGACCCATTTCGCCAGCGGCGTGTCTCCGGCAAAGGCGATGTCACGCCCCGGATCCGTTGCCGCTGTCGATCGGTCGCGCTGAAAATAGGGTGGGTTCGCGAAAACGTGATCAAACTGACGCTGGCGCAGGTCGGCGGGCAGGGCGCTGAGGTCGGCGATTTCGACGGTGAAATCAACGCCCGCCTCAGCCGCGTTGCGCTGCGCGAGCGCTGCGTAATCGGCCTGCAGCTCAACCCCTGTGACCGTCATCCCCGGCACCCGCGCCATCAGGCACAGTGAGGCCACCCCAACGCCACAGCCCAGTTCCAGCGCGCTTTGTCCGGCCTGTGCTGGCAGGGATGCGGCCAACAAAACGGGATCGACGCCCGCACGGTAGCCCTGTGCCGGTTGCCACGCGCGCACGCGGCCGTTCAGAAAATCCGTATGGGTCAGCGATTGCACGGCCTCAGCCTTCCAGCGCGATGCCGTTGTCGGTCAGCACCTTCTCTGCCTCGGCGTGATCATCGGGATGAACCATCAGCCGACGTGGCAAAATGCCGATACTACCCTCAAGGACGCTCATATTTACGTCCATTTCAAAGCAGTCTATACCCTCCCCCTGAAGCAGAGCTTTGGCAAAGGCGATCGACGTCGGGTCGGTGGTGCGAAGCAGTTGTTTCATATCGGGGAAAATAGGGGCACGGCATAGCATTTGTCGACCCATGGACGGACAAGATGAACCTGGATCACGCAAGCACAAAACCGCATGAGCGACTGGCAGCCCATCTGGAGGACAAGCTGCGCGAGGTGAATGATATGATTCACACCCGCATGATGTCTGAAAATGCGCCGCGTATCCCGCAGGTGACTGCGCATTTGATTGATGCAGGCGGCAAACGTCTGCGCCCGATGTTGACGCTGGCGGCGGCAGATATGTGTGGCTATCGCGGCGAATATGACGTGCATCTGGCGACAACGGTGGAATTTATCCATACCGCGACCCTGCTGCATGACGATGTGGTCGACGAAAGCGCACAGCGCCGCGGTCGCCCGACTGCAAACCTGATGTGGGACAACAAATCGTCGGTTTTGGTTGGCGACTACCTGTTTTCTCGCGCCTTCCAGATGATGGTGGAACCGGGCAGCCTGCGGGTTCTGTCTATCCTTTCCAACGCCTCGGCCACCATTGCCGAGGGTGAGGTTCTGCAGCTGAGCGCGGCGCAGGATCTGGCCACGGATGAGGGTGTTTACCTGAAGGTTGTGCGCGGCAAGACGGCGGCGCTTTTTTCCGCCGCGACCGAGGTGGGCGGCGTGATCGCCGACGCGCCAGAGGATCAGGTGAAGGCGCTGTTTGATTATGGCGATGCTTTGGGCATTTCCTTCCAGATCGTGGACGATCTGTTGGATTATCAGGGTGACAGCTCTGCCACCGGTAAAAACATTGGCGACGATTTCCGCGAACGCAAACTGACCCTGCCGGTGATCAAAGCGGTGGCCAAGGCGGATGACGAAGAACGTGCCTTCTGGGTGCGCACCATCGAAAAGGGCCGTCAGGAAGAGGGCGATCTGGAACACGCCTTGGAGCTGCTGCACAAGCACAAGGCACTGGAGGAAACCCGCGATGATGCACTGGCCTGGGCGGCCAAGGCCAAGGATGCGCTGAATGCCCTGCCGGATCATCCGGTGCGGCAACTGCTGGTGGAAATCGCCGACTACGTGGTGGCGCGTATCAGCTGATCGCGGCCCGCGCACAGTATCGCGGCAATTGTGTTGGTACGATTGCCGCGTTGATCCAAACACTTGATCTGTTATGACCGCTTGAAACTATACTGCATGCAGGCCGCAGCCTGTGCGCAGTGGTCAAGATTGGACAAGGGGCGGACGCATGGATCACTTCCTTTACAAAGATGGCGCATTGCACGCCGAAGACGTGGCGATTGCAGATATCGCAGCGGCTGTTGGCACGCCGTTTTACTGCTATTCCACCGCAACGCTGTTGCGCCACTTCACCCTGTTTGATGAGGCGCTGGCGGGCATGGACCATCTGGTTTGCTACGCGATGAAGGCGGCATCGAACCAGGCGATCCTGAAAACGCTGGCGCAGGCTGGCGCGGGCATGGATGTGGTGTCGGGGGGGGAATACGCCCGTGCGATTGCCGCCGGTGTGCCGGGGGACAAGATCGTCTTTTCCGGCGTCGGCAAAACCCATGAGGAAATTCGCGCGGCCCTGACCGGTGGCATTCGTCAGTTCAACGTTGAGTCCGAGCCAGAGATGGAGGTGATCAACGAGGTGGCGCTGTCGCTGGGCACCGTGGCGCCGATCACTGTGCGGGTGAACCCAGATGTCGACGCGAAAACCCACGCCAAAATCGCCACCGGTAAATCGGAAAACAAGTTCGGCATCCCCATCGCCCGCGCGCGTGAAGTGTATGCCCGCGCGGCCGCACTGCCCGGGTTGAGGGTGGTGGGCATTGATGTGCATATCGGCAGCCAGTTGACTGATTTGGAGCCTTTCCGTCTGGCCTACCGCAAGGTTGCGGCCCTGACCGAAGAGCTGCGCGCAGATGGCCACGACATCATCCGCCTTGATCTGGGCGGCGGCCTTGGCATTCCCTACACCCGCTCGAACGAAGCACCGCCGCTGCCGGTGGAATACGGCGCCATGATCAAGGAAGAACTGGGCCATCTGGGCTGCGAGATCGAGATTGAACCAGGGCGCCTGATTGCAGGCAACGCAGGCATCATGGTGTCCAAGGTGATCTATGTGAAATCCGGCGAAGGTCGCGATTTCCTGATTCTGGATGGCGCGATGAACGATCTGCTGCGCCCTGCCATGTATGATGCGCACCATGATATCGTGTCAGTCGTCGAGCCTGCACCGGGCGTGGAACAGCAGCCCTACGATATCGTTGGGCCCGTCTGCGAAACCGGTGACACCTTTGCCAAGGAACGCATGATGGCGCCGCTGTCGGCAGGGGATCTGGTCGCCTTCCGCTCGGCTGGGGCCTATGGCGCGGTGATGGCCAGCGAATACAACACCCGCCCTCTGATCCCAGAGGTGCTGGTGCATGGTGATCAATTTGCTGTCATCCGTCAGCGCCCGACGTTTGACGAAATGCTGAAACGCGATACCATCCCAGACTGGCTGTAACCGCATCCCCTGCGGTCGCACCGCAGGGAGAGGCTATGCCAATTCAGCAGACCCAGACCCAAAAAAGACCGCGCGCTGCCCTGTCCAAAGGTGCGGCGCGGGATATGCAGACCGCGCCCTACAGACGTGCGGATCTGTCGGTTTTGACGGCCGCTGGTCTTAGACGCGAAGTGGTCTGGCTGACCTGGTTGGGACTTTGGTGGGAACGACTGGCGCAGGCTTTTTGGCTACTGGGAACTGCCCTTCTGATGCTGGTATCGGTTTGGCACTTCGTGGGCGGGGTCTGGTCAAAACCGCTGATTTTTATGACTCTTCTGGTTGCCGCTGTCGCGCTGGTGGCCTTTGGCGTGGGCGTGCGCGCCTTTGTGATGCCACGCCGCGCGGATGTGGTGGCACGGATCGATGCGACACTGTCCGGCCAGCCGCTGTTGGCGTTGATCGACTCACCTGTCGTTGGCGGGCAGGATGCGGCGTCTGCCGCGCTGTGGCAGGCGCATCAGGATCGGATGCGCACACAAATCGTCGACGCGCGCGCTGTCGCGGCCAAGCCTTCCTTGGCGGAACGTGATCCTTACGCACTGCGTTTACATGTTTTGTTGTTTCTGGCCATGACGGTTATCGCGGCCCCATCTGATGTGCGTGGGCCAGCAGCCGGAACCGCAACAGCGGCGATTGCCAGCACCAGTTGGGAAGGATGGATCGAACCCCCTGCCTACACGCGCCTGCCGACGCTTTACCTGTCTGATCAGCCGGATGGCGATTTGGCCGTGCCCGTAGACAGCACATTGATCTTGCGGGTGTATAACGACGACGGCAGCATCAGCGTGGCACAGGATCTGGCTACACCGGGGGCAGGAAGCGGCGATTCCGATGTCGCCTTGCCTGATGGTCTGCGCGAAGAGCGTCTGGTGGTCACGCGCAGCGGAACACTGGCCATTGCCGCCCCTTCAGCAAACGGACGGCGCTGGCAAATCACCGCCCTGGTCGATCAGCCGCCGACATTGACCCGTAACGCGGCGGTTGAAACTGATTTCGATGGCCAGATGACGCTTTCGTTTGCGGCAACGGATGACTACGGCGTTACAACGGGTATGGCTGAGGTGCAGCTGGATCATGCGGCGTTAGATCAGATCCCGCCAGAACGCCGATACGGTTTGGCCCTGCCGCCAGAACAGGACACCGTCTGGCGCGGTGATCTGCCGATGCCGCTGCGCGATGGCTGGCAGGATTTCGAACAGGATTGGGTCGAGGATTTTTCCCAGCATCCGTGGGCACATCTACCGGTAAAGATCATCCTTAGTGTCAGTGATGCGCAGGGACAGCAGACGCAGGCAGACGCCTTGCATGTTGCCCTGCCTGCACGCCGTTTCTTTGACCCCTTGGCGGCCTCACTTATTGAAATGCGTCGCGACCTGCTGTGGAACCGCGCCAACGCACCGCGCGTGGCGCAAATCATTCGGGCGATCACTTGGCAGCCCGAACCGAAGCTGTTCCCGCAAGAAGGACAATACCTACAGCTGCGGACGATCCTGCGCCAGCTAGAGGCGGGATTGGACAATGTGGATCGGCGTCTGACTGATGACCGCCGCGATGAACTGGCAGGGGCGCTTTGGGATCTGGCGATCGAGTTGGAGGATGGCGATCTGGACAGCGCGCGTGATCGCATGTTGCAGGCACAGGAACGCCTGTCAGAGGCGATGCGCAACGGTGCCAGCGATACTGAAATCGCAGAATTGATGCAGGAATTGCGCGATGCCACCCGTGACTACATGCGCCAGCTAAGTCAGCAGGCAGCACGAGACGCGGACGCGGATGAAGATCGCAATAGCGGTGATGATGAGTCTGAGGCCATGCAGTTGGAAATGGCTGACCTGCAGGCAATGATGGACCGCATTCAGGAATTGATGCAGCAGGGCCGTATGGCCGAAGCCGCTCAAGCGCTGCAAGAATTGCAAGAATTGATCGACAATCTGCAAGTCGCCGAAGGTCAGCCTCAGTCAGGTGAGGGCCAGCAGGCACTGGAACAATTGGGGGACACTCTGCGCGAACAACAGGGGCTGTCGGATCAGACGTTCCGCCAGTTGCAGGAACAGTTCAACCCGGGCGCTAACGCGGGGCAGTCACAGCAAAACGAAGGCCGCAATGGTGGGCAGGGCCGTGGGCAAAGCCACGAAGGCCAAGGTGGCGAAGGCCAGTCAGGCCGCGAAGGCGCTGGTGAAGGGGGCGCAGATGGATCGCAGCCCGGTCGCGGATCGTTGGCGGAACGTCAACGCGCACTGCGCGATGAGTTGAACCGTCAGCTCAATGGTCTGCCGGGCCAAGGCACCACCGAGGGTGAGGCCGCACGCGATGCATTGCGACAGGCCGAACGTGCCATGGACGGCGCCGAAGAAAGCCTGCGCCGCGATGATCTGGCAGGGGCGATTGATCAACAGGCCGAAGCACTGGAACAAATGCGCGAAGGTCTGCGAAATCTGGGCGAGGCGCTGGCACAAAACGAAGAGCAGGGGCAGCAGCAGGGCCGCGCGGGCGAAGGCAATGATCCTTTGGGCCGTGGGGCCGGACAGGGGCGCGATACGGATGCGCTGCATGGCGAACGGCTGAACCAACGTGCGCAGGAATTGCAGGATCAGATCAATCGTCGCAGCGGTGAAACCGATCGTCCGATTGACGAACGCCAATATCTGGACCGTTTGCTGGATCGTTTCTGATCAGACCCGCGCGGTTGGCAGGTCGATCAACACCCGTGTGCCGCCTTCTTGTGCTTCTTCCAGCAAGATCTGGCCGCCCATAGCGGTCAGGTAGGCCCGCGCGATTGTCAGGCCTACGCCGCCACCTGATTGACTGCCATAGGCCTGATCTAGACGTTCATAGGGTTCAAAAACCGCTTCGCGCTGGTGTTCTGCGATGCCGGGGCCAGTGTCTGTGACTATCAGGCGCAGGGTTTCTGCGCTGGCCGTGCTGGACAGTGTCAGCGTAACCGCCCCGCCATGCGGCGTGTAGGTCAGTGCGTTTTCAAACACCTGCGACAGGGCTTCACTCAGCATTGCTGGATCCGCCAAGGCATGCAGGTTTTCGATGTTGGTTGCCGCGCCCTCGGATGCGTTGGTCAGGTTCAACTGGATTTCTTTATCGGCGATTTTGTCCTGAAAACGTGACAGCACGCGGCCCAATAGCGCGGTGAGTGAAACGGGTTCTGGATGCGGTTCCAGATCCCCGGCGGTCACGCGCGCAAAAGAGGTGCTCTTCTCTGTCAGTGACAACATGTCATTGCCCGACGAGGTGATGATTTTTGTCAGCTCGTTAATGTCCGCTTTGGCGTCAGGACTATTCTGCAGCAAATCTGCCGCCCCCAAAATGGCGCCCAGCGGGGTGCGCATTTCATGGCTCATCGATCGCAAGAAAGCGGTCTTGGCAGAATTGGCGCGCTTCTGTGCCTCCAGCGAACTGCGCAGCGCGACAGAATAATTGCGGGTCACGCGGTCATAGTGAACAAATTGCAGGGTGATTGACGCAAAAACCATGATCGAGTGGCTATAGCCAAACAGCTGTGTGATTTCTGGCGACAGTTCGAAATATTGACCGTTGCCATAGTTCGTCAACATCAACGTCGTCCACAACACCAAAGGCAAGGTGCAGAAGTAGATCATCATCGGTCGGTTGTCCCACCAACTCATCACCATAAAGGGCAACCCGATAAAGCTCAGCAGGAACATCGACAGGTTGCTGTTTGTGGGTAGGAAAAAACTGCCGATGAAAATCGCCACATTAAGCGATGTTAGCAGAATAAACCGCGCGGGCGTGTGGTATCCGCTGCGATGCAGGATCAATGCCAGCAACAGACAGCTGAACGTCACCAGCGCGGTGACAACCATGCGCATCGCGCCGTAGTAGAGGTTCGAGGTGATGGCATAGACGCTCAGCGCCAGCACGATAAGCAAAATGCGATCCGTGGTCTGCACCACCAAACGCCTGTATTGGCTAGGCGGTACGGACAGGCTGTCTAGGTCGATTTTGTCGTCCTGTGCCACGATCGTATGCTCTTTAAACCTACGCCGCTGCCGCCAGTTGCGGGATGCGACTCATACTTTTTACCAGTGAAACAGGTATAGCAGGTTGAGTGAAGGCAAACTTATGCCCCCGACCAAATAAAGCAAAACAGGCCCAGAGGATGGGTCCGGGCCTGTCAAAGGTCTAGGTTTGTGCGAGCTAAGCAGCTTAATGCACATCCTTATAGTTGATTTCCTTGGTGTCCCCACCCGGCGCAACCTTTTCGCGGCGCACGATCAGACGGTTCAGCGCGCTGATGTAGGCCTTGACGCTGGCGACCACAGTGTCTGTGTCTGCCGACGAACCCGTGGCGATGCGCCCGTCTTCTTCCAGACGAACCGATACGGTTGCCTGCGCGTCGGTGCCTTCGGTCACGGCATGTACCTGATACAGTTGCAGGCGCGCATTGTGGGGATAGACCATTTTGACCGCATTGAACGCCGCATCAACAGGACCGTCGCCGGTGGCATCAATGCTCTTTTCTTCGCCATCAACGCTCAACGTCAGCTCTGCCTCTTGCGGGCCGTCGGTGCCACAGATCACGCGCAGGCGTTTCAGCTGCAGGGTGTCGGCGTCGGCCTGACCTGCCTCAACCTGCACCAGTGCGATGATGTCGTCGTCAAACACCTCTTTCTTGCGGTCGGCCAGCTCTTTGAAACGCACGAACAGGTCGTTCAACTGGTTGTCGGCCAGATCAAAGCCCAGCTCGGTCATTTTTGACCGCAGCGCTGCACGGCCCGAATGTTTGCCCAGCGGCAGCGAGGTGCCTGCGATACCCACGTCCTCGGGGCGCATAATCTCAAACGTCTCGGCGTTTTTCAGCATGCCGTCTTGGTGGATGCCGCTTTCGTGGGCGAAAGCGTTCTTGCCAACAATCGCCTTGTTGAACTGCACGTTAAAGCCAGACACAGCCGCCACGCGGCGCGACAGGCCCATGATCTTGGTGGTGTCGATGCCAGTGCGGTAGGGCATGGTGTCGTTGCGCACCTTCAGCGCCATGACGACCTCTTCCAGCGCGGTGTTACCAGCGCGTTCGCCCAGACCGTTGATGGTGCATTCGATCTGACGCGCACCTGCCTCAACCGCGGCGAGCGAGTTGGCCGTCGCCATGCCCAGGTCGTTGTGGCAGTGGGTGGCAAAGATCACCTCATCCGCGCCGGGCACGTTTTCACGGATCTTGGCAATCAGATCGGCGCTCTCGCGCGGGATGGTGTAGCCCACGGTGTCGGGAATGTTGATGGTTGTGGCGCCAGCCTTGATCGCAATTTCGATCACGCGGAACAGGTAGTCATGTTCGGTGCGCAGCGCGTCCATCGGCGACCACTGCACGTTGTCACACAGGTTGCGCGCGTGGGTCACGGTTTCATGGATCTTCTCGGCCATCTCATCCTTGGACAGGTTGGGAATGGCGCGGTGCAGCGGTGAGGTGCCGATAAAGGTGTGAATGCGCGGCTGTGCGGCGTGTTTTACCGCCTCAAAGCAGCGATCAATGTCCTTGAAGTTGGCGCGCGACAACCCGCAGATCACCGAGTTTTTCGAACGCTCGGCGATTTCCTTCACCGCGTTGAAGTCGCCCTCAGAGGCGATGGGAAAGCCTGCTTCGATAATGTCGACGCCCATATCGTCGAGCATTTCAGCGATTTCCAGCTTCTCATCATGGGTCATGGTGGCGCCGGGGCTTTGTTCCCCGTCACGAAGCGTGGTGTCGAAAATCAAGACGTGGTCTTGCGCGGGGGCGGTGTTGGCGGAATCGGTCATGTCAGGTCTCTTGGTAAATTACGTGCGTAAGCCGGGTATTGGGCCAGTTTTGGGGTGTATTGGCGCGAAACAGGCACATCCTCTGAGCGGTCGCGCCATAACGGCACGCTCAGAGGCGGCTTAGCAGTAGGATGAGGCCAGCCGAAGCCGACGCGCTGGTCGCACGGGCTTGGGTCGAAAGGATATGGGCCATCATCATCATGAGGCGAAGTTATACCGGGCTGGATCGAAATGAAAAGTAGGAATCTGATCTTGGCAGGTCAGAAAGCACCGCTAGGTCATCCCCCATGGAAAAAGCATTGGTTATTGGATCTTCGGGCGGCATCGGGGCCGCGATTGTTGAAACCCTGCGGGAACAGGGCGTTACGGTTGCCGGCCTGTCGCGGCGCGAGCATGGGCTGGACATCACGGATGAGGCATCGGTCGCGGCACATCTAGGCGCGCTAGCTGGGCCGTTTGATTTGATTTTCGTCGCCACCGGCGCGCTGCACGGCGCCGGACAGCCGCCGGAGAAGTCGATCAAGGCGCTGAGCGCGGCGGCGATGGCGGATCAGTTTGCGGTGAATTGCATTGGTCCAGCGCTGGTGATGAAACACGCGCTGCCGCTGCTACCACGACAGGGACGGGCGGTGTTTGTCGCCCTGTCAGCGCGGGTGGGATCCATCGGCGACAATGCACTGGGCGGATGGATCAGCTACCGCAGTGCCAAGGCAGCATTGAACCAAGTGATCCACACGGGCGCGATAGAAATGGGGCGCAGCCACAAGGGCGTCATCTGCGCCGCCCTGCATCCGGGCACGGTCGCCACATCGTTCACTGAAAACTACGCCGCACGGCACAAAACGGTTCCAGCGGCAGAGGCGGCGTCGAACCTATTGCGTGTGGTTGAGGGGCTGCGCCCAGAGGACAGCGGTGGGTTCTTTGACTGGCAGGGGGAACGGGTGGTTTGGTAAGCCGCCTTGCCTTTTGTCAGCTTGTTTAACGTCAGGCGCGCGTATTTGCGGCTGCCGCAGGTCGCGCCCACACAATCGGTTGCGACCTTCTGTGCCTACCCCCAAAATCAAAGCCCCCAGCGTAGCGGCTGGGGGCTTTGTTGTATTCAGTGCCTTATTCAGTTGCAGGCGTGGTTTCCGTGGCGGGAGCCGCCTCTGCGGGCTGCACGCCGGGCACATTGGTGAGCGCCCCGTTTTCCCAGACGCCGCTGGCCTCTTGGCCGGTGGTGTAGCGCAGGGTGCCCTTGCCGGATCGTTTGCCTTTGATAAAGGCGCCTTCATAGACATCGCCGTTGGCATAGGTTGCGATCCCGTTTCCGGTGATGTCGCCCGCATCCCACTGGCCTATGTAACGGAACCCGTCGGGCATGATCAATTCGCCCACACCATCACGCAGACCAGCGGTGAAATCGCCCTTGTAGATCGTGCCATCGGCATAGGTCGCCTGACCCTTGCCCTGACGCTGGCCCTGTTGCCATTCGCCCTCATAGCGGTAGCCGTCGGGGTAGGTCATGATGCCGAAGCCGTGGTTTTGCGCATTGGCAAAACCGCCCTCGTAGGTCAGGCCGTTGGGGTAGGTGGCTTTGCCCTGTCCATCAATCACGCCTGCCTTCCAGTCGCCTGCGTATGTGGCGCCATCGGGGTAGGTGATTTCGCCCACACCATCTGCCAGACCTGCGCGGAATTGGCCCCTGTAGATCGACCCGTCGGGATACGTCACAGTGCCTTCACCCTCGATCACGCCAGCCACCCAAGAGCCGACGTAGCGGTAGCCATCCGCACCGGTAAAGGTGCCCTGACCGTTGCGTTGATCTTCGACAAAATCACCCTCGTAGGTGTCGCCGTTGGCGTAAACGACCTTGCCCGCACCCTCGCGGCGGCCGCCAACCAACATGCCCTCATAAACATCGCCATTGGGTTGGGTCAGCTTGCCCTTGCCGTTGATCTGGCCGTCTTTCCACAGGCCGGTGTAGACCAGACCATCGGGCATGGTCAGCGTGCCTTGTCCTTCGCGGGTGCCGCGTAGGACGGCGCCTTCATAGACCGCGCCATCGGGGTAGGTGATCTTGCCAAACCCTTCTTTGATGCCCTGCACCCAGTCACCGGCATAGACATAGCCGCCTGGGCTTTGCATGCGGCCACGCCCGTGGTGTTTGGCGTTGTCAAACCCGCCCTCGTAGCGCACGCCGTTGGCGTAGACGGCCACGCCCTGTCCGGTAATAGCGCCCTCGGCCCAGTCGCCCTCATAGGTGCCACCATCACTGAACACGATCTTGCCCAGCCCGTGCGGCTTGCCCTTGTCGAAGGCCCCTTCATAGACCGACCCATTGGGGAAGCGGGCAACGCCCTGACCCTTGATCTCTCCTTCGACCCAGGTGCCAGAGTATTCATATCCGTTCGGCAGGCGATAGGTGCCGGTGCCGTGCTGCAATCCGTTTTTGAAATTGCCGACGTATTCGCCGCCGTTATCATACTGCTTGGTCAGAACGTCGCCGTCCTGTGCCTGGCCCGCACTGGCGGCAAAGCTGGCCGTGGCGGCCATCATCGAAATCATTGCTGCCTGCTTCATGTGCTTATCTGCCATGTGTTGTCCTGTTCTGCCGAGGGCGGCCAGTTGATCTGCCTGCCTCTCGTTTCGCCTCGAAACAGACAAAAAGTAAGCGAGGGGCGCAGATCAGGCAACGGCTTTCGTTCAAATCGGCTTTCCCTTGCCGGATGATCTGTTACATCATCTGCAAGATGCCGAAGAGGAGCGCAGGAATTGGCCGATATTTTCCGACTGACGATGGCACAATTGAACCCCGCGATGGGGGATCTGGACGGGAACGCCGCTAAGGCCAAAGAGGCTTGGGCGGCAGCCAAAGAGGCGGGCAGTGATCTGGTCGCCCTGCCAGAGATGTTCCTTTTGGGCTACAACGCGCAGGATCTGGTGATGAAGCCCGCGCTGCAATCCCGCGCCTATCAGGTGATGGAAGCGCTAGCCGCTGACTGCGCGGACGGCCCTGCGCTGGCCATCGGTGGGCCGCTGGGCGAAAACGGCCAATTGTTCAACGCCTACTACATTCTGGCGGGGGGCAAGATTGCCCATATCCGCCGCAAACATCACCTGCCCAATTACACCGTCTTTGATGAGGAACGGCTGTTTGATCACGGTCCGCTGGCTGGCCCCTATGACGTGGCTGGCGTGCGCATCGGATCACCGATCTGCGAAGATGCGTGGTTTGAGGATGTGGCTGAGACGCTGGAGGAAACCGGGGCAGAGTTTCTGCTGGTCCCCAACGGATCGCCTTACTACCGCGGCAAGTTTGAACGCCGGATGAACCACATGGTCGCCCGTGTGGTCGAAACCGGTCTGCCGCTGATCTACCTCAATATGGTGGGCGGTCAGGACGATCAGGTCTTTGACGGTGGTTCTTTCATCCTCAATCCCAGTGGATCGCTGGCGCTGCAACTGCCGCTGTTTGATGAGGCGCTGGCCCATGTCACCCTGCGCCGCACCGATGACGGCTGGCGCGCGGATGAGGGCGAAAAAGCGACGCTGCCCGATGAAATGGAACAGGACTACCGCTGCATGGTGCAGTCCCTGCGCGACTATTGCGGCAAATCGGGCTTTGGCAAGGTTTTGCTGGGCCTTTCGGGCGGGATCGACAGCGCGATTGTCGCCACCATCGCGGCGGATGCGCTGGGCGCAGAAAATGTGCGCTGCGTGATGCTGCCGTCTGAATACACCTCACAAGGGTCGCTCGATGATGCAGAGGCATTGGCGAAAAATCTTGGGTGTCATTACGACTATGTGCCGATTGCCGAAAGCCGCGCTGCTGTGACCAACACGCTGGCGCCGCTGTTTCAGGGCCGTGATGAAGACCTGACCGAGGAAAATATTCAGTCCCGCCTGCGCGGCCTGTTGCTGATGGCGCTGTCGAACAAGTTTGGGGAAATGCTGCTGACCACCGGCAACAAATCCGAGGTCGCGGTGGGATACGCCACCATCTATGGCGATATGAACGGCGGCTACAACCCGATCAAGGACATGTATAAAACCCGCGTCTTTGACGTCTGCCGCTGGCGCAATGCCAACCATCGCGACTGGATGCAGGGGCCAGCGGGCACGGTGATCCCCGTGTCGATCATCGACAAACCGCCAAGTGCGGAACTGCGTCCTGATCAAAAAGACGAAGACAGCCTGCCACCCTATGACATCCTCGACGGCATCCTGACCATGCTGGTGGACGAAGAGGCATCGGTCGCGGACTGCGTCGCGGCGGGGTATGAGCGCGAGACGGTGAAGCGGGTGGAGCATTTGCTGTTCATCAGCGAATACAAACGCTTCCAATCCGCCCCCGGCACCCGCCTGTCGCGCAAAGCCTTCTGGCTGGATCGCCGCTACCCGATCGTAAACCGCTGGCGCGATCCTAGCGGTGCCTGATCAATCAGCGCTGCACGAAATAGGGCGTCCCTGATCGGGACGCCCTTTTTGTTTTGGGAACGTGCGCCCATGCGGCGCGCGTTGCAGGATCACAGCAGCAGTTGATAGCTGGCTGCGGTGTAGTGGAACCCGTCGCCGCGCGTTTCCACATAGCCCACACCGGGGAAGGGCATGTGATAGCCGATAAACGGCACGCGGTCGCCCGCCAGCATATTCAGCAGACGGCGGCGCGTGGCGGCGGCGGCGGATTTATCCATGTCAAAACGCACTTCCCAATCGGGATAGGCCAGCGACCAAACGTAGTGGTTGGCAAAATCCGATGCGATCAGCAGCTGTTTGCCACCGCTGTCCAGCAGATAGGTCATATGCCCGGGCGTGTGCCCGAATGCGGCCATCGCGGTGACACCAGACACCGGACTGTCGCCATCGTTCAGCATGGTCATCTGTTCGGCCAGCGGTTTTACATTGCCCGCAAAGCGTTCGTTGTCCGTGCCTGCCCAATGGTCAAATTCAGTTGCGCCTGTCACATATCGCGCGTTGGGGAAGGTGGCGCTGCCGCCATTCATCAAACCGCCGATGTGGTCGCCGTGCATATGGGTGATCACCACGACGTCGACCTGTTCGGGGGTGTAGCCTGCGGCGGTGACGGCCGCGGTGATGCCTTCGGCGTTCAGGCCGGTGTCAAACAGCACCAGTTCCGATCCGGTGTTGACGATCGTGGGGGTAAAGAAGAACTGCGCCATATCGACGGGAATGTTCGCCTCTGCCGAGGCGGCGGCGAATTCTTCGGCGCTGACGTTCATGCCAAAGATCTTCTGCGGTTCAGCTGCGGTGCGGGTGCCGGCCAGCAGTGTTGTGACCTCCATCTCGCCCAGTTTGAAACGATTGAACTTGGGCACTGCAGTGCCCAGCATCGGGGCGGCGGCCTGCGCGCTGCCTGCACCTAGCCCACCAAGGGCGCCCGCCAACGGCATGGCCGCAGCAGTCGCCAAAATGTGACGGCGAGAGATCATTGGGGCGGTATGGGGTGACTTGCGTTGCATTGTTCTTCCTCCTCTGTACATCCGACATGCACGTAGTTGGATCAGCGACGTTGTCCTGTCATCTCACACAGTCGTGAAAAATACGTTATATTTGCCCCAAATATGCGCCCGCTTGGGGCGAAACTGGACAAACGGGCCAAGCTGTGACATCAGCCCCTGCAACAGGAGATCGAGATGACCACCACCCGTTTTGCCCCTTCGCCGACAGGCTATATTCACGTTGGCAACCTGCGCACCGCGCTGATGAACTACCTGATCGCCAAAAAGGCGGGCGGCAAGTTTATCCTGCGGATCGACGACACCGATCCAGAGCGGTCGAAAGAAGAATACGTCGACCAGATCCAACGCGATCTGGAATGGCTGGGTCTGGAATGGGACGTGATGGAACGTCAGTCGCTGCGTCTGGACCGCTATGCCGATGCCGCGGATAAACTGCGCGAAATGGGTCGTTTCTACGAGGCGTTTGAAACCCCGACCGAACTGGACCTGAAGCGCAAGAAACAGCTGAACATGGGCAAGCCGCCGGTCTATGACCGCGCCGCGCTGGCGCTGTCGGATGCCGAGAAAGACGCGCTGCGTGCGGAACGTGGCGATGGTGTGTGGCGGTTCAAACTGGACCACCAGCGCATTGAATGGACCGATGGCGTTCTGGGCGACATCTCGATTGATGCGGCATCTGTGTCTGATCCGGTGCTGATCCGTGCCGATGGCCAGGTTCTCTACACCATTGCGTCGGTTGTGGATGACACCGACATGGGCGTGACAAACGTTGTGCGTGGTTCTGACCACGTGACCAATACCGCGACCCAGATCCAGATGATCAACGCGCTGGGCCATGAGGCACCGGCCTTTGCCCACCATTCGCTGCTGACCGGTCCGCAGGGCGAAGCGTTGTCCAAACGTCTGGGCACCTTGGCGATCAAGGATCTGCGCGAACAGGGGGTTGAGCCGCTGGCACTGCTGAGCCAGATGGCGCGCCTTGGCTCGTCCGATCCGGTGGAACTGCGCGCCTCGATGGAGGAGCTGGCAGAAGGGTTCGACATCAACCGTTTCGGTTCGGCCCCAACCAAGTTTGACGTGCAGGACCTGTTCCCGCTGACCGGCCACTACCTGCAAACCCTGCCGTTTGACGCGGTCAAGGAAGAGATTGCAGCGCTGGGCGTTCCGGCGGATCTGGCCGAACAGTTCTGGACCGTGACCCGCGACAACATCACCGTGCGCGGCGATCTGGCCGGTTGGTGGACCCTGTTCAGCGAAGGCGCAGAGCCTGAGATCGCGGACGAAGATGCAGAGTTCATCAAAGAAGCCATGGCCATGCTGCCCGAAGGTCCCTTTGACACCACCACTTGGAAAACCTGGACCACTGCCGTTAAAGAGGCCACCGGCCGCAAGGGCAAAGGTCTGTTCATGCCGCTGCGCAAGGCGCTGACTGGTCAGGGCCATGGCCCCGATATGGGCGATGTGATGCCGCTGTTGCAGGTGGTCAAGGCACGCGGCTAACATCCCGCCTGATCTGGAAAACGCAAAACCCCCGCGATGGTGACATCGCGGGGTTTTTTCGATGCGGGCTGTGGGGCGGCCTCAGGAGCGGGAAAGGGGGGACAGGTACATGCCGCCCCCGGGGTCGCTTGTGGCGCGCGTTAGATCGAGACGCGTTCTGCGATGCGCAGTTCGGTGTCTGTGGCCAGACCACCCATGCCGAAGTTTTTGATCGCCATGGTCGACAGCTCGGTGATGACTTCGCGGATGGAAATCATGCCGGTGACCACGCCGTTTTCTACAACGGGCAGGTGGCGAATGTTGTTCTGCATCATCACGGCAATTGCGACGACGATGGTGTCGTCGGATTTTGCGACGATGGGGTCCGGGGTCATCACATCACGGATCGGGGTACGAACGGTGCGGCGCTTGCCACCGATGCAACGGCGCACGATGTCACGCTCGGAAATCACGCCAACCAGCGTGCCGTTGTCATCAATGACGGGCAGCGCACCAACTTTGCGGTTTGTCATTACCTTACAGGCCTGACGCGCCATGTCGTCGGGCGATACGCAGAACAGGCGGCGTTTGCGGATAATCTGCGATACGGTCTTCAGCTTGGTATTCATAGTTCCCCCTTCAAGAGCTTTCTCGATGTGTCCGATCTGTGTCATTATTCAAAAGCCCTCGTGAAACGTTACAAACTCAAACAATCCTGAGCGGCAGCGTTGGATCGTTTTACTCAGTATGTAGAACGGCGGGGAGTTGCGCTGTTTAATCCCGTTAAAAGGGATGGTTGGCACTCTCTTTAGGAGGGGTTTGGCCTGAAATGGCCCTATAATCAGGGCGAAAACGCCGGATTGTTTACGATTCTTCGGGGAAAAATCGCTTGGTCGGCCTAAGATGCCGCCAAAATTAATCTTATTTTAACGATTTTTCTCGACGCTGCTGGTGTGCAGTAACCAGTTCTACCCGCGCGGGGTGATTGGTTGGGGCTTCAGGTAGGTGGGCAATCTGTTCTGCAGATACCGGATGGTGGGATCTGCATCGGTCGGGCCCGTTTAGGCCTGACCTATTATTATCTCTCAAAACGTGCCGTGCACTATCGGTATATCAGGATGATTTCAGCGGCTGGTTCATCAATGCTTCAAATTGGGCTTTTTCAGCGGCGCTATGTTGCACGCGCTCGGCGCGTACGTCATCCAGCAGGCGGCCTACCAGATTGCGCTCCGCAAGGCTGAGGGTTTGGTGACGTGGATAGTAAGGCGCCGCGCGATCATCCAAAATCGGGCTATCCCACCCATCCGTTGTAGCAAAGAACGCTTGCGCACCCTCTTCTCCAAACTCGTTCAGGTATCCCTGTACAACCACGTCCAGATAACTCAGCAAGACAGGATGCAGGCGGTCAGGCTGGGCGTGTTTATCTGCGGGGATGGTATAAATGGCGGTTTGTGGCGTCTCTGGCAGTGGGTGATCCAGCTGATCGCGCAGCGCCACACGGTCATAGGCATATTCCCGTTCATCCAGTGCCGCCCAGTCATTGCCCGGCACGCCTGCGATCAGCCCGTCAATCGCAGATCTCGCATCTGGCACGGCCGTTAGAAATGCCACGGGCCGCAGCGCCGTATGCCGCCATAGGCGTCGCCACCCCGTCACCCGGGCGCGGTGGGCGTTGTCGTAAATATGGGTCTCTCGGTTCACCAGCGACCCATAGCCAAAGAAAAATGCATCTTTCATGCAGGAAAACCTCTACTCTTGATCCACATCAATCCCTCATGCGGGCCGGACAGGCAAGGTAGAGCGCACATTCTTGTGAGGATAGACCCCATGCGCGTGACCAAACGAACCAACATCGCCATCCGCATTCTGATGTTTTGCGCGGCCAATGATGACCGTCTGGTGACCAAAGCGGAAATCGCCGACAGGTGCAACGCCTCGGAAAACCATCTGGCGCAGGTGATCAATAAATTGGGTCAACTGGGCTATCTGCGCACGCAGCGTGGCCGCAATGGGGGCATCGAACTGGGACGCCCCGCGCCGGATATTCGCATCGGTGATGTGTTCCGTTCGCTAGAGGCATCCGTGCCGCTGGCAGAGTGTTTTGCTGACGTTGATAACACCTGCCCGCTGACAGAGGCGTGCCGTCTGCGGCTTGCACTCGCGGATGCGGCAGAGGCGTTTTTTGCACACCTTGATGAAGTGACGTTGGATGCGCTGGTCTGCGGCAATGATCGCCTGCTGGAGATCCTAAGTCCGGCAATGTGTCGCTCTTAAATCGAAAAGAGTCGCATTAAGTGTCTTGTTCTGTTGCATGCAGTCGGATACTGATTCAGTCACCTGATCGGGAGAACTGGTTTTACCAGTGCCGAAGGAGCAACCGCCCCGGAATCTCTCAGGCCAAAAGGACCGATCAGAACTGACAACTCTGGAGAGTGGCGCCAAATGCGCCCGCCGAAGGGATAACGATCTCAGGCACCGTGACAGAGGGGGCATCGTGGCGCAGACACCTGCGCCGTCATGATGCCGGACGGGGACTTTTCAAAATACCTGCCGGAAATGAACAAAACCGGGAGGCGTAATGTCTGATCTGAAATCCCTGACGCTGGACGCGCTGCATCGTGAACTGGGCGGCAAGATGGTGCCCTTTGCCGGCTATGACATGCCGGTGCAATACCCCGCCGGCGTGATGAAGGAACACCAGCACACCCGCGCCGCCGCCGGTCTGTTTGATGTGTCGCATATGGGGCAGGTGATCCTGCGCGGCGAGTCGTACGAAGAGGCGGCGCTGGCGTTGGAAACGCTGATCCCCGTGAATGTCGCCGGTCTGGCAGAGGGGCGTCAGCGCTATGGATTTTTCACCAATGATCAGGGCGGCATTCTGGATGATCTGATGTTTGCCAACCGCGGCGACCACATCTTTGTGGTGGTCAACGCGGCCTGCAAGGATCAGGACATCGCACTGCTGCAAAACGGTCTGCCCGATGGCGTTGCGGTTGAGGTGATCGAAGATCGCGCTTTGCTGGCGCTTCAGGGGCCAGAGGCAGAGGCGGTGCTGGCCACACTCAACCCTGCGGTAGCAGATATGACATTCATGGATGTGGCGGTTCTGGATCTGAACGGCGCGGAATGCTGGATCTCCCGCTCGGGCTACACCGGTGAGGACGGCTATGAAATCTCTGTCCCGAATGAGGCGGCGGATGCTTTTGCGCGGGCGCTTCTGGCGGATGAGCGCGTGCTGCCCATCGGTCTTGGCGCCCGTGACAGCCTGCGGTTGGAGGCGGGGCTGTGCCTATACGGCAATGACATTGATGCAGGCACCAGCCCGGTCGAGGCTGCGCTGACCTGGGGCATTCAAAAGGTGCGCCGCACTGGCGGTGCCCGCGCCGGTGGTTTCCCCGGTGCTGACCGTATCTTGACCGAGCTGGACAGCGGCACCGACCGCGTGCGCGTCGGCCTGAAACCGCAAACCCGCGCCCCGATGCGCGATGGCGTGGCGCTGTTTGCCAGCGATGATGCCGGTGAGGATGGGGGCGATCAGATCGGCCATGTCACCTCTGGCGGGTTTGGCCCCACGGTCGGTGGACCCGTAGCGATGGGCTATGTGCCGACCGCCCATGCCGCCCCCGGAACAGTTCTTTACGGCGATGTGCGCGGCAAGCGTCTGGCCGTCGAAGTTGTCGCGCTGCCCTTCGTGGCCGCGAATTTCAAACGTTAACCAACAAAATCCAGATCGACGCAGGGAAGGATCCAGAGATGAAATTTACCGAAGACCACGAATGGCTGATCGCAGATGGCAACATCATCACCGTTGGCATCACCGAACACGCCTCGACCTCGCTGGGCGATGTTGTGTTCGTTGAACTGCCCGAGGTGGGCACCGAAGTGGAAAAAGGCGATGAGGTCGTGGTGATCGAATCCGTCAAGGCGGCGTCCGACATCGAAGCACCGGTGGATGGCGAGATTGTCGAAGTAAACAGCGCCCTAGAGGATGAGCCGGGCAAGGTGAACGAAGACCCGCTGGGCGCGGCGTGGTTCTTCAAGGTGAAGGTCGCTGATGCGTCGGTGATTGACGACTACATGGACGAAGCCGCCTACAAGGCGCTGGTTGAGTAAGGCCAGAGTCTAGCAAGACCTTTAAATGATGCGTTGGCCCGGCGCAGCCGGGCAGCGCCCGACCCTCCCCACGGGAGGGCGCTTTGCACCCTCCCAGGCTCGGGCGCTGCCCTCTGGGAACTGAAATACGGTATCGCTGGCTGTCTTTTTTGGTCGAGGCCAAGCGGTCCAAAACTCAAGAGAGGTTGATATGCCCTTCCAGCCAACCGACTATTTGCCCTACGATTTTGCCAACCGCCGCCACATCGGCCCGTCGCCGGATGAAATGGCCGACATGCTGCAAACCGTGGGCGCCGACAGCCTAGAGGCGCTGATTGATGACACCGTGCCTGCCCTGATCCGTCAGGCGGAACCGCTGGGCTTCGGCAAGGCGCTGTCTGAACGTCAAATGCTGGCGCGGATGAAAGAAGTGGCGGGCAAGAACAAGGTTCTGACCAGCCTCATCGGCATGGGCTATCATGGCACCGTGACCCCGCCCGCAATCCAGCGCAACATTCTGGAAAACCCCGCATGGTACACCGCCTACACCCCCTATCAGCCAGAGATTTCGCAGGGCCGCCTCGAGGCGCTGTTGAACTACCAAACGATGATCTCGGACCTGACAGGGCTGGAGATCGCCAACGCCTCCCTCTTGGATGAGGCGACGGCGGCGGCAGAGGCGATGACCATGGCCGAACGGGTGTCGAAATCGAAATCCAAGGCCTTCTTCGTTGACGAAAACTGCCACCCGCAGAACATCGCTGTGATGAAGACCCGCGCAGCGCCTCTGGGGATTGAGGTGATCGTTGGCGCGCCCGATGATCTGGATGCCACCGCCGTCTTTGGCGCGATTTTCCAATACCCCGGCACCTATGGCCATGTGCGCGACTTCACCGCGGAAATGACCGCGTTGCATGAAAACAAGGGCGTGGGCATTGTGATTGCTGACCCGATGGCGCTGGTGCTGCTGAAAGAACCGGGCGCAATGGGGGCAGATATCGCCGTTGGTTCGACCCAACGCTTCGGCGTGCCGCTGGGCTATGGTGGTCCGCACGCGGCCTATATGGCGTGTCGCGACAATTTCAAACGCTCCATGCCCGGCCGTCTGGTGGGCGTGTCGATTGATGCGCGTGGCAACCGTGCCTACCGTCTGGCGCTGCAAACCCGCGAACAGCACATCCGCCGCGAAAAGGCGACGTCGAACGTCTGCACCGCGCAGGCGCTTCTGGCGGTGATGGCGTCGATGTATGCGGTGTTCCACGGTCCCAACGGGCTGAAAGCCATCGCGCAGAAAATCCATCGCAAAACAGTGCGTCTGGTCAAAGGTCTGGAAGAAGCAGGGTTCGCGGTTGAGCCTGAAAACTTCTTCGACACCGTGACGGTTGAGGTCGGTCCGTTGCAACAGGCGGTGCTGAAATCGGCGGTGGATGAGGGCATTAACCTGCGCCCCGTTGGCACCACCAAGGTGGGCATTACCATTGACGAAGCCGTGGTCCCCGAAACGATCGAAGCGGTCTGGCGTGCCTTTGGCATTGCACGCAAGGATGATCAGCCCGGTGAATGGCGTCTGCCCGATCACGCGCTGCGTGGGTCGGATATCCTGACCCATCCCATTTTCCACATGAACCGCGCCGAAACGGAAATGATGCGCTACATGCGTCGTCTGGCGGATCGTGATCTGGCGCTGGACCGGGCGATGATCCCGCTGGGATCTTGTACGATGAAACTGAACGCGGCGGCAGAAATGATGCCGATCAGCTGGCCGGAACTGTCGGACCTGCACCCCTATGTGCCGCTGGATCAGGCGGCGGGCTATGCAGAGATGATGTCGGACCTCACCGACAAACTGTGCGAGATTTGTGGCTATGACGGATTCTCCATGCAGCCGAACTCGGGCGCGCAGGGGGAATATGCGGGTCTGTTGACCATCGCCGCCTATCACCGCGCCAAGGGGCAGGGGCACCGCAATGTCTGCCTGATCCCGATGTCGGCCCATGGTACCAACCCAGCGTCTGCACAGATGGTGGGCTGGAAAGTGGTGCCTGTCGCCTCGCTGGAAAACGGGGATATTGATCTGGACGATTTCCGCGCCAAGGCAGAGAAGCACGGCGAAAACCTTGCCGGTTGTATGATCACCTATCCCTCGACCCACGGCGTGTTTGAGGAAACGGTGAAAGAGGTTTGCCAGATCACCCATGATCACGGCGGTCAGGTCTATATCGACGGCGCGAATATGAACGCCATGGTGGGCCTCAGCCGCCCCGGTGATCTGGGGGGCGACGTTAGCCACCTGAACCTGCACAAAACCTTCGCCATCCCGCACGGTGGCGGCGGCCCCGGCATGGGCCCCATCGGGGTGAAATCGCACCTGATCCCACATCTGCCTGGCCACCCAGAGGTGGGCGGTGAAGAGGGGCCGGTGTCGGCCGCGCCCTATGGGTCGGCGTCGATCTTGGCGATCTCTTGGGCCTACTGCTTGATGATGGGGGATACGGGTCTGACACAGGCAACCCGTGTGGCGATCCTGTCGGCGAACTACATCGCCAAACGGTTAGAGGGTGCCTTTGACGTGCTTTACAAAGGGCCGACAGGCCGCGTGGCGCATGAATGTATCCTTGATACCCGCCCCTTTGCCGACAGTGCTGGCATCAGCGTTGATGATATCGCCAAGCGTCTGATCGACAACGGCTTCCACGCCCCAACCATGAGTTTCCCCGTCGCAGGCACCCTGATGGTAGAGCCGACAGAGTCGGAAACCAAGGCAGAGCTGGACCGTTTCTGCGACGCCATGCTGTCCATTCGGGCAGAGATTGAGGCCGTGGAAAAGGGCGAGATGGACGCGGAAAATAACCCGTTGAAACGCGCGCCGCACACGGTCGAGGATCTGGTGGGTGACTGGAACCGGCCCTATAGCCGCGAACAGGGCTGCTACCCTGCGGGTGCCTTCCGCGTCGACAAATACTGGCCACCGGTCAACCGCGTAGACAACGCCCACGGCGACCGCAATCTGGTCTGCATCTGCCCCCCGATGGAGGATTACGCCGAAGCGGCGGAGTAAGAGCCAGATCATCCATCGCGGATAACTGAAAACCTGAAACGCCCCTGTGTCATGCGGGGGCGTTTTCTATGTGGGGTGTCTGCCTGTTATGGTTACGTCCCTCGCTCGCTCACAACTCGTTCTAAGTTATGTCTTATTTGATCCATATTCCCGCCGCGGAGAAGGGGGATATTAAGCGTCGGGACATACACCTGTTTAGGTGAACTAAAGGGGAAAGGCTGGTTGTGACGCAATCGGAACGGACGCAGGGGCTGACACAGCCACAGATCGAAATTGATGAAACCGCAGGTATGCTGGCCTATGAGGATGGGCTGATTGCCTGTTTTACCGATGGCACCTTGATCCGCACCGAAACTGGCGACGAGCGGGTCGAACAGCTGCAAAAGGGGCATCGTTTGCGCCTGTGGTCTGGTGAGGTTGCGCAGGTCCGCGTGGTGCTGAAACGCTATCTCAGCCGTGACGATCTGGACCGTCATCCCGAATTGCGCCCAGTGCGGATTACCGCAGGTGCCCTTGGGCAGGGATTGCCGAAACGCGATCTTCTGGTGTCACCGCATCACCGTATGCTGGTTGCCTCCCCCGTCGCGGCGCGCATGTTTGGGGAGGGTGAGGTGCTCATCGCCGCCATTCGCTTGACGGAACTGCCGGGCATCTACGTGGATCAAGGCGTGGACAGTGTTACATACGTCAACGTCGCCCTGGATCGTCATCAGGTGATTTTCGCCGAAGGCTGCCCCAGTGAAACCCTTTACACTGGTCCCGAAGCACTGGCGCGTCTGCCCGACGCCGCGCGTCAGGAACTGCTGACATTGTTCCCTGATCTGGCAATCCGCAGCACCCCCGGTGCCGTGGCCCGTAAAATCCCCGCAGGTCAGCAACAGAAACAGTTGGTCGCCCGCATGAGCAAAAATGCCAAACGGGCATTGGATCCCAAGGTGGTTACGGTGCCAAACCACGCGGAATGCACCGTCAGCGCGGGCGCGCGATTCCGTCAACTGCTGAGTGCAAGCAGCGCGCATCTGTCCTGAAAATCAGCACCGCCGACGCTGTTCGGCGCTCACGCGCGGCGCAGGAACGGCAGCTCTGCCGCCACGGTTTGCCAAACCTCTTCGCTGGCGGCTGTCAGCAGATAGCCGGTGGTGATGCCGGTGTGATAGTCACGCCCGTCAATCATCCGCGCCACACCGCCGGCCTGTGTCACCGCATGCACCCCCGCCGCATGATCCCACGGGTTCAGCATGCCGGACAGGCAGAAATCCACTGCGCCTTGGGCCAGCAGGCGGTATTCGTGACACGAACAGCGCAGCATGAAGGTGCGGTTGAACCGCGGCAGCGCCGCCGCCATTTGCCCCTGCACGGATTTTTCCATCAGATAGAGGTGGATGAAACCGGTGAGATGTTCCAGCGGTTTCACTGGCGCGGTGGCCAGCGCACGGGCAGGCTGATCCGGCGTGGCCATCACCGTTCCATCGCCTGCGGCCAGAACCCAGTCATCCATCACCACATCGTACAACATCCCGAATATCGGAACACCAAAACGGGTCGCCGCCAGAATAACGCCGAAGGTCGCCAGACCGTTGGCGAAATTCCATGTGCCGTCGACGGGATCAATGATCAGCGCCAGCTCCGCCTCTGCCGCTTGCGCGCGCAGGGTGGGGTCGGCGCTGGCGGCTTCCTCCCCCAAAATCATCGCATCCGGAAAGGCGTCGCGCAGGGCGGCGGTGATCCGTGCCTCAGCAGCCAGATCGGCCTCTGTAACCAGATCATCGGGCTTGGTCTTGGACCGAATGTCACTGGCGGCAAGGTTGCGAAATCGCGGCAGAATTTCGGCCTTTGCGGCGCTGCGAACGGTTTCGATCAACAGATCCTGCTGCGCTTGGGTCAGTGTCATATCGGGTTCCCTATCCTTTGCCTGTAGAGGTGCCACGGGCATATGTCAGGCGCAAGACATCTGGCGTTATTCCTTGGCCCGCAGGGTCGCAACCGGCTTTATCGCCAGCGCGCGCCAGGCAAACCCGATCCCCGCCAACAAGGTGGCCAGCACCCCGCCCGCCACAATGGCAAGGGCAGAGGACCAGATCACCACAAAGTCGCTCTCCATCACAAAGGTCATGACGGCCCAGCCGCCAAGTACACCTGCGCCCAAGGCCACCAGCGCCGCGCCGCCGCCCAAGAGGGCGGAGCGTAGGGCGAAACTCAGCAGGATACGCCCCCGCGTGGCGCCCAGCGTTTTCAGCACCGCCGCCTCATAGGCCCGCGCGGGTGCGCCCGCCGCCGCCGCGCCGATCAGCACAAGGAAGCCAGTCAGCAATGTCGCCGCCGCGCCCCAGCGGGTGGCGTTGGCGATGCCCTCCATCAATGCCGTCACGCGGTCGATGGCATCGCGCACGCGGATCGCGGTGATGTTGGGGTAGGTGGTGGTCTGGTCACGCAGGATCGCAGGTTCTGCCGCCTCGTCTGCATAGACGGTGGCGATAAAACTATGCGGTGCGCCCTTTAGCGCGGCCTCATTCATTGCCAGCACAAAGCCCATGCCTGCGGTGGAAAAATCCACCGCGCGGAAGGAGGTGACGGTGCCGGTGATGTCGCGGCCTAGAATGTTGACCGTCATCTCATCGCCCAGCTTCAGCCCCATCTCTTCGGCTTCTTCATCGGCAAAGCTGATCTGTGGTGTGCCTGCGTAATCCGTCCCCCACCATTCGCCTGCGGTGATCGTGGTGGTTTCGGGCAGGGCACCAGCGTAGGTGACACCGCGATCACCGCTTAGCACCCAGTGATCGCCTGCGGTTTCCGCCGCCGGACGGCCGTTGATCTGGGTGATCACCCCGCGCAGCATCGGCGCGTGTTCATGACGGCTGACTTGGGTGTCGGTGTCTAGGCGATTAAGAAAACCGTCGATCTGGCCCCGTTGGATATCGACGAAGAAGAATGAAGGCGCCTTATCCGGCAGGTCCTGCTGGATCGCGTTGCGCAGGTTGCCGTCGATCTGACCGACCGCGGCCAGCACTGCCAGGCCAAGGCCCAGCGATAGCACAACAGGCGTTGCCTCATCCCGCACGCTGCCGATGGCCGACAGCGCCCAGCGTAGGGCAGGGCGGCCGCGGCTAAACGGTGCCGCACGGCGTGCCAGCCAGCGCAGGATCAGCGCGGCAATGGCAAGGATCGCGAGCGAGATGATCACGCCGCCAGCGGTCCAGAGTGTTAGGGTGACCGTGCCGGAAAAGGCCACCGCAACGCCCACCAGTGCCGCCGCCAATGCCAGCGTGATTGCCACAAAGGGCAGCGGCGGCAGCAGTTTTGCCCCCGCCATTGCATCGCGAAACAGGGTGGCGGCGCGGACCTCTCCGGTGCGGGCCAGCGGCCAGAGGGTAAAGATCAGCGCCGTCAGTGCGCCGTAAATCGCCGCCTCGATCAGCGGTTCGGGGTAGATCGAAAACTGCGCCGGAACCGGCAGCTGCGCGGCAATCACCGGGCCAAGGAGGACGGGGATCAACCCACCCAATAGCAGCCCCAGCGCAATGCCAATCACGGATAAAACCCCGATCTGGATGAAATAGACCTGAAACACCGTGCGCCGATCCGCGCCCAGACTGCGCAGGGTGGCGATCACGCCGGTCTTGCCCGCCAGATAAGCGCGCACGGCAGCAGACACCCCAACGCCGCCCACCGCCAGACCGGACAGGCCGACAAGGATCAAAAAGGCGCCCAGCCGTTCGACAAAGCTGGCAATCCCCGGCGCGCCATTACGCGCATCGCGCCAACGCAGACCGCTGTTCTCAAATCGCTCTTTCGCCTCTGTTTCCAATGGGGCGAGGGCTGTGCCCTCTGGCAAGGCCAGCCGGTATTTCGACGAAAACAGCGTCCCCGACGCCAACAGGCCCGAGGTTTCCAATGCCTCGCGCAACACCAATGTACGCGGGCCAAGGGCGAAGCTGTCGCCTGCGCTGTCCGGTTCATTTTCCAGCGCCGCCATCAGCACAAAGTCCTGCGTGCCAAGGCGAAAGGTGTCGCCCATCGCCAGCTCCATCTGCGCAATCAGGATCGGCGCCATAACTGCGCCCGGTAGATCGTCGCGACCCGCCAGTGCCTCTGCCAGTGGCATATCGGGCGCCAGGACCACATTGCCCACCAGCGGATAGGCGTCATCAACAGCCTTCACCTGCGTCAACGCGCGGGTGTCACCCCGCACCGCCATAGACCGGAAATCGGCGATTTCCGACACCGCCAGCGCGGTGTCCTCCATCCACGCCCGTTCCTCTGGATCAGCGAAGCGATAGGTAAACTCCATCTCCGCGTCGCCGCCTAGGATGGCGGCCCCTTCGGCGGCCAATCCCGCCTCGATCCCCGACCTAACCGATCCAACACCTGCGATCGCCGCAACGCCCAAGGCCAGACAGGCCAGAAAGATGCGGAACCCGCGTAGGCCCCCGCGCAATTCACGCCGCGCGATGCGTCCAGATAGGGCGAGGGTCATGCAACCTCTCCGGCATCTGCGGCGGCGGGGCCGCGCTCATTGACAATGCGCCCATCGCGCAACCCGATCACCCGATCACAGCGCGCCGCCAGATCATCGGCGTGGGTCACTAGGATCAGGGTTGATCCGTGCCGATCCCGCAGCCCAAACAACAGATCCATAATCGCCGCGCCATTGGTGCCATCCAGATTGCCAGTGGGTTCATCCGCCAGCAGGATCTTGGGCCGTGGCGCCGCGGCCCGCGCCAGTGCAACACGCTGTTGTTCACCGCCCGACATCTGGGCGGGGTAGTGATCGGCACGCGCCGCCAGACCCACCGCCTCCAACTCCTCCCGCGCGCGCTCAAAGGCATCGCGGTGACCGGCCAGCTCCAGTGGCGTGGCGACATTTTCCAGTGCGGTCATCGTCGGGATCAGGTGAAAGGACTGAAACACAATCCCCATGCTGTCACGGCGAAAACGGGCCAGCTGATCCTCATCCATCGCGGTCAGATCCTTCCCCAGTGCCTGCACCCGACCAGTGGTGGCCTGTTCCAGCCCGCCCATCAACATCAGCAGCGAAGATTTGCCGGACCCCGACGGCCCGATCAGGCCCACGCTCTGCCCGCTCTGGACATCCAGTGAAATGCCGTGGAGGATTTCAACACGGCCGGCATTGCCATCCAGCGTTAAGGTCACATCTGTTAGGGAAAGAACCGGAGAAGTCATGTTTGTCTGCCCGACGTCAAATTATCTGAAACTACGCTCTGCTCTGTCATATGGGGTTGGTGTGATGCGGGGCAAGGTGCTGGCGCTGTTGCTGCTGCTCTTGGCCGCGCCTGTGTCTGCTGAACCGCTGAAACTTTTGGCATTCGGCGACAGTCTGACCCACGGCTATGGCCTGCCACAGGGCGATGGGTTCGTGCCACAGATGGAGGCATGGCTGCGGGCCGAAGGTTTGGATGTGGCGGTGACCAACGCGGGCGTTTCCGGTGACACAACAGCGGGCGGGCTGTCGCGGATTGATTGGACATTGGCCGAGCCGTTCGATGCGATGATCCTGACGCTCGGCGGCAACGATCTGTTGCGCGGCACAGCCCCAGAGGTGACGCGCGCCAATATGGATGGGATTTTGCAGGCGGTGCAGGGCGCGGGGCTGAAGGTGCTGCTGATCGGCATGCCAGCGCCTGGGAACTATGGGCCAGAGTATGAGGCGGCGTTCAACGCGATCTGGCCAGAGCTATCCGCACAATATGGCACCGCCTATGTGCCGTCGTTTTTCATTGGGTTGCCTGATGACGATCCGGCCAAGTTGCGCGGATTGTTTCAGCCCGATGGCATCCACCCGAACGCCGAAGGTGTCGCGCTGATCGTCGAAGGGCTGGGGCCAGAGGTGGCAAAGCTGTTGGTGGAATGAGACCGCAATAACTGAGCACGGGCGTCAGCCCGGGCCGCGCCCGACCCTTGCGTGGTGCACCCAACAAAAAACGGGCCCCGAAAGGCCCGCCTCATCATCGTCCTGCGCTTAGGTCTTAGACCAGTGCCAGGTTGATCGCCGATTCACGACCGTCACGACCTTCTTGCAGCTCGTAGGTCACTTTCTGGTTGTCGGCCAGACCGGTCAGACCGGAACGCTCAACTGCAGAAATGTGAACGAAGATGTCTTTGCCGCCCTCTTCAGGTGCAATGAAGCCGTAGCCTTTGGTGGTGTTGAACCATTTTACGGTGCCAGTAGCCATCCGTAGTCTCCTAAAATTTAGTCGCTGCCCGCGTCGGTGCGGCAGCTTGGCGCGTCAGTCGCAAGATCGAAAAACTGAGCCGTTGAATAGGAGCAGAGGTCGAAAGCAATAACGTTGCCCCCAAGATATGGGGCGGTTTCAGGATTCTGACAAGTGAAAGTGATGTAAAAGCTCACTTGTTATTGCGTCTATCGCACATATATCAGCGCCGCACGATGAATGGAGGCCGCAGATGGCTGGCAAAAAACTGACCTGTCTCAGCTGTGGGCAAGTGAACCGCGTGCCCGAGGATCGCCTGACCTCTGGCCCCAAATGTGGCACCTGCGGCACCAAACTGTTTGCGCAGAAACCGGTGGAGGTGGATCTGGCCACCCTGCAAAAGGCCGCGCGCAATGACGATGTGCCGCTGGTTGTGGATTTCTGGGCACCGTGGTGTGGACCGTGCCGCCAGATGACACCGCAGTTTGCCGCTGCGGTTGCGCCGCTGTCGGGCCGTGCGCGTTTGGTCAAACTGAACACAGAGGCCCATCCGCAGGCCAGTCGCCGCTATGGCATTCGCGGCATCCCGATGCTGGCCACCTTCAAGGGCGGCAAGGAGCGCGGACGCAATGCAGGCGCGATGCCCACAGCGGGCATTCTGCAATGGGTGCAGGGGACGCTTTGATCCCTGCGGCTCGCGTCATTAGTCGTAGGTCTTGGCGACGTCATACATCACCGGCTCAAACCCTTTGCACAACTCGGCGATCCGGCGGTTGCGTTTGCGCATTTCGTCCGTGCGCAACATGGCCTGAAAATCCTCGCGCCGCCGCCATTGCGAATAGTTTGCAATCCGTGTCTGGGCATCGTTCACATGCAGCCCCGCCGCGATGAACCCCGGCTGTTTGGAGATGAAGCTGTCATAGGCATCCTGCAACGCCTCCATCAGATCCTGACAGGTGCCTGGGGTCATTTCAAAGGTAGTGATAACGGTTTGAAAATCCTTGGTGGTTGAGATTTTGGGCATGGTATCCTCCTCCATCCTCAGCCTAGCACCAGCGCTTGCGCATCCCCAAGTGTTTTGACGCAGGGCGAAATGGTGCAATTTCATACTAAATTTGTCAGTTATGCTTGCCTGCCCCAATGTCGCGGGCTACACCTCTGCCATGCCAGAATTGACCCAACCCACCGATGATGAAGCCCGCGCGCTGGCGCGGCAGTTGATTGATGACGCCCGTTTTGCCGCATTGGCGGTGAACGAGGCAGAAACCGGCCTGCCACTGGTCAGTCGCGTAGCGATGGGCACCACGGTTGAGGGGCGTCCGGTCACGCTGATTTCGGGCCTTGCCCATCACACCAAAGCGCTGACCGACGATCCCCGCTGTTCGCTCTTGGTTGGGGAGCCGGGGGAAAAGGGTGATCCGCTGACCCACCCGCGCTTGACCTTGATGGGGCATATGACCTTCGTCTGTCATGGCGATGCGGGGCGCGACGAGTTGGCGGCGCATTATCTGCAAAGCCACCCGAAATCGAAGCTTTACATCGACTTCCCCGATTTCCGCTTTGCCCTGTTTCAGGTCGGCAAAGCCTACCTTAACGGCGGCTTTGCCCGTGCCTACACGCTGACGGCTGCGGATCTGGGCCTCTAGGCGTCCATCCTGACCAGCAGGCTGACGCTGCCCTCAGTATTTTCGGAAAACCGCAACGTGACCTGATCGTTGGCCGCCCCCTGCTGGGTCGAGACATAGGGGAAATCATAGTTCGCAACATTGGCCGCATTGGCGATCTTGCCCCGCGCAACCACCGAATCCACGTTGCGCGCATAACCGCCAAAGGGCAGCGGGCCAGCGCAGTCGACTGTCCACAGGTTCGCCAGCGTGTTCTGGTCATGGCTGATACGGGCGGGGTTTTCGATGCCTTGGGTGATCGATTGAAAACTGTTGCCCTGCACCAGCACGTTACGGATGCGGTCATAGTTCAGATCGGCGAATGAGGTGTCTACCATCTCCACCCGGTCCAGATTGCCGTGAATGGCGCGGAACATATTGCCCGCGATGGTCAGCCCGTTGATGAAATGCCCCGGCCCATGCGGCTTGATCACGATAAACCGTGACCACGGCGCCGCGCCGATGGTTTGAAAGATGTTGTCGGTGATGTTCAGCGCCGAGAAGGAAAATTCAGCCGAAAAATCCGGGGCGCTGTCGTGTTCATTGCTCCACTCAATCGAACAGTTGTCGATGTAGTTGCCATTGATCGTGGCGCGGTTTTGGGTGGCGGTCAGCACGATGCCCGCCCCACGCACGCCTTCGGGTTCGTTGTCGCCCAGAAACCAGTGATTGCCCGTGATGATCGACGAGGTGCCGCCAAGGACGGCGAAGTGACGGAATTGAGTGATCCGGTTGTCGCGCAGTTTGACGTCGTTGGCATTGGCGTTCAGCGCCACCGTCGTGCGATCTTGCACCCGCGCGCCGGTCTCGTTTGACAGGAACTGGCAACGGTCGATGAGCATCCCCTGGCAGCCATCCCCGGGTGAGGTGATGCCGCGATCCTTGGGCGTGGTGAAAAAGCAATCCTTCACATGGAAGATCAACCCTTCCGAGGGCAGCAGGATCGCGCTGGCGCGGCCGTTGCACAAAAATTCTATATCCGACATGGAGAATTTGGACAGCTTCTGAAAGCCGCTGAAATCCAGCACGTATTTGAACCGGCTGAAGGTGAAGTTTTGTCGCCCCACCGCGTCATACAGCGGGGCTGACAGGGTGATCACCCCCGTCGCCTCATTCTTGGCGCGCACATACACCTCGCGCCCGACGCCGCTGCCGGTGATCAGGGAACCGACGGGGATGTTGGCGATATTGTCCACGCTGGTCAGCTGTTTGTTGTTCGACGCGCTGTAGCTGGCGGCAGAGGTGACGGTTTCCGTGTCCCAATCGGCGGAGTTCTCGACATAGAACATCCCGTTGCGAATATGGCGGCGTTGGGCGTATTGCGTGCGGTTCGGCACTGCCGCCGCCATGTCGATCGGGGCAGAGATGTTGATGCGCCGCCCGCCCAGATCCAGCCCTTCGTGATCGGCGTTGTTCAAGAGCGACTGAAACGCCTTTTTGAAGGCCAGAACCTCATCGCCAAACGCCTCAATGTACGTCGGCAAATCAAAGGACTTGGTCAGCGACAGAATGGCCGCATCCGGCATGGTCAGCCTGCCCTGAAACTGCACCGGATTGTGCAGGGTGACGGAATTGGCCAGATGATAGGTGCCTGCGGGCACCAGCACCTCACGCCCCTGCGCGGCGACATCGGCGGCGGTGAAGGCGGCGCTGTCATCGGTGCTGCCGTCACCCACCGCGCCATAGTCGCGCACATCCACGCGGGCCAGCATGTCGCGGTGAAAGGCGGCGGTGATGTCTTCGATCTGTAGGTCATCAATGCGGACCACCCCACCATTGGCGCCCAAGAGGTCTAGGCCAAAATGGCCATAGGCGGCCTGCGTGCCCCAAACCATATCAACGCCGGCGCGGCTGCCTGACCCGACAATGGCGCTGACGGTGACGATCTGGCCATATTGGGTCAGCGTTGTGGTGGGGCCGATGGTGGTCACACCGCCGATTGCCGCGCCGTTGCCATCCCCTGCCCATGCGCTAATGCGCACATCGGGCAGGTTGCCGCTGATCGCTTTGATCCGTGCGGTGATGCGCAGATAGCACCCCGGTTCCAGCGGCGTTTGTCCCATGTAGCGCAGCCGTTGGGTGCCATCGGTCTTCAGCAGTTCCATACAGCCGCCAAAATCCGCGTCTGCGGGCACAAAGGCGGCATTGGCCGCGCCGTCATAGGTGGGGGTGCCCGGTGTGCCGTCGCCGCTGGACCATTGATCCAGCCCAAACTCGAACGCGCTGGGGGTGAAGGTGATGCCGTCGGTGATTGCCTTGTTCATCGGATGTCCCTTTTCAGCGAAGTGGGGGACAGATGTAGGCGGCAAGGGTTAAGGCCATCTTGGCCCACCGTGACGGTGGGTGTTGCGTGGGTGAGACGCCGCCGTCAGACACCAACGTCTGAAGGCGGGCGCAGAAAGACGCCATCAATGCGCCAGCCAGCGTCTGTATCCAGTACCAGATAATCCAGCACATAACGTCTGCCTTTGCGGTCCTGCACCTCAATGCTTTGGACAACGCCACCGGGATGATCCTTGGTGGACAGGAAGGTCAGCGCCGTCGGACGCCAGACCATCGGATAGCCGCGCTGCACCATCTGGCCGAAGTTCTGCGGCGTGCCGAACAGCCCTTGGATCTTGTCCGTGGCGTAGCCGAAGGCGGTGGTGAAATCATCCACCTGAAAGGCGGCGATCTGATCGCGGATCACCTGTTTCACCGCCTCTGGTTCCGCCCAAACAGGACGGGGCAGGGCGAGGGTCAGGGTCAGCAGTAGGGCAGGGATCAAACGCATGGCGGGCCTCCTGATATTCAGGTAGGCCCGCCAAAGTGTTCGTCAAATCTGTGGGGGTGCCTTACGACAACTCGCCCTTCAGGCCCTGATCGATCAGCGCCACGGTCTCTGTCGCGCCATAAAGCGCTGCGAAAGAGCCGAAGCGCGGACCTTGGGACTGACCCAGCAGCACTTCGTAAAGTGCCTTGAACCAGTCACGCAGGTTTTCAAACCCGTGGTTCTTGCCAACCGCAAAGACCACCGATTGCAGGAAATCGCCATCAGCAAAATCCGCCTCTGGCAGCGCATCTTCGTTGCCCATCATGGCGTTTTTCTTGGCGATCTGTTCCAGCGCTACGTCCGCCGAGGCAAAGGCCGCTTTCAGATCTTCCAGTGCGGCACGTTCCTGATCGGTCGGCGCGCGGAACACCTTCTCGGGCTTCACGAAGTCGTTGTAGTAACGCACCGCGTAACCCGCCGCGGCATCCAGCTGTGGGTTTGCCTCGGGCGAGGCATCGGGCGCATAGCGCTGGATGAAGCCCCAGAGCTGCGCCTTGTCATCAGCACCCGCGACGGAGGCGAGGTTCAGAAGCATCGAGAAGGGAACAACCATATCCGAGGCTGGAACCTCACCGGAATGGATGTGCCACACGGGGTTGTTCAGCTGTGCTTTCACGTCCTGACCGGCATAGGCGCGCAGCTGCTGGTGGTATTCATCCATCGCCTTGGGGATCACGTCAAAATGCATCCGCTTGGCGGTTTTGGGCTTTTGATACATGAAGTAGGCGAGGCTCTCGGTCGGGGCGTAGGTCAGCCATTCGTCAATCGAGATACCGTTGCCCGAGGTTTTGGAGATCTTCTGCCCGTTGGCATCCAGAAACAGTTCGTAGGTGAAGTGTTCCGGCGCGCGCTGGCCCAGCACGCGGCAGATGCCGTCATAGATCGGCGTGTTGGTCGAGTGGTCCTTGCCATACATCTCAAAGTCTACACCCAGCGCGGCCCAACGGGCGCCGAAGTCTGGCTTCCACTGCAGCTTCACGTTGCCGCCGGTGACGGGCACGGTCCATTCTTTGCCGTCCTCATCATCAAAGGTGATGGTGTAGGTTTCCGCGCAGACCTTTTTCATCGGCACGTAGAGAACACGGCCGGTTTCAGGGTGAATGGGCAGGAAGATGGAATAGGTCGCGGCGCGTTCTTCGCGCAGGGATTTCAGCATGATGGCCATGACGTCATCATACTTTTCCACCGCGCGCTTCAGCACCTCGTCAAACTGACCGGATTCGTAAAACTCCTTGGCCGAATAAAACTCATATTCAAACCCAAAGGTATCCAGGAACCGGCGCAGCATGGCGTTGTTGTGGTGGCCAAAGCTCTCATATTCGCCAAAGGGATCGGGCACCGAAGTCAGCGGTTTTTGCAGATGCTCCTGCAGGCTGTCGGCGTTCGGCACGTTGCCGGGCACCTTGCGCATCCCGTCCAGATCGTCGGAAAAACAGATCAGTTTGGTAGGAATGTCGCTGATCACCTCAAAGGCGCGTTTGATCATCGTGGTGCGCGCCACCTCGCCAAAGGTGCCGATATGCGGCAGGCCCGACGGACCATAGCCAGTTTCAAACAGCACATAGCCCTTTTCAGGTGCGCCCTTTGCGTAACGCTTGACCAGCTTCCGGGCCTCCTCGAACGGCCAGGCTTTGGATTTCAATGCGGCGTCACGCAATTCAGACATCTGCTGTCTCCATTAGATCAGGGGTCCGTTCGCGCCCCATGCGCGACAGACCGACGCTTCCTATTGCGACAATGGCTGTCAGTCAATATTCTGCAATTGCGAACAGTCCCAAATAAGCCCGGAAAGGCCAGCATTTATGACCCGTGAACAGCCCCCCCATCCGCTCAGCCCGCAGGACTGTCTGGTTGCGATCATGATCGCGATTTCCGCCGCAGATGCGAATATGCGCACCGCCGAGCTGGTGAAGATCCAGAACGCCGTGAACCACCTGCCCATTTTCGGCGCCTATGACATTGACCGCATCGGCGATGTGTCGCGGATTGTGTTTGACCTGTTCTCTGAAGAAGAGGGCCTCGACGCCCTGTTCGGCCTGATCCGCGCCAACCTGCCGGAGCATCTGTTTGAAACCGCCTATGCGCTGGCCT
Organism: Thalassovita mediterranea; assembly: GCF_001458435.1. Lineage (GTDB taxonomy): Bacteria > Pseudomonadota > Alphaproteobacteria > Rhodobacterales > Rhodobacteraceae > Thalassobius > Thalassobius mediterraneus. Next base: position 403,897 of record NZ_CYSF01000007.1, read on the forward strand.
GTGACGTTGCGGCGGCGGATGGCAACATCCCCGAGTCCGAGCTGCGCCTGCTGGAAGAGATGCGCCACGAGCTGAACATCGACCGCCTGCACGCCGCCGCGATTGAGCGCGGATCGCGCGCACGGCATATTTCGGGGTGAGGTGCGGTAGGCACCGCTGTGAATGAGAAACCCCGCTTGTTGTGAGCAGGGTTTTGTGTGTCTGCGTATTGCCTAGGGTTCGGGGCAGTTTCACGATGTCAAAACTACCACGCCTGTACCCAGCAACGCCAGCATTGCCCCAATGATCGCTTGCGGGTGGGGGACCAAGCCTTCCTTCATCCACAGGATCGGCAAAATCAGCACAGGTGAGAGGGAGCCGAGGACTGCCGCGATCCCTGCATCCAGCATTGTGAACGCATAAAGCAGCAGCGTAGACGACACCCCATATCCGATCGCGCCGGGCAGGATGGTTCTGCCCAGTAGGTACGGGGTGACGGGGCGTGCGGGTCTGAACGCCTTGGCGGGCCATAGCGCGACCACAGATATCAGGAACGCTGCCCCCAACAGGCGGAGAGCCGAGACCGCAAGCGGATCGGTGCCCGCCAGCATTGCGGGTTTTACCACAAGAAACCCAAAGCCCTGACAGGCCGTGGCGGCGATGCCCAGTGCGATGACTGTGACGATGCTGCCCGTGGCCCTGTCGCTGTCGGATCGTGCATCACCACCAAAGAACACCGCCAGCCCGACCCCGATCAGTGCGATCATCGCACCGATCAGGTCCGCCGCATTGGGTGTTTCGCCCAGCCAGACATAGGCCATCAGCCCCACCAGCGGTGCTTTGAGCGATAATATCAGCTCTGTCCGGCGCGGCCCGCCTCGCCGCAGGCATTCGATCATGGCGAGGTTTCCCAAAACGATGCCGATCACGGTGCTGGCCACAAAGGACGGCCAGTGATCCCAAGCAACACTTGGCCAATATCCCAAAGCGGTGACGCCAGCGCACAAGAGGGCGGAACAGGCGATCAGCTGAATGCGGGTAAACTCAAACGCACCTAACTGGCGCGCAGGCCATTGGGCCAGAACGATGCCAGTGGCCCAGCCAAAGGAGGCACCGACAGCGGCTAACGCCGGGAGAATGAACATGACAGGGCCTTATGGATTCGCTACACTTTATGTAGCATTAGTGTGCTACATAAAGTGTAGCAATCGCTTTTTGATGAGGATGGTAAAAATGGCAGAGAGAACACCCGTGCCCGGGCAGCCTGTAAGGGGGTCCAAAACAGGCAAGCCGATCATGGCGCTCTTTGACCTGTTGGGGCGCAGTTGGGCGCTGGGCATTATTTGGCAATTGTCAGATGGTCCTTTGACATTCCGTCAAATCCAGACTGCCTGCGAAAACATGTCACCCACGATTTTGAACCGGCGCATCAAAGAATTGACCGCCAGCGGCCTCGTCGCGCGGGGGGATCAGGGGTATCAGTTGACCACCCAGGGCGCAGACTTGTTCGTCCTGCTGAAACCCTTTGGCGCATGGTCCAAGGACTGGGCCGACGGTCTGGCAGCCCATCGCGCGCAAGAGGAGCGCTGATCGCGGATTTATGGCGATGCGCGGTTGGTCAAGGGTCGCCTGCCTACCGCCCGTACAGCCCGCCCCAGCGTTCCAGCAATGCCTGCTGTAAGGTCTTCGCGCGTTTGTTCCAGCTGCGGCCGCCTTCGGGGCGTTCGCGTTCGCTCTTCTTCAGCTGACTGCGGCGCTTGTTGTCGGCGCTGAAGATGGCAAAAGCCATGTGTTGGCCCGCCGGTGTGGTGACATAGCCCGCTAGGGCCGAAGTGAAATTCAGCGTGCCGGTTTTGGCTATCACCTGCAGCGGGTGTTTTTTGTCCGGCTTGCCACGGGCATCGCGCAGGGTGATCTGCTTCATCAGAGGCGACAGGTGGCGCTGGGCCAGTGGGGTACTCAGTGCGGCGACCATGTCCTGTGCTGACACCCGCGATCCGTCACCCAAGCCGGAATGATCGACAAACCGCGCGGCATCCATTGCCAGATGTTTGTCCGCCCAGTCAGTCATCATTCTGGCCGATGCTTTCAGCGACTTGGGATTGCCCCCTGCTGCCTGTGATGCCGCCAGCCCGACCATTTCGGCGGTCAGGTTGGTGGAATATTTCATCATCGCCCGCAGGATGTCGCGCAGTGGCGCGCTTTGGACGCTGGCCAGCGTGGTGCCTGCAGGTAAGCGGGTGACTGTTTTTTCTTTGGGCAACACGATCCCATGCGCGCGCGCCAATGTGCGGAATGTTTCTGCTGCATAGAGATCGGGGCGGCGTACAGGCAACCAGCGACTGCCCCCCTTGCCAAGCGCGGCGCTGGCGACGGTCCAATGGTCCTGCGTGCCCTTTTGCGCGTAGGTGTAGGTGGGGGCCTGACGGCGCACCACTTTCATCTTGGCCACGGTGACGGCGGGGCGGTAGCGGTCAGATCGTGCGTCCATCGTCACGCCCCAGCCGGATTGCGCCCGCTTCCATTCAAAATGCACACGGTTGAAATTCAGCGACAGGCCCGAAATTGCGGGGTTATAGCCGACGTGATCCGGCTGACTGTCATCAATATGGGGCAGGTAGGGCAGGGTGCCTGCATAGATCAGAAAGCGCCCGCGCACTTCGCGCAGGCCCGTGGCCTTCAGCGCTTTGGCCAATTGGGCCAGTTGATCCGTGTCCAGCGTCGGATCGCCGCCACCGGCTAGGATCAGGTCACCGTTCAACACGCCGTTTTGTATCGGTGCAGTGGCAATCACCCGCGTGCGAAAACGGTGGTTCGCCCCCAGATGCGCCAGCGCATAGAGCGCCGTCACCGCCTTGGTCACACTGGCGGGCGGGAGCAGGGCATTGGCGTTGCGTCCCTCAAGGATCTTACCATTGCTGGGATCCGCAACTGCAAGGCTGAACCCACCGCTGAGTTTGGATTGCTTGAGCAGCGCCTCAAGAGACTGCGACCGTAGGGCTGTCGCCTCTGGGCCAGAAAGATTTGGCCGTGCAACAGGGCGCAGGGAGCGCCCCAATGGGGCGGCAAGGCTACTGCTGGCCGAAAATGCGGCCAGCGACGTGAGAAAGGCACGTCGGGAAAAGGCATTAATCATGACGCAGAGATTAGCCTGTGTTGCGTCCTGTCCTCAAGCACAGAGGCGGCAGTTTGCCATGAAATTCTTGCGACACTTTCGCCGGGTCGCTCGTTCCATAGCAAAGGGTTAGGGCCAGTTGCCCGTAGCACGCAATTTGGACGAGGATTGTGCATTCATCGGCATGTTTGAAAAACACCAGCGCGGTGCAGGGCCGTCGGCCAATGCCTGACTGTTGTGGGCCGCAATGCGGTGAGCGCGAAACATTTGGGCTGCCTTGGAACAGCGCGCCGCCATCCGATCCCCTGGGCGGGCCAAGACGCCAATCGGTACAGAGGCCATGATCGACTGCCAATCCTGCCAATGGTGAAATTGCGCCAGATTGTCGGCCCCCATCAACCAGACAAAGCGCACACCGGGATAAAGATGCTGTAGCGCTTCCAGCGTTTCAGCCGTGTAACGGGTGCCGGTTTGCGTTTCCAGATCGGTGATGGTGACACGCGGGTGATCCATGACCTGCGCCGCGCGGTGCAACCGTTTGCCGATGTCGGCGGGGCCGTGTGATTTCAGCGGGTTGCCGGGGCTGACCAGCCACCAAACCCGATCCAGACCAAACTGTTTCAACGCTTCAAGGGTGAGCTGCACATGTCCTTCGTGGGCGGGATCAAAGGATCCCCCCAACAGGCCGATCACCTGACCGGCGCGGGCATATGGCAGTGCGTTGCGCATGTGGTTTCATCCTCGGCAGGGGGTGGGCTGTCAACTGGAAAGCGTGCCGTAAGACTGCGGTTCGCTGTCTCATACGGTGGCCCATGCGAGGGCGTATGGTATTGCATTCCGAAAATGGTTAACATAATGCAACTATATCGAAGATCACCAAAAGCCCGCCTATGACCACTGACGCTGTCGCCCGCATCCGCCGTTTCAACCGCGCAGTCACCCGTGAAACCGGTGCCTTGGATCAGTCGTTTCTGGGGCGTGGCCGACCGCTGGGTCCGGCGCGTGTCCTGCATGCGATTGGCCCAGAGGGGCGGGAGCTTGAATCGATCCGCACCTACCTTGATCTGGAAAAACCGGTGCTGAGCCGGTTTCTGAAATCCCTTCAGGATGAGGGGTTGTTGCGGCTGGAACGCGATGAAACCGATGGCCGCCGCCGCATCGCGGTGCTGACCGAGGCGGGTTTGCGCGAGCGTGCTGCCTATAACGCCCTGTCAGATGCCCGCGCCGATGATCTGCTGTCGCGCCATCCCAATCCCGACGCGCTGTTGGCGGCGATGGATCTGGTGGCCTCGGCCCTTGGGCGGGATCGGATCGAACTGGTGGAATGTGACCCGCGCGACGCGGACGCGGTAAGCTGTCTGGAGGCGTATTATCAAGAGCTTGGCGCGCGGTTGGCGACCGGATTTGACGTAAATCTCAGCGCCGATCCCGAAGCTGGGGACATGATGGCCCCGCGCGGCTGTTTTCTGGTCGCTTACAGCGACGGCATGCCGCTGGGCTGCGTCGGGGTGAAGGGCACGGATAAAGGATACGCCGAGATCAAGCGTCTATGGATTTCCCCCGCCGCCCGCGGTCTGGGCCTGTCCCGCACCCTGATGGCAGAGGCCGAGGCGCGCGCCAAGGCGCTGGGCATCACGCTCATGCGGCTCGACACAAACTCCGCCCTGCCAGAGGCAATCGCGCTTTATCAGCGGTCGGGCTGGCGTGAGATCGAGCGGTTTAATGAGGATCCCTACCCAGATTACTTTTTTGAGAAGGCGATATGAACGCGTCCGAAAATGGCGGCATTTTCGGCAGGGCAATCTGGCGCCAGATTGCCCAGCGCATTAGTCAGAAACGAGCGGGCATTTCACGTAGCTGACCAGTACATCGTCCCAAGCTTTATCTGCGTCGAAATCGGAGCGGATCACGTCGTCGTCGGGCTTAGTGAACGCACCCATCCCGTGTTTGATCATATAGTCTGGTGAATGAGTTGGCGTGCCGAGCGTACGAAGCTCCTGACAGTGGGCATCGCGGTGTTTTGATAAGTCATTGAAACTTGGCCCCATGCGACTTTCCCATTGCGGGCCACCCGCTTGCCGAAGCTGTAGCATGAGCACGCTAATTGCCTGATGCGCTGACTTATCGGTGACTCTCAGGATATCAAACCGGCCGCGAATTAGCATCAAAGACATGAGCTCCGCTGCCATCGTATCCTTGCCGATCGCGTAGCAATCCAAGACGCTAACTGCGAGATCTGCTGGAGATTGGTTTGAAGGAGCTTCTCGGAGTGTGATGCACCCCAAGTCCTGAGTAGAGGCAAGGTTGCCTTCAATTTCGTAGTTTTGGATGTTTACCTGCGCTTGCGCGAGGCTGAATGTGGACTGCAGCAGCAATCCGCAAAATGCAATTTTATAAAATGGCATGTGAATCCTTCTGGGCGTAATACGTCGACAATTGCCCTTTTGCTTCGGCTTGTCTAGAACCTCTGCCAACCCTATTCCCCTGCAAGAGAGCAACCCATGGCATCTTATCAGTTTGTCTACCACATGTCCGGCGTCTCCAAGACCTATCCGGGCGGCAAGAAGTGCTTTGAAAACATCCACCTGAACTTCCTGCCCGGTGTGAAAATCGGCGTCGTGGGCGTCAACGGTGCCGGTAAATCCACCCTGATGAAAATCATGGCCGGTATGGACAAGGACTTCACCGGTGAAGCCTGGCACGCTGAGGGCGCCAAAGTGGGCTACCTGCCGCAGGAGCCTGAGCTGGACCCGAACCTTGACGTGCGCGGCAACGTGATGCTGGGCGTGGCCGAAAAGAAGGCCATTCTGGATCGCTACAACGAGCTGGCGATGAACTACAGCGATGAAACCGCTGATGAAATGGCCCAGCTGCAGGATGAGATTGACAGCCAGAACCTGTGGGATCTGGACAGTCAGGTCGACATCTCGCTGGAAGCGCTGCGCTGCCCCGCCGATGATGCCGATGTGACCAGCCTGTCGGGTGGTGAAAAACGCCGTGTGGCGCTGTGTAAGCTGCTGCTGGAAGCGCCTGACATGCTGCTGCTCGACGAACCGACCAACCACTTGGACGCCGAAACCATCGCCTGGCTGCAACAGCACCTGATCGATTACAAAGGCACCATCCTGATCGTCACCCACGACCGCTACTTCCTGGACGACATCACCGGCTGGATCCTGGAACTGGACCGTGGCCGCGGCATTCCCTACGAAGGCAACTATTCCGCATGGCTGGAGCAGAAGGCAAAACGCCTGCAGCACGAGGCCAAGGAAGATAAAGCGCGCCAGAAGACTCTTGAGCGTGAATTGGAATGGATGCGTCAGGGCGCCAAGGCGCGTCAGGCGAAATCCAAGGCCCGTATCGCCGCCTATAACGATCTGGCCAACCAGTCCGAGCGCGAGAAAATCACCCGCGCGCAGATCGTTATCCCGAACGGTCAGCGTCTGGGCGGCAAGGTGATTGAGGTCAACGGTCTGAAAAAAGCCATGGGTGACAAGCTGCTGGTCGAGGATCTGTCGTTCAGCCTGCCGCCCGGTGGCATCGTTGGCGTGATCGGCCCGAACGGCGCCGGTAAGACCACATTGTTCCGTATGTTGACCGGTCAGGAACAGCCTGATGAGGGGACTGTGGAGTATGGTGACACCGTGCAGCTGTCCTATGTGGATCAGTCGCGGGATGACCTGAAGGACAACGAAACCGTATGGGAAGCGATTTCCGGCGGGGCCGAGCTGATTGAGCTGGGTGATGCGCAGGTGAACTCGCGCGCTTACTGCTCGTCCTTCAACTTCAAGGGTGGCGATCAGCAAAAGACGCTGAACCTCCTCTCCGGTGGTGAGCGCAACCGCGTGCACATGGCGCGTCTGTTGAAAGAGGGCGGCAACGTGCTGCTGCTCGACGAACCGACCAACGACCTGGACGTGGAAACCCTGCGGGCGCTGGAAGATGCGCTGGTCGATTTCGCCGGCTGCGCGGTTGTCATCTCGCACGACCGTTTCTTCCTTGACCGGATCTGTACCCACATCCTCGCCTTTGAGGGTGATGCACATGTGGAGTGGTTTGAAGGCAACTTCGCGGATTACGAGGAAGACAAGAAGCGCCGCCTTGGCCCCGATGCGCTGGAACCCAAGCGCATCAAGCACAAGAAGTTCACCCGCTAAAGGGTGGTAAAGCGGCCCTTCGGGGCCGCTTTATTCGATGTCATCGGGTAGATCTATCACCTCATGAACCTCTAATATTTTGTATGCGACTGCTTTTTCGTTTTTAGAAACAATCATTACATCTACAACAAATCCCTTTTTATAAACATTTTCGTCGGCTTCGCGCACTTCGTGTTTGACACGTTCTTTGGCTAGGTCAGATGCATACATGATTGCGAGATCGCGTTTTGATATTTCGTCTATGACGACTCGTTCGCCGCTTCGTTTGCCATTTGGTGTGTCTTTTATGTCGGACCGAGTGAAAGTCATTAGAACGCGCTCGGCCCGTTTAGTTCTCTCTTCTTTGATTTGCTTATAAGCAGTTTGCAGTGTTTGCTCCGCTTGGATTGCTTGTTTGGTATTAAATTTAAAAGCCGCGCGTACTTCTCGTTTCCCATCTTCGAAGGTGGCGGCTTCAAGTGTCGAGGTTGCGTTAGGATCTCGGGCAATGGCAGCTACGGCACTGCTGAAAGTATCTAGATCGGATTTTTGAGGGTCTTTGGGCACATTCCCCTCGATCAGATCAGTAATGCGCTGTCTCCATTGCGCGACAAACTCAATTGCTTGAAGTGCTTGATCTGCATGTTGCGCGATGATTGGGGCGGTGGACATGACATACGGAAGTAAGTCGGCTTCAATAGACCCTTTCCGAACTTCTTTGACGTAAATTTCAGCATTGTCCTCGATATCGGGGTTCTCTGCAGCTTGGTTTCGGTATGCGCGAGCCAAGGACGTGAATGCGCCAACGAAATCGTTGAGTTCAATTGGTTCACTGTTATCAATTCGTAGGGTTAGGATAGTGGGGCTGTCTGGTTTCGGGAGCGTGGTAGTTTTTGTCATGCGTTAAATTATCTTTTTGAGCCTTGAGTAGTATTGCCTGCACTCTTTCTTCTACTGGGTGAAATTGCAATCTGTCATTAGTTATGAATTGTGGTGTCGTTTGCGGGCGTGCGCCGAATTGTATGACTCATTAGTAGTTTAGAGCTGATCGCGCACGAACCGAGGGGCGAAGCGGAGCGCCCGCCCCGTGGGGGCGGTTCGGGCGCTGCCAAATCTTTGATTTGGCAAATGTGCTTCGCTTGAGTGGTCACAAACACATCCCCTCACACCCCCGCCAGCCGGTTGAAACATCCCTCGCAACGCGGCGCCTGCCTTCCCATGTCTATCGCATAGGAGGACAAAACTATGTCACAGACCACACAGCACAACCGCAACCAACCCGCCAAATCCAGCGCTGAAGCACCGCGCAAACCTGCGCCGCAGACGCATCGGTTCACTGATTGGGCGGCGATCTGATCGACGCACAACTGGCTGAAATGTGATCGCTACCATCGCCCCCTGCGTTGATTTTTCACATGCTTCGCGCCATGCTGGCTGGACAGTTATTTGACCAGCACATGAGTATTGCCGATGAAACGCCGTCATTTCCTGACCACCGCCGCTGCCGCCACCACCACCCTTGCCATGCCGTCGATTGCGCGGGCGTTTGAGGTGGACCCGAAATATCTGCCGCAGGATGTGGCGATTAAATCGGATGTGGAACCAGGCCAAATTCTGGTGCTGCCGCAGGCGCATTTCCTTTACCTTGTGACTGGCGTGGGCACCGCGCGGCGGTATGGCGTCGGCGTTGGCAAAGCAGGTCTGGAATTCAAAGGCGACGCCATCATCCAGCGCAAGGCCAAATGGCCGCAATGGCGCCCGACGCCGTCGATGATCCAGCGCGAACCGCGCACCTATGCGAAATTCGTCGACAATGATTACATCCAGCCCGGTGGTCCGTCTAACCCGCTGGGCGCGCGGGCGCTCTACCTCTACAAAGATGGGCGTGACACCTATTTCCGCATCCATGGCACGACACAGCCGCATACCATCGGCCGGTCAGTGTCCAATGGCTGTATCCGTATGATCAACGATCATGTTGCCGACCTGTATGATCGCGTACCGCGCGGCACCAAGGTGACGGTTCTCTGACCGGAAACGGTAGGTCTGCCGACGTAGGGTCACGTATCTGACTTCGATCAAAGCGGGGGTTTTCTGCTTGTGCGACTGTGTCGCCAAGCGAAAGGAGAACCCCTTATGTATAAAAATATCCTTGTCCCCGTCTCGTTCGAGGCCAACCGTGATGCTGTTGGCGCCATTGAAATCGCACAGGCCATCCGCGAAGAGGGTGGCAAGCTGACCCTCTTGCACGTGATGGAGGCGGTGCCCGGTTACGCGCTGACCTATGTGCCTGCAGGGTTCCACGAAGATATGCAGAAATCAGTCGCCGAAGAGCTGGGGCAAATGATCGAGACCGTCGACAACGCAGAGGTTCAGGTTGTCGATGGTCATTCGGGCCGCACAATCGTGGATTATGCGGCAGAAAATGATGTGGATTGCATCGTGATCGCATCGCACCGCCCGGGCATGCAGAACCTGTTGCTCGGCTCTACCGCGACACAGGTGGTGCGCCACGCCAAATGCGCGGTGCATGTGCTGCGCTGATTGTCGCTGACACGTTCGAAATCCAGAGAGGTGGGGCTTGTTCCGGTGGGGGCAGGCCCCATTTCTATTGAGTAATCATGGAGGAGTGAGATCAATGCAATGTCCTATTGATGGTGCCCAACTGGTCATGACCGAACGCGCAGGGGTCGAAATTGACTATTGTCCCCAATGCCGCGGCGTGTGGTTGGATCGTGGAGAGTTGGACAAGATCGTCGAACGCTCTGCCATGCCCGAAGCGCCCCGTGCCCCGCAGCCCGCGGCGCAACCTGCGCAGCGCTACGATGATCGCCGGCAGCACTACCAGAAAAAGAAGAAGCCCAAGAGCTTCCTGTCAGAGATTTTCGATTTCGACTGACCTGATTTGCGCGCGCACCCTGCTGCGCATTTTCGCGAAACGTCGGGCTAAGGCATACCGTCTTTGCCCTGCGGCATCGGCAAAACATCCCCAAACCCTGCATCTTTGTGCTTTTACAGGGCTTGGGGTCTACGCGCCATATTGACCAACGCCTGATTCCAACGCATATCCGGCCCATGACCGACCTGAAACATATCCGCAATTTCTCGATCGTGGCGCATATCGACCACGGTAAATCCACGCTGGCTGACCGCCTGATCCAATCGACCAACACAGTGGCCGATCGGGACATGAAGGAACAGCTCCTGGACTCGATGGATATCGAGAGGGAACGCGGCATCACCATCAAGGCCAACACCGTTCGCATCGACTATCAGGCGAAGGACGGTGAGACCTATGTGCTAAACCTTATCGACACCCCCGGCCACGTCGACTTCGCCTACGAGGTGTCGCGTTCTATGCGCGCGGTTGAGGGATCGCTGCTGGTTGTCGACTCGACCCAAGGGGTCGAGGCGCAGACGCTGGCCAACGTCTATCAGGCGATTGAGGCGGATCATGAGATTGTGCCGGTTCTGAACAAGATCGACCTGCCTGCGTCCGACTGTGACCGTGTGGCGGAACAGATTGAGGATGTGATCGGCATTGACTCCACCGACGCGGTTCAGGTTTCGGCCAAATCGGGCATCGGCATCGAGGACACGCTGGAAGCGATCGTCACCCGCCTGCCAGCCCCCACCGGTGACCGTGACGCGCCGTTGAAGGCGATGCTGGTGGACAGCTGGTATGACGCCTATCTTGGCGTTGTGGTTCTGGTGCGGATCATGGACGGTACCCTGCGCAAGGGTCAGCGTATCACCATGATGCAGACCGGCGCCAACTACCCTGTGGACCGCATCGGGGTGTTCCGCCCTGAAATGGCGCAGGTGGACGAGTTGGGCCCGGGTGAGATCGGCTTTATCACCGCGTCGATCAAACAGGTGCGCGACACCAAGGTGGGCGACACCATCACCACCGAAAAGAAGGGCGCCGAAGAGCCGCTCGAAGGCTTTAAGCCAAGCCAGCCGGTTGTGTTCTGTGGCCTGTTCCCTGTCGATTCGGCTGAGTTCGAGGACCTGCGCGGCGCGATTGAGAAACTGGCGCTGAACGACGCCTCCTTCTCTTATGAAATGGAAACCTCTGCCGCGCTTGGCTTTGGCTTCCGCTGTGGCTTCCTTGGTCTTTTGCACCTTGAGGTGATCCGCGACCGGATTGAACGTGAATACAACATCGAACTGATCACAACCGCGCCGTCGGTGATTTACCATGTCTACATGAAGGGCAAGGATAATGAACCGGGCGAGATGATCGAACTGCACAACCCCGCAGACATGCCCGACCTGTCCAAGGTGGACCACCTTGAGGAGCCGCGCATCAAGGCGACCATCATGGTGCCCGATGAATATCTGGGTGACGTGCTGAAACTGTGTCAGGACCGCCGTGGTATCCAAGAGGATCTGACCTACGCGGGTAGCCGTGCGATGGCGGTCTATGACCTGCCGCTGAACGAGGTTGTGTTTGATTTCTATGACCGTCTGAAATCGGTGACCAAGGGCTATGCCTCTTTCGATTATCAGATGACCGGCTACCGCGAAGATACGCTGGTGAAGATGTCCATTCTGGTGAACGAGGAACCGGTGGATGCGCTGTCCGTCATGGTGCACCGTGACCGTGCCGAACTGCGTGGTCGCGCCATGTGCGAAAAGCTGAAGGATCTGATCCCGCGTCACATGTTCAAAATCCCGATCCAGGCCGCCATCGGCGGCAAGGTGATCGCCCGGGAAACGCTGGCAGCCCTGCGTAAGGACGTGACCGCCAAGTGTTACGGCGGCGACATGACCCGGAAGAAGAAACTGCTGGAAAAGCAGAAAGCCGGTAAGAAGAAGATGCGCCAATTCGGCAAGGTGGACATCCCACAAGAGGCCTTCATCTCTGCCCTGAAAATGGACGATTAAACAGAAAACCCCGCCCCAAAATCTGGAGGCGGGGTTTTTCGTGGCCGCTGTCTACGTTTGACGTTGATCGATGAAATTGGTGTCAAAAAACAGACACCCTGTGGCGCGGCTTGGTGCCCTCTCCTTCGGGGGGATAAAAGGTGCGTGGCAAAACCTATGATTTATTTACATGAAAACCATTTGATTTTGATCGATATTTTTCGGCACCCCTAAACCTGTGTATTTTGATTAGTTTTTCAACTAAGCGGCGATTTTTATCCGGAAATCTACCGCATTGACCCTACGTAAGCGTCAAATTTCCGTAGTTAAGAGTTGATTCAAATCATGCTCCGCAGCATTCAAGGGGGGTAATATGATCACTCAAATCGAAGCTAACGAATTGGGGGACATGACATGTTCAGACTTGCAGCCATTTTGCACCTCTTCATTGGGACAACGCTGGCTGGTTCGGCGCTTATCGTGGCGCTGGTGACTGGACACGACAGTGTCAGCGGTTTGGTAACCGCAGCATTGATCGGTTTTGTCGTTTCCCTACCGGCGACCTATTTTGTCGCACGGGCTCTTTTCACTGATTGATCAAAGCTTTGTGCGAATCCCGCCTCGGTGGGACGGTGGCGATGACGTGCGTGGGAAGGGGTCCCCCAAACGTTGTCGCCACCACCTTTCCAGCCTGTTGACTTAGCCGCGGTTCAGATAGCTGCGCACGGCCGCTTCAAATTCGCGCGGCTTTTCTGCGTGCAGCCAATGACCAGCCTCTGGAATTTTGGCGAAATGGCTGTTGGGAAATAGCGATTTGGTCAAATTTCTGTCTTCGCGTTTCACATAATCAGACAGGGCGCCGGACAGGAAAAGCGTGTCGCCAAAATATTGACGGTCGATTTCTGGAAAGCTCAGGATTTGATCCATATCCCGCGCCAGTACATCCAAGTTTAGCCGCCAGCGCTTGCCAGCCACATCCAGGGACTGGGTGAAAAAGGTTGGCAGAATTGGATCCTCTACGATCGCGCGCAGCTGCGCCTCTGCGTCCGAGCGCTTGTCCACCCGTGCCAGATCGACGGCCCGCATCGCTTCGACATATTGGATCTGTGAATGGGTGTAGGTCACGGGCGCGATGTCAGCGACAATCAGGCGGTTCACCAGGTCTGGGTGTTCTAGCGCCAACACCATCGCCGCTTTGCCGCCCATGGAATGGCCCAGGACGTCCATAGGGGCCCCGTGGGCGCGAATGACCTCGGCCAGGTCCGCAGCCATGCCAGCGTAGCTGTGATCGTCGATCCAGGGGCTGTAGCCATGGTTGCGCTGGTCGACTGCGATCACCTGACGTTCATCAGACAGGCGTTTGGCAATCACCCCCCAGTTGCGGCCTGACCCGTAAAGGCCATGCACGATCAGAAGGGCGGGTTGGTTGGTCGGGTCACCGTGGACGATCTGGTTCAGCATAGGAACTGGATAGAACAGCGTGGGGCAGGGCGCCAGTGGGTTCTTTAGCTGTTGCGTGGATCATGAGGTTGGCGCTGCAAGGCGTGGCGCAGCACTAGCGTTACAGTGACGAAACTGACGTAAAGCAGCAGATACCACGATCCCATCTTGGCAAAGCTGACCCGATCCAGCGGGTTTTGACCGGCGTAGAGCCACGTGCCTGTCAGCGTGCCGATGTTTTCTGCCAGCCACAGGAAGAAGCTGGAAAAGAACGCCGCCAGCGGCAACGGCATCCAGTACCAGTTTGCCCCGATGCGGAACCAGATCCGCGTGCGCAGGAACAGAACCAATGTGGCGGCAAACAGCGCGATGCGGATGTCTGGCACAAAATGATGTGCAAAGAAATTCACATAGATAGCAGTTGCCAGCACCACTGTGGTCCAGAATGGCGGGTAGGGTGCGAAGGTCATGTCAAACAACCGGATCACCCGCGCCATATAGGATCCGACGGCGGCGTACATAAATCCCGAAAACAGCGGTACGCCCATCAGTTTTAGCAGGCCCGGTTCCGGATAGGCCCAGCTGCCCGCTTGTACCTTGAACAGTTCCATCGCCGTTCCAGTCAGATGGAACAGCGCGATGACCTTGGCCTCTTCCCAGCTTTCCAGTTTGAGCGCCAGAAAGGCCACCTGCAGAGCCAGTGCGATACCCACCAGCGCATCATAGCGATGTAGCGACCATTCCGGTTGCCATATTGCCTTGGTCACAAGGATCGCGGCCAGCAGGCAGATCCCGAACAGGCAGGCCCAGCCCTGTTTCAGGACGAACATGACAAACTCGACGACCCCATGCGGCAGGCGGGCGCGCATTCGGTCGCCCAGACGGCGTTCGATGGTTAGGGCGTGTTCGGTCATCGCGTAATGGCATCTGGCGGAATTGCACCGGTCAACCAGACCCCGTTTTCTGACAAATAGAAAAGCTGTCCATTTTGATGCAGGGGACCGGCAGCGATCTGCAAGACAACGGGTTTGCCGTGGCGGGCGCCAACAGTGCGCGCGGTGTCAACATCAACGGAGAGATGTACGTGCTGGCGCCCCATGGGTTTAAGCCCTTCTGACAAGATTGCGTCACATGACGCTGCAGAGGTGCCGTGAAATAGTTTTTCGGGCGGAATTGCTGGTTTCAGGCCCAGATCGACATCGCGTGAGTGACCCTGACGGGCGCGGATGTATTGCCCATCTTCAGAGAGTGCGAACCGTTGCTTTGGATTGGTGTCGATAATTTCGATCAGTTCATCGCGTGTTATTGGTTGGCGACGATTGGAAAGTATCTTCTCGACCGATGCCCAGCCAGACTTGTCGAGTGTCAGATCAATTTCTTCAGGGGCGTGCCGTAGAACAAGGCTAAGAAATTTGCTTTTGGAAATAAGTGCTTTTTTCATTCTTTTAACTAACGCCCTCTGGTTTGTGCTGTCCAGCATGGTGCGCTTTCTTCGTTTGCTTTCGGGACGATTATGAACGATGTTCACTCGAGACGATGCAGAGGGGAATAAAATGGCAGGCAAAGTAGAGGCGCGGCGTGCCGCATTGCGGGAAAAACTGATCGAACTGGCAGAGGCGCAGATCGTCGCAGGTGGCCTTTCTTCGCTCAAGGCGCGGCAACTGGCGCAGGATGCGGGTTGCGCGCTAGGGGCGATCTACACGGTGTTTGACGACATGACGGCGTTGGTTCTGGCGGTCAACGGGCGCACCTTTCAGGCGTTGGGGCAGGCTGTACGGGCGTCGTTTGAGGGGGCAGAGGGGCTGGCGCCCAATGACCGCCTGATCGTGATGAGTAACGCCTATTTGTCCTTCGCCGCGGAACATACGCATCTGTGGCGGGCGCTGTTTGATGTGGAGATGTCCACTGATCACAACGTGCCGGATTGGTACATGTCCGCCTTGGGTGGTTTGTTTGCGTTGATCTCGCAGCCTTTGTCGCAAATCTTTCCCGAGATGGAGGCAGAAGAACTGTCATTGATGACGCGCGCGCTGTTTTCTTCGGTTCATGGCATTGTGTTGTTAGGCTTGGAGAATCGGATTTCCGGCGTGCCACGCGATCAGATCGAGGTGATGATCGCGCAGGTTTTGAGCCATATTCGATAAAATTTGAACATTGTTCAAAAAATATCTTGAACAATGTTCAAATTGTTTCTATATCCGTCTTGTGAACGACGTTCATAATTGTTGAGCGCCGCAACAACGGAGGTAGAAGATGTTTTCAACGCTGAAGACTTTGATCCAAGGCACCAACGCCCGCGCTGAAGAGCGGCTGCGTGATGTGCATGCCATCGAATTGATTGACCAGAAAATCCGCGAGGCCGAAGCAGGCCTGAAGAACGCCAAATTCAGCCTTGCCAGCCTGATCCAAAAACAGCGTAGCGAGGCGGCGCAGCTGACCCGGATTGAGGGGCAGATCACCGACCTGACCGACCGCGCGACCGCAGCGCTGGCGGATGCGCGCGATGACCTGGCCGCACAGGCGGCAGAGGCGATAGCGTCGCTGGAAAACGAAGCCACCCTGCGCCGTCAGACGGTAGAGCGGCTGGATGCCCGTGTGTTGCAGCTGCAAAACGCCGTGGAACGCGCCAGTCGCCGCATTCTTGATCTGAAACAGGGGGCAATCGCCGCCCGTGCCGTGCGCCGTGAGCAGGTCGCGCAAAAGGGGCTGAGCCGCCACATCGCACACGACAGCGCCTTCGACGACGCAGAAGCGTTGATCGAACAGGTTTTGGGTGCCGAAGATCCGTTTGAACAGGCGCAGATCCTGCATGAGATCGACAGTGGCCTGAAGCCCGACAGCGCGCTGAGTAAGCTGGCCGATGCGGGCTATGGCGCCGCGCAAAAGGTGACAGGTAGCGCCGTGCTGGCCCGCCTGAAAACTGCATAACTGAACAATATTAACGATATTAAAGGATTAAACTTATGACCGACCGTAACGACAACGCCCTGATTATCACCCTGAACATGGCCGGTGTGGCCCTCTCTTATGGTTTGCTGGCGATTTCTTTGTGGCTGTCCACTGATGTGCCGCTGTCGACCAAAGGTTTCTGGGGCATGGGTATCGTGTTGCTGACGCTCAGCCTGATCAACGTGGTGAAATACCGTTTTGACCAGCGTTCCAGCGAAGATCGTATTCGCAAAATTGAGGATGCGCGCAACGAAAAGATGCTGGAAGAGGCGCTGCGCGAAGAGGCGTGATCCGACCGCTGCACCAAATAAAAACCCCGGACCGCTGGTCCGGGGTTTCCTGTGTCATGGATGCAGGCAAACCTTACAGGTTCGGGTACATCTCAAACTTTGCGCACAGCGCTTCAACTTCGGCTTTCACCTTGGCTTCGACGGCGGCGTTGCCTTCTTCGCCGTTGGCGGCCAGACCGTCGACCACTTCGACGATCCAGTCAGCGATCTGACGGAATTCCGCCTCACCGAAACCACGGGTGGTGCCGGCGGGGGTGCCCAGACGGATGCCCGAGGTGACCATCGGCTTTTCCGGGTCAAACGGGATGCCGTTTTTGTTGCAGGTGATGTGCGCGCGGCCCAGGGCCTTTTCGGTGGCGTTGCCTTTCACACCTTTGGGGCGCAGGTCTACCAGCATCACGTGGGTGTCGGTGCCACCGGTGACGATGTCCAGACCGCCCTTGATCAGCTGATCGGCCAGTGCAACAGCGTTTGCGCGCACTTGCTTCTGGTAGGCTTTGAACTCGGGACGCAGCGCTTCGCCGAAGGCAGCGGCTTTACCGGCGATGACGTGCATCAGCGGACCACCCTGAATGCCGGGGAAGATGGCAGAGTTGATTTTCTTGGCCAGCGCTTCGTTGTTGGTCAGGATCATGCCGCCACGGGGACCGCGCAGGGTCTTGTGGGTGGTGGTGGTCGCAACATCCGCATAGGGGAAGGGCGAGGGGTGTTCGCCTGCGGCAACCAGACCGGCAAAGTGGGCCATGTCGACCATCAGGAAGGCGCCAACTTCGTCAGCGATTTCACGGAACTTGGCAAAGTCGATCTGACGCGGGATGGCGGAGCCACCGGCGATGATCAGGGCAGGCTTGTGCTCGCGCGCCAGCTCGGCCACTTGATCGTAGTCGATCAGGTTGTTGTCTTCGCGTACACCGTACTGAACAGCGTTGAACCATTTGCCCGACTGGTTGGGGGCTGCGCCGTGGGTCAGGTGACCACCGGAGGCCAGGTTCATACCCAGAATGGTGTCGCCGGGTTTGATCATCGCCATGAAGGCGCCTTGGTTCGCCTGCGAACCGGAGTTCGGCTGAACGTTCACGTACTCACAGCCAAACAGTTCCTTGGCGCGGTCGATGGCCAGGTTTTCGGCAACGTCGACGTACTGGCAACCGCCATAGTAGCGGCGGCCCGGGTAGCCTTCGGCGTATTTGTTGGTCAGCACGGAACCCTGTGCTTCCATCACGGCGGCGGAAACGATGTTTTCCGATGCGATCAGTTCGATCTCATGACGCTGGCGGCCCAGTTCGTCGGTGATGGAGCCAAACAGCTCGGGATCGCGGGTTGCGAGGCTTTCGGTGAAGAAACCGTTGTCGGACATGGGACACTCCGTCAGAATTTAGAGGGCAGAGATTGATTGCGTTTAGGTAACGGAATAATGGCCTTTCAGAAAGCGATGAATGCGACCAAGTGGCGTGTGTAGGCGGCAGGGGTGGTGCTTGACGCAAAGTTGTGGTTCGATCGGCACCAAATACGCCTATCGGAAACCACAAGATTGCCGAATCCCCATGAAAATCTCTTTTGTTGCCAGTGACAGCCCTTCGGCGCAGACCGGACGCGCCGCGCTTCTTAGTCGTTATGGCTGTGTTGAGGAGGAAGAGGCAGATGTGATCGTCGCGCTTGGTGGTGACGGTTTTATGCTGTCGACCCTGCACCGCACCCGTGATCTGGCGCTGCCGGTCTATGGGATGAACCGCGGCACCATTGGCTTTCTGATGAATGAGTATTCTGAAAGCAATCTGCTGAAACGCCTGGGTGAGGCAGAGGAGGCGGAAATTCATCCGCTGTCGATGACCGCAACCTGCCGCGATGGCACCACGCATCGCGCGCTGGCGCTGAACGAGGTGTCGGTGTTGCGTTCTGGTTCGCAGGCGGCGAAGCTGCGGATTTCCATCGACGGACGCCTGCGTATGGAAGAGCTGATCTGTGACGGTGCCCTTGTTGCGACCCCTGCAGGATCAACCGCCTATAACTACTCGGCTCACGGGCCGATCCTGCCAGTGGGGACTGACATTTTGGCGTTGACCGCGATTGCGCCTTTTCGTCCGCGGCGCTGGCGCGGGGCGCTGCTGCCGACCACGGCGACTGTGCGGTTTGATGTGATCGAGGCGGAAAAGCGCCCCGTGATGGCCGAAGCGGATAGCAATCTGGTGCCCAATGTCACATCGGTTGAAATCCGCTCGGAGCCGCAAATCTCGCACCGGTTGCTGTTTGACCCCGGCCACGGGCTAGAGGAGCGGCTGCTGCGCGAACAGTTCGAATAGCGCGCTGCCCCTGCACCTTTCAATGTTCCCTAAATGCTCAAAAAGGCCGCGTAGATGCGCGGCCTTCTGACGTTTCACACGGACGCTGGCCTTAGTCGTGGGCGTAGCCCAGACCCTGCAGGGCCAGCTTGATCTCGTCCAGAATGGCGGGATCGTCGATGGTGGCGGGCATTTTGTATTCCTTGCCATCGGCGATCGACACCATGGTGGCGCGCAGGATCTTGCCCGAGCGGGTTTTGGGCAGGCGGTCGACAACGGTGGCCAGTTTGAACGCGGCAACAGGGCCGATCTTTTCGCGCACCAGTGCAACCACCTCTTTCACCACATCAGTGTGGGCGCGATCACAGCCCGCGTTCAGGCAGAGGAAGCCCATCGGCATCTGGCCTTTCAGCGAATCCGCGACGCCGATCACGGCACATTCCGCCACATCGGGGTGGCCTGCCAGAACCTCTTCCATTGCGCCGGTGGACAGGCGGTGGCCGGCCACGTTGATCACGTCATCGGTGCGCGCCATGATGTAGAGGTAGCCGTCTTCGTCGATCATGCCCGCATCGCCGGTTTCATAGTAACCCGGGAAGTTGCTGAGGTAGGATGATTTGAACCGTTCTTCGGCTTTCCACAGGGTCGGGAAGGTGCCCGGCGGCAGCGGCAGCGGGGTGACGATTGCGCCCAGTTCGCCCGCAGGCAGCTCGTTGCCTGCATCATCAAGGATCTTCATGTCATAACCCGGCAGCGGCACCGAGGGGGAACCGAGTTTCACCGGCAGCAGTTCGATGCCAACGGGGTTACACACACCGGGGAAGCCCAGTTCGGTCTGCCACCAGTGGTCGATGATCGGCTTGCGCAGCTGTTCCTGCGCCCAGACGATGGTGTCGGGGTCTGCACGTTCCCCGGCGAGGAAGACTTGGTCCAGACAGCTGAGGTCGTATTTCTTGACGAACTCGCCAGTCGGGTCTTCGCGTTTCACGGCGCGGAACGCGGTGGGCGCGGTGAAGAACGACTTCACCTTATGTTCCTCAATCACCCGCCAGAAAGTGCCTGCATCGGGGGTGCCGACGGGTTTACCTTCGAACACGATGGTGGTGTTGCCGTGGATGAGGGGGCCGTAGCAGATGTAGCTGTGGCCAACCACCCAACCCACGTCCGAGGCGGCCCAGAACACATCACCGGGATCGACGTTGTAGATGTTTTTCATCGTCCAGTTCAGCGCGACCAACTGGCCTGCGGTATGGCGGACAACGCCTTTGGGCTGACCTGTGGTGCCCGAGGTATAGAGGATGTAGGCGGGGTGGTTGCCCTCAACCGGAACGCATTCGGCGGGTTCGACGCCGTATTGGAACCCGTGCCAGTTTACGTCCCGACCTTCGACCAGTTCGGCGACCTCTTGTTCACGTTGGAAGATGACGCAGAAATCCGGTTTATGTTCGGCCAGTTCGATGGCGCCGTCCAGCAGCGGTTTGTAGTGGACCACGCGGCCCGGTTCCAACCCGCAGGAGGCAGCGATGATCGCCTTGGGTTCACAATCGTCAATGCGCACGGCCAGTTCGTTGGCTGCAAAGCCACCAAAGACCACCGAATGGATTGCACCAAGGCGGGCACAGGCCAGCATCGCTTCCAGTGCTTCGGGGATCATCGGCATGTAGATGATGACGCGATCGCCTTTTTCAACGCCTTTGGCACGCAACGCACCAGCCAGAGAGGCAACACGGTTGCGCAGCTCGACATAAGAGATTTCGCGCTTGGTGTGGGTGATCGGGCTGTCGTAGATGATCGCGGTCTGTTCACCGCGGCCGTTTTCAACGTGGCGGTCAACGGCGTTCCAGCAGGTGTTTACCTTGGCATCCGCGAACCATTCATACAGGTTGTCGCCCTTGTCAAAGAGCGCCTTTGAGGGGGCGCTGTCCCAGTCGATCGCCTTGGCGGCATCCATCCAGAAAGCTTCGGGATTGTCCTGCCAGCTTTGATAGACCTCTTTATATGACATGGTTTTCCTCCTCCTCATTCCATGCCTATTGGATAGGGGAGGGCGTCAAGACGGGGCAAGCATTGCCTGTGACGCACGGTCACAATATTGCGCCTGATTGGCATTTTCGGCCAAATCACGCGAAACGGCTTCGCAAAGCGGCGAAGACTTTGCTGATTTCTAACGCAGAGTGCGCATTTTTGCAAAATTGCAAAGTTTGCAGTCGTTAATATCGTGACTCGCCAGTCGTGCTGCTCCGGTTTGTCTGGCGGCTTCACGGGGTGATCACGGCGGCGTCTGTTTGCGTGTGCATCCCCTCGCAGAGAGTTTGGGCGCATGTGAGCGGACCCTCTGGCATACTGGTCTTAACGGCAGGCGCTCTCGGCAGCGCGATCTGCCCAACCCAGTATCCGTTTGTGTGTCAGCGCGTCGGGCAAGAAAAGGAAGAGACTATGAACAGACGTCATTTTGCCCGTTCTATCGCGGCTTTTGGTTTGACTATGATGTCCGCACCGTTTGCGCAGGCTGCGCCTGCAAAGTACCTGCTGGACAAAGAGGACAGCGTTGTCGGCTTTACCTACTATCTGGATTCGGACGGAACCAAGGGCAGTATGCCGGTGCAATCGGCCGATCTGCAATTGGATTTGCGTAATATTTCCCGCAGCAAGATTGACGTGACCCTCAGCCCGAAGAAGGCGCGCGCAGGCTTTTTCTTTGCCACCGAGGCGTTGAAAGGTGCCGAGGTACTGGATGTGCGTAATCATCCAACCATCCGGTTTGTCGGACGCCGCATCACTGGCACGATTCATGATGCCAAGGTGACAGGCGATCTGACGGTGCGCGGTGTGTCGCGTCCGGTAACGCTAAATGCGCAGCTGTTTCGCCAGCGCGGCACAGAGGCGGGCGATCTGAACAATCTATCGATCTTGCTGACTGGCAGCCTGGACCGACATGATTTTGGGGCATCGGGTTATGCCGCTTTGGTCGGGCCACAAATTGATTTGCGTATTCTGGCGCGCATCAACCGCGCCTGAAGCGTCTTACTTTCCTTATGAAGCATAGATAACGCAGGTCACGTTGGGATGGACGTGATCTGCCGGGGCGTCTGAGTTGGGGGCGCCCCAAACGCGACAGGCCCCAACCGATGGCTGGGGCCTGTCGTTGTAAATATTGTGTGCCACTATCAGCCGTAATGTGCCACTGGTGTGCCTGCGATGGCCGCCATGTTCAGCAGGCCACGCGCAGTGATGGATGGGCTGACGATATGTGCCTTGTTGCCCATGCCCATCAGGATTGGTCCCACTTCCAGACCATCGGCGCGCATTTTTAGAATGTTGCGCACACCCGATGCCGCATCCGCGTGGGCAAAGACCAACGTATTGGCCACGCCTGGCATGCGCGAGCGCGGGAACAGTTTTTGGCGCAGACCCGGGTCAAGTGCCACATCCACGTTCATTTCTCCTTCATAGCAGAAATCAGTGTCGCGGCTGTCGAGGATCTCCAGTGCTTCGCGCAGGCGCTTGCCCGATCCTTCGGCGTGGTTGCCGAACTGGCTTTGCGAACACAGTGCGACGTTCGGTTCCAGACCAAAGCGGCGCACATGGCGCGCCGCGCCTTCGGCGATACGGGCCAGTTGTTCGGGGGTCGGCAGTTCATGCACCTGTGTGTCAGCAATGAACAGCGGCCCATCCTCTAGGATCATCAGCGAAAGCGCGCCATGCGGGCTGAGGTCAGGGGTGCCAAGGATCTGCTGGATATAGTTCAGGTGCCAGCGGTATTCGCCGAAGGTGCCGCAGATCATGCTGTCTGCCTCACCCCGATGTACAGCGACGGCGGCAATGGCGGTGGTGTTGGTGCGCATGATCGCCTTGGCCAGATCGGGGGTGACGCCCTTGCGCTCCATCAGCTCATGATAGCTGGTCCAGAAATCGAAATAGCGCGGATCGTTTTCGGGGTTCACGAACTGGAAATCCACGCCCGGACGGATGTTGAGGCCCGCGCGTTCGCAGCGTGCTTCCAGAACCTCGGGACGGCCGATCAGGATCGGGGTCTCTGTGGTTTCTTCCAGAATCGCCTGTGCGGCGCGCAGCACGCGTTCATCCTCACCCTCGGCAAAGATGATGCGGCGGGCGGCAGCGCGCGCACTTTCAAACAGCGGACGCATCAACAGCGCGGATTTGAACACCGACTGGTCCAGCTTGTGTTTATACGCCTCCAGATCGTCGATCGGGCGGGTGGCGACGCCACTGTCCATCGCGGCCTTGGCTACAGCGGCAGAGACCACGCCAACCAGACGCGGATCAAACGGTTTCGGGATCAGATAATCCGCGCCAAAGGTCAGCTGTTCACCTTTGTAGGCCGCTGCCGCCTCGGCAGAGGTGGTGGCGCGGGCCAGCTCAGCGATGCCTTGCACACAGGCGACGCACATTTCATCGTTGATCTCGGTCGCGCCTACATCCAGCGCCCCACGGAAGATGAAGGGGAAACACAATACGTTGTTGACCTGATTGGGGAAATCGCTGCGGCCTGTGGCGATGATCGCCTCTGGCGCGACGCTGCGCGCCTCATCCGGCATGATTTCCGGCGTCGGGTTGGCAAGGGCGAAAACGATGGGGCGGTCGGCCATTTTGGCGACCATTTCGGGTTTCAACACGCCGGGGCCAGACAGGCCAAGGAACATGTCCGCGCCTTCGATCACCTCATCCAGCGTGCGTTTGTCGCTGGCTTGGGCATATTCGGCCTTTTGTGGGGTCATTTCGCTGGTGCGGCCCTCATAGACCAAACCGTCGATATCGCACAGCCAGACGTTTTCGCGTTTGACGCCCAGTTTCAGCAGCATGTTGAGGCAGGCAATGCCTGCTGCGCCGCCACCAGTGGAGACGATTTTGATATCCTCAAACCGTTTGCCGGCCACCTGCAAAGCGTTGGTCGCCGCCGCGCCGACAACAATCGCGGTGCCGTGCTGATCGTCGTGGAACACGGGGATGTTCATCCGTTCACGGCAGATCTTTTCGACGATAAAGCAATCGGGTGCCTTGATGTCTTCGAGGTTGATGGCGCCGAAGGTCGGGCCGAGGGCGCAGACAATCTCTGCCAGTTTTTCGGGGTCTTTTTCGTCCACTTCGATGTCGAAACAGTCGATGTTGGCGAATTTCTTGAACAGAACCGCCTTGCCTTCCATCACCGGTTTCGACGCCAGCGCGCCGATGTTGCCCAGACCCAAAACGGCGGAGCCGTTGGATACCACGCCCACCAGATTGCCGCGCGCGGTGTAGCGGCTGGCGTCTGCCGGATCTGCCTTAATCTCTAGGCAGGCTTCGGCGACGCCGGGGCTGTAGGCCAGTGACAGATCGCGCCCATTGGCCAGCGGTTTGGTGGCGCGCACCTCTAGTTTGCCGGGTTTCGGGGTCTCATGATACAGTAGAGCGGCCTGGCGCAGGGTTTGTTTCTGGCTGTCGGACATCGGTTCGCCTCAATAAATATCAGTTAGTTTAGTGTTAAACCATTTTTTGACCTAGCGGAAGGTGCGGAATTTGGCTTATGGGGTGTTTATGCGCTAACGCGTGCTTGCAAAGGCCATGCCTTTGGGCAAAAGTTTCTCATTCGATCAAAAATACCCGCCATACATATCCGCCTGACCCTTTGCTGCCGTTTGTGTCGCGAGTTTTGGGTGACGTGGATGAGAAGAGCAAAGGACGTAATCCATGCCGACCACCGAAACCCTGCTAGCCGCCGCCACGCGCGTGCGTGAAAACGCCCATGCGCCTTATTCGAATTTCAAGGTCGGGGCGGCCATTCTGGGCAAGGATGGCGTGGTCTATCAGGGCTGCAACGTGGAAAACGTCGCCTACCCCGAAGGCACCTGTGCCGAGGCGGGCGCAATTGCCGCGATGGTCGCCGCTGGTACCAAGGAACTGACCGAGGTGTGTGTGATCGCCGACAGCCCCGCGCCGGTGCCGCCCTGTGGGGGCTGCCGTCAGAAACTGGCCGAATTTGGCGCGCGCGATGTCACTGTGACGCTGGCGACCACAGATGGCACCAGCTTGCAGACCACCATTGGCGATCTGCTGCCCGGTGCCTTTGACATGTCCCATATGGAACGGACCTGAGCGATGGATGCCCCGACATTTGATGCGCGTGCAATCATTGTGAAACTGCGCGACCGCCAGCCGTTGGAGCGGGCGGAATTAGCGTGGTTTGCCCGTGGTTTGGCTGATGAAACCGTCAGCGACGCGCAGGCCGGTGCCTTTGCCATGGCCGCCCTGCTGAACGGTATGGACGAGGCAGGGCGCGTTGGCCTGACGCTGGCGATGCGCGACAGCGGCGATGTGATGCGTTGGGATCTGGACCGTCCAGTGATCGACAAGCATTCCACTGGCGGCGTCGGCGATTGTGTGTCGCTGGTTCTGGCCCCTGCGTTGGCGGCGTGCGGCGGCTACGTGCCGATGATTTCGGGCCGTGGCCTTGGCCATACTGGTGGGACATTGGATAAGCTGGAGGCGATTCCTGGCTATCGCACTGGATTGAGCGAAGATCAGTTTCGTCAGGTTGTGGGCGATGTCGGCTGCGCGATTGTGTCGGCCACCGGTGAGGTGGCGCCAGCCGATCGCCGCCTTTATGCGATCCGCGATGTGACGGGCACGGTTGAAAGCCTTGATCTGATCACCGCGTCGATCCTGTCGAAAAAGCTGGCGGCGGGCCTTGAGGGGTTGGTTCTGGACGTCAAAGTCGGCTCTGGCGCGTTTATGAAAACGGCGGATGAGGCGCGGGCGCTGGCCAACGCGCTGGTCAGCACCGCCAATGCCGCCGGATGCCAGACATCGGCGCTGATCACCGATATGAACCAACCGCTGGTGCCAGAACTGGGCAATGCGCTGGAGGTGGCAAGTTCGATGCGCGTCCTGACGGGGCGCAGCACGGGTGCGCTTCTGGATCTGACCGCCGAACTGGGCGGCGTGGCGCTGGCCAACGCTGGGCTGGCGGCGGATGCAGTGGCGGGCGCAGATCAGATCCGCGCCGTGATCGCAGATGGCCGCGCGGCAGAGGTGTTTGGCCGTATGGTCGCCGCGCAGGGCGGATCGCCACGGTTCATCGACGATTGGCGCAGCATGTTGCCAGAGGCACCGGTGATTTCAGAGGTCACAGCGCCGCGTGATGGCTACATCACTGCGATCAATGGCCACGCGCTGGGGTTGGCGGTGGTTGCCCTTGGCGGTGGGCGTCAGGTCGAAAGTGATGTGGTCAACCCTGCGGTGGGTCTGGCGGATGTTGCGGCCCTTGGGGTCCGAGTGCAGAAGGGTCAGACGTTGGCCTGCGTTCACGCCGCCCGCGAAGGCGCGGCAGAGCGGGCAGCAGCGGCTGTTGCTGGCGCGATCACCATCGGGGATGTGGCGCCGGATCTGCCCCCCCTTGTTCATGAAAGGATCGGCTGACATGGCACGAGCGTTTTTGGTTGTGATTGACTCCGTCGGGATCGGCGGCGCGCCGGATGCGGATCGGTTTTTCAACGGCGATTTGCCCGATACTGGCGCCAACACCATTGCCCATATCGCCGCCGCCTGCGCGGCAGGCGAGGCAGAGGAGGGGCGCAGTGGTCCCCTGCATCTGCCGAATATGGATGCGCTGGGGTTGGGCGCGGCGGTGAAACTGGCGTCTGGGGTTGATGCGGCGGGTCTGGGCGCCACGCCCACAGGCCGCTGGGGTGCCGCGACAGAGGTAAGCCCGGGCAAGGACACGCCATCAGGGCATTGGGAAATCGCCGGCGTGCCGGTGCCGTGGGATTGGCATTGCTTCCCCGACACGGTGCCCAGTTTCCCCGCCGACCTCAGCGCTAAAATTGCGCAGGCGGCAGGGACAGGCGGTATCCTTGGGGATTGCCATGCCTCTGGCACGCAGGTGATTGCCGATCATGGCGCGGAACATATTCGTAGCGGTTGGCCGATTTGCTACACCTCGGCGGACAGTGTGTTGCAGATCGCCGCGCATGAGGAACACTTTGGCCTCGACCGGTTGTTGCAGCTTTGCCAAGACATCGCGCCGATGGTGCATGAGATGAAAGTGGGCCGCGTCATTGCGCGCCCATTCGTGGGGGATGAGGCGAGCGGTTTCACCCGCACCACCAACCGCCGTGATTATGCCATTGCGCCGCCGTCGCCTACGCTGTGCGACTGGGTGCAAGGCGCGGGGCGCAAGGTCTACGGTGTTGGTAAGATTGGCGATATCTTCTCCATGCGGGGGATTGATGATCTGCGCAAAGGATCGGATGAGGTGCTGATGCAGCATCTGAAAGATCTGGTGGGTGAGGCGGAGGAGGGCAGCCTGACCTTCGCCAATTTTGTCGAATTTGACAGCCTTTATGGGCATCGCCGCGACATTTCGGGCTATGCCCGCGCGCTGGAATGGTTTGACCGTGAACTGGGCGCGGTTCTGGCGCAGCTGCGCGCGGATGACATGCTGCTTATTACGGCAGACCACGGCAACGATCCCAGCTGGTCGGGCACCGATCACACCCGCGAACGCACCCCTGTCTTGATCGCTGGCCTTGGCGCTGGCAGCATCGGGCAGGTGGGATTTGTAGACATTGCCGCATCGGTTGCGGCGCATCTGGATGTGCCCGCAGTGGGCAACGCTCAGAGCAAAGGACGGAGTTTCCTATGAGTTGGAAAGACACACCCAAGGTCGAATTGCATCTGCACCACGAGGGTGCTGCACCGCCCGCCTTCATCCGCCAGTTGGCGCATGAGAAAAAGGTCGATCTGAGCGGCGTTTTCAATGACGATGGCAGCTATGCCTTCCGTGATTTTGTGCATTTCCTCAGCGTGTATGAGGCCGCAACCTCGGTCCTGAAAACGCCGGAGGATTACGCCCGCCTGACCACCGCCGTGCTGGAAGAATGCGCCGCCAACGGGGTAATCTACGCCGAAAGTTTCATCAGCCCCGATTTCTGCGGTGGCCGTGATGTGGAGGCGTGGAAGGAATACCTGCACGCCATTCAGGAAGCGGCCACTAAGGCCGAGGCTGATCATGGCATTGTGCTGAAGGGGATTGTCACCTGTATCCGTCACTTTGGCGGCGAATGGGCGAAGGAAACCGCGCTCTGTGCGGCAGAGACCAAGGGCGATTTCATCACCGGTTTCGGCATGGGCGGGGATGAAAACCAGTTCACCCAAGGCACGTTCAAATGGGCCTATGACTGCGCCCGCGAGGCGGGATTGCAGCTGACCACCCACGCGGGCGAATGGGGCGGGCCAGAGTCGATCCGTCAGGCGCTGGATGATCTGAAGGTGGAGCGTCTGGGCCACGGTGTTCAGGTGATCGAGGATGCAGCGCTGATGCAGCGCGTGATTGACGAAGGTGTCACGCTGGAGGTCTGCCCGGGGTCCAACGTCGTTCTGGGCGTTTACCCGTCGATTGACGCCCACCCGATCAAACGCCTGCGCGATGCGGGGGTGAAGGTCACGGTGTCCACCGATGATCCGCCCTTCTTCCACACAACGATGACGCGGGAATATGAAATGCTGGAACAGGCCTTTGGCTGGGGACAGGATGATTTCACCGCGCTGAATCTTGTGGCAGCGGAGGCCGCTTTCTGCGACACAGCCACCAAAACAAAAATCAAGAAACGATTGGAAGCCGTATGACCGACCATCTGACCGTCGTAGATCACCCGCTGGTACAGCACAAACTGACCCAGATGCGTGACAAGGACACTGCCACCCCTGAATTTCGCCGTCTGCTGCGCGAGATCAGCCAGCTGTTGGCCTATGAAATCACCCGCGAGATGGAACTGACCACCAAAACTATCCAGACCCCGATGCAGGAAATGGATGCACCGGTGCTGAAGGGCAAAAAGCTGGCGCTGGTGTCGATCCTGCGGGCGGGCAACGGCCTGATGGATGGTGTGTTGGAGCTGATCCCCGGCGCACGTGTGGGCTTTGTTGGCCTCTACCGTGATGAGGAAACGCTGGAGCCGGTGCAGTACTACTTCAAGGTGCCGGAAAACATGGGCGACCGTTTGGTCATCGCCGTGGACCCGATGCTGGCGACCGGCAATTCGTCGGCCGCAGCGATTGATCTGCTGAAAGAGGCGGGCGCCACCAACATCCGTTTCATGTGCCTGCTGGCCGCACCCGAAGGTGTTGCGAAAATGAAGGAAGCACACCCCGATGTGCCGATCGTCACCGCGTCGCTTGATGAGCGCCTGAATGAAAAGGGCTACATCATGCCTGGTCTCGGCGATGCGGGCGACCGTATGTTCGGTACAAAATAAGCCCTGATTCTTTACAGGCTACCGCAACTCGTGCATTGTGCCCCTACATGTTGTGTGGGGGCACATTAGTAGTATGAAACGAGTTCTGTTATCCGCTTTTATCCTGTCGTCCGTTGGACTGACTGCCGGTTTTAACGCCGCGCCTGCTATGGCGCGGGGTGACACCAGTATTCCAGCTGAATTTCCGCCACTTAGTTACAAGGGGCGGCAATATGTCGACAGTCGCGGTTGTGTTTATATCCGTGCCAGCACCGGTGGTCTGGTGGACTGGATCCCGCGTGTGACGCGCACGCGCGACCATATTTGTAACGCGAAACCAACGTTTGCAGGCGGCATCGACCGCAATCTTCCGGTTATTCCGGATGAGGTTCCCGCGACCACGGCGACGGCGCCTAAAACAGCCGTTGCGCGCGCTCCGGCAGCTGTGACGCCGAAGCCAGCCACGCCCAAAGTGGTGGCGCGACCTGCGCCCAAGGTGGCTGCGGCGCCAGTTGCAAAACCACAGGCAAAGACACAGGTTCGGGCGCAGCCCACCCAACGCGCACCGCGTTTCACGTTGTCGTCGTTGTTTGGTGCAGGCGCATCCAAATCCAAGGCTAAAACCCAAACCAAACCCGTTGTTGCAGCAACAAAACCCATTGTGCCGCCGTTGCGCACCGCGCCACCTGCGCCGCGCGCTGTGGTCAATCCTGCCTGTGGCGGCGGTTCGGCTGTGTCGCAACGGTATCTGGGATCGGGCAGCGGTGTGCGGTGTGGCCCTCAGGCGCAGTCGCCGATCTTTGGCAATGCGCAAACTAACCGCGGATCGCTGTTTAATCCGATTAGCCCGGGTGCCCGGGTGACAGTGCAGACGCCGCGTCGATCGGTAACGCCATCGCAGCCGCAAAGACCGCTGGCCGCGACGCCGGGCCTTGCATCGTCTGCGACCCAACAACCCTATGCCAACCTGCCGAGCATTGGCGCAGGCGGGCAGCAGCGTATCGCGCCGCGCCATGTCTATGAGGCGCAGCAGAATGCCCGGATCGACACTGCCATCCCCGAAGGATACCGCCCGTTGTGGACGGATGATCGTCTGAATCCCAAACGGGCACACCAGACGGCAGCGGGTAAGGCAGCGATGGATCTGATTTGGACGCAGACTGTTCCGCGTCAGCTGATTGATCGTGCCTCTGGGCGTGATGTGACGCGGTTGTTCCCTGGTTTGCAGTATCCCTATACCAGCATGACGGAACAGGCCCGCGCACAGCAGCCCGCAGTCGTGTCCAGCAAGTCCTTTGTTGCCAAGCCCAAGCAGGCAAAACCGCAGCAGGGGGCGTCGGCTCAGGCATTGCTGAAAGCTTACGTTCAGGTCGCGACTTTTGCGCAGCCGGCCAACGCACAACGTACCGCTGGCGATCTGGCAGCCAAAGGGCTGCCGATGCGGATCTGGACTGCCAAACGTGGCGGTAAACCGGTGCAGTTGGTTGTTGTCGGCCCCTTCGCGGACAAGGGGCAGGCCAACGCTGCGCTATCTATTGTGCGCCGCGCTGGTTTCGGGGACGCCTACCTGCGTTAAGCGCAGACACAAACGCTAGATTTGAAAAATTGCGGGGGCGCTTAGCCCTCGCAGATGGCCTGCAGGCGCAGCCAGTCACCGTCGGTGAGAACCGGACGTGGTGCAGATTGCGGATAGGGGTCGGCCTCGATCAACGACAGGGTCGTTTCGCCAGTCGGATCAAGGGCATAGCCATAAGGCGACGATTTCACTTCAACCAGACGGAAGGCCGCGATCAGCGCATTGTCCCATGTGGTGCGTGCGGCGGGATCTTGTGGAAAGGCAGGGGCATGTGATCGGGCCAGTTCCGCCGCGCGCTGATCCAACGACCGCGCATCAAGATCGCCAGTCGTCATCAGGCGCAACGTTGCAATCAACCCGCTGGCACTGAGGTCGCGGTGCAGTGGGTCGTTGCTTTGGGCGCGCAACAGTTCGGCCAGTATGTAACCCGCCGCGACATCCGGATCGTCATGACGTTCCAGCAGCTCTGCGTTGATCACCAATAGATTGCCCGGCAGCATCAGCGTTGCGGGTTGATCGCCGCGCAGAACCGCGATGCGTAGATCGTTCTGGGCAATCGGCTGCAAGCGCGCAGCCAGACGATCCAGACTGGCGCGATTGCGGCGGTTGTCGCATTGTTGTGTGCTGGTCTGGGCCTGCAGGCGTTCTAGCAATGCGCTGCCGATGACCTGTTGTTGGCTGGTGGGCAAAACAGATGCAGCATGATCCACCAAGGCACCGGGCAACCAGAACGCGCAGACCGCCAGAACAGAGGCGAGGGACCCGCCCATCAATCCCCAGCGCAACCGGCCGGAACGGGGGCGGCGTTTGTGGATCGCGCGCTGCAGGGTTTCAATGGCTTCGACCATCGCATCCTCATCTGCACCCAGTTCCAGCGTCTCTGCGGCATCGCCGTCAGGGTGATAAATCGCAGGAACTTCGCCGGGGTTGGCGCGCACCAAGGCGGGCAGGGACCAATGGGTCAGGGGACGGTCCTGCATGTCCGACATCACCAGTGTGGCACGGCCGATAGACACAATCACCTCGCGGCGTTGTTCATCGGGGCCAGCGCGCCATAGCGCTGTCGCCTCAAGACGTTCGTATTTGCGTAGCGCGGTGCTCATTTCGGCTGCTCTGCCCGTTTTTTGTTATGGCATTTTGACCAGAGGTAACACGGGCGCAGGGCGGGCGGCAATGCGGGTTTACCCGCCCTTGAGGTGGTGGGAAGGGCGGGACCCTTCCCGCTGTTGTCAGAGAGATTTGGCCTGCGTGCGCAGCTCAAATTTCTGGATCTTGCCGGTCGAGGTTTTGGGCAGTTCTTGGAACACCACTTTCTTCGGCGATTTGAACCCTGCCAGACGCTCGCGGGCAAAGGCGATCAGGTCTGCCTCGGACGCATCATGCCCATCTTTGAGTTCCACAAAGGCGCAAGGAACCTCGCCCCACTTTTCGTCCGGTTTGGCGACCACCGCGCACAGCAGTACGTCAGGGTGCGCCATCAGCACGCCCTCCACCTCGACGGAGGAGATGTTTTCCCCGCCCGAGATGATGATGTCTTTCGCACGGTCAGAAATTTGCACGTAGCTGTCGGGATGCTGAATGGCGATGTCGCCAGTGTGGAAATAACCGCCTTTGAAGGCCTCTGCCGTGGCTTCGGGATTTTTCAGATAGCCTTTCATCACCCCATTGCCGCGGAAGACGATTTCGCCCTGCGTGGCGCCATCCATCGGGATCTGCTGCATCTGTTCGTCCACCACAGTGACATGTTCATAGGCGGGCATGGCGACGCCTTGGCGGGCCTTGATCGCGGCGCGCGCATCGCCCTCCAGGTGGTCCCATTCGTCCTTCCACGTGCATTCGGTGGCGGGGCCGTACACCTCGGTCAGGCCATAGACCTGTGTGATGTTGAACCCCATCGGTTCAATCGCGGCCAGTGTCGCAGGCGCGGGCGGGGCACCGGCGGTGAACACCTCAACCGTGTGGTCAAAGCTGCGGCGGTCTGCCTCTGGCGCATGGACCAGTGTGTTCAGCACGATGGGCGCGCCGCCGAAGTGGGTGACGCCCTCATCCGCGATGGCGTCAAAGATCGCCTTGGCCGTGATATCACGGCAGCAGATCACCGTGCCGCCCATCGCGGGCATCAGCCAAGTGTGACACCAGCCGTTACAGTGAAACAGCGGCACAATGGTCAGGTAGCGCGGGTGCAGGGTCATGCGCCAGCTGATCACCTGATTCATCGCGTTCAGATATGCGCCGCGGTGGTGGTAGACCACGCCTTTGGGCCGGCCGGTGGTGCCGGAGGTGTAGTTCAGCGCGATGCTTTCCCATTCGTCCTGCGGCATGATCCAGTCATAGTCAGGATCGCCAGACGCCAGCAGCGCCTCATATTCCATGTAGTGTCCATGGGCATGAACGCCTGCCTGATCATCCGCCACTTCGATGATTTCCGGGGCAGGGCCCTGCATCAGATCGAGCGCAGTGGCCAGCGCGGGCAGAAATTGGGGATCGCACAGCACCACCTTGGCCTCACCATGGTCGAGGATATAGGCGATGGTGTCGGGTTCCAGACGGGTGTTGATGGTGTTCAGCACCGCACCGCAGGCGGGCACGCCAAAGTGTGCTTCGGCCTGAGCGGGGATGTTGGGCAAGATGGTCGCCACCACATCGCCGGGTTTCACACCCCGTTGCACAAGGGCAGAGGCAAGGCGGCTGACACGTGCGTAATATTCGCCATAGGTTTTGCGATGGGTGCCATAGACCACGGCAGGCAGGTCACGATAGACAACGGCAGCCCGTTTCAGCCATGACAGCGGCGTCAGTGCCACATGGTTTGCCGCGTTTTTGTCCAATCCGGTTTCGTCTGCCATCCAGCCCATTGCACATCCTCCGTTACAATTGTGCGCGCATATTGTGCAGATGCAGCGAGATTGAAAAGAACGTATTTCTGCGTAAGGCGGAAATTTTGTTGCGAACGTATAGGTCGGGGCTATCCCGCGTGAACGGGCTTTGCCTATCCGGTGGAATTGACTAGTTTTGGGACATGTTCATCTCTCATGGCCGCCAATACATCTTCATCCACATCCCCAAGACCGGTGGCACCTCTATGGCGCTGGCACTAGAGGCCCGGGCGAAAAAGGATGATGTGCTGATCGGTGACACCCCCAAGGCCAGCCGCCGTCGCCGTCGGTTCCGCGAAGCAGAGACGCGCGGGCGGTTGTGGAAACACTCGACCTTGGCGGATATCGAGGGGCTGGTTGGCCCCGATGAGGTGGAGCGGTATTTCACCTTCACCATTGTGCGCAATCCGTGGGACCGGATGGTCAGCTATTACCACTGGCTACAGCGGCAGGATTTTGATCATCCGGCGGTGCAACTGGCACGTCAGGAGGAGTTTTCAGGCTTCTTGGCCCATCCAATGACATGGCAGGCGCAGAAAGCCGCACCAGCGCGCCACTATATGACGGATGCACGCGGCAACGAGGTGTGCGACCTCTATATCCGGCTGGAACATCTGGCCGAAGACATTCCGCCGCTAGAGGCGCATCTGGGATTGGCGCTGGAATTGCCGCACGTCAATGCTTCCAGCCGGACCCGCGATTACCGACGCTATTACAGCGACAGTGATGCAGCCTTTCTGGGTGAGATCTGCGCCGAGGATATTGAGCGGTTTGGTTATGCCTTTGACGATGTGATGGCGTGAGCGATAGGGCAGTGTTTATGAACGACGCTGCGCTACCTACCGAACCCTAGATCGCTCTTTCATTTGAGGTCTGGAGGCGGTTCGGCGCCAAAGAGCATAGGCACTTCGTACGTTGCCTGATAGCAGGGCACCCCGCAAAATCTGGTTGCGCAGCGCGCGGTCCTGTTCGGACGCGTCATTCGATTGTGCAAAACTGTTCAGAGCAAGCCCACACAGTTTTGCATGATCGCGCGTGAATTCAGCAGGGTTTGCAGCAAAGAATTTTAGCATTCCCCGCGCTATCTGCTGGCAGCTTTGGCTGGTTCGCGCAGGGTCCGCACGCCCCGTTTGGACGCAGAAGTGACAAAATGCAGCCGCCGCCGACGCGCAGAGGCCGCGTGCTGCTGATTGGGTCGAAACTTGTTTGTCGTGTATGCGGTATTTCAATAGGGTATCTGGCAAAATCTCGATCTCGCCTACACGGCTGAGGCGCAAAAAGAGATCGTGATCTTCTGCACCATCAAAGAGCCTACGGTATCCGCCGACTTGTCGCAAAGCGCTGGTCCGCGCCATAATCGTTGGGTGCATAAGTGTTGTGCGCGTCTGAAGCTGTTTCAGAATATCCGTTTTGGTCGGAGAGGGCTGGCTTTGCCAAGGCGTGTCAGTTGCACCGCAGAATTTATGGACGTTCGACCCCAGAAGTACCAGTTCCGGCGCCTCTTGAAAGCGTTGGTATTGCGTTTTGAAACGATGTCGAATGGAGATATCATCGGCATCCATACGCGCCACGAATGGCGCGCGCGCGTTGGCAAGGGCCTGGTTCAATGCGTCACTGATGCCCCACCCTGAGGCCGTGAACAGTCGGATGCGGCTGTCTGCATCCATCTGTTTTTGTAGCAACGCGCGGGTGCCATCGGTGGAGCCGTCGTCAACTACGATCAGTTCCAGATTTTCTAATGTTTGATGCAAAATGCTAAGAACAGCTTCTTCCACTGTGTCTTGTGCATTCTTGACTGGCATCAAGACGGAGATAAGCGGGCTATTCATCTGCCGCTTCTGATTTCAAAGTGTGACTTATCATCGGTTTAAAAGAACGTACTCAGTATTGATCGAACAAACAGTGCACTCATGCGCTTAAAACATGCGGCCGCCGAATGCCCTAATGTGGGCAATATGCGGGATTAAAACAAGAAACGCAAAAACGCGCCCCGGGGGGGCGCGTTTTGTTGTTTCAGCGGATCGCTTTGACTTAGGCGGCTTTGGCGGCTGCCGATTTGTCGAAGCGTCCGTAGAAGGATTGACCCTTCTCTGCCATTTCCAAGAGCAGTGCCGGCGGGGTGAAGCGATCGCCATACTTAGCGGCCAGTTCGGCGCAGCGTTCTGCCGCGTAGGGCGTGCCGATGATATCAACCCAGCTCAGCGGGCCACCGGACCAAGGTGCGAAGCCCCAGGCCAGAATGGCGCCAACGTCTGCTTCGCGGATGTCTTCGATCACACCCTCTTCCAGTGCGCGAACCGCTTCCAGAACCTGGCTGAACATCAGACGGTCCTGAACTTCGCGCAGATCGGGCTGCTCTTCGGCCAGCGGGTACTTGTCCTGCATGCCTTTCCAGTAGCCCAGACGCTTGCCCTTTTCGTCATAATCAAAGAAGCCAGCCTTGGACTTGCGGCCCAGACGACCTTCGCTTTCCATCCAGAACACCAGATCGTCCGACGGGCTTTCGGGATAGGCGTCGCCCATCGCGGCCTTGGTGGCGCGGGCGATTTTGGCGCCCAGATCGATCGAGGTTTCGTCGGTCAGCGTCACCGGACCCACAGGGAAGCCCAGCTGGCGTGCGGCGTTGTCGATCAGCACCGGTGCCACACCTTCGGTGACCATGCGGGCACCTTCGTTGATGTAGGGGATGATGCAGCGGTTGCAGTAGAAGAAGCGCGCATCGTTCACTACGATCGGGGTTTTGCGGATCTGGCGCACATAATCCAGCGCCTTGGCCACCGCGCGATCACCAGTTTGTTCGCCTTTGATGATTTCCACCAGCAGCATCTTCTCTACGGGCGAGAAGAAGTGGATGCCGATGAACTGATCCTTGCGCACCGACGCTTCGGCCAGGCCGGTGATCGGCAGGGTCGAGGTGTTGGAGGCGAAGATGCAGTCTTCGGGAATGATGGCTTCGACCTTTTTGGTCATTTCGGCCTTCACTGCGGTGTCTTCAAAAACCGCTTCGATGATCAGGTCGCAACCTTTCAGCTGTTCCAGATCAGGCGTTGCGGTGATGCGGGCCAGCATCGCCTCTTTCTTGTCGGCGGTGACTTTGCCACGCTTCATGCCCTTGTCCAGGTAGGCCTCGGTGTAGGCTTTACCCTTGTCGGCGGCTTCTTGGTCACGGTCGATCAGCACCACTTCGATACCGGCCTGCGCCGATACCAGCGCGATGCCTGCACCCATCATGCCTGCGCCCAGAACGCCCAGCTTCTTGACCGACTGGTCTTCGATGCCTTGCGGACGTACCGCGCCTTTGTCCAGCGCCTCTTTGTTGATGAAGAGCGAGCGGATCATTGCCGCAGACGATGGGTTCATCAGCACGTTGGTGAACCAGCGCGCTTCAACCTTCAGGGCGGTGTCAAACGGTACCAGCGCACCTTCGTAAACCGCGCTCAGCAGAGCTTTGGCGGCGGGGAAGGCGCCTTGGGTGTTGGCGTTCACCATGGCCGAGGCACCAACGAAGGTTTGGAAACCAGCGGGGTGGTAGGGGGCGCCGCCGGGCATTTTGTAGCCCTTTTCGTCCCAAGGCTTCACGATCTTGGGTTCGGACAGAACCCATGCGCGTGCGTCCGCCATCGGATCTTCGCTGACCTCATCAATCAGGCCAGCGCCTTTGGCTTTCTTCGGATCAACCTGTTTGCCCTGCAACAGGAACGGCGATGCGGCCATCGCGCCCATTTTGCGGGTCAGACGGGTGGTGCCGCCCATGCCGGGGAAGATGCCGACCATGATTTCCGGCAGGCCGATTTTGGCCTTGGGGTTGTCGGCAGCAAAGGTGCGGTGGCAGGCCAGCGGGATCTCAAAGCCGATGCCCAATGCGGTGCCGGGCATCACACAGGCCACAGGCTTGCCGCCTTTGTTGGTTTTGGGATCCATACCGGCGCGTTCGATCTTGCGCAGCACGCCGTGCATTTTCATCAGCCCGTCAAACAGCGCCTGTTCAGGGCTGTCGCCTGCGGAGTCTTTCATCTTGGCGATGACGTTGAGGTCCATACCGCCCGCAAAGGAACCCGGTTTGCCCGAGGTGATGATGATGCCTTTGACGGCCTCGTCTGCCAGCGCGTCATCCATGTGCGCGTCAAGGTCATAGAAACCTTGTTCGCTCATCACGTTCATGGATTTGCCCTGAGTGTCCCAGGTGATGGTTGCGATGCCCTCGGCATCTTTGGTCATGGTAAAGTCGGTCATGATCTAAACTCCTACCCCTGAATTACACGCGTTCGATGATGGTGGCTGCGCCCATACCGGAAGCAACGCAGAGAGTGGCAAGGCCGGTCTCTTTGTCCTGACGTTCCAGTTCATCCAGCAGGGTGCCGATGATGATCGCGCCCGTTGCGCCCAGCGGGTGACCCAGTGCGATGGAACCGCCGTTCACGTTGACCACCGAAGGATCCACATCAAAGGCCTGCTGGAAGCGCAGAACAACAGATGCGAAGGCTTCGTTCACCTCAAACAGGTCGAAGTCAGAGATCGCCATGCCGGTGTCGGCCAGGATCTTTTCGGTGACGGGCACGGGGCCGGTCAGCATGATGGTGGGGTCCAGACCGATTTTCGCGGTGCCGCGGACGCGGGCGCGGGGTTTCAGGCCGAACTTCTCACCGAACTCTTTGCTGCCCAGCAGAACGCCAGCGGAACCGTCCACGATGCCCGAGGAGTTACCGGCGTGGTGGATGTGGTTGATCTTTTCCAGATGCGGGTATTTCAGCATCGCAACCTTGTCAAAGCCGGGCATCACTTCGCCCATGTCTTTGAACGCAGGTTTCAGGCCGCCCAGCGACTGCATGTCGGTGCCGGGGCGGGGGTATTCGTCGCGGTCCAGAATGGTCAGACCGTTGATGTCCTTGACCGAGATGACCGATTTGTCGAAACGACCTTCGGCCATCGCCTGCGCGGCGCGGCGCTGGGATTCGGCGGCCAGTTGGTCAGCCTGTTCGCGGGTGAAACCATATTCGGTTGCGATGATGTCGGCCGAAATACCTTGCGGTACGAAGTAACCGTCGATCGCCAGCGAAGGGTCTGCTGCAATGGCAGCACCGTCGCTGCCCATGGGCACGCGGCTCATCATTTCGACGCCACCGGCGATGTAGCCTTCGCCTGCGCCACCAGCGATCTGGTTGGCGGCAAGGTTCACGGCCTCCATGCCCGAGGCACAGAAACGGTTGATCGACAGGCCGGGGATGCGTTCATCTAGATCGGACCCCAGAACGGCGGTACGGGCCAGACATGCGCCCTGTTCCATCACCTGAGTGGCGTTGCCCCAGATCACATCCTCAACGGCGTGACCTTCCAGATTGTTGCGCTCTTTCAGCGCGTTCAGCACGCTGGCCGACAGGTACGAGGGCGTCACCTCATGCAACG
This sequence comes from Thalassovita mediterranea, assembly GCF_001458435.1. GTDB lineage: Bacteria > Pseudomonadota > Alphaproteobacteria > Rhodobacterales > Rhodobacteraceae > Thalassobius > Thalassobius mediterraneus. The sequence continues at coordinate 443,041 of NZ_CYSF01000007.1, forward strand.
AGCCGTCCTTGCGGCCCTTGCCACGCGGGGTGCGCAGCGCGTCATAGATGTAGACGTCTTTCATTTTGTTGTCTCCTGTTTCTCTCAGGTTGAACTGGGTTTCAGTGGCTGATGTCCGGTCGCCCTGTCGGCCAATCGCTTAGGCGCGATCCGATGGGTGGCCGGGCATCAGGTCATAGGGGTGTTTCCAACCGTCCAGCTGTTCGATGTTTTTCAGCCAGCGGTCGATGTTGGGCCATTCGGCACGGTCAAAGCCGAACGGTTCGGGGTAAAGGAGGTAGCCACAGCAGGAAATATCTGCGTTGGTCAGCCCGTCGCCGACGATCCAGTCGCGGCCTTCCAGATGGGCGTTCAGCGTGGTGTAAGCGCCCTTCAGGCGGCCCAGCATAAAGCCGATGACCTCTTGCGGGCGTTTGTCCTCGGGGAGGAAGTTCATCAAGAAGCGGGTCATGCCTGCCTGACTGGACAGTTTGTGGTTGTCCCACAGAACCCAGCGCAGCACTTCGTATTTGTCGGCGTCAGACCCGGCGAATTTGCCAGACTTGTCGCTGATGTACTGCTGGATCGCGCCGGATTGGCTCAGTCGGATATCACCGTCGACCAGCACGGGCACTTCGCCCATGTTGTTGACCTGTTCCAGATAGTCGGCGGATCGCGCTGCACCTTTGAAGAAGTCGACAAATACCGGTTCCCAGTCCAGCCCTGACAGTTCAAGGGCCAGTGCTGCCTTGTAGGAATTGCCGCTTTCACCGAAGCAGTAGAGTTTGATCGTCATGGTTTTCCTCCCGAACCATACGCCGTCTGGCGTAGAAACTTGGTTTTCTTTTCGAACCAAAATGGCATGGCTGTACTAACGCACCCTTGGTGATCCCGTGCCAGTTTGACGAAGCGTCAAAACGATCCTCGGATCGGATGTGCAGGCAGCACCCTGCTGTTTGGTGGTCAAAGACTACCTGTCTCTTACCGTAGGAGAGATCACATCATTGCCATGTGACGGGGCGTCAGATCTGAAAAGAGCTGTGCCGCAATGACGATGTCACCTCTTGATTGGGCGTGGTCCTCCAACCTGCCCAAAAGGGCGGGCATTCTCATGCCCGCCCTCAAGGTTCTGATCAGAACTGGTCTGCGGCCAGCGACATTACCGGATCTGCGCCCGAGTTGATGCGCGCCAGGTGCATCTTGGTCGCGGGCAGACGGCGGGCCATGTAGAAACGGCCGGTTGCCAGCTTGGTCTCATAGAAGGCTTTGTCCGATGCGCCGCCTTCCAGGGCTTCGTGAGCGGCTTTGGCCATCTGCGCCCACATCAGGCCCAGGCAGACGTGACCGAACAGGTGCATGAAGTCGTTCGAGCCAGACAGCGCAGCGTTCGGGTTCTTCATGCCGTTCTGCATGAAGAACATGCCTGCTGCCTGCAGGTCCTTGGACGCTTCTTTCAGCGGGTCAAGGAAGTCAGCTTTCAGCGCTTCGTTGTCGGCGTTGTCTTTGATGAAGTTTTTCACCAGATCAAAGAAGGCCATCACGTGCTTGCCGCCGTCTACCGCCAGTTTACGGCCCACGAGGTCCAGCGCCTGAACGCCGTTTGCACCTTCGTAGATCATCGCAATACGGGCATCGCGGGTGAACTGAGACATGCCCCATTCTTCGATGTAGCCGTGACCACCGTAAAGCTGTTGCGCCTGAACGGTCATGTTGTAGCCTTCGTCGGTGAGGAAGCCTTTGATGACCGGGGTCAGCAGCGACACCAGACCGTCGGCGTCTTTGTCGCCGTCGCGGTGTGCTTTATCCAGCAGCTGAGCGCCCCAAAGCAGGAAGGCACGCGCACCTTCGTTGAAGCTTTTCTGGTCCATCAGCGAACGACGCACATCGGGGTGTACGATCAGCGGATCGGCCGGGCCATCGGGGTTTTTCACGCCGGTCACGTCACGGCCCTGCAGGCGGTCGTTGGCGTAGATGACAGCATTTTGGTAGGCCACTTCGGACTGTGCCATGCCCTGCATGCCCACACCCAGACGCGCTTCGTTCATCATGGTGAACATGGCGCGCATGCCTTTGTGCATGTCACCCAGCAGGTAGCCGGTCGCCTCATCATAGTTCATCACACAGGTGGAGTTGCCGTGGATGCCCATCTTCTCTTCCAGTGCGCCACAGCTTACGCCGTTGCGCGCGCCGACGGAGCCGTCTTCGTTCACGATGAACTTGGGCACGATGAACAGCGATACACCTTTGATGCCATCGGGGCCGCCGGGGATTTTGGCCAGAACCAGATGGATGATGTTTTTCGACATCTCATGCTCACCGGCGGAGATGAAGATCTTCTGACCCGATACCTTGTAGGTGCCGTCGTCCTGCGGTTCAGCCTTGGTGCGCATCAGGCCCAGATCGGTACCGCAGTGCGGTTCGGTCAGGTTCATGGTGCCGGTCCATTCGCAGCTGACCATGTTGGGCAGGTAGGTCTGTTTCTGTTCGTCAGTACCGTGCGCCAGAATGGCCGACGCCGCGCCGTGGGTCAGACCCTGGTACATGGTGAACGCCTGGTTCGAGGCAGAGAACATTTCACCTACTGCGGTGCTGAGGACCGCGGGCAGGTTCTGGCCGCCGAACTCTTCGGGCATGTCGAGGCCGGTCCAGCCGCCTTCGCGGACCTGATCAAACGCTTCCTGGAAGCCGGTGGGCGTGCGCACCACGCCGTTTTCCAGCGAACACCCCTCTTTGTCGCCAACCACGTTCAGCGGCGCCAGTACTTCGGAGGTGATTTTGCCAGCTTCTTCCAGAACGGCCGAGGTAAATTCGGTTTCCAGATCGGAATAGCCGGGGATGGTCGATTGGCTGACATTCAGTAGATCATGCAGGACAAACTGCAGGTCTTTGGTAGGGGCGGTGTAGCTAGGCATCTCTCTCTCCCGATTTACTTCTTGCCGCGATTACTCGGCGGCGTCCTTCTTTTCACTCAGCGAGGCGATCATCTCGGCGCCCCACTTCATCTGGTCTTTCAGCTCTTCGATCGCTTCGTTCAGCTCTTCGCGCTGACGTAGCATGTCGTTGAGGCGATCCTGGGCCACCTCATAGGTGCGGGTCAGCTGGGTCAGCTGCGCATCACCCATGTCGTAGAGTTCCAGAAGCTGCCGGATCTCTTCGAGCGAGAAGCCAAAACGCTTGCCTCGCAGGATCAGTTTCAGGCGGGCACGGTCGCTTTTGGTGAACAGACGCTTCTGCCCTTCCCGGATCGGAAACAGCAGTTCCTTCGCTTCATAGAAGCGCAGGGTTCTTGGCGTGACCTGAAATGCTTCGCACATTTCGCGGATGGTCATTGTGTCTTCTACGGTCATATTTCACGCTCCCCACGTTGGCCCCTGAAGACAGATCTAGAGCTGTCAGATAGGGCTACACCACTGATTTACGTTGACGTAATCAATACGTAACGTCACTTTGTTTCTTTACGTGGGATCAATCAAGGGAAAGCAAAAGCAGACCCCTAGTTACGCTCCGTCAGATGCAAAACAGCCCCGGAATCACCGGGGCTGTGCGCGACAGAATGAGACAATATTGCCTCTATTTTGCGTTGAAACGGCGTAAAAGCGGCAGAATCACCCTGCTTTGAGGGCCGTCATGGTTACGTCGTGCAGTTCTTGCAGTTCGGTGATTGCCTCTTCGATCTGCTGACGTTGCTCTGCCAGTTCCTGCAGCTGTCTGGAGGACATTTCCACCCAGGCCTTCTTCTGGGCGATGTCGCCTTCGTTTTCACGGATTAGCAACCACTGGCGAATATCTTCCAGCGGGAAACCGAACTTGCGGCCGCGCAGAATCAGCGTCATCCGGGCCACTTCGCGCGCGCCATAGAAACGCGACCGGCCCTGCCGTTCGGGCTGCAGCAGTTCGATGTATTCGTAATAGCGCAGGGTTCGCGGCGTTACGTCGAATCTTGCGCACATCTCTTTGAAGGACAGTCTGATGTCGGACATGGTCTAATGCTCCCTTGGGGGCAAGTTAGGACGTCGTTTTGGCAAGAGCAACAGGCAACCGTATTCGCACGCCTTGCGATCTGAGCGCGAAGGGGATCATATCGTCGCAGCAAGGAGGGGTCCGAAATGAGCGAAAAAGAGAGAAAAGCTGCCCAGCAGTTTATGGAGGCCATACCCCACGCCAAGGCGTTGGGGATGCAGTTTACCTCACTCGGGGATGGCTGCGCTGAGATGAAAATGCCCTATGATCAGCGGTTTATCGGTGATCCGGAAACTGGCGTCATTCACGGCGGCGCGGTTTTCGCGCTGCTGGACACCACCTGTGGCGCCGCGGTGATGGCCCATCCCGACGTGAAGGGAACAACCGCTACCATTGATTTACGCATAGATTATATGCGCCCCGCCACCCCCGGTCAGTCGATCCGTACACGGGCGACCTGCTACCGCGTGACCCGGTCTGTCGCTTTCGTGCGGGCCGAGGCATTGGATGAAGATGACACCTCGGTTGTGGCCACCGCCACGGGTGCTTTTGTAGCGGAGAAGAAGTGATGGCGCATAAACGACCAGAACCTGTGCAGGTGATCAAACAGCGTCGCGACGCCGCGCTACACGCGCTGGTGCATAGCGTGCCTTATATCGAATTTCTGGGGATCGAGTTTGAACGTCGCGGGGATGAGTTGACGGCGATCATGCCGTTCAAGGAAACGCTGATCGGGAACCCGATGCTGCCCGCATTGCACGGGGGGGCGACCGCTGCGTTTTTGGAAATGACGGCAATCATCGGCCTAAGTTGGGTGTCGCTCTGGGATGAAATCGAAACAGGCGGGATCGACGCCACCATGATTGAGGCAGGGCAACTGCCGCGCCTGCCCAAAACCATCGATTTCACTGTGGACTATCTACGCTCGGGCCTGCCGCGCGATGCCTATGCACGCGCACAGGTGAACCGGTCGGGGCGTCGCTATGGATCCGTGCATGTAGAGGCATGGCAGGACAACCGCGCCCGTCCTTTTGCGCAGGCCACGGGCCATTTCCTGATGCCGTCGCGGGATGGTTGATAACACTGCGCAACCGGTCACCCAATCAGAGGTGACGCACAAACGGGTGCTGCACATCGCGGTGCCCATTGTGCTGTCCAATATCACCGTCCCGCTTCTGGGGCTGGTGGATACGGGCGTTGTCGGTCAGATGGGGCAGGCGGCGCCGATTGGGGCTGTGGGGGTTGGCGCGGTATTTTTGGGCGCGCTCTACTGGATCTTCGGCTTTCTGCGGATGGGCACAACCGGACTGGTGGGCCAAGCGCTGGGCGCGGGCCGTATGGGCGAGGTTGCGGCGCTGTTCAGTCGGGCGCTGCTGGTGGCTGGCTTTGCTGGACTGGCGCTGATCCTGTTGCAGGGGCCGCTCTTTTGGGCGGCGTTCCAAATCTCGCCCGCGTCGGGCGAGGTGGAAGGCATGGCGCGGGCCTATATGCAGATCCGCGTCTGGTCCGCGCCAGCAGCCATCGCGCTCTATGGCGTCACGGGCTGGCTGATTGCCCAAGAGCGCACCCGCGCGGTGTTTGTTCTGCAAATCTGGATGAACGGGGTGAATATCCTGTTGGATCTGTGGTTTGCCCTTGGCCTCGGCTGGGGTGTCGAAGGCGTGGCCTTCGCCACGTTTCTGGCGGAATGGAGCGGTCTGGCGCTGGGCCTGTACCTGTGCCGCGATGTCTTTGCCAATCCGGCATGGCGACAGGCAGCGCGGGTGTTTGACCGCGCGGCGCTGCGGCACATGATGGTGGTGAACACCGATATTTTGCTGCGATCGCTGATGTTGCAGGCGATGTTCCTGTCGTTTCTCTTGGTCGGCGCGGGGTTTGGCGATGTGACGCTGGCGGCCAATCAGGTGTTGATGCAGTTCCTGCATGTGATTGCCTATGGGCTGGACGGGTTTGCTTTCGCGGTCGAGGCGCTGGTGGCGCAGTATTTCGGCGCCGGTCTGCGCGGGGCGATGCGGCGGTCGATCAAGCTGACCAGTATCTGGGCCGTGACGGTTGCCATTGCGATGACCGTTGGGTTTGCGCTGTTTGGCGGGACGATCATCGACACGCTGACCACGGCAGAGGTTGTGCGCGACGTGGCGCGGGTCTATCTGCCATATCTGGTCATCTGCCCGCTGCTGGGCCTTGGTGCCTATATGCTGGACGGGGTGTTCATCGGCGCGACGGCAACGCGGGACATGCGCAATATGATGGCAGTGAGTTTGGGCGTCTATCTGGCGGCTGTGGCGCTGTTGGTATGGGGATTGGGCCTAGGCAATCATGGTCTGTGGTTGGCGATGCTGGTCGCCTTTGTGGTGCGCGGCGGAACGCTGGCCAGCCGTTATCCGGCGCTGGAGGCGCGGATGGGTTTGGGGAAGCCATAGGTTTGTGGCCGACCCCGAGGGCGGCGCGCCGTTTGCACCGTCATGACTTCAAAGAGGTGAGGGAACACAGGCTTCCATCCTGTCTGCCAATCGCGTCTGCCCTGTCGGGCGGGGTCGGACGCGAACCGGTTCACTGCGTGATCCGGTAGGGTCGAGCGCGGCCCGGGCTGTCGCCCGAGCCGACCAAAACTCAAAGAATATCCAAAACCTGTTCCGGCGGGCGGCCCAATGCGGCCTTGCCATTGGCAAAGACCACAGGCCGTTCGATCAGCGCGGGCGTTTCTGCCATTGCTTTGATCAGCATGTCCTCTGGATCGTCTTTGCTCAGGCCCAGTTCCTTGAACGGTTTGTCCTTCACCCGCATCAGTTCCACGGCTGGGATCGCCAGCAGGCTTAGCGCCTCGCGAATCTCCGCCTCACTCGGCGCATCGTCGAGGTAGCGGCGCACGGTGACGTCGCCTTTGTCCTCTATCAACGCCAGCGTTTGGCGGGATTTGGAACAACGCGGATTGTGCCAGATGGTGATCATAGCCAGTCCCCGCGTTTGTGTCCCACAGCGTCGGTCACATTGGTGAACCCGTCTGCCTCTAGCAATTTATCCAGACCACGGGCGATCTCTGCCCCTAGCGACAGGCCGCCATAGATCAGCGCGGTGTAGAGCTGCACGGCGGAGGCACCGGCGCAAATCTTGGCATAGGCATCCTCGGCTGAGGCGATGCCGCCAACGCCGATGATCGGCAAACGGCCATCTAGCTGCGCCGACAATCGCGCCAGAACGCGGGTCGATTTTTCAAACAGCGGCGCGCCGGAGAGACCGCCAGCCTCCGAGGCATGCGCGCTTTGCAACCCATCCCGCGACAGGGTGGTGTTGGTGGCAATCACCGCATCAATGCCGGTGGACAGGGCCACCTCGCCAATTTCGGCAATCTCGTCGCTGGTCAGATCCGGCGCGATTTTCAGGAAGATGGGGATCGGGCGATCCAGCGCGTTGCGGGCCGTGACCACACCGTCCAGCAAGCTGGTCAGCGCCGCAGCGCCCTGCAGGTCGCGCAGTTTTTCGGTGTTGGGGGACGAGACATTGACCGTGGCAAAATCCAGATGCGCGCCTGTATGGGCCAGAACGCGGGCGAAATCGCTGGCGCGGTCGTCGCTGTCCTTGTTCGCACCAAGGTTCAGGCCCAGCACCATATCGCGCGGGCGCTGGGACAGGCGGGTGCCGATCGCCTCCATCCCTTCGTTGTTGAAGCCGAAACGGTTGATCGCGGCGCGATCTTCGGACAGGCGGAACAGGCGGGGTTTGGGGTTGCCGGGCTGCGGGCGGGGCGTTGCGGCGCCGACCTCGATGAACCCGAAGCCAGAGCGGGACAGGGGCGACAGCGCTTCGGCGTTTTTGTCAAAACCGGCGGCGATGCCCACAGGGTTCGCCATGTTCAGCCCCGCCACCGATGTGCGCAGGCGCGGCGATGTGACCATCCCCGCCAAAGGCACCGCGCCGGTGCGCAGCGCTAGTAGCGCTAGACCATGCGCGCGTTCGGGATCCAGACGGTGCAGGGCGCCAAGGCCCAGTTTTTCGATCAGTTTCATACCATCTCCTCCGGGAACTGGTGGGCGCCGTCGACCAAGGGCAGGGGTTTGTGCCAGCTGACGTCTGCCATGGTCATCTTGCGGTAAAGGTGTGGGAACTCGGCACCGCCGCGCGACACTTCCCACTTCAACGCATCGCCAAGGGCATCTGCGTCCAGTGCCACAAGGATCAGGTCAGCCTCACCGGCGAAATGCTTGGCAGCGGTTTCTGCGGCCTGCGTGGCGGTGGAAAAATGGACAAAGCCATCAGCGATGTCGATCGGCGCCCCATCGGTTTCGCCGTGATCGACCAGCACCTGCCATTCGGGTGCGCGAAATATCTTGTAAATCAGCATGGGCGCGTGATGCCGCCCTATGGCGCGTGCGTCAAGTGGTGCTGGGGCAATGGGGTGTCGCAACGGCTTTGGAATATGGAGCATGACCTGCGCCGCGTCACTGTCGCGATTTGGTTACATCGCCCCCCTAAGAGCATCGCAAGGGCAATATCCCGAAAGCTGGGCGATTTCCTGCACAGAGATTTTGACAGTTGCGCCAACACAGTGCAGGCTCCCGCCATAATTTAACAGAGAGGAAGACCATGTCTGTTCGTCTGCTTGCTTCTGCTGCCACCCTAGCGCTGAGCGCTGGCGTTGCTGCTGCTGATTTCAACCTGACCATTCTGCACACCAACGACATTCACAGCCGTATCGAATCGATCAACAAATACGATTCGACCTGTAATGCCGAGAGCGAAGCTGAGGGCAAATGCTTCGGCGGTGTGGCACGGATCAAAACCGCCGTTGACGCGAAACGCGCCGAACTGGCCGGTAAAAACGTGCTGGTTCTGGATGCCGGTGACCCGTTCCAGGGCTCGCTGTTTTACACCACCTACAAAGGCGCGGCTGAGGCCGAGTTTATGGAGGCCATCGGCTATGACGTCATGGCCGTGGGCAACCACGAATTTGACGACGGCCCCAAAGGTCTGGCCGATTTCGTTGATGCGGTGTCTTTCCCGGTCATTTCCGGCAACCTCGACCTGTCGTCCGAGCCGCTGTTGAAAGACAAGGTTAGCAACCACGTTGTGCTGGACGTGAACGGCCATAAGGTTGGCGTCATCTCCGTTCTGGCGACCGACACGGTTGAAACCTCTTCCCCCGGCGACAACGTCGTTTTTCAGGATGAGATTGAGAGCCTGAAGGCAGATGTTGCCGCGCTGGAAGCGGAAGGTGTGACCAAGATCATCGCGCTGACCCACGTGGGCCTGCCCAAGGATCTGGACATCGCGGCCAATGTGCCGGGTATCGACGTTGTGGTTGGTGGTCACTCCCACACGCTGCTGTCGAACACCAGCGATCGCGCCGCTGGCCCGTACCCCACCATGGTGGGTGATGTGCCGGTGGTTCAGGCCTATGCCTATTCCAAATATCTGGGTGAGCTGAACGTTACCTTTGACGCAGACGGCAAAGTGACCGCCGCCAGCGGTGAGCCGATGCTGTTGGATGCGTCCGTCACCCCAGATGCGGCGATCCTAGCCCGTGTTGGCGAAATGGGTGCCCCGATTGAGGAAATGAAGCAGCGCGTTGTTGCGGAAACCTCTGACGTGATTGTGGGCGACCGCGACGTCTGCCGCGCCAAGGAATGCACCATTGGTAACCTTGTTGCGGATGCGATGCTGGACCGTGTGAAGGATCAGGGCATTTCGATTGCGATCCAGAACGGCGGTGGTCTGCGTGCCTCCATCGACGCGGGTGAAGTGACCATGGGCGAAGTACTGACGGTACTGCCGTTCCAGAACACCCTGTCCACCTTCTATGTCAGCGGTGAAACCGTTGTGGCGGCGCTGGAAAACGGTGTCAGCCAAGTTGAGGAAGGCAAAGGCCGCTTCCCGCAGGTTTCGGGTCTGAAATACACCTTCGATCTGGCAGTTGCCCCGAACGAAGGCCGTGTTTCGGACGTGATGGTCATGGAAGGCGGCGCATGGGTCGCGATTGATCCGGCCAAGACCTACGGTCTGGTGTCCAACAACTACGTGCGCAATGGCGGTGACGGCTACAAGATGTTCCGCGACGCAGACAATGCCTATGACTACGGCCCCGATCTGGCCGACGTCACGGCAGAGTTCCTGGCCAAAAACGCGCCTTACACCCCCTATGTGGATGGCCGTATCACACAGAAATAAGTCGCCTTTGATAGGATGACGTGGAGCGCGCAGGGGAAATCCCCTGCGCGTTTTTCTTTGTCCCCAACGGGGGCAGGCGGAGGGGTTTCCTCACCCTGCAGGGCACAGTATGCTGACGCCTATGGACCATCCGCTGATTGATCTGATTGATGCCAAGATCGCCGCTGCCGAGGCAGAGGGTGCTTTTGATGATTTGCCGGGGGCGGGTAAACCGCTGCCGCAGGTCGATGATCCAGCCAACCACTTGGTCAACCGTCTGGTCAAAGAGGCCGGTGGCGTGCCGGAATTTGTTAGCCTGTCGCGCGAACTGTCCCGCCTGCGTGAGGAGTTGCGAGAGACGGGTGATCGCACCCGCCGCAAAGAGATTATGCGTGAAATGTCGATGATGGAGGCAAGGATCGACATCGCCCGCAAGGCGCATCGCTGATCCATGTGCGGGCGGCTGTCCAATACGGTGCCCTCAGACGCGATGGCGCGGCTGTTCGCGGCGCAGCCTGCAAATAATCTGCCCACGGTGCCGAATTTCAACATCTGTCCCACCAATCCCATCCATGTGGTCTACAACGAGGGTGACATGCGCCGCCTCAGCGCGATGCGCTGGGGGTTTCTGCCGCATTGGTACAAGGCGTTGAATGATGGCCCGCTGCTGATCAATGCGCGCGCGGAAACGATTGCCGACAAACCCGCCTTTGCCAGTGCTTGCCGCCAGCGGCGTTGTTTGATCCCCACCTCTGGCTATTTTGAGTGGGCCAAGGACGCAGAGGGAAATCGGCTGCCGTGGTATTTCCACCGCGCTGATGATCAGCCCGTGGTGATGGCGGGGATCTGGCAGGATTGGCAGGACGGGGCGGGCAGTCACATCCGCAGCTGCGCGATCGTCACCACCGCCGCCAGCGCGGATCTGGCGCATGTGCATCATCGCATGCCTGTGGTGCTGGAACCGCAGCATTGGGCAAAATGGCTGGGCGAGGAGGGCAAGGGCGCCGCGACACTCATGCGGCCTGCAGCGCCGGATCTGTTAGACCACCACCGTGTGGCGACGACTGTGAACAGCAATCGCGCCAGCGGCGCAGAGCTGATCGAGGTACTGGAAGAGTTCTGATCCCGTCATGGATCGGCACTATCGATCAAAATTAAGTCATGCGGTGATCATACAGTATTGATTTTGCATCAAAATCAGGTGCATTCATGACACCGTTTCAAAGGTGACTCTGCGCAGTCTGTTTATTTTCTCCAGTGGCTCTTGTGCCCTGCGCCTTGCTTTGACCTGCTTCTACTTTTAATGCCTGCCGCATGGAGGACACCGAATGACCACCCCCCAAGATGGTGCAACGCTGAACGCTGTGATGGAAAATGTAGCGGATGCGGCGGCTTGTCGGATCGAAATTCGCGATCTGCGTTATCTGCGGGACGGGGTTGAGGTGTTTGATGGGTTGAACCTAACACTGAGCGAGCGTCGCGTGGGTGTGATCGGCCGCAACGGTTCGGGTAAATCCCAATTGGCGCGTCTGATTGCCGGACTGGCCCCTGCAGATGCGGGTGAGGTTACCGTGAACGGTGTTGCCGTGGCCAAGGAACGGCTGAAGGCGCTGCGCACTGTCGGCATCCTGTTTCAAAACCCAGATCACCAGATCATCTTTCCCACCGTTGGCGAAGAGCTGACTTTCGGTTTGGTAGCACAGGGCATGCCCAAGGATGATGCGCAGGCCAAAGCGCGTCGCACGCTGGAGGCGTTCAATCGCCCCGATTGGTACGATCGCTCGATCCAGACCCTTAGCCAAGGACAACGGCATCTGGTCTGTCTGATGGCGGTCTTGGCGATGAACCCCGGTGTGGTGGTTCTGGACGAACCCTTTGCTGGTCTTGATCTGCCGACCACGCTGGCGCTGACACGGTATCTGGATCGTGTGGCCCCGGCCTTGGTCCATATCAGCCACGACCTGCAGGCGCTGCGTGACTATGATCGGGTGATCTGGGTCGATCAGGGCAAGGTGAAACAGGATGGCCCCGCGGCAGAGGTGATTGACGCCTATGTTGCCGCGATGACGGGGCAGGGGGACAGTGATGATTTCGCTGACCTCTGAGGTCCGCACACCCTACCATCGCTGGTGGGCGGGGCCCAAACTGTTGGGTCTGTGCCTGTTCACGGTGGCCACCTTCTATCTGGATACCCCGTTGAGTACCGGCGCTGTGCTGGCGGTATTGGCGCTGGGCTATTTGATTTGTGGCCTGCGGTTTGCCCGACAGGGGCTGCGCCTGCTGCGCCCGCTGATCTGGGTTTGCATGATTATCATGGGCTATCATATCGCGATCCGCGATATTGCCGACGGTGCTGTTGTCTGTCTGCGACTGGCAGCAGCGGTGGCTGCGGCCAATCTGGTGACGCTGACCACCCGATTGGAGGATATGCTGGATGTGCTGGAACGTCTGTTCACACGCCTACATGTTTCGCCACGGATTCGGCGGCGCATTGCCTTGGCCATCGCGCTGGTGATACGCTTTATTCCGGAACTGACCCGTAAAGGCGGCACCTTGATCGAAGCCTGGCGCGCCCGCAGTACCAAGAAATTCAGCTGGAAATTATTGTTACCTTTCGCGCTGTTAGCCTTGGATGATGCAGAACAGGTCGCTGAGGCGTTGAAGGCACGGGGCGGAGTGGAATAAACACCTCCCCAAATTATAGTATAACTACGGAGTTGGGGGAAGGACAAAATGGAACGCAATCTCACTCAAATCGCGCTTTTTGCGGCACTGATCGCTGCACTGGGGCTGATCCCGAAATTTAACCTGCCGCTGGGCGTGCCGATCACCGGCCAGAGCCTGGGCATCATGCTGGCCGGCACCGTTCTGGGCGCCAAACGTGGCGCGCTGGCGGTTATTTTGTTCCTTGGCCTTGTTGCGCTGGGCCTGCCTTTGCTGGCCGGTGGCCGCGGTGGTTTGGGTGTCTTTAGCGGCGTCACCGCCGGTTTCCTGTTCGGTTGGGTTGTCGCTGCCTATGTAACGGGCCTGCTGGCTGAAGCTTGGGCAGGCAAGGGCAACTGGATCAGCCCAGCCATCGCTGCTGCGATTGGGGGCATTCTGGTGCTGTATCCAATCGGGATCGTGGGCATGTATCTGAAGCTGGACGCATCGCTGATGGGACTGACCAAGTCGATGTACGCCTTTATTCCCGGTGACCTGATCAAATGCGTGTTGGCTGGTCTGATCACCAACGGTCTGCGCAAGGCGCGCCCGGGAATGGTCGCTGGCTGAGCCATCAAATTCTATCGGTTCGCATCGTCAGATCGTCGATAGCTTTCCATCAATGCGGGGTCCCTTTTGGGGCCCCGTATCCATTTCGCGCCGCTATTTGTGATTCTTTTTTCCAATTTCAAGGGGCGCTACGAAATGACGTTGGGTTCTTCGGGACGGAAAAACGTCATAACTCTGTCGTTTTTGCCGTGGCGTGGGTCGATTTACCGGCCTGCCGCTTTGGTCAATCTCACAATAATGGGCCATCCAAAATGGGGAGGGTCTTTATGACCGATAGTAACGACAACAGAGAGACCGACTATGAAGTCGGTCAAGACAATGTTCAGCCTTTTGGGCTGGATATTCACAATCCGGTCTTTGCGGTTTCCGCAATTACCATCGTTGCCTTTGTCTTCTTTTCGCTTGTTTTTAAGGAACAAGCGGGTGAATTCTTTGGCTGGCTGCGTCCGACACTGACCAGCAACTTTGACTGGGTCTTTATGATCGCTTGCAACATCTTTGTGGTGTTCTGCCTGTTCCTGATCGTGACGCCTTATGGCTCGATCCGGTTGGGTGGCGACAATGCGCGGCCCGATTACAGCTACATGGGCTGGTTCTCGATGCTGTTTGCCGCGGGCATGGGCATTGGTCTGGTGTTCTGGGGTGTGGCCGAGCCGATTTCCCACTACGGTTCGTCGCTGGGCGGCACCGCAGTTGGTGACGCTGGCGTTCGTACCGACTGGGCACCGCTGGGTGCTGCGGCGGGTGATCCCGAAGCGGCGCGTGATCTGGCGATGGCAGCGACCATCTTCCACTGGGGTCTGCATCCTTGGGCGATCTACGCTGTTGTGGCACTGGCGCTGGCCTTCTTCAGCTTCAACCGCGGTCTGCCGCTGACCATGCGTTCGGTGTTCTACCCGCTGTTTGGCGAAGCAACCTGGGGTCCGCTGGGTCACATCATCGACGTTCTGGCGGTTTTCGCGACCATCTTCGGTCTGGCAACCTCGCTGGGTCTGGGCGCAACGCAGGCGCTGGCCGGTCTGAACTACCTGTTCGGCGTTCCGGTGACCGACGGCATGAAAGTGCTGCTGATCATCGCGATCACCCTGTTTGCGCTGGTGTCGGTTGTTGCCGGTCTGGACAAAGGCGTGAAGCGTCTGTCCGAAGCAAACATGATCCTCGCCGCTGCGCTGCTCATTCTGGTGCTGCTGGTTGGTCCGACACTGCTGATCATCAGCGGTTTCTTCTCGGGTCTGGGTGAATACATCGTACGTCTGCCTGCCCTGTCGAACTGGGTTGGCCGTGAAGACACCAACTTCATGCAGGGCTGGACCACCTTCTACTGGGCGTGGTGGATTTCCTGGTCACCCTTCGTTGGCATGTTCATCGCGCGCATCTCGCGTGGTCGTACCATCCGTGAATTCATCGTTTGCGTTCTGCTGATCCCCACCCTCGTGGGTGCCCTGTGGATGAGCGTATTCGGTGGCGCAGCACTGGATCAGGTTATGTCTGGTGCGGGCGAAGCCCTGTCGGCAGCGGGTCTGGAACTGAAGATGTTCACCATGTTCGAAGCCTTCCCGATGACCAGCCTCTTGTCCTTCGTTGGCATCGTTCTGGTGGTTGTGTTCTTCGTCACCTCTTCGGACTCCGGTTCGCTGGTGATCGACACCATCACCGCAGGCGGCAAAACCGACGCACCCACCGCACAGCGTGTGTTCTGGTGTGTGCTGGAAGGCGCGATCGCGATCGTGCTGCTGCTCGGCGGTGGTCTGGGCGCCCTTCAGGCGGCTGCGATCGCAACGGGCTTCCCGTTTGCTATCGTGCTGGTGCTGATGTGCCTGTCGATCTTCATCGGCTTGGTGAACGAGCGTCGCCGCAAGTAAGCGTGCCGCTTTGACTGCCTAGACAACGAAACGGCCCTGCGCATGCGGGGCCGTTTTGCGTTTGTGGATCGGGTTTTAGATCGAAAATGCAACTGAGGGATCGCATCCCCTTGACCTCACCGCGCGGCTGAATTACCACGTCCCAACGTCTGAGCGGGTATGGTGAAATGGTATCATAAGAGCCTTCCAAGCTTAAGGTGCGGGTTCGATTCCCGCTACCCGCTCCAAGATGCTTCCCAGATCATTACGAATGACCTACAGCAGCATCGACAGCCCCCATAGGCTGATCGCACTGCCAGATAGCAGATCCAGCCATCGCAGGGCGTTGCCGTTGATCCGTTGTCGCGCCCAAAGCGCCAGTTGCACCAGAAACAGCCACCATAGCGCTGACCCCAAGAACACCCCCGCCACAAGAACAATCGGTGCGAACGTGTAACTGCCCGCCGCCTGTCCCAGTCCTGCGATCATTGCCACGAAGGCCAGCATCGTCATCGGATTGGATAGCGTCAGCAGATAGGTGCTGGCAAAAGCGCTGATGAGGCTGCCGCCACCGTTGGAAGCTACTGCATTAGGGCGGGCACGCCAAAACCCGCGCGCAGTGTTGAGGCCAATCAGCAATAGCAGAACACCGCCAAAGATCTGCATCTGATCGCCATAGTGCGCGACCAGCCCGCTGGCAGCGATACCAGTGGCGACCGCCAACCCATAGGTGCCATCCGCCGCCGCAGCCCCAAGGCCCGTGGCCAGCCCGGCACCACGCCCGGCCACTATACTGCGCCGTATGCACAAAAGGCCGATCGGTCCCACGGGCGCGGCGATTGCCACCCCCGCCAAGAGCCCTGTAAGCAAAACCTCACCCATCCTCTTGTTCCTCTGTTGGAACGGCGATGGCCAGCGTTTCCTTTGCGGTGTCCAACGCAATGATGCTTTCGGTGCGGGTCACGGCGGGCAGAGGTTTTACCACCTCGCTGAGAAACCGCTGCAGGGCGGCGGTATCGGCAAGGCGCAGTTTCATCAGATAAGAATGCGGACCGGAAATGTGGTGCAACTCCTGCACGGCGTCATGGGCGCTGAGGGCGGCGATGGCCTCTGCTTCACCTTCATATCTGAGATCCAGCAGAACAAAGGCACAGGTCGCTGCCGCAAAAGGCGCTGGCGCCAGTCGCGCCTGCCAACCGGTGATGATTCCCTGTTTTTGTAGCCTGCGGATTCGGTCGTTGGTGGCCGAAACGGACAAACCAACCTGTGCGGCCACATCGGTAGAGGAGCGGCGCGCGTCGGTTTGAAGTATTTCGCAAATTTTGCGGTCAAAATGATCCATGTCACCATTTTATCCTGATTCTGTTGGTTGTTTGAAATTTATTGCGGATTTATCATTGTGTGAAGGTAAAGTTTGCGGAGTGAGCTTGGTCCCGCCGCCAAACTTCCGGTTCGCTGATATCTGGGGGCAGGGCGAATGACCGCACCCTCCATACCTCTCCTGCGCTTGCCCGCTGCGCTGTCCTCGCTTAAACCGCAAGCGCGAAGAGACGGAAGGACAGGACAATGGCGCGCGCACCCGTATCTGTGGATGAAGACCGCGAAAAATCCAAACACGTGGGCGCATTGCGCGAGTTGTGGCCGTTTCTGCGACCCTACCGTATGCTGGCGGCCCTTGCCGGATTGGCCCTTGTGCTGACGGCGTCGGTTTCGCTGATGCTGCCCCTTGCCGTGCGTCGCGTGGTTGACAATTTCAACGTCCAAGACGGCGCCCTGCTGGATCGTTATTTCGGTGCTGCAATGGCTATTGCCGGTTTGCTGGCCGTGGGCACTGGCCTGCGCTACATGCTGGTCACCCGATTGGGCGAACGTGTGGTCGCCGACATCCGCAAAGCGGTGTTTGACCGCGTGGTCGGTATGTCGCCCGCCTTCTTTGAGAACATCATGACCGGCGAAGTCCTTAGCCGGATCACCACCGACACGACGTTGATCCTGTCGGTCATTGGATCATCCATTTCGATCGCGTTGCGCAATGTGCTGATCTTCCTTGGAGGGCTGGTGCTGATGCTTTTGACCTCGGCCAAGCTGACAGGGTTGGTTCTGTTGATCGTGCCGGGCGTCGTGATTCCGATTTTGGTCCTGGGACGTCGCCTGCGTGTGCTGAGCCGCGAAAACCAGGATTGGATTGCGGTCAGCTCTGGCAATGCCAGCGAAGCATTGCAAAGCGTGCAGACAGTTCAGGCCTTTACCAACGAGTTTGCGGTGCGCCGTGACTTCTCAACTGTGACAGAGGCCAGTTTTGACAGCGCCCGCCGTCGCATTTCCACCCGCGCCTTGATGACAGTGATCGTGATCTTTCTGGTGTTTTCCGGTGTGGTCGGCGTGTTGTGGATCGGCGCAAACGATGTGCGTAACGATACCATGAGCGCAGGCGCGCTGGTGCAGTTCGTGATTTACTCGGTGATGGTCGCCGGGGCGGTCGGTGCGCTGTCGGAAATCTGGGGTGAATTGCAGCGGGCGGCCGGCGCGACTGAGCGTCTGGTTGAATTGCTGAACGCCGAAGATAGCGTTGCCGATCCCGCGGCACCCGTCACGCTGCCAGCCCAAGTTCTAGGCCGTATCACGTTTGACAATGTCAGCTTCCGCTATCCCACGCGGCCCGACACCTCGGCGCTGGATCAGGTCAATCTGGATATCGCTCCGGGTGAAACCGTCGCTTTTGTCGGCCCGTCGGGGGCAGGTAAAACCACAATCATTCAGACAATCTTGCGCTTTTATGATCCGCAACAGGGTCGCATTCTGTTGGATGGTGTGGATCTGAAAGATGTCGCGCGCGCAGATTTCCGGTCCCATCTGGCGCTGGTGCCACAGGATCCGGTTATTTTTGCCTCGACCGCGATGGAGAACATTCGCTTTGGGCGCCCTGACGCCACCGACGCCGAGGTAGAGGCCGCCGCTAAGGCCGCAGCCGCGCATGACTTTATCATGAAGCTGCCCGAAGGCTACGCGAGCGAATTGGGCGAACGTGGTGTGATGCTGTCGGGCGGGCAGAAACAGCGTATCGCCATTGCCCGCGCCATTCTGCGCGATGCGCCGGTGTTGTTGTTGGATGAGGCGACATCGGCATTGGACGCTGCCAGTGAACGCGCAGTGCAGGGTGCCGTTGACGAGGTGTCGCAATCGCGCACCACGTTGATCGTTGCACACCGTCTGGCAACGGTGAAAAAGGCTGATCGGATTGTGGTCATGGATGAAGGCCGCATCGTCGCACAGGGTACACATGATGAACTGGTGGCCGAAGGCGGACTGTACGCTCAGCTGGCCAAACTTCAGTTCACCGAAGGGGCGGAACTGGCCTGACGGCTAGCGTCGTCAGAGACTGTCCAATGCCCCATTCGGAGGCATGACGTGATCAAGCAGGCCCTTCGGGGCCTGTTTTTGTTCCGGTACGGTGGCCGTATGTCATGACGTTTTCTTGCATGACGTTTGGGCAGCTTGCCTTGAGAGGGCTTAAAATACGGTTATGACGTTGCTCCCCCTTCTGAAAGTTCCCTTGTATCGGGCTTCATTCCCTTTCACATTGCGAACAGGGAAGAATAGCTCCGCAGAAGGGGCACAAAGGGAGGAACACAGATGACTTTTGCCTCGATTGCAGACACGCTTGCGGTTGAAAATGAAATGTCCTGGGAAGACCGCGATGTCCCCGTGACGTTTTACCAGTTTCTGACACAAACCAAAGAGCGCCACGGCAACCGCAACGCTATGTCGTTCCAGTTAACCAGCGGCCCCAAGGATCCGGCTGAAACCCTGACTTGGAACGAACTGCACGCCCGTTCGGTGCAGGCAGCCAACATGTTCCGCGATCTGGGTATCGGTGAAACCGACGTTGTCGCCTGTATCATGCCCAACGCACATGAGGCGCTGCTGACCATCTTTGGTGGCGCGATTGCTGGTATCGTGAACCCCATCAACCCGTTGTTGGAGCCTGAACAGATCGCCGCGATCCTGCGCGAAACCAAGGCCAAGGTTGTCGTTACACTGAAAGCGTTCCCCAAAACGGATATTGCCCAGAAAACGGCAGAGGCTGTGCGCCACGCGCCCGGCGTTGCCACCGTTCTGGAAGTGGATCTGAACCGCTATCTGAAGCCGCCGAAATCCTGGATCGTGCCGCTGGTGCGCCCCAAGAACCCCGGCAACCACCACGCTGATGTTCTGGATTTCAACAAAACGGCCAAGAAATACCCGACCACCCTGTCGTTCGAGGACTCCAAAGGCGACCGCGTGGCGGCCTATTTCCACACCGGCGGCACGACTGGCATGCCGAAGGTGGCACAACACCGCTATTCCGGCATGATCTACAACGGCTGGCTAGGCGGCACCCTGCTGTTCAGCCCCGATGATAACGTCATCTGCCCGCTGCCGATGTTCCACGTTTTTGCCTGCCACGTGATCTGTATGTCCGCCATTCAGGGCGGATCGCACGTGATCTTCCCGACGCCTGCGGGTTATCGTGGCGATGGCGTGTTCGACAATTTCTGGAAGTTGATCGAACGCTGGAAAATCACCTTCATCATCACCGTGCCCACCGCCGTTTCGGCCCTGATGCAGCGTCCGGTGGATGCGGATATTTCGTCCGTTAAAACCGCTTTCTCCGGATCGGCCCCGATGCCGATGGAGCTGTTCACCCGTTTCGCGGATGTATCCGGCGTCGACATCGTCGAAGGCTACGGCCTTACTGAGGCGACCTGTCTGGTCTCCGTGAACCCGCCGACGGGTGCCAAGAAGGTTGGATCGGTTGGTGTGCGTCTGCCCTATAGCGACGTGCGCATCTTCAAAGAGGTGAACGGCGAACCGGTGGAATGTGCCGCTGATGAAATCGGTGAGATCTGCGTGTCGAACCCTGGCGTCTTTGAGGGCAACACCTACACCGAAGCCGACAAAAACATCGACCTCTACCACCATGGCAAATACCTGCGCACCGGCGATCTGGGGCGTGTGGACGAAGAGGGTTATGTTTGGATCACCGGCCGCGCCAAAGATCTGATCATTCGTGGTGGCCACAACATCGACCCCGCCGAGATCGAAGAAGCGATGATGCAGCACCATGATGTTGCCATGGCTGGCGCGATCGGTCAGCCCGACGCCCATGCTGGCGAGGTGCCCTGTGTGTCGGTAGAGCTGGTCGAAGGGGCCACTGTAACCGCCGAAGAGCTGATGAAGCACGCCAAGATCCACGTGCATGAACGTGCCGCGATCCCGAAACACATCGACATTCTGGACGAACTGCCGAAAACCGCCGTGGGCAAGGTGTTCAAACCTGATCTGCGCAAACAGGCGATCATTCGCATCTACAACAAAGCGCTGGATGAGGCGAAGCTGAATGCCAAGGTTGTCCATGTAATCGACGACAAGAAACGTGGTCTGATTGCACAGGTCGAACGCACCGGTGTTGTTCATGATGACGAAGTGGGTCACGTTCTGGGCGCCTACACCCGTCCGTGGGAATGGGCTGCCTAAGCGCTCCCGCCTATGACAGACACAGAAACGCCGCCCTCGTCCGGGCGGCGTTTTACATTCTGGGATGGGGGCGGTGTTGACGCCGTGATTTACCCCTCTAGCGGCCTTTAGAGTGGTGCAAACCAACAACGAGGGCAGGGCATGGGAAAGGACGTCAACAATCGCGCGCGCGCCGTGCCGGTGCCTGCAGGCCGTTTCCACCGATTGGCCCGAATGGGTGGTTTGGCTGGGCAGGTGGCGGGCTCGGTCGTGTATCAGGGGCTGCGCGGTGCGCTGTCTGGGGAACGCAAACCCTTGAGCGATCTGGTGCTGACCCCCGGTAATATCCAGCGGTTGACCAATGAGCTGGCGCAGATGCGTGGCGCTGCGATGAAAATCGGGCAGTTGATTTCGATGGAGGCGGGCGATGTCCTGCCTGCGGATCTGACAGCCATCCTGTCACGCCTGCGCGATCAGGCACATTTCATGCCGCCAGCACAGTTGAAACGGGTTCTGAATGCCGCTTGTGGACAGGACTGGCACCGTCAGTTTGTCCGTTTTGATGTGCGCCCCATCGCGGCGGCCTCTATCGGGCAGGTCCATCGGGCGCAGTTGCGTGATGGCCGTGATCTGGCGATCAAGGTGCAATATCCCGGTGTGGCCGCCAGTATCGACAGTGATGTGGCCAATGTCGGCGCCCTGATCCGGCGGGCGCGGATCCTGCCGCGCGGCTTTGACATGGCACCCTATTTGACAGCGGCGCGGGACCAGTTGCACGAAGAGGTGGATTATCACCGCGAGGCGGCGGCGCTGCGCGATTATCGGAATTGGGTGTTTGATTTGCCCTGCCGCGACGCCTTCTACGTGCCGCGCTACCATGCGGATTGGTCCACGGCACAGGTGCTGGCGATGGACTTTGCGGTCGGTAGCCCGATAGAGGCGTTGGAGGGTGCGTCTTTCGATCAGCGCAACAAGGTGATGCGCGATCTGTTTGATCTGTTCTTTGCCGAATTGTTCCTGTCGCGCCAGATGCAGAGCGATCCGAACTTCGCCAATTTCCTTTATGATTCAGAACGGGGGCAGGTGGTTCTGTTGGATTTCGGCGCCACACGGGCGATTTCATCGGATGTATCGCAGGGCTACCGCGACCTGCTGCGCGCGACGTTTCAAGGACGTGATGATCTGGCAATTGATGCGGCAGCCAAGCTGGGTTTCATCGCGGATAGCATGCCAGCAGACCATCGTGCGCGGGTTGAGGCGATGATGCGCATGACCTTTCAGGCGCTGCGCGGCGCAGCGGCAGGGACGCCGTTCAACTTTGCCGACACGTCGCTATCGCAGCGCCTACAGGCCGAAGGTATGGCCCTGTTCGAGGATGGACTTGCCCCGCCGCCTGTAGCGATGGATGCGCTATATGTGCAGCGCAAGCTGGGCGGTCTGGCGCTGTTGGCGACGCGGCTAAAGGCGCAGGTTGACCTACAGGCCAGTGCCGCGCCCTATCTTACTTAGCCCTTCATCAACGCCTGAAAGGCATCGCGCCGCGCGCCTTCGATCGGGGCAGGGCGGCGGCTGTCGCGGTCGACGTAGACATGCACAAAGCGCCCCTCGGCGGATGCTTCATCCTCATCATTGCGAAACAGGGCCAGTTCGTAGCTGATCGAACTGGTTCCCAGATGCGCCACCCGCAGACCGGCGGTGATCTGATCGGGGAAGCGCATTTCGGCGTAGTATTTACAACCGGTTTCCACCACCAGCCCAATGGTTTTCGATGTCTGCGGATCCAGCAATTCCCGATCCATCAGCCAGCCGTTCACCGCCGTATCAAATAGCGCGTAATGCACCACGTTGTTCATATGGCCGTAGACGTCATTGTCATTCCAACGGGTTTGCAGCGGGTAGAAATCCACGTAATCGGCGCGGGTGCCGCGGTTTTGTTTGCTCATCGTTTGTGTTCCTTACCAAGCGGCCGTGTAGATGGTCAGCGCGTCCTCTTCGCTGACTGTGCGCGGGTTGTTGACCAGCAGGCGTTGCTGCAACATCGCATCAGCGGCCATCTTGGGTAGGGCGTCCTTGGGGATGCCCACTTCGCGCAGGCGGGTTTTCATGTTCAGGCGTTTTGCCAGATCCTCTAGCGCTTCGATCAAGGCACTACAGCGGGCCTGTGCACCCTCGACCTCTGCCAGATGTGGGAAGGCGTCGGCGGCGATTTCGGCGTAGACCTCATAGGCCTCTGGCGCGTTAAAGCGCAGCACGTGGGGCAGGACCAAGGCATTGGACAGACCATGCGGCACATGGAAGGTGCCACCAATCGGATAGGCCAGCGCATGCACTGCCGCGACCGGCGAATTGGCAAAGGCCTGACCGCCCAGCATTGATCCCAGCAGCATCGCACCACGGGCGTCGCGGTTCTGACCGTCTGTCACCACCGCCTCGATATTCGCACCAAGCAGGCGCAGCGCCTCGCGGGCCAGCATTTTTGACAGCGGATTGTTGTTGGCCGAGGTAGAGGCATAGGCCTCAATCGCGTGGACCATGGCGTCCACACCCGTGGCGGCGGTGATATGGCCGGGCAGGCCCAGCGTCAGGTCCGCATCCAACACCGCAATATCCGGCAGAATCACCGGCGATGACACGCCGCGCTTTTCCTCATCACCGACGGTGATGATCGCAACTGGCGTTACCTCGGACCCGGTTCCGGCAGTGGTCGGCACCAGTACCAGCGGCAAGCGCGGTCCCTTGGCCTGTGCAACGCCCCATGCCTGATCCAGATCCTCACCCGACCCCAACAGCAGTGCGCAAAGCTTGGCAACATCCATCGGGGATCCGCCGCCGAATCCCAAAACGCCGGTCACATCGGCATCGCGTCCCGCCTGCACCGCCGCCATGAGCGTCGCGCGAGAGGGGTCCGCCTCTACCGCGTCAAAGATCACGACCTCATGACCTGCTGCCTCTAGCGCCATAATCGAAGGATCCAGCAATCCCAGTTGCCGCAATGCGGCATCGGTTACTACCAGAACGCGCGGCCCCAGTGTGTTCCCTGCCAACGCATCCAGCCGCGCGGCGGCACCGGCCTCGAAAACCACTGATTTTGTGGTGTTAAACATGAACGGCGTCATGCGATCCTCCCTCTTCCTCGTGCGTAGGCTAGGGGGAGTGCGCGGGCGCGGCAAGCGGTGATGCCCGTGTTGGGCGAAATACTTGGTCCCACTGCGCGGCTCATTGGTGAAGATTCCAATGCAGGTTCAGCGTGTTTTCTGGTTGGGCGTATCGCTGCGCGCGATACCCAAAACCGCGCAACCATATCGGTACACGTCGCCGCGAACGATACCCGGCTTGGCTTATATGAATGGGTTTGCCTAACCACACACAGAGGGGGCTACAGCGCGCAATACGATGTATACATTCAGGATGTGAATGCGATCATTTCTGTTGTGAGTAGATGGTGCTGCTGGAGAGAATTGAACTCTCGACCTCTCCCTTACCAAGGGAGTGCTCTACCTCTGAGCTACAGCAGCGACCGGCAGTCGTTTCGGTGTGTCCGTCTCGACTGTGAGGCGGCTTTTAGCCAAACAAGATTCCGGGCGCAAGGGGGTAGTGGACGGTTTTTTCGCCCTCATGTAAGAAACTTTCATGCAGCAGAAATCAAACAGCAACACATCGCCAAAAAAACAAGACGCGCGTGAGGACCGATTGAAGGCCGCGCTAAAGGCCAATATGGCCCGTCGGAAGTCACAGGCAAAGGCGCGGGCCGCCGGAGATGAGTCGGAGGGCGCAGAACCTCAGGCGCGTTTCAGCGGGCAGGCGCATCGCCACAAGCCGGCGACAGACGTCGAAAACGAGTAAGGGGCAGATTTAATGGATTCGATTATTGTAACGGGCAACGGCCCACTGAATGGCACGATTCCCATCGCGGGGGCCAAGAACGCCTGTCTGACCCTGATGCCGGCCACGCTGCTGAGTGATGAACCGCTGACGCTGACCAACGCGCCGCGCCTGTCGGATATTGCGACAATGTCTGAACTGCTGCGTTCGCTCGGCGCCGAAGTGACGTCGATGCAGGATGGTCAAGTGCTGGCGATGTCCAGCCATACTATCGCGACGACCAAGGCAGATTATGAAATCGTTCGTAAAATGCGTGCGTCGAACCTTGTTCTGGGTCCGCTTCTGGCACGTGAGCATGAGGCGATCGTGTCGCTGCCCGGTGGCTGTGCCATTGGCGCGCGCCCGATGGATATCCATATCACCGCGCTAGAGGCGCTGGGCGCTGAGATTGAGCTGAAAGATGGCTACCTGCACGCCAAGGCCCCCGGTGGTCTGAAGGGCGCGACGCATGAATTGCGATTCGCCTCTGTCGGGGCGACGGAAAACGTGGTGATGGCCGCGACGCTGGCCAAGGGCACCACGGTGCTGAAAAACGCCGCGCGTGAGCCTGAGATTGTGGATCTGGTGCATTGCCTGCGCAAAATGGGTGCCCAGATCGAAGGTGAGGGCACATCGACCATCACCATTCAGGGCGTTGATCGTCTGCACGGTGCGACTCACCCTGTTGTCACTGACCGAATCGAACTGGGCACCTACATGCTGGCCCCTGCCATTTGCGGCGGCGAGGTAGAGCTGCTCGGCGGGCGAATCGATCTGCTGGAAGCGTTCTGTGAAAAACTGGACGCGGCGGGTATTTCGGTGGAAGAAACCGAAAAAGGTCTGAAAGTGGCCCGTCGCAATGGCCGTGTGAAGGCGGTGGATGTTGTCACCGAACCCTTCCCCGGCTTCCCCACCGATTTGCAGGCGCAGATGATGGCGTTGATGTGCACCGCCGAGGGCACCGCCGTTCTGGAAGAGAAGATTTTCGAGAATCGCTTCATGCACGCGCCGGAACTGATGCGTATGGGCGCGTCGATCGAGGTGCAGGGCGGGACGGCCACCGTGCATGGGGTGGAACGCCTGAAAGGGGCGCCGGTAATGGCGACGGATCTGCGTGCTTCGGTTTCGCTGATTCTGGCAGGTTTGGCGGCAGAGGGTGAAACCATCGTCAATCGCGTCTATCATCTGGATCGCGGCTATGAACGGGTCGAAGAGAAACTGGGCGCCCTTGGTGCCAAGATTGAGCGGGTAAAAGGCTGATGCAGGACGACGCACGTTTTGAAGATGGTGGGGAAAAGCCCCTGAACCTTGGCGCCTTTGATGGCGATGACCTGAAGGTGCTGTCAGCACTGGCGCAGGATGCGGTGTTCCCGATTTCCGAAATGCGCTGGCAGGCGGCAGAGCGACGCTTTGCGCTGCTTTTGAACCGCTTCCGTTGGGAAGATTCGGGTCGTGATCGTCACGGTGCAGAACGGGTTCAGTCGATCCTTGTCATCGAAAACGTGCAGCGTGTGGCGTCCCAAGGGATTGATCGCAGCGACAAAGAGATGATCCTGTCGTTGTTGTCGATCGACTGGCAAGAGGGTGAGGATGCCAATGGCGCGCTGGAACTGGTTCTGGCCGGTGATGGCGGCATCCGGTTGGAGGTTGAGGCGCTGGAAGTGTCGTTGCGCGATGTGACGCGGCCCTACCGCGCCCCGTCCGGCAAGGCGCCGGAACATGATCTGAGCTGATAGGGAAGGGCGCCGCGGCGCCCTTTTTACTTTCCGGGTCACGTAGTGATCCGGTTCGTGCCCGACCCCGCCCCCCAGGGCGGGCACGAATTTAGACCGGCTTGCAATATTGGGATCGGGTCGCTTGGAATTGCTCGAGTGCAAACATCAACCCCGCCCTCGGGTTCGGGCACGAACCTACCGTGGCAAACATTGGCTCAAGTCAGGCGCGGCCTGGGCTGACGCCCTCAGTGCAAACTCAGCAATACCTCGATATCGCGGCGGCTGAGACGGGATAGCAACTGACGATCCTCTAGGCTCAACCGACCTGCACGACCGATCAGCCCTTCGATCTGCATCGCCACCTCACTGGTGGAGCGATAATAAAGATCGGGATCGGATTTGCTCAACTCCTCCACCAGCCGCGTCAGCAGGCGCTTTTGCTTTTCACTATCCAGATCCTTGCGCTTCTCTTCCAGACCCATCGCAGTCTCCTCTCGCGTCTTTTCCAATTAGTTAGGCGCGACACAGCGTCTGCCAAGGGGCGCGACGTCGCAGGACGCTTGAGCAAAGGGCCACACCGCTATATGTGCATGACCCAAGAGCCGGAGGGACCATGCCTGTATTTCTGAACACCCAAGACCCTGATTTTGACGCCGCTTTCACCGAACTGCTGAGCGCCAAGCGCGAAGACAGCCCGGATGTGGATGATGTGGTGGCAGGCATTATTGCCGATGTACGCGCACGCGGCGATGCGGCGGTGATCGAGTTGACGGCGAAATTTGACCGGCTGGAGCTGACGCCAGACACGCTGCGTTTCTCAGAGGCAGAGATTGAGGCGCTGATCGCTGAGGTGTCGGATGCCGAACGCGCGGCGTTGGAACTGGCGGCGGAACGTATCCGTGCGTACCACGCTAAACAGATGCCGCAGGATATGCTGTGGCGCGAAGAAACTGGCGCAGAACTCGGCTGGCGCTGGACGCCGGTATCCGCCGCAGGCCTCTATGTGCCGGGCGGTCTGGCCTCTTATCCGTCCTCCGTTCTGATGAACGCGATTCCTGCCAAAGTGGCGGGCGTTGAACGTCTGGCCATCGTAGTGCCAACACCTGATGGGCAGGCCAACCCGCTGGTTCTGCTGGCGGCCAAGCTGGCTGGCGTGGACGAAATTTACCGCATCGGCGGCGCACAAGCGGTGGCGGCATTGGCCTATGGCACCGAAAGCATCCCTGCGGTGGATAAAATCACCGGCCCCGGCAACGCCTTTGTCGCGGCGGCGAAACGTCGGGTGTTCGGCAAGGTCGGCATCGACATGATCGCAGGCCCGTCGGAAATTCTGGTCATCGCGGATGAACAGGCGAACCCCGAATGGATCGCGCTGGACCTGCTGAGCCAAGCAGAACATGACGAAAGCGCGCAATCGATTCTGATCACCGACAGCCCCGCAATGGCCGATGCGGTCACCGCGGCGGTCGAAAAACAGCTGGAAACGCTGGAACGCCGTGCCATCGCAGGCCCCAGCTGGCGTGATTTCGGCGCGGTTGTGGTGGTGGATGACCTCGATCAGGCGGCGGCGCTGTCAAACCGCGTGGCGCCCGAACACCTTGAACTTTGCGTCGCAGACCCCGATGCGCTGTCGGCCAAGATCACCCACGCCGGTGCCATCTTCCTTGGCGGTTGGACGCCAGAGGCGATTGGCGATTACATTGGCGGGCCGAACCACGTGTTGCCCACCGCCCGTTCGGCCCGTTTTTCCAGCGGCCTGAGCGTGATGGACTTCGTCAAACGCACCACTTTGGCAAAAATGACACCCGAAGCGCTGCAAGCTATTGGACCTGCGGCCGAAACACTGGCAATCTCCGAAAGTCTGGAAGCGCACGGTCTGTCGGTTCGCGCCCGCTTGGACGCTTTGAATAAGTAAGGAGGCGACACAATGTCCGCACCCACCGCCCGCATCAGCCATATTGCGCTGGACGACCGTAACCTGCCGCCGCCTACGCCGGAGATCGAGCAGGAGCGGAAGGTTGCGATGTTCGACCTCTTGGAAAACAACAGCTTTGCCCTGCCGCAACGTGATGATCGCACGGTGCCCGAAGGCCCCTATCACGTTGGTCTGGCGATCAAGGACAAGCGGCTGGTGTTCGATATCAACACCGAAGACGCCGAAAAAGCGGCAGAATTCCATCTGTCGCTATCGCCCTTCCGTCAGGTGGTCAAAGATTATTGGGCCATCTGCGAAAGCTATTTTGACGCGGTGAAAAACATGCCGCCCAGTCAGATCGAAACCATAGATATGGCGCGGCGTGGGATCCACAATGAAGGGGCGCGGGTGTTGCAGGAACGCCTCGAAGGCAAGGCCGAGATTGACAAAGACACCTCGCGCCGCCTGTTCACCCTGATCTGTGTTCTGCATTTTGGTGGGTGATCGCTGTGGTTGATGGACCCCACCAGAAGCAGCTGCAGAAACTTCCTCAGTCCGTTCTCTTTTGCTGCGACCACAATTCGGTCCGCTCGCCCATGGCTGAGGGCATCATGAAAAAGTTTTACGGCACCGGCACCTATGTGCAGTCCGCTGGCGTAAAAGGTGATCTGGAAATCGACGGCTTTGCCATCGCCGTGTGCGAAGAGCTGGGTGTTGAATTGTCCCGCCATCAATCGCGCGGCTTTGAAGAGTTGCATGAATATGGCGACCATCTGTCCTCATTTGATCTGATTGTCGCACTGACGCCGACCAGTCAGGCCACCGTGCAGGATCTGACCCGCGTGTTTCATCTGGATGTGGAACACTGGCCGATCGACGACCCCGCAGGTCTGGGCGAAAACCGCAATCAGAAGCTGGACGCCTATCGCCATAGTCGCGATCAGATCGTCAATCGTCTGATTGCGCGCTGGGGGCCGCCACTGGATCCTGTATGATCGGGCGTAAACACCCATAACGCTTTGGAAAGATCCGCAGATGAACGATACGATTCGCACCTATTTCGATGCTTTCAACGCTGGTGACGTAGACGGTATGCTGGCCTGTCTCAGCGATGATGTGGCGCATCACGTCAACGAAGGTCAGGTGCGCAAGGGCAAAGAGGCATTTGCCGCCTTTTGCGCCCACATGAACCGCTGCTACCGTGAAAACCTGACCGATATGGTGATTTTCGATGCCGAAGGGGGCACCCGCGCTGCCGCAGAATTCATCGTGAACGGCACCTATTTGGAAACCGACGAAGGCCTACCGGAAGCGAAGGGTCAGACCTATCGCCTGCCTGCGGGATCGTTTTTCAGCCTTGAGGGCGGCAAGATCACCCGTGTGGTGACCTATTACAACCTTGCTGACTGGATCAAACAGGTCTCTGCATGAGCGGGGCGGAGATCCGCGTTGAGGTTCTGACTGGCGCCGCACTTGAGGCGGCGCTGGATCAGGTCGCGCAGTTGCGCATCAAGGTATTTCGCGACTGGCCCTACCTTTATGACGGTGATCTGGCTTATGAGCGGGAGTATCTGCAAACCTACCGTGACAGCGAAGGTGCTGTTCTGGTCGGTGCCTTTGACGGTGATCAACTGATCGGTGCGGCCACGGGTACCCCGATGGAGGATCACGCCGACGATTTCGCCAGCGCCTTTGCCGGTCGCGGCGAAGATCTGAGCCAGATCTTCTACTGTGCCGAATCTGTGCTGCTGCCGGAGTATCGCGGGCACGGAATCGGGCACCGGTTTTTCGACCTGCGCGAGGCACATGCGCGCGCCCTTGGTCGGGTGACCTCCAGTTTCTGCGCGGTAATGCGGCCTGAGGATCACCCGATGCGGCCCGCAAATGCCCGTGATCTGGGTCCGTTCTGGCGCGGTCGCGGGTATCAGCCGCTGGAAGGTGCCGTCGTGCATTATGACTGGACCGATCTGGGCGACAGTCAGCAAAGCCGCAAGCCGTTGCAGGTTTGGGTCAAAGACCTTTGATCCCTTCGGGATGCCTCCGGCGGGAGTATTTTTTGGAACATTGAAAGAGGGGTCCAAAATGGACAGGTTTACCGTCGCAACAGCCGCCTATCCGCTGGATTGGTTTGACGATTGGGCCGCCTATGAGGCGAAGATGCGCACTTGGGTGGGCGAGGCTGCCGGCCAAGGCGCGGCGCTGTTGCTGTTTCCTGAATATGGCGCGATGGAACTGGCATCCCTAGCAGGGGCTGAGGTCGCGGGTCATGAAACGCAGGCGCTGCGGGCAGTTGCAGGATATGTGGAACGCTCAAACGCGGTGCTGAGCGCATTGGCGCAGGAGTTTCAGGTGACCATCGTTGGCGGATCGGCCCCCGTGCTGGCGGGCGATCAGATGGTCAACCGCGCGCCGGTCTTTGGGCCGTCGGGCGATATCGCCTATCAGGACAAACAGATCATGACCCGCTTTGAACGTGAGGATTGGCAGATCTGTGGCGGTGAACCGTTGCAGGTGTTTGACACAGCTGTCGGCAAACTGGGCATTCTGACCTGTTACGACAGCGAATTCCCCTTGATCGGACGCGCCTTGGTCGAGGCTGGGGTGGAGGTTCTACTGGTGCCGTCTTGCACCGAGGGGCTGGATGGCTATTGGCGGGTGCGCATCGGCGCGATGGCGCGCGCGCTGGAAGGGCAGTGTGTTTCGGTGATGGCCTCCCTCACCGGATCGCGGCCCGAGATTTACGGGGTTGAGGAAAACACCGGCATGGGCGCGGTCTTTGGCCCGCCGGATGCGGGGTTCCCCGATACGGGCGTGATCGCCGAGGGTGTGATGAACAAACCCGGCTGGACCTATGCCCAGATCGACCTGAACGCGGTACGCGCGGTGCGTGCCGATGGGCGCGTGCTGAACGCAACGCATTGGGGCGAACAGGTGGGGCGGGACGGAAAACCGGGGCATATTTCGGTCAAATAGAGATTTGCCCTTGAAAATCTGGTAAAATGGGACCATCTAACGCGCGTCCCGCAAAAGGCGGGTCGCCAACCTAAGGAGAGACCATGGCCAAGGAAGAGATGCTCGAATTCCCCGGTGTCGTGAAGGAACTCCTGCCCAATGCGACGTTTCGGGTCGAGCTGGAAAACGGCCATGAGATCATCGCACATACGGCAGGCAAGATGCGCAAAAACCGCATCCGTGTTCTTGCAGGTGACCGGGTTCAGGTCGAAATGACCCCCTACGATCTGACCAAGGGTCGGATCAACTACCGCTTTAAATAAGTGCGCCTGATCCTCGGGTCAGGCAGCCCACGGCGCAAAGAGCTGTTGGGCCAAATCGGGGTTGTGGCGGATGACATCCGCCCGCCCGATATTGACGAAACCCCCCGAAAATCCGAACTGCCGCGTCCCTATTGCGCGCGTATGGCCCGTGAAAAAGTGCAGGCCGTACCGGCTGAGGCCGATGATATCGTGCTGTGCGCCGATACCACCGTGGCCCTTGGCCGCCGCATCATGGGCAAGCCCGACAATGTGGGGCAAGCGGCGGAGTTCCTCTTGGCCATGTCCGGCCGTCGTCACCGGGTGATCACCGCCGTGGCGGTGCGCCGTGGCGATCAGCTGTGGGAACGCGATGTCGTGACCGATGTGCGGATGAAACGCCTGTCGGACGACGAGTTGAACGCCTACCTTGCGACAAATGACTGGCAGGGCAAGGCGGGGGGCTATGGCATTCAGGGGCCTGCGGGGGTGTTTATCCCTTGGATTTCAGGCTCTTTCACCGCTGTGGTTGGCTTGCCACTGGCGGAAACTGCCGGATTGCTGACTGCGGCCGGCTACCCGATGTGGAGAGAGACATGAAGGGACGCCAGATCATTCTGGACCATCTGAACGGCCACGAGGCGGCAGCGCTGATGGTGGATGGCAAACTGCATGACATTCTGATCGACGCCGATCTGCCGCGCGTGGGCACTGTCTATCGCGCCGTTGCCGATCGCCCGATGAAAGGGCAGGGCGGTTTGTTCCTGTCCACCCCCGACGGGCAGGCTTTTCTGCGTCAGGTCAAGGGCATTTCGCCCGGTGAACGCCTGTTGGTGCAGGTCACCGGCTACGCCGAGGATGGCAAGGCGCTGCCCGTCACCTACAAGGTACTGTTCAAAAGCCGCTATGCGATTGTGACGCCGGATGCGCCGGGCCTGAACATCAGCCGCAAGATCCGCGATGACGACCTGCGCGATGTGCTCTTGGGCATTGCCCATGAGGTGATGGGCGAAGAGCCAGAGATGGGCCTGATCCTGCGGTCCTCCTGTGAAGGTGCCGAAGCAGGCGAAATCGCCGAAGACATCATGGCGATGTACGATCTGGCGCAGGCCGTGATGGCCGACCGCGAAGGCGACGCTGAGGTGTTGAGCGAAGGCGATGGTCCCCATGGTCAGGCGTGGCGCGAATGGGTGGAACCCGCTGACATCGTGACCGAGGCGGGTGGTTTTGAAACCCACGGCGTGTTGGACCAGCTAGAGGATGCGCAAACCGCGCGGGTCAAGCTGGAAGGCGGCGCCTATATGTTTGTTGAACCCACCCGCGCGATGGTGACGGTGGATGTGAATACCGGCGGCGATACCTCCCCCGCTGCGGGGCTGAAGGCCAATCTGGCCGCCGCCCGTGACCTGCCGCGTCAGCTGCGGCTGCGTGGTCTGGGTGGTCAGATCACCCTAGATCTGGCGCCGATGCCGAAACGCGATCGCCGTACGTTTGAACAATCCCTGCGCGCTGCGCTGAAGGCCGATACCACGGAAACCGTGATGGCTGGCTGGACCCCGCTGGGTAATTTCGAATTGCAGCGCAAACGCGACCGCCTGCCGCTGAAGGATCTGCTGTAATGGCCTGCCCGATCTGTTCTGCGGACACAGAGGCGAAGTATCGCCCGTTTTGTTCCAAACGCTGCGCGGACATTGATCTGGGCCGCTGGATGACCGGCAGCTACACGATTTCCACCGCGCCCAGCGACGATGACGTCGAAGAACTGGCGGATGCACTGGAAGAAGAACTAGAGAAACGCAGCCGCGATCTGCATTGATCGGCAGAGCAGGGCGTTAAAAGAAAAGGCCGGGGATTATCCCCGGCCTTTCTTGTTTCCAGCAAGGCGCCCAGATCAGACGTTCCAATAGGCCGGATATTCCGCGTCGCGCTGCGGGCGGCGGTAGATGCGGCGGCGCAGTTCATGCTCTTTGGTGATCGCTTCTTCTTTGCTGTCGGCAACCAGCCAGATCTGCAACAGCATCACACCAGCGGCGGTCATGTCGCCATCGGTCAGCACATCATCACGCTGACGGGTGTGGCGCACCAGAATGCCCTCGCGCTCCAGCTCATCGACGTAGTCGTAATCCAGAATATCCGAAACTGCGCCGGTTTCCTTGGCGGTGATCAGCGCGATCAGGGTGAATTTGTGATCATCACCTTCGCGCCATTTGATCCACGGCGTGCGTTCCGCCACCTGTTCCCCTGCCGCAAGGCGGAAGTTGTCTTCGTAAAGTGAGCTGCCGAAGGAATAGAGATA
This sequence comes from Thalassovita mediterranea, assembly GCF_001458435.1. Classification (GTDB taxonomy): domain Bacteria; phylum Pseudomonadota; class Alphaproteobacteria; order Rhodobacterales; family Rhodobacteraceae; genus Thalassobius; species Thalassobius mediterraneus. The sequence continues at coordinate 476,772 of NZ_CYSF01000007.1, forward strand.
GTTGTAGTGATAGGAATGCGCGGCGCGCGGGTTAATCTCGACCAGATGGATGGCACCGTTGGGCATGACCCAAAACTCGATGTTAAAGAACTGACCGACGTAGCCAAGGGCGGCGATTTTGCCCATGTAATCTTCGATCCAGGCCTCGATCTTGGCGGCCATGGTGGTGTCGATGGAAATCGGCGGCGTCACATACCCCAGCGCCTGATGGTTGGAGAAGTAGACCTCTTCGGTCAGCGCATAATGCACGACCTTGCCTTCGGGGGTCACATAGCCCTCGTAGCAGTATTCAATCGCCTTGTTCATATCGACCAGCGTTTCCGCGATGAAGGGCGGCACGATGTCGGGCACGGTGGCGGGGTCCACACCTTCCAGATAGCTGGCGTATTGCGATGCGATCAGCTCCTGCAAACCCGTGTCTTCGCGATAGGATTTCAGCACCTCGCGCAGCTCTTCCGGCGTTTCGATTTTGAAAATCCCACGGCCGAGGCTGAGTGAGGTGTTTTTCAGCATAAAGGGCCAATGCGGGATCTTGGCGATGATTTCATCATCGGTTTCGTTCAGCGGATCGACATAATCGAAATAGAACGGATCGCTTTCCAGTGTCCGCATCAGGTATTTGTTCATGCAGTAGAGGAAAGACAGCCGCGACGGGGCTTTGTTGCCCAGACCTTCGTTGATCAGGATGTGGTGAAACGCATCCTTCTGCGCAAATCCACCGACAGAACGGATGCCCGCCGCGCGGCAGCTGTCGACGTGACGCGCGATCTCATCCGCGGCCCATGTCTCTGCCTCCATCACGTGGATATCGGCGCGGGTGCTCATCTCTTCGATGGCGTCTTTCATGTAGGGTTGCGGGCTGAGGAAACCGTAGCTGGGTTTAGACATGTGAACGACCTGTTGAATGAAACTGATGGTCGTATTTTATCGGGCCCTAGTGTGATCAGCTGGGCGGGAATCGTCCTATTTGCGTCAACATTCGACTGGTTGTGCAGTGTTCGCTGACCGCATCATAAAAAAAGCCCCCGCCAGTTTCGGGCGGGGGCGTGTCGATGTGCTTATCTGCGGATGGATTTATGCGGGGAGTGTCGCCTTCAACGCGATGTCCAATTTATCCACGACCTCGCCGATCTGATCGTCATTCATGATAAATGGCGGGGCCAGCAGGATGTGCGCGCCTGCCGCGCCATCGATGGTGCCGCCCATCGGATAGCATAGCAGTCCAGCGTCAAAGGCTGCGGCCTTGATTTTCTTCGGCAGGGCAAGAGCGGGATCAAACGGCGTCTTGGTCGCGCGATCTGCGACCAGTTCCAGCCCACGGAACAACCCGCGCCCGCGAATGTCACCAATACGAGGATGCTCACCGAAACGGTCCACCAACGCGGCCTGTAGGCGGTCGCCCATGGGCGCCACACGGTCCAGCGCGCGATCCATCGTCAACCGGCGCAGCACCGCTAGGCTGGCTGCCGCCGCGACCGGATGGCCCAGATAGGTGTGCCCGTGTTGGAAAAACCCGCTGCCGTTTTCAATAGCGGCGTAGATTTGCGCGCTACACAGCATCGCGCCGATAGGCTGATAGCCCGCGCCCAGCCCCTTGGCCACGGCGGTGATATCGGGGCTGATGCCCTCTTGTTCGCAGGCAAACAGCGTTCCGGTGCGCCCCATGCCGCACATCACCTCGTCCAGGATCAGCAGCACGCCATATTGATCGCAAATCTCGCGCACCCGTTTGAAATACCCCTCCACCGGCGGCACGGCACCGGCGGTCGCGCCCACAACAGGTTCGGCGACAAAGGCCATCACGGTGTTTGGGCCAAGGCGCAGGATTTCCGCCTCCAGCTCATTGGCGACGCGTTGGCCGTAATCAAAGGCGCTCTCGCCCACTTCGCGACCGCGATATTCATAGCAGGGGCTGATATGGGTGCTTTCCATCAACAAGGGCGCAAATTGCTGCCGTCGCCACATATTGCCGCCCACCGCCAAAACGCCCAGCGTGTTGCCGTGATAGCTTTGGCGGCGCGCAATCACATGGCGGCGCTGCGGCTGGCCGATTTCGGTGAAATATTGCCGCGCCAGCTTCAACGCGGCCTCCATCGCCTCTGACCCGCCGGAGACGAAATAAACCCGATCCAAGCCGGCGGGGGCGTGTTCGATCAACAGGTCCGCCAACTCTTCCGCCGGATCAGAGGTGAAGAAGCTGGTGTGCGCATAGGCCAGTTGTGCCGCTTGGCTCTGGATGGCCTCAATCACCGCGGGATCCGAATGACCAAGGCAAGAGACCGCCGCGCCCCCCGACCCGTCGAAATAGCGTTTGCCATCGCGGTCCAGAATATAACAGCCATCGCCCGCAACAGCGTGGGGTAGGGTCGCGTGTGTGTGGCGGGGAAAAACGTGGGAAGCAGTCGGGCTAGGGGCGGTCATCGCTGTAGGCTTTCGGTTTCGTATCAAAGAATGACCCGCATCTGATTGGGACCCGAGTCGCTTATCGTGAAACATATGTTTCAATATTGATTCTGAAAAGATACAATTGATTTGATTTGGGTCATGATCAAAGAGGGCAATATGACAGGGCGCACAAAGATGTCTGATCAGGATACGCACCGCCAAAGTGCATCCGGGCCAGCGCAGTCTGTGAACCAAACGCTACAGGACCGGATCGCGGCAGGTTATGCGGGGCTATCGACCCAGTTGCGCCGCGCTGCGGATTATGTGGCTGTGCATCCGATGGATGTGGCATCACGGTCCTTGCGGGCGATTTCGGTGGCTTCGGAACTGCCACCTGCAACATACTCCCGTCTGGCGCGCGCGTTGGGCTTTGACGGATATGAGCAGATGCGCGAATTGTGCCGGCTGACTGTGGAGCAGCGCGTCGATGGGTTCGCGGATAAAGCCAAACGGTTGGGGCAGGGGGATTCCTCGGCCGCTGGTATCATTGAACGGCAGACCAGCGCAGTCATCGCCAATATTCAGGCATTGCAGGCCGAGTTGGATCCAACCCGAATGGAGGCTGCCGCCAACGCGCTGGGCCGTGCTGGTCGGGTGGTTCTGTTTGGTGCCTATGGATCGACTGGTATTGTCGAATACCTCGCTTATCTGGCGCACTATAGCCGTGGCAACTGGATGCTGGCCGGTCGTATGGGGGGCGCAATGGGCGCGTCGCTGGTCGATATGAAGCAAGGCGATGTTTTGTTGGTGGTGACCAAATCACCATATGCGCGTCGTTCTATTGCGGCCGTGGATTTGGCGCGGCAGCAGGGGGCGCAGACGATCATCATCACCGACAGCCATAGCTGCCCGGCAATCGCACATGCGGATTTCGCGTTTATCGTGCCCTCTGATAGCCCTCAGTTCTTTTCCTCCTATGCAGCGACCCTCACTCTTTTGGAGAGTTTGATGGCATTGGTTGTGTCACGTGATCCCGAGGGGAGCAGTCAACGCATCCGCGAGATCGAGCAGCGCAATGATGCGCTAGGGGAATTCTGGTCAGACGGGGATACATAGTGCGCGGGGCATCAATGGCTCCCCACCTTGTGCGCCTTTCGGGCAGGGCATGCTGTGGAACAGAACGCTCCTTGCGCGATGCATAGGCCCAATGCGCTTGGTGTTGGTGATCTGTCAGTGCCTCCTCCTGTGTTTTGCACTGAGGACCATACTGAGGAATCGTTTACATCCGATGAATCGCGACTTTTGACGTCATTTGTGGTATTCTGCTCTCCTCAGGTTGAGGATGCGGTTGCCTGTACGCCTTAGGCGGTTTCTCTGGGCGGATAGGACGGGTGCGATTCCACTCTGGAAGCGCGTTCACGGTCGAGAAACTATGAAGTTTGACCGCCTCTCCACTTTTTCCTTCTCCTACCATTTTGATTTTGTTTGATTTTTCGGTTTATTTTAAAAAATTGTGTTTTTTCTGTAAAAAGCGCTTGCGGGTGGTTTGGAATAACCTTAGAACCCCCTTCACCGGCGGCGCTGAGGCGCACAACGGGGCAGCGGACGGCGCTACGGAGGTACACTCTGGAGGGTTCGGAAGTGAAGAAAATGAGGCAGTGATGAGCGGGCGGCGCTAGAAAGATTTAGCGCAGTCGGTTGTTTTTTGTCTCTGGTGATGACGCAAGTTGTTGCCACGCTCTTTGACATTGATGGTATCTGAAGAGATATGTGGGCGGTTTGGTTCATTCGATGAATGAATGACTGCACATATATCAACTACCTAGAACTTCGGTTCGATGATGGATAGTCAGCTTCACTGTTTGTCGGCTTTCGGTATCTTTTGGTACTGATGTCACAAGCAGAGAACGATCCAACCAGCCGGTTGGATCATTTCCAAGTCAATTGGAAAAACAGTATGTGCAGAGGTTCGAACGTCAAGGATAGCAGCGTAAGTTGCTTTCAACTTGAGAGTTTGATCCTGGCTCAGAACGAACGCTGGCGGCAGGCCTAACACATGCAAGTCGAGCGCGCCCTTCGGGGTGAGCGGCGGACGGGTTAGTAACGCGTGGGAATATACCCGACACTAAGGAATAGCCTCTGGAAACGGAGAGTAATACCTTATACGCCCTTCGGGGGAAAGATTTATCGGTGACGGATTAGCCCGCGTTAGATTAGATAGTTGGTGGGGTAATGGCCTACCAAGTCTACGATCTATAGCTGGTTTTAGAGGATGATCAGCAACACTGGGACTGAGACACGGCCCAGACTCCTACGGGAGGCAGCAGTGGGGAATCTTGGACAATGGGCGCAAGCCTGATCCAGCCATGCCGCGTGAGTGATGAAGGCCTTAGGGTCGTAAAGCTCTTTCGCCAGAGATGATAATGACAGTATCTGGTAAAGAAACCCCGGCTAACTCCGTGCCAGCAGCCGCGGTAATACGGAGGGGGTTAGCGTTGTTCGGAATTACTGGGCGTAAAGCGCGCGTAGGCGGATTAGTCAGTTAGAGGTGAAATCCCGGGGCTCAACCCCGGAACTGCCTTTAATACTGCTAGTCTTGAGTTCGAGAGAGGTGAGTGGAATTCCGAGTGTAGAGGTGAAATTCGTAGATATTCGGAGGAACACCAGTGGCGAAGGCGGCTCACTGGCTCGATACTGACGCTGAGGTGCGAAAGTGTGGGGAGCAAACAGGATTAGATACCCTGGTAGTCCACACCGTAAACGATGAATGCCAGTCGTCGGGTAGCATGCTATTCGGTGACACACCTAACGGATTAAGCATTCCGCCTGGGGAGTACGGTCGCAAGATTAAAACTCAAAGGAATTGACGGGGGCCCGCACAAGCGGTGGAGCATGTGGTTTAATTCGAAGCAACGCGCAGAACCTTACCAACCCTTGACATCCTGTGCTACATCCAGAGATGGATGGTTCCCTTCGGGGACGCAGTGACAGGTGCTGCATGGCTGTCGTCAGCTCGTGTCGTGAGATGTTCGGTTAAGTCCGGCAACGAGCGCAACCCACATCCTTAGTTACCAGCGGTTCGGCCGGGAACTCTAAGGAAACTGCCCGTGATAAGCGGGAGGAAGGTGTGGATGACGTCAAGTCCTCATGGCCCTTACGGGTTGGGCTACACACGTGCTACAATGGCAGTGACAATGGGTTAATCCCAAAAAACTGTCTCAGTTCGGATTGTCGTCTGCAACTCGACGGCATGAAGTCGGAATCGCTAGTAATCGCGTAACAGCATGACGCGGTGAATACGTTCCCGGGCCTTGTACACACCGCCCGTCACACCATGGGAGTTGGGTTTACCCGAAGGCCGTGCGCCAACCTTTCGAGGAGGCAGCGGACCACGGTGAGCTCAGCGACTGGGGTGAAGTCGTAACAAGGTAGCCCTAGGGGAACCTGGGGCTGGATCACCTCCTTTCTAAGGATGTATCTAGCAAGAAGAGCTTGCTCTTCCTCGTGATACACTTAGCAAAAGATCAACAAGTCACGTTGATCACTATATCAGGACCAGGCCGTCCTCATATCTCTTCAGGAAGACATCAGACCTACCGGTCTGGACTGGGTCGGTAGCTCAGGTGGTTAGAGCGCACGCCTGATAAGCGTGAGGTCGGAGGTTCAAGTCCTCCTCGACCCACCAAATTCCCTGTCGGGGTTTGATGGGGCCTTAGCTCAGCTGGGAGAGCGCCTGATTTGCATTCAGGAGGTCAGCGGTTCGATCCCGCTAGGCTCCACCATTTGTCTTCACTACCTTAGATCAGAGCGTTCGATTAGATCGTTAAGCACCGCAGCGTGGTTCTTAACCGTCCAATCGGACACGTTGCAGCATCAAAGATGCTGTTCATGACATCGTTTAGAGAGAAAATATCAACAACCTGTTTGATCACCGTAAGTAAGCGGATGATCTCAGTTGGTTCCTCAGTGCTCAAGTAGCCGCAAGGCGGTAGCACACTAAAATGAGGAAGGCGTGATAGAGATTGTTTCCTCGATCTCTATGCAACGTATCCCTGCTGAAACGAACAGAGTTGTCCAAGTCAAGTACACTAACCCGCAAGATCGAGAGATCTTGCATGTTCCTTACCTTCTGCGTGGGGCCGACCGACATCGGCAGCGCAGTCTTTCGGGTAAGGAGCGGGAAATAGTATGCTTTTGATCAGAAAGTGAGCATCCGGTCGAACCAGCCCGGATGTCAAAGACGCAAGTCTTACTCTTTCTGGATCAAATCAAGCGCGAGAAGGGCGTTTGGTGAATGCCTTGGCAGTAAGAGGCGATGAAGGACGTGATACTCTGCGATAAGCTTGGGGGAGCCGAGAATAGGCTTTGATCCCAGGATCTCCGAATGGGGCAACCCACTTGATACTCTGTTATTGTTAGCATCACGCTGATCAATAACCGGGTAAACCAAGTACTTAATACCTGAATACATAGGGTTTTAAGAGCGAACCCGGGGAACTGAAACATCTAAGTACCCGGAGGAAAGGAAATCAACAGATACTCCCCTAGTAGCGGCGAGCGAACGGGGACCAGCCGAGCCTTGAGAGTGACCAGAACAATCTGGAAAGATTGACCATAGTGGGTGACAGTCCCGTATGGGAAGCTCGATAGGACGTATTAAGTAGGGCGGGACACGTGAAATCCTGTCTGAACATCGGAGGACCACCTTCGAAGGCTAAGTACTCCTTACTGACCGATAGTGAACCAGTACCGTGAGGGAAAGGTGAAAAGCACCCCGACGAGGGGAGTGAAACAGTACCTGAAACCGAACGCCTACAATCAGTCGGAGGCTCCTTGCGAGCTGACGGCGTACCTTTTGTATAATGGGTCATCGACTTGGTCTCACGAGCAAGCTTAAGCCGTTAGGTGTAGGCGCAGCGAAAGCGAGTCTTAATAGGGCGAATGAGTTCGTGGGATCAGACCCGAAACCGAGTGATCTAGGCATGACCAGGCTGAAGGTAAGGTAACACTTACTGGAGGGCCGAACCCACACCTGTTGAAAAAGGTCGGGATGAGTTGTGCCTAGGGGTGAAAGGCCAATCAAACTCGGAGATAGCTGGTTCTCTGCGAAATCTATTTAGGTAGAGCGTCATCCGAATACCCCGGGGGGTAGAGCACTGGATGGGTAATGGGGCCCCACAGGCTTACTGATCCTAACCAAACTCCGAATACCCGGGAGTACTAGATGGCAGACACACTGCGGATGCTAACGTCCGTAGTGGAGAGGGAAACAACCCTGACCTCCAGCTAAGGCCCCTAATTCATGGCTAAGTGGGAAAGCAGGTGGGACGACCAAAACAACCAGGAGGTTGGCTTAGAAGCAGCCATCCTTTAAAGATAGCGTAACAGCTCACTGGTCTAAATAAGTTGTCCTGCGGCGAAGATGTAACGGGGCTCAAGCCATGAGCCGAAGCTGAGGATGCACATAGTGCATGGTAGCAGAGCGTAGTGTGACATAGTTCCATGCGTCTTTAACCTTCGTCATCGAAGGT
>NZ_CYSF01000008.1 GCF_001458435.1 Thalassovita mediterranea
AAAGAAGGGTGCCTTCTGCTCGACGCCGCCGATCACGACAAGCGCTTCACCAAAATCGGCCTGTGCATGACCGGGCGGATGGCTCAGCGGCACGAACATCTCCTTGCCGGTCCGCTTCCGGTCTCGAACGTAATCCTTNACGATGGTGTAGCTGCCATCAAAACCGCACTCGTCCCGCAACCGCTCGAAAATACGCTTGGCGGTGTGACGCTGCTTGCGAGGGCGGCTCCTGTCTTCAGCAAGCCATTGGTCCATCTGGCTGGTGAACGCATCCAGCTTCGGGCGCCTGATCGGCGCTGTCCGCCGATATCCCGGCGGTTCCGAATAGGCCAACATCTTCGCAACACTGTCCCGGCTGATCCCAAAATCCCGGGCAATCTGACGCCCGCTCAATCCATCCTGGAAATGAGCGTGACGCACCTTCAAATACAAGTCCACGGTGTATATCCCCAAGCCCTCCCGAAATCCGAAAGGGCAAAAGTGGACGACTTTTACGCCGCCCGCGACAACACTATGCCGTCGCTACCGTGGCCGAGTATTGCTCCGCCGTTCACACAAGCGGCGATAGCTCGCAGAATCTGTGCATGCGAGATCGGGATGATACCCCAATCGCTGGCGAGTTGCCCTGCGGCTGCTACGAGTGCGAAACGCTCGGCTGCCCTCTGTACTTGGGGATCGTCACCATTTTCGAACAGCATTTCCTGAACGCGCTCGATATACCGACGAGCCTGAGCAATATGCGCACTACGCTCAACACAAAGCGTCTCCACAAAAGCTGGGCCCGCCAGTCCATAATGATCATCAGTGAGGCACTTTACTTTCTCAACCCACGCCCGCGATGACCCGAGGCCACAGGTGTCTTCGATCGTTTCTCCAGGCGCGTGCTCAATTGGAATATCAACCATACGAACGGCCAATCCGCCCGTCATTTGGGACCTGTGACGCCCCTGCGTGATTTGTTGTGCCGCTGTTTTCTCACCGGACGACAAAACCAACGCGTTCCAGCTATTACGTTCGGCGGCAGACCCATCTTTGCGTGCGCGGCCTTTGCCCTGTCCGTTTGCAAGCATATAAATCAATTGTGAGGCGAGTTCAGGTGCCGCGACGGTCAATTCATCCAGAGGCAGCAACAGATCGTTGTGGTCAGCGATCATGCCCTCCGCGCCATTGCTGGTGTTATTCCAGTTTCGAACAAAACCCTCCTCACCGCCACCGCCCCAAACGGATCCGGCGAGGCGCAGGAGTGTGGTTTTCCCGCGTGAGGAATTACCAAAAAAGTGAAAGCCGCCGCCTTTCATTTTCAAGTGGCGTAACATTGGGGGAGCGAATGCGCAGCACAGCGCAAACGTCGCTCGCGTATTGGGGGCCGCCAGAGCCGCAAGTTCTTGCCATTCCTCAAGCGTGCCATTTCTGTTCAGAAGGTGGTCACGCCCGCCCATATCCAAAGTAAGGCTTGGCCCATTCTCACCATCACCCGGCGAGATGATAGCATTTGGCAGCGCAAACTCATCGCCTAGCCAACCCGGCCGTGACGCGAGCGTGATCACAGGGCAATTCTGCGCGTAACTGATGTATTCCATCAATGCGCGACGCCCGGTAAACTCCTGCGGCGTAATCGCTCCAGCCTCTGCCAGAAGTTCCCGCAGCTCTTTCCCATCATTTGCAAGCAATTTCGCCGGGATTGTCAGTGTTTCCCACTGTCCGAGACAGTTGCGCAGGCCAATATGATAGCCCCAACCGCCACGAGGACCGCTCAGTCGAGTCCGCCCCAAAACGACAAGCGGCGATGAAACAAAGATCCTTACCAGTGCGCCTTTTTTGTCGGTCTTCCATGTCGTTACACCGTCAACGCTCAAATCAAAACGCTCATGAACGTCCGGAGCGATACCAAAGGCGGCCTCGATTTCCTGATATACCTGTCGCTGCGGAGTGATTTCGTCGTCGTTTTCACTCGCCAATTCGGCGATGTCATTACCTGCGTATTTTGTGCAGACAGCCGAATTTGCGACCATCGCGGCAAACTGACCCTCATGCAAACCTGCGTCGATAGCATCTGCGATATCGAAGCCGCTGTGCGGATTTCCAGCAAATGCCTCAGCAAGCTGTGCAGTGTCGAAAATCATAACCCGCGCGCCCAATCCAACCAGGTGATCTGCCAGCCAATTTCCGGCCTGATGCCCAGGTTCATCGTCGTCCGGACATATGATGACCTCACGCTGAGAGAGAGGCGTAAAGTCCGTGCGCGACATTCCGTTCGCTCCCCCTGCCCAGGTTGTGACGGCAAAGCGTGCCCATTGCTGAGAAGCATCGACACATTTTTCGCCCTCAACCAACAAAACCGGTTTTTCCGATGACTGCTCCAGAGCCGGCAGATTGTACAATGGACGTTGCGCACTGTATCCTGCCGCCGCCCAGACACGTTGACCATCGGCAAGCTGCCAGGCAGTGTATTGCATATAAGTTTTGCCACGGGACGTCTGAAAACGCGCGACGACGAAGGCGATGCTGCCATCTGCATGTGCATAATCGTAGACCGCGACAAGAGAGCTGTACGCCAGGCTGAAAGCTGGGCGCTCAAGGTCAGCAGGAATTGCTGCAAACTGCTGAGCGTCTGCGGGCAGGTCATCTTTTTTGACAACGCGGATTTCGGTGGAAAATGCCAGATCATTCACAGCGACACTCCCAATTCGTCAGCCAACACTCTAGCAGCCTCTAACTGACTGACGCCGTGTACATATGCGTACAGAGAAATAACATCGCCGCCTTTGTCCCCGGTTGCAAAATCGGCCCATTTCCCCGTGTGCTTATTCACTGAAAACGACCCAACTTTATTGTCGTTACGAGTAGGATTGAGCCACTGCAGCTCGTTGCCGATCTTTTTGGGATAGTTAGCAAACCAGCGCGTGATCAGATTTTCGACCTGACCAGCGGCACGCGCATTCACCTCATCAAAAATGTTTTTAGAAAATGCCGATTGGGGCTTGGCATTACGCCACCTGCTCTCAATATCATACGGATGCATCCGCGATTCCTTTTTTTAAGGCGAACATTCGCCGTGATTGTGGAGAGAGGAAAACCTGATCATCAGCGCGGTGCGGGCGGAGTGTGGAAGCATGTCCGCGCCGCGCATCGATGCAGTTTTCGTCTGCTCCTATATAAAAAGGAGGAAATTTCGAAGGTTTCTATATTTTAAGCTGAAAACCACCGCAATTCCTGTGGATAACTGAAAATGAGAATTCTTAATATGCTGATTTTAAACAAAAATTCAGTGCCTTTATTCTACAGCACTTTTGGGATTCCAACATCAGACACAGATTTGTTCCCGCGTTCCCTGGCCTCATTTGTAGACATTGCAGCCTAGTGCAATCGCTCCAGATGGCACTGCAAGGCCTTTGCCGCACCACAAGAGTATCTATTTATGTGTGGGAACAGGGAACATGGGAACAGTAAGGTAGCGCTATTGCTGGATCGCAGAGCAGCACGACTTTCTCAGTTACCAAAAACTGCGAAATGTATCTAACCACGAATACGCGATGGAAAATTAACGCCATGTAGATGGCCAGAAGTGGCCGAGGCCCAAGTATCTTTCTTTTGGAGAAACATTAGGTTTCTCGCGCGGTGAGCTTACCTTGCATCGCCACCTTTGTAATTTTCCAAATTTTCTCACGATGCCGGGCTGGTTACGCCATCGGGACTAGATTTGTCGATGCGGACGTTCGTTGAGGTCATCGACACAAGAGCGACGCCAAACGCATGACTGGTGACGAAAAAGAGATACTTGAAGCGTGCGAACGTCCTTAGCCGTCGGAGGCGAGTATACTGGCTCACACAGAAGCGCACTCGGTACCCAAACGCCCGAGCAGAATGGCTTCCCATCGCACTTCGGGACGCATTTCATACTCAGTAACCTCGCCAATAACGAGAAGATCAAGGATAAGGCCCTAGAGGCAAGTCAGTTTGCAGATCATGCGCTTGCGAAAAAACTGAAAAAAATGCGCAGGAGCTCTTGCGCTGAAAATCTCACGACATATCTGGTTTGTACAACGAGCGTTAGGCATAGTTCTTTCCCCATAGAAATGGGGATGTACCAAGTACAAGTTCAGACTTTGTCGATGTGACATGTCACGCTTCGCACCGAATGTGGTTGTCCACGTCAGCAAGGCTCGTCTTTGCCCACATCTGTGGGTAAATTTCCCCGCTATGCGGGGATATACCGGACTGCGAACCTGTTTCGCATACGGCTTTCCCACAAAAGTGGGAGCAGAGGCCTGGTGGAGTTTCATGTAAATGATCTCCGCTGGGCCTTTTCATTTTGTACGATCAAAGAATTCGCGTGTTCCAGATGAGAGGGAACATGGTGTGCGTCACTCTGAAATGCGTCTCTCCCTGCAAGACTTATAATAAATATTATGGTAATTAGGAATATTGATAAAACAGTGACCACTTCAATCGTGGGTCGCCGTTTTCCGCCTGCGCCCCTCAGGCTGTTGCCAATGGGGCGCGATCTTGTGCCGGGATGGCTTCTAGCGCGCGCAGGGCGAAGCGTTCGGCCAATGGTCCAAGCTCTGCCGCCTCACCCGAGGCCGCGTTGCCCGCGCGGGCGCGGTCGGCGATGCCGACGAAGATCACCGCGAACCGGAACAGCGCAAAGGCGATGTGGAACGGTTTCAGCGCTGCCGTGGGAATGGCGTGGGCAAAGTAGACCTCAATAAACTCTTCCATCGTGGGAATGCCCGCCTCTTGCCAGGGCGTGCCCAGAATGCCGCCGTATTCCTCAGGCGCGGTTAGCCATGGCATCACGCAGAACCCAAGGTCAGCCAGCGGATGACCCAGCGTCGACAGTTCCCAGTCCATCACCGCGATCACCCGCGGTTCGGTCGGGTGGAACATCATGTTGCCCAGCCGGAAATCCCCATGTGCGATCGACACCGCACCATCATCGGCGGGCATGTTTGCGGGCAGCCAGTCAATCAGCTGATCCAGTGCCGCAATGCGTGGTCCGGTAGAGGCATGGTATTGTTTCGTCCAACGCCCTATCTGACGTTCGAAATAGTTGCCCGGCTTGCCGTAATCCGACAGCCCAACGGCGTCAGGGCGCACCGCATGCAGCTTGGCCAGTGTTTCTGCCATGCTCAGATACATGGCGCGGCGATCTGCAGGCGATATGCCCGGCAGGGTGCAATCGGAAAACACCCGCCCCTGCAGCCGGTCCATCACATAAAACGGCGTGCCGAGGTAGTGGGGGTCTTCCTCCAGCCAGCGCACTGTGGGCACGGGCACATCCGTGTCCGCCAGTGCCTGCATCACGCGGTATTCGCGTTCAATCGCATGGGCACCGCGCAGGATCTCGCCCTCAGGCTTTTTGCGCAGCACCAGTTCATGCGGGCCATAGTTCACAAACAGCGTTGGGTTTGATTGGCCGCCGCTGATCGGTTCGACATAGAGTTCCGGCGCTTCGGGCAGGCGGTCTCGCAGCCAATAGCCCAACAGTCCAACATCAATTCCACACATCTTGATCCCCGTTCTGTCTTTGAGTGACCTGTCAAAACAGGTGTGTTTGTTTTGGCGACAGACTGGCAGGTCTGTGGACGTTAGGACGTGGAGGTGCCCAAAGTTCCCAGCCAGTCTGTCACCCAATGGCGGGCCGTTAGATCTCAGCCGGCTGCCATTTCCAGAAGTCGCGGCCTTCGTCCGCCAGATGGCGGTTCAGCACCATTTGATGCACCTCATCCGCGCCATCGACCAGACGCGCCTGACGGCCATAGCGGTAGATCCATTCCAGCACGGTATCGGTGGAATAGCCCCGCGCACCGTTGATCTGGATCGCCACATCCGCCGCCTTGTGCAGCAGGTTGGCGGTGTGGATCTTCGCCATCGACACTTCTTTCTTGGCGAAACTGCCCTGATCCAGCGCCCAGGCGGCCTTCATCACCAAGAGACGCCCCGTTTCAATGCCCATCGCCAGATCGCCCAGCTTGATCTGGATGCTTTCACGATCCGCCAGACGCACGCCAAATCCATAGCGGTTTTCCGCGTAATCCGTCGCAATCTCGGCGCAGCGTTTGGCCAGGCCCAGCCAGCGCATACAGTGGGTCAACCGTGCCGGACCAAGGCGCATCTGAGTGACCTTCAGTCCCAGACCTTCGCCCAGCAGCACGCGGTCGGCAGGTAATTCCATATCGTCATAGATCAGCTCACAATGGCCGCCATGCTCTTCGGGACCCATGATGCCGATGCGGCGTTCCAGCTTCCAACCGGGCTCATCCTTATGATGCAGGAACGCGGTCAACCCGCGGCGCGGATCGTCCGAAGTGCGCGCCAAGGTGATGAAATGGCTGGCATCCGCCGCGCCGGTGATGAACCACTTGCGGCCCTTCAGGATGTATTTATCCCCCACCTTGGTGGCAGTGGTCTGCATCATCCCCGGATCAGACCCGCCCCCCGGCGCCGGTTCGGTCATCGCAAAGGAAGAGCTGACCGCACCCGACACGATCGGCGCCAGCCAGCGTTCTTTCTGCGCATCGGTTGCCGCCTGTTCAAGGATCATCATATTGCCATCGTCCGGCGCGGCCGAGTTGAACACAACAGGGCCAAAGATCGACCGATTCATCTCTTCATAGCAAACCGCCATGCCGACCTTGCCCAGACCTTGCCCGCCGGTTTCAGGTTTCAGCTGCAAACACCACAGCCCCTGCGCCTTGGCCTTTTCCCGCAAGGGATGCAGCCAGTCCTTGGCGATGTTGCCGTGTTCATCCCAGCTGTCGCGGTTGGCCTCTACCGGCAGGATTTCATCCTGCACAAACTGCGCAATACGGGCGCGGTAGTCCTCGATCTGCGGTGAGATTCTAAAATCCATCGTCCTAGTCCTTTAACTCGTCCTGAGCCTTTAAAGTGAAGAGATCAGATGCCCGCCATCCACAGCGATATCTGCTCCGGTCATGAAACGTCCCAGGTCAGACGCCAGCAGCAACAGCGCGCCGTCCAGATCCTCAGGCTGTCCCAGCTGCCGCTGCGGCACGCGCTTGATCAGCGCCTCGCCTGCAGGGCTGGCGAAAAAGTCGCGGTTCAGCTCCGTCTCGATATAACCGGGACACAGGGCGTTCACCCGAATGCCATAGCGTGCCCATTCCAGCGCCAGTGCGCGGGTCAATTGCAGCACCCCACCCTTTGACGCCGCATAGGCCGAGGCATGGCCCGCCACCCGGTGGCTGAGGATTGAGGCGATGTTGACAATGCTGCCCCCCCTGCCCCGGTCCTTCATCGACTGCGCGGCGGCGCGGGCGACGTGGAACACACCTTTCAGATTGGTGTCGATGATCTGATCAATCACCGTTGCATCATGATCCAGTGCGGCGGCTGATACCGTGGTGCCCGCGTTGTTAATCACAATATCCAGATCCAGATCGGCCAGCGCCTGATCCACCTGTGCCGCATCTGCAACGTCCAGCGCAATCGCCGTGGCGGCCCCGCCCTTTGCCGCAATCTCAGCCGCCAAGGCCTGCACCCGATCCTGCCGTCGCGCGGCCACAACCACATGCGCCCCCTGCGCCGCAAACACACGGGCAAAGTGATCGCCCAACCCCGAAGAGGCCCCGGTCACCAACACGCGACGTCCGGCAAGACCCGGGTATTGCATCACGGTAATCTGCCCCTGTTCAGATCCCTGTTCCATGGCATCCCCCCTGCCGTACCAGCGCGTGTCGCGTCTGGGATATTCGTCTTATAAAAATCGAGCGTTCGCTCTATTATTTGATCCTGTATAGGGAGGGCGCCCCGCCATTGTCAATCGAGCAATTGCTCACTATCCTCGCAGATTGAATGAAAAAGCGTTGGTTCGACCCCGCATGATCACCACCCGTGACCTGCGCGAACGCCGACCAACCGATTGCGACACCGACGGAGGCCCCGTGCCCAAACCCTACTCTACCGAGGCGCTATGCCGTTCGATGCTGGATCGTGGCAGCCCGTCAATGACGGTGCGCAATCCCGAAATTGCCATTAAAAAACTGACAGTTATCATCGACGCCGCGCTGACGATTTCGAACAAGAAGGGGTTTCAGGCGATGTCCCTGCGCGATCTCTCGCGTGAGGCGGGGGTGTCGATGGGCGGGCTTTACGCCTATTTTGACAGCAAGACATCGCTACTGAACATGATCCTAGGCGAAGTCACTGCCGCCGTCGAAGACGTGCTCAGCCATCCCCCCGCAGAGGTGCTGAACGATCCGGTCGAACATATGAAATGGCTGATCGATTCTCATATCCGTCTGACCGAAAAGATGCTGCCATGGTTCGCCTTTTCCTTCATGGAGGCAAAGAATTTCCCGCGCAAGGAACGCCAGATGGCCATTGACAGCGAGGTGCTGACCGAAAGCTATTTCGCTGACGTCGCCCAGCGGGCGCAGGAACAGGGCGTGTTCCGCCCCGATGTGACGCCGCTCTTGCCGATGCTGATCAAACCGCTGTTGCAGGACTGGTACGTCAAACGCTCCAAATACCGCCGCCGCGGCGTCGACGTCGCCTCTTACAGCGCCACGGTGCAGAAATTCGTGCTGGATGCCTGTTTGGCGGAGAAGCGGTAGGTTGGCGTCAGTTGCGGATAGGGGGCGAAAGCTCTGCGCCAGGCAATTGGGTGGCTTCTGCCCCACTAGAACTGGCAGGATAGGCCACCTCGTAAGCCTTTGATCAAACTCACAGCATTTTTGGCCAGAATGCCAGTAGCTCAGTGGAGACAGTAAAGGTCGACTATACGGACAAAGCCGTCCTATGAAACTAACATCCAGACCGCCACAGCCGCCAATACCGTTCCGAATAGTATGTTAAGCCTGCGGGAGCTTTCCGGCGACCGGAAGAAACTTGCGATCTTGTCTCCAACCAGTGTCCAGACAAAGAATGCGACAAGGTTGTTAAGTGTAAAGACAGTCGTGATCAGGATGACAGAAGCAAAATTGCTTATGTCCGTTGGCCTTAGAAACTGTGTAAACATCAGCGCGATAATGACGTAGGCTTTTGGATTGAGCACAAGCAGAATTGTGCCGTCCATAAACGTTGCCGGCTTTGCTTCCTCCGCCCCTTGAAGCGTACCTGCTTTCAGCATTTTCCATGCGATCCAAAGAACATAGAGCGAGCCCGCGATTTTCAGGATCGTGAACAGCTGCGGAAATTGTTCGATGGCAGTCAGAAAGCCAAAGCCGATGATCGCCGTCACGAACCAAGTCGCGATGTGATATCCGGCGTTCGCTGGGAGCGTTGCGCGGAACCCAAACCGGGCACCGTTGGCAGCGAAAAACATGTTTCCAGGCCCAGGACTGTAAGCGAGCGGAAACAAGAAAAGGATAAGCGCGAGTGTCGTCTGATACATTCTGAAGTTCCATGATGAAGTGAATTTCAGGTTTAGACGTTCTAAGCTACTTTGAGCGACCCGTTTCATGCGCTATTTTGTCAAACCGCTGTGGTAGGTTTGGGCAAAGCTGCCATGTCTCGCACCGCAGAACCCTGTTGCGATCTTAGCACAGGATTTCGGCCCTATCCGCAACTGACCCCAGTTTCAGCCACACCTACCAGCCATCTATTTCAGGCGTAATCAACTGGCCCGATAGGCCAGCTGTGGTGTTCATCACTCAGACCCGCAGCTTACGCCTGCGTGGTCAGGTGGTCCTTGTACTGCGCGCGTAGGCTCAGCTTGGAGATTTTTCCGGTGGCGGTCATCGGCAGGGCATCGACAAACACGATGTCATCCGGCACCTGCCATTTCGCCAATCCCCCGCTGAGGAAATCGAGCAGCGCCGCTTTGTCCGGCGTGTCCCCGTCCTTGGCCACGGCGATCAGCAGCGGGCGTTCGTCCCATTTTTCGTGGTAGGCGCCAATGACCGCACATTCCGCAATCTGTGGGTGGGTGGAGGCCATGTGTTCCACGTCAATCGAACTGATCCATTCGCCGCCGGACTTGATCAGATCCTTGGCCCGATCGGTGATGGTCATCACCCCGTTGCCATCAATCCGCGCCACATCGCCAGTGGACAGCCAGCCTTCGCTGTCCAGCGCCCCGGCCGAGGCGTCGGCATCGTTGAAATAGGATGAAATCACCGCATTGCCGCGCACGAACAATTCACCGACCGATTGGCCATCATGAGGCACACGCGCGCCGTTTTCATCGACCAGCTTCATCTCAACACCGAACATGCGGCGGCCTTGGGTGCCTTTGAAATCCAGTTTCTCTTCCAGCGACATATCCGCCTCAGGGGCGAACATCTGACCGTGGCTGCCCAGCGGGCTCATCTCGGTCATGCCCCAGGCGTGGCAGACATCGACGCCAAAGCCTTCCAGCGCCTCAATGGTGCTGCGCGGGGCGGCGGATCCACCGATCACCGCATGGGACAGACCCTTGGGCGCGCGGCCCTGTTTCTGGATCTCATGCAAGAGCCCCAGCCAAACGGTCGGCACCCCCCAGGAGGAAACGGTTTCGGTGGCATCCATCAGCTTGAACAGCGACGGCCCATCCAGATCGCGCCCCGGGAACACCAGATTGGCCCCCGCCATAGGGGCCGAGAAGGGCAAGCCCCAGGCGTTCACATGAAACAGCGGCACCACCGGCAGGATCGTGGACCCCGCGTTCAGCACATTTGGAAAGCCGACAGCGGCGGAAAAACTGTGCAACACGGTAGAGCGATGTGAATATAGCGCGCCCTTCGGGTTGCCCGTGGTGCCAGAGGTGTAGCACAGCACACAGGCCAGATCCTCGTCCAGTTCGGGCCAATCGAAACTGGCCTCTTCTGCAGCGATCAGATCCTCATAGCACAGCGCATTCGGCAGGCTGGTCTGCGGCATATGGGCTGCGTCGGTCATGATCACAAAGGTCAGATCCGCAGGCAGCTTGTCGCGCAGATCCTCCACCAGCGACACAAAGGTCAGGTCTATGAACACCATCCGGTCTTCGGCGTGGTTGATGATGTAAATCAGCTGCTCTTCGGACAGGCGCGGGTTGATGGTGTGACAGACAGCCCCCATGCCGGTGATCGCATAATACAGTTCGAAATGACGATACCCGTTCCATGCCAGTGTAGCGACGCGGTCGCTGGTCTGGATCCCCAACCGGACCAACGCATTGGCAAGTTGTTTGCTGCGCGCAGCGGTTTCACGATATGTCGCGCGATGCACATCACCCTCGACACGGGCCGATGTGATGGTGCGATCCCCATAGACATCTGCCGCATAGGTCAGAATGTCATGGGTGTTCAGCTGGCGCTTCATCATATTGCCAAGCATGTCTTCTCCTCCCAAGTGGGGCGTGAACCTTAGATCCACGCCCCTTGTTCATTTATTTTAAAACAGGCTCAGCAACGCTCCCAGACAGAGGCAACGCCTTGCCCGCCACCAATACACATGGTCGCCAAACCATACTGACCGCTGATGCGCTGCATCTCATGGACCAGTTTGGTCACGATGATCGCCCCCGTTGCGCCAACCGGATGGCCCAACGAAATACCGCTGCCGTTCGGGTTCACTTTGGCCGGATCAAAACCCAACTCATTGGCAACCGCACAGGCCTGCGCAGCAAAGGCTTCATTGCTTTCGATCACGCTCAGATCGTGGACACCCAGGCTGGCGCGCTCCAGCGCCTGACGCGATGCGGGCACTGGGCCGATGCCCATGACGGACGGGTCCACACCGGCATGGCCACCGCTGACGAAACGCGCAAGCGGGGTCAGGTTGTGATCCTTCAGCCCCTGTTCCGACACCACCACCAGCGCTGCGGCGCCATCATTGATGCCCGATGCGTTGCCCGCTGTCACAGTGCCATCCTTTTTGAACACCGTGCGCAGCTTGGCGAAATCGTCCAACTGGGCGTCGTGGCGCACATGTTCATCCTCGGCAAAGGTGATGGTCTTGCGGCGCTGCGTTACCTCTACTGGAATGATCTGATCGGCAAACCGCCCCTCGCGGATCGCGGTTGAGGCGCGTTGGTGACTTTGCAGTGCATAGGCATCCTGTGTATCGCGATCCACGTCATATTCTTCGGCGACGTTTTCTGCGGTGACGCCCATAGCATAGGAATGGAACGGATCCTTCAGCCCCTCCAGCAGCATATCGACCATCTGCGGATTGCCCATCCGGGTGCCCCAGCGAATATCCTGTGTCTGGTGCGGCACGCGGCTCATCACCTCGGCACCACCGGCCAGCACAATCTCGGCCTCGCCCAGTTGCACCTGTTGCACCGCCTGAATGACCGATTGCATGCCGCTGCCGCACAAACGGTTCACCGTCACCGCTGGCACCGACACAGGCAGGCCAGCGTTCAACGCGATGACCCGCGACAGATAGGCGTCCTTGGCATCTGTGGGCATCACCTGACCAAAGATGCTGTAGCCGATGGCAGCAGGGTCCAGATCAATCGCCTCAATCGTGGCCTTGGCGATGGTGGCGCCCAATTCGGTTGGTGCAAGCCCCGACAAAGATCCCCCGAAAGAGCCGACAGCAGACCGGCGTGCGGTGGCAAGATAGACGTTTTTCATGGATATTCCCCCTCAGAACAAATCGCTAGAAACAGCGGCAGCGGCGTCATTGGCGCTGCGCAGCAGGTGTAGTTGGTGGCTGACCTTCGGCAGCTCGACCTCAAAGAAGAAGCGACAGGTCGCCAGTTTGCCATCCCGCAACCGCGCGCGGCTGTCGTCCAGATCGTGGGCGGTCAAAGCCTGTTCCAGCCACAGCCAGGCGGTGACGATATGCCCAAAGGCGCTGAGCGCCTGACCGGCGTTGTCCATCAAGCGTGCCGGATCGGCACGGCCCTGCAACTCAGTAATCGCGGCGCAGCCGTCATTGAAGTAGCCGGTCAGATCCGCCGCCATTTTGGCCAGTGCAGGCACCGCTGCCGCGCGGGCAGTGGTTTTGGCGATCTCTTCGCCCAAAATGGCCAGCGCTGCGCCCTTGTCGCCCATCACCTTGCGGCCCAGAAAGTCCATACCCTGAATGCCATAGGTGCCTTCATGGATCGGGTTCAGCCGGTTATCGCGGTAGATCTGTTCCACATCATATTCGCGGGTATAGCCATAGCCACCGTGGATCTGGATCGCGTGATCATTGGCGACCAGCCCAAATTCCGACGGCCAGCTTTTGGTGATCGGGGTTAACAGACCCAGCAGCGCTTCCGCACGCGCGCGCGTCGCCGCATCCGCGCCGGTCTTAATCTCATCCACCAAACTGGCGGAATAGAGAACCAGCGCCATCGCGCCCTCGGCAATTGCCTTTTGCGACAGCACCATGCGTTTCACATCCGCATGTTCCACAATCGCGGTCATCGGGCTGTTCGGGTCTTTCTGGCCCAAGGGCCGCCCCTGTGGCCGTTCGCGGGCATACTCCAGCGACTGGGTAAAGCCGCGATAGGCCATCGCCGCCGCGCCAAGGCCAACCATAATCCGCGCCTCGTTCATCATCTGGAACATCAGCGCCAGCCCCTGCCCCGGCTGACCAATCCGCCAGCCAATCGCGCCCTCCCCTTCGCCGAAATTCAACAGGCAATTCACCGTGCCGCGATAGCCCATTTTGTGGTTCAGCCCCGCAACCGCCACGTCGTTGCGCGTACCATCGGGCAGAATTTTCGGCACCACAAACAGCGAAATGCCTTTGATCCCCGGCTGTTGCACGCCGTTTTCATCCGGCGCCTTGGACAGCACCAGATGCACGATGTTTTCGCTGATCTGCTGATCGCCGCCGGAAATCCACATCTTGTTGCCCTTGATGCGGTAGCGGTCGCCAAAATCATCGCTGCCCTCTGGCACGGCCTTGGTACGAATATCAGCTAGCGAGGATCCCGCCTGCGGTTCGCTTAGACACATGGTGCCGAAATAGCGCCCCTCAACCTGTGGCTTGGCCCAGGTGTCGATCTGCGCCTGATTGCCAAACTCGACCAGCACCCGCGCATTGCCTGCGGTCAGCATCGGATAGGCCGCAGTAGCAAGGTTGGCCGCACAGAAATGCGCAAAAGCGGCTGAGCTGACGACCGAAGGCAGTTGCATCCCCCCCACCTCTTCGGGGAAGGAGCTGGCGAAAAAGCCCATCTCCGCATAGGTCGCCAATGCCTCGGCAATGGCAGGCAGAGTTTCAACCTTGCCGTCAACCAAACGCGGCTCATTTGCATCGGCGGATTTGTAATGCGGCGCAAAGGTATCGCGCGCCAAATCCGCCGCCAGATCCAACACCGCATCAAAGGTATCGCGGCTGTGTTCGCCAAAGGCCTCACGTTCCGTCAACGCGGATACATTCAGCCAGTCATGCAGCAGAAACGACAGGTCCTCACGGGAAATGAAATCCATCCTAACCTCCTCAAATTAAATGAGTATCAAATAACAATCGCGCCGCCATCAACGACCAGGATCTGCCCCGACATATGCCCGCCCGCATCCGACGCCAGCAGCAGCGCCGGCCCCATCAGGTCGGTCGGCCCGCCCAGTTTGCCCAGCGGGGTCTGCCCAACCAGATGCGCCTCATGCGCGTCCAAGGTGGCGGCAGTCATTTTCGACGGGAAATAGCCTGGCGCGATGGCATTGACGCGGATGTTGTGCGGCCCCCATTCCGCGGCCAGCGCGCGGGTCATGTTGATCACCCCGCCCTTGGTCGCGTTATAGCCGATGGTTGCGGTCATATCCGGGTGATGCGCCTGCAACCCCTCGACCGAGGCGACGTTAATCACACTGCCCCTGCCCGCCGGGATCATAGCACGGCGCGCCACCTCTTGGGTCAACAGGAACGGGCCGGTCAGGTTGGTGGCAACCACTTTGTTCCAGCCGTCAATCGGATGGCTCTCGGTCGGTGCGCCCCATGTGGCGCCGGCGTTGTTGACCAGAATGTCGACACCACCGAACATATCTAGCGCGCGATCCACGATGCCCGCGATGGTGTCCGGCTTGGCCAGATCGGCCACCACACCTTCGACCGGCCAGCCACGGGCGCGCAGCTCGGCCACGGTGGCCTCCAGCTCGGCCGCTTTGCGGGCAACCAGCACCAGATTGGCGCCGTATTCCCCCAGCGCCATGGCCACCTGTAACCCCAAGCCGCGCGATCCCCCGGTGACGATGGCGGTTTTGCCCGTCAGATCAAATAGCCCTGCTAAGGTGGTCATACCAGTTCCTCCTGCATGTCAGTTTGCACGGTTTTGCCCGCATTCAGATCGGCAAAGCTCAACCCCTGTTCCTGCATCCGATAGAGGATCGCCGCTGGTTTCAACGCCCAGCCTTCGCGGCCTTTTGACAGCTCTTCAAGCCGCGCCAGAACAGTTTTCAGCCCCATCAGGTCCGCCTGAAACATCGGCCCGCCACGATCGCGGCCAAAGCCGTAGCCGTTCAGATAAATCACGTCGATATCCACCGGACGGTAGGCGATGCCTTCCTCTAGAATCTTGGCCCCTTCATTGATCATCGCCAACAACGTGCGTTCCACCACCTCTTCGGCAGTTACCGTGCGGCGGATCAAGCCAAGGGCAATAGAATGCGCCTGTAACATCGGCAAAACATCAGGGTTTGTGGCCCCACCGCGCACGCCTTCGGGGTAGTTATAGTAACCACGACCGGTTTTCTGACCGTACCAACCCAATTCGCAAATCTGGTCAGGGAAGGTGGAATAGGGGCGATCTGGCTGTTCAACCTTGCGCCGCTTGCGGATCGCCCAGCCGATGTCCTGTCCGGCCAGATCCATCACCTTCAGCGCACCCATGGCCCAGCCCCACTGCTCCATCGCGCCATCAATGTCTTCGGGCGTCGCGCCCTCCTCTAGCAGCAGATAGGCCTGACGCAGGTATTCCTCAAAAATGCGGTTCCCGACAAATCCATCGCAGACCCCGACAACCACACCGACCTTGCCGATCTTGCGGGCAAATTCCGCGCTGGCCAGCAGCGTGTCGGCGGAGGTGTCATCGGCGCGGATGATTTCCAACAAACGCATGATGTTTGCCGGGCTGAAGAAGTGCAGGCCCACCACATCCTGCGGACGGTTGGTGAAGGCAGCGATCAGGTTCACATCCAGTGTTGATGTGTTCGACGCCAACAGCGCGCCGGGTTTGGCAATCGCGTCGATTTGGCGGAAAACGGATTCCTTCACGCCCAGATCTTCAAACACCGCCTCGATGATCACATCGGCATCACCCATATCGGCAAAACTGGTCGAGAGTGTCAGCAACGCCAACTGTGCATCCGCCCTATCCTGCGAAAGACGCCCCTTCTTCACCTGCCCCGCCAGCTGCCGTTCCACATTGGCACGGGCGCGTTCCAGCGCCTCATCCTTCAGATCCAATAGCAGCGTTTGCAACCCCGCCTTCATACAGGCCAGCGCAATACCCACCCCCATGGTGCCCGCGCCAATGATGGCGACACTGTCCATCGAACGGCTGGTTTTCTGCCCCTCCAGACCGGGGATTTTCACCGCAGTGCGTTCGCCCAGAAAGGCGTGGCAAATGCCCTTGGTCTGCGGATGTTCCATCAGCGCATCAAAGGCGCGATGTTCAAAGGTGAGGGATCGCTCAAACGGCCCCTGCGCCGCCTCGCGCAGGCAGTCCAACGCTTTCATCGGGCCGGGATTGCGATGCGCGGTTTTCGCCAGTTTGGTCGCCGTCGTGTCAAAGATCGCAGGGTCAAATGCGGCAATCTCTTGATCGCGGCTGCGGCGCACAGGTTTGTTTTCGTTGATGATTTTGGTTGCAAAATCCAAAACGGCAGCGCGTGCATCACCATCAAACAGCGCATCAACCAGCCCATTCTCCAACGCCTGCGCGGCACTGACAGGGCGGCCTGTGATGATCATCTCCACCGCTTTGTCCATCGCGATCAATCGCGGCAGACGCTGCGTGCCGCCGCCACCGGGCAACAGGCCCAGCGACACTTCGGGCAGGCCTAGCTTGGTCTTGGCCTCGGCAATGCGGTAATGCGCGGCCAGCGCCACCTCTAGCCCGCCACCAAAGGCAACGCCATGCATCGCCAGAACAACTGGCGTCTGACTGGCATCCAGTGCCTCAAACAGTGACCGTAGCGGCGCAGCATCGGTGGCCGGGTTGCCCCGAAATTCGGCAATGTCAGCGCCCGCGGAATAGAACCGACCCGCGGCATAGATCGCAATGGCCTTGATCGCGGGATCGGCATCAAACTCTTGCACCGCCGCCGCGATCGCCTGCGGAATGCCCTTGTCCCCCGACAGCGCATTCACCGGCGGCGCGTCCAGGCAGATCATCCCAATCGTTGCGGTCTTATCTGTAGATTTTTGCACAAACACGTTCTGTTTCCCCTGTTTTACGGCGGACTGCACTGCGCAGTTCTCTCGATGCCTAGGACAAAAGAATTTTGCAGACAATTAAAAATTTGATGAGCGTCCAATTTATTTTTCAAACCCCCTTTTAAATCGAACGTTCGCTCGTATACATTCACTTTCAGGGATCCGATTGTCCAACCGTGATATCGCTGCCTGACTCGGCAAAAGAGAATCACACGCCATAGACATCAGCGGCGTTATGTTGTTTCTGTCAGCCCCGACAGGCAAAGTAAGGTCCACATACACCGGTAAAATCCGGCCCTTTTGGCGCAAAATATGAGAGGTCGCGGTGGCGGAACAAAAACAATCCGAACGTAAAAGAGAACAAAAACGGCTGACCATTCTTCGCGCCGCCGAAACCGCTTTTACCCAGAACGGATTTGACGGCACCTCGATGCGCGAAATCGCGCGTGAGGCTGGGATCACCCTCAGCTTGGCGTCCTATTACTTTGGTTCGAAACAGGATCTGTTCGAACAGCTGATCGAACGCCGCGCGGGCGAGGTGGTCGCGCATCGCCGCGATCTGCTGGCGCAGGAACGTCACGCCGCTGGCACGGGCCCGATCCCGCTGGATCGGTTGATCTGGGCCTATATCACCCCCTTCATCGAACGCGCTCAATCCGATGACACCGGCTGGCGCAACTACACGCTGCTGATCTCTCAGATCGCCAATTCCCCCCAATGGGCCGAGGTGATCGCGCGCAACTATGACGAAACCGCGCGGATTTTTCTGGATGAACTGGCGCGAACCCTGCCCGATGCCGATCCGGCAGAACTGGTTCAGGGGCTGACGTTTGTGGTTAACGCGATGACAGGCATCACCGCGCGCAACCGCCGCAGCGACTTATTGAGCGATGGACAGGTCCGTTCTGCTGATCTGACGGCGACGGCGCAGGTGCTCAGCCGCTTTCTCTCTGGCGGCTTCAAAGAGCTGAACGCACAGTCCTAAGTAAAGTCCAAGCTTCGTGGCGATAAACGGCGCATAATTCATCACAACCCCTTGCAATCATTGCTTGGCATAGAAGCAGGGAGTGTTTTACGCTCGCAGTAGCTGTTAGAACATTATCAGCCACTGGCCGCGCTTTTGGGTGGCCAACTGTATGATGTCAGTTAACCATTTTTATAGGAATATTCGCATGACCATTCATCCTGTCATTTTATGCGGTGGCTCAGGTACCCGTTTGTGGCCCCTATCCCGGCGCTCCAACCCCAAGCAATTTGTCTCTCTGATTGGTGCGGATACCCTTTACCAAAGCACCGCAAAACGCATGTGCGGCGACCAGTTCGCGCCCCCGATGATCCTGACGCAATCGGATTTCCGATTTACCGTCACCGAACAGCTGCTAAGCATCGACATAGATCCAGGCGCGGTGCTGATCGAACCCGCCAGCCGCAACACCGGCCCCGCCATTCTGGCTGCGGCGCTGACCTTGGCGCAAACAGATCCCGACGCGCTGATGCTGGTAGTACCCTCTGACCATGTCCTGCCGGACGAAACCGCCTTTCACGCCGCCGTGGAACGCGGCGTCGCGGCAGTGGCGCAGGGCAAACTGGTCACCTTTGGTATCAAACCCACCCGCCCGGAAACCGGCTATGGGTATCTGGAATTGACCGGCGAACCTGACGCAACCGGCCACGCCGTCGATCTACGCGCCTTTGTAGAAAAACCCGACCGCGACCGTGCGCAATCCATGCTGGATGCAGGCACCTTTCTGTGGAACGCGGGCATCTTTCTATTCGCGGCCAAAGATATCATCGCCGCCTTTGAAACCCACGCCCCACAACTGACCGCACCGATCACCCGTGCCGTCGATGCGGCGCAGCCTGATCTGGGCTTCCTGCGCCTTGACCCAGACGCCTGGAAGCAGGCCGAAGACATCTCTATCGACTACGCTGTGATGGAAAAAGCCAGCAATCTTGCGGTGGTGCCATTTGACGGGCACTGGTCTGACCTTGGCGGTTGGGATGCAGTCATGGCCGCCGGTGACGCGGATGAAAACGGCGTCGTCACCAAGGGCGAGGCCACCGCCATCGATTGTCACAACAGCCTGTTGCGATCCGAAAGCGCCGCGGTCGAATTGGTCGGCATCGGCCTTGAGGACATCATGGTCGTCGCCATGCCCGATGCGGTGCTTGTCGCGGATAAAAACCGCGCACAGGATGTGAAACAGGCCGTTACCGCACTCAAGGAAAAAGGTGCCTCTCAGGCCGTGCAATTCCCGATCGACCACCGCCCATGGGGCTGGTTCGAAAGTCTGGTGATCGGCGACCGTTTTCAGGTCAAACGTATCCATGTCAGCCCTGGCGCCGCACTCAGCCTGCAAAGCCACCACCATAGATCCGAACACTGGATCGTCGTCGAAGGCACAGCCAAAGTGACCATCGACGACGAGGTACAGCTGGTTACAGAAAATCAATCCGTCTACATCCCTGTCGGGTCAGTGCATCGCATGGAAAACCCCGGTAAGGTGCCAATGGTCCTGATCGAAGTGCAAACAGGTGCCTATCTGGGCGAAGACGATATCATCCGTTACGAAGACATCTACGCGCGCGGTCAGGGAGCCAAGGGATAAGGCGCTCTCGCTTTGCGATATTGGCGCCCTCTGCTCGCTGCTCGCTGCTCGAATCACCTATGCGAATCGGCGATTTCGCGCACAGACCATCTGAAAAATGCCTTAAAATATAGAATTTATTGACGAATTTAACGTTTCCCGGCTTCTAGACCCACGTAGATCTTTTGGTTAAAAGGTGCCGTAAGTAGTCACCTGAATTTAACTCACTCGCCTGCTCGTATTTTTTTTGTAACAAAATTCGTATTAAGTGCCACGATCACAGGCATCTTTAAAAAGTTTCCACGACCTCACTGCATAGCAATGCTTTGCGAATAGCTAAGCACAGCGCAACGCGGTAAAACAGGCCAACGGCTCTGCCGCTCTGGCAGAAGGCACCCATTCAAAGGCGTCCCCGGCCTGCTGTCGGCGTATGCGCATTTAAAAACTGATTGAATAGAGCGAGAATAAAATGAAAATTGCAGTCGCGGGCCTGGGATATGTCGGCCTCTCGAACTCCGCCCTTCTTGCCCGCAAACACAGCGTCTTTGCTGTAGACGTCACACCGGAACGTGTTGAGATGGTGAACGCAGGCAAATGCCCGATTGTAGACGCAGAACTCGAAGATTTCCTGGCCACCAAAGATCTGGACCTCACCGCGACACTCGACACAGAGCTGGCGTACAAAGATGCAGAGTTCATCATCGTTGCCACCCCGACCAACTATGATCCAAAAACCAACTACTTCGACACCTCCAGTGTCGAAGCGGTGATCGCCCGTGCGCTCGAGGTGAACGACAACGGCACCATCGTGATCAAATCAACCATTCCAGTTGCCTTCGTCGAGGATGTGCGCGCCCGCTTTGATACCGACCGTGTGATCTTCAGCCCTGAATTCCTGCGCGAAGGCCGCGCCCTTTATGACAACCTTTACCCCAGCCGCATCATCGTCGGCGAACAGTCTGAACGCGCGCGTATCTTTGCCAACCTGCTGTTGGATTGTTCTGAAAAACAGGAAACCGAAATCCTGCTAACCGACGCCAAAGAGGCAGAGGCCATCAAACTTTTCGCAAACACCTACCTGGCCATGCGCGTTGCATTCTTCAACGAACTGGACAGCTACGCCATCGCCGGCGGCATGGATGCCCGCCAGATCATCGAAGGTGTCGGCCTCGACCCGCGGATTGGCTCGCATTACAACAACCCCAGCTTTGGCTACGGCGGCTACTGCCTGCCCAAAGACACCAAACAGCTTTTGGCCAACTACAACCATGTGCCGCAGAACCTGATCCGCGCCATCGTCGATGCCAACCGCACCCGCAAGGATTTTCTGTCCGACCAAATCCTGATGCGCGGCCCCAAAGTGGTCGGCATCTACCGTCTGGTGATGAAAGCAGGCTCTGACAATTTCCGTCAATCTGTGAACGGCGGAGCAATACTCGGCCACGGTAGCGACGGCATAGTGTTGTCGCGGGCGGCGTAAAAGTCGTCCACTTTTGCCCTTTCGGATTTCGGGAGGGCTTGGGGATATACACCGTGGACTTGTATTTGAAGGTGCGTCACGCTCATTTCCAGGATGGATTGAGCGGGCGTCAGATTGCCCGGGATTTTGGGATCAGCCGGGACAGTGTTGCGAAGATGTTGGCCTAT
>NZ_CYSF01000009.1 GCF_001458435.1 Thalassovita mediterranea
GTCGATGGCGGCTGCGCGCAGCTGATGACCCAGAACGTAATGTGCAACGATGCTGTTGTTGATGATTTCAGCGGTGTTCAGAACGGTCATCTGGGTCATGGTGTGTCTCTTTCTCGTTTGTCGCTTATGCGATTGTTCGCTCGTGCTCTCTACAAACGAATATAGATATCCGCCTTTATCGCCTCAATTGAGATAAAGTATGGCGCGCCCTCTCGATGGTCCTAAGGGGCATAGGCTGTTCCGGCGGGGTTAGGTACGCATCCTGCCAGATGGGGGTAAAAACCGCGCTCTCGAACCGCTGGCGCGGGTCCAGAAAGGATATATCCGCGATATATCCTTCGGGAGGTATCAGGCAGGGAAAATGGGGGATTCGGGCGGGGAACGCGTATCTGCGAAGACCTGTACGCCCTTCCAACACCAAAAAGGCGCCCCAAACGGGACGCCTTCAGACAATCATCAAAGGAGGGATCAGTCCTCGATCATATCCACGCGGGTGGCGTGACGACCGCCTTCGAATTCCGCCGCAAGGAAGGCATCAACAATTTCCAGTGCCAAACCTTCGCCAACGACGCGCGCGCCCAGCGACAGCATTTGTGCGTTGTTATGGGCGCGGATCATCTTGGCGGAAAACACGTCCGAGCATACACCGCAGCGAATGCCAGGAACCTTGTTCGCGGCAATCATGATGCCTTGACCGGTGCCACACACGATGATGCCCAGATCCGCCTCACCGGCAGCAATCTTTTCTGCTGCCGCCTTGCCGTGCAGCGGGTAGTGCGTGCTTTCAGATGTCATCGGACCGATGTCATCGACCGCATAGCCTTTGGCGGCGACGTGCTTGGCGATGTTTTTGCGCAGTTCGATGTCAGCGTGATCGCTGGAGATGACGATGCGTGTGGTGGCAGTCATGGCGTTGGGTTCCCGATGTCCAAGTTATGCTGGACGCCTTGGAACAGGTTCGTGATGATTTGTCAATTTGGCGAACAGCGCCCAGACCGATCATGCCTCCAGTTCTGCATCCCAGTATAGGTAATCCATCCAGCTGTCGTGCAGCATGTTTGGCGGGAATTTGCGGCCGATGTTGTTCAACTCGGACGCTGTCGGCTGGCGCGGCACCTTGCGCAGCGACATGCCAGATCGACGCAGGCTTTTCGATCCTTTGCGCAGATTGCAGGGCGAACAGGCCGCCACCACGTTTTCCCAGGACGTAATCCCACCCGCCGCGCGCGGTACCACATGATCAAAGGTCAAATCGCCACGGCTGCCACAGTACTGACAGGAAAATTCGTCCCTTAAAAACAAATTAAAGCGCGTGAAGGCCACGCGCTTTCTAGGTTTTACATAGTCTTTCAACACCACAACAGACGGGATGCGTATGCGGGTACTGGGGCTGGCGACATGGACATCGTATTCCGCCACGATATCCACCCGATCCAGCCAGACCGCTTTCACCGCCTCCTGCCAAGGCCACAGCGACAACGGATAGTAGGACAAGGGCCGATAATCCGCGTTTAAAACCAAGGCGGGGTGCTGTTTCAACGCGCCCCGTTCGCGCACAAAGTCATGCCTGAAATCGCCATCCATGAGGTCGCCCCCTCCTGCGCTACAATATAGTGCAGATCACATGGGGCGCCAAAGGACCCCAGATCCTTGCCTTATCAACCACTATATATCCTGCGGATCAGCAAACAACCCCCATGATATAGAGTGAACGCCCCTAGCATTGGCGCAGACAGATGACAGCGGTATGACGCCCAGAAAAACGGCAAACGCCGCCCGACCAAGCGGTGGTCGAGCGGCGCTTTCAATGTTCCTGAAATACTCCGGGGGAATGCGGCGCAGCCGCAGGGAGCAGCGCCCCCATCCCCCAGCCGGACCGTTACAGCCCCAATTTGTCGCGCATAAACGCCAGCGCAACCGACAGTCCGTCGGGCGCGATCCCGTGGGCGGTGCCCTTCATGATGTGGGCGTAAACCTCTTTGAAACCGGCTTCATCCAATGCCTCTGCCGCTTCGGGCAGGGATTGCGGCGGCACCACGTCGTCCTGATCCCCGTGGACCAAGAGGATCGACGGCTTGCTCACCGCCTCATCCTTCAGCAGCTCCGGCGCCAACAGACGACCCGAAAACGCCACGATGCCGGCAATCTCATCCTCACGGCGCGGCGCGACCTGCAGCGACATCATGGTGCCCTGCGAAAACCCGAACAGCACCATCTGTTCCGGCAGCAGATCCTCATCCACCAGCACCGCATCAAGGAAGGCATTCAGATCCTCGGACGCCTGCATCAGCCCGCGCTCTGCCTCTTCCTCGGACGAACCGTCGATCCACGGGATCGGGAACCACTGGTATCCCATCGGCGCACCGGCGCAATTTTCCGGCGCGTCGGGGGCAATGAACAGCGTGTCGGGCAGATGATCGGCCAGTGGATCGGCCAGACCCAGCAGGTCCGCGCCATTGGCGCCATAGCCGTGCAGAAAGACAACGACCGACCGTGTCACCCCTGATTTGGCCTCTTTGCGGCCTGCCTGCAATACACGTGTCATCTGATACCTTCCCGTTGTTTGACATGCCTGTAATAGGCAAAGAGCTGGCGCGCTGCAACGGCGCGCCATGGTGCCCAATTTTCACTAAGCGCGCGCAGTTCCCGCTCCTTAGGACGCGCCTCCATCCCGTATAGATGCTGCGCCGCCACCTGCAGCGCCAGATCACCGGGGGCAAAAACATCTGCCCGCCCGAGAGAGAACATCGCATAAATCTCTGCCGTCCAGACGCCGATCCCCTTCACGGCCGTCAGCGTCTGGATCACCTCTGCATCCGGCGCGCTGCGCAGGGCGTCATAATCAATCCCCGCCTCTGCCAGCGCCAGCGCATAACGCGCCTTTTGCTGTGACAGGCCAAGGGCGCGCAGATCGTCAAAGCTGTAGGCCAACACACCTTCGGGGCTGGTGCATCCTGCCTCCTGCAAGCGTTTCCAGATCGCATTGGCCGATGCCACGCTGACCTGCTGGCTGACAATCGCGGACAAGAGTTCGCCAAACCCATCCGGTTTGCACCGCAGCGGCAAGGGCCCCGTCGCCTGATAGGCCACCGCCATGCGCGGGTCATGCTGGCACAGCCATGCGACCCCTTCGGCCACGCAATCGTCTGTCTCAATAATCCGACCGACACTCATCAAGATCCCCCCCGCATATCTCTACCAGCACATCCCTAAAGACACCCGTTCAAGGCATCAGTTTCTGCTGCAACGCCCAGTCAAGCGCCGCCTCGACACTGTCCACTGTCAAACCTGCGGGTTGAACGGGTCGCTCTATCATAATCACCCGAATGCCCAGATCCCGCGCCGCTTGCAATTTGGCGCGACCGACAGCGCCGCCCGCGTTTTTGACCACCAGCGTGTCAATGCCGAGGCCCTCAAAGGTCGCGCGTTCATCGGCCAGTGAAAATGGCGGGCGCGCCACCAGATAGCGCCCGT
The DNA here is from genome assembly GCF_001458435.1 of Thalassovita mediterranea. GTDB lineage: Bacteria > Pseudomonadota > Alphaproteobacteria > Rhodobacterales > Rhodobacteraceae > Thalassobius > Thalassobius mediterraneus. Next base: position 3,475 of record NZ_CYSF01000009.1, read on the forward strand.
GTGGCAGGGGAAAGTCACCGTCGACCGGATCGACCACCCGCAGGGTCACATCGGAATGCGCCAAATCCATAAAGTCTGGCAGGCTTTTGCGCCCCGTGGCCAGAAACACCCGCGCCCCCGCCGCAATCCGCGCCACGGCTTCCGTTGGCGACGCAACTGTGGTCCAGAAATCCCCCACCTCTGGCAGCCAAGCAGGGCGCAGCAACTGACAATAGGGCAGGTCCAGTTCCGCTGCGACCTTGGCCGCGCGCAGGGAGATCGCATTGGCAAATGGATGGGTCGCATCCAGCACCGCCTTGATATCCTTGCCCTTTAGATACTCACGAAAGGCCTCTTCGCCGCCAAATCCCCCCACACGGGTCGGCACGGGCAAGGGTTTTGGCGCCTCTGTCACCCCAGCCAGCGACGCGATCACCGGCACGCAGGCGCGATCCAACCCTTCGGCCAGTTTGCGTCCCTCACCCGTGCCTGCCAGCAACAACAGCGTCATGGGGCACCTGTCGGCGCAGCGGTACGCGACAACAGATTGCCCGCGCGGTCAATGATCACGATGTCCGCGCCCACCTCGTCCGGCAGCATAGCGCGCACCTGTTCCAGCGCCTTGGCGGCGATCAGATCGGCCATTGGTTTCCCCATGATTTCATAAGCTTGCAGCGCGGTATTACAGCGCGCCAGCTCAGGGTTTTCCAGCCAATTGGCCAGCATTTGGAAATCGACCTGAGAGCGTCCAGAATGCAGATCCCGCGCCCCTTGGGCCAGTTTGGTGATCTTGCCGATGCCGCCACCGATGGTGATATGCGGCACCGGATGTTTTGCCACGTATTTCAGCAAGCCGCCCGAGAAATCGCCCATATCCAACATCGCGTGATCCGGCAGGCGATAGAGCCCCTGCACCACCTTTTCAGACGTCGCACCAGTACAGCCCGCCACATGGTGCAACCCCTCGGCCCGCGCCACATCCACACCGCGATGGATTGAGGCAATCCAGGCCGCGCAGCTAAAGGGGCGCACAATCCCCGTGGTGCCAAGGATGGACAAGCCGCCGACGATACCCAGACGCGGGTTCCATGTTTTCTTTGCCAGTTCTTCACCTGCTGGCACAGAAATGGTGATCTGAACATCAGGCGCACGGCCCAATCGCGCAGCAACTTCTTCGACCGTTTGGGTCATCATCTGACGCGGCACCGGGTTGATTGCGGGTTCGCCCGGGGGGATCGGCAGGCCGGGTTTTGTCACCTGCCCCACGCCCTGACCGCCAACAAAAACCACACCACCGGCTGACGCCTCCACCCGCGCCAGAATCAGCGTGCCGTGGGTCACGTCAGGATCATCGCCCGCATCCTTGATAATCCCCGCCTCGGCCCAGCCGTCACCCTGACGGGCGTTCACCACCTCAAACTCGGGCCGTTCGCCACGTGGCAAGGTAATGCGCACACGGGCGGGCACCGCTTCGCCCCACAGCATTTTCAATGCTGCGCGGGTGGCCGCAGTGGCACAGGCACCGGTGGTCCAGCCACGGCGCAACTCCTTGGGATCTTTCTGGGGTTTCCTGCTCATCCGCTCTCTCCTGAGGCCGGACTATAAGACGCGGCGCAACTGCCGCCAATATGTCGTTTACAGACTTCACCCCGCGACCGCTTGCGGGCATATAGGGCACATGACAGATTCACTCACCCTCCCGCAGTATGATTGGCCCACCATGGAACCCGGCTGGGTTTGGCTATGTGGTGCAGGTCCCGGCGATCCGGGCCTGTTGACCCTGCACGCGGTGAATGCGCTGCAACAGGCGGATGTGGTGATCTATGACGCACTGGTGCAAGAGGCGATCCTGCAATGGGCGCCGCAGGCGGAACATGTCTACGCCGGCAAACGCGGCGGCAAACCGTCTGCGAAACAGCGCGACATCTCGCTGCGACTGGTCGATCTGGCGCGCGAAGGTAAACGGGTGCTGCGCCTCAAAGGCGGTGATCCCTTTGTCTTTGGGCGCGGTGGCGAAGAGGCGCAGACGCTGATCCAACACGGCATCAACGTGCGCATCATCCCCGGCATCAGCGCAGGCATCGGCGGTCTAGCCTATGCGGGCATTCCGGTGACCCACCGCGATGTGAACCAATCCGTGACCTTCGTGACCGGCCACGATCAAACCGGCGACACCCCGTCGTCGCTGAACTGGAAAGCGATTGCCGAAGGCGCGCAGGTGCTGGTCATCTACATGGGCATGAAACATGTGGACCGCATCGCTGGTGAATTGCTGACCGCGGGCCGCCCCGCCGATGAACCCTGCGCCGTTGTCTGTTCCGCCACCACCGAGGATCAGCAGGTGCTGGAAACCACGCTGGGCCAGATGGCTGCGGATATTGAGGCATCGGGCCTGAAACCGCCTGCAATCCTGTGCATCGGCCGGTCTGTCCTGATGCGGCAGGTGCTGGATTGGCAAGGTCTGATCGCTGGGGAAACCCCGCGCAATCTGGACCCGCTGGGCCGTGGGCGCCCCGCCGAACAGGCGTGAGCGCCGCACTGGAGATATCGGGTAAAGGCCTGATCATCGCCGCGCCTTCATCGGGCGCGGGCAAAACCACATTGACGCTGGCCCTGCTGCGCCTGTTGGCGCGGCAAGGCATCAACGTCCGTGGCGCCAAATCCGGCCCTGACTATATCGACCCCAAATTCCATGAGGCCGCATCCGGCGCCCCCTGCCTGAACCTGGACGCATGGGCAATGACACCGGGCCGCTTGCGCAGCCTTGCCGCGGATGAGGACAGCGCCCTGATCGTTGAGGGCGCGATGGGCCTGTTTGACGGTGCCCCGCCGCAGGGCAAGGGCGCGGTGGCCGATCTGGCGCGTTTGTTTTCGCTGCCCGTGGTGCTGGTGGTGGATGCAGGCCGCATGGCCGGATCGGTGGCCCCGCTGGTGGCTGGCTTTGCCCGCTTTGACAGCGCCGTGCGCGTTGGCGCGGTGATCTTGAACAATGTAGGATCTGATCGGCATGAGGCGATGCTGCGCCGCGCCCTTGCGCCACTTGGCCTGCCAGTGCTCGCCGCAATGCGTCGACACAAAGCGCTGAGCATGCCGTCACGCCACCTTGGCCTTGTGCAGGCGGGGGAACGGGCGGATCTGGACAGTTTCCTAGAGGCGGCAGCGGATGCGCTGGCGGACAGTCTGGATCAGGACGCGCTGCTGGCGCTTATGGCGCCGACACCGCAGGCCGCGTCGCTGCCGCAAACACCGCCACGCATGGCCCCACCTGCGCAACGCATCGTAGTGGCGCGCGATCAGGCCTATGCGTTCTCCTATCCGCATCTGCTGGCCGACTGGCACGCTGCGGGGGCAGAAATTACCTTTTTCTCCCCCCTCGCGGATGACGCGGTGCCGGAGTGTGATTTCCTCTACCTACCCGGCGGCTATCCAGAGCTGCACGCAGGCCGTTTGGCGGCCAACGCGACCTTCCTAGACAGCCTAAGAAACGCCGCACAAGACACTGTTATTTATGGAGAATGCGGCGGCTACATGACGCTGGGCGACGGGCTGATTGATGCCGACGGCACCCGCCACCAGATGGCCGGTCTGTTGCGGCTGGAAACCTCCTTTGCCAAGCGCAAACTGCATCTTGGCTACCGCGATCTAACGGCAAGCGACGGCCCGCTGAAGGGCGCGTGGAAAGCGCATGAGTTCCACTATGCCACCACGCTAAAGGCCGAAGGCACGACCCTGTTCACAGCCCAAGACGCCGAAGGCAACGCCCTGCCCGACATGGGCCTGCTCGAGGGCAATGTTTACGGATCCTTCGGCCACCTGATTGATCGCGCATAAAAGCGCGGCCTCAAATATTCCAAAATGTGCATTTCTGCACAGGTCAGTCGCAGCACCGTAGGGACCACAGCGACGTCACGACGCTTGCGGCGTTGCTATCGAAGGGTTAGCAAACCTGCATGAGTACCGCGACCACATCACCCGACCAATCTGCCCCCGAAGACAACCGCAAGGCCAAGCGCAATGTGGTAATCCTTGTGCTGGCGCAGGCGATCCTTGGCGCGCAGATGCCGATGCTGTTCACCATCGGTGGTCTGGCGGGTCAAAGTCTGGCGTCAAACATCTGTTTCGCCACCCTGCCGATCACCATGATTGTGCTGTCGTCGATGCTGTCGGCCACGCCGGTGGCGGCGGTGATGCAACGGTTTGGTCGCCGCGTTGGCTTCATGATGGGCACCGGATTTGGCGCGGCGGGTGCAGCGGTGGGCGCCTATGCGCTGTCAATTTCGTCTTTCCCGCTGTTTCTGGTCGGTAGCTTCCTGACCGGCACCTATATGTCGGCGCATGGATTCTACCGCTTTGCAGCCGCAGACACGGCATCGGACGCCTACCGGCCCAAGGCGATTTCCTACGTGATGGCAGGCGGTCTGGCCGCCGCAATCATCGGCCCACAGCTGGTGAAGCTAACCTCTGACGCTTATGTCGTGCCCTTCCTTGGTGCCTATGTGGCGATCATCGCGATCAACCTGATCGGATCACTGCTATTCCTGTTTTTGGACATCCCCACCCCGCCAAAACCCAGCGCCGATGCGCCCCAGGGCCGCACGCGCTGGCAGCTGATCACCACGCCGGTGATTGCCGTGGCGGTGATCTGTGGCATGGTGTCCTATGCGCTGATGAACCTGGTGATGACATCGACGCCGCTGGCGGTTGTCGGCTGTGGCTTTGAACAGGACAACGCCGCCGATATCGTCACTGCACACGTGTTGGCGATGTATATTCCCAGCTTCTTCACCGGTCACCTGATCGCCCGTTTCGGCACGCAGAAGATCATTGCCGCCGGCCTTGTCATCCTTGCCGGTGCCGGTGTTGTCGCCCTGCAGGGCGTGGAGCTGGAAAACTTCTTCATCGCGCTGGTGCTGTTGGGCATCGGCTGGAACTTCGGCTTTATCGGCGCGACCTCGCTGCTGGCGGCATCGCATACGGTAGAGGAACGTGGCCGCATGCAAGGCCTCAACGACCTGCTGGTGTTTGGCGGTGTGACGCTGGCATCGCTTGCCTCGGGCGGGTTGATGAACTGTTCCGGTGGCGAGGCAGCCGTGGGCTGGGCCGCGGTGAACATCGCCATGGCGCCCTTCCTGATGCTGGCCGGTGGCGCGCTGATCTGGCTGATGTTCCAGCCCAAGGATGAGCTGGCTTAAAGCGAAGCCGACGTAAGGAGGCGAGGCCCCGGATCAAGTCCGGGGCAGGTGATCTCGAATGTGCGGCATGTGCGCAACGCGCCCCGGACGTGTTCCGGGGCCTCATGATGCGGAGCTATGCAACCCCGAACCTACCGCCAGACAGCCCCCCATATCGCGCGGGCGTCAGCCCGTGCTGCGTCCGCCCCGTCAAACCACAGGTTTGCCTACGGCAAAACGGGGGCGGTTCGGGCGCTGCCAAATCTTCGATTTGGCATTAGCCTAGCGCCTCACCAACGCCCGCTGACACTGCGCCACATCAGGCCAAACCGTTTTGCCGCCTCGGACGGCAGCAGTGCCTCATCCAGCACCGCCATCGGGTTGTCGACCGCGCGTTTCAGCACTGGCCCCGCCAGCCAACCGGCCAACAGCACAGGCGCCGCGTCACGGTGAATATCGCTGCGCCGCCGCCGTGCCCGCGCCAGCCGTTCCAGACCACCGGCGGCCAAGGCCTGCACCGCCTCTGGCCGACCGTCCAGCAATGGCACACGCCCCGACTGTTCCAGCGCCGGAATGGCGCGCAGGAAATTGGCCAACCCCTGCGCATAGCCCAGATCACGCACCACATCTGCATCGCCACCGCCAAGGACATTCACCGCCACCTGCAACAGGTTGGAGGAGGTATCTTGCAAATACCCTTCAAAATCCGCCGCATCCTCGAACGGATCCTTGTAAATATCCCACCGCCGCGCAGCACAAAGCTGATCCATCAACCCCGCCTGATCTGCTGGCAACACCTCAGCCAGCGCGGCTGTCACCTCTGACCCGCGCGGTTCACGGCCCTGCCCCAGCGCCTCAAACGCATCGCGCCACCATTGCAGGCGCATTTCAGCAATCATCTCTTCCTGCGTGACCCAAGGCGCGCGGGCGATTTCGACATTTGCGGCATAAAGCGCAAACAGCAGATCGCGTGCCGCCACGGGTGCGGCCATGACCGCCATAAACCGATCAGGATCGCCGCGCTGCACCAGATCGGCGCAGGCGATAAAATCCGCCTCTGCCATCGATCAAGCCGCCCCGCAGTGCAGGATTTTCCAGTTGATCGCATCCAAGAGCGCATCGAACGACGCATCAACTATGTTGGCCGAGACGCCAACGGTGGACCACCGCCGCCCCTCGCCATCCTCACTGTCGATGATCACGCGCGTGACCGCTTCGGTGCCGCCTTGGGTGATGCGCACCTTGAAATCCACCAGACGCATATCGGCCAGCACCTCAGAATAGCGCCCCAAATCCTTCGCCAGCGCCTTGGCCAGCGCGTTCACCGGACCACGATCGCTGCCGGTTTCATCGAGGGATTCAGAGACCGAGAGCTTCTTTTCCCCGTCCACCTTCACCACAACCACGGCCTCGGACAGCGAGACCATCTTGTTGTACTTGTTCTTGCGCCGTTCAACGGTCACCTTGTAGCGCTTCACCTCAAAAAACGCGGGCAGTTCGCCCAGTTCCCGCCGCGCCAGCAACTCAAAACTCGCCTGTGCGCTGTCGTAGGTATACCCTTCGGCCTCACGCGCTTTGATCACCTCTAGGATACGGGCCAAGGCGGGGTTGCCCGCCTCTACCGCGATGCCCGCATCCGCCAGACGGCGGCGCAGGTTCGATTGGCCCGCCTGATTGGACATCGGAATGATCCGCGCATTGCCCACGCTGGCGGGATCAATGTGTTCGTAGGTCGACGGATCCTTGAGGATCGCGCTGGCATGCAGCCCCGATTTATGCGCAAAGGCCGAGGCGCCCACATAAGCGGCCTGCCGATGCGGCACACGGTTCAGGATATCGTCCAACAGGCGCGATGCCTTCACCAGACCTGTCAGCGCCTCACGGGTGATGCCAATGTCAAACTGGCTGGCGTAGGGTTCCTTCAACAACAGCGTCGCGATCAGCGTTGTCAGGTTGGCGTTGCCACAGCGCTCGCCCAGACCGTTCAGCGTGCCTTGGATCTGACGCGCACCTGCATCAACGGCGGCCAGCGAGCCTGCAACGGCGTTTTCGGTGTCATTGTGGGTGTGGATCGCCACGTGATCGCCCGGGATGCCCGATGCAATCACCGCGCGGACGATATCGCCCACCTCTTGCGGCAGAGTGCCACCATTGGTGTCACACAGAACAACCCAACGCGCGCCTGCGTTGTAGGCGGCATGGATCGCCTCCAGCGCATAGTCCGGATTGGCCTTGTAGCCGTCAAAGAAGTGTTCGGCGTCAAACAGCGCCTCGCGCCCGGCCTTCACGATATGCTCAATAGACCGGGCGACGTTCTCGGTGTTCTCCGCCAGCGTGATCCCCAGCGCGGTTTCCACGTGGAAATCATGGGCTTTGCCCACCAAACAGACCGAGGATGTGCCCGCGTTCATCACGCCCGCCAGAACCTCATCGTTTTCGGCAGAACGGCCCGCGCGTTTGGTCATGCCAAAGGCAGTGAAGCGTGCCTTCAGCTTCGGCTTATCCTCAAAAAACTCGCTATCGGTGGGGTTCGCACCGGGCCAGCCGCCTTCGATGTAATCCACCCCCAGCTCATCCAGCGCCTGCGCGATCTGGTGCTTTTCAGCGGTGGAAAACTGCACCCCCTGCGTCTGCTGCCCATCGCGCAATGTGGTGTCGTAGATATATAGCCGCTCGCGTGACATGCTGGCTCCCCTCTTCAATGTTCCCCAAATACTCTGGGGGTTTGGGGGCGACGCCCCCAAGTCGTTCCAACAAGCCCTATGGGCTTACAGCCCTTCCAGCTTCGCCGCGTCAAATCCGGCACCGGGCAGCAGTTCCACCCCAGCCTTGCTCATCCGCACCTCAACACCGGCATCCATCAACGCGGTTTTCAGTGCATCCACAGGGGCGAAGTCTTTGGTTTCCATCGCAGTCGCGCGTAGGCTTACCAGTTTCTCAGCCAGTTCATTCAAATGCTGGTTCACGAGCAACTGATCCACGGCACCACCAAACACCCACTTGCCCATCTCTGCGTCATCAAGCAACAAGCCCAACAGACGCGCTGAGGCCGCGAAATCGTCAATTTCAGTTTGTTCGACTTCGCTTCGTTGGCGTTGCAACATGGATTTGGCCATATGTCCCAGCTCTGTCAAAGCGAGAGACGTGTTCAGATCGTCGGCAAGCGCATCGACGACTACCTGTGCAGGGGTTCCATTTTTGCTCGCTGCATTGGACAACCCTCGCCACTTCCGCAGCGTCGCCTCCGCCTCTTTCGCCTTCTTCTCGGTCCAGTCCATCGGCTTGCCGTAATGTGTGGAGAGGAAGACAAAGCGGATCACCTCACCCGGCACGCCCTGATCCAACAGATCGCGCACGGTGAAGAAGTTGCCAAGCGACTTGGACATCTTCTTGCCCTCAACCTGCAGCATCTCATTATGCATCCAGAACCGGGCAAACTCGCCCTGCGGATGGGCACAGCAGCTTTGCGCAATCTCGTTTTCGTGGTGCGGGAACTGCAAATCGTTGCCGCCGCCGTGAATGTCAAAAGACGCGCCCAAGAGCTCATAGGACATGGCCGAACACTCAATATGCCAGCCCGGACGCCCACGCCCCCACGGGCTGTCCCAACCGGGCAGATCATCGGTGGAGGGTTTCCACAACACGAAATCCATCGCGTTCTTCTTGTAGGGCGCCACCTCTACCCGTGCGCCAGCGATCATGTCATCGACCGACCGGCCCGACAGGGCGCCGTAATCGCTATAGCTTTCGACCGAAAACAGCACGTGACCTTCGGCAGCATAGGCATGGCCCTTGGCGATCAGATCCTCGATCATCGCGATCATCTGCGCGATATACTCGGTCGCACGCGGCATGTAGTTGGGCTTAACCGCGCCAAGTGCGCCCATGTCCTTCAGATACCAGTCGATCGTCTCATTCGAGCGTTCGGTGACCAACTCCTCCAGCGTGCCTGCCGCACCTGCCTCTTTGCGGGCCAGCGCGGTTGCGTTGATCTTGTCATCCACATCGGTGAAGTTACGCGCGTAGGTAACATGCGCCTCGCCATAAACATGGCGCAACAAACGGTAGAGCGTGTCAAAGACGATCACAGGCCGCGCATTGCCCAGATGGGCGCGGTCATAGACCGTGGGACCACAGACATACATCCGCACGTTTTTGTCGTCGATCGGGGTAAAGACCTCTTTCGACCGGGTCTTGGAATTGTGCAGTTTAATCTCAGTCATAGCGTCCTCACAGGCACCCATCTTCGCTGTCAGCGGGCTTAGCAAGATCAACCGATGTTTGGAAGATAAAGAACACCCCGCCTGAGCAACCTCAGCAGGTAATAATGCCGCAGATAATGGTGCAGGTCATTGTGTTCATGTGGGTGTGATAGCGGCGCGTGCGCAGAGGCGCAACGGAAATGTCGTGACGCGCAAGATGTTGGGCCCTGCACGCCCCCTTTTCAACGTTCCTCAAATACTCATTTCACCATCCACCTGCCATCTGGCCAAAACGCATGAAAGGCAAAGGCGAACATCACATCATGCGCCACATCCCGGCCCTGCCCGTCCCGCACGCGGATCGCACCCACCGCGCGGCCCTGCCCAATAGCGGCGGTGTCGAGGGCGGAGGCCTGTTCATCCTCCCAACTGATCGTGACGCCGTTTTCTGTTACCTGCCCTTCTTCGCGCAAGCGGTCAAAGGTCCAGGCCGCATCGCCAACCCGCACCACGCGCATCAGGGGCGCAATGCCGTGAGGTGGGTTTTCTCCGCTATAAAGGAAGGGCCGATGCGAAGTGTCGTAACTGCGATACGGGTTCTGCCCATAGGCGCGGGGAAAATTCGGTTCCGCCATCACCACACCGTCAGGATGCGCGGCGCGAAAGGCGGACCAGCTTTCCATCCAGACCGGCAGTTGCGTCAACTCCCGCCCCGTCAGATCACCGACAATGGCGGTGCCAAGCGCCTGTTGCCACCAGCTCTCAGTCTCGCGGTCATACATCACCATATCGGAATGGCGCAGCTTACCCGAGACACCAAATGACAGCTCCCCCTCAGCAATGCGGCGGTCAAACACGATGGCCGAATTGCACAGGGGACAATAGGTCACCGCCACAGGCGTATCGCCGATACGGTCATTCACGATCTCATGCCACATCAGGTAGCGCAGCGGATAGGCGCGCGCGGGCTGACCGTCCAGCGCCACGGTGATCACGCTTTCCCGCGGTTCCAACGCTGTATCCTCACCCTGCGGCATAAACTGCGGATCATCAATTGCTGGAATGCCATCCTTAGGCGGCCCGCCCGACAGGATCTGCGCCCAGTTTTCCACCGTGGTTTTGTCGAAATTGGTTTTGGGCCATTCATAGCCCCAAAAACTAGGATCCGCAGCCGCAGGCAGCGTCAGGCCGAGGGTGACGGTCAAGGCAGTTAACAGGCGTTTCATGGGCGATCCTCCTGCCCGCAAGTGTGGCGAAGAGAGGCGGATCAGGGAAGAGACCCCACGGGGATGTGAAGTTTGCGAAGAGAGGCCCCGGATCAAGTCCGGGGCGCGTAGGTGGATGAGCCCGCCCCGGACGTGATCCGGGGCCTCGCACCACTCCCAGCCCTTAAAACAAAACCCCGACGCGGGCGCATCGGGGTTTCGTCTTTTCTGAAATGCGAACCAATGACTCGGTCACATTACTCCGTCACAGTGACCTTTTTCATCACATCGGGCTGGCCCAGAACGGCGCCGCCGCGGCCTTTGCCGCGTTTGATGGCGTCGACCACATCCATGCCAGAGGTCACCTCACCCACAACGGTGTATTGGCCGTTCAGGTGCGGTGCCGGGGCAAACATGATGAAGAACTGCGAGTTGGCGGAATTCGGGCTCTGGCTGCGGGCCATGCCGACAACGCCGCGTTCAAAGGCGCGTTCGGAAAATTCGGCCTTCAGATCGGGGCGGCTGGATCCGCCACGGCCTGCCATGCGCATGTCGCTGCCCACAACACCGAATTCCACATCACCTGTCTGCGCCATGAACCCTTCGATCACGCGGTGGAATACCACGTTGTCGTAGGCGCCTTCAGCGGCCAGTTCGGTGATCTGCGCGACGTGACCGGGGGCCACATCCTCGTAGAGGTCGATGGCGATGGTGCCGTTGGCTTCGCCCTCTACCTCGATGGAGATACCGGCAGCGGCGACGGGGCCTGCTGCCAGAACCAGTGCTGCTGCCAGTGCCTTATACATCGGCGGCAACCTTCACGCTGATCATGCGGTCGGGGTTCGCTGGCGGCTCACCACGAACGATCGCGTCAACATGTTCCATGCCCGAGGTCACCTGACCGTAAACGGTGTACTGACCGTTAAGGAAGCTGTTGTCTTTGAAGTTGATGAAGAACTGCGAGTTGGCGGAGTTCGGGTTCATCGAACGTGCTGCACCCAGGCTGCCACGGGCGTGCGGGATTTTGGAAAACTCTGCGGGCAGATCAGGCAGATCGGAACCACCGGTGCCAGCGCGGCCGGGGTTATAGTCTACTTCCATGTTGGCGTGCTGAACGTCGCCAGTTTGGGCCATGAAGCCGTCGATCACGCGGTGAAAGGCGACGTTGTCGTATTTGCCAGCGCGTGCCAGCTCTTTCATGCGTTCAACGTGCTTGGGCGCAACGTCGGGCAGCAGTTCGATGACAACGGTGCCACCCTTCAGTTCCATCAGGATGGTGTTTTCGGGATCTTTGTATTCGGCCATCTGGGCCTCCTATTGGTCAAAACTTGACAGATATCTATGCTGCCTGCCGCCAATTGCCAAGCATGAGGTTGACCTGCAGGCGATACCGCGCCATGAACCGCGCCGACAGCTTAGCGTATTTTCGGCATTTGGAGCATGGGACATGGCCTGGAAAACCCTCGACGATATGGATCTTAACGGCAAACGCGTGCTGGTGCGCGTGGATATCAACGTGCCGGTGGCCGATGGTATCGTGACCGACGCGACCCGCATCGAACGGATCGTGCCCACCGTGAATGACATTCTGGCAAAGGGCGGCAAGCCGCTGCTGATCGCCCACTTTGGCCGTCCCAAGGGCAAGGTTGTGCTGGACATGTCGCTGCGTGTGCCCCTGCCTGCGCTTGAGGCTGCGCTTGGCCGTTCGGTTGCCTTCATCGAAACGCTGGAAGGCGCTGAAAACCCGACTGCCGAAGTTGAGGCCGCCGAAGTGGCGCTCTTGGAAAACATCCGCTTCCACCCGGGCGAAGAGAAAAACGATGCCGAGTTTGCCGCCCGTCTGGCGAAACTGGGCGATGTGTTCTGCTCGGACGCGTTTTCCGCCGCCCACCGTGCGCACGCCTCGACCGAAGGTCTGGCGCATCACATGCCCGCCTGCGCAGGCCGCCTGATGCAAGCCGAACTGGAAGCACTGGAAGGCGCGCTGGGCCAGCCCGTGCGCCCCGTTGTGGCCGTTGTTGGCGGCGCCAAAGTGTCGACCAAGCTGGAGCTGCTGGGCAATCTGGTGGAAAAGGTCGACCATCTGGTGATCGGTGGCGGTATGGCCAACACCTTCCTTGCCGCGCAAGGCATCGACGTGGGCAAATCCCTGTGCGAACACGACATGACCGACACCGCGTCCGAAATCCTGACCAAAGCGTCCGCCGCGGGCTGTGACATCGTGCTGCCCGCCGATGTGGTTGTCGCCGCTGAGTTCAAAGCGAACGCAGAAAACGCCGTTGTCGCCAATGACGCCTGCCCTGCCGATCAGATGATCCTGGATGCTGGCCCCGCAGCGGTTGAAAAAATCAGCACCATTCTGGATGGCGCGAAAACCCTGATCTGGAACGGCCCGCTGGGCGCGTTTGAGATTGAACCCTTCGACACCGCCACCAACTCCGCCGCCCAGAAAGCGGCCCAACTGTCCAAAGCGGGCAGCCTGACCTCGGTTGCAGGTGGTGGTGACACGGTTGCCGCGCTGAACCAGGCAGGCGCAGCGGCGGATTTCACCTACATCTCCACCGCAGGCGGTGCCTTCCTTGAATGGATGGAGGGCAAAACCCTGCCCGGCGTTGCCGCACTGCAGGGCTAAATCGACACGGATCAGCGGCTGGGCCGGATACGCTAACGGCCCACCGCGATCCTACCCGAAATCCCCGATAAACCCCGCGACATTTTCAGGACGATATGCTAGGAACCGCGCTGTTTAACGTATTGACCTGAAACTTTTCCCATCGTTAGCGCCACCAAGATTGCCAGTCAGTAACCTCTCGCTTATTGCAGCGCTGAACTTGGACGCTTTCCCAACTGAACACGTATTCACACGCAGGACGACATCATGACCAACCAGACCCAAAGTGAACTGATCGGCACCGGCAACGGCTTTATCGCGGCTCTGGACCAATCCGGCGGTTCGACCCCGAAGGCGCTGCGCCTCTACGGCGTGACCGAAGACGCCTATTCTTCCGAAGAAGAAATGTTCGGCATCATCCACGACATGCGCGCCCGCATCATCAAATCCGCGGCCTTCAACGGCGACCGCGTTCTGGGCGCGATCCTGTTTGAACGCACCATGGACGGTGATATCGACGGCAAACCCACCGCCACCTACCTGTGGGAAGACTGCAAGGTTGTGCCCTTCCTCAAGGTCGACAAAGGTCTGGCCGACGAAGAAGACGGCGTACAAATCCTGAAGCCGATGCCCGAACTGCACGCGCTGCTGGCCAAAGCAGTGTCCAAAGGCATCTACGGCACCAAAATGCGTTCGGTCATCAACGCCGCGTCGGCTTCCGGCATCAAGGCCGTTGTTGCCCAGCAGTTTGAGATCGGCAAACAGATCCTCGCCGCCGGCCTGATGCCGATCATCGAACCCGAAGTGACCATCACCATCGCCGACAAAGCCGAAGCCGAAGAAATCCTGCTGGCCGAGATCAAGGCACAGCTGGACGCACTGGCCGACGATCAGCAAGTGATGCTGAAACTGACCCTGCCCGAAGCGGCCAACACCTACAAACCGCTGGCCGACCACCCCCGCGTTCTGCGCATGGTCGCCCTGTCCGGCGGCTATGAGCGTGACGAAGCCAACAGCCGTCTGGCCGCCAACACCGGCATGATCGCCTCGTTCTCGCGCGCGCTGACCGAAAGCCTGTCGGCCCAGCAAAGCGACGAAGAGTTCGACGCCGCGCTCGACGCCTCGGTCCAGTCGATCTACGACGCTTCTGTTGCGGGCTAAGGTCTGAACGATATGAATTGAGAAAGGCGCCTCCGATTGGGGGCGCCTTTTTTATTAAGATCTTCAACATGTTCAAGCCGATCCTGACGGAGCAGAACACCAAGCAGTTATTGAGTGCGTCACTCTTTCTCGGCTTCCTTCATCTCTTGCATCAGCTTTTTCGCTTCTTCTCGGATTTCCTCTTTACGCGCGACCTCAGCCGCTTCAGCTGCTGCTTGGCGCTCAAGTTCTTCGTGTTGCGCCATCATTTCTTGGGCTTCCATTTGTCCAAGCGCAAACATGTTTTCGTTTCGGACGTAGATCAAACCAATGGGTGCCAATATCGGTAAGAAGAAACCAGCTAGTGCATACTTCACCAACTTAAGAAGAATAAAAATATGCCCCTCAAAGACCAACATATTTCCCCCCATCAGGAATCCGAGCGACTTTTCAATCGCGTAGACCGCATAAGGTATCAAAAGAAAGGCTAGTACAGCGTAACCAATCAACACAACAAATGTCAGCGTATCGGACGAGGTCAGCCAATAGTCTTGGACGGATAGCAGAGCCATCAAAGCACCAAAACCGCCGAGTATGATCCCAAACAGACGATACCTCCAAACAATCGATGCGCGCATCGAAAATGTACCAAACGGATTCATAGGATCGAATGCCATCTTCTATTCCCCTTTTGAATTAATAATTTTCAAGGAATTCACCCTATGCGATTCCGGTCAAGTGTTTGTTCTTTTTCGGAGGACTTGGGAAAATTAAGATCAAACATATAATTATTAAAATAGTCTTTTTCTGACAGACTAGCTCGAAACCAAAGGGACACACCAAAGCCCTGGGACACAAAACTGACAGAAATCAAGCTTTCCTAACCCCACAAAGCCCGCGCTAAAACGTAACGCCACATTCCGCCGCCCACCGCAATCGTCCCGCGTTGACTTCTGCCGCTGGCAGCGCACACTCGCCGTGACAGACCATCAACGCCGAGAGCCGCCATGATAATCCGCCCCGCCCTGCCCGCTGACGCCGCCGCATTGGCCGAGATTTACAATCATGCGGTCCTCAATACCGTCGCGCTCTTGATGAATGACACCGTGGATGCGGCCAATCGTGCTGCCTGGATGGAGGCACGGCAGGCGGACGGTCTGCCGGTTCTGGTGGCCGAAGAGGACGAGCAGGTCATCGGCTATACCTCTTACGGACCATGGCGGCCTTTTCACGGGTTTTGCGATACGGTGGAACATTCCGTCTACGTGCGCCACGATCTACGTGGCCGTGGCACGGGTCATCAGTTGCTGGCAGCGCTGATTGACCATGCCCGTGCGGCAGGCCTTCACGTGATGATCGCGGCGGTGACAGCGGGCAATGATGCGTCGATCAAACTGCACGAACGGCACGGCTTTGAAATCACGGCCCGGATGCCGCAGGTCGGGCAAAAGTTCGGCCAGTGGCTGGACTTGATTTTCCTGCAACTCAGGCTCGACGCCCGCGACGCGCCCTAAGTCGCCGGAACTGGGCAGCATGATCTGCGCGGCAACGGGTCAGAACGTCGCTTTTCAACAACAAAACCGCAGTTTTCCACAGAAAACCGCCCTCTCTTTTGGCTAGGGGGATTCCCAAAACGAATCACCTATGGCATGCTGTTTCCACCATCCGGCAGAGGTGGACACCGCGGCAGCGGGTATGAGAGGCAGACACATGCAGCGCAGCAAGCGACGCACACTTGGGATTTGGGCATATTTTGCCATCGCGTTCCTGCTTGGGACCTATTTCACTTTTGCAGCCGTGCAGGGTGACTATGGTGTTGTGCGCCGTGCCGAAATCATCTCCGAAAGCAAAATGCTGCAGCGTGAACTCGCCATGGTCGAGGCCGAAGTGGCGCGGATGGAAAACCTGACCCGCCGTCTGTCTGATGACTATCTGGACCTAGACCTGCTGGATGAGCAGGCACGCGATGTGCTGGGCCTGCTGCGCAGCGACGAAATCGTCATTCGCTAAACACCTCCCTTCCCCTAAAAACACAGCTATTTTTACCGTTGTCAGAGAGCATCTTTCTGCCAAAGTTCCGTTGCGACACATTAGTTCTCGCCACAGGGCACAAAATGCTTTATGAAGTAGTTTAACACTAAACTATTTAGCTATTAGGGGGAGCCCGCCACGATGGCTGCTAGAAAAAGCACAAAGAAACCAAACGTTTCTGCCGAAGAGCTTAAAGGCTACTACCGCGACATGCTGCTGATCCGTCGATTCGAGGAAAAAGCAGGTCAGCTGTACGGCATGGGTCTGATCGGCGGTTTCTGCCACCTCTACATCGGTCAAGAAGCGGTTGTTGTCGGCCTTGAGGCCGCGACCAAAGAAGGCGACAAGCGCATCACCTCTTACCGAGATCACGGCCACATGCTGGCCTGTGGCATGGACCCCAACGGCGTGATGGCCGAACTGACCGGTCGCGAAGGCGGCTATTCCAAGGGCAAAGGCGGCTCCATGCACATGTTCTCGAAAGAGAAACATTTCTATGGCGGCCATGGCATCGTTGGCGCGCAGGTGCCGCTGGGTGCTGGTCTGGCGTTTTCGGACAAATACCGTGGCAACGACAATGTGACCTTCGCCTACTTCGGTGATGGCGCGGCGAACCAGGGTCAGGTTTACGAAACCTTCAACATGGCTGCGCTCTGGGATCTGCCGGTGATTTTCGTCATCGAAAACAACCAGTACGCCATGGGCACCGCACAGGCGCGTTCCACATCGACCGCCGACATCTACACCCGCGGCGAACCCTTTGGCATCCCCGGCGAAATCGTCGACGGTATGGACGTTCTGGCCGTGAAAGCCGCCAGCGAAAAAGCTGTCGCCCACTGCCGCGCCGGCAAAGGCCCCTACATCCTAGAGGTCAAAACCTACCGCTACCGCGGCCACTCTATGTCGGATCCGGCGAAATACCGTACCCGCGAAGAAGTACAGAAAATGCGCGACGAACGTGACCCGATTGAACAGGTCCGCGACATGCTGCTGACCGGCAAACACGCGACCGAGGATGACCTGAAGGCGATCGACAAGGAAATCAAAGCGATCGTCAACGAATCCGCAGAATTCGCCAAGACCAGCCCGGAACCCGCGCTCGAAGAGCTGTGGACCGACATCTACGCCTAACTCGTTGAGGAGACACAGATAATGGCAACCGAAATCCTGATGCCCGCCCTGTCCCCCACGATGGAGGAAGGCACGCTGGCCAAATGGCTGGTCAAAGAAGGCGACACCGTCAACTCCGGCGACATCCTGGCCGAAATTGAAACCGACAAGGCCACCATGGAATTTGAAGCGGTGGACGAAGGTGTGATCGGCAAGATCCTGATCGCAGAAGGCAGCGAAGGTGTGAAGGTCAACACCCCCATCGCCGTACTGATCGAAGAAGGTGAAAGCGCGGACGACATCGCCGCCCCCGCTGCCGCGCCCGTGGCAGAGGCTGCACCGGCCCCCGCCGCAGCGCCTGCACCCGCAGCCGCCGCAGCCCCCGTTGCAAAACCCGCCGACCTGACGCCTGATTGGCCCGAAGGCACCCCGATGAAGCAACAGACCGTGCGCGAAGCAATCCGCGACGCCATGGCCGAAGAGATGCGCCGCGACGGTGACGTTTTCCTGATGGGCGAAGAGGTCGCTGAATATCAGGGCGCCTATAAGGTATCTCAGGGCCTACTGGATGAATTTGGCGCCAAGCGCATCATCGACACCCCAATCACCGAACACGGTTTCGCCGGTATCGCTACTGGCGCAGCCTTCGGCGGTCTGCGCCCGATTGTCGAGTTCATGACCTTCAACTTCGCCATGCAGGCGATTGACCAGATCATCAACTCGGCGGCCAAGACGCTCTATATGTCTGGCGGCCAGATGGGTGCGCCGATGGTCTTCCGTGGCCCGAACGGCGCCGCCGCCCGCGTGGGCGCGCAGCACAGCCAGGACTACGCCGCATGGTACGCGCAGATTCCCGGCCTGAAGGTCGCGATGCCCTATTCGGCAGCCGACGCCAAGGGCCTGATGAAAACCGCGATCCGTGACAACAACCCGGTGATCTTCCTGGAAAACGAAATCCTCTACGGTCGCTCGTTCGACGTGCCCGCGATGGATGATTTCACCGTCCCGTTCGGCAAGGCCCGCATCTGGCGCGAAGGCTCTGACGTAACGCTGGTGTCCTTCGGCATCGGCATGCAATACGCGCTGGAAGCGGCGGACAAACTGGCCGAGGAAGGCATCAGCGCCGAGGTGATCGACCTGCGCACCCTGCGCCCGATCGACTATGACACCGTGCTGAATTCGGTCATGAAAACAAACCGTTGCGTCACGATCGAGGAAGGCTTCCCCGTCGCCTCCATCGGCAACCACCTGTCGGCCACCATCATGGAACGCGCTTTCGATTATCTGGACGCACCCGTGATCAACTGCACCGGCAAGGACGTTCCGATGCCCTACGCCGCCAACCTTGAACGTCACGCGCTGATCACCACCGACGAGGTGATCGCCGCCGTGAAACAAGTGACCTACCGGTAACGGAAACAAAATGTTTGGTTTCGGAAGAAAGAAGAAGGTTCGGATAGAACAACCGCTGTTGATCGCAATGCGCGATCAGGATCCAAACGGTCCAATGGTGGTCCACATCGATCCAAGCCAGCTTGCAAGCGCCCAAGAGACCGGATTGGTGCTGGCTGATTTTGCCAAGCACTTTTCCAACGCGCTTGCGGAGTATGATCTGGCGGAAAGCCCTGAAAAGGCAATGGAACAAATCCGTCTTCTTTTTGACGCTGAACTGGATAATCCCACGCAAGACGCCGAAGGCGGCCTTGTACAATAGTGAGGAAATTGAGATGCCAATTGAAATTCTGATGCCGGCCCTGTCCCCCACGATGGAGGAAGGCACGCTGGCCAAATGGCTGGTCAAAGAAGGTGACACCGTCTCCTCCGGCGATCTGATCGCCGAGATCGAGACTGACAAAGCCACCATGGAGTTCGAAGCCGTGGACGAAGGCGTTGTTGGCAAGATCGTGGTGGCCGAAGGCTCCGAAGGGGTGGCGGTGAACACCGTGATCGCAGTGCTGCTGGAAGACGGTGAAAGCGCGGATGACATCGGTTCTAGCGCCCCCGCGGCCCCAGCCGCAGCTGCGGCTGAGGCGGCTCCTGCAGCCGTCGAAGCGGCAGCTCCTGCCGTTGCAGCACCTGCCCCTGCGGCCCCCGCCGCAACGGATGGCACCCGCATCTTTGCCTCGCCTCTGGCGCGTCGCATCGCAGCGGACAAGGGCCTCGATCTGGCAACCCTCACCGGTTCCGGCCCCCGTGGTCGCATCGTGAAGGCCGACGTCGAAGGTGCCACCGCCGCACCAGCGCCTGCGCCCGCCGCCGCCGCGCCTGCCCCGGCCAAAGCGGCAGCACCTGCCGCCGCGCCCACAGGCCCGTCGACCGAGGCTGTGGTCAAAATGTACGAAGGTCGCACCTTCGAAGAGGTCACGCTGGACGGCATGCGCAAAACCATCGCCGCCCGCCTGTCCGAGGCCAAGCAGACCATCCCGCATTTCTACCTGCGTCGTGACATCAAACTGGACGCGCTGCTGAAATTCCGCAGCCAGTTGAACAAACAGCTGGAAGCGCGCGGTGTGAAACTGTCGGTCAACGATTTCATCATCAAAGCTGTGGCAAACGCGCTGCAACAGGTGCCCGAGGCAAACGCCGTCTGGGCCGGTGACCGCGTGTTGCAGATGAAAGCATCCGATGTGGCCGTTGCGGTTGCAATCGAAGGTGGCTTGTTCACCCCCGTGCTGCAAGACGCTGATATGAAATCGCTTTCTGCCCTGTCGGGTGAGATGAAAGATCTGGCGTCCCGCGCCCGTGAGCGCAAGCTGGCACCGCATGAATATCAGGGCGGCAGCTTCGCGATCTCGAACCTCGGGATGTTTGGCATCGACAATTTCGACGCCATCGTGAACCCGCCCCACGCCGGAATTCTGGCCGTTGGCGCGGGCGTCAAGAAACCCGTTGTGGGTGATGACGGCGAGTTGACCGTGGCGACCGTGATGTCGGTCACCATGTCGGTGGATCACCGCGTCATCGACGGCGCAGTGGGCGCCAACCTGCTGGCGGCAATCGTCGAAAACCTGGAAAATCCGGTGGCGATGCTGGCGTAAGCTGACCCGACCCTGCGATTTAGAAAGCCCCGGCGAAAGCTGGGGCTTTTGTTTGCGCCGGATCGCGCGCGACCCCGAGGGCGGCTTGAAGCACGCGAAGTCGATCAATCACACATCGACGTTTCAGCATGTCCAAAAGACGTAAATCGCGCCCGCCCTTGGGGGCGGGGTCGGGCGCGATCCGGTTCGCTGTGCGAACCGGAAGGGTCTGCCAAAAACAAACCCCGCAGCCTTTCGGCCACGGGGGTCCAAATCTCATCTAACGGCCAGCGCTTACTGCCCCAGCAATTGATCCATACTGACAGAGGGCTGCGAACAGCCCGCTTCGCCCACCACTTTGGCCGGCACGCCAGCCACGGTGGTTTTGCACGGCACCTCATGCAGCACAACAGACCCAGCGGCGATGCGCGAGCAGTCGCCAACCTTGATGTTGCCCAGCACCTTGGCACCCGCGCCGATCAGAACACCGTTGCCAATTTTCGGGTGGCGGTCCTCTTCTTCTTTGCCGGTGCCGCCCAGCGTGACCGAATGCAGCATCGACACGTTGTCGCCCACGACCGCGGTTTCCCCGATAACAATGGAATGCGCGTGGTCGATCATGATCCCCTTGCCGATGCGTGCGGCAGGGTGAATATCAATCCCGAACATTTCCGACACCCGCATCTGGAAGAAATAGGCCATATCCTTGCGCCCCTCATTCCACAGCCAATGGCCAATGCGATAGGCCTGAAGCGCCTGAAATCCCTTGAAGAACATCATCGGCTGCAAATAGCGATGACAGGCCGGATCGCGTTCACGCACCGCCACCAGATCAGCGCGCGCTGCCATCGCCAACGACGGATCGGCGGCATAAGCGGCATCCGCGATTTCACGGATCAACTGCTCTGACATCTCGGCAGAGGCGAGCTTCACCGCCACACGATAGGCCAGCGCTGCTTCGACGCTGTGGTGGTGCAGAATGCTGGAGTGGATCAGACCGCCAAACAGCGGTTCCTCGGCGATGGCGACCTCGGCTTCCTGTCGGATCTGCGACCAGACGGGATCAACCTGGGTCAGGATTTTGCGGGTTTCGGCCATGTGTTCTGCCATCCTTCTGCTCATCAGAATGCGCTGACTATAACAGATAGCGCGGATTGGCAAAACGCAAATCCGTGACGGGGGGTATCACAGCAACTCGGTTTGTCGCCTCGCAATCGACCTAGCCCAAGGTTAACCGTGCCGCCGCCCCCGCGCCATAGCTGGCCGAAATTTGCCTCACCTCTACCACACGGTCTGTGACGCCGCCGTTCAAAGCCTGTTCTGCCGCTGTGTAGGCCCATTCGGTCTGATCGATGACCACCTCGCGAACAACCGTGCTGCCATCCAGAACCCGCAGAAGATACTGCTCACGCTCTTCGCCCAGTGGTACGTCGAGGCCATCCCAACTGTCGCCATCAATCCGCGTGCGACGGATCCAGCGGATCATCAGATCACCGTTCGCTGCTGCGGCCCGCAGATGCACAGGCGCATAGGGTCGTAACCCGCGCCCAGCAAAGGCGTGGACCTCATGCACAAAACTCGGGTCATCATAGCCCCGCCGCGCCGGTCCAATGCGAAAATGCTGTGCCAACCCACGGGTGTTCGCCGCCAGCCCCAATTGCTGCGCCGTGCCGTCCAACAGCACGACATAGCTGCCAACAGGCCACAGATCGGCCATCTCAACCTCGCTGCCCTGTTGACCGCGTAGCAGGCCGCGCAGGTGATAACGCGGGCCATAATCCCCCAGCGCCACCAAATCAGCGCTGGTAAACTGCGCCACCTCCCAGCCGTCCGGCGTGCCATTGCCAATGGCAATCACATTCGCACCCGCCAATACCTCGTCAGGCGTCCGGCTCTCCAGATGCCCGCTTAAAAGGCCGAGGCTAACCAGCTCAATGCGACCACAGGCCTCACGCTACTACTCGGTATGAGTGCGGTCCAGACCGTTTTGGGTCTAAAGGGCACCCTCTGCCTCGTTCAGCAGTTCACCGGCCAATTCCTGACGCCCCAAGCGAGTACCTGCGTAGCGCGCCTCGACCTCCTCAAGGAAACTGTCGGCCAGATCGGCGCGGTTGGCTGAGGTTGCGGCATGGGTGACAGCGGTGCTGTCGCGCCCCAGAAGATCTTTGAGTGCTTTTACATTTCGCGGCGTGGTGGTGACGCAAACCTGCGGCTGTTCGCCCAGACGCAGGCCAAATTGCAGCATGTCCCATGTGTCCTGTGCCTTGGGCCATTTGGCCAGCTCATCCACCCAGGCGCCGTCAAACTGCGGACCGCGCAAGCTCTCTGGATCATGGGCGGAGAATATCTGCGCCTCGGCCCCATTGGGCCATCGCAACAGGCGGCGGCTGGCGATCCAGTCAGGACGGCGATCGGGGGGCGAACAGGCCAGAATGCCGCTTTCGCCAAACACCATCACCTCACGCGCCTGATCCAGCGTTTCCCCCACGATGGCGAGGCGCTGACAACGCCCCTTGTCCAGTGGTCGCGCCCCTTCGACCTGCGCGCGCACCCATTCGGCACCGGCGCGCGTCTTGCCCGCGCCGCGCCCGCCAAGGATCACCCAAGACCGCCAATCGCCCGCAGGGGGCAGTTGATGATCCAGCGCCCAGAACTCAAACAGATAGGGTAGCGCAAGGATCTCTTCCTCGCTCAGCTCATCAAGGAAGGCATTTTGCAGGGCCACATCGGCGCAACCGATCCAACCGGCAGCGGATCTGATCCCGAGCGTGGTCGAAATCGACGGTGTAGGCAGCGGCCTGTCCGGCGCGCGCTTGCTCTCGGTCATTGAATTTTGCCTCCAGCTCAAAGGCGATTTTCAACCAGTTGCGCAGATCACTGATCAGGCGCAGGTTGTCGCGCACCGCCCCGTCGTCATCCAGACGGATGCGGTATTGCATCGCTTGCATGTCATGTTTGAGGTCCGCCAATGTGGCGGCCACCTCGGTGAGTTGCGCGTCCAGCGGATCATCAATCCGCGGCGCGTCTGTGGTGTGATTGGCTTGGTTCATCTGATGCCTGTCCCCTTACCGTTCGTGGAAGGTGGCATGAGCGGCATGAACAGGGTGCTAAGGCTGCGTGCGGTGGGGGAGGACGTTGACATCAACGCGCAGATGTCGCTAATGCAGGCGCATGATCAAAACACGTGCCACTTCGACGACTTATTACCGCTCCTGAGGGGCGGTTTTGGTGTGTGATCAAAAACCGCTGCTGGCTGGCGGTTTTTTTGGTTGAAATCTCTGGTCGCAGCTTGTCAAGAAAGAGAAGCCTATGACGACTAAAGACCTGTGCAATTCCTACCTTGCAGCGTTGAACTCTGCCGATCTGGCGGCGGTGCAAGCGATGTTTCCGCCAGACGGCATCGTGGTGTCCCCCCTTTACGGTGAGCAGAATGCGCATGCGTTCTACGCTGCCCTATTTGCGGACACCAACCAGTCTGAAACTACGTTGCTAAATGTTTTCGATACCTCGGACGATGGGGCAAAGGTTGCGCTGCATTTCCAGTATGTCTGGACCTTAAATGGGGGAAAGGTTGTGCGTTTTGAATGCGTCGATGTTTTTGAACTGACCGAAGATCGCCAGCAATTCAAGAAGCTGACGATTATCTACGACACCGCCCACCTACGGGCTGATTTCGATCAGGTGCGGACACAGTAAGCGTTTGAATCCAAAACGCAAAACCCCCGCCACAGTGGGCGGGGGTTTCTATTTTCTCAGACCAGAAACGGATCAGTTGTTGTTCCGCTCTGCCTCGATCTGGCGCCATTTGGCGACGTTGCGGTTATGCTCTGCCAGTGTTTCGGCGAAGGCGTGGCCGCCGGTGCCGTCCGCGACGAAGAACACGTAGTTGGTGCTGGCGGGATCAAGGGCTGCCTCGATGCTGGCCTTGCCGGGGTTGGCGATGGGCGTCGGTGGCAGCGCGTCGATCACGTAGGTATTCCAAGGCGTTTCGCGGCGCAGCTCGCTTTGACGCAGGCCACGGCCCAACACGCCCTGCCCTTTGGTGATGCCATAGATCACCGTGGGGTCTGTTTGCAGGCGCATGCCGCGGTTCAGACGGTTGATGAAAACCGAGCCAACCGTGCGGCGTTCTTCGGCCACGCCGGTCTCTTTCTCGATGATCGAGGCAAGGATCAGTGCTTCTTCAGGGGATTTCAGCGGCAGGCCGTCGACGCGGTTTGCCCATGCCTCGGCCAGAATGGCGTCCTGCGCGGCAACCATGCGGTCGATGACCGACTGGCGGCTGTCGCCCTGTTTGACCTCATAGCTGTCAGGGGCCAACGTGCCCTCGGCAGGCAGGTTTGCCACCTCACCTGTCAGGATGCCCACCGATTTCAGGCTGTCCACCACCTGCCAAGAGGTCACACCCTCCGCCAGCGCAACGCGGTGGCGGGTGTCGCCCTGTTCTGCGGCGGCAATGAAGGGCGCGGGCGCTTCATCCTCAGCCGGATTGAAGCTGGCGGTTTCCACGAAACGGCTGGTGGCCGGATCCAGCTCACGCACCAGAATGCGGCTGCGGGTGACGCCGATGCGATAGACCACTTCGGTGCCGCAGGTGCTGGCGCCGCCACGGGTCAGGATATCAACGATCTCTGCCATCGAGGCGCCTTCGGGCACCAGAAAGGCACCGGCCTTCAGCTGGTCCGCCTTGCCGGAGTAATCCGCGCCGATGCGAAACAGCGGGCCGCTGGAGATGGCACCGTCGCGTTCCAGGCGGGCGCTCATCCGGGACATGTTCGCGCCGCTTTCAACGCGCACACAAATCGGGGCCTCAAGAGGCCCCGCATTTTGGTAGCTTTGCTGCCCCCACAGGACGACACCGCCCGCAAGGAACAGCAAAACAACTAGAAACGTCAATGCGTTAGAGGCTAGTGCCTTCCACATATCAGTCGACTTTCCCGAACATCACAGAGGCGTTGGTGCCGCCAAAGCCGAAGCTGTTGGACAGGGCCACTTTGATTTCGCGTTCAACCTTTTTGTTCGGCGCCAGATCCAGTTTCGGCTCTACCGCAGGGTTGTCGAGGTTGATGGTCGGCGGGGCCACCTGATCGCGGATCGCAAGGATGGAGAAGATCGCCTCAATCGCCCCAGCTGCGCCCAAGAGGTGACCGGTGGCGGATTTGGTCGAGGACATGGTCGCCTTCGCCGCCGCATCGCCCAGCAGGCGTTCAACCGCGCCCAGTTCGATGGTGTCGGCCATGGTCGAGGTGCCGTGTGCGTTGATGTAGTCGATCTGCGAGGGCTCAACACCCGCGTCACGGATCGCCGCCTTCATCGCGCGTTCGCCACCTTCGCCGTCCTCAGAGGGGGCGGTGATGTGGTAGGCATCGCCGGACAGGCCGTAACCCAAAACCTCGGCATAGATCTTGGCGCCGCGCGCTTTGGCGTGTTCGTAGTCTTCCAGAACCACGATGCCCGATCCTTCGCCCATGACGAAGCCATCACGGTCCTCATCATAGGGGCGGCTGGCCGCCTGCGGATCGTCGGAGCGCTTGGTCGACAGCGCCTTACAGGCGTTGAAACCTGCGATGCCAATTTCACAAATCGCTGCTTCGGCACCGCCGGCAACCATCACGTCTGCATCACCGTATTTGATCATACGGGCCGCGTCGCCAATGGCGTGGGCACCGGTGGAACAGGCGGTCACGACCGAGTGGTTCGGGCCTTTGAAGCCGTATTTGATCGACACCTGACCAGAAATCAGGTTGATCAGCGCACCGGGGATAAAGAAGGGCGACACGCGGCGCGGGCCTTTTTCCTTCAGCAGCAGGGTGGTTTCGGCGATGGATTGCAGACCACCGATGCCAGACCCGATCATTACGCCGGTGCGTTCTTTCTGTTCGTCGGTTTCCGCAACCCAGCCGGAATCCTCAACCGCCTGCTGTGCAGCGGCGATACCGTAGAGGATGAAGTCATCCACCTTGCGGCGTTCTTTGACCGACATCCAGTCGTCAGGGTTGAAAGTGCCATCGCTGCCATCGCCGTGGGGCACTTCGCAAGCGTAATCGGTTGCCAGATGGCTGGCATCAAAACGGGTGATCTTGCCCGCACCGGACTGACCGTCCAGCAGGCGTGACCAGCTCTCTTCCACACCACATGCCAGCGGGGTCACCAGACCCAGACCTGTCACAACAACTCGGCGCATATCTGCTCTCCTTTGCCTCGGCAGTTTGCGCCTTCAATAGCTGAGATTGAGCAACAGGCGCAAGTAGATCGGCGGCAGTATTGGGGTACAGGCGTGCTGTTGCCAATGGAAAAACGGCTGTGAGTGGTGGGAATAGCGGCTGTAGGTGCCGAGAATGGCAGGATTAATGAGATCGTTTGAGCAAAAGCGCCGAACCGAGGGGTGGCGCAATCGCGCCGCCCCGTGGGGGCGGTTCGGCGCGGCCCAACAGTGCCTGTTGGGCGGGACATTACTCATAAGCCAAAAAGCCTATGCCCCCAAAGTCACCAAACAACAAAAAACCCCCACCCAGATGGGCGGGGGTTTCTTTAGGTCATTCGACAGGGAGGCTTAGGAAGCTTCGCTGATGAATTTAACCGCGTCACCGAACGACTGGATGGTCTCGGCGGCGTCATCGGGGATCTCGATGCCGAACTCTTCTTCGAAGGCCATAACCAGCTCAACGGTGTCCAGGCTGTCTGCGCCCAGATCGTCGATGAAGGAAGCGTTTTCGACAACTTTGTCTTCTTCAACGCCCAGGTGTTCTACAACGATTTTTTTGACGCGGTCTGCGATATCGCTCATTTTCTGTCCTCATTCGTTTGGGCGCTTTGGCCCAGTTGATCGCCCTGCCCGAAAGTAGGTCGGTAAAGTGCCCCTCCGGGCGGATCTGGTCCCGCGCGCCACTTCTGACATGCGGAACATTCTCAAGGCCGGAACCCCCCGCCCTTAAAAAAATCTGCGTGGCCTATAGCATATGGTGAAGCCAAGGCAAACGATTTCGCGCGTTTCGCTACCAGCGTTTTTGCATTGCGCAAACGATCTGACAGCGAATTCCGCGCTTCACATAAGCATTCCTGACGATGACACAAGAGAAAAGTGACCCTAGGGCACCTTTCTGCTTACATCAAAGACCGGAATTACAGCATCGCCATGCCACCGTTCACATGCACGGTTGTGCCGGTGACATAGCCTGCCTCGGGGCTGGCCAGATAGAGAACCGCTGCGGCGATTTCTTCGGGGGTGCCCATACGGCCTGCGGGGATTTTGGTGTTGATCGCCGCTTTCTGGTCGTCGTTCAGCTTATCGGTCATTGCGGTGGCGATGAAACCCGGCGCAACGGCGTTGGCGGTGATGCCACGGCTGGCGACCTCATAGGCGATGGATTTGGTCATGCCGACCATACCTGCCTTGGCGGCGGCGTAGTTCACCTGACCGGGGTTGCCTGTGGCGCCCACGATGGACGAAATGTTGATGATGCGGCCCCAGCGTGCCTTCATCATCGGGCGCATAACACCACGGCACAGGCGCATCGACGAAGTCAGGTTCACATCCAGAACCGACTGCCATTCCTCATCCGACATCCGCATGAAGATCTGATCGCGGGTGATACCGGCGTTGTTGACCAGAATGTCCAGACCGCCCATGGCGGCAATCGCGTCTTTGGGCAGCGCATCAACGGCGGCTGCATCGCTGAGGTTGCAGGGCAGAACATGCGCGTTATCGCCCAGCTCAGCGGCCAGTGCCTCCAGCGGTTCAACGCGGGTGCCCGACAGGCCCACAGTGGCGCCCGCACCATGCAGCGCTTTGGCAATGGCACCACCGATGCCACCAGATGCGCCGGTTACCAGCGCTTTTTTACCAGTCAAATCAAACATCTGTCTGCCTCTCTTACTTGACTATCACAGGCTCTGTCAGGAGCCGATATTTCGTAATCTCTGCTGCGGTCATATTGTGCATGCCGTCAGCCGGTGCTGCATCCAGCGTGAACCAGTAGAAGTCCGCCGATCCCAGCATCCGTTCTGTATAGTCGACATAGACCTGATGCACGGGATGGTCCGCTGGGTAATCCTTGGCGGTTTCTGATCCAACGCCCCAGCTATGCACGCCGATGATCGCGCCCTGTTCCATGCTGCGGTTGACCCCCGCCAGAAACAGATCGGACCCACCGGAATAGACCTCGCTGGTGGCGGTCAGGTAGGTATCAAACCCCAGATCGCGCACGCGGTGCCCCAGCATCAGGTTGGTGTCATCGTCCACTGACCCCGGCACCTCCAGCAAGACCAGTCGGGTCAGGCCGGGGTTTTCGGCAACCACCTCTTCAAAGGCGGCAAGGGTGTTCTGGTTCAGCGTGCCGCTGACCTGCAGATCCTGCCCATCAACCACGAAAGACGTGGTCTGCCCCATGTTAAGGTAGACAGTTTCCAACGTGCCGCAGCTGCTGATCGCAACCGCGGCAAGACCTGCCGCGCCAAGGGCCAGAAAACGATACTTCATTACAGGCTGGCCACCGCTTTGGTCACATCCTCAGGGGTGCCAACGGCGGTGCAGGCAATCGAACGCTCGATGCGGCGCACCATGCCCGACAGCGCCTTGCCCGCGCCCACTTCCCAGATGGCGTCCACGCCTTGGGCCGCCATAAAGCCAACGCTTTCGCGCCAGCGCACCGAACCAGTGACCTGATCAACCAGCAGCGACCGGATGGTGGCGGGGTCAGATACCGCCTCTGCCACCACGTTGGCGACCACGGGCACGACGGGGCGGTTGATGTCCACCTCTGCCAGCGCTTGTGCCATCACCTCGGCCGCGGGGGCCATCAGTTCGCAATGAAACGGTGCGCTCACGGGCAGGATCACCGCGCGTTTGGCGCCCTTTTCCTTGGCCAGTTCTACGGCGCGTTCCACCGCGTCTTTGTGGCCAGACACCACAACCTGACCCGGATCATTGTCGTTTGCGGCCTGACAAACCTCACCCTTCGCGGCCTCTTCGGCCACGGCTTTGGCGCCTTCGAAATCCAGGCCCAGCAGGGCTGCCATGGCGCCAACGCCAACCGGAACAGCCTGTTGCATCGCCTGACCGCGGGTGCGCAGCAGACGCGCCGCGTCCGAGATCGACAGCGCGCCAGCGGCGGCCAGTGCCGAATATTCACCCAGCGAGTGACCGGCGACAAACGCCGCCTGATCCGCCAGCACAACGCCCTCAGCCTCCAGCGCCTTCATCGCGGCGAGCGAGGTCGCCATCAGCGCGGGCTGGGCGTTTTGGGTCAGGGTCAGCGTGTCCTGTTCGCCTTCCCAGATCAGGGTGGACAGTTTTTCGCCCAGTGCCTCATCCACCTCATCAAACACCGCTTTGGCGGCCGGATAGGCCTCTGCCAGTGCTTTGCCCATTCCGATGGTCTGAGCCCCCTGCCCGGGGAAAACAAATGCTTTGGTCATGTTTTGGCCTCGTCCCGAATTTCATGTCCCTGTTATCTCTGGTGACGTGGTGTAAACCCACAGAGGCCGCACCACAAGGGAAAGCCACAAAACCACCCCTGAGTGACCAAAAGGGCAAAGAGACCCCGCCCCCTGCCCAAGGTCCGCGTTAGGTCCGCACAAGGGCAGATCACCTGTGCGTGTGCAGCGGTTTATGGCACAGACCAATCGCGCTAGGCTGGCAGCAAGCTGAATTTACATGACTTTTAATCGGAGAGAGCACATGTCCCTCACCAATACCCAGGCGCGCTATGGCAGCGTCGCCAAGGCGCTGCACTGGTCGGTCGCGCTATTGATCCTTGCAATGCTGCCCGTCGGTTTCATCGCCGCCAAACTGGCCGAGGCCACTCAGGCCGGCAGCCCCATTGTGCCCATCGGGGTGCTGACCACTATGTTTTCCGCGCATAAAACCTTTGGGGTGCTGGTGCTGATCCTTGCAGTTTTGCGCATCCTCTGGGCGTTTAGTCAGCCGCGCCCTGCACCTTTGCACCCCGAACGCCGGTTGGAAACACTGGCGGCAGAAGCGGTGCATTGGATGCTTTATGCCTTTATCCTCTTGGTGCCGCTGACCGGTTGGATCCACCACGCCGCCAGCAGCGGTTTCGCGCCGATCTGGGGACCGTTTGGGCAGAATCTGCCACTGGTGCCAAAGGATGAGGCGCTATCACATTTGTTTGCGCAGCTGCACTTTGCTGCCGTTCTGGGCATGTTGGGCACGCTGGGCCTGCATATTGCGGGGGCGTTGAAACATCAGGTGATTGACCGCGACGTGACATTGGCGCGGATGCTGCCCGGTCGCCGCGTGCCAGACGCCGCGCTGTCCGGTGTCGGGGCTGAGGCGCATGGCAAACTGCCCAGTCTGCTGGTGGCCGTTCTGGCGCTGGCTGTCGGCGCTGGCATCACCGCGCAGGTGATTGGCGGCGATCATGAGGCGACGCATGTGGAAATCGCAGAGGTTGAGGCGGCGCGTGATACTGAAGTCGCGGCGATGGCGGAGGCCCCAGCCACCAGCGATCTGCCGCTGTGGCAGGTGCAATCGGGCACCTTGGCCCTGAAGATCACCCAATTGGGCAACATGGTCGCAGGACAGTTTGACAGCTGGCAGGCCGATATTCGCTATGACCCAGAGGCGACAGGTGCGGACAAGGGGTCGGTTGTGGTCACAATCGACATCGCCAGCCTCAGCCTTGGCACCGTGGCGGGGCAAGCGATGGGCGCGGATTATTTCGACAGCGCGCAATTCCCCACCGCCCGTTATGAGGCCGCGTTGATCGAACAGGACGGCGCGCTAGTGTCCAAGGGCACACTGACCATCAAGGGGATCGCGGTACCGCTGGAGTTTCCCGTCGCGCTGACGATTGACGGCGACGTGGCGCAGGCCTCTGGCGCCTTTGCCCTAGACCGTCGCGCCTTTGGCATCGGGGACACGGTGCCGGATGAGGGCACGCTGGGCTTTGGTGTGGACCTGACGTTTGAGTTGGAGGCTGCGCGTCAGTAACGGCAGATGCAGGGAAGATTAGGACCGCTCGGCAGCAATGCCGAGCGGTTTTTTTGTAATGTGACGCGCACCAGTAAAGCCTTTTCCACCGGATCGCGCAGCGGTCCGGTTCGCGCCCGACCCCGCCCCCAAGGGCGGGCGCGATTTCAACGAAATACAAGAAACTCAGCGTTTGGGACACTGCTCATTCATCGGCCAAACGGAGAGCC
The DNA here is from genome assembly GCF_001458435.1 of Thalassovita mediterranea. GTDB lineage: Bacteria > Pseudomonadota > Alphaproteobacteria > Rhodobacterales > Rhodobacteraceae > Thalassobius > Thalassobius mediterraneus. The sequence continues at coordinate 35,104 of NZ_CYSF01000009.1, forward strand.
GCCCTCGGTGTCGGGCGCGAACCTTCTGTTCCTCTGCCCCCCAAACAAAAAACCGCCCGACACTTCTGCCGGACGGTTCCTAAACTATCGCTACAAATAAACGGTAGCTTATTCGGCTTTCATCGCCTCGATCGAGATCTGCAGTTCAACCTCGTCGCTGACGAAGGGCGCGAACTGGCCCAGACCAAACTCGCTGCGGATCACGGTGGCGGTGGCGTCAAAGCCTGCCCATTCCTTGCCCGCCATCGGGTGGGTGCCGGTCTGGTTCAGTTTAGCGTCCAGGACAACGGGTTTGGTCATGCCGTTCAGGGTCAGATCGCCGGTGATCTTGGCGGTGTTCTCGCCGGTCACTTCGATGCCGGTGGAGGTGAAGCTGACAATCTCATCGCCCTTGGCATTGAAGAAGTCGGGGCCCATGAAGTGGGCAAAACGCGCTTCCCAACCGGTCATCATCGACGACAGCGGCATGGAGACGGACACGGAAGAGGCCGCAGGGTTTTCCTGATCAAACGCGATCTCACCTTCAAAGCCCGAGAACAGGCCATAGGTGGTCGAATAGCCCAGGTGGTTGTAGCTGAACACGATCTGGCTGTGGCTGGCATCCAGCACATAGTTTTGCGGTGCGGCTTCGACCATGGTGGCCAGCGACAAGGCAGCGGCGGCGCCGATCAGGCTGTGTTTCAGGCCGGATTTCAGGGTGGTTTTCATGACGGTGTCCTCTCGGATGTGGAACTGTTGGAATTGCCGCTAAAGTGCCGAAACCAAATCACAACGCAATCCCCGCCGCCCCACACGACCTGCGCGCAAATGCACAAGAGCAGCCGAAAACCTCGTTTTCAGCCTGCGAACATGCACATGATAAAAAACCAAAACGGCCACCAGTCCGGCAGCCGCAAGGAAAGAAGCATCTATAAATAAGGGCAATTGCCGTTGTCAGGCGTCGCTGAGCGGGTGATCGAACAGCGCCTCAGCCTGTTGCGCGGCCAAGCGCATATCGCGGGTGCCCTTGGCGTCACGGATCAACACATCTCCGTTATCCAATGCCTCGCGCGTGGCACCATGCAACGACAGGCGCGCAATGGTGCGTTCGGTCCCATCGGCATTGATCAGCAGTTGGCGCAATTCCCCGCGTGCCTGATCGAGCGCATACCCGATCACCGGCGCAGTATCGCGCCCCTTGCGAAACAGGGTAAAGCCCGCGCCGATGAACACACAGGTCAGACCCGCGCGGATCAACTGCTGTTCCGCACTTTCCATTGCTTCGGGCACCAGCCACAGGCCAAAGGCGGCAAGGCATAGCACCACCCCAAGAAAGACCATTGCGCTGCGCAGCAGAACCTCATTGTCATTGGCAGAGGCGACGGTTTTCAGGGTCTGACAATGGCGCAAGGACGGCAACGCCTTGCCCGCGCGTAGCTGAGCGGCAACATGCGGGCGAGTGGCTGCAAAATTCACATTGGTTGTCATATCCATTTCGGCGCGTCCTTGTCCCTAAAACGTGTCCTGAAGAGTGCGGTATCTGCCGGATAAGGAGGCCGCATTCTGATTTCCCCTGTGGGCATAGTCTTGGTAAAGGTTGGGGCGAAAATGGGGCACGAACGTGGAGTTACCGCGACGCCCTGCCCCGTGCAGTACGGCGCCCACCTCTGCCCCCTGCTCTACCGCCTGCCCGAGCGGCATCTGCGCCCTGCAAAATAAAGCCGCTGCACAGGTGCGCAAAGGCTTGCCAGATCGCCCAATCCGTCGTAAAGGGGCGGACCTTTCGCAGTTAGTTAAACCGCGCAGTCTCTCGTGGATGGGTCGCGGAAGGTGAGGCCCTCCTATGAAATGCGCTTGCAAATGAACTGGAGTTCACATGCCGTTTTATGAGCATGTCTTCATCTCGCGCCAGGACCTGTCCAACGCGCAAGCTGAAAGTCTCGTCGAACATTTTGGCACCGTCCTGGCGGACAACGGCGGTAAAGTCGTTGAAAGCGAGTACTGGGGCGTCAAAACGATGGCCTACAAGATCAACAAAAACCGCAAGGGCCACTACGCTCTGCTGAAAACCGACGCACCTGCTTCGGCTGTTCAGGAGATGGAACGCCTGATGCGCCTGCATGACGACGTAATGCGCGTTCTGACCATCAAGGTTGACGAGCACGCCGAGGGTCCTTCGATCCAGATGCAGAAACGTGACGAACGTGGCGAACGCCGCGAACGTCGTTCGTGATCTCAGCTAGGAAAGGACGCTAAACCATGGCAGCCAAACCGTTTTTCCGCCGTCGCAAAGTTTGCCCGTTCTCGGGTGAAAACGCGCCGAAAATCGACTACAAAGACACCAAACTGCTGCAGCGCTACATCAGTGAGCGTGGCAAAATCGTGCCTTCGCGTATCACCGCCGTATCGGCCAAGAAGCAGCGTGAACTGGCCCGTGCCATCAAACGCGCCCGCTTCCTCGCCCTGCTGCCCTACGCTGTTAAGTAAGGAGAAAGCACATGCAAGTTATCCTTCTTGAACGTGTGGCCAAACTGGGCCAGATGGGCGACATCGTAGACGTCAAAGCCGGCTACGCACGCAACTTCCTGCTGCCGCAAGGCAAAGCACTGACCGCATCGAACGCCAACAAGGCACAGTTCGACGCGCAGAAAGCACAGCTGGAAGCACGCAACCTGGAAACCAAAAAAGAAGCCGAAGCACTGGGTGAAAAGCTGGACGGCCAGCAGTTCATCGTGATTCGTCAGGCTTCTGACGGTGGTAACCTCTACGGTTCCGTCACCCCGCGTGACGCCGCAGATGTTGCGACTGAGGCTGGCTTCTCGGTTGACCGTAAGCAGGTTGTTGTTCTGGACCCGATCAAATCGCTGGGCCTGCACAAAGTTGCAGTCGTTCTGCACCCCGAAGTGACCGTACACATCGACCTGAACGTAGCCCGTTCGGACGAAGAAGCGGAACTGCAAGCCTCGGGTAAATCGATCCAGGAACTGGCAGCAGAAGCAGAAGCAGAAGCAGAGTTCGAAATCGCCAACCTGTTTGACGACATCGGCGCTGCTGCATCGGACGACGACGACGCCCCCGTGGCATCGGAAGAAGCCGAAGCCGAAGAGTAATCTTCGCCGCTTGAGCATAAGAGGGCCGTCAGAGATATCTGGCGGCCCTTTTCTTTTGCCTACTCCCCGAAGGTCGCACCCACCCCGAGCGGCGCGGTGCGGATCAGACGGCTGTCGCTGACGGCGGCCTGCCGATGTTTCATCGCCGCGCGGTAGATGGGATCGCCCAGCATATCGACGAAAGCCTGCGGCGACGGGTATTCAGCGATGAAACACAGATCCCACTGTTCATCACCCGGCCCGATCAGCATCTGTTCCATCGCGCCGCGCCAGACGATACGCCCACCCAGCCGCTGAAACACCGGTGCGCTTTCGCGGCCATAGGCGGCGTAGGCCTCTGCCCCTGTGGCTTCGCGCCCGTCGTCATATTGCGCCTGATTGTGCAGTCGCACGAGGTTCAGCATATGGATCGGCCCGGCGCGGTTGTTGGCCTTGAAGGTGTTGAAATCATCTTTGTCGAATGCGGTGTGCATGCCCTACCCTCCCAAGTGATGAGCACAGGATGCACGCATTTCAAAGGCAATGACTAGGGGCATGTTCTGAAAACAAGAGGGGTGGCCCCGGATCACGTCCGGGGCGGGTTGTCTACGTGTCATCGCGCCCCCGGATCAAACACGGCATGACATCGCGCCCTGGGCGTGATCCGGGGCCTCTGCCGTCGCGAGGCACACATAAGGCAAGAACATAAGCCTAGAACACAAGGCGACACAGAGGATTAGAAGAGGTGTCCCCCCCCAACGAAAAAGACCGCCCCGAGGGGCGGCCTTTCTTTGATCGGAGCAGGCGGGCGACTTATTCGTCGTCCAGTGCCTCAACGGCCTTTTGCAGGTCGTCTTTGCTGATCTCTTTATCGGTGACTTTGGCACCTTCAACGATGTGATCAACAACTTTGTCTTCGAACAGCGGCGCGCGCAGCTGCTGCTGCATCTGCTGGTTTTGCTGAACAAATTCAAAGAACTGACGCTCTTGACCCGGGTACTGACGTGCCTGGTTCATGATCGCTTGGGTCATTTCGGCGTCGGTCACTTCGACCTCTGCCTTTTGGCCCAGTTCTGCCAGCAGCAGGCCCAGACGCACGCGGCGTTCGGCCAGTTTGTTGTGCTCTTCGGTCGGCTCGATCTTGTCGTGGTCGTGGCCTTCAACCTCAGGGTTTTCCTCGTGCCACAGCTGGTGTGCAATCTGGCTTGCTTCTGCTTCAACCAGCGACGGCGGCAGGTCGAAGGAGACCAGACCGTCCAGCTGATCCAGCAGGCCGCGCTTCAGCACGGCGCGCGATGCACCGGCGTATTCCGCTTCCAGACGCTCGGATACTTGGGCTTTCAGACCTTCCAGATCTTCGGCGCCGAATTTCTTGGCCAGCTCATCGTCGATCTCAGCCGCTTTCGGGGCTTTGACTTCTTTGATCTTACACTCGAACACGGCCGCTTTGCCGGCCAGGTTTTCTGCGCCGTACTCTTCGGGGAAGGTGACGTTTACGTCTTTTTCTTCACCCGCTTTGGAGCCAACCAGCTGCTCTTCGAAGCCGGGGATGAAGGAGCCGGAGCCCAGGACCAGCGGGTAATCTTCGGCGGCACCACCGTCGAAGGCTTCGCCGTCTACTTTGCCCAGGAAGTCAAACACAACCTGATCGCCATCTTCGGCCGCTTCGCCTTCGGCGCGGGCCTCAAAATCTTGTGCGGTTTCGGCCAGCGATGCCAGCGCTTCGTCAACGGCTTCAGCTTCGGCTTTCACAACCAGACGCTCCAGCTCAATACCGCCGAAGTCTACTTCGGGGATCTCAGGCAGGGCTTCGTAGGACATGGTGACTTTGACGTCGTCGCCCTCTTTCCAGTTTTCGCCGTCAACCATTTCAACAGCCGGCTGCATCGCAGGGCGGTCACCGCTGTCTTCGAAGTGCTTGTTCATCGCACCGTCGATGGTTTCCTGCATGGCTTCACCCAGCAGACGCTGACCGAACTGCTTTTTCAGCAGCGCCATGGGCACCTTGCCCTTGCGGAAGCCTTTCATTTCGACTTCGGGCTGGGCCTCTGCCAGCTTCTCGTTGACCTTAGCGTCCAGCTCAGCAGCCGGAACAACGATTTCGTAACCGCGCTTCAGGCCTTCGTTCAGGGTTTCGGTAACTTGCATTTGTTTCCTCACAAGGGTGACAGGCCACCCGAACGGTCGCCTGATGAAATTTGCGTCTTACTACGGCTCAGAACGCGCGGTTTCAAGCCTCAATTGACCTCAATTCACCAATGCGTGCTGGAATGGCAGGGGAAGAGCGGGCAAATGCCGTTGCGCGCGGTCCCTTCAGAGGTGGCGGGCGCGAAACCGCTGCCATTCGCGGCTGGTCGGGCGTTGGCCTGTGTAGACCTCGATATAGTCGGGCATACGGTTGATGCGGCCTTCGCGGTCCTCTTCGATCTGCATCGAGATATAGCCGACCTGCGTATAGAGCATGGTCAGCGCCCGCACCTCTGCCTGCGTCTGATCAAAGCCAAAGCGCACAAACATATCCGCCATTGCCTGTTTGCGCCGCGCATCCGCCTGATCGACACGCTGGCCCAGATCCGCGTCATTGCGCGCCCAGTTGCGGATCGCCAGATCCAGTGGCGCGTCGAACAGATCGTCATCAATCCAGCAGTCAAACAGGTTGAACACCGCCTCGGCAATGCTTTCTGCGTAGGCCTCTGTGCGGGCGATCAGGTTGCCGGTGTTCTTCTGTTCCCAGCGGTTGACCATTGCCTCCAGCAGGGCATCGCGATCCTTGAAATGCCAGTAGAACGAAGTGCGCGATACGCCGAGGCGTTTGGCCAGTGGCATGATCTTTACCGCATCAACGCCCGCCTCTGTCAGCAGCTCATAAGCGGCCTGTAGCCAGTCCGCCTCTGACTGGCGGTCGGGACGGTCGGATGATTGGGGCGCGCGGGCCTGCGTTTGAGGTTCCATACCCCGTGGCTAACAAAATCACCTGCGTGACACAAGCAACTTGACACATGTGTCGATTCAGTGGACGCTTATGTCAGGACTTGAGCTGAAATCACATGTTTCATCCGAGGACCACCACCCACATTCGCGCCATCAAGAAGGAGGATGCTTGATGACCATAGCCCAACGCCGCCGCAAAAAATCAAACCGTGACACCATTGCCCCCGGCGCCAATCCGCATCTGCGCGTGCCTTACATCACGCGGGGCATTCCCACCTATGACCTGTTGAACGATGACGCGCTGGAGCGGATTGAGGACACCGCCGAACGCATTCTGGCCGAGATCGGGATTGAACTGCGCGAAGATGCAGAAGCCATGCGCCTGTTCAAAGAGGCTGGTGCAGAGGTGCGCGAAGACAGCGCAGAGGTCTGGCGCGTACGTTTTCCGCGCGGGATGGTGCGTGAAATTTTGCAAACCGCGCCCGAGACATTCATTCAACACGCCCGCAATCCTGCAAACAATGTGCAGATCGGCGGCGATGCAATGGTGCTGGCGCCCGCCTATGGCAGCCCCTTTGTGATGGATCTGGATCAGGGGCGGCGTTATGGCACCATCAAGGATTTCCAGAACTTCATCAAACTAGCGCAATCCTCGCCCTGGCTGCACCATTCTGGCGGCACCATTTGCGAACCCACCGATATTGCAGTGAACAAGCGACATCTTGACATGGTGCAATCGCATATTCGCTATTCTGACCGTCCCTTCCTCGGCTCGATCACCGCGCCGGAGCGGGCTGAGGACAGTATTGAGATGTGTCGCATTCTGTTTGGCGCCGATTTTGTCGATCAGAATTGCGTCATCATGGGCAATTTCAACACCACATCGCCGCTGGTGCTGGATGGCGTGACCTCCGCCGGGATCCGCGCCTATGCGGCGGCGAACCAGGGATCAATCCACCTGCCCTTCCTGCTGGGTGGCGCGGTGTCGCCGCTGACCATGGCGGGGTCGATCGCGCAGTGTCTGGCGGAAACGCTATCGTCTTGTGCGCTTGCCCAGTTGACCCGCCCCGGCGCGCCGGTGGTGATGGCGGGGTTCCTGTCGTCGATGGCGCTGCGCACCGGATCGCCCACCTTTGGCACACCGGAACCTGCGCTGGGGTCGCTGGTGATGGGGCAGTTGTCACGGCGGTATAAGCTACCTCTGCGCTGTGCTGGCAACTTCTCCACCTCCAAGATGCCCGACGGGCAGGCAATGCAGCAGGCAATGATGTCGATGATGTCAGCGGTTCAGGGCGGTGCGAATTACATCCTGCATTCGGCGGGCTTCCTCGATGGGTTGCTGTCGATGTCTTATGAGAAGTTTATGATGGACCTCGATATGTGCGGCGCGCTGCATTCCTATATGCGCGGGCTTGAGGTGACAGACGACACGCTGGGCTTTGACGCGCTGGCGCAGTTTGGACCGGGCGAGCACCTGTTTGGCACCGATCACACGCTGCGGCACTATAAAACCGCCTATTGGGACAGCGGGTTTAACGATGATCAGCCGTTTGAAACATGGGATGAGGCAGGCCGCATTGACGCCAGCGCCCGTGCGAATACCCAATGGAAACAGGTGCTGCGTGATTACGAAGCGCCGCCGCTGGATATCACCAAGGATCAAGAGATCATGGCCTTTATCGAACAGAAGAAAGCGTCAATGCCGGATGCCTGGCACTAGCGCACCATACGCATCCGTATTCACACAAGACACCAGCGTATTAACCTGACCTAAACCAGCCACCCGCCAGAGCAGAGACGCCAAAAATGACCCAAGACCCGCTGCTGCAGCCCTATCAGCTGAAACACCTGACCCTGCGCAATCGCATCATGACCACCGCCCATGAGCCCGCCTACCCCGAAGATGGCATGCCGAAAGAGCGCTACGCCGCCTATCACGCGGAACGGGCCAAGGCAGGCGTGGCACTGGCGATGACCGCAGGGTCCGCCGCCGTTAGCCGTGACAGCCCGCCGGTGTTTAACAACATCCTCGCCTACCGCGATGATGTGGTGCCCCATATCCAGCGCCTGACTGATGCCTGTCACGAACACGGCTGCGCGGTGATGATCCAGCTGACCCATCTGGGACGGCGCACGGGCTGGAACAAGGGGGATTGGCTGCCCTCTGTCTCTTCCTCGAAACACCGCGAACCAGCGCACCGGGCGTTCCCAAAACTGGCCGAGGATTGGGATATCGACCGTATCATCAGCGATTTCGCCGACGCTGCGGAACGGATGAAGGCCGGCGGTATGGACGGGATCGAGGTGCAGATTTACGGCCACCTCCTTGATCAGTTCTGGTCGCCGTTAACCAATGATCTGGATGGACCATACGGCGGCGCGACATTGGACAGTCGGATGGCGATGCCCCTGGCGGTGATTGATGCGATGCGAAAACGGGTGGGTGATGATTTCATCATCGGCGCCCGCTACACCGCAGATGAGGCAGAGGCAGGCGGGATCACCGCCAGCGAAGGGATCGAGATTTCCAAGCGGTTGGCGGACAGCGGGCAGATCGACTTCCTCAACGTGATCCGTGGCCGCATCCATACGGATCCGGCGATGACCGATGTGATCCCCGTGCAGGGGATGAAAAACGCACCGCACCTAGATTTCGCGGGCGAGGTGAAGAAGGCGACCGGCCTACCCACCTTCCACGCGGCGAAGATCCCCGATGTGGCCACTGCGCGGCATGCCATTTCGGCTGGGCTGTTGGATATGGTCGGCATGACGCGCGCCCATATGGCCGATCCCCATATCGTGAAAAAGATCGTTGAGGGGCGCGAGGAGGATATTCGCCCCTGCGTCGGCGCCACCTATTGTCTGGACCGCATCTATCAGGCGGGCGAAGCACTGTGCATCCACAACCCCGCCACAGGCCGCGAACTGACCATGCCGCATGAGATCACGCCCGCTGAGACACGCAAAAAGGTGGTCATTGTCGGCGCTGGCCCTGCTGGACTAGAGGCGGCGCGCGTTGCGGCGGAGCGTGGTCATGATGTGACGGTGTTTGAGGCCCAGCCTGATCCCGGCGGGCAGGTCCGCCTGACCGCGCAATCCCCGCGTCGGCGCGAAATGATCTCCATCATCGACTGGCGCATGGTGCAATGTGCGGCGCGGGATGTGGAGTTTCGCTTTAACACTTGGGCGGAGGCGGAGGACATCACCGCATTGTCCCCCGATGTGGTGATTGTCGCGACAGGCGGCATGCCCAACACGGAACTGTTTGAAAGCGGCAAGGAACAGGATCTGGTCGTCACCGCATGGGATCTGATCGCGGGCGATGTGAAACCTGCACAAAACATCCTGATCTATGACGAAAGCGGCGACCACCCTGCCCTGATGGCTGCCGAGGTGGCCGCTGAAGCGGGTGCCAAGGTCGAGGTGATGACGCCAGACCGCACCTTTGCGCCTGATATCATGGGGATGAATCTGGTGCCTTACATGCGTGCGCTACAGGATAAGGACGTCACCTTCACCGTCACCCGCCGCCTGCTGGGGGTCGCGCGCGATGGCAACCAGCTGCGCGCCAGCATTGGCACCGATTACAGCGATCACCAACAAGATCAGACCTATGATCAGGTGGTGGTGAATTATGGCACCCTGCCCTTGGCCGACCTCTATTTCGATCTGAAACCGCTGTCGCGCAACCTGGGCGCGGTGGACTATGACGCGCTGATCAACGGGCAGCCGCAACAGGTGATGCGAAACACAGAGGGCACCTTCCAGCTGTTCCGCATCGGCGATGCGGTCAGTGCGCGCAACACCCATGCGGCAATCTATGATGCGCTGCGGCTGGTGAAGGATATCTGATTAGAACAGGGGGCATACCTGCCCCCTGTTAACCACGCCCAATTTCATCCATCCGCCCAATCGTCGAAATGCGCAAGTGGTGGCAAAACCCCAACGCCACGGGTGAGGAAACAGCGCCGCTGATCGCACCGGTGGCTGCACTGTGGATCAATCCCTGGGCGTTCACAAAGGTGTCTACGCTATTCGGGTCTGCCAGATTCGGCTCGGCCTCGCCGGTACTGACCGAGAGCCCCTCAGCGATCAGACCCGGATCCTGCCTACCATCGAAACGACCCGCTAAGGAGCTGGTCGTGGAAGTGTCAAAATCACCGGTATTACGGACCGCGTAGGTATTGGAGTAGAGGGCATCTTTGCTGACGGTTTGCCCCTACGCGTCATCAGTCACAACAAAGGACGAAGGCGCAGAAGAACGGCCTATTTTGGCAACACAGCCATGCGGTAACAGGCACGCAGTTGCCATAAAAGTAGGGGCGCCAGCGAAGCGATCCGCGGACGCCCCGTTCATAGCCGCAGCATCTGGTGGTGGGCAATTCACCACCTCCCTGGTTCAGACAGTGGCTGACGATCACGGACCAATTTCCGCTGAACTGATGCTGCGCATTACATACACGGGCGTAGGGTAACGCATGCGGCGCAGTGCATTAATCCAGCGCGGACACCGCCGCCTGCACGGCCGCCTCGGTCAGGGCCAGATCAGCTTGTGTCAGGGACAGGCTGGGATACATTTTCGACGGGCTTTTGAATACGCCGCCACGCCGCAATGCGGTGCTCCAACGCGCTGCACGTTCGGGATATTTGTGATGGGCAGTGCGATAATCGACGCAGGGCGCATCTGTGAAATAGAGATCAAACAGTGTTTCATCACCGCACACCTGATGGGCGATGCCCGCCGCCGACAGCGCCTCCGATTGCATCTTTTGCAACTGTGCCCCCAACGATCTGAGACGGTCATAGCTGCCCTCACGCTTTAGGACCTGCATTGTTTTCAATCCCGCCGCCGCCGCAACCGGATTGCCAGACAGTGTACCCAGTTGCATCAACCAACCTTCGGCACCAACCTGTGATTTGTCGAAATGACGCATGATGTCACTACTGGCCGCAAGCGCCGCCAAGGGAAAGCCGCCACCGATGATTTTACCCAAGGTGCAGATGTCAGGCACCACCCCATAGCGTTCCTGCGCCCCGCCATAGGCCAGCCGGAAGCCCGTGACGATTTCGTCAAAGATCAGCAAAACTGCGAACCTGTCACACAGGTCGCGCAGTCCCTGCAAAAACCCCGGCGCTGGCGGGATAATGCGTTGGAGAGGTTCCACCATGATCGCCGCAATGTCGTGGTGTTCGCTCAACAACGCCTCAACCGCCTGCAGGTCATTGTAGGGGGCGACCAACATATGCTCGGCCACGCTTTGGGGGATGCCCGCACTGTCCGGCACCGCTTGGGGGAAGTTCACCCGTTTTGTCGGCGCAAGGCTCATCTGTGCCTCGGCGCTCATGCCGTGATACCCGCCTTCGAATTTCAGGATCTTATCGCGGCCCGTATAGGCCCGCGCCAGCCGCATCGCGTACATGTCTGCCTCACCGCCTGAGGCCACAAAGCGCACCTGTTGCGCACAAGGAACCGCGTCCACAATCGCCTCGGCCAGCTCAACGCCTTTGGCGTTGTTGGCAAAGAAGGTCATGCCATTTGGCAACTGGTCCAGCACCGCCTCCATCACCTCGGGGTGGCCATGCCCCAGCAGCATTGGGCCGGACCCGATCAGGTAATCCACATACTCTGTGCCGTTTTCATCCCACACCCGGCTGCCCTGACCCCGCGCGATGAAGATACCGGGATCGAAATTCCCAAAGCCCCCCGCAGGCAACACCTCTTGAGCGCGGGCGATCCATTCGTCTTGGGTCAACAGTTTTTGCATGGGTTACCTCATTTCCATTACTGGTGTGCCTAGAATGTCCAGATCCGGCGACACCCCCAGCCCGGCGCCCGTGGGCGGCGCGATACGTCCATTGTTGCGTTGGGGCGCAGTCTGGCACACGCGCGGTGCCACGTAAGAGGACAGATCACAGGTATTCATCAGCGCGCCGTTCGGCACGGTCGCGGCGAAATGCAGGGCCGCAGCAGTGACCACATCCGATCCCCATGTGCATTCCGCACAAATCTCAGCCCCCAGATGTACCGTCAGGTCGCGCGCACGGCGCATTGCCGAAAGGCCGCCGAATTTCGATAGTTTTAGGGCCACAGCATCCAAAACACCCAATTGGTGCGCTCGGAGCAAGCTGTCGAGGTCATGGGCGCCTTCGTCTATCTTCATCGCCAGCCCCGTGGCCTGGCGCACAGCAGCGCAGTCCTCCAGGGTTTTGCAGGGCTGTTCCAGCATCACATCCAGATGCGCCACCGCACGGCCGGTGCGGGTCGCTTGCAGTTTACTGGCACCGCAGTTCCAATCCCCATAAACCAGCGGCCCATCACCGACCGCTTCGCGCACTTTGATCAAGCGTTCCGCGTCGCGCTGCCAATCACGATCAGCCCCTAATTTCACCTGAAACTGCCGGATCCCGCTGGCATAGGCGTCCTTGGCGATGCGGGCCATATCATCCGGTGCGATGCAGGTAATGGAATGATAGAGTGGCATGTCCTGCCGCACGCGCCCACCCAACAACGCAAAGAGTGGTTGATCCGTGGCTTTGCCAAACAAATCCCAAAGCGCGATATCGATCATCGACTTGGCGTAGCGATGTCCCAAAAGATGGGCGTCTAGGTCCAGCATCACAGCATCAACCCCCAATGGTGATGCCCCGATAAGTTTTGGTGCCAGTTCCTGCACTGCACTGGCAACGCCACCGGCATAGGCTGGCAGGTAATGCGGGATAGGACACACCTCTCCCCAGCCCTGATGGCCGCTATCCGTCTCAAGCCGCAGGATATGAGAGGTCACTGTGGCACAGGTTTTACCTTCGGCCATGTAGTAGGTTTCATGGCTGGTCAGATCGACCGCCCAAAGGGTGAGGCCAGTGATCTTCATGCGGTCACCAACACATCCTGGCGGGGTTTCAGACTGTCGGGGTCATAGGCCGGTTGCCCAAGCACCCGCGCGGCCCGTGGCACGCCGTGGATCAACACCGTCAACTCGGTCCCAACTTGGGCTGCCTCTGGCTTCAGATAGGCAAAGGCCAGCACCTTGCCCACCGTTGGTCCAAAAACCACAGAGGCGGTGGAACCAACAACCTGATCACCCAGATATACCGCTTCGCCACCGTGGCCGTCGGCGCGTCCGTCAGGTTCTATTTCCAGATAGGCACAAATCCACGGCAGGTTGGCATTGAGGGTGTGCTCCTTGCCCAGATAAGGCTTGTCGTTGCGCGCAAAGCGCAGAACATCCGCTTCGGCCAGAGTGACTTCGTTTGTGAGCTCCCCTGCCCCTTTGAACGCCTTTTCCATGCGCATCGCATTCATGGCAAAGCTGCCATAGTTGGTGATCCTATGATCCATACCAGCGGACCACAGCGCATCATAGACATCCAGACAGGCATCATTAGGCATGTGGAATTCCCAGCCTAATTCACCTGCATAGGACATGCGGAGCGCCCAGATTTGATGACCTGCCACTATGATCTGTTGCGCCGACAACCAACGAAATCCCGCGTTCGATAGATCAGACGCAGTGCAGGCCGCCAGAACATCACGCGCCTTTGGCCCGTTCAACGCCAGCGCCGACCAGCTGTCCGATAGCGCGGTGATCGTCACGGTTTCATTCACACGCTGGTGGTTCAGGTGATCCAGCAAGCGTTGTTCAAAAAAGGCCGCACAAACGAGGTAGAACCGATCTTCATCCATGCGCACGATTGTGGTTTCCAGTTCGATCCGCCCCCGCCGGTTCAGCATGTGGGTCAGAATGATCGCGCCCACCTTTTGCGGCATCCGGTTGGCGGTCAAACGATCCAGCAGCGCATAGGCATCAGGCCCTTCGACCAGCACCTTGCTAAAGGCGGTCACATCCATGATGCCGACATCTTCGCGGACGGCTTTGACCTCGGCTGCGATTAGATCATCCACGACGGTACGATTAAAGGAGTAGTGATCTTCCTGTGCCACGCCGTCACGCGCAAACCAGCGGGGGCGCTCAAAGCCATAGACCTCTTCGTAAACTGCACCTTCGTCTTTCAAGCGCTGATAAAGGGGCGATGGTTTAATCGGGCGCCCTGCCAGACGGTTGAAATGCGGAAAAGGGATTTCGTGGCGCAGGCAGTAGTCCTCTTCGGCCTTGATCACCTGCCAGTCCTTGGTGGCATAGGCGCCGAACCGCCTCGGATCATAGTCACGCATGGAAATATCCGCTGCGCCATGCACCATCCAACGGGCCAGTTCACGGGTTAGCCCCGGCCCCCAGCCGATACCGATCTGCGTGCCGCAACAACACCAGTAGTTGCGCACACCCGGTGCAGGTCCAATCAAAGGATTACCATCCGGCGGGTGGCTAATTGCCCCGTGAACATCCCGTTGCAGCCCCAGTTCGGCAAAAATCGGCATGCGGTTCAGGCTTTCTTCTAGCCAGGGCATGACGCGATCGTAATCCGCGTCAAACAGCCAGTTTTCATATTCCCAAGGACAGTGATCATGCCAAACGGAATTCGGGTTGGTTTTTTCATAGATCCCGATCAGACCACGGTTTTGTTCCATGCGAATGTAGCCAGACACCTTTTTATCGTCGCGGATCACCGGCAACTCTTGGTCCAGCCCCTGAAATTCGGGCACGGGTTCGGTGACGAAATAGTGGTGGGTCATCGACGTCATCGGCAACTGCAGGCCAGACCATTCGCCCATTTGCCGCGCATAGGTGCCGCCCGCGTTGACCACATGCTCACAGGTGATTGTGCCCTGATTGGTTTCGACCACCCATTCCCCATTGCCGTTTTGAGTAATGTTGGTGGCCTGACATCTGCGGATGATGCGAACGCCTTTTTGCCGCGCCCCTGTGGCCATCGCCATCGTGACATTCGTGGGGTCTACATGCCCGTCATCAGGGGTGTGAAGCGCCCCCAACACCCCGTCGAGATTGTAGAACGGGTGCAATTCCGCAACCCGTTCAGGTGTCACAAGCTCAATATTAAATCCCAGCGACCGACCCACCGACAACGTATGGCGCAGCCAGTCCATCTCATCCTCAGTGTAGGCCAACCGGAACGAGCCGCAGCCATGCCAGGTGACCGGCTGACCGGTCTCTTTTTCCAACGCGCCAGAGTAGAGGCCGATGTTGTAGTCAACGCATTTGCCCAACCCGAAACTGGATGTGGAATGGGTGATCTGCCCCGCCGCGTGCCATGTAGACCCGGACGTCAACTCAGCCTTTTCCAACAAGACGGTGTCAGCGCCCCAGCCTTCGTGGGCCAGGTGATAGGCCAGCCCTACCCCCATGACACCGCCGCCAACGATTACCACACGCGCTGAAGTCGGAAAATCAGGTCCCACAGCATGTCCTTTCGAGTCGCTTTTCCTATCGACAGCGTAAGCAATCATTTGTACCATCGTCAATTATGAATGGTACAAACATATCAAATACGATTCTGGACCGCCTTGCCGCAGACCTGTCCGATCTCACCCCAGAGGCACGCAAGGTTGCGACCTATGTGTTGGAAAACCCTTTGGATGTAGGGGTATCCACCGTGCGCGAAATCGCTGAGGCGGCGCAGGTCAAACCCAACACCGTGGTGCGCATGGCGCGGCAGTTCGGATTTGAGGGCTACGAGGATTTCCGTGCCCCATTTCGCGACGCTATCCGAAATGGCGCTGCGGATTTTCCCGACCGCGCCCGCTGGCTGCAGAACATCCGCAAATCAGATGATCTAGGCGGTCTTTATGCCGATATGGTGCAGGATATGCTGCGCAACATCGAAGAGACATTTGCCGGCATTTCTGCCGAGCAGCTGAAGGCCGCAGCAACCGCGATCTGGAATTCGCGCAACGTTTTTGTTTTGGGCGTTGGGGTCCACAATTCCAATGCACGCAATTTCACCTATCTGGCGTCTACCGGCATGGTGCAGATCCAAGCGATCCCGAAACCCGGATCAACGCCTGTTGACGATCTGGCCTGGGCCGACGAACGGGATGTGCTGATTGCCATCACCTGCAAACCCTACCGCAGCGAGGTGGTCGAGGCCGTCAACATCGCCAAAGAGCAAAACATGCAGCTGGTTTGTCTGTCAGACAGTCCCGCCAGCCCGATCCTGCGGCAGGCAGACCACGGGTTCGTGGTGTCGGTTGAGACGCCACAATTCTTCCCTTCCTCCACCAGCATTATCGCGGTTTTGGAAACCCTGCTGTCATTTGTCATCGCCGAGTCGACCGAAGAAATCGTCGACCGTGTCGAAACATTTCACAACCGCCGCCACCGTCTTGGAATGTACTACGAGGAGCCTTGATGACTGAACCGCTACGCTCTTTGGCCGCCCGCTACTACACGGATCCGCAGGTGTTTCGACTGGAAACTCAGGGCCTGCTGGCGCGCACATGGCAATTCGGCTGTCATGTGTCGGATCTGGAAAACACAGGTGACTATGCGACCTTTGACATCGCGGGCGAGAGCCTTTTTGCCATACGCGGACATGACGGGCAGATCCGGGTCTTTTACAACGTCTGTCAACATCGGGCGCATCAGTTGGTATCCGGCAAGGGATCGACCCGTGTGGTGGTCTGCCCCTATCACGCCTGGAGCTATGAACTGACCGGCGCCCTGCGTGCAGGGCCCAACCTCAAAGCGGTGGAGAACTTTGATCGCAGCAAAGTCTGCCTGACCGAAGTGCGCGCCGAAGAGTTCCTTGGTTTTGTTTTTGTAAACCTCGATCCTAGCGCCGCCCCGATGGAGGACTGGTTTCCCAATGCGCGCGCCGAGCTGGAGGAATGGGTTCCCAACTGGCGTGACCTGAAACCGCTGGAATGGGTCGAGATACCCGAAAACTGCAATTGGAAAGTTTCGGTCGAAAACTATTCGGAATGCTACCACTGCGCCCTGAACCATCCGACCTTTGCCAATGGCGTCATCAAGCCGGAAACCTACGATATCCAGCCACAGGGCAAATGTCTGCGCCACACCACAGAATGTCAAAGTCTTGAGGCGATGACCTATGACATAAATTCGGGCTTTGCCCATCAGCACGAATATTCCAGTTGGTTCCTGTGGCCAATGTTCTCCTTTCAGGTCTATCCGGGCAACGTGCTGAACACCTATCATTGGCGTGCGATTGACCCCGATCACGTTGTGGTCTGGCGCGGGTGGTATTCCATCGGCGGCGCAGAAGACGCCAAGGTGCGCCAACTGGCCCGTCAGGACCGCGAAACCACCGTCGAAGAGGACATTCATCTGGTTGAATCGGTTCAACGCGGATTGCACTCTCGTGGGTATGTTCCCGGACCACTGGTGGTCGACCCGAATGGGGGCGTCAATTCCGAGCACCCCGTCATGCACCTACAGAAATGGATGAAAGACGCAATTGATGGCCCAAATTAAAGAGCATTGGCAAAACTACATCAACGGCACATGGGTCGATGGCGGCGCGGGCCGTATAGATGTGGTGAACCCCGCGACAGGTGAGGTTCTGGCCCAGCAGGCCTTGGCGGACGCTGCGGATGTAGACCGCGCCGTGCGCGCGGCGCGCGACACACATCTGTCGGGCGCCCTGTCTGGCCTGCGCCCCGTAGAACGGGGCCGCATGGTGCAAGCGATGGGGCGGTTCCTGTTGGAGCATATAAACGACATCGCTCCCGTTCTCACACTGGAACAAGGCAAACCCCTCTGGGAAGCGCGTACCGAAATCGAAGGCGCGGCGCGCTATTTTGAATACTATGGCAATCAGGCAGAAACCGTCGAAGGTCGTTCTATTCCGCTAGGGGCGCAGTATCTGGATTTCACCGTACACGAGCCGTATGGCGTCTCGGCACAGATTATCCCGTGGAACTATCCGCTGGAAATGACTGCACGTTCATTGTCGGCTGCATTGGCGACTGGCAACACCTGCGTCATCAAAACGCCAGAACTGACGCCGCTAACCAACGCATGGTTCGCCCATGCCGCCGAACATGTGGGCCTACCCACAGGCGCGGTCAATATCCTCTGCGGGTTGGGGCAAGATGCGGGCGCGGCGCTGGCATCGCATCCCTTGGTCAATCAGATCGTTTTCACCGGATCCGTCGCCACAGGCATCGCCATCGCCACCGCTGCGGCTCGCAATGTGGTGCCTTGCGTCCTGGAACTGGGCGGCAAATCGGCGGCGATTGTTTATGATGACGCGGATCTTGATGCCTTTGAAAGCGACGCCCGCTGGGGCATCTTTTTCAATGCTGGGCAGGTCTGTTCCGCCATGTCGCGGGTCATCGTTCACGAAAGCAAACACGACGAACTGGTCGCGCGTCTGTCCAAAGTTGCCCAAGGCCTAAATGTCACCGACGGCATCAACCTGCCCGAATTTGGCGCCAACATGGGGGCGATGGTCTCCACCGCCCAACGCGACCGCGCCGAAGTAATGGTACAAACCGCCCTGTCCCAAGGCGCCCAGGTGGCTGCAGGCGGCCACACGCTTAACCGTGCGGGCGCATTTTTGCAGCCCACAGTCCTCAGCGCGGTGCGCCCCACAATGGACATCGCGCAACAAGAGGTCTTTGGTCCGGTTTTATCGGTCCTGCCCTTCAGCACCGATCAAGAAGCGATCGAAATATCCAACGGCACAGATTATGGACTGGTTGGGGGGGTATTCACCCGCGATCTGGATCGCGCCACAACAGCGGCAAACCAAATTCGCGCCGGTCAGGTCTTTGTGAACGAATGGTATGCGGGCGGGGTCGAAACCCCGTTTGGCGGGTATGGCAAATCCGGTTACGGCCGCGAAAAGGGCCGTGAAGCGCTGTGGAACTATGTGCAGACCAAAAACATCGCAATCAAAATGAGGGGCTGAACCATGGCCATTTTCGACGAAGATCTTTTTGCGCAAGGTCTGCAGCAACGCAAATCCACCTTAGGCGCTGCCTATGTCGAACAGAACCTCGCCGCAGCTGACGATTTCACCCGCCCCTTTCAGGAAGCGATGACAAGTTGGTGCTGGGGATTCGGCTGGGGTGACGATGCGATTGATGCCAAGACCCGCTCGATGATGAACTTATCGATGATCGGCGCATTGGGGAAAATGCACGAATGGGAGGTCCATCTGCGCGGCGCGCTGAACAACGGCGTCACACAGGATGAGATTCGCGCCATCATTCATGTGATCGGTATCTATTGCGGTGTCCCGCAGGCATTAGAATGTTTCCGCATCGCCCGAAAGGTGCTGGCGGATGATACCGGGCAAACCTGATGGGACACACTGCCTTTGATTCGTCATTCACCGCGATCGCTGCCATAGTGATGCAGTCTTGCGTCCCCGTGTGCAGATGGTTGGTGCGCCCGAGGTGATGCAAATCCCACACAGTTTGCGTCTGCTATGGGCGCACCGAACGTCCCCCAAGGGCACTGCCAAGGCGCTGCTCAAAAATCGCGCAATCAGCCGCGCCAGTAGCCCTGCCGGACATGCCTGGGAAGGACAAACTGATTCACCTGACTACCGCTACGGGCGCAGCGCTGATATCCGACCACCAAAGTACACTCGTCAAAGCTAAGTCACAGTACGATTGAAGCACAGACGATGGTCAGATCAGGTCTTATTTTCATGAGTATTTTCGAAAATTGTGGTGCGGGTGAAGGGACTTGAACCCCCACGCCTTGCGGCGCCAGAACCTAAATCTGGTGCGTCTACCAATTCCGCCACACCCGCATCCGGTTTGCGAAATCACCCCTCAGGCGCGCTTCGCAGAGCCGCTATCTAGCAAACCTTTCCACAAGATGCGAGAGGAAAATTTCACTAAAAAACAGAAGACAAGCGACGTTATCCACAGTAAGCTGCTTGTATAAAAAAATACAGGCAGAGCAGTAGGACATAGCCCATGAAACCGAAAACGGTCAGGGCGCGGCGTGGCGGTAACGTCACCAAAGCCCCAACGGAGGCGACCTTTGGCATTTTGCCAGGGACGCAAATCCTTACCTTGGACGGCGCATTGCCGGTCGAGGTCTTGTCGCCAGGCGACAAAATCATCACGCGCAGCAGTGGCGTTGCGATGCTGAAAGGCGTCGAATGCGGCTACAAGACCTGTGAGACAGTGCGCGTGCGCGCTGGATCATTGGGCCATGACCGCCCGGGCATGGATACCATCCTGCCCTCCAAGCAGAAGATCCTGATCCGCGACTGGCGCGCACAGGCGCTCTACAATGAGCCGCAGAAACTGATCGAAGCGCAGAACCTCATCGACGGTGAATATCTGCGCCTACAACCGGCCGCACAGCATATGGTGTTCCGCCTGTTCTTTGACGAACCGCAGGTGATCTACGCCGACGGTCTGGAACTAGATTGCGCCACCGCCAGCATCCGCATGATGGCCTAAGCCTCAGCGATAAAGACAATGAACGGGCCTGCATTTGCGGGCCCTTTTTCATTGGCTCATTGGTCGAAGAGCGATTTCAGCACCGCAGGCAGTTGTTCTGGCAAATCCTCGGCAATCAGGCCGGGGCCAAAATGGCGCGCACATTCAACATGTAGATAGGCGGCGGTTCCTGCGGCCTCATGCGGCGCAAATCCGCGTGCCAAAAGGCCCGTGATGAAGCCCGCCAGCACATCCCCTGCCCCTGCGGTGGCCAACCACGGCGCGGCGCGATCGTAGTGGGCCGCGTGGATGCTGGCGCGCCCGTCTGGGTCTGCGATCACGGTATCCGGCCCTTTGAACAACACGGTGCAGCCTGCACGTTTGGCCGCCGCGCGGGTGGCGTCTAGTTTGGAGTAGGCTGGGCCTTTGGTCGGTGGTTCCGCGAGTTTGGCGGCGATGTCTGGGAACAGGCGGGCAAATTCGCCACCATGTGGGGTCAGCACGCAGTTTGGGTGCAGCATTCCAAAAAGCGTCTGCGGATCCTCCGCATAGGCGCTGAGGGCATCGGCATCCAAAACGCAGGCGCGTTTTGAGGCCAGCGCAACAGGCACCAGATCTCGTACCCGATCGTGGCCGAGTGCTGGCCCAAGGCACAGCGCGTTGAGGCGCTTGTCCTCCAACACCTCTACCAACGCATCACCATCTTGTACCCGCGTCAGCATCAGCGCGGTGATTTGCGCCGCCACCTCCATTTGCGCTGAGGGCGGCACGCCAAGCGTTACCAACCCCGCCCCAATCCGCAAGGCCCCGCGCGCCGCCAACCGCGCCGCGCCGGTTTTGCCGGAGCCGCCGGAAAGGATGAGGGCGTGGCCGTGGGAGAATTTGTGTGCGCTGTGTTTGTCTAATTGTTCAGGCACCGCCTCTACCGCATGAACCAAACCGTCCGGCGCAGCCGGACAGCCCCCGACCGCCCCCATGGGCGGGGGCTTCACCCCCACCCGCGGTCTGGGGCTATCCGCCAGCCCGATGTCTTTGATAACCGTCTTGCCACATAATTCAGGGCCACTTTGTAGAACATGCCCTAGCTTCATTCGATGAAAGGTCACGCTGAGATTCGCCTGCAAGCAATGGGTTTCGCCCAGCGACCGCCCACTGTCCGCGCAAAGTCCTGAGGGCAGATCAACAGAAACAACAGACACTTGCCCTTCATTGAGCGCCTCGCGCACAGCGGGTAAATCCACAAACGGACGCGTCAACCCCGTCCCGAACAGCGCATCCACCACAACATCCGCCAGCAAGGAGGTCGCATCAGTCAGCGACTCAACCGCCCCACTCTCACACCAGCGCTCATAATTCACCCGCGCATCCGGCGGCAGTTTTTCGGCGTCCCCGTATAGAAACACCTCCATCGCCCAGCCCCGCGCGGCCAGCAGGCGGGCGACCACAAATCCGTCGCCGCCATTATTGCCCGGACCACACAGCACAATCGCGCGCCCCGACCCATCTGCCAGCGCGGGCCATTCTTCAAAAATCGCCTCAACCACGCCAGTGCCTGCACGCTCCATCAGCTCTAGCCCAGTGACCTCCCCTGACTGAATCGCCGCCTGTTCAATGGCGCGCATTTGGGCGGCGGTTAGCAATTCTGTCATCTCTGCCTCATGGTGATGTCGCATTTACGCGCTATTGTGACGTGATTTCCATCGGGTTTCGCGCCTTAAAAATCGGCGTTTGGATCGGTTTTTCGATATACGAGTTTTTATTTCGTCTATTTTTTGTGCAAGTCGCACAAATTTTAAACCGACCCCCAAAAAGCGCCCGAAATTTAAGCCCTACCTACTCTATCCGTTTGAGCCGCGCAGTGGAAAGTGTTCTGTCAATTTCCAACGCAATACGGTTGGCGGCGGGGAGGCCTGCCAAAGACCCCGGTTAAGCCCGGCCACACGGCCCGGTTGGTGAGGAGATACAGGCGATGAAAAAGATCGAAGCGATCATCAAGCCGTTCAAACTGGACGAGGTTAAGGAAGCACTGCAGGACGCAGGCATTCAGGGCCTGAGCGTGATCGAAGTCAAAGGTTTCGGTCGTCAGAAGGGCCACACTGAACTGTACCGCGGTGCAGAATATGTCGTCGACTTCCTGCCCAAGGTGAAAATCGAAGTGGTGCTGGACGACGATATGGTCGACGGCGCTGTAGAAGCGATCATCGACGCGGCCAAAACAGACAAAATCGGCGACGGCAAAATCTTTGTCAGCCCCGTCGAACAAGCCATCCGCATCCGTACCGGCGAAGCCGGCTCGGACGCACTGTAATTACCCAATTTTCTTAAACGAAGGGACAAGAGCATGAGCGCAGAATCCGTTCTCAAGCTGATCAAAGACGAAGATGCGGCCTACGTCGACATCCGTTTCACCGACACGCGCGGCAAGCTGCAGCACGTGACCGTGGATGTGGACCTGGTGGACGAAGACTTCCTGGAAGAAGGCTTCATGTTCGACGGCTCCTCCATCGCGGGCTGGAAGTCGATCGAAAACTCGGACATGAAACTGATGCCCGACACCCTGTCGGCCTACGTTGATCCGTTCTACGCAGAAAAAACCATCGCGATCCATTGCTCGATCGTTGAGCCCGACACCGGCGAAGCCTACGAGCGTGACCCGCGCGGCACCGCCCAGAAGGCCGAAGCGTACCTGAAATCCTCGGGCATCGGTGACGTTGCTTACATGGGTCCAGAAGCTGAATTCTTCCTGTTCGACAACGTGCGTTTCGCCAACACCATCAACAAAGTATCCTACGAAGTTGATGCGGTAGACGGTTCCTGGAACACCGACACCGAATACGAAATGGGCAACACCGGCCACCGTCCGGGCGTTAAAGGCGGCTACTTCCCCGTCAACCCGATCGACGATGCACAGGAAATCCGTTCCGAGATGCTGTCGACCATGAAGCGCACCGGCATGAAAGTGGACAAGCACCACCACGAGGTTGCGTCCTGTCAGCACGAGCTGGGTCTGATCTTTGACAGCCTGACCAAGCAGGCCGACGAGCTGCAGAAGTACAAGTACATCATCCACAACGTTGCCCACGCCTACGGCAAATCGGCCACCTTCATGCCGAAGCCGATCTACGGTGACAACGGCACCGGCATGCACGTGAACATGTCGATCTGGAAAGACGGCAAGCCGCTGTTCGCTGGCGACAAATACGCTGATCTGTCCCAGGAAGCGCTGTACTTCATCGGTGGTGTGCTGAAGCACGCGAAAACCCTGAACGCCTTCACCAACCCGTCGACCAACTCCTACAAGCGTCTGATCCCGGGCTTCGAAGCACCTGTTCTGCGCGCCTACTCGGCACGTAACCGTTCGGGTTGTGTACGTATCCCATGGACCGAATCGCCGAAAGCGAAACGTGTTGAAGCACGCTTCCCCGATCCTTCGGCCAACCCCTACCTGTGCTTCGCAGCACTGCTGATGGCTGGTCTGGACGGCATCAAGAACAAGATCGATCCGGGCGAAGCCATGGATAAGAACCTGTACGACCTGCCGGCCGAAGAACTGGCTGACATCCCGACCGTATGTGGTTCGCTGCGCGAAGCGCTGGACGCGCTGGCTGCAGACCATGACTTCCTGCTGGCCGGTGACGTGTTCACCAAAGACCAGATCGAAGGTTACATCGACCTGAAGATGGAAGAGGTTGAAACCTACGAACACACCCCGCACCCGGTTGAGTTCGGCATGTACTACAGCTGCTAATTCGGGCCTCCGAGTTAACAGTATGAATTGGAAGGGCGCTCCTTTGGGGCGCCCTTTCTGGTTTCTGGATCAGAACACATCCCCCTTGCCCAAACGTCACACAGCGGGCATTGTGCCTTTGCAAGCAATTGCCTAGCGTCACGGGCTGACAGAAAAGACCACCCTTATGAAGATTGATCCGCTCTGGGACTTTGACGATCTGACCGCCACCAAGGCGCGGTTTGAGGCTGCGCTTGCTGCCGCCTCTGCGCCGGAGGATCAGATCACCTGCCTCAGCCAATTGGCGCGCATCGCGGGGCTGGATCAGGACTTCACCCTTGGTGAAACCCTGCTGGATCAGGCGCGCGCGATTGGGCCGTCACCGGCAACACAGGCGCGCATCACTTTGGAAACGGCGCGCCTCGCCCATGCAGAAGGGCGCGCGGCAACGGCGGCGACGCTGTACCATCAGGCCGCCACGCAGGCGCGCAACGCTGGTGCGCTGGACGTGGCGCTTGAGGCGCTGAATGAACAGGCCAAGGGCGTGCCTACGGCCGTGGCCCTTGCAATCGTCGATCAGGGTGAAACCCTGACACGCAACACCCCTGCCCTGCGCCACCACCTAGGGCCGCTTTATCAGCAGACCGGGCGGTCGCTGTTTGAAGAGGGTGATTTGAGCGGCGCGCTAGAGATGTTTCAGCGCGACCATGCCCTGCGCCGATCCCTTGGCCAGGCGGCGGAGCGCCACGCGGCGGGGCTACACATCGCGCGCACATTGCGGATGCTGGGCAGATTTGCCGAAACATCGGATCAATTACAGAACCTAGTGGTCGAACTGGGCCCGCATGGTCGCGGGTTGGGTGAGGTGTTTGAGGAACGCGCCGAACTAGCCCATGCCACAGGCAAACCGGATGAGGCGCGCCAATACGCGCTAGACGCCCGCGCACGTTTTGAAAAGCGGGGGATGAGCGCGGACACGCATCCGTCGCGCTTCATGCGTTTGGCGATGCTGGCCGGTGAAGCGCCCAACGAGACCTAATCGGCTGTCAGCTCACGCCCCAGATCGCCGCTCAGCATATAAGTATGTATCGAAAACACCGCCGCGCCGGTTTCGGGCAAACGTAGGATCGCCTGTTTCTCTGACCGAAGGAAAGCCGCATCTTCGCGCCCGACATAGGCGCGAGTGTCATATTCGGGGCGGGGGAAGTGCAGCTCGCTGGTATCGTACCACAGGATATTGAACCGCCACAAAGGCCGCCCTGCCCGCACACCATCAAACAGCCGCTGCACCCGTTTGCCGATGTTGTCATCATAACTGTCCACCGGCACATGGATCGCCAGCAGCGGCTTGCCCAGTTTCTGCGCCAAGGTCCAGCTGGAGGGGAAGCACAGAACAGCCGCCGTCAGCACATGTTCATCACCCTGTTTTTGCAGGATACACAAATCTTCCTGCACCAACTGGCCGAGTGTTGCCAAAGGATCGCCCAGATCCAGCGCAACAGTTACCCCGTCGGGACGCAACACGCGGTCTTCGCCCACTTTATAGTCCGGATTGGCGCGCAACTGATCCAACACCAGCGCCAGAAGTTCCTGCAAAGGCGCCTCTGCCTCGGGCAGCGCACCAATGACAGCGTCGCGTTTTTCGGCAATCAGGGCCGTCCTATAGGCCATCTGGCCTAGAAAAGCGTCGTCCGCATGCAGCCAATTGGCCATATCCAGTGGCTGAATACCCGGCAGCGGACGCTGGGTCCGCAGGTCATAGGGCAGTTTTTGCTGTAAAATCTGTGTCATAGCAGCCATTTAACAAAATTCGAAAATATTTGAAAAGAGGCCTAACAGACAGATGGCCTAGGCCGTTAGATATACTAAGCCGCCACAGACAAAGAATGGCGGATGGTATGAGGCTTGCACACCCCTATCGCATGCAAGTGGTCAAAACGCCCCTGACGGGGGCGCGGGAACCTGCGCTTTTGGCGCCACCCTCTGGTGGGCGAATCCTTTGCCTAACCCGAGTCGCATTGGCATGCCCTTTGCACAGCACCCGGTGATTTCGGGGCGCAAAAAGTGACATGGGCACGACGGCACCCCGTCTGGTTTTAGGAAAATATTTTCGGCTCTTTCGGTGAATCGCCACCTCCTTTGGGGGGTACGCGACATCGAATAAGTCGGCATTTTTCACATCGCGTGGACTTGGCGCAGTGCGAGTCGCAGTCTCCTCTCAGCACTACATTTCAGGCAGCTTCCCCGCCTATCGAGCGCACTAAAAAACACTCTGGGGACGCGTCAGAAACATCGAGAACAAGACCGCAACCACCTTTTCGTCAGAAGAGAGGGAACGATAATGATCAGTCTGAACGCACACGCACTGGGCGCAAATGAGTACTCTGAAGAACTCTTTGGCGCGAACATCTTGGCCAGCCGCGACCAGCTGGGCGAAGACGGCACCTATGATGAAAAGGCTGCCGCCCTTGGCATTGATCACATCCGTTACCCTGGTGGTTCGCTGACCGAAGACTATTTCGATCTGACCAACCCGGACAAAAACAGCGCGATTGACCCCGACACTGGCCACGAAGTTGAACTGCTGCCCTATAGCGAGTTCATGGCCTATGCCGAAGAAAACAACATCGATGTCACCATCGTGCTGCCCACCCGCAATTATCTGAGCGCCGAAAACGATGCCAGCGGTCACCGCACCGCCAACATCGACGAAGATGCGCTGCGCACCTTTATTCGTGACACATTGGACGGTGAATACGGCGAACCCACAATTCGTGGCTTTGAGATCGGCAACGAATACTGGGGCAGCGGTGAAATGGACGCGCTGGAATACGGCCGTGTCTCGTCGCGCATGGCCGAAATCATCAACGAAGAACTGGACAACCACCCACAGGCGGATGTGTTTTCCGAAATCGACATTCTGGTCCAGAACGGTCAGAACTACGGTAGCTCGCGTCTGTCAGATGACTATGACCACATCGTAGAAGGCAGCGACCAGCTGAGCGCGGTCATGTCGGACTATGGCCTGACACTCGACCCCGATATTTTCATGTACAACAACGGCGAAGTGGCCTGGCCCAAGGTAATGAATGAAATCATCATCTCGGAGTTTGACACTGAATCCGAAATCAACGCTGTGGATGGCCTGGCCTTCCACATCTATTCCAAAGGTGCCGACCGCGTTAGCAGCCGCGACTTTGATCTGCGGTCTGCCGAACAGACCTGGGATGAACATTTCGATGGTCTGGAAAAACACGTAACCGAATGGAACCTGAAGGCGAGCCGCAGCTGGGACGTTGAAAACGAATATGGCCTGAAACAGGCCCATGAGATGCTCAACATGAGCGAAGAATTCACCGAACATGGTGTGGATTCCGCTTTCGTCTGGGCTGTGCAGCAAAATAACCTCAGCAACCTCGCCGGCAACGAAGGCGAAGATGGTCCGCTGAACGTGCCGGGCGAAATGTTCCGCATGATGAACGAAGTGCTGCCCAACACCACCGCGATCGACCTGTCGGCCGCAGACCGTAGCGAACACGAAGCTGCAACCGAAGATGCTTCGGTTCATGCTTTCTATAGCGAAGACACCTTTGTCAGCTTCATCGCGTCGACGACCGATGATCCGCAGCAGGCAAATGTCGACTATTCGCAGATCCTGGACCAAGGCGGCACGATCCGCATTGAGGTTCTGGGCGTTCAAGACGGCTACAACCCAACCGACAGCGGCAGCCCAGCCGAAATCACTCAGCTGGACCCTGCTGAGGTGTTCCAGAACGGCATTTTCAGTGCCGAATTGGACGCCCATGAAATTGTCCGCATTGTGGTGGAAAATCCGGACTACACGGATGAATTCGAACAAGTTGTCCTAGACAATCCGGCGCCAGACCCGGTCGAAGACGGTGGGTCAGATCCAGGCATACCTGTGATACCCGACACTGGCCCCGATGACGACTACGAAGACCCACCCGAAGACGACGACGATGACGACAGAGCTGCAGCCGGAGATAGCCCAGACGGCGGTGGCGCAATGGCAGGAATAGGCGGTTTACTTGGCTTCCTCCCGCTGCTGTCTCTTCTTGGTGGCTTCTAAGACAAAGACTTGACGACATAGGGTGCTGACCCTGACTTCGGTTAAACACAGAAACACATAGGATCTCTGGATCTCTTCGACGTACCATTCCGAAGATTGAGAACGACGATCCCAGCATATCGCGGCCACATCCCGGCACGCCTCAGCCAAGCTGAAGCAAGATGACCCGGAAGACCGCACAAAAAAATCCAAACATTCTAAATCTGCGCCGAAGTGTGTCTAATTGCGACCTATACTTTGGATAGGTTTTTACCCCCCTCCGCCTCTCCCTCTACCCCCCTCTGCAAGCCTGCTGGTGGACCAAGGATAGCCCCGGCGCTCGTTCTGATACGGCCATGCACATTGGGCGATATCGTGGGGTGCGAAGGGGCGCACCGCATCCGGAGGGTTGTAAGGGTTTAAGTAAGGGGGGCAGGCGTGGAATGCAGGGCTTGGGCGATGTCGCCCATCACGCGCGGCGATAATGTGACCGCATCACATAATCTTTGCGCGGGCCCTTCACTGTCCATGTGGCCCGCCATTCCGGCCAGTGGGTGAAATCCATCACCACATCATATTGATCGGGGCTGCACCAATGGGCCGCCGCGATCTCGCCGTCGGGGCGGAACCGAAAAAAATCGCGACCATCGGCGAAGAAGGTGGCGATCTGATCACCATCAGGACGCCAGATATAGCGCTGACTGCCCTGCATCGGCGGTTGGCCTGCGACCTCTAACGTGCCCTCTTCGACCAGCATCAACCCGTCCTCATGACGGCTAAAGGTCGCTGTTCCCGACAGCGTCATATTGGGGCCAACCGCATTTTCGACCACGCGGGTCAGCTGCCAGCGCCCTTCAAAGGACCAAAGATCAAGATTTACTGGGGTTGCAGCCATGTTATGCCCTCTCCTGCACTTGTCCAAGAGCTGTCACATCGCTAAGCAATGCGCAAGTTCCAGCAGATCAAGGAAAAGCCGATGATCCCTCGTTATGCCCGCCCCGAAATGACCGCCATCTGGTCGCCGGAAACCAAATTCCGCATCTGGTATGAGATCGAGGCGCACGCCTGCGACGCTCAGGCCAAACTGGGGGTGATCCCGCAGGAAAACGCCGACGCGGTGTGGAAAGCCAAAGACGTTGAATTTGACGTCGCCCGCATCGATGAGATCGAGGCCGTCACCAAACATGACGTCATCGCCTTCCTGACCCATCTGGCCGAACACGTTGGTTCGGAAGAAGCGCGTTTTGTGCATCAGGGCATGACCTCGTCTGATGTGCTGGACACCTGCCTGAACGTGCAGTTGGTGCGTGCCGCCGACATCCTGCTGGCCGATATGGATCGCCTGCTGGCCGCACTGAAAACCCGCGCGCTGGAACACAAGGACACCGTGCGCGTTGGCCGCAGCCACGGCATCCACGCCGAACCCACCACCATGGGTCTGACCTTTGCCCGTTTCTACGCTGAAATGGACCGCAACAAGGCCCGCCTGCAGCAAGCCCGTGAAGAGATCGCCACTGGCGCGATTTCCGGCGCGGTTGGCACCTTTGCCAACATCGATCCGGCGGTTGAAGAGCACGTCTGTGAACAGCTGGGCCTGAAACCCGAACCGATCAGCACGCAGGTGATCCCGCGCGACCGTCACGCGATGTTCTTTGCCGTGCTGGGTGTGATTGCATCCTCGATCGAAAACGTTGCGATCGAAATTCGCCACATGCAGCGGACCGAGGTGCTGGAAGGTGCCGAGTTTTTCTCGATGGGTCAAAAAGGCTCGTCCGCGATGCCGCACAAGAAGAACCCGGTTCTGACCGAAAACCTGACCGGTCTGGCCCGTCTGGTGCGTATGACCGTAATCCCTGCGATGGAAAACGTGGCCCTATGGCACGAGCGTGACATTTCGCATTCCTCCGTCGAGCGCGGCATTGGCCCGGATGCGACCGTGACACTGGACTTTGCCCTGAACCGTCTGGCCGGTGTGGTCGAGAAGATGCTGATCTTCCCCGACAACATGCTGGACAACATGAACAAATTCCCCGGTCTGGTAATGTCGCAGCGCGTTCTGCTGGCCCTGACCCAAGCGGGTGTGAGCCGTGAAGGCGCCTATTCCATGGTGCAGCGCAACGCGCTGAAAGTTTGGGAAGAGCGTCTGGACTTCCGTGAGCTGCTGCTGGCAGACGAAGAGGTTGTTGCCGCCCTGGGCGTTGATGGCATCAACGAAAAATTCGACATGGGCTATCACACCAAACATGTCGACACGATCTTCAAGCGCGTGTTTGGCGAAAGCTAAGCCTGCGTTGATCTAAGTTCAGAACCGCCCTCCGATCCGGGGGGCGGTTTTTCTATGTGTGGTGGTTGTTTAGCGCACCACGAAAGGGCGCATCTCTCTGAATTCTTGTGATGTGTAAACTGCGCCGTTACTGCGTTCCATCAGCAAGGTCGGGCAGCGGACAGTCATGCCCTGCGGCCTGCAAATAGCGCGCGGCAGCCCCTGCCTGTGCTGCTGGGATCAGCACATGTTCGCCGTCAAAGGTGCAGACGACAAAGACCCCGATCCCGTTGCCCGACAGCGGCGCGATCAGCGATTGTACAATGCCCGCCGCCTCAAACGGAAACGGGCCGACGGTGCGTAGGCAGGCCCAGCCGCCCTCGCTCTGCACCGTAGCTGGCACGCGGTCCTCTTGGCAGACCAGGGTGACCTCATCGTCAGAACAGACAACCGCCCTGAACCCCTGCCCCGCAAACCAATTTGGAACCGCAGCCCCCGCAGGCAAGCGGCTGACCGCATAGCGGCCCGGTACAAAACGAATAGTCAAATGGTGTGTCATCTACGTCCTCCACAAAATGCTGAAGAAGGACATTCCTGCGCCGACCTATGTCGAGGTCCACGGCGCAAGAGCTTCATCTTCCGATGATATGTTATGGGGTGAGGGTAATGGCGCCTATTCTCGTATTCAATAAATTACCTGCGCTGCACACGGGAAAAGGCCGCTCTACCGTAAAAGCCCCGCGTGACAGCGCCACAACCTTCCGCTAGGCCCTTTGACATCGTTTCAAAACCGCGCAGGTCCCCAGATGTCCCAGCACAACAAAGCAATCCTGCTGATGATCGCGGCAGTGTTCTGTTTCACCGTCATGGACGCCACCGCCAAAGAACTGAGCCGTCATCTGGGCATCATGCAGGCGATCTGGGCACGCTATGCGGGTCAGGCACTGATGGTGTTGGTGATTGTCCTGCCGCGCATTCAGACCGTGGCGCGGACCCGTTATCCCGGATGGCAGTTGGTGCGGTCGGTTATCCTATTGGGGGCGACGGGCAGCTTTTTCACCGGCATCAGCTATATTGATCTGGCCGAGGCGACGGCGATCATGAACGTAAATCCAGTGCTGATCACGCTGGGCGCAGCGTTGTTTCTGGGCGAAGGATTAGGACCGCGACGCGCCATTGGGATTGGCGTTGCATTGATTGGGGCGTTGATCATCATCCGTCCTGGCAGCGGCGTGTTCACCGCCTATGCGCTGTTCCCGCTGATGGCGGCCTGTTGCTACAGTTGCTACAATCTGGTGACCCGCTATGTGGGCGCGAATGAGGATGCGTGGACATCGCTCCTTTACACCGCCGCCTTTGGCGCGGTGATCCTGAGTGTGATTGTTCCCTTCCACTGGCAGCCTGTGGATGGGCACGCGATAGTGCTGATGGCAGTGTTGGCCGCGGTTGGAACATTGGCGCAATGGCTGCTGATCAAATCGCTGACAATGGGCGAGGCTGGAATGCTGGCGCCCTTTGCCTATGTCAGTCTGATCTTTGCAACGCTTTGGGGCGTGCTGTTCTTTGATGAATACCCCGATCAGTGGACGATTGTTGGCGCTCTTGTGATTGTGGCGGCGGGGATTTATGTCTGGCATCGTGAGACCGCGCAAAACCGCGCCTCTGAACGTGACAAAGCGCGTGCTTCGCAAGGATCCTAAGCCCCGCCATGGCCAAACACTCCTCCCTCCGTCTGCACAATCGTCTGCAGGACACTGGCGCCTATCTGGCCAACCTTGTGCTCAGCGCGCCGCTGAAGCTGGCACTGCGACTGCCCTATCGCACCCGTGTGCGCCTGATGGGCGGACTGATGGCACGGGTTCTGGCCCCTGTTCTGGGCTACCGGAAAAGGGTGATCAAAAACCTTGATCTGGTTTGGCCCGACCTGCCCGCCGCCGAAAAAAAACGCCTGGCCCGCGATGTCCCGGCGAACTTTGGCCGTACACTGGTCGAGATCTACTCTGGCGCTGGCTTCAAGACCCATTTGGCCGACACCCACCCCGAAGGCCCCGGCTTGGCTGCCTTGCAACAAGCGCAGGCCGACGGGCGCCCTGTTATTCTGGTCTCTGGCCACTTCGGCAACCACGATGCCGTGCGGGCCACGGTATCACGTGATTTTACGCCCGTCGGTGCCCTCTATCGTCCGCTGGACAACAGCTATTTCAATGCCCACTGGAAAGACGCAATCGAAGGCATTGCCGCCCCTGCCTTTGCCCGTGGGCGTCGCGGATTGGCGCAGATGGTCAAATACCTGCGTGATGGTGGCATCATCGCGTTACTGGTGGACCAACACGTCAGTGATGGCGCACCGCTGACCTTCTTTGGTCATCCCGCCAAAACCACACTTTCAGCGGCAGAGATGGCGATCAAATATAACGCGCTGGTCTTGCCAGTGTTTGGCCTGCGGCAGGCCGATGGATTTAGTTTTCGCGCCATTATTCAAGACGAAATCCCACACGACACGCCAGAGGTGATGGCGCAAGCCATGAACGATGCGCTGGAGGAAATGGTGCGTGAACACCCCGAACAGTGGTTCTGGGTGCATCGCCGCTGGAAAGATTAGCAACCGCCAACAAACGACTGATAAATAGTGAAAAGCCAGCGACAATGCGCTGGCTTTTGTTGTTCTAAAATTCGTGAGTTGTTGATCAGCGCAGGCGGGCGGCAGCAACGATGCGACCGGGACCGCGTTCCTGCAGGATCACGACGATGGGGTCGTCACCAGCAGCCTTGGCTTTCAACGACAGCGGCTTGCGCATATCCCAATCACCAACACGTTCCCAAGAGGTGACAATGTTGTGGTATTCGATACTGCGGCCTGCATTTTCACCCGAACGAATGTCGACCATTTCCTCTGGGGTGTAACGTACCAGCTGTACCATCAGACGGCTGCGATCTTGCCCCAGCGCCTCGGCCGAGATGGTGACCTGATTGCCGGAACGGGTCAGGTTCAGATCAACCTCTGCAGGTTTTTCACCGTGCTGGCTGATCAGCGCGTTGACGTTTTTGGGGTGGTTGCCAACGACATGTTCCTGCCCCTGCACGATCATCTGCGGGGTGTATACGGTGCGACGGCCCGCCTCTTGGGCGTAGCTGTGCTGACGTTTGGTATATTTGGGCGATGCAAACTGGTCTTTCCAGCCGATGTAGTCCCAATAATCCACATGCAGAGCCAGCGGAATCACATCAGACCGCATCGCCAACTGCCCCAGAAAAGCGTCGGCGGGCGGGCAGCTGGAACAGCCCTGAGAGGTGTAGAGTTCTACCACAACCGGGTGATCAACGCTTTGAGCGGTGGCGGCGTGTGCGCTGCCCCAGATCGTCACGGCAGCAGCAAGGAAGGTCAGCATTTTGCGCATCGGTGGCGGTATCCTTAACGTGGCTTCCTGTTATTAATAAGCGCTGCGGCGATCCATGACCAATCAAGGATCGCTCACAAGTGGGTGATAGATTGCTACATCACCGGGCGGCGCGTGTATGGCAGGCAGATGCAATCCTGTAAATCCGTAGTTTTGCTACTGTTTGCAGCGCCTTACGGAACCTATCCTTTTGAACCAACACGGGGGGTATGACGCCGTAACAGGACCACGCAGGCGCCGCCCCGAAAATACATGCCGAATTGTAGCGCCATTGCCCTGTGGCTTTGTGGTTTTTCCATGATCTAGTGCAGCACAGCAGCACGATCGCCCATAAACGAGGTCAAAGAAAAACGCAGCGCCTCACGGTGCGCTGCGTTTCCATAATTTGTACTCAACCGCCAATCAGCGGGTTAGCTTTGCGGTGTTTCGCCGCGCGCCTTGGCGATCGCAGGTGCGATCACACCCTCGATCACGCGCTGGGTAACAGGACCTGCGTGGCGGGTGACGATACGACCAGCGCCATCAATGACATAGGTTTCCGGCACCCCATAAACGCCCCAATCCAGCGCCATACGGCCCTGCGCATCCTGCCCGACCGCTTCGTAAGGATTGCCCAGTTCGGCAAGGAACCCCAGCGCATTGGCAGGGTTATCCTTGTAGTTCACGCCGTAAATCGGAACGCCCTGTTCTGCTAACTGCTCAAGGTTGGGGTGTTCAACGCGGCAGGGCGCACACCAGCTGGCCCAGTAGTTCACCAGCTTGACCTGCCCGTCTTGCATTGTCGCCAGATCAAATCCCGGCAGATCACCCAGCGGCGTGACACTGACGCTGGGAACCGCGCGGCCTGCCAGTGCGGTGGGCAGCGCATCGGGGTTGTCGCGTTGCATGCCGGTGTAAAACATCACCGCCAGGCCGCCGAACAGAACCGGCGG
The DNA here is from genome assembly GCF_001458435.1 of Thalassovita mediterranea. Lineage (GTDB taxonomy): Bacteria > Pseudomonadota > Alphaproteobacteria > Rhodobacterales > Rhodobacteraceae > Thalassobius > Thalassobius mediterraneus. Next base: position 69,779 of record NZ_CYSF01000009.1, read on the forward strand.
CAGCACCATCAGCCAATTGGTTTTAACCATCTTTTTTCACCCGTGCCTCAACCTCTTCTAGCGCGCTGCGCACCTTGCGGGCACGTAAGATCGACAGCACCACAAGTGCCACGATCAGTCCCAGCGACACCGCATAGGACGACAAAACAGCGTCCGCGTATTTCCCCAGATCAGGCATCATTGCATCCTTTCACGCGCCAAGAGCGCACGCATACGACGGGCGCGGATTTCGGTTTGGGTGCGCAGGAAGACCAGCGCGATAAACAACATCACAAAGCCCGCCATTGAAATGAACAGCGGCGTGGCAAAAACATTGCTGACCCGTTCTTCGGTATCGCCAACCAGCGCACCGGCGCGCAGAACAGACGCGCCCTGATGCAGGCCTTGGTTCCAGAAGTTCACCGCATAACGGCTAAGGATCGCAAAGACCGACCCCACCAGACACAGGATTGAGGTCAGGTCAGCGGCAGTATCGTCATCCTCAATCGCGGACCACAGGGCGATATAGCCAAGGTAGAACAGAAACAGGATCAGGAACGACGTCAGGCGCGGATCCCATTCCCACCACGTCCCCCACATCGGCTGCCCCCAGATCGCACCGGTGGCCAGCGCAATCACCGTCATCACTGCCCCGATGGGGGCAGCCGCGCGGGCGGCCAGTGCCGATACATGGTGGCGGCGGACGATCCACACCAGCGAGGTGACCAGCATCATCGCCCATGTGTTGATCGCCATCATCGCCGCAGGCACGTGGATATAGATGATCTTTACCGTGGATCCCTGACGGAAATCATCCGGCGTAAAGAAGAAGCCCCAGACCAAGCCAACGGTCATCAACACCACCGCCAGCCCCGTCACCCAAGGCAACAGGCGGCTGGTGGTTGCAATGAATTTTTTTGGGTTGGCATATTCCCAGATCGAGCTCATGACCCTCTCCTATCCGTCCTGACGCCCATTGCAGGGGCGTGGGTATTCATCTCTTCGTCTCTTGGCCGCATGTTGTCACCCCTTATCTAAGGTTCACCCGCAGCACAGCGGCTGAGGCAAATGGCAGCAGGGCGATAACGGCAGAGGTAATGCCCGCCAGCATCAACAGCGATGTCTGAGCTGACAGCCCCTCGATCGAACGGCGGGCCATTTCGGCGCCGAAGATCAGCGTCGGCACATATAGCGGCAGCACGAGGAGGCTGAGCAGCAATCCGCCCCGTTTCAGCCCCACCGTAAGCGCCGCGCCAAAGGTGCCAATCACGCTAAGTGCCGGTGTGCCGATCAGCAGTGACAGCACCAGCGGGCCATATCCAGCGGCAGGCAGGTTCAGCAGCACGCCAAACACCGGCGCGGCAATCACCAGCGGCAGGCCCGTGGTCAACCAATGAGCCAGTGCCTTCACACTCACAATCGCCTCTAGCGGCAGGGGTGCGGTGGCCAAGAGGTCCAGCGACCCATCCTCCCAATCAAGGGCAAAAATGCGATCGAGTGACAACAGACAAGCCAGCAGCGCGCCCAGCCACAAGATGCCCGGCGCAATCTTGCTCAGAAGGCTGGAGTTCGGCCCAACGCCAAAAGGCACCAGAACCACCACGATCAGAAAGAACGCCAGGCCGAGGCCAAAGCCACCGCCCGCACGGATTGCAAGGCGTAGGTCACGCAGCAGAAGGGCAATCACAGGAACGCTCCATCAAAGTCGTCGATCTTGGGCGGCTTGGCCTTGAATGGGCCGACATCCATCACCCGCGCCTCTGACAGGCCAAGGTCGATGTGGGTGGCCAGCAATGCCAGACCGCCGCCCGCCAGATGGGCGCGCACGGCTTCGGCGAACATCGCAACCGCGTCGGTGTCCAATGACACGGTGGGTTCATCCATCACCCACACAGGCCGTCCTGTGACAACCATCCGCGCCAATCCCAGCCGCCGTTTCTGCCCCGCAGACAACCCGCCCGCAGGACGCGCCGCCAGTGGGCCCAGCTGAAACGTGGCCAGCGCCGCGTCGATGCTACCTGTGCCAAAGACCGACGCCCAGAAGGTCAGGTTTTCGGCAACCGTCAACGGTGCCTTGATCCCGTCGGCGTGGCCCGAATAGGCCATCTGTTCACGGTCCAAGCTGACAGTGCCCGCGTGCGCCAGTTGCAGGCCCGCGATAGTGCGCAGCAGGGTGGTTTTGCCGATGCCATTAGGGCCGCGCAACACCAGCGCCTCCCCCGCCGAAACGGCGAGGTTGATCCCCTCCAGCACGGCGATGCCGCCACGGGTCACAGTCAGGTCTGAGACTTGCAATTCCATAAGGCGGTCCTACCGCATTGTTCACGCTTCGCAAAGTCGCTTAACGCAGATGTCAGCGGGACAGTTTGACCTGCATCATGAAGTTGGGGATTTCATACATCTTTTGCCCTCAACGCGCGATCAAAGCGGCAGAACCGCCAGCGCCACGCGCCGCCCTTCGGACAACAGCACATTGTAGGTGCGACAAGCAGACGGCGATGACATCACCTCAACCCCCACACCAGTTTCTTCCAGCGCTTCGCGCAAAGGTTTCGGCAGATGGGCAATTTCCGCCCCCATGCCGACGAAAATCACATCCGCCTGATCCGCCAATGCGATCAGCGCCGCCTCATCCGCCAGACCGCCCCAAGCACGCGCCTGCGCCTCTACCGCGATCATTGCGCCGTTGATCACCTCGCCGCCGATGCGGAAAAAGCCCGGCCCGTAGCTGTCCACCGGCACTGCGCCGTCAAAGTTCACTTCGTTCAACTGCATGTGCGGTGTCCTTTCGGTTCGCTGTGTTAATCCCAGATCGGCAGGCTGGTCAGCCCCACCACCATCATCACGCCCAGACCGAACATCCGATAGAGGCGCTGGCGTTCAGGGCGGAACATAGCGGCCCCAGCCAGATTGCCCAGCAAATTCGGCAGCGCCAGAATAAGCCCGAGAAGCAGTGGCACGGCCTCCATCCGGCCGGTGAGGCTGATGACCACAATCAGGGTCAGGTCCACCACTACAAGGTACAGCATGATATTGGCGCGCATCACCGCCGCCGCTGTGCTGGACGCCATATACAGCAGGATCACTGGCGGCCCCGGCAATCCAGCGATGCCGCCCACTAATCCAGACACCACCCCGGTGCCATATTGCAACCGCGGTGTGATCGGACCGGCAAGGCGCAGACCGCACAGCATCAGGATGGGCATGATCAGCACCAACGCACTGACCATATATCGGAACACCTCTGGCTGCACCGCCAGCAACACCGCAAGGCCAATGGGCAGCGCCACCGCACCGCCGACCGCGATCCGTGCGACCTGTGCGCGATCCGCCGCACGCCATGCGGCTGGCAGGTTTGGGATGGGGCCGAACACCTCCATGATCACCAATGTGATCAGCGCCCAAAGCGGTGGCAGAAACTGACCGGCAATGGGCATATAAACGAGGGCGGCGCCGAACCCCGAAAAGCCCCGCACCGCCCCTGCTAAAAATACCCCTGCGATCAGCCATCCCAGCCCCTCAAGGGCCAGGATGTCAGTCATGATCTCAGGCATCGATATTGCCGAACTGGTTGCCCTGATTGTTGTCAGGCTTCGACCAATCACGTTTGACGCCCAGCATCAGAACCACGTTTTTCGCCACATAAACAGACGAATAGGTCCCAACGATAACGCCCCAAGTGATCGCGAACACAAAGCCACGGATCACATCACCGCCCAAGAGCAACAGCGCAATCAGCGCCAACAGCGTGGTGCCAGAGGTCATGATCGTCCGGCTCAGCGTTTCGTTCACGGTGAGGTTCATCAGATCGGTCAGCGCGGTCTTCTTGTACTTGATCAGGTTTTCACGCAGGCGGTCAAAGATCACCACCGTGTCGTTGATTGAATAGCCGATGATCGTCAAGAGCGCCGCGATGGTGGCCAGTTCAAACCGGATCTGCAGCACCGAAAAGATGCCGATGGTCAGGATCACGTCATGCGCCAGTGCCGCCACCGCGCCTACTGAGAACTGCCATTCAAAGCGTAGCCAGATGTAGAACAGGATCGCCGCCAGCGATGCGGTCACCGCGATGATCGCGGTTTTGATCAGCTCACCCGATACTTTCGGACCAACGGATTCCACCAGCGGGAAGGTGATCGTCGGTTCCACCCCTTGCAGGGCGGCCTCAATGCTGGCGATGGTGGCTTCGTTCACGCTTTCCTGCCCGTCCTGGGCCTGAATGCGGATCATCGCCACATGCTCATCCTCAGCAAAGGAGGGATCGAACACCTCAGTGATCGACACATCGCCAAGGTTCAGCGGCGCCAGTGCGTCGCGGTAGGCGCCTACGTCCACAGCCGTTTCCGCTTGGGTCCGGATGGTGGTGCCGCCCCGGAAATCAATGCCGAAGTTCAGCCCCATCACCAGCCATGCCACCAGCGAGGCAACGACAGCCAGCATCGACAGGCCCATGGTCAGCTTGCGCAGGCGGAAGAAGTCGTAGTTGGGGACTTCGTTAAACAGTCTCAAACGCATGATGATCAGACCTCGATGGTTTTGGGGCGTTTACGTTCGAACCACATCACGATCAGAAGTCGCGTCACAAAGATCGCGGTAAAGACAGATGTGAGGATGCCGAGGCCCAGCGTAATGGCGAAACCCTTGACCGGACCGGAGCCCATGACGAAGAGGATCACAGCAATGATGAAGGTGGTGATGTTGGCGTCAATGATCGCCGACAGCGCGCGGTCATAGCCCAGCTCAATCGCGCGGGCCGGACCTTTGGCGGTGCGCAGCTCTTCGCGGATACGTTCAAACACCAGCACGTTGGCGTCCACCGCCATACCGATGGTCAAAACGATGCCCGCAATACCCGGCAGGGTCAGCGTGCCGCCAATGACGCTCAGCGCGCCAAAGATCAGCGCGACGTTGAACAGCAGCGCGATATTGGCGAACAGGCCAAACAGACCGTAGCTGAGAACCATGAAGACCAGCACAGCGGCAAAGGCCACAAGGCAGGCGATCCGTCCCGCCTCGATACTATCCGCGCCCAGTTCTGGGCCGATGGTGCGTTCTTCAAGGAACTCCAACCCCGCAGGCAGCGCACCGGCGCGCAGCAGGACGGCCAGGTTGGTGCTTTCCTCAACGGTGAAGTTACCGGTGATGATGCCGGAACCGCCGGGGATGTGCGATTGGATTACGGGGGCAGACACCACTTCGTCATCCAGAACGATGGCGAAGGGATTGCCAATGTTTTCAGCGGTATAATCGCCAAACTTGCGCGCGCCCGTGGTGTTGAAACGGAAGTTCACTGCCGGACGACCGTTCTGGTCAAAGGACGGCTGCGCGTCCACCAGATCCTCACCGGTCACAACAGGGGCCTGTTCCAGAACGTAAAACTCACCCTCAGTATCCAGCGACGGCAGCAATTCGTTGCCAGCACCTGCCGGCATATCGGCGCTGGTGGTGCGGGTGACAACAGGTTGGAAGGTCAGCTGTGCGGTGGTGCCGATGATCGCCTTCAGCTCAGACGCGGATCCGATGCCCGGCACCTGAATGAGGATACGGTCAGCACCCTGACGTTGAATGGTCGGTTCACGCGTGCCCACCTCATCAATCCGGCGACGGATGATTTCCAGCGATTGCGCCACGGTGCGTTCGTCGGTGGCAACACGCTCTGCCTCGGACAGGGTGACCACGATGTCGGCGCCATCGACGCTGACGTCAATGTCGGTGGACCCTGCGCCGGTCAGGCTGACCACAGGACGGGCCAGACCACGCACCAGCTGCGCCGCCTCTGCCGCTGCCTCGGGTTTCTGGTTCAGACGCACACGCAGCTCTGCCGCGTCAGACTGTTGCAACCGGATGGTGCCGATGGTGTCGCGTTCCTGACGCAGCAAATCGCGCACCTCAGGCCACATGGCCTGCAGACGGCTTTCGTACACATCGGCCACCTGCACCTCTGCCAGCAAATGCGCACCGCCGCGCAAATCCAGACCAAGGTTCACAAGGCTCGACGGCAGGAAAGACGGCCATTGCGCCGCCTGCTCTTCCAGCCCATTGCCAGAGGCACCCGCCTCCATCGCCTGAACCGCATCATTGCGGGCTTCAACCCGCGCATAAAACCCATTGGGCAGGGAAAACAGAATGCCAAGGGCGCACACCGCCCAAATCAGCACCCGTTTCCACATATCAATCTGAAGCATCTTGAACCGCTTTCAAAAACAAAAAGGCCCGAGGGAGGTGTCCCACGGGCCGACTTCTTAGGGGTGAGGATCAGCCCTCGGCAGGCTCGGTCTTGCTTTTGACCTGCGCGATGGTGGAACGCACAACGCGCACTTTCACGCCTTCGGCCAGTTCCACTTCCAGCTCACCTTCGGCGTCTTTCACCTTGGAAACCTTACCGATCAGACCACCTTGGGTGATCACTTGGTCACCCTTGCGCAGCGCCTCAACCATGTTCTGATGCTCTTTCATCTTGCGCTGCTGCGGACGGATCAGCAGGAAATACATGATCGCAAAGATGAGGATAAGGGGAATGAACTGCTGGATGGCTTCCATGTTGGTGTCCTTGGGTAGGTATATGTGAAGGGCGCGAGGCACCCATGATTTGGCAGGAACCTATGTGCGCCGAGGCCGTTTTGCAAGGCGGCTTGGGACGTTAGGTCGCGGGAGTGGCGGAAAGTGGTTTGACCTTTGGCAGGATCGCGGTGAAGTTGTGATCACTTTCGCCAAAAAGAGCTTTCGATGCCCAAAAACAACAAACCCGATTTCTGGACATGGATCGGCTGGAACACACAGCCGAATTTTGAGGAACAGCCGAAGTGGCTGGGTGGTTTGATTGGGTTTGCGCTTAAACTCGGCGCTGGTCTGCTCGCCCTTCTGGCAATTGGTGTCATCGCGCAAACCTTTGGCGCAGTCTTTTTCAACGGCTTCCCGAGCAATGGCGCGGAGGACATCCGCAACCTCGGCCTAGCAACCGCTGCCGTGATCGGCCTTCCCTTCCTCGTCTGGCGCTCCATCGTTGCACAACGCCAAGCAGACACTGCAGAGCAAGGTTTGATCACGGATCGGATCAACAAGGCGGTTGAGGGCTTGGGAGCTGTAAAAGTCACCAAACAACAACGCCGAGATAAGAAAGGAAATCTGACATATGCAAAGAAGAAAAATCCGGACGGAGAAGAAATAAACGACTACTCCCAACCGGCCATGATGGAAACGACAGAGCCAAACTTTGAGGTCCGCCTAGGTGCGCTATACTCGCTTCAACGTATCGCAGAAGACAGTCCTAGGGATCGCGGCCAAATTCTGGACATGCTGTGTGCTTACATCAGGGAAAACGCAAGAGCATCAGATGCTGAACCGTCGTTTTATGAGCAGTACACAAATCTAACGACCGGTTTATTTTACGGTCCACCAATGTCTGATCTCCAAGTAATGGAGACACTAAACCTACGAGATGATCCAGACAACCTGCTCAGCGAACCTGCTACAGCCGTTTGGATAGGCAAAACAGTGCCGCCACGGAATGACATTGCGACCAGCCTGACGATACTCCGCAACATTCTATCTCTCTGTCGTAGAGAAAACACTAACGTGGCGTTTAGCAGAGACCTGAGTGGAAGTAACCTGCGCAGAGCCAAGCTTGAAGGCTTTGATTTCACGGGCTGGGATCTGTCAAAGTCATATTTTGACGGCGCAGTCATCCACAAGTTTGTGTTTTCTGGTTGTAATATGTCTTGGACCCACTGGGTGGGCACGGAGATCCGGCAAACACGTCTACACAACAACAATCTGACTGGCACACATTTCTTCAGATCGAAATTCCATCTTCAAAATCAAATAGATCTTTCTAAAACCGCCCCCTTCCCCAAAACAGTCTTCAAAGCGTGTGAATTTGACCACTCAGCTTTTACCTCTGAGGGCACAGTAAGTGATGTGGACTTCTCGGCGAGCGTTTTTCTGTGGGCTCAATTTTCACTTCAGGAATTTTCTAGTTGCGACTTCAACGGAGCTCAATTTAGCGAACATGCCAAACCAAGTGGCGTCGTATTCAAACTCTGCAAGTTTGATAGTGAAACTGTATTTCCGGAAATGGAAGGCACTGGAAACGCCTTTCGTGGCTGCAATCTGGCCGACCTCCACATGCAATACTATGACGCCGAACATTGGTTTCTCGCGCACAATTCCCGATTGCCAACAACTCTAACCCCAGAAGAAGTCGCCCAACTCCGCCAAGAACAAAACAAAACCGACGACTTCCACCACGACTGGCGCCAATGGCAGCGCAGTATCGGTTTTCAACCGGATGAAAATCAGCAATAACGCCTTCATAAATGATTGATTCCGACCAAGGAGCACACCCCATGCATGACATCAAAGCGATCCGCGAAAACCCGGCAGCGTTTGACGCCGCTCTGGCCCGCCGTGGGGCCTCGCCGATGTCTTCTCAGGTGCTGGAACTGGATGAGGCGCGCCGGGCCAAGATCCTCGCGGCAGAAACCGCCCAGTCCGACCAGAAGAAAGCCGCCAAAGAGGTCGGTGCCGCCAAAGCCAGCGGCGATGAGGCCGAATTTGAACGCCTGCGCGCCCTTGTCGGTGACAAAAAGGCCGAAGTGGCGGCGATGCAGGCAGAGGCGAAAGAGCTGGACGTGCAGCTCAACGACCTGCTGATGGGTCTGCCCAACCGCCTGCACGACGATGTGCCCGATGGCGCCGATGAGGCCGACAACGTCGAAGTGCGCCACTGGGGCACCCCGCGCGAGTTCACCTTTGACCCCAAAGAGCATTACGATCTGGCAGGCGTGAAGCCGGGCATGGATTTTGAGACCGCTGCCAAACTCTCCGGCTCGCGCTTTGTGGTGCTGTCGCAGGGTGTTGCGCGCATTCACCGTGCGCTGGCCCAGATGATGCTGGACACCCACATCGAAGAGCACGGTCTGCGCGAAACATGGACCCCGGTTCTGGTGCGCGAAGAGATGATGTATGGCACCGGCCAGTTGCCGAAATTTGGCGAAGACAGCTATAAAACCGAAGACGGCTGGTGGCTGGTCCCCACGTCCGAGGTGACACTGACCAACATCGTGAACGGTGAAACCGTGGATGAGGCCGCCTTGCCCATGCGCATGTGCGCCCACACCCAATGCTTCCGCTCCGAGGCGGGAAGCGCGGGCCGCGACACATCGGGCATGCTGCGTCAGCACCAGTTTGAAAAGGTCGAAATGGTGTCAATCGTGCATCCCGAGAAATCGATGGAAGAGCACGACCGCATGACCCGCTGCGCCGAGGCGATCCTGGAAAAGCTGGGCCTGCCCTACCGCACCGTAGTGCTGTGTTCGGGCGATATGGGCTTTGGCATGATCAAGACCCACGATCTGGAGGTCTGGCTGCCCGGTCAGAACCAGTATCGCGAAATCTCCTCGGTGTCGGTTGCGGGTGATTTTCAGGCCCGCCGCATGAACGCGCGCTTCAAGCCCGCTGCCGGTGGCAAGCCGGAGTTTGTGCACACGTTGAACGGCTCCGGCCTTGCCGTAGGGCGTGCGCTGATCGCGGTTCTGGAAAACGGCCAGCAGGAAGACGGCTCCGTCACCCTGCCAGAGGCGCTGCATCCCTATCTGGGCGGCAAGACCAAGCTGACCGCCGAGGGATCGCTGGCCTAAGCTACACGAGAAAACAACAAAGATTAAGGGGCCTGCGGGCCCCTTTTTTGCGCGCTGTGCGCTTGAGTATTTAGCGAACATTGAAAGGCGTTTTCACTGTTCCCAAAATATCCCCGCCGAAGGCATAAAAGTAAAAGAGCGCCCCGAAGGGCGCCCCATTAACCGTTTAGTGCGAACCGCGTGGCAGGCCGCGCTTTTTGTTTAGGTGTTTGCCCAACGCGCCGGGTTTCTTATCGCGCTTGTTCTTGTAGGGGTTCTTGTCCCCCTGCCCGCGCATGGTCAGGCGGATCGGCGTTCCAGGCATGTCAAAGTCTTCGCGCAAGCCATTGACCAGATAGCGCGAATAGCTATCAGGCAGCTTTTCCGGCAACGAACACATGACCACAAACCCCGGCGGACGGGTTTTGGCCTGCGTCATGTAACGCAGCTTGATACGACGACCACCCGGTGCGGGCGGCGGGTGCTGTTCCGTCATCGCAGTCAGCCAGCGGTTCAGCTTCGCGGTCGACACACGGCGGTTCCAGGTTTCATAGGCACGCTCCACCGCCTCTTGCAGACGGTTAAGGCCACGGCCGGTTTTGGCGGACACAGTGATCAGCGGCGCGCCGCGCAGCTGGGGAAGCAGGCGGTTGAAGGCTTCTTTCAGCGCTTTCAGCTTTTCCTGCTTTTCATCCTCAACATCCCATTTGTTCACCGCGATGATCACCGCGCGACCTTCACGTTCGGCCAGATCGGCGATACGCAGGTCCTGTTGTTCAAAGGGAATGGCGGCGTCCAGCAGGACGATCACCACTTCGGCGAATTTCACCGCGCGCAGACCGTCGGAGACCGAGAGTTTTTCGACCTTATCCTGCACCTTGGCGCGTTTGCGCATACCGGCGGTGTCCCAGATACGCACCGGCAGACCGCCCCAGTCGATGGTCAGCGAAATGGCATCGCGGGTGATCCCGGCCTCTGGCCCTGTCAGCAGGCGATCCTCGCCGAGGATCTTGTTGATCAGGGTGGATTTACCGGCGTTCGGGCGACCGACAACGGCGATTTGCATCGGACGTTCAAAGGTCGGCAAACGATAGGTGATCGGGTTGCCGTGTTCGTCCAGCACCTCTTCTTCGCCGTCGTCATATTCTTCGATATCGACGTCGGTTTCCGGCGCGTGCAGTTTGGCCTGCTCTTCGAACTCATCCGCGATCGGCTGCAGGATGTGCATCAGCTCACCCATGCCCTCGCCATGTTCACCGGACAGGCGCAGCGGTTCGCCAAGGCCCAGGCTGTAGGCCTCGATCACGCCAGCGTCGGCGACTTTGCCCTCCGCCTTGTTGGCGGCCAGAATAACTTTGTCAGCGCGTTTGCGCAGGATTTCAGCGAACATTTCGTCAGTCGGCGTGATGCCGGTACGGGCGTCCACCATGAACAGGCAAACGTCGGCCATATCAACGGCGCGTTCGGTCAAACGACGCATCCGGCCCTGCAGGCTGTCGTCTGTCGCCTCTTCCAGACCGGCGGTGTCGATCACAGTGAATCGCAGGTGGCCCAGTTTGGCGTCACCTTCGCGCAGGTCACGTGTCACCCCCGGTTGGTCATCGACCAGAGCCAGCTTTTTGCCGACCAAGCGGTTGAAAAGAGTGGATTTCCCCACGTTGGGGCGGCCCACAATGGCAAGGGTAAAGCTCATGTCTCAGGCTCCGGGACGGAAGGCAGGTGCGCACGAAAACGCAGCCCTGCCAAGGGTAAAGGGCGGATCAAGACGCCCTGTTATACCAGTTTTGCGTCAACGGAAAGCGTGCAATTGCCCTTTGGTGCCCACAACATAGAGGGTACCCCCCGCAACAACCGGTGCAGTCGTGGCGCCGCCGGGCACCTCGACACTACGGGTCATCTCACCTGTGGTGGGATCAAAGAAGCGCAGCACGCCATCGTTGGAGGCAACAATCAGCTGCCCACCCGCCAGAATGGGGCCGTAGTGGGCGTAAACTTCGGACGCTTTACGCTGTTTCAGTTTCAGCAGATCCGGCAATTTCTTGGACCAGATTTTCACACCATCGCGTGCATCCAGACGGATCAGCTCATTCTCATCGCTGACTGCGAACACCGATCCACCGACAACCAGAACCGGGCTAATCGCCCCTTCGCGGGCGGTCCAGACGCGGTTACCGGTGTCCAGATCAAGGGCCAGCAAACGACCGGAATGGGAACCGACATAAACGCGGTCACCGCTGATCACCGGACCAGCGGTCACATCGTTGACTTTGGCCAATGCGCTGCTGCGACGTTGCCCAGCGACAAAAGCGGTCCACATACGCAGGCCGCCATTGCGGAAGGTGCCGTGCAGGGCGCCGTCACCAAAGGCAAAGATCGCAAAACGATCATTCACCGCGGGCGCGGGCGCACCAAGGACATTGTTTACATCACCGGACTGGCTGGTCTGCCAGCGGATACGACCGGTATCGCGTTCCAGCGCCCAGCCGGTGTCATCCCCGCCCAGCACATAAACCAGATCACCAAACACGGTCGGTGCGCCAGATCCGGTTGATCCCAGATCCTGCTGCCACACCTCTTCGCCCGTGGCGGCATCCAGTGCGGTCAACAGGCCAAAACCGGAGGTCACATAAAGCGTGCCGCCTGCAACAGCCAGACCACCGCCCGTCGCCTCACCGGATTTATCGCGGGACGGGGTCAGGTCACGTGACCAAATGGCCGCGCCATTGGTGCCCGTGGCGCTAACGCGCGCCTCGGAGTCGAGGGTAAAGATACGGCCATCCGCGACCACCGGGTCAGCGGTGATGCGGTTGCGACGTCCATCCCCTGCCCCAATGTCTGCGGACCAGACCAGCTGCGGCGCCGCCGAAAGGCTGGCGTGCAACACGCGGGTTTTGGGTGTGCCGCTGGATTGTGTCCAAGCGTTGTTTTGAACCGCTTTGGGCAAGCGCACGGTCGACGCTTCACGCGCGACGTCGGCAGCCAATGCGTCAGCTGGAACGCCGCCGCTGAGGATGGCGCGCGGATCTTCGCGGGTGCCGGGCAGGATTTCTTCGCGCTCTGTACAGCCGGCGATCACCGCTGCTGCGGTCATGCCCAGAATAATGGAACTGCGTTTCACCAAACCTGCCCTCTAGTCTTCTTTTTCAATGCACCGACGTGTCAAAGCGCCGGATCACGTTACCGGATACGCAGGATACCCTGCGCGGCCAGTTCCTCAGGCGCCGGAACGGTCGCCCCCCAACGCCACAATCAACTGAGACGCGCGCCGACGCAAGCCTGCAGACGCTTCTGCATCCGCGGCAATCCGCTCAAGCCGGGTAATAGCGGCACCCGCATCACCGGTTTCCACCTCGATAAGGGCCAGTTGCTCTTCGGCCAGCAGGCGCAATGGCGATCCCGTCAGCACCAAACCTTCCAATGCGGCACGACGATCGGCGGCAGGCGTTGTCGTGCCTTGCAACACGATCGACTTGAACGCAGCCAACTGACGATAGATCGGGGCAACCTCACCGGAAATCGCCAGATCCTGAAGTGCTGCAGCGGCGCCTTCAGCATCGCCTGCCGCCTGCAATTCCGCCGCACGCTGCAGCGTGATGACCGCTGCAGCCGCAGGTGTTGCAGCGCTTACATCGGTCAAAGCCGCAGCACGGGTTTCTGGGGCCTCTGCCTCAAGGGCGGCAAGCATACTGTCGCCCAATGCCTCTGCGGCGCCACGCGACTGTGCTTTCTGATATTCATTCCAGGATGCACCCCCCACGATGCCGACCACGGCCACAACAGCGATCCAGCCATAGCGACGGATGCCCTGATACAGCCGGTCGCGGCGTACTTCTTCGCTGACTTCTTCGATGAAACTGTCGGTATCGCTCACGGCCTTGCCCCTTAAACTTTGCCCATCTCATAACCTGTTGCGCCGCAACTGCCAAGGCCCGCATCACCTGCGATGCAACCCCGCATCGACGACAAAGCTCGTATAAGCAATTTCCTGCGCTAGTTATTCTGAAAACGGCTGATGCCCTGCCAAAAATGAACATGGATTGCGGTCATTCCCATAGGGCAAGGTAGAGCTTGCCGCCTGAACAGGCAGGGGTTAGCTTGCGGCCAAGGGTCGAAAAACGACCTAAAATACGACCAAAGGATTTGTGCAGGCTTGTTTTTCTGCGTTTGGCCGCCACTTATCGTTTGTACAGGCCAAATCGAACTGGCTGAATGAGATCTGGCCTAATTTATCGGCCAATGACACAGAATTAAGGATCATAACCATGCGCGTTGTGCCTGTGCTGACCGCCGTTGCGGTGACTGCAACCCTTTATATGCTGGTGATGGAGCGCGATACGCTGCTGGCCTTTGCCCGAGGCGAGGATGAAATTACCGACGCCAACACCACCGCAATCCCGGCAACCGACAGTCCCGAAATGCAGGCCATTGCCGAAAATCGGGTAAGTGTGGTGGTACAAAAGACAACAGCACGTGAGATTGACAGCGCAGTTCAGCTGCGCGGCGAAACCGAAGCCGCACGGCAGGTTCAGGTCATGGCAGAAACCAGCGCAACGGTCATTTCCGAACCGCTGCGGCGCGGATCCTTTGTGGAGGCGGGTCAGGAACTCTGCCGTCTGGCGCCCGGCACCCGCCCTGCAGTTCTGGCACAGGCCGAAGCCAACCTGATCAACGCCCGCGCCCAAGTGCCCCAGACAGAGGCCCGCCTGCGCGAAGCCGAAGCACGGCTGGAAGAAGCGCGCATCAACGACAATGTGGCAACCAAGCTTTCGGAAACCGGCTATGCCTCGGACACGCGGGTTGCGGCGACGCAGGCTGCTGTGACCTCTGCTCAGGCGGGGGTTGAGGCCGCGCGGTCCGGTCTGGAAACCACACAGGCCGGTATTCGCAGCGCAGAGGCCGCAGTGGCCAGCGCGCAGAAGGAAATCGATCGTCTAGCGATTACCGCACCGTTCGCAGGTCTGCTGGAAAGCGACACTGCCGAACTCGGCAGCTTGCTGGGTCCGGGCGCAATTTGCGCCACGATCCTACAGCTTAACCCGATTAAGGTCGTCGGCTATGTCCCTGAAACACAAGTCAATCGTGTGACACTCGGCGCGCTGGCAGGTGCCCGTCTGGCCGACGGGCGCGAAGTGCGTGGGCGCGTCACTTTCCTGTCGCGCTCTGCTGATCCGGAAACCCGCACCTTCCGCGTGGATATTGAGGTGGCCAACGATGATATGTCGATCCGCGACGGGCAGACGGCAGATATTTTGATCGCCTCTGCCGGTAAACAGGCGCATCTGGTGCCTGCATCTGCGCTGACACTGAACGACCATGGTGACCTCGGTGTGCGCACGGTGAATTCCGACAACGTCGTCGATTTTGTCCCCGTTAGCCTCCTGCGTGATACTGCCGATGGTGCGTGGATCACCGGCCTGCCGGATCAGGCGGACCTGATTGTTGTGGGCCAGGAATACGTTGTCGAAGGCGTGCAGGTAGACCCAACCTTCCGCGATGGTCCAACTCAGGAGGTCAGCCAATGACCGGCCTGATTGATTGGGCCGCAGAACGGGCCCGAATGGTTCTAGCTTTTGTGGTCTTATCCCTGATGGCAGGGGGATATGCCTATTCGAACCTCCCCAAAGAGGGTGAGCCGGACATTGAAATCCCTGCCCTTTTTGTATCTGTCTCCTTCCCGGGCATTTCCGCCGAGGACGCGGAAACCCTCCTTGTCAAACCGATGGAGACAGAGCTAGCCGATCTGGACAATCTGAAAAAACTCAGCAGCCTCGCTGCAGAAAGCTACGCCGGCGTCGCGTTGGAGTTTGAGTTTGGCTGGGACAAAACCACCGTCATGGCCGACGTGCGCGACGCCATGTCGAAGGCGGAAACCAAGTTTCCCAGCGGCTTTGAAAGCTATTCGATCAACGAGATCAACTTTTCTGAATTTCCGATCCTGATTGTGAACCTGACAGGCGACGTGCCCGAACGCACCATGTACCGCGTGGCCAAGGATCTGCAGGACCGGATTGAAAGCTTGGACTCGGTGTTGGAGGCAGGCATTGCAGGCAACCGTGATGAGATGGTCGAGGTGATCATCGATCCCCTGCGCCTAGAAAGCTACAACGTCACCGCGGCCGAGTTGATCAATGTGGTGACCAACAACAACCTCCTCGTCGCGGCTGGTGAGGTGGAGACCGAACAGGGCAGTTTTTCGGTCAAAATCCCGTCCAGTTTCGATGAACCGCAAGACGTCTATTCCCTGCCGGTCAAGATCAACGGCCAACGTGTTGTCACCCTAGGCGATCTGGCCGAATATTCGCCTGACCTTTGAGGATCGCCATGGCACCGCGCGCTTTAACGGCGTGTCAACCGTTGCTCTACAGGTGGTAAAGCGCAAGGGTTTCAACATCTTGCAGACCACTGCGGATGTGCGCAGCGTCATCGCCGCAGAAACCGCCAACTGGCCGCCAGAACTGCAAGCGGCAGTGAACGTCGGCACCTCCAACGATCAGGGCCGCATCGTTGGGTCGATGGTATCGCAGCTGGAAGGATCGGTTTTGACCGCGATTGCGCTGGTGATGATTGTGGTTCTGGCATCCCTCGGGTCGCGGGCGGCGCTGCTGGTGGGTTTTGCCATTCCGACGTCGTTCCTGTTGTGCTTCGTCCTCCTTGCGATCATGGGGGTGACGATTTCCAACATCGTAATGTTCGGCCTGATCTTGGCCGTGGGGATGTTGGTGGATGGCGCGATCGTAGTGGTGGAATACGCCGACAAACGCATCAAGGATGGCGTCGGCCCCATGCACGCCTATGTAGAGGCCGCAAAGCGTATGTTCTGGCCGGTGGTCAGTTCCACGGCAACGACGCTCTGTGCCTTCCTGCCGATGCTGTTCTGGCCGGGGGTTTCGGGTGAATTTATGGGCATGCTGCCGGTCACCCTGATCTTTGTCCTATCCGCATCACTGGTGGTGGCGCTGGTTTACCTGCCGGTGATGGGTGGCCTGTCGGGCCGGATGAGCCGCCTGTTTGAACGGGCCTCAACCTGGCTGCGTGGCGCGCTGCCTTCTTGGGTCGCGCGTGCGGCATTGGTGCCGCTGGCCCTGCTGATTATGTTCACCGGCGCGATGCAGCTGTTGAACCCAACCTATCTGCTGTCCTTTGCAGATGCGCCGACCAAAAACTTCCTCGCTGGTGGGGTGATCTTTATGCTCGGCGCTTTTGCTGCGTCGATCACCATGAGCGCGGCAGAGGTGCAGTGGCGCCGCCGCCCGGTCGAGGCAGGCGTAAAACGCACCCCCTTTGGTCACATGATCCATTTCATCGCAGGCAATCCGGTGATGCCGCTGGTCGCGATTGCGGCGGTGGTGTTCTTCGTCATGACCGTGGGCAAGTATTTCGGTGAAAACAACAATGGCGTTGAGTTCTTTGTGGAATCCGAACCGGAAATGGCCATCGCCTATGTGCGCGCACGGGGCAACCTGTCGTTGGAGGAAAAGGATGATCTGGTCAAACAGGCCGAAGAGCTGATCCTGTCCCACCCCGGTGTGCTGAACGCCTTTGCCTTTGCAGGTGAAGGGGGGCTCAACAACAACACCGGTGGCGCGCAACCGCCCAGTGACACGGTAGGTCAGGTCCAGTTTGAAACCATCCCGTGGGAAGATCGCGCCGACCGGCCTGACCTAGACGGTGATGTGGTTCTGGATGAGCTGACAGAACAGCTAAACCAGATCCCCGGCATCAAGATCGAAGTGCTTGCCGCCGCCCGCGGCCCAGCCTCGGCCAAGCCCGTGCATCTGCGCCTTAAGTCCGATAATTGGGATGATCTGATCGTAGCAACCGAGCTTGCCAGCGAACATTTCCGCACTACCCCCGGCCTGGAACTGGTGGAGGACACCCTGCCCCTGCCCGGCATCGACTGGGAGATTAACGTCGACGTGGAAAAGGCCGGCCGCTACAGCGCTGACGTGGCGACCGTGGGCGCGATGGTGCAGCTGGTCACACGCGGCATCCTGCTGGGCACCATGCGGGTTGATACCTCTGAAGAGGAAATTGAAATCCGCGTACGCCTACCTGAAGAAGACCGGGTTCTTTCGACCCTCGATTCACTCAAGGTACGCACGCCCGATGGCCTCGTGCCGCTGGCAAACTTCATCAGCCGCAAACCGGTGGCGAAACTGGCCACCATCAACCGTGTCGACCAGAAACGCTATTTCGACGTGAAGGCCGCCGTGACTGAAGGATTGGTTAAGGCCACCGTCGATGATGAAACGCTGGGTGTGCTGCGTGTGGTCGAGGATGGCAGCGGCGCGCTGACCGCCGCCAACGGTCAAAGCTACGATATCTTTGACAGCGCTGATCCAGCCGCGCTGAAGCAGGCCTTTGACGACGATACGGTGCAAACCACCTTCATCACTCCGGCTGAAAGAATCGAGGTGCTGACGGAATGGTTGGACAGCCGCCCCTTCGGCGCTGGCATCGAATGGGAATGGACCGGCGATCAAGAGGATGAGCAGGAATCACAGGCCTTCCTCTCCAGCGCGTTTACCGCTGCATTGGCCCTGATGTTCATCATCCTTCTGGCGCAGTTCAACAGCTTCTACAATTCGCTGCTGGTTCTGTTGGCGGTGGTGCTGTCGACCACAGGCGTGCTGATCGGCATGTTGGTGATGGATCAGACCTTTTCCATCATCATGACCGGCACCGGCATCGTGGCGCTGGCAGGCATCGTGGTGAACAACAACATCGTGCTGATCGACACCTATCAGGATTACAGCCGCTATATGCCACGGGTGGAGGCCATCGTGCGCACCGCCGAAAGCCGCATCCGCCCAGTGCTGCTGACCACGGTGACAACTATGGCCGGTCTGGCGCCGATGATGTTTGGCCTGTCGCTCGACTTCTCCGGTGGTGGCTACACCATCGACAGCCCCACTGCGCTGTGGTGGAAACAGCTGGCGACAGCGGTGGTGTTCGGTCTGGGCATTGCCACGGTGCTGACGCTGGTGTTTACGCCTGCGATGCTGGCGCTGCGGATCTGGTTCACGACTTACGCGCTGTGGCTCTTGCGCGCGCTACAGGCGTTGACCCGTGGCAAGGGCAGCAAGGTGGCGCAGGACTTGGCCCTTCGCAGCGCAGCGCGAAAGGTGACGGCCCCAACCCTGCGCTGGGACAGCCCCGTTGAAGAGGCCCCAAAGCCGGAAACGCCAGCAACACCAGAAAAACCCGCTGCTGCTACGGAGTGAACGTAAAAAGGCCGGAGATTGCTCCGGCCTGTTTTATTCCTAAACCCTCACGTGGATCTCAAACCGCCGCAAAGGCCTCTGCCGCGCGCAGGTATGGGTTGGACCGATTCACCAGCATGCTGCCAAAACTCAACAACAGAATACTGACGCCCTGCGTAGGGCCGCATCATGCGATGAATATGCGTCTCAACATCCATGCGACCCCAGATTGTCACGCGGCCCAGCACATTCAACAAAAGAGGCGCGATCTGCCAAACTGCAAACCGCGCCTTCTCTGTTCCATAAATATCCTGGGTGAATTCGGGCATCTGTGATGACCGAAGAGGGCAAAGCCCTCCCCGCCCACGTCACCCCAAGCGCTTAGCCAGCAGCCGCGCGACCAGCGCCCGTATCATCGCCTTGCTCATTCGCCTGACGGTGCCATAGCTGCGCGTAACGACCATCCTGCGCCAGCAGGTCGGCGTGACTGCCACGTTCGACAATCTCGCCCTTTTCCAGCACCACGATCTGATCCGCATCGGCAATGGTAGACAGACGGTGGGCAATGGTGATCACGGTGCGGCCATGACCGGCGCGCGCCAGCGCGTCCTGAATGCCCTGCTCGGTTTCCGTATCCAGCGCCGATGTCGCCTCATCCAGCAGCAGGATCGGTGGGTTTTTCAGCAGGGTGCGGGCAATGCCGACTCGCTGTTTTTCACCACCTGACAGTTTCAGGCCGCGTTCACCCACGGCGGTATCATACCCCTCTGGCAGCGCCATGATGAAATCGTGGATCTGTGCGGATTTCGCCGCCCCTACAATCTCATCCTCGGTCGCGCCATCGCGGCCATAGGCGATGTTGTAGCGGATGGTGTCGTTGAACAGCACCGTGTCCTGCGGCACGACGCCGATCTGGGCGTGCAGGCTCTCCTGCGTGATGTCACGCACATCTTGGCCGTCAATCAACAGGGCGCCGGATTGCACATCATAAAAGCGGAACAACAACCGCCCGATGGTGGATTTGCCAGAGCCGGAGGAGCCGACGATCGCCACAGTTTTCCCCGGCTCGATATCCATCGACACACCCTTCAGAATGGGGCGTTCGGCGTCATAGCCAAAGGCCACATCGCGCAGTTCTACATGACCGCCGGTCACTGCCAGATCGCCTGCGTTCGGTTTGTCCGACACCTCAGCCGGTTGTTCGAGGAGGTCAAACATTTCCCCCATATCAACAAGTGCCTGGCGGATTTCGCGATACACCGTCCCGAGGAAGTTGAGCGGCATGGTGATCTGGATCATGTAGGCGTTGACCATCACGAAATCGCCCACGGTCAAATCGCCACGTTCTACCCCAATGGCGGCCATCACCATGACAGCAACCAGCCCGCCGGTGATCAGGAACGCCTGACCAAAGTTCAGGAAGGCCAGCGAATAGGACGTCTTCAACGCGGCCTGTTCATAGCCCGCCATCGCCGCGTCATAACGCGCCGCCTCGCGCCGCTCAGCGCCAAAATACTTCACCGTTTCAAAGTTCAACAGGCTGTCGATCGCCTTTTGGTTCGCATCGGTGTCCTGATCATTCATCACCTTGCGCAGCTTCACCCGCCATTCGGTCACCGCAAAGGTAAACCAGACATACAGCGCGATGGTCAGCACCACGACCGCCAGATACCAAACATCAAACAGGAAGAACAAAACCCCTGCGATCATCACCAGTTCCAGAACCAATGGCCCGATGGAGAACAAGAGGAAGCGCAGGAGGAATTCGACGCCCTTCACACCGCGTTCGATGATCCGGCTCAACCCGCCGGTTTTGCGGGTGATGTGATAGCGCATCGACAGGCGATGGATGTGGGTAAATGTTTCTAGCGCCAGTTGCCGCAACGCGCGTTGGCCTACGGCGGCAAAGATCGCATCGCGCAGCTGTTGGAACCCGTTCGACATCAGGCGTGCGCCGCCATAGGCCAGCGTCAGGCCAACCGCGCCCATTGCCAGATCACTAACGCCTGCGCCCGCCAGAGCATCCACTGCGTTTTTGTAAAGAAGCGGTGTCCAAACCGCGACAACCTTCGCCGCCAAAAGCGCCAGCATGGCAAAGACCACGCGGTATTTCACCCAAACCAGCTTTGGATCGCTGGGCCACAGATAGGGCGCGACACGGCGGATGGTGCGCCAGCCTGAGATCTGTTCGTCGTTGAGGTTGTTGGCTGTGTGTTGCAGGCGTCGCATAGCTGGCTCTTTCTACTTTGGCCGCAGTGTATCAAGGCAGGGCTGCCGCGCGGCTAAGGAGATCACATAGTTGTGTGGCCGCGCTACGGCTAGGGGAAAGACGTAAAAAGCCGCGCACAGGGGGGTGCGCGGCTTTGAACATGTGTTGTTTCGGCCCAGTTTACTCAGGCCCAATTTACTCAGGCCCAATTACGCTGGCCCAATTACTCCGGAACGGTAAAGATCTGACCCGGGTAGATCAGATCCGGGTTGCGGATCAGGCTGCGGTTTGCCTCAAACACCCGCACATAAAGGATACCGTCACCGTAAGCGTCGCGCGCAATCGCCCAAAGGGTATTGCCCGGCTGTACGGTGACGACCCGCACTGGCGCTGTTTGTGGCGCACCCTCGGTGTCGGAATTGTCATTGCCACCCGCCGCTGCTGCGACTGCTTCGGGAGCTTCGCGTTTGAACGGGGTTTCAACACGCGCTGTCACCACGCCGTCCTCATCCAGCTGATCAATGCGCAGGGTATAGGTGCCGGGCGCGACATCGGCCAACATCAGAGACCAGCGCGCATCCTGTCCCACCGTCCCCTCTGCCACAACCGCGTTGTTGAGGTAGACGCGCAGGAAGGCACCGGCGGTGCCCCGTCCGGCCAGTTCAACCTCGCCAGCGGCACCATAGCTGATCGCATCCAGCATCAAGCCACCTTCCGGCGCTTCGGCAGCGGGTTGAATGACCTTCACACCATCTTGCCCCGCAATGATCACCGCAGGCGCGCTGGGGGTGGCATCGGCTGCCCCCTCTTCAGGTGCGTTTGCTGCCGTTTCCGAAGTAGCCTCTTCTACAGCAGTGGCCGTTTCCGTCGCGGATTGTTCCGCGGCGGTATCGTTCGCCGCATCAGCAACGCTCTGCTCTTCTGAGGCAGGCGCCGTAACGGTCGTGCCCTGCTGAGTATCTTCGCTGGTTGCTGCAGCGGATTCCGTCGTTGCCTCTGCGACAACAACTGGCGCCGCAATCGGCGCGATGATCACCTGCTCGGCAGAGCGCATGACCTTGTCACCATCACGCAGCTGCAGCGCCATTGCGCGGGGCTGGTCCGAAGGCGTCAAGGTAAGGAAGGCTGCGAACTTTCCATCATCGCCCACAATCAAGGACTCGATCACGGTGTCATCCAGCAGAACCTCCAGCGTGGCCCCACCGGGTGCTTCGCCAGCGATCTGCATGTTCCCATCCGCTTCGACACGCACCACGTCAAACGTGGGCGACAGGTCAGCAACTGTGGTTTCGACAGGCGCTGCGACCACTTCCGCCGGGGTTTCCACTGCCGCATCAGAGGTGTTCTCTAAAACGGTTGCGTTCGTGGCGGCGGCGTTGGCGTCCGACGCTGTTTCGCCCTCTGCCGCACCTTCTAGTGCAGTGGTCGCGGGAGAGGCTGCACCCTCGTCAGCTGCGGCAACCTCACCAGCGGGTGACACATCCGCCGCCTTTGGATCAGCTGCGGGTTCTTCGGCGGCCTCGGTGGGTTCAACAGCAGCGCCGTCGCCCTGCACATCCGCGGCATTTGCGACATCGCCCTGCGGCGCGTCGTTTGCTGCGGCCGCTTCATCTTGGACCGCTTCAGCAGTGGGTGCCTCAGGTTCGGTCGATGCGGGCTGCGCAGGTGCCGCTTCGGTGGCGACATCGGATTGCACCTCTGCCTCTTCGACGGCGGTATCATTCTGATCAAACACCCCCAGCCCGTAAAGCGCCAGCAACAGCGCGATCAACGCCCCGGCACCGTAGGCAAGCGTTTGGGTTGTGCTGGTCCCTGTTTCCTTGGTCATTGGTCTTCCTTCCCCCAGTGGCCCTTAACGAGGCCGGTCCGCGCATTACACCGTGGGACAAATTCCCCCATCCACGCGGTTGAGCTGCCCTTTTTTCAAGGCTATCAGGGTCACAAGCACGATTAGCCGAGGAAAATCAAGATGATTACCCCTTCTGTCTGCGTCTTTTGTGGCGCACGTTCCGGGAATGACACGGCCTATGCCGAGGCAGCACACAACGTGGGCACGGCGTTAGCGCACAACAACTGGCGGCTGGTTTATGGCGCTGGTGATGTGGGCCTAATGGGAACCGTTGCGCGCGCCGCGCAGGACGCAGGTGGTGATACCTTTGGGGTGATCCCAACCCATCTGCTACAGGCCGAGGTCGGCAAAACCGATCTGTCGCGCTTTGTTGTCACCGAAAACATGCACGAACGCAAAAAGGTGATGTTCATGAACTGCGACGCCATCGTGGTGTTGCCCGGTGGTGCTGGATCACTGGATGAGTTTTTCGAAGTTCTGACATGGCGTCAGCTGCAACTACACCAAAAGCCGATTTTCCTTTTGAACACCAACGGGTTCTGGGATCCGCTTCTGGCACTGATTGAACATGTGATCGATCATGGGTTTGCCGATCAAAGTTTGCGCGAACTAATCCGCGCGGTTGCCGATACTGACGAGCTGGTTGCCGGATTAAAGAGCGCCTTGCCCAAGGTGGAATGACCCGCACGCGCCCCGTGCTATGCGGCGCGGGGGCACACTCAGGGCGTAGATGGCGTTTTGCGGCGCGCCTGCCAAAGGCTTGCCCCGCTATAAAGCGCCAGTGCCGTCCAGATCAGCGGGAAGGCCACCGCATGCCAGAACCCAAACGGTTCGGCAAACACCACAGTCGCCACCAGAAACTGCAGGGTCGGGTTCAGGTATTGCACCAGTCCGACCGTGGCCAGTTGCACGCGCTTGGTCGCATAGGAAAACAGAATCAGCGGCGTCGCGGTCAACGGGCCTGATATGATCAGCAGCGCCAGATCCCCTGCCCCATTGCCCAATGGCGCCCCACCATCACGCCAGGCGAACAGCAACACAACGATGGCGATCGGGCTCAGCAATAGCACCTCGACCATTACCGATAGCACCGGACCAAGCGGTAAGCGTTTCTTGATCACCCCATAAAGCCCAAAGGTCAGCGCAATAATCAGCGAAACCCACGGCGCGACCCCCAATCCGATGGTCAACACAATCACCGCCAGCGCGGCCAGCGCGACCGCAATGCCTTGCACCCGCCCCAACCGTTCGCGGAAAAACACGACGCCCAGCAGAACCGACACCAGCGGAAAGATGTAATAGCCAAGCGATGCCTCTGTCGCCTTGCCAACCTGAACGGAAAAAATGAACAGGAACCAGTTCGCTGCAATCATCAGTGCCGCCACAGCCAGCACCAACACCTGCCTCGGTTGCCGCAGCACCGCAGGCAGATCCGCCAACCGCCCCTGAGCCGCCAACACCAACGCGAAGAAAACGCAGGACCAAAGCGTACGGTGCGCCAGAACCTCAAGCGGGGGAACATGGTCCAGCTGTTTGTAAAACAGCCCTGACAGCCCCCAGATCACACAGGCGGTGATCAGTGCCAGCACACCTGATTTCGTCTCTGACATCATCCCCCCTATCCATCTGGTTCACCGCGCCACAATCGGCGCGGTGCTGCCAAATCGCAAGAGGCATTGCCGCAGCCCCGTAGTCACCGCAAATAGGCGCACCGCAGGTTTGCGCGTCAGGCTGGAACGGCTGCTGGCTGATCCGACGCGCTGTCCTTCGCCTTGTCGGTTTTGTGCTGATCCTCGGTCCGGCCTGCGCGCCAGTAGCTGGACAAATAGAACTGATCGCGCGCTAGTCCGCGGTCAGTGCGGTAATAGCTGCGCAGGACGCGCATGCTGTCAAATTCGCACGCCGTCCACACAAAAGGACGCCCCTGCCGCCAAGGCAGTTCTTTGATCGCTGCGACCAAGGCGCCGTTCAGTTGATCTGGTTGCGGGTTCACGACCCAGTGCACGGTCATTCCAGCAGGCAGATCCATAGGCTGTTTGTCAGCCTCACTGGTGACCTCGACCACCACATCACCCTGCGCGGTTTCGGGCAGGCGTTCGATGTTGCACATCAGTGCTGGGATCGCGGTCATGTCGCCTACGATCAGGTACCAATCCGGGGCGGGATCAGCCGCTGGATCAATCATTTTGATGGTGCCCGGACCGCCGATGGCAATGGTATCACCCGGCGCCGCCTTGAGCGCCCAATCGGTGGCCAACCCGCCGTTGTCCCCATGCAGGGCGAAATCAACGGTAATCTCGCCCGCCGCCACATCATGGGCGCGGATCGAATAGGTGCGCATCACAGGTCGGTCGGGGTTGGCCCGTGGCGCATCAGGGAAGATCAGTTTGATATACCCCCCCTCACACCCGGCTGGAAAATCCGCCAGCCCTGCCCCACCAAAGGTGATGCGGTACATGTTGGGCGTCACATGCGACACTGCATGCACAACTGCCTGACGAGGGGCGTTTGATTTCGAAGAGGTGGCCATAGTCTAATCCTGTTTCACTGCGCGTTCTGCAGCCAATATGATTAACCTAGTTTTTTTATCAAGTATACTTCATGCACATTCCCTGCCTATCCAGCGCACATAAAAAAACCTGCGATCCAGATGGACCGCAGGTTCGTGTCTTGCCGAATTGAGAGAGGGCTTAGCCCAGACGCGAAGCGACGTTTTCCCAGTTCACCAGCTTGTTCAGGAAGTTATCCAGGTAAGCAGGACGTTTGTTGCGGAAGTCGATGTAGTAGGAGTGTTCCCAAACATCACAACCCAGCAGCGCGGTCTGGCCGAAGCACAGCGGGTTCACGCCGTTTTCGGTTTTGGTCACTTTCAGGCCACCATCGGTGTCCTTCACCAGCCAGCACCAGCCGGAACCGAACTGACCTGCGCCAGCGGCAGTAAATTCGGATTTGAAGGCGTCAACCGACCCAAAGCTTTCAACGATGGCTTTTTCCAGTTCGCCGGGCATGGCGTTGCCCTGCGGGCCCATCATTTCCCAGAACTGGTTGTGGTTCCACAGCTGCGAAATGTTGTTGAAGATACCGTTCTGTGCAACCGCGTTGGCGTCGTAGGTGCCGGTGATGATCTCTTCCATCGATTTGTCGGCCCATTCGGTGCCTTCGATCAGCTTGTTGCCGTTCACAACATAGGCGTTGTGGTGCAGGTCGTGGTGGTATTCCAGCGTCTCTGCAGACATGCCCAGATCGGCCAGCGCGTCGTGAGCGTAAGGAAGGTCGGGAAGTTCGAATGCCATGGGGATGCTCCCTGTTCTAGTGCGGTTTCCGTTGGCCCTAGATGTGACAACTCACGCCGAAAGGTCAAGGACAACGGATGATATTCCTACATAAATCCAAACAATCACGGTGTGTTTAGCGTCCGCGCCTAGGTGGCGCAGTTATTCGCTAACTTCGACGCAGGTACCGCGCCCACCGAAGGTGTTCAGAAAGTCATTCGGCCGCGCATTAAAAGTCGCCTTTTGGGTCCGTTTGTTGAACCTCAGATTGTAGGTGAAAACATCTACGGTAAACCCATCCGGTTCCCTGATGTTGCGCAACACCCAGTCAACCGACAGGATTTTCTTGTCATCACGGATCACCTTGGCATCAATCGGTTCACCGAAAAAATGATCGATGACCAGATCATAAACTTTCGCGTTATTGGAACCGGGGGTCCATTGCACCAGAATATCCGGGGAAATCCAATCACCAGGCTCGGCGCCTTTCACCTTGCAGTGCATTTCGATGGGCGCTTTGGTTTTGGCCGCCTGCGATACGGTCGGCAACGCCGCAACTGCGCCAACAACCAAACACTTCAAAAATGTATTCAATTTATTTTCCTCATTCGTACATTCACAATCCATGCGTGCAGAACCTTACGCTTCAAACAGCAAGGCTAGGCACGATCGAATAACTATCGCGGAGATAAGTTCATAAGTTCAGCGCCCTAAGGCGTGATCACTCGCATATAGATCAGCGACGTTCGCAGGTTCCAGACCGGCTGAAACTGTTTTTATAGTCACGCGGGCGGGCGACCACTTTGAACTTGTCATTCGTCTTTTTGTAGGTCGCTGAATAAACCATGCGGACGGTCTGGCCACTGCCAGAAACGGTATCCACCACCCAATCAAAGGTCGCGCGCCGGTCATTGTTTGCGACCAATTTGGCCTGGCTCGGCTCACCGTCGTTGACGTACGCGGTCAGTGGGTCAAGCACCAACGCATCGATTTTTCCGTCGGTATAGCGGAAATGGTACTCAGGGGTGATCCAGCCCTTTTCCTTGGTATTGGACACTTTGCAAACAAGGGTGGTGGTTTCAGCGGCCACAGGGGCAGCCACAGATGCCGCCAAAAGCAAAGAAGCTGAGAACAAATGAGGCGCTAGAAAGTTCTTGGACATATCACATTCAATCTAATGGCAATTTTAAGCGCCAAAAAACCCGAAAAAGATGCACAGCACAAGAAGAAACGCCCGCAACAGTTGTTGTTGCGGGCGCTCTCAATGTCTTTACGTTGCGTGCGGATCAGCCCAGATGGCCAACCTCGCCGCCGGTCTCAGAAGAGATACGCAGCAGATCAAAGGCATATTGCGCGACCGAGCGGAAGCAGATCACCTGCATCACACCGGGTTCAGGCGACCAGAAGGCGCCAGCCACCTGTGCCAGACGGGTACGGCGGATATCGCCGGGACCGAAGGCTTCGGGGCTGAAATCAACCGGTGCCACCTTGGCCATCACGTCACGCACCGCGCCATCATCGCCCGACAGGCGGAAGAAAGCACGCGCGTCGGACACGTTGGCCACCAGCGCATGTTCACCAGCCAGACCTTCGGTCAGGGCGGCAACAGTTGCGTCAACGCTCGCATAGTCCACCAGAACCAGCAGTTCGTCCGGCGACATCCATGCCACGGTGGCGTTTTCACCGATGGAGATCTTGCGCTGCGCAGGCAGTGCCAGACCGGTCACCTTTTCCACCGCAGCGGCAAAGCCCGCGCTGGCGAAGTCGCCGCGCAGGGTGATCATCCCCTGCACGCCCAGTTCCTCTACCCGGACAAACCCGTCAGAGTGTGCGCCGTTCAGCGCCGATTGCAGCAGAGCCTCAGACATTCTGCTTCTCCCCGTCCTTGTCGTAGAAGACCGGATCACAGATCCGCGCCTTGTAGGTTTTGCCATCAGTGCCGGGGATCTCCAGCACCTCGCCCATGCGATCCGGGCCGTTGTGAACCAGTGCCATCGCGATGCCTTTGCCCAGCGTCGGCGAATGGTAGGTGGATGTCACGCGACCTTGGGTGTTGCGCTGACCGTTGGCGTTGGTGCCACCAGCCGGCACATAGGCGCCATCGGGCAGAACCGAACCATCCAGCGTTTCCAGACCCACCAGTTTCCAGCGGTTCGGATCGGCCATGTGGGTCCGCATCTGCGCACGTTTGCCGAGGAAGTCCTCTTTCTTCTTCGAGATCGCCCACTGCATGTTCAGATCCTGCGGGATCACGGTGCCGTCGGTTTCATCACCAATCATGATGAAGCCTTTTTCAGCCCGCATCACGTGCAGTGCCTCGGTGCCGTAGGGCATGACGTTGAACTCAGCGCCCGCTTCCAGCAGCTTGTCCCACAGCGCACGACCCAGCGACGCCGGAACCGCGATTTCGTAGGACAACTCGCCCGAGAAGGAGATCCGGTAGGCCCGCACAGGGATACCCGCCAGTTCGCCATCCGCCCATTCCATGAACTTCAGGCCCTCTTTGGACACATCCATGCCGCCAAGCTTTTCAAGCACTTCGCGGGCTTTCGGGCCAACGACGGCGATCTGGGCGTACTCTTCGGTGACGTTTGCAGTGTAGACTTTCCAGTCCCACCACTCGCACTGCAGCCAGTCTTCCATGTGGCCGTGGATACGGTCCGCACCGCCGGTGGTGGTGTGGCACAGGAAGGTGTCTTCGTCGATGCGCGCAACAACACCGTCATCCACGAGGAAGCCGTTTTCGTTACACATCAGACCGTAGCGGCATTTGCCCGGTTTCAGCGTCGACATCATGTTGGTGTAGAGCATGTCGAGGAATTTGCCCGCATCGGGGCCCTTGACGATGATCTTACCCAGCGTGGAGGCATCGAGCAGACCCAGCGCTTCACGGGTCTGGTTGATCTCACGGCTAACCGCTTGAGCATGGGTTTCACCCTTGCGCGGGAAGCAGTAGGGACGACGCCAGTGGCCAACAGGTTCAAAGAAGGCACCCTGCTCTTCGTGCCAGTCGTGGATCGGCGTGCGACGCAGCGGCTGGAAGATTTCGTCGCGCGCTTCACCGGCGATCGCGCCCAGCGAGATCGGGGTGTAGGGCGGACGGAAGGTGGTGGTGCCGACCTGCGGGATGTCCACGTTCAACGAGTGTGCCAGCGTGGCCAGACCGTTGATGTTGGACAGTTTGCCCTGATCGGTTGCCATGCCCAGCGTGGTGTAACGCTTGGTATGTTCAACGCTTTCATAGCCTTCTTGCGCAGCCAGCATGACGTCAGAGACTTTTACGTCGTTCTGATAGTCAAGGAACGCTTTCATGCGCAGGGCCGGACCGGCGCCTTGCGGCATCAGCCAAACAGCGGCGGGGTTTGCCTCTGCTGCGCTTTCAGCGGCAGGTGCGGCCAGTTTGGTCGCGGCGGTGATGCCTGCGGCCTCGGCAGCGGCGATGCCAACAGCGGTTGCGTCTGCCATGATGGCGTTCAGGCCAAATTCGCCGTTGGCGGCACCGGCCACCTTGACGAAGCCCTGACCGTCAGCACCCAGCGGCGGGCGGCTGTTGTCGGGGCGGAAATGCGCCTGCGCATCGTCCCAGGTCAGTTTACCGCCACAGTGCGACCACAGGTGCACAACGGGGGACCAACCACCGGACATGGCAACAGCGTCTGCTGCGATCTCTTCCAGCACCGCGCCTTCGCCCGACTGGTTGCAGATCGCCACACCGGTGACGCGCTTGCCACCTTGCACTTTGGCGATGGCTTTGCCGTTTTCGACGCGGATGCCGGCGGCGCGGGCCTCATCAGCCAGTGCGCCTGCGCCTTCGGGGCGAGCGTCCAGCAGAACCGGAACCTCAAGACCGTGTTCCTTCAGCGCCAGAGCGGTGCGGTAGGCGTCGTCGTTGTTGGTTACAACAACCACACGGTCACCGGCGGACACGCCGTAGTTCACCACATAGTCGCGCAGCGCACCGGCCAGCATGACGCCGGGGATGTCGTTGCCAGCAAAGGACAGAGGACGTTCGATGGCGCCGGTTGCGGTCACGATCTGTTTCGCACGGATGCGCCACAGGCGGTGACGCGGGCCAGCCATGTCGGGGGTATGATCGGTCAGACGTTCATAACCCAGCATGTAGCCGTGATCGTAAACGCCCGAACCCATCATACGGGTGCGCAGGGTGACGTTTTCCATGCCCTTCAGTTCGGCCAGTGCGGCGGCGATGAAATCATCAACCGGTGCACCATCGATGGAGCCACCGTCAACCGGTGCGCGGCCACCCCAATGGGCGGTCTGTTCCATCAGCAGAACCTTGGCGCCTGCTTTGGCTGCGGCCAGCGCAGATTGCAGACCAGCAACACCGCCACCAATGACGACAACGTCAAAGAAGGCATAGTAGTGTTCATAGCGGTCGGCATCGCGATCCTTGGGCGCAGCGCCCAGACCGGCGGACTGACGCACGATCGGTTCGAACAGGTGTTTCCACGCCGCCCGAGGTGCCATGAAGGTTTTGTAGTAGAAACCTGCGGGCAGGAAACGCGCCATTTTATTGTTGATCGCGCCAATGTCGAACTCAAGGCTCGGCCAGTGGTTCTGCGAGGTGCAGTTCAGACCGTCAAACAGTTCGGTCGTGGTCGCGCGTTGGTTCGGCTCAAACTTGGAGCCCATCCCCAGACCAACCAGCGCGTTCGGCTCTTCGGCGCCAGAGGCGACGATGCCACGCGGACGGTGGTATTTGAACGAACGGCCAACCAGCATCTGGTCGTTTGCCAACAGGGCCGAGGCCAGCGTGTCGCCCTCAAACCCCTGAAACTGTTTGCCATTAAAGGCAAAGCTGATCTGCTTGCCCTTGTTCAGAAGGCGGCCGCCTGATGAAAGACGAGTGCTCATGTCAAAGCCTCCTTGGCCACGAGGTGGGCCGGGATTACGTAGTTGTCAGAAACGGTAAAGCGCATCTCAGCCTTCACCTTTCAGCTCGCGCCAGGTCCAACCGGGACGTTTGGCGCTGATTTTGTCTTGCAGGTCTTTCGGCGGTTCCAGCGTTTGGGCGCTGTAGGTGCCAAACACTTCCAGCGTCGCGGTGCAGCGGGCCGCGTGGAAATATTTGCCGCAGCCGTTTACGTGCCGCCAGCGTTCAAAGTGAACACCTTTGGGGTTTTCACGACGGAACAGATAGCCTTCGAACTCATCATCGGATGAGCCGGGACCAAATCGTTTCAGGTGCGCTTCACCGTCGGCATGCAGTTCGGTTTCTTCGCATTGCACGCCGCAGTAGGGGCATTCAAGAATAAGCATGATCCAGACCTTTCTTAGTGGGCCACGCCGGCCGCGACGCTTTCGTCGATGAAGCGGCCTTCGGTGAAACGGTTAAGGCCAAAATCTTCGGCCAGCGGCGAGTGGCCTTTGGCCATCAGTTCTGCCATTGCCCAGCCGGAGCCAGGGATCGCTTTAAAGCCGCCGGTGCCCCAGCCGCAGTTGACGAAAATGCCATCAATCGGCGCTTTCGACAGGATGGGCGAACGGTCGCCGGTCATATCCACGATACCGCCCCACTGGCGCAGCATCTTCAGGCGGCTGACCATCGGGAAGGTTTCCACGAGGGCGCGCACGGTTTCCTCAATGTGGTGGTAGGAGCCACGCTGGGTGTAGTTGTTGAACCCGTCGGTGCCGCCGCCGATGACCATTTCGCCCTTGTCGGACTGGCTCATGTAGCCGTGCACGGTGTTGGCCATCACAACTACATCCATACAGGGTTTGATCGGTTCAGACACCAGCGCCTGCAGCGCCAGAGATTCAATAGGCAGACGGAAGCCCGCTTTTTCAGCCAGCACACCGGCGTGACCAGCCACAACCATGCCCAGCTTGTCGCAATCGATGGGGCCTTGGTTGGTTTCAACACCAACAACCTTGCCACCTTCGTTGCGCACACCGGTCACTTCGCATTTCTGAATGATGTCCATGCCCATCTGCGAACAAGCACGGGCATAACCCCAAGCAACAGCGTCGTGACGCGCGGTGCCACCGCGTTCCTGCCACAGGCCACCAAGGACGGGGTAACGCGGA
The DNA here is from genome assembly GCF_001458435.1 of Thalassovita mediterranea. Taxonomy (GTDB): domain Bacteria; phylum Pseudomonadota; class Alphaproteobacteria; order Rhodobacterales; family Rhodobacteraceae; genus Thalassobius; species Thalassobius mediterraneus. Next base: position 101,956 of record NZ_CYSF01000009.1, read on the forward strand.
CCATCCAGATTGATGATCGGCACCAGTTCCTTGACCTTCTGGGGGCTGATGAATTCAGTTTTTACACCTTGCAGGGCGTTAGCGTGGGCGGTCCGCTGGTAGCCACGCACCTCATGTTCGGTCTGCGCCAGCATGATCACACCACGGGGGCTGAACATGACGTTGTAGTTCAGGTCCTGAGACATGGTCTCATAGAGCGAGCGCGCTTTTTCATAGATCGCCGCCGACGGATCCTGCAGGTAGTTCGACCGGATGATCGTGGTGTTCCGGCCGGTGTTACCACCACCCAGCCAGCCTTTTTCAAGGACGGCGACATTGGTGATGCCGAAATTCTTACCCAGATAATACGCCGTGGCCAGGCCGTGCCCACCGGCACCGACGATGATCACATCGTATTTCTTCTTGGGCTTGGGCGAGGCCCAGGCGCGTTCCCAACCCGTATGGTAGCGGGCGGCTTCGCGGGCGATAGCAAAGGCGGAATATCGTTTCATGGGGCGTCTTTCGCGTCGATTCCGGGGATTAAACTCTGTCAGTATTCATGCCGACTCTGTTCCCTGCCCCCCCGTTTCCAAGCGTCATTTTTCCGTCCGGTTGCGACATGAGGGTCGCAAAGTGCATTTTTCCCTGCAAATCCGTCCTAGCCTTGGACGTTTTCCGTGCTTCACAGTTGCGACAACTCGGCGCTGTACGGCGATTTTGCGTGAATTAAGCCTTTTGCCTGCGGGGGCGCAGCGTTACATCACGGAGAACTGCAGCAGGAGGCCACATGACGTTCTGGATCATCACCGCAGCCCTGGCTCTGGGCGTGTCCCTATTGATGGCAATCGCCCTGTTGCGTGGCCGCACCGGCGCAGAACCCCCTGCCGCCTATGACCTGAAGGTCTACCGCGCCCAACTGGCTGAGGTCGACAAAGATATGGCGCGCGGCGTCATCAACGCAGAGGACGGCGAGCGTACCAAGGCCGAAATCTCGCGCCGCATCCTGTCTGCTGATGCCCAACTGCGAACCGGTGGCGAAACCGGCGGCCAGCCTGCGATGGCGGGCAAAGTTGTGGCTGTCGCAACAACGGTGTTTGTCGTTGGTGGCGCATTTGTCCTTTATAACGATCTGGGCGCACCGCACGTACCAGATCTGGCGCTGAAGGATCGTCTGGCGATGGCCGATGACATTCGCCGCAACCGCCCAAGCCAAGAAGAGGTCGAGGCCCGCACCACCCCCACCGCGCCAGAAACAGAGATCAGCGAAGAATATAAACTGCTGATGACCCAACTGCGCGCCGCTGTGGTTGAGCGCCCGAATGATCTGCAAGGCCTGCGCCTGCTGACCCGCAATGAAGCTGCTCTTGGGAATTTTGTGGCCGCACGCAAGGCACAAGAGCAGGTCGTCGCTGTCCTTGGCAACGATGCGCAGGTCGAGGATCTGATTGATCTGGCCGATTTGATGGTACTGGCAGCTGGCGGCTTTGTCTCCCCCGAGGCAGAGCGCGTACTGGGCCGCATCCTAAAGGCTGACGGCCAAAACCCGATTGCGCGCTACTACATGGGGCTGATGTTTGCACAGGTCGGACGTCCTGATGGCGCGTTTCGCATCTGGTCCACGCTGCTAAAGGAAGGCCCCGCAGACGCGCCTTGGATCGCCCCGATCCGCGGCCAGATCGAAACGGCCGCACAGCAGGCAGGCATCCGCTATGAACTGCCCCCGTTGAATGCAGCGCCAGGTCCAGACGCCGACCAAATCCGCGCTGCGCAGGACATGAGCGTCGAAGAACGCAATGAAATGATCCGTGGCATGGTGGCTGGCCTCGCTGATCGTCTGGCCACAGACGGCGGCACACCCGAGGAATGGGCGCGCCTGATCAGCGCCTATGGCGTTCTGGATGAGGTGGGACAGGCTCAGGCGATCTATACTGAGGCATTGCAGGTTTTTGCCGCCTCCCCCGAGGCGCTGCGCCTGATCGAGGCCGCCGCCGAAAACGCAGGATTGCGCCAATGATTTATGAAACTGAACAAGAAATGGCCGCCGCGCTGGCCCCAATGCAGCCACTGATGGGCCTTGATCTGGGGACCAAGACGATTGGCGTGGCGGTGTCTGATGTGTTGCGTTCCGTTGCGACGCCCGTTGAAACGGTCAAACGCAAAAAATTTGGTGTCGATGCCGCGCGCCTATTGGAGATTTGCAAGGACCGGCAGGTCGGCGGCATCCTCCTTGGTCTGCCACGCAATATGGACGGATCTGAAGGGCCGCGCGCCCAATCCACCCGCGCCTTTGCCCGCAATCTTAGCCAGCTGACCGATCTGCCAATTGGCTACTGGGACGAACGCCTGTCCACCGTGGCCGCCGAACGCGCCCTGATCGAGGCGGATACGTCGCGCGCCAAACGGGCCGAAAAAATCGACAATGTGGCGGCCTCTTTTATCCTTCAGGGCTTCCTTGATCGGTTGCGCAATCTATAACATCTGAAACTCTGGGCCGCCCAAAGGCGCCCTGCCCCATCCCTCCGCCGCCGCAAGAAGGATCCCAAATGAGCGACGACGTCTGGAAACGCAACGAGATCGAGAGCCCCTGCGTGAAGCTCTGCGCGATCCACCCCAAGGCCAAAATCTGCACTGGCTGCCACCGTAGCCTGGATGAGATCGGCAACTGGTCCCGGATGACGCCCGAAGCACGGCGTGAGGTGATGGCGGACCTACCCAATCGCGCCAGCCTGTTGAAACAGCGACGTGGCGGGCGTAGCGCACGGATGCGGGGTCAATAACCGCAACGGTGCCCCCCCCCTGGAACGCACTAAACTGGACCACAAAAACGAAAGCCGCCCTCATTTCTGACGGGCGGCTTTGTTGTGATATGCTCACAGTGTTTAGGTCGATGGCACCGGATCAGGATCTGGTGTGGGTGCCGGATCAGGATCGGGCGTGGGGGCCGGATCGGACTCTGGTGCATCCAACCAGCCATCAACAGCGGACACCACAACATCGCCCACCGTCAAGGTGCCAAACGCGCCCGACACTGTTGCCACAACATCCCCGTCAATCAGGATCTGTGCATCGCCAGCCGCATCCGGATCCTCTTGCAGTGTAACAACAGGTGGCGTGGTGTCAGCCGCGTTATAGTTCAACACGATCACATCCTGACCGCGAACATAGTCACGGATCTGCACCTCTTCGTTAATCCAGGTGCCCAGGGCAAACATATCGGCGCCTTCGCCACCGCGCAGTTCATCCCCACTACCCGCCAGCAGTGTATCGTTGCCTTCACCACCAAAGAGCTGGTCAGGGTCCAGAATATCGCTGTTACGGAAACCAGTATCAGCGGGGTTTGAGGACAGGTAGCCCTGAATGGCATCATTGCCTTCGTCGCCGGACAGCTGGTCAGAACCTGCGCCACCTTCGATCAGGTCATTGCCCAGACCGCCGGATACGGTGTCATTTCCTGCACCACCAACGAGCGAGTCATTGCCGGAACCACCAAGGATCCAGTCGACGTCATCGCCCCCATCAATCAGGTCGTTGCCATCGCCACCGTTCAGCGTGTCGTTGCCCGCCTCGCCCAGCAAGACGTCATTGCCACCTTCGCCAAACAGCTGATCAACGCCAGCGCCGCCGTTCAAGGCATCATTTTCAGCGCCACCATACAGCGTGTCATTGCCTGCTTCGCCCAACAGCGTGTCGGCACCGGCCTCACCAGTCAGGAAATCGTTGCTGTCGCCACCGCTCAGCTGGTCATCGCCGTCGCCACCCGCCAAGTCATCCGTTCCGGCGCCGCCGGACAGGGTGTCGTTTCCGTCATCGCCGACCAACCGGTCGTTGCCGGTATTCCCCATGATGCTATCATCGCCGGACCCGCCACGCAGGTCATCGTTGTCGGCGCCACCATCGATCAGATCACGACCGACGCCGCCGCGGATAAGGTCACCACCGGCACCACCGTTGATGGTATCGTCGCCAGCGCGACCCAGAATATCGTCGCCACTGGTGCTGCCCAGAAAGAGTTCGTCGCCCTCTGTTCCCTCAGCGGATCCAATGAAATCGGGATCGCCGCTGTGCGGCTCCTCTTCTTCATTGTTAGTGCCATCTTCTTCGAACAAGGTGTAGACGCTGTAAACGCTGGCAAGGCCCAGCAAAGTCATGATCGCTAACATTGTGATCGGTCCCCTAAAATGCACTCGCAGAGTACGAACTACCTCCTTTAGTTGCAACCGATACCAACTATAGTCGATATTTTAGAAACAGTTTCACCGCTAACGAATGACTGACGCATCATCTTGCGACAATCGCACACAAAAACGGGGGCCGAAGCCCCCGTATTTTCACCAGATATTTTATCACTCAAGCGCGAATCAAACTGGCGCTCAAAGACCAAATGCTTTGCGCAGCATGTTCAGCGCAACCAACGTAAGAAAAACCGCAAACACACGTTTTAGTGGTTTCGGATCCATGGCATGCGCCAGTTTCACGCCAAGTGGTGTGGTCATCAATGTCATCGCAATCGTGATCGCAAACGCCACCAGATTGACCGCCCCAAGGGTCATCGGCGGCCGTTGTGCCGGATCAATCGATACAAACAGGAACCCGATCACGGCAGGCACGGCAATAATCACACCAAAGCCCGCAGCCGTTGCCACCGCACGGTGAATTGGCGTAGCAAAGAGGGTCATCAACGGCACACCAAAACTGCCACCCCCGATCCCCATTAGCACAGACAGGAACCCGACCATGGGCGAAATCACCAGACGGGCAATCCCGCGTGGCATCTGTTGGCCCAACCGCCATTCACTGCGTCCCAACCCCATGTAGGCACCAATCACCAAGGCCAGCACACCAAAAATTCCCTGAAGCGTGGCAGAGCGCAACGATGCGGCCACCAGAACGCCAACAATCGCACCAACCACGATCCCCGGCCCCCAACCGCGCAGGATCGACCATTCCACCGCGCCCTTTTTGTTGTGGCTATGCACAGACCGCAAAGAGGTCACGATGATCGTCGCCAGTGAGGTCGCCAAACACATCTGCATGAGCTGAGGACCATCATAGCCAAGCGTCTGAAACGCATAGAAATAAGAAGGCACAAGTACGATGCCACCACCGACCCCTAACAGGCCGGCAAGCACGCCCGCGATTGCCCCAATGGCCATCAACAGGCCCAGCATCATCAGCAACAATTCAATTTCCGGCATCCCCGTCCCCTTGATCAGCCCGCCTCTATCCACGGCACAACGGGCGCCAAGATAGCGCCACTGTCGTCAATGACCAGTGCGAAACCAGCAGTTTGGGAAACAGGCGGGCGGGCGCGTTTACACTGCCTGACGTTCTGCCGCCTCAGCCGCGCCGGTCACAGCCGCGAGGGCCTCAACCACCAGATCGGGGCCTGCACCGGGTTTATGGGCGTTTTCCGACAGAATACGGCGCCATTGGCGCGCCCCGGGCTTCCCTGCGAAGAGCCCCAGCATATGCCGCGTCACCTGCCCCAGCTTGCCACCAGCCGACACGTGGTTCTCAATGTAGGGCAGCATCTGATGCACGACGGTGACGGGGTCTGTGACCTCACCCGTGCCATAGATTTGTGGGTCTGCAGCGCACAGGATATCGGCTGGCTGATGGTAGGCCGACCTGCCAATCATGACACCGTCCAGCCCCCGATCCAGATGCACCTGCGCCTCTGCCAGCGAGGTAACGCCGCCATTCAAGGACAAGTGCAACTCCGGGAACCGCGCCTTCATCGCGTGCACCAGATCGTAATCCAGCGGCGGAATATCGCGGTTTTCCTTCGGACTAAGCCCCTGAAGCCACGCCTTGCGCGCATGAATAGTGAAGCGATTACAGCCTGTTGCAGACACTTCTTCAAGAAACGCCGGCAGAACCTCATGCGGATCTTGGTCATCCACACCAATGCGACATTTCACCGTCACCTCAACAGACACCGCATCCTGCATCGCCTTCACACAGTCGGCCACCAACGTGGGCTGACGCATCAATACAGCACCGAATGTACCTGACTGCACCCGATCGCTGGGACAGCCACAGTTCAGGTTCACCTCATCATAGCCGCGTTCCTCGGACAGCTTTGCCGCCTGAGCGAGCTCTGCCGGATCAGATCCCCCCAATTGCAGGGCCACAGGATGTTCTTCTTCGTTGAAGTCCAACAAATGCACCGCCCCCCCCCGCACCAACGCAGGTGCAGTGACCATTTCGGTGTAAAGCAACGTCTCCCGCGACAACAACCGATGCAAATACCGGCAGTGGCGGTCCGTCCAATCCATCATCGGTGCCACGGACAGGCGTGCGGCTGTGTTCAGGTCTTTGGCCAAGGTGTTCACTCCATCTCAACTCAAACACTGGGGGCTGAGCAGTCAGTTCCTGCTTTCAGGCGCGGGTCTCTTCCCTCGATTCGAGTGCAGCACGGTTTAGCATATCTGGCGTGGGGGGACAGGGGGCAGCCCGATGTGCGGGCTGGTGGGCAGTCCGCGTGATCGACAGATAACAGTTCTGCCGCCTTGCGCCACACACGGATGAGTGCCACTGACGGACCCAACACCGCATCCGCCTGCAGATAGCTGAACAATTGTGTCCATCGTCCGTTATAAACGATGCAAGAGCCATTGCGCCGCCCCATAACCAAGGAAAACCCCTGTGGATTTTGAAGACTACAAAGCTGAACACCCCAACGCCAAATTTTCCGACTATTACGTTGAAAAGCTGGCCGAAGTCCTGCGCGACGGAGAAGCTCACGGGGCCCTGGGCAAGGATCTTTATCGCAAAGGGGAGCTTATCTCTTTCGAAGAAGCGGGCCAGGATGAATTCGACAAATATTGCAAATGGTTCGACCTCACACCTGATACCAAAGTCATTGATCTGGGCTGCGGCAGCCTGCGCGTCGGGCTGCACTTCATCCGCTGGCTGAACAGCGGGAACTACTTTGGCATGGATCTGACGATGGATTTCATCGACATGGGTCGCCCGCGCGTGAACGAAATCATCGGTACAGAGTGGCAGGCCGAATTGGGCACCATCGCCGACAAACTGGAACAAGCGGTCGATTTTGGCGCGGACTTCGTCTTTAGCAGCAACGTCGCCTATCACGTTCACCCCGATGAATGCGCCACCTATTTTGACCAGCTAGACCGCGCCGCCTCCAAACCCGGTGCAACTTTGTGTTTCGACACCCGAATTGCCAAAGAGCAAGTTCGATTTGGCGATCGCAACTGGGCCTTTCCGTTTGAATTTCAGGAAGAGGCCTTGCCGAATTTCAAACTTGTCCGCACCATCCCTGCGCGCGAAAAGATGGAAGAGCTGCTGGAAACCAACGAGGTGGTCCGCGTTATCTTTCATTTCGAACGCGCATAAGGGCCTCAAAACGCCTCAACCATGGATCTCATGCGGCAGATGAGTCGCATGAGAGCAGATGGGCCGCATGAGAACTGTCCGTCTGTGACGGGTATCTGTTCAGATACTGCGCCAGCAGCGGTGTCACGCATTTGTGAGCGGTTCTATCCCGGACCGATCGCCGTGTGCCGTAACGTAAGACATACCTCTTTGCCCGAAACGCGCGATAAGCCCGCTGAAATCGCCAAGCGTCACAGATTTGTGGCGATGTGGTGAAATGTAACGTCATTATTTCGTATGCAGTCATCAAAGACCCAAGGGGCAAACATGAGCGAAGAAATCAGCCAAGACCGCGAGAGCAGCGGTGTCATTGTCAAAATCACCTCTGGTGTGCTGGTATTGGCCGCCGTGGGTATCGTCGGTTGGAATACGCTGGCCGATCGTTATGCCCCCTCGACCAGCCGCAGCACGGTCACCGCGCAGGTGATCCAAATCGCCCCACGTGTGCCGGGACGAACGGATCAGGTCTTTGTACGGGACAATCAACTGGTGCAGCAGGGCGATGCGCTGTTCCATATCGACGATGAAACCTACCGCTTGGCGGCACAGTCAGCGCGGGTGCAGTTGCAAAACGCCCTGCAAGGGGTCGAGGCCAGCACATCGCGCATTGCCGCCGCACAGGCACAGGTAGCGCAGGCCCGCGTCAATCTGGAAAAAACAGAGGCCGACACGAAACGCGCCATGCGTCTGGTCGAACGTGGTGTTGTGTCCGAAGTACGTGGTCAGGATGCAGAACGTGCCCTGACCGCCGCCCGCGCAACACTAGAAGCGGCAGTCAGTCAGGCCGAAGCGGCCCAGCAACAGCTGGGCGATGCTGCCAACAACCCGCAGGTCAAAGCGGCACGTCTGGCGCTGGAAAAAGCGGAATATGATCTGGCCTCTACCGTGGTCACCGCCCCCTCTTTTGGGGCGATCAGCAACCTGAAACTGGCCCCCGGTCAGTTTGTCGGTGCGGGCACGCCGGTGATCACCTTTATCGACGCCGAAGACATCTGGATCACCGCCAACCTGCGGGAAAACCAGCTGGGCAACGTCACATCCGGCGATCGAGTGACCATTGCCTTTGATGCGATCCCCGGCAAGGTGTTTGAGGGCACGCTAGACAGCATCGGCTGGGGCATCAACGCCACCCCGCGTCAGGCCGGCGGCCTGCCCGTCAGCACCGCACCGACCGAATGGTTCGAACCGGCGCGTCGTATTCCAGTGCGCATTGATCTGGCGGCCCTGCCGCTGGTGATGGACTACCCGCTGCGTTTGGGCGGCAAGGCCGACGTTGTGATCCACACCGGCGAAAACGGCATAATCAGTGGCCTGGCCAGCATGTTCCAGCGCGTGCGCAGCACCCTCAGCTACCTGTACTGAGGCCGCAGCATGTATGTCGCCCCGCGCCCCCGCGCCGAAGATGACCCGCTGTTTCCGCTGCGCGTAGGTGCGCTGTGTGCAGCGATGTTTGCGGCTATTCAGGTATTGGACACCCAGATGCCTGCGCTGACGCTGGCGTTGCCCGCCGCCTTTGTTCTCGGGCTGCGGGGGGCGTTTAACATCGGCAAGATCATCGGCCTTGGCATAGCGGCGCCGATCCTGACGCTGGTGTTGTCGTGGATCTTTGCTGTGACGCGGGAAATTCCCTGGCTCATGATCCTGACCACCTTTGTCCTGTTGCTGGGCGGCATTCATCTGGCCCGTCAGCGCGGTAACAATCTGGGCTTCATCATCGCGATCATTACTGTCCTATTGTCAGTGATGTCGTTACAGAACCGCGCCTTTTTGCATGTCATTCGGGATGAATTGATCACCGACAGCATCGCCGCCGCGATCATTGTCACGCTGCTTTACCTGGTGCTGCCGCCAAAAACCAAGATCATTCATGACGACCGTCCCCAAACCGCCACTCAAAGCCTCTTTGCGGGATCGGTTCTGCGCGCGGGTGTGGCAACGGCCTACTGTTTCTGGCTGTATCTGGTGCTGCCGCCACAGGATCTGATTATTGCGCTGACGGCATTGTTCCCGTTGGTGTTTCCCGGCCGCAGTGCCATGATCAACGAAGCCAAGGATCGCCTGCATGGCACGGTTATCGGGTTGGCCTTGGTGATGCCTGCTTTGGTTATCTTCGCCACCGTTCCCAGTTTCGCTGTGATGGCCATCGTCGTGGCCCTTGTCGGGGTCGGCTTCGGTTGGGGCGTGATGCACGGGCGTATGCCGCCTATGGTTTATCAGTTCGCAACCACCACCATGTTGGCCACAACGGTGACGGCTATGGCCTCTGACATTGCGATGCAGGCGCTGATCTCTCGTTTTGCGCTGACGCTTACGGGCGCTGCGGGGGCTGTGCTGGCCGTGATGCTGATCGAAGAGACCTTCCCGCGCTTTTTCAAACGCGAACCGACGCTGGAACCCACCCCCGCCTGATGTGGAGATTGATGTGATGAGTGACACAACGACACCCGACCTAACCCATGCCGAGATTGAGGCACTGGCCGATCACCCCGGCAGTTTCTGGCAATTGGTCACCGCAACGCAGGCGGATCTGGATGGGTTTGATCATGTGAACAACGCCGTCTACCTGAAATGGCTGGATGCCTGCGTCTGGGCCCATACCCGCCTGCTGGGACTGGATGAAAAAACCTGCATGGACATGGAACGCGGCATGGCCGCCGTGCGCCATGAGATCGACTATATCGCCTCTGCACGGTTGGGCGATCAGGTGGCGGTGTTCAACTGGATTGTCAGCAATGACGGACGCCTGCGCTGCAGCCGTCGGTTCCAGATGGTGCGCCTGTCGGATCGCAAGACCATCCTGCGGGCCAAGACCGATTACGTCAGCACCAATCTGACCAATGGGCGGCCGGTGAAAATGCCCGAGGTGTTCAAAACCAAATACGCGGTGATGCTGCCAGAGGCGGCGGCGGATTAACCGCCTGCCCTGCGATGTCACCGCAGGATGACAACAGCCCTAGGCCGCGCTCTTGCCCTTACCGCTTAGCACTGCGGGCAGGAAGTGGCGGGCAAAGAGGATCTGACTTCCCAGATAACCATTGGCCTTGGGCAGATCATCCGCCGCATCCTGAACACGCAGGTCATAGAACATATGAAAGCTCGGCTCTGGCAGCTGATCCTGCTCCGTCAGCCAACGGGTTGGGATCAGCATCATCTTGGGCAAACCGGGCATGGTGAGCCGTTCCAGAATAGGCGCCGCGCAATTGTCACAGGTGCCACGTTTCAGCAGCGGCGGTTGTTTCTTCACCTCATAGGTCACACTGCCGGTGCTCTCTTCGCGAAAGGCAGAGGTGCGGAAGATGGTGAAATCGGCAAAGTCGCGACCATGATAGGCCTTGCAGATATTGCAATGGCACAGCGCCCGCATCACAGGCGCGCCGGTTACAAATCGAATGTCCCCGCAGGTACAGTGTCCGCTCAAATGTGCCATGTGGGCTCGCCTGTCTGTTCGTTCTGTTGCAGCCCCATCAAACCACCAAACCGGCCGTAGGTCACGCCCGCGGGTGTCCCTACGTTACGTCCTTCCAGCGCGTGACGAACGTAGCCGCGCCACAAAAGATGCATTCCGACAGCACCTTTGACTTGCCCCCGACTGATTTAACGCTAGGTTCCACCCTCTCCACCGAGGAGACTTAAGACCCCACTCAGACCTTCGGGTCTGGCACCACCCTGCGCAGGCAGGGTGGTAGTGGCGGACAGGTCATTCCGCCGCTGCTTTCGCATAGTCGACCGGCTGATAGTTCAACACCGGCGCCAACCAGCGTTCTGCCTCTGCCAGATCCATTCCCTTGCGTATGGCATAATCTTCGACCTGATCGCGCTCAACCTTCGCAACGCCGAAATAATAGCTGTCAGGATGCGCCAGATAGAGGCCCGAGACAGAGGCGCCCGGCCACATTGCATAGCTATCGGTCAGTGCCACACCTGTTGCTGCCTCTGCATCCAGCAGGTCAAACAGCGTCGCCTTTTCCGTATGGTCGGGTTGCGCCGGATAGCCCGGTGCGGGGCGGATGCCTGCATAGACTTCGCGGATCAGGTCGGCGTTGGTCAGATCCTCATCTGCGGCATAGCCCCACAGCTCGCGCCGGACCTTTTCGTGCAGACGTTCGGCAAACGCTTCGGCCAAACGATCGGCCAGCGCTTTGACCATGATCGACGAATAGTCATCACCCGCCTCCTCAAACGCTTTGGCGATCCGATCCTCTTCGGCCCCAGAGGTGACAACAAACCCACCCACATAATCCGGCACACCCGCTGGGCCGACGAAATCCGCCAGTGCGACGTTCGGCCGCCCAGCGCGTTTGGTGCTTTGCTGGCGCAGGGTGTGTAGGGTCGCCAAGGGGGTGGTGCGGGTATCGTCGGTGAACAGCTGAATATCATCGCCCAGCGCATTGGCGGGCCAGAAACCAACGACGGCCTTGGGCGTCAGCCACTTTTCATCCACCATACGGGTCAGCATGGTTTGCGCATCGGCAAAGAGTTGACGCGCGGCTTCCCCCTGTTTTTCATCCTCCAGGATCTTTGGGTAGACCCCGCGCATTTCCCACGTCTGGAAAAACGGCGTCCAGTCGATATAGCGCGCCAGCTCGCTGAGATCCCAATCGTCAAACGTACGGGTGCCAAGGAAAGAAGGCGGCGTGGGCTGATAGCTGCCCCAGTCACAGCGATAGGCGTTATCACGCGCTGTCTCTACGCTGATCCGCTTCTTGGCCAGTTCGGCACGGGCGTGTTTTTGGGCGACCTCGGCGTATTCCTTGCGGACGTCTTCGATATAGCCCCCCTTCTGCGTCTCACTCAGCAGGTTAGACACCACCCCTACGGCGCGGGAGGCATCAGTGACATAGATCGCCTGCGCACTCTCCAGACTAGGATGGATTTTCACCGCTGTATGCACCTTGGAGGTGGTGGCGCCGCCGATCAGCAACGGCTGGGTCATGCCTGCGCGCTGCATCTCACTGGCGACATGTACCATTTCATCCAGTGACGGCGTAATCAGACCAGAGAGGCCGATGATATCCACCCCCTCATCCCGTGCGACCTGTAGGATCTTCTCCGCCGGGACCATCACGCCAAGGTCGATGATTTCATAGTTGTTACAGGCCAGCACCACACCGACGATGTTCTTACCAATATCGTGCACGTCGCCTTTGACCGTCGCCATCAGCACCTTACCCGCACTTTCGGCCGCGCCGTCCTTTTCCGCATCCATATAGGGCAGCAGCACAGCCACCGCCTGTTTCATCACCCGTGCGGATTTCACCACTTGGGGCAGGAACATCTTTCCGGCGCCAAACAGATCACCCACCACATTCATCCCCGCCATCAGCGGTCCTTCGATCACATGCAGGGGACGCTCGGCACTTTGACGGGCCTCTTCGGTATCTTCCTCAATGAAATCGGTGATCCCGTTGACCAGCGCATGTTCCAGACGTTTGGCAACATCCCATGTGCGCCATGTCATATCCTTTGCGGCGCCTTTACTGCCCCCCTGCCCTTTGAACCGCTCTGCCAGTTCCAACAGGCGTTCGGTGGCATCACGACGACGGTTCATCACCACATCCTCGCAGGCATCGCGCAGCTCGGGATCAATCTGATCATAGACCGCCAGCTGACCGGCGTTGACGATCCCCATATCCACGCCCGCCTGAATACCGTGGAAGAGAAAGACAGAGTGCATCGCCTCGCGCACTGCCTCATTCCCACGGAAACTGAACGACAGGTTAGAGATCCCCCCAGACACATGCACATGCGGCACATCGCGGGTGATGCGGCGCGTGGCTTCGATGAAGTCGACGCCGTAATTGTCATGCTCCTCTATCCCCGTGGCCACGGCAAAGACGTTGGGATCAAAGATGATGTCTTCGGGCGCGAAGCCCACCTGCCCCGTGAGGATGTTATAGGCCCGCGTACAAATTTCGACCTTGCGGTCCGCTGTGTCGGCCTGTCCCGTTTCATCAAAGGCCATCACAACCACAGCCGCGCCGTAACGGTGGCACAGACGCGCCTGATGCAGAAATGCCTGCTCTCCTTCCTTGAGCGAGATGGAGTTTACAATCGCCTTGCCCTGCACACACTGCAGGCCTGCCTCGATCACCTCCCACTTGGAGCTGTCGATCATAAGGGGCACACGGGCAATATCGGGTTCCGAGGCGATGAGGTTCAGGAATTCCACCATCGCGGCCTGACTGTCGATCAGCCCTTCATCCATGTTCACATCAATGATCTGCGCGCCGTTTTCCACCTGTTGGCGCGCGACCTCGAGCGCGGTGGCATAATCACCATTGGTGATCAGCTTGCGGAAGCGGGCGGAGCCGGTGACGTTTGTACGTTCGCCGACATTGACGAAGGGGATGTCTTTGCTAAGCGTGAACGGTTCCAACCCCGACAGGCGCATCAATGGCGCGGGGGTTGGCAGGGTGCGGGGCGCAATGCCCTCAACGGCCTGAGCGATTGCGCGGATATGGTCATAGGTCGATCCACAGCAGCCCCCCACCACGTTGACCAGCCCCTCACGGGCAAATCCGGCGATCTGACGCGCCATCTCTTCGGGGCTTTCGTCATATTCGCCCATCTCATTGGGCAGGCCCGCATTCGGGTAGGCGCATGTGAGGGTATCCGCGACACCCGCAATCTCTGCCATATGGGCGCGCATGGCATCGGCCCCCAGCGCACAGTTCAGCCCAACGGTCAGCGGCGCCGCATGGCGGATCGAATGCCAGAAGGCGGTGGGCGTCTGCCCCGACAGGGTGCGCCCCGACAGATCGGTGATGGTGCCAGAGATCATCACCGGATAGCGCAGCCCGCGCTCTTCAAACACCTCCTCACAGGCGAAAATCGCTGCCTTGGCGTTCAGCGTGTCAAAGATGGTTTCGATCAGCAACAGATCGGAGCCCCCCTCTAACAACCCACGCACCTGTTGAGCATAGGCCACGCGCAGCTGGTCGAATGTCACTGCGCGGTAGCCGGGGTTATTCACATCAGGGCTGATTGAGGCCGTGCGATTGGTCGGCCCGATGGCGCCCGCCACATAGCGTTTGCGCCCATCCTCCGCCTCTGCACGGTCCATCGCACGGCGCGCCAGACGGGCGCCTTCGATGTTGATCGCGTCTACCAGCGCCTCTTGGCCATAATCGGCCTGCGCAATGGTGGTGGCGGAAAACGTGTTGGTTTCGACGATATCAGCACCGGCAAGGGCGTATTGGTAATGGATATCCTCAACCACATCCGGCCGCGTTAGGTTCAAGAGGTCGTTGTTACCGATCAAGGGCGTGTCGCTGTGGATATGCGCGTGACAGGCACAGCCTGCACCATGTCCCGCGTGATCACCGTTAAAGTCACCTTCCACCAGACCCAGTTTCTGGATCTGCGTGCCCATCGCCCCATCCATCACCAGAATACGGCGGGCGGCAGCGCCTAAAATTTCATCGAAGGTGGCAGAGCGGGGCAATTGAGCGGACATCGGACGGGCCTTGGCTAGGAAAATAACAGTTCCGCCTGTCTATTCGCCGCCCATCCCCAAACATACCTCATAATAATAAACTCAAACATGAGGATAACTCACATTAAATCCCCGTATGATCCACATTTTGAGAACCATTCGCAAAAACGCGCCACGTCACTCTTGAGAATGGTTCGCAATTGCACTACTTGGCCTTTAACGCCCCCTCTCTGACCGGAGACCTGCAATGACCAAGTCCCTTTTCACCTCTGTCGCACTTGCCGCGCTGATCGCCAGCCCTGCGATGGCTGACAAGATGAAGGTTGTGACCACCTTCACCGTTCTGTCTGACATGGCTCAAAACGTCGCCGGTGACGCGGCAGAGGTGGTTTCGATCACAAAACCGGGGGCAGAAATCCACGGCTATCAGCCCACCCCCCAAGATATCGTGCATGCCTATGACGCGGATCTGGTGCTGTGGAACGGCCTCAATCTGGAACTGTGGTTTGAACAGTTCATCGCCAATCTGGGCGAAAAGCCGTCGGTGACGCTGACCGATGGGATCGACCCGATTTCCATCGCTAGCGGGTCCTATGAAGGCAAGGCAAACCCTCATGCCTGGATGGGGCTGGATAATGCGCTTGTCTATATCGACAACATCGCCGCCGCCTTCGCGGAACATGATGCAGCCAATGCTGAGGTCTACAAGGCCAATGCCGAGGCCTACAAAACTCAGCTGCGCGCCACCATTGAGCCGCTGAAAGACCAGATCGCCGAAGTGCCAGAGGATAAACGCTGGCTGGTGTCCTGCGAAGGCGCGTTCAGCTATCTGGCCAAGGATCTGGGTCTGAAAGAACTATACCTCTGGCCGATGAACGCCGATCAGACCGGCACGCCGCAACAGGTGCGCAAGGTGATTGATGGCGTACGGGACAACAATATCACCGCCGTATTCTGTGAGAGCACCGTCAACACGGACCCAGCGAAACAGGTAGCGCGGGAAACCGGCGCCAGCTACGGTGGGGTGCTGTATGTCGACAGCCTCAGCACCGCGGATGGTCCGGTGCCCACCTATCTGGATCTGTTGCGCGTCACCTCTGAAACCATTGCATCTGGCCTGACCGCTGACATCAACTGAGCCGGACAGTAGATTGATATGAAAGACGATATGCCCCTGACGCACGCCGCCGAGATGAAGGATTTCACAGGTTCCGCAGATGTCGGCGGGGGCATTTTTGCCCGTGACGTCACCGTCACCTATCGCAACGGCCACACCGCCCTGCATGACGCCACATTTGCCATCCCGCGCGGCACGGTGACCGCGCTGGTCGGTGTGAACGGCGCGGGTAAATCCACGCTCTTTAAGGCGATCATGGGCTTTGTCCCTGCCGCCAAGGGTGAAATCCGCCTGCTGGATCGCAGCGTCAAACAGGCGTTGAAGGAAAATCTGGTCGCCTATGTTCCCCAGTCCGAAGAGGTCGACTGGGCCTTCCCCGTGCTGGTGGAGGATGTGGTGATGATGGGGCGCTATGGCCATATGGGCCTGCTGCGCCTTCCCCGCGCCGCCGATCATGCCGCTGTTAATCAGGCGCTGGAGCGCGTCAATATGCAGGATTTCCGCAAGCGCCAGATTGGCGAGTTGTCCGGCGGGCAGCGCAAACGGGTGTTTCTGGCCCGCGCGCTCGCACAGGACGGTCAAGTGATCCTGCTGGATGAGCCGTTCACCGGCGTGGATGTGAAGACCGAAGATCAAATCATCGCCCTGTTGCGTGAGCTGCGCGATGAGGGGCGGGTGATGTTGGTATCGACCCACAACCTCGGCTCTGTCCCCGAATTCTGCGACCGTACCGTGCTGGTCAAAGGCACCGTGCTGGATTACGGCCCAACCGAGACCACCTTTACCCGTGACAACCTGAAACGCGCCTTTGGTGGTGTGCTGCGCCAGTTCACGCTGGGCGGCCAAGAGTTGCACGATGATGACGATCCGCGCCAGATCTCGATCCTGACCGATGATGAGCGTCCCTTTGTGCAATATGGCGAGCGTACGCACAAATCGGCAGACACAGCGGACACCAAAGAATGAACGTCCTGCTGGAACCTTTCACCTACGGCTATATGGTCAATGCGATGTGGGTGTCCGCCCTAGTCGGCGGGGTCTGCGCCTTTCTGTCCAGCTACCTGATGCTGAAAGGCTGGTCGCTGATCGGCGACGCGCTGTCCCATTCGGTTGTACCCGGTGTCGTCGGTGCCTATGCGCTGGGTCTGCCCTTTGCCCTTGGCGCGTTTATTTCGGGCGGATTGGCGGCGGGGGCGATGCTGTTTCTGTCGGATCGGTCGGGGCTGAAAATTGACGTGATCATCGGCCTCATCTTCACCAGTTTCTTTGGCCTTGGCCTGTTTCTGGTGTCGCTCAATCCCGCATCGATCAATGTGCAGACGATCACCATGGGCAACATTCTGGCGATCACGCCAGAGGATACGTTGCAACTGGCGATCATCGGTTTTGTCAGCCTCGCCGTTTTGTTGGCGAAGTGGAAAGACCTGATGGTCACGTTTTTCGACGAAAGCCATGCACGTTCTATCGGGTTGAACCCTGACCTGCTGAAACTGGTGTTCTTCGCCCTGCTCTCTGCCTCTATCGTGGCGGCAATGCAGACGGTGGGGGCGTTTTTGGTGATTGCCATGGTGGTGACACCGGGGGCGACGGCCTACCTGCTGTGCGATCGCTTCCCACGGTTGATCATGACGTCGGTGGCGATTGGTGTGCTGTCCAGTTTCATCGGGGCCTATGCCAGCTATTTCCTTGATGGCGCGACGGGCGCGGTGATTGTGACGCTGCAAACGCTGGTCTTCCTTGCTGCCTTTATCTGGGCGCCCAAGCACGGCCTTCTGGCCGCACGGGCCAAGGCCCGTGCCGCGCTGAACCGCCCGGCGGAGGAGGCTGCGTGATGGATCAGCTGCTGTTTCCCTTCATGTTTCCGTTCATGCAGAACGCCTTCTGGATCTGTGCGATTGTGGCGGTGCCGACGGCGCTTCTGAGCTGTTTTCTGGTCCTCAAAGGCTGGGCGCTGATGGGCGATGCAATCAGCCATGCGGTGCTGCCGGGCATCGTGCTGGCCTATATCCTTGGCCTGCCCTTAATCCTTGGCGCATTTGTGGCAGGCATGGGCTGTGCGGTGGCGACGGGTTATCTGGCGGAAAACAGTCGGGTGAAACAGGACACGGTGATGGGCGTGGTCTTTTCCGGCATGTTTGGGGTTGGCCTGCTGCTGTACACGTCAATTGAGACCAACGCGCATCTGGATCACATCCTGTTTGGCAACATCCTAGGCGTGGGCACGCAGGATCTGTGGACCGCTGGCATTATCGCGGTGCTGACCAGCGTGGCGATGGTGGTGAAGTGGAAAGATCTGATGCTACACGCCTTTGATCCCGCCCAAGCGCGGGCGGCGGGGCTGAACGTGAACGTGCTGCATTACGGGTTGCTGACAGTGCTCAGCCTTGTCATCGTTGCGACGCTCAGCGCCACCGGTCTGATCCTTGCCATCGGGTTGCTGATTGCGCCGGGGGCGATTGCCTTCCTTATCGTGCGTCAATTCGGCTGGATGCTGGTGGTGTCTGTGATCGTCAATATGGCGGCAATGCTGGGGGGCACTTACATCAGCTTCTTCATCGACAGCGCCCCTGCCCCCACAATCGTTCTGGTCCTAACGGCGATGTTCCTGATCGCTCTGATATGGCGACGTTTCAGCGACAAACGTCGCCAGCAGATCGTATAAATCCAAAATGCCAAAGCGACACAACACGAGGAAAGCGTATTTCTCCGTGACCCTAGCGTCAGTTAAATGATCTAGACATGTTGGTTCAGTTCACGCAACAGTGAACTTAGAAGGATTCTCAGTGCAAGTTGATTTCCACGCCTGAGCAGCATTCGTGCGGCCAAGGCTTAACAAAGGCGATTTGAGGCAAGGCATTGCGTCTGCATACAGACATAAATGATACTTTCCCCAATGTCGGCGCCGAAGGCGATCGGGTGCTGATACGTGCGATGCTGCAAGAGCCGCAGGTGTCTGTGACAAGGGAACGGCTTGACCGTCAGTTTCCCGCCCTGTTTCCACTGATTGTCACGATTGTCGCGATCCTATGCTTTATCGCGGGGGATCGCCGCAGCCTGCTGGATGTCGCCGACTACACGCTGGCACGGCATATGCCGCATCCCTCGACTTTGCTTTTGCTGGTTGGCTTTAGCCTGTTCGCCCCGGCCAAGCGTATCTATTTCGCAGTGGCCTTTGTGGCGGTTCACCTCAGCATGACCTACCTCGCCTTTGCCAGAGGCAGCTATCAGGTTACAGACCATATCAGCCAGACCAGTTTCACCTTTTTCAGCCTCTGCCTGAATGCAGCGTTTGGCCTGACACTGGCCTACCCGGCGCGCAAATTGGAACCGCTGCTGTCGCGCGGCCCGTTGAAACCTGCATTGGATGTCTCCTTGTCTGCGACCCTGCTGGTGATTTTGCTAATCGGTGGCCTGATCGCGTCGTCACTTGGCATGTGGGCCGCATCTCAATGGCTGGGCTATGGCACCCGCCTATTTGAAGATGCAATCGTCTTTGCCATGAGCGAAGCCGTGGTCGTGGCCGTGTTCACACCGATGTTGCTGGTGATCGCGGTCTACCCGCCGTCTGCGGCGGAATTAGCAAAACTGGCACCGCTGTTGATTGTCTTCTTGTTGCTGGGAATGCTGGACAAGGCACTGGGTTGGCAGACAGAGCGTGTCTTTACTGTGATGTTCGCCATTCTGCTGCGGTTCCTGCTGCCTGTCGTCAGCGCCTTGCCGGTCACTTTGCTTGGGCTGATGGTGCAGCGGATGGTATTGCCCGACGAAACCCTGAACTGGTCCGAAGACTACCTGATCTTTGCCAGTTTTCTAACGTTGCTGACATTCTTTGATATTGTGTTGCTGAACCAACGCTCCAGGATCCGCCGCAGCACGACCCTGCGCCAGAAACTCTCCAATTCATACGAGTTTTCGAAGTACGGGCATTTCCTGTTCAGCGCGCGTCTCCAACGGTTCTGGATGGATGATATGATCCGTATCGCGGCGCAGCGGACCTTCAACGATACGCTGACCGACACCCTGCGCCGTATGCCGCAAGAGGATGCGCAAACTTTGAACCGCATTCTATCGGGCTATGCCCCCGAACCTCAGGCCGCGATCATCCGAATTGCGGACGGCAATGAATGGGCTGACGATGCGCCCCATCATGTTTACCGTTTGCACAGCGTGTCGGAAATGTCTTGGCAGTATGGGCTGGTTACCATCGGCACACTAACCGACATCACCGAGCTGCACGAAACTTCAACCACTCTGCGCGAAACCCTGCGCCAGCTGGAGTTTAGCAAGGAACGCCAACACCGCCTGTTCGCGCTGATCAGCCATGAATTGCGCACCCCTGCCGCATTGCTGAAAATGCTGGCCGAACAAATGCACGACACACAGGATTGGGACCAGCTGGGGCCGCGTATCGATGGGGTGCTGCAGCAATTCCTTGGTCTGATGGATGACATGGGCAGTGTGGTGCGTGACGAGGATCTGCTGCCCGCTAACGATAGCCGTTTCAATCCAAATGAAATGCTGGCGCATCTGATCAACGTCTATCGCGTTGTGGCAGAAAATGCCGGGATCAGCATCGACCTGCACAGCAGTCCAAAATACGACGCAGACCGCATTCTGGACGTTGGGCGCCTGCATCAGATCCTAGGTAACCTGATCCGCAATGCCATCCTGCATTCACAGGGCACGCATCTGGTGATCAGCTATCGTGAACAACATCAACACGGCCAACTGTGTGGTGTCTGGACTGTAGAAGACAACGGCAAGGGCATCCCGCAGGCCCTGCTTCCCGGTCTATTTAGCCCCTTCAACCGCAAGACCCACGGCGTTCATTCGCAGGCAGACGGCTCTGGCTTGGGCACCTATATCGTTAAACTGTTTGTCGACAAAATGCGGGGCACCGTCGAATACAGGGCCGTCGCCACTGGCGGATCGCTGTTTGAGGTGACACTGCCACTGAAAACCGCCCCGGCTGAGGTGCCCAAAGCGACACCGCTAAACCAGCCCCACAAAGTTAACCGCACCGTCCTCTTGATCGAGGATAACCCCCTTGTCGCGGAGATCACCCAATCCCAACTGCTGCGCCGGTTTGATGATGTCGTACAGGTCGCCAGCGGCGAAGACGCGCTGGACTATATGCGCGACATGACACCGGATCTTGTTTTGACCGATGTGGAACTGCCCGGCATGAACGGGGTAGAGGTCTGCAAAGCACTGCGCGCACTAGGGTTCGAAGGCGCGATTTTCGGACTGACAGCAGGTGCCACCAGTGCCGAGGAAATCCTGGCGGCAGGGGCGCAGGGCATATTGACCAAACCGCTCTCGATGCGACATTTCCTGCATGATCTGGCAGATTTGGACGGTTGGGAGGACCTCGCGGTTCTGTTGGACGGCGAAGCGATCGCGCCCACGCAGAACGTGGGCTGAGACATCCAAAGCTAAACGCCCCGCCGCTGGGCATTTGACCGACCAGCAACGAGGCGAAACCGATAGTACAGCGCGGACTGCCGGATTACCCGATACGGAAATTCAGTAGCGGCAGTCGCGACAGGAACGCACGGGCCTCATTTCGGAAACGCGCCTCTTCGCGGGAAATGTCGCCGCCGGCGCGCAGCGCTTCTTCCAGCGCGGTGGCCGCCAGCGACAAATCGCGTTCCCCGATCTGCCCCGCCTCAGCGACAACACGGTGCGCCATCGCCATCCGTTCGGTGCGCGACTGTTGACTGTTCAGCCCATCCTCTAGTCGGTCACGCAAACGGCCCAGAAACCGCTGTGCCCAATCCTTGCCCATCAGGTCGACCATTTGTTCCACCTCGGCAAAAGTGCGCGTGGTTTTGCGCGCTGCAGCCCGTTTGGCATGGCGTTCACCCGCCTCTTCGAGGACCGCGCTGATTGCACCGACCAAATCGTTAATCTGGAAAGGCTTTGCAACAAAGGCATTGGCCCCGGCCTGAATCATCTGTTCAATTTCCGACGTCATGCTGGTGGCGGAAAAGGCAACCACAGGAACATCGCAGAACGGTTTAGGCAGCTTGCGGATCTGGCGGGTCAGTTCTACCCCGCTAAGTTCCGGCATCTGCATGTCACACATGATCACGTCAGGGTCGTACTGCATCACCTGCGCCAGCGCATCTAGGGGATTGGTCACGACCTCTACATGTATGCCCTCACGGCCCATGATACGCTGGATCAATTCGCCAGTATCAACACTGTCATCTACCAACATCAGACGTTCCGCGGCCGCGTTCAGAACGGACAGTTCCGGCACCTCGATCGGCAACTCGCTGCGTGCATCAATCACGGGCAGATCCACATAGAACCAGAAGGTCGTGCCCTGCTGTGGCGTGCTGTGCATTTCCAGCTGACTGCCCATCTCATGAACCAGCCCCTGCGCAATCGCCAACCCCAGACCGCTGCCACCGCCCGACTGCGCCTGAAACCCGCCATCGGTCTGCACATAGCGGTCAAACAAACGCTCCTGATCTCCTTCGGCGATACCGATCCCGCTGTCTTGCACTTCGATACGCAGTCGGGCTGTTTCACCGATAACCCGGGCGTCCGCCTTCAGCGTCACCGATCCTTCATGGGTAAACTTGATCGCATTGTTCAAAAGGTTCAGCAGAACCTGTGACAACCGCAGTGGATCACCTTGCAGACTGCGCGGCATGTTGGATGAAATTTCGCTGCTCAGGATCAAACCCTTCGCCTGCGAATGGACAGACACCAGATCTACCGCTTCGCGGAACAGTTCATTGGGTGAAAAATCCTCATCCCGCAGTTCCAGACCGCCTTCTTCGATGCGGGATAGATCCAACACATCATCGACAATCCGGCTCAGCGTGCGCCCCGCATTGTTGAGGCGCGACACCTGCTGTTTTTGATCCGGACTAAGGGGTTCACGGCCCAGCAATTCGGAGAAGCCAAGGATTGCATTGAGCGGCGTGCGGATTTCATGGGTCACGGTGGACAAGAAACGGCTTTTGGCTTTGCTGGCCTGATCCACCTCGGCCATGGCCTCTTTCAGTTCGTCTTCGATTTCCTGCCGGCGGGCCATTTCGCGAAATCCCGTCACCAGAACCGTGGACAACAAAAACACTGTCGCCGCCAGAAAGGCCACCATCAGCGAAATCTTGGCGCGGGTGCGTTGTTCAAGGCCTACGAGGTGTTCCTGAGCCAGACCCAGCTGAGCCTCTTGCATTGCGACTTGCAAATCACCAAAGGCCAATACTTTTGTACGCAGGGCCGCCAGATCTGCCGCTTGCCCTCCTGCCAAAACGACAGTTTTCGCGGCGCTCAGGAGAATTGTCGCCTCTTGCTGCAACAATTCCAGCTGCGCCCCTGCGGGCAAACGATAGGCAAAATCCTGTAGGCTATCTCCGGTCAGTGCCAGCACCTGCTGGCGCTGTTCCAGTGCCAGCAACGCATCTCGGGGCGCCTGATCTGAGATTAGGGAAACGACACCGTCGCCTTGGCGGGCAATAGTGGTAAAAACCTCTGCCCCGCGGGTGGCCAATGCGATTTGCTGCGTTCCATTCGCCACCGTAGACACCAGCGTAAACAGTTGCAGCGTTGCGGCCGTCGCCAGCAAACCGGCGAAGCACAATTTAACAACCGCGCCGCGCAAACGCCCTGTCAGACGCCGCGCAAAACTGCGCGTTTCACCCGCATCGGATGGGGCATGGTCGGTCTGAAAACTCTGACCGTTGTCATCCGCAAGGGATGACGAAGACGCAGAAGCAAAGGAAAACATAACTGTACTCAACTCATAACAGCGGGGCACCAACAGCCACAGCGGAGGTCCGGTTGGATACCCCCAACTTGGTAAACAAGGCGGTGACATGTACCTTGACGGTACCGATCCCCAGGTTCATCTCGCGCGCAATTTCTTTATTGGACATGCCCTTCACCAGCAGTTCCAGCACATGGCGCTGGCGCGGTGATAGATCCGGCAGTGTTTCCAATTCGGCCACATCCCCCTGCGCTTGTGTCGCGTTGGGGGCCGGCGCTGGGGCCGGTTCGGGCACATAACGGGCGGCGGCGGCCAGATCTTCGGCGTCTTCGCCGAACTGGACCTCTTGCCCGTTTGAAAAACTCAGAACGACACCGGCATCAGTAGTGGCACCCGCATCCAGTTCCGGCGGTTCATGCAGCAAGGCAGGCGCATAAATGCGGCCCTGCAAAATCTGCGACAGCGCCAACTTCAATTCGCCGATACCTTCGGCTTTGGACACATAGCCGTAGGTGCCGACGGCCAGCGATTGCAAAACGTCGTTTCGATCCTGCGACGCAGACACCACCGCCATCTTGCGCACACCTGGATGGGTCTGACGCAGCTTACCAAGCGATGCAGCGCCTTCCATCCCCGGCATCCGCAGGTCAAACAGCGCCAGATCGACACGCCCACACGCGGCAATGATCTGTTCGGCCTGATCTAGATTGCTGGCCTCAAACACTTCGGTAAAGCCGAACTTGTCTTCCAGAATGGTTGTCAGCGCCATGCGGAAATATTCGTCATCGTCGGCCACCACGGCCACCGTATCAGTGAGAGAGATCAGGGGCTGTTCTGCCTCACCTGCACCGGCGGCTTGTTCCATCAACACACCAGCAAGAGCGCTGTCGATATACACCTTGCCCTCTGCCACCATCCGAAGCGGTGTATCCAACACCTCATCTGGCGCGGGGTGCAGAATGATCCCATTGGCACCCTGACGCAGCGCCAGACGCGCCAGCACTGGTTCCATGTCTGCGGCTACAAGCGCGATATGCAGATCCGGCGCCTCTCTCAGGGCGCGGGTGATATGATCTGCCTCCAGCGTATCCTCGGTAAAGCTTTCCAGCACCAGAACGTCGATGTGATCGTGTTCCAGCACGTTAAAGACATCAAACCAGCTGTGGGCCAACTGCACCGAAATCGGACCACCCGGTGTCACGTTCAATTCCGCCTCGGCACCATCGCACAGAACCAGCACCCGCAAACCCGCAGTCAGGCTGCGCGACGCATCAAGCGGGCGCGCATTCTGCGCCGTGGACTGGTCCAGAGGCTGATCAAGGTTCGGGTCACGCGTATAATCGCGGGGAATGTCGGTCATCGGTATGTCCGTCGCAGCTATAAGTTCAGTCGGCGCTTTGGCGGCGGGCGGCAGATCGTCCATGCATCAAAGCGCGCGAATCTTCTCCTTTAGCTTAGCGTTTTGCGGTCGCCTACTGGGGGGCGCATAGGTCTGACGGTCGGCTCCATTCGGAAGTGGCCTACATACTTTTTGCCGCCCTCCCCTCCAAATCCGCCAGCAAACCCGCCTTGGCACTTCGGCCATGGGGATGAGTTGTGGCAGCCACGCCTCACGGTGCAATCTTGCGGCAGCGCATTCTCTGTGCGCCGTTTCATTGCGTGTTGTCCCTATCGTTTCGAGGTTACCCATGTTTGGCAAAAGAACCGGCTCCGCCCCCAAGAAAACCGGCCGTCCCGCTCAGAGCGTCCTGTCCAGTGCCAAACCCGCGACAGAGCCGCAGCGCCCTGCCCCCGGCGCCGAGGCAACCTCAGCCCCCGCGCCCAAGGCACCCATCGCTCAGAAACCCGACACCAAGGTCATCCCCAAGGGCAAGGCAGAGGCACGATCCCCTCAACCGACCGAGGCGGACAGCGCGCGCTACAAGCTCAAGGCCGAGATCATGGAAACCCTGATCTCGATGCTGGACATCAACCAGCTGGCACAAATGGGCGAAGGCGAGGAACGGCGCGAGATTGCGAATTACGTCACCGACATTCTGGCGGTGAAGAAAGAGGTGATTTCTGAAAGCGAACAGAAACATCTCATCGCTGACATCACCAACGACATTCTGGGCTATGGCCCGCTCGAACCGCTGCTGGCGCGTGATGACATTGCCGATATCATGGTGAATGGCACTGACCCGATCTACATCGAGGTCAGCGGTAAAATGGAACGCACGCAAATCCGTTTTCAGGACAACCGACAACTGTTGAACGTTTGTCAGCGCATCGTATCGCAGGTGGGTCGTCGCGTGGATGAAAGCAGCCCGATCTGTGACGCCCGCCTGCCCGACGGTAGCCGCGTGAACGTCATCGCCGGCCCACTGGCCGTAGATGGAACCGCCCTCACCATTCGTAAATTCCGCAAAGATTCCCTGACTCTAGAGGATCTTGTTAACTTCGGTTCCATCACCCCCGAAGGCGCCGAAATCCTGAAAATCATCGGTCGCGTCCGCTGCAACATCCTTGTGTCCGGCGGTACAGGTTCGGGCAAGACGACACTGCTGAACTGTCTGGCGGGGTTCATTGAAACCACTGAGCGTATCGTTACCTGCGAGGATGCGGCGGAACTGCAATTGCAACAGCCTCATGTTGTGCGTCTGGAAACCCGCCCGCCTTCGCTGGAGGGCACGGGTGAAGTGACCATGCGCGATCTGGTAAAGAACTGTCTGCGGATGCGTCCTGAACGGATCATCGTGGGCGAGGTACGTGGACCAGAGGCCTTTGACCTGTTGCAGGCGATGAACACCGGCCACGACGGTTCCATGGGTACGGTCCACGCCAACACCCCCCGGGATGCCATGTCACGGATGGAGGCAATGATCACCATGGGCGGATCGCGCCTGCCAGTACGCACCCTGCGCGAGATTATCGCGTCGTCTGTGGATGTGATCGTGCAGGCCCAGCGTCTACGCGATGGTTCCCGTCGTATCACCCACATCACCGAAGTGCTGGGGATGGAGGGCGATGTGCTGACCACGCAGGATCTGTTCCTCTACAAAATTCTGGGCGAGGACGAAAACGGCAAGATCATCGGTCAGCACCAAAGCTGCGGCATCAGCCGCCCCAAATGCTGGGAACGCGCGCGCTACTTCGGCTGTGCGGATGATCTGACCAACGCCCTGCGCGCCGCCGAGGCGAAAGAAGACGGGATGGAGGGCATGCACCATGTTTGATTTTGTCCAATCCAATCAAGCTGTCCTGCTGCAGGCTGCGATTTTCCTGTCGGTTTTTGTGCTGGTCGTCGCCTTGATGTTGGGATCATCGGAAACCGCGAATGAAAGCCGCCTGAAAAAACGCATGAACCGCGTCAGCGGCAGTGGTGGTGGCCGAGTGGTCCCGGGTGCGGATGCTATTGATGCCGAACTCCGCCGCCGCCAAATCCGATCCGCAATGAAGGACGGCAAAAAGGGCAAAAACACCAATTTCCAGACCCAGTTGAAACAGGCCGGCCTCAGCTGGTCTAAAAAAACATTTGTGCTGGTATGCCTCGGCACTGCGCTCAGCGCATTTTTCGGTCTGGCGATTGTGGCGCAGATCAACCCGATCATCGCAGCCCCCATCGCCGCGGTTTTGGGATTGGCCTTGCCCTACTTCTATGTGGTGCGCGCCACCAAGCGGCGGTTGAAGAAGTTTTCCGATGAGTTTCCCGCCGCACTGGACATCATTGTGCGCGGCGTTAGCGCCGGTTTGCCGCTAAGCGAATGCCTGAAGACCATCGCGAACGAAACCAAGGAACCCGTGTGCAGCGAATTCCAGATGCTGCTCAACGACCAGTCTGTTGGGATGCCGCTGGAAAAGGCGGCCCATCGTCTGGCACTGCGGGTGCCGTTGGCGGAAACCTCGTTCTTTGCGATTGTTCTCGCCGTGCAAAGCCGCTCTGGTGGGTCGCTCAGCGAAATTCTGAACAACCTTTCGCTGGTGGTTCGGGGTCGCAAAATGCTGGATGCGCAGATCAAAACCATGTCGTCCGAGGCTAAAATGTCCGGTCAGATGATCGGCGCGATGCCGATGCTGGTGGCAGCCGCACTGTTCTACCTCAGCCCTGAATACATCAACGTGCTGTTGGGCACGCGCATGGGACAGGTCATCCTTGGTGGCTGCGCTTTGTGGATGTTCACCGGCATCATGGTGATGAAGAAAATGATCAACTTCGACGTCTAAAGGGGGAAGAACATGCTGAACCTCTCTGCCCTCTCGCCGCAGATGATGGCCATTATCCTGTTGTCCGTCGCCGGTTTTCTGGTGGTTCTAGGACTGGCCATGCCACTGTTGAAAAAGGAAAACCTGCAACGCCGTCTGGCAAAGGTCGCAATCGAACACGGCGGCACCCAGACAATGCAGCAGAAGAAGTCATTGATGACCCTACTGGGGTTAGGCGGCGGTAAGCGTGCAACACAACAGGCCAATGTCTTTGCCAAATTGGCGGGCACACAATCCACTGCGATCCTAAAGAAACTACGCATGGCGGGCCTACGCAGCAGCAATGCGCTGGGGGTCTATGTGATGATCTCCATCCTGATGCCGATAGCGATGGCGGCCGTGGTACTGTTTTACGGTGTGGTGATTTTTGAAAAGGAATGGACCCTACAAAACATCGCCATGCTGGGCGGCGGCGGTTTGGGCCTGGGGCTGTTGTTGCCACGGATGTACATCAGCAACCGCATCACCAAACGCCAGGAATCGATCCAACGCGCCTGGCCTGATGCGCTGGACCTTTTGCTGATCTGTGTGGAATCCGGTTACGGCATCGACGCCGCGCTGATCCGCTTGAGCGAGGAAATCGGCATGCAGTCCAAAGAACTGGCCGAAGAAATATCGCTGACATCGTTGGAACTCTCCTACTTGCAGGACAGAACGCAAGCCCTTGATAATCTTGTGGAACGCACAGGAATGGATCCGGTGCGGCAGGTGGTCGGTTCATTGAAACAGACCGAAAAGTACGGCACCGACCTGGGCCGCGCCCTGCGGGTTCACGCCCAAGAAAGCCGGGATCTGCGACTGGAGAGGGCCAAGGAAAAAGCCGCCGCCTTGCCGCCGAAACTAACCGTGCCGATGATCGTGTTTTTCCTGCCGATCCTGTTCGTCATCATCATCGCGCCTGCGATCATCCAGATCATTCAGGGCTAGCCCCACAGCCCCGCTATACCCCATCGCAGGCCCGGCACATGCCGGGCCTTTCCATGTGTCTGGGACCGCCACACAGACGCGCAATGCGCCGCTCGGCATCGCGAAAACTCAGACGCTCAGCCCAACCAACGGCGCGACTTTAACGGGCTGCCAAGCTGGCGCTGAAACCGGCCCAGACCGCCCATCACACACATCGTGCCGCGAGTGATTCTGCGGGTGATTCATGTCGATCAGGACCAGCATTTCACCACATAGCCTAGTGTTTCCCTGAGTCGCCCAACGACTTAATCCAGATCAGTTTTCATATTGAAAACAGTCGATTATCCGCCCCTTCGCAGGCAACGCATCCACCAAAGTATAGGGGCTTAACGACTTTGGCATCTCAGCCACCTGACCAATTTCTGCGACTGTCCTAGGGTATCCGGCTGAATTTCGCGGGGCGTTTTTTTACTGCATTCTCTTCCTCAACGGACGGTCACTCGAGCAGTCTCGGACCTACCCAGTCTGAGGACCGCCCGTCACAAACAAACGCCAATGCGCGACATCATATTCTGTCCCCCCGGTTACGAGTTACCGGAAACCTTGAAAGGAAAGTCCCATGAAAAAGTTCCTGACCAAATTCGCCAAAGGTGAATCCGGCGCGACTGCAATCGAGTACGCCCTGATCGCTGGCCTGATTTCCGTGGTTGCCATTACCGCCCTGACCACCCTGGGGGGAAACTTGGATTCCACTTTCACGACCATCTCCGACTCGCTGTCGGCGGATGACTCCAGCACCTAATAGTTGCTGACACGGTTTCTGATGTCCCGGACCATCCGGTCCCCCCAAACCCAGTAAGGAGGCGAAAATGTACCTTTCTACACTTTCCCTCCTTTCCTTGGCCGGTTTTGCACTGCTTTCGGGTGCTGCAGCGGTCCGGGATATCAGAACGACGACCATTCCGAACGGGGTGATCCTGATGTTGCTGGCTGGCTACCTGTTGGTAGCCGCCGCTTCAGGCTGGACCCGCGACGAGATCACCAACAGCCTGATTGCTGCCGCAATGGTGTTTTTCACCGGGCTGATGCTGAACGCGATGGGATGGTTGCCCTGGCAACGCGGAACACAGTTGGTCAAGTTTGCCGCTGTGTGCTGTCTGTGGCTGGGGGCACCTTTGGCGGTGACGCTCATGGGCCTATCGGCTCTGATCGCAGTCACCTCTGCAATTCTGCTGCTGTGCCTGCCTCAAATTCCGGCCCAGCGCACCAACAATCAACGCGCCTGGCCCGACACGGCCCGACGCCAGATCCCTGCAGGCTTTGCTGTTGCCGCCGCTGCGGTTTTGCTACTGCCTGCGTCCCCTTGGGTCATGTCTGTTTCCTGACCCACGCCTCTACAACCTGTCTTTCCTCTAGCGTGAGGGTGTACCCATGTTTCGTTCGTTAATCATTGTGACAGCGCTTGTCTGCGGTGGCTCGGCCACCCTCCTGGTCAATATGTCCACCCCACAAGGCAGCGAAACCGCAAACGCTCCGCAGGTGGTTGAAGAGGCCCCTACCCTGAAAGTTCTGGCCGCTGTGCGCCCAATCACCCAAGGTGTCGAACTGACCGAAGGCGATCTGGGCTGGATTGAATGGCCACGCAACGCCGTGCATTCCAGCATGGTGTCTGACACCGACTCTCCTGATGCACTGAAAAACACGCTGGGCAACATTGCCCGTATGGATATGTTCGCAGGCCAGCCGATCCTGCCTGACAGCTTCGCCAACACCCGTCAGGGCTATTTGTCTTCGCTGTTGTCGCCGGGCATGCGCGCCGTTGCGATCAAAATCAGCGCGGCCAAGACCGCAGGCGGTTTTATCCTACCGAACAACCGTGTCGATATTCTGCTGACCCAACGCTGTGATGACGAAATCCGGTGCCGCACCAAGATGAGCACCGACACCATCCTGCAGAATGTCCGCGTTCTGGCGATCGACCAATCGGGCAGCAATGCCGATGCCGACGGCGCTGTGCTGCTTGGCAAGACCGCCACCCTCGAACTTTCGCCCGATGATGCCGAGCAGATCATCGCGGCGGAAGCCAGCGGCAACCTTTCGCTGCTGCTGCGCTCTATCGACGACAACGAGATCTTTGAGCCGAAAAAACAAGAAGTGGCCAATCTCACCCCCGAGGTTCAAGAGGTCGCAGAACCTCCGCGCACGGTGAAAGTGACCCGTGGCGGTGTCTCGGAAATCGTCGTGTTGAACTAATCGACGTGCTGAACTGACAACATCCCCCACCGGCGTATGCTGCCTCTCCCCCCTGGTATGCGCTGCCCCCCGAGGTATACAGTATGAAGATCTTTACGAAATTCACCGCGGATCCTGCCGATCCCGATAATGTCGGCGGTATGCGACCGGCCATTGGCCGCCTACCCGCCATGACCTGCGACGCCTTTGCCGCGACACCGCAGACCCGCAATGCGCTGCAACAGATGCAGGCCAGCCGCCATCTTTCCCGCGTGCGCTGCCAGTTGATGAGTGGCGGCATGGAGCAAGCGATCGCCGCCTATCAGGACGCGGACAGCCCGGACCTTTTGGTGGTTGAGGTCGACGATGACCCGACCAAGCTGTTCAATCAGTTAGATGAGCTGGCGCAGCTGTGCCGCGTGGACACCGAACTGGTGCTGATCGGCCCCTCCAATGACATTGCGCTTTACCGTGCGCTGACCCGCCAGGGCGTTGCGGACTACCTGCAAACCCCTGTGACCGCCCCCCTGCTGGTCACAGCCCTGTTTGAGCTGTTCCGCGATCCAGACAAGGTGCATCTAGGCCGCATTCATGCGGTGATCGGCGCCCGTGGTGGTGCGGGATCATCCACGATTGCCCATAACGCCGCGTGGATGCTGGGCGAACAGGCCCGCGCGCAGTCTATCCTTGTGGACCTGGATTTCGAGTTTGGCACCGCTGGCCTGTGCCTGAACCGCAATCCCGAACAGGATCTGATCGGTGCGATCACCAATTCCGAAAAGCTGGACGACCAGAAGCTGGAACGCCTGCTGATCAACTACGACGATCAACTGCGCCTGCTGGCTGGCCCGCAAAATCACCAACAGGACCGCGAACTGGACCCCGAGGCACTGGCCTACGCGATGGATCTGGTCCGCGTTCTGGCGCCCCATGTGGTGCTGGACCTGCCCTCAACTCTTAATCCCCTGACGCGCAAGGCGCTGTATCTGGCGGATGAGGTGGTACTGGTGGCCACGCCTGATTTGGCCAGCCTGCGCAACACCCGTTCGCTGATTGAAATGCTGGCCTCGATCCGTATTGGGGAAAAGAAACCGCATCTGGTTCTGAACCAGATCAAACAGCCCAAACGGCCAGAGATTAAGCCGACCGATTTCGTCAAAGCCTTGGGCGTTGAGGACCATGTGGAACTGATGTTTGACGCCGCCAAATACGGCAGCGCCGACAACAACGGCACACTGGTTGCCCAGCACAAACAAAACCGCACCCAGCGACAGGCCTTTGGCAAGCTGGCAACTGGCCTCAGCGGCCTCAGCAATCCCGGAGACGCAGCTGTTGGCCTGCGCTTCTTCAAGCGGGGCAAGGGCAACAGCTAACACCAACTGAATATTCGCTATTCGCTTTCCTTGGGGGGGACATCACCACGCGCCATGCGTGCGGTGATGCCTGAGGCGTCGGTGTCGGCGGGGCCGTGGGGGCCCTGTCGGCACCGATCCGCGTTTGCGGGTGGTGGTCATTACCTGCGCCCGACGCTAGGCTCCTGCCGAAGAGGAGGCCGCGATGACAACACCCAGCACCAAAAACCTGACCCTGCCCGACAGCCCGCATATGGATGCG
Source organism: Thalassovita mediterranea (assembly GCF_001458435.1). Taxonomy (GTDB): domain Bacteria; phylum Pseudomonadota; class Alphaproteobacteria; order Rhodobacterales; family Rhodobacteraceae; genus Thalassobius; species Thalassobius mediterraneus. Next base: position 134,608 of record NZ_CYSF01000009.1, read on the forward strand.
CCTGATCCCAAGGGCCGCCTATTCGCCCCCTCTGCCGCGCGCAATATGGCCCCGATTGTGGATCTGGTCAGCACCTATGCCCCTAAACGCGGCAAGGCGCTGGAAATCGCATCCGGCACCGGCGAACACTGCACCGCACTGGCGCGCGCCCTGCCCCAAATCCACTGGCAACCGACAGAGCCTGAAGCAGTGCGCCGAGCGTCGATTGATGGCCATAGTGAGGGTATCAGCAACATGGCCCCAGCCATCCCGTTGGACGCCGCTGCCGTGGACTGGTCAGCGCAGCATGGTGGGCAGGATCTGATCCTGCTGGTGAACCTGCTGCACCTGATCCCTGCCCCGTCAGCGCAGACGATTATTACAGAATCAGCCCGGGCATTGAACGCGGGTGGGCATTTCATCTTCTACGGGCCTTTCCTGCGGGGTGGACAGCCCACATCCGATGGTGACGCGCGGTTCCACGCCAGCCTGCGCGCTCAGGATCCCACTATCGGCTACAAAGACGTAGAAGAGATTGAAAGCTGGATCGCAGAAGCTGGATTGAAACTGATCGCCCGTGTGGACATGCCGGCCAATAACTTGGCCTTTGTAACCAAACGAGAGCATCCCTGAGAAATCCGCACCACCTGACACAGATCAATGTCTAACGGGGACGAACTGTGGTCCATCCGATTACATTCTAAAAACACTATGCGAATAGGAAGACCCATGAGCTGGACCGACAAATTTGCCGACATCAAATCCCAGGTACGCAACCTGAACGGCGCGATCCCCGAAACCACCAAAGCCTTCGGTGCGCTGGGGGCCACGGTCAAAGGTGACGGCGCGCTTGAACATAAGACGAAAGAGTTCGTCGCCCTCGGAATTGCGGTGGCCAGCCGCTGCGAACCCTGCATCATGTTCCACATCGACGCCCTGATCCGCGCTGGCGCCACCCGGGACGAGGTCGGCGAAACACTGGCGATGGCGATCCAGATGGGCGGTGGCCCGTCGATGATGTACGCCAGCAAGGCGCTGGAATGCTTTGACGAGTTGAGCGCGAAGTAACGCCCGGCTACCGCACTGGACAATTGCTGGACAATTCCAGCACAACGCGGCACTCCTTACGGGGCTTCCCTTTCAACGCCCCCGTAAGGACACAAGAACATGTCGCTATATTCCGATCGCCTGACCCGCCTGCGCGCAGCGATGACTGCCACCGAGACTGATCTGGTGGTGCTTGGCCCCTCCAGCCATATGATGTGGCTGTCAGGTGTGAACCCACACGGCGATGAACGCCCCGTGATGTTGTTGGTCAGCCAGAGTCACGCCGGTTTCCTGATGCCCGCGCTCAATGCGGATGCAGCGCGTCAGATGACCGACCTACCCTTTGAAACATGGTCCGATGACACCGGCCCTGCGGCGGCGCTGGATCGCCTGCTGAGCGCCTGCAACACCACCGGCGCGGGCCTTAGCGTGGTGCTGGATGAAACCATGCGTGCGGATTTTGCCCTGCGTCTGCTGGATGCGATGGACGCCCCCAAGCGCCGCTTTACCGAGGATACGGTGGGCCGCCTGCGCGCAATGAAGGATGACGCAGAATACGCCGCGATCAAGGCCGCGCATCTGCTGAATGACGAGGCTGTCAAACTGGCCTTTGCCAGCCTCAAGGCAGGGATGAGCGAGCAGGACGTGCAAAACCTGATCCGCGATCACTACAAGGCCAACGGCGCCACAGCGGCATTCACCATCGTCGGCTTCGGCGCCAATGGTGCCTTCCCGCACCATCACACCAGCGACACTGTGCTGACCGATGGCATGGCAGTGCTGATCGACACAGGCTGCCGCCTCAATGGCTACCCCTCTGACATGACCCGCTGCGGTTTCTTCGGCACCCCAGATGCGGCCTATAAAGAGGTGTTTGAAACGGTCGAAGCCGCCGTTCAAGCTGCGCTAGCCGTCGCCAAACCCGGCGTCACGGCGGGAGAGATCGACAAAGCCGCGCGCGACGTGATCACCGCCGCAGGCTACGGGCCGCAGTTCCTGCACCGCACCGGCCACGGTCTGGGCATCGACGTACACGAACCGCCCTATATCGTCGCCGGATCAGATCATGTGCTAGAGGCAGGCAATGTCTTTTCCATTGAACCCGGCATCTACATCAACGGCAAATTCGGCGTCCGGCTGGAAGAAATCGTGATCCTGCGGGACGGCGGAAATCAGATCTTTTCCGAACTGCCGCGCGATATGCTTTAACCAAAATCGGGCGCAGTTTTCACCACGCCCGATCCGGAACTCCTATTCAGGGTGCCCACCTAGGGCACCCTTTCTTATGACGGTTACTTGCGCTTTGACGCCTTCAGATGCGCCCGCAGTTCCGTGAACCCACCGATCTTTTTACCGTCAATGAAAATCAGCGGCGTCGTGGCGATGTGGTGTTTGTCTTTGAAGTCATCCACCGCGGGGCGGGATCGCAAAATATGCTCTTCGATCTCGAACCCCTCTTTGCGCAACAGATCGCGGGCAGCGATCCCGTAGCTACAGGTGTACTTGGGCAGTTCCATACGGTGCAGGGTGGCTTTGGGCATGTCGTTAACTCCTTTGTTGCAGGCAATAAAGGAACCGCAGCGCCACACCGCAAGGCCGCACGCCTCACGTTCACGCACCGACACGTGAGGCATTGAAACATCCCTGCCATGCGCGATCCGCGAACGGCGGTCGTCATTCACGAAAGGACCCCCGTTACTGGCGCATTGATCCTGTGCGCCGCGCGCGACCTCGGCCAAAACAAGGAAAACACAAGATCAAAGAAGACCTTCAGGACAACTCAATGCACACCCTCACCACCACACTGTCCGCTATTCCCCTCTGGGTATATCCCTTGCTGTTTGCGCTGACCCTACTTGGCCGGCGCGCGCAAAAGGATCGCAGCAGCCCTGTCGCGCTGATTTATGCCTTGCCATTGCTGGGGTTGCTATCACTGAACCGCGCCCTTGATCTGGGCGAAGTGGCGACCACTGCGCTGCTGATGGGCTGGTCCTCCGGTGTTTTCGCGGGCTACATCCTGCAACCCTATTGGACGCTTTCGCGCAGCGGAAATCGCGTCGAGCTGAAAGGTGAAAGCGTCACTATGGTGACTGTTCTGGCCCTGTTTACAACGAATTTTGCCGCTGGCATGGCGCAAGGCATGGCAGCGGACCTAAGCGCGTCTGTCGCTTTCGGTTTGGTCTACGGGGTGTTTAGCGGCGTTCTGTCCGGATCCTTGGCAGGGCGCGCGCTGTTCATCGCACGGATGCCTGTGCTGCGTACTGCATGATCCGCCAGACATACCACACAAAGAAAAACCGGCCGCGCATCGCGCGACCGGTTCAATCGGGCGCCTCTGACAAGAGGCGCCCGTTCTATTTCAAAATCCTTAGCCGTTCACACGGATGGTTTCGTTTTTCGGATCGTAGGGGCTGTCGCAGGTGACGACGGCGTCCCACAGGTTGTCCATGATCTTTACCTTCACTTTGGTGCCTTCTACGGCCATTTCTGGCGGCAGATAGCCCATGCCGATCGACTTCTCGAACGCAACCGAGTAGCCGCCCGAGGTCAGACGACCCACGCGGGTTTGACCGTCTTCGGTGAACAGAGCCTCACGGCCCCAGGGATCCGCGTCATCCGGACCGTCGATCAGCAGCGTGCAGCACTTGAAGCGGACACCGGTTTCCAGCATCGCCTCTTTACCGTGGAAGTCTTTCTCCAGGTCGATGAAGCGCGGCAGGTCTGCCTCTTGCGGGGTCGCGTCGCGGCCCAGCTCGGTGCCGAAGGCACGGTAGGATTTCTCCTGACGCAGCCAGTTCTGGGCGCGAGCGCCGACCAGCTTCATACCGTGTTTCTCACCAGCTTTTTCCAGCAGGTCGAACAGGTAGTTCTGCATTTCGATCGGGTGGTGCAGTTCCCAACCCAGTTCACCGGTGTAGGCCACACGGATCGCGTTCACAGGGCACATGCCCAGTTCGATCTGACGGGCCGACAGCCAGGGGAAACGCTTGTTCGACAGGGCGGTTTCGGGATCTGCATCCACGATCACCTCTTTCAGAACGTCGCGTGCCTTGGGGCCTGCGATGGCGAAGACGCCCAACTGGGTGGTGACATCCTGGATCTCGATGTAACCGAACTCTTCCATCTTGTCTTCGGCCGCCTTGCGCAGGAAGTCGGCGTCATACTCGGTCCAGGCGCCTGCCGAAACCAGATAGTAGTTGTTCTCACCGTTGCGCACGATGGTGTATTCGGTGCGGGTGGTGCCTGCGGAGGTCAGCGCATAGGTCAGGTTGATGCGGCCAACTTTGGGCAGTTTGTTACAGGTGAACCAGTCGAGGAACTGGGTCGCACCGGGGCCTTTGACCACGTGTTTGGTGAAGGCGGTTGCGTCGATCAGGCCAACGCCTTCACGGATCGCTTTTGCTTCATCAACAGCGTGCTGCCACCATTTGCCACGACGGAACGAACGGCTTTCTTCGTCGAAGTTGTCCGCAGCGTCGAGCGGGCCGTAGTAGTTCGGGCGTTCCCAGCCGTTGACCCAACCGAATTGCGCGCCGCGCTCTTTCTGGCGGTCAAACGCGGGCGAGGTACGCAGCGGACGTGCTGCAGGGCGTTCTTCGTCGGGGTGGTGCAGGATGTAGACGTGCTCGTAGCACTCTTCGTTTTTGCGCGCGGCAAATTCGGTGGTCATCCAGTTGGACGAGTAACGTTTGGGGTCAAGCGACGCCATGTCGATCTCGGCTTCGCCGTCGACCATCATCTGTGCCAGATAGTAGCCGGTGCCGCCTGCGGCGGTGATGCCGAAGGAGAAGCCTTCTGCCAGCCACATGTTGCGCAGACCCGGTGCCGGACCCACCAGTGGGTTGCCGTCGGGGGTGTAGCAGATCGGACCGTTGAAGTCGTCTTTCAGACCGGATTCAGCGCAGGACGGCACACGTTCGGCCATCGCCATGTACTGATCGGCAATACGGTCCAGATCCAGCGGGAACAGGTCCGCACGGAAGCTGTCAGGCACACCATGCTCAAAACGTGCAGGCGCGTCTTTTTCGTAGATGCCCAGAATCCAGCCGCCGCGCTCTTCACGGGCGTAGGATTCGTTGTCGGCGTCGCGCACAACAGGGTGCTCGGGGTTGCCCGCTTCGCGCCATTTGACCAGCTCAGGGTCTTGGTCCATGACGATGAAGGTGTGCTCAACCGGGATGGCCGGCATTTTGATGCCCAGCATTTTCGCGGTGCGCTGTGCGTGGTTGCCGGATGCGGTGACGACGTGTTCTGCGGTGATGACCACTTTCTCGTCGGACTCGATCAGGTTGCCGCCCTTTTCCACCATCTTGGTGCAGGTCACTTCCCAATGGGTGCCGGTCCAGTGGAATGCGTCCGCTTGCAGTTTGCGGTGGATTTCCACGCCGCGCTGACGGGCGCCTTTGGCCATCGCCTGGGTCACGTCTGCGGGGTTAATGTAACCATCTTCGGTGTGGTAGATCGCACCTTTCAGATCGCCGGTTTCGATCAGCGGCCAACGCTCTTTGATCTGCTCCGGGGTCAGCCATTCGTATTTCACGTCACAGGTGTCTGCGATCGACGCGTAGAGGCGGTATTCGTCCATACGCTCTTCGGTCTGCGCCATACGCAGGTTGCCCACAACAGCGAAACCTGCGTTCAGGCCGGTCTCTTCTTCCAGCTGTTTGTAGAAGTCGACCGAATATTTGTGGATGTGGGTCGTTGCGTAGGACATGTTGAACAGCGGCAGCAGACCGGCGGCGTGCCAGGTCGAGCCGGAGGTCAGTTCGTCACGCTCGATCAGCATCACGTCATCCCACCCTGCTTTGGCAAGGTGATAGGCGATCGAGGTCCCGACGGCACCGCCGCCAACAACCAGTGCTTTCACTTGGGTTTTCATTTAAGGTCTCTCCGATGGACGCAAGTAGTGTGTGATTGAGAAGCATCATGCAGATTCCCAAAGCCTGCGCCACCTGCCCAGCCGACCTCTAATCGTGGGAAAACGACACCCTGTCGCAAAACATCCGACGTTACGTCCTGCCCTCTTGCTGAGGAGGCGTTTACACCGTAATTATACGGTGTCCGAGCAGTCGATTTGGACACAGAACATGACGGGCAGGTCCAACTTCGACCTGTAAGGGGGAGAGGTGGCATGAAGATCTGCCGCACAGTAAACGACATGCGCGCCGCAACACGGGCCGCCAAACAAGATGGCCGCACGCTGGGATTTGTGCCCACAATGGGGGCGTTGCACGATGGGCATATGTCACTGGTCGCGCAGGCGCAGCAGGCTGCCGACGTGGTCGTAGTGTCGATTTTCGTCAATCCGACGCAGTTCAACCGAGCCACGGATCTGGACAGCTACCCCCGCGATGATGCGCGCGATCTGGCGCTGCTAGAAGCCGCGGGCGTTGATCTGGTGTTTCTGCCGGATGTGGAAACGATCTACCCCCCCGGTCATGAAACCATCGTGGAAACAACCCGCCTTGCCAACATCCTGCATGGCGCGGTGCGTCCGGGCCATTTTCGCGGCGTAACCTCTGTGGTCACCCGCCTGTTCAACATCGTGCAACCCGATGTCGCGGTTTTTGGCGAAAAGGATTACCAGCAGCTACAGGTGATCAAACGCATGGTTTCCGATCTGCATATGCCGGTCGACATCCTCTCTGGCCCCACCTGCCGTGAGGCAGACGGGCTGGCCATGTCATCGCGCAACCAACGGCTGTCGCCTGAGGATCGCGCCGCTGCGGTGGTGCTGTCGCAAACCCTCAACGCCGCAGCCGCGCTGGTCAAATCCGGCACCACGGTTGAGGCGCTGCGCGACATGATCGCCAACGCCATCGACGCCGAGCCGCGCGCCAACCTGCAGGGGCTGGACACCGTGACACCAGACACACTGGAAAACCTGCACGGCCCCATCACCGGCCCCATCGCCATCATGCTGTCGGTGCAATTCTCTGACGTCCTGCTTCTTGATCAAAAGGTTCTTACCCCATGAGCGCACAAACCCAGATCCGCCGCACAACCGTTCCGGAAATCCGCGCCCGCAAGGGGGGCGAGCCGATCGTTTCGCTCACCTCATACCACGCGCACACGGCAGCAATCGTGGATAAATACGCAGACTTCATTCTGGTGGGTGACAGTCTGGGCATGGTGATGCACGGCATGGACAGCACGCTGGGTGTGCCGCTGGATCTGATGATCATGCACGGCAAGGCGGTGGTGCGCGGCACCCAATCCACGTTGGTGGTCGTCGATATGCCCTTTGGCACTTATGAGGAAAGCCCAGCCATCGCCTTTCGCAACGCCGCCCGCATCATGAAGGAAACCGGCTGCGGCGCGGTCAAACTGGAAGGCGGGGCGCGCATGGCGGACACCATCCGGTTTCTGACCGAACGCGGTATTCCGGTGATGGCGCATATCGGCCTGACACCGCAGTCCACCAATGTGATGGGCGGCTTCAAAACCCAAGGTCGCAATGAGGACAGCTGGCCCCAGCACGAAGCCGACGCACAGGCCGTGGCGGATGCAGGCGCTTTTGCACTGGTGTTGGAGGGTATGGTCGAACCATTGGCCGCCAAAATCACCAAACAGATCGACATCCCCACCATCGGCATCGGTGCATCGGTGGAATGCGACGGCCAAATTCTGGTGCTGGAGGATATGCTGGGCCTGAACGCCTGGACGCCAAAGTTTGTGAAAAAATACGGCGACCTTGGCCCCGCCATTGAACGGGCGGTATCGGACTACGCCGAAGAGGTCAAAACCCGCGCCTTCCCCACCAAAGACCACACCTACTGAACAGGCACAGGCACAGGCAGTGCAACACTTGCCTGCGCATTTTTGCACAATAGTGGTGAGGCCACAGGGATTTCCCCGCGCCAGTCAAACGCCATATCCTAGCCACACAGCCAAGGAGACCGCGCCATGACATTCCGCCCCGTTGTTGCCACCAGCCAATCCCAACCCGCCATTGAGGGCGCAGGCGTGCATCTGCGCCGGGTTTTCGGGTTTGATGATCCCAGCCTCACCGATCCGTTCCTGATGATGGATGACTTCCGCAATGATGACCCGCGGATGTATGCCAAAGGATTTCCGTGGCACCCCCACCGCGGGATTGAGACGATCACCTATGTCCTTGAGGGCGAGGTGGAACATGCCGACAGCCTCGGCAACAAAGGGCTGTTGAGTGCGGGATCGCTGCAATGGATGACGGCAGGGTCCGGCATCCTGCATCAGGAAATGCCGCAGGGCGACGCACAGGGGCGAATGCACGGTTTTCAGCTATGGGCGAACCTGCCGCGAGATCTAAAGATGACCGCGCCGCGCTATCAGGACATCGCCGCCGCTGACCTGCCGATCGAGGGGGATGAGGATGGCACGCTGGTCAAGGTGTTGATCGGCTCTTTCTGGGGCAAAAAGAGCCCGGTAGATGGCATCGCCGCTGATCCCATGCTGCTGGACATTTCTGTGCCCGCAGGGCGGCGTAAAACCTTCCACGTCGATACCCGCGCCAATGCGCTGGCCTATGTTTTTGCCGGATCGGGCCGGTTCCGCGATGCGTCTGATCCCATCGGCATTCAAGTAGAGAAAGAGTATCAGGGCCAAGAACTGGCTCTACGTGATTATAGCGGCAACCGCACTTTGGTACGCTTTGGCGCAGGCGATGAAATCACGGTGGAGGCAGGCGAGGATGGCCTGCGGTTCCTGCTGATGACCGGTCAGCCCATTCAGGAACCGGTGGCGTGGCACGGACCTATCGTGATGAACACCCGCGATGAATTGGTGCAGGCCTTTGATGAATTGAACAACGGCACCTTCATCAAACAAAGCGCAGGAGGCTAAGCACAGAAGTGCTTAGCGCCGATTATCTGCCAAAACGGAATTCTGTTTTGGCAGATGCCTTTCTACCGCTCTGGCGGCACGCCCATTAGGTCCACTGCAACGATTTTAGTGGAGTAGACCCAATGAAAGACATCCAAGATACCGCTGCCGTTCAGACCCAAATTCTGGACGCCTTCAACTTTCGCCACGCCTGCAAAGTGTTTGATGGTGAACGAAAAATTGACGACGCGACCTTCGCCACCATCCTAGAGGCGGCGCGCCTGTCGCCAACCTCTTTCGGTCATGAACCTTACAAAATCCTGATGATCCAAAACCCCGAAAACCGCGCCCTGCTGCGTGACTTCGCCTGGGGCGCAAATGGTGCGACCAATGGCACTGCGGGTCAACTGGGTACGGCCAGCCACTTTGCCGTGCTGCTAGCGCACACCGGTGAAACCATGACTGCAGGGTCTGACTATCTGCAGAACTTCTACCGCGATGTGAAACAACTGCCCGAAGATGTAATCGCCTTTCTCAACGATGCCTACGGCACCTTCCAATCCCGCGACCACGGCGTCAGCACGCCGCGCGAAATCACAGATTGGTCGGGCAAACAGGCCTATATCGTGCTGGCCAACATGATGACCGCCGGTGCCCTGTTGGGCGTGGACAGCTGCCCGATCGAAGGGTTCGAGATGGACAAAACCGTCGCCGTTCTGGAACAGCACTTTGGCGTTGATCCCAAGCTTTACAAACCTGCTGTCATGGTTGCCTTTGGCTACCGCGCGGATGAACCGGCGTTCGACAAGACCCGCCGCAACATGGACCAGATTGTCGAATGGGCATGACCCGGTGACATTGCCAGCGTCCCCTTTTGCAGGGGGCGCTTTACCCCGTATCAAATGACGCTGCCTAGACCGCGTTGCCAGATAGGGTCGTTGCCGATCTCTTCGATCAGAAAATCCATAAAAACGCGCACCTTGGCAGAAACGGTCGTGCTCTTGGGATAGATCAGCCACAAAACAGTGCCATCAGCCACGTCGTAGTCCGGCAACACCCGCACCAATGCGCCGGACTTCAATTCCTCATGCACACTCCACAGCGCGCAAAAGGCAATCCCCGCACCGGAAGTCGTTGCGATCTTGTGGCTGGTGCCATCGTCGATGGTCAAGCGACTGTGCGCGAGCTGTGGGTCAAACCGGGCCATGGTGCCATCATGGCGGCGCAGTTGTTTTACCTCTTGCCCCGTAAAGGCGATCAGATCGTGGGTGATCAGATCCTCCGGCGTTTGCGGTATGCCTCGCCGTTCCAAATAGGCGGGCGAGGCACATAAAATGCGATAATCATCAGCCAGCTTGCGTCCCTTTAGGCTGGTATCCTCTAGTGCAGAATTGCGGATCGCTAGATCAAAGCTACCCTCGATCAGATCAAACACCTTATCCGATAACCGCATATCCAGCGTGATCCCCGGATAGCGGGCCAGAAACTTGGGCAGGATCGGTGCGATATAGGCTTGGGCAAAGGTGCTGGGCGCGGTGAAGCGCAGCGTTCCCTTGGGCGAGGCTTCGCCCTTGCCCAATGCGGCCAGCCCCTCCTCTTCCTGAGCGATCATTTCACGCGCATAGGGCAGAAAGGCCGCCCCTTCCTGTGACAGCGACACTTTGCGGGTGGAACGGTGCAACAGATCCGCACCCAAGGCATGTTCCAACTTCGCCAGTCGCGCGCTTGCCACGGCTGGTGCCAGCCCCAGCTGACGTCCTGCCGCGGAAATGTTCAGCTTATCCGCCGCCAATACAAACAGGCGCAGGCTATCGGTGTCCATGTCGGGCTCTCCTGTCGGGCGGGGGCGGTGTGACTTAAGTGGTGGGGGGAACTGCAGTAATCAATATGCGCAGGCGGCAGTCGACAAAAAAGGCGACCCTTGGGCCGCCTTTCTGGATGCTGGCATCAAAACCGGCACCTTAATCCAGCGCCTGAAGAACCAGGTCCGGCGGGCGGTGCCCGTCGGCAAAAGTTTTGACGTTCAGCATCACCTTCTGGCCCATTTCAACGCGCCCTTCGACGGTTGCCGATCCCATATGGGGCAACATCACCACGTTCGGCATGCTACGCAGATCTGGATTTGCCTGACTGCCATGTTCGTAAACATCAAGGCCCGCCCCCGCCAGCTGCCCGGCCTTTAGCTGACGCGTCAGAGCGTTTTCATCAATCACTTCCCCACGGGAGGTGTTTACGATCACTGCCGAGGGTTTCATCAACTTCAACCGGCGCGCGTTCATCAGATGGAATGTTGATGGCGTGTGTGGACAGTTGATCGACAAAACGTCCATACGTGCGACCATCTGATCAAGGCTTTCCCAGTAGGTCGCTTCCAGCCCATCCTCGATCTCAGCGCGCAGACGGTTGCGGTTGTGATAATGAACCTGCATCCCAAACGCACGGGCGCGTCGCGCCACAGCTTGTCCAATGCGCCCCATGCCCAGAATGCCCAAGCGGCGCCCCGCAACACGTCCGCCCAGAAATGAAGTCGGTGCCCAACCATCCCAGTTGCCGCCCTGCATCGCAGCCAGACCTTCGGGGATGCGGCGGGTGACAGCCAAAATCAACGCCATTGCCATGTCGGCCGTGTCATCGGTCAAAACACCGGGCGTGTTGGTGACCTGAATGCCGCGTTGGCGTGCAGTTGCCACATCAATATGATCCACCCCTGCCCCGTAGTTGGCAATCAAACGCAACTGTGGCCCCGCCTGACCAATCAACCCGTTGTCGATCCGGTCATTCAAGGTCGGGATCAATACATCGGCCTCGCGCATGGCTTCGGCCAATTCCTCACGGCTCATCGGCGTATCATCACTGCGCAGCTTTACGTCGAACAGCTCCATCAGACGTGTTTCCACCACGTCGGGCAAGCGTCGCGTCACAACAACACTTAGACGTCCTGATGCCATCTTGGCCTTCCCCTTCTTCAAATCTTGGCGCGTTGCTGGCACAGTGCGGGATAAAGCGTCGGGCCACAAGGGGTCCGCAATAATATTTCACGAGCAGCCGGGAACGCCGAAACAAAGCGCCCCCGCCAACCCCGAAGGAGCGTTGTCGTTATGCCTCGACGTCGCCTGTTTTTTGCCCTTGCGGCCGCCTTGTCCCTATCTGTGCCCCTCTCGGTGCCGCTGACAATGCTGCCCCAGACCGCCACCGCCCAAGAGCGCGGCCCGGTCACGAATCTGCCCTTGCCGCGTTTTGTCTCGGTCAAATCGGCAGAGGCCAACGTGCGCCGTGGTCCGTCCCTGACCCATCGAATCGACTGGGTGTTCAAACGCCGCAATATGCCTGTTGAGGTGACAGCAGAATTTGGCCACTGGCGCCGTGTACGCGACCGCGACGGCGCGGGGGGATGGATACACTACGCCCTCTTGTCTGGCGCGCGGCATGTGATCGTGGATAAAGACCTGCTGGCACTGAATATCCGCCCGGATCCGAAATCAGCCGTCACCGCACGACTAGAGCGTGGCGTCATTGCGCGTATGGAAAAATGCACTTTGGACTGGTGCCGCTTGAATGCTGGAGGCTATCGCGGCTGGGCCCCCAAAGAAGCACTGTGGGGCGTCACCCCCGAAGAAATCAAAGACTAGTCCGCCTGTCGTGACGGCCCATCACAGCCCTAGCCAAAGCGCCCTATCAAGACACCCAGCCCGAGTGCGGCACGTTTCACAGCGAAACGAGTCGCAGTGTTCGGCAAATCCTCACGGGATTCGTGATTGAGCGCGTTTTCAATCAAAATATCGGTCGATTCTTGGCGCTCGTCGCATTGCATACAGCGTTTCCCCGCAAGACAGGGGCTGATCTAAGCCTCTGACTTTACAAAAAAGAACATCTCTTTTTTCACACCAACGCCGCAAACCCCAAGATTTATTGGCCCTAAAGCCCCCCTAGAAATCGGTCGGAATTTTTTGCGAAAAAACTGTCACTTTTTCTTAAAAGAGGACTTGCACCCCCCCGCCGCATTACGTAAAAACCGCCACACAAGTTGGGGTGTAGCCAAGTGGTAAGGCACCGGTTTTTGGTACCGCGCACCGTAGGTTCGAATCCTACCACCCCAGCCATTTCTCTCTAAACATCGACAGCCATTGATCAGCCAATAATGCTGAAATGTTTAGCGCTGCATCTACCGCACAGCTTCAGACGCAACCGTTTGGGCCACCTCACCCTGTCATATCCCCCGAACGCCCCACAACACCGCTAGATCGTGGCTAGCGCCCACTGGTGCGCCCGTCTATCCCCACATCGACGCCATTAGGTAACGCGCCTTGGTACGCCCAATCCGCAGCCTCAATGCGCCCGCACTGGTCAAACGAAAGAACCCTCCCCGATTTGGGGAGGGTTTTCTGTTTTAGCTTTAGCGCTTTAGAAGTGGGCCGACTTGGTGGTCGACGGAACCTGCAGCGGCGGCGCGAATTTGGTCAGGTCGATGCCTTCGACAGCCGCTTTGTACTCTTCCAGCGTCGGGGTGCGGCCCAGAATGGCCGACAGAACCACAACCGGGGTCGAGGCCAAGAGGCTCTCACCCTTCTTCTCGGGCAGGTCGCCTACAACGCGACCTTGGAACAGGCGGGTCGAGGTGGCCAGAACGGTGTCACCCTTGGCCGCCTTTTCCTGGTTACCCATGCAGAGGTTACAGCCAGGGCGTTCGAGGTAGAGGATGTTCTCATACTCGGTCCGGGCCTGGGTTTTCGGGAACATGTCATCAAAGGTGAAGCCCGAGTAGCGCTGCAGGATGTCCCAGTCGCCCTCTTCTTTCAGCTCATCAATGATGTTGTAGGTCGGTGCGGCCACAACCAGCGGCGCGTTAAATTCGACCTTGCCGTTCGCCTTTTCCAGGTTCTTCAGCATCTGCGCCACGATCTTCATGTCGCCCTTGTGCACCATGCACGAGCCAACGAAGCCCAGATCAACCTTCTTCTCAGCCTTGTAGTAGGACACGGGACGGATGGTGTCGTGGGTGTAACGCTTGGATACGTCGTCGTTGTTGACGTCGGGGTCTGCGATCATCGGTTCGACGATCTGGTCCAGATCCACCACAACTTCGGCGAAGTACTTAGCGTTGTCATCCGGGGTCAGGGCCGGTTTTTCACCCGACTTGATCTCTGCGATACGCGCATCTGCTTTGTCGATCAGACCCTGCAGCGTGCCAACGGCGTTTTCCATACCCTTGTCGATCATCACCTGAATACGGCCTTTGGCCAGTTCCAGAGAGCCGATCAGGGTTTCATCGTTGGAGATACAGACAGAGGCTTTCGCCTTCATTTCTGCGGTCCAGTCGGTGAAGGTGAACGCTTGGTCCGCCAAGAGCGTGCCAATGTGTACCTCGATGACGCGACCTTGGAAGACGTTGTCGCCGTGCTGGTCCAGCATCTGCGCCTGCGTGGCGTGTACCACATCACGGAAGTCCATGTGCGGGGCCATTTCGCCCTTGAAGGTCACTTTGACCGACTCAGGGATCGGCATTGCCGCTTCGCCGGTGGCCAGCGCCAGCGCAACAGTGCCCGAGTCCGCACCAAAGGCGACGCCTTTGGACATACGGGTGTGGCTGTCGCCGCCAACGATGATGTCCCAGTCATCCACGGTGATGTCGTTCAGCACCTTGTGAATAACGTCGGTCATTGCGTGGTACTGATCTTTCGGGTCGCGCGCGGTAACCAGACCGAAATCGTTCATGAATTTCATCAGCTTGGGGATGTTGACCTGTGCCTTCTTGTCCCAAACGGATGCAGTGTGACAGCCGGACTGGTAGCCCACATCAACCGACGGCGAGATCACGGTGGCGGCCATCGCCTCCAGCTCCTGCGCGGTCATCGGGCCGGTCGTGTCCTGCGACCCAACAACGTTCACCTTGACGCGCACGTCGGAACCAGCGTGCAGGGTGACACCCGGGGTGGTGCCCAGTGCGTTGCGGTTGAAGATCTTTTCAACAGCGGTCAGGCCTTGGCCATCTACAGACACCTCTTTCGACGGTGCATAGGCGGATTTCAACTCCTGACCCAGCGCAGCGGCGGCGAATGTTTGCAGCTTCTTGCCGAAGACAACAGCGTATGAGCCGCCGGCCTTCATGAACTCCACCTTTTGCGGGGTGAAGGCGGCGGCAACGCTTTTCAGCTCTTTGCCGTCTGCGTCATGCAGGGTTTTGGTTTTGGTGTTGATGGTCAGCACGGTGCCGGTTGCGACCGAATAGGCCTCTTCCAGAACCGCTTCGCCGTCTTCGTCCACAACGACGTTGCCGTCAGCGTCGGTTTTCTTGACCCAGTTGTCCAGATCGATGCCGATACCGCCGGTCACGCCAACGGTGGTCAGGAAGATCGGCGAAATGCCGTTGGTGCCGGCCACAACAGGCGCGATGTTGATGAAGGGCACGTAGGGCGATGCCTTCTTGCCGGTCCACAGCGCCACGTTGTTCACGCCCGACATACGGGACGAGCCAACGCCCATGGTGCCTTTTTCAGCGATCAGCATCACGCGGGCATCGGGGTGCTGTTTCTGCAGCGCCTGAATTTCGTCCTGCGCCTCAGGGGTGATCATGCACTTGCCGTGCAGTTCACGGTCCGCGCGCGAGTGTGCTTCGGCACCAGGCGACAGAAGGTCGGTGGAAATATCACCGATACCAGCGATATAGGTGACAACCTTAATCTCTTCTTCAACCTCGGGTAGCTTGGTGAAAAACTCGGCCTTGGCGTAGCTTTCCAGCAGTTCTTTGGCGACGGCGTTGCCTGCTTTGAACGCTTCGTCCAGACGGTCGGTGTCGGCCTCGTAGAGGAACACTTGGGTCTTCAGAACCTCAGCCGCCTGTGCGGCGATGGCGGCATCGTCACCCAGCGCCAGATCCAGCAGAACCGCGACAGACGGACCGCCCTTCATGTGCGACAGCAGTTCGAAAGCAAACTCGACCGAAATCTCTGCAACCTCGGCGGTGCCCAGAATGATCTCTTTCAGGAACGCGGCCTTCACACCTGCGGCGCTCGTGGTGCCAGGCAGGGTGTTGTAGATGAAGAAGTTCAGCGAGTCTTCGCGGTGCTCATTGCCCTGATCTTTGATCTGTTCGATCAGTTCTGCAACCAGATCACCACCATCGATGGGTTTCGGGTTCAGACCTTCCTCTTTACGAGTGGCAATCTCATTCAGGTAGTCGGTGTACAAGCTCATGACATTCCTAGCGATTTGGTGTTTCGAAAGCCCTATCCACATTCACGATGCGGGATGTGGCAAGCTGGGGGCAGGCTCATTTGTATGCGGTCGTATACCATTCTGGACAGAAGTGCAATCACTTCCCGCCCAGATCACGCAACCGCGATATGCGACGTCAGCTTGGAAACCATAGCCGCAAGGTGTGCAATCAAGGCGGGGCAACGCGCAACCGCTATGCACGCGCTCTTAGCGCAGAATGAGAATGAGCCAAAGAAAAAACGTGACGCGTAGACCTCTGTTTAGCGCGCCGCGTCCAAAAGGATTAGCCGCAACAACCACTGGTGCAGGTCGATTGCACCTGCTGCAGGTCTTCTTCAATCAGTGCTAGCTCACCAGTAAGCACCAGCGTCGGGATATGCAGTGCGGCGGCAAGGCGGTCTGCCGCAGGTTCTGCCATCGCGGTTGCGGGACCTGCTGCGGCGGTTTCCAGTTTGGTGATCTGGCGTTCGGTCATGCCCACCAGCTTCGCCAGCTTAGGGCGTCCCATTTTGCGCGCCTTGCGCAGGGTTTTCAGACGCTGGGGATCAATGGTGAGGGTGGTCATAAGGCAGGCCTTGGATCTGGATCAACAGTTGGCCCCATAGAAAGAGCCACAGGCCATCTGTCAAGCAACCTGTCCAGTCATCCGCTTAGGCCGCGAAGGCCAGCAGCGCCTTGTTGTTTTTCAGATGACGGGCAACGATCCGTTTCTGATGGCGTGGTTCAGGGATCGGGAATGCAGGACGCCAGTTGCCGCCGATGATGCGCAGATCCGGGAAAATCGCGTGGATTTCCTCGCGCTGTTCTGCACTCATCACCTTCAATGCCTCCGCCCCCGGCAGCAGGGTTTCCGTGGGTGCGGCATCGGCAAAAATCACTTCATGATTGTCGCACAGAACGTGGTAATAGCTGACGCCGTCCACATCAGTGGCCACCTCAATACCCGGCAGCCCAACCAGACGAAATGCGGGGATCAGCACATCCGCTGAATCAACCACCCGTTGGCTGATTTTGGACGATACTTTCATACGGTGCTGGCGCGACACCAACAGATCGCGCACCGGCAACCCCTGCCCCAATGCACCAGCCTTGATGCGCACAGGGAATAGTTTCGGGTTTGCCAGCATGTCCGCGCGGGTCAACTGACGCGACCCAATCCAACGGATCGCCTCATGTGTGCCGCGATCTGTTCGCACATAGTCACCGATCTGCAGCTCTTTCATCAACACATCACCCTGATCCGTTTCGATCAGCGCTTCGCCGTGAATACAGACAAAACCGCCGGTCAGCGTGACGTCCTTCAGCTGCGCATCACCATCAAGGAAGTTGCCGGAGGTCACCCCAACGTAGACGGAACGATCAGCTGTCAGGTATTGATCCAGCTCCGCCTCGGTAAAGGTTTGCGATCCGATTTGCTGCCCGTCAATTGTCCAGGTCAGCGTCCGTGTGCTGGCATCCCAATCAATCTGGTAGCTGTGCGGGGCGCCATCGTTCAGATCAACGGGCAGGTTGTTGTTGGGGTTGGAAATATTGGCCGAGGAATTGTAAATCGCCCCGTCAGTGTCCACGATGTTGCTGTGATTATCGTTGGCCTCGTCCCCGCCCGTCCGTGGACGATTTCGATACGTGTCGAACTCGACCCCGATCCCATCGTCGATGCCCCCTGCCCCGATGTCACGGCCGATGCCGCCAAGCGCACCGGCGCCATCCGCATCGTTGTGCAAAACCACAACGAAACCGTCCACACCAGTGACGGTCGCCGTGAAGGTCATGGTGAAATCCGAGTTGAGTGTGATTTCCTGATTGTAGAACGCCGAACCGCTGGAGGGATTGGTCCGCCCGTCAGCGCCCGCAACCTCTGTTGAACCGTCGAGCAGATTGACCTCATTCCCAGACGAGGTTGCATCCCTGTTAAAGGTACCACTGGTCGCGTTCAATATAACTGTCTGCACCATAGCAATGCCCAATCCCGGAAGCGTCTAAGCGCCCAATTCAAAGTCTTGTTTCGATGCCGCCTCTCAATGCTATTGCATCGACGGATTTTTCACACCGAAGTCTAAATATATGACTAACTATGGCACACTTGAGGCAGGGCTGGGGCAACCAAGAGGAGATCGCGCACACGCACAAGCATAGCGCCTACGCCTTTAGGATAATTGATACAGAGGGTTGCACCCCCTTACGGGCGCAGGGCCATTCAGAATAGGCCCGGTCATAATTAAAACAGCGGTTTTAAATAAAAAGCCGCCCACGAACGCGGGCGGCTTCATAACTTAGGGTGCATGGTCCCAGATCAGATCCGGAACAGCACAGATTTAGTCGATGATCGCGTTCAGCGTGGCCGAGGGGCGCATCACTTTGGCTTTCAGCTCAACCGACGGGCGGAAGTAGCCGCCGATGTCCGCTGCCGGACCCTGTGCTGCGGCCAGTTCGGCCAGGATGGCTGCTTCGCCTTCGGCCAGCGCTTTGGCAACGCCTGCAAACTCTGCAGCTAGATCAGCGTCATCGGACTGCGCGGCCAGTGCTTCGGCCCAGTAGCGGGCGAACCAGTAGTGGCTGTCACGGTTGTCTGGCTGACCTACCTTGCGCGAAGGCGAACGGTTGTCGTCCAGAATGCCTTGGGTCGCTGCCTCTGCTGCGACGCCCAGCACGCCTGCTTTGGCGTTACCTTTGACGTCGGCGAGGAAGTTCAGGCTTTCACTCAATGCGCAAAACTCACCCATCGAGTCCCAGCGCAGGTGGTTTTCTTCGACCAGCTGTTGAACGTGTTTCGGGGCCGACCCGCCAGCGCCGGTTTCAAACAGACCACCGCCCTGCATCAGCTTCACAATCGACAGCATCTTGGCCGAGGTGCCCAGTTCCAGAATGGGGAACAGGTCGGTCAGGTAGTCACGCAGCACGTTGCCGGTGATGGCGATGCTGTCGTTGCCTGCGGTGATGGTTTTCAGCGACTGTGCGGTGGCTTCACGCGGGGCCATGATCTGGAACAGGTCCGCTTTGCCAGCGGCTTCCAGTGCGGGCTGAACGTATTTGATCAGCTCTGCGTCGTGGGCGCGGTTTGCGTCCAGCCAGAAGATCGCCTCAGAACCGGTCAGACGCTGACGGTCCAGTGCCAGTTCGATCCAGTTTTCAATCGGCGCTTTCTTCACGGTGCAGGAACGCCAGATGTCACCGGCCTCTACCTCGTGGCTGTGCAGGGTTTCACCGTTCGCCAGAACGATGCGAATGGTACCTGCGGCAGGCGCTTCGAAGGTGGTGGGGTGCGAACCGTACTCTTCAGCCTTCTGGGCCATCAGACCGACGTTGGCAACCGACCCAGCGGTGGTCACGTCCAGCGCGCCGTTGGCTTTGAAGAAGTTGATGGTTTCGTCGTAGACGGTGGCGTAGCAACGATCCGGGATCACACAGTTGGTGTCACCTTTGTTGCCAGCCTCGTCCCAGCCCTTACCACCGGCGCGGATCACGGCGGGCATGGAGGCGTCGATGATCACGTCCGACGGTACGTGCAGGTTGGTGATGCCTTTGTCGCTGTCGACCATATACATGGACGGACGATCCAGCGCGGCAATCTCTGCCTTGATTTCATCGGCGTTGGCCAGCATGTCGATCGCCGCCAGAACAGCGCCCAGACCCGAGTTGGCCGCGCCACCGGCAGCCGCGATTGCGTCGCCGTGTTTGTCCCAAACCGGACCCAGCCATGCCTTGACCGCGTGACCGAAGATGATCGGGTCGGACACCTTCATCATCGTCGCTTTCATGTGCAGCGAGAACATGGTGCCGTCTGCTTTGGTGTCTTCAATCGCTTCGGCGAGGAAGGAACCCAGTGCAGCAGCGGACATGAAAGTCGCGTCCGCAACGGTGCCTTCGGCCAGCGGGTAGCTGTCCTTCAGAACGGCGACGGAACCGTCAGCAGCAACGAATTCGATCTTCGCATCACCGGCCTGCGCGGCAGAGATGGTGGCGGAAACTTCGTTTGCGTAGAAGTCGTTGCCAGGCATGGAGGACACTTTGGTCTTGCTGTCGGCAACCCATGCGCCCATCGAATGCGGGTTGTTCTGGGCGAAGTTCTTTACTGCCTTTGCCGAACGACGGTCAGAGTTACCTTCGCGCAGAACCGGGTTCACGGCGGAACCTTTGATGCCGTCGTAACGGGCGCGGATCTCTTTTTCGGCGTCTGTTGCAGGCGCTTCGGGGTAGGACGGGATGTTGTAGCCCTGACCCTGCAATTCCTCAATCGCGGCAACCAGCTGCGGTACCGAGGCCGAGATGTTGGGTAGCTTGATCACGTTGGCATCGGGGGTCTTTACCAGCTCACCCAGTGCGGCCAAATCATCGGACTGACGCTGATCATCGGTCAGGTTTTCCGGGAAGGTCGCGATGATGCGGCCGGCCAGCGAAATGTCAGGGGTACCCACAGTGATTCCGGCGCTCGATACAAACTTGCGAATGATCGGCAGGAAGGAGGCGGAGGCCAGCTCGGGCGCTTCGTCTACAATTGTATACAGAATGTCGGGCGTCTTGTTTTCAGCCATGTTTCTACCTTTCGTTTTTTTACAGGGTAGCTGGTTGACGAACAGCAGCGGCGCTGCACTGGCGGATGCAAAGGCACAGTCCAAAAATCATGGACCAGCCTGCAAGGTTCCCGTTCCCCTTAGAGTAAGGCGCGCAAAAGATCAATTCGCATTCCGCGCTTTCCCGCAGCATGCGGCACTGCCAGCGACCAAAAGGACAAAAAACCGCAGCCTGAGCGCATGAGCATGAGATGGCAATCAGGCAGACGGTAGAACGCCAAGGGCCGCCCAGTGGGCGGCCCCGGCAGGTTATCGTAAAAGGTTACGCAGCCTTTGATTTGCTCGGGGTGAAATCAACATCGTCTTCTTCACCATCGAAATCATCCAGCGACAGATCAATATCTGCACCACCCTCGGCAACGGCGAAGGGATCTTCACCCGCATCCTCGCCCATATCGAAGGTGGCGGCGTCCTCGCCCACGGCTACCTCCTCGGCGTCATCTGGCAGTTCGGACAGATCTACGGCGGTAGACACGTCGCCATCTTCCAGTTGGAAATAACGCACGCTGTCACGCAGTGTTTGTGCCTGTGCAGCCAGTTCTTCGGCGGTTGCGGACATCTCTTCGGAGGCGGCGTTGTTTTCCTGCGTCACATCATCAAGGCTAGTGATCGCATGGTTAATCTGCGTCATGCCCTGCGAAATCTCACCGTTGGCGTTCGAAATATTCGAAACCAGTTCAGCAGTGCGCTCGATGTTGGGCACCAGACCGTCCAGCATTTTCATCGCCTTTTCGGCAGCGCCCTGCGTGCCGGACGACAGCGCCGAAATCTCACCAGCCGCTTCCTGGCTGCGCTCCGCCAGCTTGCGCACCTCGGCGGCCACAACCGCAAAGCCGCGGCCATGTTCACCTGCGCGCGCGGCCTCAACAGCGGCATTCAGCGCCAACAGGTCGGTCTGACGGGCGATTTCCTGCACCACGTTAATGCGGTCGATGATGGTGTTGAGGCTGTCCATCGCCTCTTTCACCGCGGCACCACTGTCACGCGCTTCGGCGGCAGAGGCCAGAGCCATCTGTTCAGTTTCCTGCGCGTTTTCGGCCGTCTGGCTGATATTTGCGGTCATTTCTTCGACGGAGGCAGACACATCTTCGGTCGCACCCGCCTGTTTTGAGCCACCGTCGGCAATCCCAACCGAAGCTTCCGCCATTTGATTGGCGCCGGTCGCAACATAGCGCGACCCTTCGGATACGTTGGTGACCACACCACGCAGGTTCGTGACCATTTCGTTGAGATTGTTCAGCAGGTCTCCCAGCTCATTGCGCTGTTTGTGGGTGATTGTTTTGCTCAGATCGCCACCCGCAACATCGCTGGACAATTCGATCGCCTGCTTCATCCCACGCGCCAGGGCGGTAACAATGCCCTGCCCCATCACAATGGCAATCGCAACGCCACCGATCACGGCGCCGATCAACAGCTGCATCACGCTTTCAAAAGACGCGACATTTTCTGCCAGCGCCTTGTCCAGCAGGGCGTTTTCCTTATCCAGCGTGTCATCCACCAGCGCGCTCATGCGCTCGTAGTTCTTCTTGTTGTCCTCGCGCAGCAGGTTGGCCGCAATCGTAGCGCCACCGACCCCCAGCATCTGCATAACATTGCGGTTCACCCGATCGATCTTTTTCGAGATCGCCTGATATTCCTCCAGAAACGCCAGCATAGCCAATTCATGCTGCGCCGACACATCCCCGTGCGCATCCGCAGTGCCGACTTTTTCCAGCGCTTCTTCGCTGACG
The DNA here is from genome assembly GCF_001458435.1 of Thalassovita mediterranea. Classification (GTDB taxonomy): domain Bacteria; phylum Pseudomonadota; class Alphaproteobacteria; order Rhodobacterales; family Rhodobacteraceae; genus Thalassobius; species Thalassobius mediterraneus. The sequence continues at coordinate 156,950 of NZ_CYSF01000009.1, forward strand.
CCGTCCGCAATTGCGAAGCCGCTATGCAGTTCCACCGCTGCGGCGACCTGATCTTTGCGCGATTCCGTCAGCTCTTTGATCTGGTTTTTCATTTCCTTGCGCTCTTTGCGGCTGTCAGCCAGCAAATAGTCGCGGATCCGCGTCTGGATACGTTCATGCACGTTCGCCAGCTCTTCGACCTCTTTCAAGGCCGCAAAATTGCGTGCGACAATCTTGTCGCTGGCTTTGTTCATCGCGCGCATTTCATAGATTGCCAAACCACCGATCCCGGCGATCACTAGCGTCAAAGCCATCAATGTCAGCGACAGGCGCGTCTTAATCGTTACTCTCATAGTCATACACTCTCTACTAGACAGACGCAGCGCGGGACGAAGGCGCGTCAGTTTTAGTCGTTGTTTTAACAAACGTCATTTGGTGCGTTCGTTTTACAATTGCCGTCGCGGGGCCATCGACGAAAGGAGGCTGGCGACGCAGGTTCCGCCGCCAGCCAGCTTAGGTTATGCCGCTTTTGTTTTGGCGGGCGTGAAGTCGATTTCTTCGCCGTCGTCGAAATCATCCATCGACAGGTCAATCACCGGATCAGCCTCAGCAGTGGCAGCAACTGTGGTGGCGGCGGCCTGCTGCGGTGCGGGCGCGGTTTCCGCGTCACCGGCCAAATTACGGGCCGCTTCCTGACACTCGATGTCGCCACCATCGCAATCCAGACGGAATGCACCAACCGTGTCACGCAGAGTTTGTGCCTGTGCAGCCAGTTCTTCGGCGGTTGCGGACATCTCTTCGGAGGCGGCGTTGTTTTCCTGCGTCACATCATCAAGGCTGGTGATCGCATGGTTGATCTGCGTCATGCCCTGCGAAATCTCACCGTTGGCGTTCGAAATATTCGAAACCAGTTCAGCAGTGCGTTCGATGTTGGGCACCAGACCGTCCAGCATTTTCATCGCCTTTTCGGCAGCGCCCTGCGTGCCGGACGACAGCGCCGAAATCTCACCAGCCGCTTCCTGGCTGCGCTCTGCCAACTTGCGCACCTCGGCGGCCACAACCGCAAAGCCGCGGCCATGTTCACCTGCGCGCGCGGCCTCAACAGCGGCATTCAGCGCCAACAGGTCGGTCTGGCGGGCGATTTCCTGCACCACGTTAATGCGGTCGATGATAGTGTTGAGGCTGTCCACCGCCTCTTTCACCGCGGCGCCACTGTCACGCGCTTCGGCGGCAGAGGCCAGCGCCATCTGTTCAGTTTCCTGCGCGTTTTCGGCCGTCTGGCTGATGTTTGCAGTCATTTCTTCGACGGAGGCAGACACATCTTCGGTCGCGCCCGCCTGCTTTGAGCCACCGTCAGCAATCCCAACCGAAGCTTCCGCCATCTGATTGGCGCCGGTCGCAACATAGCGTGCGCCCTCGGACACGTTGGTAACGACATCGCGCAGGTTCGTGACCATATCGTTGAGATTGTTCAACAGATCGGCCAATTCACCTTTTTCCTTGTGCTCTACGGTACGCGACAGAACGCCCTGCGCCACGTCTTTGCTCAGCCCGATGGCCAATGCAAATCCACGGCTCATCGAGCGCACAATGGTTACTGCGCTAATCAAACCGGTCAGAACCGCGATGGCGACCAGCGTCACCACCTGCATAAAGGCGGCGTCATAGATACCCTGCGATTCCGCGACCGAGGCCTGCATCGCCGCATTCTTTTGCGCGAACACCTCTGTCAGCAGCTGTTCCATCGCGGCATCAGTTTTGGTCGCCTCTTGCACCAGAATTGTGCCCGCCATGTCCTTGCTGCCGAATACCAGCACGTTCTGCACCTTTTTGTTGATGCGTTCTGTCTGTGTTTTCAGCTCGGAGTAGCGCGTTAAAAACTCCGCCATGACAGGGTCAACCGGCACCCGTTTGGATGTCGCTGCCTCTGCGGCGGCAAATTCCGCGGCGGCGGCATTTTCGGCGGCGTCAACAGCGGCTGCTTCGGCTGCAGCATCCGCAGGGCCATAAGCCAGCAGTTCCGCTTCGGCCAGCAGCACCTCTTGTTTTTCCTTCAATTCTGCAAGGTTGGCTTTCAGTCCTTTGCGCAGGTCGCGATCTTCGATCAGCATATAATTGCGGATACTGGTTTCGATCTTGGCCTGCACAGCTGCGAGGTCGTCAATTTTCTGCAACGCGACCACATCGTTTGCGACGATATGTTCACCGCGTTGCTGGACCTGACGCAGTTCGTAAAGAGACAGCGCACCGATACCGATGAACAGCGCTGACATCAGAACAAAAGTCAGAGAAAGACGGGTTTTGATGGTCATACTCTTGGCCTTTACTGATTAATTATCTGTGGCAAACGCAATGCGTGATGCCGGGTTGGGGGGAACGGATCGCATTGCCGACAGGCAGGACAGCGACCACCGCAATGTCCGATCTACAGCAGATTTGCTGCAGCGCGCGTGGAGGGTTCGCGCGGAAAACACGTGGCTGGCTTTGGGTTGGGAACTTGGGGTCAGCACCAGATACATTTTCACTCGGACACAGTTTTAGACCTACTAAACAACGACGCCTTCCCCGACGGTTTGAGGCGACAGCAGGTAAAACTGCACCGAAAATGCAGGTTCAAAGGTATGGGAATGCCATCTTTTGCAGGGTTTGTCGCCCGCAGCGGTTGCGCGGCGCGCTAAAATGCAAATTTAGGCATTAAATATGATGAAAAACGAATATTTTCGACATACACGAAACCACACCTGATCAGGCACATTACGTGGAAAACTGGTAGGCCCGGAGGGATTTGAACCCCCAACCAAAGCGTTATGAGCGCTCTGCTCTAACCGTTGAGCTACAGGCCCCCAGTGGTCTTTGCTTAGGACGCGGTCGCGCGATGGTCAAGCAGATAGATCGCACACCCTATGCGTTAAATGTGACCCATTCAATTTCGCTCAAAAGGTGGATAGCATCAACAACCCCAGCGATGCGGCGCACTATGTTGCGGCGCAACTTGCGACTTCTACGGCATTGATATTTGCCCCAACAGGCAACACGCGGCAGCGCGGCGGAAATGACGCGGCGTTTTGATCAAAATCAATGGACACCGCACCTCAACTTCTCAACACAGCGGACACGCAAAAAATTACATGTGTGATCTTGAGGAGGATTTCATGTTTGGTTCGATGATGCATCAGCAGCTGACCGTCAGCTCGCAGTTGGCACATGCCGCCCGCTACCACGCAGACACAGAGGTCGTTTCGGTTGAAACCACCGGCGGTGTCGAGCGCACAAACTGGGGTCAGGTAGAACAGAACGCTCGCCAGCTGGCCTCGGCACTGGAAAGCCTGGGGCTGGAAAAAGGCGCCCGCTGTGCCACCATCGCCTGGAACAACCGCCGCCACCTTGAGATCTACTTCGGCGTCGCAGGTGCGGGCATGATCTGCCACACCATCAACCCGCGTCTGTTCCCCGAACAGCTGATCTACATCATCAACCACGCCAAAGATCAGGTCCTGTTTCTGGATGCCACCTTCCTGCCGGTTGCGGCGAAACTGGGTGAGCATCTGAAAACCGTTAAACATGTGGTTCTGATGGGCCCGCGCAACGAAGAGTTTGCCGCGCAGGTTCCAAACCTGAAATTCTACGATGAACTGGTCGCGTCGGGCGATGCGGATTATGTCTGGCCCGAGATCGACGAAAACACGCCGTCGTCGCTGTGCTACACCTCCGGCACCACCGGCAACCCCAAGGGCGTTCTGTATTCGCATCGTTCGACCGTTCTGCACTCGCTGGCGGGCAACCAGCCTGACGGTCTGGCCATCTCGGCGCGTGACACCGTGATGCCCGTTGTGCCGATGTTCCACGTCAACGCATGGGGTGTGCCCTATATCGCCGCCGCCAACGGCTGTAAGCTGGTCATGCCAGGCCCGAACATGGATGGTGCCAGCCTGGCCAATCTGATCGACGACGAAAAGATCACGCTGGCACTGGGTGTTCCAACCATCTGGCTGGGCCTGTTGGCCGCACTGGAAGAAAAGGGGTCGACCGCGCCGTCGCTGGAACGCACCGTGATCGGTGGCTCTGCCTGCCCGCCGTCGATGATCGAAACCTTCCGCGACAAATACGACTGCACCGTGATCCACGCATGGGGCATGACCGAAACCAGCCCGCTAGGGACCGTCAACAACCTGCTGCAGAAACACGATGCCCTCAGCGTCGAGGAGCAGAACAAAATCCGCGAAGGTCAGGGCCGCCCACCGTTCGGCGTCGAGCTGCGTCTGGTCGATGACGAAGGCCACATCCTGCCCCATGATGGCGTCACCCAGGGTGAATTGCAGATCCGCGGCCACTGGATCGTGGAAAACTACTTCATGGTTGAGGAAAGCGCGCTGACCATCGATGGCTGGTTCGACACGGGCGATGTCGCCACTGTGGATCCCGATGGCTACATGATCATCCGCGACCGTTCCAAGGACATCATCAAATCCGGTGGTGAATGGATTTCGACCGTAGAGCTGGAAAACATCGCCGTTGGCCACCCCGCCATCGCCAACGCCGCTGCCATCGCTGCGCGTCATGAGAAATGGGACGAACGCCCGGTCATCATCGCCCTCTTGGCCGAAGGTCAATCGGTGAGCGAAGAAGAACTGCTGGCCTACTACGATGGCAAAATCGCCAAATGGCAAATCCCTGACAAGGTGATCTTTACCGACGCCCTGCCCATCGGCGGCACAGGCAAGGTTTTGAAAAACAAACTGCGTGAACAATACGGTGAGTGCCTGATCGAAGGCTAAATTTTCATCAAAACACACAAACAAAGGCCGGGGGCGCAATCCTCCGGCCTTTTCTTGTCGGTGACTGGACTAACCTTTTGCCCACCCACTCACCCTTTGGGCATTTCGCCTAGGCCTCTGCACGCCTGAATGTCGCCATAGTTTTTGGCTACCTTGAACCTAACGGGATCGCGCCGTCCCGGGTTAGGCCCCTGCAAGGTGAGGCCGCCAAGTTGGTCAGATTGGCGCTCTGTAGCAAGGAAAGGACATTCCATGTCTCAAGATGCTCAAAAACCGCAAAAATCCCCGCATCAACGCGCGGTGGCGACGCCGCAGGAACCGAAACAGGGCAAACGCGGCGCACCGCAGCCTTTTGTCTTCACGGATTTCGCGATGATCTAGGCCACACTGACGGGTGACGCCCCTCGCAGCATGGGTTACAAAAACCGCATGTCCGATCCCGTCAGCACCATTCGCAACCTTGGTCCCAAAAGCGATGCCAGCTTTGCCCGCGCCGGTATTATGAATGCCGACCAGCTGCGCGATCTGGGCGCGGATGAGGCCTACAAACGCCTGCTGCTCAGCGGATCAAAGCCCCACTTCATCGGGTATTACGCTATGGTCATGGGGCTGCAGGGCCGTCCGTGGAACGATTGTCAGGGTGACGAGAAGAAGGCGCTGCGCAAACGCTTTGACACGATCAAGGCCGCGGCTGCCAAGGTACCTGCAACCGCGCCCGCTGGTGAATTGCCACACACAGTCGAAAAAAATCCTGAACGAAATCGGCGTACGTCCCTTGGCAGACTAGGCGCTGGCCGCGTCATAGCGACAGCCCGCCAGTCGCGCAAACCGGCCCAGTTCTGCCTCAAGCCGCGCCTGCCGCCCCCTGCCCCAGCGCACACCGGGCTCAGGCCAGATCTGCCTCAGTGTCAACTGCCCAGCCTTGCGATCTGCGGTCACCTCAACACGGCCGACAAACTGCGTGCCCTCCAGCAGCGGGTAGACATAATACCCATAGCGCCGCTTGGCCGCGGGCACGAACATTTCGACCCGATATTCCATGCCAAACAGCCGTTCAAGTCGGTCGCGGTCCCGAATGGCCGGATCAAACGGGTTGAGGATCCGCATCCGCTGCACCGGCGCGCGCAGCGCTTCGATCCGCGCCTCAATATCCGGTGCGGCCCAGGCCTGCCAACGCTGGCCCGCAGCGCCCTCGACCTCCACCGGCACCAGATCCTGCGCTGCTGCGTCAAGCCATGCCTTGCACTCTGCCGCGCTCATCGCGTCCCAGAATTTCTGAATCTCGCCTGCCGTGGCAAACCCCAGCCGATCCAGTGCGGCGCGACACAGCCAATCTACCTGATCCCCATCCGTCACCTGCCGCTGGCGCAGCGCATCAGGGAAGACACGTTCGGGCAGATTATAATACTTGGTAAAGTTCTGCCGATAACAGGTCGCCAATTCGCCCGCATACCACATGTAATCCAACGCCATCTTATGCGGTTTCTTGGCCCATGCGTGGTCTTTGGATTTGGGACCGGACTGAAACGCATGGGTCGACAGCGCGCCCTCTGCGGCAATGCGCGCCTTGATCTCAGCGCGCGCCTCTTCACCGGGCAGGCCCTTCCACCAGCCCGCTTTGCCCATCTGTTCCGCCTTACGACGGAACTGGCGCTGCCAATAGGGCAGAAACTGCATCGGCAGGACCGAGGCGTCATGGGTGAAGTGTTCAAACACCGCGCGGTCACGCGCCAACAGCGGATCAAACATCGCCTCACGGTAGGACGGATGGCGCGACCACAGGATATGATGATGCGCGCGCGACACCACCTGCACCGTGTCCAGCTGCACAAACCCCAAACGGGTAATCATCTGTGGCAGATCAAGCGGCCCCGTCGGTGGTGCCAACAACAGGTGACTGTCAAGCCACAACTGCCGCGCCACCGCGTTGGGAATATGCAGCCGCGCGCCCATCAATCACGCAGCGCCGGCAGGCCCACACCGGTAGAGTCAAACCCGCCATCTGCGGCGATCACCTGACCGGTCACGTAACTGGCCGCATCACTGCATAGGAATGTAATCACACCAGCAATCTCCGCCTCGCTGCCATAACGGTTGAGGGGGATGGCGTCATGATAGGCCGCAATGATTTCGGGGCTATGCACGGCCATCGCCAGCTTGGTGCGCACCGGCCCGGGACAAACGCAATTGGCGCGAATGCCATATTCGCCCAGCTCTGCCGCCTGCTGTTTGGTCATATGAATAACCGCCGCCTTGGAGGTGCCATAAGCCACCCTGAGCGTGGAGGCCCGCAAGCCCGAGATCGAGCCGATATTCACCACTGCCCCGCGCGTTTCCTTCAGCGCAGGAACCGCCGCCTGCGTACATAGGAACACCCCATCAAGGTTGGTCGCCATCACCCGTTTCCACATGGCGTAATCACAGTCTTCGATCGGACCAAACTCTGCCACACCAGCGTTATTGACCAAAGCGTCCAAACGCCCGAACCGCGCCAGCACCTCGGCAACCATCGCCGTTACAGCCTCTGGATCGCTTACATCACAGACGAACCCTGCCGCCTGCGCGCCCAGATCCGCCGTTGCGGCCGCCAGCTCATCTGCATCCCAGTCGATCAACGCCACCGACCAACCGCTTGCCAAAAACTGCTTCGCCGTCTCCAACCCAATCCCGCGCGCCGCGCCGGTTACCAATGCGACTTTCACCATCGCCCCCTCCTTCAAAACTCCCCAAAGGCTAGCCGCCACAAAACCACAATGAAAGACCGGACAACTCCCCCCTATCTTTCAATGTTCCCAAAATACTCTGGGTGAATGCGGTCAAAATCCCATTTTGAACACAGAGGGCAAAGCCCTACCAGAACGCCGCATAAGAAAAACGCCCGTAACCATCAGGTCACGGGCGTTCTTAATCTCATCAACCGTTAGGGCGGGTGGCTTAGCCTACCAGCTCCAGACCGGAGAAGAAGTATGCGATTTCAACCGCTGCGGTTTCAGCTGCGTCGGAACCGTGAACCGAGTTTTCGCCGATCGACAGAGCGAACTCTTTACGGATGGTGCCTTCGGCAGCTTCGGCAGGGTTGGTTGCGCCCATAACTTCGCGGTTTTTCGCGATGGCGTCTTCGCCTTCCAGAACCTGAACAACGATCGGCTCGGACGCCATGAATTCGCACAGTTCGTCGTAGAAGGGACGCTCAGCGTGCACAGCGTAGAAAACGCCAGCTTGGGCTTTGGTCAGGTGGATGCGCTTTTGTGCAACGATGCGCAGGCCAGCGGCTTCCAGTTTGGCGTTGATGGCGCCGGTCAGGTTGCGTTTGGTTGCGTCGGGTTTGATGATCGAGAAAGTGCGCTGTACAGCCATCGGAGTATCCTCAAAGGTCAAAGACCAGGCACCACGCCCGGCCAATTCAATTCTGGCGCCTGCTAGCACGGGAAATGGCGTTTGAAAAGCCTGTTGATAGGCTTCGCGATCACCTTCTTTGGCGCGCCGTTTCGGAACGCAGGATTTGGCGCTGGCTTTATGGGCGCTCCAGCCGCGGGATAAGCAGCGCGCAGATCAGTGCCAGCGCACCACAGGTGGCCATCGACAGCATCAAGATCGCAGCCCCGTTCTGGCCATCCACGATTGAGGAGACGAGCGGCGTCAGGATCGCGCCGACCACCACCCCCAGCGCGCCAGAGAGGCCAGAGGCAGAGCCCGCCAGATGCGGTGCCACATTCATCACCCCGACATTCGCGCCCGGCAGGGTCAAACCGTTGCCAAATCCCAAAAAGACCGCCCCGACAAAAATCACAAACGGGTTGACCAGTCCTATGGCCAGCACCACCGCTGCGCCCAGACACCCCAGCATCGACACCCAGCGCCCATAGATGATCATCCGCAACACGCCCGTGCGCACCGCCAGACGGGTGTTGATCAGGTTGCCCGCCATGAACCCAACGGCTGTAGCCCCCATCAGCATCCCGACCATCGGGGTCGACAGGCCCAGGATATCCTCGCCAACCAGCGGCGCACCAGCGAGGTAGGCGTAAAACCCACCAAGCGAGAAGACCAGAATGCCGCTATAGGCCCAGAACAACCCCGACCGCAGAACCAGCGGGTATGCCCGGAACTGCGCGGCAAAACTGGCCTGACGGTTGGTGTTGGTTTCTGACAGATCAAACCAGCACAGGATAAACACCCCCAGCCCCGACAGCGCCAACAGACCAAAGACGGATCGCCAGCCAAAGAGGCTATCCAAAATGCCCCCCAACGCGGGTCCCAATAGCGGTGCCAATGCCATCGCCGCGCCGATCTGGGCAATGCGTTTGGCCGCATCTTGGGGGTCATAGACATCGCGCACCACCGCACGGCTCAGGACCATACCCGATACGATCCCGCCCTGCCCCAGTCGAAACAGCAAAAACGTCCAGATGTCGCCTGCCAATGCACAGCCGAGAGAGGCCAGCGTAAACACCGCGACACCCCACAGAACCACCGGACGGCGCCCATAGCGATCAGACAGCGGCCCCATCAGCATCTGCAACACTGCCGAGATCAGCAAAAACCCCGAGATTGACAGCGCCGCCATGGTGAAGCTGACGCCAAAATCTGCCGCGATCCCCCCAAGCGAGGGCAGGAAGATATTCAGCGACATCACCGCAACGGATGTCAGCAGGATCAGCGTCAACAGATGCGGTTTGCGCGCGCCGGCTGTCATTGGTGATCCTTTCAAACGTGCTGCATGCGGGGGGACAGTCACCTTAGATAAGTCGCAGCTGCGCTTTGACCACAAAGATGCACCCGCCTGTGCTACGCCGCCGTTGCACACTCTGCAAGGGTTTTACACCCGTCAGTTGCGCACAATAACTATACGTGATCTAGACACAGGCGCGATTAGGAGTGTGATAAAGAGCGCGGTTTCGCAACCGTCACAGGCTTCGGTCCTATTGGGTGTACCGCAGATTGACTTGCCCGCCTCTCTCTGGCACTCCGCCCTTTATGCTACGGATCCAAGACATCAGCTATTCCATCGAAGGCCGCCCCCTGTTTGAAGGGGCCAGCGCCACCATTCCCACCGGCCACAAGGTCGGCCTGATCGGCCGCAATGGTGCGGGAAAAACCACGTTATTCAAGCTGATACGCGGCGACCTACATTTGGATGGCGGCTCTATCGACCTGCCCTCGCGCGCCCGCATTGGCGGTGTTGCGCAGGAAGTGCCGGGCAATGAGGTGTCGCTGATTGACACGGTTCTGGCCGCCGACACCGAACGCGCCGCCCTGATGGCCGAGGCAGAGAGCGCAACCGATCCCGCCCGCATCGCTGAGGTGCAGACGCGACTGGCCGATATCGACGCCTGGTCGGCAGAGGCGCGCGCCAGCAACATCCTGCGCGGCCTTGGCTTTGATGCCGAAGAACAGCGCATGCCCTGTTCGGCCTTCTCTGGTGGCTGGCGGATGCGCGTGGCGCTGGCGGCGGTGCTGTTTGCCGAACCTGACCTACTGCTGCTGGATGAACCGACCAACTACCTCGACCTCGAAGGTGCGTTGTGGCTGGAAAACTACCTGACGAAATACCCCCACACGGTGCTGATCATCAGCCACGACCGCGATCTGCTGAACCGCGCTGTCGGGTCGATCCTGCACCTGGAGGGGCGGCAGCTGACCTATTACACTGGCCCCTATGACCAATTCGCCGCGCAGCGTGCGGCGCAACGGGCTGTGCAATCGGCAGCGGCGAAGAAGCAAGAGGCGCAGCGTGCGCATTTGCAGAGCTTCGTTGATCGCTTCAAGGCCAAGGCCAGCAAGGCCAAACAGGCGCAAAGCCGTGTGAAGATGCTGGAAAAGATGGAAACCATCCGCGCCCCCGAAGATGCGGCGCGCACCGTCTTTACCTTCCCTGAACCAGAAACCCTGTCACCGCCGATCATTTCCACACAGGATGCCAGCGTCGGCTATGACGGCACGCCTGTGCTGCGGCGGCTGAACCTGCGCATTGATCAGGACGACCGCATCGCGCTGCTGGGTAAAAACGGTCAGGGCAAATCCACGCTGGCCAAACTGCTGTCTGACCGGCTGGAGGTGCTGGAAGGCGGCATCAACCGATCCGGCAAGCTGCGCATCGGCTTCTTTGCCCAGCATCAGGTGGATGAGCTACACGTCGATGAAACCCCGCTGCAGCACCTGCAACGGGAACTGCCCGATCAACACCCCAGCAAACTGCGGGCGAAACTGGCGGGCTTTGGCCTGATGGCGGAACAGGCGGAAACAGAGGTGGGGCGTCTGTCTGGCGGCCAAAAGGCGCGGCTGTCGCTGCTGCTGGCCACCCTGCCCGCGCCGCAGCTGTTGATCCTGGATGAACCGACCAACCACCTAGATATCGAAAGCCGCGAGGCACTGGTAGAGGCGCTCAGCGCCTATGGCGGCGCGGTGGTGCTGGTCAGCCACGATATGCACCTGTTGTCGATGGTCGCGGATCGTTTGTGGCTGGTCAAAGACGGTGCAGTGAAACCCTACGACGAGGATCTGCAGGCCTATCGCCAGATGCTGCTGGCTGCAGATACGCCGCCAAAGGCTGAGAAGCCCAAAGTAGCAGCCCCCAAACGCGCCAGCCGCGATCAGATCCTTGCCCTGCGCGCCGAGGCCCGCAAAGGCGAAGAGCGGATCGAAAAGCTGCAAGCGATGGAAGAAAAGCTGCAGGAACGGCTGGCCGACCCGACGCTGTTTACCGATCGGAAAGACGAAGGCGTCATGCTGCAGAAGAAATACGCCGAGCTGAAGGATGCGGTGGAACGCGCCGAAGAGCTGTGGATGGAGGCGTTGGAACGGCTGGAGGCGGCAGAGGCGCAAGCGTAACACTTGGGGTAGACCGCTAGCGCATTTTGCCTTTGCATCTGCCCCGCCCTTGCGTCATCTTCGCCGAACCCCGCCCAACGGCCTTAGAGGACATCCATGGACAGCGCCTTTTTCATCACCGGTTTTGTCACCCTGTTTGTGATCATGGACCCGATCGGTCTGGCGCCGATCTTTATCGCGCTGACCCACGGCATGCCGCGCGCCAAACGTCGCGCGATTGGCCTGCGCGCCTGCGTGATTGCCGGCACGCTCTTGTCCCTCTTCGCCCTGGGGGGTGAGGCGGTGCTGGGCTTTGTCGGGATTTCCATGCCCGCCTTCCGCATTGCGGGCGGCATCCTGTTGTTCCTGACCGCGCTGGACATGCTATTTCAACGCCGCACCAAACGGCGCGAGGATCAGGCAGAACAGGCCGAAGAGGATGATCATACCGATGACCCCTCGGTCTTCCCCCTGGCCATGCCGCTGATTTCCGGCCCCGGCGCGATTGCCACGGTGATCCTCTTGTCCGGTCAGATCCCAGGCTGGGCCGGTCTGGTGTCGACGCTGACCATCATGTCGCTGGTGCTGATCATCACACTGATCCTGTTCTACAGCGCCGAACTGCTGGAAACCGCATTGGGCAAGACCGGCATCACCGTTGTCACCCGCCTGCTGGGAATGCTGCTGGCGGCGCTGTCGGTGCAGTTTGTGCTGGATGGGCTGAAGGATTTCGGCTTCGTCGGCTAAGGCTGACGACGCCCACAAAACCACACCAATCCGCCACCAAACGACACAAGCATTGCAGGCCACATCCTGCCTCTGCTATAGTCGTGACAACAAAATATAGACCAAGCAAGCGAGTGGCAGACACGTGAGCGATACGCCTCAAACCCCTGAAAACGAAGAAGAAACCCCACGCGAGCGCATGGCGTTTGACGGCCCCAGCGTGTCCATCACCGATGAGATGCGCAATTCCTACCTCGATTACGCGATGAGCGTGATCGTCAGCCGGGCGATTCCCGATCTGCGCGACGGTCTGAAACCGGTTCACCGCCGCATTTTGTATGCGATGCACGAAACCGGAAACACCCACGAAAAAGCCTATCGCAAATCCGCCCGTCCGGTTGGCGACGTGATGGGTAAATACCACCCCCACGGCGACAGCGCGATCTATGACGCGCTGGTGCGGATGGCGCAGGACTTCTCTATGTCGCTGCCGCTGCTGGATGGTCAGGGCAACTTCGGCTCGATGGACGGGGATAACCCGGCGGCGATGCGTTACACTGAGGTGCGGATGGACAAACCCGCCGCCTTCGTGCTGGCCGACATCGAAAAAGAAACCGTTGATTTTCAGGACAACTACGATGGCAAGGACCGTGAACCCACGGTTCTGCCCGCCCGCTTCCCCAACATGCTGGTCAACGGCGCAGGCGGTATTGCGGTGGGTATGGCCACCAACATTCCGCCGCACAATCTGGGTGAAGTGATTGATGCCTGTCAGGCCCTGATCGAAGATCCCGACCTCAGCAGTGAACAGCTGATCCAATATGTGCCCGGCCCCGACTTCCCCACGGGCGGCATCATGCTTGGCCGATCCGGTGCGCGCAAAGCCTACCTAGAAGGCCGCGGCAGCGTCATCACCCGCGCCAAAACCCGTGTCGAGGAGATACGCAAGGACCGCTACGCCATTGTGGTGGATGAGATCCCCTATCAGGTGAACAAATCCTCAATGATCGAAAAGATCGCCGAACAGGTGCGCGAAAAGCGGATTGAGGGCGTCGCCCACGTTCAGGATGAATCCGACCGTAACGGTGTGCGCGTGGTGATCGAGCTGAAGCGTGACGCCACACCCGATGTGGTGTTGAACCAACTGTTCCGCTTCACCCCGATGCAGACCTCTTTCGGCTGTAACATGCTGGCGCTGAACGGCGGCCGCCCCGAACAGCTGACCCTGCGCCGGTTCCTGACCTGCTTCCTTGATTTCCGCGAAGACGTTGTAGCGCGCCGCACCGCCTATGAGCTGCGCAAGGCCCGCGAACGCAGCCACATCCTGTGTGGTCTGGCGGTGGCTGTGTCCAACGTGGATGAGGTGGTGGCAACCATCCGCTCCTCCGCCGACGCATCTGAAGCACGTGAAAAGCTGATGACCCGTCGCTGGCCCGCCCACGACATTGCGGAATACATCCAGCTGATCGACGATCCGACCCACAAGATGAATGAGGACGGAACGTATAATCTGTCCGAAACCCAGGCCCGCGCCATTCTGGAACTGCGCCTGCAGCGTCTGACCCAGATCGGCGTGAAGGAAGTCACGGATGAGCTGCAACAGCTGGCCGAAAAGATCCGCGAATGCCTGGAAATTCTGGCATCCCGCGAACGCATCCTGTCGATCATCAACGCCGAACTGGCTGAGGTGAAAGAACAATTCGCCGTGCCGCGCCGGACCGAGATCGTTGATTGGTCCGGTGACATGGACGACGAAGACCTGATCGAACGTGAAGATATGGTCGTCACCGTCACCTCTGGCGGGTATATCAAACGCACGCCGCTGGCCGATTTCCGCGCCCAGAAACGCGGCGGCAAGGGGCTGTCGGGTATGCAAACCAAGGAAGAGGATGTCGTTACCAACCTCTTCGTGGCGAACACCCATACGCAGCTGTTGTTCTTCACCACCGATGGCATGGCCTACAAGCTGAAGACATGGCGTCTGCCGCTGGGTGGCCGCACCGCCAAGGGCAAGGCGATTGTGAACATCCTGCCGATCCCAACCGGTGTGTCGATTGCCGCGATCATGCCTGTGGATCGGGCCGAGGATGAGTGGAACGACCTGCAGGTGGTTTTCGCCACCTCTGCCGGCACCGTACGTCGCAACCGCCTGTCGGATTTCACCAATGTGAAATCAAACGGCAAGATCGCGATGAAGTTCGAGGATGATCATGCCGACACCCGCCTGATCAACGCCCGCATCTGTTCCGAGGAAGACGATGTGATGCTGGTCACCAACTCGGGCCGTGCGATCCGCTTCCCGACAACTGAGGTGCGCGTGTTCAACTCGCGTGCGTCGGTCGGTGTCCGTGGCATCAAGCTGAACGGCGATGATGAGGTCGTGTCGATGTCGGTGATCCGCCACTTCGACGCCACGTCCGAGGAACGCGCCGCCTACCTGAAAATGCGCCGTGCGGTTGCTGGTCTGACGGACGATGCCGAAGGTGGTGATGAGGATGACGTGCCAGCGGGTGAGCTGTCACAGGAACGCTATGCCGAAATGTCGGCGGTGGAAAACCTGATCCTGACCATCACAGAAGGCGGCGCTGGCAAGCTGAGCTCCAGCCACGACTACCCTGTGCGCGGTCGCGGCGGCCTTGGCGTTGCAGCGATGGACAAGGCGATGCGCGGTGGCGCGCTGGTGGCCTCCTTCCCGGTTGAGATGGACGATCAGGTGATGCTGGCAACCTCCAAGGGTCAATCGATCCGCGTGCCTGTGGATGGCATCTCCTTCCGCTCCCGCTCTGCTGGTGGGGTGCGGGTGTTCAACACTGGCAAGGGTGAAACGGTTGTGTCCGTGGCCCGCGTGGTGGAACAGGACGATGAAGACGGTGCAGAGGGTCAGACAGAGAGCTGATCTGAGCGACATCGCTGAGAGATTGAAGCCGCCCTTCGGGGCGGTTTTTTTTGTGGAACAGTATTCGATTTGTGGTCTAGCGCCGCCCCGTGGGGGCGGAACGGCGCGGCCCAACAGTACCTGTTGGGCGGGACTTCAATACAAAACGGCGCCCCAAAGGGACGCCGCTCCATTCCATACGCTTGCGTAGGTTCAAAGGCCATAGATGCCTTTGAACTTCGCCTCCAGATACTCCAGCAACGGCTCTGCAGACGGCTCCATCCCACTGGCACGCCGCACCACATCACGTGGCGCATACAGCCCACCGTGACGTTGCAGGCTCTCTTTCAGCCAACCGGTTGCCGCCGCAGTGTCCCCCGCGGCCAATTGCGCATCCAGATCCGGCACTGCCTGACGCAGCGCCTGATGCAGGCAACCTGCGTAGACATTGCCCAAGGAATAGGTTGGGAAGTAGCCAAACAGACCCACCGACCAATGCACATCCTGCAAACAGCCGTTCGATGGCTTGTCCACCACATAGCCGAAGTCCGCCTTGAACCGGTCGTTCCACGCGGCCTCCAGATCGTTCACCGACAGATCGCCCAGCATCAACGCGCGTTCCAGATCAAACCGCAGCATGACATGCAGGTTATACTGCACCTCATCCGCCTCGGTCCGAATGTAGCCGTCATTGACGCGGTTAACGGTGCGATAGAACTCTTCCGCGCTGGCAATCCCGAAATCGCCAAACACATCACGCATCTGGCCATAGACCCAACCCGAAAACGCCGCCGAACGGCCCAGCTGGTTTTCATAAATCCGGCTCTGGCTTTCATGCACCCCCATGGACACACCGCCGCCGATGGGCGTTAGCAAATAAGCGTCATCCACGTTCTGTTCATAGCAAGCATGCCCCACCTCATGGATGGTGGAATAGAAGCAGTTGAACGGATCATGATCGCTGGTGCGGGTGGTGATGCGCACATCATGGCCCGAGCCGGAGGAGAACGGATGCACCGCCTTGTCAATGCGACCGTGGTTCAGATCATAGCCAAAGGCCAGCGCCAGCTTTTCGGTCAGCTGCATCTGTTTGTCGGCATCAAAATGGCCGGACAGTTTCTGCGGTGCCTCGGCCGCCAGCGCTGCTTCGCGCAGGGCAACCAGACGGGGGCGCATGGTGTCGAACATCGCGGCCAGCTCTGCGCCGGTCATGTTCTGTTCGTAATCATCCACCATCGCGTCATAGACGTTTCCGCCAGCGGCCAGCGCCTCACCCTCGCGGCGCTTCAGCGCGACGACCTGTTCCAGCACCGGCAGGAAGGCAGCGACGTCTTCGTCCGCGCGCGCCTGTGCCCACTGGCCTTGGGCCCTGCTGGTGACTTTGGCGATCTCTACCGCCAGATCGGCGGGCACCTTGCTGGCACGATCAAAGGCGCGGGAAATTTCGCGCACTTGGGCCTGCCCCACCTCATCCAACGTGGCCGGATCAATCGCCGCCAGCCATTCACCAACCTTTGGGTCGGTGCGGCGTGCATGCAGCATCTTTTCCATCGCGGCCATTTCTTCAGACCGCTGATCGGCAGCACCGCGTGGCATCATGGTTTCCTGATCCCAGCCCAACCGGCCCGCCACTTGGCCAAGCGCCGCCGTGTCACGGGCAAAGCCCATCAGGTTCTCAAATGCACTCATTCCATCACTCCAAAATTAAACACGCACAGACCTAGCCGCGCAGAGAGGCCACAATCGGATGCGCGGCCAGAAAACGCGCACGCAGGATCAAAGCAAACACAAGAATCGCAAACACCTGATGCACAATCGCAATGTTCCAAGGCGCAGCGGTCACAACGGTGTAGATGCCCAACACGATCTGCGCGATCACCGCGATGAAGGCCGCCGTAAAGGCCGCGCGCGTCGCCGCATGGGCCGACTTGCGCCCTTTGACAAAGGCCATCACACTAAACGCCAACAGCACATATCCCACCATGCGGTGAATGAACTGCACCAGACCTGCGTTTTCAAAGAAGTTGCGCCAAACCGGTGTGATATCAAACGCCTCGGGCGGGAAAAACTGATCCTGCATCCACGGCCAATCGGTAAAGCTACGACCTGCATCAATGCCAGCAACCAGCGCACCCAGCAGGATCTGCAAAAATGCCAGATGCAGCCAACCGGTTGACAGGCCAAACAAACGTGCCTCTTTTTGACGGCGGGCCTGCATCAGCTCGCGCTCTTCGCGCCCGAGCAGCATCACGTACCACGCGATAAAACCAAGGATCACAAAGGCCAGACCAAGATGGGTCGCCAAACGGTAAGAGGCCACAGTCGTCACGCCTTCGCCCGACGTGACGCCAGAGGCAACCATCCACCAGCCCACAGCGCCCTGCAGACCGCCAAGACCACCGATAAAGGCCAGACGTCCGGTCCAGCCCACAGGGATCTTGCGTGCCGCCAAGAAGCCGAAGAAGCCGACGGCCCAGACCAGACCGATCACACGGCCGATCTGACGATGACCCCATTCCCACCAGTAGATGAATTTGAAATCTTCCAGTGTCATCCACTGGTTATCAATCGCCCATTGGTCGATCTGTTTGTATTTATCGAACTCGGATTGCCAGTCTGCCTCATTCAGCGGAGGGATGGCCCCCGTTACAGGGCGCCATTCTGTGATCGACAGCCCGCTGTCGGTCAAACGGGTCAGGCCGCCAACCACAACCATCACAACGACCATGGCAAACAGCACCATCAGCCACGCGCGAATGCCGCGCCGTGCGCCGCCGCGTCCCTGATCAATCATGCCGCCCTTGGGCGCGGGTTTGCTGGCGCTTTGCTCACCAACCTCTTCGAATATATTGCGTTTCTGGCTCATTCCACCCTCCGGTTCCGGCGCAGGATATGGGGTATATAGGGCGCAGGGCAATGCCGGTGCGACCACTTGTCTTGGCTATGATGTTTTGGGGCGATTATTTATCGCCGCTGCGCTCTTTCCAGCGCACCATCTGGCGCATCACGCCATGCAGCATCTGGGTGTCAGACCGCGTCAGGCGCATCCGCGACCACAGATTGCGCAGGTTCACCTTCATCCCTTCGGCCTTTTCCGGCGGGAAGAAGAAACCGGCCTCGTCCAGACGGTCCTCATAGTGTTCGGCCAGCTTCTCCACCTCAATGGTGCTGGCCCATTCGGACCCAGCCATTTCGACCCGCTCACCCTCAATTTCAACCGACTGACGACGGAATTCATAGGCGGTCAGCAACACACATTGGGCAAGGTTCAGGCTAAAGAATTCCGGGTTCACCGGCACGGTGATGATCGCATTGGCGCGCGCCACATCCTCGTTTTCCAGACCAGAGCGTTCTGGGCCGAACATCACCGCAACCTTTTCACCGGCGGCGATCTTCTGACGCGCCAGCTCCATCGCCGCCTCAGGGCTATAAACAGGCTTGGTCATGCCGCGACCACGGGCCGTGGTGGCGAACACAAAGGTGCAATCATCCAGCGCCTCGGCCACGGTGTCATGCACCCCCGCCTCATCCAGCAGCCGCCCGGCACCAGAGGCCAGCGCAACCGCGCGCTGGTTCGGCCAGCCGTCACGAGGATCGACAATACGCATCCGATCAAGGCCAAAGTTCCACATCGCACGCGCCGCCGCGCCGATGTTTTCCCCCATCTGCGGGCGCACCAGAACAAAGCTGGGCTGTGGCATATCGCTGGGCATCACGGGTCTCCAAAAAATCCAATGCCGCCTGATAATCCACCGCCGCCGTCTTTTCCAGCCCTGCCAGCATGATGTCAGCAATAGCCAAAGCGAAAAAACCAATGTATAGCGGCGCGAACGCATGAATTCGGGCCACCTGCGCCCGCAATAAAGGAGCCGCGCCATGTCAGAGGTTGAGCAGCCGCAAATCTATCTGATCACCCCCCCTGAGGTGGAGCTGTCGCGCTTCCCTGATCGTCTGGCGGCGGTTCTGGATGCCCACGATGTGGCTTGCGTCCGTCTGGCATTGGCCACACGGGACGAGGACAAGATCAGCCGCGCCGCCGATGCCTTGCGCGAGGTGACATATTCCCGCGATGTGGCGCTGGTGATCGACAACCACATGCTGCTGGTCGAACGTCTGGGTCTGGACGGTGTCCACCTGACCGACGGCGCGCGTTCTGTGCGTAAAACGCGCAAGGCGCTGGGTCAGGACGCCATCGTCGGCGCCTTCTGCGGTGCATCGACACATGATGGCATGTCGGCGGGTGAGGCTGGCAGCGACTACGTGGCCTTTGGCCCGCTGCGCGACACCGGTTTGGATGATGGCACCGTGGCAGAGCGTGATCTGTTCCAGTGGTGGTCCGAAATGATCGAAGTGCCCGTGGTGGCCGAAGGCGCCCTGACGCCTGAGATCGTGCGCGAGGTGTCGCCGTTCACCGACTTCTTCGGCATCGGTGAAGAGATCTGGAACGCAGAAGATGCGGTGAAAGCACTGGCCGATCTGAAAGCCGAATTCAGCTAAGAGACACGCGGGCGGGAAATCTGGCGCCAGATTTCCCCGCAACCCAGACGTTTAGGCGTGATTAAACCTGCACGCCCATGCCACGCAAAACCGCATGGGCGGCGCGCAGACCCGGACGCTGCCCTCCACGGCCCAGGCGCTGCATGGTCAGTTCCATCGCCTCTTGCTGCCCACGTGCGCCGTCCAGCACTTTCAGAACCGCAGGGGCGATAAGCTCTGGCTGGCAGTTCTTGCCGATAAACTCGGGGATGGTGCGGGTGTCTGACACCAGATTCACCAGCGTCACCGTGTCGATCTTCAACATCCGTGAAATGATGATCCGGCTCAGCCAGTTCATGTCATAGGCAATGACCATCGGCGTGGCGGCAGCGGCCAGTTCCAGCGACACCGTGCCAGACGCCGCCAGCGCCGCGTCCGCCGCTGCAAAGGCCGCAGCCTTTTCCAATTTGTAGATCGCCGGATCCATACCACGCGGGTCCATCACGAACGGTTTCACCGGCCACTGCGCGACCTGTTCGTTGACCAGATCGGTGACATTCGCGGTCGTTGGGATCACCACGTTCAGATCCGGCTGTGCAGCCACCACGTCCGTCAACACCGCGCCAAATGTAGGCGTCAGGCGGCTGACCTCGCCACGGCGCGATCCGGGCAGGACGAGCAGTGTTTTCCCCTGCCCCATACGGTGTTTCGCACGAAACAGCGTCGCCTCTGACGCGCTGGCTTGCGGTTCTGACACGACCGGATGACCGACGAAGCTACATTCCATCCCTGCCGCCTCCATCAGGGGCGGTTCAAACGGTAGCAGGGCCAGAACGTGATCAATCACCTTGGCCATTTTAGCAGCACGCCCCTCGCGCCATGCCCAAACCGACGGCGCGACGTAATGCACGGTGCGGATATCGCTAGCGGCCTTAACCAACTTCGCCACACGCAGGCAGAAATCGGGGCTGTCGATGGTGATCATCACGTCAGGTTTCGCCGCCAGCGCGGCCTCTGCCGTTTCGGCAATGCGGCGTTTCAACTGGCGGTATTTCGGCAGGATTTCGGCCAATCCCATGACGGATAGCTCATCCATGGGAAACAGGCTCTGCATCCCTTCGGCCTGCATCAGCGGTCCGCCGACGCCGAGGAATTCCACCTGATCTTCCAGCAGCTCAGACAGGCCCGCCATCAAGGCAGCGCCCAGACGGTCGCCCGAAGCCTCACCCGCGATCAAGAAGATACGCATCAGGAATGCCCCTCAAACTCTTGCCCCAGCAGGAAAATACCCGCCTCATTTGCCGCCGCAATCGTGCGGTCGCGTTCCAGAACCATCACATGGCCGGCCTGTACCGCGATTCCGGCCAGTCCGGCAGCAGCAACCTGCGCCACGGTATCCGGCCCGATTGCGGGCATATCGACGCGCAGATCCTGCCCCGCTTTGGCGGCCTTCACAAAGACACCCTTGGCCCCACGGCGCAGATGCGGCGCGGTACGGGTGACAGTATCCAACATAAATTCGGTGCCCTGCAGGGTTTCCACCCCCAAAACCAAACCACCGCCAACCACACAGCCCTGCCCCACATCATGGGGCGACAAGGCGGTCAGGATGGCAGCGGCGCGGGTGATGTCTGCGGTTGCAGTCACGTCCGGTTCAGGACCAGCCAGTAGCGCGGCCTCAGCGGTCAGACCGTCCAGCAGCTCATGGGCGCCTAGAACCTCAAAACCTTCATCCTCGATCACTGAAATGATCAGCCGCAACAGCGCATCATCACCGCCCTGCATCGCCGCCATCAAGCGTGGCGCAAGCGCGATCATGAAGGGATCAAGGGCGGCAGGGTCCAGCGGTGGGCGGCTCATCGAGCCAGCCATGACAACACGGGTTACGCCCGCAGCACGCAAAGCGTCAAACAACTCGCCCAGACGTTCAAACCGGTGGGTTTCAACCGCGCCGGTCAATTGGTGCGCCACGCCTTCGAACGTCACGCACAGCGCATCGGGATGTGCTGCGGAAAGGGCAACGGGCAAAGCCCCGTCGCCGGAAAGAATTGCCAGACGCCCCATCAGATCCGCCCCTTAGCTGGGTGTTAGGAAGGAGCGATCAGACGCTCCGGTGACGAAATCAATGATCTCGCGCACGTAGTCGCTATCGTCATCAAGGTTGCGCACCCGTTCTTGGAACGTGCCCTCACCCGACGCCATCGCCTTCAACGCGGCCCGCAGCGCAGAGATATCCGCACGCGGCACGCCACGCCGTTTCAGGCCGACGAGGTTCAACCCGTCCAATTCACCGCGCGGTGCCTGCACCAGACCGTAGGGCATCACATCCGCAGTCACCATCGACAGGGCACCAATGATTGCCCCCTTGCCGATGCGCACAAACTGATGAATGCCCGACAAGCCGCCGATGATCACATCATCATCAATCAGGCAATGGCCCGCGACAGCGGTAGAGTTCACGACAATCACGCGGTTCCCAATGATGGCATCATGGGCGATGTGGCAGCCAGCCATGAACAAGCCGTCGTCACCAATTTTGGTCAAACCGCCGCCACCTTCGGTGCCGGTGTTCATCGTCACGTGTTCGCGGATCCGGTTACGCGCCCCAATTTCCAGACGGGTCGCTTCGCCGTTGAATTTCAGGTCCTGCGGAATCTCACCGATCACAGCGAACGAGAAGATCACCGTGTCTTCTCCAATAGAGGTTTTGCCAGACACGACAACGTGGCTTTTCAGTTCGACCCGATCATGCAGGACAACGTCTTTGCCCACGACACAAAACGGGCCGATTTTGCAGCCCGCCCCGATTTGCGCGCCATCCTCGATAATGGCAGAGGGGTGAATATCAGCACTCATACCGATCACCCTGCGTTGGCGCTGAGGTCCATCATCGCGGTAAATTCGCATTCGCAGGCCATTTCGCCTTCGACCGTTGCGACACCGGCGAATTTCCAGACCTTGCCGCCCGGTTTACCACGGGTGGTGGTCACCTTCATTTCCAGCACGTCGCCAGGAACGACCATGCGGCGGAACTTGGCCTTGTCGATGGCCATGAAGTAAACCAGCATGTTCTTGTCGGCCATATCCAGCGCGGTGCCCACCATCACGGCGGCGGTTTGCGCCATCGCCTCGACGATGGTCACACCGGGCATGATCGGTTTGCCGGGGAAGTGGCCCTGAAAATGGGGCTCGTTCATGGTGACGTTTTTGATGCCACGGCCGGACTGATAGCCGTCGATGTCCACTACCTTGTCCACCAGCAGGAAAGGATAGCGATGCGGGATGATCCGTTGGATCAGGTCGATATCCGCTGACAGCAGCTGCTCGGTCATGGTGTGTCCTTTCTGACGCCGTATTCTTATCGCTGATCCCTAGCAAGTCGCCGCCAAAGGGGCAAGCAAACAAGCACCTTGGCCGCGATCTCTATCTATCTGGGATCAGTTGTCGTTTCCCGCTTGTGGTGCGTTTTCGGTCGCAGGCGCGGCATCGGTCTCTGTGCTTGTACCGTCGTCGGTGCCGGTCTGTCCGCTTTGGCCTGCGATAAAGGCCAAACCGTCCCCCAGTTCTGCATTGATGCGCGCGATCGCGTCATCCGTGATTTCGATCGACAGATTAGTGGCATAGACATTGCGTTTTTCCACAATGATTGCGGCGCCACGTTCTGTCATCAACGCTTCTACCACGGGAAAGGCGGCGGTCAGAAAACGGCGCTCAGCCAATTCCACGCGCGACTCGATAACCTGTTGTTTGGCGGTTTGTTCGCGCCGGATACCCTGCACACGCTCGTGAAACGCATCAGCCATTTTGGCGAAGGTTGCGCTGTCCAACTGCGCCCGCTGCGCGGTCAGCGCCTGCTCTTCTGCGCGCAGTTCGTCAGCAATACGGGTGTTTTCCACATCAAGCGCACGCAAGGCATCCTGATATTCCGCGATCACACGCAACCCAAATGCAGAGCCGCGGAAGAACTGTTCGCTGTCGATGCTCAAAACGGGGGATTGGATAGGTGCCGTGGGTGTGGCCTGCGACTGCACCTGAGGGGTGGCCGATGACTGCGGTAAAGACGTATCTTGCGCCCCAGCTCCTGTGGTTAGCGGCAGCCCCAATAGGACCGCCGCCAAGGTGGCGCGCCCAATCTGGCGCTGCCTTTTCGTCATCATTCGCATCAGAATTGGGTCGAGACCGTCAAGTTGAAGGTCTGTTCCTGATCGAATTCCTCTTTCTGCAATGCGTGGCTCCAGTTGAAGCGCAGCGGGCCGATCGGCGTGGTCCAGAACAGCGACACACCGACGACCTGACGCAGGGTGAAATCATCATAGAACACATCACCCGTTGCCGCAGCCGCGTTACCGACCCCCCAGACCGAGCCGACATCGTAGAATACACCGCCACTCAGGCCATATTCTTCGGGCAGGCCCAGCGGGAATTCCGCCTCGAAACGCGCGACGGCGAATTTGTCGCCACCAAGGGCGTCGTTGGACACAATCGCCCCAGTCGGAACACCGCCAGCGCGCACAATCTCACGCGGGCCGATCCCGTCAGGCTGGAAGCCGCGGATCAGGCCGCTGCCAATCTGGAAACGGTCTACCGACCGGCTGGAGCCCTGATTGAACGCCAGAATACCCGCCTCAACGGTGGCGCGCAGCGTGATCTCATCATTGAACACTTTGGTCTGCGCAGTCGCGTTACCTGTGGTTTTGATGTAGGTGTTGTTGCTACCCATACCGCCCGCTTCTTGTTCGAAGGTCAGACGGTAGCCACGATCACGTTCCAGTTCGTCGATACGGCTGTCATAGGTCAGACGATACCCCAGCCCCAGATCCCATTCGTCCGGACGATCAATTTCCGAAGTAACGATACCACCAAGGTCAGTGACGCTGGCGCGACGTTTCAGCGAAATCCGTTCTGCTTTGGTGAAGACACCCAAGCGGCTCTTTTCACCCAGCGCAAAGCTCAGCCCCGGACGCAAGCGAATGGTTTCAGTGTCAAAGTTCGCAAACGAACCAGAGGTGCTTTCGGAGTAAGTCGCATCCAGCGAGAAAGACAAGTCACGCCCCAGCAGCGCCGGTTCGGTGAACTGCAGGCTGTAAACCCGTGATCCTTCGGCACCCGACAGGTTCAGCGCAACAGATTGCCCACGACCAAGGAAGTTACGTTCGCGCAGACCAATCACCAGACCCAGACCTGCGTTGGTGGAATAGGTCCCACCAAAGTTGAGCGAGCCTGTGGGCTGCTCTTCGACGGAAACATCCACGATCACCTGATCAGGACGGCTACCTTCACGAGCGCGCACATCCGAGTTTCCAAAGAACCCAAGCGCGCGAATACGCTCTGCGGTCTCACGAATCTCACGTGGGTTGAAGGGGTCACCTTCAACAATGCGGAACTGGCGACGAATGACCTGATCCAGCGTGGTGGTGTTGCCTTCGATATCGATACGTTCCACGAAAACACGCGGGCCACGTACCAATTCAAATTCAACATCCAAGGTCAGGTCGCGTTCATTACGGCTGATGCGCGGTTCAACACGAACAAAGTTCAGACCTTTTTTGTTGGCCAGACCTTCCAGACGGGAAATGGCATTTTCAACACCGGTCGGGGTGTAAATGTCGCCGCTTTTCAGTTTCAGTTCTTCCTGAAACTCATCTGCGTCCACGTCAGACAGATCGGAAATGGTGGTGATTTCACCGACGCGGAACTGATCACCTTCGTGGACGTTGAACGTCACAAAGTAAGCGTCACGTTCACGGGCCAATTCGGCGTTCACACCCATCACGCGGAAATCCACGTAGCCGCGCGACATGTAGAAATCGCTCAGCACCTGCTTGTCGAACTCGATCCGATCTTCGACCAGGGTATCGCTACGCAGGAAACGGCGCAACAGGCCTGCCTGTTTGGTGCTCAGGACGCGACGCAGACGGCGATCAGGATAAACGGCATTGCCAACGAAGCTGATGCGCTCAATCTCGGTTACGTCACCTTCGAACACCTCAAAGACAACATCGACGCGGTTATCGCTGCGGCGAATGATCTTGGGGGTGACGCGGCTGGCCAGACGGCCCTGCTGCGCATAGGCTTCGGCGATTTTTTCCGCATCACGGTCCGCCTTGGCAGGATCAAACACCAAACGCGGTTTGATTTCCAAAAACGCGGTCAGATCTTCGTCTTTCAGACGACGGTTGCCTTCAATCGCGACACGGTTCACCGTCGGATATTCGGTAACTTCGATCACCAGCGTGCCGCCGCGCGGTACAATCTCAACGCTTTCAAACAGGCCACTGGCCAAAATACGTTGATACGCCGCGTTCAGTTCACCGGCAGATACAGTCTGCCCACGCGCGATCCCAGCATAGGACAAAATGGTCCCATCTTCGATGCGCTGGTTTCCTTCGATTGAAACGGAATTGAACCGGTAACTCTGCGCCGAGGCAACATTCGGCGCGGCTGTCAGCGCGGTGGTAGCAGAAAGAAAAACAGCGAGCCCCAGGCTGCGCAGTTTCGATTTAGATTCGGCAGGCGAAACGCGCCGACCCCCCAGAAAGTTGGTCATTCAATCAACCTAAGTCAGACATCCCATTGTTGTCCTGACTAACCAGATTGTCGCCCATTGTCAAAAGCACAAACCGCCCAAGGGGAACATGGGCGGCGCTTTGCTAATGTTTCCAAGGCATCGTCGCAGATACGCCGCATACATACGCAGCGCAATGTCTGCGACTGAGGGTTTAGGGCGTGCTGAATACGACCGTCAGCGCCAGCGTCAACGCGATGGTGCCGACCATCAGGATACGATCCCAGTTCAGTTCCAACAGCAGGCTCAGGCCGTTGTAGCTTTGTTGAATGATGTGCATGCCAGTCTCCTTTGCGAAGGCGGAAAGGGATTGGACCGCGTGGTCCCCGACAACGTGGATAGACCGCCAATAAGGCAAAAAAGGGGCACAATCGCGCCCCTTTTGTTAAGATTTTAGCGATCAGAGCCCAATCGGCTACATCACGGACAGAAGAAATCGTTGAACAACGCAAATGCCGTCAGCGACAGGATCACCGTCAGACCTAGCGTCATCAAGAACTGCAATGCGCGCTCGCTAGGCTTGCGCCCTGTTACGGCCTCGTAGGCGTAAAACGTCAGGTGGCCACCATCCAAAACCGGGATCGGGAACAGGTTCAGCAACCCAACGGCAGTGGACAGAACACCAATAAAATAGATGAAGTTCTCAAACCCCTGCCGCGCCATTGCGCCACTGACCTGCGCAATACCCAGCGGGCCGGACATGTTGCACGAACTGATCGCACCCGACACCATATGATACAGACCCGAAAAAGAGCCAGTGATGATGCTGGTGGTCATGTTTACGCCTGCTTCGATCCCTTGCAATGGGGACAACTGCTCCGTGGCGGGGCGGAACAACATTCCACCCACGATGCCGATGCGCCAGTTGGTTTCATACCCACCGCCCGGCTGAGGTTCATCCACGCGCTTGGCCGACAGGGTCACATCCAGAACTTCGCCATCACGCCATACAGTCAGCGCCAGCGGCGCCCCTTCGGCCGCTAGAACAGCCTGCTGCAGTTGGCGGAACGCAAGGATTTCTTTGCCTTCGACATGGGTTATCACATCGCCTTGCTGCATGCCGCTTTCATAGGCCGCCGATTGCGGTGCCAGCTGCACAACAACAGCCGGCATCGGGTGGGCCGTGCTGACAGTGGTTTCTACCCCACCCCGACGCAGCAGATAATCGACGTTGGATTCAACAGGCAGTTGGCGCAGCAACTCATCAAAGGTCAGCGCATCCCCCGGCCCCGGCACCTTGATCCCACCGATTTCCAGCACTTCGTCACCAGGACGCAGATCAACTGCGTAGGGCACGGTGTTTACCGAGCCGACTGTCAGGGGCTGGCGGGGGGTGCCGTTCAAAGTGGCGATCGCCGCAAAGATGGCAATCGACATGATAAAGTTAAAAATAGGCCCAGCGGAAACCGTTGCCGCACGTGCCCACAATGGGGCGCCAGCCATGGTATTGCGCGCAGGCGGTGTGGCGTCTGGGTCCCCTTCGGACCCGACAGAGGCCGCGTTGGCGTCGCCCACAAATTTCACATAGCCGCCGAAGGGCAGAGCAGCCAGTTGCCAACGGGTGCCACGCTTGTCCACGCGTGAAAAGATCACCGGCCCGAAACCCAGCGAAAACACCTCGGCCTCAATCCCCGACCAACGGCCGACGATGTAGTGGCCATATTCATGCACGGCAACGATGATGGACAAAGCCACCACGAAGGCCACGAAGGTCGTCAGCGAACCGCCCAATGCGGAAAACAAGGAAAGACTGTCCAAGTTCATACCTCTTGATTAACGCGCAATGCTACGCGCGCTGCTTCAGCAGCGTGTCTGCCTGTTCTCTTGCCAGATGGTCTATGGTGGCCACATTGGCAAGGGTCACCGGCTGCATCAGGTCCGCTGCACCGGCAGAAAGTTTGTCCAGCACATCCTCAACCATGCGCGCCATATCCAGAAAGCCCAAAGATCCGGCAATGAAATGATCCAGCGCCCGTTCCTTGGCCGCGTTGAACGCCGCGCCATAAAGGCCGCCCTTCTCCATCACCTCATAGGCCAACCGCAGCGCTGGATAGCGCTGCATGTCGGGCGCACGGAAGGTCAGTTGCCCGATCGCCACCAGATCCAGACGGGCCACCGGCAGTTCGCGCCGTTCAGGCCAGTGCAGTGCGTAGCCGATGGCATGGCGCATATCGGGCGCCCCCACATGGGCCATCAGAGCCCCGTCGTTGAACCCGACAAGGGCGTGCACCATGCTTTCGGGATGCACCACGACCTCGATCTGGTCAGGGCGCACGCCGAAGTATTCTTTGGTTTCAATGACCTCTAGCGCCTTGTTGAACATGGACGCGCTGTCGATGGTGATGCGCTGGCCCATGTCCCAGTTCGGGTGGCTCGACGCCTCGGCCAAGGTCGCGGTCGCCAGCTTTTCCAGCGGCCAATCGCGGAAGGCCCCGCCGGAGGCTGTGATGATGATGCGCTCAACCGCTGCCATATCCTCACCCACCAAACCTTGGAAGATGGCGGAGTGTTCGCTGTCCACCGGCAAAACGCGGGCATTGTGCGCCTTGGCCGTGGCCATCAGCAAGGGACCTGCTGCGACCAGCGATTCCTTATTGGCCAGCGCAAGTGTTGCGCCCTGTTCCAGCGCCTTTAGCCCCGGTTCCAGGCCGGCGGCGCCGACGATGGCGGACATCACCCAATCTGCGGGGCGGCTTGCCGCCTCGGTCAACGCAGTCTTACCAGCCGCGGCCTCAATCCCTGATCCATCCAGCGCTTCGCGCAGGTCGGGCAGCAGTTCTGGATAGGCAGTGACGGCAACATCCGCGTTCAGACGTTTGGCGTCATGGGCCAGCTGCACGATATTGCGCCCCCCGCTGAGGGCGACGACGTCATACCCGTCAGGATCACGCGCGATCAGATCAATGGTGTTTTGCCCGATGGAGCCTGTGGCGCCGAATATGGAAACCTTTCTCATCCCACCCCCGGCAGAATTTGCAGCAGATGACCAGCAACCAGCACCAAGAGAAGCGCGCCCAGCATGCCGTCGAAACGATCCAGAAAACCGCCGTGGCCGGGGATCAGGTTCGAACTGTCTTTGATGCCGAACCGACGTTTGATCGCGCTTTCGGCGATGTCACCCATTTGCGCGGCAAAAGCGGTGATAACGGACAGAACGATTAGCCCCAGACCCGCCGGACTGTTCATCGCAAACAGCGCACCGATGATGCCTGCGCCAACCCAGCCAGCGATGGTGCCGGACCACGTTTTCTTGGGGCTGACCTTGGGCCAGAACTTCGGCCCACCCAGCAGGCGACCTGCGAAGTATCCGGCGATATCGCTCATCACCACAACAGACACCAGCCAGCCCAGCCAGAACAACCCATGTCCGCCCATGATGACCAAGGCGCTATAGCTGCCCAAGAGCACAACCGCGCCATAGGCCATCCAGATGCCAGCGCTACCCGTTGCGACCATCGAGGCCCCCACCAGCAAGGGCGCCGCCAGCATCGGCAGGTGCACGATCACCGGCAGATAGGACAGCGCAGCCATCACCACAGCGCTCAGCACCCCTAGTTGCACCGGCGCACCGGGCTGTTTTGGCCCCAGAATGCGCACCAATTCCCAGATCATCAGACCCGCCACAGCAGCAACCAGCAGCACAAAGGCCACGCCGCCCTGCCACAGCGCCGCAGCGCCCACGGCAACCATGACCAGCGCCGACAACAGGCGCGGCCCCAGGTCGGTCCATTTCGATTTTATGCTCATGTCTTTACAGCACCAAAGCGCCGGTCACGTCCGGCGTAGCTTTTGACCAGCTTGGTAAAGATTTCATCGGTGAAATCCGGCCACAGCGTGTCAATGAATTCGTATTCCGCATAGGCAGATTGCCAAAGCAAAAAGTTGGAAATCCGTGCTTCGCCACTGGTGCGGATCACCAGATCGGGATCAGGCAACACGCAGGTATCCAGATACTTGGGCAGGGTTTCCTCGCCCACATCAGCTGGGTCCAGTCGACCATCCGCGACGTCCTGCGCCAGACGTTTGGTGGCGCGCGCCACCTCATCGCGACCGCCATAGTTCAGCGCGATAGTCAGGTTCACCCGCGTATTGCCGGCTGTATAGTCTTCCAACTCGTCCATCAGCTTGACCAGCTTGGCATCCAGCCGCACCCGATCCCCGATGAACCGTACCCGCACGCCTTCGTCATGCAGGGCGCGGGTTTCTTTCTTGATGTAGCGGCGGAACAGGCTCATCAAACCGGATACTTCGGTTTGTGTGCGTTTCCAGTTCTCGGTCGAGAAGGCGAAAATCGTCACACATTTCACCCCGAGGTCAGGGCATGCTTCGACGATTTCGCGAACACGGCGCGCGCCAGCGCGGTGACCAAATAGACGTGGTCTGCCGCGCGATTGCGCCCAGCGCCCGTTGCCATCCATGATGATGGCAACATGTTGAGGACCTTTGCGGTCAGTTGCCTGCGCCGTGTCGCTGTTTTTTGACATCGTGCTGATCCGATCAGACCTGCATGATTTCGGCTTGTTTGGTTTCAAGCGCTTTGTCGACGTTGCCGATGAAGGTGTTGGTCAGATCCTGAACCTCGGTTTCCCAGAGTTTCTGGTCGTCCTCGGACATGCCGTCGTTTTTGGCCTTCTTGATCTGATCCATACCGTCGCGGCGTACGTTGCGGATCGCAACACGGGCGCTTTCGGCGTATTGGGCAGCAACGCGGCCCAGATCGCGGCGGCGCTCTTCGTTCAGCTCAGGGATTGGCAGCATGATGATGGTGCCGTTCAGCTGTGGGTTGATGCCCAGGCCGGAGTTACGGATCGCTTTTTCAACGGCGCCCACCATGGATTTATCCCAGACGTTTACCGTCACCATGCGCGGTTCCGGCACGTTCACTGTGCCCACCTGGTTGATCGGGGTTTTCTGGCCGTAAGCTTCAACCATCACCGGCTCCAGCATGGTGGCCGAGGCACGCCCGGTCCGCAGCGATGCGAATTCGGTCTTCAGGTTGGACATGGCACCTTCCATGCGGCGCTCCAGATCGTCGGTATCGATCATGAAATCATCGGACATTTCTGCTGTTTCCGTCAGTTGTCTGCGTCAGGGATTAGCTCATAAGCTATTGTGGGACAGTTGTATAGCACCGCGACCCAAGGGTGAAGGGCGAACCGCATTGCGGGTGGCGTATTCTTGCAAACGACAGCCCGTTCAACCGAAAAAGGCGCGCCCTCAGGGCACGCCAGTTCCAGTTTCTACATCAGCAACCGCTGCAGCGTAGCCGAGCCTTAGCTGTGGACGGTGGTGTAGGTGCCACGGCCTGCCAGAATACCCTTGAACCCACCCGGTTCATCCAACGGGAAGACGATCAGCGGCAGGTTGTTGTCCCGCGCCAGCGCAATGGCCGAGGCATCCATGACCTTTAGGTGCTTGGCCAGAACCTCATCATAGGTGATATCCTCATAGCGCACTGCATCGGCGTTGGTGGCGGGGTCTTTGTCGTAGATACCGTCCACACCATTCTTACCCATAAAGATCGCTTCACAGGCCATCTCATTCGCACGCAGGGTCGCGGCGGTGTCGGTGGTGAAATAGGGGTTACCAGTGCCGGCGGCAAAGATGCAGACACGCTTCTTCTCAAGGTGGCGCACAGCACGGCGACGGATGTACGGCTCGCAGACCTCATCCATACGGATCGCGGAAATCACACGGGTGAACACGCCGATGCTTTCCAGCGCGCTTTGCATTGCCAGCGCGTTCATCACGGTCGCCAGCATACCCATATAGTCAGCGGTGGTGCGTTCCATCCCCTGCGCCGCACCGGAAAGGCCACGGAACACGTTACCGCCACCGATGACCATGCAGATCTCAACCCCCAGATCATGCACCGTCTTTACCTCACGGGCGATACGCTCCACGGTCGGCGGATGCAGGCCAAAGCCCTGATCGCCCATCAATGCCTCACCGCTGATTTTCAGCATGACGCGATTGAATTTGGTGTCGTTTTCTAGGGTGATGGCGGAGGAGGTGTCGGCGGCCATGCGGGGCTCCATCTGGGAAGGACTCAAAACTTCACGCAAAATGTCGGAAAACGACGTAAGGTTCAATCGAATAACGGGGCGTAAATGAAAAAGCTGCGCCGCTCTAGTGTTACACAAAACGCGGCTCGCGTCCGCCCCTTTCCTCATCCCCACAATCGCGATATTGGCAGGATATGGATCTGATTGCGCAAATATCCCCCGAACAGCCCGTGTTGATCGCAGGCCCCACAGCCTCCGGCAAATCCGCGCTGGCGTTGGAGGTGGCGATGCGACAGGGTGGCGTGGTGATCAATGCGGACGCCATTCAGGTTTTTAACAACTGGCGGGTGCTGACCGCCCGCCCTCCGGCGGAGGATGAGGCGCAGGCGGAACACCTCCTTTACGGCCATATCGCGGGCGATGCGGACTATTCCGTCGGCCACTGGCTGCGCGAGGTTACGCCGTTACTGCAAGGGCAGCGTCCGATCATCGTGGGCGGCACCGGCCTCTACTTCACCGCATTGACCGAAGGTCTGGCCAATATTCCCCCCACCCCACCAGAAGTGCGCGTGCTAGCGGATCGACGGCTGGCCACAGAGGGTCGCGAGGCACTGCTGGCTGAACTGGACGACGCCAGCCGCGACCACATCGACCAGCTGAACCCAATGCGGGTGCAGCGCGCGTGGGAGGTGCTGCACAGCACAGGCAAAGGCATCCGCGCATGGCAATTGGATACCCCGCCGCCTTTGCTGGCGCTGGCGGACTGCTTTCCGATTGTCTTCGACCTCAGCAGTGAAGCGGACAAAGACTGGCTGAACACCCGTATCGCGCAACGCTTTGATCTGATGCTGGAACAAGGCGCATTAGAAGAGGCGGAGGCAAATCTGCCCACATGGAACCCTGCCCATCTGTCCGCCAAAGCCATCGGCGCGCCAGAGCTGATTGCGCATCTGCAAGGCACCCTGACATTGGATCAAGCGCGCGAGGCGGCCACCATCGCCACCCGCCAGTTCGCCAAACGCCAGCGCACATGGTTCCGCGCCCGTATGAAGGCGTGGCACCCCTATCAACCAGCACGGTAGCACCCCGCCCGACCACACATCACATAGCTGCGCACGCCCTGTCTGCGCCGAATAATCGTGCGGTATTCTTAGGAAAATCCTTTACAGAACGCATCTGCCCCCCAAAACTGCGGCTGAGTTTCCGTGATGTCAGACGCAATAGGCAGGCCCGCCCGTGCAGATGCAGCCCCGCACACATCCCCAGACCGCGCCGCAGCCACCGCGCAGCGCATTGGGGGTGTGGCTACGCCCGCTGGCACAGTTCGAACGCGGCGAAGACTGGCGCCTGACCACACTTCATGACCGCAAGGACTATTTGGTCATCTGGCTCACCAAAGGCCAGGGGCGCGTCATACTGGCGGGTCAACGTCGGGGCATTGCAACGCACACAGCGTTAATGATCCCGCCTGATACCTTGTTTTCTATGGATCTGATGCGCAACAGCGGCGCACAGGTTCTGACAGTACCCGCCGATCTGGCTGTGGACCTGGCGCTGCCGCACCGCCCGCACTTGCTACGTTTGCGTGAGGGGCAAGATCAGGCGGAGATGACCCATCGGCTGGACGCCATTCACCGCGAACAGGCCAGCCCCCTACCCCATGCAAGCGACGCACTAAAGGCGCATATTGCGCTCCTCTCCGTTGCGCTAAGACGCTATCTGGATGCAACGGATCCGGCACCGCGCCCCAGCGCCAGCGTCCGCCTAAGCGAAGCCTATTGCGCCTTGATCACCCAACACTATGCCAGCGGCATGGGGGTCAGCGAATATGCCCGAATGCTGGGGGTCACCACACCGCATCTGACACGGTCATGCAAACAGGCCGCAGGCCTGACGGCAGCGGCCATCCTCAGCGACCGCGCGCTTTATGCTGCGCGCGATTTGATCGAACGGTCTGACATGCCGATCAGCACCATCGCCGCTGAACTTCAGTTTGGCACCGCCGCCTACTTTTCACGCTTCGTCACAAAACACACGGGCCACGCCCCATCCAGCCTGCGCAAGCGTGCCACTCACAAATTCACCTAAAGAACTTGCGCGATCACTCTTCCAACAGATGTTCGTAACGCTCGTCTGTCAGCGTTTTCATAAAGGCCACCAGCGCATCAATCCGCTGATCATCAAGCGCAGGGCCATGCGTCAACTGTTCAACAGATAGCGTATCCGGCACCTCAGGCGCGCGCCACGGCTCCCCGGTTTCGGGGTTGATCTGACGCGCCTCTGCGCGGGAATTGTATTTGTTGTAGAACAATACAACGGTGCGCAGATCCTCAAAAACACCATTGTGCATATAGGGCCCGGTCACAGCGACATTGCGCAGGGTCGGTACTTTGAACTTACCAGCAGCATCCGGCGCTTCGACCGCGGGGTTGGCCAAAAGGCCCACATCGACATATTCCTCGTCAATCCCGTTCAAAGCACGGGCGCGCTCATTCACTGGCGTGCCGATATTGTGGTATTCATAATTGCTAAAGGTTTCAAACCGCGACACGGGGCTGGTTTCCAGCTGGTGGCACAGGTTGCAGTTGGTAAACTGCTGCGAGAAGAACAGAACGCGACCCAACTCTTCGTCGCGGGTCAGTTCTACTTCGCCACGCAGATAACGGTCATATTTGCTGTCAAACGGCGCAAACTGCTCTGTGCGTTCGAACGAGGCGATGGCATCCATCATTGCGCTATAGCCAGCATCGGCATCCTGCAACACACCGGCACCGTACAAACGCTCAAAGGCGGTTACATAATCCGCATTGGCGCGCAGGCGCTCCACAACCGCCTCTTTGGACGGCATGCCCATTTCAATTGGGTTCAACGGCGGACCACCCGCCTGTTCGGCTAGATTGGTTACACGACCGTCCCAGAATTGTCCCCCCACATAGGCGCCATCAGCGCGTTGGTGAAAGGGCGGTGAAAACCCGGCGTAACCGATGGAGGGCGTGTTGCGGTCCCCAAGAGAAACCCCGTCATCACCGAGCGAAACCGCGCGTCCTGCGTCCGTCACGCGCGGATCTGCAAAACCGCTTTCAGGATCGTGGCAGGTGGCACAAGACATGGTGCCATTGGCAGACAGATCGACATCGAAGTAGAGCCGTTCCCCAAGCGAGGCACGCTCCATGATCTCTGCCACGAATTCTTCAGCCTGCGCAGGTTGCCCAGTAGGGGCGATGCCCGCAGCAAATGCCGCACCCATCAGCCCTGATACCAAGGCCCCGCCAAAACGCTGAGAGGACATCAAAGAACGCACTGCTTTCATCCTACCTTATTACCGACACGGGGCCGCCAATCGCCGCACCACGAATATGTGCCACCTGATAGAACAACTTTTACGAAAATACCATTAACCAAACAGCGAAAAAAGCGATCTCTTTTGAGAGCCTTGTCACCTGTATCTGGTGTATCTTGCATCGAGGCGGCGAAGGATATCACCTTAGCTGCCAAGGATGATCCGCACATAGTCCCGTGTTTCCTTGAACGGGGGCACCCCGCGGTGTTTTTTCACCGCCCCTGGGCCTGCGTTATAGGCGGCAAGCGCCAGACGCCACGACCCAAAGGTCCGGTATTGCTCTGCTAGGTAACGCGCACCACCGTCCAGATTTTCATAGGGATCATGCGGATCCACGCCCAGTGTCGCAGCGGTTGCAGGCATTAGCTGCGCCAGTCCCAACGCCCCCTTGGGCGACACGGCTTTGGCGTTGAAGCCGCTTTCCTGCTGCACCAGCTTCAAGAACATGTCTTCGGGGATGTTGTGGCGGCGCGCAGCGGAACGGGCCATGTCCAGATAGGGGCCGTCATATTTGCCCTCAAAACCTTCGCCATCCCATTTGGTCGGCGTACGCACCACAGGCGCCGCGATTGATACTGACAGGTTATCCTGCCCTTTCAACCGACCATCCAACAGGTTGGTTTGCGATTTGAACAGCTTGACCCGACTTTTTGACCCTTTCAGATCCGCCGCACCAGCGTGATCCACAGGCACCATCGCGACCGTCATTGCCAACGCCAACAGACCGATCCAAGACGATTTAGCTGTCCGATGTGTCATGAGGCCTCTCTGCCTGTCTCAACCCGAATTGTCACGCGCCACCGCAGGTGCCGGTGACCAACTGCGGGGAATATAAGGAAAACTTGCTTCAAATCCACCCTTTGACACAAAAGCAGGCAATCCTCCGCCTTGGTCCCTAAAAGGCGACGAAGCCGTCGTAGGCCTTGTTTCTAGCAGTTTTCACCGCCCTGCCCCCATTTGAAATTGCATTTTCTGACAATTATAAGAAACTTTACCTTTCCGTGAGAGCATGGTGTAAGCAATGCCCAAGTTCGAGTCAGAGGGAGACAATCATGGCCGGATCCGTCAACAAAGTTATTATCGTCGGCAATCTGGGCCGTGACCCCGAAGTGCGCAGTTTCCAGAACGGCGGCAAGGTGTGCAACCTGCGCATTGCCACCTCTGAAAACTGGAAGGATCGCAACACCGGTGAACGCCGTGAGCGGACCGAATGGCATTCGGTTGCCATCTTCTCGGAACCGCTGGCACGGATTGCGGAACAGTATCTGCGCAAAGGCTCCAAGGTTTATATCGAAGGTCAGCTGGAAACCCGCAAATGGCAGGACCAGAACGGCCAGGATCGCTATTCGACCGAAGTGGTGCTGCGCCCCTACCGTGGGGAACTGACCCTGCTGGACGGCCGTGGTGACAACCAAGGTGGTGGCCAAGGCGGCGGCTACGGCGGTGATCAGGGTGGCTACGGCGGTGGCTACGATCAGGGCGGCGGCTACGGCGGCGGCAACCAGAACCAACAGCAAAGCGCCCCGTCGCGCGATCTGGACGACGAAATCCCGTTCTGATCCGCACACAGCTTATTCAGAGAAAACGGCCGATCACATCGGCCGTTTTTTTGTGCGACTGTTAAAGGATGCGGATCAAATCACCCGATGAACCAATGCCAGCCCAATCGCTGCGTAGATCATCATCGCACCGCTCAGCACCACCAGTGCGCTGATCATGCGACCCACCCGTGGCGGCATTTGTTTGAGACGTTGTTTCACAAAAGCCATAAATAAACTCAGACACTAAAACGTTACATCTTCGTGAATAACGGCAAATCCCGTGCCGGATTTATGCCGCAGGCGTCAAAAATCACCAAAACGCCCAATTTCACTGGCCTTCCGAACCGATCCGGTATAGCCGGAGCGCGAACAAACAAGGACAGCCTTATGGATCTGCGCAACATCGCCATTATCGCCCACGTTGACCACGGCAAAACCACGCTTGTGGATGAGCTGCTGAAGCAGTCGGGCGCCTTCCGTGAAAACCAAGCCGTGGCCGAACGTGCCATGGACAGCAACGACCTGGAACGTGAACGTGGCATCACCATCTTCGCGAAACCCACCAGCGTTGAATGGAAAGACACCCGTATCAACATCGTGGACACCCCCGGCCACGCCGACT
Source organism: Thalassovita mediterranea (assembly GCF_001458435.1). Classification (GTDB taxonomy): domain Bacteria; phylum Pseudomonadota; class Alphaproteobacteria; order Rhodobacterales; family Rhodobacteraceae; genus Thalassobius; species Thalassobius mediterraneus. Next base: position 194,664 of record NZ_CYSF01000009.1, read on the forward strand.
TCGGCGGCGAGGTAGAGCGTATCCTGTCGATGGTTGACGGTGTTGTCCTGCTGGTTGACGCCGCCGAAGGCCCGATGCCGCAGACCAAATTCGTAACCTCGAAAGCACTGGCACTGGGCCTGCGCCCCATTGTGGTTCTGAACAAGGTCGACAAACCCGACGCCGAACCCGATCGCGCGCTGGACGAGGTGTTTGACCTGTTCTCGTCGCTGGATGCGAACGAAGATCAGCTGGATTTCCCGCACATGTACGCCTCTGGCCGTTCTGGCTGGGCCGATCATGATCTGGATGGCCCGCGCAAAGACCTGCACGCGCTGTTTGACCTGATCGTCAACCACGTGCCGGAACCCAAGCAGGTGAAACAGCAAGGCGACGATTTCCGCATGCTGGCGACCACCCTTGGCTCGGACCCGTTCATGGGCCGCACCCTGACCGGTCGCGTTGAATCCGGCAAAATCGCTGTGGGTGCCACCGTTCAGGCGATCAGCCGCATCGGCCAGAAAATCGAACAGTTCCGCGTCACCAAAATTCAGGCCTTCCGCGGCCTGCAAAACGCCGACATCGATGAAGCCACCGCAGGCGACATCGTCACCCTCGCCGGTATGTCGAAGGCCACCGTGGCTGACACCATCTGCGCATTGGCCGTGGATGAGGCGCTGGACGCACAGCCCATCGACCCGCCGACCATCACCGTGACCTTTGGCATCAACGACAGCCCGCTGGCGGGTCGTGACGGCAAAAAGGTTCAGTCGCGCGTGATCCGTGACCGTCTGTACAAAGAAGCGGAATCCAACGTCGCAATCAAAATCGAAGACACCCCCGGCGGCGAAGCTTTTGAGGTGTCCGGTCGTGGCGAACTGCAAATGGGTGTTCTGATTGAAAACATGCGCCGTGAGGATTTCGAACTGTCGATCTCCCGCCCGCAGGTGATCATGAAAGAAGAAGACGGCCAGCGCATCGAACCCGTCGAAGAAGTCACCATCGACGTGGATGACGAATACTCCGGCGCGGTGATCGAAAAACTGACCGGTGCGCGCAAAGGTGATCTGGTGGAAATGCGCCAGAACTCGGGCAAGACCCGTATCATCGCCCACGTCCCGTCGCGTGGCCTGATCGGCTACCACGGCGAATTCCTGACCGACACCCGCGGCACCGGCGTTCTGAACCGCGTGTTCCAAGGCTGGACCGCGCACAAAGGCCCGATCCCCGGCCGTCGTGCAGGCGTTCTGATCTCGATGGAAGATGGTGAGGCCGTGGCCTACGCGCTGTGGAACCTCGAAGATCGTGGCCGCATGATGATCGGCGCTCAGGCGAAGGTGTATCAGGGCATGATCATCGGCGAACACTCGCGCGATAACGATCTGGAAGTGAACCCGCTGAAGGGTAAGAAGCTGACCAACGTGCGTGCCTCCGGCAGCGACGAAGCGGTCCGTCTGACCACCCCGATCACGCTGAGCCTGGAAGAGGCGATTGCCTACATCAACGACGACGAACTGGTGGAAGTGACCCCCAACTCGATCCGTCTGCGCAAACGCTACCTCGACCCGCATGAGCGTAAGCGTATGGCGAAAGCCAACCAGTAAGACACTGGCATAGAATTAGAAAAGCCCGGTGAGAGTGATCTCACCGGGCTTTCTCTTTCTAATCTCGGCGCCGCTCAATGCCGCTCAGTGTGGCTCAAACGGCTCAATCACCGCATCAGACGCGGTGAAGGTGCAAAACGATCCCGCAGGCACCTCTTCCCAACAGTCGCCCGTATGCAGTGGCTCAGACACAACCATACGCCCCTGCCCGTTTGGCCCCACATGGCTATAGACCGTGGGCGCACGGCTATCAGAAGAATAGCGCACCGCGAATAGTTTCTCGCCACAGCTGAACGCCGCTGCCAGCCGCATATGCGGCGTGGTGCCGTGTTCACGGCTCAGCCGTTCCAGAATGGCAACCGCGCGTTCCATCGCGCCTTTGGGATCCTCAAACAGCCCCTCGGACACCGCGATCAAAAACAACGCCTCACTGTCGGTGGCGCCTTTGCGTTCGGGATACAGCTCATCGGGAATCAACATGTCCGCGCGGCGGCGGAACGTCTCAAATCCCCCGACCTGCCCGTTGTGCATGAACGACCAACAGCCCGAGGTGAACGGGTGGCAGTTATTGCGGCTGGTCGCCGTGCCAGTCGACGCGCGCACATGTGCCAGAAACAGCCCTGATTTCACCTGATGCGTCAACGAACGCAGATTAGGATCAGACCATGCCGGATGGGTATCGCGATAAATCCCCGGCGTGCCGCGATCCCCGTACCAGGCCACACCAAACCCATCGGCATTGGTCGCGGTTTTGCATTCATTGGCAGAAATGCTCTGCGCAATCAGCGAATGGTCCGGTTTGCTGACCAGATCCTCTAGGTAAACGGGGGATCCGATATAGGCGGCCCAGCGGCACATGGGGTGTCTCCTGCACTTCTTGGTATGCGTCCTCACAGACCACAAAAAAGGCCCACGCGGAAGGCGCAGGCCAATCTGCTGTTATGCACAGAAGTGGTCATTCGGTCGTTTCGACCACCATCAATTCACGCTCTGACGCATCGCGCGCGTGGCTTAGCGCCTCTTGGTATTCGGGGCTGTTGTAGCAATCGACAGCCGCCTCAACACTGGGGAATCGCGCGACGACATTGCGCGGACGTTCCTTGCCCTCTAGCTGCACAAAACGGGCGGCGCGGGCGATGAAGTGGCCACCATGTTTGGCGATCGCAGGCCCTGCAAGGGCGGCGTATTTTCCGTAGGCCTCTTCGTCGGTGACGGTGACGTGGGCGATCCAAAGTGCGGGCATGAAAACTCCTCCGGCGTATGTGTTTCCCTAAAGATTAGAGAAACCGCCGGAGGAGCCAATTGTTTTATGCGCTAAGGCGCGAAGTTTTTTGACCAACGGGTCGAATATTAGCCGGTGATCGCCGCCTCTGCCGCGGCGATGGCTGCATCGGCGTTGGCAACATCCTTGCCGCCACCTTGGGCCATGTCAGGACGACCACCGCCGCCCTTACCGCCCAGTTCCGGCACAGCCGCCTTCACCAGATCCACCGCCGACACCTTGTCGGTTGCGTCCTTGGTCACGCCAGCGGCCACGGCCACTTTGCCGCCTGTGTCCGCGATCAGCAGAACCGCGCCAGTGCCCAGACGTTCCTTATGCTCATCAATCAGTGCGGGCAGATCCTTGCCCGACACGCCGGACAGTACCTGCGCGATGAACTTCACACCGTTGATTTCCTTGGCTTCCACGCCGCCGCCATTCGATGCACCGCCCGCCATTGCCAGTTCACGACGCAGCTGTGCCACCTCGTTTTCCAGCTTCTTACGTTCGTCCATCAGGCCGCGCACACGATCCGCAACTTCGGCCGGTTTGGTTTTCAGAACCAGTGCAACCTCAGCCAAACGCTGATCCTGCTGCGCCAGATACTCCATCGCGGCCTGACCAGTCAGTGCCTCAATCCGGCGCACACCAGCGGAGGACGCGCTGTCCCCCAGCGCCACAAAGGCGCCGATATCACCGGTTTGGCGCACATGCGTACCGCCACACAGTTCCAGCGAATAGGTGTTGCCATCGTTGCCCTTGCCGGACCCGTCCTGCACACCCATCGACACAACGCGCACTTCGTCGCCGTATTTCTCACCAAACAACGCCTGCGCACCCAGCGCGCGGGCATCATCGGGGGTCATGATACGGGTCGTGACCTCGGTGTTCTGGCGGATGTAGGCGTTCACGTCACGCTCCACACGGGCCAGTTCATCTGCGGTCAGCGCCTTGGCATGGCTGAAGTCAAAGCGCAGTCGATCCGGCGCGTTCAGCGAGCCGCGTTGCGCCACATGTTCACCCAGCGCCTCGCGCAGGGCTTCGTGCAGCAGGTGCGTGGCCGAGTGGTTGGCGCGAATGGTGCTGCGGCGGACGTGATCGACGATCAGCTGCGCGGCGGCGCCTTTGGACAGTTCACCTTCGGTCACTTCGGCGAAGTGGATGAAGACGCCAGCGGCCTTGCGGGTGTCGGTCACGCGGGCTTCACCGCCATCAACCTTGATCACGCCGGTATCGCCAACCTGGCCACCGCTTTCTGCGTAGAACGGCGTTTGGTTTACAGCGATCTGCACGCTGTCACCCTTGGCAACCCTATTAACCTGCGCACCGTTCTTGATCAGCGCCACAACCTGCCCTTCGGCCACTTCGGTGTCATAGCCTAGGAATTCGGTGACGCCACCCGCTTCGGCCACGTCGAACCAAATGGTTGCATCCGCCGCCTCACCCGAACCAGCCCAAGCCGCGCGCGCCTTGGCTTTCTGCTCTTCCATCGCGGCGTCAAAACCGTCGGTGTCCACGGTCAGGCCCTTTTCACGCAGCGCATCCTGCGTCAGGTCCAGCGGGAAGCCGTAGGTGTCATAAAGCTTGAACGCGGTTTCGCCGTTCAGCGCGTCGCCTTCGTTCAGGTCCGCAACCTCACCGTCCAGCAATTTCAGACCGCGATCCAGCGTCTGCTTGAACCGGGTTTCTTCCAGTTGCAGCGTTTCTTCGATCATCGGCTGCGCTTGGCGCAGTTCCGGATAGGCGTCGCCCATCTGGCTGACCAGCGCCGGCACCAGCTGGTGCATCACCGGATCTTTGGCTCCCAGCAGGTGCGCGTGACGCATGGCGCGGCGCATGATGCGGCGCAGCACGTAGCCGCGTCCGTCGTTCGACGGCATCACACCATCCGCGATCAGGAACGAGGTCGAACGCAGGTGGTCCGCGATCACGCGGTGATGCACGTTCTGATCACCGTAGGGGTCAACGTTGGTCACGTTGGCCGAGGCCTCGATCAGCGATTTGAACAGGTCAGTGTCGTAGTTGTCATGGCTGCCCTGCAGCAACGCGCCGATCCGTTCCAGCCCCATGCCGGTGTCGATCGACTGCATGTCCAGATCGGTCATCGAGCCGTCTTCGAACCGTTCATTCTGCATGAACACAACGTTCCAAATCTCGATAAAGCGGTCGCCGTCTTCCTCAGGGCTGCCCGGAGGGCCACCCCAGATGTGATCGCCGTGATCATAGAAAATCTCGGTACACGGACCGCAGGGGCCGGTCGGGCCCATCTGCCAGAAGTTGTCAGAAGTGGCGATGCGGATGATGCGATCCTCGGGCACGCCGAGTTTTTTCCACATCTCAAACGCTTCGTCATCGGTGTGATACACCGTGGTCAGCAGGCGCGATTTGTCGATGCCAAACTCTTTGGTCACCAGTTCCCATGCAAAGGGGATCGCCTCAGACTTGAAATAGTCGCCAAAGCTGAAGTTGCCCAGCATCTCAAAGAACGTGTGGTGGCGTGCGGTGTAGCCCACGTTATCAAGGTCGTTATGCTTGCCGCCAGCGCGCACACATTTTTGCGACGTGGTGGCGCGGGTATAGTCGCGTTTTTCGACGCCGGTGAAGCAGTTTTTGAACTGCACCATGCCAGAGTTGGTGAACATCAGCGTCGGATCGTTACGCGGCACCAGCGGGCTGGAGGACACGATCTCGTGCCCCTGTTTCTGGAAGTAGTTCAGAAAAGTCGAACGGATTTCGTTAAGACTGGGCATCGGCCTGAAATTCCCCAATAGATCGGTTTCACGCTGATGTATCCGCAGGATAGGGCCATGTCCACTGCTACCTCTGCGAAAGCAGGGCCGCATGGCCATTACGGATGTCACGTTTTGTTAATCCGCCCCCCAAGGCGGCGGGCACATCAAATGCAAAAGCCGCGGCAATCATGCCGCGGCCCTTAGTCGGTTCAGATCTAGTCAGAGGATCAGGATTCCAAAATATCCTCGTCATCCTTGTCCATATCAAATTCCAGCCCGTGGGCGGCGCGGATCTTATCCTCAATCTCGGTCGCAATCTCGACGTTGTCGCGCAGGAACTGTTTGGCGTTTTCACGCCCCTGCCCCAGACGATCATCCGCATAAGAGAACCACGCGCCGGATTTATCAACCACGCCAGCCTTTACCCCCAGATCCAGCAATTCGCCGGTTTTGGAGATGCCTTCGCCATACATGATGTCAAATTCCACCTGTTTGAACGGCGGCGACACTTTGTTTTTCACGACCTTCACACGGGTGGCGTTACCCACAACCTCATCACGGTCCTTGATCGCGCCGATGCGGCGGATGTCCAGACGGACGGAGGAGTAGAATTTCAACGCATTACCGCCAGTGGTGGTTTCGGGGCTGCCGAACATGACGCCGATTTTCATCCGGATCTGGTTGATGAAGACCACCATACAGTTCGAACGATTGATCGACCCAGTCAGCTTACGCATCGCCTGGCTCATCAGGCGGGCCTGAACGCCAACATTGCTGTCGCCCATGTCGCCTTCCAGTTCCGATTTCGGCGTCAGCGCTGCAACCGAATCGACCACAACCATGCTGACCGCACCAGAGCGCACCAAGGTGTCGACAATTTCCAGCGCCTGTTCACCAGTATCGGGCTGCGAAATCAGCAACTCATCAAGGTTAACGCCCAGCTTTTTGGCGTATTGCGGGTCAAGCGCATGTTCCGCGTCCACAAAGGCACAAATACCGCCCTTTTTCTGCTCTTCTGCAACGCAGTGCAGGGTCAGCGTCGTCTTGCCCGAGCTTTCAGGGCCGTAAATTTCAATGATCCGCCCCTTGGGCAGGCCACCGATGCCCAGCGCAATGTCGAGCCCGAGGGAACCGGTGGAGGTCGCCTCAATCTCGGGGACGACGTTTTCGCCGCCCAGTTTCATGATCGAGCCCTTGCCGAACTGACGTTCGATCTGTGCCAGAGCGCTATCCAGCGCCTTTTGCTTGTCCGCGTTGCGTTTGCTGTCCATCGAAAGAAGATCTGCCATAGCCATTGTTATGCTGTCCTTATCCCACAGCCGCGGCGCCGCGGCAATCCCTGGATGTTCTCATCTTGTTCCTACTGTGTATGAGATCAAAACAGGAACATTGCAAGAAATTTCTTCGCAGCCAGTATTTGACCAAACTGGTTAAGGAATGGTTTATAGAACGCGCGCAGGTGCAACTTCAGGAGGCGGCGTCGTATGTTGGTGTTTTGGAAGCAAAATTTGGTGTTCCTCTCGGTGCCCAAAACAGGCACCACCGCCTATGAGAAAGCGCTGGCGCCGCTGGCCTCGATGTCGGTCCAGGATCCGCCGGAACTGAAACACTCGCCACTTTTTCGCTACAACCGCTTCTTTCGGCCAATGTTCGAAAAGGTTTGTGGGCAAGAGCCCGAAATACTGGCGGTGGTTCGTGAACCGGTCAGTTGGCTGGGCAGCTGGTATCGGTATCGCCGTCGCCCGTTTCTGTCGGGCCGCCCCAATTCCACTGAAAACATCAGTTTCGACGAATTTGTAGACGCCTATTGTCGCGGCGACACCCCGGCCTTTGCCCGCGTGGGCAGCCAGGCCAAGTTTCTGGAACCGCGCCCCAATGGGACAAACGTCACACATCTGTTCCGCTATGAGGATCAGGCGCCGCTGATCGCCTTTCTGGAGGCAAGGCTGGACTGCTCGCTGGATCTTGGGCGCGAAAACGTCTCTCCAACGATGGAGCTGGAGCTGAGCGCCAAGACGCGCGCCAAGCTGGAGCGCAAATTCAGCGACGATTTCGACCTATGGGAAAGCAGTGCGCGCTAGCGCATCTGGTTTTGAACCGTCTCTGTCAACTCGTCCAACGTGAAAGGCTTGGGTAGAAACTGCGCCTGCGCAAATTCGTGACGCGAATCCTGTAGCGCGTCTTCGGCATAGCCAGAAACAAAGACGACCGGCACCCCAGGTCTGGTTTTCAACGCCTCTCGCACCCAGGTCGGCCCATCCATTCCAGGCATAATCACATCAGTCAGGAACAAATCCACGGTCAGCGCCTCATCCGAGAGTAACTCCAATGCTTCCTCTGCACAGCAGGCTTCGACCACCTTGAAACCCGACAGTTGCAGCGCGCGCGCCGTAAAGGCCCGCACAGGCGCCTCATCCTCGACCATTAGGATGGTGCCTGCGCCAGTGACAGAAGTTGCAGGAGATACCGTTTCGGTTTTGCGCGTAACAGCAGCTTCAAATGCCGCCGGAAACATGAGCGTGAACCGTGTCCCTTCGCCGACGATGCTGTCGACAAAGACAAACCCGCCACTTTGTTTGACGATGCCATAAACCGTCGACAGTCCCAATCCGGTGCCTTTGCCCGGCCCCTTGGTCGTGTAAAAGGGTTCAAACACCTTCTGCAGCTTGTCCGGCGCGATCCCGCAGCCGCCATCCTCAACCTCGATCACCAGATAGTCGCCTGCTGGGACGGTTACGTGATCGCGGACCAATGGCGCCGCCACTTTTTGGTTGCCTGCATTGATATCTATCTGCCCCTGCCCGTTCATCGCATCGCGGGCGTTTACAACCAGGTTCATCATTACCTGTTCCAGCTGACGTCGATCAGCGCGCAAGTTGTGGATATCTGGATCAACCTTCAGGGACAACGTCACACGTTCCCCAACCAACCGGTTCAACAGATGCGCAAGTTCCGAAAGAACATCGCGCAGCCCCATCACCTCTGGGCGCAGGGTCTGCTTGCGCGAAAAGGCCAATAGCTGCCCGACCAAAGCCGCCGCGCGATTGGAGTTTTGCCGGATCTGCATCAGGTCGCTGAAGTCTTTGTCGTCTTCAACGCGGTGACGCAGCAACAAATCACAATGCCCCGAAATCGCAGTCAGCAAGTTGTTGAAATCATGCGCGATCCCCCCGGCAAGTTCACCAACGGCCTGCATTTTCTGGCTTTGGGCGAATTGATCCTCTAGAGATTTGATCATTGTCGCATCACTTAGAACCGCCAACAGGCGGCGCCCCTCGCTCTGTTCGATCTGGCACAAGGATACCTGCACGAATAGGTCATCCGTATGTCCTTTGACCCGCAAAAATTCGGATTTGGTCGGCGCGCTATCAGATAGCGCCAACGCCAACCATTCGCGCACGTCGCGGCCCGGGCCCTCTAGAGTGTCGCCCAGATAACATGGCAGGTCTGGTTCAATCTGCAGCAGGGATTGTGCTGCGTGATTGGCCCCCAGAATACGGCCCTTTCCATCCAGACGCAGGATCGCCAAAGGCAACAGATCCAACGCACCGTCCCCGACACCGCCCTGACTTAACCCATCGCCATCCATCATCGGCAGAAAGTAGATCTCTCGGCGGCCCATACTTTGTTCGACAAAATGGGCCAGACAGTTGCGCGGCCCCGCCTGTGACAAGGCCACCGCAAAACGCCCCGAGGTGGTCGGCGGGTCGGGGAACACCTCCTCCAACGCATTAGGTCGGGCGCCGCAGAAATCGCGCGCTGCCTCATTCATGAACAGGATCGTGTTCCCCCGGCCAATCGTCAACATAGGCAAGCCCGCCCCGGAACGCTGACGCGCGGGGCCGATGCCGCGATCTTCTAGGCGCCAAAGATATCCAACACGGGGCTGACGATGGACCGAGAGGCGCAAATATCCCTGACGTGTGATTGCCTCCTCCTCGGCGACGCCAACCTTGTCGGCCTGCGCTTTCAATCGGTCCAAGATAGCATTGGGATTGGCGAAAATATCGCTCACAGCCTCGCTCAGCGATCGGGCCGATTGCCAACGCCCCTGCTGGCGGGCCGCGTTATTCATATAATGCAACGCATTACTGCGATCCGTAACGAAACAGGGCGTGGGGTCCCCATCCAGATACCGCCCCATACGTGCCACGTGTAGCTGCAGCACCCATCGTCCAATCCATTGCAGGACAATGCGCAGTGGGAACAGAGTTAACAGGGTTGCGCCAATGCTGGCAAAAAACAACGACCAGCCATTGGGCGTCAGAAACGAGGCCGCAGCAAAACTCCCCCCCAATAACACCAGACCAGTTGCGATATGCCGATCGCGCGCGGCGCGGTCGTCATTCACTGTTGAGCGATCATCTGTTGCGCCAGCGCGACGTGTGTCCGGCTGCAGGAACATGACATCGGGCAAAACCCCCGCCCGCGCGGCCGCAATGCCAGATGACCCTGCGCCATGCGCTACCGCAGTGGGCGCATCGCCTATTCGCTGCGCCTGAGGTCGCTGCTTCAGTCTGCGCTCTGCCTGTCGGTCCTGCGTTTCAATCACAACTGCCCACCCTTCCGTCACCGTGTCCGCAACGCAGTATGGCCGAGAGAGACTTAACAGTTACTTAATGGAATAGAGGGACCAAGGTGCGCGCAAAACATAACCAAGGGTTGCACTGACTTATTGTGCTGTCAAGATCGCCAGATAGAAGCCATCGCCATCCGCACCGGGAAGCCAGTGAATTTCGCGGGTCAGAGAAAACCCCTGATTTTCAGCCAGGAAACTGGCCACCACATCGTCATTTTCCTGTTTCAACACCGAACAGGTCGCATAGGCGAGCGTGCCACCCGTCGCCACCAAATCCGCGGCACGGCGCAGAATTTGCCCCTGTAGCTGGGTCAGATCATGCAACCCATCGGCGTCCATGCGCCACTTCCCCTCGGGCGCGCGGCGCCAACTGCCACTGCCGGAACAGGGCACATCGCACAGGATCAGGTCAAAGGGCGCAGCACCTTCGGGGTTATTGCACACCTCGATCTGCGCGCTGGCGCGGCGGGCGCGTTCGGGCAGATCACGCAGCCGTTGGGCGTTGGCGTCATAGGCCATGAACCGCGCTTTGGCGCGTGCGGCCATCGCCAGTGATTTGCCGCCGCCACCGGCACACATATCCAGCACCTTTTGCCCATCTTCCAACGGCAACGCCTCGGCCACCGCCTGACTGGCACCGTCCTGCAATTCCACCAGACCGTCGCGGTAGGCGTTGGAATTGTTGATCTTGCGCGCACCCTCGGTGACGTGCAGCGCGTTTGGCGCGGCCTCGGACACCTCAGCAATGATGCCTTCGGCGGCGAGCTTGGGGATCGCAGCATCGCGGCTCAGTTTACGACTGTTGACCCGCAACATCACCGGCGCACGGTGGCGCAATGCCTCGGCATACTCCGCCAGATCATCGCCCAGACTGTCGCGGAACATCTCCAGCAGCGCCTCTGGCAGGTCGAGGGCAGCGCCGCCTTCGGCGGGCTGGCCTGCGGCCTGCTCTGCCTCGGACAGGGTGGCAGGCGCATGGCCTTCACCGGTGAAGACCGTGGCCGGATCAATGCCCTCTTGACGCAACAGACCCAACACCATCGCACGCCCAGTTTCCACGCCGCCCTCAACAGCGGTACTGCGCTTGCGGCGCAGGATGTCGAAAACATGATCGCGGATTGCCGCGCGGTCCTTGGATCCGGCAAACCGCGACCGACGCGCCCATGTGGTCAGCGCCTTTTCAGCAGGCGTTCCGTCCAAAATCTGATCGAGGATTTCAATGGCGGCACCATATCGGGCGGCTGGGGTCATCGGGGCATCCTCGCTTAGCTATCAGGCGTTTTGGCGGGGATAGCAGTGGCGGGCAGTGGCGACAAGCGTAACAGCGTGACTTGACCGGCGTGCGTGATGTGGCGCAAGCAGGGGACAACACAACGAAGGATGAAAGATATGATCGAACGCATGCACACCGGCCAGCGGATGAGCAAGATCGTCAAGCACAACGGCACCGTTTACCTGTGCGGTCAGGTCGGCAAGGCCGAGGATGGCATCAAGGAACAAACCGCCGAATGTCTGGCCCGCGTTGAGGCGTTATTGGCAGAGGCCGGGTCCAGCAAGGAACAGATCCTGCAGGCAATCGTCTGGGTGTCGGATATGAAGTATTTTGCCGAGATGAACGAGGTTTGGGACGCATGGGTGCCCGAAGGCCACGCCCCTGCCCGCGCCTGTGGCGAAGCGAAACTGGCACGGCCAGAGCTGTTAGTAGAGGTGATTGTGACGGCGGCGTGTGATTAAGCTTCGGCCCGCCAACTCATCCAAAAGCAAAGAGCGCGTGGTTTCCTCCACGCGCTCTTTTTATGTCATGTGCACCCCGCCCTCGGGCACAAACCTATCACGGCACCTTACCCAATCCGGTAGTTCGGTGCCTCGCGGGTGATCTGAACGTCATGCACGTGGCTTTCCTTCAGACCGGCACCAGTGATGCGGACGAAGTTCGACTGGGTGCGCATCTCGGCCACGGTGGCGTTGCCAGTGTAGCCCATCGCTGCGCGCAGACCGCCCACCAACTGGTGGATCACCGTGCCAGCCGGACCTTTGTAGGGCACCTGACCTTCGATGCCTTCGGGCACCAGTTTGTCGCTGGCCGCATCCTTCTGGAAGTAGCGATCGGCCGAGCCACGCGCCATCGCGCCAAGGCTACCCATGCCACGGTAGGATTTGAACGAACGACCTTGGTACAGGATCACCTCACCCGGGCTTTCATCCGTGCCCGCGATCATCGACCCGACCATGGCGCAAGAGGCACCTGCGGCAATCGCCTTGGCAAAATCGCCGGAGAATTTGATGCCACCGTCGGCAATCACCGGAATGTCGCCCGCCGCTGCGGCGCAATCCATGATCGCGGTCAGCTGCGGCACGCCGACACCTGCCACCATACGGGTGGTACAGATGGAACCTGGGCCGATGCCAACCTTCACCGCATCTGCGCCCGCGTCGATCAGCGCCTTGGTCGCGTCGCCGGTGGCCACGTTGCCCGCGATGACCTGAACGCCACTGTTCAGCGCCTTCACACGTTTCACCGCCTCGATCACGCCCTCAGAATGGCCGTGCGCGGTATCAACAACCACAACGTCCACGCCTGCATCAATCAGCGCCTCGGAACGGGCAAAGCCGCTGTCACCGACAGACGACGCGGCCGCAACGCGCAGACGACCCAGATCGTCTTTACATGCGGTGGGGTTCAACACCGCCATTTCGGTGTCTTTCAAGGTCAGCATGCCAGTCAGCTTGCCCGCGCCATCATGCACCAGCAGTTTTTCAATGCGACGTGCGCGCATCAGGCTCTTGGCTTCGTCCAGATCGGCAGGCTCTGCCAGCATCGCCAGATCCTGCGTCGTCATCATTTCGCGCACCGGCATATCGTCGGAATTGGCAAAACGCATGTCACGGTTGGTCAGAATGCCGACCACACGACCTTCGTTATCAACGACAGGGAAACCGGTGAACTTGTACCGTTCCACCAGTGCCTTGGCATCGGCCAGCGTCTGATCGGCGGTCAGGGTCACGGGGTTGTAAACGATCCCCGATTCAAACCGTTTCACCCGACGCACTTCGCGCGCCTGTTCTTCGACGTTGAGGTTTTTGTGAATAACCCCCATGCCGCCTGCCTGCGCCATGGCAATCGCCATCCGGCTTTCGGTCACGGTGTCCATCGCCGAGCTGAGCAGCGGAATGTTCATCGCAATATTACGCGTCACCTGCGTGCGCGTATCCGCCGTGTTTGGCAAAACACTGGAAGCCGCCGGCACCAGCAAAACATCATCAAAAGTGAGAGCCTCACGAATTTGCATAACCCGTCCTCATGCATAACCCCGTTTGGCGATGACCCTATGTCACATATTTCCCAAAGGGGGAAGCCCCCACATCTGCAATCCCATCACAATTTTGCTGCACCTGCAAAAAGCGCAGGTATCCGATCACCATATGCGGTGAATTTTCCGCCGCCAGCCGCCCTTTCACAAAGCTGAAGAGTCTGATCTGTATCAATGCGGCACAGTATGACAGCGCTATCAAGCGGCCAAACAGACCCCACTCCTGACCAGAGGATCGTACATATGAGTGCCCCCCTTTCCGGTATCACAATCCTGGACCTGACCCATGTTCTAGCTGGCCCCTACGCTTCGATGATCTTTGCCGATCTGGGCGCACGGGTGATCAAGGTGGAACGCCCCGGTATTGGCGATGACACCCGCGCCTTCCCGCCCTTCAAAGACGGGCAAAGCGCCTATTTTGCCACCATCAACCACGGCAAGGAAAGCATCGCGCTGGATCTGAAACAACAAGACGACCGCGCGATTTTTGATCAGCTGTTGGAACACGCCGATGTGGTGCTGGAAAACTATCGCCCAGGTGTGATGGAAAAACTGGGCTATGGTTGGGAGGATCTGCACAAACGCCTGCCCTCGCTGATCTATGGCGCTGTATCCGGCTTTGGTCACACGGGACCAGAGGCGTTGAAGCCCGCCTATGACATGGTGGTGCAGGCCCGTGGCGGGGTGATGTCGATCACTGGCGAACGGGACCGCGAACCAGTGCGCGTCGGCGCCTCTATCGGGGATATTGTGGCGGGGATGTTTCTGGCCCAAGGCGTCACTGCTGCGCTGCTGCAACGGCGCGACACAGGGCTGGGCCAAAAGGTGGATATCGCCATGCTGGACAGTCAGTTGGCGCTGTTGGAACATGCGGTCGCGCTCACCTCGGTCACCGGAGAGGCCCCGCGCCCATCCGGTGCGCGCCATCCGTCGATCACCCCGTTTGAGACCTTCCATGCCGAAGATGGGTTGTTTGTCATCGCCGCAGGCAATGACGCGCTGTTTTCGCGCCTGTGTGACGCACTGCAACTGCCGCTGGCGGCGGACGAACGGTTCGCCACCAACCCCGCGCGCTGTGACAACGCCCGCCTGCTGAAACGTTTGATCGAGGCGGTGACGCTCGGCGCGCCCAAGGCGCACTGGATCGAGGTTCTGACAGAGGCAGGCATTCCCACCGGCCCGATCCAAAACGTCGCCGAGGTGATGAAAGACCCGCAGATCCTGTCGCGCAACATGGTGGTGGATGTGCTGGACAAGGCAGGCAAGCCGCAGTTCACCGCCGCCGGCAACCCGATCAAACTGTCTGGCATGACGGACAGCACCACCCGCGGCCCGTCGCCTGCCCTAGATGGAGATCGGGCAGAGATTTTGGCCTGGCTCGCAGAGGCAGAAAGCTAACGGCGCCTTCAACTGGGTGCGCCCCCGGATCAAGTCCGGGGGTTGGCTCAATGCACACCCGCTAGGTAAACCCGCACACGCCTCGGACCTGATCCGGGGCCTCCTGCCGTGCCGCAACAGACAATGCTTGCCCGAACGCCTGCTTTCCCCCACTCTCCCTTAAACACAGCTAAATAAGGGAGAACGCAATGGCAGATCACGGATATGAAAGCGGACGTCTGGATCTGCCTTTTGTCGGCATCGCTACCTTTGGCAAACGTCCCTATCAGCCTGACTGGACCCAGCTAGAGGCGGATGTCGCCGTCATTGGCGCGCCCTTTGATGCAGGCACGCAGTGGCGGTCCGGTGCGCGCTTTGGCCCCCGCGCGGTGCGAGAGGCCTCGACCCTGTTCAGCTTTGGCCATGCTGGTGCCTATGATCATGAGGATGAGGCGACCTATCTGCCCGGATCCGTCCGTATGGTCGATATGGGGGATGCCGATATCGTGCACACTGACACGGTGAAAAGCCACGCCAACATCGAAACCGCCGTGCGCGCCGCCCTTGCGGCCAAGGCGCTGCCGGTGGTGATTGGTGGCGATCATTCAGTCAACATCCCCTGCATCAATGCCTTTGACGATCAGGGCGATTTTCATATCCTGCAAATCGACGCCCATCTGGATTTTGTCGATGAACGCCACGGGGTGCGCTTCGGCCACGGCAACCCGATGCGCCGCGCTGCTGAGAAACCCTATGTCACCGGCCTGACGCAGGTGGGCATTCGCAACGTGTCGTCCACTGCGAAAGAGGGTTATGAGGACGCCCGCGTCATGGGGTCAGACATCCTATCAGTGCGCCAAATGCGCAAGCTGGGGCCAGAGGCGACCGCCCAGCGTATCCCCGAGGGCGCGCGGGTCTATGTGACGATTGATATCGACGGTTTCTGCCCCTCTATCGCCGCAGGAACAGGCACGCCCAGCCATGGTGGGTTCCTGTTCTATGAGGTGCTGGAGCTGCTGCAACAGGTCGCCCAACGGCATGAGATTATCGGCATTGATCTGGTCGAAGTGGCGCCGGATTACGATCCATCGGGCGGCACGCAAATCCTGGCGGCGCAGGTTTTGCTGAACCTCCTCGGCTTCATCTTCCACGCGCGCGGATACCGCTAACGGCCAACCGCTCACTGCGACCTAACTGCCAAAATATAACTATAAAATTCAACTTCATGACGCGGTTGGAATGGTTTATGCCGCCTTTGCACTGTCGGGCGGTTTGCGTCGCCCTATGCTAAACTCACGCGAACAATATGTGATGAGCCATGACCACTGAGCCAAACACCGATCCTCTTGTCATCTTCACGCCCTCGGGGCAGCGCGGACATTTTGCCAAAGGCACCTCGATCCTGGATGCCGCCCGTCAGCTCGGCGTTGATCTGGACAGTGTCTGCGGCGGACGCGGCATCTGTTCCAAATGTCAGGTGACGCCCTCCTTTGGCGACTTCCCCAAACACGGGCTGACTGTGTCCGAAGAAGCCCTGTCAGAGTGGAACGCAGTTGAGGAACGCTATCGCCACAAACGCGGGCTGATCCACGGCCGCCGCCTTGGCTGTCAGGCCAAGGTTGAGGGCGATGTGATCATCGACGTCCCGCCCGAAAGTCAGGTTCACAAACAGGTGGTCCGCAAAGCCGCCGACAGCCGCGTGATCGAAATGGATCCCGCCACCAAATTGGTGGTGGTCGAGGTGGAAGAGCCCGACATGCACGCCCCCACCGGCGACTTTGAACGGCTGAAGGACGCGCTGCGTGAACAGTGGCAGATCGAACGGGTCGAGGCAGACCTGAACATCCTGACCCGCCTGCAACCCACCCTGCGCAAAGGCAAGTGGCAGGTCAGCCTCGCGATGCACATCTGTCATGCCGGTGGCCCGTCGCGCATTCTGGATATCTGGCCGGGCGTTGCGGAACAGGGGCTATACGGTCTGGCGATTGACCTTGGCTCCACCACCATTGCGGCGCATCTGTGTGACCTGAGCGACGGGGCCGTGATGGCGTCATCCGGCGCGATGAACCCGCAGATCCGCTTTGGTGAAGATCTGATGAGCCGCGTCAGCTACGCGATGATGAACCCCGGTGGCGATCAGGAAATGACCAAAGCCGTGCGCGAGGCGCTGAACGGTCTGATCGCCGATCTGATCAAGGAAACCGACATTCCGCCAGAACGCCTTTATGAGGCGGTGATCGTGTGTAACCCCGTCATGCACCATCTGTTGATGGGCATTGATCCGGTGGAACTGGGGCAGGCGCCCTTTGCGCTGGCGACCTCAGACTCGCTGTCTTTGCAGGCCTCTGATCTGGACCTCTTGGCCATGGCACCGCGCGCACGGGTTTACGCCCTGCCCTGCATCGCTG
The DNA here is from genome assembly GCF_001458435.1 of Thalassovita mediterranea. GTDB lineage: Bacteria > Pseudomonadota > Alphaproteobacteria > Rhodobacterales > Rhodobacteraceae > Thalassobius > Thalassobius mediterraneus. The sequence goes on from NZ_CYSF01000009.1 coordinate 211,915, forward strand.
GGCACGTTGGCGCCGATGCCGCTGCCGTGGCGCTGGCGGAATCACCGCAAAGCTCCAGCGATCTGGCACTGATGGTTGACGTGGGCACCAACGCGGAAATCCTGCTGGGGGATCGTGATGGCGTGTTGGCCTGTTCCTCGCCCACCGGTCCGGCGTTTGAGGGGGCGCAGATCTCCTCCGGTCAACGGGCCGCGCCGGGTGCGATTGAACGGATTGAGATTGATCCGGTGACCAAAGAGCCCCGTTTCCGCATCATCGGGGTGAACATGTGGTCCGATGAGGCCGGATTTGAAACCGCGGCGGCGGCCACTGGTATCAGCGGCATCTGTGGATCCGGAATTATCGAAGCGGTGGCTGAAATGCGCATCGCAGGCCTGCTGGATCCCACCGGGTTGATCGGTTCGGCCGAGGCAACGGGCACATCCCGCTGCATTCCCGACGGGCGCACCCATTCCTATGTGATCTGGGACGGCAGCGCCGATGGCGGGCCGGTGATCACCGTGACCCAGGGCGACATCCGCGCCATCCAGCTGGCGAAATCCGCGCTATACGCGGGTGCGCGTCTGTTGATGGATCAACGCGGTGTGGACAAGGTCGATCGCGTGGTGCTGGCCGGTGCGTTCGGTGCCCATATCAGCCCCAAACACGCGATGGTGCTGGGCATGATCCCCGATGTGCCGCTGGACAAGGTGCAATCCGCCGGCAACGCCGCAGGCACCGGTGCGCGGATCGCGCTGTGTAACCTGGGTGCGCGGGCCGAGATTGAGCGTGTGGTGCGCGAAATCACCAAGGTGGAAACCGCTGTGGAGCCGAAGTTCCAAGACCACTTCGTCGCCGCCAACGCGATCCCGCACGCCAGCGATCCCTTCCCAGAGCTGAGCCAAGTCGTCACCCTGCCGGATGTGAACTACAACACCGGCGGCGGCGATAGCGCCGAAGGTGGCCGTCGCAGACGTCGCCGCAAGGCTTAGAACCGCCGCTAGGGAATAGCCAATACTCCAAAAGGGCGTTGCTTCGTTGAGGCGACGCCCTTTCTGCGTCATACTCCCCGTATTTTAAGCATCCATTCCCTGATGGCGGAGAGAACGCCCATGTCACGCAAGTTGATTGTCTGTTTTGACGGCACCGGAAATGAGATTGAAAAGAACGAAAGCAACGTGCTGCGGCTTTATAAATGTCTGCAACATAACGACCGCCAGCTGATCTACTACGAACCGGGCGTTGGCACGCTGTCGACCCGCCCCTTTGCCCGCAACAGCTTTGACAAGGTGCGGTTGGCGCTGGGGCTGATCGCCGGTCTTGGCCTGCATGACAACGTGTTGCACGCCTACCGCTTCCTGTGTGAAAACCACCGTGAGGGGGATCAACTCTACTTCTTTGGCTATTCGCGTGGCGCCTATACCGCGCGGGTGCTGGCGGGGTTTATCAATGATTTCGGCCTTGTGGCGCCGCATGAACTGCACCTGATCGGTCCAGTGTTCAAAGCGTGGCGCAAACTGCGCCAGAACGGGCCGCGCGAACAATATGCGCCGTTGCGAATATCGCAGCAGTTCTTTCACATGCGCCACCCGTCGATCCGGTTTTTGGGGCTGTGGGACACGGTCAGCTCGATGATCCGGCTGCGGCTGAAGTGGGGGACGTTTCTGGAATTTGGCACCCACTCCAGCGTTGATGAAAACCCATCTGTGCGCGCGGTGCGCCATGCGCTGTCCATCGACGAACGCCGCCGATTTTTCCGCCATCAGTTCTGGACAGATGGTCAGACATATTACGGCAACCGCTTCAAAACAAAGAACGATCCGCCACCGCAAGACGTCAAACAAGTCTGGTTCCCCGGCACCCACACCGATGTGGCCGGCAGCGTGCCGGAAGCAGAAGCGGGCCTGAGCAAGATTACCATGCAATGGATGCGACAAGAGCTGGACGGCCTTGGCGTCGATCGGTTGGAATTCCGTGATCCCTTCTACAACCGCTATGTGCTGGGCAAAAAGGACAAGGTGACAGAGCGTATGGGGCTGAACATTTCGCCCCCAAGCCACACTGCCGCGTTGCATGATCAACTGGCGCCGCCAAAACCGTGGATCCTGTTGGAACGGCTGCCCCGACTGACCAAACGCAGCCGCTGGCCGGACCAGCGCGGGCTCTTGGGCTATTACCTACCGCTAGGTCAATACCGCTACATCCCGCCAGAGGCCACAATCCACCCTTCCGCCTTTGAACGCCGCGCGGCGCTCAGCGACTATGACCCACTGAACCTGCGGGATTTCAAACAAATGGAGACGGGGGAAGAAAAGGCATCCTGAACACCTTGACCTTCCCCGACCGCTTGGATACCTCAAGGGCGAGCGCGGGTATGGTGAAATGGTATCATGCGAGCTTCCCAAGCTTAAGGTGCGGGTTCGATTCCCGCTACCCGCTCCAACTTCCCTACCATCGACGTCGCCCGCGCACCGTAGCCCTCCGACTTGTGGCACCTGTCGCGCTGTGACATGAACATGGATACAGGTTACGGAGGCCCGCCATGAACAGCCGCAGTATACTCACCACTCTTGGGCTGTGTGTGATTGCGGGGATCGGCGGTTATCTGGCCAGCTTCACCCTGCTACCCCTGCCCTATATGTTGGGCGCTCTGCTGACATCGGGCGCGATTGCGTTGTTTCAGGAGGATCGCCTGCCGCGCGAATACCAGTTTCCGCAACGGTTCCGTCTGATTTTTATGGCGCTTGTGGGCGTGATGATCGGGGCGCAGGTGACGCCTGATTTGATCGGGCAACTGCCGGGTCTGACACTGTCGCTGGTGGCGCTGACCGCATTCACACTGCTGGCGCAGCTGGGCAACTATTTGATGTTTCGGCACGTTGGCGGATATGACCGCACAACCGCCTTGTTTGCCGGTGCGCCCGGGGGATTGCTGGAATCTCTCGCCATGGGCGAGGAACGCGGCGCCGATCTGCAATTGCTGACCATGCAACAGTTTTTACGGATCATTTTGGTGATCTCGCTGCTGCCGATGGGGCTATCGTTGTGGTACGGCACCCCGCTTGGCAGTGCAGCGGGCGCCAGTTCTGCGCCACAGGATATTGCGCCACTGACCATCGTTCTGGCGGTCTGTGTTGGCCTTCTGGGGACCGTCGCTGGCCGCTTTCTGCGCCTGCCTGCGGGGCAACTGACCGGCCCGCTGTTGGCCGCGGCTATTGTCACGGTTAGCGGGTTGGCACCACTGGCCCTGCCGGATTGGATGATCAACATGGCGCAGGTCGTTATTGGTGCATCACTGGGATTGCGGTTCAAGGGATTGCGCGGACACGCCATGATACGGGCGTTGTGGCTTTCGGGGCTATCGGTGGCATGGATGCTGGGGCTTGGATTAGCCCTATCGCTTGGGGTCGGGGCCTGGACCGGCTTGCGATTTGACATACTGCTGCTCTCTTATGCGCCGGGTGGCGTCACCGAAATGGCGCTGGTGGCGCTGAGCCTCAATGCCAACCCCGCGCTGGTCACGTTGCACCATGTCTACCGCATCTTTGTCACCGTTTTGGCAATGGGCGCATTCGCGCGTTGGCTTCTGGGGCCACAGAACCGCTAGCCCATTCTTGGCCTCACTTTGACAGCCTTCCTTTGACAGATGCCGTCGAACCCGCTACCCATTTACTGAACGATTGTTCAATTCAAGACAATCAGCGCATCACAGTGGAAAAGGGAGACACGAGGGATGGAGATGAAAGACACCTGCGCGGTGATCACTGGCGGCGCGTCCGGTCTGGGAGAGGCCACAGCCCGCGTATTTGCAGCAAGCGGCGCCAAAGTGACTCTGCTGGATCGTGACAGCACCCGTGGCGCGGCCATCGCCACAGAACTGGGCGGCACCTTTGTGGAAACCGACGTCACCGACGAAGCATCGGTTCAGGCCGCCCTGGCCACCGCACGCGACGCAATGGGTGGCCTGAACGCAGCCGTAAACTGCGCCGGTATCGCCATTGCGGAGACTGTTCTGAAAAAGGACGGCGGGCTGCATAGCCTAGAAAGCTACCGCAAGGTGATCGACGTCAATCTGGTGGGCACTTTCAATGTCGCCCGTCTGGCCGCTGATGCGATGAAGGACAATCCCCCTGCCCCTGATGGCAACCGTGGCGTCATCATCAACACGGCGTCAATCGCGGCCTTTGACGGGCAACGCGGCCAGACAGCTTATGCCAGTTCCAAAGGGGGCGTCGTCGGCCTGACCCTGCCCATGGCTCGCGATCTGGCGCGCAGCGGTATCCGTGTGATGGCAATTGCGCCGGGGATCTTTATGACCCCGATGCTGGCAGGCCTGCCACAAGAGGCACAGGATAGTCTGGCCGCATCCGTCACCAACCCCAAGCGTCTGGGCGATCCCAGCGAATATGGCCGCCTGGCAAAGTTCATCGTGGAATGCGGCTACCTGAACGGCGAAACCATCCGCATCGACGGCGCTCTGCGCATGATGTGAATCCACACAGACAACACATCAAAAAAAACGGCGGGGAAAACTCCCCGCCGTTTTGTTTTTGGACAACAAGCAAAGCGTTTAGGCTGCTTTGCGGGTTTGCGTACGTCCTTGTTGCAGCTGCGCGGCTTGGGCCCCATCCTTTGCAACAGACAGCGTTTCAACCTCCGCCGATGGCGCCTGTTCTA
>NZ_CYSF01000010.1 GCF_001458435.1 Thalassovita mediterranea
CAAGGACTGTGTGACTATTGACGTCCTTCCCCGTACGCCGGGCAATAATGTTTATGTTGGTTTCATGGTTTGGTCTAACTTTACCGCTACTAAATGCCGCGGATTGGTTTCGCTGAATCAGGTTATTAAAGAGATTATTTGTCTCCAGCCACTTAAGTGAGGTGATTTATGTTTGGTGCTATTGCTGGCGGTATTGCTTCTGCTCTTGCTGGTGGCGCCATGTCTAAATTGTTTGGAGGCGGTCAAAAAGCCGCCTCCGGTGGCATTCAAGGTGATGTGCTTGCTACCGATAACAATACTGTAGGCATGGGTGATGCTGGTATTAAATCTGCCATTCAAGGCTCTAATGTTCCTAACCCTGATGAGGCCGTCCCTAGTTTTGTTTCTGGTGCTATGGCTAAAGCTGGTAAAGGACTTCTTGAAGGTACGTTGCAGGCTGGCACTTCTGCCGTTTCTGATAAGTTGCTTGATTTGGTTGGACTTGGTGGCAAGTCTGCCGCTGATAAAGGAAAGGATACTCGTGATTATCTTGCTGCTGCATTTCCTGAGCTTAATGCTTGGGAGCGTGCTGGTGCTGATGCTTCCTCTGCTGGTATGGTTGACGCCGGATTTGAGAATCAAAAAGAGCTTACTAAAATGCAACTGGACAATCAGAAAGAGATTGCCGAGATGCAAAATGAGACTCAAAAAGAGATTGCTGGCATTCAGTCGGCGACTTCACGCCAGAATACGAAAGACCAGGTATATGCACAAAATGAGATGCTTGCTTATCAACAGAAGGAGTCTACTGCTCGCGTTGCGTCTATTATGGAAAACACCAATCTTTCCAAGCAACAGCAGGTTTCCGAGATTATGCGCCAAATGCTTACTCAAGCTCAAACGGCTGGTCAGTATTTTACCAATGACCAAATCAAAGAAATGACTCGCAAGGTTAGTGCTGAGGTTGACTTAGTTCATCAGCAAACGCAGAATCAGCGGTATGGCTCTTCTCATATTGGCGCTACTGCAAAGGATATTTCTAATGTCGTCACTGATGCTGCTTCTGGTGTGGTTGATATTTTTCATGGTATTGATAAAGCTGTTGCCGATACTTGGAACAATTTCTGGAAAGACGGTAAAGCTGATGGTATTGGCTCTAATTTGTCTAGGAAATAACCGTCAGGATTGACACCCTCCCAATTGTATGTTTTCATGCCTCCAAATCTTGGAGGCTTTTTTATGGTTCGTTCTTATTACCCTTCTGAATGTCACGCTGATTATTTTGACTTTGAGCGTATCGAGGCTCTTAAACCTGCTATTGAGGCTTGTGGCATTTCTACTCTTTCTCAATCCCCAATGCTTGGCTTCCATAAGCAGATGGATAACCGCATCAAGCTCTTGGAAGAGATTCTGTCTTTTCGTATGCAGGGCGTTGAGTTCGATAATGGTGATATGTATGTTGACGGCCATAAGGCTGCTTCTGACGTTCGTGATGAGTTTGTATCTGTTACTGAGAAGTTAATGGATGAATTGGCACAATGCTACAATGTGCTCCCCCAACTTGATATTAATAACACTATAGACCACCGCCCCGAAGGGGACGAAAAATGGTTTTTAGAGAACGAGAAGACGGTTACGCAGTTTTGCCGCAAGCTGGCTGCTGAACGCCCTCTTAAGGATATTCGCGATGAGTATAATTACCCCAAAAAGAAAGGTATTAAGGATGAGTGTTCAAGATTGCTGGAGGCCTCCACTATGAAATCGCGTAGAGGCTTTGCTATTCAGCGTTTGATGAATGCAATGCGACAGGCTCATGCTGATGGTTGGTTTATCGTTTTTGACACTCTCACGTTGGCTGACGACCGATTAGAGGCGTTTTATGATAATCCCAATGCTTTGCGTGACTATTTTCGTGATATTGGTCGTATGGTTCTTGCTGCCGAGGGTCGCAAGGCTAATGATTCACACGCCGACTGCTATCAGTATTTTTGTGTGCCTGAGTATGGTACAGCTAATGGCCGTCTTCATTTCCATGCGGTGCACTTTATGCGGACACTTCCTACAGGTAGCGTTGACCCTAATTTTGGTCGTCGGGTACGCAATCGCCGCCAGTTAAATAGCTTGCAAAATACGTGGCCTTATGGTTACAGTATGCCCATCGCAGTTCGCTACACGCAGGACGCTTTTTCACGTTCTGGTTGGTTGTGGCCTGTTGATGCTAAAGGTGAGCCGCTTAAAGCTACCAGTTATATGGCTGTTGGTTTCTATGTGGCTAAATACGTTAACAAAAAGTCAGATATGGACCTTGCTGCTAAAGGTCTAGGAGCTAAAGAATGGAACAACTCACTAAAAACCAAGCTGTCGCTACTTCCCAAGAAGCTGTTCAGAATCAGAATGAGCCGCAACTTCGGGATGAAAATGCTCACAATGACAAATCTGTCCACGGAGTGCTTAATCCAACTTACCAAGCTGGGTTACGACGCGACGCCGTTCAACCAGATATTGAAGCAGAACGCAAAAAGAGAGATGAGATTGAGGCTGGGAAAAGTTACTGTAGCCGACGTTTTGGCGGCGCAACCTGTGACGACAAATCTGCTCAAATTTATGCGCGCTTCGATAAAAATGATTGGCGTATCCAACCTGCAGAGTTTTATCGCTTCCATGACGCAGAAGTTAACACTTTCGGATATTTCTGATGAGTCGAAAAATTATCTTGATAAAGCAGGAATTACTACTGCTTGTTTACGAATTAAATCGAAGTGGACTGCTGGCGGAAAATGAGAAAATTCGACCTATCCTTGCGCAGCTCGAGAAGCTCTTACTTTGCGACCTTTCGCCATCAACTAACGATTCTGTCAAAAACTGACGCGTTGGATGAGGAGAAGTGGCTTAATATGCTTGGCACGTTCGTCAAGGACTGGTTTAGATATGAGTCACATTTTGTTCATGGTAGAGATTCTCTTGTTGACATTTTAAAAGAGCGTGGATTACTATCTGAGTCCGATGCTGTTCAACCACTAATAGGTAAGAAATCATGAGTCAAGTTACTGAACAATCCGTACGTTTCCAGACCGCTTTGGCCTCTATTAAGCTCATTCAGGCTTCTGCCGTTTTGGATTTAACCGAAGATGATTTCGATTTTCTGACGAGTAACAAAGTTTGGATTGCTACTGACCGCTCTCGTGCTCGTCGCTGCGTTGAGGCTTGCGTTTATGGTACGCTGGACTTTGTAGGATACCCTCGCTTTCCTGCTCCTGTTGAGTTTATTGCTGCCGTCATTGCTTATTATGTTCATCCCGTCAACATTCAAACGGCCTGTCTCATCATGGAAGGCGCTGAATTTACGGAAAACATTATTAATGGCGTCGAGCGTCCGGTTAAAGCCGCTGAATTGTTCGCGTTTACCTTGCGTGTACGCGCAGGAAACACTGACGTTCTTACTGACGCAGAAGAAAACGTGCGTCAAAAATTACGTGCAGAAGGAGTGATGTAATGTCTAAAGGTAAAAAACGTTCTGGCGCTCGCCCTGGTCGTCCGCAGCCGTTGCGAGGTACTAAAGGCAAGCGTAAAGGCGCTCGTCTTTGGTATGTAGGTGGTCAACAATTTTAATTGCAGGGGCTTCGGCCCCTTACTTGAGGATAAATTATGTCTAATATTCAAACTGGCGCCGAGCGTATGCCGCATGACCTTTCCCATCTTGGCTTCCTTGCTGGTCAGATTGGTCGTCTTATTACCATTTCAACTACTCCGGTTATCGCTGGCGACTCCTTCGAGATGGACGCCGTTGGCGCTCTCCGTCTTTCTCCATTGCGTCGTGGCCTTGCTATTGACTCTACTGTAGACATTTTTACTTTTTATGTCCCTCATCGTCACGTTTATGGTGAACAGTGGATTAAGTTCATGAAGGATGGTGTTAATGCCACTCCTCTCCCGACTGTTAACACTACTGGTTATATTGACCATGCCGCTTTTCTTGGCACGATTAACCCTGATACCAATAAAATCCCTAAGCATTTGTTTCAGGGTTATTTGAATATCTATAACAACTATTTTAAAGCGCCGTGGATGCCTGACCGTACCGAGGCTAACCCTAATGAGCTTAATCAAGATGATGCTCGTTATGGTTTCCGTTGCTGCCATCTCAAAAACATTTGGACTGCTCCGCTTCCTCCTGAGACTGAGCTTTCTCGCCAAATGACGACTTCTACCACATCTATTGACATTATGGGTCTGCAAGCTGCTTATGCTAATTTGCATACTGACCAAGAACGTGATTACTTCATGCAGCGTTACCATGATGTTATTTCTTCATTTGGAGGTAAAACCTCTTATGACGCTGACAACCGTCCTTTACTTGTCATGCGCTCTAATCTCTGGGCATCTGGCTATGATGTTGATGGAACTGACCAAACGTCGTTAGGCCAGTTTTCTGGTCGTGTTCAACAGACCTATAAACATTCTGTGCCGCGTTTCTTTGTTCCTGAGCATGGCACTATGTTTACTCTTGCGCTTGTTCGTTTTCCGCCTACTGCGACTAAAGAGATTCAGTACCTTAACGCTAAAGGTGCTTTGACTTATACCGATATTGCTGGCGACCCTGTTTTGTATGGCAACTTGCCGCCGCGTGAAATTTCTATGAAGGATGTTTTCCGTTCTGGTGATTCGTCTAAGAAGTTTAAGATTGCTGAGGGTCAGTGGTATCGTTATGCGCCTTCGTATGTTTCTCCTGCTTATCACCTTCTTGAAGGCTTCCCATTCATTCAGGAACCGCCTTCTGGTGATTTGCAAGAACGCGTACTTATTCGCCACCATGATTATGACCAGTGTTTCCAGTCCGTTCAGTTGTTGCAGTGGAATAGTCAGGTTAAATTTAATGTGACCGTTTATCGCAATCTGCCGACCACTCGCGATTCAATCATGACTTCGTGATAAAAGATTGAGTGTGAGGTTATAACGCCGAAGCGGTAAAAATTTTAATTTTTGCCGCTGAGGGGTTGACCAAGCGAAGCGCGGTAGGTTTTCTGCTTAGGAGTTTAATCATGTTTCAGACTTTTATTTCTCGCCATAATTCAAACTTTTTTTCTGATAAGCTGGTTCTCACTTCTGTTACTCCAGCTTCTTCGGCACCTGTTTTACAGACACCTAAAGCTACATCGTCAACGTTATATTTTGATAGTTTGACGGTTAATGCTGGTAATGGTGGTTTTCTTCATTGCATTCAGATGGATACATCTGTCAACGCCGCTAATCAGGTTGTTTCTGTTGGTGCTGATATTGCTTTTGATGCCGACCCTAAATTTTTTGCCTGTTTGGTTCGCTTTGAGTCTTCTTCGGTTCCGACTACCCTCCCG
>NZ_CYSF01000011.1 GCF_001458435.1 Thalassovita mediterranea
GCTGGACCGGCTGACACACCACGTCAACATCCTCGAGATGAACGGCGAAAGCTACCGCCTCAATCAAAGCCGCGCCCGCCTCGCCGCCGCTAACAAATGAACCTCACAGAATTGGCCTGACGGCCAATGCGCCTTGGACCGGGCTTGCTATATGAGGGCCGCACGCTCCAAGGCGCTCGCCCCAAACTGGCCGACTTTTGCTCCGCCACAATGGCCGAATTTTACTCCGCCGTTGACATCAACCTCACCTGGTACGAAGGCCAGCTGTGGCGCCTGTCCAAAGGTCAGCAGCCCAGCACCAAACTGCCGCCGAAGCTGGTGGCGGCGTCGATCATCTGGAAATCCATCGTGCGCCCGCGCCCGAAACTGCGCGCCTGATCTGAGGGGGCCAAAATGCGGTGGCATTATCCGGCACTGGCGGTTGTGTTTTTGTGGTTCATGGGTGGTAGGATCACCCATTTCATCGCGCCTGCGTTCTATGTGAACATTACCCCGCCGCTCCTACAGATGGATCGCCCGAGACCTCGGCATCTCCAAAACACAGTGCTGGCAATTGCAAAGAGACTAAAGGCCCAAGCCTCATGAAATTAGAACCTACTATTCAACAGATGTTAGACGACCTTGGCGACCACGGAGTGTATGCCGATGACATTTCGGCATGGGTTAGGGCCAACAAAGGGGGTATTCTTGAAGGTCAATTTTGGGAGCTAAACGACGATTTATGCGAGGGCATCCTCCAAGAACGATGGGGAGCTATGACAGACCGAGATAAACTTCGGCAAATCTTCGATATCATTCAGCTATGGCCCTGCTACTCGACCGCTTCATTTCTGCCAAGACTGTATAGGAGCGACCTAAGTACCGCGGCAGAAATCTATCTATGGCAAGAGATGTTGCAAGCGCTCGAGCATCACGACCGGCTGTACCGTGAAGCAATAGAGTATGTGCTATGGGTCGATTTCTTCGAAGACCAATCAATCTCGGCAAGAGCCTGGAACGGTTTGATGGTCGCTACTCCCGGCAAAAAAGCAAAAGCCCGTTTGCTGATTAACTCGGGCCCGGTACCATACATTGCAAAACGGCACCACTATCATGAACTCCTAGAAAATCCGGAAGACCATAAGCTTCTCGCAGAGTGTTTGGCTCGTTGTCTGAATGATGCTTACGGTGAAATTGATCGCGATGATGCTCAATACATTTTGCAGAGGCTGCGTATAGGATCAGATAACAAGTTCATGAGCTATCTAAAAAACAATCTATAATCCCTTAGCGCAGGATTTCGCCCCTATCCGCAACCGACCCCTACATGTCATTGAATCCCCATCTGTTTCCTGAGGTGACGGAAACACAGCTGACCCTGCGGTTGGTGGTGCAGGTGATCCTCTTGGCGATGATCTATTGGTCAACGCGAAACCGGCGTTGGCAGTAGAGCTGAGGGCACGGTGCCCTACGCAAACATACCCCCCAACCGGCCCCGCCGATTAGGGGAAGTGCTTATTTGATGCAGTATTTGCCGGAGGATTTGGTGCCGGACGGGCAGCTGCCCGATTTCACCATGGCAAAGCTGTCGCTGTCGCCAACACAGTACTTGCCCGAGGTTTTGAACCCTTTGGGGCAGGAACCCAGGCGCGCGATAGCAACCTTGCCAGAATTGGACGCGCAACTGCTGCCTTTGGCGCTGAAGCCTTTGGGGCAGCTGCCGTTTTTGGCAACAACAGTGGCAGCGGTTTGGGCGGTTGCAGCGGTGCTGAACACACAAGCGGCAATGGTCAGCGAGACCAAGTAAGTCTTGAACATAATATTTCCTGTTCTTTGAGATAGGGAGATAAAGGTCGTTCAGAATGAAAGCTGTGCGCATGTCCCAGCCCAACCCATCGCTGCGCCCAAGTGCGCAGCACGGTTTGCAGGCTGATCCGATTAATCCTTCAATCTAAATGTCTTCGCCTTTATGCGCACCGCAACATGGGCATAGGTAACGTTACGGCCAGCCACGATCATAGCGATCGATCCACCCAACATCACAATCAAACAACCCAGTTCCCACTGAGCGGCAAATCATCCGCTCACGGCCCCGCTGCCTGCCCTAGATCAGATCCGCTTCTGCCAGTGCAAAGCCCAGTTCACGGGTGGTTTCCTGTGACAGGTGAATGCCGTCAGCGTCATCTGTGGGTAGATAGGACGCATCAAAGAAGCCGCAGCCGATCTCCGCTGCCAGTGCTTTCACCATCGCGGGCAGGCGGGCGGCCTGTGTTTCGATCTCTTCAGACACTTCGGCGAAGGGATAGGGACTATCGCGCACCACGCGGGCCATTGGCGAGGCGATCAAAACCAGTTTCGGAATCGGCATCCCTGGTTCCACGGATGGCGATTGCACCACCTCGGCCAATTGGCGCAGACCGGATAGGGCGTGTTCTGCGGTCGCGCCTGGGACGGCGAAAAAATCATTGGTGCCCAGCATAATCATCACCGTATCCAGCGGCGCGTGCTGTTCCAGCATCATCGGCAGGGTGTCCAACCCCTTGCGGTAGGGGCGGCCGGGGAAATCATAGGCCGTCGTGCGGCCGTTCAGCGCCTCTTCCATCACCTCGGCGCCAGTGTGCTGCGCAAAGACCTTGGCCCAACGCCAATCTGCCCCATGCCGTTGCCGCGTGCCGGGGACCAGACCCCAGCTGAGTGAATCGCCAAAGCACAGAATGCGTTTCATAATCAGACCTCAATGACCGGCGGGATTGCCCTGCGTGATCGTACGGTACACACGATGCATGTCGGCGCAATAGCTGGCGACGGTTTCAGCATGGATGAGCGACCCGCGCGACGCTGTCACCATCACAAACGCAATGTCATCCGCGTGCGCCCGCGACGCGGCAAAGCCATGTTGGTGAAAGAATTGGGCCAGATTTTCCTCAAACACTGCGGGCCAGCGTTCGGGCGCTTTGGTGGCATGGCGCAGGGCGTCTTCCATAACCTCGGGGCCGTGGGGGGTGTTGGCAAAGGCAACGGCATCTTCGCCGATGCGTTCAAACACCGCCTCCAGCACGGCGACCGGTGTGTCGGTAGGGGCCGCGAGCATGGCAAACACCTCGCCATAGATGCCGGACATATAGGCCAGCAGGATCTGATCATAACAAGCCTCTTTCGAGCCGAACTTCTTATAGATCGACTGACGCGACAGGTCAGAGGCGCGGGCAATATCCTCCATCGAGGTTTTGCGGAACCCGTATTGGGCAAAGGCCATCATGATCCCTTTGGGGTCGATGCCTGGGATCTGGTAATTTTGGGACGTCATTTGGGGGTCTCGCAGATCTTGGGTCGTTAGGGTGTTGTGTATCCGCAGGCCCGCCAAGGCAAGATGCCAGAGCGCAGTGGCCTGCGAAAAGTCAGGTAGGAACGTCAGGCAGGGCGGCGAAAACCGCCCCGCAAAGGGTCAGGCAAAGACAATATCGCGCTGCCCTTCGGCGACCGAGGTAAGGATCTTGGTCACATCGGCGGGCTTCATCACCCGTGGCACAGCGTAGGACCGGCGCGCCTCTGCCAAAGCATCGCGGGTGATCTTGGCAAAGTCACTTGCCTGCAGATCCTCCAGCTTTGCGGGGATCTCCAAAGTGTCTGATAGATCATCCACACGTTTCACAAACCGCTGCGCCAATTCTGCATTGCTACCAGTGGCGGCGGGATCAATCCGGCGTTCCAGTGCCGCCAGACGGTCGGTCACTTTGGGCAGGTTAAAGCGCAGAACCCGCGGCAGGATCACCGCATTCGCAACACCGTGCGGGGTGTTGTAATGGGCGCTGATCTGGTGCGAAATGCCATGCACATAGCCCAGCCCCGCCTTGGTAAAGGCTGTGCCCGCCAGGAAAGAGGCCAACGCCACCTTTTCCCGCGCGGCCAGATCGTCACCATGATGGGTCGCGGTCGGCAGATAACGCATCAACAGGGCCACAGCAGTGGCGGCATCGCGATCCGTGTCGGTAAATGTGTTGGTGGATGTATAGGCCTCAATCGCGTGGGTCAGCGCATCCATACCTACCGCCGCCGTCATCGCTGGCGGCAGGGTTTTCAACAATTCAGGATCCAGCGCAGTGGCAATCGGGATCAGTTTCGGGCTGACGACAAACTGCTTTTGATGCGTTTCGCTGTCTGAAATGACTGCGGCCACAGTCACCTCTGAACCTGAACCAGAAGTGGTGGGCACTACGAAAAAGGGCAGCGGTGCCTCTTTGACCTTCAAATTGCCCGCCAGTTTCTGCGGCGGTTTTTTCGCAGCGTGCGTGGCGGCGATCACCTTGGCCGCGTCGATGGCAGATCCGCCGCCGATGACCAGCACGCTGTCGCAGTTGTTGTCACGGCTCAGCTTCAGCCCAGCCTCAACCACAGCAAAGGTGGGGTTGGGGATGATGCCGTCAAAAACGGTAACCTCACAGCCCTGATCCTTCAGGTAGGCCAGCAACCCATCCAGCATCCCGTTTTGCACAAGGAAACTATCAGCCACCAGCAGCGGGCGGCGGTAGCTGCTGTCGATCATAAATTCAGCCAGTTTGGTCGTCGATCCGGGGCCGGAAAACAGCACAGGCTTCGGGATCGGCATAAAGGTGGACACAAGGCGCAGGGCGTAGGAAATCGGGGTTTTCTTAAACATCGGAACTCTCCGGTCAAAGGGGGGCCGGTCGCCGCCCTATGGGGCGACCGGATCAGGTCGATCAGCCGATCTTGCGGAAGCGGTTGAACTGGAAGCGCATGAATGCGGTGTGCATACGGTTGCCCCACGGCTGGCGGATGTAGGAGGTCGGGTTAAAGCGCCCCTTCACCACCACGCCCTTCGCCTTGGAGAAGTTGAGGAAGCCTTCCTTGCCGTGGTAGTGGCCCATGCCCGACGGGCCAACGCCGCCAAAGGGCATGTCATCCACCGCCACATGGGTCATCACATCGTTGATGCAGACACCGCCGGAATGCGTAGCATTCAGCATGTGTTCCCCACGGGCATGATCCCAGTCGAAATAGTAGAGGGCCAGCGGACGCGGGCGGGCGTTCACATAGGCGATCGCCTCGTCAATCGTGTCATAGGGCACGATTGGCATAATCGGGCCAAAGATCTCTTCTTGCAGGACGCGCATGTCCTCGGTCACGTCGGTGACGATGTGGATAGGCAGTTTACGGGTGCCTTCAAAACTTTCGCCGTTTGGGTTCACCTCACGGATGGTAGCGCCTTTGTCGCGGGCGTCCTGCAGGTTATCCAACAGGCGTTCGCGCTGACGGTCGGTGATGATCGCGGTGTAGTCGTCGTTATCACGCAGGGTCGGATATTGCTGTGCCATCTCTTTGGCGAAGGCATCGGTAAAGGCGGTCAGCTTGGCGCGCGGCACCATGATGTAATCCGGCGACACACAGACCTGTCCGGCGTTCAGCCCCTTACCAAAGGCGATACGTTTGGCCGCCTCTTCAATCGGGAAGCTGTCATGGATGATCGCGGGCGATTTGCCGCCCAGTTCCAGCGTTACCGGCGTCAGGTTTTCCGCCGCAGCGCGCATCACGATTTTGCCCACTTGGGTGGAGCCGGTGAAGACCAGATGGTCAAAGGGCAGTTTGGTAAATTCGGTTGCAACCTCAACACCGCCGGTGTGAACGGTGACCTCTTCGGCGGTGAATGTTGCCTCGATCATCTCTTTCAAAACGGCACCGGTGTTTTCGGCAAATTCCGATGTCTTGATCATCGCGCGGTTGCCTGCAGTCAGCGCACCCACCAGAGGCGACAGGCCAAGGAAAATGGGAAAGTTCCACGGCACCACGATGCCAACCACACCCAGCGGCTGATAATGCACCTTGGTTTTCGACCCAAACAGCATCAGCGGCGTATGGCGGCGGGACTGTTTGGCCCAGCGTTTCACGTTCTTCTTGTTGTAGGCGATGCCTTCCAGCACCGGCAGAATTTCCATCAGCTCGGTCTCGGCCGAGGCGCGACCGGAAAAGTCGGCGTCAACTGCGGCGACCAGCCGGTCTTTATAATCAATCACTGCGTTGTGCAGACGGTTCAGGCGTTCAGTACGTTCTGCAATCGACGGTGCGGGGGCCTGCGCATAGGCAGCGCGCTGTGCGGCAAGGGTTTCGTTCAGGACTACGGCAATCGGATTTTGTGCATCAAGCGGCATGGGTTTTACCTTGGTTGGTTGTGTTCGTCTTGTGTTGTTATTTACATTTTGGGTTTTATTTGTAAACAATGTAAATATTCACAAGAACGTGAGTGCCCCGCAGGCCCAAGGCGCAGTGAACATGCCCTGCACCCTTGGCGCAGAGGAAAAAGCGTGCAAAATCATATGACGCCCTGACCTGTATGCTGGCTAAAGTGAGGTAAATCGCGTGCCCAATAGACCCCAAGAAAAAGAGCCCTTGCACACCGTTCGCCTATGGGATCCTGCCTTGCGGCTGTTTCATTGGGCACTGGTGGCCTGCGTTGTGACCGGTTGGGGCTTGGGGAAATTCGGGCCGGGAATCATGACACTGCACTTTTATGCGGGCTATGGGGTGATTGCGCTGCTGGCCTTCCGATTGATCTGGGGGCTGTTTGGCAGCTGGCCCGCGCGGTTCAGTGACTTTCTCTATGGTCCAGCTCAGCTGCTTGGCTATCTGCGACGGTTACCTCACCGCAGGCCCAGCCACTGGCCAGGACATTCGCCCATTGGCGGACTGGCGGTATTTGCTCTGCTGGCTGTTTTGGGGCTACAGGCAACAACGGGCCTGTTCACAGATCCAGATGATTTCCTGAACCGCGGACCATTGGCGGATTATGTCTCAGACGATTGGGTGGCCTTTGCGTCACATTGGCATGTCAAACTGGCAAAGGCAGTTTTAGCGTTGGTTGGGCTACATCTGGCAGCGATCCTGTTTTATCGACTGTGGAAACACGAAAACCTAGTCCCCGCCATGATCCACGGACGTAAAACCGTGCAGGGTGTCCTAACGCGGGATATTCCGGCTGATCGCATTCTGGAAACGAACACCCCCGCATCCCCCCCAACGCAGGACAGCACGCAAGAAAAAGACGGGACGCCATAGGCCCCCCGTCTGACTGTTTTATCTGCTGGCCCGCGCTTAGGCGGCCATCAAACGATATAGCTGTGCGTAACGATCGCCAAGTTGATGATCGATCATCGACAGGCGTTTGGCGTAGTGCGATCCGGGATATTCCCAGGTCATGCCAATACCACCATGCAATTGGATTGCCTCTTCGGCGATCAGATTGGCCGTACGTCCAATCAGGTTTTTCGCCATCGCAACGTATTTACCTGCCTCTGCCGTTTCCAGCTTGCTGGCTGCCAGAATGGTGATGGCGCGGCATTGTTCAATTTCAATCGCCATATCGACGGTGCGGTGCTGCAACGCCTGAAAGCTGGCAATTGGTCGGCCAAACTGCTTGCGCTGTTTGAGGTAGTCGACGGTCATGTCGGTCAGCACCTGCATCACGCCAACGGCTTCGGCACATAGCGCCAGACGACCAGCATCCAGCGCCGCCTCGATGATCGCGGTCGCATCTTCGGACAGGCAAGTGGCTGTGGTGTTATCCAAAATCACCTCACCAGCACCGCCACCGTCAATCATGGCATAGTCCAGCGTTTCCGCGTCTTTGGTCAGGAACAGGCCCAGACCAGCATCTGTTTTCGCCGCGACCAGCACCCCATCAGCACCGGGCAAGCCGTAGACAACAGATTTGCGTCCGTTCAACACCCACGCATCACCGGATTTGGTGGCCGTGGTCCGGATCAGATCCAGCGCTTCGCCCTCGGGTTCGAACACAGCCAACACCAAACGTTGCGCGCCGCCAATCTGGGCTTCGACCAGATCCTCGGCACCGCACTCCGCCGTGGCACGCACAGACATCATCGCGCCCAGCAAAGGTTCCACGCACAGGCCGCGGCCCACCTCTTCGAACACACAGGTCAGGTCGAAACCCGCACCGCCAAAACCACCCTTTTCTTCGGTGACAAAGGCACCAATCAGGCCCAGCCCCGCCAGTTCCGCCCATTTTTCGGTAGAATGATACGGCGCGGTATCAATAACGCTGTTGCGGAAATCAAAGGTGTATTGATCTGCCAGATAACGGCGCAGAGTGTCAGACAGCATCTGACGGTCTTCGGTCAGTTTGAAATCCATGGCTTAGCTCCGGAACATGTCTTTGGCGATAATGTTGCGCTGAATCTCGTTCGATCCGCCAAAGATCGAGAGTTTGCGGTTATTGAAATAGGCAGCGGTTGCCCCTGCTGCGTCTTCGGGCACAGACCGCGCGTTATCTGGCAATTCGTGCGCAGGGAACGGGGTTGCTGCGGCGCCAAGGGCGGTTTTGATCAGCGACTGAATGCGTTGACGAATGACCGTACCTTTGATTTTCAGCATCGAACTTTGCAAACCCGGCGCGGCCCCCTCTTTGGCCGCAGACAACATCGCAAGGTTCATCACCCGCATCGCCTCGAGGTCGATTTCCACTTCCAGCATCTCTGCGGCGAACAGCGGATCCTGCGACAACGGCCGCCCGCCCCGCACCAATTGCTGCGATAGGGATTTCAGCTTTTCCAAATCACGGGTCGATGTGCCCACGCCAGCGATATTGGTACGCTCATGGGTCAGCAGGTATTTGGCAATCGTCCAGCCTTTGTTTTCCTCACCGACCAAGTTCGACACCGGAACGCGCACATCGGTAAAGAACACTTCGTTCACCTCATGACCGCCATCCAGCAGCTTGATCGGGCGCAACTCGACACCGGGCGTGTCCATATCTACCAGAACAAAACTAATGCCTTCCTGCGGCTTGCCCTCGGTCGAGGTGCGCACCAAACAAAAGATCTTGTTGGCGTGTTGACCCAGCGTTGTCCAGGTTTTCTGGCCGTTGATCACATATTCATCGCCGTCCCGCACAGCGCGGGTTTTCAGGCTGGCCAGATCCGATCCCGCACCCGGTTCGGAATATCCCTGACACCACCAGTCCGAGCCGTCCAAAATACGCGGCAAAATCTCGGAACGCTGTGCATCATTGCCGAATTTCAGCAAAACCGGCCCCAGCATGTTCAGACCAAACGGCACAATGCGCGGGGCATAGGCCAATGCGCATTCTTCCTCGAAAATATGACGTTCTACCGCAGTCCAGCCAGGACCACCGTGTTCCTTGGGCCATGTCACAGCCAGCCAACCACGGGCATTCAACGCCGCGTGCCAGTCTTCCATGTCCTGTTTGGTCAACCCTTCGCTATTGCGGCCCTTGCGGGCGACTTCCGCAGACAGATTGTCGGCCAGAAACGCCTTCACGTCGGCGCGAAAGGCCTCTTCTTCGGGTGTGAAACGTAGTTCCATTTCCAACGCCTCCTTGTTAGTGATTTTTGTTCAGATCGTTAAAGGACTTGCCCGCAGCGACCAGTTCGCGCAGCAGCGCCGGCACCTGCCAGTAATGGGCATCTTCTTTGGCGTAGTTTTCGATCCGCGACAGGATCACATCTAGGCCTGTAATATCTGCGTACTGCAGCGGCCCACCCCAATGACGCGGGAAGCCGTAACCAAACAGGAACACCGCATCCACATCGATGGGTCGCAAAGCGATCTTTTCTTCGACCACGCGGGCGGCCTCGGCCACCATCGCAGCCATGTAGCAATCGACGATTTCCTGATCGTTGAAACTGCGGGCGGTGATCCCTTTTGCCGCGCGTTCAGCATCCGCAAATTCGGCAATCGCTGGGTTCACGCTGCGGGTTTTACCGTCATAGACATAAAACCCCTTGCCAGATTTACGCCCGAACCAGCCCTGTTCACAAACACGGTCGGCGATTTCAACATATCGCTCCTCCTCGGGGCGAGTAGGAGCCAGACGTTTGCGGGTGGCCCAACCAATGTCTTGCCCGGCAAGATCCGAGACCGCAAACGGTCCCATAGCGAAACCAAACGCCTCCAACGCGCTGTCGATCTGTTCAAACGGGGCGCCGTCCAGCTGCATATAGGCCGTGGACTTTCGATAGTACGCCAGAATGCGGTTCCCGATAAATCCATCACACACCTCGGAGCGCACCGCGATCTTGCGCAGCTTCTTGGCCAACTTGAAACTTGTCGCGACCACCTCTGGCGCTGTGTCTTTTGCGACCACAACCTCTAGCAAACGCATCACATGAGCCGGCGAAAAGAAGTGAAGCCCGATCACATCCTGCGGCCTTTTCGTGCAGGCCGCGATTTCATTCACATCCAGATAAGAGGTGTTCGAGGCAAGGATCGCCCCAGCCTTGCAAATCTGATCCAGTTGCCCAAACACATCGCGTTTAACATCCATGCTTTCAAACACGGCCTCGATCACCAGATCAACATCCGCCAATGCGCCCATATCAGTCGTGCATGTCAGCGTGGCCAATGTGGCCTCGCGCTGCTCAGCGCTCATCTTGCCACGCTTAACAGCCCCGTCGAGGTTACGGGCAATGGTTTCGCGGGCAAACTCAACCCGATCCGCCTGCATTTCGATCAACGTCACCGGCATACCTGCCAACAGCATCGCCGTCGCAATGCCTGATCCCATCGTGCCACCACCGATCACACCAGCCGTCGCTAGGTCACGCGCCTCGGCCTGTGCCTCGGGGATATGAGCCACGGCGCGTTCTGCGAAAAACGCATGTTTCATCCCTTTATGGGCATCGCTTTGCAGGGCTTCGACAAACAACGCTCTTTCTATCGCCAGCCCCTCTGCCATCGGTAGGCTACTTGCCTCTGCGGCCTTTAGCGCGCGGACCATCACCTCACCCTTGGCCTTGGCGCGGAAGCTGTCCAACTGCTCTTGGGTCAGGCGATTGGGCTGTGCGGCTGTCACGCGCGGGGTTAGGGTCCCATCCAGCACCTGCCGCGCTGCCTGACGCGCAACATCTTCGGGGGCGCCGTCCTGCAGATCATCTAACAGACCAGCCTCTAATGCTGCCTGCGCAGTAATCGGCTTGCCCGAGGTAATCATGCCCAACGCGGTCGCGCCATCGACCAGACGCGGCAATCGTTGCGTTCCGCCAGCACCCGGCAACAGTCCCAGATTGACCTCTGGCAAGCCAAGCTTCAGCCCCTTGATACCCACACGGGCCTGACAGCTCAGTGCCAATTCCAAACCACCGCCAAGTGTGGTGCCGTGCAGCACGCAAACGATGGGTTTGGCACTGGCTTCCAGCACATCACAAACCTCTGGCAACAACGGCAGCTTGGGCGGTTGACCAAACTCACGAATATCAGCCCCCGCCACAAAGGTGCGACCCGCAGCATAAAGGCCAATCACCTTAACCGCGTCATTGTCTGCTGCCGTTTGTACCGCAGCAACCAACCCTGCGCGCACATCAAACCCAGCTGCATTGACAGGTGGATTGTCGATCGCAACCAGAGCAATCGCTCCTTCAATGGTTATATGAACCGCTGTCATCACTCTCTCCTGCTCTGTAAATTTCGACCTTGATCCTGCGGCGGCCTATAGTTGCCCGACGCTCAACCGCAGGGTCTGAACCGTGTCGCGCAACTTTGGGCCCACGGTTTGTTCCAATGTGTCACCATCCAGCTGCGCCGCATTTGCACCGCATAGAAACGCCAAGGGGGCGGTGCCCGGTGTCGATTGAAACGGCACCGCACAGGCATTGACCGCACTGTTCCAACCCCCGAACGAGGTTAGAAAACCCTTCACCTCCAGTTGGTCGCGATCTGAAATGGCATCGGTCGCGGGATCAGCGGCCAAAATGGCACGGCCCGCCGCGCTGCTATCCAATGGCAGCCGGTGCCCCTCACTCAGCCATAGCGACGAGGCATCGCGCGGTCGCCAGCAGCGGGTCAACATAACCGCATCCCCATCCCGCATGCACAACGCCACCAATGCCCCGACCTCATCCGCCAAGGCCTGCATGATATTTTCCGCCATTGGCAGAAACGACAGGTTCGCCCGCGCTGTGTATCCCAGCGCCATAACAGCAGGCCCCAAACGGTAGGTTTCAGAAGGCAACTGTTCCAAGAACCCCATCGAGGTCAGCGTGAAGGTCATCCGCGCCACGGTCGACGGCGGCATCCCCGTGCGCCGCGCCAATTCGCGGTTCCCGACAGAGGCGTCACCAGGTTTGAACGCCTGCATAACGCGCAACCCTTTCGCCAGGGTCGATGCAAATCGGCGATCGCGCGTATCCTCATTCAGATCGGGTAGCTCGGATTCAGTCCCTATATTTTCAGACACAGCAGACCTCACGCATCTACGCGTTCAATCACCATGGCGATCCCCTGCCCGACGCCAATGCACATAGACAGACAGGCATAGCGACCACCGGTTTCCTCAAGATAACGCATCGCAGTCAAAATGATCCGCGCGCCCGACGCGCCCAGTGGATGCCCCACGGCAATCGCGCCGCCGTTGGGGTTCAAACGGCTGTCTTTGGGATCAAGGTTCAACTGTTTACAGCAGGCCAATGCCTGCGCGGCAAAGGCTTCGTTGATTTCAATCAGATCCATATCCGCCATCGTCAGGCCCGCACGCTCCAACGCTTTGGGAACGGCAAAGCCCGGACCAATCCCCATGATGCGCGGCGGCACACCCGCGATGGCACCCGAAACGATACGTGCCCGGGGCTGGGCACGCTCACTGCGCGCACCAATCATCAACATCGCAGCCCCGTCGTTCACCCCTGATGCGTTGGCAGCAGTTGTAACGCCCCCCTCAAAGAGGGTTCGCAGCGACGCCATTTTTTCCAGCGCCACGTCGGGACGGGGGTGTTCGTCCTCGCTCACCTGATGCACAGCGCCCTTGCGGCCCTTGATCTCGATCGGGGTAATTTCACCGGCAAAGAACCCACGCTGGCGCGCCGCTTCAAATTTGGTTTGCGAGCCAAAGGCAAATTCATCTGCCGCCTCACGGCTGATATCAAAGTCCGCCGCCACATTGTCAGAGGTTTGCGGCATTGAATAATCGCCATAGATCTTGGCAATCTGCGGGTTGGGGAAACGGGTACCGATAGTGCTGTCATACATTTCAGGCTGGCGACCCCAGGCACTGGCGGATTTGGCCACCACAAACGGCGCGCGGGTCATGCTTTCGACACCGCCCGCAACATAAAGCGGCGCCTCACCAACGGTAACAGAGCGCGCAGCGTCAAGCGCCGCCGACATACCAGACCCACACAGGCGATTGACCGTCAGGCCACCCAGTTCAATCGGCAATCCCGCCAGCAATGATGAAAAACGCGCAACGTTGCGGCTGTCTTCGCCGGACTGGCAGACGTTGCCAAGGATGACATCTTCGATTTCGCTGGCATCAAATTCAGACCGCGCAACCAGATCGGCCAATACTTTCGCTGCCAGATCATCCGGTCGCACCGTCGACAAACCACCTGCGTGGCGTCCAAACGGGCTGCGCAATCCATCATAGATATAGGCGTACAGCATGCTCATTCTCCTTCGTCCGCGTATTTCGACCCTGCTGATCAGGGCGCACCAAAAAGAATCCTGCGCACCCGATCGGCGGGTGCCCAATGCGTATCGTCAATATAGCAATGCGTCAACATGCGGATATGTGCTCCGCATTGCGGAACAACTAGATGGTATCATCACAAAGCGCAAGACCTCCTGCCCCACCCACGCAAAAAAACGGCGCCCGTTTGGGCGCCGCTTCAATTCATAGGGTCATGGTCTGTGTTACGCAGCCAAGGCCGCCAGCCTACGTTTTTCATCCTTTTTGAAGAAAATCGCGTAGAACACCGGCGCCGCCACCAGCGTCAGCACCGACGCAAAGGCCAGACCGCCCATGATGGTGATGGCCATCGACACAAAGAACGGATCGGTCAGCAACGGGATCATACCAAGGATCGTCGTCGCCGCCGCCAACGCCACAGGGCGCAGACGCGAGACCGACGCATCAACGATTGCCTGATCCAATGCCACACCCTCGGCGCGGACCAGATCAATCTCTTCCACCAGAACAATCCCGTTTTTGATCAACATCCCCGACAGCGACAACAGACCCAGCAGCGCGGTAAAGGAAAACGGCACGCCGGTCAGCAACAGCCAGAAGGCCACACCATTAACCGACATCGGCACCAACAGCCAAATGATCAGCGGCTGACGCAGCGCGTTGAACAGCAGGATCGAAATCAGCACCATGATCAACAACGCAATCGGCAACTGACGACCAAGGCTTTCGTTGGCTTTGGCGGAATCCTCATGCTCTCCGCCCCATTCCATCTTGTAGCCAGGAGGCATCGGAATATCTTCGACCTGCTGACGCAGCTCTGCAAACACCTGTGCCGCAGTAAAGCCCACAGGCACATCCACACCAACGGTGATCGTCGGCACCCGGTTCCGACGCTGGATCAGGGTATTTTGCGCTTCGAGGGTGAACCCATCAATGACCTGCTCAACTGGCAGAACGGCACCGGTAGGTGTGGCCACAACCTGATCCATCACACTCAACCCCGCGTCAGGATTTGTGCGCACGATGATAGGCAATTGGCGGTCACTTTCGCGATACACACCTGCCGTCACGCCATCTGTGGCAAAGTTGAACAGATTGGCCACATCATCACGGGTTACACCCGCCGTCTGCGCCCGTTCGGTCACGTAATTCGGCGTCAAAACCAGCTCCTGCTCACGCCAATTGGTACGGGGCAACAGGGCATTCGGCGTCGCGCCGGTCATCGCGGTCATCACCTGATCGGCCAGATCGCGCAGCACCTCTGGATCCTTGCCGGAAATCCGCGCCTGAATCTGGGCACCGCTACCGGGGCCGAACACCAGACGCGCCGACCGGAACTCGCCATCGGTCATCACCTCGGCGGCATAAGCATCCAATTCCGCGCGCAGCGCCGCGATCTGCGGTTCCGATTGCGTGCGGATCACCAGATGCCCATAGCCCGAATTGCTCGGCTCACTGGCGTAGGTCAGCAGAAACCGCGTCGCGCCCTGCCCGACAAAGGTTGCAACATCCACAACCTCTTCACGTTCCAGCAACCACTCTTCAAGCACGGCCATCTGTTCTGCGGTCGTGTTGATCGCCGTTCCCTGCGGCATGGTGTAATGCACAAAGAACAATGGCGTGTTCGAGTTAGGGAAGAACTGCTGTTTCACATGGGTAAAGCCGTAATAGCACCCCACCGTGACCACCAAGAGACCCGCAACGACCAACCAACGTAGTTTCAGAGCCAGCCGCAGCGACCATGCAAACATTCTGAACAACGGCCCAGAATACGCGTCCGCATTGTCTGCATGCCCCACCTTGAAGAAGTAATGCCCAAGCAGAGGCGTCGCCGTCACCGCCAGCACCCACGACAACAGCAGCGAAATCGCAATCACAGCGAATAGCGAGAAGAGGAATTCACCCGTCGCATCAGGGCTAAGGCCGATCCCGGCAAAGGCCATGATACCAATCACCGTCGCCCCCAAAAGCGGGATCTGGGTTTTGGCAGTGGCCTCTGTCGCGGCATCACGACTAGATTTGCCACGCAACATAGCGGTTTGCATGCCCTCGGCCACAACGATGGCGTTGTCCACCAGCATCCCCATCGCAATGATCAGCGCGCCCAGCGAAATACGTTCCATTTCGATGCCGAAAATCGCCATGAACAACAACGTGCCCACCACGGTCAGCAATAGCGTCGCCCCGACAACAATCGCGGCGCGCGGCCCCATAAACAGGCCCAGAACCACCACAACGATGGCCACAGACATGGCAAGGTTCCACAAGAACGCGGTCGACGCCTCATCCACTACGATATGTTGTTGATAGATCGGGTGCAGCTTCGCCCCGACGGGAATTTCCGCCTGCAGCTCAGCCAAGCGGGCATCAATACGGTTGCCGACCTCCACAATGTTTTCAGACGCCAGCCCCGCAATCCCAAGGGTAAAGGCATCAAGCCCGTCATGGCGAATGATCACGCCCGGGTCGACACGACGACCACGGCTGACATCGGCGATATCAACCAGGTTCAGCACCTCACCGCCAACCCCGATACTCAGCGCTGCGATTTCATCTACGCTGTCAGATCCTTCGGGTGTCTGAATGCGCACCTTGTTTCCATCCTGACGCAACGACCCCGCCGGCGCGACAGAGTTCGACGACGCCAAGGCATTCAGAATAGCCGCAGGCGAAATATTCTGGTTCTTCATCAGCGCGATGTCCGGTTCCACATAAATCGCTTCTTCCGGCAGGCCCATCAGTTCGACGTTCGCAACACCATCAACGGCCAGCATCTCGCGCCGCAGGAACCGCGCCAGATCGTGCTTTTCGGCGTCATTGAACCCTTCGGCGGTCACGGCAAAGAACACACCGAACACATCCCCGAAACTGTCGTTCACAATCGGTGTTCTGGCCCCCTGCGGCAGGCGCAATTGCGCGTCTTCCACCTTGTTGCGCAGTTCGGCCCAAACCTCAGGCAGTTCGGTGCCGTCATATGTCGGACGGATTTCCACATCGATGCGCGACACACCCGGGCGACTGGATGACGTAATACGTTCAACCTGCCCCATGCCCTGAATGGCGGCCTCCAGCGGTTCCGTCACCTCGATCATCACCTGATCAGCGCTGGCGCCCGGGTAATGGGTGACCACAACCGCGGTCTTGATCGTGAAGGCCGGATCTTCGAGCCGACCGAGCGAGAAGAAGCCCCAGATTCCGCCAAACAGGCAGACCAGCATCACGATCCATGTCGTGACCGGAGCGTTAATCGAAAAGCGTGCGATGTTCATGACGCGCCCCTTAGTCCGGGAAACCGACGAAACGGCGGACACGCTGACCATCCGTCAGCGATGGCAGGCCAGAGCGTACGATCAATTCACCCGGTTCCACACCGGACACCAGAACGATCTCGCCATCACGAGAGGTTCTGACCTCAACCCGACGCAACGCAACAGTGCCAAGCCCATCGGCGGACTCTTCGCTATCTTCGGATAGCGTAAAGACCATCACCTGCGGGCCGCCATCATTGGCCAGATCAATCGCGGTGGTTGGCAAAATCGGATTGCCACCGTCTTGGTCCACCGTTGCCAGAACGGTCACCGACGAACCCGGCAAAACAGTCAGACCAACCGGACGTTCCAACCCTAGCGTCAGCTGAAAGGTTTGCCCGATGGTAGACGCCTCGGCGACATATTCACGGATCGCCAATGGGTACAGCGTGTCACCTGTCGGGAAACGCGCGAACAAAGTGACGTTGGTATCCGTGCTGGCGCGCTGAAACAGCACTTCCGGCACATCAATTTCAATCCGCAGATCAGACATGTCATGCAAACGCACGATTGGCGCTCCCGCGCCGACAGTGGTGAAATTCGCAACATTGCGGGTTGCGACCAAGGCATCAAACGGTGCCGACAGGGTGGCGTGTTCCAGCGCATATTCCGCATTACGGCGTGCAATCCGTGCCAGCCCGACCTGCGTTTCAGTGTCCTGTACCGTCACCTCGGACACAACGGCAGACCCCGTCAGTCGATTGAAACGATCCAACCGGCGTTTGGCTTGATCATACTGCAGAGTCGCCTGATCCAACTGCAGGGAAAACAACTCCTCGTCCAGCTTGGCGATCAATCCACCTTTCGGCACGATCTGGCCTTCGATCACGGGAAATTCGACAATCTGCCCACCAACCTGAAACGCAAGGTCCACGGTTTGACGCGCCACTACCTGACCAAAGAACTGGCGTGTGATCTTACTGTCACCCCGTTCCAGTTCCATCAGCTTGACCGGACGGATGATTTCGGCGGGCGTTTCCTGCGCCTGTGCTGCGGGTGTCATCAACAATGCGGCCATCGCCACACCAAAGGCAGCGGCTGCGCGCCCTTTGCGCAGGGGGACAACATGAGAAAGGGACATCATTTGCGACTCCTGTTCGAGAGCGTTTCGTGCAAGTTTCTGCGCGCTTTGTCCGTCAAATCGGCAAAAGCGGCGGTTTCTGCGGCATCAAAGCCGGTGATCGCGTGAAAGACTTCGGCAGCCTTCTGCGCCATTTCGGCCCGTCTGGCGTGGCCTTTTTCTGTCAGGGTCAAAAGCCAGGCGCGCCGATCACTGGGATCGCGTTTTCTTTCTGCCAGACCTTCGGCCTCCAATAGGTCGACCAGCGCCGTCAGCGTCGAGGGCAACACATTAGACACCCGTGCCAGATCCCCCAGCCGCATAGGCGCATCCAAACGGATCACCAGACGCTTTGCCGGATCGGGCAGGTCCTTGGCGAAACTCATCTGCTCGACCACAGCCAACACCTGATTGTAAATCGCATCGACCCCTAGCAAGGCCCGAATTTCTGGACTGAGGGTCTGATCCTCGGTCGGATCATAGCTGGGAATTTGTTCGCAACCCATGAGACTCTACTGTTTGTTAACACGCGCCCTACTTACTTCAGAAATTGAACTATTCAATCTCAAAAGCATATTTTCCCACTCATCCGCAGCGACTGCGCAGTAAACAGGCAACAATTACCGGTCATTTACACCACTAGGGGGTTTCGATGGCCCCCGCAGGAAGGCTATAGATTGCAAAGACTTCACCAGCCGGAGCGCCTCGTGCAGATCTCGGAAACCGCCATTGCCGACGTAAAGATCCTGACGCCCGCCCGTTTCGGCGACCATCGGGGATTCTTTAGCGAAAGCTGGAATCGCACCACACTTGCGGATGCTGGGCTGACACTGCCCGACTTCGTGCAAGACAACCACTCGCTATCACACGACCGCGGCACTGTCCGCGGCCTACACTTTCAGGCCCCGCCTCATGCGCAGGGCAAACTGGTGCGGTGTGGCCGCGGCGCAATGTTTGATGTCGCAGTGGACATCCGCGCCGGATCGCCGACCTATGGGCAGTGGGTTGGCGAAGAGCTGAGTTATAAGAATGGCCGCCAATTATGGATTCCCGCAGGCTTCCTGCATGGTTTCATGACCTTGGAACCAGACACAGAAATTATTTACAAATGCACCGACCACTACGCCCCGGAATGTGACCGCGCAGTTGCCTGGGACAGCTGCGGCATTGACTGGCCATTAGAAGGCGTAACACCCATTTTGTCGGAAAAAGATGCCTCCGCACCAGCATTGGCCGATTTCACCACCCCATATCAATGACAGGACACTCAATGAAACTGCTCATCACCGGCGGCGCCGGCTTCATCGGATCCGCAGTTGTACGTCAAGCAGTGAAAGCAGGGCATCAGGTGATCAATCTGGACGCGCTGACCTACGCCGCCTGCCTTGATAACGTGTCCGAGGTGGCGGACAGCCCGCTTTACACCTTTGCGCAGGTGGATATCCGCGACGCCGCTGCGGTTGAGGCGTGTTTTGATCAACACCAGCCCGACGCGGTGTTGCACCTGGCCGCCGAGAGTCACGTTGACCGCTCCATCGACGGGCCTGCGGTGTTCATGGAAACCAATGTCATGGGCACTTTCAATCTGCTGCAATCCGCCCGTCGGATGTGGGAAGCAAAGGGCCGCCCCGACAATTTCCGTTTCCAACATATCTCGACGGATGAGGTTTACGGCTCCCTGCCCGCCGACCCGTCGGTGATGTTTACCGAAGAAACGGCCTACGATCCCCGCAGCCCCTATTCTGCGTCTAAGGCGGCCAGTGACCATCTGGTGCGCGCCTGGGGGGAAACTTACGGGTTACCGGTGCTGCTGACCAATTGTTCCAACAACTATGGTCCCTACCACTTCCCCGAAAAGCTGATCCCGGTGGTGATCTTGAATGCGCTCGCTGGGAAACCCCTGCCGATCTACGGGGATGGTAGCAATATTCGCGACTGGCTATATGTCGAAGACCATGCTGACGCGCTGCTGACAGTGCTGGAAAAGGGGCAGCTGGGGCGCAGCTACAATATCGGTGGCGAGAATGAGCGCACCAATCTGGAACTGGTGCAAACGCTTTGTGCTATTTTGGATGAAAAGCGCCCTAAGGCCACGGGATCGTATAAAGATCAGATCACCTTTGTTACCGATCGTCCGGGACATGATGCGCGTTATGCAATTGACCCCAACCGCATTCGCAATGAACTGGGTTGGCGTCCCTCTGTGACTGTCGAAGAAGGTCTGGCTTTGACGGTAGAATGGTATCTGAACAACGAACAGTGGTGGCGTGCGTTGCAGAACCGAGATGGTGTCGGTGAACGTTTGGGTAAGGCTTCATGATCCTTGTCTTTGGTAAAACCGGTCAGGTGGCAAGTGAGTTGGCGCTCCTTGCTCCTGAGGCGCGGTTTCTGGGGCGGGATACCGCGGATCTGTCCGACCCTGCCGCCTGCGCCGCGCAGATCTTGGCATTAAAACCGGATGCGGTGATCAACGCCGCCGCCTACACCGCCGTTGATAAGGCCGAGGAAGAAGAGGCGCTGGCCACCGTGATCAACGCAGATGCCCCCGCCGCCATGGCGCGTGCCTGCGCTGAACGAAAGGTGCCGTTCCTGCATCTGTCGACCGACTATGTGTTTGACGGCAGCGGCGATCAGCCGTGGCGACCGGATGATCCCGTGGCGCCGATCAATGCCTATGGGCGGTCCAAACTGGCGGGGGAACAGGCGGTTGCAGCCAGTGGCGCGAACTATGCGATTCTGCGCACGTCTTGGGTCTTTTCCGCCCATGGCGGCAACTTTGTCAAAACCATGCTGCGTCTGGCAGCAACCCGTGATCAGTTGAGCGTTGTGGCCGACCAGATCGGCAGCCCGACGCCAGCACGTGCCATCGCGGCGGCGCTGCTGTCCATCGCAGCGCAGATGCAGGCGGGCACCCGCAGCCGTGGGATCTATCATTTCAGCGGCCAGCCCGCGGTCAACTGGGCCGATTTTGCCCGCGCGATCTTTGCCAAAGCGAACCTGACAACACGGGTTGTGGATATCGCCACCAGCGCCTACCCCACCCCAGCAACGCGACCGCTAAATTCGCAATTACATTGCAACGATTTAACAAATGATTTTTCAATCCAGCCCCCTGACTGGCAGAGTGGGTTGGAAAAGGTGATTGAGGACCTGACCCGATGACACAGCGCAAAGGTATTATTCTGGCCGGCGGGTCCGGCACGCGGCTTTACCCGCTGACCCTGGCGGTATCGAAACAGCTGATGCCAATCTATGACAAACCGATGATCTACTACCCCCTTAGCGTGTTGATGCTGTCGGGTATCCGCGAGGTGGCGGTCATCACCACGCCGCAGGATCAGGCGCAATTCCAGCGTCTGCTGGGCGATGGCAGCCAATGGGGCATGTCGTTGACCTATATCGAACAGCCCAGCCCCGACGGATTGGCGCAGGCCTATATTCTGGCCGAGGATTTTCTGGACGGCGCACCTTCTGCGATGGTGCTGGGTGACAACATCTTCTTTGGCCATGGCCTGCCAGAAATGCTGGCCGCCGCCAATGCCAAGACCACAGGCGGCACCGTGTTCGGCTATCACGTCGCGGATCCTGAACGCTATGGCGTGGTGCGCTTTGACAGTGAATTCAACGCGCAAGAGATTATCGAAAAGCCCGCCGTGCCACCGTCAAACTACGCGGTCACCGGCCTCTATTTTCTGGACGGCAACGCGCCGGAACGCGCCCGCGCCGTGCGCCCATCAAACCGTGGTGAACTGGAAATCGTCACCCTGCTGCAAAGCTACCTGAACGATGGAACCCTCTCGGTTGAGCGCATGGGGCGTGGCTATGCCTGGCTGGATACCGGCACCCACGGCTCTCTACTGGATGCCGGCAATTTTGTCCGCACGCTGTCAGAACGCCAAGGCATGCAGTCAGGCTGCCCCGAGGAAATCGCCTATCAACAAGGCTGGATCGACGCTGCGCTGATGCGCAAACACGTCGAAACCTACGGCAAAACCGCCTACGGCGCATACCTGCGCGGTCTGTTGCCCGACGGGTAAATTCCCGTCAGATCCGAAACTCCGCCACCACGGGACAATGATCAGACGCTTTGGGTCGGTCATCCTAAAACAGCCTTCATTGCAGACACGCCACCCCAAGCGATCAACGCGACAACAAACCATATTAATGCGCGACCCACCCACGCCCGCTCTCGCTTACATTTGTCTGATACAAACAACTCATTTGCTACGTTCATTCGTTCAGCCAATGGCACATACACTCGCCATAACGGAACTTTGGTCGTTCTCATCACCCTGATTTGCAAAAGTAAAAGACAGCCCCAAAACCAAAAGAATGTTCCAACAAGCATGGCGGTGGAAACATGGTCCAGGACATCAATCCATTTCATGGGCTTAGTGTCCCTTAGCTGTTAGTTTGAGAGGCGCGAGGCCGCGCAACCGAAGCGGGCAGGACGCTGTATATCAAGACCGTTTCATAGTCCGTTGAGCAAAAGCAATGAAAGAATGCCCTTACCTTACCGGAAATCGCCCCGATTCTCTAGGTCGGTGCGGACGAAGACGCCCGCACCGGATCAGCACTCTTTAGGCCGCTTTGGCGTCGGCAACACCTGAAACGCCCATATCGGCCCCCTGATCAGCGGGCAGTCGCGCACTGATCGCTGACATCCCCCCTGAACCGCTATCACAGCCCTGCACATCGAAGAAACCGACCGCATCGTTCAACACAGTGACCTGCTGCGCCAGCTCTTCAGCGGTAACACTCATTTCTTCGGAATTGGCACTGGTACGCTGGGATAACTGATCCAAACCCACAACCGATGTACGCAGTTCAATCATCGTCTGGGCGATATCGGCATTGGAATGACTGATCTGACCAACCAAATCCGCCGTGCGCTGAATGCTTGGCCCCAGTTCTGACAGGCTTTCACGGGCACCTTCGGCCGCCGAAATCGTGCGTTGGCTCAACCCCTGAATAACGCCCGATGCAGCCTGAGAGCGTTCTGCCAGCTTGCGCACTTCGCCCGCAACCACACTGAACCCTTTGCCATTTTCGCCAGCGCGCGAAGCTTCAACTGCAGCATTCAGCGCCAACAGGTCTGTCTGACGGGCAATTTCCTGCACCACGCTGATCTGCTCCAGCATCGCCTCTGTCGCCTCCAGCGCCGAAACAACGGCCGTTTCGGATTGCTGCACCTGCGCCACCGACTTCTGGGCCATCACTTCGGTTTCGCGGGCATGCTGGGCGGTCTGATCCACCGACTGCGTGACATCCCCCACAGATTGCGCCAACGCCTCGGATGACCGCGCCTGTTCCAGCGATGTCTCATTCAGCTGACCGGCTGTTTCAGACATCGACTGCGCACTGCTGGACACAACATCTGCGCCGGTCACCACGGATCCGACAACGCCATTCAACTGACGTGACATCTGATCAAGATTACCAAGTAGGGCACCAATCTCGTGGCCGGGGCGTGGTTCATCGCACACATGCAGCCGACCCTGTGCGACATCGCTGCTCAACACATTTGCTTTGTGCAGTCCCAGACGCAGGGATCGCGTGATCCCCCATGCGGCTGCGATTCCAAACACCAGAGCAACCGCAATCACAACTGCCAGACGGGTGACAATCCCGTCGTAGATCGCCTGCGCCTCCGCGGCAGCGGCGGTCATTTCCGCACTCAGATGCGTTTCGATATCGTGAAACAGGGCCTCCATCGCTTCAGACAGGGGGGCCACCTTGCGCAGCAACACATCGCTTGAACGATCCGACACCCCGAACATCATCTGCTGAGCAATATCCGCGCGCAGTTTCTGCATCCGTGCGTTTTCATAGCTATAGCGCTCCAAATAAGGGGCCAGCCCAGCACTGCCACGGACCTGCAAGGATTCGAATTCTGCAGCCTGCGCAGCAGTCAGTGCCTCCATCTTGCGCCAAATCTTCGACCGCGCTTTGGAATCACCACGTTCAATCATCAGATAGTCCCGCATCTGCGTCTGAATCTGCAGTTGGTGGCTGTACAACGCCTCAGCGCTCAGGGTATCGGCGAAATGGACCTCGACCATCTGATCGCCCCGCGCCGTTACATTTTGCAGTTCCACCACCGCAAACAGCGCGATCGCCACCAGAACCAGCCCAAGGAAAGAGAACGTCGCAATCAGCCGCGACCGGATTGTCTGAAACATCTAAACAGCACCTTCATAGTTGGTCACGCCCCTGTCGCGGATGGGTTGCAACAGAGGCATGGGGGTCACCAAATTCTGCAACCCACAGCGGATCACAGCCTATTACTGCAATGAACAACGACCAAACGACGTCAAGTTGTAGCAGCCTTCCACCACCCACGCTGGGCCACAGCCGTTTTCCATTGATCGCCTCAGCCGCTTGTGACATTGGAAACTTCATGGAAAACCAAGCTTCTTCTCCGTCGAAAATGGTCAGCGCAGCCAAGCGTGTGCTGGGCATTGAGGCAGACGCGCTGCGTCTGCTGTCCGATCATCTGCCCGCCGATTTTGAGGCGGTGGTGACCTTGATCCTCAACACCAAGGGTCGGGTGATCATCTCTGGCATCGGCAAATCCGGCCATATCGGCAACAAGATCGCCGCCACCCTCGCCTCCACCGGCACGCCCAGCTCTTTTGTGCATGCCTCTGAGGCCAGCCATGGCGATCTGGGCATGATCACCAATGACGATATCGTTGTGCTGATCTCCAACTCTGGCGAAACGCGCGAATTGTCGGATGTGCTGGCGCATACGCGCCGCTTCTCGATCCCGCTGATCGGGATTTCTTCGCGCCCCGGCTCCACCCTGATGGCGGCGGCGGATTATCAGCTGCTCTTGCCCCCCGCGCCTGAGGCCTGCCCGATGGGCATGGCCCCCACCACATCGACCACGCTGACCCTGGCGATCGGCGATGCGCTGGCGGTTGCCCTGATGGAGGCACGTGATTTCAAGGCGGAAAACTTCGCCACCTTCCATCCCGGCGGCAAACTGGGCGCGCAGCTGTCCACCGTAGCGCAGCTGATGCATGGTGTGGACGCCCTGCCGCTCGTCAGCAAGGACACCGCGATGGAGGAGGTTTTGATCGAAATGACCTCCAAGGGATTTGGCACCACCGGCGTCGTTGAGGGTGAGGCGCTGATCGGGATCGTCTCGGACGGTGACCTGCGCCGTAATATGGCGCATCTGATGTCCGCCACAGCGGGTGAGGTGGCCACATTGTCGCCCGTGACCGCCGCGCCGGATATGTTGGCCGCTCAGGCGCTGGCCCTGATGAACGAGCGTAAGATCACCACGCTCTTTGCCGTTGATGAGGCAAACCGCCCCGTCGGCATCCTGCACCTGCATGATCTGCTGCGCGCTGGCGTTGCTTAAGGAGATCCCCTGATGAAAACCGTGATCCTGATCCCCGCGCGCTATGCCTCGACCCGCTATCCGGGCAAGCCGCTGGCAGAACTGACCCTGCCGTCGGGCGAAAAGAAATCGCTGATCCGCCTCAGCTGGGAAGCGGCCCAGCGGGTCAATGGCGTGGCCGAGGTGCATGTTGTCACCGATGATGACCGCATCGCGGATCACGCCAAGGCGTTTGGCGCCTCTGTCATCATGACCTCGCCAGAGGCGGAAAATGGCACCGCGCGCTGCGCCGAGGCGCTGCGCAATGGGCAGGTAGAGGCGGACCTGATTGTCAACCTGCAGGGCGACGCGCCGCTGACGCCCGAATGGTTCGTCGAAGACCTGATCGCGGCGATGAAACAGGACGCAGAGGCGCAGGTCGCCACGCCGGTGCTGCAATGCGATCCGCTGACCTACAGCCATTTCGTCGAAGACCGCAAAGCCGGCCGCGTCGGCGGCACCACCGCCGTGTTCAACGCCAAGGGCCACGCGCTCTACTTCTCCAAGGAAGTGCTGCCCTATATTGACCCCGACAAGGTGCCCGACAGCGACATTCCTGTCTATCACCACGTCGGCTGCTACGCCTACCGTCCGGCAGCACTGGCGGCCTATACCTCCTGGGGCATCAGCCAGCTGGAAGTGCTGGAGGGGCTGGAGCAGCTGCGCTTCCTCGTGAATGACACCAAGATGCGCTGCGTCGAGGTCGAGGGCAAAGGCCGCGTCTTCTGGGAGCTGAACAATCCCGAAGATGTGGACCGTATCAATTCTGTGCTGAAGGATCTGTAAGTCATGGACGTAACCCAGACCAAAACCGTCACCGTGGGTGACATCAATATTGGCGGCAGCAATCCGGTGGCCTTCATCACCGGTCCCTGCCAGCTGGAAAGCCTCGATCACGCCCGCATGATGGCGGAAAAAATCGCCGAGGCCTGCGCGCCCACCGGCACCCAGTTCATCTTCAAGGCCAGCTACGACAAGGCCAACCGCTCGTCGATCTCGACCAAGCGGGGGCTGGGCATGGAAGAGGGGCTGAAAATCCTTGGCCAGATCAAAGAAGAGTTCGGCGTGCCGATCCTGACCGATGTGCATGACGCGGCCCAATGTGCCCCTGCGGCTGAGGTGTGCGATATCCTGCAAATCCCCGCCTTCCTGTGCCGTCAGACCGACCTGTTGCTGGCGGCGGGCAAAACCGGCGCGGCGATCAATGTGAAAAAGGGTCAGTTTCTGGCACCTTGGGACATGGGCAATGTGGCGGAAAAGATCGCTTCCACCGGTAATGAACGGATCATGCTCTGCGATCGCGGCACTTCGTTTGGCTATAACACGCTGGTCAGCGATTTCCGTGGCCTGCCAACCATGGCGGCGACCGGCTATCCGACTGTGTTTGATGCCACCCATTCGGTGCAGCAACCGGGCGGTCAGGGCACCACATCGGGCGGCCAGCGTGAATTTGCCCCCGTTCTGGCCCGCGCGGCCTGTGCGGTTGGCGTTTCGGCGCTGTTCATTGAAACGCACGAGGATCCCGATAACGCGCCCAGTGATGGCCCCAACATGATCCCCGTCGATCAAATGGCTGACCTGATCAAACGTCTGCGTGATTTTGATGCGCTGGCGAAGGGCCTGTAATATCTCGAAAATACCAATACCAAAGGGCCGCGTTGATCGCGGCCCTTTTTGGTTGAACGACACCCTGCGGTATGGGACTGAAGCATGAGAATGCTGCACAAGACGCCGCATAATGATCTGTTTCAACAAGGACAGTGCAGATGACCGACGTGACCCAGATCCAGAATGACCACATCCGCGTGGGCGTCAGCCCCCTCGGTGCAGAAACGCAATATTTGCGCGATGATCAAAACCGCGACTGGTTGTGGCATGGGGATCCGACATGGTGGGCGGGACGGTCACCGATCCTATTCCCGATCGTTGGGGCCGCACCGGATGGCCAGATTTCTATCGGGGCATTCACCGCCCCGATGAACCAACACGGATTTGCCCGTCGGTCAAAATTCGCACTGATTGCGGCCAGCGAAACACACTGCACCCACCAACTGACCGACAGCGCAGACACCCGCGCGAACTACCCGTTTGAATTCGCCCTGCGCCTAACCCACCAACTTGACGGCCCCACCCTGTCTGTCACGGCAGAGGTGGAAAATCACAGCAACCGCGCGATGCCTTTCGGCTTTGGGTTTCACCCCGCCTTCGCATGGCCCCTGCCCGGCGCGAACGGCACGCATGAGGTGCAGTTGGACAATCAGGGTGAACCAGCGCTTTACCGGATCAACGCAGACGGGCTGCTGGTCGATGCCCCCCTGCCCTCGCCCTTCCGCGATGGCCGCCTGACGCTGGACCCGGCGCAATACGCAGACGATGCGATGCTGTTTCCCGCTGGTGCAGGCACCGGTCTGACCCTCAGCGCGGCAGGTGCCAGCCTGCGGTTTCAGTGGCAAAACCTACCCAATTTCGCGCTGTGGCAAAAACCGGGTGCGCCCTATATCTGCCTTGAACCTTGGCACGGAACTGCGGCAATAGCAGGTCAAGGTTCGGCGATGATCGACCGCCCCGACACCATCACACTGGACGCCGGACAAAGCGCCCGTTTTGCCTATACCGTCACGATTACGGGCAAGTGAATTTAAGAAGTGGAGAGTTTTGAATGACCAATGTTCTGGTAACAGGTGGCGCAGGCTACATCGGATCGCACGCCTGCAAGGTGCTGGCGGCCAACGGCTTTACCCCCGTGACCTTCGACAACTGTTCGACCGGCTGGGAGCAGGCGGTAAAGTTCGGCCCGCTGGCCAAGGGCGACCTGTTGGACTGCGCCCGTCTGGATGAGGTGTTCGCCGAATATCAACCCGTTGCCGTCATGCACTTCGCCGCACTGTCCCAAGTGGGCGAGTCGATGCAACTGCCCGGTCGTTACTGGCGCGAAAACGTCACCGGTGCGCTGAACCTGATTGAGGCGGCGGTGGCGGCTGAGTGCAAAAACTTCGTCTTCTCCTCCACCTGCGCGACCTATGGCGATCAGGACAACGTGGTCCTGAACGAAGACACGCCGCAAATGCCGATCAACGCCTATGGCGGATCGAAACTGGCGATTGAGCAGATGTTGCAGGACTTCGCCGCCAGTGACGGGCTGAACCATGTGATCTTCCGCTATTTCAACGTCGCCGGTGCCGATCCAGAGGCAGAGGTGGGCGAGTTCCACCAGCCCGAAACCCACCTGATCCCGCTGATGCTGGACGCGATTGAGGGCAAACGCGCCGCGCTGACCGTTTTTGGCACCGATTACGATACGCCCGACGGCACCTGCATCCGCGACTACGTGCATGTGATGGATCTGGTCGAAGCTCACGTTCTAGGCCTGAAATGGCTGCAGGATGGCAAGGGCAACCGTGTCTTCAACCTCGGCACCGGCGATGGGTTTTCGGTGCGTGAGGTGATCGAACATTCGCAATCTGTCACCAACAAAGCGGTGCCTTACACCGAGGGTGACCGCCGTCCGGGCGATTGCACCAAATTGGTGTCGGGTTCGACCCGCGCGATCAGCGAACTGGGGTGGAAACCCAGCCGTTCCAACCTCTCTGACATGATCCGCGACGCCTGGCGCTGGCACCAAAACACCGCCGCGCATTACGAACGCTGATTGCATCACGCAGCGTTGGCCCCTTAAGGTATCCCATCCCAAAGGGGCCACGCCGCTATGACAGACACAACCGCACCAACACACGCTGAGACGCCCGAAGACATCCCCCGCCTATTCGCCGCCGCATGGATGGCGCGGGATGCGCAGGCGTTGGCCGCGCTGTTTGTAGAGGATGCGGATTTTGTAAACGTCGTTGGCCTGTGGTGGCACAACCGCGCGGACATTCAGCGCGCGCATCACTATGGCCTCACCACCTTTTTCAAAGACAGCCAGATTTCAGCCCGCGGCGTCAAAGTGCGCCGTGTCAGCGACACGGTGGCGATTGTGCATACCCGCTGGCGGCTGACCGGCCAGATTGATCCGCAGGGTGCCCCGCTGGACAGCCGTACAGCGGTCATGGTGTTTGTCACCGAAAAGCGCAGCACTGGCTGGATGGTGCTGGCCGCACATAACACTGATGTGGTCCCAGGTGCAGAAACCAATAGCGTTCGCAATGCCACTATGACGCCATTGGACTACCGCGAGTGACAGCGGTCGACGCAAGAACGCCCCAAACCTATGGCCAATGCGCCACGTTCACCGCGTCGCCAACCCAACCTACCCCCTGCCCCCTGTCGGTCTACAGCGACACCCGTTAAGACTATCGCCAAGCAAACTGTGGAGGGGAATCGGTTTGAACAAAATTGTCACATGGACGGCTCTCAGCCTATCGGCGCTGGCGCTTAGCGCCTGTTCGGTGCCTCGTGGCGCCGCACTCAGCAGCGATATCCTGACCGAACAAACAGAAACCGCCCCCAGCTACCAAGTGATCACCGTCACCCGCGCCAATGTCAGTGATTTTCACAACTGGCCTGTGACGGGCTGGTCTGGCAACTATACTTGGCTCTCAAATCCCCGCGGCCCACAAAGTCAGGTCATCCGCACAGGCGACCGCGTCACACTGACCATCTGGGATTCACAAGAAAACTCCCTGCTGACGGGCCCAGCCAGCAATCAAGTCACCCTGCCCGCGATACCTGTGGCGGCCAATGGCAGCATCTTTCTGCCCTACGCTGGCGACGTTTCCCTGCGCAATCTGACCCAGACCGAGGCACGGACCAAGGTTCAGGATGCTCTGGTGCAGATTTCACCGTCCGCACAGATCCAACTGTCCGTCGATCAGGGCGCCAACAATGCCGCTGATCTGGTGGGCGGCGTCGCGCAGCCCGGCAGCTACCCACTACCCAACCGCAATACAACGGTTCTCAACCTGATCGCCGCAGGGGGTGGCATTCGTGACAGTCTGGAAAACCCGCTGGTGCGTTTGCAACGCGGCGGGCAGTCCTACGAAATCCGGGCTGACAAACTGATGACGCAACCCAGCCTCAACACCACGGTACGCGGTGGCGACAAGATCATCATTCAAGAAGATGATCGGTATTTCACCGCCCTAGGCGCCACCGGCCGCGAAGAGCTGGTTCCCTTCACACGTGAAAACCTGACCGCGATAGAGGCGCTGTCAACGGTTGGCGGCCTGTCCGACACCCGCGCCGATCTAAAGGCCGTGTTGGTCCTGCGGGACTATGACAAGACACAGCTAATCAAACAAACGCCCGACACCCCCTATTCACCCAACGGGCCACTGCAAGAACAAGTGGTGTTTGCGTTCGATCTTACCTCTGCCGAGGGACTGTTTGCCGCGCGCAAATTCCAGATCAATCCCAAAGACACCGTTTTGGGAACGGAAACTACACTGACCTCTGCTCGCACAGTGCTGGGTGTGATTGGATCCGCTGTTGGTCTGGGCAATGCGCTAGACCGTCTGGCGAACTGATCTAAACTAATTCTGAAACGCAAAAGCCCCGCCAGATTGGCGGGGCTGTATTGTCGGGGGTAAACGGTCGCAGTGACCTCTCATCCTCCTACGCACAATAGA
Source organism: Thalassovita mediterranea (assembly GCF_001458435.1). Lineage (GTDB taxonomy): Bacteria > Pseudomonadota > Alphaproteobacteria > Rhodobacterales > Rhodobacteraceae > Thalassobius > Thalassobius mediterraneus. The sequence continues at coordinate 30,752 of NZ_CYSF01000011.1, forward strand.
CGTCAGAAATCATTCACTCAGTTGTTCAACGCCAGTGATGTCAATAAGCCCAAACGCTTCATGGACAGTGCGCACGTGGCTGGGCAGGTTCTGCAATCCAAATTCTGCATTGCCAAAGTCAGGATCAAAGTCAGGACTACTGGTGAAGATTTGATTAATATAAAGGTTCTCACCCGGCCGGTAAATCACTTTCAGCCGACAGAATAAGTCATCAGCAAAAGGCGCGACTGGTCGACGGTTACAATCAAGGTAATGTTCGGGCGTGCCCTGCACTGGTGCGGCGTAGTAAATGGCCGAATTTGGAATCTCTCCATTCGCGTATTCTTGGCGCGCTCGCTCCGCTTCATACGATTGCACTCGGACCACATATATGACGTCGTCAACGTGAATGGTCGTGAGCTCCTCATACTCTACGCCATAAGGTCGCCCTGCCTCATAAATATGATGACGAATATTTCCACGATAGCGCACATTGGGTTGGGTTATGGCGAAATGATCGTCGATACGTTTTTCATCCTCTATGGCGAGAGATACCCAGCCGCCTTCTCCGTCAGAAGAAAAATCACCGGCACACAACCGAAAACTCCGTTGGCCTAAGGTAATAATTTTTCCTGCTGGGGAAAATTTCTCATCCTCGCCACAGGACCAATCGCCTTGCGGTTGAGCAGAAAGCGCGCCGTGGAATGCGATGAGCAGGGCGATAAATGCCCATGAAAGCTGTTTCGCCAAAAATTGCGTCATTTCTATCAGCCTGTCCTTGGTGTTTTTTAGAATGCCTAAATACGCATTAATCTACGATACATTTTTCAACCACATTCCCCAAAAAACAAAAGCCCCGCCAATCTGGCGGGGCTTTCGCTCATCATATCACGTAGCGCTTATTCTCCACCGGGCAGGATGCGGACCGCACCTTTTGCAGCGGAGGAGGCGAAGGCGGCGTAAGCCTTCAGCGCTTTGGACACCGCGCGGGGGCGCTCTTCGGCGGGGCCCCACGGCAGCGGGCCTTTGGCGGCGCGGCGCGCCTCCAGCACGTCATCAGCAACGGCAAGGTTGATGGTCCGGTTCGGAATATCAATCTCGATCAGATCGCCGGTTTCCACCAGACCGATTGCCCCCCCCTCCGCCGCCTCGGGCGAGGCGTGGCCGATTGACAGACCAGACGTACCGCCAGAGAAGCGACCATCGGTCAGCAGCGCGCATTTCTTGCCCAGACCTTTGGATTTCAGATAGCTGGTCGGGTAGAGCATTTCCTGCATGCCCGGACCGCCCTGCGGACCCTCGTAGCGGATGATCACCACCTCACCTTCGGCAACCTTGCCGGTGAGGATGCCGTTGACCGCATCATCCTGACTCTCGAACACTTTCGCAGGACCCGAGAATTTGAGGATCGATTCATCCACACCAGCGGTTTTCACGATGCAGCCGTCCAGCGCGATATTGCCGAACAGAACCGCCAGACCGCCATCCTTGGAAAACGCATGTTCGACCGAACGGATCACGCCACCTTCGCGGTCAGTGTCCAGTTCTTTGTAACGGTTCGCCTGACTAAACGCCTGTGTGGTGCGCACGCCACCAGGGGCGGCTTTGAACAGTTCAGACGCTTCGGGGTTGTTGGCAACCTTGATGTCCCAATGGGCAATCGCTTCGCCCATGGTCGAGGAATGCACAGTCGCCACATCATTGTGCAGCAGACCACCGCGCGACAGCTCACCAAGGATGGAGAAGATGCCGCCCGCGCGATGCACGTCTTCCATATGGACATTGTGAATGTTCGGCGCGACCTTACACAGGCAGGGCACCTGACGGCTGAGGCGGTCCATGTCTTCCATGGTGAAATCCACCTTGCCCTCATAGGCAATCGCCAAAAGGTGCAAAACGGTGTTCGTCGACCCGCCCATGGCAATGTCCAGCGACATGGCGTTTTCAAAGGCCTCGAAGGTCGCGATTTCACGCGGCAGCAGGCCCTTTTCCTCACCCTCATAGTGGCGCTTGGTGATGTCGACGATGCGACGACCCGCCTCAAGGAACAGACGCTTGCGGTCGGCGTGGGTCGCCAGCGTGGAGCCGTTGCCCGGCAGTGCCAGACCCAGCGCCTCTGCCAGACAGTTCATCGAGTTGGCGGTGAACATACCCGAACACGACCCACAGGTCGGGCAGGCGTTCTCTTCGATGTGTTTCACCTGTTCGTCGGTGAACTTGTCATCCGCGGCGGCGACCATAGCGTCGACTAGATCGACCTTTTTCATGTCCAGATCGGCGAGGTCAATTTTACCCGCTTCCATCGGACCGCCAGACACGAAGATCACCGGAATGTTCAGGCGCATTGCCGCCATCATCATGCCGGGGGTGATCTTGTCACAGTTGGAGATACAGACCATCGCGTCGGCACAGTGGGCGTTGACCATATATTCAACACTGTCTGCAATCACTTCGCGCGAGGGCAGCGAGTAGAGCATGCCGTCATGGCCCATCGCGATGCCGTCATCCACGGCGATGGTGTTGAATTCCTTGGCAACGCCGCCTGCCGCCTCGATCTCACGGGCGACCATCTGGCCCAGATCCTTCAGGTGGACGTGACCGGGCACAAATTGGGTGAACGAGTTCACAACCGCGATGATCGGTTTGCCGAAATCATCATCCGTCATACCCGTCGCACGCCAGAGGCCACGGGCCCCCGCCATGTTGCGGCCGTGGGTGGAACGCCTGGAACGATAATGCGGCATCTTGGTCTTCCTCTGGACTGCGTTTGTTAGTGCAAATGCGCCCCCTCCCGGGGCATTTCAAGGTGGTGTAGCGCAGAATCTGCGACAGAAACAATGGAGGAAACGCACGAAAATAACCCAAACGCCCCGCCCGGCGGATGTTTTGAAACCCACGGGTGGGCCAGAGCGACGTTTGCGGTCCCTGCCCAAAACCATACGCTACCGTATGGTTGAGCCCAAAATACCCATTAGCGGATAAGGATCGCGCGGAAATCATTAACGTTGGTGCCCGTGGGACCGGGGGAAAACAGATCGCCCAACGCCTCGAACGCGCTGAAGGCATCATTGTTTGCCAGATCCGCCGCCGGATCCCGCCCCGCCGCCCGCAGTCGCGCCACTGTGTTTGCGTCGACAAAGGCACCGGCGTTGTACTCTGACCCGTCGATGCCGTCGGTGTCTGCGGCCAGCGCGGTGATCCCCGTGGCCCCCGCAACCTCTTGTGCCAAGGCCAGCAGAAATTCCGTATTGCGCCCACCCCGCCCCTGCCCGCGCAGGGTCACCGTGGTTTCACCGCCCGACAGGATCACCACCGGCTTGGCAAAGGGGCGGTCCCTGCCCTGCACCTCCCGAGCGATGGCGCCATGCACCCGCGCCACATCGCGCGCCTCGCCCTCGATCGCGTCAGACAGGATCACCGCAGGCACGCCCGCCGCCTCTGCCGCGCGCGCAGCTGCTTCGAGTGATAGGCAGGCGGAGGCAACCACCGTCACCTCGTTACCCGCAAAAACCGGATCCGCCGGCAAAGGTGCATCCGCCGCCGAACTGTTCAGGTGGTCCATGATCGCCTGTGGCAGGTCGATCCGGTGGCTCTCAATCAGGCGCAGCGCATCGGCGCGGCTGACCGCATCCGGCACGGTCGGACCCGACGCCACCTGCGCCGGATCGTCACCGGGCACATCCGACACCACCAGCGTCACCACCCGCGCGGGCGCGCAAGCAGCGGCCAGACGCCCACCCTTGATGCCGCTGACATGTTTGCGGATCGCATTCATCACCGAAATCGGCGCGCCGGATGCCAAGAGCGCCGCGTTCAGCGCCTGTTCATCTGCCAAGCTCAGCCCGTCCGGCGGGCAGGGCAATAGCGACGATCCGCCGCCACAGACCAAGGCCACCACCAGATCATCCGACCCCAGATCGGACACGGCACCCAGCAACGCCGCGCTGGCCGCCAGCCCCGCCGCGTCCGGCACAGGATGCGCCGCCTCCACCACATCGACATGCCGACAGGGCGCAGCGTAGCCATAGCGCGTGACCACCACGCCGCTTAGGGGGCCATGATCGGCAGAATCCCACAGATCCTCAAACGCGGCGGCCAGTTGCGCGGCCCCTTTGCCAGCGCCAATCACCACCGTGCGCCCCTTGGGTCGCGCGGGCATATAAGGGCGCAACGCCTGCACCGGATCCGCCGCCGCCACAGCCGCATCAAACAACGCGGTCAACAGCGCGCGGTCGTTCTCATCACTCATATCACACCCTCAAATCAGTCTCTAATCCAGCCGATAGACTCTATTTCTGCCCTATGACACGCCCCAGGTATCGCGCAGGCGATACCCCTGCGGCCACGGGTCGGCAGGGTCCAACATATGCTGATGCACCCCCGTCACCCAGCCACGACCGGAAATCTCTGGCACAATCGCGGGTTTACCGCCCACCTGTGTGGTGGCGGCAATACGCCCCTGAAATTCTGACCCGATGATTGATCGCGCCGTCAGCCCCTGCCCCACCTTCATTTGCCCACGCGCCGCCAAAACCGCCATTCGCGCCGAAACGGCAGTGCCAGTTGGCGACCGGTCCACCTTACCCGGCTGGATCGCCACCGCCGACGCCGCGCTGTAACCCTCCGCCGTTTCGCGCAACGCACCGGCGAACAGGCAGAAAGAGATATGATCCCACTCGGTATTCTCAGGATGCCGGAACCCCAACTGCGCATTCGCCGCATTGGTGATCTGCACCCCCAAACGCGCGATATCCGCCGCCTCATCCTCGGCAATTGTGAAGCCAAGCGCATCCGCATCCACGATCACAAAACTGTCCCCGCCATAGGCGGTATCCACGCGCAACGTGCCAACGCCCGGCACCTCCAAGGCGGCATCCAGGCGGTCAGCAAAGCTGGGCAAGTTCTGCACGGTAATCCGTTCTGCCTTGCCACCCTTGCAGGCCACGCGCACCTTCACCAATCCCCCCGGCGCCTCTAGGGTCAGGGTCGTCTCTGGCTCCACCATCGGGACCAAACCACCATCCAGCAGCACAGTCGCCACGCAGATGGAATTGGACCCTGACATCGGCGGCGTGTCTTCCGGCTCCATGATAATGAACGCCGCGTCGGCATCGGGATGTTTGGGCGGCACCAACAGGTTCACATGACGAAACACCCCGCCGCGCGGTTCATTCAGGACAAAGTTCCGCAATGTCTGATCCCGTGCGATCCAGTTGCGCTGTTCCCACAAGGTGTCACCGGGCGGCGGCAGCACACCGCCGACGATCACATCGCCAACCTCTCCCTCTGCATGGCAGGAAATCACGTGAATTGTCTTGCTCGATCGCACGGCCTGCCCCCTCTCCTGCGTTGGGAATAATCATGCCCCGTCCGATCCCATAGGTCGAGGCCAAAGAAAAACGGACTGGCAATTGCCAATCCGTTTTCTACACATTTCCGAGGTAAGCAACTGTTTTGCCGTATATTTTAGCAGAATTGCCAATTGGCAACTTGCCAAAACGCCCCGCGTCACTCGCGCCAATGCTTGATGAAATGCGCCAGCGCCGCCTGCAGGGCCAGATCGGACATGTTGGCGTCAAACTCCAACACCACTTTGCGGCCCGCGCGCTTCATCTTGACGCCCTGATCGTAGCGATCACCGCAGAAAATCCGCGCCGGCTTCTTGGCGCCTTTGGGTTCTGCGGCCACCGCTTTCAGACGTTTCAGAACCGCCGCCGCATCAATACTGGCCCCAGCGACACGGTCGGCGGAGATGCGCACCGCCTCTTCCAACACCTCGGCGCGGTGGGTTTTCAGGATCGGTTTCAACTGCCGCGCATGCAGCTCTTTCAAATCGCGGATTGTCGGGAAAGCGCCAACCACCTCACGCGGTAACCGCGCCAGATCCAGATAGCGCGACAACCAACCGGCCGACACCTCTAGCCGTTCGGCCATCACCTTCTGCGTACCACCATAGTAGAGCGCTATGGCCTGCGCATAGTCCCGCGCCCGTTCAAAATCCGAGATATCTTCACGATCGCGGTTTTCGATATCTGCCAGACGGAACGCCTCTTCGTCGGTCAGCTCGCGCTCTTCGATCAGGTATTTGAACTGCGGATAGTTGTTGGCCCGCAGCCAGCTGATAGCGAAATGACGGCGCGCACCACAGATCACCTCATAGGTCGCCCCCTGCCCCGCAGGCAGACGGCGCACGATGGCGGGGAACTCCTGCTGGCCCTGCGATTTGATCCCGTCAATCAGATCGGCGCAGTTTTCCGGCGTCAGCAATTCATAGGCGCGGTTGTGGCGATCCCACATCTGGCAATCCGCCGGATCGACCAGCCGCAGCACCTTTTCCTGACGTTCCCCGCTGGCCTGTTCGGCCATGGTGTTGGATCGTTTCAGGAACCGTGCGCTGGCGCGATCTTCGGCCTTTTTGCCGGTGGGCAGTCCGCTGAGGACATCATCAAAAACGGCGTCGTGTCTCTTGCTCATAGGATCCCCTCCTTGCGCAGGGCGGCGTGATGGCTGGGCCAGGTTTTGCGGATCAGCACCTCAATCTCGCGGCCGACCGCATCCAGATAGGTGCGGCAGCGTTTATGCGTTTCGGTGCGCGCCGCTGGCCCGGTGATTTCATAAACGCTCTGCAGGTTGGCGGCGGCGTTGTCGATTTCGGCGGAATCTTTCAGGACGGCCTGCAGCATGTCCTGCGGGAATACCGCGTCCATCATCCGCTTGATCACCTGATGAGCGCCTTTTTGGTCGTTCATCTTGGTCGCCAAAACCTTAACAAAATGATAGCCCCGCGCACCCCCGTGTTCGGCCAGCTCTTGCAATGTTGCGCTCATCATCCGCAGGAAGTGCGCGGTAGAGCCAAAGTCGATGTTGTTGGGCGGTGCGGGAACAACCAGTGCATTCGCCGCGCGCAACACCGACAGAGAGATCATGCCAAGCGCCGGTGGCGGGTCCAGAAGGATGACGTCGAATTGATCCGAAATAGACTCTATTCCGGCCCGTAGTCTATCAAGAACGAAGCCTTCTTCGCGCATGATCCGCGCGGCAAATTCATATTCCGCATCATAGAGGCCAAGGTTCGCCGGGATCAGCGCAACGCCCGGCCAATAGGTCGCCCGCAACGCGTAATGCAGCGACGCCGGACCGCCATGTTGGAAGAACGGGTAAAGCGTATCCTCGTTTTCGTTCACATCAACGTCGGGGTTCAGACCAAACATCGACGTGGTGGAGGCCTGACTGTCGCAATCGATGACGCAGACGCGATAGCCTTTCAGTGCCAGATATTGCGCCAGATGTACGGTGACGGTGGATTTGCCAACCCCACCCTTGAAGTTTTGGACCGCCAGCACGGTTGCCGGATCACCCGGTGCGCGGTGGGGCAGGGTGCCGAACACCTCGCGCATACGATTGACCTCTGCCAGCGAATAGCCTGTGCGACGTCCGGTGTTTGGATCCTTCTCCGGCTCGGGCAGGCGCCCGTCTGCTTCGGCGTCGCGGATTGCTTTTTCCGTACGACCAACCATTTCGCTGGCGGTGCGGACGTTGAAACGTACATCCAGCCGTTTTTCCGCGTCAGGTGCAAAGAGACGTTCGCGCAACCGGTCGATCACTACGTCTGCGCGGCTGGCCAGTGCTTCGATTTCGTCTAAGGTGATGGGAAAATCAGGGTTAGTCATGTTACCCTCCTGCCTACCCTTTGGGTGCCTCAATTATGTTTTGCAGCTATTGTGAATGCTGGGGCGTCTACGCTCAAGTGCGAAGTTTGAGGCAAACCCCTGAAAAAACCGAACCTTGCAGATCTGCCACGTCAGGTTCGTACGTTCGAGGGGGGAAGGTTGGGATAAATCGGGGGCAAAATGCACTGTCGTGGAGTATTTCAGCGAAACCGCGGCCGAATGCGCCATATCCCATAAATCCAAATTTAAAAAACCAGGGTTCAAGATTCTAGGATTCTATCGTTCAGTCAGTGAAAAGTGTTATTTTTCAACGCACTACACCCTTAACCCTTACAGATCGGGTGTTTGGCGTTACATATTGGGGCGGTTCAGCTTACATTTCGGGATCGCTGGCCTTACGGATTGGGGGCGCTGAAAACTTACCTTTTGGGTGGGTGCGCTTTGGGCTGAAATAGACCCTATTTTAAGCCATATTTAGAAGGCGATGCGAATCACTGATGATTCGTGTAGAGACGTTAAAGCTTACAAATTGGGTGATCCCCTTTTGGCACGATCTTCTTGGCGGCTTACGTGACTTCTGATACATAAGTAAGAAATCAATGTAGGCGACTCCGGCAAACGGGGCGCGAGTCTGAGGCGCAGTATGGCAAAACCCCCGAAACAATACCGCACGATGGATGCCCGTCCCAGTGCGGAATCGCTGATCAAACCCGGTGAGCTGGTGGATCTGGTCGAGGTCACGCCGCTGACGCTGACGGATCGACGCATTTACAATCAGCTGTTGGAAAACGCGTGGGACGCGATCGACAAACCGGTGACCCATGTGATCGCTAAATCCGCGCTGCGCGGGTCGCACAATTCCAATGACCGCGTGGGCGAGTCGATTGAGCGGCTGATGTCCGCGATTGTGAAGGTGCAGGTCGAATGGGATGGCGAACCGGCGATTGAACGGGTGCAGCTGCTGGGTGGATCGGTCGAGGGGCTGCGCAAGGACGGGATGCTGGAATACGAAATCCCGCCACGTCTGCGCCGGATCATCGGAAATTCCACTATCTTTGCGCGTCTGCAGCGCGAGGTGATGTTTGCGCTCAGCTCCAAATATGCGCTGACGCTTTATGAGATGGTGCAAAAACGGGGAAACCTGCGTTGGAAATCGTCGGAAAAATTCACCCTTGAGGCGCTGCGCGGCATTTTGGGCGTGCCCAAGGGCAAGCTGACATCGTGGTCAAACTTGCGGATGCGGGCGATTGAACCGGCGGTGGCCGAGGTGTCAGAGTTGAGCGATTACGTGGTTGAGGTGGCGCCGGTGAAAACAGGGCGGTCAGTGACCCATGTGGAAATCCGCTGGTGGCGCAAGGATGGTGCAGGGCAGGGTGCGGCGGAACGGGCGTTGCAGTTTGCATCGACCGGACGTCGGGTGCGGGCGCAAGAACGTGTGGAACAGGTGGTGCCAGCCACCCCAACTGCGCCATCGTTGAAACCGCGCCCGGCACGGATCGCGGGGGCGCCGTTGAAAACCGAAACCTATGAAACCGCACGTCTGCGCCATCCTGGCTATGACATCTACTTCGTCGAAAGCGAATGGCGCGCCTGGGCCGAGGATAAGGGCGAGGCAAAAGACCCGGATCGTGCGTTCCTGGCGTTTTTCAAGAAGTTTGCCGAGGTTAATCCGATCTAAGGCGTGGCAATCGGCGCAAATGAAATTTCACTAAGACACTGTAAAAGCGCATAAAAAATCAAAGTTGCCAATTGGCAATTTCGCGCGTGTTCCGTGGCAATTGACAGGGCAGGGGATTATCAAAAAAGCCCTAGCAGTGCTTCAGGCGTTGCCTCATGGGAAAGCGCTTGGATCAGCGGCGTCGGCGCGGTTCTATGGGGGGTAAGAGTTTCCAAAGGACCCGTTGCATGACTGACCGCAGCTATTATGCCCCGACCGGTGGCCTGCCGCCGCAAACCCAGATCTTGACCGATCGTGCGATGTTCACCGATGCCTATGCGGTGATCCCAAAAGGCACGTTCAGCGATATCGTCACCTCTTTCCTGCCGTTCTGGCGGGAGGCGCGGTTTTGGGTGATTGCGCGCCCGATGTCCGGTTTTGCTGAAACCTTCAGCCAGTATATCGCAGAGGTTCAGCCAGGCGGCGGATCGGATCGGCCCGAGGTGGATGCAGGCGTGCAATCGGTGATCTTTGTGGTGGATGGCACGGTGCAGTTGACCCTTGATGGTGCGGCGCATGATCTGGCGGAAGGTGGCTATGCCTATATCCCAGCGGGCTGCGACTGGTCGGTGAAAAACGTCAGCGACGCGCCCACCCGTTTCCATTGGATCCGCAAAGCCTATCAATCGGTCGATGGACTGGACCGGCCTGAGGTGATCGTCACCAATGAAAAAGACATCGCGCCGACCCCGATGCCCGACACCGACGGGGCATGGGCGACGACGCGGTTTGTTGATCCGGCGGACATGCGCCACGATATGCATGTGACCATCGTGACCTTCCAACCCGGTGGCGTCATTCCCTTTGCCGAAACCCATGTGATGGAGCACGGGCTTTATGTGTTGGAGGGCAAGGCGGTCTACCGTTTGAACCAGGATTGGGTCGAGGTGGAGGCCGGTGATTTCATGTGGCTGCGCGCCTTTTGCCCGCAGGCTTGCTATGCGGGTGGGCCGGGGCCGTTCCGCTATCTGCTGTACAAAGACGTGAACCGTCACATGCCGCTGGCAGCGGGGGCGCTGCCGCGTTGATTTGCGGCTTGACGGATCAGCGTCGTAGTTTTGGCGTTGTCCGCGCGCGCCAGTAGGCGCCCGTGTCTTCGCGCAGCGACTCGTAGGTTTCAATTGCGTGGTGGGCGTCATCGCCGCCCGCCGCAATCAGATGACTGATCAGGCATTCCAAAACCGCCATCGCGCCGCCGTAGCAGCCGAACTGGTGTTGCGACTGGGTGGCGATGGCGAAGGTGACATCGGGATCGACGTTGGGGGCGATCACGTCGCTGTCGGAAATCAGAATAATCTGCGCGCCGCGGTCGCGGGCGAAACGCATCGCCTGAATGGTGTCCGCTGAATAGGGGGCAAAGGTGATCGCAATCAGAACATCTTGATCATTCACCTCTAACAATTCATCCACCGCCGATCCCATATGGCGCGGGATCAGCTGCAATGAGGGCAGCGCCATGCGTCCGACATAGTGAAAATAGTGCGCCATTGCGTAGCTGGCCCGTGTCGCGGTGACGAACACCTGCCGCGCGGACAGCATGCGGGTGAGGGCGGCGTTGATCTTGTCCTCGGTCATCAGGCGCAGGGAACGGGTCACGATGTTGATTTCGTTCTGGGCAAACTGCGCCTGCGCGCGGGCCAGATCGGTTCCGGCCTGCAGGGCGTCGATCCATACCTCGCCCTGTTGCGCGGCGCCGTCGGTGATCAGGGCACTGCGAAAGGGGGCGCGAAACGCCTCAAACCCCGGGTAGCCCATACGCTCTGCCAATCGTACCAGTGAATTTGGGCTTACCCCGATACGGTCTGCGGTGACGCGGATCGGATCCATGCCGAAATCGCTAGGGTTATCGAGGATGTATTTCGCCACCGCCTTCAGCCGCGGTGACAGCGTATCGATTTCACCCCTTAGGCGGGTCAGCAGGCGGGTTTTGTGGTTCTGGTCCATGAGGTGAAAAGAACAAATGTTCTGACAAAAGTAAATTGAGGACATCTGATTTTTTCAGACATGCTGTGGCAGCTTTGACATTCAGAGAGATATGCAGATGTCCCTTCCTTCACACGCATCCGTGGTCGTCATCGGTGGCGGCATTATGGGGTGTTCGACCCTGTACCATCTGGCCAAGATGGGCGTCAGCGATGCGATCCTGATCGAACGCAACACCTTGACCAGTGGCACAACATGGCATTCGGCGGCGCAAGTACGGGCGCTGCGCCATTCGCAGAACCTGACGCGGATGATCCAGTATTCCGTGGACCTATATGCGCAGTTGGAACGGGAAACCGGGCAGAATGTCGGCTGGATCCAAAAGGGCAGTCTGAGCATTGCCACCAACCCCTATCGCCTGACCCATATCAAACGCCAAGAGGCACTGGCGCATGCCTATGGTGTGCGGGCGCGCTCGATCTCTCCTGCGGAGGCGCAGGAGCGTTGGCCCTTGATGAATGCGGAGGACGTCATTGGTGCGGTGTGGTCACCGGATGATGGGCGTGTGTCCCCATCGGACGTTTGCGCTGCATTGGTGAAGGCGGCCAAGGGTCTGGGCGCGCGGATTTTTGAACAGACCGGTGTGACCGGCATCCTGACGGAGCGGGGCAAGGTGGTGGGGGTTGAAACCACCCAAGGCACGGTGATGTGTGATGCGATTGCGCTGTGTGCTGGCCTGTGGTCGCGCGAGGTGGGGGCCATGGCGGGGGCCGAGGTGCCGGCGCTGGCCTGCGAACATTTCTACCTGCTGACCAAACCGGTAGACGGGATCAGTGGCAACATGCCCACGCTGTCGGATCACGATAACCACCTCTACATTCGTGATGACAGCGGTGGATTGCTGGTGGGCTGTTTCGAACCGATGGGCAAGCCGATCAAACCGGGCATTCTGGACGAAAATTTCGAGTTTGGTCTGCTGGGTGAGGATTGGGATCACTTTGAGCCGATGATGATGAACGCGCTGCACCGTTTGCCCGCGTTGGAAACGGCTGAGGTGAAGATGCTGCTGAATGGGCCGGAAAGCTTCACGCCGGATGGTATGTTCATGTTGGGCGAAACCGCCGAAACGCGCGGTTTGTTTCTGGGGTGCGGGATGAATTCGGTCGGTCTTGCCTCTGGTGGTGGGGCGGGGATGAACCTGGCGCATGCGATTGTGCATGGGCACACCGCCTATGATTTGGGTGAGGCGGACGCCAAGCGATTTGCGCCTGTTTACAACTCCTTAGATCATCTGATGGCCCGCGCGCCCGAGATTTTGGGCACCCACTATGAAATTGCTTACCCCGGGCGCCAGCTGAAGACGGCGCGCAATCTGCGGGCCTTGCCGTTGGCGGGTGAATATCAGGCGGCGGGGGCGCATTTCGGGCAGGTCTATGGCTGGGAACGGCCACTGTATTTCGGCAAAACCGCTGAGCCGCGCATGACCTTTGGCCAGCCCGATTGGTTCCAGAATGTCGCTGAGGAGGTGCGCGCCGCCCATGAAGGCGCGGCGATCTTTGACGCCTCCCCCTTTGGCAAGATCGAGGTGCGTGGCACGGAGGCCGAGGCGTTTTTGCAGCACACCTGTGCGATGAACATGGCCAAGGCACCGGGCAGCGCGATCTACACCGCTGTCCTGAACGAACGCGGCACCTATGAGAGCGATATCACCGCCCACCGGATTGCTGAGGATCATTATCGACTGTTTGTCGGGACCAATGCGATCAAGCGGGATCTGGCGTGGTTTCGGCGTCATGCAGATGGATTTGATGTCACGATCAGCGATGTGACCGAAGAGTTTGCCGTTCTGGGTCTGATGGGGCCAGATGCGGTGCGGATTGCGGAGGAGTTGGGGGCAGGGGGGCTGTTGGATCTGGGTTACTTCAAACATGGGGTGGCCGAAATTGCCGGATGCCGGGTTCGCGGCGTGCGCATGTCCTATGTGGGCGAAGCGGGTTGGGAACTGACGATGCGTGTGGGTGATGTGCGACAGGTCTACGCAGCACTGGTTGGCGCGGGGGCTGTACCGGCAGGGATGTTTGCACAGACAGCGATGCGGGTGGAAAAGGGATTTGCCGCAATGGGCCACGAGCTGGACAGTGATGTCAGCCCGATTGAGGTTGGGGTGGATGCGATGGTGGCGAAAACCAAGGATTTCATCGGTGCCGCAGCTCTGACTGAACGACGTGCGCAGGCAAAGCGCCGCTTGATGACGGTGATTTTGCAGGACGCGGCGGCGGTGCCTTTGGGTCATGAACCGATCCTGCTGGGCAATCAAATTATCGGCCATACCACAACCGCCTGTTTCGGCTATCGCATCGGTCGGCCTGTGGCCTTGGCCTATGTGCATTGGCCTGATGGGGGTGCGCCGCACGGGGCTGAGGTTGAGGTAGATATCGCTGGTGTACGCTATGGCGCGCGGGTGCAGTTTGCACCGGCCTTTGACCCAGAGGGACAGCGCATGCGCGGGTGATCTGACAGCGCGTCATGCAATGAAAAGGGGGGCATTTAGCCCCCCTTTGGTGTTTATTCTGAGGGGCTTAGTCCTCTTCGGGCAGAACCAGATTCAGCACGATTGCGCACAGTGCGGTCGGTGCAACGGCCGAGGTCATCAGCGTTTTCACCACACCGGGCAGATACTGCACAGCGGTCGGTACCAGGTTCAGGCCCAGACCTGCCGCCAGCGAAATGGCGATGATTACCATGTTGCGGCGGTTCATCTTCACCTCTGTCAGGACGTTCAGACCGGCAGAGGCCACCATGCCGAACATCACGATCACACCACCGCCCAGAACCGGCAGCGGCATGGATGCGATCACCGCACCAATCTTGGGCAGCAGACCACAGATGATCATGATCACACCAGCGATGGTCACAACGTGGCGGCTCATGATGCCGGTCATGCCGACGATGCCGACGTTCTGGCTGAACGAGGTGTTGGGCAGGCCGCCGAATACACCGGCAACGGCGGTGCCCAGACCGTCAGCGTAGGTCGCGCCTTGGATCTCGGCGTCGGTTGCGTCACGACCTGCGCCCGCCTTGGCGGTGGCAGAGGCGTCGCCAACGGTTTCAATCGCAGACACGATCGATACCAGCGTCACCGCGATCACAGCGCCCAGGCTAAACTCGAACCCATAGGGCAGGGGGGTGATGGAGGTGACCCAAGACGCCTTGGCCACCGCGCCGAAGTTTACCATACCTTGGGCATAGGCGACCACATAACCGGCGATCAGGCCAATCAGGATGGCGGCGTTGGACAGCATGCCTTTGGTGAAAAACTTCACGCCCAGTGCCACGATCACCACAGTCAGCGCCACCGACCAATGCATGAGCGAGCCGAAGCTTTCTGCCTCCATCTGGAATTTGGCGGCGCCACCGGCGGCGTATTTGATCGCCACGGGGATCAGGTACAGACCGATGGCCAGGATCACCAGACCGGTGACCAGCGGCGGGAACAGCCAGCGCAGCTTGCCGATAAACGCACCAAGGCAAAAATGGATCACACCACCGATGATACAGGCAGTCAGCGCCACGCCCAGACCTTGGGTCGCGGCCACACCGGCCAAAACCCCAACGAAGGCAAAGCTGGTGCCCTGCATGATCGGCAGACGCGCACCAACGGGGCCAATGCCAACGGTTTGAAACAGCGTCGCGATACCGGCAAACAGCATCGCCATTTGGATCAGGTAAATCTGTTCCGGCCCACCAAAGGCCAGACCCGCCGCACCGGCCACGATGATCGACGGGGTCACGTTAGAGGCAAACATTGCCAAAACGTGTTGCAACCCCAGCGGCACGGCCTGCGCCAATGGGGGGGTGGTATTTGGGTCACTATATGTCCCTGTTGTCTCAGCCATTTTGCAATCTCCCTACTGATTGGCTGTGGCCCGTCCGATCTGACGCCAGACTGGGCCCAATGGGCACTAGTTTTGGATGGTATAACCCTCCTCAAACCAATGCTCTTCGAGGTTTGGCAAATCGCTGATGTGATCGACGACCACATAGCGACCAGCGGCGCCAAGGGGCGCCAGTACACCGTGCCAAACATTGCGGTGTATGTTGATGGATTGTCCCGGCTGGCTGAGGAAGGCCTGCGGCGTGCCCGGTTGCCCGTCTGCATCCGGCGCGACGGTGACAATCATCGGCACATTATCCAGCGGGATAAACGCCTGCGATCCCAGCGGGTGGCGTTCCATCAGATCGAGGGTGTAGGGCAGGGCGCGGGCCTTGGCGTCAAACAGGCTGATCCCTGCGCGTCCGGGGCCGAAATCAAGGGCGGCCAGATCGTGGTGACGGCCGCACATGCCCTGATTGATGATCTTATCCGCCTCACCCGCAACCTCAATCACATCGCCGAAGGGGGCGAAGGCGGCGGCTGTCAGTGGTTGCAGGTGCAGGGTCGTCATGGCAGCAGGTCCATCAAACGAAACTCGGCAATGCGTTCGACCTGTTTGCAGGCCTCGTCAAATTCCACCTCGGTCGCGTTGTCGATGCGGCGTTTGAAGTTGGCCATGATCGACGCCTTATCATGATCACGCACCGCGATGATGAAGGGGAAACCGTGTTTGGCAACATAGGCATCATTCAGCGCGGTAAACGCCTCGCGCTCTTCATCCGTCAGCATGTCGAGGCCTGCGGAGGCCTGTTCCGAGGTGCTTTCCGCCGTCAGACGACCAGCGGCGGCTAGTTTGCCGGCCAGATCGGGGTGGGCGGTCAGCACACCGTGGCGTTCATCATAGCTGGCGGTGCGGAACATCCGGCACAGCGCGTTATGTACCCCAGCGGCGCAATCATGTGCCTTGCCCAGTTCCAGCCCATGCGCCCGTTCGGCAATCCAAGGCGAGTGTTCAAAGATACCGCCGTAGACCTCAACAAACCGGTCGCGCGACATCTCGGACGGGCGCTCGATCCGCTGATGCGGATGGGTGGCGGTCCAGTGGTCGGCGACGTCCAGACGGGTCGGGGTCCAGACACCGTCGAAGCCCGCGATATAGTCGAGGAAGCGGATCAGCCCCGCGATCTTGCCCGGACGACCGATCAGACGACAATGCAACCCGATCGACATCATCCGCGGCGCGCCTGCCGCGCCTTCGGCATAGAGCGTGTCAAAACTGTCCTTCAGGTATTGAAAGAAATCCTCGCCCGTGATCCAACCGGGCGCGGTGGCGAAGCGCATGTCGTTAGCTTCCAGCGTGTAGGGGATGATCAGTTGATTCTGATCGCCCAGTTCCAGCCAGTAGGGTAGATCATCGTCATAGGTGTCGCTGACATATGCAAACTGCCCGGTTTCTGCCACCAGTCGCACAGTATTTGCGCTACAGCGTCCAGTGTACCAACCGCGCGGGGCCTCGCCCACCACCTCTGTGTGCAGGCGGATCGCTTCGGCGATGGCGGCGCGCTCTTCGTCCTCGGGCATATCCTTATGCTCAACCCACTTCAGGCCGTGCGATGCAATTTCCCAGCCTGCGGACTTCATCGCGGCGACCTGTTCAGGATTGCGCGCCAATGCCTGCGCGACACCGTAGATCGTCACCGGAATATCGCGCCCTGTGAACAGGCGGTGCAGACGCCAGAACCCAGCGCGGGCGCCATATTCATAGATGGATTCCATGTTCCAATGGCGCTGCCCCTGCCATTGCGCCGCACCGGGGATATCGGACAGGAACGCCTCTGACGCCTGATCGCCATGCAACAGGCAATTTTCCCCTCCCTCCTCATAGTTCAGGACAAATTGCACAGCGACCTTGGCCCCACCCGGCCATTGAGCGTCGGGGGCATTGGGGCCGTAGCCACGCATGTCGCGGGGGTAGCGGGTCATTCGGGATCTCCTGATTACTTTGGAAACCTTTATAAAAGGTTGCGCGGGCAAAGACTTTCTCAATTATTTTGAAACTGTTGTTTGGGCATTTGTTGTGTTGCACAGAGGACAAAAGCCGCAAAATAGGCGGAACGGAACAAACTGCCCGAAAAGGAGGCTGATCATGGCCGGATATCTGACAACCCACGTCCTCGACACCGCCCGTGGCTGCCCCGCCGAGGGGATCAAGATCGCGCTCTACCGTGTGTCGGGCAATTCGCACAAGAAAATCGCCGATACGGTGACCAACGCAGATGGCCGCACCGACGCGCCAATCCTGCCTGCGGATGCCTTCAAAACCGGCACCTATGAGCTGATCTTTTTCTGCGGTGACTATCTGCGCAGCACCGGTCAGGCGGGCGAGGATCCGCTGTTTCTGGATCAGGTGCCGATCCGGTTTGGCATGGCAGACGCTGAGGCGCATTACCACGTACCGCTGCTGCTCAGCCCCTATGGCTATTCGACCTATCGCGGATCGTAAGCGCGGATTATCAGGAAATATTTGAAACTGCTTGGCAATAGCAGATCTATCCAAGGAAATGCGGCCCCGTTAGGCTGACCGCAACACTCAGGGAGAGACAACAGATGCAAGATCTGGCGATCATGTGGGATTGGATCGGGTTCGCGGTGCGGTGGCTGCATGTCATCACTGCAATGGCCTGGATCGGGTCATCGTTTTACTTCATCGCGCTGGATCTGGGCCTGCGCAAACACCCGAACCTGCCCGTCGGCGCGCACGGTGAGGAATGGCAGGTGCATGGCGGCGGCTTCTACCACATCCAGAAATATCTGGTGGCCCCGGCGAACATGCCGGAGCATCTGATCTGGTTCAAATGGGAAAGCTATACCACATGGCTCAGCGGTGCGGCGCTGTTGATGGTGGTCTATTGGGTCGGCGGCGAGTTGTACCTGATCGACGCGGGCAAGGCCGATCTGGCGCTGTGGCAGGGCATTCTGATTTCCGCCGGATCGCTGACGCTGGGCTGGTTGATCTATGACCGGCTGTGCAAATCCGCGCTGGGGAACACGCCGACGCTGTTGATGCTGCTACTGTTCGCGATGTTGGTGGTTATGGGCTGGGGTTATAACCAGATCTTCACCGGTCGCGCGACCATGCTGCATCTGGGTGCGTTTACGGCGACGATCATGACCGCCAATGTGTTCTTCATCATCATGCCCAACCAGCGTATCGTGGTAGCGGATCTACAGGCAGGCCGTACGCCGGACGCCAAATATGGCAAGATTGCCAAGCTGCGATCGACCCATAACAACTACCTGACTCTGCCGGTAGTTTTCCTGATGCTGTCCAACCACTACCCGCTGGCCTTTGCGACGGAATACAACTGGATCATCGCGGCGCTGGTGTTCCTGATGGGGGTGACGATCCGCCACTTCTTCAACACCTCGCACGCGGGTGGGGGTTACAAGTGGTGGACATGGCTGGTCACGGCAGTGCTGTTCATTTGTGTGATGTGGCTGTCCACTGCGCCCTTGATGCAGGACACCTACGAAGAGTCGGAGGCGCGTGAGTTAAGCGCCGCTGAACTGCGCTATGCCGAGGCGACGCATTTTGAGGATGTGATGAACGTGGTGCCTGGCCGCTGCGCCATGTGCCATGCACGTGAACCCTATTATGACGGGATCGCCCGCGCGCCGAAGGGTATTTTGCTGGAGACAGAGGCAGACGTCGCCGCCGCCGCCAAACAGATCTATCTGCAGGCGGGCGTGACCCACGCCATGCCGCCGGCAAACGTCACCTATATGGAACCTGAAGAGCGC
Organism: Thalassovita mediterranea; assembly: GCF_001458435.1. GTDB lineage: Bacteria > Pseudomonadota > Alphaproteobacteria > Rhodobacterales > Rhodobacteraceae > Thalassobius > Thalassobius mediterraneus. The sequence goes on from NZ_CYSF01000011.1 coordinate 49,716, forward strand.
CGTCTGATCGTGCAATGGTTCCGAGGGGGTAAATTGCATGATATGTAGGCCGTCGCATTCCAAATTTAGCAAGCTAATGTGCATTATAGATGGGGGGAGGTTTCGCTTGTTCTCTGGGCAAATGCATTTTTCATCAGAGCTGTCGTTTTTCAAAGTCAACGGGCGATAACATGTAGTTTCGTGTGTAGATAGCGCTTTGTAATGTAGAGCATGTAGGTAGCCAGAGACATCTCGCTGGACTTCCTCGCGCGTCTGGTGTTTCGTACGCCTGACCTTTTCGTCCTTCAGAAACAGAAAGATGCTCTAATCTACAGCGTTGGAATGGCGATTGTCCCTGCGGTTAATTAAATGTTCCAGATTGTGTTCGCGCAGGAAGGCTGTCTATTGATGGCTGGTGAATTCGATTCCTTAGTCGTAGTAGATCAGCGGGCCAGATCGCCTTCAGCAAAGCTTGCAAAGAGAGTTTTGGCGACTGCTCGTCTTCCGGTTGTTCGCCGATTGAAGCTAATGGTGGGCTGATTGCGGGCGGAGTATTGATCAGATTGCCGATTTATGCGCGCACGCGAAACGATTAATACTGCTTTTCAGTAAATTCACAGCTTGAAATGTCACTCATCAATGCTTTACGACTGTGTTGAGTAAAATTTTAGAATATTTTTTGGTTTTTTTCAGAGTTTGGCTCTCGCAAGTTGATTTTGGAGAACGTGATGGATCTGCTTCATATTGCACTTTTAGTCTATGTTGTGACGGCTTTGTTTGCTCTGGTTATGACGTACAAAGAGCAGAAGAAAAGTGTTCACGTTACACCTTTTTTCGCGTTCATTGGTGCATGCTCTTGTATTGCCTGGCCTTTGGTCGGGGCACTCATGGCGTTCTGGCAGTGGACCACAGCGCGAAACGTAAGCCGGTTCTAATCTCCGTATAAAAATTCATCGTTTTAATCCGCTGCTAATATTTGTGGGTTGGCAAATTTAATGCGCCTAAGTTGCGCTTCGAGTGGTAAAATGTCTTTTATCGAAGGTAAAGAAAAACAAATTGATGTGTCGCCACAAAATGTACAGGTTTTTTCCCGCGCCGGAATGCAGTCAACCGCTGACGCGCAGATAGTACATGGCATTTATGCCCGTTTCGGAAAGCGCGTATTGGATATCTTCCTGGTCTTGATCGCAGCGCCTGCGGTGTTGTTGGTCTGCATTCCAATGGCGCTGATGATCATGATGGATGGCGGCAGCCCGTTTTACAAACAGGCGCGTGTCGGTCGGAATGGCAAGCTGTACCAGATGTGGAAATTCCGCACGATGGTGCAGGATGCAGACGTGCAATTGAAACGCTATCTGGAAGAAAACGCCGAAGCCGCCGCTGAATGGCAGCATTATCAAAAACTGCGCAAAGATCCTCGCATTACACCGGTAGGGCGTATCCTGCGCAAAACGTCTTTGGATGAGTTGCCGCAACTGCTGAACGTGTTGGTGGGGGATATGTCATTGGTTGGGCCGCGTCCGATGATGGATGGTCAGCAGGACCTGTATCCCGGTCGCGACTATTATGACCTGCGCCCTGGTATCACGGGACCTTGGCAGGTGTCTGTGCGCAATGAAAGCAGTTTTTCTGATCGCGCTGTATTTGACAGTGGCTATGCCCGCGAACAATCGCTGGCCACTGATCTGAAGCTGATGTTTGCAACTGTGGCTGTCGTGGTGGGTTGTTCCGGTCACTGACTTGTCGAGTTTGATAAGCTGTTTTCGAAAATCTGTAAGTGGATATTCTACCCGAGAGCTTGCTTAGGCAGCGCTTGACATTGCATAAATGGTTGTCGGAAGTCAAAATAGTTTTGCCAAGGTCGTGTGAAAATTAGGCTACGCTCGTCTCCTGCTGATCGGGTTGGATTTTTTCTTTGTTTGACCGAAGAACGACAGTGGGAGGTTTTCTGGTATAGCTCTCATTGGGGTGCAACAAGCCGCGCGTCGAGTGTGGGCGTTCGGAATTGTCGTAAGTTAGCCACTCGCAGATGCCCGCGCATTTCCGAGCTTGTCTCATAGGCATTTAGGTAAGCGCATTCATATTTCAGGCTTCGCCACAGCCGCTCCACGAAGATGTTGTCGAGGAGCCCACCCTTTCCATCCATCGAGATGCGCACGCCGGTTCGGCGCAGCCGGTCGGTCCAGGCAAAGGATGTGAACTGACCGTGACCTGAGCCCCTTAATCTCCTCCATTTTTGAGTAGAGTCAGTCCAACTGAAGGACGGACAAATGAAGACGAGATTTACCGACGAACAGATCATTCAGATGATCAAGGAACAGGAAGCTGGAGAGAAGACGGCTGACGTGTGCAGGCGCTAGGCGTGCAATAGAACGACGACCGCGAGATTGACAGTAACTTGCATTACTTGCCAATGGGAAGCTCCGGATTGTTTGGCTTAACCAACTACCACCTCACTTGCCGCTCCACGGATTGAGCTTTCTGGACAAAAAATCGTTGGCCGCGGCTTACGCCCGTTCTCTCGAACTGGTGGCGTTCACGGGCTTCCCCCACGATCTTGGCGTGCAGTTCCTTCACCTGTTCATGGTCGATCTTAGGGGGCTTGCTTGCTGCCACGCACAAATACACCGGACGCACCTTCCAAGAGCTTAGGCTTCCAACCGTGGATCATCGTCGGGTGAACGCCAAACCGGCTCGCCAACTCAACGACCGTTTGTTCATTCTTCAGCGCCTCAAGTGCAACCTTAGCCTTGAACTCATCTGAGTAACGAATTTGCCCTGACATTTGCATCTTCCTTTGCTTCCAAAATTATCAAGCAAAGCGTCTAGAAATCTAGGGAAACCTCAGATTAAGTGAATGCCCGTTTCATGTTGCAAATGGCTCAAAAACTTACGAACAGTTCTGGTGGAGGCATTTGGGGCTTGTTCTCATCTCACATCTGTGGGTTAACATCATGATGTGCATACTGGCTAATGGCGGTTATTCCACTTTCATACATTTGTGTTTTTGAGGTTATCGATATGGCACGAGAAACGATTGTAGTTTTCGGTGGTGCGGGCTTTATTGGAGGGCACCTCCTTCGTCGGCTTTTGGAAGAAGAAGCGACGTTAATTTGCGCTGATATTCGAGAGCCCTCAGAACGTCTGCCGGGTGTCCAGTATGTTCTGGCAGATGTTCGTGATCTATCTGGGTTTCGCGTAGATCAGCCGGTAAGCAAAATCTACAATTTGGCTGCTGTACATACGACTCCGGGGCACGAACCATGGGAGTACTATGATACCAACGTTCGCGGAGCGGTGGAGATTACTAAGTTTGCCGATCAAGCGGGCTGTAGCAATATAACGTTTACTAGTTCTATTTCTGTTTATGGCCCCGATGAAACGGCTAAAGATGAGAGCACTAAGCCGACACCAAATTCAGACTATGGGCATTCCAAGCTTATTGCTGAAAGTGTACATCTGACGTGGCTTGATAAAAATGCTTCTGGTCAGTTGGTCATTGTACGTCCAGCTGTTGTTTTTGGGAAAGGTGAAGGAGGCAATTTCACTCGTTTGGCGCGTATGCTCGAAAAGGGTTTTTTCTTTTATCCTGGAAGAAAGGACACAATTAAGTCCTGCATCTTCGTTGGTGACTTGATTGAGTGGATATTAGAGGCTGAACGAGTAAATCAAAAGAAAACGGTTCTGAATGGCGCTTACACAAATCGTTATACAATAGAGGAAATCGTAGAAACATTTCGTGAAGTGGCATTTCCTAAAGCACGCGCATTTCTGGTACCAGCTGAGGTATTGAAGATTGTGGCTACCGCGCTTCGCCCTTTATCGATCGTGGGTTTAGGCATCCACCCGGATCGAGTGAACAAGTTAATGGTTTCTACTAATATTCTACCAAGTTGGGCTGAGGAGCGGGGACTAGCCACAAAAGATAGGCTTAAAATTGCGCTGACAGAATGGAAAGCCTCTACTGATGGACGTTTCTTTTGACCCAGCCCCGCTATCCGGGCCGATCGTATGTAAAATCTGTTCTTGTTTACTCTGCTGGCCAACCTCAGGCTACTGAGTGCTTGAGTTCTTCGCCTTCTCTCAGTCCGGTAGGCTGGTATTGACCTGCTACCCTAAAATGCCCGCGCTTTGGGGGTAGCCTGCTCTACAATTGAGGAGACCGACTATGGGACTGAAACGGACGGACGAATTCCGCGCTGATGCGGCTTGCCGGGCTGGATGTAGATTAAGCCGATCCCTGCTTTCTCAGCCCATGTCTGGAGCCGACCGCTGACGTATTCTGGACCTGTCCCTGAATTGTTCCGCTCCTTTGACTTGGTATTTTGCCACAAAGGAGAGCCATCATGGCATCGAACCCTACCCCGGAATTCCGCGCAGAGGCAGTGCGCTTCGCTTTGACGAGCGGTCTGCCGCGTAAGCAGGTTGCTGCAGATTTTGGCGTTGGTTTCTCGACACTGAGCCGTTGGATCCAGCAGGATCGGCGCAATCCAGAGAAGCCTTCTGCCCAATCCGATCTTGAACGCGAGGTTGCTGAGCTGCGCAAAGAGAACCGCATGCTTCGGGAGGAGAGGGAAGTGTTAAAAAAGGCCACCCAGTTCTTTGCGGAGCGAAGCAAATGAGGTTTGCTTTCATTGCAAAGAACGCGGACATGCTCCCTGTCGAGCGGCTGTGCCAGATCATGGGTGTCAGCCCACGAGGATATCGCGCCTACCGCAATCGCCCTCTGAGCCAGAGTCAACGGAAGGACATGGTGGTCCTCGCGCATATTCGCGAGCAGTTTGCCCTATCTTTGAGCAGCTATGGCCGCCCCGCATGACAGAGGAACTGAAGGAGCTGGGCCTTGATGTGGGGCATCGCCGTATCGGCAGGCTGATGAGCGAGAATGGCATTGAGGTGAAGAGGAACAAGAAGCTCAAAGCGATCACGGACAGCAATCACGCTTTCAACATCGCGCCGAACCTGTTGAACCGGGACTTCCACGCAGATGCGCCTAATCAGAAATGGGCTGGCGACATCAGCTACGTGTGGACCCGCGAAGGCTGGCTCTACCTGGCCGTCATCCTCGACCTGCATTCACGCCGCGTCATTGGCTGGGCCGTCAGCAACCGGATGAAACGCGATCTGGCCATCCGGGCACTAAACATGGCGATTGCGTTGCGGCGGCCACCGAAGGGCTGCATTCACCATACCGATCGCGGCAGCCAATATTGCTCTCACGACTACCAGAAAATCCTGCGCCAGCATGGGTTCCAGGCATCAATGAGTGGGACTGGCAATTGCTACGACAACGCAGCGGTCGAAACTTTCTTCAAGACGATCAAGGCTGAGTTGCTGCGGCAACGCTCCTGGCGCACACGTCGAGACGCTGAGATCGCCATCTTTGAATACATCAATTGCTTCTACAATCCGCGACGCAGGCATTCAGCACTCGGCTGGAAAAGCCCCTTGGCCTTCGAAGCAAAGGCTGCATAAGTGAGCAAGCGGAGCGGCACGAAAACGTGACAGGTCCAATATCAATTGCCGCCGCATTGGGATTGACCATCTTCAGGTCCGGGTGGTCTCCGGTCTTAGCTTGTACCATGGCATTTTCTCCGTTCCAGACGAAGGGCGTGGACCATGCAAGTTCGTCATCTTCCTAACCGGGATTGTCGCGATTACGCCGTCACCACTCTCAAGTACGCATCAGCCCATGTGCCACGTTTTTTAACGGGGTCAGAACCACCAATAAGCCATCGGCAACTGCCCTTCGTAACAAAAGTAACACAAGCTGTTTGTACGGCGCACAGGCGGGCAGCGGCCCAGAACGGTTTTTTAAGATATCGCGCTCCTCAGTAACGCGGGCCAGTTCCTTCTTAAGGCGGCGAACCTCCGTTTCTTGGTCCGTCTGCCTTTGCGGCTTTGAGAATTGTGCCATCCAAGTGTAGAGCGATTTGGTGCTGATCCCGAGACGTTAAGCAACCTCTTTGACCGAATAGCCACGCTCTCACGACTGAAGTCATCCAGCACGTTCAGCGTCCGGAAGGGTCGATCATCGGCCAATTGGTCCGCCATGAGATCCATCGACCACACCTCGTTCGGGGCCTCAGACACTGCAACAAGCGCGCTAAGCGCTTGAGCAATTTGAGGGCTCCACGCCCGGCACGCTTGCGCCAGACGGGAAACCAGAATACCCAAATCCAACCTGCAGACTCTCATAATGAACGAGGGGTCGGCAGGGGCCAGGTCAATTTCTATAAATGTCTAACGGTCCACTTTAAGCTACCACCGCGCGATGAGCTGGTCTGATCTGGTTTCAAAACTATGTAGGTAGCCGCTTCACTTTTCAAATAATTGCGTGCCCATTGCCCAGCATAGATACTGTCTATGCTACCAGTTTCAACTGATATTATCCCACGTTTTGAACCTGCTCGAAAACTCAGAGAACTTGAAGTTCGTTCGGCTAAAGCCCATTCACCTTGTATAATCAAAGTTACTTGCGCAGCTTTGGGTTTGTCTGACCATCGGTCGAAAAATTTAAGGGTGTCATTGTTGGTTAATTGTACTTCACGTTGAACTATGCCTCCTTGTAGTTCTAGTTTACCTGCAATTTGCAGCGCTGTACTGTCGGGATCAAATACTAATGAAGCAGCTGCCAGCTTTCCGACCTTGAAGCAGCCGTTGTATTGTACAGGGTTAACATCCCTCCAGCAGGGGCCATTGTGACTTTGAACTGAACGTTCATGGAGCCGCCGTTTTCCGGTTGAATATTGGTAGGTGCCAGGATCTACGATGAAGCGTTTGCCATCTAAGTCTACTTCCGCCGACAAAAAATCGCCGTGTCCGTGTCCAGGATTCCAAGAAGGGCCTATTGGACCGGCATCAAAAATCGCGAAAATTTTCGCACCTGCGAGGCGCGCATACCCTGCTGAGTCCAGTATTTCAAGACTTCTCATAGGAAGGCGGTCGGGGAAGATATGATCAATAGGGGGGACTTCACCCCACCAACTGTCATTGAACAGGCTGATTTCGCCGTCTGGATGGGTCATTATTGCCCAGGCGTGAATAGCTTTCTCTAAGCGCTCTTTGGCTGTAGCGCGGGTGGCTTGGCTTAAAATCTGGCTTTCTGAAAAAATCATCAATGCCATCACCGATAGACCTTGATACATGGCCGAGCGTTCAGCGAGCAGGCCATCAGGAAGAATACAAGCCTCAATAATCTCCTTTATATTTCGATCGAGACTAGAAACCAGATCCGCAGATACATTATCCAGCGCGTCAAAATAAAGGCAAAGTGCCGCTAAGTTGCGTTCAACATGGTTGTTTTTTAGTTCATGCTCAATGTTATTTAATATAAAGCCAGCGTTCCAACGTAAGAAGTTTTTGAGTTTGATTTCAAGGTCTTTAGGTATGCTGTTGTTATTATGTGCAATGATAAACCCGCTGACTAAAGCCAAGAGGCGATGCGACACAGAATATGGGAATAGATATGAAGTAAAAGCGCCGGGCTGCTGATAGCTAGTGCTTTCGAGGTAGCCGTCAATTAGTCTGCTTACTGCATCAAGTTGTTCAGGCTTCCCATCTATTAGCATGGGGCAGACAACCCCCATATGTCCGAGTTTCATTCGCCAAAGATGAAAGTCTTGTTCAGCCTCAATTTTTGCATTCCAATCAATGTTTTCAGGTGCGCCAAAATCCAAGCGGTGACCGAACAAAGTGAATGCCCCTGTTGTGGCATCTGCTGCATGCGGACGATACTCAGGTGCGTAGAAAGCCGCAACTTTCTTGGCGAGGCATAGGTTTTCCCGCCCAGTGAATTTAAACTCCGGAAGCGATGCCACTTTTCTATCGATATAGTATTTGTAGATTTTCGGTGCTTTTACAGCGAATTTGTTTCGTGCTATCCGTTTTAAATGATAAAAAGCCATTTTCGGAGATAGTCGAGACGCAGCGCGTATAAAGTTTCTGTCAACCATGGGGTGAAGTTTCCCGTTTTGTATTTGGCGTGGACAGCATGCCGAGAATTTCGTCGAAATGGCTCATTTGAGTGGTTCCAACTAACGTGACCCCCACGGCTGGGTCGTTCGTGCAGCGCCGTAGATTTTTGCGAATATGTGCTGCGCGTTCTGTTACAGGAATAGTGGCCACACCATCGAAAACTTCTCGGGCGATCACTAGTTTGCCAATCTGCTGAGCTCTGATTGCCCAATTCGCCATTGCGGTGTCACTGGGAATATAGGGGACTTGTACTGCTTGGATGCGATCATCAGCCAAGCTGGCCTCGGCTGCTTCGAGATCGTCCACGGAGACACCGATTGTGCGGTGTCAACGGCGGAGTAAAATTCGGCCATTGTGGCGGAGCAAAAGTCGGCCAGTTTGGGGCGAGCGCCTTGGAGCGTGCGGCCCTCATATAGCAAGCCCGGTCCAAGGCGCATTGGCCGTCAGGCCAATTCTGTGAGGTTCATTTGTTAGCGGCGGCGAGGCGGGCGCGGCTTTGATTGAGGCGGTAGCTTTCGCCGTTCATCTCGAGGATGTTGACGTGGTGTGTCAGCCGGTCCAGCAGCGCGCCG
>NZ_CYSF01000012.1 GCF_001458435.1 Thalassovita mediterranea
AATGGGGCCCCACAGGCTTACTGATCCTAACCAAACTCCGAATACCCGGGAGTACTAGATGGCAGACACACTGCGGATGCTAACGTCCGTAGTGGAGAGGGAAACAACCCTGACCTCCAGCTAAGGCCCCTAATTCATGGCTAAGTGGGAAAGCAGGTGGGACGACCAAAACAACCAGGAGGTTGGCTTAGAAGCAGCCATCCTTTAAAGATAGCGTAACAGCTCACTGGTCTAAATAAGTTGTCCTGCGGCGAAGATGTAACGGGGCTCAAGCCATGAGCCGAAGCTGAGGATGCACATAGTGCATGGTAGCAGAGCGTAGTGTGACATAGTTCCATGCGTCTTTAACCTTCGTCATCGAAGGTCTTAGACGCAAGGAGCTTTCTGTGAAGCCGGGGCGTGAGCCATCCGGTGGAGAGATCACTAGCGAGAATGATGACATGAGTAGCGACAAACAGGGTGAGAGACCCTGTCGCCGAAAGTCCAAGGGTTCCTGCTTAAAGCTAATCTGAGCAGGGTAAGCCGGCCCCTAAGGCGAGGCCGAAAGGCGTAGTCGATGGGAACTAGGTTAATATTCCTAGGCCGTGAGGTGGTGACGGATCACAGAGGTAGTTCAGGCTTAACGGATTGTCTGGGCTGCTGAGTGGTCCCTGGAAATAGCCCCTCTTTAAGACCGTACCCTAAACCGACACAGGTGGACTGGTAGAGTATACCAAGGCGCTTGAGAGAACGATGTTGAAGGAACTCGGCAAAATACCTCCGTAAGTTCGCGAGAAGGAGGCCCAGTTTCTAGGCAACTAGTGGCTGGGGGCACAAACCAGGGGGTGGCGACTGTTTACTAAAAACACAGGGCTCTGCGAAGTCGCAAGACGACGTATAGGGTCTGACGCCTGCCCGGTGCCGGAAGGTTAAAAGGAGATGTGAGAGCGTCGAATTGAAGCCCCGGTAAACGGCGGCCGTAACTATAACGGTCCTAAGGTAGCGAAATTCCTTGTCGGGTAAGTTCCGACCTGCACGAATGGCGTAACGACTTCCCCGCTGTCTCCAACATCGACTCAGCGAAATTGAATTGCCTGTCAAGATGCAGGCTTCCCGCGGTTAGACGGAAAGACCCCGTGCACCTTTACTACAGCTTCGCACTGGCATCAGGCACAATATGTGCAGGATAGGTGGTGGGCTTTGAAACTGGGACGCCAGTCCCAGTGGAGCCTCCCTTGAGATACCACCCTTATTCTGCTTGATGTCTAACCGCGGTCCGTTATCCGGATCCGGGACCCTGCGTGGCGGGTAGTTTGACTGGGGCGGTCGCCTCCTAAAGAGTAACGGAGGCGCGCGAAGGTTGGCTCAGAGCGGTCGGAAATCGCTCGTTGAGTGCAATGGCAGAAGCCAGCCTGACTGCGAGACTGACAAGTCGAGCAGAGTCGAAAGACGGCCATAGTGATCCGGTGGTCCCGCGTGGAAGGGCCATCGCTCAACGGATAAAAGGTACGCCGGGGATAACAGGCTGATACTGCCCAAGAGTCCATATCGACGGCAGTGTTTGGCACCTCGATGTCGGCTCATCTCATCCTGGGGCTGGAGCAGGTCCCAAGGGTATGGCTGTTCGCCATTTAAAGAGGTACGTGAGCTGGGTTTAGAACGTCGTGAGACAGTTCGGTCCCTATCTGCCGTGGGTGTAGGATACTTGAGAGGAGTTGCCCCTAGTACGAGAGGACCGGGGTGAACGTTCCACTGGTGGACCAGTTATCGTGCCAACGGTAGTGCTGGGTAGCTATGAACGGAAAGGATAACCGCTGAAGGCATCTAAGCGGGAAGCCCCCCTCAAAACAAGGTATCCCTGAGGACCGTGGTAGACCACCACGTCGATAGGCCAGAGATGTAAGTGCGGTAACGCATTCAGTTGACTGGTACTAATGGTCCGATAGGCTTGATTTGATCCAGTAAAAGTAAGACTGATAAATCAAAAGCATACACCAAAGTGTACTCGGCTTAGACAACACGTTGATAAGGGCTAACAAAAGCCCGTTGTTGCTTATTCGGTTTGGTGGTCATAGCACGAGTGAAACACCCGATCCCATCCCGAACTCGGAAGTTAAGCACCGAAGCGCCAATGGTACTGCGTCTTAAGACGTGGGAGAGTAGGTCACCGCCAAACCTAATAAACAACAACAATCTCTCAAAAACGATGAAAAGCGCATTCGTCACTACGGTGACACTGGCGCGGGGTGGAGCAGCCCGGTAGCTCGTCAGGCTCATAACCTGAAGGTCGCAGGTTCAAATCCTGCCCCCGCAACCAACTTACTAACGCAAGGCACCCTATCGGGTGCTTTTTGCGTTTCAGGTGTTAGAAACACCGAGCGATAAAGCACGTTTTGCACCTAATTTGATGCAAAACGTGCTGTTTGGTGTTCGATGTTTTAGATCGCGCTAGGTTTTTGTGCTGAATGAGCGTCGACCAAGCGTTGGACGCACGGTGCGAAATGACGGAAATCTGGCGTTTCCATACCCGCAATTTTGCCGGCTTCATCGAGATAGCGAACCGCGATGATTTCTTTCAGGTTTGGGTTTTGTTCGAATTCTGAAACCTCTTCTGGGCTCATAGGGCCCCCCTGCAGATTGAGTGAATGAATAGATGCTTCGGACAACCGTTCGAAGTAGCTAGGCTTGGTTGCGCAGAGGTATCGTTTGGCTGCTACGTGGTAACGGCAACAATCGGTGACGACGCTAGGGAAGAACCTTTCCAGTACTTCCGCGCCTGCGTCCTCGTGGTGACGGTCTTCTGTATCGTCCATGGTGAAAGTGCCAAATTCCGAGGTGAAATGTCCTATGTCGTGTAGCAATGCGCCGACGATGATTTCATCTGATTGTCCATTTCGTTCGGCGATTGTCGCGCCTTGCAACATGTGTTCACCCATGGTGACAGGTTCGCCGAGGTACTCTTCGGCGCCGCGGCGTTCAAAGATCGAGGCAAGGAATTCAACGATTGTCTCTGCTGTCAGCGTGTCGATCTGTTGGCTCATTCTGCAGCCTCCTGTCCCAAACGACGCAGGGCGTCACGGGTAGAACGCAGGCCATCTTTGTCGGCGTAACAGCCCTGTAGCCAGCGTGTTCCTGTGCCGGAATAGGCCTTGCGGGCATGCAGAACACGGGTGTTGTCGACAACAAAGGCCTCACCCGGTTCCAGACGGAAGGTGACTTCCATTTCGGGATCATCAATGATTTCGCCCAACCGTCTATATGCCGCGTACCACAGGTCCATTTGGTCGAAGGGAATGTCAGTTGCCGCTGAAAGTGATCTGTTGTTGAACCGAACGCCGATCAATTCGCCATCAGGCGCCAGCTCGATCATCGGGCGGCGCGAGGTAAGGCAAACCCCGTCTTCGCCAGCATACTCGAATTGAGCGCAGTGGCGGGCCAAAACGTTGAAATACTCAGGGTTTTCCAGCTGCAGGCGATGTACGCAGGCAAAGCCGTCAACCACCATATTTTCGCCGCCAGCGGCGGAGCTTTCGAGGCAATACAGAACTTGGATTGAGGGCACGGGATCACGGTAGGGATTGTCTGTGTGCGCTTGCAGGCCTAGGCCGGTAAAGGCGAGGTTGGTTGGATTTACTTCGGTTCGCACTTCGAAATGGCGCCCATAATTTGTTTCCCGAACGAAGCCGAACAGATCTACAACCTTGAACAGGGCGCCGCTTTCGACTGGCCCGCCTTCAATTTTTCCGAACCCGTAACGGGTCACCTGTTCGATCCAATTTGCGAAATCCGCCCCGCGTTGGGCCAGCGCGCTAAATTGCGCTACCGGCACATCGGTTTGCAGGTTGGCGTCCCAAGTTGCGACATTCTCTGATAGCCAGCCCTGGCCGTTCCGTTTCGGTGCGTCATAGGCATGTTCCGCGAGCCAGCCGAGCTGAAAGGTGACCGTTTTGTTTTCAGGCGCAAATGTCACCTGAAGCGTACCATCATTGATGGATGCGGCTGCAATATGCGTATCGACGGGGATGTCACGCAGGGCGATCAGCCGCTGTCCATTTCCGGCGGCGCGGGTTTCGGGATCTGGTGAATTGTCACGCAGCCAGATCGCGTGGTAGCGCGTCGCCCTATCATTCTGGTGCAGTGTTAAATAGGCGCCGTCGGTGGCGATTGTTACGTGCATTGGGTTTTCCTTATCGCTGTTCGCACAAACATTGCCCTTACGTTTCACGAAAACATGCCATAGCCTCAAATTAGAAATACCCCACCTAAGAGGCTGAATTACTTATGAGTGAATCGTCTTATACCCTGCCCCCATTGGAATGGGTTCGCGCGTTCGAGGCGACGGCCCGTCTGGGCAGCTTTACTGCAGCGGCGCAGGAGACCGGACTCACACAGCCAGCGGTCAGCCAGCGCATTGCGAATTTGGAAAAGCACTTGGGCGCGCAGCTGTTCATTCGCCAGCCCCGCACCATTGCGCTTACAGTCGAGGGGGAAACCTGGTTGCCACATGTGCAACGGGCGCTGTCAGGGCTAAGCGACAGTTCCGAAATGTTGTTTGCTAGCGGTCGCAGCCGTTTGACCTTGTCTGCCAGTCAGTCGGTGATCGCTATGTGGCTGGCGCCGCGGATGTCGCAGCTTTGCGATGCAACCAATGCCGAGTTTTCTATTCAGTCTTATACATTAGGCGGCCAAGAGGCGACGACAGACAATACTGTGCAAATCCGCTACGGTGCAGACGATTGGTCCCACGACTATCAGATCCCACTCTTCAAAGAGCAACTGGCGCCGGTTGGCGCACCGCATCTGGTGGCGGCAGGCTGGGAACAGTTGCCGCGGATCGGATGCACTGGCCCCAGACCTGATTGGGACCATTATGCAGCGCGGTTCGGTATTCCTTTGACGCCGATCCCCCAGATACGCATGGATACGATGAATGGTGCTGTTGCGGCTGCACGTGCAGGGCAGGGAGTCGCACTGGCGTCTTTGCCATTATGCGCGTCTGAGCTGACCGACGGATCACTCGTTCAGTTGGGCGGTGATATCTATGATCACAATGAAACCTATTGGCTGGTCGCCACCCGCAGCGCGATCGGGCGACGGCAATGGCAGGCGCTGTGTGATGTGCTGACAGCGCCGTAAAGCCAACCATTGCCGATCATGGGGTCCATAGGCTGGTTTCAGGGTAGAACTGCGACCATGCGAACCAGAAGGCTTCGTGGCTGGCAATGGCTGTTCCAGTTGCATCTGATGCAACTAGACCACCCGCTGACCGGGATAGCTGTACGCCTTTATATTCGACGGATTGCCCTTGTTGCAGCGCAGCCATTGCTATTGCGCGTGGGAATGCAACGGGGCCAGCGGCGGTCAGCACACCAATCACATCCTCCTGCACCGGCAGGCGCGGGTCTACATCGCCAACGGGGAAGATCGGGCCATTGGCATCACGGTTGTTGCGGAAATCAGGGTCGCGCCCTAGCGCCAGACGTTCGGCCAGAACGGTGGTGTCTGGATAGGCGGCCTTCCAGCTGGCCCAGTCCGATGTGATGACGGTCGCCTGATCCAGCACCAGCCCACGTTTGCCATGCGGCCCGGTCAGTGCGTTGCCGCGGAATGTGTCAAAGATCGAATAGGTGGTCAGGTCATACATGACCTTGTTGGATCGGCTCAGCAGGCCAGATGTACGCATCACAGGCCGTTCAATACCTGCGGGCAGCTGATCGGTGAAATACGCCTGTGCCGCACCACAAAGCGTGCAGTAGGGCAACGCCAGATCACGCCCACCCAGTGTATCGTTGACCATTTCACGCACTTCCATGATCTGGCGGGGATAGGCGCGGGCCTCCCCGTTAATGACCACGCCAAAGACCACATCGTCATCATCCACCCAATCGGCCTCTGCCGCGCTGGTCACGGGGGGATTGTCGGCGGCGGGGATGCAGTTGCAGGCGTCATCTGTGGTGTCAAACGGCCGGTCATCAATCAACACGCCGCCCCAGGAGACATGCCGCCAGTCAATGTTGCCCTCGACGAAAATGCGATCCCAGCCGGGGATGATTGTGGTGTAGATCCGTCGCTTGATATCAAGATAATTCGGCGGTTCAGGAATGTCCCATGCGATCAGTGGATCGGTGACATTGCCCCATGCGTTTTGGGTGATACGTGGACGGTTCAGCAGCGTGGCCCCTGCATCGGCCAAGGCATCGCTGAGCTGGCGATTGGTGATAAAGCGCAGCATGTCTGAAATCACCCACGCCAGACGTGGATCGCCCGAATTGCTGATCACCTCCAGTGCGGCGTTATGTTCGGGGCCCCATTGCCCACGCTCGACACTCTCGACAAAGGCCAACTGAACGGCCGCCGCCACATCTTCTGTTAAGGGGCCAGTGGGGACTTCTGGGGCTGCGCCGAATTGGTCGATCACATGTGCGGGCATTTCGGCGCTAACGGCGGCGGTGCTTTTGGTGCCGTAGTCCTGCGCACAGGCGCTGATCGGGGCTAGTGTCAGCCCGGCAAGGGCGGCAAGCAAGGCAGGACGGGTGATTTGGCGCATGTGTAGATCCCTCTGATAACGCGGCAGGTCATGGGCATTACTCAGCGTTTAGTCTGTCGCGGCAGATGCAGCGGCACCAATCACATTGCCTCATCTCTTGGTGAGACGGGCGTCAGGCCATTGGCGCTTAACTGGTTAGTTCGTGTGCCCAAGGGGGATTTGCGCCCTGGCGCGTGACAGTCACCGCCGCGACACGGCTGGCATAGCTAAGAAGGGCGTGCAGGTCTGTCGCTGTCAGGTCTGCTATGTCCTGCCGTGTCAGCGCACCCTGTTTTTGCAGATGCGCCAATGCGCCAGCGTTGAACGTGTCACCTGCCCCGACGGTATCCACCACCGTGACGCTTGGCGCCGAGGTTTCGGCCTGCGCGCCGTTTTGGTGATATGCACGTGCGCCATCCGACCCAAGGGTCAACAGGATGAGCTGGGGCCCCTGCGCCAGTACGGCAGAAATCTGGTTTTCCAGCCCCTTGGCATCGGGGGCCAGCCAATCCAGATCTTCGTCTGACAATTTTACGATGTCGGCCACTGCCAGTAGGGCAGCCAAGCGGTTGCGATACACCTCGGGTTCTTGGATCAGCGTTGGGCGAATATTGGGATCCATCATAATGACACGCTGTGGCGCCTCACGCTGTGCGAGATCCGTGTAAGTCGCTGCAGCTGGCCCATCAATCAAACTGATGCCGCCGATAAACAGTGCCTTAACCGCATCAGGCAAAGGTGCGATATGTTCCAAACGCACCGCCTGCCCGGCGGAGTTTTCATCATAAAAACGGTAGGTTGCCTGCCCGTCGCGAAGCTGTACCATCGCCAGCGTTGTGAGTTCATCATATCTGCAAACATGGCCTGTACTGACGTTACTGTCTGCCAGCCCTTGCAACAGAAGATCCCCAAAACCATCGCGAGAAATCCCCGACAACAGCGCGGTATCGGCGCCCAGACGTCCCAGACCGATCGCCGTGTTGTAGACCGCACCGCCGGCATGGGGAACATAGCCACTGGCCCCGCCAATGGTGGGTTCTGGGATCATGTCGATCAGGGCTTCGCCCGCACAAAGGATCATGTCGCACCTCTTAATTCTCATGAAATGCACCTTAGCCCGATGCGGTAGGGCTGCACAGTTGTCTTATCGCTAGGTGCTGGCCATTGCGTATTGGGCATTCCAATTCTACTAAGGATTCCGACTTATACATCCCATTGAGAAACTTTTTCGGATGCACCCGCTAAAAAGTAGAGCAGTTCTGGCGTTCTTTTGGAGGACAGCAGTGGCGCAACGGACACCAGCGGAGGGATGCAGCAGTGGGATTGTTTCAAGATATCGCCGATCAAACCGCATACAATGTCTCGACTCCGCGGCGTCGTGGTTTTGGCCAGAAAGCCAACACCAACCAATCTGCGCAGTCCGCAGCGGAGGCGCCCGTGAAACGTGACTCGCTTTCTCGTTCGATTTATCGTCAGCGCCAAAGCATTGGCCCTGCCCCGCTGTTGGGTAAAAAGGTCCTGTGTGTCAGCGCCAAGGCGAATTGTGACGTTGAACAGATGTCGATCACCCTGGGCGCCAATGTGATGCCGGTTAGTACCCTGGGCGAAGCAGAGCGCATGCTGCGCGAAGCGCCGCGCGAATGGGATCTGTTGTTCATTATGCGGGATGGCCTGATGCCCCTGGATCATCTGGTGACCGACCTGTTGAGCCTGCGGTTCGCTTTTTCCAACCTGCCGGTTGTGATGTTCTCCACCGCGTTCATGGCCGATGACATGACCAAGGACCGCAGCCCGATCTCTGATGCCTCGATGTGCCTGCCGATGACACAGGGCCGCCTGAAGATGTGTGTCGAAGCCGCGATCGAAAACAACCGCAACAAAGAATAAGTTGCTTTATCACTCAAGCAGGAGCCGGGCAGATGCCCGGTTTTTTTGTGTGCAATGGGTGCTTGCATTAAGGTGACTGTTTTACTAAGAAATATCCAGCCAAGCGATCCGGCCAGGTGAACGCTGTGCAGCGGGAAAACCCGAACAGCGATATATCGGGCGTTCGGTTCACGTTCGCCCCCTCAGGCGGAGTGATCAATTGGCAGACCATACAGGCAACAATCAACACATTCACAGACAAAGCAGCGGTGTGCGCGATACGGATCTGCGCGCCTATGGGTTTGATGGTACGGAATTGGCGCTACTCGCCCTATGCCGTCGACTGTTCGAAGCGGTCAGCAATGGCCGCCCGGCAAGCTGGACGGCGGCACGCGCGGCGGCAACGGAATTTTACGGCTGTGGTTTGGCTGAACCAGTGTTGAACGCAACCCTAGAGGCCGTCGATGCGATGCGCCGCCTGCGCAGTACTGCGTTCAATTATCGCAAAGATGGCTGCAGTTGTTGCCGCAACCGCATCACCCCCGAAGAGCGGTTGTTCATTTCGGCTTTTCATAATCTGCGACGTGGCAAACGATCACGCGCCTATGTGAAGTCTATGCTGCTGGTTGAGGGGCAAGAGCCCGCGGCGCTTTTGGTTGCGTTGGAAATGCTGGACTATACACTTTACGAGCTAGGGCTGACCTAACACGCAGCTGACACACCGGGCAGTACACACAGCATTTCATAGAGCAGGTTCGCTGCGATCATCGCGGTATTGCCAGACGGATCATAGGGCGGCGACACCTCTACCAGATCGCAGCCCACTAGATTTAGACCCTGACACCCGCGCACAATTTCCAACGCTTGGATCGTGGTAAGGCCGCCCATTTCTACGGTCCCTGTACCGGGGGCAAAGGCGGGATCCATACTGTCGATGTCGAAACTCAGGTAAACAGGCCGGTCCCCGATCTGCGTCCGCACCTGTTCCATCAGTGGCGCGGCGGATTTGTGCCACAGCTCTTCGGCCTGAATGACGGTAAATCCCCAGTTACGCGCTGTGTCGAAATCATCCGGTCCATAGCCCGTGCCGCGCAGCCCGATCTGAAAGGTGTTTTGTGCATCGATTAGCCCCTCTTCATACGCGCGGCGGAAGGGGGTGCCGTGGGCGATCTCCTCACCAAACATGTGTTCGTTGATGTCGGCATGGGCATCGACGTGGATCAACGCCACCGGCCCGTGTTTCTTGGCAATTGCGCGCAGCACCGGCAAGGACAGTGTGTGATCGCCGCCCATGGTCAGGGGCACCACCGGATGCTGCAGCATGTCGTCGTAAAATTCGGTGATCCGGCGCACGGCGTCTTTCAGATCAAAGGTATTGATCGCAACGTCCCCGATATCGGCTACGTTGAGCGCGTCAAAGGGGGCTGCGCGGGTCCACATATTGTAGGGGCGGATCATTGCGCTTTCGCTGCGAATCTGACGCGGGCCAAAGCGGGTGCCGGGGCGGTTGCTGGCACCGATATCCATCGGAATTCCCACAAAGGCGGCATCCAGCCCCACCGCCGTGTCCTGCGCAGGCAGCCGCATGAATGTCGACGGCCCGCCAAAGCGCGGCATTTCATTTCCACCAAGGGGTTGATTGAACATCTGACACCTCATCTGCACAGCCTGTTTCAGCCATTAAGAACGAAGTATCCCCATGAAAGATAGGGGTTTTCTAACCCAGCGTGCGAATTCAGTGGAAATTTAGACGCAAAAAAACCGGCTGTCGAAACCTTGAACTCAAGGGCGATCAGCCGGTTTTTTATGGTGCCCAGAAGAAGCACCAACACATTGTTTTTGCATAACTTTCTATGATCAATTCACCCTAATATCCCCCTAATAGTACGGCAAATACTGTCCTGTAGCGTCTTGTTCTGTCCGGGGGCATCCACTACCTTAGGGTGGATATTTAGGTGGATATATAATGCGGGCACAAAACAGGCTTTCGGCATCCTTTGTAAAAGGCGCACCAACTGGAAAGCACTGCGATGGCGCTGGGCTTTGGCTGATAAAGCGCGATGATGGTGGAGCGCAGTGGGTGTTGCGCGTTACCGTTCACGGCAGGCGACGGGAAATGGGCTTGGGTGGTTATCCAACATTGGGCTTGGCTGAAGCCCGCAAAGTCGCCCAGCGCTGGCGAGAAGTGGCGGCAGGTGGCCGTGACCCGATTAAGGAACGCGAAGCCGAAGAGCGGGCTGCACGGCGCGAAGATATTTCATTGGCCATTATCACGGCAGACGCCTTTGAAGCACGCAAAGCCGAACTGAAAGGCGATGGCACGGCTGGGCGGTGGCTTTCTCCTTTGAACATTCACGTTTTGCCAAAGCTTGGCCGCGTGCCGGTGACGGATCTGGACCAACGAGACATTCGGGACACGCTGGCCCCTATCTGGCACACGAAGGCCGACACCGCACGCAAAGCCATGAACCGACTATCAATCGTGATGAAACACGCGGCGGCGCTGGGCTTAGATGTGGATCTGCAAGCCACCGACAAGGCGAAGGCACTTCTGGGCAAGTCGCGGCATGTACCAAAGAACATTCCTGCGATGGCTTGGGCCGATGTGCCAAGCTTCTACGCAAGTCTGGAAGAGCCGACACCAACGCACCTAGCCATGCGCCTTCTTATCCTGACCGGTGTCCGCTCAAAACCATTACGGCTGATCCGACTTGAACAGATTGAAGGTGATGTTTGGACCATTCCCGGCGAAAGCATGAAAGGCCGTAAAGGGCAGACACCTGATTTTCGCGTGCCGCTTTCAATCGAGGCCCAGCGCGTGATTGATCTGGCGAAACCACACGTCCGAAACGGCTTTCTGTTTCCGAACAGCCAAAAGGGCGTGATTAGCGACATGACGCTTTCACGGCACATGGAGCGGCGTGGACTAGAAGCGCGCCCCCATGGCTTTCGCACGAGCTTGCGCACATGGCTAGCAGAAGCCACGGACGCCCCGCACGAAGTCGCTGAAACGATGCTAGGGCATACGGTGGATAGCGGCGTGGTGCGGGCCTACCGGCGCACTGACTTTCTTGAACAACGTGCCAAGCTAAGTGAGCGCTGGGCAGATTATGTAACCGGCGGCGCTGGGCAAGTAGTGAAGTTGGCGGGGGGAGTGTGATGGACAAAGGCAAAAAGGACGGGGACACACTTGCGACAACCGCGACACAGCCCACTTATCCCGAAGCCGTCACAATGGCGCGGCGCTTTCTCGAAAGCTGGATGGCGGGCAATGGACAAGGGCTTGTGGCTGGCAAAAGCCTAGCTGATCCTTGTGACTGGAAGGCGATGAATAACGAAGTCTTAGGAGCTGCGATGTTGCGCAAGCGACCTGATGATTTAGTAGACTGGGCGAATGCTGACCGTGACGGATGGGATGCCCTGCAACTCGGTCTGGCAAACGCCGTAGAGCGGGGCAACGCAATCCCAGCTGAAGCGAGGCAATGGCTGGGTCTTTTTCTTCGTGGCGAGATTGAAAGGCCGCATGGCAGCGCAGGAACGCATAGCGCGGAAGGGCTGCACCTTGCCATTTACATGGCTATTCATGCACTGACACAACGAGGCATAAAGGCGACCCGTAATGACGCGAGTGCACCCGTCAGCGCGTGCGATGCTGTTGCGGATGCTCTGGTACAATTGGGCAAAGAACCCACCACTTTTCACGGCGTCAAAAGAGTGTGGCAGGCGATGAAGAAGCAAGTGAAACCCGGCATCCCCCGGTCTTGACCTTGTGGGGCCGTAATCGTTCCAATTGCAGAGCCATGCACCGAGAAGCCGATTCGGACAACTTTGCATCATCTGAAATCAAAAAGGATGGTGCATTAAATGCAACGCTTTCTAACTTTGACCGAACTGCGCGCCAAGCTTGGCAATCGAAGCCGAAGCGCAATCTATAATGACCTCGAAGCGGGCCGTTTGCCCCAGCCAATCAAACTTGGCGGACGCCTATATTGGCCAGAAAACGAACTGGACGCACACCTTCAAAGCCTGCGCGAAGAGGCCGCTTGATATGGGCGGCGGGCAAATGAAAACCCCGGCGCACGGGCAAGTGCAACCGGGGCAGGATAACCGCTATGCGAATGCGGCGGGCATCCCCAAAGTATCACAACCAAAGCGCTGCGCAAAGCGCGCTGGGCTGTATCAGATCCACCCTGATGGCGGCGCTTTCGCGGGAACTTATGGCCGTTACATCTTGCGCGCCCAAGTCGTGAAAGGCGGTGCGGAATGAGCAAGCCATACAAATATCACAAGAAAGGCACTGGGCGGCACGTACAGCTTCCAGAGTGGCTTCAAGCGACGGAGGCATGGGCAACCATGCGCCCAGCGCCAAGGGCGCTCTACATCGAATTGAAACGGCGCTTTAACGGATCGAACAATGGGGAGATCTATCTTAGCCACCGTGTCGCTGGAGAAGCTTTGAATGCTGACAAAGACTCGATTGGTCCATGGTTGAAAGTGCTACAAGAGCGCGGATTCATTTCCCTAAGCACTCCACCACACCTTGGATCTTCTGGCATTGGGAGGGCATCAAAATGGCGGTTGGAAGAACTTCCAACGCCTGATGGAAAGCCCGCAACTAAGAGCTTTATGCGATGGAAGGAAAAACAAAATCCCCGCGCAAAAAACGGGACACCGCGTCACAAAAAACAGGACACTAAACCCGATAACGCGGCTCAACAGGCAGGAACTGTCATAGAAATTGGGACGCCCAGCGCGCAAAATCAAAAAGTCGCGTCACAATGATTGGGACATATATAGATATAGCCATAGGCAGTGCGTTCTATGACAGTTGGATAGACGCCACCAAATGCGCTCTACCAAATTGGCTTTCCGCACTGCCAAGTTGGTGCTGGCCTTTCTTGGTTCCAGACTACTGCGCCCCTTCACAGTCGCTTTGGCAGTGGGTGACGCTCTTGTTTGCACACTTTGGTTTGGGCACGTTTCTGGGCCTCTTTTCGCCACGCATTGCGCTGGGCGTCCTGATGCTCTGGGCCACCAAAGAGGGCTTTGCGGATCTGCCGATTGCGGGTTGGCCTTGGCAAGTGGTGCTGGATAGCGCCATCGACTTAGGCGCGGGCATTCTGGGTGTGGTGGCTATCACTCGACCAATCAATAAACGGAGGCGTCATGGCTGACCGAAACAACCGCCCCAAAACGGGCCGCGATGAAGCTGGCCGATTCACAACGGGAAACCCCGGACGCCCCCTAGGAGCGCGCCACAAAGCCACTAAGGCAGCGCTGGCGTTGCTTGATGGTGAGGCCGACGCCCTATCGCGTAAAGCAGTCGAACTGGCCCTAAACGGCGACACAACGGCTCTGAGGCTATGTCTTGAGCGTATCGCCCCGCCACGCAAAGACGCGCCCGTCACTTTTGACCTTCCGGCAATGCAATGTGCACAGGATGCAGCAAAGGCCGCTGGCACGGTGTTGCAAGGCGTTGCGCTGGGCGAATTGACGCCAACCGAAGGCGCACACGTTATGGCCTTGATTGAGAACTACCGGCGGACCTTGGAAACAACAGAAATTGAACAGCGCATAGCAGCGCTGGAAGCGGAGGCGCTTAAATGACGTTTAGACATCGACTAGATAAGCTTGCTGCAAAGGCCCCAATGTCAGCAAGTGAACGCCCGACTGAAATCTTTATTGTTGGTATCTGTCCGGAAACCCAAGAAGCTGTTTCCGCTTTTGGTATGTATTCTAGGCAGTCTTTCGAACGCACAAGCGACGAAACTGAAGTGGAGTTTAACGAACGTATCAATCGGTACGGACGGGCGAAGGATATACTACCAGAAAAATCGCATTGATTTTCATCCAAATCGCTTGGCTTCTCTTGGATGAAATGCAGACTTAACTTTGAACGTAGCGAATCAAAGAGGTTGTCACGTGAGCTTTTATCCGGAACGAAAGTTCAAGTATGTCGTTTACAAACTAACGTTTCCGAATGGCAAAATTTACGTAGGCAAAGACATCGGCGTAGGGGGCCACTCAATCCGGTATTTCGGGTCATGGAACCGTGAAATCGTTGGAAAGGACTTTACCAAAGACGAGCTTGCAGACTTCACCCTTCGCAAGGAAATCATCTTTGAGTGCGAGGATAAGACCGAAGTTTCCAAACGCGAGATGGATCTAATAGTCGAGCTTGGGGCTAACAATCCTGAGCGGGGTTACAACCAGACGCCCAAGTTTAGGGGTTAAAAAATAACCTGCACCTTTTAGAGGGTGGCTGTTTCCCTCATTGAGCCAACCAGTGACCTGCGTGGGGAGGCGTATTGCATACACCCCTAAATAACATTCTAGCACAGACGGCTAAATCAGTGGTTCACCAACAGCGCAAAGGGGGATAATTAGGGGGATAAGAAACCATACAATCCGCCATTTATCAAAAAAAACAAATGATTAGGCTGGATTTATGGTGCCCAGAAGAGGACTCGAACCTCCACGTCCATACGGACACTAGCACCTGAAGCTAGCGCGTCTACCAATTCCGCCATCTGGGCACGGGTTGGTGAGGGGCGTTCTAAGGTTAGTGCGGGGGGGTGTCAACGCGATTTTTGAAGTTTTTTTTGCCGCAGGCAATCTCCTTGTGAAAAACCCCTGTAAGCGTTAGAAAACTGCAGCAAATTTTTCTTAGCCGGAGCCTGTAGTATGTCGAAACTCGTGACCATTTTTGGCGGATCTGGATTCGTCGGCCGCTACATCGCGCGCCGTTTGGCGAAAGAGGGCTGGCGCGTGCGCGTTGCAGTGCGTCGCCCGAATGAGGCAATGCACGTAAAGCCTTACGGCACCCCTGGTCAGGTCGAACCCGTGCTGTGCAACATCCGCGATGAGGCATCGGTTGCCTCGGTCATGACTGGTTCGGACGCGGTAGTGAACTGTGTGGGTATTCTGGCAGAGGCAGGCAAAAACGGCTTTGATTCTGTGCAGGCCGAAGGTGCTGGTCGCGTCGCCCGGATCGCTGCGGACCAAGGCGTCGAAACCTTTGTTCATCTGTCGGCCATTGGCGCTGACGCCACCAGCAAGAGCGCCTATGCCCGTACCAAGGGTGCCGGCGAGGCAGCGGTTCAGGCGGCCTTCCCGTCTGCGGTGATCCTGCGCCCGTCGATCATTTTTGGGCCAGAAGACGATTTCTTTAACCGCTTTGCGGGCATGTTCGGTCCGGTCCTGCCGCTGGTGGGGGGCAACACCGTGTTCCAGCCGGTCTATGTTGATGATGTCGCCCGCGCCGCAGTTCTGGGTGTGGAGGGCAAGGCGCCTGCGGGCATCTACGAGCTGGGCGGTCCTGATGCACACAGCATGAAAACCCTGATGAAGGATATGTTGACCGTGATCCGCCGCCGCAAGCTGGTGGTGAATCTGCCGTTTTTTGCGGGCTCGCTGATGGGCTGGTCGTTTGATCTGGTGAAAAAGCTGAGCTTCGGTCTGGTCAAGGGGCCGATCACTGCGGATCAGGTGAAACTGCTGCGTCAGGACAATGTGGTGTCCGAAGGCGCTAAAGGCTTCACAGATCTGGATATCTCCCCCGTCGCGATGGAGGCTGTCCTGCCCGATTACCTGTGGCGGTTCCGTCCGTCGGGGCAGTATCTGGCGATCAAGGAATCGGCCAAGAACCTGCGTCACGGCTGATCCACAGTCGATACTGATTTCATGACTTGGGCGTCGGGATATTCCCCGGCGCCTTTTTCGTATGCCGCACGGCTGATTACGGGGGATCGGGTTATTGGGACGGTTGTGGTATCCCAGTGGTGTGTTAGGCATACCTATCAATTGTAGGGATGATTTGCTGCCCGTATGGGCAGAAGGTGGATCTACCAAATTCCGTTATTTCCTAGCCATTTAATGAAGGCGTCGCTTGGTGTCAGATCGCTTGGTCAGTTACAATGCGTCCGTGGTGTCGGGGCGTGGCATTGCCCGCGACCATGTTGCAGCCGAATACAATGATTTTCGGCAAGCGACGGGAGAGGAGCTGTTTCTTGGTTCATTGAACCTTGTCTTGGCTGAACCTGTCCTCCTCAACAGGGACACAGCGGTTTCAACTGGCGATAGCGGACGTCTGCTTTGGCAGGCGCACCTTCAGGGGATGTCTGTTTGGGTTTATCGCTATGCGAACGCTCCCTTGCATGTAGCGGAGATACTATCGCCGGTAAAATTGCGTGATGCGTTTGACCTGACCGATGGGGATACTGTCGATATTGTCTTGTCTAAACGTGATATCGTGCCGTTGTCGCGAAGACGGCAGGCGGCCTGGCGGCTTTTGTGGCAGGGGCGCGGACATTGGGCATACCAACGGGATTGGTACTACTGGCGATTTCGAACCTTGGCGGCAGATTTGGGGGCGACCCAAAAACCGATCCGCCGCGGGGTTGTCTTGTCTATTCTGAAATATGTTATTCGTGGCTTTCGCTAGAATGTGCGGTCGTGGATCAGGCCGTATAGCCGATCCACAACAGCGCGATACCCAAAAGCACCCGATAAATCACATAGGGGGTGAAGCTGACGGATCGCAGCAGTCGCATCATTAACGTCAGTGCCAGCAGGGCTGCGATAAAGGATAGGCCGGCGACGATTGCGCCATCGCGCAGTGCGTTCATGTTTGCTTCTCCGGCTGCTTTGACGCCCAGCAGGCTGCCTGATGCGATGATTGTCGGGATCGACATCAGCATGGCCAGCTTGGCAGCGTCCTGTCGATCGTAGCCTAGCCAGCGACCGGCGGTGATGGTGATGCCTGATCGCGATGTCCCGGGGATCAGCGCCAACATTTGCGCGATCCCCATCCACAGTGCATCACGCCAGGTCCAGTCGCCTGTGGTCTTCTCGGCGGAGCCACGTTGGTCAGTCCAGTAAAGAAGCAGACCAAAACCCAGCATCGTCCAGCCGATCACGGTGATCGACCGCATGTGGTCGTTTAGTCCAGACATGGCCAGAAACAGTCCAAACAGGATCACCGGAACAGTCGCGATCAGCAGAAGGAATGCCAGCTTGCTTCCTTCGGTGTCGATGCGACCGGTGAGCATACGGGGGATGCCGCTGAGGCCGATCCGCACATCGCGCCAAAAATACAGGACGACTGCGCCCAACGTGCCAACGTGGGCAGCGACATCAATGATCTGGCCTTGGTCCTGCAGGCCTGAAAGATTCGGTAGTAGAATCAGGTGGCCAGAGGATGAAATCGGTAGAAATTCGGTAATGCCCTGAATTAGGGCCAAAATAGTTAGGTGAAGAATAGACATTGTGGATTTTCTCAGATGCTGAATTGTCTTGTGTATAACTTATTGAGTTTTCATCAGAAGAATTAATAAAGGTCCGACTCGGACTTAAAAATCATCGCTTGGCGGCGATATTTCTGCTGTGCGGCGAAAAAATCCGCAACTTAGGTCAGCTTTTATGACTTTTCTTTAATTCGATGCTGTCTTAAAAGGCGCTGGACTAATGTTTTGTTCAGAAAGGCAGCGCCGTGGCCAAGCAACCGATGCTGAAATTTGTGACCGTTGATCGTGACATGCCGGTAAAACGGCAGGCGGATGAGCGTAACAAAGACTTCAATGAGATCTACGCGGAATATGCGACCGCCAAGGCCGAAGAGCAGGCCAGCCGGTGCAGCCAGTGTGGCGTGCCCTACTGTCAGGCGCATTGCCCGCTGCACAACAACATTCCCGACTGGCTGAACATGACCGCCACCGGCCGTCTGGAAGAGGCTTATCAGATCTCTCAGGCTACAAACTCCTTCCCGGAAATCTGTGGCCGTATCTGTCCGCAGGACCGTCTGTGCGAAGGCAACTGTGTGATCGAACAGTCGGGCCATGGCACTGTCACTATCGGCTCGGTCGAGAAGTACATCACCGACACCGCGTGGGAAAACGGCTGGGTGAAACCGATCGTACCGACGGTTGAGCGTGACCAGTCGGTTGGCATCATCGGCGCTGGCCCCGGTGGCATGGCGGCAGCGGATATTCTGCGTCGTCAGGGCGTTCAGGTAACGATTTATGACCGCTATGACCGTGCGGGCGGCCTGCTGACCTATGGTATCCCCGGTTTCAAACTGGAAAAAGACGTGGTGATGCGCCGCGTTGAACAGCTGGAAAAATCCGGCGTTGAATTTGTGCTGAACTGCAACGTGGGCGAAGACATCTCGTTTGATGCGATCCGTGGCAAGCATGACGCGGTTATGATCGCTACCGGTGTTTACAAAACCCGCGATCTGTCCGGCCCTGGTTCGACCGCGACCGGCATTGAACGTGCGATTGATTACCTGACCGTATCGAACAAGCTCAGCTTCGGTGACGAAGTGGCCGAATACGCAGATGGCTCGCTGAACGCTGCTGGTAAAAAGGTTGTGGTTATCGGTGGTGGTGACACCGCGATGGACTGTGTGCGTACCGCTGTGCGTCAGGGCGCAACCTCGGTCAAATGTCTCTACCGTCGTGACCGTGCCAACATGCCCGGGTCCCAGCGCGAGGTTCAGAACGCCGAGGAAGAAGGTGTGGAATTCGTCTGGCTGGCGGCGCCCAAAGGTTTCACCGAAACCGATGGCAATGTCAGCGGTGTGATGGTTCAGAAAATGCGTCTGGGCGCGCCGGATGCGTCGGGTCGTCAGGCCCCTGAGGTGATCGAAGGCGCAGATTACGTCGAAGACGCCGATCTGGTGATCAAGGCGCTGGGCTTTGAGCCTGAAGATCTGCCCAAGCTTTGGAACACCGACGGTCTGGAAGTGACCCGTTGGGGCACCATCAAGGCCGAGTTCAAGACCGGCAAGACCGCTCTGGATGGTGTGTATGCCGTTGGCGACATCGTGCGCGGTGCTTCGCTGGTGGTCTGGGCGATCAAGGACGGCCGCGACAGCGCCGAGGCGATCCTGGAGTATCTGAACGACGCTCAAAGCGTCGCGGCAGAATAAGCCCCAACTGTAGAAATTCTGGGCGGCCCGACGCCGCCCATCCCCGCAAAGATACGGCACTGAACGCAGGGCGTGGACATTCCGCCTGACGCAGCGCCGAGAAGATCACTGCCTCGATTAAGGAGAGCTGATATGACCAAATTTGACGCGAACTGGGCCGCAGCCGAGGAAGCAAAGCGCCAGTGGCTGGCCGAAAACGGCATGTATTCCGTCGAGGAGGAACATTCCTCCTGTGGTGTGGGTCTGGTGGTATCGCTGGATGGTAAACCCAGCCGCAAAGTTGTTGAATCCGGCATCACTGCGCTGAAGGCGATCTGGCACCGTGGTGCTGTGGACGCGGACGGCAAAACCGGTGATGGCGCAGGCATTCACGTGCAGATCCCAGTTCCCTTCTTCTATGACCAGATCAAACGTACGGGTCACATTCCGCACGAAAACCGCCTGATTGCGGTTGGTCAGGTGTTCCTGCCCCGTACCGATTTTGGCGCGCAGGAAAAGTGCCGGACCATCGTTGAAACCGAAGTGCTGCGCATGGGCCACTACATCTACGGCTGGCGTCACGTGCCGGTAGATGTGTCCTGCTTGGGTGACAAGGCAAACGCCACCCGTCCCGAGATTGAGCAGATCCTGATTTCCAACGCCAAGGACATCACCGAAGAAGAGTTCGAGCGCGAGCTGTACGTGATCCGTCGCCGCATCGAAAAGGCTGCGACGGCTGCGGGCATCAATGGCATGTACCTGTGTTCGCTGTCCTGCCGTTCGATCATCTACAAGGGCATGATGCTGGCCGAACAGGTTGCGGATTTCTATCCCGACCTGAAAGACGAGCGCTTTGAAAGCGCCTTTGCGATCTATCACCAGCGTTATTCCACCAACACCTTCCCCGAATGGTGGCTGGCCCAGCCGTTCCGCATGTTGGCTCACAACGGTGAGATCAACACGCTGAAAGGCAACGTCAATTGGATGAAGAGCCATGAGATCCGCATGGCCTCGGGGGCCTTTGGTGATCTGGCTGAAGATATCAAACCGATCATTCCTGCCGGCTCGTCCGACTCGGCGGCGCTGGATTCGGTGTTTGAGGTTCTGGTCCGTGCCGGCCGTAACGCGCCGATGGCGAAAACCATGCTGGTGCCTGAATCCTGGTCGAAACAGGCCAAGGAACTGCCGCAGGCATGGCGTGACATGTATTCCTACTGCAACTCGGTGATGGAACCGTGGGACGGCCCTGCCGCGCTGGCGATGACCGATGGTCGTTGGGTTTGTGCCGGTCTGGACCGTAACGGTCTGCGCCCGATGCGCTATGTTGTGACTGGTGACGATCTGCTGATCGCGGGCTCCGAGGCGGGCATGGTCCCGACCGACGAATCCAGCGTCAAAGAAAAAGGCGCACTGGGTCCGGGTCAGCTGCTGGCGGTGGATATGGAAGAGGGCAAACTCTACCACGATACCGAAATGAAGGACAAATTGGCCGCCGCACAACCGTTCGGTGAATGGGTTGGCAAGATCACCGATTTGGAGGCCGCACTGTCCGGTCTGACCGAACAGCCGATGTTCACCGGTTCTGAACTGCGCAAGCGTCAGATCGCAGCTGGCTACAGCATCGAAGAGCTTGAGCAGATTCTGGCCCCGATGGCCGAGGATGGCAAAGAGGCGCTGGCCTCGATGGGTGACGACACCCCGTCGGCGGTTCTGTCGAACAAATATCGCCCGCTGAGCCACTTCTTCCGTCAGAACTTCTCTCAGGTGACCAACCCGCCGATCGACTCTCTGCGTGAATATCGCGTGATGTCGCTGAAGACGCGCTTTGGCAACCTGAAGAACGTGCTGGACGAAAGCAGCGCCCAGACTGAAATTCTGGTTCTGGAAAGCCCGTTCGTCGGCAACGCCCAGTGGGATGAGCTGGTACGTCAATTCAAGGCTGATCTGGTCGAGATTGACTGTACCTTCCCCGCCGGTGCTGGTGAAACCGCGCTGCGCGTTGAACTGGAACGTATCCGTGCCGAGGCAGAGGATGCCGTGCGCTCTGGCGCGGGTCACATCGTTCTGACCGATCAGCATCAGGGTGAGGATCGTGTGGCTATGCCGATGATTCTGGCCACCAGCGCGGTGCACAGCCACCTGACCCGCAAGGGCCTGCGCACCTTCTGTTCGCTGAACGTGCGTTCCGCTGAATGTGTGGATCCGCATTACTTCGCCGTGCTGATTGGCTGTGGTGCCACCGTTGTGAACGCCTATCTGGCCGAAGATTCGCTGGCAGACCGCATTGAACGCGACCTGCTGGATTGCACCCTGACCGAAGCGGTTGCGCGCTACCGTGACGCGATCGACCAAGGTCTGCTGAAGATCATGGCCAAGATGGGTATTTCGGTCATCTCGTCCTACCGTGGTGGTCTGAACTTCGAGGCGGTGGGTCTGTCCCGCGCCATGTGTGCCGAATTCTTCCCCGGTATGACTAGCCGTATCTCCGGCATCGGTGTGTCGGGCATCCAGAAGAAGGTCGAAGAGGTCCACGCCCAAGGTTGGGGCGGTGGCCGTGACGTTCTGCCGATCGGCGGTTTCTACAAGGCGCGTAAATCGGGCGAGACCCACGCCTGGGAAGCGCAGTCGATGCACATCCTGCAAACCGCCTGTAACCGTGCCTCGTTCGAGCTGTGGAAACAGTATTCGGCCAAAATGCAGTCGATGCCGCCGATCCACCTGCGTGACCTCTTGGCATTCAAACCGCTGGGCACCGCGATCCCGATCGAAGAGGTGGAAAGCATCACCGCGATCCGCAAACGCTTCGTCACGCCGGGCATGTCGCTGGGCGCGCTGAGCCCCGAGGCACACAAAACCCTGAACGTCGCGATGAACCGTATCGGCGCCAAGTCGGATTCCGGTGAAGGTGGCGAAGATCCCGCACACTTCGTTCCGGAACCCAACGGTGACAACCCGTCGGCCAAGATCAAACAGGTGGCTTCGGGCCGTTTCGGTGTGACCGCTGAATACCTGAACCAGTGTGAGGAGCTGGAGATCAAGGTGGCCCAAGGTGCAAAACCGGGTGAGGGCGGCCAGCTGCCGGGCATGAAAGTGACCGATCTGATCGCGCGCCTGCGTCACTCGACCAAGGGTGTGACCCTGATTTCGCCGCCGCCGCACCACGACATCTACTCGATCGAGGATCTGGCGCAGCTGATCTATGACCTGAAGCAGATCAACCCGCGCTGTAAGGTGACGGTGAAGCTGGTGGCCGCCTCCGGTGTTGGCACCATCGCCGCCGGTGTTGCCAAGGCAGAGGCGGATGTGATCCTGATTTCCGGTCACAACGGTGGTACCGGTGCATCGCCTGCAACCTCGATCAAATATGCTGGTCTGCCGTGGGAAATGGGCCTGACCGAGGCGCACCAGGTTCTGGCAATGAACAACCTGCGTGATCGCGTGACCCTGCGGACCGACGGTGGTCTGCGGACCGGTCGTGACATCGTGATCGCCGCCATGATGGGTGCCGAAGAATACGGCATCGGCACCGCCGCGCTGATCGCGATGGGCTGTATCATGGTCCGTCAGTGTCAGTCGAACACCTGTCCGGTGGGCGTCTGTACCCAGGATGAGGCGCTGCGTGGCAAGTTCACCGGCAATGCTGACAAGGTGGTGAACCTGATCACCTTCTACGCGCAGGAAGTTCGTGAAATCCTCGCCTCCATCGGTGCACGCAGCATCGACGAGGTGATCGGTCGCGCGGACCTCTTGAGCCAGGTAAGCCGTGGCTCGGCCCATCTGGATGACCTTGACCTGAACCCGCTGTTGATCACCGTCGATGGCGCGCATGAGATCGTCTACAACCGTGACAAGGAGCGCAACGCGGTTCCTGACACGCTGGACGCCGAAATTGTGCGCGACGCCCGCCGTTTCCTTGAGGATGGCGAAAAGATGCAGCTGTCCTACGCGGTGCAGAACACGCACCGTACCGTGGGCACCCGCACCTCTAGTCACATCGTCAAGAACTTCGGCATGCGCAACGCGCTGCAAGAGGATCACCTGACGGTCAAACTGACCGGCTCCGCCGGTCAGGCGCTGGGCGCCTTTGCCGCGCCGGGTCTGAAACTGGAAGTGTCCGGCGACGCCAACGACTACGTCGGCAAGGGCCTGTCGGGCGGCACCATTGTGGTACGTCCCCCGATGGCCAGCCCGCTGGTTGCGGCTGACAACACCATCATCGGCAACACCGTTCTGTACGGTGCGACTGACGGCTATCTGTTCGCGGCTGGCCGCGCCGGTGAGCGTTTCGCAGTCCGTAACTCGGGTGCGAAAGTGGTGATTGAGGGCTGTGGCTCCAACGGTTGTGAATACATGACCGGTGGTGTGGCGGTTATCCTCGGCTCGATCGGCGCCAACTTCGGTGCGGGTATGACCGGCGGTATGGCCTACCTCTATGACCCAGAGGGCAAGGTTGATGAGTTGATGAACATGGAAACGCTGGTGACCTGCCCCGTGACCGTGGCTCATTGGGAAGATCAGCTGAAAGGCCTGATCGAACGCCATCTGGCAGAGACCGGCAGCCAAAAGGCCGCCCGCATCCTGCAACACTGGGACACTGAGGTGAAAAACTTCACCCAAGTCTGCCCGAAAGAGATGCTGGTGCACATTCCGCATCCCTTGAGTGTTGAGGATCAGGCGGTCCCTGCGGAGTGATCCGTCAGAGGGACGGTTTGATCATCTGAAAATCGGAAAGCCGGGGCCAAGTGCCTCGGCTTTTCTTTTTGTGCGGAGCGCTAAACAGCCCCCGCTCAAAGGTTCAGGATTGCCGACTGGCCCAACGCGCGGCAAAACAGTAAGCTGCGCCAAACCCACCGCAGAGTGGGCATCGGTTTCGAGGATTGTGCGGTATGGCAAAAGGCAAGAAACAGGATGTGCAGGAGATGGGCCTTTGGCGCCGTTTCAAGCGCATTGTTTATTTCAAAATCCTGCGTTTGTTTGGTCGCGTGCTGCGGGTTGCCATGTACCTTGCAGCGCTGATGGTCCTGTGGGTCGCCAGCTATAGCCTGATCAATCCACCCTCCACGATCTACATTCAGCAGGAAAAGGCGCGGCTGGGATCGGTAAAGCGGGAATGGGTGCCTATTGATCAGATTGCGCCGGTAATGCTGCGGTCTGTTGTGGCGGCAGAGGATGCAAATTTCTGCGCCCATTGGGGATTCGACATGCAGGCGATCCGTGCAGCCATTGCCGCAGGTGGCCAGCGCGGGGGATCGACGCTGACGCAGCAGGTGGTGAAAAACGCGCACCTCTGGCACGGGCGCAATTATGTGCGCAAAACGATGGAGGCGTCTTTAACGCCCTTTGTCGAATTGTTCTGGTCCAAGCGTCGCATCCTTGAGGTCTATTTGAACATTGCCGAATTTGACGAAGGTGTCTTTGGCGTTGGCGCTGCCGCTCAGCATTATTTTGGTGTCGGCGCGGCAGAATTGAGCGCGGTGCAGGCAGCGCGATTGGCGGCGATTTTGCCGTCGCCCAAATCGCGATCCGCCATTCGACCGGCAGAGTTCACCCGTCGGCAGGCGGCACGAATCTTGGATGGGGCAGAGACAATCCGCCGTGATGGGCGCGCCGCCTGTTTCGAGGATTGAAAACCGCCCGTCAAAAAGGCATTGAAGGGGACACTCCCCGTCCCGCAGGTATTTCGTAAGGTGTGACCGCATGGCCAAGCTGTATCATTTTCCCTTGTCCCCCTTTTGCCGCAAGCTGCGTCTTGTGCTGGCTGAGAAACGGATCGAGGTTGAGCTGAGCGAAGAGCGCTATTGGGAGCAGGATCCCGATTTCATGCGCCGCAATCCGGCCGGTAAGGTGCCGGTGTTGAAGCTGGACGGCATGATGATGTCCGAAAGCACCGCCATTGTAGAGTATTTGGAGGAGGCCTACCCCGACCCCGCCCTACTGCCGCGCGGCAAGCAAGCACGTTTCGAGGCCCGGCGCATCGCGGCGTGGTTTGATGATAAGTTTCATCACGAAGTCACCTCAAAACTGCTCTACGAGCGGGTGCATAAGAAGGTGATGGGGCAGGGCTACCCGGACAGTAAGAACGTCAAAGCTGGCGCGCAGCGGATCAAGTATCATCTGGATTATATGGCGTGGCTGTTGGATCAGCGCCGT
This sequence comes from Thalassovita mediterranea, assembly GCF_001458435.1. GTDB lineage: Bacteria > Pseudomonadota > Alphaproteobacteria > Rhodobacterales > Rhodobacteraceae > Thalassobius > Thalassobius mediterraneus. The sequence goes on from NZ_CYSF01000012.1 coordinate 25,431, forward strand.
TGGCTGGCGGGCGATCAGATGAGCATTGCTGATTTTGCCGCTGCCGCGCATCTGTCGTCGCTGGACTATATCAGCGACGTAGACTGGAACCGTCATGAGGTGGTGAAAGACTGGTACGCCAAGATTAAATCGCGTCCTGCCTTCCGGTCTATCCTGGCCGATCAGGTTCCGGGTTTCCCGCCGCCGCCGCATTATGCGGATCTGGATTTTTGATCTAAGCTGGCGCTTGGGGCGTTGCCCCCTTGGCCTGTCGGCCAATTCCCCCAGAGTATTTTCGGGATCGTTGAAATGGCAGATGGGCTGAAACAGAGACTGGTTGCACAGGCGATTGCCGAAGGGTTCGACCTAGCGCGGATCTGTCGGCCCTGGGATGTGCCTGAGATGCCGGACCGTTTGCAGGCGTTCCTAGATGCTGGCTATCACGGCCAGATGGGCTGGATGGCGGAGCGCATCCATTGGCGGTCAAACCCCGCTGCCCTCTGGCCAGAGGCGCAATCGGTCATCATGCTGGGCGAAAGCTATACTCCGCAACACGATCCGGCAGAGGTGTTGGTGCATCCCGATTTGGGGGCGATTTCGGTTTATGCGCAGAACAAAGACTACCATGATCTGGTCAAGAAACGGCTGAAACGGCTGGCCCGCTGGTTGATTGCTGAGGTTGGCGATGACGCGCAGGTGAAGGTGTTTGTGGATACCGCGCCAGTACCGGAGAAGCCGCTGGGACAGGCGGCAGGCCTAGGATGGCAGGGCAAGCACACGAATTTGGTTAGCCGCGATCTGGGCAGCTGGTTTTTCATCGGGTCGATCTTTACCACCGTGAAATTAGACACTGATCCAGCAGAAAGGGACCATTGTGGGTCCTGTGATGCCTGTCAGGTGGCCTGTCCGACAGATGCTTTCCCTGCGCCCTATCAGTTGGATGCGCGGCGCTGCATTTCCTATTTGACCATTGAACATCACGGGCCTGTGGATGAGGACCTGCGCGCGTTGATGGGCAATCGGATCTATGGCTGTGACGATTGCCTGAACGCCTGCCCGTGGAACAAGTTCGCCGTTGAGGCGCGCGAATTGCGCTATCTGGCGCGGGATGAGCTGAAAGCGCCCAAGCTGGCAGAGCTGGCAGTGCTGGATGATGCGGGGTTTCGGGCGTTTTTCAGTGGTTCCCCGATCAAGCGGATTGGGCGTAATCGGTTCGTGCGCAACGTCCTTTATGCTATCGGCAATTCCGGAGATGCGGCCTTGTTGCGTGTGGCACAGGGCTTGACCGAGGATGAGGACGACACCGTGCGCGATGCGGCGCGTTGGGCATTGGGCCGATTGCGCACAATCGCGACAGCGGGCTGAAACAGACCTTCCCCCGGGCGGGGAACTGCCTATCTTATCAACAGATAAGAACAGGAGGGCGTTACATGTCCAAATATGTCAAAGACCCCGCCGTCATTGCCACCCTGACCGAGGAACAGCGTTGGGTGACGCAGGATAGCGGCACCGAACGCGCGGGCACCGGTGCGCTGTTAGGCAATAAAGAACCCGGGATCTACGTTGATATCGTGTCGGGGGAGCCTCTCTTTGCCTCCTCAGACAAATATGAATCGGGCTGTGGCTGGCCTAGCTTTACCAAACCGATTGAATCCGCCCATATCGCGGAGTTGACGGATCGCAGCTATGGTATGGTGCGGACCGAGGTGCGATCGACCCATGGTGATAGTCATCTGGGCCATGTGTTCCCCGACGGGCCGCCGGATCGCGGTGGGCTGCGCTATTGCATCAACTCGGCCTCCTTGCGCTTTGTGCATCGCGATGACATGCAGGCTGAAGGATACGGTGACTACCTCAACCAAGTGGAGGATATCTGATGAGCGAACGTGCAGTATTGGCCGGTGGCTGTTTCTGGGGCATGCAGGATCTGATCCGCAAGCTGCCCGGCGTGACGGGCACCCGTGTGGGCTACACCGGCGGCGATGTTGAAAACGCCACCTACAAGAACCACGGCACCCATGCCGAAGGAATTGAGATCCTGTTTGATCCAACCCAGACCAGCTATCGCAAGCTGTTGGAGTTCTTTTTTCAGATCCATGATCCGACCACGGTGAACCGTCAGGGCAATGATCTGGGCATGAGCTATCGGTCGGCCATCTACTATGTGGATGAGGATCAGAAAGCAGTGGCGCTAGATACCATTGCTGATGTTGATGCGTCCAACCTATGGCCCGGTAAAGTGGTGACAGAAGTGGAACCGGTTGGTGCCTTCTGGGACGCCGAGGAGGAACATCAGGACTATCTGGAAAAACACCCTAACGGCTACACCTGCCATTTCCCGCGCCCGGATTGGGTGCTGCCGAAACGGGCCTGATCTATCCAAGTTTAGTCTCTATTACGTGGGTTAGAGACTGTTTTGAGCTGATTGCAAAGAAACGGGCGCCTCGTCATGGGCGCCCGTTTTGGTATTTCATGTCTGAGAATCAGATCAGAAACGGAAGTTAACCTTGGCGGCAAACGTGGTTGCCTCCACATCGGTTCCGCTGCCGTTGAAGTTCGAAATGTCGTGGTACAGAACCTCACCGCCGACCGAGATTTGTTCGGTGACTTTGTGTTCGTAACCTGCACCGACGAAATAGCCTGTGTCGTCACCCAGTCCTGCAACATCAACGCGGACTGCGCCCGCGGTGCCGTAAATAAGGCCATCGCCCAGATCATAACCTGCGCGCACTTTCAGACGTGCGGCAGAGTCTACGTTGCTGCCACCCAGATTGATATCCAGACGATCATAGTCGATGCCAGCACCCACGACCCAATCACCCAGATCGTAGTCATAACCAGCGGTCAGGCCGTAAAAGCCACCGTCAGCTTCGGTTGCGCCGGCTTCCAGATCCGCAAAACCTAGGTTCAGACCCACGTAACCGCCGGTCCAGTCACCGGACACAGGTGCAACATAGGTAGGGGTCGGGGTGGGATCCGCTGGCGCCGGATCAGCAGAACCAGCAAATACAGGCGCTGCGGTCAAAGAGGCAGCAACACCTGCCAGCAAAAATTTGTTCAAGGTCATCCTCGTATCCTTTCAATCAAAACGCCTAACGGACGCGCCAGTGCGACGCGCCCTGCGGCGTGGTGTGATGTCACTGAGATAGGAGTGATACTGGTTAATAAAACGGTAGCGCTGTGCGATGGCAAATCCCTGCCTGATCTGCATTCAGCGATGCGCTAAAACATGCCTGTTTGTGGGGTGGTCTTCGGAATGTGAAGATGTCCCCCCTTTAATTCAATTGTCCCCCGCATAAGGCGAGTGTAGCCGAAAACCCATTTTCAGGCAAATAAGGCTACGTTTTCCTCGCGCAGCGCTTTCTTCTGGACCTTGCCCATCGTGTTGCGCGGCAACGCATCTACGAGGAAAATTTGCTTGGGCTGTTTGAACTTCGCTAGGTCGCTGGCACAGGCCTGCGCAATTGTTTCTACAGTTAGATTGGGGCTGTCTGGGACAACAATGGCAACCACCGCTTCGCCAAAATCAGGATGCGGCACGCCGATCACCGCGCTTTCCAGAACGCCGGGCAAGTCGTCGATCAGGCTTTCGACCTCTTTGGGATAGACGTTGAAACCGCCGGTGATGATCAGATCCTTGGCCCGGCCCACGATGGTGACATAGCCGTCGCTGTCCTGCTGGGCCAGATCGCCAGTGATGAACCACCCGTCAGGGCGCAGTTCCTCGGCGGTTTTTTCCGGCATCTGCCAGTAGCCTTGAAACACGTTGTCGCCGCGCACCTCGATGATGCCGATGTCGTCCTGCGCCACCTTAGCGCCGTCCTTCATGATCCGCAGTTCTACCCCCGGCAGCGGGAAACCGACGGTGCCCGCGCGGCGTTCAGCGTCATAGGGGTTGGAGGTGCTCATGTTGGTTTCGGTCATGCCATAGCGTTCAAGGATGCGGTGCCCGGTGCGTGCCTGCCATTGTTCGTGGGTGTCGACCAACAATGGGGCAGAGCCCGAGATGAACAGGCGCATGTTGGCGGCATGGTCTGGGGTTAGGCGATCATGCTGTAACAGGCGGGTATAGAACGTCGGCACACCCATCAGAGCGGTGGCGCTTGGCATGGCATCAAGGATCGCGTCGGCGTCAAAGCCCGGCAGAAACACGGTGGACGCCCCAGACAGCAGCGCCACGTTGGTGGCTACAAATAGCCCGTGGGTGTGAAAGATCGGCAGCGCGTGGATCAGTACGTCATCGGTTGTGAAACGCCACAGATCGACCAGAGAGGCCGAATTGCTGGCTAGGTTTTTGTGGCTGAGCATCGCACCCTTTGACCGGCCAGTGGTGCCCGATGTGTAAAGGATCGCCGCCAGATCATCGCCGCCTCGCGACACGGGGGCAAAGGCGGGGTCTGCATCTGGCAGATCGGCGGTCAGGCTGCCCTGCCCCGCGCTGTCCAGCGTCAGCACGGTGGCATCTGTTGCCAGGGGGGACAGTTCATCTAAACGCGCGGGGTCACAGACCAAGATGCGCGGGGTGGCGTCGCCTAGGAAATAGCCGACCTCTGCCGCCGTATAGGCGGTGTTGAGCGGCAGGAAGATCCCGCCCGCCATCACGGTACCAAGGTAGAGCTGCACTGCCTCCAGCGTCTTGGCGACCTGTACCGCCACACGGTCCCCCGGTTCCAGTCCCTGCGCGATCAGCCGTTGCGCCAGCGCCTGCGCGCCGGAAAACAGTTGCGCGTAGGTGACATCCGGTTGGCCGGGACGGCTGGCAAAGAGCTTGTCCGGTGTGCTTTCTGCGCCGAGGGACAGGCGGTGGATCAGGTAATTGGTGTCATACATGGCGCGGCCTTGGTCAGTGTGCAAATCCGTAAAAGAACGGCTTCCCCTGTTTTCGCATGGTTTTTCGTCAAAGCAACACTGTAAGATGGCACTATCGCGCGAAAGGATACGGTATGAATCCGGTGAAGGGCATTGCCCTCAAACTCTGCTCGGTGGTGATGTTCATCACTATGGCATCTTTGATCAAAGCAACCTCGCAACATGTGCCCCCGGGGGAGGCGGTGTTTTTCCGGTCGTTCTTTGCGCTGCCGGTGATCATCGCGTGGCTGACCCTGCGCGGCGATCTGCGCACGGGGCTAAAGGTGAAATCGCCCATGGCGCATTTCTGGCGGGGTCTGGTGGGGACATCTGCGATGGGGTTGGGGTTTGCCGGGCTGGGTCTGTTGCCCCTGCCCGAGGTGACGGCGATCGGCTATGCGGCGCCCCTGCTGACGGTTGTGTTCGCGGCGATGTTTCTGGGCGAAGAGGTGCGGTTTTTCCGTATGTTCGCGGTGGGCCTTGGCCTCTTGGGTGTTCTCGTGGTGATTGAGCCGCGTTTGACCCTGTTTCAGGGCGAAACCATGCAGACGATGCAGGCGCTGGGCGTGACGTTTACGCTGATGGGCGCGACATTCGCCGCACTGGCGCAGATTCACATCCGCAACATGGTCCAGAGCGAGGAGACATCGGCGATTGTCTTCTACTTCTCACTGACGGCGACGGGGTTGTCGCTGCTGACGCTGCCCTTTGGCTGGGTGGTGCCCACGGGGTGGGAGGCGATGCTGTTGATCACCTGCGGGATTTTGGGTGGGTTCGGTCAGATTTTCCTGACCTCATCCTACCGTTTCGCGGGGGCATCGGTGGTGGCGCCGTTTGACTATGCGTCGATGATTTTTGCGCTGGGGATCGGCTATTTCATCTTTGATGAGGTGCCTACGATGCAGATGCTGGCGGGTGCAGCATTGGTGGTGTTTGCAGGGGTGTTGATCATCCTGCGCGAACACGCGCTGGGCCTGCGCCGGTCCAAGGCACGCTCGGGTATGACGCCGCAGGGGTGAGGTTCTTTCACCGGGTCACGCAGTGAGCCGGTTCGTGCCTGACCCCGCCCCCAAGGGCGGGCACGAATTCTGACCGATCTCAATTTGTGGAAGAAGCCGCGTTAACTGGGCGTTTGCGCTTGGTTTAGGGCCGCCCTCGGGATCGGGCACGAACCTACCCGAAGCGTTACGACGCTAAGTCGCTCGGGCTGTCGCCCGAGCGTTTGTTTTGGACCAGCTTACCCAGCCGCCGCCTGTTCATCCGCTTTCTGACGCAGCGCCGCGCGTTTGGTGCTGATCGAGGCGATGATCACCCCAATCGTCACCACGCCGATCATCAAGGTCGACAGCGCGTTGATCTGCGGGTTCACGCCCAGACGCACTGCGGACCAAATCTTCATCGGCAGGGTGGTGGCGCCGGGACCAGTGGTAAAGTTGGCAATGACCAGATCATCCAGCGACAGGGTAAAAGCCAGTAGCCAGCCCGAGATTACCGCAGGCGCAATGATCGGCAGGGTCACAAGGCGGAAGCTTTCAAACGGCGTGCAGCCCAGATCCAGCGCCGCCTCTTCCAGCGATTTGTCAAAGCTGACCAGACGCGATGACACAACAACCGACACGTAGCACATGGCAAAGGTTGCGTGCGCCAGAATGATCGTATGCGCGCCCATCTGGGTAAAGATCGGCTTGAACAGCAGGAACAGGGACAGGCCGGTGATCACCTCGGGCATCACCAGCGGCGCAAAGATCATGCCGGAAAACAGCGTCCGCCCCATGAACCGCCCGCCGCGCACCATCACATAGGCCGCCATGGTGCCAAGGATCGTCGCCAACGTGGAGGAGGCAACGGCAACCTTGATCGTCACCCATGCCGCATCCAGCATCTGATCGTTGCGCATCAGCTCGCCATACCATTTGGTCGAAAACCCCGCCCAGACCGTCACCAGTTTCGAGGCGTTGAAGCTGTAGATCACCAGAATGATCATCGGCAGGTAGAGGAAGGCAAACCCCAGCGTCAGCGAGGTGGCGTTGAACCAAGTAAACCGCTTCATTATTCGGCCTCCCGCTGTTTTTGCTCGTTCCGCTGGAACAGGATGATCGGGATGATCAGGATCAGCAGCAGCACAACAGCCACCGCCGCCGCCACAGGCCAGTCACGGTTGGAGAAGAACTCTTCCCACAGGACTTTGCCGATCATCAGGGTGGACGACCCGCCCAGTAGCGAGGGGATCACAAATTCACCGATTGCGGGGATGAAGACGAGGAAACTGCCCGCGATGATGCCGCCCTTGGACAGCGGGATGGTCACCAGCCAGAAGGCTTTGAACCGTGAACAGCCCAGATCCTCAGCCGCTTCCAGCAGGCTGGCGTCCAATTTTTCCAGCGCCGAATAGATCGGCAGGATCATGAATGGCAGGTAGGTGTAAACGATGCCGATATAAACGGCGGTGTTGGTGTTAAGGATGATCAGCGGATCACTGATCAGGCCCAGCCCCATCAGCAGCTGGTTTAGCAGGCCCTCTTGGCTAAGGATCCCCATCCACGCATAAACGCGGATCAGGAAGCTGGTCCAGAATGGCAGGATGATCAGCATCATCAGCGTTGCACGCCATTCCTGCGGCGCTTGCGCCATGCCATAGGCGATGGGGTAGCCCACCAGCAATGCCAGCAGGGTGGAAATGGTGGCGATCTTCAGGCTGGAAACATAGGCCTTCCAGTAAAGGTCATCCTCTGTCAGCCAGACAAAGTTCTCCATGTCCAGCGCAGCAAAGAAGGTTCTCAGCCCTTCCCAGCCAGCAGAGAGATCAATCTGCGGCGTATAGGGCGGGATCGATAGTGCGGTGTCGCTGAGGGCGATTTTCAGCACGATCACAAAGGGGATCAGGAATAGCGCCAGCAGCCACAGATAGGGGACGGATATAAGGAAAAGACGCCGCATCATCAGCGCTCCAACACCGACGCAGCGGTCAGTGTCCAGCTGAGCCAGACCTCATCTTCCCAGGTGAAGTTCCGGCGTGACAGGCGGCGGGTGTTGGTGGCCTGCGCCTTGACCATCACGCCACCGGGCAGTTCGACGTGATAGGTCGAGATGTTGCCGAGGTAGCCGATATCAATAATCTTGCCCTTCACCGCGTTGACCGCGCCTTCGGGTTTTTCTTCACCGATGGAGATTTTTTCGGGGCGCAAGGCGACGAATGCCTTCTGTCCTTCGCTCAACACGGTGGTGGTTTTGGCGTGGATCGGTTCCTGACCTTCGGCCCAGTGGATGTCATAGCCATCCTCGCTGGTTTTATGCGCCGCGCCTTCGATGATGTTCACATCACCGATAAAGTCAGCGACATAGACGCTGTTCGGCTCTTCATAAATCTTCGGCGGGGTGGCGACCTGAATGATCTTGCCGTGGTCCATGACGGCGACGCGGCTGGCGACGGTCATCGCCTCCTCTTGGTCGTGGGTCACGATGACAAAGGTGGTGCCGGTCTTTTCCTGAATGTCCATCAGTTCAAACTGCGTTTCCTCACGCAGTTTCTTGTCCAGCGCGCCCAGCGGTTCATCCAGCAACAGCAGTTTCGGCGCACGGGCCAGTGACCGCGCCAGCGCCACACGCTGACGCTGGCCGCCAGACACCTGATGCGGTTTGCGGCGAGCAAATTGGGTCATGCGGGTGAGGCGCAGCATTTCCTCAACCCGTTCTTCGATCTGCGCTTTGGGCATTTTCATCCGGCGCAGGCCAAAGGCGATGTTGTCCCAGATCGACAGGTGCGGGAACAGAGCGTAGGACTGGAACATCATGTTCACCGCACGTTCATTCGGTGGCACCGCGGCCATGTCCTGACCGGCGATCAAAATCTGGCCTTCGGTCGGGGTTTCAAACCCTGCCAGCATCCGCATCATCGTGGTTTTACCACAGCCCGATGGACCCAAGAGGGCAAAGAATTCGCGCGTGTAGATGTCCTGGGTCAGGTTATCAATCGCGGTAAAGCTGCCATAGCGTTTGGTCACGCCTTTGAATTGGATCAGCGGTTTTTCGGTGGGATCTTCCCACGGCGCAAATACGTCTACAGTCATACCCGTCCCAGTCTGTCAGAGGTCGGCCCGCCCTACGTGGGGCGGGCCGTCATAAATGCGGCTTAGGTGCCGGATTTCACTTTGGTCCACAGACGGGTCACAACCCGCTGGGTTTTCGCCGGATAGGGCGTGGTGATGTAGAAGTTCGACATCGTCTCTTCGTCCGGGTAAATCGCCGGATCGCCGATCACATCCTCAACCAGGTGTTCCTGCGATGCGATGTTGCCGTTGGCGTAGTAGACATAGTTCGACGCTGCGGCCATGTTCTTGGCGTCCAGAATGAAGTTCAGGAACTTGTGTGCGCCTTCGGGGTTCGGGGCGTCGACGGGAATTGCCATCTGATCAAACCACATCAGCGACCCCTCAGCGAAGGCGTTGTAGGCGATTTCCACACCATTGTCGGCCTCGGCGGCACGGTCACGGGCCTGCAGGATGTCGCCGGACCAGCCAACAGCCACACAGATGTCACCGTTTGCCAGCGCGTTGATGTATTCCGAGCTGTGGAATTTCTGGATGTGCGGACGCACCGCGGTCAGCACCGGCTCCGCCTTGGCAATCACGTCCTTGTCGTGGCTGTCGGGGTTTTCACCCAGATATTTCAGCGCCATTGGGATGATTTCCGACGGGGCGTCGAGGAAATGCACGCCACAGGCGGCCAGTTTTTCCATGTTGTCGGGGTTCAGGACCAGTTCCATGCTGTTCAGCGGTGCGTCGTCGCCCAGGATCTCTTTGACCTTGCCCACATTCACACCCAGACCGGTGCTGCCCCACATGTAGTTGATCGAATAGGCGTTTTCCGGGTCGTAGCCTGCGGTCACATCCTTGATCAGGTCCCACAGGTTGCCGTGGTTGGGCAGCTGTTCCAGATCCAGCTTTTGAAACGCGCCCGCGGTGATCTGGCGCTGCAGGAAGGTGCCGGTGGGCACCACCACGTCATAGCCCGACCCGCCGGCCAGCATTTTGGTTTCCAAGAGTTCGTTGCTGTCAAACACGTCATAGACCAGTTTCAGGCCAGTTTCGGCTTCGAACTGCGCCAGCAGCTCTTCGTCAATGTAATCTGACCAGTTATAAACCCGTACTTCATCGGCAGTGGCGGCACCTGCCAGCAAAGCGAATGCTGCAGTGGACGCCAGAATTTGAGTCTTCATGAGGTATACTCCCTATTGAACACGGGTCTTTCTGCCCGGTATCGGAATTTGATCAATTTTTGCCGCGTCTGGCAATATGGTAATGTTTCCACGCTACCGTTAAACTCGCAAGCGAGCCAAAAGACCTGTCAGGGAGAAATACGGCATTATGGACGGCGACGCCCAGAAATTGACCGCAGCCGAAGGCGGCGAAAAACGCCTGCCCGCGCATGAAATTGTCTATCGCACTTTGCGCGAACAAATCCTGTTTGGAGAAATCGCTCCTGGCGAACCGGTGACCATTCAGGGGCTGACCGCCCGGTTAGATGCTGGCATGACACCTGTGCGTGAAGCGATCCGCCGGTTGACGGCAGAGGGGGCGCTGAAATTTCAGGGCAACCGTCGTGTTATTGTGCCCAATTTGACGGCCGACAATATCGAGGAAATTATCATTGCGCGTCAATGTGTTGAGGGGGAATTGGCCGCCCGCGCAACTACGCGTATGACCAAAGAGGCCCTTGCGGATCTGACCCGGCTGGACAATCAGTTGGATGAAGGCATCGCGCAAGGGGACCTGCAGGCCTATCTCGAGTACAACTATCGCTTTCACCGGATGATTTATGATCTGGCCGAAGCCCCCATTCTGGCCGATCTGGCAGAGGGGCTTTGGCTGCGGTTTGGGCCATCATTGCGGGTGGTCTGCGGCAGGGTTGGAACGCAGAATTTGCCGGATAAGCACAAGGACCTGCTGGCTGCGATGTCAGCCGGTGATAGCGCGGCCGCCGCCGCCGCTTGCCTAGAAGATATGATGCAGGGCATGGAGCAGGTTCGCGAGATGCTTGCCTGATTTTTAGGCACATCTGATTCGATTGACATTGGATAATTTGATCATATCCTGATTTTGAGGCCGCCTGACCTGACGTTTTGTGCGTGGTGAATCGCTGTGCGGCATGATTTCAGCCCGATGAGGTGTCAAATGACCGTAATTACGAATCACATGCCGACGGCAGAACTGCAGGCGCTGGATGCTGCGCACCATATGCACCCCTTTAGCACTCAGGATGATCTGGCCAAGCAGGGCGCGCGGGTCATCACCCGCGCCGACGGCGTCTGGATTCAGGACAGCGAAGGCAACAAAATTATCGACGGCATGGCCGGTTTGTGGTGCGTGAATGTTGGCTACGGTCGTGACCGTCTGGCAGACGTCGCCGCGCGCCAGATGAAAGAGCTGCCCTATTATAACACCTTCTTCATGACCACCCACGTACCGGCCATCGCGCTGAGTCAGAAGCTGGCCGAACTGGCGCCGGGGGATCTGAACCACGTGTTCTATGCGGGCTCCGGTTCCGAGGCGAATGACACCAACATTCGCATGGTGCGAACCTATTGGGCCGAAAAGGGCAAGCCGTCGAAAAAGGTGATCATCAGTCGTAAGAATGCGTACCACGGTTCCTCTGTTGGTTCTGCCAGCCTTGGCGGGATGACCGGCATGCACGCGCAGGGCGGCCTGCCAATTGCTGATATTCATCACATTGATCAGCCCAACTATTGGGCCGAAGGTGGTGATCAGTCGCCCGAGGAATTTGGTCTGGAACGCGCCCGTCAGCTGGAACAGGCTATCAATGATATCGGCGAAGATAACGTCGCCGCCTTTATCGCTGAACCAGTGCAGGGCGCTGGTGGTGTTATCGTGCCGCCGGAAACCTACTGGCCTGAAATTCAACGCATTTGCGACAAGTACGAGATCTTGCTGATCGCGGATGAGGTGATCTGTGGCTTCGGTCGGACAGGCAACTGGTTCGGGTCTGAAACCGTGGGCTGGCGTCCTGACATCATGACCATCGCCAAGGGCCTCAGCTCTGGCTATGCGCCGATTGGTGGCTCGATCGTCAGTGATGAGGTGGCCGAGGTGATCGGCGGCTGTGAATTTAACCACGGCTATACCTATTCCAGCCACCCTGTGGCCGCTGCTGTGGCATTGGAAAACCTCAACATCATGCAGGAAGAAAACATCGTCGGTCACGTCCAGAACGAGGTCGGTCCTTACCTGAAAGAAAAGTGGGAGGCGTTGATCGATCACCCGATGGTGGGTGAGGCGAACATTGTGGGCATGATGGGATCCATCGCGTTGACCCCGCACAAGGAAAGCCGCGCGGCCTTTGCGGCGGATGCGGGCACCGTGGGGTACATGTGCCGCGAACGGTGCTTTGCCAACAATCTGGTGATGCGCCATGTGGGCGACCGCATGATCATTTCGCCGCCGCTGGTGATGACCAAAGGTGAGGTGGACGTTCTGATGGAACGCGCGGTGAAGTCGCTGGACGAAGGCATGGCCGCCGCCAAAGATGCCGGATTGTGGGTGCCTGCCAGCTAAAAACCCGCGCGCAAACCGACACCATGCAAACCCCGTCAGATCACTCTGGCGGGGTTTTCTTTTGCTGATTCGGTTGAATGCAACCACTACGGGCGCTGATTCTTGGCGGTTGTAGGTGCTTAGTGCTCAGTTTTTGATCAAATATCTGCGATTTTTTGTTTTCTTTCTTCTCAGTGCGATAGCGGTGAAAAAGGGAAAATATGCGTAAATTCGGATGAGACAAAAACGACATCAAATGCCAATGGGCTAGGGCCTAGGTGGGTGTGTCGTCTTTCTGTTAACGCGAATTTTACGAGGCCAATTCGCCTTAATTCATTTCACAAAAGCGACGACCCATGTCGCTTTTTTGCGCAAAAGTGCCGCGATTCGGTTGCAACGCGGCGTCACTCGCGTTTTAGTCTGATGGAACGAGCGAGAAAATCGCCGACCATAAAAGCGGGGAGTTGCTTTGCCTGACGGATCCACTAGCGATGCTTTTGTCGCGTTTGAACGCGTGCAAAAAAGTTACGACGGTGAAAACCTGGTCGTAAAAGACCTGAACCTTTCTTTGCCCAAGGGCGAATTTCTGACGATGCTTGGCCCGTCAGGTTCTGGAAAAACCACATGCCTGATGATGCTGGCCGGTTTCGAAACCGCCACCCACGGCGAAATCCTTCTTGATGGGCGTCCGATCAACAACATCCCCCCGCACAAGCGCGGCATCGGGATGGTGTTCCAGAACTACGCCTTGTTCCCTCACATGACGGTTGCTGAAAACCTGTCCTTCCCTCTGGAAGTCCGCAAAATGGGCAAATCCGAGCGCGAAGAGAAGGTAAAGCGCGCACTGGATATGGTGCAGATGGGGGCCTTTGGTGGTCGTCGTCCGGCGCAACTGTCTGGTGGTCAGCAGCAGCGTATCGCACTGGCGCGTGCGCTGGTGTTTGAACCGGAACTGGTGCTGATGGACGAACCGCTGGGCGCGCTGGACAAACAGCTGCGCGAACACATGCAGTTTGAAATCACCCGTCTGGCGCATGAACTGGGCATCACCACGGTTTACGTGACCCACGACCAGACCGAAGCACTGACCATGTCGGACCGCGTTGCGGTGTTTGACGATGGCCGCATTCAGCAGCTGGATCCGCCAGACACCCTGTACGAAGAGCCGCAGAACAGCTTCGTTGCGCAGTTCATTGGTGAAAACAACACGCTGGAAGGCGTGGTTCAGGAGATCAGCGGTGACAAATGTCTGATCCGTCTGGACGATGGTGAGCTGATCGACGCCAAGCCGATCAACGTCAGTCAGGTTGGAGAACGCACTCGCGTATCGATCCGCCCTGAGCGCGTCGAGTTTAACAAAGAGCGCCTGCAAGAGGGCGCGCACACCCTGAAAGCCGAAGTGCTGGAATTCATCTACATGGGTGACATTTTCCGCACCCGTCTGCGGGTGGCCGGTAACGACGAGTTTGTCGTGAAAACCCGGAATGCCCCGGATCAGGTACGCCTGAAACCCGGCGAGCAGATCGAAATCGGCTGGTTGCCAGAAGATTGCCGCGCGCTGGACGCGTGACAGTAGGGACAGTCTGCCCCCTCGCTCAAGTGCGGGGGCAGTACCCACAAGGCCTGCGCCGTAACCCGTGACCGTGGGCCCACAACTATAAAATTAACGGGAACAACTCTGGGAGAATAAGTATGAAACTCACCAAGATCTTTATGGCCTCGACTGCTCTGGCCTTTGCTGCTGGTGCTGTAGCGGCAGAAGAAATGACCATCGTGTCCTGGGGCGGCGCCTATTCCAAGTCGCAGATGAAAGCCTACCACGAGCCCTATTCGGCCAAAACCGGCGTCAACATCATCAACGATGACAGCTCTGCCGAAGCGGTTTCGAAACTGCGCGCCATGAACGAAGCAGGCAACGTGACCTGGGACGTTGTTGACGTTGTAGCATCTGACGCGATCCGTCTGTGTGACGAAGGTCTGGCAGAAGAGATTGACTTCAACACCCAACTGGCTCCGGCACCTGATGGCACTTCGGCCGAAGATGACTTTGGCGCGCTGCTGGTGTCCGACTGCTTCATCCCGCAGATCGTATACTCGACCACCTTCGGCTACCGCACCGATCTGGTTGGTGACACCCCGCCGACCGAAATCTGTGACGTATTCGACCTGGAAGCCTACCCGGGCAAGCGTTCGCTGGAAAAGCGTCCGATCGGCAACATGGAGTGGGCACTGCTGTGTGATGGCGTCGCCAAAGACGAAATCTACGAAGTGCTGGAAACCTCCGAAGGTCAGGACCGCGCTCTGGCCAAGCTGGACACCATCAAAGACAGCGTAATTTGGTGGTCCGCTGGTGCAGACACCCCGCAGCTGCTGGCTGACGGCGAAGTCATCATGGGTTCGACCTTCAACGGTCGTCTGTTCTCGGTCATCGAAGAGCAGAACCAGCCGGTTGCGATGCTGTGGGACGCACAGATGTTCGATCTGGACGGTTGGATCATTCCCGCCGGTCTGAGCGAAGAGCGTAAAGCCCGCGCGCTGGACTACATCTACTTCGCCACCGACACCCAGCGTCTGGCAGATCAGGCCAAGTTCATCTCTTACGGTCCGGCACGTGCATCGTCCGCACCGCTGGTCAGCACCCACGCTGAACTGGGCATCGAGATGGCGCCGCACATGCCGACCGATCCGGCAAACGCACAGAACACCTTCCTCTACAACTACGAGTTCTGGGCTGACTACCGTGATGACATCGACGCCAAATTCCAGGCGTGGCTGGCAAAATAAGTCGCTGACTTTTCAGCACACTTAATAGGATGGGCCGCAAAGTACGGCCCATCCACACCAACACTTCCGACGGGGACATTATGAGCGATACCACCGATTCCGGCCCAATGCTGGCCGCCGACGGCACGCCGCTAAAACGCAGCCTCAGCAGGGCGTTACGCCGCCAGAAAATGCGGGCCCTGATGCTGGTTGCCCCGCTGCTGATCTTCGTCCTGATTTCTTTCATTTTCCCGATTGGTTCGATGCTGTTCCGTTCGGTCGAGAATGACATCGTTGCCGACACGCTGCCGCTCACGGTGGTGGAGTTGCAAAAATGGGATGCCGAAAGTGGCGAATTGCCGGATGAGGCGCTGTATGCGGCCTTTGCATCCGACATGGTCAAAGCCATCGCCGCCAAAGAGCACACGAAACTGGGCACCCGCCTGAACTATGAACAGACTGGCCTGTCCTCGCTGTTCCGTAAATCCGGCCGCAAAATGAAAAAGCTGGATCCGGCAGAGGACGCGCCGTTCAAAGAAAAGATCATCAAGATCGACAAAAAATGGGGCGACGTTGAAACGTGGCGCGCGATCAAAACCCATTCGGTTCGTATCACCAACGGCTACTTCCTCAACGCGGTTGATATGCGTCGTACCCCAGAGGGTGCGCAGGCACAGCCAGAGGACAAACAGATCCTGATCACGCTGTTCCAGCGTACATTGCTGATGTCATTGATGATTACCGGGTCTTGTATTCTGCTGGGCTATCCGGTGGCGTGGATTCTGGCAAACCTGCCGGCCCGCACGGCAAACGTTCTGATGATTCTTGTTCTGCTGCCATTCTGGACATCGCTGCTGGTGCGGACATCTGCATGGAAGGTGATGCTGCAGCAACAAGGTGTGATCAACGAAGTTCTGGTCTGGTTGGGTATGGTCGCTGATGATTCCCGATTGGCGCTGATCAACAACCAAACAGGTACGATCATCGCGATGACCCACATCCTGCTGCCCTTTATGATCCTGCCGATGTATTCGGTGATGCAGACGATCAAACCGCATTATGTACGCGCGGCGAAATCGATGGGCGCAACCGATTGGACGGCCTTCTGGCGGGTGTACTTCCCGCAGTCGGTGCCGGGTATTGGCGCGGGCTCCATCCTCGTCTTCATTCTGGCGATTGGTTACTACATCACGCCTGAAATTGTTGGCGGCACCAAGGGTGTCTTCATCTCGAACCGGATCGCATACCATATTTCCAGCTCGCTTAACTGGGGTCTGGCCGCTGCGCTGGGGACCATCCTGCTGGCTGTGGTTCTGATCCTTTACTGGGCCTACGACAAAATCGTCGGCATCGACAACGTGAAGCTGGGGTAACGAACATGGCTGCACTTACACCCATTTCCCGCAAACCCATGTCTCTGGTGCTGCCCACTGTGGCAGCGGCAGGGGGCTTACTCGGACTGTTTGTTGGCACTGCCAACGGATCCGGCCTGATGGGCGTTGTTGTCGGCGCCTGCCTGGTGGTGGCACTGGCGATGATCTTTATCTCGGTTCTGAAGAACGAAGGTCTGGCCAAATGGATTTCCATCGCCGTCATGGCGGTGCTGGGGTTCATCTTCGGCGGTACGCCGGGGGTTATCCTTGGTGCTATCTTTGGCTGGCTGTTCCACTGGTTCATCTACTGGCTCTATGAGGGGCGCTACCGCGCCCGTCTGTTGCCCTATCTGACACCGCGTCAGGTGCTGTGGCACTACACGTTCCGGGTGATTTGCGGGTCGATCTTTGTCTTCCTGATCACGCCGATCCTTGTGGTGATGCCGCTGTCGTTCAACGCGCAGGACTTCTTTACCTTTACGCCTGAAATGCTGCGTCTGGATCCCGAAGGCTATTCGCTGAAGCACTACCGCGACTTCTTCACCAACAATGAATGGCAGCGTTCGTTCAAGAACTCTCTTATCATTGCGCCGATTGCGACGGTGATTTCGGTCAGCCTCGGCACCTTGGCGGCCATCGGCCTCAGCCAGAACCACGTGCCGTTCAAACGGGCGATCATGGCGATCCTGATTTCGCCGATGATTGTGCCGCTGATCATTTCGGCCACCGGCATGTTCTTCTTCTACAGCCAGATTGGTAACTGGATGGAAGGGACGCTGGGCCTGAACAAGACCTTCGTGGGCTATGTAAAGGTGGTGCTGGCGCACGCTGTGCTGGGCATTCCGTTTGTGATCATCACCGTGACCGCAACGCTGGTGGGCTTTGACAACTCGCTGACCCGTGCGGCGGCGAACATGGGGGCGAACCCGGTGACCACCTTCTTCAAGGTGCAGATGCCGCTGATCCTGCCCGGTGTGATTTCGGGTGGTCTGTTTGCCTTCATCACCTCATTTGACGAGGTGGTTGTGGTGCTGTTCGTTGGCTCCGCTAGCCAGAAAACACTGCCATGGCAGATGTTCACTGGTCTGCGCGAACAGATCTCGCCGACCATTCTGGCGGTGGCGACGATCCTTGTTGTGATCTCGATCGCGCTGTTGACCACGGTAGAGATGCTGCGCCGGCGTTCCGAACGTCTGCGCGGGATGAGCCCGAGCTAACAATGGTGGCCGCCCACGGGCGGCCATGCCTCCGGCGGGAGTATTTGCCGGAACATTGAAACGGTTTTGACAAAAGAAAAGGGCGGCCCCGATCAGGAGGCCGCCCTTTTGTGTTGTGAGGTTTCGGTGGCGCTTAGGCGCGCACCAGTGCCTCATAGGCTTCGGAAATTTCGCGGGTCAGGGTGCCGACCTCAAAGGTGTAGTCACCGATTTGGCCCACAGGGGTCACTTCAGCGGCGGTGCCGGTCAGCCAGCACTGTTCAAAACCTTCCAGCTCTTCGGGCATGATGTGGCGTTCATGCACGGTGATGCCGCGCTCTTGCAGCATGCCGATAACGGTGCGGCGGGTGATACCGTCAAGGAAAGCGTCAGGCTTCGGGGTGTGGACCTCACCGTCTTTGACGAAGAAGATGTTGGCGCCGGTCGCTTCGGCCACATAGCCGCGGTAGTCATACATCATCGCGTCCGAGCAGCCTTTGTCCTCGGCGGCGTGTTTGGACATGGTGCAGATCATGTAGAGGCCAGCGGCCTTTGCCTCATGCGGGATGGTGGCGGGATCGGGACGGCGCCATTTGGCGATGTCCAGTTTCGCGCCCTTCATTTTTGCGTCGCCGTAGTAGTTGCCCCATGCCCATGCGGCCACGGCCAGTTGAACAGGGTTCTTGCGCGAGGCAACGCCCATGTCCTCGCCCGCGCCGCGCCATGCGATCACGCGCACATAGGCGTCGGTCCAACCGTTGGCTTCCAGCACCGCGTATTTGGCGGCCTCAATCTCTTCGATCGAGTAGGGGATTTCCATGTCCAGCAGTTCAGCCGAGCGGATCAGGCGCTCTGAGTGTTCCACAGATTTGAAGATTTTGCCGTTATAGCAACGCTCGCCCTCAAAGACAGAAGAGGCGTAATGCAGCGCGTGGGTCAGAATGTGGACATTTGCGTCACGCCATTCCACCAGTTTACCGTTCATCCAGATCTTGCCGTCGCGATCATCATATCCGGCCATTGCCGTGCCTCCTGACTGCCTGAGGTATTTTGAAAATTGCGCTCAATTGATCCGAAGTGGACATATTGTTGCGCTAAAACTGCGATTCGGTAACATTCGCACCTTGGAAAGTCAACAAGACTGACATAAGCTATTGATAACAACATAGAACAATATGTCGCCGTATAGTATTTTCACGGTGTGTGTTTGGGGTGCAGCTGGGGAACAGTATGAACGACGTTGGTATGGGCGAAAACCTCCTCTTTCTGACAGACGAACAACTCCGTCAGGGGATTGAGGCGATGTTTTTTGCCTATCGCGGCTTTACCGCTGATCCTGATCGCATTTTGGCGGGTATGGCCTATGGCCGAGCGCACCACCGCGCGATCCACTTTATCAATCGCGCACTAGGAACGACCGTGAATAATTTGCTGATCCTCTTGGGGGTGACCAAGCAGTCGTTGAACCGCGTGCTACGCACCTTGATCGAGGATGGTCTGGTTGAAAGCCGCGTCGGCGTGACCGACAAGCGCGAGCGCAACCTTTATCTGACAGAGGCGGGAGAGGCGTTGGAACGCCAACTGTCTGACGCCCAACGTGCGCGGATGCGCGCGGCTTACCGTGCGGCGGGACCGCAGGCGGTGGCAGGCTTCCGTCAGGTGCTGGAGGCGATGATGGATCCTGAAATGCGACGTAAACACCACGCTCTGCGGGAGGCTGGCCAATGATTGATGTCGATGCACACCTGTTGATTGTTGATGACGATGAACGCATTCGCACCCTGTTGCAGAAGTTTTTGATGCGTAACGGCTTCCTCGTGTCAGCGGCGCGGGATGCGGCCCATGCGCGGCGCCTGTTGTCGGGGCTGGATTTCGACATGATCGTCATGGATGTGATGATGCCCGGTGAGGATGGCGTGGCCCTGACGCGCGAATTGCGTGAAACCATGGCGACCCCGATCCTGTTGCTGACCGCCAAGGGTGAAACGACGGATCGCATTGCGGGGCTAGAGGCAGGGGCCGATGATTATCTGGCGAAACCCTTTGAGCCCAAAGAGCTGTTGTTGCGGATCAACGCGATCCTGCGCCGAATGCCAGAGCCGGAGGCGCAGGACGAAGCGCCGCGCGTGCTGGCGTTGGGGGATGTGCGTTATGATATTGATCGCGGTGAACTGTGGCAGGGCGATGAAATGGTGCGCCTAACCGCCACCGAAAGTCAGCTGATGAAGATCTTTTCTGCCCTGCCGGGCGAACCGATCAGCCGCGCCAAACTGGTCGAAGATTTGGGCCGCGATCGTGGCCAAGCGCAGGAACGGGCGGTGGATGTGCAAATCACCCGTCTGCGCCGCAAGTTGGAAAGTGATCCGAAACAGCCACGCTATCTGCAAACCGTGCGCGGTGCAGGCTACATGCTGGCGCCGGATTGATACGCTGTATTGATGATTTGCGATACGCTGTGACCTCGACTCTGCCCTATAGATATGGTCTGACAGCGCTTAACGATCAGATGTGAAGGGATTGCCCGATGAGCGAGACACCGGTTGCCGAAATGAGCTTTGAACAGGCGATGCAAGAGCTGGAAAGCGTTGTGACCCGGCTGGAGCGTGGCGATGTGGCGTTGGAAGAGTCGATTAACCTCTATCAGCGTGGTGCAGAGCTGAAGAAGCGCTGCGAGGACAAGCTGAAAGAGGCTGAAGAAAAGGTTGCCGCCATCACGCTGGATGGCAATGGTCAGCCCAATGGTCTAAAGCCGGTCGAAGGTCTGTAAACCCGTGTTTGACACCCGTTTGAAAGACGCCGCATCACAGGTGCAGGCGCATCTGGACCGCGTTTTGGGCGAACTGGATGATCTACCGGTGGTGCAGGCGATGCATTACGCCAGTGCAGGCGGCAAACGGTTGCGCGCCTTTCTGGTGCTGGAAAGCGCCCGTTTGCATGGTATTGCACCGGACCAGGCGATCTGGGCCGCAACGGCGGTTGAGGCGCTGCATGCCTATTCGCTGGTCCATGATGATCTGCCCTGTATGGATGACGATGATCTGCGCCGTGGCCTGCCCACGGTTCATGTGAAATGGGATCAGGCCACCGCTGTGCTGGCTGGGGACGCCTTGCAGACGCTGGCGTTTGAACTGCTGGCCCGGGTTGAGGCATCCAATGATCCAGCGGTGCGGGCCGAATTGGTGCTGACGCTGGCGCGCGCATCTGGCGCGGCGGGTATGGTGAAAGGGCAGGCGTTGGATATCGCCGCTGAAACAGCCGCGACCCCGCTGACACTGGAACAGATTACCGAATTGCAGGCGGGTAAAACCGGCGCCTTGATCGAATGGTCGGCCTGTGCAGGCGCGGTGCTGGCCGGCGCGGATACCAGCGCGCTGTCCATCTATGCGCAAAAACTGGGTCTGGCGTTCCAGATCTGGGACGATGTGCTGGATGTCGAAGGCGACGCCGAAACTGTAGGCAAGGCCGTGGGCAAGGATGCTGATGCGGGTAAGGCGACCTTTGTGTCGCTCTTGGGCCTAGAGGCAGCGAAAACTCGCGCAGAAACCTTGGTGAAAGAAGCCTGCAGCGCCCTAGATTGTTATGGGGATGAGGCGGAAACCTTGCGACAAGCGGCCCGTTTCGTTATCTCGCGTCACAGCTAAAATTCCACCCCGGAGGGGGCCATGTCAGACAGACCCGATACACCGCTTCTTGATCAGGTGAATACACCTGCGGACCTGAAACGGTTTAATGATGCGCAGCTGCGCCAGATCGCGGACGAACTGCGTCAGGAAACCATTTCGGCGGTGTCGGAAACCGGCGGCCATTTGGGCGCTGGTTTGGGCGTTGTTGAATTGACCGTGGCGATCCACTCGGTCTTTGACACCCCGAAGGACAAATTGATCTGGGACGTCAGCCATCAGTGCTACCCGCACAAGATCCTGACTGGCCGTCGCGATCGCATTCGTACCCTGCGCCAGCAGGACGGGTTGTCGGGGTTCACCAAACGGTCGGAATCGCCCTTTGATCCCTTCGGCGCGGCGCACAGCTCTACCTCGATCTCGGCGGCGCTGGGCTTTGCCGTGGCGCGCGATCTGGGCGGCGTGATTGACACCGGTCTGGGCGATGCAATTGCGGTGATCGGCGATGGATCGATGTCGGCTGGCATGGCGTTTGAGGCGATGAACAACGCGGGCCATCTGGGCAAGCGGCTGTTTGTGGTGCTGAACGACAACGACATGTCGATCGCCCCACCCGTTGGCGCGCTGTCGAACTATCTGAACCGCCTGTATACGGTTGAGCCGCTGCAAGACATCAAGCAGGCCGCCAAGGGCGCGGTTAGCCTGTTGCCCGAACCTTTCCGTGAAGGGGCGAAGCGGGCCAAGGAAATGCTGAAGGGCATGACCATTGGCGGCACCCTGTTCGAGGAATTGGGCTTTACCTATGTGGGTCCGGTGGACGGTCACGATATGGGCCAGCTGCTGCAGGTCATGCGCACGCTGAAAGCCCGCGCAACTGGTCCGGTGCTGATCCATGTGCAGACCAAAAAGGGCAAAGGCTACGCCCCCGCAGAGGCGGCGATTGATAAGGGCCATGCAACGGCCAAGTTTGATGTGCTGACCGGCAAACAGCACAAAACGCCGTCGAACGCGCCCAGCTACACCAGCGTCTTTTCCAAGGCGCTGCTGGCCGAGGCCGCAGTGGATGACAAGATCACCGCTGTGACCGCCGCAATGCCGGATGGCACCGGCCTTAGCCTGTTTGCCGAACGCTATCCCAGCCGTTGCTTTGACGTGGCGATTGCCGAACAGCACGGCGTGACCTTTGCCGCCGGTCTGGCGGCGGGCGGGATGAAACCGTTCTGCGCGATGTATTCAACCTTCCTGCAGCGTGGCTACGATCAGGTGGTTCATGACGTGGCGATCCAGCGCCTGCCTGTGCGCTTTGCCATCGACCGCGCCGGTCTGGTGGGCGCCGATGGGGCGACCCATGCGGGCAGCTTTGACACCGCGTTTTTGGCGAACCTGCCGGGCATCGTGGTGATGGCCGCCGCGGACGAGGCAGAGCTGATGCATATGGTGGCCACCGCCGCTGCGCATGATGAAGGGCCGATCGCCTTCCGTTACCCGCGTGGTGAGGGTGAGGGCGTCGATCTGCCCGAGCGCGGCACCCCGCTGGAAATTGGCAAGGGCCGGATGATTCAGGAGGGTGCCCGCGTGGCGATCCTGTCCTTTGGCACCCGTCTGTCAGAGGTGATGAAAGCCTGCGACGCGCTGGCGGCCAAGGGGATCACCCCCACAGTGGCCGATGCCCGCTTTGCCAAGCCGCTGGATGAGGATCTGATCCGTGATCTGGTCGCCAACCATGAGGCGCTGATCACCATCGAAGAGGGGGCCGTTGGTGGTTTCGGCAGCCATGTGGCGCAGTTCCTCGCAGAGGAAGGGCTGTTTGATAATGGTCTGAAATACCGTTCGATGGTGCTGCCGGATATCTTCATTGATCAGGCCAGCCCCAAGGCGATGTATGACGTCGCGGGCCTGAATGCCTCGGATATTGAGGCCAAGGTGCTGTCGGTTCTGGGCGTCGCCCGTCTGGATGAAAAACGCGCCTGATTGGGCGTTAGATTGTGATCCTCAGCGCGTTCATTGCGCTGAGGTTTCCGCCGCCAACAGCGCGGCCAACCCGCTACGGTAATCTGGATATTTCAGCGTAACGCCCAATTCATCGCGAATGCGGTCGTTTCGCACGCGCTTTGACTCGGCATAGAAACTGCGCGCCATTGGCGTCATCTCGGCGGTTTCATAATCCACCGCTTCGGGCACTGGCAGGTTCAGCAGTTCCGCTGCGTGGGCGATCACATCCTCTGGCGGGGCGGGATCATTGTCACACATGTTGTAGATCGCGCCGGGATTGGGGCGGTTGATCGACGCCAGCAGGATCTGTGCAATATCCTCCACATGGATGCGGCTGAACACCTGACCTTCCTTGATGATGCGCCGCGCGGTGCCATTGCGCACCTTGGCAAAGGGGCCGCGTCCGGGACCATAAATGCCCGCAAGGCGGAAGATATGCAGTGGCAGGTCAGGGAGCGCCTGCCATGCCGCCTCTGCCTCCACCCGCAATTGCCCGCGTTTGGTCGAGGGGCTGAGCGGTGTATCCTCATCCACCCAGCCGCCTTGGTGGTCGCCATAAACGCCAGTGGTGGACAGGTAGCCGGCCCATTCATATTGATCCGCACGTTCAGCGATTTGGCTGGCGTAGCGGTTCAGCACCGGATCGCCCTCTGCATTCGGGCCGGCAGAGATCAACAGGTGGCTGGCCGTCGCGATATAATCGCTCAGATCCTCATCCCATAGTACCGGCTCAACGCCCGCCGCACGCAACGCATCGCATTTTTCCGCCTTGCGCGTGGTGCCGATCACCCGCCATCCCAGTGGCACCAGTAGGTCGGCCAGCGCCGCCGCAGAATAGCCGTGGCCGAAGGAAAGCAGGGTCTTGGTCATAGTGGGCCTCATGTCAGGGATCAGGCGACCTGAGCTTTGCGCAGCAGCGCTTCGGTCACTTCGCATCTGGTGCCGTCATAAAACATCTCTACCACCTGTGCAAAGACAGGCGGCGCGCCTGCAACATGCGAAAATAGCGTCGCACAGCTGCGCAGTTTCAGCGCATCCACAGGGCCAAGGATCATATCGGCAGGCTGATCGAGGTGTTGCAGCATCAGGTCCATCATATGCAGCAATCTGGGCCCCAGCACCGGATGGTCAAGGTAGGCTGTGGCCTCTGCCAGCGACTCGATCCCATAGTGTAGCGCGGTGTCTGATCGGCCCAACCCAATGAGTTGCGGATAGATGTACCACATCCAATGGCTGACCTTTCGGCCCTCGCTCACCTCACGTTCCGCGGTGGCATAGCTACGCTCTTGGGCGGCGATGAAACGGGACAGGTCGTAGGTCATGTGCGGGGTGGCCAATGGATCAGGGTGCTGTGAGGGACAGGATGACAAGTTTCGCAACCTAGCGAAAGGCCGCCATACCAAAGAGATTTGCCCATAAGCTGCGCTTTCTGCCGCCCGCCTGCTTGCGGCGACCTGTTCCCCGTGCCAACGTCAGGGAAAAGGGAACGCGAAATGCCCCAAGATATTCCAGACCATTTGATTGAAACCCCGATCCTGCCAGACGCAGAAAGTTTCAGCGATCCAGAGGCAGCCGTTGCCCGCCTAGAGGCGCTGTATCACGGTTCCACTGCCTTCCTGATTGAGAAGTTCCGCGATGTGATGGCGGTGTGCTCTGCCGATCGTCGTTACCGCGCTTATTATCCAGAGGTGCGGATCACCACCACCACCCATGCCAAGGTGGACAGCCGGTTGAGCTTTGGCCATCTGGCGCAGCCCGGCACCTTTGCCGCGACGATCACGCGGCCGGATCTGTTCCGCAATTACCTGTGCCAACAGATCGCGCTGTTGATCAAGAACCACGGCGTAGATGTGCAGGTTGGCCTGTCCGATACCCCGATCCCCGTGCATTTCGCTGTCGCGGGGCAGGGGGACATCACCGTGCCGCAGGAAGGCGCGGGTAGTTTCGTGCTGCGCGATGTGTTCGACGTGCCGGATCTGGCGACGACCAATGATGACATCGTGAACGGCACCTATCAGGTGCCGGATTGTGGCACCCTGCCGCTGGGCCCGTTTACCGCGCAGCGGGTGGATTATTCGCTGGCCCGCCTCAGCCACTACACCGCCACCGATCCAGAGCATTTCCAGAACCACGTGTTGTTCACCAACTATCAGTTCTACGTCTCGGAATTTGAAGGCTACGCGCGCCAGATGCTGGCCGATCCTGACAGCGGCTACACCTCCTTCGTTGCGACTGGCAATGTAGAGATTACGGGTGCCGATCAGCCCCTACCGCCGACGGAAAAGATGCCGCAGATGCCGACCTATCACCTGAAACGGGCGGATGGATCGGGCATTACGCTGGTCAACATCGGGGTTGGCCCGTCAAACGCCAAAACAGCCACCGATCATATCGCGGTGCTGCGCCCTCATGCCTGGATCATGGTCGGGCACTGTGCCGGTCTGCGATCCAGTCAGAGCCTGGGGGACTTTGTCCTCGCCCATGCCTATCTGCGTGAGGATAGGGTGCTGGATGATGATCTGCCGGTTTGGGTCCCGATCCCCGCGCTGGCTGAAATTCAAATCGCAATGGAAGAGGCCGTCGCGGTTGAAACCCAGCTGGAAGGCTATGACCTGAAACGGGTGATGCGCACCGGCACGGTGGCCAGTCTGGACAACCGCAATTGGGAACTGCGCGATCAGTCGGGGCCAGTGCAACGGCTCAGCCAATCGCGCGCCATTGCGCTGGATATGGAAAGCGCGACCATCGCCGCAAACGGCTTCCGCTTTCGGGTTCCATACGGCACCTTGCTGTGCGTCAGCGATAAACCGCTGCACGGCGAGTTGAAATTGCCGGGAATGGCTTCTGACTTCTATAAAACACAGGTTTCGCGCCATTTGCTTATTGGCATTCGGGCCATGGAAAGGCTAAGGGAGATGCCGTTGGAGCGCATTCACAGTCGAAAACTGCGCAGTTTCGATGAGACGGCGTTCCTGTAATCGGATTAACCCGTATTTTTTACTTGTTTCGGTGCTGTTGCAGATCACAATCCGTTGTGTTTATACGCCAGATACCGTTAACTATGCGCGATGAGGCCCAAGTGATCGGGCGAATTAAGGAGACCTAAAAAATGGCAAAACCGATGACCAAAACTCAGCTGGTCGCTGCTCTGGCCGAGGAAATGGGCGCGGAAAAGAAAACCGCAAGCGCTGCACTGGACGCTGTTGTGTCGATCATCACCAAAGAAGTATCGGGTGGCGGCGCCGTAACCCTGCCCGGCATCGGCAAGATCTATTGCCGCGAACGCCCCGAGCGTATGGTGCGCAACCCTGCCACCGGTGAGCAGATCAAAAAAGAAGCGGACAAGGTTGTGAAAATGACCATCGCGAAAGCGCTGAAAGACAGCGTAAACGCCTAAGTTCGCATCCGTCATTGCACGGATCAGAATACGGAAAGGGTCGCCTGCGGGCGGCCCTTTTTGTTTGGTCGGGCATCAGGACTTAGAGGCAAAGGATCAGAGGAAAGTTTGCACTTCGATCAGGTAGCCATTCGGGTCCTCGCAAAAGAAACTGTAGATGCCGAAGGCCTCGATCGTTTCGGGGGCTCCTCGGCAGGGCACACCTTTGGCCTGTAGCGCCTGATAGTAGCCATCCACATCGTCATGCAGCAGGGTAATCATGCCGCCCTGTGGCTGTACCACCCGATCCTCAAAGGCGCGGCAGACGCCGATATAGCTGTTGGGGCCTGTCTGGTAAATCCGCGCTGCGCCTGCGTCCCGCCACAGCGTTAGGCCAAGGGCATCGTGATAAAATGTGGCGGCTTTTTCCAGATCCTCGCAATAAACCCAGGTGATCATGCCGGTGATCATAGATGTGATTTCGGTGCCTGTGCCGTCCTGCATGTTTTGTATCCCCGTAGTTCTCTGGCTTGTCGGTTAGGCCAGCAGCATGTTAGCGGGGAATAGGGAAGCACGGGACATAGGGTAGGGCAAGGCATGAACGCAGGTGCAATCGGGTTGGGTTTGGCCTTTGCCTTTATGTGGTCGTCGGCCTTCACCTCGGCGCGGGTGATTGTGGAATACGCCCCGCCTCTTGCCTCTCTTTCGCTGCGGTTTCTGATTTCCGGCCTGCTGGGCGTGATGATCGCGCGGATGCTGGGGCAGTCGTTCCGGCTGACCCCTGCGCAATGGCGGGCGACGGTGATTTTCGGGATCTGTCAGAACGCGCTGTATCTTGGGCTGAACTTTGTTGCCATGCAATGGGTGGAGGCGTCGCTGGCGTCGATCATCGCGTCCACCATGCCGTTGATGGTGGCGATTGCAGGTTGGCTGGTGTTTCGCGAACGGCTGTCCCCACTTGCGCTGGCTGGGCTGGGATTGGGTATTGTCGGCGTGGTGCTGATCATGGGCGCCCGTATCGGCGCTGGTGTGGACCTGTTGGGGGTCGCGCTGTGCTTCATCGCGGCGGCGGCGCTGACGGTGGCAACACTGGCGGTGCGCGGGGCTTCCTCCGGTGGCAATGTGATGATGATCGTTGGCTTGCAGATGCTGATTGGGTCCGCGGTGCTGGCAGTGCCGGCGGCACTGTTTGAACCGCTAGAGGTCACGTGGAGCTGGCAGTTGGTCGTGGCCTTTGCCTACACCACATTGGTGCCGGGATTGGCGGCCACATGGGTGTGGTTCACGCTGGTCAACCGCATCGGCGCGGTGAAGGCGGCAACCTTCCACTTCCTCAACCCGTTTTTTGGCGTCGCAATTGCGGCAGCTTTGCTGGGCGAACAACTGGGGTTGAGCGACGTGGTGGGAGTTGTGGTGATCGCGGCGGGGATTCTGGCCGTGCAATTGTCGAAACAAACACCCACGACCTCGTGATCCGCTGTCAGGGTATTGTCGGGTGACTCGCGCGTTGGCGCGCGGCATCTTGGCGGTATGGAACTGTTTTTTGGCTACCTTGCTGGTCTGCTGACCCTGATCAACCCCTGCGTTTTGCCGGTGTTGCCGATTGTGCTGACCGGCGCCTTGCAGGCGCATCGGCTGGGGCCTGTTGCGCTGGCGTTGGGTATGGGCGTCAGCTTCGTCAGTTTTGGCCTGCTGATTAGCGGATTTGGCTTTGCGCTGGGTATTGATCAACAGATGATTTCCGACGCCGGTGCGGTGTTGATGATCGGCTTTGGCCTGATCCTGTTGGTGCCACGATTTTCGGCCGCTTTTTCCACGGCGACGGCGGGCATGGCGGCCTCTGCCGATGGGCAGATGAACAGTGTCGATCATACGTCGCTGCGTGGTCAGTTTCTGGGTGGTCTGCTGTTGGGGGCGGTTTGGTCGCCCTGTATCGGGCCAACGCTGGGCGGGGCGATTTCGTTGGCGTCGCAGGGCGGTAGCCTTTTGTGGGCGGGGGCGATCATGGTCAGTTTCGCTGCCGGCGTCGGCACGTTGATCCTGGCGTTGGGCTATGGCGCGCGGGGTCTGTTGACCCGCCACAAGGGTGTGATGCGCGTGATTGCTGAAAAAGCACGCCCTGCGATGGGCATTGTCTTTCTGTTGGTGGGCACTGCGCTACTTTTCCGTTTGCAACACTATGCCGAAGCTTGGGCCGTGAACGCGCTGCCCTATAGGTTACAGGATCTGTCGGTCCGTTTTTGATTTGAAGGAGAGATGGGAATGAAACGTCGGGACTTTATCGCGCTGGGCGCCGCTGGACTGGCAACCGCTGTACTGGCCCCTGCCGCGCAGGCGGCGGCGCTGAATTACAGCGAAGGTCTGGTGAAAAAGCACCTCGCCGCAGGGGACACCGTGTTTCTGGATTTCAAGGCCAGCTGGTGCAGCACCTGCGCCGCGCAGGAACGTGTGATCAAGGCGCTGATGGCGGATAACCCAGCCTATGGCGAAAAGATCGTGTTCATCGATGTGGATTGGGATCAGTTTGGCCGCTCCGATCTGGTGAAGGAACTGCGCATCCCCCGCCGGTCCACCCTTGTGGCGCTGAAGGGCGACGAAGAGCTGGGGCGTATCATTGCGCAAACCAGCCGTAGCGTGATCAAGGATTTGATGGACAAGGCGCTGACAGCTGCATCCTGACGGGTGCAGGCCGTCGTGTCAGGTAAACCAGTGTTCTGGCGCGGGCTGTCCCAGTTCGGTCGCCAGATCACGCAGGTAACGCATTAGCACAGCGACCCGTTCTGCGGCGATCTGCTGGCCCGTTTGGGTCAGTATCCCATCGCCCAAGCGCAGCAGTTTCACCGCGAAATGATCCAGCGTCTGGGTGCCATCATCCAGTGGCCGCGCAGTGGCAAAGGGGTCATCCGTGGCATAAAGCGGGCGGCCCAAACTGCCCGAAACAGCAAAGCATCGCGCCAACCCGATTGCGCCGATGGCGTCTAGTCGATCTGCATCCCGCAGGATCTGTGCCTCATGGCTTTCAGGCTCTATTCCGGCGGAAAAGCTATGGGCGCGGATCACGTGCTGGGCCGCCGCAACCTCGGCCGTGCTATACCCCAGTGCGGTCAGATGTGGCGCTGCAGCCTCTGCTGCAAGGGTAGAGGCGTCGCTGCGGTTCGGTGCATCCTTGGGCAGGTTCACCAGATCATGCAGGTAGGCACCGGCCAAGAGGATACGCAGATCGCCGCCTTCAGCGGTCGCGATACGTTCACAGGTGGTCCAAACCCGATCCAGATGCGCCAGATCATGGGCGCTGTCCTGCGCCATCTCCGCCGCCGCGATGGCGCGCAGGGACTGGCGCAGTACCTCGATCTGCGGGGCTGGCATTAACCGATCTGGCCGCGGTTTTCACCGATCTGACCACGATGCAGCAGCAGATGGTCCAGGATCACACAGGCCATCATAGCCTCTGCCACCGGCACCGCGCGGATACCGACGCAGGGATCATGGCGGCCCTTGGTCACCACCTCAATCGGGGTGCCGTCCTTGCGGATCGACTGGCGCGGGGTCAGGATGGACGATGTCGGTTTCACCGCAAAGCGGACAACAACGTCCTGTCCGGTGGAAATACCACCCAGAATGCCTCCCGCATGGTTGGACGAATAGCGCGGCTGGCCGTCGTTGCCCATGTAGATCTCATCCGCGTTTTCGGTGCCCTTCAGGCGGGCAGCGGCCATGCCTTCGCCGATCTCAACACCTTTTACGGCGTTGATCGACATCATCGCGGCGGCCAGATCGGTGTCCAGCTTGTTGTAGATCGGGGCGCCGATCCCGGCGGGGACGCCGCGCGCCACTACTTCGATCACCGCGCCGACGCTGTCGTGATCTTTGCGCAGTTTTTGCAGGTAATCTTCCCACTTCTGGGCTTCATCCGCGCCTTGGGGAATCCAGAAATCGTTCTGATCAATCGCATCCCAGTCGAACTGGTCGCGGTCAATCTCCAGATCGCCCATCTGGGTCATATAGCCCTTGATCTCCAGCCCCGGAACGATGGCCTTGATCGCTTCACGCGCCAGACCACCCGCCGCCACACGCGCCGCCGTTTCACGGGCAGAGGAGCGTCCGCCGCCGCGATAGTCGCGGTTGCCGTATTTCTGGTGATAGGTGATGTCGGCGTGACCGGGGCGGAAGGTCTGGGCGATGTCGCCATAATCCTTCGAGCGTTGATCGGTGTTTTCGATCATCAGCTGCACTGGCGTGCCGGTGGTCTTGCCCTCAAACACGCCGGACAGGATTTTCACCGCGTCAGGTTCGTTGCGCTGGGTGGTGTTTTTGTTCTGACCGGGGCGGCGTTTGTCCAGCCACACCTGCAGCATTTCGGGGGTTACCGGCACCTCTGGCGGGCAACCGTCCACAGTGGCACCCAGTGCGGGCCCGTGGCTTTCGCCCCAGGTGGTGACACGGAAAAGATGACCGAAAGAATTCATGCTCATGTGGGCGCCCCCTTTGTTCCCATTCCCTTTAGCGGGATTGTCGGGATGGGGAAAGCGTCGGAACGTGAAAAAAGGCCACGCGCAGTTGGGGGCGTGGCCTTTGTGGTGGATTTCGAACCGGCCCTAGCGGCAGCGATCGGGGTAGAGCGTGCAGAAATGCGGTGCGCTAGGGCCCGAGTGCAGACCAGTGATGGCATAGCCGTCCTGAAACCCAGAATGTGGGGTAAACCCGCTGCGATCAAACCGGCCATCGCCCTTTAGCGGCACATGCAGGGTAATCGCAAAGCTGTTGCTTTTGCGGCTGTCGATCTGGTGTTTGCCGATGCTAGCGCGCAGGATAACCGGCACCTGACCATTCGTGCTGACGCGCCAGCCGAGGTTCAGCCCATAGCGCTGCAATTTGGCCAGAGACAGCTTTTCATAGTCGTAGTACGCCCCAAGCATCAACCGATCAGAAACCCCATACTGCGCATCTAGGCCGAAATTATCCGCCTTATCCGCAACACCCAGTTCGTCATAGTCAGATTGCCCCAGATAGCCGCTGACTTGCCATGCGGCGTCACTGTAGCGCGCCTGTAGGCCATAGCTGTTGGTTTTATATCGCCCCAGCCAGTCAAATCGCGCCCAATCCCCGTAGGCGCCAATTTCGATCTTATCCGACACATCAAATGTCAGCGCCGTTGACAGGCGCCTAACATTGTTTGCGCCCCGCAGGCTATCGGATGGGTCGGCCGCACCAGCGCCGAGTTCAAAGCCAAGTCGCCCGACCAATGTGCCCGACGCATCGACGGTCACCTGTTTGTTGTCCAGATAAACGGTGCTGTCGTCCAAACTGTTGCCGTTGATCCGATTGGTGCTGAGGGTCAGGTCCAGCGTTTCCAGTTCAATGCTGTGGCCTGCTGTCGGGGCAATCATCAAACAAAGAAGCGCGGCGGTCTTAAAAAGGTGTTTCATATTGTCTTGATTCATTCCTGATCGCCGCCATTGGCTGCGGTGTCTATTTCGAATGCTGGACGGAATGCTGGGGCATCCCGCAGCGGTGCATGCGGTCTAGGGTTGAATACGTCTATACGGCAAAACCTTTAGGGAAATGTTGAATTATTTTAATAGGATGGCGGTATTTTGTGGTGTTTGCCGTATTTGTCCGGTGTTTCTTGATGGGTGAATTGCATCGTTGCACGGGTCGAATGCGCATTGTCTTTGTCTGGGGTGCGCACTAGGTTTTGCCTACCTCGGGGTGCCTTTGAAACAAGGCTGAGACGCACAATGCGGACCCGTAGAACCTGATCCGGTTAAGACCGGCGGAGGGAAGGTTGGGATCTGGTTTCCCCCCTCTTTGCCTGTCATCGAAATGGAGAGAAACCGATGAAATCCTTCGCCGTAGTTGCTGGCCTGCTGGCAGGCACCGCACTTAGCACAGCCGCCGTTGCCGACACACCTGTGTTGACCGTTTACACCTACGACAGCTTTGTGTCCGACTGGGGCCCCGGCCCGGCGGTAGAAAAAGCGTTCGAAGAGGTCTGCGGTTGTGACCTGCAACTTGTTGGCGCCGGTGATGGCGCGGCCCTGCTTGGTCGGATCAAGCTGGAAGGTGCGCGCACCGAGGCTGACGTTGTTCTGGGGCTGGATACCAACCTGACCGCCGCGGCCGCTGAAACCGGCCTGTTTGCGCCGCATTCGGTGACTGCAGACTACACCCTACCGATCGAATGGAACGATGCGACCTTTGTTCCCTATGACTGGGGTTATTTCGCCTTTGTTCAAAACGCTGATCTGGAAGGGCCTGCCAACTTCAAGGCGCTGGCTGACAGCGATCTGAAAATCGTGATCCAAGATCCCCGTTCCTCGACCCCCGGTCTGGGGCTGCTGATGTGGGTCAAGGCCGCTTATGGCGATGAGGCACCGGCGATCTGGGCAGGCCTGTCCGACAACATTGTCACCGTCACCAAAGGCTGGTCCGAAGCTTACGGCCTGTTCCTGGAAGGTGAGGCAGACATGGTGCTGTCCTACACCACCTCGCCCGCCTATCACCTGATCGCCGAAGAAGACGCCAGCAAATCCGCCGCCGCCTTTGACGAAGGCCACTATATGCAGATCGAAGTGGCAGGCAAAATCGCGGGCACCGATCAGCCGGAACTGGCGGACCAGTTCCTGTCCTTCATGACCTCGGACGCGTTCCAGTCGATCATTCCGACCACCAACTGGATGTATCCCGCCGTGACCCCCGCCGCTGGCCTGCCAGAGGGGTTTGAGACCCTGATCGCGCCGGAAAAGGCACTGATTACCCCCGCCGCGGACGCGCCTGCGGTGCGGGACGCCGCCCTGGCCGAATGGCTGGACGCGTTGAGCAAATGATCCGCAGCTGGCCCGTTTTTTTGGCGGCAGGTCTGGTCCTGCTGTGCCTGATCGGGCCGCTGATTGCGGTGTTTCACCGCGCGGGTGAGGCAGGGCTGACCAGCCTCACCTTCAGCGCCGCCGATGGGGCGGCGCTGCGCTTTTCCCTGCTGCAATCTGTACTGTCGGCCAGCCTGTCGGTGCTGCTGGCGATCCCTGTGTCGCGCGCCTTGGCGCGGCGGCGGTTTCGCGGGCGTGCAGCGCTGATCACGCTGCTGGGTGCGCCGTTTATCCTGCCGGTGATTGTGGCGGTGATGGGCCTGTTGGCGGTGTTTGGCCGCAACGGGTTGATGTCGGACCTCTTGGGCCTGTTCGGCCTGCCACCGGTGCAGATCTATGGCCTGCACGGCGTGGTTCTGGCGCATGTGTTTTTTAACCTGCCCCTAGCGACGCGCATTTTGTTGCAGGCGTGGCAGGATATTCCCGCCGAACGCTTTCGTTTGGCGGCCACGCTGCGCCTACATGGCTGGCAAAGCTTTCGTGTGTTAGAGGCCCCGATGTTGATGCGGGCGCTGCCGGGGGCGTGGCTGGTGATTTTTGCGCTGTGCCTCAGCAGCTTTGCCGTGGTGCTGGTGCTGGGCGGTGGGCCGAAGGCGACGACGCTGGAATTGGCGATCTATCAGGCGTTCCGGTTTGATTTCGATCTGGCCCGCGCGGCGATGCTGGCGCTGGTGCAAACGGTGCTGGTTGGGATCGTGGCGATTGTGGCACTGGGGCAGGACAGCGGGCAGGCGCTGGGCGCGGGGCTGGACCGTGTGGTGCAGCGCTGGGATGCGTCAGGCGTGATGGCCCGTGTGCTGGACGCGCTGGCGCTGGTGCTGGCGACGCTGTTTCTGGTGCTGCCGATTGCGATGCTGGTTTGGGATGGTCTGTGGGGGATTGCCCAACTGCCGCCGCAGGTCTGGCGCGCGCTGTGGGTGTCGTTGATCGTCGCGCTGTCCTCGACCGCGTTGTGCATGGCGCTGGCCTTGCCGATTGCGCTGGCCGCGATCCGCCATCCACGGATTGAGGGGATTGGGCTGATCGGCATCGTCAGTTCCCCCTTGGTGCTGGGCACGGGGCTGTTCCTGATCATCCATCCCTTTGCCAATCCGTTGAAACTGGCCTTTGTCGTCACCGCTTTGGTCAACGCGCTGATGGCGCTGCCCTTTGCGCTGCGCGTTCTGGTCCCCGCCCTACGGGAGGCAGAGGCGGGATATGGCCGTCTGGCCGACGCACTGGGGCTGACGGGCTATGCGCGGTTGCGGTTGTTGTTGTTGCCACGGGCGCGGCGCCCATTGGGGTTCGCTGCGGGTCTGACGGCGGCGCTGTCGATGGGCGATTTGGGGGTGATTGCGCTGTTCGCTGATCCCAACCGCGCCACACTGCCCCTGCAAATGTACCGCCTGATGAGCGCCTACCGGGTTGAGGCGGCGGCAGGGGCGGGATTGCTGTTGCTGGCCAGTTCCCTTGCCCTGTTCTGGATTTTTGACCGAGGAGGTCGCGGCCATGTTGAGGCTTGAGAATCTATCCCTGACCCAAGGAGTCTTTACCATGACCGCTGACATGGCCTTGCCTGCGGGCGCACGGCTGGCACTGATTGGTCCGTCGGGGGCGGGGAAATCGACGCTACTTAACCTGATTGCGGGGTTCACCCCGCCGGATCAGGGGCGCATCACATGGCAGGGCGATGATCTGACAGATGCCGCACCGGGCGCGCGGCCTGTGTCGATCCTGTTTCAGGACAACAACCATTTTCCCCACCTCACCGTGGCGCAAAACGTCGGGCTGGGCCTGCGCCCTGCGTTGAAGCTGACAGCGGCAGAGGCGGCAGAGGTTGACCGCGCCCTAGATCAGGTGGGGCTGGCGGGCATGGGCACCCGCAAACCCGGCACGCTGTCTGGTGGTCAACAAAGCCGCGCCGCGCTGGCCCGTGTTCTGGTGCAAAAGAAACCAATTGTGCTGCTGGATGAACCCTTTGCCGCCCTTGGCCCCGCGCTGAAGGGCGAGATGCTGGATCTGGTTGCCGAGGTGCTGGATCAAACAGGCGCCACGCTGATCATGGTCAGCCACCAACCCGAAGATGCCCGCGCAATTGCGAGCCATGTGTCCGTGGTGGCGGATAGAACAATAACGCCCCCGCAAGAGACGGAGGCGCTGTTTACAAACCCGCCACAGGCGTTGCGGGATTATCTGGGGGGCTAAGGGGCCAGCCCGCGATCAATCGAGCGCGCGTGCCTCATCCACCAGCATGATCGGAATGCCATTGCGGATCGGGAAGGCCAGATTGGCGGGCTTGGAGATCAGCTCTTGCGCCTCGGCGTCATAATCCAGACGGCCGTGGGTCACGGGGCAGATCAGCGCCTCTAGCATACGGCGGTCAAAGCTGTGGGTGTCGTCACTCATCATAGGCCTCATTGCAGGATTTCTTCGTCTTGGCCCCCGCGTAGCGCAAATTCGATCAGGGTGACAAGGGTTTCACGCCGTGTTGGCAGGCTGGGTGCCTCTAGCAGGGCCTGTTTATCCTCAGGGGCGAAATCCAAAATCATCGCCAGCGAGTTGATCAGCAATTCATCATCCGCCTCATCCAGACTGCCCCAATCGGTATCAAGGCCCATCTGGGTCAGGTAGCGTTCAAGTAGGGCCATGAACGATGGGCGATTGAACAGCATATCTTGTTCTTCCGGTCCTTGGTCCGCGGCGAAACTGTCCCAAGAGACCCGTGCCTGACGATAAGGGGTGTCGCATTGGATTTCTTCGCGGATGCGGAAGCGTGACACGCCGGACAGGGTGATCATATAGCGCCCATCCTCGGTCTCTGAGAATTGGCTGATGCGTCCTGCACATCCGATTTGGTGTAGGCGTGTGGGTGTCATGCCATGGTTTTCGCCCGGCCTTTGTTGGCAGGGCTGCACCATGCCAATCAAGCGTGAAGGCGTGGCAAGGCATGCCTCCAACATCGCGATATAGCGGGGTTCAAAGATATGCAGCGGCAGCCGAGCGCGGGGCAGCAACAGAGCCCCGGGCAAGGGAAACACGGGAACCGTGTCGGGGAGAGCGACCTTAAGTTTCATGTCGGTCTAATTAGGCCGCTGAATGCCTTAGGCAAATATCAGCGAGCTCAACTTGCGACGCCCGTTCAGCACAATCGGATCGTTGCCTGCCAGCGCGTCGAAAATGGTGAACAGCTGCTGTTTCGCAGCGCCGTCGTTCCATTCGCGGTCGCGTTTGAAGAGGTCGAGCAGTTGATCCACGGCCTCTTCGACCTGACCAGCGGCATGCAGCGCCTGTGCCAGATCGAAACGGGCCTGATGGTTGTTTTCATCCGCTGCCAGCGCGGCCTTCAATTCATCCAGCGGGCCGGAATTTGCGGCCTGACGGGCCAGTTCTAGCTGCGCGAATGCGGCCTCAATCGGGGCAGCGGTGGAAACCTCGGCGGGTACACCGTTCAACACGGCTTCTGCCTGATCCAGCTCACCGGCAGCGATCTGGCAGCGTGCCATGCCTGCGTAGGCGGCGGCATTTGCGGGGTCTTCGTCAATCACAGCGGCAAAGATCTGTGCGGCATCTTCAAACGCGCCATCGGCCAGCATTTCCTCAGCCGCGGCCAGTGCATCGTCCAAACCGCCAGAGGCATCGCCGCCACCTGCCTCGATCACCTTGGTGATGAAGGCATCCAGCTGCGATTGCGGCACCGCGCCCTGGAACATGTCGATCGGGCGACCTTTGACAAAGGCGACAACCGTGGGCACCGATTGCAGCGGCAAACCCTGCTGGGCCAGCGCGGCGGCAAGCTGTTGGTTCTGATCCACGTCGATCTTGGCCAGTTTCACCGCGCCTTTGGCCTTGGTCACTGCCGCTTCCAGCATCGGGATCAGGGTTTTGCACGGCCCACACCATGTGGCCCAGAAATCAACGATCACCGGCACCTCGTTCGAGGCTTCGACCACATCCGCCATAAAGTTGGCTTCGGTCACGTCATAGATCAGATCGCCCGCAGGGGCCGCGTTTTGTCCAAGTTCCAGCATGGTGCTATCCCGGCTAAATTCGTGTTGTTCCTTATATGAGGGGCGAGGGCACGAAATCAAAGGGGGAAAAGCGCCCGCGCCCCAATGGATCACAGATCAAAAGTCGCAAAGACCGGTGCGTGATCGGATGGTTTTTCCCAACCCCGTGCATCACGCAACACCCGGCTACTGTGCGCGGCACCAGAAATATCAGGTGTGGCCCAGACGTGATCCAACCGGCGGCCCTTGTCAGCAGCGTCCCAATCGCGGGCGCGGTAGGACCACCAGCTGTACAGTAGACCTTCGGGAATGTCCTGACGGGTCACGTCGACCCAATCGCCCGCCTGCATCACCTGCGTCAGGTGATCGACCTCAATCGGGGTGTGGCTGACGATTTTCAGCAGCTTTTTGTGATCCCAAACGTCATCCTCGCGCGGGGCGATGTTCAGGTCGCCGACCAGAATGGATTTTTCCGGCTTATTGGCGGCAAAGAAATCGCGCATCTCGGTCAAGTAGTCCAGTTTCTGACCGAACTTCTCATTGATTTCGCGATCGGGTTTGTCACCACCTGCGGGCACATAGAAATTATGGATCGTCACCCCGTTTTCCAACCGTCCCGCAATGTGGCGAGCATGGCCAAGGTTGGCGAAATCCTCACTCCCCGCCTCTTCAATCGGCAGTTTCGACAGGATGGCCACACCGTTGTAGCCTTTTTGTCCGCGGGCGATCATGTGGTGATACCCCAGCTCACGAAACGCTTCCATCGGGATCTTGTCCACCGGGCTTTTGCACTCTTGTAGGCACAGGACATCTGGCCCCTCTTCTGCCATCAGTTTGCAGACAATCGGTTCACGCAAACGGACCGAGTTGATGTTCCAAGTGGCAAGGGTGAAGGACATGGGCGGCTCCGCTTTCAGGTTCGGGCTGGTGATCTGTTGGATAGGGGTAGCACCCTGAAAAGAGCGTGAACAGGGGGCGGGTGTGCAGATTTTTCTTGCCAGACGGATGCGTTTTGGATCAGCGTGTGCGGACCATTCCATGAAAGGGTTCAGTGTGGCTGTTGTGATTGGGCGCCTGCCAGGGCACCCCTACAAGAAAGTCCATGACTGGTGGCCGCCGCCCGGGGCGTTTGCCGCCTAAATAGGCGTTTTACACCCTTACCTACATTTTGACATGGATGGAGTTTTCCCATGACGCAGGCACACCTCTGCGCCGATACGGCTGCAGTTAACGTAACCTTTGACGATGGTGCAAAGGGCACCTTTCCTTTCCTTTGGTTGCGCGACAATGACCCCACCGGGTTTCACCCCGATACGCAGGAACGGCTGACTGACCTGACGACCATTTCACTGGATACTGCGGTGACCGACGCTGCGGTTGACGGTGACGCGCTGGCGCTGACATTCGATGATGGCGCGGCAGTGCGCTACCAGCTGGATTGGCTGGCGGCGCATCGCCCAGGTCATGCGCTGGCAGATCCCGCAAAAACAGGCATCCGTACATGGCGTGCGGATATGGTGGCCGATGCGGTGCCACGGCTGAAGGCGGCAGATGTCCTGTCCTCTGATGCAGCGCTGAAGGATTGGCTGGTGGCGACGCAAGCCAGCGGGCTGTCCCTGATCGAAGGGCTGCCAGATGATCGTGAGGCGGGGATGGACGTTGCCAAACGGATCGGTTTCCTGCGGGAAACCAATTTTGGCGTGACGTTTGAGGTGAAATCAAAACCGAACCCCAACAATCTGGCCTACACCCCGATCGCGTTGCCGCTGCACACCGACCTCACCAATCAGGAACTGCCGCCCGGTTTCCAGTTCCTGCATTGTCTGGCGAATGAGGCGACGGGGGGCGGATCGCTGTTCAGTGATGGTTTCGCCGTGGCCGAAGACCTGCGCGCTGAGGATCCAGAGGCGTTTGAACTGTTGTCGACCATTTCTGTGCCGTTCCGGTTCCATGATGGGGAATATGACATCCGCTCGCGCAAGAAGGTCATCACACTGGATGAAGATGGCAGCCTGAAAGAGATCTGCTTTAACGCGCATATCGCAGGCATTCTGGACATCGCACCGGAGAAGATGCCCGCCTACTACCGCGCTTACCGCAAGTTCATGTTGATGAGTCGTGCTCCGGCATACCTTGTCACCTTTAAGTTGCAAGCGGGGGAAATGGTGATCTTTGACAACCGCCGCGTGCTGCATGGCCGCGAAGCCTTTGATCCCAATACCGGCGCGCGTCATTTGCGCGGGTGTTATGTCGATCGGGGGGAGTTTGAGAGCCGTTTGCGCGTCCTTGCGCGTTAACCGTTCGATTTTCTCGGGGCGCTGGTGCCGCTGGCGCCCCACATTCTATGGCATTTCCAATTGGCGATTCCCTAGCAAGACGTACTTTTCGCCCTAAAAGGTTAACAAAACCTTCAGAACTCGCGGGAACCGATGCGCGAAGAAATATGAAAGTTTTTTATTATTTTTTATGAAGCAGAGGGGCCGAGGCGATACCAGCGACGCCTTAATGCCCTGAATTCAAGAGGCAAATTTTATCGTTTGATTAATTTGGTGGCATACCTGCCACGAACCACGCTGCGATGCAGCGAATTCATTGCTTGAAATAGACCACAATGTTACCTTACGACCGTGTTGAGTGAAACTTTAGTATATTTTTTGTTTTTTGTTTTCGCGTTCAAGCTCGCACAAGTTGATTTTAGGAGAATGCAATGGATTTGCTTCATATTGCACTATCAGCCTACGTTGTGACGACCATCTTCGCTCTGGCGATGACTTATAAAGAGCAAAAGCAAAGCGGTCATGTGACCCCTGTTTTCGCTCTGATCGGTGCATGTTCCTGTATTATCTGGCCTTTGGTTGGCGCTTTTATGGCGTTCTGGCAATGGACCACGGCACGCAACGTCAGCCGCTTCTAAATTTCTCGTTGTTTTTTATCGCCTGCCGCTGAATTTCGCGAACGGCCAGTTACTGCGCGCCTGTCGTGCTTCGGATGATCAAATGTCCTTTATTGATATTAAAGAAAAACAAATTGATTTGGCTCCGCGCCGCGTTTCAGGGCGCCAGTTGGTTGGTTCTGATGCTGAGCAGTCGGGTGGCGCCGTGCCAAAGAAATCTGCGCAGCCTCAACATGGGATGTATGCTCGCTTTGGAAAACGGGCGCTTGATGTGTTTCTGATCCTGCTGGCCGCGCCTGCGGTGTTGTTGGTCTGCATTCCAATGGCGCTGATGATCATGATGGATGGCGGCAGCCCGTTTTACAAACAGGCGCGTGTCGGTCGGAATGGCAAGCTGTACCAGATGTGGAAATTCCGCACGATGGTGCAGGATGCAGACGTGCAATTGAAACGCTATCTGGAAGAAAATGCCGAAGCCGCCGCTGAATGGCAGCATTATCAAAAACTGCGCAAAGATCCTCGCATTACACCGGTGGGGCGTATCCTGCGCAAAACGTCTTTGGATGAGTTGCCGCAACTGCTGAACGTGTTGGTGGGGGATATGTCATTGGTTGGGCCGCGTCCGATGATGGATGGTCAGCAGGACCTGTATCCCGGTCGCGACTATTATGACCTGCGCCCTGGTATCACGGGACCTTGGCAGGTGTCCGTGCGGAACGAAAGCAGCTTTGCTGATCGTGCGGGGTTTGACAGCGGCTATGCCCGAGAGCAATCTTTGGCAACGGATCTGAAGCTGTTGTTCGCGACCGTGGCTGTGGTTGCCGGTGGATCTGGCCACTGACCTGTTCCTGAAGCGAACTGCAGACCTATATACTAGCTGCCCGGCCCGTTTGGCCGGGTTTTTCTTTGGTGGTGTATCGACATGGTCCCTGTTTCAAAAAGGAACCTATCTCAAAAAAGAACCCGGGCAGTGCCCGGGCTAGTCCAACAGGGAGGTTGCACAGCATAAGCCGGCTGTGCGGCGGCAACCGTGTCAATGGCAGTCATGGAGGGAGGAGAGTGCCATTGAAACTGGGTATTCGATACGCCGGATAAAACTTAGGCTACTAATTTATATCCGCCGGACTC
Organism: Thalassovita mediterranea; assembly: GCF_001458435.1. Lineage (GTDB taxonomy): Bacteria > Pseudomonadota > Alphaproteobacteria > Rhodobacterales > Rhodobacteraceae > Thalassobius > Thalassobius mediterraneus. Next base: position 66,998 of record NZ_CYSF01000012.1, read on the forward strand.
GGCGATGAGAAGACGCGCATTCGTAGGGTCTGGTTCTATCTTTTGACGCAAACGATAGATATGTGTCTCCAAAGTATGGGTTGTGACTCCTGCGTTATAACCCCAGACCTCATGCAGCAGCACATCGCGCGGCACCACACCATCCGCAGAACGGTAGAGGTACTTGAGGATGTTGGTTTCTTTCTCGGTCAGGCGGATCTTGCGATCGTCTTCGGTCACCAACAGCTTCATCGAAGGGCGGAAGGAATACGGGCCCAGCTGGAACACGGCATCTTCGCTCTGCTCATGCTGGCGCAACTGCGCACGGATGCGGGCCAGCAGCACCGGGAAACGGAACGGTTTGGTGACGTAATCGTTGGCGCCTGCGTCCAGACCCAGAATGGTGTCGGCGTCCGAATCGTGGCCGGTCAGCATCAGGATCGGGCTTTTCACGCCCTGTTTGCGCATCAGTTTGCACAATTCGCGACCGTCGGTGTCGGGCAGGCCCACGTCCAGAATGATCAGGTCGTAGAGGCCCTCTTTGACCTTGGCCATGGCTTCGACACCATTGCCGCCTTCAAAGACGTCGAAATCCTCGGTCATGATCAGCTGTTCGCTGAGGGCTTCGCGCAGGTCCTCATCGTCATCGATCAGCAGGATTTTCTTCAACTGTGCCATGAGGTCCTCCGTTCGCCTCTATTGTCTTGCTATTAGACATGCGCTGCCCGGCGCCTCAGGACAAGATTTGCTGCAACTGTCTCACGCGGACGTGTTTTCGTCGCCGTTATTGTTTCAATCTGTTGCAAAAACGGCTAAATCAGGCCCTCAAGAAAGGGAAGATCGCCCATGTCATTTGCCCCGAATGTAACAGAAATCATCGCCCGTGCCCGTGCAGACCTGCGAATGGGGGTGCCTGTTGTCCTGATGTCTGGGGGCAAAGGCGCCATTATGATGGCGGCAGAAACGCTGGAACCGCAGCGGTTGGCGGATTTGCGGGCGCTGGGCGGGCAGCCGATTCTAACGATCACCGCGCGACGGGCTGAAACGTTGAAGGCACGTGCCTATGACGGTGATCTGGCCCGTGTGATGATCCCCGATGATGCGACCTGTGCCTGGGTTCAGTCGATTGCCGATCCCGCTGATGATCTGTCCAACCCGATGAAGGGCCCGCTGCGTACCGAACGTGATGGTGCGGCGGATCTGAACCGTGTGGCGATTGCGCTGGCGAAATCGGCGCGTTTGCTGCCTGCGGCCGTGTTGCTGGATCAGGCCAATCCGGCGGGTTTTGCCGCTGCGAACCTGTTGACCGCGGTGCCGGCCGATCTGGCGGGGCCTATCCTGTTGGCGTCGCCGCAGCCGCATCCCGTGGTCGCCGCCCGCCTGCCGGTAGAGGCCAGCGAGGCCGGACGCCTGCACATCTACCGTCCCGAGGATGGCGGCGAAGAGCATTACGCCTTTGAGGTCGGTGCGCCTGCGCGGGATGAGCCGGTTCTGGCGCGGCTGCATTCGGCCTGTTTCACTGGTGACGTTCTCGGCAGCCTGAAATGTGACTGCGGCCCGCAGCTGCGCGGCGCGCTGGCGCAGATGGGGGATGCGGGGGCCGGTGTCCTCCTCTACCTCAACCAAGAGGGGCGCGGCATTGGTCTGGCCAACAAGATGCGAGCCTATTCCTTGCAGGACCAGGGGTTCGACACGGTGGAGGCCAACCATCGGCTGGGTTTTGAGGATGATGAGCGCGATTTCAAACTGGGGGCAAAGATGCTGCGCTCGATGGGCTTTTCCAAGGTTCGGCTGTTGACCAATAACCCACGCAAGATTGCGATGATGGAAAAGAACGGGATCGAGGTGGTGGATCGCGTGCCGCTGAAGGTGGGCGAAAACCGTTTCAACACCGATTATCTGGCCACCAAGGCGCAGAAGTCAGGACATATGCTGTGACGCCGCAGGATCTGGTGCTGACCCCGCGCGGGGTGCGGTTTCAGGGGCGTTATTATCCGTGTTCCATTGGTAAGGGTGGTCTGCGCGCCGACAAGCGTGAAGGCGATGGCGCGACGCCTGTGGGTGCGCACCGGATTGTCGGGATGCTGTATCGGGCGGATCGCATCGCGGCGCCAAATGGCTGGGCGGAGCCGATTGGGCCAAACGATCTGTGGTCGGATGACTGCGGCGATGAGAATTATAACCTGAAAGTGCGCGCGCCCTACGGGTTCAGTCACGAACGCCTGCGTCGGGCAGATCCCCTGTATGATGTGGTGTGGATCACCGACTGGAATTACCCCTATGCGACGGCGGGGAAGGGATCGGCGATTTTCCTGCATCAGTGGCGCAGACCGCATTATCCGACAGAGGGCTGTATCGCCTTTCGCCGCGATCACCTGCTGGCGTTGTCGCGGCGGGTTGTCTTCGGGACACGGGTGATTGTGGGATGAGTTGAAGCGCGTGTCGTTTCGTTTTTCGCCTTAGTACGGGCGTCAGCCCGGGCCGCGCCCGACCCTCCCCCCGGGAGGGCGTATTGGAGATTTCTTGCACGATAAAGACGTGGTTGTCATTTGTGAGCGTTCTTCTGTCCATTGAAGTAGCGATGCGCCCACCCAGGGTCAGGCGCGGCCCTTATCGCTCAACCTCTCCCCAGAACCCCATCAAGGGCCGTCTGCAACTGATCCTGTTCTGCAATCTGCAAACGCACGGGTACGGTCAGCACCTTCATGCGGAAACTTTCTGGCAAGCGCACGGCGTCCTTTTCCGTCGTGACCATCTGAAGACCTCGCAGCGCTGCCTCTTTCTCCAGCCGCGTCAGCAGCGCGGGCGTCAGGGTTTGGTGATCATCCAGACCCTCGGCGCGCACCAGATCCGCACCAAGCTCGCGTAGGGTGCGAAAGAATTTCTCTGGATGGCCGATCCCAGCGAAGGCCAGAACTGGCATGCCAGCAAAATCAATGCCCATTTGCAACGGTTCCAGCGCGCCAGTCAAATGCGGCAGGTTATGCGCGCGGATCACATTACCCCAGCGGGCGTCAAAATCGGCCTGCGCCGCTGCCCCGCCAATGGACAGCACCAGATCGGCGCGGGCCAGTCCCACGTCCACCGGTTCACGCAAAGGCCCCGCAGGCAGGCAGCGGGCGTTGCCGAAGCCCTTGTGGGCGTCCACCACAATCAGCGACAGATCTTTGTGCAGGTCGGGGTTCTGGAACCCGTCGTCCATCACGATCAGGTCGGCGCCTTCTGCCTCGGCCAGTTTGGCACCCTCGGCGCGGGATTTGGCGACCACCACAGGGGCAAAGGCCGCCATCAACAGCGGTTCATCCCCCACCTCTGCCGCCGTATGGCGCATGGGGTCGACAAGGATCGGACCTTTCGCACTGCCGCCATAGCCGCGTGATACCACAATGGGTTTCACCGCCATGCCCATCAGCTGCATCAGCAACGCGATGGTGGTCGGTGTTTTGCCGGTGCCGCCAGCATTGATGTTGCCAACGCAGATCACCGGCACCTTGGCTTGGTAGGCGCCACCCTTGGCTACCCGTCGCGCGGTCAGATGGGCATACAATGCACCTAGAGGCGCTAGAAAATGCGCCCGAATGCCTGCGGCCTCAGGGGCGTTGTCCCAGAAACGTGGTGGCTGCATTAGCGTATCTCCCCAAGGTCGAGTGCGTCGTGCAGCATTTCGATAACCGCATCGGTGACCTCTGCCCCGACAGAGCTGACATCCCAACCCGCATGTGCCATCGCTGCAGCCTGATCGGCAGACGACAGCACAGCCAGTGCGCTGGCCAGACTGTCCGCATCTTTGACAATCCGCGCGGCCCCTGCGGCCACAAAACGGCTGTAGGCACTAAGGTATCTGCCGACATTTGGGCCATATAGAATGGCGGATCCCAAAGCGGCAGGTTCATAGGGATCACGTCCGCCGAAACCTGGGATGAGTGAGCTGCCCATGAATGTCACTGGTGCCAAACGATACCACAGCCCCATTTCGCCATATGTGTCGGCCAAAAGGACCTGTGTTTCCTCTTCGGGCTGTTGCCCTTTGGACCAGACCGCTGTGCGCCAGCCCCATTTGTTCAGTTTGCGCACCATTTCGGCCCCCTCGTCCGGATTGTCGGGAACAAGGATCAGCAGCTGTCGGTGGGATAGACGCAGCGCGGCCTTGTGGGCCTGACTGATCATGCCCAGTTCATCCAGCTGCGCCATCGCGGCCAGCCAAACAGGGCGGTTGCCCAATTTCTGCGCCAACGCTTCGCGTTTGGTTTCGTCGCAGGGCAGGGCGCGGCCGCCTTCCTGCATCGCGCCCAGGACATCGATATTGGCACGTGACAGACCAATGCGGCCTAATCGCTGTGCCGCCGCCTGATCCACCGCGACAACACGGCCAAAGCGCTGCAAAACGGATCGGCTGATGTCGGGTAGCCACCGGAAACGCGCGTCTTCCAGTGCCTCCGCTTCGGCATCTAGTAAGAGGAGTGGGATATCGCGTCGCGCGGCCAGTTCGATCGCCGCTGGTCGCAGATCACCGCCAGTCCACAGGCCAATGTCGGGTCGCCAGTGGTCAAAAAACTCGGTCATGTCGGCAATGGCGTCTTCTGGGATCACCTGCCAGATCATGTTTGATTTGATGTGATCTGGCTGCGCCACGCCCGGGGCTGTGGTCAACAAAAGGTTCAATCCCGGCCGCTGTGTTGCAAGCAGTGCAAACAGCTGCATAAGAGCGGCAGCTTTTTGCAAGCTGGTCGCGTGCGCCCAGATCAGCTCTCCCTCTGGGCGGGGGAGGTCATATTGGGCCGGCTTGCGGCTGCCGCGCCGTGCAAGAGCCATATAGGCAGCAAGACTTAGGGATCGCGGCATTGCCCGGTTCTTAGCCCAGTTCTTCGGTGGCGGAAATTTCACGTTCTTCATCGCGCAGGCGATGAATGTGGGCGATATAGTAACGCATATGGGCGTTATCTACGGTTTTCTGTGCCTCGGCTTTCCAGGCGTCGTAGGCGGACTGATAGTTGGGGAACATACCGACGATGTGAATGTCATCTACGTCCTTGAACACGTTCTTGGACGGGTCCACCAGTTCACCCCCAAAGACAAGGTGCAGGCGCTGGGCTGTTTTATCACTCATTCGGGTTGCTCCTCCGTTAGTTGGTGGCAACTTAGGCGCAGAGCTGATGCACCGCAAGGGAGCGGCAGCTATCAGGCAGGTCCGGTGGCAAAGGTGTGCCGTCGCTAAATCAAGATGCCTCGTTTTCGGGCCGTGATTGCGCGCTGACCAGTCGTGCGGTCAGGTTTGTGTGCAGCTCAGGACTGGCGGCAACCACGCCTTTGACCTGCGGGTGCGGGTTGTTGAACTGCAGCGCCTGCCCGTGCATGTCGGTCACGGTTGCGCCTGCCTCTGTCAGGATCAGTGCGCCGGCGGCGATGTCCCATTCCCAACTGTCGCGCAAGGTCAGCATCGCATCAAACCGCCCCTGCGCCACAAGGCTGAGGCGGTAGGCCAGCGACGGGCGATAGACCCGTTTCACATCCGGCACATCGCCATCCACCCACTTTTCCGGTGCGTAGTTTGGTTTCGCCGCCACGACGGAGGCACCGGTCAGGCCGGATTGCCCGCTCACCCGAACCGGATCATTGTTCAGTGTCGCGCCTTGACCCTTTGCGGCGGCATAGAGCCTGTTTTTGGCGGGTAGGTAGACCACGGCAGCGGTGACTTGGCCGCCTTCGGCAATGGCGATGGAGTGCGCCCAGCTTTTGGATCCTTCTATGAAGCTGCGGGTGCCATCAATGGGGTCGATGATGAACACACGCTCCTGCGTCAGGCGCGCTGCGCTGTCATCGCTTTCCTCGGATAGCCAGCCATAGTCGGATCGCGCGCTGCGCAATTCACGTTCCAGCACCGCGTTGACGGCCAGATCCGCCTCGGTCACCGGTCCCTGTTCGCCAGGCTTGTCCCAGGATTTGGCATCGGGTCCGTGAAAGGTCAGCGCGGTTTCACCGGCCAGACGGGCGGCGTGGATCAGAAGATCTAGGTCACTTGCCGGCAAGGGTCATCCCCTCCACCAGCAGCGATGGCACCACGCGGCTGAGGTGCGCGCGCGCGTCGTTGGCGGGAATGATCCGTGCCAACATGTCCAGCAGATTGCCCGCGATGGTGCATTCGTTGACGGGATATTGGATTTCACCGTTTTCCACCCAGAACCCGCTGGCGCCGCGTGAATAGTCGCCGGTGTTGGGGTTGATCGTCGATCCGATCATCGAGGTGACCAACAGACCAGTGCCCATCTGTTGCAGCAGATCCTCACGGCTGGCGTTGCCTTGGGTCAGGGCGATGTTCCACGGGCTGGGCACCGGCGGGGCCGATGTGCCACGCACCGCGTTGCCCGTCGACTGCAGGCCCAGTTTGCGCGCGGTGGCCAAATCCAGCGTCCAGCCGGTCAACACGCCGTCATCGACGATCTTGCGTTTATTTGTTGCCAGCCCTTCGGCATCAAAGGGGCGCGAACCAGAGGTGCGCGGACGATGCGGATCCTCTAGCAGGTCGATGCCCTTGGGCAGCACCTGCGTGCCTTCCTTGCCCAGGAGCCACGAAGACCCCCGCGCAATCGCGCTGCCGTTTGCGGCGGCCAGCAGATGGCCGATCAGCGACGAGGAAATCCGTTCATCAAACACCACCGGATAGGTGCCGGTTTGCGGCTTGCGCGCGCCGATGCGTTCAACGCAACGGCGGGCGGCGGTTTCGCCGATCTCTTCGGGGCTGCGCAGATCGGATTGGAAAATGCGCATGTCGCCGTCGTGGTCCCGCTCCATCCCCGTGCCGGTGCCGGCAATGGCGACACAGCTGGTGGCGCGGTCGCTGCGCATGTAGCCACCGCCAAAACCATTGCTGGCGGCCAGATACACCTCGCGCGCGCCATAGGCGGCGGAACTGGACTGTACCTGCGTCACACCCTCAACCGCCTGCGCGGCTGCTTCGGCGCGGCGCGCATCCTCTTCCAGTGCTGCCGGGTTAGGCTCCGGGGTGGGGTCATAGAGTTCCAGCGCATCCACGTCCCAATCACGGGCCAGCTGATCGGGATCAGCCAAACCCACATAAGGATCCTCTGGCGCCTCACGCGCCATCGCAACCGCGCGTTCTGCCATCGCAGCCAGCGTGTCGGGGCGCGTGTCAGAGGCCGATACATTGGCCTGCCGCTGCCCAACAAAGACCCGCAACCCGATGTCTGTCCCTTCCGAGCGTTCCGCCTGTTCCAGCACCCCGCCGCGCACGTCGATATTGATCGATGTGCCCGCCACTGCCATCGCATCTGCTGCATCGGCGCCTGCGTCTTTGGCCGCTTTCAGCAGGGCATGGCTCAGCTCTTTCAGGGATTGGGTCATCGGCTGCCTCTTGTTCTTTTGTCGCTTTGGATCTCTTATCCCCCATGAGGTAGACCGCCGCCCGCCGTTGCGCAAGTTTTGCGTCCCAATTTTGCGTGCCTGTGCACCCCAAAGGCTTCCCTTTTCAATGTTCTAAAAATACTCAGCCCCGCTCAAAGCCACAGGGGGCGCCGCCAGTATGGTGCGCAGATACGAAAAAGGCCGGGGCATGAACCCCGGCCAATTCAGTCTCTATTTCTGCGCATAGTGCCTTATTGCAGGCGCATGCCGTTGGCCAGAACGTGGCCTTCGCTGTTGATTTCCAGCTTGGATTTCAGGCTGTCCTCACCTTCGCCGGGAACGGCGAACATGCCCATCATCATGCGGGCGCCCATCACGTCCTCTTGGCTGACGAAGCCCATCGAAACGATGGTGTCCAGCAACTTGTTCGCGCCGGTCAACGACAGGTCGATTGCACCTTCGGGGCGCGGCATGCCGTCAAAGCTGGTCAGGTCGGTGTTGTCGAAGGTAAATGCGCCGGCGCCGGTCAGTTCTGCGCCAACCGCGCGTACAGTCAGGTTGTTCAGCGCAACAGAATTTAGCTCGCCGGGCATTTCGGCTTCGGCAAGGGTGTCTTCGTTGAAGATATCCGTCAGAACCTTGGCTTTGCCGGTGATGTCAAAGCTGATGGTCGCGGGATCGCGCGGCAGCTGACCGGCCGGATCAAACAGGCCCCACAGCATATCCGCCATGGTGAAATCGCCCAGCGTCATGGCCAGTTTGAAATCCTGCTCTTCGTCGCTCATCCCCAGCGGGACCATCAGGTCCAGCGCGGTTTTCCCCATTTCATAAGAGATGGGGAAAGGCAGGTCAGGCACCTGAACGGTTGCCTTGCTGTCGCTGCCGTTTGCAAAGAGGCGGAACGTTTCGGCATTAAAGGTCAGGCCAAAGTTGCCCATGCCGTAGCTTTGGGTGCCAGCGAGTTTGTCGCCGTCGATGAACATATCATAGTCCATGTCGCCACCGCCGTAGCTGATCGATCCTTCGGCCGCGAAACCGTTTTTCATCGCTGCGGACATGTCGTCGTAATTGATGTCTTTGGGGATCGCAGATGTGCCGCCGATGGTCACGTCGCGCAGGGTGCCGTTCACTTTTACATAGTCGTCGGTCGACCCTTCGGGTGCCTTGGCATCGACCGTGATCAGCATCTGCTCGGCGGTCATCGACTGTTCGGATTTCAGCAACATGGTACCCATGCTGAGCGTTTTGCCTTTGACGTTGATCAGGGTCGCTTTGACGGTGCCCACGTCGATGTCGCCCGTTTCATCCATCAGCTTGTCCAGCGACACTTCGATCGATGCGGCAGATGTGTCGTAGTTGATCGCATCAGGTTCACCCGAAGCGGTGGTCTTCAGGCCAACAGAGCTGTAGTTGACCTGGATATCCCCGCTATCCTCACCATCATCGATTGAAATGGTCATCGGGAACGTGGTGGGCATGATCAAATCAACGGTGCCATTCCCGTTATCGATCAGGTTCAGGTCGGGCATGGTGATTTCAACGCTGCCGTCCTCATTGCCGTCAATCTCAGGCACAGCAATCGTCATCTTCAGGTCTGAAATTTTCAGATCGTTCCCTTGCATCGTCTCAGTGGCCGAGACCGTCATGTCATTGGCCTGCATCTGCTGTGTCCAGTTGGCCCAGACGTCTTTGGGGGTCACGTCCGCAAAGACAGCGGGGGCGCCGATCAGTAGCGCGGCAAGGGCGGTCGAGGACCGTGCGAGGGTATGTTTCATAAAATTTGCCTTCCGTTTGGAAAATGATTTTTCCGATAGCTTCTGCCTTAAAGCGGGGCGGGTCAAGGCGCAGGACTGTAGACCGCAGCACCGGATCCGTTTACCACTTAGGGTCAAGAACGGAGGTAAAGATGCCTGATTTCAATAACAAGACCGTAATGATCACCGGCGCGTCGCGCGGGATTGGTGAGGCGGCTTCTCGCCTATTTGCTGCTGCGGGTGCCAATGTGGTGATGCTGGCACGCAGTGGTGAACGCATTGCCCAGATCGCCGAAGAGATTGGGGCGCTGGCGCTGACGGGCGATGTGGCCTCTTACGCCGATATGCAGGGGGCTGTGGCGCAGACGGTGGAACGGTTTGGTTCCCTCGACATTCTGATCAACAATGCTGGTGTGATCGAACCGATTGGCGCGCTGGGTGATGTCAGTCCCGAAGGCTGGGGGGCGGTAATTGATGTGAACCTTAAGGGCGTTTTCAACGGCATGCATGCGGCCTTGCCGCAGATGGTGGCGGCGGGTGGTGGCACGATCATCACTATTTCCTCCGGCGCGGCCCATCGCGGGTTGGAGGGGTGGAGCGCCTATTGTTCGTCCAAAGCGGGCGCTGCGATGCTGACCGAATGCGCTGATCTGGAATATCGCGGCAAGGGTGTGCGCATCATGGGGCTGTCGCCCGGCACTGTGGCCACCCAGATGCAGCGCGAGATCAAGGCAAGCGGTATCAACCCCGTGGCGCAGCTGTCGTGGGAAGATCACATTCCTGCCGATTGGCCTGCACAGTGTTTGATGTGGATGTGTGGTCCTGCCGGTGATGACCTGACCGGAACCGAGGTCAGCCTGCGTGATGAAGATGTACGCAAAGCGGTAGGACTAGTTTAAAATGATCGAAGTAATTGATCAGGGTGGGTGTCGGATTGTTACCATCAACCGCCCTGAAAAGGCCAATTCCCTAACCGCCGAAATGCTGGAACGCCTGTGTGAAATTGCCGAAGGTGCCGGTGATGTGCAGGTGCTGATCCTGACTGGCGCGGGCAAGGTCTTTTCCGCCGGTGCCGACCTCGAGGCGGCGAAGGCAGGTCTGGCGACCTCGCCCCTGTGGGAACGTCTGTCCGGTGCCATCGCGGCGCTGCCGGGGCTGACCATTGCCGCGCTTAATGGCACGCTGGCGGGGGGCGCCAATGGTATGGCATTGGCCTGTGATCTGCGCATTGCAGTGCCGGGGGCCAAGTTTTTCTATCCGGTGATGAAGCTGGGGTATCTGCCGCAGCCCTCCGATCCGGCACGTATGGCGGCGCTGATTGGTCCCGCACGGACCAAGTTGATTCTGATGGGCGGGCAGAAGATCATGGCCGATGAGGCGCTGCGCTTTGGCCTGATCGACCGGATCGTTGACGGTGATGTGGTGGCGGAGGCGCGCGCCATTGCCGAGGACACACTGAACGCCGATCCCGAGATCGCCCGCGGCATCAAACAGATGTGCGAGGGTAAAGCAGTTCGTGGATGATCGATTGAATGATCAAGACGACTGGCGTGATTGGCAAGACGAAGGCTGGCCGTTTGAAGACGCGCTGGCCGAGGCGATTGCCGCATGGGACGGCAAATCCAAAGCGATGATTGCTGAGGTGCATGATCAATTGGCAGAAGCGGATCGTGATTATCTGCCTCTGCTGATTGACTTCGTGGCCGAGGATGAGTTGTCCGATGGCGCCACATGGCTGCTGAAACATGCGCTGGAAAACGGGGTGAAGGCGAAGGATCTGCCATATATCGCCCCCGCCTTGGTCGCCGCCACGCAATCGGCCCGCTGGCCGACACAGCTACACATGTTGCAGATCCTGCCGATGCTGGACGTTTCGGACGATCTGCGTCCCGCGGTGCAGGGGCTGGTGTTTGGTGCGCTGCCTGCCAAAAGGGCGATGCTGCGCGCCTGGGCCTACGCGGGCGCGGATCAACTGGCGGTGCACCATGCCGATTTGCGTATGCGGGTGATGCAGATCCTTGACCGCGCACGGGAACAGGAAACCGCCGCCTCTGTTCTGGCGCGGCTGAAACACTGCCGGTTTTAACGCTGTCTAGCCTCAAACTGCGTTTGCGGGGAAGGGGGGCGTGTTCTTCCCGCTTGTCCTTGTGGGACTGGCGCGGCATGAGGGTGGTGTATTTCAAACGGCGTCGGGGGCGATTGGCCAATGAATTTTGATATTTCTCAGCAGCCGCAGATCGTGCAGCAGGCCTATGGGCTGGTGATGCAGGTCTGGGAGCTGGCGCAGGGCTGGCTATTGTCGCCCGCCGCATGGTCGCAATTCGGGCTGTTGCTGGTCGCGTGGTTTGCTGCGCGGTTCGCCAATCAGCGCCTGCAACCCTTCCTGAAGAAGTGGCTGACTCCCGAAAGTGCGGCGAGTTATCTGGATCGCGGGCGCCTGTTCGTCGGTCAGTTCCTGCCGCTGTTGCTGCCGCTATTGGCCTATGTGTTTACGGGGATTGGTGAAAGCGTCGTTCGCTCGCTGTTTGACAGTGGGGCGGTGATTGCCTTTGGTAAGCGCATTTTCTTATTCATCGCGGTACGCGCTATGGTGCGCGACATCATCAAGGACCCGCTGTTTGGCCTGATCGGGCGCTACGTGCTGTTGCCGATTGCCGGTGTCTACGTCCTTGGCCTGATGGATTTCGCCACAGCATGGCTGGATGGCGCAGTGGTGCCTTTGGGCAACCTGTCATTTTCACTGCTGGATCTACTGCGGTTTATCGTCGTAGGCGGCATCATCTTCTGGCTGGGGCGCTGGTCGAACGATCAATCCGCCACCCTGATCCAGAAACAAGAGGCGATGCGCCCTGCCACCCGTCAATTGGCGGTAAAGGCGGCGGAAATCGGGATTTTCGGCGTCGCCTTCCTGATCTTCCTCAATATTATGGGAATCCCGCTGACCTCTTTGGCGGTGCTAACCGGTGCCATTGGTGTGGGTCTGGGTTTTGGCCTGCAGAAGATCGCGTCGAACTTCATCTCTGGTGTGATCCTGCTGCTGGAAGGGCAAGCAACCGTAGGGGATTACGTCGAACTGGATGGGGGTGAGGCAGGCACCATCGTGAAAATGACCGCGCGTGCGGCGATTCTGGAAACCTATGATGGGCGCTGGATCGTTGTCCCGAACGAAGATTTCATCACCACCCGCGTCGTGAACTATTCCGATCAAGGCAGCGCCAATCGGTATGAGGCGCCGTTTTCCGTCAGCTATGACACTGACATCAACAAGGTGCCGGCGATTATCGAGGCAGCGGTGGGCAAGCTGGATTTTGTCCTTGATGATCCTGATGGGCCGGATTGCGAACTGCGTGGCTTTGGTGACAGCGGCATTGATTTCGCGGTGGAGTTCTGGGTCAACGGCATCGACGACGGGCGTAACAAATACACGCCGCAGGTGCTGTTTGCCGTATGGAACGCGCTGAAAGATGCAGGGATCGAAATCCCCTATCCGCATCGCGTGGTGGAAATCAAAGGTGGTTCCCTGACATGAGCCGCGCCCTGATTATCGGGGGCGGGCCTGCCGGATTGATGGCGGCGGATCGGCTGGCAGCGGCGGGGCATGCCGTGCTGGTGGTCGATGCGAAGCCGTCGCTGGCGCGCAAATTTCTGATGGCGGGGAAATCCGGCCTGAACCTGACCAAGGAGGAGCCGTTTGAACGGTTCCTCAGCGCGTATGACGAAGCGGCAGAGTGGCTGCGCCCGATGCTAGAGGCGTTTGGCCCTGATGAGGTGCGCGCCTGGGCCGAGGGGCTGGGGCAGGAAATGTTCACCGGATCCTCTGGCCGGGTGTTTCCGACCGTCATGAAGGCATCCCCCCTGTTGCGGGCGTGGTTGGCGCGGCTGGAGGGGTTTGGTGTTGAGGTGCGTACGCGCTGGCGTTGGGTCGGTTGGGATCGTCCGTCGGGTGCGTTCCGCTTTGATACCCCAGAGGGCGCGCAGGATTTGACGGCGGATGTCGTTGTACTGGCCTGTGGTGGCGCCAGTTGGGCGCGGTTGGGATCGGACGGGGCGTGGGCCGACATGGTGCCGGATACTGTGCCATTTCAGCCCGCCAACATGGGGTTTGAGGTCGCGTGGAGCGATCACATGCGCGCCCATTTTGGTCAGCCGCTGAAAAACATCGTGCTGCAGGCCGGTGAAAAGGCAGTACGTGCGGAATGCGTCCTGTCTGAACGCGGGATCGAGGGCGGCGGGATCTACGCCGTGTCCCGCGCCCTGCGCGAGGGGGCGCCGCTGACCCTTGATCTGGTGCCAGATCTGAGCGTGGATCAGCTGCGTGATCGCCTAAATGCCGTCAGCAAGAAGCAAAGCGCCAAGAATCGCCTGCGCAAAGGCGCGCGTCTGGATGATGCGAAACTGGCCCTAGTGATGGAGGTGGCGCGTCCACTGTCTGCCGATCTGGCGCCGCTGTTGAAAAACCTGCCCGTGCCATTGGGACCGCCACGTCCGATGGATGAAGCGATTTCAACCGCAGGCGGGCTGTCACTGGCGGCGCTGGATGCTGGTTTGATGTTGCGCGATGCGCCCGGTGTGTTTGCGGCTGGTGAAATGCTCGACTGGGAGGCGCCTACGGGTGGATACCTACTGACCGCCTGTCTGGCCACAGGGCGCTGGGCCGGTGATGCGGCGGTGAAAGATCTGACGAAATAAGGGAATCACGTGATCAACACGGCAAGCGGCTGAGCAGGTCGCGCAGCGGTTCATTAACGCTAAGTCGATGATAATCAGTGATTTTAGGGATGAAGTGGTGAGCCGTGAAGGATTCGAACCTTCGACCCACTGATTAAAAGTCAGTTGCTCTACCAACTGAGCTAACGGCCCACTCTCTCGTGTGGGGCGCTTCTAGATAGACTGGCGCTGAGGGTCAAGCGGATTCGGGAAATTTTCGGCAAGAAATTTGAATCTTTTTTGAAGGCATCAAAAACACCCTTAAAAACTTGTGTTTTCGGGGTTCGAATAAATTCACGCCTCGAAACAGTTTTTCAGCACGGGGCGTTGCGGGATCTTCATGGGGGCTATGCAAACGTCGTGATGCGCCCATATCTGGATTGATCGGGGAATCAGGCGTATAGGAACGCGATGGAACAGAACCGCCAAACCGCTTTGCCTTTCATGAAAATGCACGGGCTGGGAAACGACTTCGTTGTCGTGGACGCCCGCGCGCGCGCCGTGCCGCTGCCAGAGGCGCTGGTTGTTGCTATTGCCCATCGTCAGATGGGGGTGGGCTATGACCAGCTGGCAGTGATTGAACCGTCTGATAAGGCCGACGCGCATCTGGTGTTTTACAATGCCGACGGTTCGACCTCTGCCGCCTGTGGCAACGCCACCCGCTGCATTGCGCGTCACCTGATGGATGAAAGCGGCAAGACCGCACTGCATCTGACCACCGATCGCGGCGATCTCTATGCAGAGCATGCGGGCAATGGCCTGACGTCTGTGAATATGGGTCACCCGCAGCTTTCGTGGGATGAGGTGCCGCTGGCGCATGAGATGGATACGCTGGAACTGCCGATTGACGGCGCGCCGACCGCGACCGGCATGGGCAACCCGCATTGCACCTTTTTCGTCGCGGATGCAGAGGCGGTGGATCTTGAAGCGCGCGGGGCCGAAATTGAACATCACCCGCTTTATCCGCAGCGCACCAATGTGCAGTTCGCCAGCGTCATCGGTTCCGATCATCTGCGTATGCGGGTGTGGGAACGTGGGGTTGGCGTAACGCTGGCCTCTGGCTCCTCCTCCTGCGCGACGGCGGTGGCGGCGGCGCGCCGTGGTCTGACGGGCCGTAAGGTGCAGATTGAACTGGACGGTGGCACCATCTGGATCGACTGGCGCGAGGATGGCGTTTGGATGACTGCTGCGACGATGCATGTGTTCACCGCTGAATTGACCGCCCAGTTTCTGGAGTCTGCGTCATGAATAAACCCACTGCCGTGAAACCGCCTGTCTTTGCCACCCTCGGCTGTCGCCTCAACGCCTATGAGACGGAGGCGATGAAAGACCTCGCCGCGCAGGCTGGGGTCGAAGGTGCCGTTGTGGTCAACACCTGCGCGGTCACGGCAGAGGCGGTGCGCAAATCCCGCCAAGAGATTCGCAAGCTGCGCAAGGAAAACCCCGATGCGCGGATCATTGTGACGGGCTGTGCGGCGCAGACGGAACCGGACACCTTTGCCAAAATGGGTGAGGTGGATCTGGTCATCGGCAACACCGAAAAGATGCAGCCGGAAACCTGGGCCAATATGGGCCCGAACTTCATTGGCGACACCGAA
Source organism: Thalassovita mediterranea (assembly GCF_001458435.1). Lineage (GTDB taxonomy): Bacteria > Pseudomonadota > Alphaproteobacteria > Rhodobacterales > Rhodobacteraceae > Thalassobius > Thalassobius mediterraneus. The sequence continues at coordinate 82,395 of NZ_CYSF01000012.1, forward strand.
AAGGTGAAGGTGGACGACATCATGTCCGTTACCGAAACCGCCGGTCACCTGATTGATGGGTTCGGCACCCGGTCGCGCGCCTATGTGCAGGTGCAGAACGGCTGCGATCACCGCTGCACCTTCTGCATTATTCCCTATGGCCGTGGCAATTCGCGGTCTGTCCCTGCCGGTGTGGTTGTCGATCAGATCAAACGGCTGGTGGACAAGGGTTATAACGAGGTGGTGCTGACAGGTGTGGACCTGACCAGCTGGGGCGCCGATCAGCCGATGCAGCCGAAACTGGGCGATCTGGTGATGCGGATCCTGAAACTGGTGCCGGACCTGCCGCGTCTGCGGATCAGCTCGATCGATTCGATTGAGGTGGACGAAAACCTGATGCAGGCCATCGCAACAGAACCACGCTTGATGCCGCATCTGCATCTGTCGCTACAGCATGGCGACGATATGATCCTGAAGCGGATGAAGCGCCGCCATCTGCGCGATGACGCCATCCGTTTCGCCGAAGAGGCGCGCAAACTGCGCCCGGACATGACCTTTGGCGCCGACATCATCGCCGGTTTCCCGACCGAGACCGAGGCGCATTTTGAAAACTCGCTCAAGCTGGTGGAGGAATGCGATCTGACTTGGCTGCATGTCTTCCCCTACTCCAAACGTGAAGGCACGCCAGCGGCCAAGATCCCCAATCAAGTGAACGGCAACGTGATCAAGGAACGCGCCGCCCGTCTGCGCGCCGCAGGGGAAGCACAGGTGGCACGCCATCTGGCGCAGCAGATTGGCCAGACCCATCAGGTGCTTATGGAAAACGCACATATGGGCCGCACCGCACAGTTTACCGAAGTAACCTTTGACCTGCCGCAGGTAGAAGGCCAGATTGTCGAGGCGGTGATCAAGGGCATCAAGGGGCAACAGTTGACGGTATGAGTCGTGTGATCTTCCTCCACGGGGCGTCAAGCGCGGGCAAGACCACGCTGGCACAGGCCATTCGCGCCGCTGCAGAGGATGGGTTCATGCACCTGTCACTGGATCATTTTCGCGATAGCGGGGCTGTGGACCGCACGCATTATCGCGATTGGCCCGCGCAGCGACCCGCGTTTTTTGAGGGCTATCACCGTGCGGTTTGTGGCTTTGCCAAGGCCGGCAATGATCTGATCATTGAACATATTCTGGACGACCCCAATTGGTTGCCTCAGCTGCAGCGCGGGCTGGCGCGGCAGCAGGTGATGTTTGTGGGCCTTCACACCCCGTTGGATGTATTGAACCACCGCGAGGTTGTGCGCGGGGATCGTGCCATCGGATCTGCGGCGCAGGATTTTGCCAATGTGCATCGCGGGCTGCGTTATGATCTGGAACTGGACGGTACAGCCGCCCCTGATCTGAACGCGCTGAAGGTGCTGGCCGCAATGCAGGCACAACGCAAACCATCGGCGCTGTTCGCGTCATGATGCCCGTTCTCTACTCCTTCCGCCGTTGCCCTTATGCGATGCGCGCTCGTTTGGGCGTCGCGGCGGCAGGTCTTTCGGTCGAGTTGCGCGAGATTGTTTTGCGCGACAAAGCGCCAGCGTTTCTTGCTGTCAGCCCCTCTGCCACGGTGCCGTGCCTGGTGACGGAACAGGGTGTGATTGACGAAAGCCTCGACATCATGATCTGGGCATTGTCGCAGAATGATCCTGAGGGTTGGCTGGATATGCCAGCGCTAGGCCATGACTTGATTGCCGAGGCGGACGGCCCGTTCAAAAAGGCGCTGGATCGCACCAAATACACCACCCGCTATCCTGATTGCGATCCGGAGGCGGAGCGGGGCAAGGCGCATGCCTTCCTGCACCGTCTGAACGATCAGATTGGCGATCAGGCGTTTTTGTTTGGTATTAGACCCTCGTTGGCAGATACGGCGATCCTACCGTTTGCGCGCCAGTTTGCCTTCATTGATAAGGCCAGATTTGACGCCGAGGATTGGCCGAACCTATCGCGATGGCTTGAGGATTTCCTGCAATCGCAACGCTTTACCGCGATTATGCCGAAGCTGGCGAAATGGCAGGACGGGGACGATCCGGTGATGTTTCCCTTCGATCAGGGTTGAACTGACGCGTCCGTGCTAGAAAGCTGGCCCCAGCCACGGACAGGAGCCAGCCCCATGCACCCCAACCCCATCTTTCGCACCGCAGAGGCGGCGCAAAACCTGACCTTTGCCGCCGATCAGGGGTTCGGCATGGTGGCGGTCAACGGCGCGGATGGCCTGCCGCATTTGGCCCATGTGCCGTTTCTGATCGAGGGCGACAGGGTATTGTTTCACCTTGTCCGCTCAAACCCCATTGTGCGCGCATTGAAGGATGGTGCGATGCTGCGCCTCGCTGTGCGGGGCGCGCATGGGTATATCTCACCTGATTGGTACGGTGTGCCCGATCAGGTGCCGACGTGGAATTATGTGGCGGTCCAGATCGACGGGCGGGGGCAGATCCTGGATCAGGATCTGTTGCTGGCGCTATTGAATCGGTTGTCAGATCGTTTTGAGGCGGTGCTTGCGCCAAAACCGGTGTGGAAGATGTCCAAAATGGATCCCGATGCACTGGCCCGTATGATGCGGATGATTGTCCCGGTGGAGATGCAGATCACTGACGTGACCGGCACATGGAAATTGTCGCAAAACAAAGATGATGCCGTGCGTTTGGCTGCCGCAGATGGTGTGGCTGAGGCGGCTCTGGATCCCCATGCGGCAGCTTTGGCGGCCTTGATGCGGGATCTGCCGGTGCAGTCCTGAAATCACGGCGTTTTTGGAGGCAGATCATGGACAGCCTGATCCGATCCGCCTAGCGTCAGCGCAACACCGAACCGAAGGGGATCGTTCGATATGAAACTGATTTATGCACCAACCTCACCTTATTCTCGCAAGGTACGGGTGCTGCTGGCAGAGACGGGCCAGAGCGATGATATTGAAATGGCGCAAATTTTCGCCACGCCTGTTGATACCCCAGATGAGGTGCAGGCAGCGAACCCGATGGGGAAAATTCCGTCACTGGTACGCGAAGAGGGTACATCGCTTTATGATAGTCGTGTGATCTGCCAGTTCCTTGATGAGCGCGCGGATGCAGGCCTTTACCCAGCGGGCAGCCGTTGGGAGGTGATGACGCTGGAAGCCACGGCAGATGGTATTTTGGATGCCGCGATTTTGATGGTCTACGAACGCCGCATTCGCCCGCCACAGTTTGTTTATCCAGAATGGGAAGAGGCGCAATGGGTCAAGGTTGCCCGCGCTGTGCAGGCAGTCAATGATCGCTGGATGTCTCATCTGGCAGGGCCGCTGACGATGGGTCATATCGCAGTCGCCTGTGCGCTGGGATATCTGGATTTCCGCCATCCCGACCGAAACTGGCGCAAAGGATGTGATGCGCTGGATGACTGGTATGCGGTCTTTTCCGAGCGCGACAGCATGAAAGCAACCGTTCCACCAGCTTGATTTGCAGAATCATGATACGTGATCGTGTTATGCAAAAGGGCCCCGCGGGGCCCTTTCGTTTATGTTTTCTATGTCTCGCGCCGGGCGAGTAGGTCAGAAGCTATAGCTGACACCAACGTTGACCGAGTTGGTGATGATTCGGGTTTCCAGGTTGCCGCCACCGTCGAGGTCCACTTTGTTGTCAGACCAGGTGAACTGGTATTCGCTGAAAACACTCCAGCGGTCGTTCAGCTCATAAGAGGCGCCAGCGGTCAGACGCGCGGCGGGGCCGGTCAGCTGATAACCGAAGGTACGGGTGCCGCCACCTGCGGGCTGTGCGTCTACGTGGGGCAGTGCGATACCGATACCTGCGCCAACGTAGGGGGTGAACTGATTCCACTGGCCGGGCCAGCGTTTGGTGTAGTTCACGGTGATGATGTTGTGGCCGTCCGAAAACTCCAGCCGATCAAATAGTGCCGTTTCGTCAGCGCCGTAAACCTTGGCGTGGGTCAATTCGACACCCCAACCCCAGTTGTTTTCGCCCCATACAGTGACGCGCGCGCCGTAGTAGGGCGGTGCAGCAAAAGAATCACCGTCCCAGCCGATCAGTTCGCTGAAATCACCGCCACCGGGCAGCGTGCCGTCAATACGGGAGTGGGGCGAGGTTTGGTAACCACCATATGCGCTCACTTCGATTTCGGCGGCTGCGGTGGTGGCAGCACCAGCAGCGATCAAGCCAGCCAGTGCGGTCGACGTCAGTAGCTTTGCGGGCATGACCGTCATCCTTTGTAATGTTCGAACAGGGGTATTTAGTGGCGCAGGATAGTCTGGGTTTTGCTGTGCCTCAACCGCGACACTTAGGCACTTGTGGCCATTGTGCAACCCCTGCGCTGGATTGTCCGCTGGACTGAATTGGATTCGCCCGCTAAACAGCGCCTCGGAAAGGCTGCGTTTTGCGCGGCCCAGAACCGTGTAGGCCCACATTGGGTTGTAGAATGGAGAGAACCTCGTGTCCCACGCAGAAGATCACGAAGGCACCCGCAGGGACTTCCTGTACTATGCCACCGCTGGTGCCGGTGCTGTAGCGACAGGTGCCGTAGTATGGCCGCTGGTCAATCAGATGAACCCCGCCGCCGACGTGCGCGCGCTGGCGTCGATCCGTGTCGACGTTTCCGGCGTAGAGCCCGGCACCCAGCTGACCGTGAAATGGTTGGGTAAACCGGTGTTCATCCGTCGTCGTACCGCTGAAGAAATCGAAGCAGGCCGTGCCGTTTCGGTTGAAGAGCTGACCATCGACAAAGGCGCCCAAAACGCCAACAAACCCGATGCAGATGCGGCCGACGAAAACCGCACACTGGATGAAGCTGGCGAATGGCTGGTGATGATCGGCGTTTGTACTCACCTCGGCTGTGTTCCGATCGGTGATGGCGCAGGCGACTTCGGCGGCTGGTTCTGCCCCTGCCACGGTTCGCACTACGACACCGCTGGCCGTATCCGCAAAGGCCCGGCGCCGCGCAACATGGATGTGCCGGTCGCTGTCTTTGCTGACGAAAACACCATCAAACTGGGTTAAGGAGCGTAGGTATGTCCGGAATTCCCCACGACCATTACGAACCGAAGACCGGTTTCGAAAAATGGATCCACACCCGTCTGCCCGTCGTTGGACTGGTATATGACACCCTGATGATCCCCACCCCGAAAAACCTGAACTGGTGGTGGATCTGGGGCATCGTACTGGCATTCTGCCTGGCGCTGATGATCGCGACCGGCGTTGTCATGGTGATGCACTACACCCCGCACGTTGATCACGCGTTCGCATCCGTTGAACACATCATGCGTGACGTGAACGGCGGTCACATGATCCGCTATATCCACATGAACGGCGCATCGCTGTTCTTTGTTGCGGTTTACATCCACATCTTCCGTGGCCTGTTCTACGGTTCGTACAAGGCGCCCCGCGAAATCACGTGGATCATCGGCATGCTCATCTACCTGATGATGATGGGCACCGCGTTCATGGGCTACGTTCTGCCTTGGGGTCAGATGTCCTTCTGGGGCGCGACCGTGATCACCGGCCTGTTCGGCGCGATTCCCTTCGTTGGTGAACCGATCCAGACTTGGCTGCTGGGCGGCCCGGCCGTGGACAACGCCACGCTGAACCGTTTCTTCTCGCTGCACTACCTGCTGCCGTTCGTAATCGCCGGCCTGGTAATCCTGCACATCTGGGCGTTCCACCACACTGGCAACAACAACCCCACCGGTGTTGAAGTACGTCGTGGTTCCAAAGAAGAAGCTGAAAAAGACACCCTGCCGTTCTGGCCCTACTTCGTGATCAAAGACCTGTTCGCGCTGGCCGTTGTTCTGCTGGTCTTCTTCGCGGTTGTTGGCTTCATGCCCAACTACCTCGGCCACCCCGACAACTACATCGAAGCAAACCCGCTGGCGACGCCTGCACACATCGTTCCGGAATGGTACTTCCTGCCGTTCTACGCGATCCTGCGTGCGTTTGACTCCGAAGTTTGGGTTGTGATGTTTGCAGGCTGGATCACCGGCGGCATCATCGACGCGAAATTCTTCGGCGTACTGGCCATGTTCGGCGCAATCGCTGTGATGGCGCTGGCCCCTTGGCTGGACACCTCGCGCGTGCGTTCGGGGCAGAACCGTCCGATGTTCAAATGGTGGTACCGTCTGCTGGTTCTGGACTTCATCGTTCTGATGTGGGCCGGTGCAATGCCTGCTGAACCGCCGTACTCGACCATCTCGCTGATCGGTGCGACCTACTGGTTCGCCTACTTCCTGGTCGTTCTGCCCATGCTGGGTGTGATCGAAAAGCCGACCGAAGCGCCGGCCACGATCGAAGACGACTTCAAAGCCAAAGTGGCCAAATCGGCCAAAGCCGCCAAGTAAGAGGAAACAGGATAATGCTTAAGAAAATTGCGATCTCCGCAGTTGCGGCCCTGACCCTCTCGGCGGGTGGCGCGCTGGCTGCCGGTGGTGGTGAACAGCATATCGAAGACATCGCCTTCTCGTTCGAAGGCCCCTTCGGTAAGTTCGACCAGATGCAGCTGCAACGCGGCCTGCAGGTTTACACCGAAGTATGTTCGGCCTGTCACGGTCTGAAGTATGTACCGATCCGCACCCTCGCGGACGAAGGCGGCCCGCAGCTGCCCGAAGATCAGGTACGTGCCTACGCCGCTGAAATGTCGATCTATGACGCTGATCTGGATGATGACCGTCCCCGGACCCCGGCGGACAAGTTCCCCGAATCCGGTCTGGAAACCGCCCCTGACCTGAGCCTGATGGCGAAGGCACGTGCTGGCTTCCACGGCCCTGAGGGCACCGGCATCAACCAGCTGGTACGCGGCATGGGTGGCGCGGAATACATCTACTCGATCCTGACCGGCTACACCGGCAAGGAAAAAGAGCAGGCCGGCACCACCTTCTACGAAAACACCGCCTTCCCGGGTGGCTGGATTTCGATGGCACCGCCGCTGGCAGGTGAAGATGTGGAATATGCTGATGGTCACTCCACCAGCCTGCACCACGAAGCAGAAGATGTTTCGGCGTTCCTGATGTGGGCCGCAGAGCCCAAGATGATGGACCGTCAGCATTCTGGTTTCGTTGCGGTTCTGTTCCTGACCCTGCTGTCGGTTCTGCTGTACCTGACCAACAAACGTCTCTGGGCACCGGTCAAACGCGCAGCCAAGGAAGCCGCGAAAGAGGCCTGATCCCTGCGATCACCTAGACATTAAGAAGCCCCGCCTAGATCAGGCGGGGCTTTTTCTATGGGCGCTGTGCAGCGAAAGTTTTCAGGACACCAAAGCCATGCGTGCGCCCAAGGCTGCAATTAGTGCTTTTGCTTCAACGGGCGGGGCCTGCTCAATCCGCCGATAGCCACTGCCATCACGGTTGCGGGTCAGCAGGGTGCAGGAAATCATCGTGCGGCGCAGGGTGGCAGGATCGTTGAATAGGTGCGCTGCGTTGAGGTGGGCGTTGATGGTTTTCTCATCCATCTCCACCTCTGCTGGCAGCCGCGCCCACAGAGCCCAGAGCGCCAGCGTCTGGATGGCGCGTTTGGCGGGCCACTGGATCAGGCGCCCACCCTTATCAAATTGGTGCAGGCAACGTTCGACCGTGCGACTGTCAGCTTGGGTCGCGGCCTGCGGGCGATCCAGACGTTTTTGCGCGGCCTGCGAGGCGCGCATGTGCTGCACGTTTTGAAATCCGGCCGCGCGGGCCAGCATGTTCATCAGGCTGAGGTGAGAGGGGGCGTTTGCGCCCAATTCCTTTGCCAAAGCGCGGGTGAAAGGAGTCAGATCCGCCACCGTCAGGGGGAGAGGGGATTTTGTCATCGTGTTTCCAAACAGGGCGTTTGCACATCCGTTGGTCGCTGACTTGACGAACCGCGCCCTTTGTTCATGAAACGATGGCAAGGTGTCTGGTGGTGTGGCAGGTTTAGCACCCCCAATGGGGGCAGCGACGCCTCGGTGTCTGCCGACCGTGGCCCCAGCCTAGCAAGGCCAGCGTCACGGTGCCAGTAGAATTAGCGCATCAGATCAGGCAGATCGCCGGTCAGCCCCGCCGCTTCGCGCATGAAGTTGCGGCGCAGGCTGGGCATGGCGTTCACCGCGCCCATCCCCAGATCGCGGGCAAATCGCAGCAGCGGATTGTCGTTGGAAAACAGCTTGTTCGTCAGATCGGTGGTCAGTGCCAGCGATGCGGTGTCAAAGCGGCGCCATTCACTGTAGCGGTCCAGAACCAACTCGCTGGCGAAGTCCTCGCCACGCTGGCGGGCCTCGACCAGCACCTGGGTCAGCGCGCCGATGTCGCGCAGACCAGCGTTCAGGCCTTGCCCCGCAATCGGGTGCATGCCGTGGGCCGCATCGCCGATCAGCGCCATACGCTCGCCGGTGATCTGATCGGCCAGCGTCAGGTTCAGCGGGTAGGTAAAGCGTTTGCCGGCAAGTTCGATCCGGCCCAGAAAATTACCGAAGCGCGGGCGCAGCACCTGCATGTATTCTTCGTCGCTCAACGCATGGATCGCGGCGGCGTTATCGTGGGTTTCGGACCAGACGATCGACGACATATTGCCCGGCAGCGGCAGGATCGCCAGCGGCCCCGGCGGCATGAAGAACTGATGCGCGATGCCATTGTTGGGTTTTTCATGCGAAATCGCGCAGACCAGCGCGGTCTGGCCGTAGTCCCAGCCGGTGCGCTTGATCCCTGCGCGTTCTGCGGTGCCGGATTTGCGTCCGTCGGCGCCGATCAGCAGCTTGGCGGTGATGCAGGCGCCAGTGTCCAGCGTTAGGGTGACGCCCTGCGCATCTGCCTGCTGCGCCACAACGGTGGTGCCATCCAGCACGGTGATCCGATCCGACGCCTGCATCGCATCCGACAGCGCGCGGCGCAGATAGCGATCCTCCAGCATGTAGCCCATCGGGCCTTCTTCCAGCTCTGTGTGGTCAAAGTGCAGGAAAAACGGGCTGAGCGGCCCTTCACCCGCGCGGCCATCCGTGACCTTGATATCGCGCATCGCCTGCGCGTTGCCGGCCACCTGATCCCAGATGCCGATCCCCGCCAACAGCCGTTGAGAGGCCAGCGCCAGCGCATAGGCGCGTCCGTCGAAATTATCCGATTGCTGCGCGCTGCGCGCCAAGGCGTCGATCACCGTGACGGTGAAGCCTGCGTTTGCAAGGGCAAGAGCCTGCGCCGGACCGTTCAGCCCGCCGCCAATGATCACAATATCGCTGTCATGTTTCATGCCCTTCAATATGCGTGGGTTCACGGGATTGTCCATGCGCCCCGTGGTCGCTACGGTCCTGAAAACGCGATTTTGGAACACCGCGAGTTGGAGGGTGCGCAATGCAAGAATGGTTGAAATCCAGTGCCGCAGATCTGGGGCGGGGCATTGCGGCGGGGCAGATTGATCCGGTGCCCCTGACGCAGACCTATCTGGACGCCATCGCGGCGCATCCCTTCGCAGATCGCATCTATGCCCGCGTGACCGCAGATCGCGCATTGGCCGAGGCGGAGGCAGCGGCGAAGCGCGCACAGGCCGGTCAGCGCCTGTCGCCTTTGGATGGGGTGCCCATTTCGTGGAAAGACCTGTTTGATTCGGCTGGCGTCGCGACGGAGGCAGGGTCGGCCCTGTTGAAAGGCCGTGTGCCTGCGCAGGATGCGCCTGTGTTGGCAAACGCGACCGCGCAGGGCATGGTCTGTCTGGGCAAAACACATATGAGCGAACTGGCCTTTTCCGGCCTTGGCTTGAACCCCGTGACCGCGACGCCGCCTTGTGTGAATGATCATGATGCGGTGTCGGGCGGATCGTCGTCTGGTGCGGCGACCTCAGTGGCGTTTGATCTGGCGGCCTGCGGCATCGGGTCGGACACAGGCGGGTCGGTGCGGATCCCTGCGGCGTGGAATGATCTGGTGGGGCTGAAAACCACATCGGGTCGTATCCCGCTGGATGGGGTCGTGGAACTGTGTGCGCAGTTTGACACCATTGGGCCGCTTGGCCGCACGGTCGAGGATGCGGCGCTGATGCTGGCGGTGCTGGAGGGTGGCAAGCCCGCCGATCTGCGCGGCGCAACGTTGAAAGGGCGTCGTTTCGCGGTGCTGCAAACCGTAGTGATGGAAGACACCCGCGACGTGCCGATGCAGGCGTTTAACACAGCGGTTGAGAAATTGGCTGCAGCGGGTGCCGAGATAGTGAAGATCGACGCGCCAGAGGTTGCAGAGGCGATGACGCTAACTGGCCCGCTTTATACTGGTGAGGCCTATGGCATCTGGCGCGATGTGATCGAGGCGCAGCCTGATCTGATGTTTGACCGCATCCTAGACCGCTTCCGTGGTGGACGGAACGTCAGCGCGGCGGATTATGTGGCGGCTTGGCGTAAACTGCACGCGCTGCGGGCGCGGTGGTATCAGCGGGTTGCGGGCTATGACGCCGTTCTGTGCCCAACGGCTCCGATTCTGCCGCCTAATGCCGAACGGTTGATGCAGGATGATCAGTATTACGTCACCGAAAACTTGCTGGCGCTGCAAAACACGCGGGTGGGCAATCTGATGGGTAACTGCGGTGTGACCCTACCCACAGGCACGCCCAGCTGTGGTATCCTGCTGAACGGATTGCCCCATCAGGAAGAGCGTTTGCTGCGCATCGCAGCGGCGGCAGAGGCAGCGTTGAACGCGGCCTAACTGTCCGCACCCCTTCGTCAAAAAGGTCACATCAGCCCCCGCGTTCAGGTAAGGGAACTGGACGGCGCGGGGCATTTTCGCTAGTCTCAATCCAAACGGGGCGTGAATGATCCCGATATATTGAGGCAAAATCGGATGTTTCCTGAGCGGTTTTCTAACCTTCCCGCTTATGCGTTCCCGCGTCTGCGCGCTCTGCTTGATGTGCATGAGCCGGGCGGTGAGGTGATGCATATGACGATCGGCGAACCCAAACACGCGTTTCCGGCGTGGGTGGGCGATGTGATTGCCGAAAACGTCGAAGGTTTCGGTAAATATCCTGCAAACGATGGCACACCAGAACTGCTGGGCGCGATTCGCGATTGGGTGCAGCGCCGCTATGGTGTTGGTCTGGATGAGAACCAGATCATGGCGCTCAACGGTACGCGCGAAGGGCTGTATAATGCCTGCATGGCGCTGGTGCCGGAGCAGAAGGGCGGCGGTCAGCCGGTGATCCTGCTGCCGAACCCGTTCTATCAGGTCTATATGATCGGCGCGATTTCGGTGGGGGCAGAACCGATGATGGTGCCTGCGACCGCTGAAACCGGCCATCTGCCCGATTACACCAGCCTTCCGCCCGAGGTGTTGAACCGGGTTGCTGCCGCTTACATCTGTTCGCCCGCTAACCCGCAGGGCGCTGTGGCCAGCCGTGACTATTGGGTGCAGCTGATCAAACTGGCCGAACAGTATGATTTCCGCATCTTCGCGGATGAATGCTATTCCGAGATTTACCGCAACACGCCCCCCGTTGGCGCCCTGCAAGTGGCGCAAGAGGTGGGTGCAGACCCAGAACGGGTGGTGATTTTTCATTCGCTGTCGAAACGGTCGAACCTGCCAGGCCTGCGCTCTGGCTTCGTGGCGGGTGGACCTGACAGCATCCAGCGTATCCGCCAGCTGCGTGCCTATTCCGGTGCGCCGCTGCCGCTGCCCCTACAGGCCGCCGCCGCGAAGGTTTGGGCGGATGAGGCGCATGTGGTGGAAAACCGCACGCTTTATCAGCAGAAGTTTGACATTGCCGACCGTATCCTTGGCGATCTGCCCGGATACCTTAGCCCAGAGGCAGGGTTCTTCCTGTGGCTGCCGGTTGAGGATGGCGAAGAGGCAGCGCTTAAACTGTGGAAAGAAACCGGTGTACGTGTTCTGCCCGGTGCCTATCTGGCACGGGATGTGAACGGCTTTAATCCGGGCAAAGGTTATATTCGGGTGGCTCTCGTCCATCCCAACAACGATGTGGAACGGGCGCTGACGGCGCTGCGCCACACACTCTACCAGTAAGGAAAGAGGGCAGCGATGGCATATCAGGCACGCGGACGCGATCCCCTATTCGGCAGCGACATGCAGGCCGCACTGGAAAAACGCGGCAAGGAACTGATCGGGATCGGGTTGATTCTGGTTGGGTTGCTTTTTGCGGCGATGATCTATTCGCATACGCCCGAAGATCCTTCCTTCCTGTCCGCCACTGACGCACCGGTGCAAAACTGGTTGGGCCGCCCGGGGGCGTCGTTGTCTGCCCTCTTGTCGGTGATTCTTGGCAATGGTGCCTGGGTTCTGCCGCTGACCATTCTTGCCTGGGGTGGTCGGTTGATGATGCATCATGGACTAGACCGTGCGCTGGGACGGCTGATTTTTCTGCCGATTCTGATTGCAGTTGCGTCTGTCTATGCGGCCACTTTGGTTCCCGGCGAAGGCTGGACCATGGGCTATGGTTTGGGGGGGCGTTTTGGCGACGCGATCCTTGGCTTTATTCTGACCATCGTACCGTTTTCGATGGGGTTCGCCCTGAAACTGATGTCCCTGTTGAGCGCGGGCGCGATGATCGCATTGGCGGTTTTCGTGCTGGGCTTCACCTTGCCAGAGGTAAAGCGCGCGGGCCGTTTCCTGATGATGGGATTGGTATTGTCCTATGCTGTTTTGCTGGCGTTGCTGGGCCGTGGTGCCAAGGGGGCATTGGGCGCGGCCCTGACCATGCAGGCGAACCGTGCTGAACGCCGCGCCGAGCGGGTGCGTCAGGCCGAAGAAGACGAATGGCAGGTCACGGACGAAGATGATTTCGATTTCATGACCGAAGAAGAGGCAGCCGCGCAGCACTACGCACCTGATCCTACGCCTGAGCCAGAGGCCAAGCCTAGTCTGTTGAAACGCATGCCCACTTTGATCCGTCGTGCGGAGCCAGTCGAAGATGTTGAAATGCCAGGTCCAGAACTGGTCCCACAGGGCATGGCACCAGATGTTGAAGCACCGGGCGAAGACCGCATCAAATCCAAGATTTCTGACGCGATCAAATCGCGTGTCCGTTCGAACCCTGCCGTTCAGGTAGAGGCGGTTGCACCGCTGACCAAGGGGCGTGGTCGTGGGCCGGATCCATTGGTTCTGAACACCGATCCTCATGCGCAGCCCGCGCAGGCGCATGGTTTGCGCGCAGAACCGCCGCTGACCGCTGGCGCGCGGGTTGAGCCGCCGCTATCTGCCGCGATGCCGTCTGCTGCGCCGATGGCCGCCGTGCCGCCAGTTGCTGCGCCGCATGTTGATCCTGCGCCGCACAACATCTTTGCCGAAGGTGTCCCGCATGAGGGCATGCCTGCGGAGGCGATGATGCAGGCCGCCCCGATGGCTACGCCTGAGTATCCCACCGCGCAGCCTGCCTATGTTGAAACGCCTGTTGCGTCTGAGATCCCTACCGAAGTTCCCGCGGCGATTGCGGAAATCGCAGCCTCCGTCGGGGAAGTGGTTGAAGATGCCCCGCAGGTTGCCGCACCTGAACCCGTTGCACCCGCGCCCCGCGCTATCCCGACGCCGGAGCCGCGCAAAGTGGTGCAGCCGCTCAACCGCAAACCGATCCAGCCTTCGACCCGTGCGAAGGCAGAGGCGCAGCCGGGCCTGCAGTTCGACGATAAAGCCCCCGCCTATGAATTGCCGCCTCTTGGCCTCTTGGCCAATCCGGCCGCGATCCAGCGTCATCATCTGAGTGATGAGGCGTTGGAAGAAAACGCGCGCATGCTGGAAAACGTATTGGATGACTACGGCGTGAAAGGTGAGATCGTCAGCGTTCGCCCCGGTCCTGTTGTCACCATGTACGAACTGGAACCGGCGCCTGGTCTGAAGGCGAGCCGTGTGATCGGCCTGGCAGATGACATCGCGCGGTCCATGTCGGCCCTGTCGGCGCGTGTGTCCACCGTGCCGGGGCGCAGCGTGATCGGTATCGAACTGCCCAATGAAAACCGCGAAAAAGTGGTGCTGCGTGAAATCCTTGCGGCGCGTGACTTTGGCGACGGCAATCAGAAGCTGCCGCTGGCACTGGGTAAGGACATTGGCGGTGACCCTGTGGTCGCCAATCTGGCCAAGATGCCCCACCTGTTGATTGCGGGGACCACCGGTTCCGGTAAATCGGTAGCGATTAACACCATGATCCTCAGCCTGCTGTACAAGCTGACGCCAGAGGAATGCCGCCTGATCATGATTGACCCGAAAATGCTGGAACTGTCGGTTTATGACGGCATCCCGCATCTGTTGTCGCCGGTTGTGACCGATCCGAAGAAGGCAGTTGTCGCGCTGAAATGGACTGTTGGCGAGATGGAAGATCGCTATCGCAAGATGTCCAAAATGGGTGTGCGTAACATCGACGGCTATAACAGCCGAGTCGAGGATGCGCTGGCCAAGGGCGAAACCTTTAGCCGTACCGTGCAGACCGGATTTGATGATGAAACCGGCGAACCCGTGTTCGAGACGGAGGAAATCACCCCCGTCAAAATGCCCTACATCGTCGTTATCGTCGATGAAATGGCTGACCTGATGATGGTCGCGGGGAAAGAGATTGAAGCCTGCATTCAGCGTCTGGCACAGATGGCGCGTGCGTCGGGTATTCACTTGATCATGGCCACGCAGCGTCCGTCGGTTGACGTGATCACCGGTACGATCAAGGCAAACTTCCCGACCCGTATCTCCTTCCAGGTGACGTCGAAAGTGGACAGCCGGACGATCCTTGGCGAAATGGGTGCGGAACAGCTGCTGGGTATGGGCGATATGCTCTACATGGCGGGCGGTGCGAAGATCACCCGTTGCCACGGCCCCTTCGTGAGTGACGAAGAGGTCGAGGAAATCGTTAACCATCTGAAATCCTACGGCCCGCCGGATTACATCGGCGGCGTGGTTGATGGCCCAGAGGATGACAAGGCCGATAATATCGACGCGGTACTGGGTCTGGGTGGGAACACCAACGGCGAAGATGCCCTGTATGATCAGGCGGTTGCGATTGTGGCGAAGGATCGGAAGTGTTCCACCTCCTACATCCAGCGGAAACTGGCGATCGGCTATAACAAAGCTGCCCGACTGGTGGAGCAGATGGAGGATGAAGGCGTCGTCTCAGCCGCTAACCATGTTGGCAAGCGCGAAGTTTTGGTCCCCGAAGTGGGCTAATCCAGCCAAGATTAAGAAAGCGGTCCATTTCCATGGGCCGCTTTTCGCCATTTGACATCTTTGTGAGACAGCCCCACCTGTTGCGGGGCCCAAAAGTGTTTAGGTTTATTGTTATGAAACGACTTTCTTCCTCTTTGGTGGCGGCTGCCACCCTGTGCTTGACGGCATTGCCCGCATTTGCGGAGCAAATACCGCTGAACCGCCTGTCTACATATTTGCAGGATCTGAAAACCGCGCAGGCCGCGTTCACCCAGATCAGTGATGATGGCACCATCATGACCGGACAGCTGATGCTGAAGCGGCCGTGGAAAATCAGGTTCGAGTATGATCAGGACGATACACTTGTTCTGGCCGAGGCCCGCGCGGTAGCTATTTTTGATCCACGTGGGAATCCGCAGCCGGAAACTTATCCGCTGGGCAAGACCCCGTTGAAGTTGATCCTGGATCGCAACATTGATCTGGGCCGCGCGAATATGGTTGTGGGACACAGCTACGATGGTACCTCGACTTCGGTGTTGGCACAGGATCCCGAACACCCCGAATATGGCACGATCGAATTGGTCTTCACTGACAATCCCGTTCAGCTGCGCCAGTGGGTTGTCCGTGATGAGGGCGGCAGCGCAACCACCGTTGTTCTGGGTGAACTGGACGGAACTGTGACCTTGTCCAACCGCCTGTTCGACATTGGCGAAGAGAAGCAACGCCGCAGCCGATAATCGATCCGGAATATTAAAAGCGCCGACATTTCTGTCGGCGCTTTTTTGTTGGCGGTTCTTTTATGCTGATTGTTTAGTAACGCGAGCAGCTGCGCAGCTGTGCCTGATACATGCTGGCGCGCTGGCCGACTTCGCTAGATACGCGCTGCAGCCACGGCTTGCGTTTGTAAGTGCCGCGGCGATAGCCCGTCTGGCCTTCGTGATAGGCAAGGTACTGGTGCTTGGCGTTGTTCAGCGCGATGCCGTTGCGATCGCGTGAATTGTTCATGTACCAGCCCATGAAATCAGCGGCGTCAAAGATGTTGTCGCGCCGTGCGCCATAGCTGCGCGTGGCGCGCTGGTATTCGGCCCAGGTGCCATCCAGCGCCTGACTGTAGCCATAGGCGGAACTGACGCGGCCCATTGGGATCACGCCCAGCACATAGCGATACGGCGTTCGGGCGTTGCCGATGAACTTGCTCTCTTGGTAGATCGTTGCCATCTGCACATGGGTCGGCACGCCCCAACGGCGTTCCGTCGCGCGGAAGGCGCGGGCGTATTTCGGGCGCTGACTGAGGATCGAACAGGCGTTGTCCAGATTGCGCGGGGCTGAATAATTGCCACCACCGCAAGACGCCAGAACCATCATCAGCACCATCAAGCGAAGGAGTCTGCTCATCTGCCTCGTGCTCACTATTTTTATTTTGAGGACAGCTTAACCCAAAGCGCTGCGCCTGCAAACGATGCAGTTGCTGCGGACGGTCACATTTCGCTTATTGGCGGCGGATTGCCCAGCCCCCGTGCGGGGGGGGGGGGATCAGATCAATAGGGCCAGCATGAGGGGCAGGGCGATGATCGACATGACGGTCGATACAACCACCAGACCCGCGACCGAGTCAGAATCAGCGCCATATTTTTCCGCCAGCAGGTAGGACGACACAGCCACAGGCGTGGCGATCTGGATGATCAGCACCGCTGCCGCCACTGGATCCAGCTGGAACGCCTGCGCAATGGCCCAAGCGATGCCGAAGCACAGCGCATATTTCACCGCCGAAATCCACGCAGCCTGCCCGATCTGCCCCGGTGACAGCCGCGCCACCGCAACGCCCAGCGTGATCAGCATCAACGGAATCGCCATTTGCCCGATCAGATCCAGCGTGTTGGTCAGAAACACTGGCGTTTCCCAACCCTGCCACAGGAACAGACCGCCCAGCAGAGTTGCCGCCACCAAGGGTTCGCGCAGAACCTTGCCAAAAGCACCTTCGCCCGCGACCAGCCACACCCCGAAGGTAAAGGACCACACGGCCATCACCGCAAAGACCACCACCGCGTAGCTCAACCCTACCTCACCAAAGGCAAACAGCGCCAAGGGCAGGCCAAGGTTGCCGGTGTTGCCGAAAATAACGGGGGGCAGATAGGTCTGGATGTCCAGTTTCGCGACCTTCACTAGCAGAAATCCCGCCACCGTCATTGCGCCATAGGCCGCGATCGCCGCAAGCGTCAGATCGGCCAGCGCCTGCGGTTCGATCTGGGTTTTCATCAAGGCGGTAAAGATCAGGCATGGGATTGCAAGGTTCATCGCCAGCTGGATCACAAAACGCAGCGGAAACTCCAGCCCTGCCTTGATCCAGATAAATCCGATGGCCGCCAGCAAGAACACGGGCGCTGTGATTTCCAGCACTGTCAGGACAAGGTTCACAGACTGTTTCCTCTCATTTTGGTGTCCAGCAATGGACAACCCCCCCAAGAAAGGTCTATCTCTGAGGTATGGGGGCCGCAAGTTGATGCTACGATCACGCGCAAAATATCATCTGGGACAGGTTGTCCGTCACAAAAAACACCCGTTCCGCGGTGTGGTTTTTGACGTCGATCCAGAGTTTAACAACACCGAGGAATGGTATCGCTCCATCCCCGAGGATAGCCGCCCACGTAAGGAACAGCCGTTTTATCACCTGCTCGCTGAAAACGAGCAGAGCTATTACGTCGCCTATGTGTCAGAGCAGAACCTTGTTGCTGACTATTCTGGTGAACCGGTCAGCCATCCCGACATTCCCGACCTTTTCGGCCCGTTTGAGGATGGGCATTATCCGCTGCACTTCTCGCTGAACTAAGTTTCTAGCCAGTACGACGTATAAGGCCCCGGATTTGGATCCGAGGCCTTTTTTGTTCGTGGTGAGCGGAGTTAATACCCCAGCGCACAGCCGTCCTTGCGCGGGTCTGATGCGCCGATCAGCAGATCATCCTCAATCCGAATGGCCTGTGCGCCACCAATTGGGCCTGCGGGCACCTCAACCTTATGGCCCAGATCGGTCAGTTCCTGACGGACCTCATCGCTATAGCCATGTTCGACCTTCATCACACCGGCGTCGGAAAAACAGCGTGGGGCATCAATGGCGGCCTGCGGGTCCATGCCGAAATCCACCATGTTAGAAACAAAGCGCGCATGCCCGTTCGGTTGATACGCGCCACCCATAACGCCAAAGGGCATCAAGACCTTGCCGTTCTGGCGCAGCATGCCGGGGATGATCGTGTGCATCGGGCGCTTGCCACCCGCCATTTCATTGGGGTGACCTTCCTCTAGGGTGAAGCCGGCGCCGCGGTTTTGCATCAGGATGCCAAACTTGTCCGAGGCGATCCCAGATCCGAACCCGTGGAAGATTGAATAGATCAGCGACACCGCCATGCGGTCGCGGTCCACCACGGTGATGTAAATGGTGTCCTTATGCACCGCCTCTGACAGGGCGGCGGGATCCGCCATGGCGCGTTTGGGGTCGATCAGTGCGGCCAGTTTGGCGGCCGTTTCCGGCGACAGCATGTGACCCAGCATATCGGTCATCGCCGCATCCGCGATAAAGCGGTTGCGGGCGTCATAGGCCAGTTTCGCGGCCTCAGCCTCAATATGCGCGCGGGCAGAGCCGAAGGGATCCATTCCCGCAATGTCGAAGTGTTTAAGGATATTCAGCATCAGGTTCGCCGTGGCACCCTGACCGTTTGGCGGGTGTTCGACCAGATCAACGCCTTTGTAATCACCGCTGACCGGATCGGTGTAATCGCAGCGGTTGGCAGCAAAATCCGCCGCCTCATGCACACCGCCCAGATCACGTAGGCAGGCGATCATATCTTCGGCGACTTCGCCTTCGTAAAATGCGCTGCGGCCATCACGCGCGATGCGGCGCAGCACCTCGGCCTGACCGGGCGCGGCAAAGCGTTGACCAACCTTCGGCACCTCGCCGTTGATCAGGTAGTGGCGGCGACCATGTCCCTGCAGGGTGGCGCCACTTTCGGCCCAGTCAAAGGCGACGCGCGGGGCAACCGGTACACCCTCATCTGCATAGCGGATGGCAGGCGCCAGCAGCGCGTCCAGTCCCAGTTTACCATGATCTTCGCTAAGCGTGCAGAAGGCATCGATGGCGCCTGGTACAGAAACAGCTTCTGGTCCGGTCAGGGGAACCGTAGTCAATCCGCGGTCCCGTAGAGCGCTGGCACTGGCAGCGTTTGGCGCGCGGCCAGATCCGTTTAGGGCTAGAATGTCATTTGATCCGGCAGGCGAAAACAACGCGAACAGATCGCCGCCGATACCTGTCATCTGGGGTTCGCAGATTCCAAGCAGCACCGCGCCTGCAATCGCTGCATCCATCGCGTTGCCGCCACGTTGCAGTATATCCACGGCTGCCTGTGCCGCTAGCGGATGCGACGTCGCGCATATCCCATTGCTAGCGTAGACAGCCGATCGACCCGGCTGATGAAAATTGCGCATCTCGCTTACCCCTTGCTCATCCTCAGGCAACGTAGGGGCAGTCTGGCAGATATCAAAGAGAAAGTTCCTCGATGCCGCACACTGGGTGGGGGCTGTAATGTTGCGGCATCGAGGCAAGCTATATCAGCTACAAGGCCCTGTATGGTGACGATTCTCGGCTGTTTTGCGGGGGAATTGTGACAATTGTTGGGCTGGTGGCGCCGGCCTGTTGTGGATGTGCGGCCAAAAGCCCGGTGATTTTTTGTTTTGAACAGTCGTTCAATTAATGCAGTATGCCAGCCAACAGGGCTGCAGTTTACTGCGTTGGCCACAGATGAGGAGGAATGCCAAATGAAAACCGTTGTGATTGCCGGGGCGGCTCGGACCCCGATGGGGGGATTTCAAGGGGTTTTTGATGGGGTGGAGGCTGCAACACTTGGTGGCGCTGCGATCCGCGCCGCACTATCGGATGCTGGTGCAACGTCCGTGGATGAGGTGTTGATGGGCTGCGTTCTGCCTGCCGGTCAGGGACAGGCACCGGCGCGTCAGGCTGGTTTTGCCGGTGGTCTGGGCGAAGAGGTGCCCGCCACAACACTGAACAAGATGTGCGGTTCGGGCATGAAGGCGACAATGATGGCTTTCGATCAGATAGCGCTGGGCCACGCCGATACGATGATCGCCGGCGGGATGGAGAGCATGTCAAACGCCCCCTATCTGGCACCCAAAATGCGCGCTGGTGCGCGGATTGGTCACCAGCAGATGCTGGATCACATGTTCCTTGATGGCCTGGAAGATGCCTATGACAAAGGCCGCCTGATGGGCACCTTCGCCGAAGACTGCGCTGAGGCGTTTCAGTTCACCCGTGAGGAACAGGATGAATATGCGCTCGGATCGCTCTCTAACGCGTTGGAGGCAGAGAAAACCGGGGCCTTTGAGGGTGAGATTGCACCGGTGACGCTGAAAACCCGTAAGGGTGAACTGGTTGTGACTGCGGATGAACAACCGGCCAAAGCACGGCCCGAAAAGATCCCTCAGCTGAAACCTGCATTCCGCAAGGATGGCACGGTGACCGCGGCAAACTCATCCTCTATTTCTGATGGTGCAGCGGCGCTTGTTGTGGCGTCGGCCGAAGCAGCAGAGGCAAAGGGCCTGCAAGTGCGCGCCCGCATTTTGGGCCATGCCAGCCATGCCCATGCGCCATCCCTTTTCCCGACTGCACCCGTGCCTGCAGCGCAGAAACTGCTGGACCGTCTGGGCTGGTCAGTGGACGACGTGGACCTGTGGGAAGTGAACGAAGCCTTTGCCGTGGTGCCCATGGCCTTCATGCGTGAAATGGGCATTGCGCGGGACAAGGTGAACGTGAACGGCGGCGCCTGCGCATTGGGCCACCCGATCGGTGCGTCTGGCGCACGTATTCTTGTTACCTTGTTGAACGCGATGGAAAAACGTGGTCTGAAACGCGGTGTTGCAGCGATCTGCATTGGCGGTGGCGAAGGCACCGCGATTGCAATCGAACGGGACTGACGCCTTTCCTGATGCAGGACAGGCCGTTTCAGGACAGGTCCTGCGTCAGAACATGTCAGGAGAATAAAGATGCGCGTAAATTACAGCGATCTGACCAAAAGCATTGCTGCCCTCGTAGAAGGCGAAACCGACGAGGTGGCGATCATGGCCACCCTTGCCTGTGAAGTGCATCACAGCGATGACCGGTTCAATTGGACCGGGTTTTACCGCGTGACAGCGCCCGAAATGTTGAAAATTGGGCCGTATCAGGGTGGTCATGGCTGTCTGGTGATCCCCTTCACCCGTGGTGTCTGCGGCGCAGCGGCGCGCACTGGCGAAGTGCAGCTGGTTGCGGATGTCGATGCGTTTCCGGGGCATATCGCCTGCGCCTCTTCCACGCGTTCGGAATTGGTGCTGCCCGTCTGGAATGGGGCGGGGCAGTTGATTGGGGTCTTTGATCTGGACAGTGATCTGCCGAATGCTTTCACGCAGGAAGACGCGGATCATTTGGCGGCAATCCTCAAGGATAGTTTCGCTCACTCAGCGCGTTGAACTCTTGAATTACTGTATGTGAATGCCCCGAACCTTCGCTGGTTCGGGGTATTTCGTATTTTTCAAACGCCTTTTACCAACCCCGCCCTTGTCAACGTGGGCGCGTCACCGCTAATAACTGTTACGTTATTACATAAGCAATGGGGTGCCCTATGAACGCCACACAGCCAAACGACGCGCGTCTGCCTGTTACAGTCCTGTCCGGATTTCTTGGTGCGGGGAAAACCACGCTGTTGAACCGTCTGTTAAACAACCGCACCGGGCTGCGCATTGCGGTGATTGTGAACGATATGTCAGAGGTGAACATCGACGCTGATCTGGTGCGCAGTGACAGCGGTAACCTTAGCCACACCGATGAAACGCTGGTCGAAATGTCGAACGGTTGCATCTGCTGCACCCTGCGCGAAGATCTGCTGATCGAGGTGCGGCAGTTGGCTGAACAGGGGCGCTTTGACTACCTGTTGATCGAATCCTCCGGCATCTCGGAGCCGATTCCCGTCGCCACCTCCTTCGCGTTTGAGGATGAAGAGGGGCGCAGCCTGTCACAGGTGGCGCGGCTGGATACGATGGCAACGGTGGTGGATGCGGTGAACCTGCTGCGGGACTTTTCCAGCCACGACTTTCTGGCGGATCGCGGCGAAACCGCCGGCGAAGATGATGATCGCACGCTAGTGCATCTGCTGACCGATCAGATCGAATTTGCCGATGTCGTCGTCCTGAACAAGGTCAGCGCTGCAGGTCCAGATAAAACACAGGCCGCCCGTCGGATCATTCGCAGCCTCAACGGTGATGCGCGGATTATCGAGGCGGATTATTCCGAGGTCGACCCGCAGGCCCTGCTGAACACCGGTCTTTTTGATTTCGACCGCGCCTATCAGCATCCCCAATGGGCGAAGGAGCTATATGGCCATGCCGATCATGTGCCAGAGACCGAGGAATACGGCGTTGCATCCTACGTCTACCGCGCCCACGCGCCCTTTGATCCGGCCAAAATTCATACGGTTCTGAACGGCCCGTTGCCCGGTGTGATCCGCGCCAAGGGGCATATGTGGTTGGTCACGCGGCCAATGTTTGTGGCGGAATATTCGATGGCTGGGGCGCTGTCGACTGTGGGGCCGATCGGTACGTGGTGGGCATCGGTGCCGCAGGAGCGTTGGCCGGATCATTCGGGCCTACAGGAGTATATGCAGCAACATTGGCGCGAACCGTTCGGGGATCGGCGGCAAGAGCTGGTCTTCATCGGGGCCGGTATCGACTGGCCTGCATTGCGGGCGGAACTGGACGCCTGCCTGTGCGGTGCGGCGACGGCTGACACGTTGGATCAGTTCGCCGATCTGCCCGACCCCTTCCCCCTGTGGCGCCACCCGACACGCAACGCGGAGGTCGCAGAATGAGGGGCACGCGCCGCACCACAAAATCCAAAAACAATCTGGGCCAGACCGGCCTGTCGCGACGCGCACGGCGTGGTGATCCGATGCGGGATTTCGACACCCTGCCCGCGCCATTGAGGGCGTGGGTGCGCGAGGCGGTTCTGCCGTGGTCGCCCCAGTCGTGTCGCCGGATCTGGACCCGCGCTATTGCCAAAGGTGCCAGCGAGGCAGAGGCGCTGGCCCGTCTGGATCGTGCCGAAGCTGCGACGCTGGCGCGCGCACAAACAGCGCGAGTCTGATTGTTGTTTCAAAACAGCCCAAAAACATGTATGGCCGCGCTATCTGAGACGTTGTGCCCGGACCCTGGCACTCGGACATGAAGATAATGGGGTCGGCGGCAATGGGGCCGCCATTTACACAAGGCAGCATCGGGATACGCCTGATCCGCTGCCAACTAGGATACGCATATGCTTGACGTAACGACCAAATCGATGCAGTGGGGCGAAGAGACCCTCACTCTGGAAACGGGCAAGGTAGCCCGTCAGGCCGACGGCACCGTCATCGCCACTCTGGGCGAGACCTCCGTAATGGCCAACGTGACCTTCGCAAAGGCACCGAAACCCGGTCAGGATTTCTTCCCGCTGACCGTACACTATCAGGAAAAATACTACGCTGCGGGTAAAATCCCCGGTGGTTTCTTCAAGCGTGAAGCACGCCCGACCGAAAAAGAGACCCTGACCGCGCGTCTGATCGACCGTCCGATCCGCCCGCTGTTCGTTCCCGGCTTCAAGAACGAAGTTCTGGTGATGTGCACCGTGCTGTCGCACGATCTGGTGAACGATCCCGACGTTGTTGCAATGATCGCCGCCTCCGCCGCGCTGACCATTTCCGGCGCGCCGTTCCGTGGCCCGATCGCTGGTGCCCGCGTTGGTTACGAGGATGGCGAATACATCCTGAACCCGACCGTGGACGACATGGACCAGCTGCGCAACAACCCCGATCAGCGCCTTGATCTGGTTGTGGCCGGCACCAAAGACGCCGTAATGATGGTAGAATCGGAAGCCTACGAGCTGTCCGAGGCAGAAATGCTGGGCGCGGTAAACTTCGCCCATGAGCAGATCCAGCCGGTTATCGACCTGATCATCGATCTGGCCGAAGAAGCCGCGAAAGAGCCGTTTGAATTTGTCGCACCCGACTATTCGGACCTGTACGAAGTGGTGAAAGCCGCTGGTGAAGAGCAGATGCGTGCCGCATACGCCATCACCGACAAGCAGGAACGTGTTGCCGCTGTTGGCGCCGCCCGCGAAGCAATCATCGCCGGTCTGACCGAAGAGCAGCAGGAAGACGCGAACCTCGGTTCCGCGCTGAAGAAGCTGGAATCGGTTGTCCTGCGTGGTTCGGTTGTCAAAGAAGGTAAGCGTATCGACGGTCGTGCACTGGATCAGATCCGTCCGATCGTTGCTGAAACCGGCATGCTGCCGCGGACCCACGGTTCGGCCCTGTTCACCCGCGGCGAAACCCAAGGTCTGGTTGTGACCACCCTGGGCACCGGCGACGACGAACAGATCATCGACGCACTGCACGGCAACTACCGTTCGAACTTCATGCTGCACTACAACTTCCCGCCCTACTCGGTTGGTGAAGTGGGCCGCGTTGGTTCCCCCGGTCGTCGTGAGATCGGCCACGGTAAACTGGCATGGCGTGCGCTGCAGGCTGTTCTGCCCGCCGCAACCGATTTCCCCTACACCGTCCGCGTTGTCTCCGAGATCACCGAATCGAACGGTTCGTCCTCGATGGCGTCGGTCTGTGGTGGCTCGCTGTCCATGATGGACGCAGGTGTTCCGCTGAAATCGGCCGTTGCCGGTGTGGCCATGGGTCTGGTTCTGGAAGAAGACGGTTCCTACGCGATCCTGTCCGACATTCTGGGCGACGAAGATCACCTGGGCGACATGGACTTCAAAGTGGCAGGTACCGAAAACGGCATCACCTCGCTGCAGATGGACATCAAGGTTGCAGGCATCACGCCTGAGATCATGGAAAAAGCTCTGGCACAGGCCAAAGACGGCCGGATGCACATCCTGGGCGAGATGAACAAGGCGCTGTCCGGCACCTCTGACTTCTCGGTCCACGCACCGCGCATCGAAACCATGCAGATCCCCACCGACAAGATCCGCGAAGTGATCGGTTCTGGCGGTAAGGTGATCCGCGAGATCGTTGAAACCTCGGGCGCCAAAGTCGACATCAACGACGACGGCATCATCAAGATCGCTTCGCCCGATGGTGAGTGCATCAAGAAGGCCTATGAGATGATCCACTCGATCGTCGCAGAGCCCGAAGAAGGTGCGATCTACAAAGGTAAAGTTGTGAAGATCGTCGACTTCGGCGCCTTCGTGAACTTCTTTGGCAAGCGTGACGGTCTGGTGCACGTGTCGCAAATCGAAAACCGCCGCCTGAACCACCCCTCCGACGTCCTGAAAGAGGGCCAAGAGGTATGGGTCAAGCTGCTGGGCTTTGATGACCGCGGCAAGGTGCGCCTGTCGATGAAAGTTGTCGATCAGGAAACCGGCGAAGAAGCCAAGAAAGAAGACGCTGAGTAATCCAGCTGATTTTAAGGCCCACTGTTGAAACAGTGGGCCTTTATTTTATTGTTTTGTCATGAAAACATTTATTTTGACGGTAGAGCAGCCACAGGGCGCACGCCGCAGACATAGTATTGCTGAATGCCAGAGATTGGGGTTGGAGCCGGTTTTTGTTTCTGGCTGTACCAAGACCTCTGCAGAGGTTGCTTCTGCGTATTCGCGTATGTTGAATCGTTTGCTTCTGAAACGGGATATGACCGCAGGTGAAATCGCCTGTTACATCGGGCATCGTCGTCTATGGCAGGCGTTTGTCGACAGCGGTGAAGAGATCGCCCTGATATGCGAAGATGACTTTCAATCCGTCGATGATGCTCAGTTCTCTGATGTTCTGGAACAGGCCGCTGATATTCCCGATTGGGGCATTCTGAAACTTTTTGATTTTTCCCCAAAGGAGATCATCCGCCGCCATCAATATGGTTCGTTTGATGTCGTGGATTACAAATACCCTGCGGCAGGGGCCGTAGCCTATCTATTGCGGCGCGAGGCTGCGCTGCGGATGTTGGACCGGAAGTCTATTTTCCGCCCGGTGGATGAAGATTTCCTCTATTGTTGGGAGTTCGGGACAAGGGTGCGCTCGATTTATCCCAACCCGGTTGCTGAGTGTGCCGAGTCGTTTGGCGGATCGCTCCTCGAAGAAGACCGCGCGAGTTTGAAAAAACGAAAAAGCATGAGACGATCACTCTGGGGAATCTTCTTGACGATGCACAAGCAGCTGCGCGCTTCGTTCTATCGCAAGAGATTGTTCTAAGTCTTTTGATGCGTCTACGGACGCAGCGCTTGGGGCGTCAACGGGGACAGGGAATTCTTGCGGGCCAAGGGACACATGGCGACGAATTGCGCCGTAGTTGGCCCATAATTTGCTAGATTAGGTTTTGTGAATGTGGCGCGCCATTGGTGCCGCGCCCCACGGCGGATTTGTGCAGAGTGTTGGCGGTTGAACGCTTATTTGTCTGAGCGTTTAGCGCAACCATTGCTAATCCTGTCACCTATGACGATAAGGGGCTTTCCCTAAGGTACAGGGATAGAATGTGCCGCGCATCCGCTGTCTGCAATAGGCCAACGTCAGCCCCCAAATACCAAGGACGCTACATGAGTATCGCCACTTTTGTTGTCAACTTAGACGCAGATACGGAGCGGCTAGGTGAAACGCGTCGGCAGCTGCAAGCAGCAGGTGTTGAATTTACCCGTATAGCTGCGGTGAACGGAAAGCAGGTTGAAAAAACCTGTGCGCAACCAGCGTTGGAGCAAGCCGGGCGCCAATTGACATGTGGCGAAGTCGGCTGTTTCCTAAGCCATCGGTTGGCGGCACAAGCGTTTCTCGATAGCGATGCAGAAATTGGTCTCGTCCTCGAAGATGATCTTGCGGTGCAGCCACATGCCAAGGCGACGCTAGATGCGCTTGCTCGGGATTGGCGTCGCCAATCGATTTGGGATATCGCCAATCTGGCCCGCCCTGCGAAACACCGGTTCACGCAGCTGCCTGCGTCACAATGGACTGGGCCCAAGCCGATTTTCCGGGCGCATTACATGCCAGTCACAACGGCTGCAATTGCCTGGACCCGTGGCGGGGCGACGGAGTTTCTGCTGCGAACCCAGACGTTTGGTTTGCCTGTCGATGTTTTTATTCAGCGGTGGGTCGCGGAAACCAATCGCGGACTGGCGATGCTAGAGCCGCCGTTTGCCAGCCGCGATGACGATAGTACGATTGGGTACGACGGGCGTCGTCGTCAACCGCCGTTCAGTCGGGCAAGCCGTCAGCGCTTCAAGCGGCTGTTGAGAAATCATGCTGCTGCAGCACGTAATGAGAAAGAAACAAGGAAGCGGGCCAAATGAGCGCAGCACATCGTCCCGAATTTGATCAGCTTGCCGCGCATATCAGGTCTGTGCTGAATGGCCGACCTGCTTTGTTTGTAATCAACCCAGGGAATTGGGGCGATAGTCTGATCAGGGAAGGTGCCGAGGCGTTCTTGCGCCACTATGGCATCCCGTATGTTGGCATCCGGTTCAAAGACCTGATCAAGAAGCGGTTGACCCTAATCGAAGCAAAAGCGCGCACGTTCCACGACGATCCGGTTTTGATCTTTAACGGGAACGGTGCTTTTTGCCCACACTATCAAACCCTTGGCCGTGTGGCGGAGCTGTCGCAAGAATTTAAAACCAGTATTATTTTGCCATCGACCTACGCTGTTGATGTACCTGCGGGGACTTTCGCGCCTGATACGCATCTCTTTGTGCGGGATCGTTTCCAAAGCCAGGATCGTTTGCCAGATGTACCGTTTTGTCACGATATGGCGTTTTTCCTGGAGCTGTCAGATGAGCCCGCCACGCATAATCTGGGGCTGCTTTTTCGTGAAGATGGTGAGGCACCTGAGGGTTTTGAATTGCCAGACGGCAATATCGATGTTTCCAAATTTGGTCGCGCGCATACGCCCATCGATGGCTTTGTGCGGCACATTGCGCAGTATGAACGGATTGAAACAAATCGGCTGCATGTCGGTATTGCAGCCGCGCTGTTGAAGCGAGAGGTGCAAATCTCGTCCAACGACTACTTTAAGATTGGCGCGATCTTCGACAGCTCAATACGGGATTATTTCCCCAATGCGCAGTTTGTCGAACGGGCATAAAAACGCATGGATCCGGGGCAACGCGCACCCCGGATCCACAATCATCTATTACTCAGGGTTTTTGGCAAACCGCAGGTAGGGCAGCTTTTTGTCCAGCGCGCCGTATTTTTCTTCGGCTGCAGCGTCGTCCAGCGCCAGCGCAACGATCACGTCCTGACCGGTTTCCCAGTTGGCAGGGGTTGCCAGCGGCTGACCAAAGGTGCGCTGCAAACCATCCAGTGCGCGCAGCACCTCAGCAAAGTTGCGGCCAACCGACATCGGATAGGTCATGGTCAGCTGCAGCTTTTTGTCCGGGGAGATGATGAAGACAGAACGCACAGTGGCGCTGTCGGCAGGGGTGCGACCGTCGGGCATGTAGGCGTCGGCAGGCAGCATGTCGAAGAGTTTCGATACATTCAGGCCTTCGTCCGCGATGATCGGGAACCCAGCAGGTGCGCCGGCAAAGCTTTCGATGTCGCCCTTCCAGCCTTTGTGCTCTTCTACGCCGTCAACGGATACGCCAATCACCTTGGTGTTGCGCTTGGCCCATTCATCAGCCAGTTGCGCGACGGCACCGAACTCGGTGGTGCAGACGGGGGTGAAATCTTTGGGGTGGGAAAACAGGATCGCCCAGCTGTCGCCGATCCAGTCATGGAACGAAATGGTTCCCTGATCTGTTTCCGCAGTGAAGTTTGGCACGATGTCATTGATGCGCAGGCCCATATCGGTGTCCTTTCAGGTCAATTTTCCGGGTTGCGTGGCACAGAAGAGTCCTGCCGTCACGCGTCCTGTCGCTATCTTCCCCAGTCGCCGCGTTGGCGCAACCGTGAAAATTCGGTATGCGACTATTGATCTTTTGATAATTTGATCAAATTACTGTGGTGGCGCTCACACACGGGCTTGCACGTCCTGAAATCCCCTGACACAGTGCCGGCGAGTCTGACGGAATTACGTGTTTCGGTGTGATCTGTCAGCGAGAATAACCAACGCTTTAGCGTCTCACGGAGGTCATCTTATGATCGAGAAACGTCAGTTCTATATCAACGGCGCCTGGGTGGACCCGATCGAGGGCACAGATCGTCATGTTATTGATCCGTCCACCGAAGAAGCCTGTGCTGTCATTTCGATGGGTGGTGCGGCAGATGTGGACGCCGCAGTTGCCGCGGCCAAGGCGGCTTTTCCGGCGTGGATGAGCACCCCGGTTGAGGATCGAATCGCTCTTGTCGAGAAATTCGTCGAGATTTACCAGCGCCGCAACGACGAGCTGGGTGCAGCCATTTCCATGGAAATGGGCGCCCCGATTGATATGGCCAAAGCGTCGCAAGCGGCAGCTGGGTCCTACCACGCGGTGAACTTCCTCAAGGCGGCCAAAAACTTTGATTTCTTCAAACCGCTGGGCGATCACGCACCGAACGACCGCATCGCGATGGAAGCGGTTGGCGTTTGCGCGCTGATCACCCCGTGGAACTGGCCGATGAACCAAGTGGTGCTGAAAGTGATCGCCGCCGCGATCGCAGGCTGCACCATGGTTCTGAAACCGTCCGAGGAAAGCCCGCTGAACGCCATGCTGTTCGCTGAATTCATGGACGAGGCAGGCTTCCCCGCTGGTGTGTTCAACCTGGTGAACGGTGACGGTGTTGGTGTTGGCACCGCACTGACCGGCCACAAAGACGTGGACATGGTGTCCTTCACCGGGTCCACCCGCGCTGGTATCGCCATTTCGCAGAACGCCGCGCTGACGCTGAAGCGCGTGCACTTGGAACTGGGCGGCAAAGGTGCAAACCTGTTGTTTGCGGACGCAGATGAGCAGGCGGTGAAGCGTAGCGTCCGTCGCATGATGGAAAACTCTGGCCAAAGCTGTAACGCCCCCAGCCGTATGATGGTGGAACGCAGCATCTACGACCGCGTTGTCGAAGAAGCGGCCGAGGTTGCGGCAAACACCAAAGTGGGCAGCGCCCACGAAAGCGGCCGCCACATCGGTCCGGTCGTGAACGAAGCACAGTGGACCAAGATCCAAGGTCTGATCCAGAAAGGCATCGACGAAGGTGCCCGCGTGGTTGCCGGTGGTCTGGGTCGCCCCGAAGGTCTGAACAAAGGCTACTACGTGCGCCCCACCGTGTTCGCGGATGTGACCAACGACATGACCATCGCACAGGAAGAGATCTTTGGCCCCGTCATGGCGATCATTCCCTTCGACACCGAAGAGGGTGCCGTGGAAATGGCGAATGACACCGTCTATGGCCTGACCAACTACATCCAGACGCAGGATGGCGAACGCGCAAACCGTATTTCCCGTCAGCTGCGGTCTGGCATGGTGGAAATTAACGGCAACAGCCGTGGCGCAGGTGCGCCCTTTGGCGGGATGAAACAATCCGGCAACGGCCGCGAGGGTGGCACTTGGGGCATCGAGGACTTCCTCGAAGTGAAATCCATCGCGGGCTGGACCGAGGCGTAAGCTTTAGGTCAATGAGATACAGGAAACCGGGGCGGAAACGTCCCGGTTTTTTGTTGGCAAGGGGCTTGAAAAGGACTACGGGGTAACGAAATCTTCACTTTCTGCCGTAAACTACCTATATAATATAGCGTTAGGAGAGCAGCACACCCATGTATGACGCGAGGCAAATCGCAAACTGGTTTGTTGGCCGGTTCGCCCAAGAGGGTAAGAAAGCGTCGATTATGACGCTCCTCAAGCTTGTCTATATTGCGCATGGGTGGTTCTTAGAAACACGCCTGCGTCCAATGTTCCCGAACCAAATTCAGGCTTGGAAACATGGCCCCGTCATTCCCGATATCTATCGTGAGTTTCGATCGCAGGGCATTGATATAAAAAGTAAAATCCCCAATTTCGATGACTGTTCGATTGCAGATGAGGATGTGTGCCTCTTAGAGGATATTTTCCGCATCTACGGCTCTATGAGCCCGTTTGTGCTATCAGACCTTACGCACATTCCGGGCGGGCCTTGGGACATCGCAACGAAGCGCGGTGGCAACTACGCTGAAATTACCAACGATCTCATCTTGGCTCATTACCAAGCGAAACGCTCTGCTGCTCAGAAGGCGTCAGCTTAATGGCAACCGACGATCGGATTCCCGATTATGACCCAGATACTGAACTATCTGATTTCCTGAACGACGGATGGGATTATCGTTTCCAGAAAGCACAGTATGATAATCTTCTAGCGGAAACGGCCCTCGCAAAAGAGCAAAAGCGAGAAATCGGTCAGCGTATTTGGATACGTTGGCTGGCAGTTCTGCTTTCTACAGCCGTTATCGGAGCCATGTTCTGTGCATTTTACCACATCCTGCATCAGATTTTCGGGTTCCGTTACACGTTCATGCAGACAGGCGCCATGATTGCCCTTGTGGTGGCACCTGTCGTGTCCATCTCTGGTATAACCATCGCGCTGCTATTTGGGGTCTTTAGAGGATACAAAGATGCAGACGCTGCTGCCGCAAGTGCTGCAGTTGCAGCCTCCGTAACGGCAGCAAAAGGCAGCTAATCACTAAAACGGCGCCTTGGCCCTAAACGACATGCCCTTCCCACTTTCGGGATGGTTCACCCGCAGTTCTTCGGAGTGCAACATCAGGCGGGGGTGATCGGCGGCCTCGCCCGTCGCGTAAAGCGGATCACCTAGGATCACATGCCCCAGCGCCAGCATGTGAACGCGCAACTGGTGACTGCGGCCCGTTTTCGGCGTCAGGCGCACGCGGGTTTCCGTGTCCGATGCTTTCAGCACCCGCCACAGCGTCACCGCCTCTTTGCCCGTTTCATGGCAGACCATCTGGCGCGGGCGATTGGGCCAGTCGACGATCAAGGGCAGGTCAACGGTGCCTGTCTTCTCCTCGATCCGGCCATGAACGCGGGCGATATAGCTTTTCTTCGTCGTGCGCTTTTCAAACTGCATCGACAGGTTGCGCTGCGCATGTGGGGTGAGGCCAAAGATCATCACGCCGGATGTGTCGCGGTCCAACCGATGCACCAGCAACGCCTGCGGGAACACCGCCTGCACGCGGGTCAGCAGGCAATCGGCCAGATGTTCACCGCGCCCCGGCACGGACAGCAGGCCAGAGGGTTTGTTGACCACCACGATCTCATGATCCTCATGCAGGATCTCCAGCGGGTCATTTGGCGGGGCGTAGGGTGTGATTTCCATAGCCCGCTGATACGACGGCGCGCAGGCGCAGGCAAGTTAGCCGCGTGATTTACGCAAGCTGCGCACCATCGGAACGGTATAGACCACTAGCGCTGCCCAGATCAGCGGAAATGCGATCATTCGGGCCCGGTCAAAAGGTTCATCAAACAGGAAAACGGCCACAAGGAAGATCATCGTCGGGGCCACATATTGCAGGATACCGATGGTGGACAGCTTCAGCAGCTTTGCGCCGTTCGCATATAGCAACAGCGGCACTGCGGTAATGATCCCCAGCCCAAGCAACAAAGCGGTTGTGCTGAGGGATTCACCCAAATGCCCTTGCCCAGTCGCTGTCAGGTATCCCAGAAATCCCAGACCAAAGGGCAACAGGATCAGAACCTCCAGCAGGAAGCCTTGGTTGGGGCCGATGGGCAGGGATTTCTTGAAGAAAGCGTAGAACCCCCAGCTGACGGTCAAACCTACTGCAGGCCAGGGCAGGGTGCCGGCGTCATACCACAGTACGCCAACCGCAGCGGCTGCCAGCAGGATCGCAACCCACTGCGCGCGGTTCAGCGTTTCACCCAGCAGAACGGCGCCAATGGCGACGGAAAACAATGGGTTGATGTAGTAACCCAGCGCCGCATCCAATGCCCGATCTGCAGAGATGGCCCAGATGTAAATGCCCCAATTGGTCGAAATCAGTATGGCCGTCACGCAGGCCATTGCGAGCATACGTGGGGTGCGCAGGGCGGTGATGAGATCCGCAGTGCGGCGCCGATAGAACAGCAAGGCGGCGGCAACCGGCACGGCCCAGATCACGCGGTGCGCCACCACTTCGATCGCGGGGATATGGTCCACGGCCTTCATGTAGATTGGCAGAAAACCCCAGATGAAATAGGCGCCAAACGCATAGAGTAGCCCCTGCGGGGTATCGACGTTCTGTTGAGTGGGGTGTGCCATGGGTGGTCCTTTGCGCGGGCATGCTGACGGTGTCAGGCTGCCTATCGGCCTATCCCGTGTCCCCCAAAAAGAAAAGACCGCATCACTGCGGTCTTTTGCTGGATTTGATCAGGCTTCGCGGCGCCGGGTTGGGTGGCCTTTGATGCCGAAGGCTTTGCGCGCGGTGACCAGCCTCAGGTCGTCGGGATCCATGCCCATAGACAAGATGGTTTTCCGGTCAAAACGTTCTTTGGCGGTTTCGCGGTCATACGTCGTGCCAAACAGACGATCGATCCATCCCATGCCGAAGCTGACGTGGAATGTGGCCTCATGGTCGTTGAAGTGGTGGCGGAGGTGGGTGCGGGTGATGCGTTCCCCGAACCAGCCCTTGGGCACGTTTAGATGGGCCAGCGTGTGGCAGTATTCATAGAAGGCAAAGGCCGTGACCGACCCTACAGTCAGCGCAATGAACGGGAACAGCAGCGCCATCTGCCAGCCAACAAAATACCACAGCACGACAAAATGCACTGCCAACGATTGCGCGGCAAATTTCACCGGATACCAGTGTTGGTCGCCAGTGAAAAACTCGGGGTCGTTGGGAAATTCGTGGTGGCCGATGTGACTGCGGTACAGTTCATTGAACGGGCTTTGGTCGGTCGGAGGTTCGCGGTGCAGCAGGAAGCGGTGCATCGCATATTCGACAAAGAACTGCATCAACGCGCCATAGACAATCGCCAGCAGGAACCACGGTGTCCAGAACACCACGGTCAGAATCAGGCCAACAATCCACAAAGGCAGCAGCCGGTGCAGCGTGCCCATATTCATCAGTACACGTAGGGTGGGTCCCATGATCATTCCTCCTCTGATCATCTTCCTGGGGCCCATTTTAGCACGGTTGTGCAAACTGTCAGTGGGGGACCCCACGTAAAGCTGACGTGAACGTCAACGCGTAGCGCTTAGTGCTGTGAGCTGGGCAATAAAAAACGCCCTCTCCGGCAGGAGAGGGCGTTTCTGGATCAGAAAGATCCGAAAACCTTAGCGACGCAGGCCCAGACGTTTGATCAGGTCAGCGTAACGGGCTTCGTCTTTGCCTTTCAGGTAGTCCAGCAGCTTACGACGCTGTGCAACCATCATCAGCAGACCACGGCGGCCGTGGTTGTCTTTCTTGTGGGTTTTGAAGTGCTCGGTCAGGGTCGCGATGCGCGACGACAGGATAGCAACCTGTACTTCGGGCGAACCGGTGTCGCCTTCTTTGGTTGCGTATTCTTTCATGACGCGTGCTTTTTCTTCAGCAGTGATCGACATCGGGGATCTCCTAAGTCTAAGGGTTCAGGGCACAAGCCGGGATGTCGTCCAGACAAGGTCCTATGGAGGAATCGCTAGGGTTAGGCCCAAGCGATGTGTGCTGTTACGGGAAAATTCCCCAAAAGGAAAGGGGAAAGACCTGCTGGCATTGGTGGTCGGGTCTGTGGCCGCCGGATGGCTCTAGGTGCCGCGCATCAACGATATGCTGTCGGTACAATAGAAACCGGCGCAAGGGCCGAATGGGGCACAACCTGAATATCTGTGCCTGCGTCGTCGTTGATCCCGCGCAGCAATGCAACCTGCGTATCGTCAAGCCAGACCTCTAACCCACCGGCGGGGCCATCGCGATGGCGCAGGTCCAGTTCGGGCACACCACTGTCGAGGCTATCATCATAGATCAGGACCAGCGTGTCTTCTTTAACGTCGAAATCCATCACTTCAGCAGTTTCGGTATCTGTTGCGGCGATCAGTTGGTCTGCCCCATCGCCGCCAGTCACAACATCCAGTCCGCCGAAATGCACAATGTCATCGCCCGCGCCGCCGTTGAGGAAATCCTGTTCCGCGGCTGTTTCACCCACGGTTCCCTGTAGTACGTCATTCCCTAATCCACCGAACAGCACATCCTGCCCTGCGCCGCCGGTCAGTGTGTCATTCGCCAACCCACCTTGCAGCCGATCATTATCCTGCCCGCCCTGCAGATCATCATTGCCATCGCCACCAAAAAGCTGGTCCTCTCCTGCTCCGCCTACAAGGGTATCGTTATCGTTGTGGCCAAACAGTTGGTCATGTCCGCTGTCGCCCTGCAGCAGATCATCGTCTTCCTGCCCGTGCAGGGTGTCGTTGCCCGCGCCGCCAGCCAGCGTATCATGGCCAGTGCCGCCAAATAGATCATCCCGTCCGGATCCGCCCTCTATCAGATCGTCACCGCCATAGCCGTTTGCCTGATCGTCCCCGCCTTGGGCCAGAATGCTGTTATCGTCTGCGTCGCCAGCAATGACGTCGTCGCCATTGCTGCCGTTCAGAATGGCCGTCAGCGCGTCCCCCGGGGAAACCTCTGTTTCAGTTGCGGTGAGTGTTTCAATGGTGGCGTCGATGTCCTCAGTTTCAGAGGTGGGGTCATCAACATCCTCATCCAGTGGCATCGCAACCAGGCCCACCAGCGCAACACCGGCCATCATCGCCCCTAGCATTCCTGCCATCATCAACATCAGATCACCCGCCCGCGCTACCCAAACCAAACAGCGACACAAAACCACTAGACGGCGTGTAGTGTGCGCGCCTGATGTGATTGGGTCAAAGCAGATCGGTCGCTATGGTTAATGGGGGCGTTGCAGGGCGGTTAGTTTCCTGTGCTGGTGCCGACCGCGCGTTCAAATTCGTCGGACAGGATAACCATCCAGTCGCCGATCAGTGGCAGGAATTCGAACTGAGACAACCACCATCCGATCATCGAAACCAGTAGAGACGCGCCGATGACGGACCCTAGACCAAAAGCCAAACCGCGCATGAATTGGAACCCCAACAGGCGCCACCGTGAATTCTGTACTGCGATAAAACGGTGGTTGTTGAACCGTTCGACCTCTGCCGTCAGGCGACGGATCGCTTCTTCTTGGCTGTTCTGGGGGGCGGTTTGTGGTGTGTCCGTCTGTTGATCCATCAGGCATTCCCTTCTTGTGCTGGGATGTCCCACAATTCCGGCTGTTGGGTGTAGGCGATGTACAGCGGGTGTTTGGGGTGCCCTGCCTTGGTCAGACCCAATGCGTAGACCGGCTTGCCCGTGGCGCGCAGCAGGCTTGCGACGTGGGCGCCG
Source organism: Thalassovita mediterranea (assembly GCF_001458435.1). Lineage (GTDB taxonomy): Bacteria > Pseudomonadota > Alphaproteobacteria > Rhodobacterales > Rhodobacteraceae > Thalassobius > Thalassobius mediterraneus. Next base: position 118,756 of record NZ_CYSF01000012.1, read on the forward strand.
TGGTTCAAGTGATCGCCATGACTGCCCCATGCGGCGATGATTTGATCAGCCCAGTCGCATCCTTCTAGGATCGCGGCGTCATTGGCGGGACCGATGGGGTCTTGTGCGGCGCGCATCGCCTTAGGGTCCGTGTCGCGCCAGGCAAAGATGTTGGTCACGCGAAACGCCCCAAACCCCAGCGCCCGTGCCCGCCGTTCGCAGCGTTCCACCGTTGGATCATTCTGCTCCTCTGTCGCCGTCGACGGGTTCAGCATCACAAACAGCGCCTTTTGCCCCCCCGAATCCCAGATTCGCGTCAGCTGATACCTGTAGCGTTCACAGTCAGAGTAGGTGGCGGTGGACAGGGCGTCGCCCTTTTGGAAATCGCGTGTGATCATCCGCTTTATTGGCCATATTTCTGACGTTAGTGCAATTGGTAGAGAACCTTTGCCTTATAAAACAGGGCGACACTGGACCTAGGTCCTGTTGGTGGCGCGTCATTCGTCGTCAGTTAGATGACTCATACCTCCCATAGGGATGTGCTAGGTTTATCCCATAAGTCGACCACGACTACCGATGTGAGGTTTAACGATGACACTCTTGATTTTGCTCAGCGCGATGATGGCCGGGACTTTGAGCTTGGTTGATACCAACGATGCAGATCAGGTTGATCAAGATGCCCAATCGGATGACGTGGATGCGCCAGAAACGGCTCAGCAGGACGACCAGCAAATCATGGGACTGGACGAACTGCTAAATGGCGGCCGTGGTGACGACGTTCTGGGTGGGGGCACCGGGAACGACACACTGTTTGGCGCTGACGGAGCAGATACGCTGAACGGCGGTCAAGGGGACGACCTGCTGTTCAGCGGCTCCAGCGACTATTTTTCTGATGATTGGAACCACCAGCCCGGTGAAATCAGCCTGACCGACAACGACGGTGACGTCATGAACGGCGGCGAAGGCGATGACACCCTGTATGTTGGCCCGAACGCCACGGCCACCGGTGGTGAGGGTGCTGATACCTTCAAAGCCTATGCAGACAACTACTTCGGCGACAATGAAGCCGCAGTGATTACCGATTTCACAATCGGTGAAGACAATCTGGAAGTGGACTATGCGCTGCATCAGGGCGTCTACACCACCGACTTTGACACGCAGGACGCGGTCGATACCTTCATGATCACCCATGACGCCGAAACTGATACTACCATTGTTGAATTGGATGGTGATGAGGTGCTGCGCATGAACGGTGACCAAACCGCGATGACCGTTGCGTTCTATGACGCCGAAACCAATGCCGACGCACCCGTTTGGCTGGATGTTGAAGGTAACGAAATCACCGCAGCAGAGGGCGAAGCTGCAGATCTGGTTCTGACCGCACGTCCGCTGGACGCTCTGATCGGTGAACGCAGCTGATCCGGATATCAAACGGAATTAAGCGAAAATTCATGTAAATCTGTTCTTCTCATAGCAATCAGGTTTGTTGTGTGAGGTTCTATCATGTCCCCTTGGTTGCTGTTGTTGCTGGCTGTCCCGCTGGCAATTGGTGTGTCGGTATCCCAATCCATATTGAGTTTTGTCGAAGATCTGGAAGCGGCCGCAGATCCGGATCGCACCGGTGGTGAGGGACGTGTGGATGATCCTGATGATGATGACCCGGTTGTGGTGGCTGTTCCGGACCCGACATACGATCTGTTGTCACTGGTGTCGTCCACGCCCTTAGCGGGGGCCGACACGTTGGCCGGTGAAGAGGAGATGGCAGGCGGGGCAGCGCTGGATCTGTTGCTCTCCAGCGAAGATGCGGAACAAGAAACGACGCTTTTGTTTGATTTAGACACTGATTCAGAGATAGAACTGCCCACAGATCAGCCCGTGGATTTTACCGCCGGAGAGGACCAGTTGACGATCTACCTGACCGAGGGAAAGACAGGCGCGGCACAATCAATGCTGCCAAAACTGATGTTCGACTATGATGGCGCGCAGGATCGCACGACGCTATCCGCGGGGGACCATCCGCTGACCACGCTGACGGGGAATCAACGGGGACTAAGCGTTGCGTTTTATGAGGCTGGAAATGGCCCCCTCTGGCAGGATTCACGAGGGGAAGAGTTGTCCTCAGAAGATGGGGAGGCGGCAGATATCATTCTGGCTCTCATCACCATGAAGGAGATGTCGCAGGCGGCATGAACCTGAGCGTGTTTGTCTGCGCGTGGCGGCTTTCGTCACGCCGCCGCCTAGATCATTTACACTGCGCCGCTTGTACTTTTTGGGCCCGATTTCCTAGCGTCGCTTCTTTTAGCGAAGCCTGCCAGAACCTCGTGGCGCTTGATTTGGTTTGCGTATCGAGAGCTTGCTGAGGGAAGGCGCCCCATTGGCACAGGGCCAGACTGCATTGAGCTGGCTCTGCGGATTGGGCAGGCGGTTGGCGGGCTCTTAGCCGCGCACAAAGACGCGGCTGGGGTGTAGTTCGCCTGCCTTGAATACGCCAACAGCAACCGCTTCGCCGTTCAGGCTGGCCCAGCATTCATCGCCGTATTCCACGTCCGTCGCGATCACCAGACCGGGGTTGCCGTTGCGCAGTTTTGCGGCGCCCTGTTCAGTGGTCTTGACCTCTGGCAGGTCAGCCAACCCCTGTTCCAGAGGTAGCAGATGATCGTCCAGTTCGGGGGTGCGTGCCAGCTCTTCGATCTGTTCATATGTCAGGCCATCCTCTGCCTCAAACGGGCCGGACCAGATGCGGCGCAGGTGCAGAACGTGGCCATGACATCCCAGTGCCGCGCCCAGATCGCGGGCGATGGAGCGGACATAACCGCCCTTGCCACAGACCATTTCCAGTTCGACATGATCGGCATCGGGACGGTCGGTCATCACCAATTCATCCACCCAGAGGGGGCGGGCGGCAATTTCAAAATCTTCGTCACCGTCGCGGGCCAGCTTATAAGCGCGCTCGCCGTCGATTTTCACCGCAGAAAACTTCGGCGGCACCTGCATGATGTCGCCAAGGAAGCCACCCAGTGCTGCTTTGATATCCTCATCGGTGGGACGGTCAGCGCTTTCGGCGATGACTTCGCCTTCGGCGTCGTCGGTGTTGGTTGCCTGACCCAGACGCACCACAAAACGGTAGGCTTTCAGCGCGTCGGTGATGAAGGGCACGGTTTTGGTCGCCTCGCCTAGGGCGACGGCCAGAACCCCGGTCGCTTCGGGATCAAGGGTGCCTGCATGGCCGGCCTTCTTCGCTTCCAGCGCCCAGCGGACCTTGTTCACCACCGCGGTCGAGGTTATGCCTGCCGGTTTGTCGACCACCAGCCAGCCCGAAATGTCACGCCCCTTGCGCTTGCGTCCCATGATGATCCCCAATCTGTCGTGAAAACTAGAGTGGCGCGCCAGTTACCGCAGCGGGGCGGGTGTGTCAAATTGAGCCTTTTAAATTGAGCCTGTCAAAATAGGATGGGGTCACTCTCCTAACGGCACCGTTACCCCGATCATCGGACCCACGGGAAACCCGATATCCGCGCGGCCCTGCGCGGGGATGTAGATGCGTGACACCTTCCCATCCAGAAATAGTGCGTTGGGCAGTTTTAGATGATCGCGGAACAACAGGCCGAAATCGTGAAAATTCACCCGCGCATCCGAAATCGCAAAGACCACACGCCGCCCGTCGGCAGAGGTGCCAACACCATTGCGCAGAAAGCGAGAAGTGCCATCGGGGATGAAGCGGGGATGCAACTGCCCGTCAATCACCAGCATCGGCCCTGATTGGGTGGCATAGCGGCAAATGGGCCGTTCATCGGCAAAGCGTAGGGTTTCCAGCACATCGGCGCGGCCATCGCGGATGCAGAACACGCCATTGGGCAACAGGCCAAAGTTGCCATCGCTGGCACCCGTTAACAGGCGGGTTTGTTCCACCCCATCCTCAATATACAGCCCGACAGGCGCGCGGTCGGGGTGATACATGCCGCCGTTCATCGCAAAGCTCAGCACGCGTCCCTCATTCGCCAGCATCTGATCAATGCGACCATAGCTGCCCAGCAGCCCACGGGAATCACTGTGAAACAGGCGCAGATCGTCAGAGGCAGGATCGACCTCACACACTGTATAAGGCGTGCCCAAATAAGAAAGGCGCTGGCAATCCAGCGCCCTTGCAGGGGATGCAATAACAGTGAGCGCCAGCATCAACAGGGGAAGAAACCGGCGCATCCCAGCTTAGCTTTCGTCTGCTTCGCCGTCAGTGTCGCTATCCGGCTTGTCCAGATCGCGGCGCACGTCTTCGCGGTTCAGCAGCGCGCGGGTTTCATCCATCCGGTCAAAGGAGGTGTCGACCTTGAACCGCAGTTCCGGCGCGTGTTTCAGGCCACATTTGCGGCCGATCAGGCGGCGCAACTCGCCCTGGTTGCGGGCCAGAATTTTGACCGCCTCATCCCCGTCTTTGCCGCCCAGTGGCAGCACATAACAGGTCGCGACGCGCAGGTCCGAGGTGATCTGCACCTCGCCCACCGTGATCGACATGCGGGCAAGCGCATCATCATGCACCTCACCCCGCATCAAGAGGTCAGACATCGTCCGGCGGATCAACTCGCCGACGCGCAATTGCCGGGTGCTGGGCCCGGCGCCATATGAATTTCCTTTGGCCATAGGCTGCATCTAAGGCGTCATGGCCCCTTTGCCAAGCGGGCAATGCTGGTCTATGCAGGCAAAAACCAAGTTTTCAGGAGTTTCGAAGTCATGACCAACTTGCCGGGAATCGTCATCACGGGTGCATCGGGCCGTATGGGGCAGATGCTGATCAAGACCGTGCTGGACAGCGACAAGGCCAAGCTGGTCGGCGTGGTGGAGCGCACTGGCCACGATTGGGTGGGCCGCGATGTTGGCGCTTGCATGGGTGGGGCAGACGTTGGGGTGAGTGTCACCGATGACGCGCTGGCGGCCTTTGCACAGGCGCAGGCGGTGATTGATTTCACCGCGCCTGCCGCGACGGTGGAATTTGCCGCATTGGCTGCGCAGGCGCGTGCGGTGCATGTGATCGGCACCACCGGTATGGACGACGAACACCTCGCCAAACTGAACGCCGCATCGCGTCATGCAACGATCATCCGCGCGGGCAACATGTCGCTGGGTGTGAACCTGCTGGTGCAGCTCACGAAAAAGGTTGCCGCCGCGCTGGATGAGGATTTCGATATCGAAGTGATCGAGGCGCACCATAACCAAAAGGTCGATGCACCCTCTGGCACCGCCTTGATGCTGGGTGAGGCCGCTGCCGAAGGGCGCGGCGTGGATCTGGCGGATGTGCGCGATTCGGGCCGTGACGGCATCACCGGCGCGCGCAAGAAAGGCGATATCGGCTTCACCGCGATCCGTGGTGGCGACATCGTTGGTGAACATGACGTGCTGTTTGCCGCTGCGGGTGAACGCATTGTGCTGCGCCATCTGGCCACCGATCGCGCCATTTTTGCCCGTGGGGCGCTGAAGGCGGCGCTTTGGGGGCAGGGCAAGGCGCCCGGTGAATATGATATGATTGACGTGCTGGGCCTCTGACCCACCGCGTACACAACTTGGCACAGATCTTGCGGGGTGGGGGCGATGTTCCTCACCCCGTGGTTTTTCCAAGATGCTGCGCACCTGCCTGTTTCTGCTAAGCTTTGTCCCCCTTGCTACCCTCGTGCTGCCGCCGGTGCCGCAGGCGCAGGCCGAAGGGTTCTTTACCATGAAGGACCGTGAGGATTTCCTGCTGCAAATGTCGGGGAAATATATCAGTCAGACCGGCCTATGGATGCGGTTTGACGATCTGGGGCAGGTGAAGGGTCGTGTTTGGGGGCGGCCTTTGCTGGGCAATTGGGAATGGCGCGACGGGCAACTGTGCAAGCGTGTGTTCCACGGCACCATTGATCAGGGCGAGACCTGCGGAATTGTGCGGTCTAGCGGCGCGACGCTGTATATCGTGCCAGACAAGGGACAGGGCGAGCGCGAACGCTATAGCATTGGGATGGATTGATCCCGATACGCCCTGCGCCAGCGATTAGAAATCGACCGCGATGCCCTTCTTTTCCCAGTCGCCATAGCGCACGGGTTCAGGGCCATCACGCCCACCCAGCTCTTTGGGCAGCGCCTCGGCTTCGGCGGCTTTCTTGCGGCGCTCTTCTGCCTCGGCCAGCGCGCGCTGGGCGGCGGGGGGCAGGTTTTTCTCAATCTCGCTCATGCATGCGTCCTTTCTAAGGAACTATAGCGCTGATATACGCCCCTCACGCGCCAAGGCAAAGAGGCCGAAGGATTATCATATGCCCAAACCCCCAGAAAACCGTCGCTCCGGCACTCTCACAAGCCGCCCTCAGGGCAAGGCTGCTGGTAAATCCCCCAGTAGATCTCCTGCCAAGACGTCCGGGAAAGGGCCCGGAAAACCCGGTAGACCTGTTGGCGACCCGTTTGGCAAACCGCAGGGGAAGCGGCCTGGTAAACCTCACGGTAAATCCATGGGTAAACCGATGGGCAAGTCCAGCGGCCGGCCGGGTAACCGGCCACAGCGCAAGCCGCAAACTGAGCGCGTTGAGCGTAGCGAGGGAATGGTGCCGACCTTTGTGGGCAAGCCAACGCCGCGCGCTGCTGCGCTTCACCTGCTGACGCAGATCCTGGGCGAGGGGCGTTTGCTGCCGGAACTGTTGGGCGCTGGCGCGCTGGACCGGTTGGAACCCGCAGATCGCGCTCGTGCCCAGCGTTTGACGCTGGAGGTGTTGCGCAATCTGGAACGGGCGGATCGTGTGCTGAAGAAACACCTGCGCAAGGCACCGCCGCTGCGGGTGCAGAATATCCTGCGCATCGGCGCGTTGGAATTGTGTACCGGCGGTGATGCTCACGGCGTGGTGAATGAGGCCGTGGCGCTGACCGCTGCGAACAAACGTACCCTTGGCCTGAAGGGTCTGGTTAACGCTGTCCTGCGCAAAGTCGCGGGCGAGGGTGAGGCCGAATGGGCCAAGCTGCGCACGCCGCGCCTGCCGCGCTGGCTGCGCGATCCCTTGGTGATGGCCTATGACGCTGAGGTGGTGTCGGCCATGGAGCGTGTGCATCTGACCGGTGCCCCACTGGATCTGAGCGCTAAGGGCGATGCGGCCCAATTGGCAGAGGCGGTGGGTGGTACGCTGTTGCCCACCGGATCGGTGCGGCTGGACAACGCGGGTCAGGTCTCGGCCCTGCCGGGGTATGAGGCGGGCGATTGGTGGGTGCAGGACGCCGCCGCCGCGCTGCCTGCGAAACTGCTGAATGCACAGGCGGGTGAAACCGTGCTGGACATGTGCGCCGCGCCGGGGGGCAAGACCATGCAGCTGGCCGCCGCTGGCGCCAAGGTCACGGCGCTGGACCTGTCGGAAACCCGCCTGGCGCGGGTTAGCGAAAACCTAGCGCGCACGGGACTGAGTGCTGAAGTCGTCGCAGGCGACGCGCTGGAACATCAGGGCAGCTATGACGCGGTATTGCTGGACGCGCCGTGCTCCGCGACCGGAACCATCCGGCGCCACCCCGATCTGCCGCTGGCGAAGGATGGGTCAGAATTCGGTGCGCTGATGGACCTGCAGGTGCAGATGATTGATCACGCCATGTCGTTGGTGAAACCGGGCGGACGGCTGGTGTTTTGCACTTGTTCGCTGCTGCCCGATGAGGGCGAATGTCAGGTCGAAGAGGCGCTGGAGCGGAACCCGGACTGGCAGGTGGACCGCAGCGCACTCGACCAGCCCGGCATCGACCCCAGCTGGATCACCGAAGAAGGCGGCCTGCGCCTGCGACCCGACTATTGGGCCGATCAGGGCGGCATGGACGGATTTTACATGGCCAGCCTGCGCCGCAAGGCCTGATCCCCTATTAATCGCATGAAAACAAAAGCCCCGCGTCGCAGAACCGACGCGGGGCTTTTTATTTGGCCTTTCGCGCTGGGCTTATTCGATCCCCTCGGGCTGACCAACAACTACAAAGGTTAGCGTGTCAGGGTCCAGCAGCCGTTTGGCCACGCGGTTTACATCCGCCAGCGTCACGGCATTGACCTTGTCGTTGCGGGTTTCGATGTAGTCCAACCCCAGACCCGAGGCCTGCATGCCTACCATGATGTTGGCGATGGAGGCGTTGCTGTCAAAACGCAGCGGGTAGGCGCCTGTCAGATAGGTTTGCGCATCGCGCAGCTCTTTCTCTGTGACGCCGGTCGCTGCCGCTTTGGCCCATTCATCGCGGATCACGTCGATCGCTTCGCCGACGCGGTCATTGGCTGATGCGACAGACCCCATCCACAACACCGCCTGATCTTTGTCCACCAAGAAGGTCGAAACGCCATAGGTCAGTCCACGTTTTTCGCGCACTTCCTGCATCAGACGGCTTTCAAAGGAACCACCGCCCAAAATGTGATCCAGCACAAAGGCGGCAAAGAAATCAGGGTCATCACGTTCGATGCCCGCCTGCGCAAACAGGGCCACGGATTGCGGCGTTTCAAATTCCACCACTTGCGCGCCGCCGGGCAGGTTGGTCGCCGCTGGCCCCGGCAGGGCAGTTTCGGCCTTTGGCAGATCCCCCAGCAGGTCATCCATCAATTGTGCCAGCTCCGGCGCGGTGATGTCACCAACCGCGGAAATATAGACGCGATCACGGGTCAGCGCATTTTTATGCGCGGTCAGCAGATCATCGCGGCTGAGGGCCGCAACTGTGTCCAAGGTACCCGATTGCGGCAGGCTGTAGGGGTGATCGCCAAACAGCAGTTGATCCATTTCACGGCTGGCAATGTCGCGCGGTGATTTCAGATCAGATCGGATGCCTGACAGCACCTGTTCGCGCACCCGTTCCACCGCATCCTCGTCAAATCGCGGCGCCACGAGGGATCCACGCAGCAGCGCCAGCGCCTCGTCCTTGTTTTCGCTCAGGAAACGGGCAGAGACGGTGACCGTATCGTCATAGGCGCCATAGTCGAAGGAGGCAGCCAGCCCTTCGACCGCGCGGGCAAAACCGCGGGCGTCCAGATCACCCGTGCCCTCCTCCAGCAGGCCGACCATCAGGTTGGTGGCACCGGTTTTGCCGGGCAGGTCCAGCGATGTGCCACCCTGAAAGCGTAGTTCCAGCGCGACAAAGGGGATCGAGGGCTCTTCGACCAACCAAGCGGTCAGGCCACCCTCAGAGGTCACAGGTTTGATGTTGACCGCTGCAGCAGCGGGGGTGACGAGGGCAAATGTTGTGATCAGGCTCAGCGTTAGTTTGCGCAGCATGGGTTCAACCCTCCTCTGCCATCAGCCATCCGGTAACGGATGTTTTGGGATTCAGCACTTTGCGGGCGGCTTCCATGACATCTTCGGCGGTGACCGCCTGTAGGATCTCGGGCCATGCCTGCACATCCGCAACCGTCAGCCCTTGGGTCAGGGCACGGCCGTAGCGGTTGGCCAGTCCCTGCACGTCATCACGGGCGTAGATTTCAGCCGCGCGGATCTGGGTTTTGATCCGCTCCAGATGGGCTGGATCAACGCCTTCGGTCAGGAAGTCCGCCAGTACGCGGTCCATCGCCTCCTCTGCCTCTTGCAGGCTTACACCGGGGGTGGGCACCACCACCATGTCGAAGGTCGTCGCATCCAGCGATTGCCCGTTGTAGAACGCGCCCGCATAAACGGCGGTCTGGGTGTCGAACTGTAGCTTTTCGGCCAGCACGGCGGTTTGTCCGCCGCCCAGAAGGTCCGCCAGAATGCGCAGCGCGGCGGCCTCTTTCTGATTGCCAGCGTTGCGTTCTGGCGCCAGATACGACCGGCTGACATAGGGCTGCGCCACACGCGGATCCGCAAAGGTCAAACGGCGTGCAGCGGTTTGCGGTGGTTCCTGACTGCGCAGACGTTCCTTTGGCAGGTCGGGGTTGGCGGGGATCACACCATAGTAGCGGTCCGCCAGCGCACGCACCTCATCAGGGGTGACATCGCCAGCGACGACCAAAATGGCGTTGTTCGGTGAGTAGTAGGTTTCATAAAATGACAAGGCATCCGCGCGGTCGAGGCTTTCCATCTCATGACGCCAGCCGATGATCGGCACGCCATAACGATGGTTCAGGTACTGCACGGCGCGTTTTTGTTCGCGAAACAGGGCGCTGGCGCTGTTTTCAACGCGTTGATTGCGTTCCTCTAGGATGACATCGCGTTCGGTGGCAATGTCTTCTTCGCTGAGGCGGATGTTGACCATGCGATCGCTTTCCATACGCATCATCAGTTCCAGACGATCGGCAGCAACACGTTGGAAATAAGCGGTGTAGTCAAAGCTGGTGAAGGCGTTGTCGCTACCGCCGTTTTGCGCCACGGTGGCGGAAAACTCGCCGGGGGCCAGGGTATCGGTGCCCTTGAACAGCAGGTGTTCCAGAAAATGGGCCACGCCTGACTGACCGACCGGTTCATCGGCGGATCCGGCGCGATACCACAGCATGTGAACAACGACGGGGGCGCGGTGGTCTTCGATCACCACCACCTCCAACCCGTTGTCGAGGGTGAAGTTACTGACGTGATCAGTCACATCCTCGGTTGCCGCCTGAACGGGGGCGCTGAAAACAACTAGGGCCGCCAGCGCGGCTGCGAAACGCTTCATCAAGCAATCCTCCTATGCTTGCGGTTAAGATACGCCGCAAACCCGCCACTGCAAGCGCGTGGCATTGCTGCTGACGCGGACGTGAGCCAGCGTCAGGTTAAAAATCTAGCAAGAAATCAGGTATGGATACGCCAGCTAGCTTAGTTGTTTGCTGGCGGTGCGGTTGGGGTCTGCACGCCAAATTCGCGCCATTTGCGTACTTCGACACTGGGATCGAGGGCAAAGTCACGATAGGCGCGGGCATAGCGGTCGGTTCTGACCAGCTTCAACTTCGTAAAGCGCGAGTTGAAGCGACGGAATTCTTCATCCTCGGCGGCCAGTACACCGCGGATGTCATCAGACATGCCATTGCGGCTGACGTGGTTCACCAGCGCAGAATCAACAGCTGGAATGCCATCGGCCTGTGCCAACGCAGTGGCGCGACCACCCAGAGCAGTGACGCCATCAGCCAACGGCGTGGCATCGGTCAGGTTGCTGCCGCCGGGCGTTGGGGTGGGCAAAGAGGCATAATCGGCAGGTTGCTGCAGCTCTTTGGACGGCAGCACCATAAATTCATCCGGTCCATCTGTGAACGAACGCAGATCACGCAGACCAATATCGCGGTTCTCACCCGAACACGCGGCCACGGTCAGTACAGCCATCAAACCTAGCAAAGCTCGCGGCATTGCCACCCTCCTGCAATTACTGTCCCTGTCTTAGCCGATGAAACTGCCGCCGTCACGTAGCCTTTTGTGAGCCACCCCAAAGGACCAGCCCAAAAGCGCCGATGAAAATGGCAATATCGGCAACATTGAACGCATAAGGGTTCGAAATCCCGCAGCATGTCATGTTGAGGAAGTCGGCAACCGCACCGTAAAGGAACCGATCCACCACGTTGCCCAGTGCGCCGCCGATCATTAGGCCAGCAGCGATCAAGCCCATGCGTCCCGGGCGATCTTTGTGCACCCAATAAAGCACGGCACCACATATCACAAAGGCCAGACCGATCAGCACCCATCGCGCCAGATCGCTGTTGCCGGACATCAGGCCGAAGTTGATGCCGGTGTTCCATGCCATGCGCAAATTCAAGAAAGGTGGCAGCACGTCGATCTCACCGCGCAGGCGCAGGTCGAGGTAATGAACCACGTAGTACTTGCTGGCTTGGTCCAGCAAAAACGTCCAGAAGCCCGTCCAAAATACGGTTGTCATCTGCCTATCCTCAATGTGGGGCCACTTTGGCGGGCCCTCTCATTTTCTATTTGTTTCCGGCAAGTGTACCACAAACCCGCCGGAAACAAGTGCTTTTTTAGCGTATACGTTTTTCCGCCTAAGGGGAATTTAGTGACGGAAGTGACGCATACCGGTCAAAACCATCGCCAAACCAGCCTCATCGGCGGCGGCAATCACCTCATCATCGCGCATCGAGCCACCCGGCTGGATCACGCAGGATGCACCTGCAGCGGCCGCTTCCAGCAGGCCGTCCGCGAAGGGGAAGAAGGCGTCAGACGCCACAGCGGAGCCTTTGGTCAGCGGTTCCGGCAGACCCATTGCGTCAGCCATACGCTCGGCCTTTTTCGCAGCGATCAGGGCACTGTCCAGACGGCTCATCTGACCGGCACCAACACCAACGGTCGCACCATCTTTGACGTAGACGATGGCGTTGGATTTGACGTGTTTCGCCACCTTCCACGCAAACAGCAGGTCGCGCATCTGTTCCGGCGTCGGGGCCAGTTTGGTCACAACCTTCAGGTCATCCATACCGATGAAACCGTTGTCGCGGTCTTGTACCAGCATCCCGCCCGACACCTGACGGTAGGCCAGACCTTTATCGCTGGTATCTGCCAGCGCGGGGGTGGTCAGCAGGCGCAGGTTCTTCTTCTTGGCGAAGATTTCACGCGCTGCGTCGTCGGCACCCGGGGCGATGACCACCTCGGTAAAGATCTCAGTGATCTTTTCAGCGGTGGCGCCGTCCAGCGGCTGGTTCAGGGCGATGATGCCGCCAAAGGCAGAGGTGCGGTCGCAATCAAACGCTTTGGAATAGGCCTCTTCCAGCGTCGCGCCGCGTGCGACACCGCAGGGGTTGGCGTGCTTGATGATCGCACAGGCGGGACCGTCTTTGGGCAGGAATTCCGACACCAGTTCAAACGCGGCATCGGTGTCGTTGATGTTGTTGTAGGACAGTTCCTTGCCCTGATGCTGCTGGGCAGCCGTAACGCCCGGACGGCCAGACCCATCGCTGTAGAACGCGGCACCCTGATGGCTGTTTTCACCGTAGCGCAGACCCTGCACGTAGGTGCCCGCGAACACGCGGCGGCGCGGGGTTTCTTCGCCAATTGCGCTGGCCATCCAGGTGGAGACAGCTGCGTCGTAGGCACCGGTGCGCGCATAGGCGATCTGGGCAAAACGCTGACGGAAGGCGTAAGTGGTCGCGCCGTCGTTGGCGTCCAGTTCCGCGATCAGATCGCTGTAATCTTCAACATCCACAACCGTGGTGACGAAGGCGTGGTTCTTGGCGGCGGCGCGGATCATCGCAGGGCCGCCGATGTCGATGTTTTCGATCATCTCGTCATAATCGGCACCACGGGCCAGCGCGGCCTCAAACGGGTAGAGGTTCACCACCAGCAGGTCGATGGCGCCAATGCCGTGTTCGTCCATCGCCGCCACATGCGCATCGTTGTCGCGCAGGGCCAGCAGGCCGCCGTGCACCTTGGGGTGCAGGGTTTTCACCCGACCGTCCATCATTTCAGGAAAGCCGGTCACATCAGCCACATCCACAACGGGGATGCCTGCGTCGCGGATCGCCTTGGCGGATCCGCCGGTGGACAGCAGTTCAACACCACGGTCGCTTAGCGCTTTGGCCAGGTCAATCAGACCGGTCTTGTCGGATACGGAAATCAGCGCGCGGCGGATGGCGTTGGGAGATGTCATAATTTGGGTAGCTCTCTGCTTGTTCAGGTCAGGTCCAGCTCTTCCCGGTTCAGATCGCGCACACTGATCGGCGTGTCTTGGGCCTTGGCAAGCGACCACCGGATGCGTGTCGCATAATCCATTGCGCGCCCAGATAAAACGATTTGTTTTGTTGCACGGGGCTTCAAACGCCCTTTTTCGAGGTAAACTGACGGTTCAAGCGCCATTTGTAGCGTGCCATCATGTCTGAACACCCACAATTCGCCGCTTTTCAGCGCGAGTGAGATTGCGCTGCCGCCCATGTCGACGGTTGCGTCTACTTCGGGATGCAGGTGGAACCGGATTTGGAACGGAATGCCCTGTAGGGTCACGCGATCCATTGCCTTATCAAATCGCTGTTTGTCGGCGCCTTCCAGCGCGACCAGCAGATCTTCTCCCGCCATGCCGCGACCATCAAAGGTCAGTTCAAGTGTGCGTGCATGGGTCAGGCCGTGGGTGCGGCCATAGCCGTCATGCCCGCCCTCGAACCGGATACCGTCCGGTGCCTGAGAAATTTGAACCGGTACACGGTTGGGCATCGCATCCAGCAGTTCTTCTCGGCCCGCGCGCGGTGCCAACCGTGAGGATGAGTATCCTTCGAGCGATAGGGTCGAATGACTGGGCGTTGCACGTCCGGCACGCCGCCAATCGCTGCCGAAGACGGCCCCTGATCCGCAGTTCACCACAAGCGGTCTGCGCCCGGAGGTGAGTTCCAGCGCCAATGTTGAAGCATGGCCATTGCCAGAGGCTTTGCCGTTTGGCGGTGGGGCTGCATCGACAATCACCGATGTGCGTCCGGCGCTAAGTCGGGCATAGCCCATCGAAAGGCCGTCGGGCATCCGTTCTTTGACACCAGAGGCAGCAAGCGCACCATCTAGCCGCCCGTCCAGCCCGCGTCCGCCACCGTGAAACCGCGCCAAACCGCCATCAGCATGTCGAAGGGTGCGCAGGGTTGGTGCGATGCGTTCGATGGCTGCTTGATGGTCTGGGTCGACAGGTTGCCCACTTTCCGAAAGTGCTGCTGCCGCCCAGCTGAGCAGGGTAAACACCTCCAGCAGTTCTTCGGGGTTGCGGGTCGGAATGCCGCCTTGTGCATCGACCTGTGTGCGGCATTCTTTGGCCAGCGCTTTAACTGCAGGGGCGACCTGTGCCTCCATCCCTTCGAGCGAGAGGCCTGCATATAGAAGTCCGGTCAATGCCTCAAACCGTGGCAAGCCGGGGGTGGTGGTGTGCCAACGGCGGCTGAGGAAAATCGCCTGATGGGCCAGTGTGCGGTAAAACGCCTCTGAGGCTTCGGCGTCCTGCCCGCGCAGTAGAAACAATGCGTGGTGTATCCAGCGTATGATCCGGCGGCCGGTCAAATCAGGTGTCCAGCCGGGGCCTGTGCCTTGTCCATAGGCGTCAATCCACGCCCAGACCCATTTAGCGGCCAAGTCACGGGTGCGCGGGTCGCCCACTGCGGCCAGATCATCCAGCCAGACACAGCCCTGCGTTTCCTCTTGCCACATTTGATCTGGGGGCGGGACGTCCCACAGTGTGGTGCCCTGCGCTTCGACAAGATGGCCTGCAAATAGGTAATTGCCAGCAAGCAGTTGTCGGCCACGTGCAAAGGTGCCGATGGTGCGCGGCTCGGGTTGGCTGACAAACCCTGTTGCGGGACGCGCGCGGGTTGCGCGGCGGGCATGCCAACGGTGCATCAACCGCGTATAGCGGGCGCCAAAACTTTGGGGGGGCTGGGATGTCGCCGCGTGCTGCTTTTGCGTCCGGTCGGACATGTGGTTTCTGCCTCTTGCGCCTCTGCCGTCACGAAGGTGGGGTCGTGAATTTTGCCTCACGATAACGCGCATTTGGCGCACCTGTCACCGCACAATTGCGTTTGATTGAAAAAGGGTGGGCAATCCGCCCACCCTGTTGATTTTTTGCCGTTTGCGAGTGCAGTCGGGTTTATTCGCCGTAAGGAATCCAGATGGTTTTCACCTCTGTCGCCGCCTCAAGGAAGGGTTTGCCCTGCCCGTCGGCGCCCAGCCAGTCGCGGCTTTCGCCGTTGTTGACCCAAGTGCGTTTGAGGTTGCTGGCACTTTCACGTTCCACCATTTCCGACAGGTCGGAGGAGGAGAAGCACCAGACAGCATCCACATCCATGTGCTTCGCCAGCGTGTCCGCCAGATCCGCGTGCGGGCCGGTCAGGATGTTGACCACACCACCCGGCACATCAGACGTGTCGAGGATCTGATAGAAATCCGTCGCCGCCAGCGGGAATGCCTCGCTCGCCGCTAGAACAACCCGGTTGCCCATCGCAATCGCCGGTGCCATGGCCGAGATGAGGCCCAGAAGAGGCGCTTCATCAGAACAGATCGCACCGATCACACCCACCGGTTCCTTCATCGACAGGGCGACACCACGGATCGGCACGCCTTTGGCCGCGCCATCGTATTTGTCGGCCCATGCGGCATAGGTGAACAGACGTTGGATCGACGCCTCCACCTCTTGCGCACCATCCTTGCCGCCGGTCAGATCGTTGATCCGTTTGGCAAACTCCTCAGAACGGGCGGAGAGGTTTTCGGCGATGTAATAGAGGATCTGCGCCCGCAGGTGACCGGTGGTTTTACCCCACGCCTTGGCACCACGCGCAGCCTCAACCGCGTTGCGCACGTCCTTGCGGCTGGCAATCGGCACCTCGCCCAGATGTTTACCTTGTTTGGACCAGATATCGCGGGAATAGCCGCTATCAGGACGTGCCTGCTTGCCACCGATATAAAGCTTCGCCGTGCGGTCCACGCCCATTGGGGCAACCTCGGATCCGGTGAACGCTTCGACCTTTTTCAGCGGTTTGGTTTTGCGGATCGGTTTGGTGTAGGCGCTCAGACCTTCCCAGCCGCCTTCACGGCCAAAACCACTTTCGCGCACACCGCCAAAGCCTGCGGCGGCATCAAACATGTTGGTGCCGTTGATCCAGACCACGCCAGCGGCCAATTTCGGGGCGATGTCTAGCGCAAGGTTCACGTTTTCGGTCCACAGCGTCGCCGCCAGACCGTAGCGGGTGTTGTTCGCCAGCTCGACCACCTCTGCCTGCGTGCGGAAGGTGGAGGTGACCAGAACGGGGCCAAAAATCTCTTCCTGCATCAGCGGATCAGCGGGGCTGAGGCCGGAGATGAGCGTCGGCGGATAATAACAACCGTTTGCAGGCAGATCACCCGTAGCGCGGTAAACCTCACCACTGTCGCAGGCATCAACCATCGACGTCACGGTCTGCAACTGCACCGGATCGGCCAAGGCGCCCATGTCGATGCATTTGTCCATCGGATTGCCAACGCGCAGCTTGTCCATCCGCGCCTTCAGCTTGGTATGGAACTGATCAGCGATGCCTTCCTGCACCAACAGGCGCGATCCTGCACAGCAGACTTGGCCCTGGTTAAACCAGATCGCATCCACCAGACCCTCGATCGCGCTATCAATGTCAGCGTCGTCAAAGACGATGTAGGGGGATTTTCCGCCCAGTTCCAACGTCAGACCCTTACCCTGCCCAGCGGTGGCGCGACGGATGTGACGGCCAACAGAGGTGGAACCGGTGAAGGCCACCTTGTCGATACCTGCGTGCGTGGTGATCATTTCGCCCACCGCGCCGTCGCCGGTCACGATGTTGACCACACCCTTGGGCAGGCCTGCCTTGCGGCAGATATCCGCAAAACACAGAGCGGTCAGCGAGGTGTATTCGGCCGGCTTCAGCACCACGGTGTTGCCCATCGCCAATGCCGGCGCGACCTTCCATGCCAGCATCAACAGCGGGAAGTTCCACGGGATCACCTGACCACAGACACCCAGCGCCTCACGGCCCGGCAGCTCATCCGCCATCAGCTGCGCCATGCCCGCGTGGTGGTAGAAATGACGCTGCACCAGTGGAATATCGATGTCGCGCGCTTCGCGGATCGGCTTGCCGTTGTCCAGCGTTTCTAGAACCGCCAGCAGGCGCGAATGTTTCTGCAGCAGGCGGGCAAGCGCATACAAATGCTTGGCGCGGCCATGGCCGCCCAGCTTGGCCCATTTCGGCTGTGCCTTGCGCGCAGCGGCAACGGCAGCGTCTACATCCGCTTGGGTCGCTTGGCTGAGCGTGGCAAGGGTTTCGCCGGTGGCAGGGTTCTTACTGTCAAACCCATCGCCCGGCGTGGTGAAGGTGCCGTCGATGAAGTGGCCAAAGCGGTCGCCCTGATCCACCAGCCATGCCAGCGCGTCAGCGGCGGATTCTGGGGCGGGGCCGTAATCCATGGTTTCAAAGATCTCTTTAACGGTCATTGTTGTGACTTTCTGTGTCGATCTGGGGCACGCGGCCCTTATGCCATTGCGTGACGGTTGCTGGCCGAATAGGCGCCGGTGACGTGGTGTTCCAACTGGCGTTCAATGTCGCCAAGGAGGGAGGAGGCGCCAAAGCGGAACAGGTCCGGTTGCAGCCAGCGATCGCCCAGCTCTTCCTTGATCAGGGCCAGATAGGTGATCGCGTCCTTGGCCTTGGAAATCCCGCCAGCGGGTTTGTAGCCCACGCGGTAACCAGTGCGGTCATAGTAATCACGGATCGCGCGGATCATTACCAGTGACACGGGCAGCGTCGCGTTAACACTTTCCTTCCCGGTGGAGGTTTTGATGAAATCAGCCCCCGCCATCATGCAAATGAGCGAGGCACGCGCAACGTTGCGCAGAGAACCTAGTTCGCCCGTAGCCAAAATTGCCTTCACATGCGCCTCACCGCAGGCTTCGCGGAAGGCCACCATTTCATCATACAGCGCCTGCCAGTTCTGGCTAAGGACATGACGGCGGGAAATGACGATGTCGATCTCCTTCGCGCCAGCCTTCACGCTTTCACGGATTTCTTCGACCCGCAGGTGGAACGGGGAAAGGCCAGCCGGAAAACCGGTGGACACGGCGGCGACCGGAATGCCGGTGCCTTTCAGGGCGGCAACAGCGCTTTCGATCATGTCGTGGTAGACGCAGACCGCACCGGTGGTGATGCCCTCAACACCCAGTTCATCCAGAATGTCGGCGCGTACTGGCGTTTTCGCCTTGGCACACAGACGGGCGACCCGGCCCACGGTGTCATCGCCGGACAGGGTGGTCAGGTCGATGCAGGTGATCGCCTTGAGGAGCCACGCGGCCTGATAGTCTTTCTTGACTGAACGGCGACCGGGCAGGCTGGCGCAGCGGCGTTCGATGGCAGAGGTGTTGGCCTGCACCCGCGCGACCCAATCAAGGTCAAGCGGCATGCCGGGGTTGCGGGGTTCATGCAGCTGCGGCAGTTGCGCATTGGACTGCGCGTCCAGCTGATCTGTGGTCTGTTCTTGAGCTGTTGTCACCTTGTCCTCCGTGGACTGCGGTTGGGGATCAATTCGGGAATAGGGTCTTTGGGGCGCTTAGCCGTCAGCGATTGCGCCGTTACAGGCGATCATGCCCTGTTGTTGCAGGTCGTGCAAATCACGGTGTTCCATCATCAGGTGCTGGCTGGCAAAGGCCGCTTTGTATGCGGTGCTGAGGGGACCTGTGGCAATCAGCGCCACCCGTTGGCCCAGCCAATACGGTCGTGTCGCCGCCAGTTCCGCGCCCAGCAAATGGCCCAGAGTGGCGGCGGCATCTTCGGCCACCTGTGCGCTGGACAGTTGCGTTGCCAACCGTTCGGGCCGTGACAGCGTGTCGCTAAGAGCATCAGTGTCGAGCGTTTCACTACCCTCTGCGCCAAGGCTGCGGGCGAGCGATGGGGTCAGGTAGCTTTGGAAACTCACCGCCTCATCGGCGCTGATCTGGACCCAGTGACTTTGATCGCCATCCACCACACAGGCGACGCCGTCAAAATCCTTGGCCGCGCGACACAGACCGGCCAGCGCCAACCGGCTGCTCATCGGCAATAGGCCAAGCGGTTGTGTCTGGCTCAGCGCGCCACCGGGGGCGGGGCAGATCACTTTGGCCGGAACCGGCTGGCTGGCCGCACCACCGAAGGTGATGATCTGCGGCGCAGAACTATCCGCGCGCGCCACCCCCTGCGGGGTATCGCCCGAAAACCGCCACGCGAGGCGGGTGTCGTGGTCTGCAACCACACCGATCCAGTCTGAATTCTCCATGTATCGCTCTTATGTTTTATTGACCAAAGGGTCAATGTTTGCGCTGCCAAACGGGCACGGGGCCGGAAAACCCCACACTCTACAATGACTTTTGTGTCGTCCAAATAACAGCTTGGCACGCGGCTGTTCGACGGCGAAAATTGCCTGTTGGCAGCGCCAGCTTAGCGGCTCGATGTCAGTTTCAGGAATACATCTTCCAGGTCTGCTTCTTCGATCCGCAGGTCGCGAATCTGGATTCCGGCAGAATGCGCGATGTTAAGGACCGCTTCGGCGCTGGTTTGTTTGGCATGATAAGACAGTGCCAGCGCGCCATCGGGGCGCAGTTGGGTAGTGACGTCGGGGTGTTCGGGCAGCGTGGTGATCGGCGCTTCTGGGTGGATCACCATGGTTTTGGCATCAATTTGGCCCATCAGGTTTGCCTTAGTATCGCGGGCAACCACTTCGCCCTGATTGATGATGGCGATTTCATCACACATCTCCTCGGCTTCTTCGAGGTAATGGGTGGTCAGGATGATGGTCATGCCCTGTTCATTCAGCTTGCGCACGTTGGACCACAGCATCTGGCGCAGCTCGATGTCTACGCCCGCAGTTGGTTCGTCCAGCACCAGTACATGCGGCGCATGTACCAGCGCCTTACCCAACAACAGTCGCCGTTTCATCCCGCCAGACAGGCTGCGGGCATAGGCGTTTGCCTTATCCTCCAGCCCGATCAGGCGCAGGATTTCGGCTGTGCGGCGTTCGTTTTTTGGCACACCATAAAGGCCCGCCTGCACCTCAAGCGAGCCGCTCGGGGTAAAGAATGGGTCCATGTTCAGTTCTTGCGGCATCACCCCGATAGAGGCGCGCGATTGTCGTGGGTTCACATCCTGATCAAAGCCCCAGATCGTCACCTGACCGGATGTCTTGGTCACCAGACCTGCCAGAATATTGATCAGCGTAGATTTGCCCGCACCATTCGGACCCAGCAGACCAAAGACCGACCCACGCGGCACGTCCAGATCAATGCCCTTCAGCGCGTGTTTCTCTGGCGCACCTTTGCTACCGCGAT
Organism: Thalassovita mediterranea; assembly: GCF_001458435.1. Classification (GTDB taxonomy): domain Bacteria; phylum Pseudomonadota; class Alphaproteobacteria; order Rhodobacterales; family Rhodobacteraceae; genus Thalassobius; species Thalassobius mediterraneus. The sequence goes on from NZ_CYSF01000012.1 coordinate 139,384, forward strand.
ACGTCTTGGTCAGATTGCGGATTTCAATGGCGTTGTCGCTCATGGCTGGTCTTGCCCCTGCTGGTGGTATCGCTCATAACAGCACCTAGTAGTTTTGCAGCCAAAAGGAAACGTCCCCCATGACGACCCAAGCGCCAGAGACCAAAATCGTCGAAAAGTCCAAGATCGCCTGTGACGGCGGCGAAGGGGCATTGGGACATCCCCGCGTCTGGCTGCAAATCCCTGAGGCTGACGGTTACGTCGAATGCCCCTACTGCGACGCGAAATACGTGCTGAAAGGCGGCGCGGCTGATCAGGGCTAAGGTTCTGTTCACCCTGCGGCGCCTTGTCAGAGGAGGTGTCGCTGCAGCAGTTGCGCTTTGCTTCTGCGTCGTTGGTTATATTGCGGCAGCAATGATCGGTGGCGCAGTCACATGGCAAGCCCAAACAACGCCATCCGCTGCGATGGTTGGGCAAGATAGTGATGCGGTGACCATTGGTCTGGTTTCCGGTCCCATCCATAACGATTTCCTTCTGCCCCTCGACGATCAGACCCGCGATAGGTTTTCCGATCTGGCTGCGTTTCATGTGCCTATTGATCATCCGCAGGCGGAATGGCTGATGATCGGGTGGGGCGCACGTATGTTCTACACAACCGTTGGCGACTATCAGGACGTGAGCGTTCAGGCCGTGTTGCGCGGTGTATTTGGCGACCAGTCCGTGATGCGGGTTGAGGTGCTGGGACCTATCGGCAATCCAGATATGGTGTCCTGGGTGCAGGTGACATCGGCGCAATATCAGTCTCTAATTGCTGCAATAGACTCTGATTTTGGGCCCGAACGCCGCACCGTGAAAACAGATGGTGCGCTGCGCGGAACGTTTTTTGCCGCCAAGGATCGCTTTCACATCTTCAACACCTGCAATGTCTGGGTCGGGCGAAAATTGCGGGACGCTGGTGTGCAGTTCGGCGCGTGGACATCCCTGCCTGCTTCGATCAGTCTGTCAGTGTGGCGTTTCCATTCGCCATGAGTGAACGGCAAAATTGATCCCCGACCCCCTGTTCCCTGATCCCAATCCATGCGATCACGGCAGGTATAGAAAATGCCCAACCCTCAACGCGCGGAGAGTTCGTATGACCACCCAATTCGGCAAAGGCTGTCACCTGCATCTGATCGACGGGTCCGCCTTCATCTTTCGCGCCTACCACGCCCTGCCGCCGCTGACGCGCAAATCTGATGGTCTGCCGATCGGCGCTGTTTCGGGCTTCTGCAACATGTTGCAGCGCTATGTTGAGGGCAACACAGGCCCCGATGCGCCGACCCATGTGGCAGTGATTTTTGATAAGGGCAGCCATACGTTCCGCAATGATCTGTATGATCAGTACAAAGCCAACCGCGAAGCGATGCCAGAGGATCTGCGCCCGCAGATGCCGCTGACCCGCGAGGCCACCCGCGCCTTCAACATCGCCTGCAAAGAGATGGAGGGGTTTGAGGCCGACGATATCATGGCCACCCTCGCCCATCAGGCGCGTGATGCCGGTGGCCGTGTGACGATCCTGTCCAGCGACAAGGATTTGATGCAGCTGGTTGGCGACGGCGTGGAAATGCTGGACCCGATGAAAAACAAACGCATCGACCGCGATGGCGTGTTTGAGAAGTTCGGCGTGGGGCCGGAGCGGGTTGTGGATGTGCAGGCGTTGGCGGGCGATTCTGTCGATAACGTACCGGGCGCGCCGGGGATCGGGATCAAAACCGCCGCGCTGTTGATCAACGAATATGGCGATCTGGAGTCGCTCTTGGACCGCGCGGGCGAGATCAAGCAGCCCAAGCGCCGCCAGACCCTGATTGAAAAACGCGATCAGATCGAACTGTCCAAGAAACTGGTGCAGCTTGATTGTAACATGACCCTCGACTTCACCCTCGATGATCTGGAGGTGAAGGATCCTGTGGCCGAGGATCTGGTGGGTTTCCTCAGCCAGATGGAGTTTCGCACCCTGACCAAACGGGTCTCTGACCAGTTGGGGGTTGAGGCGCCGGCGATCAATGACACCCCGCAATCCGGCGGCGCGGCGGAGGCGGCAGAGGAACCCGCCGATCTGCCCTTTGACGCGGACGCCTATGAATGGGTGAAGGACGCCGAGGCACTGCAAACGTGGATCGATGCTGCCTACCGTCGTGGCTATGTGGCGGTGGATACGGAAACCACCGGCCTTGATGAAATGCGGGTGGATCTGGTGGGCATCTGCCTTAGCTCCAACGCGGGTCAGGCGTGCTATGTGCCGCTGGGACACAAGGCGGGCGCGGATGATCTGTTTGGCACCGACCAACTGGCCGAAGGCCAGATGCCGATGGATCAGGCGCTGGCGGTGCTGAAGCCACTGCTGGAGGATGAAAGCATCCTCAAAATCGGCCAGAACATGAAATACGATGCCAAGATCTTTGCCCGTTACGGCATTGAGGTGGCGCCGATTGATGACACCATGCTGATTTCCTACGCGCTGCATGCGGGCATGCACGGGCATGGCATGGACGCGCTGTCAGAACGGTATCTGAACCACACGCCGATCCCGATCAAAACCCTGCTGGGGTCGGGCAAATCCGCCATCACCTTTGACCGCGTGCCGATTGAAGATGCAGTGAAATATGCGGCTGAGGATGCGGATATCACCCTGCGTTTGTGGCAAAAGCTGAAACCGCAACTGCATCAGCAGCAGGTCACAACCGTCTATGAAACGCTGGAACGCCCGCTGGTGCATGTCCTGAAGGATATGGAAATGACCGGCATTCAGGTGGACCGCGATGTCCTGAGCCGGATGTCCAATGCCTTTGCCCAGAAAATGGCGGGCTATGAGGCGGAGCTGTATGAGCTGGCAGGCCACGAATTCAACGTGCAAAGCCCCGCACAGGTCGGCAAGATCCTGTTCGAAGAGATGGAGCTGGAAGGCGGCAAGAAGACCAAGACCGGTCAATGGTCCACCCCCGCCGACGTGCTGGAGGATCTGGCGGCAGAACACACCTTTGCCCGCCGCGTGCTGGATTACCGTCAGCTGCAAAAGCTGAAATCGACCTACACCGATGCGCTGCAGGACCACATCTACCCTGATACGGGCCGCGTGCATACGTCCTACCTGCAAAGCGGCGCGAACACGGGCCGGATGGCGTCGAACGATCCGAACCTGCAAAACATCCCCGTCCGCAGCGAAGAAGGCCGCCGCATCCGCGAGGCATTTGTGGCGGGTGAGGGCAAAGTCCTACTGTCGCTCGACTACAGCCAGATCGAATTGCGCATTCTGGCGGAAATGGCGGGCATTGATGCGCTGAAACAGGCGTTCAAGGATGGCCATGACATCCACGCCATGACCGCGTCCGAGATGTTTGATGTGCCGATGTCCGAAATGACGCCGGAAATCCGCCGTCAGGCCAAGGCGATTAACTTCGGTGTGATCTATGGCATTTCGGCCTTTGGTCTGGCGCGCAACCTGCACATTCCACGCGGTGAGGCGCAGGACTTTATCACCCGGTACTTTGAACGCTTCCCCGGTATCCGCACCTATATGGAAGAGACCAAGGCCTTTGCCAAGGAACACCTGTATGTGCAGACCCTTTTCGGCCGTAAAATCCACATGCCAGAGATCAACGCCAAAGGCCCGCGTGCTGGTTTCGCCCAACGTGCCGCAATCAACGCACCGATCCAAGGCACAGCGGCTGACGTGATCCGCCGCGCAATGATCCGGATGCCTGCCGCCATTGCGGGCCTGCCGGCCAAGATGCTGTTGCAGGTGCACGACGAACTGATTTTTGAGGTGGATGAGGCCGCCGCCGATCAGGTCGTGGAACGCGCCCGTGAGGTAATGGAGGGCGCCGCCGCGCCTGCGCTGCACATGTCAGTGCCGCTGGTGGTGGATGCTGGTCGTGGTGCCAACTGGGCCGAAGCGCACTAAGCTTAGACTCTATCCTTCGGTTCTGATCACAAGGGGCTAGGCGGCAACCGATCAGTTGCCGCCAAATATGCCGCGTAGCAGGTCATCAATACCTGTGCGGGTATCGTCGATGAACGGATCCGGTGCAGCATTGCGTGCAGGCCGCCCACCACGCAGCATGGGCAGCGGACGGGGTGTCATGCCCTGATGCACGCGGCGCATGGTTTCGTGCCAGATTTCAGCCGGTAGGCCCGATCCGGTCACGCCTGTCAGCGGTGTATTGTCATCATACCCCATCCAGACACCCGCCACATAATCAGCGGTGAAGCCGATGAACCACGCATCTTTGGCACGTTGCGAGGTGCCGGTCTTACCCGCCACTTCCCAGCCAGGGATGTTGGCGCGTCGGCCGGTGCCTTCGCTAGCAACCACATGCATCATCCACGTCAGTTCGCGCGCGGCGTCTTCGCTGATCACCCGTTCCCCAATGCCACCGGTGGAGGTCATCAGCGGATCACTGTCGCCCTGCATTTTCAGTTCTACCAATCCATAAGGCCGCACTGAGCTACCGCCGTTCAGGATGCCCGCATAGGCGCCGGTCACTTCCAGCAGGCTGGTGTCCGACGCGCCCAAAGCCAATGACGGACCCTTGGCCAGATCGGATCCGATGCCGAAATCAGTGGCGACCTTGCGCACGTTTTCCAGCCCCGCCTCTTGGGCGATTTTCACCGCTGGAATATTCAGGGATGTGCGCAAGGCCTCGGTCAGGGTGACCGTACCGTGGAACTTGCGGTCATAGTTTTGGGGCGACCAAGGCGAAGACCCAGGGATATTGATTGTGATAGGCTCATCGACAACCAGATCATTGGCTGACCAGCCCAGCTCCAACGCAGTGGCATAGACAAAGGGTTTGAACGCCGATCCAGTCTGACGTTTTGCCTGTACCGCGCGGTTAAAGGCGCCTGTCACCTTGGTCTTGCGACCGCCGACCATGGCGCGCACGGCACCATCGGCAGACATGACCACAATGGCTGCCTGCGCTTTCGATCCTTTGCGCACCTTTTCAGAGAAGATGTGGTTCATCGCATCCTCAGCTGCCTGCTGGATGCGTTGATCCAATGTGGTGCGGATGATCACATCAGAGGTCGAGTTGCGGGTGAAAAATTCGGGCCCCGATGACATGACCCAGTCAGCGAAGTAGCCGCCAGCGCGCGCCTGTGCGGCGGGCGACAGGGTTGCGGGGTTGGCGCGGGCATTGTCCGCAGCCTTGGACGACAGATAGCCCTGATCCTGCATCAGCCCGATGATGACACCGGCACGGTTCTGGCTGCGTTGCAGGTTGCTGGTCGGTGCCAGCGACGACGGTGCGGTCAGCAATCCGGCGATCATCGCCCCCTCTGCCGGCGACAGCGCGGCAGCGGGTTTGCCGAAGTAGCGTTGCGCGGCGGCCTCGGACCCATAGGCACCACCGCCCATGTAGGCGCGGTTCAGATAGATCGACAGGATCTCATCCTTGGAATACTTGGCCTCCATCGCCAGCGCATAGATCGCTTCTTTGCCTTTGCGCCACAAGGAGCCTTGGCGACAGTCCGCCTCGTAGGCGGCTTCGCTTTCCCATTGGGTTTCATCATAGACCACGCCCAGGCACAGCAGTTTCGCGGTCTGTTGGGTAATCGTTGACCCGCCGTGCCCGGACAATGGGCCGCGGCCTTCACGTAGGTTGATGCGTACTGCGCTGGCAATGCCGCGCGGCGACAGGCCGAAATGGCGATAGAAGCGTTTGTCTTCGGTGGCGACCACAGCGTTTTTCAGATGTGGTGACACGGTGTCGGCTGTCACGACGCCACCGAACTGATCCCCGCGCCAGGCAAAGACTTCTCCGCGGCGGTCGGTCATCACGACCGATCCGTTGGCGCGCCCATCCAAAAGGGCGGTGAATTCCGGCAGGGTGGAGTAGACGTAGCTGACCGCCAGACCCACAACGAGGCCCGCCATCAAGGCGATCCGCCAGGTAAAGGCCCAGATCAGACCGAACACCCAGCCAAAGATCGCCCGGAAAAAGCGCACAATTGGATTGCCGCCGCGCTTGGTCTTACTGCCCCTTGCTGTTGTTTTACGCGCTGCGGGTTTGCGAGCTGCGGCCTTTTTGGGCTTTGGTTTGGCTTTGGTCTTGGCTTTGGGTTTGCCCGCGGGTTTCGGGCCATAGCGACGATCTGCCACCAACGGCTGCGCCTTGCGACCGGATTTGCGCCCTGAATCACTCATATCAATGTCCTGCCCGAAACATGCTTTTCGTTAATCTTATCGTGCCACGCCCCGATTGTTGAGACGGTGATTCCGTCTCAGGCAGTTCTTTGCGCGACTATTTTTTGTGCAAATTTCACATAACGCTTAAATTTTGCGCAACGCCGTTGCGGAATTCCTGTGCAGTTGCAGCATTTCCTTCACCCAACACCCCACCCTGCTGTTGGTTGAACCCGTACTTTCGCGGGACAGCACGCCCTACTTAAGCGTCGCACCCCCGCTGGAATTCGACAGGTTACTGAAGGGGAACAAGGTGAAACTGATTATTGCAACGATCAAACCGTTCAAGCTGGAGGAGGTCCGCGAGGCGCTGACCGAAATCGGTGTACGCGGCATGATGGTCACTGAAATCAAGGGCTTCGGCTCGCAATCCGGGCACACTGAAATCTACCGCGGCGCTGAATACGCGGTGAACTTCGTACCCAAAATCAAACTGGAAATCGTGGTGAGCGCTGCAATGGTCGACCAGACCGTTGAGACCATCACCAACACCGCCCGCACCGGCAAGATCGGTGACGGCAAGATCTTCGTGCTGGACGTGGCACAGGCCGTACGTGTGCGTACCGGCGAAACCAACGACGACGCCATCTAAGCGCCGAGGGGGAAAGGACAATGCAAATGAAACGTATCACCAAACTGGGCCTCGTCAGCGCCGCCGCGCTGCTGCCGACCCTGGGCTGGGCCGAAGAGGCCGCCCCCGTTGCCGGCGTAGATGCCGCCAGCGACACCATCTTTATCCTGAACTCGCTGCTGTTCCTTGTGGGTGGCTTCCTGGTGTTCTGGATGGCTGCAGGCTTTGCGATGCTGGAGGCCGGTCTGGTCCGTGGCAAAAACGTAACCATGCAGCTGATCAAGAACATCTCGCTGTTCTCGCTGGCTGCGATCTTCTACTACCTGATCGGCTACAACCTGATGTACCCGCTGGGTACTTGGTCGGTTGACGGTATCCTGTCCGGCGTCTGGGGCCCCGGTGTTCTGGAAGCTGTTGGCGTTGGCCGTGATGGCGCTGATGACTATGGTTATGCTTCGACCGGTTCGGACTTCTTCTTCCAGCTGATGTTCTGTGCAACCACCGCGTCGATCGTTTCGGGCACCCTGGCCGAGCGTATCAAACTGTGGCCCTTCCTGATCTTCACCATCATTCTGACCGCTATCATCTACCCGCTGCAGGCGTCGTGGAAATGGGGCGGCGGTTTCCTGGATCAGGCTGGCTTCCTGGACTTCGCTGGTTCGACTGTTGTGCACTCCGTAGGTGGCTGGGCCGCTCTGACCGGCGCGCTGATCCTCGGCCCGCGTATCGGTAAATACAAAAACGGCAAAACCATTCCGATCCCTGGTTCGAACCTGACCCTGGCAACTCTGGGTACGTTCATCCTGTGGCTGGGTTGGTTCGGCTTCAACGGTGGTTCGCAGCTGGCCATGGGCACTGTGGGTGACGTTGCAGACGTAAGCCGCATCTTTGCCAACACCAACACTGCTGCCGCAGGTGGCGCCATCGCAGCGCTGATCCTGACCCAGATCATGTACAAAAAGCCTGACCTGACCATGGTTCTGAACGGCGCGCTTGCTGGTCTGGTGTCGATCACCGCTGAACCGCTGACCCCGTCGCTGGGTGCTGCCACCCTGATCGGTGCCGTAGGTGGTGTGATTGTGGTCTTCGCTGTACCGATGCTGGACAAGCTGAAAATCGACGACGTGGTTGGCGCCATCCCGGTCCACCTGATCGCCGGTATCTGGGGCACCATCGCAGTTGTGCTGACCAACTCCGACGCGTCGCTGGGCACTCAGCTGTACTCCATCGTAGTGGTAGGCGCCTTCACCGTGGTTGTTTCCGCAGTGGTCTGGTTCGTACTGAAAGCGATCATGGGTCTACGTGTCGATGAAGAGACCGAAATCAACGGTCTGGACATGGCAGAACTGGGCATGGAAGCATACCCTGAGTTCTCCAAGGGCTAAGCTCTAAGGAACCCAAGATGTAAAAGACCGGGGCCTTTCGGGGCCCCGGTTTTATTTTGCCTAGAAGTTCGGCTTGCAGCACAGATCTGCTAAGATCTCTGGTGTATCAGCTGTTGAGCCAGTTGCGCAGTTCATCCAGTGTTGCGCCCGCATCAACCACAGCGCCGCCGGTGAACTCTTCCAATGCCGTGATATTGGCACCGTTGACACCCACCAGTACCGGCACCTCTTTTTCCAGCGCCAACGCGATGGTGGAGCGGAAGCCGCGCCCGTCGGCCTCATGCTTGCCGAACTTGTTGATGATCACCAGTTTTGGCGACGCATCAGACAATTGGGCTTCGGTGATCCCCACCGCCTGTTCCAGCGCGACGGTATCCAGTCGGCAGCCGCGGGAATCCCTGCCAAGGTTCTGCGAAATGCGCACGACGGGGCCTGTGGGCAGAATTTGCAGGTCCATATCGCATTTCTCCTGCGGGGCGCATTCGATGTCGTGCTGTACAGCACCAGCCAGCGCGACGCCGTCAGCGGTCAGCTCTTCGGCGAAGGCAGCTAACAGGCGGTTTAGTTCACCGCGTTCCGCGATCCGTACATAGCCGATTTTCATCGCGGCTCTCCTTTAGCGTTTCTTCATCGCATCCATCAGTGCGGCACCCAGCGCGCCAGTGTCATTCCCTTTAGATTGGGGCTTGGCGCTGAATTTACCACCCTTGGGTCCTCTTAGTGTGCCACCTTTGGGACCGCCACGCGGCCCGCTCTTGGCATCACGATCCCGACCGCCAGCAGCCCCGCCGCCATCTTTGCGCATCGACAGACCGATGCGATTGCGCGGCACGTCCACCTCGGTCACGCGGACCTTGACCACATCACCTGCCTTCACCACCTCATGCGGATCTTTGACGAAGCGATCTGCCAATTGGCTGACATGGACCAGCCCATCCTGATGCACGCCAATGTCAACAAAGGCGCCGAAGGCCGCCACGTTGGTCACCGTGCCCTCCAGCGACATGCCGGGTTTCAGATCTTTGATGTCATCAATGCCCTCAGCAAAGCTGGCGGTTTTGAAATCGGGGCGCGGGTCGCGGCCGGGCTTTTCCAGTTCCGCCAAAATATCGCGCACAGTGGGCAGGCCGAAGGTGTCATCCACAAACTCCTCCGCCCGTATACGGCGCAGCTGGGCCTCATCCCCCATCAAATCGCGCAAGTCACGACCGCAGGCGGCAACGATCTTGCGCGCCACACCATACGCCTCTGGGTGAACAGACGACGCATCCAGCGGTTCCGCCCCATCCGCGATGCGCAGGAAGCCTGCACATTGCTCAAACGCACGCGGGCCAAGGCGGGAGACGTCCAGCAGATCCTTCCGCGTCTTAAACGCGCCATTGATGTTGCGGTGGCTCACGATTGCCTCGGCTAAGCTTTCCCCCAGGCCGGATACCCGCGCCAGCAGCGGGGCGGAGGCCATGTTCAGATCAACGCCAACGGCGTTCACCGCATCCTCAACCACTGCATCGAGCGAGCGGGCCAGTTGGAACTGATCCACATCGTGCTGATATTGGCCAACGCCGATGGATTTCGGTTCGATCTTCACCAATTCGGCCAACGGGTCCTGCAAACGGCGGGCAATCGACACCGCACCACGCAGGGAAACATCCAGATCAGGAAACTCCCGCGCCGCCAGTTCCGAGGCGGAGTAGACAGAGGCGCCGGCCTCACTAACAACCACCTTGGTCGGCTTCGCCCCCGGCAGTTCGCGCAGCAGGTCGGCAACCATCTTTTCGCTTTCACGGCTAGCGGTGCCATTGCCGATGGCGATCAACTCGACGCCATGTTCCTTGATCAGCTTCGCCAGTGTCACCTGCGACCCGCGCAGGTCATTTTTCGGCTGGAACGGATAGATCGTATCGGTCGCCAGCACCTTGCCCGTGGCATCCACCACCGCGACCTTGCAGCCGGTGCGGATACCGGGATCAAGGCCCAGTGTCGCCTTCGCCCCCGCGGGCGCGGCCAGCAGCAAATCCTTGAGGTTGCGGGCAAAGACTTGAATGGCTTCATCCTGCGCCCGTTTGCGCAGATCACCCATCAGATCCAGCATCATCGACAGCGACAGTTTCACCCGCCACGTCCACGCCGCCGCCTTGCGCAGCCATTGATCGCCCGCTCCATTGCCGCTGACGTTCAGCGACGCTGCCACCATATCAGGAGCGCGATCTGCATCCTCCTCAGCCGGTGCGATATCGACGCTCAACACGCCTTCATTGCTGGCCCGCATCATCGCCAATGCACGATGGCTGGGGGCGTCTTTCCATGCCTCTTGGTGATCGAAATAGTCCGAGAATTTGGCGCCTTTGGCTTCCTGTCCTTCGATCACCTTGGCCTTGATTAGCGCGTTTTTCTGCATGAAATCACGCAGGGATCCGATTAGCGCTGCATCTTCGGTCAGACGTTCAGCGACGATGTCGCGGGCACCGTTCAGCGCAGTTTTCACATCTGCCACAGCCTCACTCACATAGCCAGCGGCCAGCGCCTCTGGATCAGCACTACGATCCGACAGGATCGCATCCAGCAGCGGCTCCAACCCATTTTCACGGGCGATCATCGCTTTGGTGCGGCGTTTGGGTTTGTAGGGCAGATAGAGGTCCTCTAGCTGCGCCTTGGTATCCGCACCGGCGATGGATTTCGCCAGATCATCGGTCAGCTTGTCCTGCGATTTGATCGAGTCGAGGATGGTTGCGCGGCGCTGTTCCAACTCTCGCAAATAGGCCAAACGATCAGACAGGGTCCGCAGCTGGCTGTCGTCCAACCCGCCTGTCACCTCTTTACGATACCGCGCGACGAAGGGCACGGTTGCGCCCCCATCCAGCAGCGTCACCGCCGCGCCCACCTGACTGGCGGCAGCGCCGATTTCTTTGGCAATTGTCTGGTTGATGCGCAGATCGGTTTGGGGCGCCATCGGGATCCTCTCATTCTCAGGGAGGGTCACCATAGAAGCGGCTGCGCGGGAGGGGAAGGTGGAATTGCGCGCATATCGCCTGCTGGGCGCGCATCCGCACAGCCGGCGATGCGGCCTCAACAAACTGTCACCATTGCCCCCTACCGTTGGGGCGTCAGAAGTGGCATGTTGTGCCATTGTTTCGCGGCCGGAAGGAAAAGATGATGAGCACCAAACAGACAAGCACACTGTCAGATCGTATCGCACAGGGGCGCGGCGTCGCGCAGGCGGATCTGGTGCTGAAGGGTGGGCAAATCTTTGACCTGATGACGGGCGTTATGCTGTCAGGTGATGTGGCGATCTGCGGTGACCGCGTGGTTGGCATCTGCGCCGACTATGAAGGCAAGCGTGAGGTGGACGTGACCGGCAAGGTGCTGGTGCCGGGGTTCATCGACACGCATCTGCACATTGAAAGTTCGCTGGTGACACCGTTTGAATTTGACCGCTGCGTGCTGCCGCGCGGGGTGACCACCGCGATCTGTGACCCGCATGAGATTGCCAATGTGATCGGCCCCGACGGCATCCGTTACTTCCAATCCGCGTCAGACCGCACGCTGATGGATATCAAGGTACAGCTGTCCTCCTGCGTGCCCTCCACCGATATGGAAACTGCAGGCGCCACCATTCTGGCTGAGGATCTGAGGCCCCTGATGGGTCATCCCAGCGGCATTGGTCTGGCGGAATTCATGAACTTCCCCGGTGTGTTGCACCAATTGCCCGATGTGATGGAAAAACTGGCCCTGTTTGAGAATGCGCATATCGACGGCCACTGCCCGCTGCTGCGGGGCAAAGACCTGAACGGCTACATCGCCGCGGGTATCCGCACCGAACATGAGGCGACTACAGCCGAAGAGGCATTGGAGAAGCTGCAAAAGGGTATGCGGGTGCTGATCCGTGAGGGGTCGGTGTCCAAAGACCTGCACGCCCTTGCGCCAATCCTGAACGATGTGACCGCACCCTATCTGTGCCTGTGTACGGATGACCGCAACCCGCTGGACATCGCCGAACAGGGGCATCTGGACTATATGATCCGCACGCTGATCAGCCTTGATGTCTCACCTCTGGCTGCTTACCGCGCCGCCAGCCTGTCGGCGGCAGAGGCGTTTGGTCTGAAAGATCGCGGTCAGATCAGCCCCGGCAAACGCGCCGATATTGTGATCCTGAATGATCTGCAAACCTGCGATGTGGCCGATGTGATCTGCGGCGGCACTTGGGTGGATGAGGCGGCTTTCGCGGCCCGCGATGTGATTGATCCCGTCGGGCGCAATTCGGTCAATGCGCCCAAGGTCGGCCCGCAGCATTTCCGCACCGCTGGCAACCGCGAAGACACCGATGTGATTGGCATCCTAGAGGGCAAGATCATCACCGAACATCTGCATGAGGTGATGGCGATCGAGGATGGCGATAAACGCCCTGACCTTGAGCGCGACCTGATCAAGATCGCGGTGATCGAACGGCATGGCAAAAACGGCAACATGGCCACCGGATTTGTGCGCGGGTTCAACCTGCAACGCGGCGCGATCGCATCGACCGTGTGTCACGACCACCACAACATCGCTGTGGTGGGGGCAGATTACGACGACATGGCGCTGGCCGCGAACCGACTTGGTGAGATTGAGGGCGGTTTTGTCGTGGTCGAGGGCGGCAAGGTGCTGGCCGAACTGCCGCTGCCTGTCGCCGGTCTGATGAGCCTAGAGAGCCATGAGGTGGTGCATGACCAACTGGTCGCCCTACGTGCCGCCGCCCGTGATTTGGGCGTCACACTGGAGGAGCCGTTTTTGCAACTGGCGTTCCTTGCCCTGCCTGTGATCCCGAACCTGAAAATCACCGATCGAGGATTGGTCGATGTGAACAAGTTTGAGATCATTTCATAGAACACCTCCGACACGCGGCCATTGACCGGATCATATGTGCCGATCATAGTTTCCGTAGGGTCAACTCTTTCTGAGGGCACAAGACCCGTCCTCTCAAGATCGTTGATCCTGAAAACGGAGGGTAATATGAATATATTTCAAATATTTGGGGCGGCTTTGACCGCCGGTGTGCTGGCGGGCACTGCATTTGCTCAGGACCCCACACCAGAAGTTGGCTACGGCTGGGAAGATAAGGATTCGGTCATTGGGTCCAAATTCATGGTTTCAGCGGCAAACCCGATTGCAGCTCAGGCGGGTTATGATGTTTTGGCCAAGGGTGGCACTGCGGCGGACGCGATGATTGCGGTGCAGCTGATGCTGAACCTTGTGGAACCGCAATCTTCGGGCATCGGCGGTGGGGCGTTTATGCTGTACTGGGATGCGTCGTCCAAAACACTGAACACCTTCGATGCGCGGGAAAAGGCACCTGCGGCCGCGACGCCAGAACGGTTTCTTGATGAAAATGGTGAAAGGATCCCTTTCTCACGCGCGATTTCTGGCGGTCAGGCAGTGGGTGTGCCTGGTATTCTGCGCCTGATGGAAACCACCCATGCGCTTTACGGCAATCAGGATTGGGCTTCACTGTTTGAATCGACCATCCGTCAGGCAGATGCAGGGTTCGAAGTGTCGCCGCGCATGGCCAATTCGATCCAAAGCACGATTGACCGCGAACGCTATCTGGATGTCTTCCCCGGTGCGAAAGAGTATTTCTTTGATGCAGAGGGCAAGCCGCTGAAGGCGGGCACGCTGCTGAAGAACCCGGAATTTGCCAATACGTTGCGCATTCTGGCCACTGAGGGCGCGGATGCGTTTTACCATGGTCCGATTGCCGATGATATTGTGGCGGCGGTTGCGTCAACCTCGATGGTGGAAAACAACATCACCGCGCAGGATATGGCGGATTATCGGGTCAAAATCCGCCCGGCGGTTTGTGCCGATTATCGCGGCTATGATGTCTGCGGCATGGGCCCGCCGACCTCTGGCGGTCTGACGGTTGGTCAGATCCTGGGAATTTTGAACAACTTCGACGTTAAGTCGATGGGCTGGAATGCGGACTTTGCTCACCTCTATGGCGAAGCGGCGAAATTGGCCTATGCGGACCGCGCGCTGTACATGGCGGATTCCGATTTTGTGGATGTGCCGGTGAAGGGTCTGCTGGATCCTGATTACCTGAAGATGCGGTCAGAAATGATTGACCTGACGGCGGCTAGCGAAAAGCGCACCGCAGGTGAGCCACCGCATGAAGATGCGGCGCTGATGCATCCGTCGCAGAACCCAGATCGCCCCGGCACCAGCCATATCGTGATCCGCGACATGTATGGCAACGCCCTGTCGATGACCACAACGATTGAAACCTTCTTCGGTAGCCGTGTGTTTGTACGTGGTTTCCTGCTGAACAATGAGCTGACCGATTTTGACCGGCAGCCTGAGGTGAATGGTCGTCTGGTCGCCAACCGTGTGGAAGGTGGTAAGCGCCCGCGCAGCTCTATGTCGCCGACCATCGTGATGAAGGATGGCGCGCCTTATCTGTTGATCGGATCGCCCGGTGGTAGCCGCATTATCAATTATGTGGCCAAAACCATCATTGCCGTCCTGGATTGGGACATGGACCCGCAGGACGCGATTGAAACTGGCCACTTCCTGCACCGCAACACCAGCAGTATTGATGTGGAACAAAACACCGCCGCCGCCGAGTTCGAAGGGCGGCTGAGCGAGCTGGGCCACAAGGTCAGCGTTCGCGATCTGAACAGCGGCTTGCATGCCATTCTGATCAAGGACGGCCAGCTGATCGGTGCGGCAGATCCACGTCGTGAAGGCGTTGCGCTGGGCGAATAACCTAACGGAACGCAACGGAACATAGTTGCTGATAATGGCGCCGGAAGGCATCTGGCGCCATTATTTACTAGGCTTTGCGCTGGTCAGGGTGATTTTCAACCTAATGCCGCATGGCATAGCCACCTCTCAAATTATGGACGCAGAATCAATTCGGCCCTAGCCTACCCCCGAAACGGGGGCGCAGTTTTGCTGCGACCCTGTCCAAGCGCGACGTACAGGGACCAGCGAAATGTCTGAACAAACCGTTATCAACGACATGATCTCTATTGAACGGATCGGTGATATTGCCTTGATCTGCATTGATAACCCGCCAGTAAATGCCACTGGACAGGCCGTGCGACAGGGGCTGTTGACCGCGATCACCGATCTGAACGCAGCGGCGCAAGTGAGGGCTATTGCGATCTATGCAGCGGGCCGCACTTTTGTTGCTGGTGCCGATATCAAAGAGTTTGGCAAACCCTTCGTCGATCCATCGCTACCCGATGTTCTGGATGCGATCGAAGCGAGTGCGCTGCCGGTTATTTCTGTTTTGCACGGAACGGCCCTGGGCGGAGGTTTTGAGCTGGCACTGGCGACTCACGCGCGTGTTGGGATCAAAGGGCTGCGCATTGGTTTGCCCGAGGTTAATCTGGGCCTGTTGCCCGGCGCCGGAGGCACACAGCGTCTGCCGCGTTTGGCGGGGGTGGCCTTTACCTTGGATATGGCGTTGTCGGGCAAGATGGTCCCGGGCGCGGATGCGCTGGCGGCTGGTGCGATTGATCAATTGGTTGAGGGGGCGCCGCGCGATGTCGCCCTATCCGCCGCACAACAGGTGTTGGATGGCGCCCTGAAAACGCGGCCCACTGGCAGTCTGAATGTCGTGGCGGATGCCGCGCTATTGGAACAGACCGCGGACAAGCTGCGTATGACGCAGCCTCATTTGTATTCCCCTCACAAGATCGTCGAAGCTGTCGGCGCCGCCACTTTGCCGTTGTCGCAAGGTCTGCAAATTGAACGTCAGGCATTTATGGATTGCATGAACACCCCACAGCGGGCGGGCCTGATCCATGCATTTTTTGGTGAACGCGCAACATCCAATATCCCAGAGGCTAAAGGCGACGCGCGACCATTGGATCGAATCGGCGTTATCGGCGGTGGAACGATGGGATCGGGCATTGCCACAGCCTGTTTGTTGGCCGGATTGCCCGTGCAGATGATTGAGGTCGCGCAGGACGGACTGGATCGCGGAATGGCCACTGTTGCCCGCAATCTGGAGGGCGCGGTTAAACGCGGCAAAATGACCGAGGCAGCACGCGACGCGGCGCTGTCCAGTCTGTCAGGGTCGCTGCAGATGCAGGACCTTAGCGATGTTGATCTGGTGATTGAGGCCGCATTCGAAAGCATGGATGTTAAACGCCAGATTTTCACCCAGCTGGATCAGGTCTGTAAGGAAGGTGCGATCCTGGCGTCGAATACGTCTTACCTGAACATTGACGAAATCGCCGCCTGCACAAACCGTCCGCAGGACGTACTGGGGCTACATTTCTTCAGTCCGGCCCATGTGATGCGCCTGTTGGAAATCGTGCAGGGAGCGGACACCGCGCCTGACGTGCTGGCGACTGGGTTCTTGTTGGCGAAGCGATTGAAAAAGGTTGGCGTTCTTGCACAGGTGTGTGACGGGTTCGTTGGAAACCGTATTCTGGCGTTTTTCTCCAAGGCCGTGGGGTACATGGTGCTGGATGGCGCATCGCCCGCCCAAGTGGATCAAGCGTTGGAAGGGTTCGGCATGGCGATGGGTCTACACAAGGTGTTTGACCTGGCGGGCCTCGACATTGATTGGGCCGAGCGCAAGCGTCAGGCCGCCGGACGCGATTCCAGTGAACGCTACAGCGGCCTGCATTTGGACCGGATCTGCGAACAGGGTTGGTTTGGTCGAAAGACAGGCAAGGGACTGTATCTTTATGATGGCAAGCACCCTACGCCCAATCCTGATGCGCTGCGCATCATCGATGACGTGCGTGCCGAACTGGGTATCGAACCGAAAGAATTCACCGCCGAAGAGATCGTTGATCGCTACCTCACCGCCATGATTATCGAGGCGACCCGTGTTGTGGCAGACGGCACTGCTAAACGTCCTGTTGATGTGGATATGGCCTATCTGTTTGGCTATGGCTTCCCACGGTTCCGTGGTGGCCCCCTACATGAGGCAGATCAGATCGGTGCATCCGCATTGGTGGAACGGATCGAAGGGTATGCCAAAGAAGACCCCCATTTCTGGCAGGTTCCGCCGTTGCTGCGCGAGATGGCGAGCACAGGAAAAACATTTGCGGATCTCAATCACTGATCCGCAAGAGAAAAGGGCGGGTAAACCCGCCCTTTCTGAATAGATACCGGTAATCGGCTAAGGCAGATTTCAGCCTGCTTTTCTTAGGTCAGAGATCATCTGATCGATGTTGCCTTTGCGTTTGTCCAGCATGGCACCGATTTCTTCGCGTTCTGTCAGCAGCATGTTGATGCCCTCAATGTAGAGGTTGAAGAACAGATCTTTGCCGCTGCGGTCGGACACGTGAAAATCAACTTCGAACGGGGCTTGCGAGGGAACGCGCGCCATCGTGCGGACGCGGTAAAAGCTCTTCAATTTCTTGACGCCTTGCACCTCAAGGCTGCCACCGGCGAAGCTGCGGAATTGTTTGCCGTATTTGCGCGCAATGTAAGAGGTGAACGCCTTTGAGAAGGCCTTTTTCTGGCTTGCGCTGGCGCGACGACCGTCGACCCCCATCGCGTAGGCGGCGATGTAGGACGTGTCGCTATAGCGTTTGAAGATGCTTTCGAACTCGCGGATCATCGCGTTTTCGCTGCGGCCAGATGCAATCACGGCGTTGATTTCATTCACCAGGCTATTGATCAGCGCCTCGGCCTGCGAGGTGTTGAGCGCCCAGGCGGAACCCGGCAGTGCAGCGGTGGTAGCAGCAGCGCCAGCCCCCAGAAGGATTGCGCGGCGGTTCATAAGCGGGGTCATTTAGAAACCTTCGGTGTCAATGTCATTGGGATCTATGTAAGTGTCGTCTGCCTCAATTCCCAGTTCGAAGCGGCGGTTCTGCAGGTAAAGAAGTTGTGTTTGGCTGTAACTGTCGGCGCTTTCATACAGGACCGAGTCAATGGCATCGCCCAACTGCGCACGTTGGCCGACCCGGTCGGCGACGTTGATCCCGGTGCGGATCTGGCGTTCGTCAGTGTTCAGCACATGCGACAGCGGGTTCAGCACCACGTCTACGACGCGCCCTGTAGCATCACGGGTCGAGGACGGGCCCAACAGCGGCAGTTCCAGATAGGCACCTTCGCCACCACCCCATGCGTGCAGTGTTGTGCCGAAATCAGTTTCGTCCTCGGTGACGCCGAATTCTGCGGCCACGTCATAAATGCCGCCCAGGCCTACGGTAGAGTTGATAACGAAACGATATAGCGACTTGGCCGCGCCACCGACGTTGCCCTGCAAGGTGTGATTGATCAGGTTGCTGGGTTCACCCAAGTTGTCGCTTGCGTTCGAAACCATGGTCTGCACGTCATCTGGCACCACGGCGTCATACCCTTTGCTGACCGGGCGCAACACGGCGCGGTCTACGCCGACGTTGAACCGATGCACGGCGCGGTTGGTGTTTTCGAACGGGTCGTTAATACCAGTGAAATCGCGCGGCGTATCCTCGACTGTCGTGCATCCAGCTACGGCAATCGCTGTTGCGGAAAGGAAGACGGTTGCGCGTAGCGCAGATTTCATAGGAAATGACATCACGGAGTTTCACCAAAGGATAACGGTTAGCGCTTATCTAACCCAAGCAGCAGAGTTGCCCAGATCAGAAGCCGGGCGATGGCAATCGACGCAGCGGGATGTGGCAGATTTGAAACAACCGCTTCGCAGGCATCCAGTATATAGAGGGTGCATTCGGATAGGCAACGTGACCACTTGGGTTACGCGGCATACCATTGCAAGCGCGTATTTAACGCGCAAACTGCGTCATCCTGATCGGGCTTAGTTGATTTATTTGAAGGGAACACATGACCGCATCCGCGACATATCAGACCAAGGGGCGCGCCGAATTAAGCGAGGCCCGCCGCGAAAATCGTAGTCTTTTCTGGGCTGTGGCACTGTTTAGTGTATTTGTGAACCTGCTGATGCTGACTGGCCCGCTCTACATGATGCAGGTCTATGATCGTGTGCTTGGCAGTGGATCCGAGGCGACGCTGGTTGGATTGACCCTGCTGATCACGTTTTTGTTCCTGATGATGGGGATGTTGGATTTGGCGCGTGGCCGCATCATGGCGCGTGTTGGCGCACGGTTTCAGGCGCGGTTGGACCAGCGCGTTTTTGATGCAGTGATTCGCAGATCTGCGATGCGCCCTGATCAGCCGCCGGCCAGTGGGCTGCGTGATTTGGAATCTGTGCAGCGCTTTCTTGCGTCGCCCGCTTTTACCTCGATCTTTGATATTCCGTGGACGCCGCTGTTTCTGGTCGGGATCATGGTTTTTCACCCCTGGCTGGGGTATCTGGCGGTTTGTGGTGGTGCAATTTTGATCACCATTGCGGTCGCTAACCAGATTTTTTCGCGTGGGCCTTTGCTGGCGGCGGCGCGAACTTCTTCGCATGCGGATCACATGGCAGGCCAACTTCAGGGTGAAGCAGAGGCGTTGCAGTCATTGGGCATGCGCGATGCAGCATTCCGCCGTTGGCAAACGGCGCGTGATGCGTCGCTGGATCAACAGGTTGCCGCGGCGGATGCCGGGACTGGCTTTTCTGTTCTGACCAAAACCTTCCGCCTGTTTTTGCAGTCAGCGATGCTGGGGCTTGGGGCTTATCTGGTGTTGCAGGGACAAATGTCACCGGGTGCCATGATTGCTGGGTCCATCTTAATGGGGCGGGCTTTGGCCCCGATTGAGACGTTGGTGAACCAATGGGCGGTGGTGCAGCGCGCTTTGAAAGGGTGGGGGGCGCTTGCCGAATTGTTGGGGGAAGTGCCGCCAGAAGACGTACGCACACCGCTGCCAACGCCTGCTGCGCGCCTTGAGGTTCAAAGTTTGACCGTCGTGCCGCCTGGCGCCGCACAGGCCACACTGCGCATGGTGTCGTTTAAGTTGGAGCCGGGGCAGGCGTGTGGGGTCATTGGTCAATCTGGTGCCGGAAAATCCTCTCTGGCCCGGGCATTGACCAGTGCATGGCGTCCTGCCGGCGGCAAGATCCGCTTGGATGGGGCAACGCTTGATCAATATGATCCAACGGTTCTGGGGCAATTGGTCGGTTACTTGCCACAACGGGTCGAACTGTTTGATGGCACAATTGCCGACAATATCGCGCGCCTTTCTCCGAATTCTGATCCGGCCAAGATTGTGGAGGCGGCACGCCGCGCTGATGCACATGAGATGATTCTGAAATTGCCCGATGGGTACGACACGCAGGTGCGCGCGTCGGGCGGGCGTCTGTCTGGTGGCCAGATCCAGCGCATCGGGCTGGCACGTGCGATGTATATGGATCCGGTCATCCTGGTTCTGGATGAGCCAAATTCAAACCTCGATAACGAAGGATCCGAGGCCCTGAACCGCGCGATCCGCGCTCAGAAGGAGGCAGGGAAAAGCGTGTTGATTATGGCGCATCGCCCCGCTGCGATTAAAGAATGCGATACCCTGCTGATGTTGGAAAATGGTGCTGTGCGCGCCTTTGGCCCCAAGGATGAAGTGTTGCGCAATGTAGTGCAGAACCATCAGCAGATTGCGCGCAGCAAGGGCGCCGGAGGTGTGCAATGACACAGTCTTCTTCTGAAAACCGCTTTTCGGCGCGTGCGCCGATGATGTTGGGTGGGGTCGCGTTGGCCTTTCTGCTGGGTGGGTTTGGTCTTTGGGCCACTATGACAGAAATTGCAGGTGCTGTGGTCGCCAGCGGTCAGATCGAGGTGGATCGTAACCGCCAGGTTGTGCAGCATCCTGATGGTGGGGTTATTGCCGACCTCTTGGTCGACGAAGGCGATCTGGTGGCGCAGGATCAACTGGTGATGCGGCTAGATCCAACGGAACTACAGTCGCAATTGGCGATCACCGAGGCGCAGCTGTTTGAAATTATGGCGCGTCGCGGTCGATTGGAGGCAGAACAAAACTCCGCCGACATCCAGTTTGATCCGGAATTGTTGGCGGTTTCTCAGACCCAGCCAGAGGTGCGGGCGATGATGGACGGGCAGATCCATCTGCTTGAGGCGCGCAACGAATCCATTGCGCAGGAAACGCGGCAGCTGGAACGTCGACAGGAACAAATCCGCAGTCAGATTATCGGTATTCGCGCCCAGAAAGAGGCCTTGCGCCAGCAGTTGGAACTGATCCAACAGGAACTCAACAGTCAGCAACGTCTTTTGGACAGCGGACTGTCGCAGGCGACAAAAGTGCTGAATCTGCAGCGGCAACAGGCACGCCTAAGCGGTGAAGTGGCGGAACTGGACGCACAGCAAGCCCAATCCGAGGGTCGTATCACCGAGATCGATATCGAAGTATTGAAGCTGGAATCCAACCGTCGCGAACAGGCGGTGTCGCAATTGCGCGATCTGCAGTACCGCGAATTGGAACAGGCCGAGACTCGTCGTGCGCTTCAACTGCGGCTGAGCCGGATGGACATTCGCGCGCCGGTGTCGGGCATCGTCTATGCGTTGCAATTCACCACACCGCGTTCGGTCGTGCGCCCTGCTGATCCCGTTTTGTATTTGGTTCCGCAGGATCGTCCGCTGGTCATCGCAGCACAGGTGCCGACAACAGATGTGGATCAGGTTTACCCGGGGCAGAACGTTACATTGCGACTGCCTGCGCTGGATCAACGCACCACACCGGAATTGACTGGCACAGTGGCGCAGGTGTCGGCGGATGCCTTCACGGATGAGGCCAGTCGTGCCTCTTACTATCGCGCTGAAATCGCGGTATCGGCAGATGAACTGGCGAAGCTGCCCGCTGGTGTCACCCTGCTACCGGGTATGCCGGTAGAGGCCTATATTCGCACCGCTGATCGCACGCCTTTGGCCTATCTTGTCAAACCATTGTCAGATTACTTTGCTAGAGCCTTCCGCGAAGGGTGACGCGATCGTGTAAGGATGCGCCGCGCAGTGTCTAGGCATTGCGCAGGCGTTCTTGTAGCGTCGCGCCAAAGACCCGTCTGATTGGAGAAGTGAGATGACCGGACAATTTGAAACCCGCCTTGGTGAACTGGGCGTGACCCTGCCTGATGCACCTGCACCTGCCGCAAACTATGTGCCCTATGTGATCGTGGGCGATATGGTCTACGTGTCTGGTCAGATCTCGAACAACGGTGGCGATCTGATCACTGGGAAACTGGGCGACAATATGGACACCGCAGAAGGTGCCGCTGCCGCCAAAACCTGTGCGATCAGCCTGCTGGCCCAGTGCAAGGCCGCCTGTGGTGGCGATCTGGACCGTCTGGTGAAGGTGGTGAAGCTGGTGGGTTTTGTGAACTCCACCGCTGATTTCACCGAACAGCCGCAGGTGATCAACGGCGCGTCTGATTTCATGGTTGAGGCGCTGGGCGACACGGGCCGTCATGCACGCTCTGCCGTTTCCGCAGCCTCGCTGCCGCTGGGTGTTGCCGTCGAAGTCGAAGCGATTTTCCAGATCAAATGACCAAACTACCAGCCGCCTTTCTAAAGGCGCCGATCGCCCACCGCGCCCTGCATGATGTGACTGCAGGGCGTGCCGAAAACAGCCCCGCTGCCATTCAGGCCGCGATTGATGCCGGATATGGTATCGAGATTGACCTGCAACTGTCCAAGGATGGTGAGGCGATGGTGTTCCATGACTATGACATGGAACGTCTGGCCGGGGTCAAAGGGGTGGTTCAAACCCGAACGGCGGCTGAGCTGTCACAGATCCAGCTGTTGGGTGGGACCGACCGGATCCCGACCCTGTCGCAGGTTCTGGATCAGGTGGCCGGGCAGGTGCCCCTACTGATTGAGGTTAAGGATCAGGATGGCCAGATGGGCGCCAATGTTGGCCGTCTGGAAGCTGCCACCGCCAAGGCATTGGAGGGGTATCAGGGTGATGTGGCGCTGATGTCGTTCAACCCGAATTCTGTGCGCGTGTTGTCGGGCCTGTGCCCCGACCGTGCCCGTGGTCTGACGACGGCGGCCTACAACGTGACCGAATGGCCGATGCTGCCCAAGGGCACACGCGAAAAACTGGCGCGCATCCCTGATTATGACGCGGCCAAGTGTAGCTTCATCAGCCATGATGCGCGCGACCTGAACAGCGCGCGGGTGGCCGAGCTGAAACAGCGCGGAGCTCATGTGCTGTGCTGGACGATTACCTCTGCCGCGGCCGAGGCTGAGGCGCGCAAAGTGGCGGAGAATGTCACGTTTGAAGGCTATCTAGCGGCGCAGCCTGCAGCATAACTGCTTGATTAATATCCCTCACGCCCCAAATACTGCCCCTTAAGGGCAGGCGGGCGTGAGGACAGGATCATGACAGGGTCAGATCAGCAAACCATAGACATTCAGCTGTTCGGCTCACTCGACCAGATCGCGGCGGCTGATTGGGATGCCTGTGCCTGTCCCGAGGTGGCGGAAGGCCGTGCAATAGATCCCTTCACCACCTACCGTTTTCTGCATGCGTTAGAGGTCAGCGGATCCGTCGGTCCTGGCACGGGCTGGCAGCCGCAGTATCTGAGCGCCACACAAAACGGGCAGATGATTGCCTGTGCGCCGCTTTATGCAAAATCGCACAGTCAGGGCGAATACATCTTTGACCACAATTGGGCGCATGCCTTTGAAAACGCAGGCGGGCGCTATTATCCGAAACTGCAGATCGCCGTGCCCTTTACCCCCGCCACGGGGCGGCGGTTTCTGACCCGTCCGGGGTTCGAGATGGCGGGCACCTCTGCCCTGATCCAAGGCGCGGTGCAGGTGGCGGCGGAAAATGAGCTAAGCTCGCTCCACATCACCTTCTGCACCGAGGATGAGGCGCTGGCAGGCGGCCAGATGGGCCTGATGCAGCGTACAGGTCAGCAGTTTCATTGGGACAATGCGGGCTATGGCGATTTTGACGATTTCCTTGCCAGTCTCAGCAGTCGCAAGCGTAAGATGATCCGCAAGGAACGGCGTACGGCCAACGCCTTTGGTGGCGAGGTGTTGATGCTCACCGGCGATCAGATTGAGCCGTGGCATTGGGATGCCTTCTGGCGGTTCTATCAGGACACCGGCGCGCGCAAATGGGGCACGCCCTATCTGACACGGGGCTTCTTTGACATTGCGCATGAAACCATGCGCGATGATATGCTGTTGGTGCTGGCGATGCGCGACGGGCAGCCGGTCGCGGGGGCGCTCAACTTCATTGGGCGCGATACGCTTTACGGGCGCTATTGGGGCTGTGTCGAAGATCACCCCTGCCTGCATTTCGAATTGTGCTACTATCGCGCGATGGACTTTGCGATTGCGCAGAACATGGCCCGTGTAGAGGCCGGCGCGCAGGGCGAACACAAACTGGCGCGCGGTTATCTGCCGGTTACCACCCATTCACTGCATTGGGTTGGCCATCCGGGCTTTGCTGATGCTGTGCAACAGTTTCTAACGGCGGAACGGGCGGCGGTGGCAGAGGATATTGAAATCCTAACCGCCTACGGCCCCTTTCGCAAAGAACAGCGGGAGGAAAGAGAATGACCGAACTGCTTAGCGATACCGGACGCAAAACCATGCTGGCCCCTTTGCTCGAGGCAGGCTGGACTTTGGACGCGGATCGCGATGCGATCTGCAAAACTTACGTCTTTGATGACTTCACCGCAGCCTTCGCCTTCATGACCCGTGCAGCGCTTTGGGCTGAGAAGTGGAATCATCACCCAGAGTGGACAAACAGCTACAGAAAAGTGCATGTGACGCTCATAACGCATGATGTGGGTGGCCTTAGCGCATTGGACGCCAAGCTGGCCCGAAAGATGGATCAATTACTGACATGACACTTGCTGATATTTTGAAAACAGAGGTCTGGAATGGCCAGAGCCTCGCCAGTCTTTTGACTTTGGACGCGCTGACCGGCGCTGCGCTGTCGGTGACGGGCGCGGTGGTGATGCTGCTCCTTGGTTTTGTTGTGGGCGGCTGGGCCCGGCGGCGGATCACCAAGCTGGGGCTGCAATATGAGGCGCTGGATGACACGCTGTTCATCTTCCTCGGCAATATCAGCCGTTATGTGATCATCGGTTTTGCGCTGCTGTTCGTTCTGAACACCTTTGGCATTCAGACCACCTCGATTGTTGCGGTTGTTGGTGCGGCGGGTCTGGCTATTGGTCTGGCGTTGCAGGGCACGCTATCGAATGTCGCGGCGGGCGTGATGATCATTGTGTTCCGTCCGATCAAACTGGGCGATTTTGTTACCGTGGGTGGTCAAAGCGGCACGGTGAAGTCCATTTCGCTGAACTACACCGAACTGGCCAGCGCCGATAACGTGCAGACGATCATCCCCAACGCCAATGTTTGGGGAAATACGATCACCAACTTCTCGATCTACGAAACCCGTCGGGCAGAGTGGATTTTCGGCGTCGCCTATGATGCCGATCTGAAAAAGGCTGAAGAGGTTATTCGCACCACGTTGATGAGCGACCCGCGTGCGCTGCAGGATCCTGCACCTTATCTGCAGGTGAACAACCTCGGTGACTTCTCTGTCGATTTCTTGGCCCGTGTCTGGGTTAAATCGTCAGATAACTTTGCCTATCAGGCGGACATGAAACGTGCGGTCAAAGAGGCGCTGGATGAGGCAGGGATTGATATTCCTTTCCCAACCCAGACCCTGTTGCAGTCGAAGTAAGGTGCGACAGAACGGTTGAAACGAAAAAGGGACGCCTGAGGCGTCCCTTTTGTTTTGTGTGTTCTTTGGCGGATCAGTCGATCAGCCCAGCCTCGCGGAACAGCGCGGGCAGGTTTGCCTCTGGCCGCGCGCCGTAGTGGCCGATCACCTCGGCGGCGGCGACGATGCCCATACGGCCCGCAACCTCCAACGAGGCGCCGGTGGCGTAACCGTAAAGGAAGCCCGCGGCGAACTGATCGCCTGCGCCGGTGGCGTCAACCGGTGTCACCTCGGTCACCGGAACAGATACCTGTTCGTCGCCACGCAGCAGCACAACGTCATGACCGCCACGGGTGCAGACCACCATGCCCGCGTCCTTCGCCGCCAATTCCAGCGCGGTGGACAGATCAGTTTCATAGAGCGACGCCCATTCGTGTTCGTTGCCGATCACGTAGTCCAGCTCTTTGACCAACCGGCGGAAATCGTCGCGGTGGCGATCCACACAGAAGGGATCGGACAGCGCGATACCCGCTTTGCCGCCTGCGGCCTGACACAGCTTGGCCGCACGTTCAAACGCCTCTTTGCCCTTGGGCTTGTCGTAAAGGTAACCTTCGAGGAACAGGATCTCTGCCTCGCCCGCCACATCGTCGGACACGTCATCCGGCCCCAGTTCGGACGAGATGCCAAGGTAGGTGTTCATCGACCGTTCGCCATCCGGCGATACAAAGATCATCGAGCGCGAGGTGGGCAGTTCACCACCCTCAACCGGCGGGTTCACGAAGGTTGATCCGCCCTTGGCCATTTCATCGGCATAAAACCGACCCAGTGCGTCATCATGCACACGACCGATAAAGCCGGTGGTCAGACCCAGATTGCCGAGACCCGCCAGCGTGTTGGCAACCGATCCACCGGGCACCTGTTTGCGGTTTTCCATCGCACCATAGAGCAGCTCACCGCGCTCACGCTCAACCAGTTGCATGATGCCTTTCTGGATGCCCATCAGGTCCAGAAAGCTGTCATCGGATTGGCTGATCACGTCAACGATGGCGTTGCCGATGCCGACAACCTGATAGTCCTTCATGGGGTTTTATCCTCGAATTGGCACAGGTCACGGACGTGGCATGCGTTGCATTTGGGCTTGCGTGCTGTGCAGATATAGCGCCCGTGCAGGATCATCCAGTGATGGGCGTGTTGTTGAAAATCGACGGGAATGTGATCCTCGATCGCGCGTTCGACCGCAACCACATCTTTGCCCGGACAAACGCCCGAACGGTTGCCGAAGCGAAAGATATGCGTGTCCACCGCCTGTGCGGGGTACTGCCACCACATGTTCAGAACCACATTGGCGGTTTTGCGGCCCACACCCGGCAGGCTTTCCAATGCGGCGCGGCTGCAAGGAACCTCTCCGCCATAGTCATCTACCAAAATGCGCGACATCTTCATCACGTTCTTGGCCTTGTTGCGAAACAGGCCGATGGTTTTGATGTGTTCGATCAGCTGCTCTTCGCCCAGATCCAGCATTTTTTGCGGGGTGTCGGCGATTTTGAACAGCTCTGCCGTAGCCTTGTTCACACCCTTGTCCGTGGCCTGCGCAGAAAGTGCAACGGCGACCACCAGCGTGTAGGCGTTCACATGGTCCAGCTCACCCTTCGGTTCTGGCTCTGACGCCTGAAAGCGGGTGAAAATTTCGCGGATCGTGTGATAGTCGAGCTGTTTGGCCATGGCGGGTTCCGATGCGGTTGGCGTGTGGCTGGCTGGATCAGGGGTGAGGTTTCCCAGTAACCCCTTGGTCCCTGTTTTTCAACGGTCAGACAGCACGCGCAGCGCCTCCCATTCTGCGGGTGTTTCATCGCCGCCTTTGGCAAAGCTGGCAACGGTTTTGCCAGAGGATGGGAAATGCGCCACCAGATTGCCGGAAAACGGTCCTGCACCGGCGTGACCAATCGCCAGACCATGCGCCTGCGTATGGCCGATCATCAGGCCCAGACCGTAGCCTGTTGTTTGCCAGATCCGACCCTGGATCGCCTTTTCGTTCAGGGACAGTTCCATCATCTGCTGCCGTTCTGTTGCCGTCAGCAGATCGCCCTGCAACAGCGCGTGCAGCAGCCGCGCCGCATCTGCGGACGATCCCATCATACAGCCGTGATAGACCCAGCCGGGGTGATAGCCGTCCGCATCCCAATGCAAGCCTTCGAAATCCCCCCGCGTCATTGCCAGACGCGGCGTGCGCAGGGCCAAAGGTGCGATCAGGCGGCGATGGATGATATCGCCCAAAGGCGCGCCTTCGCTGACCTCTAGCGCAAAACGCAGGAACATATAGCCGATGTTGGAATAGCTCCACTTCGTCCCTGGCGCGCCAAGTGGATCGTCAGCGCGCGATGCCTCCAGCAGCTTGGCCACCGGCCACGGGTCTTCCCCCGCGGCGACCGCCTGATGGTAGGGGCCGACCGTGCCGTAGTCGCGCAGACCTGCGGTGTGGTTCATTAACTGGCGCAGGCTGTAGGCCCGCCCCGGCAATGCAGCATCCAAATCCATGAAGCCCTCACGCGCGCGGATCATCACGCAGGCGGAAATCAGGGTTTTGGTAAAACTCCACCACGGCAACAAGGCCGTCGGCGCGTCATCGCGGATCAGCGTACCATCCGCGTCTAGCGCGGCAGAGAGGAAACGATCGGTCATGTAACAGTCATGCGAAGATTGTGCCACTTGCGCAAGTTTCGGGTCGTCTGCACCCGACGGCCAATTTAAGGTCAGTGCAGTCAATATAGGGGCGCACAATGTCAGACGTCGATCAAAGCTACCACTACCAGGTTATGCGCCGCGCCATCGCGCTGATTGATGGGGGATCACCAAACCAGAGCCTTGGCGATCTGGCCGCCCAGCTGGACATGAGTCCCGCCCATTTCCAGCGGCTGTTTTCCCGCTGGGTCGGCGTGTCGCCCAAGCGCTATCAGCAATACCTGACGCTGGATCACGCGAAATCCCTACTGCGCGATCATATGACCACGCTGGAGGTCAGCCATGAAGTGGGCCTGTCCGGCACGGGCCGTTTGCATGATCTGTTTGTCCGCTGGGAAGCGATGAGCCCCGGCGATTACGCCAAAGGTGGCGATGGGCTGACCATCTATCAGCACTGGTTTGACAGTCCGTTTGGTCCTGCGTTGGTCATGGGCACGGATCGCGGCATGTGCGGTCTGGGCTTTGGCGCGGAAATGGGGGCCGAGGCCTCGGTCGCGGATCTACAGGGGCGGTGGCCCAAGGCGCGGTTTGTGGACGATGCCGTCCCGTTGCAGCCTTGGGTCGATACTGCCTTTGCGGAACAGGGGGAAACCCGCCTGCATATGATTGGCAGCCCGTTACAGATCAAAGTGTGGGAGGCGTTGCTGCGCGTGCCTGCAGGGCAGGTGACGACTTATTCTGAAATAGCCCAATCCATCGGCAAGCCCCGTGCGGTGCGCGCAGTGGGAACCGCTGTGGGTCGAAATCCGGTTAGCTGGCTGATTCCCTGCCACCGCGCGCTGCGCAAATCCGGCGCGCTGGGCGGGTATCACTGGGGTTTGCCAGTAAAACGGGCGCTGTTGGCGTATGAGGGCGCGCGATCTGATGTGCGCGAGCAAGAAAGTGCTGCCTAGCCTGCCTCCGCCAAGATGTTCACGTAGCATTGAGCGGAACCCTGCCTAGTTTTTCCCCCTTATCTGGCCTTTCCCTGCTAATATAAGTCTATGATACCGCCATCCCGCACGGGCCATAATCCAAAGGCGGAGAAAAATGAGGCATAGACCATGATCAGAGCATCGAAATTGGCGCTGTTTACTGCCGGCGCATCCCTGTTGACCATGACCGCATGTATGGACACCCGTTATTTGGGGGAAGATGATCCCAACAAGCGCACCCGCGAAGGCGCCATTATTGGCGGTCTGGTCGGTGCGGTGTCTGGCGCGATCATCGCAGACGACAACAAAAAAGGCGCGATCCTGGGTGGCATCGCGGGTGCAACAGCAGGCGGCCTGATTGGTCAGCGTCTGGATGCACAAGAAGCAGAGCTGCGTCAGAGCCTGGATAACCGTGTCAGCATCACCAACACAGGTGATCGTTTGATCGTCACCATGCCGCAGGACATTCTGTTTGCGGTCGACAGCACCTTTGTTTCGGGCGCGTTGCGTGACGATCTGGCCGCTGTTGCGACCAGCCTGAACCGTTACCCCGAAAGCACCGTGCAGGTGCTGGGCCATACCGACAACACTGGGTCGGCGGAATATAACCTCGACCTTAGCCAGCGCCGTGCAAATTCGGTTGCAGCTATTCTGGTGGACAGTGGCGTCAGCGATTACCGTATCCGTCCCATTGGTCGCGGTGAGGATCAGCCGGTGGCGTCCAACCTGACGCCTGAAGGTCGCGCACAGAACCGCCGCGTGGATATCGTGATCCTGCCGAACTAAGGCAAAGATATTAAACGAGAAGGGGGCGCTGCCCCCTTCTTTGTTTTCTATTTGTGCATTCTTGCACAAATCTGTTGCGATCATGCCTGTTTATTTTCATTATCGAACAGTTCATCTTCACCTCAACGCGAAACGCTTTGTAGGAGAATACGATGACCGTCCTGACCATTTCTGGCGCCCTGCGCCGCGACAGTGAAAACCGCAAACTGGTGGCCGAAGCGGCTGTGATCTATGGCGGTGACGTTGTTGAGGCGGACCTGAACTTGCCGCTTTACGACGGTGATCTGGAAGCGGCAGAGGGCTTGCCGCAATCCGTTGTCACGCTGGCCGATCAGATTCTGGCAGCAGAGGCGGTGCTGATCTCCACCCCTGAATACAACAAGGCCCCTCCGGGTGTGCTGAAGAACGCGCTGGATTGGCTCAGCCGTGACAGTCGTGGCGTACTGGCGGGCAAACCTGTTGCCGTTATGTCGGCAGCTGCGGGCCGCACGGGTGGTGAAACCGCGATGTTTGTTTTGCGCCACTTCCTCGCACCCCTTCGCGCAAATGTCGTGGCTGGTCCTGCGGTGAATGTCGCTGCGTCCTACAATGAATTTGACGAAAACGGCAAGCTGACCAACGACCGCTACCGCGCCGGTCTGGAAGAGCTGGTTGCGCTGCTAAAGGCGACTGCGCAGGGTTAATCCTGCGTACTCACCTCAATCAGGTTACCATCAGGATCACGAATATAGATCGAGGTGATGGCGCCGGTGGCCCCGCTGCGGGCGATCGGGCCGTCCTCGATCTCGACGCCTTGTGCAGCCAGATGTGCCTGCCAGTCGGCCAGCGGCGTGGCGGTCAGAAAACATAGATCCGCCGTTCCGGGGCCGGGATGGCGCGCCTTGGGATCAAATTCGGCGCCCGCTTGATGCAGGTTGATCTTCTGCTGTCCAAAATACAACGCCCAGCGGTTGCTGCCGTCAGTTGCGCGAAAACGGCGCACCTCCATCCCCAGTACTTCGGTGTAGAACTTAACGGTTTCGGACAGGTCCGCGACGGTCAGCACTAGATGATCCAATGCGGTCAGTTTTCGTGTCTGCGATGGCATTTTGGCTTACTCCGTCCGGTTCGCACGCCTATGCTGCGTCTATGACTGATACTGGCATAGATGCCCAACAGGGCGAAACCCGTCAAACCGATATGATGGATCCCGCGCGCGCACAGGCGCTGCTGGCGACCTTGGGTAGGCCTGCGCCCGTTCACATGGGCGATGCGCTGCCGCCGTTTTTTCATCAGATCTATTTCTGGCAGTCCCTGCCGCCTGCTTCATTGGGGCGTGACGGGCATCCGGCTAAGGGCGACGGATTGATCCCTGATCTGAGCCTGCCACGTCGTATGTGGGCGGGCGGCCGGTTGGAATTTCACGCGCCACTGCATGCAGGCATCGCGGCTGAGAAGAGGACACGCGTCGCAAATGTCACGCGTAAAGAAGGGCGCAGTGGGCCGCTGGGGTTTGTCACCTTGCAGCATGATATTATGCAGGACGGTCACCTTACGACGCGCGAATATCAGGATCTGGTCTATCGCAATGACCCCGAGCCAGATGCACCCACTCCGACGCCGCCACAGGCACGGCAGGATGAAACCCTGTCTGAAACGGCAGCGTTCGATAGCACGATGCTGTTTCGCTATTCTGCGCTAACCTTTAACGGGCATCGCATCCACTATGACGAAGCCTACGCCCGTGACGTTGAAGGATACGATGGCCTTGTCACCCATGGGCCGCTTTTGGCGCAGTTGTTGATGTTGCTGGCGGATCGTCAGTTGGGTGGGCTGGGTCGGTTCAGTTTCCGCGCCTCATCCCCGTTGATGCACCATGAAACGGCAGAGTTGTGTTGGCGCAAGGATGGCACTTTGTGGATCAGAGCGGCGGACGGTCGCCAGATCATGAGTGCCATGGCAGAACGCGCCATCCCTTAAACGAAACAGGCCCCGAACCTAAGTTCGGGGCCCGGTGTCAGAGAGAGGATCAATCGCCTAGTTTGGCGTGAACCTCATCCAGATCAATCTCGCCAATGGGCATCTTGTTGCCCGGGTTTTCGAAATCGTATTTGAACAGATCGAAATCGCGTTTGTAGATTTCGTAGACCAGATGCATCGACAGATCGTCGAAGTAGTCTTCGACCGGATGGGCGCGTTTGGGGCCGTGACCTTCAGATTCGTTGAACCGTGGGATTTGGTTTAGGTCCACTTCAAACGGCGTTTCGATGTTGTCCAACACCTCTTGCATGCCGCCATTGAAATCCTCGGTCCAGAAGATCTTATCATAGCGCCCGCCATTGGCGATGAAGGTCGACACATGGCCCGACATAGCCGACCAGTGGATGTCAGGATCCATCGGCTTGCGCCAACGGATGGTGTCGCGGGCAAACAACAGGAAGCGGCGGAAGCTGGCGATTTGGTCAAACTCTTGCTTGCCATCATCACCGCCGACCTCGATCCCGTATTTCTGAATGAGCAACGGCACCAGATTGCCGCGATAGCGACGCCCGTTGCGCTGAATGCCGCAGATCTTGTCAAAGAAGCTAGAGAGGATGCGAGTGTAGGGGTTCCGAACGCAGGTAAACGCGTAGGAACGCTGGCTTTCTACGTTTTCGGTGATGGGGCCGTGGCTTTCCTCGAACGCCCATTTGTGCATGCCCGATTTAGCGTCATGAATGTCGCCATCAAAAAACTCGCCATGATCGGAATAAAACATGATCTGCCCGATGGTCGAACAGGCGCATTTGGGAACCACGCGATACACAACACTTTCGCTCTCGGTCATCCAGGTGCCGGGAAAACCCATTTTGCTCTTGCCTCCTTGGCGGTGCCCCAGTTTGGGGGGAACTTTATGCTTTTGTTCACAAAACCAAAGTTAACTGGTTTATTCAATCTCACTTCCGCCGTATCTATGTAAACAATCAACCAGTAACGAGGCGATCGTTTCCAAAAATGGCAAGAATTGCGTTCATCCTGCTGTGTCATAAAGACCCAGAGGCGATCATCCAACAGGCTGAACGTCTGACTGCGGCAGGGGACTATATGTCGATTCACTTCGACGGACGGGCCAAGCCGGAACATTTTCAGCAGATCAAGGATGCGCTGGGCGACAATGCCAATGTCACCTTTGCAAAAAAACGCATCAAGTGCGGCTGGGGGGAATGGTCGCTGGTGCAGGCGTCATTGAACGCGATTGAAACCGCTTTGGATGCCTTTCCACGGGCAACACATTTTTACATGCTGTCCGGCGACTGCATGGCGATCAAATCGGCGCAGTACATCCATAGCTTTCTGGAAAACAACGATCGCGACTATATCGAGAGTTTTGATTTCTTCGAGAGTGACTGGATCAAAACCGGTATGAAAGAAGAGCGGCTGATCTACCGCCACTATTTCAACGAACGCACACAGCCAAAACGCTATTACTGGTCTTATAGCTTGCAAAAACGATTTGGTCTGGAACGCGAAATTCCGCATGATCTGCAGGTGCAGATCGGCAGCCAGTGGTGGTGTCTACGGCGGCGCACGATTGAGTCGATTGTTGAGTTCACCAAGGCGCGCAAAGATGTCATGGCATTTTTCCGCACCACTTGGATCCCGGATGAGACATTTTTCCAGACCCTTGTGCGCCATCTGATTCCAGAGGCCGAGATTGAAACGCGCACGCTGACTTTCTTGATGTTCACGGACTATGGGATGCCGGTGTCGTTTTATAACGATCACTACGACATGCTGCTTAGCCAAGATTTCCTGTTTGCGCGTAAAATTAGTCCAGAGGCGCGGGAATTGCGCGCCCGCCTTGGTGCGCTTTATGCCGCCGAGGGGGTGGATTTCAAAATATCGGGCGAAGGGCGCAGCCTGTTCAAGTTCCTGACAGGGCGGGGCCGCGTGGGGCGTCGTTTTGGTCTGCGGTTCTGGGAAACCGAAAGTTCGCTGGGCCGTGAACGTGAATTGCTGATCGTGATCTGCAAGAAGTGGCACGTCGCCAAACGTCTTGTGGAACAGATCCGCAAACACACAGATATTCCGGCGATTGAGTATTTGTTCAACGAGGAAAGCACCCCGCTACCCGATTTGGGCGGCATTCAGAAAACCATTGGCAAACGCCACCGCCACCGCCGCGCCCTGATGCGGATGTTGTTTGACTATTTTGACACCGATCGCCTGATCATTTGCCTAGATCCAGAGGCGCTGGATCTGATGCGCGATTTCTGTGGTGATCGGTCAACGACGCGGCTGTTGGAAATCGACGTCAACTTTTCCGAGGATTACCTGAAAGGCCACGCCATGCGCATTGGTCTGGCGGGCGAACAAACACCTCTTGAAACGTTGGAACGCCTCTTGCCGACGATCCGCCACGATCTGGCCTTTGAAAGCGATCAGATCCGCGATTCGAACTTTGGCAATCACGACTACCTGCGTGAATACGAAACCCGTGATGACCATGCCCGCGCGGTGTCGCATTTCCTTGCCATTCCTGAGGCCAAGGCGCATGACATTGTGGATATCGACTACCTGTTTTCCGACTGAGGTGCCCCATGGCTTATGTCTATGACGACCAAAACATCTTTGCCAAAATCCTGCGTGGTGAGATCCCGAACAAAACCGTTCTGGAAACCGAACATGCGCTGGCTTTCCATGACATCCAGCCACAGGCGCCGGTGCATGTCCTGGTGATCCCCAAAGGTCCCTACGTTTGCTACGACCACTTCGCATTAGAGGCGTCTGATGCCGAAATCGTCGGTTTCACCCGCGCCGTTGGCGAAGTGTGCAAGATGATGGACGTGCAACCGGGCGAAGGCGGCGACGGGTTCCGCGCCATTTCCAACGCGGGTGAAAACGGCGTCCAAGAAGTGCCGCATCTGCATGTGCACATCCTTGGTGGTCGCTGGCTGGGCCGGATGCTGGCAAAAGCGGACTAACATAAACCACTACCGTAACCACAAGAGGCCCCGGATCATGGTCTGGGGCGCGTCGCGCTGAGTGTGAAGACCCCGCCCCGGCCTCGTGCCGGGGCCTCTTGTGTACGGTAGGTTTACAGTTCCAAGATCGTGATGGTCGTATCCCCGTAGCGGCGTTCATCCAGATAGGTCAGCGCCTCTGGTGCGGTGATTGCAGCGCTTTCTTCCCAGACGATCAGCGCACCGTCGGCAACCCAGCCACTTGCCAGCGCCGCCTCCAGCGCCTGTTCGCCCAGACCCTTGTCATAGGGCGGATCAAGGAAGATCAGGTCATATGGTGCGCCTGTGTTTTCCGGCAGTTTGCGGGCATCGCGGCGGATCACCTGAACCTCGCCCCGCGCGTCGCAGATGCGGATGTTTTCCTTTAGCAGCGCGTTGGATTTACGCCCGTCATCCACAAAGGTCACGTGCGCGGCGCCACGGCTCAACGCCTCTAGCCCCAGCGCACCGGTGCCGGCAAACAGGTCCAGTACGCGGGCATCCTCAATCGGATCGCCAAACCGCCCGCCGCCCAGCATGTTGAACAGGCTTTCACGGGTGCGATCCGTGGTCGGGCGCAGGTGGGCCCCGGGATCCCCCTTGCCCACCGCCGCCAAGGCGCGGCCTTTGAACCGTCCGGCAACAATCCTCATGCGCGCAGCAGGGATTTAAGGTCGGTTTCAGGATCCGCCAACAGATCTGGTGCGGGCGACTTGCCGCCGTCAATCAGACGTTTGCCGACCATATAGGCGCGGGGATCATTGGCAGCGTCTACCGCTAGCAGGGTATCGCCCTGATAATACCAGAAGGACACCGCGCCCTCTTTGTCCCCCGCACGGGTGATGATGCGATCATAACCTGTGGACAGCCCTGCGATCTGTAGTTTCACGTCATACTGATCCGACCAGAACCAGACCTGCGGCACATAGGCCTTGCCCGCGCCCAGCAGGTTTTCAGCGACACATTCCGCCTGATCAATGGCATTTGGCACCGATTCCAGCCTCAACCGGCCATCGCGATAGGGGAAGGATGCACAATCCCCCGCCGCCCAGATCGCTGGATCGGATGTGCGGCCCTCGGCATCGGTCTTGATACCGTTGTCAATCTCCAGCCCCGCAGCTTCGGCCAAGGCGGTGCCGGGGGTGATGCCCACACCAACGATGACAAAATCCACATCCAGCGTGCTGCCATCGCTCAACTCCGCACCACTGACGCGCCCCTCACCGATCAGACGGTTCAGGCCAACACCTTCGCGAATCTCCACTCCGTGCGCGGTGTGCAGCGCGCGGAAATAGTCGGAGGTTTCGGGCGCTGCGACCCGTTGCAGGATGCGATCTGCCATTTCGACCAGCGTGACCTTCAGACCCTTTTTCGCGGCAACCGCTGCTGCCTCCAGCCCGATGTAGCCGCCGCCGACGATCAATACGGATTTACCGGCCTGAAACTCAGGCTCCATCCCGTCCACATCCGATAGGCCGCGCACCACATGCACGCCCTCCAGCGTGCCGCCGATACTGGCGGGCAGATAACGCGGCGCTGATCCTGTGGTCAGAACCAGCGCGTCATAATCCAGCACCTCATCACCAACACGTACCGTCTGCGCGGCAGGGTCAATCGCCGTCACCTCCGTGCCGAGGCGCAGGTCGATGTTGTTGTCGGCGTAATAGCTTTCAGGGCGCAGAAACAGCCGTTCTAGCGTCATGTCGCCTAGCAGATAGGCCTTGGACAACGGCGGGCGTTGATAGGGCGGCACAGCTTCCGCGCCGATCAGGGTGATCTGCCCGTCAAACCCCAATGTGCGCAGTTTCGCCACCAGCGACGCGCCGGCCTGCCCGGCCCCGACCACAACAATCTTTTGCATCCCACACCCTTTCTGCGGAAAACTCTGGCTGCATTTGGGGGCGACCCTATATGACAGAAACAGAGAAACGCAATCAGGGAACCCAAGCGATGACATTGAGTGTAGGTGATAAACTGCCGGACGTAACTTTTCCGATGATGGGCGCAGAAGGGCCTGAGGCGCTGACGCTGTCCGATCGTCTAGCAGGGCGTAAAGTGGTGATCTTTGCGCTGCCCGGTGCATTTTCGCGCACCTGCGATGCGGCACACATGCCGAGTTTTATCCGCACCAAGGATGATTTTGCGGCCAAGGGCGTGGACGAAATTATGTGCCTGTCCGTCAATGATCCCTTTGTGATGAAAGCGTGGGGCGCAACCACTGGCGCGGATGACGCCTCCATTACTATGCTGGCAGACGCCGAAGGTGCCTTTACCAAAGCTGTCGGGATGGAATTTGACGCCCCTGTTGTTGGGTTCTACGGCCGCTCCAAACGCTATGCGATGGTCGTTGAAGACGGCGTGATCACGCATCTGAATGTTGAACCGGAACTAGGCTGCACCGTTTCGGGCGGTGAGGCACTCTTGGATGCAATGGCATAAGCCGGTTTGAATTGAGGATCGGGCCATAGGTTTGGCCCGACCCTGACAGCTTTTAGGTGCCGGACACAATCAGCCCGCCAGCATACGCGCTTGCAGTGCTGCTTGCCTGCGGGCGCTGTCGCGACTGAGGTTTTCCAGAGACAGCGCTGTTAGCTTTGGCATCCCGCGCTGCGGATCAAAGCCGCGCGGCAGGTCCAGCAGCATTTCGGTGCTGCCACAGCAGTGCAGTGATAGCGATTCGATTAATGGCAGATCCGATGCCAAAAGGTGGTCGAGCGATTGCTGCGACAGCGTCGCCTCGGTTGCTGCGACGGGGTCGATCTGCACGTTGATTTCCCTAAGTTTGAAATGACGCACAGGTCGCGATAGGCAAAACGGCCCGTTCAGGTCCAGAATTTCCAACCTTGGGGCGGCTTCGAATATCGGGGTTATGTCCCCTAATGCACACCCCCGCAGATAGGCCGCAGTGCTACCAGCACCGAAAGGATAGCAGTCCCCTAAGGACAGCGATTTCAGTCGCGGCAGGCGCTGACCTTTGAACAGGCTTAGAACGGTAGACATATCAAAGCCATACAGTGCATTTTCCGATGCGTGATAGGCAGGTGTGATACCGATCTGTAGATGGTGAACCCGCTGCGATTCGGGAGAGTTCAGAAAGGCACTGATCAATTCGACCTGGTTCGGGCCGGCCATAAAACCGACCGCACCTGTGAACTTTGGCAGGTGTTTGATGCGTGAGTACAGGCCCTTGGTGGGGCGTACACCAACCAGCAGCGCTTGTTGAAAAACACTGCAGCGGCTCAGGCCATAGGTGCGCAGCGCTGTGCTGAAGCGCGAATATGAAGCCGAGGCGCCGCGGTTGCGAAAAGGTAGGACACCAAAGAAAGACTTAGACGTAATCGAATTCAAACGCATGCTGTCCTCGCACATCTTTAATCAAAGAGTATATGTCAAAATGTGCAGGTATATTAGGAAGTTTTCGCCCTTTTATCTACTCCAGGTTGCTATGGTGGTTTTGGTGCCTATCAAAGGGGCTCTTTTACACGCAAATTAAACAGTTTCCGCCGTTCCGCCGTTTGTTTCTTTAGGAAATGGTATGTTTTGGAATGGAGTGCGGCGATGCATGTGTCCTCTTCGGGAACAGTTTCAAGTCAATTCAGCGCAGTGCAGGTGAGTGCCCGCTATACGAGTCACAACAGTCAGTCGGTGGTGCGACAGGACGTTAGCCCCGCCAGCGATGTGCAGCAGCTGCGCCGAGGTGAAGCGCGCGTTGAAACGAGCGTAAGTATCAGTCTGAGTGAAGCACGCGAAAGCATCGCCGAGCAGCGCGGTGGGCGCGGGATCGGTTGGGCCTATGGCCGACATGCAGGTCCGATGAAACACGGGCACGCAAAGCACGATGATGCCGTCGAGCAGGGTGGTCAGATGACGGCACGTGATCTGCGCAATCAGCTGCGTGCGGATCGACAGGCACCAATTGCGGCCGAACCGCAGGCCGAGGCAGGTAGTGCCAGCAGTGTCGCACAGATCGCCAGCCAGCAGGCCCTGTCACTAGTGTCGGCGACTTCCGTCAGTATCAGCATTGCAGCCGCCTCGTTTGAAAGCTCTGCCAGCTTTGGTGGGACTGTTTCAGGGGATTTGACCCAGCCCGAGCAATTGGCAGCCCCAGCGCCTGAGTATCAAAGTGTGAATGAGGATACGCCAAGCGCCGCAATGTTGGAACTGGCCCGCATTCAGGCTGAACAAGCGGCTGAGGCCGAGGTGGACACGCCTGATGACAGCCCCGAGATCGAGGATCTGGGCGATTTGTTCGAGTTGGCATTCAGCGGCGAACTGGTTGAGATGGATCCGATGGATGTCATTGAACAGGTGGCCGCACTGTTCGGGGTCGAAATGGACTTCGGTGGCCCTGAAGAGAGTGGTGATCCAATGCAGATCGGTGCCCTGTCTGGTGAGGTCGGGGGGAGCTTTGCTGCCTCTGAGGCTTCGCTCGCCGCCTTCAGTCTAGAGGCCAGCATGACCACCGCAACCTTTGCGGATGGCAGTACTGTAACCTCAATGTCGGTGAATTTCAGCGCGATCGCGGCCTATTCCCGTACGATGGAATATAGTGTCTAGAAGCTGGCCTCGGGGCGGAAATCATCGGGGATCTGATCTACGTCGTTCAGGATCAGGTCGGCCATGACCTCTGCCACCTTGGGCGCCATGCCAAAGCCGATTTTAAATCCGCCGTTGGCAATAAGCTGTCCCTGATGGATCGGGTGTTCCCCCAGCACCGGTGCGCGTGAGCGGCTGCGCGGGCGCACGCCGGCCCAGCGGTCGATCACCTCTGCCCCTTGCAGAGCGGGCACTGCGGCGATGGCGCGGTCAATCACGGCGTCCAGCTGTTCATCCGTTGATTTCGGGTCGCCATAGTCGCGTTCGCTGGTCGATCCAATCGCCACGGTGCCATCCGCGTGTGGCACGATATGCACCGTGTCGGCGAACAGTTGCGGCGCGGCTGTCAGGTCCATATCCACCTTTAGGGACGCGCCCTGACCCTTCACACCCGCGCCAAACATACGGGGGCGTATGGCGCTGATCGCCTCCAGATCCGTAATGCCAGTGGCCCACAGGGTGCGGCCTTCATCTGCGGCCTCGGTCACAATCTCCGCGCCCTTGGCGGTGATCGCAGCGACGAGCGCGGCACAGGCGCGGCGGGGGTGCATGCGGGCGGTCAGCGTGTCGCGGATCAGGAACCCGCTGGGGCTGTGCGGTGCCCAATCGCCTGCCTCGGTCGCAGGGATCACTTGCCACGTCGCATGTCCCTGCCATAGATCAGCAGCGGTTCCCGCCCGACCTTGGGCCAATTCCAGCGCATGGTCATCAGCGATGGGTTGCAGTCGCCCCGTGCGTCCATAGCCGGAAGAGACACCGCCAGCGGCTTCTACCCCCTGCCAGAACCCTTCGGCCATGATCAGGCTGTCGAACTGGAACGCCTTCTTGCTGTTCCAGTTTTCCGGCACATGCGGGGCCAGTGCGCCAACGACGCCGCCGCTGGAGCCCGCGCCGGGACCAAAGGGATCCACCACCCGTACCTTGGCGCCACGCGACAGGCAGGCCCATGCGATCGACAGGCCAAAGATGCCTGCACCGCGTATCGTTACATCTGCCATTGCCATTGCGCCGTTCCCTCTGCATTGTCGGCCAGACTTTCCGTTTCCATAAGGCAATCTTTGATGCAAGACCAGCAGCCCCAGCCTCATGCCCAGCTGGAGTGGCGGGAGGATGCAATCCCCGTCTCGACCCAGTTTGATGATCCTTATTTCTCGCTGGAAAACGGGCTGGCGGAAACGGGGCATGTGTTTTTGGCGGGCAATGACCTGCCCGATCGGTTCTGCGATGGGTTCCATGTGGCAGAGCTGGGTTTTGGCACCGGCCTGAACCTTTTGGCTGCGCTGAAACTGTGGCGGGCTTCGGGCGTGGCGGGCAAGCTGCATTTCACCACGTTTGAGGCGTTTCCAATGCGCCCCGCCGAGATGTTGCGCGCGCAAGCGGCATTTCCAGAGATTGCAGAGGTCGCGGCCGATCTGGCGCCGCATTGGTCGGATGATCTGCACCGGATCAGCCTGCCGGATCTGGAATTTGAGATGGTGCTCGGCGATGCGCGTGAAACTCTGCCAACGTGGCAAGGTGCGGCAGATGCGTGGTTTCTGGACGGGTTTTCACCGGCCAAGAACCCTGAACTATGGTCGCCAGAATTGATGGCGG
The DNA here is from genome assembly GCF_001458435.1 of Thalassovita mediterranea. Classification (GTDB taxonomy): domain Bacteria; phylum Pseudomonadota; class Alphaproteobacteria; order Rhodobacterales; family Rhodobacteraceae; genus Thalassobius; species Thalassobius mediterraneus. Next base: position 180,654 of record NZ_CYSF01000012.1, read on the forward strand.
CTGTGGGTGACCATACGGTCGCGAATGGAACGGCGGCGACCTATACGGCGGCGGGGTTCGTGCGCCGTGGTTTGGCAGACGCAGGGTTCACTGTTGAGCGGGTGCCGGGATACGGGCGCAAACGGCATATGACCGTCGCGCGCAAAGGCGCGGCATGAGCGTACACGGACACAACACCCGCCTTGGCATCATGCTGATGGCCGCCGCGACGCTGGTGTTTGCGTTGCAGGACGGCATCTCCAAACACTTGGCGGCGGAATATAACACCATGATGGTGATCATGGTGCGCTACTGGTTCTTTGCGCTCTTTGTGATCGCTTTGGCGGCGCGGCAGTCGGGCGGCATCCGGCAAGCCGCGCGCACCCGTCAACCTGTACTGCAAAGCATCCGTGCGCTGCTGCTGGTGACAGAGATTTGCGTTGCCGTTTATGGCTTTACCCTGCTGGGTCTGGTGGAAAGTCAGGCGGTTTTTGCGGTCTATCCGCTGCTGGTCGCGGCGCTCAGCGGGCCAGTTTTGGGCGAACGCGTCGGTTGGCGGCGCTGGGCGGCGATTGGCACCGGGATGGTGGGTATTCTGATCATCCTGCAACCGGGCAGTGGTGTGTTTCAAACCGCGGCTTTGGTGCCTTTTGCCTCTGCCCTGTTGTTTGCGATCTATGGTCTGCTGACCCGCTATGCAGCGCGCCAGGATAGCGCCGGAACGTCGTTTTTCTGGACCGGCACAGTGGGGGCTCTGGCGATGACATTCGCGGGCGTATGGTTCTGGCAGCCGATGGTGGGCGGCGACTGGGGCTGGATGGCGGTATTGTGCGTCACTGGTGCGCTGGGGCATTACCTGCTGATCAAATGCTACGAGGTGGCAGAGGCCAGCGCCGTACAGCCCTTTGCCTATCTGCATCTGGTGTTCGCCGCGATCCTTGGTGTCACCGTCTTTGGTGAGGTGATCCGCTGGAACGTCGCACTGGGCGCGGGCATCGTTGTGGCGGCGGGCCTGTTCACCCTAGCGCGAGAGCGGGCGAACGCTTGATCCCTTCAGTTCCGCTGAAAACGGCTGCGGCAGCGCGTCTTGCCCCAGTCGGGCGCGATAGACGGGCAGGCTTTCTGCAACGCGCATCACGTAGTTGCGGGTTTCATTGAACGGAATCAGCTCGATCCAGTCGATGACATCTACGTTGCTGCGGCGCGGATCGCCGTTGTCTTTCATCCAGCGTTCAGGCCGTTTGGGGCCAGCGTTGTAGCCTGCCGAAACCAGTAGGATATTGCCGTCAAACTGTTCGCCCAACTGCGCCAGATAGGCTGACCCCAAAATGGCGTTATATTGCCAGTTAGTCAGCATCGCAGCGGGATCGTGATCAATGCCAAGGCGCCCCGCGACCAGTTTGGCGGTGGCGGGCATCACCTGCATCAATCCTTCGGCGCCCGCATGGGACACGACGGTTGGGTCAAATTCACTCTCGCGTCGTGCGATGGCGAGGGAGAGTTCTGGGCGCGCGGCCAATTTCATATCGCGCAGGGGGTGCAGCGCGTAATAGGGATCGGCAATGGTCAGCCCACGTTGCGCGGCCTGCTTGCCTACCATCACCGACAGATGCGGTTGGTTAAGATCGGTCAGCAGGGTGCCCAGCTGGTTCAGCTCTGCCTCCGGCAGGGTTTCAGCCATGTGCCGCAGGAAGCGTTCCGCCAATGCCAAATCACCCGCGTTTAGCAACAGCAGCGCCGCCTCGAAATTGCTGTTGCGGGCAAACCCCGCCTGCCGCCAGCCGGGATAACGGCGCGGGTTGGCCAGCGCTGGGTCAAAGGACAGCCCCGCCTTTTCAGCGGCCAGCAGACCGTAGAAGCTGGTTTGATAATCCGCGCCGAACGCATAGCCAGACAATGCGCCGTGGCTGTCGCCCCGTGCCTCATGCGCGCGGCCCAGCCAATAGCCTGCGCGGCCCAGCGAAATAGGGGTAAACACCGCATCGCGGAAGCGTTCAAAATGGGTAACGGCGCGGTCGGCGTCGTTCAGAAACCGCAGGGCAAGGAAGCCGGACAGCCATTCCAGATCGGCGTAATGGCTTCCCTCGCTCAGCCCGTGGTTTGATGCGAGCGTGTAGGCCTGTCGCACTTCCCCCGCGCGCATCAGGCGGCGTGCCAGATCACGGCGGGACCGACCCCACGCTTCTGCCTGACCCAGACCTTTCGGGCTGCGTTCAACCAACAAGGCAATCGCATCTTCGCGCCGCCCCTTGCGCAGACGCCATTGGAAGCGCTCATAGGCGAGGCCCGCATCATCTGACAGCGATTTGGGAACCGCTGCGATCAGTGCATCCACCCCATCGACTGAGGCCCGCAGGCCCAGCCGCGCCTTGGCGAGTGCCTGCCACCCTGCATTGACGAGGGGCAGCATATCGCGGCTGTTTTGCCGCCATCCCTTCCACAGCGCCATATCAAGGCGTGCGGTATGATGGGGACGCAATGTATCGCCGTAGCGTTTGATCAGGGCTGCGTGGTCTTTGGTATCTAGCGCCAGCGTTGTCCACCCTGCGATCAAGGCGGTTTGTGCGTTTTGCGATTGCCCGTTTTGTTCCAGTGCGCGCACATAGCTGCGCAAGCCAATACCTGTTTGGGGCGGTTGGTTCGCGTAAAATTCTAGGACGGCACTGCGGCTCGCACCTGCCATCGTTTCTTCGGATCGTTTGCGCAGCAATTTCAGACCAGGCCAGTCAGAGCGCCGCTCCAAAAAGGCGCTGACTTGCGCGGGATCGCCTTCTCCTGCGCGCAGTTTATGCCATGTGATCAGGTCGGCTGCGACAGGGCCACCGGCGCGCGCAGCTAGCATTTCAGCCTTGGACCAATCCTTGGCCGTGGCGGCCTGCAAGGCGGCGGCCAGTGGCTTTGGTCCTGCTGATGCCCCTGATTCGGGCTGCGTGGATTGCGCTGAGGCGCCAAAGGACAAGGAAATGCTGACTGAAAAGCACAGAAGCAGGGGAAAGAGGCGCATGATGACTTGCGTTTCCAAAGGAACCGAGGATAGACAACCTCAGCTTATGCTGGGTGGCGCACCGGGGCAAATCACGAGGGCGGCATTCCGCCGCAACCCTGCACCACATTTCTGGCAGAGCCAGTTTAATCTCCCGGGCCTGTCGCCCGCCAAAACGTAGAAGGAGCGTGTCATGTTCAAAGGATCTTTTCCTGCTTTGGTCACGCCGTTCAAGAACGGCGAGCTGGATCTGGAGACGCTCAAGAAATTGGTCGAATGGCACATCGGCGAGGGCACCAACGGTTTTGTTCCCGTTGGCACCACCGGTGAAAGCCCGACCCTGACCCACGAAGAGCACGAAACCATGATCGAAGAGGTGGTGAAAGCCGCCGCAGGTCGTGTGCCGGTGATCGCGGGTGCAGGCAGCAACAACACCCTTGAAGGCATCCGTTTCATGAAACATGCCGAAAAGGTTGGTGCCGACGCGGCGCTGGTTGTGACGCCTTATTACAACAAGCCGACCCAACGCGGCCTGATCGCGCATTTCACCGCGCTGCATGACTGCTGCGAACTGCCGATTGTGATCTACAACATCCCCGGCCGTTCGGTGGTTGATATGACGCCTGAGACCATGGGTGAGTTGGCCAAACTGCCGCGCATCATTGGTGTGAAAGATGCAACTGGCGATATCGCCCGTGTCAGCCAGCAACGCGCGTCCTGTGGCCCTGATTTCTGTCAGATGTCGGGTGAGGATGCGACCGCTCTGGGCTTTAACGCGCATGGTGGTGTGGGCTGTATTTCGGTCACCGCGAACGTCGCGCCGCGCCTGTGTGCAGAATTCCAAGCGGCCACTCTGGCCGGTGATTTCGCCAAAGCGCTGGAATATCAGGACAAGCTGATGCCGCTGCACGAAGCGATCTTTATCGAACCGGGTCTGGTTGGCGCGAAATACGCCATGTCCAAACTGGGCCTGTGCAGCGATGAGGTCCGCCTGCCACTGACCGGCCTGAACGACAGCACCAAGGCCGCGCTGGACGCCGCATTGGTTCACGCGGGTCTGCTGTAAACTGCTCGCTCAACGCTGAATTTTAGACCCGGCGCAGCACTGCGCCGGGTTTTTGCTTTTGGGCGTTAGGATGACGCTTTCCCGCGCCACAGGATGAACAGGCCCGACAGCACGATCAGGCAACTGCCTAACCCCATGTAGCGGTCAAATCCTTCGTCGAAAAACACCACCCCGATGCCGACACCGAACAGCAGGCGGGAATAGCGGAACGGGGTGACGGCAGACACCTCACCTGTGCGCATTGCCTTCATCAGGGAACTGTAAGCGCAGACGCCAACGGCCACGACCAGGCCCAGAACCGGCAGGTCGGCAGTGGCGGGGCGCATCAAGGGCTGACCTGCCCATATCTGATAAAGCAGCCCGGCAAAGGCCAGCGACAGAAACCCGTAAAGCCCCAGCATCGAGGTGTTGAGCGTCGCAGGCGCCATCCTGCTGGCCAGATCACGTCCGGCAAATCCTAGCATGCCCAGAACAGCCAGCACCGACAGCATCGTGAAACTGTCGCCTGTGGGGCGCAGGATCACCAAGACGCCGCAAAGGCCGATCAAAATCGCCACCCATCGCCGCCAGCCGACCTTTTCCCCAAACAGCACCGCTGCCGCGCCCACCACGACCAGCGGTGTGGCTTGTAGGATCACTGTTGCTGAGGACAGCGGGGCCAAGGCAATGGCCAAGACGTAAAACAGCCGGCCGAACACCTCAAACAGAACCCGAAACCGCATCGGGCGCGATAGGACGTCAGGATGATAGAGGCCTTCACCGTTGATCAGCAGATGGCCGGCAAACAACACCGCCCCGCCTAGGCCAAGGGTCATCATCGCCTGCCCCACAGGCAGCGAGCTGGCGGCCTGTTTCAGCAGCGCATCCTCAATTGCAAAGAGGATCATCGCCAGCACCATCCATAGGGCGCCGACCAGATTGGCCGATGTGGCCTTGGTGGAATTTAGGTGTGTCATGCCGCAGTGGCATCACAGATTCCCCCAAGGCGCAAGCGCTGGCGTGGTTTCGGTTATTCTGCCGCATCCCCCGATTGTTGTTGATCGCAGGCCTCAGCGTGGTTGGTCAGGGCGCAGACTGCATCGTAATGCGACAGGAATACCTCACCGCTTAGCGCGTCCAACAGATGACTGCGTTTCAACTTGTCCATCACCGGGCCTTTCACCTCTGACAGGTGTAGCTTGATGTTCAGATCCTGTAGGCGGTGGTTAATCTGTTCCAGACTTTCCAGCGCCGACATGTCGATTTCATTTACCGCGGAACACAGTAGAACGATATGCTCGATCGGTTCCTCACAGGCGATGCGGTCATAGATGTAATCCTCTAGGAAGCGCGCATTGGCGAAATAGAGGCTTTCATCGATGCGCAGGGTGACCACCTCAGGATGGGTTTCAACTTCATGCCGTAGGATATTGCGGAAATGCTGGGTGCCGGGCACCAGCCCCACCTCCGCAACATGCGGGCGGGATGTTTTGTAAAGGAACAAGAGGATCGACAGGATCACACCGGCTGAGACGCCGATTTCGACACCCATCAACAGGGTCAGAGCGATGGTGGTGGCCACGGCGGCGAAATCTACGCGCGAATAGTTCCAAGTGCTGCGCAGGATGCTGAGGTCAACAAGGCTGAGGACCGCGACGATGATGGTTGCTGCCAGCGTTGCTTTGGGGAGGAAAAACAACAGCGGTGTCAGGAACAGGGCAGCCAGCAGGATGCCAATGGCCGTGAAGGCACCAGCAGCAGGGGTTTCGGCGCCCGCGTCATAGTTCACCACCGATCGGGCAAAACCACCGGTGACGGGATAGCCACCGCTCAGCGCCGCCGCGATGTTCGAGGTGCCAAGGCCGATCAGCTCTTGGTCAGGAACAATACGCTGGCGTTTCTTGATCGCTAGCGTCTGCGCGACAGATACAGATTCGACAAACCCGATGATCGAGATGAGCAGCGCTGACATAAACAGCGCGCCCCATAGGTCAGGGCTGAACGATGGCAGGCTGAAGGGTGGTAGACCTTTGGGCACATCGCCCACAATGGCCACGCCCCGCGCGCCGAGGTCGAAACCCCAAGTCGCCAGTGTGGTTGCGGCGACGGCAAACACGGGCCCCGCTTTGGTCAAGGTATCCGCCAGACGCGGCGGCAGGCCTAGTGACAACAAAAGCGGTTTCATCCCTTTGCGCACCCAGAACAGGAAGGCAACGGTGCTGATGCCGATAACGGCGGTGATCGGGTTCAGATCTGCCAGATGCGCGGCCAGCGAGGTCAGCAGCTCCACCATGTTGTGACCGTGCGCCTCAACCCCGGCGATATGTTTAAGCTGTGAGGTGGCAATCAGAATGCCGGAGGCGGTGATAAACCCCGCAATCACCGGATGGCTGAGGAAGTTGGCCAGAAACCCCAACCGGAATATCCCCATGACCAGCAGGATTGCACCGGACATGAACGCCAGCGTGATCGCCGCCAGTGCATATTCCGCCGTGCCTTGCAGCGCCAGATTGCCCACTGCGGCAGCGGTCATCAGCGACACCACCGCCACAGGTCCGACGGCCAAGGCGCGACTGGTGCCAAAGATCGCATAGGCCACCAGCGGCAGGATCGACGCATAGAGCCCCATTTCCGCAGGCAACCCCGCCAGCAGCGCATAGGCCAGTGATTGCGGGATCAGCATGATTGTCACGATCACCGCGGCCAGCATGTCATTGGTTAGCGTGCCACGGTTGTAGTCTGTGGCCCAGTCAAGGATCGGCAGATTGCGCCGCAGGGAAGGGGGCAGTTGCATGTGTCTTATGTCCTGTCGCGTTGGTTCGGCACCTATATATTCAAAATATTATATATGAAAGATCGAATATTTTTCACCCCCTGCCTGCGCGATCTCTGCTTGCCGATCCTATGACTGTGGCAGGTTTCAGCGTGTCATGCTTGAAAAAAGCGCTGTTGAAACCGATCTGACACAGGCGCACAGCATGGACAGTTGCGCCCATGCGCAGTAGGACAGCCCCATGGCACAGAACAAAAAAGCAGATCCGAATTACAAAGTGGTGGCCGAAAACCGGCGCGCCCGGTTTGACTATGCCATCGAGGATGACATCGAATGCGGTATCATCCTGCAAGGGTCCGAGGTGAAATCACTGCGCGAAAACTCTGCCAACATTGCTGAAAGCTATGCTGCGGTTGAGAACGGCGAGTTGTGGCTGGTGAACAGCTATATCGCACCCTATGAACAGGCCAAGACTTGGGGCCATGAAGAACGTCGCCGCCGCAAACTGCTCGTCAGCAAGAAAGAGCTGGCGCGCATGTGGAATGATACCCAGCGCAAGGGCATGACGCTGGTGCCGATGGTCCTCTACTTCAACCACAAAGGTCTGGCGAAGCTGAAGATCGGCATCGCCAAAGGTAAAAAGTTGCACGACAAGCGCGCGACCGAAGCCAAACGTGATTGGGGCCGCCAGAAACAGCGTCTGCTGCGGCACGGCGAATGATGTCGCCCCTGATGGGGCAATTTCGAAACACTGGGAACGGTTTCGCCTGCCGCAGCGGGTTGCGGGGCGCTGCGGTCTTGCCCTTATCGCCCTTGTTCTATAGGTCGGTTGTGAACTGATCGATGGGGGTGGCGATGGCCTATGATGATCCCAAAACGCTGGTGTCTACCGAATGGTTGGCCGCGCATTTGAAAGATCCCGATCTGCGCATTTTGGATGCCAGTTGGTACATGCCTGCCGAGGCCCGCGATGGCCAGGCAGAGTTTGACAAGGCGCATATTCCGGGCGCCCGCTTTTTCGATATTGATGATGTATCCGACAACCGGTCCGACCTGCCGCACATGGCGCCTCCGGTGGAAAAATTCATGTCACGCCTGCGTGCAATGGGTGTGGGTGATGGCCATCAGGTTGTTGTCTATGATGGCGCCGGAATTTTTTCTGCTGCGCGGGTGTGGTGGCTGTTCAAGCTGATGGGGCAGGACAATGTCGCAGTGCTGGATGGCGGCTTGCCGAAATGGCAGGCCGAAGGGCGGCCTGTCGACGATCTGCCACCAGTGATCCGTGATCGCCACATGACTGTGCGCCGCCGTCCTGAGATGGTGAAGGATGTGACGCAGGTATCGTCTGCGGCTAAGTTGGGCGATTACGTGATTGTCGACGCCCGCGCGCCGGAACGGTTCCGTGGCGACGTGCCGGAACCGCGCGAAGGACTGCGTGCCGGTCATATTCCCGGATCGCGCAACGTGTTTTTCAAGTCGCTGCTTAATGGCGATCAGACCATGAAATCCCCGGCCGAGATCACCGCGATCTTTGAGGCTGCGGGCGTTGACCTTTCGAAACCTGTGATCACCAGCTGTGGCTCCGGCGTGACCGCCGCAGTGCTAAGTCTCGCACTGGAGGCCACGGGCAAGACCGATCATTCGCTTTATGACGGATCCTGGACGGAATGGGGGGCCTTCCCCACCGTCCCCGTCGCCACTGGAGAAGCCTGAGACCATGTTCAGCAATCTGAAACAACAACCCGCCGATAAAATCCTGGCCCTGATGCAGGCCTTCCGCGAAGATCCGCGCGACACCAAGATCGACCTTGGTGTCGGGGTCTACAAAAACGCCGAAGGTGTCACCCCGGTGATGCGCGCCGTGAAGGCCGCTGAAAAACAGCTGTGGGAACAGCAGGAAACCAAGGCCTACACCGGTCTGGCCGGCGATCCCGGCTTTTCCGACGCGATGATCGATCTGGTGCTGGGTGACAGCGTTGCCCGTGACAGCATTTCCGCCGCAGCGACCCCCGGTGGCACCGGCGCCTGCCGTCAGGCGTTTGAAATGATCCGCTGGTCGAACCCAGAGGCGCGCGTGTTCGTGTCGAACCCGACCTGGCCGAACCACCTGTCGATCCTGAAATTCCTGAACATGCCTGTGGTGGAATACCGTTATTTCGACGGTGAAACCCGTGGTGTGGATTTCGACGGCATGATCGCTGATCTGAAACAGGCCAAAAAGGGTGACGTTGTGCTGCTGCACGGCTGCTGCCACAACCCCACCGGCGCCAACCTGAACATGGCGCAGTGGCAAGAGGTTGTTGCTGTTCTGCTGGAAACCGGCGCAGTTCCAATGATCGACATCGCCTATCAGGGCTTTGGTGACGGTTTGGAAGAGGATGCGCAGGCAACCCGTCTGGTGGCCTCCTCGGTGCCGGAATGTCTGATCGCGGCCAGCTGCTCGAAAAACTTTGGTGTGTATCGTGAGCGGACCGGTATCCTGATGGCGATTTCGCAGGACACGTCGCTGGTCGGCCTGACCCAAGGGTCGCTGAACTTCCTCAACCGTCAGAACTATTCCTTCCCGCCGGATCACGGTGCGCGCGTTGTGACCATGATCCTGCAAGATCCTGCCCTGCGTGCCGATTGGGCCGCAGAGCTGGAAGAGGTACGCCTGTCCATGCTGGGTCTGCGTGAACAGCTGGCCGGTGAATTGCAGCGCCTGTCGGGGTCGGACCGTTTCGGTTTCCTGGCCCAGCACCGCGGCATGTTCTCGCGCCTTGGCACCACGCCGGAACTGGTTGAGGTCATGCGCAAAGAGCACGCGATCTATATGGTTGGCGATTCCCGTATGAATATTGCAGGTCTGAACAAAACATCGGTGCCGATTTTGGCGCAGGCGATCATTGACGCTGGTGTGTGATCGGGCCTGACCCATCTCTGAATGTTTTGAAAGGGCGTCCTGCGGGGCGCCCTTTCTTATGTGGGTGAACGTGGCGTCCAGTGCCCTGCTTACGGAGTTCTGCGGACTTGCGGCGATCGGATAAATCGCATCCAATGCAGGATCACACAGTCAAAGGCACCTGAAATGAGCACCCAGACACCTGATCTTACCCGTTGGCTGCATGATCTGTTGCAGGTCGAAGCGGTTGAGGAAAACTATTTCCGTGGCATGGCAACGCCACAGGGGCGCGGGCGTAGTTTTGGCGGGCAGGTGATCGGGCAGGCGTTGATGTCGGCGATCAAAACCGTGGGCGAGGATCGTCCGGTGCATTCGCTGCATGCCTATTTCATGCGCCCCGGCGATGCGACGAAACCCGTTCTGTATCATGTGGAACGTGACCGTGACGGTCGCAGCTTTGCCACCCGTCGGGTGATTGCCGTGCAGTCGGGCAAGCCGATCCTGAACCTTGCGGCATCGTTTCATGACCGCGAAGTTGGGCTATCGCAGCAGGCGGATATGCCGGATGTCGTCGGGCCAGAGGGGCTGGAAAATCAGGTGCAGCTGGGCGAACGTTACGCGGATCAGTTGCCCGAAGCCTATCTGAACTGGCTGCGCTTGCCCCGCCCGATTGAGCTGCGCCCGGTAGAGCTACGGCCGCCGTTCAATCGCGAACCCCGCGCGCCTGTGCAGCACGTGTGGATGCGGGTGCATGGCGATCTGGGCGATCAGCACAGCATGCACCGCGCGGCGCTGTCGTATGTATCCGACTTTGGCCTGTTGGGTACGGCAGTGCTGCCGTGGGCCAAGACGTTCATTGATCCCGATATGCAGTTCGCTAGTTTGGACCACGCGGTCTGGTTCCATGATGATTTCCGCATGGACGAATGGCAGCTGTATGCGATGGATAGTCCGTGGACCGGCGGCGCACGCGGGTTCAATCGCGGCCAGATTTTCAGCCGCGATGGTCGTCTGGTGGCCAGCACCGCCCAAGAGGGGCTGGTGCGGCAGGTCACGCCAAAAGACTAAGCGGTGGGGGAGGGCGCTTAGCCCTCCAGCTCTGCCGAGGGGATGACGGGGAAAAACTGCCCGCCGGACCACAGGCCGAACCAGCTGGTTCCGTCGCGCTCTTCGTGCGCGCCAATTTCAACCAGCCGATAGAAACTCTTGCGGTCGATCAATGCTTCTAGGTTGCTGCGAACCCGCACATAGGGCGACGGTTCGCCGGTCTCAGCGTCGCGCACCACGCGGATCGGCGCGTCAGCACTGGCCGTGGTTTCGTCACCAAGATTGGTGAAAAAGTGCAGCGATTGATCTTTGCCCGTGCCTTCGACCGTGAAATCAACGGCCACGAATGGCGCGTCATCGACGGTAATGCCAACCTTTTCGACCGGGGTGACTAGGTAATATTTGTCATCGTCTTTGCGCAGGATTGTTGAAAACAGCCGCACAAGTTCCGGCCGTCCGATCGGTGTGCCGAGATAAAACCATGTGCCATCTCGTGCGATCCGCATGTCTAGATCGCCGCAGAAATCAGGGTTCCACAGATGAACCGGTGGCAGCCCTTTGCTGTTCTGGGCAGCTTTGGCCGCTTTGGCGATGCCGTCGGCGGAAGGAATCTCACGCATTTGTTTCCTCATTCTTTTTGCCATTTGCACATGCTGCGATAGGCTTATCATAAAGATAGGGCCGACAGTGGAGATTGACCATGACCGACGCAAAAGATCTGGTCGCAGACATCGAAGCGGTGGAGGAAAAGCTGGCCGAGGCCAAGCGTTCCATCATGCGCCGGTTTATCGGACAAGAAGAAGTTGTCGATCTGACGCTAACTGCCTTGCTGTGCGGTGGGCATGCCTTGCTGGTTGGGTTGCCGGGGTTAGGCAAAACACGTCTGGTCAGCACATTGGGGACGGTGATGGGTCTTGCAGACAATCGCGTGCAGTTTACGCCGGATCTAATGCCGAGCGATATCTTGGGATCCGAAGTGCTGGATATGGATGACAGTGGCAAACGCGCGTTCCGTTTCGTGCCGGGGCCGATTTTTTGTCAGCTGTTGATGGCGGATGAGATCAACCGCGCGTCACCACGTACCCAATCAGCGCTTTTGCAGGCAATGCAGGAAAAGATGGTCACCGTGGCGGGCGAGGATAGGCCGCTCGATGCGCCATTTCATGTGCTGGCAACGCAAAACCCCATCGAACAAGAAGGCACCTACCCCCTGCCCGAGGCGCAGCTGGACCGGTTTTTGCTGCAGATTGATGTGACCTATCCAGACCGTGCGACCGAACGCGATATTCTCTTGGCAACCACTGGTGCCGAAGAGGCCGCAGTGCATGCGGTGTTTAACGCGGATGAATTGGTACGCGCTCAGGCATTGCTGCGACAAATGCCGGTAGGCGACAGCGTGCTAGAGGCTGTGTTGGATCTGGTGCGTGCGTGTCGCCCCGATGATGCCAGTGCTGACGCGCACGTGAAAGAGGTGGTCGCCTGGGGCCCGGGACCACGCGCGGCGCAGGCGTTGATGCTGTCTGTGCGGGCACGGGCGATGTTGCAAGGACGACTGGCGCCTTCTGTTTCAGATGTTGCAGCGCTGGCCTTGCCGGTGTTGCGGCACCGGATGGCGTTGAATTTCGCGGCCAAGGCCCGTGGTGATAGCCTGAGCGACTTGATCACTGCCATCGTTGAACGCGCCCTCCCGCAGGAGCGGGTTGCGTGAGCGACGTTGCAACAGCGACCCTGCGCGCCGCCGCCGAACGCGAAGCGGCCGCACTGCCGCCGCTGTTGCTGCGGGCTGAACATTTGGCAAACACGGTTCTGTTGGGCACTCACGGTCGCCGGCGGGCAGGCCTCGGGGATGAGTTTTGGCAATACCGGCCGTATCAGCAGGGGGATAGTCGCAGGATGATCGACTGGCGTCGGTCGGCGCGTGGGGATCAACAGTTTGTCCGGCAGCGGGAATGGCAGATCGCTCAGACAGCGACGCTATGGGTCGATGTCGCAGCGTCGATGCGGTTTTCATCTCAGGGGGCACTGCCACAGAAGGGGGATCGCGCGCAGCTTTTGGCGTTGGCGCTGGCGGCACTGTTGTTGCGTGGCGGTGAACCTGTCGGGCTGGCAGGGGTGCATTTGCCGCCGCGGCGCGGACGGGCGCAATTGCTGCGGCTGGCCCAGCACTTTGCCGGTGGGTCGGCTGTGCCAGCCACTGCTGATGCTGGGCTGACCGACTATGGCCTGCCCGAAGCACGCGCGATGTTGCCACGGGCCAATGCAGTGTTCGTGGCTGATTTCCTTGGGGATACCGCACCGTTAGAGGCGGCGCTGGCCAAGGCGGCGGAGCGTGGCGTGCGTGGTGTTCTGTTTCAGGTTCTAGATCCCGCCGAAGAAGCCTTTCCTTATCAGGGGCGCGTCACATTTGAGAGCGTCGCCGGTGCCCTGCGCCATGAAACGCGGCAGGCGGGCGGGTTACGTGACCGCTATCTCCAGCGATTGGCAGAGAGGAAAGATCATCTTAGCCACCTCGCCCGTGCGGCGGGCTGGCAATACCATTGTCACCACACCGATCAGCCCGCGCAGGCGGCGTTGATCTGGATCTGGCAGGCGCTTGGCGCCGATCAGGGCAGGGGGTGATCATGGGGGGGCTATCGCAGGTCAGTTTTGTGACGCCAGCCTTGCTATGGGGGCTGCTGCTGTTGCCTGTTTTGTGGCTATTGCTGCGCGCTGTGCCTCCCGCGCCGGTGCGGCGACAGTTTCCGGCAGTGATCCTACTTTTGGGTTTGCGCGATGAAGACAGTAGCGCTGATCGCACACCTTGGTGGTTGCTGTTGTTGCGCTTGCTCGCAGTGGCTTTGGTGATCGTCGGGTTCGCAGGGCCGCGGCTGGGAGGTGTTGGTTCCGTCACGACGGGGCAGACACCGCTGCTATTGGTCATGGATGCCAGTTGGGCGGGATCCGCTGATTGGGCGGATCGGCAGGCGCTGGCGGATACATTGTTGCAAGAAGCAGAGGCCACAGGCCGCCCAGCTGCGTTAATGGTTTTGAGCGAATTAAAACCAGTGCGTTTCCAGCCAGCGGCGGAGGTTAGGGGGATCGCGGCTGCATTGGTTCCCCATCCTTGGCACCCCGCGCCGGACGAACTGCGCCGAGCGATCGCCGCCCTTAGCAATGTGCCAAATCGGGTCGAGGTTGCGTGGATTTCGGACGGAATATCGTACCGCGGTCAGGATGAACTGCTCTCTGTCCTGCAGCAAAAGGGTGGTGTGACGGTGTATCAAGGTGAGGCGCCAGTTGTGGCGCTACAGGGCGTAGATCTGACAGAAGGCAATGTCACTGTGCGCGCTGCTCGTAGTGCATCGGATGTTATGGGCGCGTATCGGGTGCAGGCGCATGGGCGTACGCCTGATGGTGGGGCGCAGGTGCTTGCCGTTGCGCCGTTACGATTTTCGCTGGACGAGGTATCTGCAGAGGCGTCCCTGCAATTGCCACCAGAGGTGCGATCACGGATCACCCATTTCCAGATCGCAGGATACGGCAGTGCAGGTGCCACTTGGTTGGTAGATGATCGTGTGCGCCGCCGAGAGGTCGCCTTGATCGAGCCGCGCAGTGAGGGTGACATTCCTCGTTTGTTGTCGCCGCTGCACTATCTTGAACAGGCGCTGGCCCCTTCGGTCGACCTGTTGCAGGGGACGCTGACGGATATGTTGCCCGCAAGTCCAGACGTGGTGATTTTACCTGATGTGGCGGCAATACCTGCGGTCGAAAAAGCGGCGTTGACCAGTTGGGTGGAAAAGGGTGGCGTTTTGTTGCGCTTTGCTGGTCCACGTTTGGCGGGTAGCGATTTGGCGCGACTTTATGATGAACCGCTTATGCCGGTGCGGCTACGTGCCGGTGGGCGGCAGGTTGGCGGCGCGATGAGTTGGGGCAGCCCCAAAGCGTTGGCTCCCTTTGGGCCGGACAGCCCGTTTTATGGTCTGCGAATTCCATCTGATGTAGAGGTGCGCGCGCAGGTTCTGGCGCAGCCTGATCCTGATCTGGCCCGTCGGGTGATCGCTAACCTCAGCGATGGTACACCGTTGATAACACGCAAGGCGCTGGGTCAGGGGCAGGTTGTGTTGGTGCATGTGTCCGCTGATGCAGAATGGTCCACTCTACCCCTGTCGGGGTTGTTTGTTCAGATGTTGGATCGCTTGGCGATTTCCACTGCGCATCGCAGTCCTGATCCGGCGGCGTTGGCGGGGACGCAGTGGCGCCCTGTACAGGTGCTTGATGGATTTGGTGGGCGTCAGCCTGCCAGCACGCAAACCGCTGTCGCTGGCGAAGACCTTTTGACTGCGCCACTGGGCGCGGGGTTGCAGCCCGGACTGTATGAAACAGGGTCAGCGGGACAGGGGCGACAATTGGCGCGAAATACGCTGGCAGGTGATCAAAGCCTGACACCTGCTGTCTGGCCGGAGGGCGTGCGCCTGCAGAATTTGCAGCGTCCAGCACCGCAGGATTTATCAGGTTGGGCTTTGGCTTTGGCTGTTTTTGCGTTGGGTTTGGATGTCTTGGCAACGCTGGCTCTCTCGGGGCAATTGCTGTCACGGATCCGGCCGATCGCCGGTGTCTTGGTATGTGGTGTGGCCTTGTTCGCGGCGGGCGAACTGCGCGCTCAAGATGCGGGAGAGGACACGCGCACCTTGCCGCCGCCAGAGTTTCAGCGCGCGGCATCTCAGCTGTTGCTGGGGTATGTGCAGACGGGTGATCCTGCGGTTGATGAGATGTCGGCGGCGGGTATGCGGGGACTAAGCCGCGCGTTGTATGCGCGTACTTCTGTTGAACCGGGGGCGCCCGTCGGGGTGGATCTGTCGCGTGATGATTTGGCGCTTTTCCCGTTTCTTTACTGGCCTGTGACCGCGGATCAACCGCTGCCCGATACCACAGGATATGAGCGCTTGAATCGCTATCTGGCGTCTGGTGGGATGATCCTGTTTGACACCCGCGATGGGGATATTGCGGGCCTAAACGGGGTCAGCGCAGCAGGCCGACGGTTGCAGCAAATCGCGCGTCCGCTGGCGATCCCTGCGCTGGAACCGATCCCAACGGATCATGTGCTGACGCGCAGTTTCTATCTGCTACAGGATTTCCCCGGCCGTTATCGTGGCCGCGCAACCTGGGTCGAAGCCGCCCCTGCCAGTGCCGAGCAGATCGAAGGCATGCCATTCCGCACCCGCAATGATGGCGTGACGCCTGTGGTTATTGGTGGCAACGACTGGGCAGCTGCATGGGCTGTAGATGACCGGGGGGCGCCTATGGTGCCGATTGGGCGGGGTTTCGCAGGTGAACGGCAGCGGGAACTGGCGTTGCGTTTTGGTGTTAACCTGATCCTGCATGTTTTGTCCGGCAACTATAAATCCGATCAGGTGCATGTTCCTGCTTTGCTGGAAAGGTTGGGACAATGACGGGACAGCTGATCTTCGACCCTTTGGTGCCACTTGCCCTGATTGTCGTGTTGGCGGGAATGGCCGTGGTCCTGGCGGTGCTGGCTTGGCATCGCGGTATGGCTGGGTGGCCGTTCCGTTTCGGTGCGGCGCTGGTCTTACTCGGGGCCTTGGCCGGACCTGTTTGGCAACAGGCAGAAGAGCGCGCGCTGCCCGATGTCGTGGTGATGGTGGTGGATCAGTCATCCAGTCAAACGCTGGGCGATCGTCAACGTCAGACTGCCGAGATGGTCGCGCAGTTATCAGAGGAACTGGCGGCGCGCGATGGAACTGTGTTGCGCCGCATTGATGTTGAGGATGGCACAGATGATCAGGGCACGCGACTGGTGACAGCGTTGCGAGATGCGTTGGCTGACGTCCCGCCAGATCAATTGAGTGCTGGCTTTATCCTCAGTGATGGGCGGGTGCATGACAGTGACCTTGCCCCTTTGGCAGCGGGGGCGCCTCTACATCTACTGCTGAGCGGTACGACAAATGAGTGGGACCGGCGCCTGCGGCTAGAAGCGGCGCCATCCTTTGCCATTCTCGGTGAACCGGTGCGGCTGACCCTATGGGTCGAGGATCAGGGCGTCGCCTCGTCTGGTGCGCCCCCGACTATGGTTGAACTTTCACTGTCTGTTGATGGGGAGCAGCCGTTTGCCGTTGAGGTGCCAGTTGGGCAGCGGATTGAGGTGCCCGTCACTCTGACCCATGCGGGTCGCAATGTGATCCAGTTTTCCGTGCCCACAGCTGAAGGAGAGCTAACCGATCGCAACAACAGCGCGTTGGTGCAGATTAATGGCGTACGTGATCGGTTGCGGGTTTTGTTGGTCAGTGGCGAACCACATCCGGGTGCGCGTACATGGCGGAACCTGCTGAAGTCTGACAGTTCTGTCGATCTGGTGCATTTCACAATTTTGCGGCCCTCAGAAAAGCAAGACGGCACGCCTGTGTCCGAACTGTCATTGATCAGTTTCCCCACCTATGAGCTGTTTCAGGAGAAGATCGACGATTTCGATCTGATCATTTTTGATCGCTACAAACTGCGGGGTATTCTGCCCACGATCTACCTGCAGAACGTGGTTGGATATGTCGAACGCGGTGGTGCCGTGCTTGTTGCAGCAGGGCCAGCCTTTGCCACGGCGGAATCGATTTTTCATTCACCCCTTGGCACAATTTTGCCAGCTGCTCCTACAGCCCGTGTTCTGGACCAAGCATTCCGGCCTGAGGTCACGGAACTGGGGGAGCGCCACCCTGTCACGGCGGGCCTTGCGGAAAATAGTGCAACCGATGACGCACAAGGCGCGCCTTGGGGGCGCTGGCTCTCGCAGGTTGATCTGGTCGATCACAGCGGTGTGGTTGTCATGCGTGGTGCGGATGAGGCGCCGTTGCTGACGCTGGATCGTGTTGGGGATGGGCGCATCGCATTGCTCGCCTCCGATCAGGCTTGGCTGTGGGATCGCGGGTTTGACGGTGGTGGCCCACAGGCAGAGCTGCTGCGACGGTTGGCGCATTGGATGATGAAAGAGCCCGAACTGGAGGAAGAAGCGCTGATTGCAACCGCCATTGGTAACGATATGCGGATCGAACGCCGAACATTGGATGAAGACGTGGGCGAGTTGACCTTGATCACGCCTGATGGGACGCGGCAAACCCTACCACTTGTCCAGTCTGCGGCTGGGAAATTCACCGGCGGTTATACAGGGGAAACGCTTGGCCTTTATCGGTTGCAGCAAGACGGGCTGGAAACGGTGATTGGGCTGGGGCCAGCCGCACCGCGCGAATTTGAGCAGACTATCGCTAGCGCTTTGGACCTGCAGCCAATGATCGATGCCACGGGCGGTGGTGTGTTACGTATGAATGACGGGGGCGTACGCCTGCGGGATGTGGCCCCCGGGCGGCCTACCTCGGGCCGTGATTGGTTGGGGCTGGTGCAGCGTGGGGCAACAGAAACACTGTCGCTGACACGTCTGCCGCTGCTGCCGCCTTGGCTGGCTGCTATAGGTGTTGGCGCGCTGATCCTGGCAGGATGGCTGCGTGAGGGACGTCGGCGGTAGGTCGCGTTTGAGCGCGACCATTTGGGTTTGCCGGTTGTGGTCAGCGACCTGAAAGCATTTTGCGTCAGTGCGTCAGTGCGTCAGTGCGTCAGTGCGTCAGTGCGTCAGTGCGTCAGTGCGTCAGTGTGACGGCCACGGTTTGCTCGCTCCAACCGCTTTGGGAACAACTGGCGCGAACATATACAACGCGCGTTCCGTCGGGCACCATCACCGAATTCAGTGAACGGGTGAAGGGCTGTTCCTCAACATGGGGATGGGCCAGTTTGCGCAGGCCCAAACGGTTGCCGTCCTTATCCAAAACTTCCCACGCGTCGGCATAGTGGTCCCAACCGGTGTCATCGTGTTGCACCGTGACATCAAATCGCCAGCCTATGCCTGATTGCTGCGCCTTGACCGCCACAACCTGTGCATCATCGGCCAGGGCTGCGCCGCCAAACATCGCGGTGAGTATCAATGAAAGAATGGTGGTGTGTCGTGCAGGCTTGTTCATGTCTGCACTATAACAACACCCTCACCCTATATGGGTCACGATGCCGTGTGATGTATTTCACGGGCTTTGGGTGTGATCCATGCCGTCCGTTGCGGCCAGAATGATGGCCCGTGACCGCGACGCAAAATCACGCCGCCACAACACGCCGAAGGTCACAAGCGTTGCCAGGATAAGCGCCAGCGGCCCGATCATCCATGCGGTTGTCGCCAGTGCAAAATAGATCGACCGCAGGCCTTGGTTATAGCTGCGGGTGCCGGTGATGTTGATCTCTGCCGCTTTCAGCGCGCGGGGAATTGCGGCGAGGTCATCGGGATCGTTGGGCACGGATCCCATCATAACGGCACAGTAGCCAAACAGGCGGTGGGACCAGACGAATTTCAGGAAAGCGTTGGTGAGGAAGAAGAGAACCACCAGCAGCTTGGCCTCAAACACGATGCGGGGATCGTTGTTCAGGGACAGATCACTGGCCACGCCAATCAGCTGATCCACGTTGCCAATCGCCGCCAGCGCTGCACCAATGGCCAGCATCGCGGCAGAGGCAAAGAAGGACGTGCCTTGTCGTAGGGTGGTCAGGGTCTGGGCGTCAAAGATGCGTGGATTGCGATGCACCATCTGGCGCATCCATTCGCGCCGATACTCTGCCATCAGAAGCGCCACCGATGGGCGTGATTTCGGCGGATTTTGGATCAGCCAGCCGATCAGCAGCCATGCCAGAAACAGCCCTGCCAGCGCGATCATATCCATCTGGTCAAACAGGGCAGCAATGTCATGCAGCGACATAGGTAGGTCGATCATGTTGTCCAGCATCGCGCGTCCTCAGAACGGTTTGACGACGACAACCCACAGGATTGCGATGACGCCAAAAACGCTCACCTCGTTAAAGATGCGCAGGAACATCTCACTTTCATCAAAGGTGCCGCGCCGCGCTTTGATCACCATTTTGCCGGTCCAGATATAGTGCAGTGCCAGCGCCCCGACGAGGGAGAGTTTCAACCAGACCCAAGCGGCAAAATCCCATTGCCAGCCCAGCCATAGGCCGGTCGCCAGTGCGATTACCCCTAATCCGGCGGAGAATCGGTAAAGCCGGATCGTCAGATCCCCAAGCGGTCCAAATTCGCCCAGTCGGTCGTATTCACGCCGCCAGTAGATCAGCGCGCGGGGGACGGCAAAGATGCTGGTCATCCAGCCCATGACGCAAAGAATGTGTATGATTTTAACCCAATCCATAGCCCTGTTGTGCCTGTTTTTCGCCACGCGGCACAAGGGGGCTTGCACGGTTCTGTAAAAAGAATTGCCGCGCCGGAATTTTGGTTATATAAGTTTACCAATTCCAGGGAGGTGCCACATGGAAATGCCGAAACCCAACCCAGAACTGTTGGCTATTAAGCCCACATTGGTCAAAAAACTGCAAGGGGTTCTGCCCCTTGACGCTGTCATTCATGAAGAGGCCGAGACGCGCGCCTATGAATGCGATGCGCTGACCGCATATCGCTGCCCGCCGCTCGCTGCCGTCTTGCCGCGCAACACCGAAGAGGTCGCAGCGGTGCTGAAGATTTGTCATGACATGGGCGTTCCCGTAGTGCCGCGCGGGGCCGGCACATCGCTGGCAGGCGGATCGCTGCCCACCGCGGATTCGGTCATCCTTGGCGTGGCGCGGATGAATGAGGTGCTGGAAACCGATTACGACAACCGTTTTATCCGCGTGCAAACCGGGCGCACCAACCTCAGCGTTTCCGGCGCGGTGGAGGAAGAGGATTTCTTCTACGCGCCTGACCCGTCGTCGCAGCTGGCCTGTGCGATTTCGGGCAACATTGCGATGAATTCCGGCGGGGCGCATTGCCTGAAATACGGTGTCACCACCAACAACCTCTTGGGTGTCACTATGGTGCAGATGGATGGCACCGTGGTTGAGATCGGCGGCGCCCATTTGGATGCAGGCGGTCTGGACCTGCTGGGCGTGATCTGCGGATCTGAGGGGCAACTGGGCGTGGTGACAGAAGCGACCCTGCGTATCCTGCGCAAACCCGAAGGCGCCCGCCCCGTACTGATGGGTTTTGACAGCAATGAGGTGGCCGGCGAATGCGTCAGCGACATCATGAAGGCGGGTGTTCTGCCAGTAGCGATCGAGTTTATGGATCGTCCTTGTATTCGCGCGACCGAGGCCTTTGCCGGTGCAGGCTACCCTGATTGCGAAGCGCTGCTGATTGTTGAGGTCGAGGGCAGCGATGCTGAAATCACCGAACAGTTGGACAAAATCCTTGCCATTGCCCGGTCGCACAATCCGGTGGAACTGCGCGAAAGCACCAGCGCCGATGAAAGCGCCCGTATCTGGCTGGGCCGTAAATCGGCCTTTGGCGCGATGGGGCAGATCAATGACTACATGTGTCTGGATGGCACCATTCCGGTAAACCAGCTGCCCTACGTCCTGCGTCGCATTGGTGAGATGAGCGCAGAATATGGTCTGGGTGTTGGCAACGTGTTCCACGCCGGCGACGGCAACATGCACCCGCTGATCCTGTTCAACGCGAACAAACCCGGTGATCTCGAAAAATGCGAAGCCTTTGGTGCGGATATCCTGAACCTCTGTGTTGAGGTGGGCGGCTGCCTGACCGGCGAACATGGTGTGGGGATCGAAAAGCGTGACCTGATGGTCAACCAATTCACGCCCGAAGACATGGAAGCACAAATGGCGGTCAAAGACGTCTTTGACCCCAAGTGGCTGCTGAACCCCGCCAAGGTTTTCCCGCTGGCGACCAGCGAAACTCGCCGCATCGCGGCAGAGTGATCGCGTCCCAGTGCAGAGATATGAAAGCAGGAAATATGAGACCTGAGACAGAGGCCGAACTGGCCGAGATCATCAAAGGTGCCGATGGCCCCTTGTCCATTCGTGGCGGCAACAGCCGTAGCATGGCGCCTGCAGGCGCAGTGCTGGAAACCGGCGGATTGTCGGGGGTGGAACTGTATGAACCCGGCGCTTTGACGTTGGTGGTGAAGGCGGGCACGCCCGTGGCTGAGGTAGAGGCACTGTTGGCGTCCGAAGGGCAACGCTTGCCGTTTGAACCGATGGATCACCGTGCGCTTTTGGGGACCACAGGGGAGCCGACCATTGGCGGTCTGGCTGCGGCCAATATTTCGGGGCCGCGCCGTGTGCAGGCGGGCGCGTGTCGGGATTATATGCTGGGCGTACGCTTCGTCGATGGTAATGGCGTGGTGCTGAAAAACGGCGGCCGCGTGATGAAGAACGTGACCGGCTATGACCTGGTGAAACTGATGGCGGGCTCCTACGGCACGCTGGGTGTGCTGAGTGAGGTTAGTTTCAAGGTGCTGCCGCAGCCAGAGGCGGCGGCGACCGTGCTGATCGACGGGCTGGATGATGCGACGGCGGTGCAGGCCATGTCTGCCGCGTTGGGATCGCCTTATGATGTGACTGGCGCCGCGCATGCGCCGGTGGGTGTGGATGGCACACCTGTGACAATGGTGCGCATCGAAGGGTTCGCCGGATCTGTCGCCTACCGGACTGAGCAGTTGCAGGCGCAGCTGGGCAAGTTTGGCGACGTGCGTGTGGAAACCAATGCAGTCAATTTGGCCGCAGGGTGGAAATGGATTCGTGATGTCGAAGGCCTCGCCGCGCAAGAGGGCGATGTCTGGCGGATTTCGGTAAAACCGTCGGATGGCCCGCGCGTGGCGGCTGCGCTGAACGCCCGTGGGGTGATGTATGACTGGGGCGGTGGCCTTGTCTGGGCTTTGACCGATCCGGGGCAGGACATTCGGTCCTTGCTGGCGGGTATTGATGGTCACGCCACGCTGGTACGGGCCAGTGCCGAGACGAAGGCGCAGATTGCCATGCTGCAGCCTGAACCTGCGCCCATTGCCGCACTGACAGCGGGCATTCGTCAGAAATACGATCCGCGCGGGATCCTAAACACTGGGCTGATGGGGTAAGACATGCAGACGACATTTACCGAAGAACAGCTGAAAGATCCGGGCATCCAGCGGGCCAATGAAATCCTGCGGGCCTGTGTGCACTGCGGGTTCTGTACCGCGACCTGCCCGACCTATCAGGTTCTAGGCGATGAACTGGACAGTCCCCGTGGCCGGATCTACCAGATCAAGGATATGCTGGAAAACGAGCGTGTGCCGGATGAAAAGACGGTGAAACATGTGGACCGCTGCCTTAGCTGTCTGGCCTGTATGACCACCTGTCCGTCGGGGGTGCATTATATGCACCTCGTCGATCATGCGCGGGAATATATCGAAAATAACTACAAACGCCCATTCACTGATCGCGTGTTGCGCTGGGTGTTGGCGCAGATCCTGCCCTATCCCATGCGCTTCCGTCTGGCGCTGATGGGGGCCAAGATTGGCCGCCCCTTTGCCCGCTTGATGCCCGATGCGCGTCTGCGTGCAATGCTGGAAATGGCGCCGAAACACATCCCGCCGGTCAGCCGCAATGACGACCCGCAGACCTTTACGTCTGAACAACCGCGCAAGATGCGTGTGGCGCTGATGACCGGCTGTGCGCAAAAGGCGCTGAATACAGACATCAACGATGCGACCATCCGTCTGCTGAAACGCATGGGCTGTGACGTTGTGATCCCCGAAGGCGCGGGGTGCTGTGGTGCGTTGACCCACCACATGGGCAAAACCAAGAACAGCCATGATGCGGCGGCCAAGAATATTCGATCGTGGATCCGCGAAATGGATGGCGAAGGTCTGGATGCGATTGTGATCAACACCTCAGGCTGCGGCACGACGGTGAAGGACTACGGCCATATGTTCCGCAACGACCCGCTGGCAGCGGATGCGGCGCGGGTGTCCGCCATCGCGATGGATGTGTCCGAAGTGTTGATGAAGCTGGATCTGCCGGAAGGTGAGGACAAGGAATTGACCATCGCCTATCACGCCGCCTGTTCGTTGCAGCACGGTCAGAAGATCAAGACCTACCCCAAAGACTTGCTGAAAAAGGCAGGCTTCACCGTGGTGGAACCAGCAGACAGTCACCTGTGCTGTGGCTCGGCTGGGACCTATAACCTGATGCAGCCCGAAATCTCGGGTCAGCTAAAACAGCGCAAGGTGCGGACGTTGGAAGCAAAGAACCCTGATATCATCGCTGCGGGCAATATTGGCTGCATGATGCAGATCGGATCCGCCACAGAGGTGCCGATTGTGCACACCGTGGAACTGCTGGATTGGGCCAACGGTGGCCCGAAACCGCCAGCGCTGGACGCGGAGCGTGGTGCCCGCGAACCGGCGGTGCCGATCCTGCGTTAAGTCCGTGAATACGGTCTGAAATGGGGCGTCTTGGCGCCCCATTTTTGCCCCAAGCAGCGACTAGACAGAGCCTGACGAAAGGATTCTGTATGCTGCGTTTTATTGTTCTGGCCCTTGGTCTTGTGATTTCCCTTCCGCTCACTGCGCCGTCCGCATCGGCACAGGACAGCCGCTTGCGCCGTTTGGATACGGGTGAGCAAAGCAAGGGTTGGGAAGCCGTCGGGCGGCTGGATCTGGCAGGACGCGGGTTTTGCACCGGTGCCTTGATTGCACCTGATCTGGTGCTGACCGCCGCGCATTGCCTGTTCGACAGTAAAGATGGATCACGTTTCAACACCTCCGACATCGAATTCCAGGCCGGTCTGCGCAATGGCCGCGCCGAAGCCTACCGTCAGGTGCGCCGTGTGGTCATGCACCCGTCCTATCGGTTTGAGGGTCCGATCACCGCTGAACGTGTGCGCAATGATTTGGCACTGTTGCAACTGGCCCATCCCATCCGCAACGGATCCATCGAACCCTACCGTGTAATGCGCGACGCGGGGGCAGGGGACCGCGTCGGCGTTGTCTCTTACGCTCATGATCGGGCAGAGGCGCCATCGGTGCAGGACATCTGCGCGGTAAAGGGCCAGCAGCAGGGCGTGTTCATACTGACCTGTGACGTGGATTACGGATCCTCCGGCGCACCGGTCTTTTCGATGAGTGGCGGCGTGCCGCGGATCGTCTCGGTCATCTCGGCCAAGGCTGAGGCCGAGGGAGAGAAGGTCGCGCTGGGCAGTCAGCTGGATGCTTCGATCGAACTGCTACGCGCGCAGTTGAAATCCGGCGTTGGTGTGGCCCGTCCGGTGGTCAAACGCGGCAACAGTGCTGCGCAGAAAACCAGCGCGGGAACCGGTGCCAAGTTCATTTCCGTTGGTGACTGATTGCTGATCAGCATTTTGCGCTTACATCGGGTCTTGAAACGCTGAAACCCCCTCCCCACATCTGATGCATCAGGACGCCAAAGATGGGTCCTGACCACCGCCTGTCCAGAATGGAAGGCACCACATATTGGTTTCGCTCAGATGGAGGATACCCCATGCGCTCTTTTGATTTTGCACCCCTTTACCGTGCATCCGTTGGTTTTGACCAAATCGCTGACATGATGGACCGCGTGTTCACAAACGACGCGCCGCAGCCCAGCTACCCCCCTTACAACATCGAAAAGACAGACGATAACGCCTACCGCATTTCCATCGCTGTCGCCGGTTTTTCCGAGACGGACCTGACCGTTGAGGTCAAGGAAAACGCCTTGATCGTCGCTGCCCGCAAAGGTGAGGCTGAGGGCGAAACCCCGCAATACCTGCACCGTGGCATCGCCACCCGCGCGTTTGAACGCCGCTTTACCCTTGCCGATCATGTGCGTGTCACGGGTGCCAGCCATGTCGACGGCCTCTTGCACATCGACCTGACCCGCGAAGTGCCTGAGGCACTGAAACCGCGTCGCATCGCGATCTCCTCCGGCAAAGCGGTGGAGAAGGATGTGCTGGACGCCAAAGCGGTGAACTAACGCCGCGACCATACCCTTCCCCTAGCCGATGCGTCCCAGTCGGCCGAAAGGGCAGCGTTTCGGCGCTGCCTTTTTGCTTTGGTGTGACCATTCCTCCAACAGAAAAGGGCGCCCGTTTTGGGCGCCCTTCGTTTGCTCTATGTATCGTCTAGATCACAGCTGACCGATGGAGAAGAACAGCGTTTCACCCGAATGGTCATCCACACCGTCGTTGTCGGTGGACACAAACGCCTGACCGTTCGGCAGGATCGCCAGACCTTCGACTTTGTCCTGCACGTAGCCGTTCAGCTGTTGCAGATCAGGCAGTAGATCGCGCACCTCTTCTTTGCTGACCACGGGCAGTTCACCGCCCAGCGGCGCAGGTACCATGTCTGCGGCGGGGATGCGGTAGATCTTCTTGGTCACAGCGTCGGCGCCGATCTGGTTGTCGCGTTCGATCACGTAGACGTAATTCCCATGCGCGACGATTTCCGACAGGCCAACCCAGCCTTTGGCAGGCTCGGCCTTGGGATAGTGGACCGCGCCCCATTCCTTGGTTTTGGTGTTGTAAGCGACCAGTTTGACGTGGTTTTTGGGATCATCTTTCCATTCACGCTGCACGGCCATCCACAGGGTGTCACCGATGCGGGTGATACCTTCAAAGCCGAAGCGTTTTTCAACGGCCATCAGTTCGGCGGGCAGGCCAAACTCTTGCTTGTGGCTCTTGATCAGGCCATCGCTGTTCACGTGGTAGATCGCATGCGGGATGGCGCGGTCGGTGCGCCCTTCGGACGCCAGCCAGAAACCGCCTTTGCCGTCCAAAGCAATACCTTCCAGATCCAGTTTTTGCGCGGGCTGACCGTTGGCGCGGTGTACGCGGATTACATCGACGATGCGGGCAGGCGTCTGGCTGGGATCAATTTTGAAGATCGAGGGCTGGAAGCCATAGAAGCTGTCGTTGACCGCATAGATCATGCCGTCCGCATCCGCCACCATGCCAGAGATTGCTCCCCAGCCGATCAGTTCCTCTGCGCCGGCGGAGGTCAGCATCGGGTATTGCGCGGGCGCTTCCTGATATTCGTAGATCATCACGTGGCTGCGTGGGCCGTTGTCTTCGATCAGGTCCTTTTCGTTGGCGGAAATCAGCAGGTTGCGCTCGGGGATCGCAACGTAGCCTTCCGGTCCAACGCCCGAGGGCAGGATCTGGGTCAGCTCAGGCGTGGCTGGGTTGGTCACGTCATAAACGCCCACAGCCGATCCGCGTTCAGAGCCGACGAAGATCATCGGCGTGCCGCCGAATGTGGCGGTTTCGATCGATTCCGGCTCTACGCCTTTGCTGTCCGAACGCTTGTCAGGGTAGTGGCCGATTTGTACCAGCGCGTGTTCAAAGCTGACGCCGCTTTCATAGACAACGCTGCCGTCTTTGTTGAACAGGGTCCAGCCGCGCGACCCACCGTCCATGTCGCCTTCGTTTGCGGTGGCGAAGTGAGCATCGTCCAGCCATTTCACCGCGTCGGGTTCACGCACAACGGCGCTGAGAGAGTCGGTGAACAACAGCGCGCCGCGCTCGTCCTTGGTGTCGATCCCATCCAGATCCACCGCCCCGGCGGAGAAGTGGTTCAGGATGCTGCCATCACGGCCCACAACGACCATGTGGTTGTTTTCCTGCAGCGAAACGACAACCTCACCTTTGGTGTTGATGTCAACGAACTCGGGCTCAGGATCGTGACCGTCAACAGCGGCCAGACCGGTCAGGTCTACGGCGCGCACGGTGCCACAATCGGCAACACCGTCTTTGATCTCAACCAGTGACAGGAAGCCTGCAGGCAGCTGGCCGGTGCGGCCATCGCCCAGATCCTCATCTCGCTCATTCTCAATCGCAATCGCGGCAAAGCTACCATCTTTGGCAACCGCGACGCTGTCAGGCTGACCGCCCAGGTCACAGCGGGCCAGTTCGGCCTTGGTGGTCAGGTCAATCACCGAGAGGTGGCCCGAGGGGGCGGTGTAGCTCTCGGACGTATTCACACCAACAAATGCGGTCTGACCGATGATCGCGACCGAGGTGGGTTCCCCATCCAGTGCGATATTGCCCAAGGGCTGCGGGTTCTTCGGATCACGAATGTCGATCAGGCCCAGCACGCCCAGCGGGCTGTCGGTGTAGGCCAGCGTCATGCCATCGGCGGTGGCGGCGATGATCTCGGCTGAGGTTTCGCGCGCGCGGTCCTCACCGGCCGCCATGTTCAGCGGTGTGGCGAAAGAGGCAATGCGGTTGAAGTTCTGCTCTGCGGCGGCGTGGCCTGCCAGCAGGGCTATCGCCGAGGTCAGGCAGATCGAGCGAAAGGTCATGGGTCTCTCCCCGTGGGTATCAATGTGTTGGACGGCCCTGCCTTGCCGCGCGGGTGTGACAGGCGAGTGACGCTTTGATGAAGGCTTTGGAAAGATCACGAATTATGTCAGCTATATTGACTTACCCAAAGGTACAGAACATGGTCCGATGAAATGGAGGTCGCCCTGATGCAGATAGATTCGTTCTTTGCCGCCCGTAATTCGCGCATGAAAGCGTCGGAGATTCGTGAGCTTTTGAAACTATTGGATCAGCCGGACGTGATTTCCTTTGCTGGTGGCATCCCCGATCCGGCACTGTTTCCGGCGGAAAAGTTCCGCGATGCGATGGCAGATGCGCTGTCGGATCAGAACCAGGGGCTGTCGCTGCAATACTCCACTTCCGAAGGGTATCCGCCGCTGCGGGAATGGTTGGCGCAGCGGATGACGCAACTGGGCGTGCCGTGTGGGGCGGACAATATCCTGATCACATCGGGGTCGCAGCAGGCGCTGGACTATCTAGGCAAACTGTTCCTGTCGCCCAACGACACCGCGCTGGTGGGCTGGCCCACATACCTCGGCGCGTTGGGGGCGTTTAACGCTTATGAGCCGCGGTTTGATCGACTGGACCCGATGGGCAACCGAGCTGCCGCCGATGTGCAGGCGGACGCAGCAGCGGCTGGTGGCAAGGTTAAGTTTAGCTACCTGTCGCCCGATTTTGCCAACCCCACCGGCATCACCCTGTCGCTGCAGGAACGTCAGCAGGTTCTGGCACAGGCCGAGGCGTTGGACTGTATGGTGATTGAGGATGCCGCCTATCAGTCCCTGCGCTATGAGGGCGAAGAGATCCCGCCGATCCTGTCGCTGGAATTGACTGAAAAGGGTGATCTGGATCAGTGCCGCACGATCTATTGCGGGTCGTTTTCCAAAACCCTGTCGCCGGGACTGCGCATCGGGTGGGTTTGCGCGGCGCGCCCGGTGATTGATCAGTTGGTGTTGCTGAAACAGGCAGGTGATCTGCACACTGCGACGCTCAACCAGATGGCGGTGGCCCATGTGGCGGCAGATGGGTTTGAGGATCACACCCGCCTGCTGTGCGCGCATTACAAGGCGCGGCGGGATCGGATGCTGGCGGCGCTGGATCAGCACATGCCAAAGGGGGTGGAATGGACGCGCCCCGAAGGTGGGATGTTCGTCTGGATGACCCTGCCCAAGGGGATGGATGGGGCGGACCTGTTGGCAGCGGCGCTGCGCGATGAAAAGGTGGCCTTTGTCCCCGGTGGCGCGTTTTACCCCGACGATGATGGGCGCAACACGCTGCGGCTCAACTTCTCTAGCCCAAATCAGGCGCAGATTGATGAAGGTATCAAGCGCCTTGGCCGCGTGCTGCGCGCCGCGATGAGTTAAACGGACTGGAAAACGGCCCCAGACGCCACGCGGGGCCGTTTTGATTTAGGACCGTTTTGATTTAGGTATGCGGCGATCAGCTGGCATCTGCCAGCAGCGATGCGTTGCCACCTGCCGCAGTGGTGTCGATGCAGATATGGCGTTCCATATGGCAACGATCGCCAAAGTCCTCTTCGGTCATCAGCGGGATCAGGGCACCGGTGCGTTTGGCCAGCGCCGTACGAAGCTGGCGCAGTGTTGCCTCCTCCGCCCAACTGACGACGCCCTCAAACCCTTGCAATTGCTCCAGCATCGCGGGGGGCAGGGTTCCGTTAACTTCGCCGACGCCATCAGCCCCGTCGGCGATGACCAAGGCCGTGCAGCCATGGGCGCGGGCAATTTCGGCCTGAGCGCGCGCAGCCTCCAGTGTTGGTCCAAGGCAGAGGAACAGGCCGCGGCCATAGGTGGACAGGATGTTTGATTCCCCTGTTGGGCCGGGCAATTCCTGTTGCAACAGTGTCGTGCGGGCCGGATGTGGCGCAGCGGCAAGCGCGGCCTCTACAGTGGTCTGGTCGATCTGCGAGGTGGCGGCCGGCGTGGCCAAGACCTGTCGCGTCGCGGCACGGGCAAAGCGTTTTACGTAGGCTGGGCCACCCGCTTTGGGCCCAGTGCCGGACAACCCTTCGCCCCCAAAGGGCTGGGATCCCACGATGGCGCCAATCTGGTTGCGGTTGATATACATGTTGCCCACGTTCAGTCGCGACGTGACCTGTTCGATCCGGTCATCAATGCGCGAGTGCATGCCAAAGGTCAGGCCAAAGCCGCTGGCGTTGATCGCATCCACGACCGTGTCCAGCTCAGCCGCCTTGAAGGTTGCGACATGCATCACGGGGCCAAAAACTTCTTTCTCCAGCGCGGCGATACCCGATACGCGCAGCACGCTTGGCGCGATGAAGGTGCCTGCGTCTGGCGTCGCCAGTTCCTTCAACACGCGGCCTTCATTGCGGGCGGCGGCGATATAGGCGCTGATCTCGTGTTGTGCATCGGGCGTGATCACCGGCCCGACGTCTGTGCGCAGATCCCATGGATCACCGATGACCAGTTCATCCATCGCTCCATAGAGCATTTGCAGGAACGGCTCTGCCACGTCCTCTTGGACGTAGAGGATACGCAGTGCCGAACAGCGCTGGCCTGCGGATTGGAAGGCCGAGGCGACGATGTCCTTGACCGCCTGTTCCGGTAGGGCGGTTGAATCGACGATCATCGCGTTCAGGCCGCCTGTTTCAGCGATCAGCGGTGCCTCGGGCGCGATATCGGTGGTCATCGCGCGGTTGATGGTTTGCGCCGTTTGGGTCGATCCGGTGAAGCAGACGCCGTTCACACGCGGATCAGATGTCAGCGCGGCCCCAACAACAGATCCACGACCGGGCAGCAGTTGCAGCGCGGCGTGTGGAACGCCCGCCTCATGCAACAATGTGGTTGCCAAGGTGGCAGTGATCGCCGTCGGTTCTGCCGGTTTTGCAATGACGCCGTTGCCAGCAGCAAGCGCCGCCGCGATCTGTCCGGTGAAAATCGCCAGTGGAAAGTTCCACGGTGAAATACAGGCGAATACGCCCCGCGCGGGGGCCGACAGTTCCTGTCCACGGGCGGCGTAGTAGCGCAGAAAATCCACCGCTTCGCGCAATTCGGCAATTGCATCCATCGGGGTTTTGCCTGCTTCGCGGGTCAGGACTGCAAACAGCTGGCCAAAATTACGTTCATAGAGGTCTGCAGCGCGATTGAGTGTGTCAGCGCGCGCGTTCGCATCCGCGTCCCATGGACGCGCGGCGGAGAGGGCGGTTTCCACATCCTCTACCGACGCTTCGGCCACCGTGCCGACCACATCGTCGTGGCGCGCAGGGTTCAGAACCGTGCGCGCGACGGTGTTTTGCGCCGTGCCCTCGATCAGTGGGGCGACCGCCCATTGATGGGACCGGAACGGCCCACGGGCCTGTTCGATGGTGTCCAGATCATCCAGATCATGTAGGTCCCAGCCGGTCGAGTTGACCCGTTCCTTGCCATAGAGGTCGCAGGGCAGTTTCACCGCCGCATTGGTGGGCGTGTTTTCCAGTGTCTCAAACGGATCGGCGGCGACGATATCAGGCGCAACGCTCTCATCGACGATCTGGTTCACAAAGGAGGAGTTGGCGCCGTTTTCTAGCAGACGCCGCACCAGATAGGCCAAGAGGTCACGGTGCGCGCCCACAGGGGCATAGATCCGGCAGCGGGTGGCGTTTTGCTTCAGCACGATGTCATGCAGGCTGTCGCCCATGCCGTGCAGGCGCTGAAATTCAAAGGCGTTGGTGTCCGTGGCCAGTTCCAGAATGGCGGCAACAGTATGGGCGTTGTGGGTGGCAAATTGCGGATAGATGCGATCGGTCATCTGCAACAGTTTCCCCGCGCAGCAGATGTAGGACACATCCGTTGCCGCCTTGCGGGTGTAGACAGGGAAGCCTGCCAAACCTTCGACCTGTGCGCGCTTGACCTCGGTGTCCCAGTAGGCGCCCTTTACCAGCCGGACCATGATTTTACGATCCAACTCTGCCGCTAAGGAATGCAGCCAATCCAGAACGTCGCCGGCGCGTTTGCCATAGGCCTGCACCACGACGCCAAACCCGTCCCAGCCCGCAAGCGACGGATCGCGCAGCACCGCTTCGATCACATCCAGCGACAGGTCCAGACGGTCCGCCTCTTCGGCATCGATGTTCAGCCCCATGTTTGCGGCCTTGGCCTGCTGCGCCAGTTGCAGCGTCAGGGGAACCAGTTCCTGCATGATACGCTGTGTCTGCCCAACCTCATAGCGCGGATGTAGGGCCGACAGCTTGATCGAGATGCCGGGGTTTTCACGGATGTCCTGCGACCGGCATTCCTTGGCCAGCTTAGTGATGGCATCGCGGTAGGCATCGAAGAAATTCTGTGCATCCTGCGCGGTCAGGGCCGCTTCGCCCAGCATGTCGTAGGAATAGGTGTAGCCCGCGCGTTCCTGTTCGGCGCCCCGTTTGACGGCTTCTTCAATTGTTTGACCCAGCACGAATTGCGCGCCCATTTCCTTCATCGCCCGGCTGAC
The DNA here is from genome assembly GCF_001458435.1 of Thalassovita mediterranea. GTDB lineage: Bacteria > Pseudomonadota > Alphaproteobacteria > Rhodobacterales > Rhodobacteraceae > Thalassobius > Thalassobius mediterraneus. The sequence goes on from NZ_CYSF01000012.1 coordinate 212,966, forward strand.
TGCGGCGCGGATCACCGGTTCGCCCAACCGTTTCAACGCTCCCTTCAGCGTGGCGGTGATACCAGTGCCATCCTGCAAAACCTTACCCGTCAGCATCAGTGCCCAAGTGGATGCGTTGACCAGCGAAGAGGAAGATTGCCCAAGGTGCTGCCCCCAAGCGGAGGGGGCGATCTTATCCTCAATCAGGGCATCAATGGTTTCCGCATCAGGCACCCGCAGCAGCGCTTCGGCCAGACACATCAGGGCGACGCCTTCGTTGGTGGACAGACCGTATTCCGCCAGAAACACCTCCATCAGGCCCGGATCACTGTCATTGCGAATCGAGGAGACCAGCGCGGTTGCGCGGTTCTTGATCACAGCGCGGGCGGCTGCGCCGGGGGCATGATGTGTGGTCAGGTCACCCAACACAGCGTGTTCATCACGCAGGTGGTTGCGGCGAAGGTTCTGGCGGATGGTGTGCAATGCGGTCATGAGCGTCCCCTGATGCGTCGATGAGCCTATTTTACCATATGAGCCTTGGTCTTTCTGTCTATAGTGAAGTTATATGTGTATATGACGGACTTATTTTGGGTCCGAAATTGGGTGATTTGATTATGAAAATCGAACAAAATAGTCATCTTGACCGATATGACACGGAAATCCTGCGCGCGCTGGCTGTGGATGGGCGTATGCCGGTGACCGAATTGTCCAAGAAGGTTGGCTTGTCCAAGACGCCTTGTCAGTTGCGGATGAAACGGTTGATCGCCGAAGGGTACATACGTGGCTTTCAGGCGGTGCTGGACCCGATGAAGCTGGGCATGGATCAAGTCGTGTTCGTCGAGGTCAAACTGAAGCGTACTGCCGAAGATGCACTGCATGATTTCAACGAAGCAGTGCAAACTGCGCCAGAGATTGAGCAATGCCATATGATCGCAGGCGCGTTTGACTATCTGCTGAAATTGCGCACCAAGGATATGCAGAACTACCGTGAGGTGCTGGGGCGCGTCGTATCGACGCTGCCGCATGTGGACAGCACGTCAACGCATGTGTCGATGCAGTCCGTAAAGGACTGATGTATCACTTATGGCGCCCCGAGCTTTTGTTTGTTGGACTTAATACGCGGCCTGATAAATCTGCCTGAAGTCCGCTTGCCCCAGCGGAACAGCATTCTTCTGACTAGAAGACGCAGAAGCGGCAGTTTCGAATTCGTCAAAGGCGGGCTTGCCTTCGGCATAGTCACGTAGGCGCGGGACCCGGTGTTGGGCCAGCCAATTTGTGAACCCAGACAGTCCGTCTTCGTCGGAATCGCTTGGGAAGGTTTCCGCCAATGCTTCGATACTGTTTTCAATTTTGCGGAACGCCTGCGATCCGATGTCTGCGATGGATCGATTCTGCGTCAGTACCGGTGCCAGTAGGCGCCCACACAACAGCCCGTGCGGCGCATTGTGTCGCTCTCCCAGAACAGATGCCATCCCATGTGCTGCCCCAAGTCCACCATTGGCAAGCGCGAGTCCGCTGCTCAGGCTGACCCAGCACATTTCCGTCCATGCCGCGTCATCCCCACGTTCGATAATTCCCCTCAGCGCGCGGGCGCCCCGGCGCAGGTTGGGTTCTGTAATGGCGTCGGTGTAGGGGGTTGCTTGGCAGGATGTGTAGGCTTCGATGGTTTGGGTCAAGGCATCAAGCCCCGCGCCAATGGCAACGGTTTTTGGGGCGGATTTCATCAAAGCTGGATCAACCAGAGCGACAGACGGGAAAAGAAAATGACCGCGCAGGCTCACCTTTGCGCAAGAGGTGCCCAGTACAGCATTGCTCGTGACCTCTGCCCCGGTTCCGGCTGTCGTCGGAACCGCGATCAAGGGCAGGGTCGCTGCCGCGTGTAGCGTGGTTTGATCAACAACGGCGAAATCGTCAGGCAGCCCCTCGTTACGTTCCAAGCAAAATCTGAGCGCTTTCGCCGTGTCCAGCACCGATCCGCCACCGCAGGCAATGATGGCATCCGGAACGCTATGTGCAGCCTGTGCAAAGGCTGCGTTGACGGACTGTATGGTCGGTTCGGCTGGGACGACAATCTGTTGAACAGCGATGCCCTCTTGTTCAAGGCGATCGGCCATTGGCAACGCATGGGTTCCAGATGATCCACGCACCAGCAAAACAGACGCGGCGTCTTGCGGTAGTACCGAACGCAGCCGTTCGGCAGTGCCTGTACCAAAGTGAATGGCGGTCGGGGTCGAGATGGTGAAGTTTGCGATCATTTTAGAATGCCAGTGTGCAATCAACGGCACGTTTCCAAGCCGCGCATTTTTCGACACGGGTTGCAGGGGCCATGTGTGGGGTGAATTGGGTGTCCAAAGCCCAGAGTTTGGCAAATTCATCCTGTTCGGGCATCGCGCCAACATGCATTCCAGCCAGCCATGCCACCCCAAGAGCGGTTGTCTCTAGGATCTGAGGCCGATCCACGGGGCCGTCAATGATATCGGCCAGAAACTGCATCGCCCAGTTTGATGCGCTCATGCCGCCGTCGACGCGCAATACTGCATCCTTGGCTTGAGACCCCATATCGGACTTCATGGCTTCTAGCAGATCCCGTGTTTGGAAACTGACACTTTCAAGTGCAGCCTTCGCCAGTTCGTTCGGGCCAGAGTTGCGGGTGAGGCCGAAGATCGACCCGCGACAATCGGGTTTCCAATAAGGTGCGCCCAGCCCGGTAAAGGCGGGGACAAGGACCACGTTTTGTGTAGGATCGGCCTGTTCGGCCAGCGCCTGTGTTTCTGCTGCGTTTTGAATGATCTGCAGTCCGTCGCGCAGCCACTGCACCACTGCACCAGCAATGAAAATCGACCCTTCCAACGCATATGTCGGTTTACCGTTGAGTTGATAGGCGATGGTGGTCAGCAGGCGGTTTTGGGATTGGACGGGTGTGTCGCCTGTGTTCAGTAGGGCAAAACAGCCGGTGCCGTAGGTTGCCTTCAACATGCCCGGCTTGAAACAGGCCTGCCCTAGTGTGGCGGCTTGCTGATCGCCTGCAACGCCACAGATCGGGATTTCTCGACCAAACAGATCGGCGCGGCTGGTACCGAAATCGGCGGCGCTGTCTTTGACCTCTGGAAGCATGTCCATCGGAATATCAAACAGGTTGCAAATTGTGCTGCTCCAGCGGCCTTTGCGAATGTCATATAGCATTGTCCGGGCTGCATTGGTGGCGTCGGTTGCATGGACCTTGCCCCCAGTGAGTTTCCAGATCAGGAAGGTATCTACTGTTCCAAACAACAGGTCGCCGCGCCGCGCGCGTTCCCGCGCGCCCTCGACGTGATCAAGGATCCATTTCAGTTTGGTCGCGGAAAAATATGGGTCAATCAGCAGTCCGGTGCGATTTGCAAACATATCGCTATGACCTGCGCTGCGCAGCTCTTCACAGTAGTCTGCGGTGCGCCGGTCTTGCCAAACGATCGCATTGTATACGGGCTGCCCGGTTGTTTTATCCCACACGATGGTGGTCTCGCGCTGGTTGGTAATCCCGATTGAAACGATGTCCTTGGGGCTGATGCCCGCCCGTTCAATCACCGCGCGGCAGGTGCCAGCGGAAGAGGCCCACAGGTCATCAGGGTTATGTTCGACCCATCCCGATTGCGGGAAATGTTGTTCGAATTCGTCCTGTGAAGTGGCAATTGGGGTGAGCTTTTCATCAAAGACAATGGCGCGCGTCGAGGTCGTGCCTTGGTCAACAGCGAGTACGTATTTCATCGGGCACTTTCCTCTGTCGATTGGCTGCAAGAATGGGGAGCGGTTTTGACACCGCCCGGCATTGGCCCGTCACGGCCATTAGAATTTTGGGGATTTGATCAAGATGGTGCGAGGCGTCGTAACGCCTCGCACCGGGAGAAGATCCGGCTTACTGCCAGGATTTGATCAGCTCGTCATAGGAAACGGTGATCGGCTCTTCGTCTTCGTTTTCCAGCTTCGCATAGGGCGCGCCCGGCTGCGAGAACCAGTAGTCTGCGTCCTGCTCATCGTTCAGGACCGGACCCAGGTCACCCTGTACGCCGGCACGCTGCAGGCGCGACAGAACACGTTCTTGGTCGGCACACAGTGCATCCAGTGCTTCTTGCGGGGTTTTGGCGCCGGACATTGCGTCACCGATGTTCTGCCACCACAGCTGTGCCAGCTTGGGGTAGTCAGGAACGTTGGTGCCGGTGGGCGACCACTGAACACGCGCGGGCGAACGGTAGAATTCTACCAGGCCACCCAGTTTGTCGGCGCGATCGGTGAAGTGCTGGCTGTCGATGGTCGATTCACGGATGAAGGTCAGGCCAACGTCCGATTTCTTCAGGTCGACAGTTTTGGACACAACGAACTGTGCGTAGAGCCATGCGGCCTGTGCACGATCCACCGGGGTGGATTTCATCAGGGTCCAGGAACCAGCGTCCTGATAACCAATCTTCTGGCCTTCTTTCCAGTAGGCGCCATGCGGCGACGGAGCCATACGCCATTTCGGCGTGCCGTCTTCGTTCATGACCGGCAGGCCGGGCTCAACCGTTGCGGCGGTAAAGGCGGTGTACCAGAACATCTGCTGGGCCACGTTGCCCTGTGCGGGGATCGGGCCAGCTTCGGAGAAGGTCATGCCGGCAGCTGCGGGCGGCGAATACTTCTCCAGCCATTCGATGGCTTTGGTTACAGCGTAAACTGCGGCAGGTGCGTTGGTTGCACCACCACGGGCCACACAGGAACCGGTCGGCTGGGATTTTTCGTTTACACGAATGCCCCATTCATCAACGGGCAGGCCGTTCGGCTCACCCGAGTCGCCCATGCCAGCCATGGACATCCACGCATCGGTGTAACGCCAGCCAAGGCTGGGGTCTTTCTTGCCGTAGTCCATGTTGCCAAAGACTTCGCCATCAACGCCCATGTGGCTCAGGTCGCGGCCGGTGAAGAACTCGGCGATGTCTTCGTATGCCGACCAGTTGACCGGAACGCCCAGATCGTAGCCATAGGCGGCTTTGAAGTCGGCCATGTTTTTGGGATCGTTGAACCAATCGTAGCGGAACCAGTAAAGGTTCGCGAACTGTTGGGTCGGCAGCTGGTAGAGTTTGCCGTCAGGACCAGTGGTAAAGCTGGTGCCGATGAAATCTTCAACGTCCAGCGTGGGCAGGGTAACGTCTTTGCCTTCGCCAGCCATCCAGTCGGTCAGGTTGCGCACCTGCTGGTAGCGCCAGTGAGTGCCGATCAGGTCGGAGTCGTTGATGTAGGCGTCATAGATGTTTTCGCCCGACAGCATTTGGGTCTGCAGCTTTTCCACCACGTCGCCTTCGCCGATCAGGTCGTGGGTCACCTTGATGCCAGTGATCGCTTCGAACGCCGGTGCCAGTACTTCGCTTTCGTACTGGTGGGTGGTGATCGTTTCCGACACAACCTTGATTTCCATGCCAGCGTAGGGCTTGGCTGCATCGACGAAGAACTGCATTTCTGCTTCTTGATCGGCGCGGCTCAGAACCGACAGATCGCCGATTTCAGTGTCCAGGAAAGCCTTTGCTGCATCCATGTCGGCAAGGGCGGGCGCCCCCGACATAGCAAGCGCGAAGACAATCGCCGTGCTTGATTTTAGCGTGAAGTTCATCATTTCCTCCCTAAATATTGGAAACTTCAGATTTTGTTTGGCACCCTGTCGATCCGCTAAAACCGCGGGGTGTTGACCACCTCGTTTACACCCAGCGAAAAACCGCAATTGCGTAAACCAGACAGACGATCAGCGCATACGGTTGGTGCGCGCCGACAAGTCCCAGCCAAGCCAGATTAATGAAAGCCGAGCCGAGAAGTGTGATGAAGAGACGATCGCCACGGGTCGTCTCCATTCCCAAAACACCTTGGCGCGGCGTTTCGGGAAACTTGATTGCGAGGATCGTGAAGACGACAAGTGTCGACGCGATGATGATGAAGAACACGGCCGTCGGCCAGGTCCAAGCCATCCATTCCATAACGTTTCTCCTTTAATCCTTAGACGCGGCCCAGGGCGAAGCCCTTGGCGATGTAGTTGCGAACGAAGTAGATAACCAACGCACCGGGTACGAGGGTCAGAACACCCGCTGCGGCCAGCACGCCCCAATCGATGCCTGCTGCACCTTGGGTTCGTGTCATGATTGCTGCGATCGGTTTTGCGTCGACAGTTGTCAGGGTGCGGCTGAGCAGCAGCTCGACCCACGAGAACATGAAACAGAAGAACGCTGCGACACCGATGCCCGACGAGATAAGCGGCATGAAAATCTTTACGAAGAATTTGCCGAAGGAATACCCGTCGATGTAAGCGGTTTCGTCGATTTCTTTGGGCACGCCACGCATAAAGCCTTCGAGGATCCAAACCGCCAGCGGTACGTTGAACAGGCAATGTGCCAAAGCAACAGCGATGTGCGTGTCAAACAGCCCAACAGATGAATACAGCTGAAAGAACGGCAGCGCGAACACTGCCGGCGGTGCCATGCGGTTTGTCAGCAGCCAGAAGAACAGGTGCTTGTCACCAAGGAAGGTGTAGCGGCTAAACGCGTAGGCTGCGGGCAGGGCAACAGCCAGGCTGATCACTGTATTCAGCAGAACATAGATCAGCGAATTGACGTAGCCCATGTACCACGCAGGATCGGTCAGGATCGTTGCGTAATTGTCGAAGGTCAGGTTCTGGGGCCATAGAGAAAACGAGTTCAGGATCTCTGTATTGGTTTTCAGGCTCATGTTCAGCAGCCAGTAAATTGGCAGCATCAGGAACAGCAGATACAGCCCCATGACGATGGTCGAGCTTTTGATGCGCCGCCGTGGAGCGGCGCGGGATTTTGTCAGAGTTGCTGATGCGGTTGCAGTGGTATCGGCCATCGGTCAGCCCTCCTTTTTGTCCATGTTGGTCATCACGGTGTAGAACACGTAGCTGATGGTCAGGATCACGAGGTAGTACATGATCGAGAACGCCGCCGCGGGGCCGAGATCGAATTGACCCAGTGCCAGTTTGACAAGGTCGATGGACAACAAAGTGGTCGAGTTGCCAGGGCCGCCACCGGTCACAACGAACGGTTCCGTGTAGATCATGAAGCTGTCCATAAAGCGCAGTAGGATCGCGATCATCAGAACGCCCATCATTTTGGGCAGTTCGATATAGCGGAACACATTCCAGCGGCTGGCCTGATCGATTTTAGCTGCCTGATAATAGGCATCCGGGATCGATTGCAGACCTGCATAGGCCAGCAGCGCCACAAGAGAGGTCCAGTGCCAGACATCCATCACGATGATGGTGATCCACGCCGCCAACGGGTCCGAGGTATAGTTGTAATCGATGCCCAGCGACGACAGCGTATAGCCCAGCAGGCCAATGTCGACGCGGCCGAAGATCTGCCAGATGGTGCCCACAACGTTCCACGGAACCAACAGCGGCAGGGACATAACCACCAGACAGAAGCTGGCCCAGAACCCTTTCTTGGGCATGTTGAGCGCAACAAAAACGCCGAGCGGCACCTGAATGCACAGGATGATCGCCGAGAACATCAACTGGCGCCAAAGGGCATCCCAGATGCGATCATCATTGATCAGCTCGTCGAACCATTCGAGGCCAGCCCAGAAAAACTGGTTGTTCCCGAACGTGTCCTGCACAGAATAGTTCACCACGGTCATCAGGGGGATGACCGCAGAAAATGCCACCAGCAAAAGCACTGGCAGGACAAGGAACCATGCCTTTTGATTGAGTGTCTTGTTCATCAGGCTGCCTCCCCCTCTTTGAGCCAGTCATTCACGTAGATGTTGACCTTTGCAGGGTCGAAAACGATGCGGTTCATATCCGGTGAAATGGATGTGCCTTCGCTCTCTACGATGTTGATGTCGTTGCCAAACAGCTCCGCTCGTACGATCTTGTGTCGGCCCACATCTTCGACGCGTCGCACTTTGACCGGCAGGCCTTCGCCGTCGGTTAGTGATACGAATTCAGGACGCACCCCCAGCTCCACCTTGCCGTTCAGGGATGTGTATGACTGCGAAAGCGTGACAGATGCGCCGTGCACTGTGGCGATGTTGTTTTCGACCTGCGCCGGGATCACGTTCATGCCGGGTGACCCGATGAAGTAGCCGACAAAGGTGTGCTGTGGCTTTTCGAACAGTTCCTCGGGGGTGCCGATCTGCACAACGCGGCCGTCATACATCACAACAACTTTGTCAGCGAAGGTCAGTGCCTCCGTCTGATCGTGGGTCACATAAATCATTGTGTGACCGAATTCGTGGTGTAGCGATTTCAGCTGCGTGCGCAGCTCCCACTTCATATGGGGGTCGATCACTGTCAGTGGTTCATCAAACAACAGCGCGTTAACATCTTCACGCACCATGCCACGCCCAAGAGAGATCTTTTGTTTGGCATCCGCCGTCAGGCCACGCGCGCGTTTGTCTAGCTCGGCTTCCATGCCGATCATGGCGCCGATCTGCTGGACGCGCTGCGCGATATACTGAGCGCTGGCGCCGCGGTTCTTCAACGGGAACGCCAGATTGTCCCGCACGGTCATGGTGTCGTAGACCACTGGGAACTGGAACACCTGCGCGATGTTGCGGTCTGCGGTGCTGGCCTGAGTGACATCGACATCATCAAAGAGAATGCGCCCCTGGCTGGGGGTCAGTAGACCAGAAATGATGTTCAACAATGTCGACTTGCCACAGCCGGACGATCCCAGCAGTGCGTAGGCTTCGCCATCGGCCCACACGTGGTTCAACTCTTTCAGCGCAAAGTCATCTTCGGACTGAGGCGAAGGGTTATAGGAATGCGCCAGATTATCGAGTGTAATTTTTGCCATTTTTCAGCCTCCTCAAGCGGCCAGCGCGTAAGCTGCGGGGGTCACAAGGTCGCCGTCTTCGCTGAAGATGTAGACGTGGCTGGGATCAAGGTAGACCTTTAGCGGTGCCCCCAGTTCCAGATCATGGATGCCGTGGATCAGACCCACCCAGGCCTCGCCGTGGTGATCAAGGTGAACAAAGGTTTCGGAGCCTGTCAGTTCGGTCACCATCAGTTTGGTGTGAAACTCCATCGAGTGATCACCATGCGACAGAATTTCAACGTGGTTCGGTCTGAACCCGGCTTGATACCGTCCGTCTGGCAGATCCTGCATCGCGCCTGCGGCCGGGGCGGATTGTCCGTCACCGAACATGATCCTGTTGCCAACCTTGCTGACCGGCAGGAAATTCATTGGCGGATCGCTGAACACCCGTGCGGTGGTCGCATCAACGGGCTGTCTGTAGACAACGGGTGTCTGGCCGAACTGTGTAATGCGGCCTTCCCACAGCGTTGCGGTGTTGCCACCAAGCAGCAGCGCCTCCTCGGGTTCGGTCGTCGCATAAACGAAAATCGCCCCCGACTCTTCGAAGATCTTGGGGATCTCGATACGCAGCTCTTCGCGCAGCTTGTAGTCAAGGTTGGCAAGGGGTTCATCCAACAAAACCAGACCCGCATCTTTGACCAATGCGCGCGCAAGGGCGCAGCGCTGTTGTTGTCCGCCGGACAGTTCCAGCGGCTTGCGGTCCAGCATCGGCGACAGCTGCATCAGTTCGGCAGACTTGCGTACTGCCTGATCGATCTCATCCTTGGTCTTGCCTAATAGCTTAAGGGGGGACGCAATGTTGTCGTACACGGTCATCGACGGGTAGTTGATGAACTGCTGGTAGACCATCGCGACGTGTCGGTCTTGGACTTTGACGTCTGTGACGTCGTTGCCTTCCCAGAAAACTTTGCCCGTTGTCGGTTTGTCGAGACCCGCCATCAGCCGCATCAGAGAGGTTTTGCCCGACAGGGTGGGCCCCAAGAGAACGTTCATCGTTCCTTTTTCGAGGACCAGATCCGTCTCAAAAATATGCGTCTGGCCATTCACGACCTTGGAAACGCCTTTTAGTTCAAGCGACATAAGCCAAACCCCCTCCTTTATTCTGCGGCGGCCGAAGACACGGTCGTTAACCATGTGGCCATCCAAGTGTCCAGTGTTTCTATTTGTTCCGGTGTCATCCGAAGACCTAATTTGCTTCGGCGCCAAACGATGTCTTCTGCACGTTGTGCGTATTCATTGTCCATGAGCCATTTGACTTCAGCTTCGGTCAAAGTGGCCCCAAAGTCTTGCCCCAGATCGCTGGCCTGCGCGGCACCGTTGAGTACCTCGAATGCGTCGGTGCCATAGGCGCGCACCAGACGCCGGGCCCAGCGGGCGTCGAGGAAAGCAAACTGTGCGCGCAAAGAAGCGATCAGGTCGTCTACCCCATCCACAGGGAAGTCGCCGCCCGGCATCGCGACGCCTGCGGTCCAGGGCTTGCCGGAAATGGGCAGCTCTTTGGCGATCTCTTCCAGAGCGCTTTCCGCGAGGCAGCGATAAGTGGTGATCTTGCCACCAAAGATATTCAGGGCCGGCGCGCCGCGCGACGTATCGGTTTTCAGAACATAGTCGCGGGTTGCCGCCGTCGCGCTATCTGCACCGTCGTCATAAAGCGGTCGCACACCGGAATAGGTCCAGACGACGTCATCTTTGCTGATGGGTTTGGCGATGTACTGATTGATGAAGCCTAGCAGATAGTCGCGTTCCTCGTCGGTGCATTCCGGTTTCTGGGACGGGTCAGTGTGTTCTACATCTGTCGTGCCGATGAGGGTGAAATCCGTTTCATAGGGAATGGCGAAGGTGATCCGCCCATCTGTCCCTTGAAAGAAATAGCATTTGTCGTGGTCAAACAGCTTCTTGGTGACAATATGGCTGCCGCGCACCAATCGCACGCCGGCAGAGCTGTTGCTTTTCAATGTGCCGCGCAGAACGTCACCGACCCATGGGCCAGCGGCGTTCACTACCATTTTCGCCGTGCGTTTGGTTTGTTGGCCTGTGGTGGTGTTCTGCGATGTGACGGTCCAAATGCCATCGGTCACGTCCGCTGAGATGACCTTTTCGCGCGTAACGATGTCGGCGCCACGTGCTTCGGCATCGCGTGCGTTCAATACGACAAGGCGCGAATCTTCGACCCAGCAGTCGGAATATTCGAAGGCGCGCTTAAACTTATCCTGAAGTGGGGCACCCTCGGGTGCGGTGGTCAGGTCTATGTTGGTGGTGCCCGGCAGGATTTTTCTGCCGCCCAGATTATCGTACAAAAATAGTCCAAGGCGGATAAGCCATGCGGGGCGTCGGCCCTTCATCCACGGCATAAACGTGCCGAGCAATCGGGACGTTGGCGTGCTTGTGTCGAAGCGCATTTGTGCGTGATAGGGCAGGACAAAACGCATCGGCCACGAAATGTGCGGCATCGCGGTCAGCAACACTTCGCGTTCGATCAAAGCTTCGCGGACCAGACGGAATTCAAAGTACTCAAGATAGCGCAGGCCGCCGTGGAACAGTTTGGTCGACGAGGCAGAGGTTGCACCGCCCAAATCGTTCATTTCCAGCAAGCAAACGTTGAGGCCACGGCCCGCAGCATCGCGCGCGATTCCGCACCCGTTGATACCACCACCAATGACCAAAAGATCATAGTCTGCTTGCATTGTTTTCCTCCCCGAGCGGTCTGGAACGCCGTCAGCAGCCCTCAGAACACGCCACTTTTGAACAGAAACCGCGCGCAAATGGAAGTAAATTTTTTTCGTTTCAATTCGCTTTTGCCTAACGAATTGACAGAAAATGGAAAATTTTTTGCGCTTTTTTCGTTAAAAGTGCACAAGCGAACGTAAAGATGGGGGGACCGAATCTAAAACGCGCGTCACTGGTTGCGAACCGGTCTGAACGCTTTATGGTCAAAAGAAACTGGGAGGCATATTTGGTTCAGACCCTGCGAAAGCCTGAAATAATCGAGATTGCCCGGCGCGAGGGGAAAGTGACCGTCGATATGTTGGTGGATCATTTCGGTGTCACGCCACAAACTATTCGGCGCGACCTGACAGAGTTAGCAGAGTCGGGGCAGCTAGAACGTGTGCATGGTGGTGCGATCCTGCCATCTGCGACGGTGAACATCGCTTATATGGAACGTCAGGAGCTGAACCTGTCATCCAAAGTCGACATCGCCAGAGCCTGCGTGAAGCATATTCCAAACGACTGTTCTTTGTTTTTGAACATCGGAACCACGACCGAAGCAGTCGCCGCGGAGTTGCACCGCCATACGGGCCTGCTCATCGTGACGAACAACCTGAACATCGCCAATAATCTGTCTCATACCTCCGAAGCGGAGGTGGTGGTCACCGGCGGCGATTTGCGACGTGCAGACGGGGGATTGGTTGGTGCAGTGGCCAGAGAAACGGTTTCACGTTTCCGGTTTGATTATGCCGTGATCGGTTGTTCGGCGCTGCATCAAGAGGGCGATATTCTGGATTTCGATACCCGCGAAGTGGGGGTCAGTCAGGCGATTATCAGCCGTAGTGATAAAATCATTCTGGTGGCGGACACGTCGAAATTCGAACGCAAAGCGCCCCTGAAAATTGCGGGCCTGTCTGAAATTGACACTTTCATTACCGATGCGCAGCCGCCCGCCGAATTTGTTGTGGCATGCAAGAGTAGCGGCACAGAAATTATTGTCGCCTGACGGCACATGGCCCACGCATCACTGGGCCGGTTTATTCAATCTGGCGCGCGACGGATTGTTCAAAATGGACTGCACATCGTAAGGGGCTTTGAGGGTTCTCAAAGCCCCTTAATCGTTTAGCTTACACGGACATGCAGACGTATTTCATTTCCATGTAGTCTTCCATCCCGTGATGGCTGCCTTCGCGTCCAAGGCCGGATTGCTTGACCCCGCCAAAGGGCGCCATTTCGGTGGAGATGATGCCGGTGTTCACACCAACGATGCCATATTCCAGCGCTTCGGCCACTTTGTAGACGCGGCTCAGATCCTTGGCGTAGAAATAGCTGGCAAGGCCGAAGATCGTGTCGTTGGCCAGCTCGATCACCTCATCCTCATCCTTGAAACGGAACAAGGGTGCCAGCGGGCCGAAGGTTTCATCGGTGGCGAACTGCATGTCCTTAGTGGCGCCGGTCACGATGGTCGGGGGCAGGAAGTAGCCTGCCTCTTGCGTCGCGTCCGTGTCGCCAAGGATCACGGTCGCGCCTTTGGCTTTCGCATCCGCAATATGTTCCTGCACCTTGGCAATCGCTTTGTCGCTGATCAGCGGGCCCAGATCGGTGCCGGCCTCCAGACCGTCGCCCACTTTCATCTGTTCAACGGCGGCCTTCAGCTTGGCGGCGAAGGCGTCATAGACACCGTCCTGCACATAGATGCGGTTGGCGCACACGCAGGTCTGACCGTTGTTGCGGAATTTGCACATGATCGCACCAGCGACCGCTTCATCCAGATCGGCGTCGTCAAAGACGATGAAGGGCGCGTTGCCGCCCAGTTCCATCGAACATTTCATCACCTGATCCGCCGCCTGACGCAGCAGGATACGACCCACGTTGGTCGATCCGGTGAAGGTCAGCTTGCGCACCGCGTGGTTTTCGCAGAACTCTTGCCCCGTGCCTGCGGCATCTGTGGTCGGCAGGATCGACAGCACGCCTTTGGGGATGCCTGCACGGTCGGCCAGCACACCCAGCGCCAGCGCGGATAGCGGGGTCAGTTCCGAAGGACGCGCTACAAAGGCACAGCCCGCTGCCAGCGCCGGACCGGCCTTGCGGGTGATCATCGCATTGGGGAAGTTCCATGGGGTGATCGAGGCGGCAACGCCGATGGGCTGTTTCATCACCATGATACGCTTGTCACGCTGGTGGCCGGGGATCGTCTCGCCGTAAACGCGCTTGGCCTCTTCGGCAAAGAATTCGATGAAGGAGGCCCCATAGGCGATTTCGCCTTTCGCCTCTGCCAAAGGCTTGCCCTGTTCGGCGGTCAGGATGGTGCCCAGATCGTCCTGATGTTCCATCATCAGATCGAACCAACGGCGCAGCACGGCTGCGCGTTCCTTGCCGGTCCAGCTGGCCCACTCTTTCTGCGCGGCTTCGGCCTTGGCAATCGCCTCGGTCACCTGCGCGCGGCTGGGATCGGCAACAGTGGCGATGATATCGCCGCGGGCAGGGTTCGTCACCTCGTAGGTGGCGCCAGTGTCACTGTCGACCCACTCGCCCGCGATATAGGCTTGGGTCGCCAGCAGCTCTGGATCTTTTAGCAGCGATTTCAGATCGGTGGTTGTCTGTGTCATTGGTGGCTCCTCCCAACGTATGCTTGCGATATCTCTGGCATAGGTGGACCATCTGGCGATAGGATTGTCCAGAAAAAGTGATCAAATTCTGGGAGGCCTTGATGAAACCCGCCATGGAACTGGATGAAGCCTACGCAAATATGCAGTTTATCGAAAACGGCGCTGAATACCCGCAGCGCTGGGCACAGGCCGCAGCCGCGTTTCGTGAAGGCATGATGCAAAGCGGTCAGGTTGAACTGGACCTGCCCTATGGGGAGGGCGCGCGCCATCGTTTCGATCTATACAAACCCGAGGGCACCCCAAAGGGCCTGCTGGTTTTTGTGCATGGTGGCTATTGGTTGTTCTTTGACAAATCCAGCTGGTCCCATTGCGCACAGGGCGCGTTAGAGGCGGGGTGGGCGGTGGCGATGCCGTCTTATGACCTGTGCCCCGATGTGTCGATTGCCGAGATTACACACCAGATTGCCCGCATGATCCCCGTGGCAGCGGAAATGATTGATGGACCGATCCATCTGGCCGGTCATTCTGCAGGCGGGCATCTGGTGGCGCGTATGTCGGTGCCTGGTCTGTTGCCTGACGCTGTGGCAGCGCGGATCAAACGGGTGATGCCAATTTCGCCGGTGTCAGACCTGCGACCTTTGTTGAAAACCTCGATGAACGAGAAGTTCAAGATGGACGAAGCAGACGCGCGCGCCGAAAGTCCCGTGTTGCAACAACCGCTGTCCCATATCGATGTCACCGTTTGGGTCGGGGCGGAGGAGCGTCCGGCGTTTCTGGAACAGGCTACTGCCTTGGCCGAGGCATGGGGGTGCGAGTGTGTGATTGACGCGGGTCGTCACCATTTCGATGTAATTGATCCATTGGCGGATCGGGATGGGCGGATACTGGCGCGGCTGTTGGGTTAAGGTCTTAGCCGTGCCGTTCGGCCCACGTCGGCTGGGCGTCATTTGGCTGTGCGGTTGCATGATAGATCGCGCGGGCAATGGCGCGGGCCATCACAGTGGCCGCTGCGTGGCCGAGGTAGAGAGTATCTGCAATCGGGTCGCCCAGTGGTTTTTCGGATGTGGCTGCGGCGAAGATTAGGTCCCCGTCCATCGGCGTATGGGAGGGATACAGCGCGCGGGCGTAACCGTCATGGGCCGCAGTGGCGAGGCGTGTGCATTGCGCCTGTGTCAGCGCGGCATCTGTGGCGATGATGCCGATGGTGGTGTTGGCGTGCGCCGCCAGTTTGGTTGGCGGCACATGGGTGTCGCTATAGCTTTGCGCCACGCCTTTGCCGCCGAACTCAGCATTCTGTTCAAACGGCGCGGCCCAGAACGCGGGGCCGTCGCCTACCACGGCAGATCCCAGCGCGTTCACCGCCACCAGCGCGCCAACCGTGTGGCCTGAGGGCAGGGTGATGGATGCAGAGCCAAGCCCGCCCTTCAGGTTCGCCGTGGTCGCGCCGGTGCCCGCGCCGGTGGATCCGAGGGCGAAATCTGTATCTGCATTTGCCAGCGCCGCAGCGCCCAGCCGTTTATAGGGGTTTTCAGACCAGTTCTTGTCGCCGCCATTGATCAGGTCGAACAGGATTGCGCCGGGCACAATCGGCACCAGTTGATCGCCCACCTTGAAGCCGCGCCCCTGTGCGCGCAGCCCATCGGCAACGCCAGACGCCGCATCCAGACCAAAGGCCGATCCGCCAGACAGCACCAGCGCGTCCACCTGTTCCACCGTTTTGTCCGGCGCCAACAGGTCTGTTTCCCGCGTCCCCGGCGCGCCGCCCATCACATGCACACCGCAGGTAAACGGCTGATCCGCCAGCAGAACTGTCGCGCCAGTCTTGATCGTCTGATCGTCGGCATTGCCGACGCGCAGGCCCGCGACATCGGTGATCAGATTTCGGGCACCAACTTCGGTACTGGGCTGTGCGGAAATGGTCATTGTGTATTTTTCCCTGAAAAGGTCGCAAAAACATCTTGCCTGAATTCTCAGGATCGGCAAGTTGGGGCTTATACGGGTCAGGCCCTTCGGGCTGGGCGATGGCGTCGCCGCATTGCTGCACAACGGATGCAATAGCAATGGGACCCCGTTCAAACCGTCCTGAACGCCGGGACCTTTCTTTTGATTAAGGAGGGTCAACAAATGACATCTCGTCCTGAATTCTATCGTTTCCACAATGGCGAAAAGGCTGCGCTGCAGTTTGCAGATGCCGAATATGCCAACCGCGTTGCCGGCCTGCGCAAGATCCTTGTCGACACCGGTGTGGATGCGGCGGTGTTTTCGTCGATGCACAACATCTCTTATTATTCTGGCTTCACCTATTGCGCCTTTGGCCGCCCCTATGCGCTGGTGGTGACAGCGACAGAATGTGTCACTATTTCAGCCGGAATCGATGCAGGCCAGCCGTGGCGACGGTGTTATGGCGACAACATCACCTACACCGACTGGCAGCGCGACAACTATTGGCGCGCGATCCTGTCCGTCACCGGCGCGGGCAAGGTCATCGGCTATGAAAGCGATCACCTAAGCCTGTTGCAGAAATCCAAACTGGACAGCTTCCTGTCGCCCGCCGCGACCAAGGATCTGTATGAGCCGACCATGCGCCAGCGTATGCACAAATCCGCGGCCGAGCTGGAAATGATCCGCGCAGGTGCTGCGGTGGCTGATGTGGGCGGTTATGCGATCCGCGATGCGGTGAAAGAGGGCGCGCGCGAAATTGACGTGGCGATGGCCGGTCGTGACGCGATGGAGCTGGAGATCGCTAAACGCTTCCCCGATGCGGAATACCGCGACACCTGGGTGTGGTTCCAATCCGGTATCAACACCGACGGCGCCCACAACCCTGTCACCGCACGGCGGTTGCAGCGTGGCGATATCCTGTCGCTGAACACCTTCCCGATGATCTCGGGCTATTACACCGCCCTGGAACGTACCATGTTTGTGGGTGAGGTTGATGACGCTTCCCTCAAGTATTGGGAGGCGAATGTGGGCGCGCATGAGCTGGGGATTTCGCTGCTGAAACCCGGCGCCAGCTGCGCCGAGGTGACCCATCAGATCAACGAATTCTTCGCTGAACGTGACATGCTGCAATACCGTACGTTTGGGTATGGTCATTCCTTCGGGGTGCTGTCGCATTACTATGGTCGTGAGGCCGGTCTGGAACTGCGCGAAGATATTGACACCGTGCTGGAACCGGGCATGGTCATTTCGATGGAGCCGATGCTGACCATCGCAGACGGCCAACCGGGCGCGGGGGGCTATCGCGAACATGACATCCTGATCATCACCGAGGATGGCAATGAAAACATCACCGGCTATCCCTATGGGCCGGACTTTAACGTGGTTGGGTGATTGGCCCCATACCATGAAACGAGAGAGGGAGGGCGCATTGCCCTCCCTCTTTGCGTTCGGCCCCCTCTGATCACCCCTTCAGGCGCGGGGTGATGTCGATGTTGCCGCGGGTGGCGTTGGAATAGGGGCAGACCTGATGCGCGGTTTCGATCAGCGCCTCTGCCTGTGCGGGATCCATCCCGGGCAGGGAAACGTCGATCGCCACATCCAGACCAAAACCACCGCCAACGCGCGGGCCGATGGCAACGGCAACATCCGCGGTGGCATCCGCAGGCACGGCGATTTTTTGTTCGCCGGCCACATGTTTCAGCGCCGACAGGAAGCAGGCCGCATAGCCTGCCGCAAACAGCTGTTCGGGGTTCATGCCATTGCCGTTGCCGCCAAATTCCTTGGGCGGGGCCAGGCCGAAGGTTGCGTCAGAATCAGCAAAGCTGGCGGTGCCATCACGGCCCCCGGTTGCGGTTGCGGCTGTTTTGTAGATTACGCTCTCAAGCATTGTCATGTCCTTTCGGTCTCGCAGGTACTCAATTTGTTATCGAGCAATTAAATCGTGTGCGATATAAGTGTCGGCATCATCTCGCACTGTCAA
This sequence comes from Thalassovita mediterranea, assembly GCF_001458435.1. Lineage (GTDB taxonomy): Bacteria > Pseudomonadota > Alphaproteobacteria > Rhodobacterales > Rhodobacteraceae > Thalassobius > Thalassobius mediterraneus. The sequence goes on from NZ_CYSF01000012.1 coordinate 231,007, forward strand.
CCCTTGCGATTTAATCGTGTGCGATTTAATTGGGTAAGCATGACACAGACCGCACCCTTCACCACCCTCGACCAGCAACTTTGCTTTGAGGTCTATGCCGCCTCTCATGCGTTTACCAAGTTCTACAAACCCCTCTTGGATCCGCTGGGGCTGACCTATCCGCAGTATTTGGTGATGCTGCTGCTCTGGGAACGCGATGACCGCGCGGTTGGCGATCTGGGGCAGGCTCTGTCACTGGAAAGCTCAACCTTGACGCCGCTGCTCAAACGGATGGAGGCATCGGGCCAGATCACCCGCCAGCGCGACCCCGAGGATGAGCGCCGCGTCCGCATCCGCCTGACCGACGCAGGCCGCGCTCTTCAGGATCAGGCCGCCACGATCCCCGCCTGTCTGGGGGAGGCTGCGGCAATGCCCGCGTCAGAGGTGACTGAGTTGCGCGAAGAAGTGCGGCGTCTACGTTTGCGATTGGAAGCGGCGCTGGCGGGGTGATTGCGGTAGGCTTTGATTCATCGATCAGCTCGCATAGATTGTATGGTGAAAGTGAATGGCCATGAATTTAAACATTTTTCGAAAGCGGACACCTCTTCGCGTGCGCAGCGTTAAAGAGTTGGACCCGAAATTCAAACCGCGTTGGGTGAAAATTGAGCTGGGTCTCTTAGCTGCTATGGCAGGCGCCTGTGGTTGTGTTGTGGTTGCTGCGATCTTGCAAATTGGTTGGTTGGCGATGATTGCTTTCTATGGCCTTCCGACTCTGTTTGCTGCCGTTTTCGCGGTGAAATACGGCACAGTTGGTTTGGGTTTCATCGGGGTTTGGTTCCCGATTTTGGCTTTAAAGGCCGCGCAATTGGAGCGTTGGTTGGAACTGGATCTGGATTGGAAGCGATGAGGAATGGAACTGCAGGCATCGTCGTAGAGAGCCCAAAAAGTCACATCTGCACAGATGGTTGTCGTAGTGCTGCAATCCACACAACCTCATTCCTAATATGCTAACCGTTGCGTCGCAGCGCTGACCTGTTCTTGAAACTTCGGCCCAAATCCCCCAACTGTGTCTGTAGATTTTAGGCGCCTGCTGGCGTAGCAAGGCGTAGAGCGGATTTCAGAAAGGGGCCGTCATGGGCTATGTGAAATGGGCATTTCGGATTGTGGTGCTGACCCTTGTGGTCGGATTTTTCCACTACACCCTGCCGCAGCATGACATTGTGCGGGTGACCGGCACCTATGAAGAGCGGATTGATTTCGGCAACAACTCCCTCTTCTGGTCTAGTGCCGGTAGCGGCAATGCGGCATCGCCAGTGAACCGTGATGTGTTCTTTATCCAGACCAAATCGCCCGAAGATGAGGTGATGGTCTACCGTAATGAGGACACCGGCTGGGGCTGGCCGCCGTATTTCAAGTTCGACACGTCGAACCTGCAGGCCGAGGTGGGCGATATGGAATCCACCGTCGAGGCGCCGAAATGGGTGGTGATCACCCATTATGGTTGGCGCAATGAGCTGTTTTCGATCTATCCCAACGCGGTGGATGTGCGCCCTGCAACGGGTCCGGATGAACAGATCATTCCTTGGTTCAATATCGTTTTCCTGACCTTCATGGCGGCGCTGTTCTGGGGGCTGTACGTGCGTTGGCGGCGTTTCCGCGAGGCGCGGATTGATCCGGTGCTGGAGGATATCGAGGATGGCTATGATGCCGCCTCTGACGCGATTGCCGATCGCGGTAGCCGTATGGGCCGCTGGCTTAAAGGTTTGCGTGGCAAGTAAGTCCGGCTTGGTGCTGGTTGCAGCGCTGGATTTGGGATGTTTTGGGAACGGTGAAGGGCGCGGTGTGGCGCCCTTTTTCATGCGCCGGTGTTTGCGGCGATCGCGGCGGCGATGCGCGCGACGCCTTCGGTGATGCGATCGGACGGGATCGAGGAATAGGCCAGCCGGTAATGATTGCGCGGGGCTTGCGCGCCGCTGAAAAACCGATTCCCGCTTTCGATCAACACGCCGTCGTGCAGGAGGTGCTGGCGCACCTGTTCCATATCCGCGCCTTCTGGCGCCTGCATCCAGAAGCTGGAGCCGCCGAAGCTACCGCTGCCTGCAATGCTCAGCCCATGATCCAGCAGCGCAGCCTGCATCACCGCGCGGCGTTCGGCCAGTAGTCGCGACATCCGCTTGATCTGCGCATCATAATGGCCAAGGCGCAGGAAATAGGCTGCTGTGCGCTGGATATGTCCCGGCGGGTGGCGCAGCACCGTGGCGCGCAGGGCGCGGGCCTGCCGGATAAACGGTTCGGGACCCACCAGATAGCCGAGGCGCAGCCCGGGAAACAGCACCTTGGAAAAGCTGCCGACGTAAATCACCCGCCCATCGCCATCCAGACTTTTGAGGGCGGGCAGGGCAGGGGTGAGGAAGGACATTTCAAATTCATAATCATCCTCCACCACCAAGGCGCCACGGTCGCGGGCAGCTGCCAGTAACGCCTTGCGCCGTGCGACGGGCATTGTCGCCGAGGTTGGGCATTGATGCGACGGTGTGGTGAATATGACGTTGCATTGATCCGGCAGCGCCTCGGGCGGCAGGCCGTCTGCGTCCACATCCACGGGCGTGACGTGACAGCCGATCTGCGCCAGCGTGTCCTTCAGCGGCGGGTAGCCGGGGTTTTCCACCACCGCGCGGCGGTTGCCGTCCAGCAGCACCTGCGCTGCCAGCCACAGCGCGTTCTGGGCGCCCATTGTAATCAGCACCTCCTGCGGGCGGGCGCTGATACCGCGGCGGGGCAGGCTGTGGCGCAGGATAAATTCGATCAGTTCGGGATCGTCCTGATCGTAGTAATCGGTGGTCAGCGCGGTGAAATCCTTCTGCCCCAGCGCCTGTAACGCACACAGCCGCCAATGGGCGTGATCAAAAAGCGTCGGATCCGCTTGTCCGTAGACAAAGGGGAAGCGGTAGCGCGCCCAATCTGAAGGGCGTCCAGGCACGACAGAGGAGGTCAGTTGCTTTGGCAATGCCGCGTCCCAATCGACCGTTGACGCGCCCTCGGGCGGGGTGGGGTCTGGCAGCGGTTCGGGGGCATTGTCGCTGACATAGTAGCCGGAACGGTCGCGCGATTGCAGATAGTCGCTGACCTGCAACTCGGTATAGGCCAAGGTCACAGTCAGGCGGCTGACGCCAAGGTGTGTCGCCAGTTTGCGCGACGATGGCAGTTTCTCCCCTCGCCGCAGACGGCCCGACAGGATCGCACTGGCGATCATCTGCTGGATCTGTGCCTGCAGCGTGCCCTGTGCATTCGGGGTGAGGAAGAAGGTTTCGACGGGAACAGCCATGGGGGCAGATTAGGCTGGACCTAAGATGGCTGCAATCTGGATATATATGAGGGCCTTGTGCTTCTTTATTAAAACTATAAAACTAGTTTTATAGAATCAATTGGGATATGACCGATGGAACTGGAAGTGGCCGCAGGCGGCTTTGGCGCAATGGGATCAGAGGCACGGTTGGACGTGCTGCGCATCCTGATCCGCGCCGGTGCTGCAGGATTGAGTGTAAGTGAGATACAAGAGAGGTCGGGCATTGCCCCCTCAACGCTGGCGCATCATCTGAAGTTTCTGGCCGCGGGCAATGTCGTCCTGCAAGAACGTCAGGGGCGCAGCACGATCACACGGGCGAACTTTGATCACCTGCGACTGCTGGCAGATTACATCCTGTGCGAATGCTGCGCCGATGCCCCACAGGAGGTGGCGAACGATGACTGATATTTCCCAATCCCCGCGTAATTGGTCCACTGGGCTAAGCTATCTGAAAACCCCATGGTCCTTGGTGATCCTGCTGCTGGCACTGGTGGCGCTGTTGGATCCGGCGAACCTGCGCGACGTGACCGAATTTGCCATCGCGGCTCTGCTCAGCACTGCACGCTACATCGTGTTGGCGGTGTTTCTGCTGGCCTATCTGAAGGCCACGGGGGCAGAGGTGATGGTGGCCCGCGCATTTGAGGGGCGGGAAAGCCGGATGATCCTCTTGGCCGCGCTGTTTGGTGGGCTGGCGCCGTTCTGCTCCTGTGAGGTGATCCCGTTTATCGCCGGTCTGTTGGCGCTTGGCGCCCCCTTGCCTGCGGTGATGGCGTTCTGGTTGTCCTCGCCCCTGATCGATCCGCCGACGCTGTTGATCACTGCCGGTGCGCTTGGCTGGCCTTTTGCGATTGGTAAGGCTGTGGCGGCTGTATCCCTCGGGCTGTTTGGTGGCTTTGCCCTGCGTGGGTTGATGCGTTTGGGTGCGTTCCAATCGCCATTGAAAAAGCAACAGTCGTCGGGTTGCGGCAGCTGCTGCAGTGCGCCCAAGATGGGCGGCAAACCGCAGTGGAAATTCTGGCAAGAGGCAGAACGTCGTCAGACATTCGGGCGCGAATTCCGTGGCAATGCGCTGTTCTTGCTGAAATGGCTGGCACTGGCCTATGTGTTGGAGGCGTTGCTGGTGCACTATGTGCCCGCCGATCTGATCGCCACGCTGGTGGGGGGCACCGGTGTGCTGCCGATCATCACCGCTGCCTTTGTCGGGATGCCTGCCTACCTCAACAGCTATGTCGCGCCGCCGCTTTTGGCTGGGCTGATGGATCAAGGGATGAGTGCGGGGGCCGCGATGTCGTTCATGATCGCGGGCGCGGTCAGTTCGATCCCTGCGATGGCCGCGGTGTGGTCGCTGGTGAAACCGCAGGTCTTTGCTGCCTATCTGGGGCTGGGGATCAGTGGCGCGATCCTGTCGGGTATTCTGTTTCAGATGCTCTAACGAAAAGAGGGGGCCGCGCGGCCCCCTTTTGTCATCCAACGGCTATAATGACACCGGCCAATGCGGTGCCGCCGCCAAGGATGCGTAGGGGCAGTTGGAACCGTTGCAGGCTGGCCCCGATCAGGGTGCCAAAGGCGTGCAGAACAATCGTCGCCATCAGGAAGCCCGCGCCATAAGGCAGCGCCTCTGCCGCGCCCAGTTCCGACCCGTGGGCGTGACCGTGAAACAGGGCAAAGCCCGCCACCGTCAACATCGCCCAATGGGTTTGCGGCTGCACCGCCAGTGCCACCAACAGGCCCAGAATGACCGACGACGCTAGGATCACTGGCTCCACCACTGGCAGCGGTACACCGGCGAGGGATGCAAGGAAGCCTGCCAGCATGGCCGACACAAACCCCAATGGCACCGACCAGATCGCCCAGCCGCCGATTTGCGCGGCCCACAGGCCAACGACGATCATCGCCAGCACGTGATCAAGGCCAAACAGAGGATGGGTAAAACCCGCCGCGATCGAGCCATGTTCGGCGGGGTCCATATGGGCAAAAGCGGGGGAGGCCAGCAGCAGCGCGGCCAGAAGAGTGAGATATTTCATCATCGGATCCTTAGTTAGGTCATCCGGCACCCCGAAATGGGTCGTGCCTGTACGTGATCTAAGACCACGCCCTGCGCGAAAGCGCAAGGCGGAGGTGTTGGCTGGGTAGATTGCCCAGCCCAGATGCTTAATCGCGCGGCTTTTCCAGCTGCCAGTTCAGATGCGCCTGCACCATTGGCCATTCATGCGACAGGATGGAATAGACCGCCGTATCTCGCAGGCTGCCGTCCGCCATACGGGTATGGCTGCGTAACACGCCATCCAGTTTTGCGCCCAGCCGCTCAATCGCACGGCGGCTTTGATGGTTCATGAAGTGGGTGCGAAACTCTACCGCGACACACTCAAGATCATCGAAAGCATGCGACAGCAGCAGGCGCTTGGCCTCTGTGTTCAGCGAGCTGCGCTGCACCTCTGGCGCGTACCAGGTGGAGCCAATCTCAACCCGTTTGGTGGCGGCGTCGATATTCATGTAGGTGGTCATGCCCACCGCACGACCCGTCGGCAGCAACACGGTGAAGGGCAGCATCGACCCCGCCTCTTGCAAGCCAAGACGGCGGGCAATTTCTGCCTCCATCCCATCGGCCGAGGGCACGCTAGTGTACCACAGTTTATGCATGTCGCCGCTGGCACTGGCGGCCTGTAGGTCCGCCAGATGGTCAAACGACAAAGGGGCCAGCGTTACATGCTGGCCCGTCAGTTCAATTGTTGCTGGCCACATCAGCCGAAAACCTCGCTCAGTGCTTTGTCGACCGTATCAGTGATCAGATCGACATCCTCTGGCGTTACGATCAGTGAGGGAGAGAAGCACAACACGTTGTTGCGCCCGGGCACTGATCGGTTGGATGCACCGATGATGACCCCCATCGCGCCACAGGCTGCGACGACCGCGCCAACCTGCGCCTCTTCCACCGGTTCCTTGGTATCGCGATCCTTGACCAGTTCGGCGCCCAGAAACAGACCCTTGCCGCGCACGTCGCCGATAACGGCGTGCTTCTCTTTCAGCGCCTCAAGATTAGCGAAGAAGCGTTCGCCCATCTTTTCGCAGTTTTCCAACAGGCCCTCATCTTCGATGATGCGCATGTTTTCCAGTGCCGCCGCCGGACCGCTGGCACAGCCGCCAAAGGTCGAGATGTCGCGGAAATGGTCCAGCTTGTCCGAAGGATCGGATTTGAAGCAGTCAAAGACTTCTTCGGTCGCCACCATACAGGCAATCGCCGCATAACCCGATGCCACGCCTTTGGCCATGGTCACAAAATCCGGTTTGATGCCGTATTGCTGATAGCCAAACCACGTGCCGGTGCGCCCGATGCCGCAGACCACCTCATCAATGTGCAGGAGGATATCGTATTTCTTGCAAATCTCTTGCACGCGGGGCCAGTAGCCGGGGGGCGGGGTAATGACGCCGCCGCCTGCGGTCACAGGTTCCAGACACAAGAGGCCGATGGTGTCCGCACCTTCGCGCAGGATCACATCCTCAATCAGGTTGGCGGCGGCGATGCCGAACTCTTCGCCTTCCAGATGGCCGAGGCCCAGTTCGTCTTTGCGGTATTCCATGCAGTGGGGCACGCGAACAAAACCGGGGGCAAAGGGACCGTATTGCAGGTTGCGTTCATCCTGACCGCCCGCCGACATCGTGGCCAATGTGCCGCCGTGATAGTCGCGGTCGCGGTAAAGAATCTTGTTCTTTTTGCCGCCGTATTTCTTATGCGAAATCTGGCGCACCATTTTGAAGACTTTCTCATTCGCCTCCGAGCCAGAGTTACAATAATAAACGCGGCTCATCCCCGGCATTTTGGAGATCAGTTTTTCAGCGTATTTCGAGCCGGGGATCGACCCCGCGGCCTGCGCGAAATAGCACATCTTGACCAGCTGTTCCTGCACCGCCTGTGCAATGCTCTCGCGGCCATAGCCTACATTCACCGTCCACACTGCGCCGGACACGGCATCAAGGTATTCCTTGCCGTTTTGGTCCCAGACACGCATGCCCTTGCCTTCGATGATGATGCGCGGTTCCGCCTCTTCGAAAGGTTTGTGCTGGGTCAGGTGGTGCCAGACGTGGGCGCGGTCGGCGTCGACGACTGCCTGAATATCGTTGTCACGGGTGCCGTCCATTGGGCTGTCCTTTCGCAATGTCATGGGGGTGCGCGACACATGTCCGCAGCATATGCATATTGAAGGCTGAATTTAGGAAATGGCGTAGGTCCAGATGCGGGTCTATGATAGGTCCAGAATGCCCCCCGCAGATGATCGCCCGAATTTATTGGCTATTCTGTGTTCAATAGGACGGCTTCAACACGGCGGTTTTCTTCGCGGCCCTCGTTGGTCAGATTGCTGGCGCGTGGAGCCAGATAGCCCATTCCTTCGGCGTCGAGCTGTTCTGCGTTAACGCCAAGCGTGCTGATCAGCCGATCACGTACGGATGCCGCACGACGGCGGGATAGTGCAATGTTTCGATCCAGCGCCCCCACCGCATCGGTGTGGCCCACCAGCGCAACACGGCGGTTTGCATCCGCATTCAGGTAACGCGCCAGAGCGGCCAGGCTGGCAAAATCAGCCGCGCCCAGATCTGCAGAACCGGTTTCAAAGGTTAGATCGCCCAGCACCACATGGCCGCGGTCCTGCAAGGTATCGATCAGGTCGTCGCCGAACGGCGCTGTATTCAGACGACTGACCGCAGACAGTTGAGGGCCTTCATTGGCCGCAGCATTGGTGCTTAGGTTCGTGGTTTCGTTCTGTTCTGGTGTTACGCGGATCAGCTGGATAAATCCGGCATTGGCTGAGCGCGAGACAAAGAGACTCAGGTGGTCTTCGTCCCCTTGTCGCAGCGATATGAAGTGGAAATCTCCCAGATCCACATGCATTGCCGGGGCTGCAAACACTTCGGTTTCGAACCGGAAATCAAACCCGCCGCAGGCCTGAGTGGCACAACGGAACAGCACCTCATATCCCAGTTCAGTCAACTGCTGTTCCAACGGTGTCAGGACCTGCAACGCGGTTAGCCCCTGCGAACCCACCCGCCAGCTGCTGCGCTGCACCTGTCCGGTCAGGTTCTTCACCGGCAGGGCGCCATCACGGTAGGCCCCAATGGGCAGCGCATAGGCGTCCAGGGCACTGACCTCATCGCTGAGGACAGTGCTGTTGCCCGGCAAGGTCAGTGACAGCGGCGCAGCGCCAACCATCGAAGGCAGGAGCAAAGCAGCAGCAAGCAAGGCGTTTAGGCGCATTGGGGTGATTATCCGCGGTGTTGAGCGTGGTATTCAGGGTTGGGACGCATATCCAGCGACGAGGCGACCCGGTTCGTCATATTGTAGAAAGCGGCGGTGTTGGCAATGTCCCAGATATCACGATCACTCCAGCCCGCATCGCGCAGGGCCTGACGGTCCGGCTCTTCGATGGTGGCGCTGGCCTTGGTCAATTTGACGGCGAAATCCAGCATTGCGCGCTGGGGTGGTGTGATCTTGGCAACGCGATAGTTCATCACTAGCGCCTCACCCAGCGCAGGATCGCCGGACAGCTCACGCACTGCCGCGCCATGGGCGGTCAGGCAATAGAAACACTTGTTTTCCGACGACACGGTGACCGCGATCATTTCGCGTTCCAGCTTGCTTAGGCCGCTGTCCGCCAACATGATGTTGTTATAGAGCGCCGAGAAGGTGTTCAGCTTTTCGATATCAAAGGCATGCGCTTTCAGCACATTGGGCACCATCCCCAATTTTTCCTGACAGATATCAAAATACTTCTGCGTCTGTTCAGGCAGCGGATCCACCATCGGCAGGTTCAGGGCGGTGGGCATGTCGTCTTGGGTCACGTGTTTCTCCTCCGGAAACGTGTGGTTACAGGTCGTCGCCATGTTTGCGATAATGGTACTGTCCTGCAAGGGTCATTCCTAACCCACGGTAGAGGGCGTTGGCGCCATCGTTCGCCTGCGTGCACAGCACAGACATGTGGCGCGCACCATTGTCACGCGCCCAGAAGGCAGCTAGCCGCATAAGGTATTGCGCCATCCCCTGTCTGCGTTGGGTTGGCACGACCTCTAGGGCATGCACCATTGCGATTTGGTCATGGATCCCGACAAAACCTGCACCAGCAGGGCTGTCATTCAACCGGCCAAGCAAGGCGGTTTTTGCACAATTCGCGCGGCGCATGACGTCGATGCGCGCGGGGCCAATGCCGCCGTTTGCCCAGATGTCGATCTGGATCGCCAATGGTTCCCAGACCTGAAAGGCGGTGACGGGCGGGGGGAATTCGGTTGCGATGTCTTCAATGCCCGCAACCCAAAGGTTCACTGGATCGACGATTTCATAACCACGTTCTGCCAGCATTTTATCCAGCGCGGCATCGCCGTCGCGGATCTGGAACAGGCGGGGTTGATCTAGCGCCTGCATCGCGGCCTCGGCCTCTGCAATATCATCCGTCTTTGGAGTGTCTACAGCCACGGTCGCCGACGCGCGCTGTCCACCGTTTTGTCCATCACGAATGCGCCATGGACCCTGCCGTGTTTCCGTGGCGGCGGGCCATGTGGCATCGGTTACATCGTAAAGCGCCTGTGCGTCGGGCAGGGCATGTGCCGGGGTGGGCGTCATGATTGCATCGCCTCTGCCAGAGCGGTCATCGCCTGATCCAACTGCGCCCCATCCTGACCACGGATCACGATATTGGTGCCGTAAAGGCCGTTCTGGCTGAACGGGTAGGATCCGAATGACAGATCGGGGTAGGCGTCGGCCAGCGCGGTCAGCGGCGCGGCAATGTCGCCTTCACCGCGTTCCACCCGCAGCGATTGGCTCAGCAATGGCGCGCCGCCTGTCAGCGTTGGCAGCACAGAGGCCACCATGGTTTCAAAAATCGTCGGCACGCCCGCCATCACATGCACGTTGTGTAGGGTGAAACCGGGGGCGGTGGAAATCGGGTTGTCGATCAGCGTAGCGCCATCGGGAATACGCGCCATGCGCAACCGTGCCTCGTTCAATTCCTGCCCCTGGCGGTCATAATGTGCCTGTAACAGGGCGCGCGCGTCGTCGCGTACATCAATCGGTGTGTCGAAAGCGGCGGCGATACAGTCGGCGGTGATATCGTCATGAGTCGGCCCAATTCCGCCCGAGGTAAAGACGTGATCATAGGCCGCCGCCAGCGTGCGCGCCGCATCGGTGATCGCCTGCGCGTCGTCCGAGACCATGCGCGCCTCTTTCAGGTCGATGCCGTGTTTGGTCAGTTCCTTGGCAAGGTGGTTCATGTTGCTGTCACGGGTGCGACCGGACAGGATTTCATCCCCGATCACCAGCATGGCGGCTGTTGGGTTTTGCATCCTCGCTCTCCTTCCTTGCGTCTTTACCTGCTACGGTATAGGCGCGTGATATGCGCTTTCAAACCCCTCTTGTCCCCGCCCGGCTGATCCGTCGCTATAAACGCTTCCTTGCGGATGTGATTTTGGACGACGGGCGCGAGGTGACAGCCCATTGCGCCAACCCCGGTTCGATGATGGGGCTGGCGGATGAGGGCATGAAGGTCTGGCTGGAACCCAACGATGATCCTAAGAAAAAGCTGAAGTATGGCTGGCGTTTGGTGGATCACGAAAACGGTCATTTCACTGGCGTCGACACCTCGGTCCCGAACCGCGCGCTCAAGGCCGCGCTGATGGCGGGTGAGGTGCCGGGGCTGGTCGCGCCGCTGGTGCGCCCCGAGGTGAAATATGGCGACAAATCGCGCATCGACTTCCTGCTGTCCGGCGATGGCCCTGATTGCTATGTCGAGGTGAAGTCCGTGACGCTCTGCCGTCAGGCCGGATTGGCGGAATTTCCCGACAGCGTGACCGCCCGTGGCCTGAAACATCTGGGCGAGCTGACCAAGATCGTACAGGGCGGCGAACGTGCGGTGATGCTCTATCTGGTGCAGCGCACGGATTGTGACCGCGTTAGCATTGCCGCTGACATTGACCCCGCCTATGCCGTAGGTCTGCGCGACGCGATGACCGCTGGGGTTGAGGTGATGTGTTTTGACTGCCAGATCAGCCCCGAGGGCATTGATGTGGGCAAGTCGCTGCCTTTTGTTCCTGTTTGAGGGGCCAAACAGCACAGCCTCTGGCATCCGATCCGCAAACGCCTTACATACTGTGGCAAATGTAATCTGCACGAGAAGGTGATCCCGTGAACGACACGCATCAAGGCCGTATCACACGCGACGGCATCCGCATCCACCAGACCTCTGACTTTGCTGGTATGCACAAGGCGGGCGCGGTAACGGCCAAGATCCTTGATGAGATCGCTGAACACGTCTTCCCCGGTCAGACCACCGGCGAATTGGACCGCATCATCGAAGAAAAGGTGAAAGAGGCGGGCACCACCTCGGCCACCATCGGCTACAAGGGCTATCAGCACGCCAGCTGCATTTCGATCAACCATGTGGTCTGCCACGGCATCCCCGGCGACAAGAAGCTGAAGGATGGCGATATCCTGAACATCGACGTCACTGTGATTGCCGATGGTTGGTTCGGTGACAGCAGCCGTATGTATGTGGCCGGCAAACTGAACCGCAAGGCGGAGCGCCTGATCCAAGTAACCCATGATGCGCTGTTCAAGGGAATCGAGGCGGTGAAGCCCGGCAATACCTTTGGCGATATTGGTCATGCGATCCAGGCCTTCGCCGAAGGCCACCGGATGAGCGTTGTGCGCGATTTCTGCGGTCACGGTCTGGGCCGTGTGTTCCACGCGCCGCCGAACGTGTTGCACTATGGCCGCGCGGGCACTGGTCCGGTGCTGGAAGAGGGCATGTTCTTCACCATCGAGCCGATGATCAACCTGGGTCGCCCTGAAACCAAGGTTCTGGCCGATGACTGGACTGCCGTGACCCGCGATAAATCGCTGTCGGCGCAGTTTGAACACTCGATCGGTGTGACCGCAGATGGGTTTGAGATCTTTACCCTGTCGCCGACAGGACGGTTCCACCCGACCTACGGCTAAACACGACACTGGTTGAGATTTGAAAGGGGCCCGCTGGGCCTCTTTTCTATTCTGCACCCGCCCAAATCTGCATCGCCTGTGCGTCAACCATCTGCGGTCTGTGATTGCTCGGCGACACTGCCCGTGCAGTCCCAACCACAAGCGCCGCTGGGGGTTGCGATCTAACCAGCCCCTTATATAAGCGGCCCAAACGTGATTATGGCCTTGCTAGCCAAGGCCGCTACCCTGCGAACAGGACAACATATGCACCCCGGCCACCGCAGCGGTGGCCCGGAACCGGAGGCGAATGATGCTGCTATCCAATTACAAACACGAATGGTTCGGAAACATCCGCGCCGACCTGTTGTCAGGTCTGGTGGTGGCGCTGGCCTTGATCCCCGAGGCGATCGCCTTTTCGATCATCGCGGGCGTGGACCCGAAGGTGGGGCTTTATGCGTCCTTCTCGATCGCGGTGATCACCGCCATTGTGGGTGGTCGCCCCGGCATGATCTCTGCCGCTACGGCCGCAACTGCGGTTCTGATGGTCACACTGGTGAAGGATCACGGGCTGCAGTACCTCTTGGCCGCGACGGTTCTGGCTGGCGTGCTACAGGTGGGCGCCGGTCTGTTGAAGCTGGGATATGTCATGCGGTTTGTTAGCCGGTCAGTGATGACCGGTTTTGTGAATGCGCTGGCGATCCTGATTTTCATGGCGCAGCTGCCGGAGCTGATCGATGTGCCGCAACTGACCTATGTGATGGTCGCCGCTGGTCTGTTGATCATCTACACCTTCCCGCTGCTGACAAAATCCATCCCGTCGCCGCTGGTGTGTATTGTGGTTCTAACTGCTATTTCGCTGTGGTTGGGTCTGGACCTGCGCACCGTCAGCGACATGGGTGAGCTGCCCGATACCCTGCCGATGTTCCTGATCCCGGATATCCCGCTGAACCTTGAAACCCTGATGATCATCCTGCCCTATTCGGCAGCCGTCGCCGCGGTTGGCCTGCTGGAAAGCTTGATGACGCAGAACCTCGTCGATGATCTGACCGACACCACGTCGGACAAGAACCAGGAATGCATCGGTCAGGGCGTCGCCAACATGGCAACCGGTTTCATCGGTGGCATGGCGGGCTGTGCGATGATCGGTCAGTCGATGATTAACGTGAAATCCGGTGGCCGTGGCCGTCTGTCCTGCTTCATCGCCGGTGTGGTGCTGCTGATCCTTGTGGTGTTCCTTGATGATATCGTGGGCCTGATCCCGATGGCCGCGCTGGTGGCGATCATGATCATGGTATCTGTCGGCACCTTCAGCTGGTCGTCGATCACCAACCTGCGTGAACACCCTGCGTCGTCCTCCATCGTGATGGTGGCCACCGTGGTCTTTGTTGTGTTCACCCACAACCTTGCCATCGGCGTTCTGGTCGGCGTTCTGCTGTCGGGCCTGTTCTTTGCGTGGAAGATCGCGCAGCTATTTGCCGTCACCACCGATCTGTCCGAGGATGGCCGCACCCGCACCTACACGATCCATGGCCAGCTGTTCTTTGCCTCGTCCGAGGATTTCATGAAGGCGTTTGATTTCAAGGAAGCGCTGGAAAAGGTCGTGATCGATGTCAGCCGCGCCCACATCTGGGACATTTCGTCGGTTGCTGCGCTGGATATGGCTGTGTTGAAATTCCGCCGTGACGGTGCCGAGGTTGAGATTATCGGAATGAACGAAGCCTCCAAAACCATCGTTGACCGTCTGGGCGAACATGACAAGCCCGGCGCGATGGACAAACTGATGGCCCACTAAGGATGACTGACATGAGCAAGAAAATCTTCGCACTGGTGGATGGCTCTGCCTATTCTGAATCGGTCTGCCATCACATCGCATGGATTGCCGGGCGCATTGGTGCCTCGGTTGATCTTTACCACGTTCTGGGTCGCCGCGATGGCGGGTCCGAGGACCTGAGCGGCAATCTGCGTCTGGGCGCACGGTCCAAGATCATGGGCGAACTGGCAGAACTGGACGCGCAACGCGCCAAGCTGGCACAGGCGCAGGGGCGTGCGATCCTAGAGGACGCGCAGGCGTTGATCGAAAAGGATGGCGTGGCCGAGGTACATCCGCATCTGCGCCTTGGTGACATGGTCGAGACCGTGGAAACCATGGAAGGGGACGCTGATCTGGTGGTCATCGGCAAGCGTGGTGAAAAGGCCGATTTTGCCAAAAAGCACCTTGGCTCCAACCTGGAACGTGTGGCGCGTGCGACCACGAAACCCGTGTTCGTTGCCAACCGTGAATTCCAGCCGATCGAAAAGGTGCTGATCGCCTTTGACGGCGGCACCAGCGCGATGAAGGCGGTGGACTATGTTGCCAAACACCCGCTGTTTGCTGGTCTGGCCTGCACTGTTGTGACCGTTGGCAAACCCTCTGACGCCGTTGCCAAGGGTCTGGAAGACGCCAAGGCCACGCTGGCCGCAGGCGGTCACGCCGCAGAGGTGAAGGTGGTCGAAGGCCAGCCCGAGGTCGCATTGGCCGATCTGATCGAGGCGGATGGTCATGATATGCTGGTCATGGGCGCCTACGGTCATTCGCGCATCCGCGCGATGATCATTGGGTCGACCACTACGGCGATGATCCGCACCTGCAAGGTGCCGGTGCTGCTGATGAAATAAACCGGCGACTATGCTGGGATAGAAAAGGGGCCCAATGGGCCCCTTTTTTGTTGCGACGCTATAGATGTCACTTACAGCGCAACGATCTGTTTGCCTTTGTTTCCGCCCTCCAGCATGCGGATAAAGGCAGTTGGCGCGTTTTCCAGCCCTTGGGCCACATCCTCGACAAACCGGATTTGACCAGCGGCCACCATCGGCGCGACCTCTTTCATGAATTCACCATACTTGCCCCAGAGGTCAGTGATGATGAAGCCATGCACATGCAGGCGTTTGACCAGAATAGTGCGCCACAGTTTGGGCAGTTGATCCATTGCGCCGCCCTGATTGGCCCCCAGTGCGCCGGCGTTGTACCACGCAACCATGCCACACAGTGGAATGCGACCGCCCGTGTTCATCAACGGCAAGACGGCCTCTAGGACTTTGCCCGCGACGTTTTCGAAATAGATGTCGATGCCATCGGGGCAGGCGTCGGCTAATGCGGCGCGCAGGGCGCTGGCGTCGTCATAGGCGCGGTGGTCTAGGCAGGCATCAAACCCGAACGTGTCTAAGGCCATCTGGCATTTGTCTGCGCCGCCTGCGATGCCGATGACGCGTAGGCCCTTGGCCTTGGCCAATTGCCCAACGATAGACCCGACGGGCCCTGTCGCGGCAGCGACCACCAGTGTTTCGCCAGGTTTAGGATCGCCGTAGGTCATCAAGCCCGCCCAGCCGGTAAAACCTGGCATGCCCAAAACGCCAAGGGCCGCAGTTGTCGGTCCCATGGTTGGATCAAGCTTTTGCAGTTCTTTGCCCGGCAGGCAGCCATGGCTAGCCCATCCAAACATGCCAAACGCATGGTCCCCGGGTTCGAAGCCGGGGTGGTTGGAGGCTACTACCTCTCCGACGCCACCGGCGGTCATCGTGCCGCCCAAAGGTACGGGTTCGGCGTAGGATTTTGCGTCATCCATGCGCCCCCGCATATAGGGATCGAGTGAGAAGTGGCTGAGTTTTACCAGCACTTCGCCTTCGGCAGGGGTGGGCAGGGGGCTTGTTTCCAAACGAAAATCATCAGTCGTCGGAGCGCCTTCGGGGCGGCGCGCCAGAACGATGTGCTGCATCTGTGTCATGCTGTGTCTCACTTGTTTCTGCTGCGCAGCCGGAAGGTGCCCACGCCGCTGGCTATTGGATTGCCCAATTCGTCTTTGACCATCGCTTCGGCAAAATAGGTGGATCGCCCGCCGCCGGTTTTGCGTGCGGTGGCGATCAGGCGTTTACCCTGCACCTGCCCCAGATAGTTCACGGTCATCGACAGGGTCATGACCAGCTGGCGGTTGGCGGGATCACCAGTGTAGCTGCCACAAAACCCCATCGCGGTGTCAATCAATGTGGCATGTAGACCGCCATGCGGGATGCCGTAACGGTTGCCATGTTTTGTTTCCAGATCCAGTTCGACCTGCGCAAACCCGTCTGCCCAGCCAATGATCTGAAACCCCACCAGTTGTTGATAGGCATAAGGATCCTCGCGTAGGTCGGCTGCGATAGGGTGGGGATTTTCGACAGTGTTCATTGCTTTACTCCGCCGACTTCAGGCCGTTTTGGGCAAAGACCGTGACATAGGCGCCAAAGGCTTTGGCCCGTCCGGGGTCGGATGCGTTGCCATCCAGCGCACGTTTGTAAACGCCCTGCAGGATCGCCCCCATGCGGAAAAAGGCAAAGGCCAGATAGAACCCGAACCGATCAATCCCCGCCAGCCCGCGGCGGGTGCAATACATCTCGATAAAGGCTTGATCGCTCATCAGACCTTCGGCGTTGCGATCCACACCGGCCAGCCCGCGGCCCTCTCCCCCCGGTGGCATCTGCCATTGCATAATGACAGCGGCCAGATCGGCGTAGGGGTGGCCTGTTGTGCTCAACTCCCAGTCCAGCACGGCCAGACAGCGCGCGCTGTTCGTATCAAACAACATGTTGTCGATCCGGTAATCGCCATGGACTAGCGTACGCTGGCCATCCTCTGCCGGAATATTCTGATCCAGCCAGCTGATCAGCTCTTCCATCGGGGCAATGACCTCAGTTTCTGAGGCGCGGTATTGTTTCACCCAGCGGTCGATCTGACGGCGATAGTAATTTCCGTCCGGTCCATAATCCTGCAGACCCACCGCGCCGAGATCGACTGAATGAATTGCAGCCAGAACACGGTTCATCTCTTCGAAAAACGCCATACGGTCGGGAATGGCGATATCCAGCAAACGTGGATCATCGAAGTGGCGGCCCTTGATCTCTTCCATCACGTAGAAGGCAGACCCGATCACATCGTCATCTTCGCAAAGATGATACATCGTCGGCACCGGCACATCACTGCCAGCCAAGGCACGCTGGACCCGAAACTCGCGATCTACCGCATGGGCGGATTTCAGTAGCACCCCCGGTGGTTTGCGCCGCAACACCCATGATCTATCCCCACTGCTGAGGCGGAAGGTGGGGTTTGATTGCCCCACCGCAAATTTCTGCGCGCTCAGCGGTAGGGTTAGGCCATCAATGTGATCCGTCAGATAGTGGCCAACGGCATCAAGATCCAGATCAGGGGTGCTCATTCGCGCGTCCTTTCAGCAGGGATTAGTCGTTCCACGGCAGGGGCAGACCCCGCGCCGCGGCTGCCATGCGGGCAAATTTACGGGTCTGGGCAAAAGCGTGTTCGACGGGCGTCGCGCCTTCGGGATCGCGGATCTGGTCCATCGCAGCCAGCACCGCCTCTGGCGTCATCTGGTCATCGGCCAGGGCCACACCAGCGGTTTCACGCACCTGCACCTCGGCAAAACAGCCTGCACCGGCGCCAAGGATCATCTTGCTCGGGGCATCCGCGCTGACCAATGCCAGCACGCCCGGGGTGATGGTTTCCGGCTGCATCAGCGCCAGCACATCCGCAGACAGCAGACCTTCGGTCATCCGTGTGGCCGCCGATGGGGCCAGCATGTTGGCGCGAATGTTGAACTTCGCCCCCTCAATCGACAGGACGTTCATCAGGCCCAACATCGCCGATTTCGCGGCACCGTAGTTCGACTGACCAAAGTTACCGTAGAGGCCCGAGGCAGAGGTTGTGAACAGAATACGTCCGTAGCCCTGTTCCACCATGTGCGGCCAAACCGCATGGGTGCAATTGGCGCTGCCGATCAGGTGAACATCCACCACCGTCTGGAAATCAGCCATCGTCATCTTGGCAAAGGTCTTGTCGCGCAGGATACCGGCGTTGTTGACCAAGATGTCGATACGACCATAGGCGTCGATGACGGCATCGACCATTGCGCGCACCTGCGCCTCATCCGACACATCCGCACCATTGGCCATCGCGGTGCCGCCCATTGCCTCAATCTCGGCCACAACGGCCTGCGCGGCAGCGGAACCGGTGCCGCTGCCATCTACGCTGCCGCCTAGATCATTGACCACAATCGTGGCACCACGCGCAGCCAGACCTAGTGCATGGCTACGTCCAAGGCCAGCACCTGCACCGGTTACGATGGCCACCTGACCGTCAAATCTTACGTCGTTCATCTGTCTTCTCCGAACTGTTTGACGCAGGAGAACGCTGCGCCAAATGGATATTTAATGGGTGTATTGCTGTGGGGAACGGATCCGTATTCTGTGTGGAAACAGTCTGGATTCGATCGATCGGCTATGGGCGCAGAGGGCGGCTGATCCGGCGTCCTGACTAGGGCGCAGTGCAGTTAACCGCGCAGATCCCATTGCGCTTCCTCCCTTTAAGACGCAACTTTCTCCGGTTTTCGACCTGACGTTAGGCTGAGCATTTGACTCCGGCAAGGATTCCGCCAATAAAAGACGTAACGTCGTTGAAATCCGACGTTACGGTTCTGTTGACGTAGCAAACGATTTTTTCCCGAGAAACCGCCGGATCCGGCGCGAAAAGGGACTAGGTAGTTTTGGGTATGTCAGTCTATAGTCTGATGGCGAATCAGACATCCGCGACTCAGGGAAGGGAGGAGCCCTTTGTTGCGACCCCTGCACCTTTTAGGGGTAGCACCCGGTCAGTTATCTGGCCGGGTGCTTTGTTTTGAGCCTGTAGCGATCACCGCATGTCCGGCAGCACGTAGTCCGCCATACGCTTGCGCAGGCTCAGCTTGGATACTTTGCCTGTTGCCGTCAGCGGCAGATCATCGGCCCAGACCACATCGTCGGGCAGTTGCCATTTGGCAAAGTGTTCGGACATGTGGCTGTGCAGCTCTTCGAGGCTGGGTCGCTCATCACCCGCAGGCACAGCGACCAGAACCGGGCGTTCGTCCCATTTCGGGTGGGCGATGGCGATGGCCGCGCAGCTGGCGATTGCGGGGTGCGACATGGCAGCGTTTTCCAGATCAATAGACGAAATCCACTCGCCGCCCGACTTGATCAGGTCTTTGGACCGGTCTTGAATGGACAGGAACCCGTTTGGATCAACCGTGGCAATATCGCCGGTGCCAAACCAGCCATCTGCATCAAGCGCTTTTTCCGTGGCTTCAGGGTTTTCAAAATAGCCCGAAACAACCGTGTTGCCGCGCACAAACAATTCACCCGGGGTTTGGCCGTCTTGGGGCAGCGGATTGCCGTCTTCGTCGACCACTTTCATTTCAACGCCATAAGCGCGCCGCCCCTGTAGGGCCTTGCGGTCGATCATCTGATCGAAGGGCAGATCGCGAACCCAGCCCGGCATGTTGCCATGTGTGCCCAGCGGGCTCATCTCGGTCATGCCCCAAACGTGGCCGACAGAGACGCCCATTTTTTCCAGCGTTTCGATCATCACGCGCGGCGCCGCGGAACCGCCAACCACCAGATCAGCAAAGCCATCGGGTTTGCGTCCCTGTGCGTCGATTTCGGCCAGTAGGCCCTGCCACACGGTGGGCACGCCCCATGCGGAATGAACTTTCTCTGTGTCCATCAGTTTGAACAGGCTTGGGCCGTCCAGCGCGCCGCCAGGCATTACCATGTTCAACCCCAAGAGCGGGGCCGAATACGGCAGGCCCCAGGCGTTGACGTGGAACAGGGGCACAACAGGCATCACGCTGCTGCCTTCTGGCATCGTGGCCCCAAGGCAGGTGCAAACCATCAGGGCATGCAAAACAGAAGAGCGGTGGCTATAAAGCGCGCCCTTCGGATTGCCTGTTGTGCCCGAGGTGTAGCACAGGCCCGAGGCGGTGTTTTCATCAAACTCAGGGAATTCAAACTGCGGCGAATGATCGGCCAGAAACTCTTCATAACACAGCGCATTGAGTGAGTTTTCAGGCATATGTGCGCGATCGGTCATGATCACATAGGTGATGTCAGCCGGTAGTTGATCCTGCACTGCCTCCAGGACGGGGACAAAGGTGGTATCAACAAAAATCATCCGGTCTGCGGCGTGGTTGACGATATAGACCAGTTGTTCTTCGGACAGGCGCGGGTTGATGGTGTGGCAAACGGCCCCGCTGCCGGAAATTGCGTAGTACAATTCGAAATGCCGATAGCCGTTCCAGGCCAGTGTTGCGACACGATCCCCGTGGGCGATGCCGTGCGCCTTCAATGCATTGGCCAGTTGGCTGACCCGACCGAGTGTTTCGCCATAAGTCTGGCGGTGAACATCGCCCTCTGTGCGTGCTGAGATGATTTCTGCATGTGGAAAGGCTTGCGCCGCAAATGTCAGAATATCCCGGATCAGCAACGGCCGATGCATCATCATGCCTTGCATGGTGTTCTCCCTTTAATCTCCTCGGGGAAAACCGTAGCGCGGCGAACAAAGATCGTAAAAGGGAAATCGCTGTACGCGTTAACTGTTTTTCAGATCAAGGTGACGTAGGGTGTTTTGCTGATCCCCTTGCGGAATGGGGACGCTTTGCGCCAGCCTGTGCGCAAAGCGCCCATAGGGTGTATTTTGCATGAGGGAGGATACCAAAATGAAAGCAGTGACATGCCACGCATTCGGGCCGCTAGATGATCTGCGCGTCGAAGAGCAGGACAATCCAACAGCAACCGGGCGACAGGTGGTGCTGCGGGTCGAAGCGGCAGGTATCAACTACCCGGACGGTTTGTTGGTGCAGGGCCTTTATCAGATGAAGCCCCCGTGCCCCTTTGTGCCCGGAATGGAAGCCGCTGGTGAGGTGATCGCCATCGGCCCAGAGGTGCAAGGCGTGAAGGTCGGTGATCGTCTGGGTGCGATCCCACAGTTGGGTGGTTACGCTGAACAGGTCGCAGTGGATGAGCGTGCGACCTTTCCCATCGGTGATGCCGATGCCGCCGAGGTTTGCGCGCTGATGGTGGCCTATGGCACCTCGCATCATGCGCTGAAACAGCGCGCACAGTTGCAGGCAGGTGAAACGCTGCTGGTTCTGGGCGCTGCGGGCGCAACCGGTCTGGCGGCTGTGCAGATCGGTAAACTCATGGGGGCGAAGGTGATCGCAGTGGCCTCCACCACAGAAAAACAGCAGATCGCTCGTGATGCTGGCGCAGATGAGGTCATCGGTTATGACGCTCTGCGGGATGATGTGAAGCGCCTGACCGATGGCAAAGGGGTCGACGTTGCATTTGATGTGGTGGGTGGAGATGTATTCGACACCTGCACCCGTGTGATGGCCCGCAACGGCCGCCTGCTGGTTATCGGTTTTGCCAGCGGTGAAATTCCGAAATTTCCGGTCAATTTGGCACTGGTGAAAGAGTTCGCCGTTGTCGGTGTATTCTGGGGGAACTTCACCAAGGCAGAGCCGCAGGTTTACGGTGCCAATATGATGGAACTGATGAACTGGTATCGCAAAGGTCAGATCAAACCCTTGATCGAAGGGCGCTATCCTTTGGCGCAGGCGCCAGAGGTGCTGGCCCGCATCCTAAACCGCGGTGCTGTGGGCAAATTGGTTCTGGTGCCCTGAGGACGGGGCGCTGGGCCTATCGTTGACACCATCGATAGTACGCGGATCACCCTAGCCAAGAGGGGCTGCTAAGGGTGATCCGCCTAACGCTAAATGCGTCGTTGCCTGTCTGTCATAGCCTGTACTGAGGCAATTCTAACGTGGACTGGTTAACAAATCCTTACTGGCCCTAGCCCGATCCAATCAGTACACCGGCCCCAAAGACCAAGGCACCGCCCAGTACTACTTGCAGCGCGGCGCGGAAAAACGGTGTTTCCATGTATTTGTTCTGGATCCACGCAATTGCCCACAGTTCCACAAACACAACGATGATTGCGATAATGGTCGCAGTCCAGAAATCGGTAATCAGATAGGGCAGGGCGTGACCTAGGCCCCCAACTGTCGTCATGATGCCAGAGGCAAAGCCGCGTTTGGTTGGCGAACCGCGACCAGACAGTTCGCCGTCATCTGATGCGGCTTCGGTAAAGCCCATTGAAATGCCCGCGCCTACCGATGCCGCCAGCCCGACGAGGAAGGTTGTCCAGGTGTCTTGGGTTGCAAACGCGGTGGCAAAGATCGGTGCCAATGTCGAAACCGATCCATCCATCAAACCCGCCAGTCCGGGCTGCACCCACGTCAGAATGAACTGGCGGTGGGCATTGCGGTCTTCGTCGGCGCGGCTGTCGTCGTCCAAATGGCGCGCTTCTAATTCTGTGGCGCTTTCGACATGGCCCGCTTCGGCGGCGGCCAAATCACCCAGCAGGGCACGGGTGTCTGCATCCTGACTCTGCGCGGCAGCTTTCTGATAAAAGGCTTCGGCAGCGCGTTCCATTGCGGCGGCTTCGGCGCGAATCTGGTCCAGGCTAAGGTTTTCGGTCAGCCATACGGGTTTGCGTGAATAGAACCCCGCCACGTGTTCGCGCCGGATCAATGGCAGGTGGTCGCCAAATCGCGATTTGTGCAGATCCAGCAGGCGGCGGCGATGCTCGTCCTCTTCGGCGGCCATTCCGTCAAAAATCGCTGCTGAGTCTGGATACTCGGCCCGCAGATGGTGGGCAAAACTGCGATAAATACGTGCGTCGTCTTCTTCGGACGCGATGGCCAGCGCCAGAACTTCTTGCTCGCTTAGGTCTTTGAAACGGCGGCGGTTAAGGGTGTATCGCATCTGAACCTCTTTTAGAATAATTCTAAGTTATGTCGTTGATCACGGCACTTCAACCCTGCAAAGACACGGCATCCTGCTAGCAGTTAGAGGTTGCGATGGCCTATGCGCTGGATCAAACTAGGACCGCACTAGCGCCCTGCCAGTTCGCTTGTCAGTTAGGATAACAATGCCGCAAACGGAAAAAGACACCCTACGCAAAGATGTTGTGCGCACAGGGCGGAAATTTGACCAAGTGCTGCAAGGCGCGCGTGAGGTTTTTATGGCTGATGGTTTTGCAGCGGCCTCGGTCGATGATATCGCGCGCGCTGCGGGCGTATCGAAGGCAACGCTTTACAGTTACTTCCCTGACAAGCGGCTACTGTTTATCGAGGTCGCTCGCGATGCTTGTCGGCGTCAGGCAGAGGCTGCGCTTGACCTTACAGACATTAACGCTCCACCTCGCGACGTGCTAACGCAGGCGGCCCTGCAACTCACGACCATCATCACGGCAGAGTTTTCTCAGCGTATCTTTCGCATCTGCGTGGCTGAGGTGGACAGGTTCCCAGAACTGGGGCAGGCATTTTATGAAAGCGGTCCGATGTTGGGGCGCGACCGTATTTCGCAATATCTGAAACATGCTGTTTCGCGTGGAGATCTGGCGATCGACGATATTGCGATGGCGGCCGATCAGTTTACTGAGTTGTGCAAGGCGGAACTGTTTATGCGTGCGGTCTTTGGTATCCAGTCACAGTTTAGCGAAGCAGAACGCGCCCGTGTGGCCCATGCTGCGGTAGATATGTTCCTGGCCCGTTACAGCGCCTGAACGGTCTCTTAGCAACGAAAAACGCCGCCCAAGGAGGCGGCGTTTTGTTTCGTGCAGTGATCAAAGGGCGCTTAGTAAACGACGACCGAGCGGATCGATTCACCGGCGTGCATCAGGTCGAAGCCTTTGTTGATGTCATCCAGACCCATGGTGTGGGTGATCATCGGGTCGATCTCGATCTTGCCGTCCATGTACCAATCGACGATCTGCGGCACATCGGTACGGCCGCGGGCGCCACCAAAGGCGGTGCCGCGCCAGCTGCGGCCAGTGACCAGCTGGAAGGGACGGGTCGAAATTTCCGCACCTGCAGGGGCAACGCCGATGATGATCGATTCACCCCAGCCCTTGTGCGCCGATTCCAGTGCGGTGCGCATCACCTGCACGTTGCCGGTGGCATCAAAGGTGTAGTCTGCACCGCCGCCGGTCAGTTCGACCAGATGGCCAACCAGATCGCCCTCAACTTCGGTCGGGTTGACGAAATCGGTCATGCCGAAACGCTTCGCCATTTCGACTTTGGCAGGGTTCAGGTCAACGCCAACGATCTGATCCGCGCCAGCCATGCGCAGGCCCTGAATGACGTTCAGGCCAATGCCGCCCAGACCGAAGACGATCGAACGGTTGCCGATTTCTGCTTTGGCGGTGTTGATCACCGCGCCGATGCCGGTGGTGACGCCGCAACCGATGTAGCAGATCTTGTCAAAGGGCGCGTCCTTGCGCACCTTCGCCAGTGCGATTTCCGGCAGAACCGTATGGTTCGAGAAGGTCGAGCAGCCCATGTAGTGCAGGATCGGGGTGCCATCCAGCATCGAGAAACGGCTGGTGCCATCGGGCATCAGACCCTGGCCCTGGGTCGAACGGATCGACTGACACAGGTTGGTTTTGGGGTTCAGACAGTATTCACACTCGCGACACTCAGGGGTGTAGAGCGGGATAACATGATCGCCCGGTTTCAGGCTGGTCACGCCCGGGCCCACTTCCAGAACCACACCGGCGCCTTCGTGGCCCAGGATGGCGGGGAACATACCCTCTGGGTCAGCGCCCGACAGGGTAAATTCATCGGTGTGGCAAATGCCCGTGGCTTTGATTTCCACCAGAACCTCACCCGCCTTCGGGCCTTCAAGGTTCACTTCCATAATCTCAAGTGGCTTGCCCGCCTCAACGGCGACGGCTGCTCTGGTACGCATCGTTTATCCTCCGACGACAATATCGGGATGTGTCGCCACATCCCGTTCAAGTGCCTGATTGTTCAGGTCACTTCTTGATCCGATAGGCCTTGTGACAGGTGCGGCAGGTTTGCCCGATGCCACCCAATCCGGCTCTTAGTGTTTCCAAAGATGACGTATCCAAAGCGGCAATGGCTGCGTCCATTGCGACAGATTGCGTCGTAAATCCGTCCCATTCTTCCCAGATGGCCGGGGCTGCTTCGCTGTGGGGATCCGTTGCAGGTGGTTCAAACGTCGGCAGCACCTGAGCGGATGCCTTTTCAAGGGTCGCTTTGGCTGCTGCGGCCGCATCCGCGTCAAAGGCAACTTCGCCCTTGGCCATCCCGCCGAGGGTTCCCATTTGTTTGCCAATCGTTTCCATCACATTCATGCGGGCCAGAACTTGTGGGTCCTTTACCCCTTCATGGGCTGCGGCGGGCAGGGCAATCAGAGTCAAAATCAGGGGAAGGGTGCTGCGTTTCATGAGGCCTCCTGCTGGCTATTTTGCGTGCATTTTTAGACTAACGGAAACCGACCCGTCTGGCAGTGACTTTTTCGTCAAATCACCAGTGACCTTGATTTCATCCCCGATCAGGGCAACCTTAGAGGTATGAGTATTCAACACACGACGCCCTTTCCGCGCCCCGCAATGCCGGAACAGGTTTCTTTCCACCGCACAGAATTGGCGGTGATCATGTCCCTTTATGGCCGGATGGTCGCGGCAGGCGAGTGGCGCGATTACGGGATTTCAGCGCTGAAAGACCACGCGGTTTTCTCGATCTTTCGCAGGACAGCGGAGAACCCGCTGTACCGTATCGAAAAACACCCCAAGTTGCGTCTGAAACAGGGGCAGTATTGCGTGATCTCGATGGAGGGTCAGATGCTGAAACGCGGCAATGATCTGAAAACCGTGCTGCGGGTACTGGAACGCAAACTGATCCGCGCGGTCGAGTGATTTAACCCGCTGCTGCTGATTTCGGTAAGCGTTTGTGTGCTGTGACCGGTCCGTCCCCCGCAGCGGCAATACGTGCAATGGCGGCATCCAGATCCTCATAACAGGTGGTCATGGAATGGGCGTTTGCGTGCAGGATGCGGTTTTTGCCCGCAACCAGTGCGACGTGTCCTTTCCAGAACAGCAGATCACCTTTGCGGGGTTTGGTGCCCTCTGGCAGATCACGGCCCAGAAGCGCCTGCTGCTGATCACTGTCACCGGGGCAAGGGATGCCACAGGATAGACATGCCGCCTGTACCAGACCGGAACAATCGATACCCCAGATCGAGTTGCCGCCCCACAGATAAGGCACGCCCAGATAGCGCTCTGCCACTGTTAGAACATCGTCATCCTGAACGGCTGCGTCACGTAGATGGATCATCGGCACATAGCCATCCGCAACGACCAGAAAACCGTTTTCTTCACCGCGCGAACACAGGCCCGTGCCAAGGCTTAGGCCCATACGTTCCGGCGATTTGAAGTCAGGTTCATAGTAGATATGCGTTGACCGTGCGATCACCCGATGGCTGGGTTCGCGGCGATCCTCCAGGTCCTCGGAACGAATGTATCCGACGTACCCATCGCGTTTGGCCTGCACGAAACACCAGCCGCCGTGCGTTTCGTAGCTTAGTACGGGTTCGCCCAACAGCAGTTGGCGTTCCCGTCGGCCCAAGGGGGCATGCAACAAGTCAACAACAGGGCGGGCAACAATGCGCAAGTCGCCCTCAACGTAGGTTGGCGCATCCACCTTGCCCCGCAGGCTACGCGCCGCGACGCGGGTGTTGGCGGGGATCAGGCGGCGGTCAAGCGTGTCGGTCGTCATCTCGCAGGCCTCAGATGTCCAGCAGATCCGGCAGCGCCTCTAGCAGGGCGCGGGCGCCCATGCCAACGCCGCCTTTGGGCCGTGCGGGTGCGCTGGCCGGTTGCCAGCCGTAGATGTCGAAATGGCTGTAGCGTACATTCTCACCGGCAAAGCGACGCAGGAACAGCGCGGCGGTGATCGCGCCGCCAAAGCCGCCCTTGGGCGCATTGTCCAGATCGGCAATACCCGGTTCAATCTGCGCCTCATAGGGTTCCCAGAACGGCAGACGCCACAGCGGATCGGCCACATCGCGCGATGCTTGCATCAGGCGGTCGGCAATCCAATCTTCATCACAGAAGAACGGCGCCAGATCAGCGCCAACGGCCACACGCGCCGCACCGGTCAGGGTGGCCATCGACAGCATCATGTCAGGGTTTTCTTCGGCGCCATAGGCCAGTGCATCTGCCAGCACCAGACGGCCTTCGGCGTCGGTGTTGTTGACCTCGACACTCAGACCCTTGCGCGAGGGCAGGATGTCACCGGGGCGGAAGGCATTTGCCGACACCGCGTTTTCCACCGCAGGCACCAGCACCCGCAGTTGCACCGGCAGGCCCAAAGCCATGATCATATGCGCCAGACCCAAAACGGTGGCCGCGCCGCCCATGTCCTTTTTCATCAATCCCATGCTGGCACCGGGTTTCAGGTTCAGTCCACCAGTGTCAAAACACACGCCCTTGCCCACCAGCGTTAGTTTCGGCCCCGCAGTGCCCCAGCGCATATCAATCAGACGCGGCGCGCGGTCACTGGCGCGCCCCACCGTGTGGATCAGCGGGAAGTTCTGATTGAGGAGGTCATCGCCCGTGGTCACAGCGATCTGCGCCTGATGCTGATCCGCCAGTGTACGCGCCGCCGCCTCCAGCGCGTCGGGTCCCATGTCATTGGCGGGGGTGTTGATCAGATCGCGGGTCAGAAATTCACCGGCGGCAATCGCCTCGACCTCGGCGGCGTCCACACCTTCGGGCGCAACAAGGCGCACGGGTTTCGGCTGTGCGCCTGCGTAGCGGTCAAACTTGTAGGCGGCCAAGAGCCACCCCAGCGCCTCAACCTCTGCTACATCCGCAGGCAGGCCAGATGCGATCTGATACGCCCCTTCGGGCAGGGCAGGCACGGCTGCGGCTAGATGAAAACGAGTCCGTTTGCGCTGCGCCGGTGTGCCATAGCCCACCAGAACCTCTTCGACCGCGCCGCTGGCGCCGGGGATCAGCAGCACCTTGCCCAGTGCGGGCTTGTATTCCGCGCCGCGTACCCATGTCTGAATGCGCGCGGGTTGCTGATCCAGCCAGTTTTGCAGGCTCTCTGCCTCAACCACATGAACGGGGATGGGGGCATCTGCGGAGCTGGCAAAACGTGGGGACATGCGGGCGGGCCTTTCGCTGAGGATCACGGAGTTGCACCCAGCCTACGCGCTGCGTCCGGACCTGCAAGGCCATTTTGCTGCGCTGCGTCAAAGCCAGCGACTGCGCTGCAGGTCAGTTGCCGCCTCTAAGCCGCTGCAGACCAGTCGTTGCAATCGGCTAAGTGTGGCTTGGCATGCGACTGCATCCGCTTGTGCGGCAGCGTCAAGCATATGAGCAACAGGCGGTTGCAGCACCGCCAAGCCGATCTGCGCCGCGACAGAAGACAGGGCGCGTGCCTGTTTGCGCAATTGCGTCAGATTCCCCGTGGCCAGCGCGGCTTCACAAAGCGTCAGGCGCTGGGCAATGTCGGCCAGTGCCTTTTGCACCACCCGTTCCGCGCAGTGGGCGCCCAGATCTTCGTAAAGCTGCGCCATGTGAAACCCGTTTAGCTTCACTGCTTCGTTTAGTTCCATTTTGGCAATCGAACCCATGCCGTTCCCCTCTTTTTATTGCCTGATTGCGGATGCAGACACCGCCGTTCGTGGGGTAATAGACAGTAGGTTTGGTTCCCAATTGGTTTCTTGGGGCGCATTAAACCACTCAAAAAGGTTTCAAATGTCATTGATTTGCTCTTACAACGGCCTAAACGACGAGGAGACGACATGCAGCATGCAAAGCCACTGCCCAGTTACTTGGTGCAACGCTATCAAGGTTGGAAAGCCACGACCCACGCCGAGAGCCAGAATTGGTTTCGCCGTCTAGGCACTGAGGCACAGCGCCCACGTGCGATGGTGATTTCCTGTTGTGATAGCAGGGTGCATGTTACTTCGCTGTTTGGTGCAGACCAGGGTGAGATTTTTGCGCACCGCAACATCGCCAACCTTGTCCCCCCGTGTGAAGTCGACGGCGGCCGCCACGGAACCTCGGCGGCACTGGAATATGGCGTGACGGCGTTGAAGGTGTCGCATCTGGTTGTTGTGGGGCATTCTGCGTGCGGCGGCATCAAAGGATGTCATGACATGTGCGCGGGCCATGCACCTGAGTTGGAACAGGAAACCTCTTTTGTTGGGCACTGGATCGACGCGTTGCGTCCGGCCTATGACGCGACCAGCGACATCCAAGACGAAGAGGTGCGCCTGCGTGAAATGGAGAAGCGTGGTGTTGTGACCTCGCTCGAAAACCTGATGAGCTTTGAATTTGTGAAATCAGCGGTCGATGCGGGCGACCTAACAATCCACGGTCTTTGGTATGACATTTCCGAAGGTGTGCTGGAGGAATATAGCGCCGAAGATGACAAATTCCGCGCGCTGTAACGGCGGCCTTTGATTAGGTATCGGAACGGCCCCAGCGGTGATCCCGCGCGGGGCCGTTTTCATGTGCGGATGCGTTTGCGTCCATCAAAGCTGAGAAAACACATCGAATTTGCCGCAAAACATACGGGAAAACTGGACGGGGCCGCGTTTTCCTGAGATAGCAGCCCCATCTTTTCATCAAAAACGGACTCGATCATGACCAGCCCGGCCAACGTCATTTCGCCCGACCTTATCCCCGATGCGCTTTACCCTACCATCAACGCGCTCTGCGCCACCTCTATTGATGTGGCTGCGATCATCGCGCGCGCTGGTCTGGGACAGTCGCTGGCTGCGCAGGTCGGTGAAAACAGCGATGGCGACGGTCAAAAGGCGCTGGACGTTCTGGCCGACGACATGTTCGAGGCCGCGCTGCGCGGTGGCGATGTGCGTTGGTACGCATCGGAAGAGCAGGAAGACGCGCTGCTGACCTCTGAGGGTGGCAAATACGCGCTGGCGATTGACCCGCTGGATGGGTCGTCGAACATCGACGTGAACGTGTCCATCGGCACCATCTTCTCGATCTTTGACACCAAAGAAGGTGCTGAGGAAAGCTTCCTGCGTCCCGCATCGGAACAGATCTGTGGTGGCTACATCCTGTACGGTCCGGCAACCTGCCTGGTTGTGACCTTCGGCAACGGCACTCAGCAATATGTGCTGGATCCGTCGAAGGGTGAATTTGTGCTGGTGGAAAAGGCGATGGAGGTTCCCGAAACCTCCAAGGAGTTTGCGATCAATGCGTCGAACTACCGCCACTGGACCAAGCCGGTACGCACCTACATCGACGATTGCCTCGCTGGCAAAGACGGTCCGCGCGGCATGGATTTCAACATGCGCTGGGTTGGTTCACTGGTGGCGGAAACCCACCGGATTCTGACCCGTGGCGGCATCTTCCTCTACCCCGGTGATGCGCGCCCAGGCTATGAAAACGGACGCCTGCGTATGGTTTACGAATGCGCGCCGATCGCCTTTATCATCGAGCAGGCCAAGGGCCATGCAACCGATGGCGAAACACCGATTCTGGAACGTCAGGCTGCAACCCTGCATGGCCGTGTGCCGTTGGTCTTTGGCTCTGCCCAGAAGGTGCAGCGCGTGGCGGATCACCACGACCTAAGCGAATAACCCCCTCTTTCTCGGAGAAACCCCATGAGTTTTGACCGTTCCCTGAAGATCGCCCCGTCGATCCTGTCAGCTGATTTCGCCAACTTCGGTCAGGAAATCGAAGCCGTCGAGGCGCAAGGCGCCGACTGGATCCACGTGGATGTGATGGACGGGCATTTCGTGCCCAACCTGACCTTCGGCCCGCCGCTGTGTAAGGCGATCCGCAAACACATCAACACGGTGATGGATGTTCACCTGATGATCGCGCCGGTCGATCCTTATATCGAGGCGTTTGCCGACGCGGGTGCGGACATTCTGACCGCCCATCTGGAAAGCGGCCCGCACATTCACCGCACCCTGCAGGCCATCCGCGGCGCAGGCTGCAAGGCAGGTCTGGCGCTGAACCCCGCCACCGGTCTGGATGACGTGGAATACCTGCTGGATATGGTTGATCTGGTCTGCATCATGACCGTGAACCCCGGCTTTGGTGGGCAGAAGTTCATTCACAGCCAGATCGAAAAAGTGCGCAAGCTGCGCGCGATGATCGGTGACCGTCCGATCCATATCGAAATTGACGGTGGCGTGACCCCAGAAACTGCGCCGCTGGTGGCAGAGGCCGGTGCCGATGTTCTGGTCGCAGGTTCCGCCGTGTTCAAGGGCGGTTCGGTTAGCAATCCTGCGCCCTACGGTGACAACATCCGCGCCATCAAGGCGGCGGTTCAGGGCTAAATCCTGTTCTTGCAGAATAGACAAAGGGCTGCGCCGAGAGGTGCAGCCCTTTTTGTTTGGCGCGTTTTAATGGCGCTTACGGTTGCCCCAGATCCTGCGTGCGCGGTTCGCTCTCACCGTTGAAGCCGGACAGGCGGGCCAGCAGAACGGCGACGTTCTTGACCTCAAACTTCTTCAACAGACGGGCGCGCACATCCTCGATGGTGCGCGGTGACAGTTCCAGCACCTGTGCGATCTCTTTGCTAGTACGACCGCGGCTCAGCCACATCAGCACCTCACGTTCGCGTGGTGTAAGGCTGGGGCCGGTGGGTTTTTGATCAATCGGAGAAAAGCTCAGCACGATCTGCGCCAGCGGATCCTCTGGCGTCAGGGTGCGGGCGCGGAACCGAACCCAGATACGCGATCCATCGGCGCACCGCATGATACGTTCGTCAGTGTAGGGGTGCGATTGGCGCAAGGGGCCCAGACCGATATCGCGTACCTGATGAAATTCCTGATCGGTGCCGTACAACAGGCGAAAGCTTTGGCCGATTAGCTGTGCCTTGGTGTAGCCGAACATGTCGGCAAAAGTCTGGTTGCAGCTGCGGATGACCCGCTGTTCTGTCAGGGCCAGCCCCATCGGAGCCTGATCAAAGGCGAGTTGTTCTAGATCTTGCATGTGTCACCATTTCGGGGGGATTCTGCACCGCAATGATACGGTATTGGCACCGTAATAAGCGTTGCCGCATAGTTTTTCCAACATATTTTTTACCAAGGGTTAAAATTGTCGGACAAAGATCAATCGCCTGCCATCGCAATAACCAGCTGTGCCCGCAAAGAAGCATTGGCGCAAACCCTTGCCGTCGAGGTGGAGGCAAGGCGAGATGATTTGATCGATCTGACACGGGACCTGATCCAGATCCCGACGCTTAATCCCCCCGGTGATTGCTACCGCGATATTTGCGATTATCTGGCAAAACGCCTGCGCAACAGCGGCTTTACCGTTGAGTTGATCCGCGCCCACGGCACGCCTGGCGATTGCGAACAATACCCGCGCTGGAATGTTGTGGCCCGCCGTGAAGGGGGGGCTGCCGGTGAGTGCGTACACTTCAACAGCCATATCGACGTGGTGGATGTGGGGCGCGGCTGGACGATGGATCCCTTCGGTGGCGAATTGAAGGATGGCAAGATCTATGGCCGTGGTGCCTGTGACATGAAGGGGGGGCTGGCCGCATCCATTGTTGCGGCAGAGGCGTTTCTGGCCATCTGCCCTGAGTTTAATGGCGCGATTGAAATCAGCGGCACGGCGGATGAGGAATCAGGTGGCTTCGGCGGCGTCGCCTATCTGGCGCAGCAGGGGTATTTCGCACCGGCCCGTGTGCAGCATGTGATCATCCCCGAACCCCTGAACAAGGATCGCATTTGTCTGGGCCATCGCGGCGTCTGGTGGGCCGAGATTGAGACATTTGGCGAAATCGCCCATGGCTCCATGCCCTTCCTTGGTGATTGCGCAGTGCGTCACATGGGCGCCGTGGTGCAGGAAATGGAGGATAGCCTGTTTCCCGCCCTTGCCCAGAAACGCACCGATATGCCCGTTGTGCCCGAAGGGGCGAAGCAATCAACGCTAAACATCAACTCGATGCACGGCGGGCAGGCAGAATTGCCCGAAGGCTTCACCGGATTGCCAAGCCCCGTTGTGCCGGACAGTTGCCGCATGGTCATTGATCGACGGTTCCTCATTGAAGAGGATATAGATGCGGTTCAAGAAGAGGTTATGCAGGTGCTACGCTCCGTTGAGGCCAAGCGTGACAGTTTCCGTTATGAGCTGACAGAACTGCACCGCGTTCTGCCGACCATGACGCAGAAAACGGCGCCTGTGGTTGAAACTGTAGCGAAAGCAATTGCACAAACCCTTGGAAAAGATGCAGAATATGTCGTGTCTCCGGGGACCTACGATCAAAAGCACATTGACCGTATAGGCAAATTGCACAACTGCATTGCTTATGGGCCCGGTATTTTGGATCTGGCCCACAAGCCGGACGAATATGTCGGGGTCGAGGATATGATCGATTCCGTCAATGTAATGGGCCGCTCATTGATTGACCTGCTGGTGCAACCAGAGGCGTAGGCCTGACAACAGGGAGAAGGCAATGACAATGGACTACCAGAAGGCAGGCCGATATTTCAAACTGGGCCTGATCAGCACCGCCGCGCTGGCCGCAACTGCAGGCATCGCGCTGGCAAAATCAGACATCGTAGTGGCGATGCAGCTGGAACCGCCGCATCTTGATCCGACCTCGGCCGCGGCAGGCGCGATCGACTCGGTCCTCTATTCCAACGTGTTTGAAGGTCTGACCCGTTTCGGCCCCGATGGATCGGTGAACCCCGGTCTGGCGAAGGGTTGGGAGATTTCAGAGGACGGCAAGACCTACACCTTTATGCTGCGTGAAGGTGTCACCTTCCACGATGGCAGTGCGATGGATGCGGAGGATGTGAAATTCTCCCTCGACCGCGCACGGGCTGAGGACAGCGCCAACGCACAAAAGGCGCTGTTTGAAGGCATCGAAAGTGTTGAGGTTGTGGATCCCCTGACCGTTAAGGTCACGCTGGCCGCGCCCAATGGCAGCTTCCTTTTCAACATGGCCTGGGGTGACGCGGTGATCGTTGCGCCGGAAACCATTGCAGACATCAAAACCACCCCCATCGGTACGGGTGCCTTTACCTTCAAGAACTGGGTGCAGGGCGACAAGATCGATCTGGAAAAGAACGCCGCCTATTGGGGCACACCAGCGAAACTGGACAAGGTGAGCTTCAAGTTCATCTCGGACCCCACCGCCGCCTTTGCCGCTGTGATGGCCGAGGATGTGGATGCCTTCGTCGGCTTCCCCGCGCCGGAAAACCTGCCCCAGTTTGAGGCGGACCCGCGGTTTCAGGTCCTCGTCGGATCGACCGAGGGGGAAACGATCCTGTCCACCAACAACAAAATGCCGCCCTTTGACAACGTGAAGGTGCGCAAGGCGTTGGCCCACGCGATTGACCGTCAGGCAATCATTGATGGCGCGATGTTTGGGTATGGCACGCCCATCGGCACCCACTTTGCACCGCATAACCCCGATTACGTCGATCTGACCGCGAACAGCGCCTATGACCCCAAAATGGCCAAGGCCCTGCTGGCCGAAGCAGGCTACGCTGACGGGTTCAAAACCACGCTGAAACTGCCGCCGCCATCCTACGCCCGTCGCGGGGGTGAGATTATCGCCGCACAGCTGCGTGCCGTGGGTATTGAGGCAGAGATTAGCAATCTGGAATGGGCGCAGTGGCTGGAGCAGGTGTTCCGTGGCAAGGACTATGGCTTGACCATTGTTAGCCATACGGAACCGTTTGATATCGGGATTTACGCCCGTCCTGACTACTACTTCCAGTATGATAACCCCAGCTTCCAGCAGTTGATGACTGATCTGGGCGCAGAGGCCGATCCGGCAAAGCGCTCGGCGCTGCTAGCGACCGCGCAGGAAACCATTTCCGGTGATTATGTAAACGGCTACCTGTTCCAGCTGGCCTACCCCACAGTAGCCAACGCCAAGGTGCAGGGCCTGTGGAAGGACGCGCCGACGCAGGCCACCGACCTGACTGCCGTATATTGGCAATGATCTGACGACTCCGGCGGCTGTGTTTGTGGCCGCCGGAGGATACTTGAGTACCTAACGAACATTGAAAGAGTGGGGCGTTTCGCCCCCATCCGGGGGTGGCGGCGCCGATGCTGCACTATCTGTTGAAACGTCTGGCCTCTCTCGGCCTTAGCCTTGTGGTGGCGTCCTTGGTGATCTTCCTCACGCTTGAGGTGGTCCCGGGCGACCCGGCCGCCTACATGCTGGGGATCAATGCCCAAGAGGACACGCTGGCCGCATTGCGCGACGAACTAGGCCTGAACGGTTCTGTGGCTGAACGCTATCTAAGCTGGGCCGGTGGCCTACTGGTCGGTGACTTCGGCACCTCTTACACCTATCGCACCCCCGTGGCTGAAATGATCGGTGAGAGGCTGTGGGTCTCCTTGCCGCTGGCACTTTACGCGCTGGCGCTGTCGACGCTGATTGCCTTCCCCGCCGGTATCTGGGCCGCGTCGCGTCGCGGATCGGCGGTGGATGTGGGGGTGATGGGGATCACCCAGCTGGGCGTGGCGATCCCAAACTTCTGGTTTGCTATGTTGATGGTGCTGATCTTTGCCATCAACCTGCGCTGGTTCTCTGCTGGTGGGTTCGTCGGCTGGGACGCGGGCTTTGGCGCTGCGCTAAAATCGCTGACGCTACCTGCCGTGGCCTTGGCACTGCCGCAGGCCAGTATTCTGGCGCGGGTGATGCGGTCGTCGCTGCTAGACACCCTGTCAGAGGATTTTATTCGCACCGCACGGGCCAAGGGGCTGAGCCGTGGTCAAGCGTTGCGCCGCCATGCGTTGCGTAATGCGTTGATCCCAGTGCTGACCATCATCGGGATGCAGTTTTCATTTCTGCTGGCGGGGGCGATCATCATTGAAAACGTCTTCTTCCTTCCGGGCCTTGGACGGCTGGTGTTTCAGTCGATTTCCGCCCGCGATCTGATCGTGGTGGAAAGTGTTGTGATGCTCTTGGTCTTTGCCGTCATTGTGGTGAATTTTCTGGTCGATCTGACCTATGCGATTGTCGATCCCAGACTGCGGGGGCGGCGCTGATGCGGAACCTTTGGCTGGGCGGGCTGCTGACCGCCGTTTTCGCTGGTATGGCGGTGCTAAGCTTCCTTTGGACGCCCTATGATCCGACGGTGCTGGACATCGCGAACAAGATCAAAGCGCCCACATTGGCGCACCCCCTTGGCACCGATCACTTTGGCCGCGACATCCTGAGCATGATCATGGTGGGTGCGCGCACCTCCATCGCGGTGGCGCTGGTGGCGGTGGGCATCGGCATGGCGCTGGGTGTGCCGCTGGGCCTAATGGCGGCAGCGCGCAAGGGTAGCCTGTGGGATGAGGTGATCATGCGCGGCAACGATCTGGTCTTTGCCTTCCCGTCGCTGCTGATCGCCATCATGATAACTGCGGTTTTCGGTGCCTCGGCGCTGAATGCGATCATCGCGATCGGCATCTTCAACATCCCCGTTTTCGCCCGACTGACCCGTTCCGGCGCGCTGAGTTTGTGGAGCCGCGAATATGTCATGGCGGCCCGTGTCGCCGGCAAGGGCGCGGCGCGCATTTCGGTGGAACATATCCTGCCCAATGTCGCCAATCTGTTGATTGTGCAGGGCACGATCCAGTTCTCTCTGGGTATTCTGGCTGAGGCAGGGCTGAGCTATGTGGGCCTTGGTGCGCAGCCGCCGACGGCCAGTTGGGGACGGATGCTGGCGGACAGTCAGACGATGATTTCCTTCGCGCCGCATATGGCGCTGTTTCCGGGGCTGGCGATCCTGCTGACCGTGCTTGGCCTGAACCTGATGGGCGACGGGTTGCGCGATCTGTTCGATCCCAAACTGCGGAGGGCACGGTCATGAGCCTTTTGCAGATTGAGGATCTGAACCTGTCGATCCACGGCACCCCGGTCCTGCAGGATGTGTCGCTGTCCATTGCGCCCGGTCAGATTTTGGGTGTGATCGGGGAGAGTGGGTCGGGCAAATCCATGACCGCCTTTGCCGCGATGCAATTGCTGCCGAACGGTACCGTATGTTCGGGGCGGATCACGCTGGCGGGGCAGGACGTTTTGAACATGAGCGAGCCTGAGCTGTGCCAGATGCGCGGCCGCGATGTGGGCATGGTGTTTCAGGAGCCGATGACCGCGCTAAACCCGATCCGCACCATCGGTGATCAGGTGGCGGAAACCATCCTGATCCACGAGCGCGTCAGCAAGAAAGAGGCACTGGCCCGCGCCGCCGAGGCGCTGACACGGGCGGAGCTGCCGCAGGATCGCTTCCCGCTCAGCCGCTATCCGTTTGAGCTGTCCGGCGGTCAGCGCCAGCGGGTGGTGATTGCGATGGCCATCGCTCTGCGCCCCAAGCTGTTGATCGCGGATGAGCCGACAACCGCACTGGATGTGACCACGCAGGCTCAGATCCTGTCGCTGCTCAAACGGTTGGTGATTGAGGATCAGATGGGGCTGATGTTGATCAGCCACGATCTGGCGGTGGTTGCCGATCTGGCCGATGACATCGCGATCATGCAAAAGGGCCGTGTGGTTGAGGCAGGGCCAGCCGCAACCCTGTTTCAGACGATGCAGCATCCCTATTCCAAGGCGCTGCTGGCGGCCTCCGCCCATCATCCCGACCGCCTGGCCGAACCGCAGGAACAGCCGTTGCTGACCGTGCGCGATGTGGTCCGCGAATACCGGTTGCACAGCAACGGGTGGTTGGGCGGCACCACGACCCTGCGGGCGGTGAAGGGCGTCAGTTTCGACATCAAACGCGGTGAAAGTCTGGGGCTGGTGGGCGAGTCTGGGTGTGGAAAATCGACCCTAACACGGGCGATTTTGGGTCTTGAACCGGTGCAGGGCGGTCAAATCCTGCTGGACGGCGAACCGGTGTTTGACGCCAAGGGCACCAACCGATCCATACGGCGGCGTATGCAGGTGGTGTTTCAGGACCCCTACGGTAGCTTCAATCCTCGCTGGAAGGTGCGCCGCCTGATCGCAGAGCCGATGTATCTGCTGGATCAGCCGCCCAAAGGGCAGGCGCTGCAGGACGCGATGGTAGAGGCGATGGAAAATGTCGGCCTCACTGCCGATGATCTGGATAAATACATCCACGAATTTTCCGGCGGTCAGCGGCAACGTATCGCCATTGCCCGCGCGCTGATCATCAAGCCCGATCTAATCATTCTGGACGAAGCGGTCTCTGCCCTTGATGTATCCGTACGCGCGCAGGTCCTCGACCTTTTGGCGGACCTGTCGGATCGCTATGGGCTGACCTATCTGTTTATCAGTCACGACCTGTCGGTGGTGCGCTCCATCACTGATCGGGTGCTGGTGATGCAGGCCGGTGAAATCGTCGAACAGGGCGAAACAGAGACTGTTTTTGACGCCCCCCAACACCCCTACACCCAACAATTGATCGCCGCTGCGCCAGCTTTGCCAGCCACAGACCCCTCGGCGGAATTACCCAAGACCTGACGATATAAAGGATACGCTATGACGGACGCGCTGAACCTGTGGTTTGACCCAACGAAATGCCTGATCGACGGCGCTTGGGTGGCGCCTGCGTCTGGGCAGTGCTTGCCTTTGTCGAACCCTTCGACGGGGGAGGAGATCGGTGCGATTGCCCGTGGCACCGCCGCTGATATTGACGCGGCAGTGGATGCCGCGACCCGCGCGTGGCAGGGCGATTGGGGTCGCGTTACGGCGGTGGAGCGTGGGCGTATCCTCTATCGTCTGGGCCAGTTGGTACTGGAACGGGCCGACGATCTGGCACGGATCGAGGCGCTGGATGTCGGCAAACCGCTGAAACAGGCCCGCGCCGATGCTATCGCGCTGGCCCGCTATCTGGAATTTTACGCTGGCGCTGCGGACAAACTACACGGCCAAACGATCCCCTATCAGGACGGCTACACCGTCTACACTCTGCGCGAGGCACACGGTGTCTCCGCCCATATCGTGCCGTGGAATTACCCGATGCAGATCATTGGCCGATCCGTTGGCGCAGCGCTGGCAACCGGCAACGCCTGTGTGTTGAAACCGGCGGAGGATGCTTGCCTAACAGCGCTGGCCTTCGCCGATCTGGCCAAGGCTGCGGGTCTGCCGGATGGTGCGCTAAACGTGGTGCCCGGTCTGGGGGCAGAGGCGGGTGCCGCGTTGAGCGGTCACCCTGGCGTGCATCATGTCAGCTTCACCGGATCGGTCATGACAGGCGTGCAGGTCCAAACTGCAGCGGCGCAGAACGTAGTGCCGGTGACGCTGGAATTGGGCGGGAAATCCCCGCAGCTGGTGTTTGACGATGCCGATCTGGACGCCGCCCTGCCGTTTCTGGTGAACGCAGGCATTCAGAACGCAGGCCAAACCTGTTCTGCTTCTTCCCGCATTCTGGCGCATCGGTCCGTTTATGATCAGGTGGTGGAGCGTATGGCCGCCCGTTATGGCGAATTGCGCGTGGGTCCGGCGATGGCGGATCTGGACGTGGGGCCGCTGATCTCTGCTAAGCAGAAGGGGTTGGTCGAGGGCTTCCTGTCCCAAGGCGCGGATCTGGAAATAGCAGCGCAGGGCGTCTTGCAGGACGCACCCAACGGCGGCAACTACGTGCAGCCGACGCTGTTCTGCGGTGTGGCCCCCGATCACAGCCTCGCACGGGATGAGGTGTTCGGCCCCGTGCAGGTCGTCATCCCCTTCGACACCGAAGAAGAGGCCGTCGCGATTACCAATGGCACTGACTATGGCCTTGTCGCCTCGGTCTGGACGCAGAACGGCGCGCGGCAGATGCGGTTGGCGCGGGCCATTCGCAGCGGTCAAGTGTTCCTGAACAACTACGGCGCGGGTGGCGGGGTGGAATTGCCCTTCGGCGGTATCGGCAAATCCGGTCATGGCCGTGAAAAGGGGTTTGAGGCGCTTTATGGCTTCACCACCTTGAAAACCGTCGCCGCCTATCACGGCTGAGCCTGAAGAAAAGAGCCTTAGAGCAAAGGAAATGAAGATGAGACTGGCAGGAAAAACCGCGATTGTGACCGGTGGCGCGTCGGGCTTTGGCGCGGGGATTGTGCGCAAATTTGCGCAAGAGGGCGCAAAGGTCATGGTCGCCGATCTGAACATGGATCTGGCCCGCGATGTGGCGGCAGAGGTGGGCGGTATTGCCGTACAGGTGGACGTGTCGCGCGATGCAGACGTCGCCGCGATGGTTGCCACAGCCAAGGCGCAACTGGGCGGCATCGACATTCTGGTCAACAACGCGGGCATCACCCATCTACCCAAACCGATGGAAGAGGTCAGCGAAGAGGAGTTTGACCGCGTTTTCGCAGTGAACTGCAAATCCGTTTACCTGACCGCCAAGCACATCATGCCGGTGATGAAAGCCGCAGGCAAAGGCGCGGTTTTGAACGTCGCCTCTACCGCAGGCCTCAGCCCGCGCCCGAACCTCAACTGGTACAACAGTTCCAAGGGTTGGATGATCACCGCAACCAAAACTATGGCGGTGGAACTGGCCCCCGCAGGTATCCGGGTCAACGCCATCTGTCCGGTGGCGGGGGAAACGCCACTTCTGGCCAGTTTTATGGGCGAAGACACGCCCGAAGTGCGGGCCAAGTTCCTGTCCACCATCCCGATTGGCCGTTTTTCCACGCCCGAAGATATGGGCAACGCCGCCTGTTTCCTGTGTTCGGATGAGGCAGGCATGGTCACAGGTGTGGCGATGGAGGTGGACGGCGGGCGCTGCATCTAGCGTCCTGCCCCCTAAACAGCCCCACGCGCGCGGATGTTTCGATACAATATAGTTGATCACATCCGCGCGAATCCCCTTTTTTAGCTGTGTTTGTTCAGGTAACAGCGGCCTGTCCAAACCAAAGGAGAGTCCCAATGGGCTACAAAATCGCCGTTGTCGGCGCCACGGGCAACGTGGGCCGCGAAATGCTGAACATCCTGGCCGAACGCCAGTTCCCTGTTGACGAGATCGTTGCGCTGGCTAGCCGCAAATCTCAAGGCACCGAAGTGAGCTTCGGCGATACCACCCTGAAGACCAAAGATCTGGACACCTTTGACTTCACCGGCTGGGATATCGCGCTGTTTGCTGTCGGCTCCACCGCGACCAAGGAATACGCGCCCAAAGCCGCTGCGTCCGGCTGTGTGGTCATCGATAACTCGTCGCTGTACCGCTACGATCCGGACATCCCGCTGATCGTGCCTGAGGTGAACCCGCAGGCGGTGCATGACTATTCCAAAAAGAACATCATCGCGAACCCGAACTGTTCAACCGCGCAGATGGTTGTGGCGCTGAAGCCGCTGCACGACCGTGCCAAGATCAAGCGCGTTGTTGTGTCGACCTACCAATCGGTGTCCGGCTCCGGCAAGGACGCGATTGATGAGCTGTGGAACCAGACCAAGGGCATGTATGTTCCCGGTCAGGAAGTGGACCCCAAGGTTTACACCAAGCAGATCGCCTTCAACGTGATCCCGCACATCGATGTCTTCATGGACAGCGGCGACACCAAAGAAGAGTGGAAGATGATTGCCGAGACGAAGAAAATCGTCGACCCGTCGATCAAAGTGACCGCCACCTGTGTGCGCGTGCCGGTTTTCGTTGGCCACTCGGAATCGATCAACATCGAAACCGAAGAGTTCCTGGACGAAGATGAAGCCCGCGACATCCTGCGCGAAAGCCCCGGCCTGATGGTCATCGACAAGCGTGAGGATGGCGGCTACGTCACCCCGATCGAATGTGTTGGCGACTTCGCCACCTTTATCAGCCGTATCCGTCAGGACGTGACCGTTGAAAACGGCCTGAACCTGTGGTGCGTCAGTGACAACCTGCGCAAAGGCGCGGCGCTGAACGCGGTACAGATCGCTGAACTGCTGGGCCGTGAGGTTTTGAAAAAAGGTTGATCTTCAGCCTTAGAGAATAGAAAAGGGCGCCCGCTGTGGCGCCCTTTTTCGTTTTTGGGAATGTGCGCTGGGGTTAGTCCCGCTGCCCCCAACTGGCCGATTGCATTTCACGCAAGCGGCTGGCGGTGCGTTCAAATTCAAAGACGCCTTCGCCCTCGATATACAGGCTCTCTGGCTCATCTGCCGCCGATACGATCAGCTTGGTGCCTGCCTCGTAGAGGGCATCAATCAAGGTCACGAACCGCTTTGCCTCGTTGAAGTTTGACCGGCCAAGGCGCGGAATATCCTCTAGGATCAGCACCTTCACGTTTTCCGCCAGTGCCAGATAATCGCCCGCGCCCAGCATCTTGCCACACAGGTCATAGAAACTGGCCCGCGCTACGCCATTGCGGAACTGCGGGATCTCTACCTCGCGGCCTTTCACGGTCAGGATCAGCGGCCCTGCAGGTCCGCCAGTCAGGTGTTCCCAAACCTCGCGGATTTTTTGACGGCTTTCGGCGTTGATCGGGCTGAAATATACCTCTTCACCTGCCAGACGGTTCTGACGGTAATCATTGGGGCTGATCAGTTCCCAGACGCACATCTTTTCCTTCAGCACCTCGATAAAGGGCAGGAACAATTGGCGGTTCAGCCCGTTCTTATACAGGTCATCCGGCACGCGGTTGGAGGTGGTCACAACCACCACGCCCGCGTTGAACAGGATCTCAAACAACCGGCCCACGATCATCGCATCGGTGATGTCGGTGATCTGCATTTCGTCAAAGGCCAGCACCTTCACCTCTTTGGCGACCTGCGCGGCGACGGGGGCCAGGCTGTCCTCCACCCCGTCCTGCCGTGCCTTGTGCATGGCGGTATGAATTTCTTGCATGAAGGCATGGAAATGCACCCGCCGCGCTGGCACGTTCAGCTGATCGACGAACATATCCATCAACATCGACTTGCCGCGACCAACCCCACCCCAAAGGTACAGCCCCATTGGCGGCGGCGGTGCCTTGCGAAAGAAGCTTTTCTTTACCGGCTGGGCCAGCTCTGCACGGATGCGTTCAAATTCCGGCAGCACAGCCTCTTGGGCGGGGTCGGGGGTGATGTCACCGGCGGCAACACGTTGGGCGTAAAGGTCGATCAAACTGGTCATACCTTTGCTGATAACGAATTGGATTGCATCGCGAAAGGGCTGCGCCCGCGAATGTCCGTGATCCGTAGTGTTACCAGCTTGTGTGGGGAGATAACGCCCGTAATACTTTCCCAGCTGTAGGAGATGCCAATATGCAAAAATCCACCCCCTTGTTTACACCCGTGCTGATTGTCGGGTGCATCATCATCATGACGGGGTTTGCGATCCGGGCGTCTTTTGGCGTGTTCCAAATCCCGATCTCCCAGGAATTTGGCTGGTTGCGGTCAGAGTTTAGTCTGGCGATTGCTATTCAAAACCTAGCCTGGGGTATTGGTCAGCCGATTTTTGGCGCTGTGGCCGAAAAGCTGGGCGATCGCAAAGCGATTGTCATGGGCGCGCTGTTCTATGCGGCAGGATTGGTTGCCTCTTCCTTTGCGACGACTCCGGGCGCGCATCAGTTTTTTGAGATTTTTGTGGGTTTCGGCATCGCAGGCACCGGTTTTGGCGTGATCCTCGCGGTGGTGGGGCGTGCGGCATCTGACAAAAACCGTTCAATGGCTATGGCGATTGCC
Source organism: Thalassovita mediterranea (assembly GCF_001458435.1). Lineage (GTDB taxonomy): Bacteria > Pseudomonadota > Alphaproteobacteria > Rhodobacterales > Rhodobacteraceae > Thalassobius > Thalassobius mediterraneus. The sequence continues at coordinate 274,517 of NZ_CYSF01000012.1, forward strand.
ACGGCGGCCGGTTCGGCCGGGCAGGTGATCGGCGCACCGACTGCAGAATGGATGCTGGGGTTCATGACGTGGCAGTCGGTGTTTCTGGCATTTGCGGTGATCATCCTGGGGGTGTTGCTGCTGTTGCCGATGATGCGCGCACCAGAAGCCGCCACGAAAGCGCAGCTAGAGGAGAGCATGGGCGCGATCCTGACCAAGGCATTGAAGGATCCAAGCTACACGATGATCTTCCTCGGGTTTTTCAGCTGCGGATATCAACTGGCCTTCGTGACGGCGCATTTTCCGGCCTTCGTGACCGAGGTATGCGGGCCAATCATGCCCGGTGGCTTGCTACATTCGGTGGGCATTACCACGACTTCGGCTTTGGGCGCGGTGGCAATTTCGCTGATCGGTCTGGCCAATATCGGCGGCACGATTTTGGCGGGGTGGCTGGGGAACCGCTTTTCCAAGAAGTATCTTCTGGCGACCATCTACGCCCTGCGCACAGTGATCGCCGCGGCGTTTATTCTGGTGCCAATGACACCGCTGACTGTGCTGGTGTTTTCGCTGTCGATGGGATCGCTTTGGCTGGCGACGGTGCCGCTGACCTCTGGCCTCATCGCACATCTTTATGGCCTGCGCTACATGGGTACGCTTTATGGTATCGTGTTCTTCAGCCACCAGCTGGGCAGCTTTTTGGGCGTCTGGCTGGGCGGTCGGATGTATGACGCCTATGGCTCATACGAAGCCGTATGGTGGGTCGGCGTCGGCGTTGGTGCCTTTTCTGCCCTGATCCACCTGCCGGTCCGCGAAAACCGGCAGGCGATGGCAGCTTAACCGTTTGCGGCCCGCCAACTGTCGAGGATATGGCGACTGGTCATTAGGTCCAGATGCGCCCCGCCGCCGTTTTTAAACAGAGTGATTTCATCGTCGCTGCGGCGCTGGAAGGCGTCCAGATCGTAATAATCTGCGATCAGATGATCACGGCTGATCGCGCCGGATTGCAGTGGGATTTCCACCTCGCCGATGTGGCCCAGGGTGGTATCAAAACTGTCGACAAAAACGCGGGCACGCTGCAGCGCCTCATCATCCGCTTCGCGCATATCAGGACGGTAAGCGCCGATCAGGTCGATGTGCTGGCCCGGTTGCAGCCACGCACCTTTGATCAGCGGTTCGGTCACCATGGTGGCGCTGGTCACGATATCGGCGGCGCGCACGGCGGTTTCCAGATCCTCGGCTACCTGCATTCCGGGGAATTCGGCCGCAAACGCGTGGGCCTTGGCCGCCGTGCGGTTCCAGATGGTAAATCGCGCCTCGGGGAAGGCTGCGCCGTAGGCCTGTCGCAGGGATCGGCCCACTGTGCCCGCGCCGACGATCAGGATCTCACGGCTGTCAGGGCGCGCCAGACGGGTTGCGGCCAACAGGCTGTCGCCAGCTGTTTTCCATTTGGTCACCAGATGAAAATCGACCAGCGCCGACAGCATCCCGTTCTTATCATCATAAAGGGACACTCCGCCGTTCACCATCGGCTGCCCCGACGCCGGATTGCCCGGAAAAATCGTCGCCGATTTCACCGCCAATCCCAGCCCATCAATCCACGCTGCCCGATTTAGGAGGGTGTCATCGCCACGATAAAGAAAGTTATCCGCAATCTCTGCCTTCGGCAGCTTGTGCCCTGCGGCCAACGCCTCGATAAAGGTGAGCCAGTTCAGCGATGCCTCGCCAGCGTCGAAGGAAATGATGGGAATTGTACTCATGGTTTTTCTTTCACGGCTTTGCGCAGGCAACGTTCCAGCGCGTCCAGAAAACGGGATCGGTCTGCCTTGGAAAAGGGGCGCCCGCCGCCCTGACGAAACGGATCGGCTGCGCGCAGGTCGGTCATCAGATCGCGGGTGGCCAAGGCATTGCCGACGTTTGCGGCGGTCAGCGCCTCGCCATTGGGTTTCAGTACCTGTGCGCCATTGGCGACGACCTTGGCCGCCAATGGAATATCGCTGGTGATCACCACGTCGCCCGTTTTGGCGCGATCCGCGATCCACATGTCAGCCACATCCGGCCCCTCGGGCACGATGATGTTTTCGACAAACGGATTGGGTGAGGGGCGCAGCCCCCCGTTGCTGACCAGTTTCATCGCGATGCGGTGGCGGGTCGCCACGCGTTCCGCCTCTGCCTTCACTGGACAGGCATCCGCATCGACGAAGAGGGTAGTCATGAATACAGCGCCTCTGCGTGGAAGGCGATGTGATCCTCCATGAAGGTCGACACGAAGAAGTAGCTGTGATCATAGCCTTTTTGCAGGCGCAGCTGGGCTGGAACGCGGGCGGCTGTTACCGCCTCTGCCAGTGCTTCGGGCATCAACAGGTCGATAAACTGGTCGCTGCTGCCGGTGTCGATCAACAGCGGAATATCCAGACCCTTTTCACGCATCATCAGCGTGGCATCATGTTTCGCCCATGTCTCTGGTGCATCGCCAAGGTAGGCCTGTAGCTGCTTGCGGCCCCAGTCACCTGCAGTGGGGTTGCAGATCGGCGCGAAGGCAGACACCGACTTGAAACGTCCCGGCAGGTTCATCGCCAGCGTCAGTGCACCGTGGCCGCCCATCGAATGGCCGGTGATCGACTGGCGGTCCTCATCAATCGGGAAATTCGCGGTGATCAGACGTGGCAGCTCATCGGCCACATAGGACCACATGTTGAAATGAGGTGCCCAGGGGGATTGGGTCGCGTCAACATAGAACCCTGCGCCCTGGCCCAGATCGTAGGCGTCGTCATTTGCCACACCTTCGCCGCGCGGCGAGGTGTCGGGGAACACCAGCGCGATGCCCTGTTCCGCGGCCCACGATTGTGCGCCCGCTTTCACCATGGCGTTTTCATGGGTGCAGGTCAGACCCGACAAATACCACAGAACGGGCACTGGGCCGTCCTGCGCCTCTTCGGGTAGGAACAGGCCGAAGGTCATGGTGCAGCCGGTGACTTCGGATTTGTGGGAATAAACGCCTTGGGTGCCCCCAAAGCAGCGGTTTTCAGAAATGATTTCCATTCCTCGACGTCCTTCTTTGTCGTGGTGCGCTAGCTGCATGCTGTAAATGTTGCAGGCGATGAGACAAGCGCGTCGGCATATGGCTACATCGCGCATTTGCACCGAAGCAAGAGGCGAGCGGCATCCTTGTGCTAAATTTATGTGCGCTGGCCCTATGGGGGGGCAGGATCTGCGGGGCACTGGTCGTGGTGTGTAACGAAAATGCTCTAGGGGCGTCGCCCCTGCCACAGGTTCAGGGCGCTGCTTTGTAAATGTGTCAGGAACGGAACCGGCTGTAGTGTCAGTTCGGCATTGGCCTGTCCGTTCATTCGCTCAAGATGGCGGATAATTCGTCGTCGCCAGCGCGGATCTGCGATATCGCTGGGCAACATTTCTAGTTGTGCCTTGTGTGCGGGGCTGCTGTCAAAATGACCTTTCTGCATTGCAATCAGGCGTATCCGCGCCGGAATCTTCGGCGCGGTCAGGGGCAGGCCAGATAGGCGCAGCATGACCCTATCGCCGGCCGTCAGCGTGGCGGCGCTGTCATCCCTCAGGGTTATATTTGCCTGATAGCCTGCTTCCTGCGTCAACAATTGCGCGATCGCTGTGTCCGTCATCGGGGTGCCATCGCGCGGCAACGGACGCTGTCGGATTAGCATACCGGCCTGAGGTGCGCGTAAAAACGGGTCCTCCAGCAGTTGCTGGAGTTCAGCGCGCTGCTTTTGCAGGGCCGCCTGTTCCTGCGTCAGGCGGTGCAGCTCTGCTTGGCGGGTGTGTCGCTGATCAGCGATCAATTTTTTCAGCAACACCGTTTGGCGGCGAATGTCGATCTGGAGGGCATGTCGCTCAACCTCATAGGACAGCTGAGTGGTGATTTGGTCCTGGCGGGAACGCGCATTTTCCAGTGATGGCCCTGCGTATTCTATCTGTTGCCGGATAAGATGCAGCTGACGAATGCGTTGTTCCTGTTCTTGCCTTTCTAGCATGTCTGTTTGCTGCTGTATTTCACAGGCGCTCGCCCCATTGTCTGAGGCTGGATCAGGCACGTCGCCTGCGGTTTCTGTTTGAGCTGCAGACGCGGTCAGGCAACGGTGTGTGTAGGCAAGCCGCTGCAGGTCTGCCTCTAGGTTGGACATACGTTGATCTAGTTTTTCGGTGTCATAAAGCAGCACTGCCTGCCCTTGGCTGACGGGGGTGTCATTTTCGACCAGTACTTCGGCAACTGGCATATGCGCAGGCAGGATGACATCCTGCGTGGTCGTTTGCCGAACGAGCGATCCGGTCAAGGTGAGCGTTGGCGCAAATAGCTGGAGTGCGGCAGCGGCAAAAATCGCCCAAACCGCCACGCAGAGTGTGGCCCAAATCAAGATCAGCCATAGCCAAGGCATCAGGTGCAATCGGCGCAGGGGCTTATGTGATAGCCGTGGATCAGGATGTGGCGTCGACATTTTTTTGCGACCTTGCAGCGGGTTGAGGGGGGCGATCGACCTTGCGCGGATCGTAGATTTCGATGCTCACTTCCATCCAGTGCTGACCATCATGGTGCGTGTTTTCGACCGCCAGACTGTCCCGTAGAACGCGGGCCAGCGGTGCGTCCGTCAATGCATCGTCGTTTGTAGCCTGTATTTCGGCGCGTTGCAGCGCACCGCTCGACAACGGTTGGGGTTGCTGCATGCGCAGTTGGCATCGCCCTGCGAACAGTTTGATTTCGAAACATACAGTGTCCGTTGCTGCCGGGTCATCTGAGCGACAGGCCAATGTCAGCATTTCGTTGGCGACCATGCAAACTGCCCGTCGGTTTGCGCCATCGCCATCGCGGCGGAATTGGGCGTTAATCCAACTGTCGAGTGCGTCTTCGCTTTCAAGCTCGCGGGTGGCAACAAACCTTTGCCATCCAGAAGAAGCCCGAGCGCGCATTTCATCGGCAGCGGCCATTTCAACCAATCGCCCGCTTTGCAGGCTGATCAGGTAATCACACGCTTCCAGCATGGCGCGATCTTCGGTGACGAGTAAAATGCTGGCGCCGCGGCGCGCCTCATCCTTCAGACGGGTGAGGAGTGTATTGCGCAACACTTCGGAGAGCCCATCTTCTGGTCGGTCCAGCAGATAGAGAGCGGGGCGCAGGCTGAATGCGCGTACAAAAGCCAGAATTTTTTGTTCGCTATGGGATAGATGTTGCGCATTGCGGCATTGAAGGATCCGTCGGGTGGTGTCGGCATTATGCAACAAGCTTTTCAGTAGGTATTCTGCGCGTTGCGCCATTTGATCGGTCGGGTGCAGCAGATTGGCGCTGCTGCTATCGGGTAAAATCAGCGGCGTTGCTGGTAGATGAATGATCGCGGCACTATGTGGCGAGGCGCTGCGCATCCAAGGGGATAAGCCGTTTAAGCGCACATTCCCTTCTACCTGTAAGTCGGTCATATCAAGTGGCGCAGAAAGAGCGCGCATCAGTAGAGATTTTCCGGAAAAGCTATCCCCGATGAGCGCAGTGATACTGCCTTCGGGCAATTGGAATGACAGATCGTGGAGTAAGTATTGGCCACGATCTGTCTGTACGCTCAGACGATCGACCCAGAGCCCGCTATCAGGTTGATCCGTGATGTCACGGCGTGGCGGCAACATTTGAACATGTGCAGCGCGTTCTGCGTATTCAGGATCAACTGTGGATGTGGCGCGCCAATAGATGAACAATGCCCTGCTAATTCCGGCGCTTATCAACGCGGTTGGCGCAATTGCAGCACTGACCAGAACGTCCCGCAGACACAGCCAGCTGGCCAGCGCGAAACTGGCGATGAAAACGGCGCCCATAACCCCGAGTGACAGGGCATCTACAGTGGGCGCGCGTCGCGTGCGTTGCATCAGCAGGGACAGCCCACGTTGATCGCGTCCGCTAAGAACCGATGCAGCCTCCTCCGGGAGGGCGTTCCAGGCCCGTTCCCGCGGCAACATGCGGGCGAGTGGTCGTGATATGACCCACCCCAAAGCCCCCCCAACCAGAGGCGGGAGCAACAACAGCGGGTGCAGCATTGCCAAACCACCGGCAGTTAGTACGGCGGCTATGACACCGCCGATTGGCCCGCTGCGGCGGCGCAGATCGTGATAGCCTGCCAAAGACCGCGCATGACCCAGCTCGAACAACACAATGCCAAGAACAGGGACAAGCGCACTTAGCCCCAGAATGGGGGCGTAGATTTCGATGTTCTCGACAGCGACCAACTGATGCAGGAACAGCGCAAAAACAACCAACGCAAGCGTACAGACGGCAGTTCCGAAGGTGAACAATGATGACAGAATTGCCGCCCAGGTGGGGACGCTACGGTCCCGGATCAGGCGCGTTGAGTGTGTTTCATCCTTGCCCGAGTTTAGTGAGTCGGGCGGCAGATTTGTAGAAACGGTTTGATGCGACATCGGCAAATCCTTCGCGGTTTCACCAAGGTCTAAGTCAAAGAGATTAATTTTAGGTTGTCACACCGTGCGGAAAATTCGCCGCGGTTTTTCCGCGTTCAGATGAATTTGGATCAGCGTGGGGCTTGGTCGCTTTTTGTTAAGGGATTTGGTGTTTGCTGTGGGGGAATCACGTTGGAGGGATCAATGCCCCGCAGCTCGGACAAGTTACAACGGCGCTCGCCACTTTGGGGTGGGGTGCTGTTGTGTGCGGCGATTTTGGTACTCGGTGGTGCCAGCTATTCGGTTGGCATTACCGCGCGCCATGTTTTCCTGCAGCAAGAGGATGAGGTGATCCCTATCATTGCAGGTGGGGCGCTGGATGACATTCCTGCATTGATGCGCGGCAATTTACCTAGTGCAACGCTGAGTTTGGTCGAAGGTCAGCCGAAACGGGGCCTGACACCGCGAATGTGTGAATTGCCTGCAGACTATTTCGAGCGGTTGGATCGTGGGCTGGATGCGGCGGCCGGTTACACGCCGCACAATGCCTATGTGCGCAAATATCGTGCCCGCCGTGGTTTTTTGACCGAGCGTGAACTGCGTGCGGCCAAGGTCGCCTGGCACTATTTCGAACGCTTTACCCAGGAAACGACCGGGTTGGCCAATTCAGTTGGCAATTACCCATCAACAACGCTTTGGGATACGGCATCCTACATCGCGGGGTTGGTGTCCGCCTATGAGCTGTGCCTGATAGAAAAGCCGGAGTTTGACCGGCGGATCACCCGCCTTTTGACGACAATCAAATCGTTGGAACTGTTCCGTATGGAATTGCCCAACAAGGTGTATCACACCAAGACGGGTGCCAAGGTCGATTACACGAACAAACCTGGAGAAATCGGGTTTTCGGCCCTAGATATTGGGCGGTTCCTGGTCTGGTTGCGTATCTGCAAAAACCGTTACCCCTATCTTGCAAACACCATCGACTCGGTCCTGCTGAAATGGGATTTCAGCAATGCCATTGATAGCGAAGGCCTGATGTTCGGTGCCTATGTCGATAAAGAAACCGGTGAAACGGTTTACGCGCAAGAAGGACGGTTGGGCTATGAGGAGTATGCCGCCAAAGGTTTTGCCCTCTGGGGGTTGCGCCCGCTGCTGGCCCACCGCGCCGAACCGTTTTTGACTGCGTCGATCTTTGGCGTGCAGGTGCCTTATGACGGGCGCGACCCGCGGGTATTTCATTCGCAGAACTATGTGGTGACTGAATCCTACCTGCAGGATGGCATGGAACTGGGGTTTGACTTGCCTCATGACGATATCACACCCGACTGGTTGCACAGCGATGGCTGGCGCGCTGAATTTGCGGATCGCATCTATCAGGTTCAGGAAAACCGGTGGCGGCGCACTGGGTTTATGACGGCGCGGTCTGAACACAACGTCAAAGGCCCACCTTATTTCACCTACGACACGATTTTCTCCGATGACTATCCGTGGAACACCGTAACGCCACGGGGGGACTACGTTCCTGACCATGCCGCTGTTTCGGCTAAGGCGGCGCTGGGTCTATGGGCCCTGTGGGAAACGGAATACACCGATGTTCTCTTCGAGGCGATTATTGAACTTTATGACCCTGAAAACGGCATGTTTGAGGGTCTATATGAGCGCGGTCAGGGCCGAGTGGAAATTTTCACCGCCAACAATAACGGGATCATCCTGACTGCACTGCTACACAAGGTGCAGGGTACGATTTTGACGCCATACCTCGGCGAGACAGAGGTTTGGTACACCGCGTTTCGCGACCAAGACATCCGGTTGCGGCGGAATTATCCCGATCCCCCACAAAAACAGGATTGGTTGCCAGCACTTAGACATTCGGTTCAGGAAAAGGCAGATTTTTGATGACACAGTTGCATGCAAAAAACATCTGGTTCGGGATTGGCGTGATTGCCCTGAGTGCGTTGGTTCCGTTGTCCACAAACGCGCAATCGGTTGATCTGAATGCCCGACCGGCAGAATTTACCGCCGAGAGCGCAATTGTGGACACCGCGATTCCCTTTGCGATCGGCGCCAGTGAGGCGCGACAATCGCTGCGTGGGGCCTTTGGTTGGCCCACATTTCAGGAAGGTTTGGTCGAAGGTGTGTACTTCCGCTTCGACCCGGATGGATATGCACGCTTTTCTCCAAATCCCCGTTTGGATGTCGATGTGTTCGAGGTGCTGTGTAAAGCGCGCACCAAAGACTGCCACGCACGCAAGGCTGGATTGACCGTTTTGCTGACGGCCCGTGGGCAATTGCAGTTGGCCGTAGAAGGGGTGATCGCCGGCGACAGTTTTTTCCTGTCGGAAGGTGTCAGCGAAATCCAGGTCCCAGAAAGGGTGTTGCAGCCTTTGGATGTTCAGTTGGAACACCTGCTCTCATCATCACTTGAGCTGGTTGTGCGTCGCGGCGGGGAAGAGGTCAGTCGTCATTCGCTGCGCGGATTTCTTGCGGCAACGGCCTATCTGCGCTGGATTGCAAATAATCAGGATTACGCCGTATTGCCCCGCGACTGGCCGGTGCCCAACGGACGCCAAATAAACGATGCGCAGCGTTTGACACAAAATGCGACCTGGCAATCGCCGATGCCTCAGCCTCAGGTGATTGCAATCACCTCCACACCGGCGACTTCGGCCCCGCTGCAGGGAGAGGCTGATCGGATCGAAGCTCAACTCGAAGATTTGCGCGGGATGCTTGAAACACTGCGCAGCACTCCCCCGTCCGCGACTGACCCCACGCAGCCATCGCCATTGCCTGCACAGGCGATCGAAACCACCCGGTTGGAGCAACAGTTGCGAGATCTTGCTGCTGAGGTGCAAACACTGCGAGAGGCGAACAATTCCAATTCGGTTGCAGCAGGCGTTTCGCCGACACTGCCAAAGGCGCCACCTCTTGCCAGTCCCCCTGAGGTGCATGAAGAGGATACGCGCGATCGCACAACGGATAAGCTGGCCTACCTGGTTGAAGAGTTGGGGCTCGACCTTAGGTCGGCGGTAGCGGTGCTGGAGCTGGCCGAGGGAAATACCACGGACATGTTTGATCCCTTGGCGCCCCGAGAGAAACAGCCAAACATAACGGTCAGTTCAGCCACGATGGAATCTGCCGCCGCGCCGCAGATCGCAGAGGATGCCGTGGCGGATGAGCTTGAACCGGCGCCGGTGCATAGCGGCCCTCAGATTGTGACCGTCGCAGAGTATACACTGCTGTCAGATTACTTCCGGTCTGCGGTGCTGCCGGCGCTGCAGGCGGATATGTCATCACGCTAGTTTCTGCGTGACGGCCACCTGCCAGTCTGCGTGATTTGCTTTCGCCTTAGGAATAGCACCTTGATCTGATCGAGCAGATCAAGGTGTGCTTATTTCGACAACTGCATTAAAGGACCGAACGCTTTGTAGTGCAGGGCCTGCAAGACAACTGCATTTGTATTGGCGGTTTGAACCTGATTGGTGCTTTGATCACCTTCATATCGCCCAGAGCGCCAGCCGGTTTCATTGGCAAGGTCGCTCAGGGTTGCGCGCAGATTTGTCGTATAGGGCGTGTCGTACATCGCATGCCAGCCGTAGACGGCCTTGAGGCTGATGCTGCGCAGCTCAGGATGATGTTTGCCATCCTCGGAAACGACTGCCCAATCGCGTCCGTTGCTGTAAACCGAAGTGTAGAGAAAGTGAGGTTCGCGGTCGATGTGGCCCTCTGACACCATGGTTTCGATTCCGGTTTCGGAGAATCGGTTTTCTTGTGCGCGATACACACGTTCTGCCAGAAGCCGCCCTTCTTGTGTCAGTCCCATTTCCAGGGACTGCAGAAAGAACGGTTCGCTGAGAATTGGGGTCACAGCCTTGTATTTTGTCGCGCGGCGTTGGTCGATCGGGACCTCCACGCCGGACATTTGATGCCATTCCAGAATGGATCTGGCGCTGATCGCATCCAAAACGTCCAACCCCCAAAGTGCCGCGGCGCGGGCGCCATATTGTTCATAGCCTAAACGCCCTTCTTGTAGGATGACCATCTGCCCATCCTGATGATCCGCGCCCATCAACCGACCCTGTGCGGTCATTTTGCCAAGGTTCCATTGGAGGAGTATCAGCCGTATGTCCGCGGCATATTGCGGGTGATGATGTTCCAACACGCGAAATCCCGACAATAGGCGCGCGATGTCCAAGGCTGACCAGCCAATCCCTTCGGGGGTGATCGTGTTTTCATAATCCACCATTGTGAGCGTACGTGTGTCATACACTTTGTTCGGTAGAAGCCCCTGATACAGCGGAAGTGCTGCAATTGCGGACAAAAAGCGGTGCGCTCGTTGATGGAAATCCTCATCTGATATGACACCCAAACGATGCGCTGACACCAACCCCAGAAGGTAAGAACCTTGGTCCCAGATGGTCCCCGACGGGAAACCTGCGACCGCATCGACCAGGCCTGTTTCAGCGCGGGTATTGTTGGCGAAATAGGCCCAAGCGACGCGGGCATCTGCGATATCGGTGGCATCGATCCCCCGCCCGGGTTTCAGGGGTAAGGTTGTATCGCCGACAGGTAAGGCATGGCTGGTACGGGTGAAATTCGGAACGGCGTCATACCAAAGGCTGGCGCCCGCAGTGACCGACAGCCCAGCAACAAAGACGAGACTGGAGAGGTTATTGTGAAACGGCATGATGAGGCACACTCTTGTCTGGGTGGGATAATGGCTGGGGTGTTGCGGCGGGATGCTGCGGTGTGCGGCAAACGGCGTGTAGCCATGCGCCAAGGGGCAGGCGCACCAGCATTGCGATGTTCCAACTGATCCAAAAAAGGTTGATCAGCAAAAAGGTCAGGCCAAAGCTGTTCTGGCCGCTCAGCCAGCGGAAAACGCCGTAAAGGGCGGCCAACGACAGGGCGCCGGCCCAGATTATCAATGGGCGGGCAAATTGAAATTCGCGACCGGTGCTTTCTGTTTTGGGCGTTGGTGGGAACCGGGGCCGTTTGCCCTGTAGCACTAGCGCAAAGGCGCGCAATTGCAGGGGCAGCGTGGCGATTGCCAGATAGCGGCCATTTGTAAGGGAGTGTCCTTTACTGGTCGCGACCATAGCGATTTCATGGGAAATCAGCATCGGAAAGAAATAGAGAAAAAATTCAAACGAATATGCAGTGACGGGGGCGATGCCGGTGACCAACGAATAGGCGGGTGCCAGCAGCAGTATCGGCGCCCACAAAGCTGTTAGGTACGAGAAGAAGGTCGCCGCATAGTGCAATCTATGCTGCCAGGGCATGTTTTTACGCAACGGCGGCAGATCGCGAAACATCAGATCAATGCTGCCGCCAGCATATTTCAATCGTTGGGTGCAGAAGGCCTCAAGACTGCGAGGAGAGAGCATTTTTGCCTCCACCTCAGGATGATAGACGGAACGCCAGCGCGCCTTGGCGCAATGCATGTCGATTGAGGTGTATAAATCTTCGGAGACATGGAAGCGGTAAGGCTGCAGAGGTGGCGCCATTGCCTTTGCTTCAGGGGTCGAAGGGATCTGTATGTATGCGCGGGCTTTTTGTGTCAGGGCCACCTCGAACACAGCTTCGCGTCGATGGATTGAGGCAGCCCCGCAGCAAAAGGAGGCGTGATGAAGGTTGCGGCGCCTTTGGATAATGTCAAAAAAAATGGTTGGCTCTGCCAGATATGGATCCTGCATTACTGTGCGATTACCCGATAGGCGGAATAGCAACGCACGTAATCGCCATGGTGCTTGGGGCCAAAGCCGCCGCAGTATTTTGAGCGGTGAAATGCCTGAGGGTATATCGTAAAACCAATGCGGTGTTTGCACCCAGGCGACTTGGGGATCGCGAAAATAGCCGAGCGTGTTTTGCAGAAAATGGGGTAGCAGGATGGTATCGGCGTCGCAGATAAGAACGAAATCCCCATCTGAATGAAACAGCCCGTTGCGCAGATTGCCCGCTTTGAAACCTATGTTGTCGCTGCGGCTGAGATAGCTGACGTTCTGGTTGCGGCTGAGGGCGGCTATCGCGGGCCTGCTGCCGTCATCCAGGACATAGATCTGCACGCTGCACCCTGTCGGAACTATCAGGTTTTTCGCTCCTTTGATCGTGTCGGCGACCAGTGCGGCATCTTCATCGTAGGTGGTGATGAAAACGTCGACAGCTATCGGCGCGATGGGTTTGTGGCGAGTGTGCTGCGCGGATGTTGTCAGATCATCCAGCGCGGCCTCTTGGCGTTGACGAGGTGGGGAGGAACGTGTGGTGTCGCCCTCTTGCCAGACGTCATAGAAAAACAGCGCCGTTCCCACTGCAAACAGCGTTTCCGCCATCACCACAATGATTGAAAAAACGACTGCGTCAGGGTTGAGCGAGGCTGTCCAGCGCCAATGCAAATATAAGATGTTGCAACCGATTGCGATCCCAGCGGCAAACTGCCAGAACAGCTGTCGGCCGCGTGATATCGCGGGGAACGATGGGGGTTGGCGGTGGCGATAACTGCAATAGTAAGGTCGCTGCATCTTGTGCCTTTCGGACAGGGTTTAGTTGGGGTTCACCTGCCGGTGATCGCGGATCAGCGCATCGGCGACGCGCAAAATTGCAGCGCGTTCATCGCCCGAGTGTGTTTGGTCTTTGGAGCCTGTGGAATAGGCCCAGACACCAGCGTTGATCTTGATCCTGATATCGCGTGCCAGCATCACGTCCTGTGTGAGTGAGGCAAAGACCGAGTATTCGTAGTGGCATTGCCCTTGCGGATCGTTGAATGAGAAAAAGATATTCAATGTGGGTTGCCCAGGGATGGTTTTGATCGTGTCTGCGTCCACAACCCGCAGGCCAGCTGCCGTCAGTTTGGCCACAAAGGCGCGGTGCACGCGGGGGCCGAAATCAGTGCTGTGACCAGGGGCTGGTTTCAGTCGGGTCAGATCTACATGGATGGTAGAAATGCCGCGCAGGGCCTCAATCTTTAACGATTGCGGCACTGCCAGCGGGTCAAATCCAAGCGCCAATTCAGTGGCCTGATCATCGCAGACAGCGGGGGCTGCGGGGTCGCTGGAACGGAACGTTTCGCCGAAGCTGCGGGGATCCATCACGCCAAACATTCGGTAGATGTCTGCGGAGTTTTCCGAGGAGAGCGGGCGGCTGGAAAACTCGCGTTTGGTCAGGCAGCCGGCCCCATTGGGGCAGTCGGGGCCAACCTGATGATAGCGTTCCCAAAGTAGCCAAAACCGATCCTCGGCCTGTGCGATAGATGCCAGAAGGCAAAGAAACAAAACGAAAAGCCATCTCATGCGCGAATACCTTTGTTCTGTGACACATGCGTCGGGGACAGTTCGATAGGCCCGACGCGATCCAGTGCGGGATGGGGGTGGCGGGCCAGCGTGCCATCCGCATCTGCGTGACTGATCGACCATGTCGGGGCGGTAATTTGCCCATCAATCCACGCCCCGAGGTGCACTTGGGTATCTGCAAGGATGATGCTGTTGTGGATCAGGCTAGGGCCGCTGATCCTGCAATTGTCGCCAATGATGCAGGGGCCATTAATTTCGACGCCTTTTTCGATTGTCGCATTGCGGCCGATGTAGCAGGGGCCTGTGATCTTGGTCCGCCGTGACAGGTGCGCACCCTTGCCGCACCACAGATCCTCTCGCATTTTTTGTCCTGCTGGAGCGAGGGTCCGCAGCTGTGCGTTCAGTGCATCAAAATGCGCCTGTGCGAAATCGTGCGGGCAGCCCAAGTCGACCCATTCAAATGGCTCTTCGTATGCGGAAATAAGGCGTCCGTTTTTCAGCAGACTGGGCAAGAGATGTGTTGCAATATCCTGATCTGGTGCATCTATCAGATAGGGCGCCACTGTCGGGCTGAAGATGTAAACGCCTGTATTGGCCAAGTTGGACAATGCCTGCGCCGGTGTTGGCTTTTCCTGAAAACTCAGAACTCGTCCTGTGCTGTCGGTCTGCAAGATACCGTATTTTTGGCAAGACGCGCGTGGGACCTTGGCGGTGGCAATGGTTGCTGTGGCACCAGTATTGCGATGATGGCGCATCATATCTGCAAGATTGATGTCGACCAACGCATCCCCGCAAAGAACGATAAGGTCCGATGTGAGCATGTTGTGGCGATGATGTAGGCGGGCCAGCGTGCTGGCTGATCCGATTGGTTCAGCGTGCCAACCATCAGCGTCGTGGCGCCCCTCGTTAAAGAAGTGCAGGCGCTGTTGGGGTTGGGTGGGGCGGAACTTCAGGAATTGGTCGCCGTGATATCCGGGGTTTAGCAGAACATCATCGATGCCGAACTGACCTAAGTGATCCAGAATATATGTCAGAATCGGGGTGCCAAAAAGCGGCAACAATGGCTTGGGGCAGGCCGCACTCAGTGGCGCCATTCGACTGCCGGCCCCCGCACATAGAATGAGTGCCTTTGTACCTGTCAGCCGTCGGGCTAAAAAAGGGGGGCTTTGCAATGCACAGTCGCGTGTTGGAAAATGGGGCAACAACGTTGCGATGTGACTGGCTGCGATCTGGGTGGCCACGGTGGGCTCAGCGTTGCAAAAAGCGAGGGGGTATCCCGGTTTGAACTGGGCGGCCAGTTCTACCAGCGCCGCGATACCTGCCGTTGTGATCCGCCGTACCCGCCCCAAATCGATCAGCATGCCATGTTGGCCACGGGCCAGCAGCTTGTCCCGCGACGCCAACAAGGCAGGCAATGCGGCCGCAGACAGGCGATGGGTGGCCAGCTGCACAATGGTAATGCTGCCGCAGTCTTCTTCATTCATGAGCATTGGGTGTCCTTTCAACCTTGGCGCAGGGCGTGTTTTGGGATCGCAAGGCTGGGCAACGGGCCCAGTCCCACTGTCCATCCAAGTGCGCGATTTTTGTCGAGGAAGCGGACCAAGCCCAATGTCAGCGGGATGGTGATAGTGAGTTTGGCAATCACCTGAGCCAAAGGCGTCATTTCCGGCACCAACAGCATTTCGGCCAGATCCATAAAAATCGGATGACACAGGTAGATGCCAAGCGAATAGGGCGCCCACCGTGACAGGCACTGGGGCCATTTGCGGCTGGCAAGCGTCATACAAAGCGCAAGCAATACGATCGGCATCAGGAAATCCGCCCAATAACCGGCGCGGTCATCAAAGACCCATTGCCCCGTGGCGATAACACCCAGTATCGTGTGGATTTTGACACTGATCAGGGCCATGGCGCTTAGCAGCAATATGGTAAACACGGGGCGCTGAACGGTTGCGATGAACTGCTGCGCATGTCGCATCCACATCCCCGCCAACGCAGCCGCGGCAAGGCCGTAGCCGAGGTAGCCAACAATCTTAATCGCGCGGATTATGTAAGGCAGCTCTGCTGTGCCCCAAAATGCCGGATATGCCCAACGTTCCATCGTCCATTTGAATGTGAGCCCGACAATCGCGGCGCTTAGCAGCCAAGGTCGCTTCACGGCGCACCGGAACACGGGGTAAAACAGCAATATCCCGAAAAGTGTGGGGATGAAGTGCATGTGGTATTTCGCACTGCCTAGAACCAGTCGTTCCAGCCATTCAGCAGGGGTCGAAAGCTGATCAAGAGCGGTTGCAAGATAGCCGAGGTGCCAAGCCTTGATCAGAGAAAACAAGCTGTAGAAAACCGTCCAGAACAGGAATGGGATCAATAGCCTGCGCCCTTGTTCCACCATCGTGCGTTGATAGTTGCGAGGCCGTTTTTCCAACGACATCATCAGCAAAAAGATCGATATCATGATGAACAATTCTGTGCGCGCGCAGTAAAACAGTGCGCGCAGCATCATAGGCCAGAACCGTTCTTCTGCTGTTGCCTCTGCAAACGGCAGACCGTGCATGTCGGCGCTGGCATGTAAACCGACCATCGATATGCCTGCGGTCAATCGCAAACTATCGAGCCAGACCAGCCGTTGTGCACCCTGTCCGCTGGGCGGTGGGAAACGGTGGGCTGGGTCTGTTTTCATGGTCTGTGGCATCAAAAGCCTCCAGCAAGGGGCGCGGTGTGCGCTTGAACGGGATCATTGATGCGTCAGAGAATCGCAATAACCGGTTAACAGCGTCGAATTTGACGAGAAAAAATATTGGTACTGCCGGTGGCCAGTTCAGCATTTGTTAAATTCTTGCGGTTACTCCGAGGGCAGGAGGCCGATATGAGAGTTCTGATAACTATATGCTGCCGTTTGTTTTTCATGCCTATGGCAGTGTGCATTGGGTCAGTTGGGCATGCTCTAGCTGCCCCGCCACAGGCCGTGTGTGATCAGATTCTGCGTCAGTACGACGTTGTCGGCGTCGGCTGCCCCGTTGTTGCGTCCTTGGGGCAGCCTATGGCCGAAGTGGTGCCGCACAGTACTGCTCGCCGTCTTGCGGATCGGCAGCGTGAGTCAAACGTGTTCTTTCCCGCTGGTGGCAGCCAGATTGATGAACGGGCGCAAATCCAACTCGCTCAGATCGCACGTATTCTGGAAATCCCTGTGATGCAGGGGGCGTGCCTGAAATTGGTTGGGCATTCCGACAGCGTTGGCACTGCGGCTGCGAACCAGCGCCTGTCTATGCGTCGCGCTAGGGCAGTTGCCGACCTTCTTGCTTCTTTGCTGGCGGACCCCGATCGCATTCGCGAGGTTAAAGGACTGGGCGAAAAGGAACCGTTGCCGGGATTTGGTCCGCAGGCAGTTGAAAACCGCAGGGTTGAGGTTTGGGTCCGTAGCTGCCCCTAGTCGCTCGGCATGCGGGCTGTCCGCCTGCGCGACAGTGCCGTCACAAGGCGGCGATAATGGCGGATACCGTCAGGATTGAGAGCGCGGTTGAAATCAGGATGGCGGCAGAGGCCCGCTGTGGCGCGACGTTGTAGTGCTGGGCCAAAATGAAAACATTGCCAGCGACAGGCAGCGCAGCGGCCGCAATCATTACGCTTGCGGTGTCGCGCGACACATCAAACAGGAACAGCGCAGCAGCAGCGACAGCCGCAGGATGCAGCACCAGCTTGGCAAAGCTCAGCCATCCTGCAACAGCCATGCGTTCTGCGGATTTCCCTGCGAGCGAGGCACCGATCGCAAACAGCGCACCCGGTGTTGCTGCTGCCCCCAGAAGGGTGAGAAAACGGGCGATCGGTTCTGGGAGGGAGAGATCGAATGAAGCCCAGAGAAGCCCGAGAGAGATTGAAACGATCATCGGGTTCTTTAGTAGGCCTTTGGAAATGCTGATCAAAATCGCAGGTGACACACGCCCGTCGCGGCGGGCGGTGATCACGATCACAATCAAGCTGCCAAAAACAATCAGATCACAGGCCAGAACCATCATCACAGGGCCGATTGCATCCGGCCCCAGTAGCAGCACCAGCATTGGCACGCCCAAAAAACCTACATTGCCGATTACGGCGCATTGCGCTTCGACGGCGGCCTCTTCGATGTTGCCATGACGCCAAAGCGCGATGCCTGTGGCGATCACGTAAATAAACAAAGTACCGCTAACGTAAGCTGCGATAAACGCGGGATCGAACACCTTGCTCAGGCTGAGGGTGGCTGAAAACCGGAACAGCATGGCGGAGAGGGCGAAGTAGAACACAAACTTGGTCAGCCAAGCGGTAGCCTCTGCCGGAAAGAAGCCGCTGCGCCCTGCGCCGAAGCCGAGAGCGATCAACAGGAAGAACGGCAGGGTTTGCAGCAAAACGTCCAGCATGGCACAGCGGTATCAGGCCAGTCGCGCCCAAAAAAGGCATAAAACGAAAAAGGGGGCCGTTGGACCGACCCCTCTTCTTGTCCTGCCATCGTAACCTTGGAACTCTGGTCGGGCGGCGCATGGTGCTGCGCGCGCCCTTAAAACTTGACGGGTAGCTTAGGCGAATCGGTGCGAATCCGTCAACAGGGCGATTCGTTATCCGTTTTCCCGAAGGATCGCGCCAGCCAGATAAAGCGATCCGCAGATCAGAACACGTGCGTTTGGTTCAGACGCGATGATCTGTTCCAGCGCCGATTGCACATCTGCCGCCTCTTGCGCCTGCATGCCTGCATCCCGCGCCATACGGGCGGTTTCCTCTGCTGGTAGGGTGTTCGGCTCACCGGGAATGGACACGGCGGTCAGGCTGGCCACATGGGGCACCATCGGGTTCAGATAGCCCGAGATGTCTTTGGTGTTCAGCATACCACAGATCAGGTGGGTCGGACGTTTGGCCAAGGTCGCCAGATGGTCGCCGATGGCTTGTCCGGCGGCGGGGTTGTGACCCCCATCCAGCCAAAGTTCCGCATCAGGCGCGGCGTCGATCAGCGGGCCGGTGGCCAGACGTTGCATCCGTGCGGGCCAGAAGGCATCGCTGACGGCAGCCTCTGCCGCGACATCACCTTTTTTCAGATGACGCAGGGCGGCAATTGCGGCACCGGCGTTCTGGATCTGGTGGGCACCGGGCAGGTTCGGCAACGGCAGGTCCAGCAGGCCCTGTTCGTCCTGATAAATCAGGCGACCGCGCTCTTCCCAGACGTGCCAGTGCTGGCCATAGGCAATCAGCGGTGCGCCAAGGCGGGCGGCGGTGGCTTCGATCACATCCATCGCCTCTTCGGGCTGCGGGCCAACGATGCAAGGTACGCCACGTTTGATGATCCCGGCTTTTTCGCCCGCAATTTTGGTCAGCGTGTCGCCAAGGAATTGTTCGTGGTCGATCGAAATCGGCGTGATGATGGTCAGCGCGGGCTGATCAATCACGTTGGTCGCATCCAGACGACCACCAAGGCCCACTTCCAGCAGGGTGTAATCCGCTGGCGTACGGGCAAAGGCCAAGAGGCCCGCGCAGGTGGTGATCTCGAAGTAGGTGATATTCTCGCCGTTGTTCTTGGCGTAGCACTCATCCAGAATGTCGGTCAGGTGATCTTCGGAAATCAGATCGCCTGCCAGACGGATACGTTCATGGAAGCGTGCCAGATGGGGCGAGGTGTAGGCATGTACCTGATCGCCCGCCGCCTCTAGGCCCGCGCGGATCATCGCCTGCGTCGAACCTTTGCCGTTGGTGCCCGCGATGTGGATCACCGGGGGCATTTTGTCTTGCGGATTGTCGAGCGCCGCCAGCAGACGCCAGACACGGTCCAGCGTCAGATCAATGATCTTGGGGTGCAGCGCCATCATCCGTGCAAGCACGGCGTCGGAGCCGTGCGCCGAATTATCGATGGTCATTTTGCGTGAGCCTCTTCGCTGGTCAGTGCGTCGCTCAGGCTTTCGTCCGATGCGGGGGCTTCTGCGGCCTCGGCATCTGGGGCGGGCAAATCACCTTTGATCGCCGGGGGCAGGCCCAGCAGCATGCGGGTGATGGTGATCAATTCGTCACGCATTTCGGTGCGCTTGGTCACGCGGTCCAGCATGCCGTGGTCCAGCAGGTATTCGGCGCGTTGGAACCCTTCGGGCAGTTTTTCACGAATGGTCTGTTCGATCACACGGGGACCGGCAAAACAGATCAGTGCATTCGGTTCGGAGATTTGCACATCGCCCAGCATCGCATAGGACGCGGTCACACCACCGGTGGTGGGGTGGGTCAGGACAACGATATAGGGCAGGCCAGCCTCTTTCAGCATCTGCACGGCCACGGTGGTGCGCGGCATCTGCATCAGCGATAGGATGCCTTCCTGCATGCGGGCGCCACCAGCGGCGGAAAACAGGATCAGCGGGCGCTTCAGCTCGACCGCTTTTTCAGCAGCGGCAATGATCGCGTTGCCTACATACATGCCCATGGAACCACCCATGAACGAGAAGTCCTGACATGCGGCGACGATCGGCGTGCGGCCCATTTCACCAGCAGCGACCAGCATGGCCTCTTTCTCACCGGTTTTTTTCTGCGCGCCCTTCATGCGGTCAGGGTATTTTTTCTGATCGCGGAATTGCAGCGGGTCGGCGGTGGGGGCGGGCACGTCCACTTCGGTAAAGATGCCGCCATCGAACAGATCGGCAAAGCGTTCGCGCGGGGTGATCGCCATGTGGTGACCACAGCCGGTGCAGACGTTCAGGTTGTCGCTCAGTTCGCGGTGGAACAGCATTGTTCCGCATTCGCTACATTTGGTCCACAGGTTCTCAGGCACCTCACGGCGTGAGAAGATCGAGTTGATCCGCGGACGGACATAGTTTGTGATCCAGTTCATGAGCGCTCGCCCTGCTTAATGCGTTTGTGAGCTAGTCAAATAAGCCCGACGTAACGGAAATGCAATCAGCGCTTGATCGCAATTCGGGCCGCCAGCCAGAGAATCGCAATCACCAGCAGTTCGATGGTCAATTGGGGGAAGTCGAATTGGGCTTCGGTGACAGAGGGCGGCAGTAGCGAATCTGGCGCAGGAAACAGGATCAGGGCCAACCCAGAATCGGGGTGTCCTTCGGTGCCGAAAGCCATGAAAGCAAAGGCGTTGTTGGCCAGATGGAACCCGATTGCAGCGCCGATGGTGCCGCTGCGCGCGGTCAGGTCGGACGCGGCGAGGCCAAAGAAAAACGCCCATATCACATAGGCCTGCGCGGCACCGACGCCGCCGGTGGTGTCCCAGTGCGCGCTGGCAAACAACAGGTTGGGCACGATTAGCCAAATGGCGGGATGGCGGAACCGCGCGGCAATTTGTTGTTGCAGATACCCACGATAGACAATTTCTTCGGCGCCAGTTTGAATCAAAATCGCAAACATCGCTAAGGGTAGTGTGCTGATCCAGGCAATCGGGGCATTCAGGATGGCACCCTGCATCGGATAATAGGGCGGTAGAAATTCGATCAGACCAAATGCCAACAGGCCGCCTGCTGTGGCGCGCTTCAGGTCTGACCAAGCCTGTGCTGGCGGTCCAAACAGCGTGATGGCGGGGCGTTCATGCAGGTGCTTGGTAACCATCATCGCCGCAATCCCAAAAATCACGAAGCTGAACAGTTGCAGCATCAGGCCTGTGCGGCTGGTGCCTCCATGCACCGCGTCGACAAATGAATCGGGGGCGCTGGCCAAAAACGCATCCACCAGGTTCAGGCCCAGGTGGTAGCCCGCCTCGATCAAGATCATGCCTAGGACAAGGCGCGGCAAATCGTAGTGCGCGACCTGTGCTGGTGCGATGTATCGGTAATGGGGTGCATAGGCGGTCATCAATGCAGCGTCGCAGAAATCCCTTGTACGTCAAGCGGTAAGGCATCGGATGTGACGCAATGACCGGCTTGCAACATGTATGAGGTAAACTGGCTGTTGTCGTGGCGTCGGTGCTTGAGCCGTGGTTAGGACGGCGGTAATGATTGCCAACCGCGAGAAGATCCGCGTGTCCTTGGGGGGACGTTATGGTTGAATTTACGACAGCCGATGCTTTGCGCACCGTGAACATCACCGTTTGTGTGGGGTGTTCATGACTGGGCCTGCTCTACGTTTCGTGGCGTATCGTTTGCGCTACATGCTTGCCGGGTTGGCGGGATTTGCTTTGACAGGGTGCTTGGCCACCCCTCTGGGACAAGGGCAGGCCGATCTGGGCGAAGCGGTAATGCAGCGCGCATTGCTTGCTGGTGGTGAGGTGGTGGTTGTGCCGCCGCAGGGCTACTGCATTCAGCGGGACAGTTTGAAAACCAGCCGGCGGGGCGGATTTGCTTTGGTTGCGTCTTGTGCGCAGCTCACCGGATTTATGGCGGGCTACACCGTTGCGCCGGTCGTGATGACTGTGACCGCGGTAGAGCGTGAAACCGACGGTCCGGAACCCAGCGGCGCAGAAATTGCTGCGGCGTTGCAGGGGCAGCAGGTGTTGCGACAACTGCACGGGGATGGTTTGACAGTCGTTCAGGTCACATCCGACACACCAATATCGGCCGAAAGCGACGTTACGCATTGGCGCGGTGTCATGGTGGTTAATGGCTATACGGTGGGCTTGGCTCTTTATGGTGCGAAAGGTAGCGCCGAAGCTGGCGATCGTGGGCTCACGCAGTTGATGTGGCTGGCCGAACAGCTGCGCAGCGAAAGCCCGACGCGGGAACGTGCGGTGGCTGCATTCGCAGTTTCAGAGGTGCCGCTGGGGGCTGTCGCATCGGATCAAGGCGGCCCTGTCCGACCCAAAGCGCGCCCCCTGACACGCTGACCAATCGACCTGTGACGCTGTCGGGCCACGTCTTGCGGCAAAGCACTGTCGCTGAGTGGGCCGCATATACGCCAAGTCTATACTCTCAAACAATTTGTGTCGTATACAGGGACAATAATGCGGGTGACTCTGAAATGTTGCCCAAGGGGCAACATGCAGCCAGCAACAAAAAGGAAGTCCAGAATGGCAGGCACGCGCGGACGCGATCTGGTCAAGACGTTCATTTCTGAACGGGTGCAACGCCGTTGGGCGCGCGCAGCCCGCGCCGCCAGAAAGGTCGATCTCGCCTCGTTGCGTAAACAACGTATTCAGGCCCGTGATTTGCGCACGCATCTGAATGAGCTGATCTATGTGGCCGATGAACGCTTGGCTTTGCCCGCGATTGGATCAACCCAGTTCCGTAAACCGCAAGGGGCGGACTGGGGGTGGCGCCCCGCCTTGTGGCGCGGGCCTTTGCCTGTGCCGGGTATGTCCAGCGTCAAAAACAAAAGCGAACTGGGCGAAGAGGTGAAGCTGTTCCATGACTGCGCATTTTCGGAGCTGACCCTGCGCCAACTGCGCAACACGCGCGAAGCAGATCTGGCCCCATATGGGCTGCGTATGGACGTTTTCAAATTCGACGGCTCGTTCTTGTCGCTGGTGGTGGAGTTGCCGCCTGAATCGGTGCAGGGGCTGCAACGGCGCCACCTGCTGCGCATGGACACAATTGTCGAGATGGAAAAGCCGCTAGAGATCTTTGCGCGCCTGAACATCAAACATGGGCCAAACACTGAACAGATCGTCCGCGAACTGCCGCTACACGCCGAAGACGTGATGGTCGAATTTGATCTGGCCTATACAAAGTTGAATGAAAAACGTGTCGAAAAGGCTTGGCTCGATCTGATTTTTGAGGGACCGGATATGAACCAAGTTGTGCTGCGCGACTTGACGTTTTCCCGTCGTCCCCGTGCCGAACTGTAAGGAGTGAAGTTATGTCAGCCATGCAACTGACCAAAACCCGTTTGTTCGAAGGTGTCTGGGAAGGTGTGCTGCACACTGGCCAAGAAGGCACGGCGCAGCCCAAGATCGCTGTTTCGCATATGGATCGCCCCGTTACAGGACACAGCCTGAAAGAGGGCGATAGCGCTGGCAGTTGGGTGGTGCGGGTGCCGATTCCTGTCGAATTGCTGTCTGATGGGATGCAGACTTTTGTCATCAGTGACGCTGACAGTGGCGAAAGCCTGAACAGCTTTGCGATTCTAGCAGGCGAAGCGTTGGCCGATGATATCCGCGCCGAAGTTGAGCTGCTGCGCGAGGAATTGGATATGCTAAAGCGCGCGTTCCGTCGTCATTGTCTGGAAACGCTTTAAATACATCTTGGCTATAAAATGCAGGGCCGCCTCAGGAATGCTGGGCGGCCTTTTTAGTTTTTGAGCGCGTGTCATCAAAACGTCACTTGTGTTTTTCATTATATATCCATAATTCATGAAATATGGATAAGTTGACCGCCCTTTCCGCATTTGCCGCCCTGTCACAGGGTAATCGTTTGGACGCCTTTCGCCTGCTGATCAAAGCAGGGGATCAGGGCTTGGCCGCAGGTGAGATCGCCGAGGCGCTGGAGGTGAAGCAAAACACCATGTCCGCCAGCCTGTCGGTGCTGCATCAGGCCGGATTGGTTCGCAATGAACGGCAAGGGCGCTCGATCCGGTACTTCGTGGATATGGTGGGCCTGCGTGGATTGCTGGCCTTCCTGATGGAGGACTGTTGCGGCGGCAATCCCGATCTTTGCCGCCCAATTCTGGATGACATTGCCTGCTGCTAACGCGGGCCGACAAGGGGACACCCGATCATGGGACAAGTCAAAAACGTATTGGTGCTGTGCACCGGCAACTCTGCCCGCTCGGTCTTGGGTGAGGTGCTGATCAATGAGCTGGGACAGGGCCGTTTCCGCGCCTATTCCGCAGGGTCGCAGCCGACTGGTAAACCCAATCCTTTCGCGGTCGAACTGTTGGATGGGCTTGGCTACGACACATCTTATGTCCGTTCCAAAAGCTGGGATGAGTTTTCCGGCGATGGCGCGGTGACGATGGATTATGTGATCATCGTCTGCTCCTCCGCCGCAGGTGAAACCTGCCCCTATTGGGCGGGCGCACCGGTCAGCGCCCATTGGGGCATCCCTGATCCTGCCGGTGCTGGCGAAACGGATGAGGAGAACCGCGCCGCGTTCCGTCTGGCTCATCAACGGATGAAAGCACGGGTCGAGGCGTTTTTGGCCCTGCCACTTGATGACATGGACACAGCTGCCCAGAAAGCGGCGCTGCAAAAGATCGGTCAAGAGCTGGAGGGCGCGGCATGACCTATTCCCTGACCAATCGCCTTACGGCAGAGGCTCTGGGCACTGCACTGCTGGTCTGCACCGTTGTTGGGTCCGGCATCATGGCGGACAAGCTGACACAGGACGTGGCGCTGGCGCTGCTGGGCAATACGATCCCAACGGGCGCGATTCTGGTGGTGTTGATCACCATTTTTGGCCCCATTTCGGGCGCGCATTTCAATCCGGCGGTGTCGCTGGTGATGGCCATTCGTGGTGACATGCAATGGAACTGTTTTGCGCCATATGTGGTGGCGCAGAGCCTTGGCGCGATCCTCGGCTCGCTGGTGGCGCATGGAATGTTCGATCTGGCGATCCTGCAAACATCCACCACCGTACGGACCGGCAGCGCGCAATGGTTTGCCGAAGCGGTCGCAACCTTCGGTCTGGTGCTGACGATCCTTGGCGCCGTGCGTTTCCGTGCGGAAAGCGTGGCGGTCATGGTCGGTCTGTATATCACGGCCGCCTATTGGTTCACGGCATCCACTTCCTTTGCGAACCCTGCTGTGACCATTGGGCGTGCGTTCACCGATACATTTGCTGGCATCAATCCGGCAGACGTGCCTGCATTTATCATCGTGCAGGTCATTGGTGCCTTGGTGGCGATGGTGGTTGGCGGATTGCTGTTTTCCGGCGCGCCAGAAGCTGAGGTTCAAAAAGCATGAGCATTGTCATCCATCACAACCCGGCCTGCGGCACCTCGCGCAATGTGTTGGCGATCATCCGTGCCAGCGGGGTGGAACCGACCGTGGTTGAGTATCTGCAAACCGGTTGGACCCGCTCACAGTTGCAGGCGCTGTTCGCTGCTGCGGGACTGACCCCGCGCACCGCGCTGCGCACCACCAAATCCCCCGCCGCCGAGCTGGGCCTGTTGGACCCCGAGGTGTCTGATGAGGTGTTGCTGGATCACATGTTGGAACAACCGGTTCTGGTGAACCGCCCCATCGTCTGCACCGCCAAAGGCGTGCGTCTGTGCCGCCCGTCCGAGGCTGTGCTGGACCTGCTGGAGGAGCGCCCCAAGGGGCCGCTTTACAAAGAGGATGGGGAAATGATTTTGAACGAAAAAGGAGAAAGCGTTGTCTGACGCCACCACCCCAAATATCGCCGATGACAGCTTCCACGCGATTGACGAGGCGCAGCTGTTTCCCACCGACCGCCCCACTCACAAGCCGCGCATTCTGCTGCTCTATGGGTCACTGCGTCAGCGCAGCTTCTCGCGGTTGATGGTCGAAGAGGCAGCGCGCATTCTGGAACGTCTGGGCTGCGAAACCCGCGTTTTCAACCCGTCTGGCCTGCCGCTGGTGGACGACGCGGATGCCGATCACCCCAAGGTGCAGGAATTGCGCGACCTGGTGATGTGGTCCGAAGGCATGGTCTGGTGTTCGCCAGAACGCCACGGATCGATGACCGGTATCATGAAAACCCAGATCGACTGGATACCGTTGGCCCCGATCGGCGGCGTACGTCCGACACAGGGCAAGACGCTGGCGATCATGCAGGTCGAAGGTGGTTCACAGAGTTTCAACACCGTGAACCAGCTGCGCATCTTGGGCCGCTGGATGCGTCTGATCACCATCCCGAACCAATCGTCCGTGGCCAAGGCCTGGGATGAATTTGACGATCAGGACCGGATGAAGCCTGGTCCGTTCTACAATCGCGTTGTCGACGTGATGGAGGAGTTGGCGAAGTTCACGCTGCTGACCCGCACGCAGGCGGCCTATCTGGTGGATCGCTATTCTGAACGTGTCGAAAGCCGTGAAGAGCTGTCCAAGCGGGTGAATATGCCCAAAGCAGTTGCCAAGGATTGATGCGAAATGGGTGGGCAGATTGCCCACCCTACGCCACCGTAGGGGCGGTACTATTTGCGTTACGTCGCTGTCCTTTACGTAAGCGTTACGCTGCGTTTCGGATGACTCCACCAAACCGCTCGCGCAAACTGCGCGGCAACTTGCGAGGAGGCACGCTATGACAAAGTATCCGCACCTACTTGCCCCGTTGGATCTGGGCTTCACCACATTGAAAAACCGCGTCCTGATGGGCTCGATGCACACGGGTCTTGAAGAGACCAAAGATTGGGCCCGTGTGGCAGAATTCTACGCTGCGCGCGCCCGTGGTGGCGTGGCGCTGATGGTCACAGGCGGCATCGGCCCGAACCTTGAAGGGTCCGTTCTGCCCGGTGCGGCGATGATGACCACGGATAAGGATGTGGAAAACCATAGCGTTGTCACCAAGGCCGTGCATGAGGCAGGCGGCAAAATCGCGATGCAGATCCTGCACGCAGGCCGCTATGCCTATTCGCCCAAATGTGTGGCCCCCAGCCCGGTGAAATCGCCGATCTCCCCCTTCCCGCCAACCGAGCTGGATGAAGAAGGTATTGAGAAGCAGATCAGCGACATCGTGACCGCCGCCACGCTGGCCCAGAAGGCCGGCTATGATGGGGTCGAGGTGATGGGATCCGAGGGCTACTTCCTCAACCAGTTCCTTGTCACCCATACCAACAAGCGCGAGGATCGCTGGGGCGGTTCCTACGAAAACCGCATGCGCCTGCCGGTGGAGGTGGTGCGCCGCATTCGTGAGGCGGTTGGCGAAAACTTCATCATCATCTACCGCCTGTCGATGATTGATCTGGTGCCCAATGGATCCACCCATGACGAGGTTGTACAGTTGGCCAAGGCGGTAGAGGCTGCAGGCGCCACCATTATCAACACCGGCATCGGCTGGCATGAGGCCCGCGTGCCGACCATCGCCACCTCTGTACCGCGCCGCGCCTTTGCTTGGGTGACCAAGAAGCTGATGGGACAGGTGAACATCCCGCTAATCACCTCGAACCGGATCAACATGCCCGACGTGGCCGAAGATGTGCTGGCCGAAGGCTGTGCCGACATGGTGTCCATGGCGCGTCCGCTGCTGGCGGATGCGGATTTCGTGGTGAAGGCTGAAGCAGACAAGGCAGCTCACATCGCGCCTTGCATTGGCTGTAACCAGGCCTGTCTGGATCACACCTTTGGCGGCAAGCTGACCAGCTGTCTGGTCAATCCGCGTGCCTGTCATGAGACCGAATTGCAGATCACCCAGACCGAGGCCGTGAAAACGGTGGGTGTTGTCGGCGCAGGTCCTGCTGGCCTGTCGGCGGCGCTGACGGCGGCGGAACGGGGTCACAAGGTCACCGTGTTTGACCGTGCGGATCGTGTGGGTGGCCAGCTGAACATGGCGCGTCAGGTCCCCGGCAAAGAAGAGTTCCACGGTCTGGTGGATTGGTTTGAAACCCGTATTGCGGATGCTGGCATTGACCTGCGGCTGAACACCGAGGCGGGCGTTGACGATCTGAAACACTTTGACGAAGTGATCATCGCCACTGGCGTTGTCCCCCGTGATCCGGGCATCCCCGGTCAGGACCGCGACAACGTGCTGACCTATATCGACGTGCTGCGCCACAAGGCAGAGGTCGGTCAGAAGGTCGCCGTCATCGGTGCGGGCGGCATCGGTTTTGATGTCAGCGAATACCTTGTCACTGGCGATAGCCCGACGCTGGATTTGCCCGAGTGGATGAAGGAGTGGGGCGTTGCCGATCCCGCCGACGTGCGCGGCGGTCTGGCCGAAACCGGTCCCCAGCCAGAGGCGCCGACGCGCCAGATCACCCTGATGCAGCGCAAGGCCAAGGCGCTGGGCAAAGGTCTGGGCAAAACCACCGGCTGGATCCACCGCGCCGCGCTGAAGATGAAAAACGTCGAGATGATCGGCGGCGTGAACTACGAACGTATTGATGACGAAGGCCTGCACATCTCCTTCGGGGAAGCACGCGAAAACCCGCGGGTGATCGAATGCGATACCGTTGTGCTGTGTTCCGGTCAGATCAGCGAACGCACGCTGGCGGATGCACTGGAAGAAGAAGGCGTGTCTTGCCACGTTATCGGCGGTGCTGATGTGGCGGCTGAGTTGGACGCCAAACGCGCGATCAATCAGGGCACCCGTCTGGCCGTGGCCCTGTAAGTTTTCCAAGATCACAAGACGAAGAAGGCGCCGTTTGCATCGGCGCCTTTTTTGTTGGGGGGCTTTACCCATGCAATGCGCGCGAATCCTCTGGCGTGCTGTCCCGCTCTTCCATCCCATAGTCGCGTAGGACGCCGGCGACGCGTAGACGGTAGCCTGCGAAGATGCCATCCCGCCCCGCGGTTTGCGCCGCGCGGTGTTCTGACATGCCCCGCCAATTCGCCACCGCCTCTTCATCGCGCCAGAAAGAGAGGGAGAGGAGCTTGTCTGGATTGTTCAGACTCTGAAACCGCTCAATGGACAGAAAGCCGTCCATCTCCTCTAACAGCGGTCTCAGATCCGCCGCGATGTCGAGGTAGGCGTCGCGTTGGCCTGAGGCGATTTCAACTTCGAAGATGACGGCGATCATAAGTGTTCCTTGCGGCGGCGTGGTGAGTGTACGCGGCAGAGGATGCGTTGAAATGACCACAAGACAAAGCGGAACCTCTGCGCAGTGTGCCGATAAGCGAGTCATTGCGATGACCGCTTTAGCGGATAGCGCTTGAACGGCGCTGATGCTTCGCCCTAGATGCGGTGACGCTTGTTTGGGCCTGGAGGGGCCGCTGATGGTTTTTCTGACAATCCTATTAGGGCTCATGCCCAGTTTTCTGTTGGTCGCTTTGGGTGGGGGGCTGCGTAACCGGCTGACACAGGCGGCATGGCAGGGATTGGACAAGCTGAACTTTGAGGTGTTGTTTCCCGCGCTGATCTTTGTGGCGGCGGCGTCGCGGCCTATTGGGTTGGCGGACATCGTCACCATTGGTCCACTGGTGTGGTCGGTGATGACGCTGGGATTGGCACTGGGCTATCTGGCGCGGCGGTTTGGGCCGACGCGGTTTCTGGATTTCGCGGGCTGCTGGCAGGTGGCGTGGCGGTTTAACACCGCGCTGGCCTTTGTGGCGGTTGAAACGCTTAGCCAGCCACCACTTGGGGCGCTGGCGGTGGCCGTTGGGCTGGCGATTCCGTTGGCCAATGTGTTTGCGGTGACGGCGCTGTCGCGCGATGCGGGGTCTTTGTGGCAGACCGTGGGGCGTGTGGCGCGCAATCCGTTCTTGCTGGCGGCGTTGGCGGGTGTGGTGGTCGGCATCAGTGGCGTGTCGCTGCCTGCACTGTTGCTGGCGCCGTTGGAATTGTTGGCGCGCGCGGCGATCCCGTTGGCACTGGTTTCTGTGGGGGCAACAATGAACTGGGGGGCGCTGGCGCGGCTGGATCGGTTCAGCGGTATCATCGTGGGAACGAAACTGCTGGCCCTGCCGGTTTTTGCGCTTGGACTGACCTATGCGCTATCGCTCAGCCCCACGGTGGCGGCGACGTTGGTGTTGTTTGCTGCTATGCCCACCGCATCAGCGGCGCATGTTCTGGCCGCAGGTTTCGGCGCGGATCGGCAATGGCCTGCGACCTTGGTGGCGCAGACGACGCTGCTGTCTGCGGTGACGTTGCCACTGTGGATCACGGTGATCGAACTGGCGATTCTGCGCTAATCTACCGTTTCCATGACATGAACGATCCGTGCAATTACCCCGATATTGTCGGGTCGCTGCCCAGATCCTGCCAGATTTGGTGTCGATAGATGTTTCCAAGAGAGAAACAACGCAACACCAAAAGGACACGCCAATGGATCGCCTGACCGAAATGGAAGCTTTTGCCACCGTAGTGGATCAGGGTGGGTTTACCGATGCAGCCCGCAAGATGGGGATTTCCAAATCCGCCGTGTCCAAACATGTGTCGAGCCTTGAACATCGCCTTGGCGCCCGCCTGTTGAACCGCACCACGCGCCGCGTGTCCCCGACCGAAATTGGTCTGGCCTATTACGACCGCGCCCGCCGCGTGCTGAACGACGCGGGCGAAGCGGATGCGCTGGTCACATCGATGCAATCGGCGCCGTCTGGCCTGCTGCGGATTTCGGTGGCGACGGATTTTGGGGTGAACCACCTCAGCCCGATCCTGGGTGAGTTTCTGTCGGATTTCCCGGACATCAACGTCAACATGGTGCTGAACAACCGCTATGTGGAGCTGATCTCCGAAGGGTTTGACATGGCGATCCGCATTGGTGAGCTGGAAGACAGCACCCTGCGTGCCCGCAAACTGACCGAGACGACGAAACGCATGATCGCCGCGCCCGGGTATTTTGAAAAGCACGGTCGTCCGCAGAAAATCGATGACCTGAACGATCACAAGCTGCTGCACTATTCCAACCAGTCCAGCGGCAATGTTTGGAAGCTGACTGCGCCGTCTGGTGAGAAGCGTCAGGTCCGAACCGCCGGTGGGTTGAGTGTGAATGATGGTCAGTCGCTGTTGAACGCGGCGGTTGCTGGCCTCGGCATCGCGTATCTGCCCAGCTACCTTTATGCCGATGCGATGAAGCAGGGGCTGGTTGAGGATGTGATCCCCGATCTGCCGGTGGAGACGCAGGGCGTCTATGCCGTCTACCCGCCGGGTCGTTTCACCCAGCCGAAGGTGCGCGCCTTCATCGACTTCCTCGTGCATGAGTTCGCCGATAAGGGGCCGTTTGACTGGTAAGCCCGCGAAGCCCTGAGGCAGAGATTTCCCCCTCGCGCCCAATCAGCGCAATTGGCCGAAGTGACAGGATCACTTCGGCCCTTTTTTTGTGCGCTACACTTGTGGCGGGGCGGCGTTTTCTGGCGTCAGAAAACGCGCGCGCGTGTCTCAGGCGGTGTCCAGCCCACCAATCTCTTCTATCTGGGCGACGATCTCTTCCACACCCTGACCGTGGCGCAGGGCTGCGAATAGGAAGGGGCGGTCAGCCCGCATGCGCGTAGCGTCGCGTTCCATCACCTCTAGCGAGGCGCCGACATGAGGGGCCAGATCGGTTTTGTTGATGATCAACAGGTCCGATTTGGTGATCGCGGGGCCACCCTTGCGCGGGATTTCTTCGCCTGCGGCCACGTCAATCACATAGATGGTCAGGTCCGCCAGTTCGGGGCTGAAGGTGGCTGACAGGTTGTCGCCACCGGATTCGATCAGCACTACCTCCACATCTGGGTGCCGCTCTTGCATCTCAGCCACAGCGGCAAGGTTGATGGAGGCATCTTCGCGGATCGCCGTATGCGGGCAGCCGCCGGTTTCCACGCCGATGATGCGGTCTTGTGCCAAAACCTGCAGGCGCATCAGCGCTTCGGCATCTTCCTGTGTGTAGATGTCATTGGTGATCGCGCCGATCGAATATTTTGCGCCCAGTGCCTTGCACAGGTTGGCGGTCAGCGTGGTTTTGCCTGCGCCAACAGGGCCGCCGATGCCGATGCGCAGGGGGCCGTTTAGCTGGGGTTGGTTCGGATGTGTCATGTGCGAAACAGCCTTGTGTATTGAGTTTCATGTTTCATCGATGCGACCTCTGCCAGCACGCAGGCCCCGCCGAGGTCGTCGAGGGTTTCTTGCAGCGCCTGTTCGGCCAAACGCTCACACAGTGGGGCGAGGGTGTGCAGCACGCGGTTGCCCTCTGTCTGGCCCAGTGGCACCAGCCGCATTGCCGCTGCGCAGAGGTTGGAGGCAAAGGCGTGCAGGTACATCGCCGCGACCTGTGGCAAGGGCATATCCTGACGTGCCGCCGCATACCCCAGCGCAACGGGGTAGGTCAGCTTGGTCGGCATATCGCCCCAAATGGCATCGGTGATTTTGACAAAGGCCGCGCCCTGCGCTTGTGTTTCCAGCAGGCGTTCCCGGCTGGCGGCAAAGGCGCGAGCGATCTCATCCACTTTTGCCAGCCCCTCTGGCGTTGCGGCATAGGCCGCGGCCATCAGGATCACGTCATTGCGCCCGCTGCCCTGTTCCAGAATGTCCGACAGCCACGCGGCAAAACTCTCCGCATCGCGCACCTGTCCGGCCTCCACCGACCATTCCAGCCCGTGACTGTAGCTGAAGGCGCCAATGGGGTAGGCGGGGGACAGCCATTGCGTCAGCGTCAAAAGCTGCGGGTTAGTGAGCATGATCATGCTCCGTATCATGTCCTGCGTCGCCGGAACCATGCGGGTGCGTATGGGTGCTGGCGCCATGTTCATGGGAATGAGTGCGCCCATGGCCATAGGCGCCGCCTTCGGGGGTGAAGGGTTCGATAACCTCCACCACATCGGCCCCAAGATGGGCCAGCATGGTGTGAATGACCTTGTCGCGCTGGATTAGCAGACGGTCCGCCTCAATCTGGCAGGGGGTGTGGCGGTTGCCGATGTGCCATGCCAGACGTGGCAGCGCATCGCCTGTCACCTGCAACAGCGGTTCGGGTGCGGCCTGAATGGCGATCAGCGTGCCATCTGCCACCTCCAGTGCGCCGCCGTGATCCAGCGACGTGACCTGTGCTAGGTCGACCAGCACCATTTGCCCGCCATCGGTGCGCAACCGTTTGCGGCGGAAAAACCGATCCTCATAGCTGAGGGTCAGGCTGTCAGCCGCAGGGCCCGCAGGGTGGGGCTGATAGGTTTGGGCAAGGAGCTGTTGTGTCATTTTTGCCGATCCAGATGATTCTTTGCTGATTCTTTTGTGAGTCTTTTCGAGGGCTTAGTCAGTTGGCCTGCCGCTTGCAGCTTTCCATCAGATGCGCTGCAAACGATCCGAGCGATGACTGGCAGCGCAAATGGTGGAAATGATGAACACGGGGTGTACCCAGATGATGCATAAAATCAGCCTTGCCGACGAATTGGCCGAGATCCGCGCCGAGATTGCCCGCCTTAAAGAACGCGAAGCCGCGCTGGAGGCGGCGGTGCATGCCAGCGAAGGCACCGTGCCTAATGGGCGCAATAACCGCGTGCGCGTTATCACCCGCCGCGAAACCGAATTTGACCCCGCCCTGCTGCCCCATGAGGTTCGCGAAAACCCGCGCTATTGGCGTGAACAGCTGAGCGTGCACGTGGAATGCCTGCCTGTTGACGGTCGCATGGTGCGCGCCGGTTGGCCTATGAAGCGCCTGTTTGCGGATACCCTGCAGCACTGAACTAATCCGTTCGCGCCTTAGAACATGAAGTAGCGCTGCGCCATTGGCAGGCTTTCAGCCGGTTCGCAGGTCAGCAATTCACCATCGGCGCGCACCTCATAGGTTTCGGGATTTACCTCCACATGTGGGGTGGCGTGGTTCAGTTTCAGGTGGCTTTTGCCGATGTTGCGGGTGTTTTCCACCGCAACCACCTGTTTGGCCAGACCCAGCTGATTACCGATCCCTTCGGCCACCGCTGCCTCTGATACAAAGGTCACGGCTGCGTTTTCCACCGCGCGGCCAAAGGCCCCAAACATTGGCCGCGAATAGACCGGCTGCGGCGTCGGGATCGACGCATTTGGATCACCCATCTGCGCACAGACGATAGATCCGCCGATCAGCACCATTTCCGGCTTCACCCCGAAAAAGGCAGGATTCCACAGAACCAGATCGGCGCGCTTGCCCACCTCGATCGATCCGATTTGATGGCTGATGCCGTGGGCAATCGCCGGATTGATGGTGTATTTCGCGATATAGCGGCGCACGCGGAAGTTATCGTTGTCGCCGGTTTCCTCAGGCAGACGACCGCGCTGTTTCTTCATCTTGTCCGCGGTCTGCCAGGTGCGGATCAGCACCTCACCCACACGGCCCATGGCCTGACTGTCGGATGCGATGATCGAAAACGCCCCCATGTCGTGCAGAATATCCTCTGCTGCGATGGTTTCACGGCGGATACGGCTTTCGGCGAAGGCCACGTCTTCGGGGATGGATTTGTCCAGATGGTGGCAGACCATCAGCATATCCAGATGTTCATCCACCGTGTTGACGGTAAAGGGCCGCGTCGGGTTGGTGGAGGAGGGCAGAACATGCTCCTCACCACAGATCTTGATGATGTCCGGCGCGTGGCCGCCGCCTGCACCTTCGGTGTGGAATGCGTGGATGGTCCGCCCTTTCAGCGCCGCAACCGTGTGTTCGACAAACCCAGATTCGTTCAGCGTGTCGGTGTGGATCATCACCTGCACATCCATCGCGTCAGCCACCGACAGACAGTTATCAATGGCGGCTGGGGTGGTGCCCCAATCCTCGTGCAGTTTCAGCGCGCAGGCGCCTGCCTTGATCTGTTCCTCAAGGGCTGCGGGCAGCGACGCATTGCCCTTCCCCGCAAAGGCAAGGTTCATCGGGAAGGCATCCGCCGATTGCAGCATCCGGCCCAGATGCCACGGACCCGGTGTGCAGGTGGTTGCCAGCGTGCCGTGGGCAGGGCCGGTGCCACCGCCCAGCATGGTGGTCAGGCCGGAATGCAGCGCATCCTCGATCTGTTGCGGGCAGATGTAATGGATGTGGCTGTCAAAGCCGCCAGCGGTCAGTATTTTGCCCTCACCTGCAATCACTTCGGTCCCGGGACCGGCGATGATGTCGACGCCTGGCTGGGTGTCGGGGTTGCCCGCCTTGCCGATGGCGTGGATGCGGCCATCTTTCAGGCCGACGTCGGCCTTGTAGATGCCGGTCCAGTCCACAATCAGCGCATTGGTGATCACCGTGTCCACGGCCCCTGCGGCGCGGGTGGTCTGCGCCTGCCCCATACCGTCGCGGATCACCTTGCCGCCGCCAAATTTCACCTCTTCGCCGTAGTACATGGCGTTGTCGCCGCTGCCGCCTGTGGCCGCAGCACCGGCACGTTCGGCGGTCAGGTCACGCTCTACCTCGATGATCAGGTCGGTGTCTGCCAGACGCAAACGGTCGCCCACGGTGGGGCCATACATGGCGGCGTAATCGGCGCGGGAAATTGTGGCAGGCATCGGCCTCTCCTCAAGGTGTCTAGTGGCGCAGGGTCTGCGCGATCTCTCGTAAATCTTCGGTGCGTTTTTCGGTCAGATCGGCGTGGCAACTGGTGATCAAAACCGGTTCCAGCGTGCCGCCGCGAAATGGGAAACCAGCCAGCGCGCAGTCTGCATCGCGCAGTTTGATCCATGCGCGCTGGGCTTCGCGTAGGTGATGAACCGCACCGCCGTCGGCGCGTTCCTCGTGCAGGGCGTCAGCCTCGGCTGCAGCTGCCTTGGCGTCGCGATAGGCGGCGTTCAGCTGCGCATCGGCGCGCTTCAAATCCTCGGCTGCGCAAATACGCATCTCCAGCGTGGTGACGGGATCGCTACAATCCGCGGCCATCGCAGGGGCGAGGGGCAGTGCAGCGCAAAGGAAGAAGGCAGGTAGAAAACGGATCATCTGAAAACTCCGGTGTGATCTAAAAGGGCCCTGACACAGTGCGCCGGATGACATGGCACTGGTCAAGTCCCCGCTGATCAGTCGAGCGCCCCCATAATCTGTTGGTTAAAACCATAAACCTTGCGTGCGCCGCCCAGCGGGACCAGCGCCACTTCGCGGCGTTGGCCGGGTTCAAAACGCACGGCGGTGCCAGCGGCGATGTCCAGACGCAGGCCACGGGCGGCCGCGCGGTCAAAGTCGAGGCCGGGGTTCGCTTCGGCAAAGTGGTAGTGGCTGCCCACCTGAATGGGGCGGTCGCCGGTGTTTGCGACCATCAGGGTGACAACGGGCTGGCCGGGGTTCAGTTCCAGGGTGCCGCTTGCGGGCAGCAGTTCGCCGGGGATCATTCAGATGCCTCCTCTATCAGCGGATCGGCTGGTGGACGGTCACCAGTTTGGTGCCATCGGGAAAGGTCGCTTCGACCTGCACTTCGTGGATCATCTCTGCGATGCCCTCCATGCAGTCGTCGCGGCTGATCACCTCGGCACCGGCCTGCATCAGGTCCGCAACGGATCGACCATCGCGGGCACCTTCGACCACCGCGTCGGTGATCAGGGCAATCGCTTCGGGGTGGTTCAGCTTGACGCCGCGCACCAGTCGTTTGCGCGCCACTTCGGCGGCCATGGCGATCAGCAGCTTGTCTTTCTCACGGGGTGTCAGTTGCATGGGTTCCTCAGATCATCCAGGTGCGCGGCAGCTCCGCGCCATTCAGCAGTGTCAGTGTGGGGATCATATCGCGGCGCAGGCAAAAGCCGTCTTCTGCCAGAGCGCGCAGCACCAACAGATCAGGGCGCAGCAGGCTGGCGCCAGCCGTTTCAGATAGCATCGGCCGGATCTGTGCCAGCAGCGCTTCGCATTCGTTCGCCGGTGCCGCGAAGAGAGCTGTCATCATCGCGCCGGCCCCATCGCCAATTGCAGGGCGTTTCATTTGAAGATTCAAATCGCGTTCAAAACGCAACGCATCGGCAAATATCAGGGTGTTATCGCGGTAGATGCGCCAACTGTCCCGCAGGGACATTTGGGTCAACACTTCGCCCATTGCGGCGCGACCAAATATCAGGGGTTCGACCATCAACAGGCGCGCATCATGCGCCAGATCCACCCGCATGCTGCGGCGCAGGCTGCTGTGATCGAACAGGATTGTTTCCTGCGGCAACCAATCTAGGCGGGCGCCTGCCGCGACTGTCAGCGATGTCTCAACGGTTCCGGGGCGACCATCAACACTGCGATAGATGCGTTCAGCTGCCTGAGTGGTCAGGCGCAGATGGCTTTGTTCTTCGGCTTGCGCGGCAAACATCAGATGGTCGCCGCCTGTGATTCCGCCCGCAGTATTAAGTTGCACCGCAGTCATGGCGGGCTCTTGGGTTTGTGGGAACAGCAGTTTCAGGCAGCCAGAGGTGCGCAATTGGGCAACCGCTGTGCCGCGAGGCTGTGATTTGACAGCCAAATGCCCACGACCGACGGCCCGCGGCGGATTATACGCCTGTGTTGCGGGGGCGTCTTGCGATGGGGATATGATCGCCTGATGGTGGATTTGCCGGTCTCCGGTATGTGGGTGTCAGTCGCGGGGGCACAGTCATTGCCGCGGGGACATGGGGGGAGAAGGCAGTCGAAGTGGCAAGATAACATGCCTGAAAATTGGGCGAACGACGCGTAAGGCTCCGGAATGGATTAAATGCGTGGCGAATTTTCGGGCATATGATGAATATTTAACCAAAAAGCCAAGTTTTGAGCAGAGGTGCCCGGATTGGGACGCGCCGACCGTATGAGGCCAGCGCACACTATTTTTGACGCTCGTGGCCTATGCCGGTGAGCGGGTGGAGGGACCATTGAGGAGCGACGCGTGAAAAGACGCGGATTTTCTTTCTTTTTGTCATTTTCGCCCTTGACCCTCCGGCTGCTTCGCCGTAATTCCACGCTCACTTCGGCGGAGTAGCTCAGTTGGTTAGAGCAGCGGAATCATAATCCGCGTGTCGGGGGTTCAAGTCCCTCCTCCGCTACCATCACCCCTTAAAAATTGTGATAATGTTGTCGCCGCGGTAGCGTCGCGCTTAAGTGTTGCTTTGCTGCAACGTTTTTCGGCTGATTAGGATGCGCCGTCCCCTTGTTTCTAAGGGGTTTGCACAACAACGAGAGCCACATTCTGAAACTGCAATGTCTAGTCTCTTCTGCTTGGGTGGAAAAATCGTTTTTTATCAATGGTTTTGATCGCTAGGATTCGGCGCAAGGAAAGAAGACAGCCGACTGAGATGATTGAAACGCAACAAGACCTTATGTCGTTAAGGCTGCTGCAAGAGCGCCTGCGCCGCAATGCGTTAGGGCTGTTTGTGGTGCGGTTCTGTCTGTTGCTCACATTGCCGTTTTTAGGTTTCTTTTCGTTGTTTGATGATGGCGTCGGTTGTGCCCTTGCAGTGGCGTATGTGCCTGTCGGGCTGTTTGTGCTGTGGCTCTATAAAAAAGAGTTTGATCTAATCGCACGTGTGGGAACGCTGTTAGGTTCCGCCACATGGGCATTGATGTATTGCATTTATTTCGTCGGTGTGGCCCCGCCAGAGTTGATCTTTCTGGCCTATGTCGGTGCGCCGTTCCTGTTGCTGTCTTGGCACCATGAAAGGGCGATCCTGCTGGGAGCGGTGGTCGCGATTGCCACAATGTCGACAATCGCCTTTGTCGATTACAGCTGGAGCATTGCCCTACATTTCGATTTGCCTAACTCGGGCGGCTACGAAGCGTTGCCAGGCGTGCGTTTGGGCATCGTTTTATGTGTTGGGATTTTAGTCGCGCTGCAGCTTGGCTATTTCGCCTACACTGCAGAACGGACGTCGCATGCTGTGGTCAGCGCCATGGAAGAGGCGCGGGATGCTTACGAAGCCAAGAGCCGCTTTCTGGCCAATATGAGTCATGAAATTCGCACGCCGATGAATGGGATCGTGGGAACCATTGATATTCTGGAACATTCAGGATTGAAGCCGAGTCAGCAAAAATCGACAGCCACAATCCGCGAATCCGCAATTGCGCTTATGCGGATTATCGATGACGTTCTTGATGCCTCCAAGATGGAGGCGGATAAACTAGACATCCTAAGCACCCGCACCGAAGTGCCCGTTTTGTTTGAACAGGTTGCGTTGACCTTGGTGCCACTTTGCGCATCGCAGGGGGTACAGCAGTCGCTGTTCATTGATCGGGATTTGCCGACGTGGGGATTGCTGGATGGGGGGCGGGTGCGCCAGATCCTGCTGAACGTGATCGGCAATGCGATTAAGTATTCCGCCAGTAGTCTGACAGATCGCCCGGGTGAGGTCAGTGTCTTTGTCCGGCGGGCGCCTTGCCAATCCGGTCAGGGGCAGCCTTGCCTAGAGGTGCTGGTTGTCGACAATGGAATCGGGATGTCGGCGGAGTTGGTCGAAACATTCTGTCAGCCTTTTGTGCAGGGGCGCGATGCGGCGCAGGCAAAAATGCGTGGCACAGGATTGGGTATGGCGATCACCAAGCGCCTGATCGAATTGATGCATGGAGAGATGACCGTCGAGAGCATCAAAGGGCGCGGTACGACCATTACATTGATGTTGCCCTATGAAGCGATCGATGCGCAGGACACTTTGCCAGATCTGTCGCGGTTGCGCGTTGTCTGTCTGGGTGATTTCCGTCCGACCTGGCAAATGGGTATGCAGCGCATGCTCGGTACGGCAGTGCGCGATTTGCAGTTCCATAGGGTGGGGCAGGATCTGGGGCACATCAGCGGGTCTGATACGGTTTTTCTGCTGCAGCCAATGGCGCAGGACGAGCAAGACGCTCAATGTGCGCAATTGCAACGCCGCTATCCAGGTGCCTCGGTTCTCTTGGGGACCATCGATCGCAGCCAGTTGATGGAAAAACGCGCAGGCCGTGTTTTTGTCCTGCCGATGATCCCGTTGTTGCGCAGCGACCTTTACGAGGCATTGTCAGAATGTGCAGCTTGTGCGGATGCAGGATCGGCAGACCCGTCAGGAATTCACACACTTGCGCCGCCGCCGGCGGTGCTTTCCTCGGCTGTTGTGACGGGGTCTGATCCGGTGAAACGGGTTTTGATTGTGGACGATAACATGATCAACCTGCATGTGCTGAGGTCGCAGTTGGATATTTTGGGCCACCACGTTGTCAGTGCCTCGGGCGGCGAAGAGGGTCTGACGCATTGGCGCGAAAACAAATTGGATCTGATCATTACCGATTGCGAAATGCCTGATCTGTCAGGGTACGCAATGACCCGCGCTATCCGCGAAGAAGAGCGTGCCACAGGGCGTCCGCACATCCCCATTTTGGGTCTAACAGCGAACATTTCACAGGGCAGCAACCAGCGGTTTCTGCGCTCGGGAATGAATGACTACATGTTGAAGCCGATTTCGATGGATTCGCTGTCTGCACAGATCGAACAACTGTGCGCCGTGCCCAATATTCAGGCAAAGATGTAACCCGAACACACCATTGAGGTGAGCAGGCGCTTGCTAGGGTTCCTGACGGTTTTATGCCCCGAGTCTTAAGTATGGGCGCGCGCTAGCCTGACGCCTAGGTGCAGCAGTGAATCCGTAGACTCTGCGAAAACTCCTCTCTGAGCTGTCGTATGTTCAAGTCAGGGCGCTTTGGCGTCGTTGAACAGTTTTTAGTGCAAGTGTGTGTTTCCGTGTTCCCAGCCGTCGACCCTCTCCCACGATCCGATCTCATGATCCGATGTGCCGCCGCTCGGTCCGTTCAGGTCCAGCGTGTGTGGCCGGTAGAGGGGTGCATGGACCTCATTTGTGAACCCAAAGAGGAAATCCGATGAGATTGACGATCAAGGCAAGGCTGGCATTCACCTTCATGGCGCTTTTGCTGATTTTTGCGGGGGCGGTGCTGTTTGCAGTGCAGCAACTGAACGGTGCCAATGCCGCGCTTCAGCGCGTGGCAAAACAGGATGCGAGCAAACTGATGCACGCCCAGCAGGTGTTTATTCTGGGGCAGGGCATTCGTTTGGACAGCGCCGACATCATCATTGACTGGCAGGGCGAAGCCGATGCGGCCGCCCGTATCGTGCGCCAACAAGACGAGATTGGCATTCAGAACGCCCAATTGGGTGCTGTGCTGGAAGAGCTGGAAGCCTTGGCAACAGAGGATGAAAAGGCGTCCTTGGCGGTGCTGAAAGAAGAGATCGGCAAGTTCTACGCCCTGTCCAACGATGCGATCCGCGCCAAGCAGTCGGATCCGGCAAAAGCGGCTGAAATCTACCATGATTCTGCAGCAAAGGCCGTGCAGGCAGCAGCCGCGGCGGCGATGAAGCTGCAAAGAACCGCAGCGACGCAGTTGAATGCGTCGATTGCACAGTCCGAAGCTGACTTTGCCAGCGCACGCAGCAAGCTGATTGTTGCGGCAATCGTGGCAGGCATTGTGGCATTGGTATCAGCGCTGTTGATCCTGCGCACGTTGTCCAAAGGCCTGAGTCAATCCATCAGCCTGGCACAAAGTGTTGCCGGGGGCGATCTGACCCGCACGGTCGAGGTGAGCGGCAAACATGAAATTGCTGATCTGCTGCAGGCGCAGAACGACATGGTGGTCAAGTTGCGCGAAACCGTGGACAACGTCGGTAGCGCGGTGCGCAATCTGGCTGCAGGTGCGGACCAAATGGCGGGTACGTCTGAATCGCTGTCCGAAGGGGCATCTGTGCAGGCCAGCTCGACCGAAGAGGTGTCTTCGGCGGTTGAACAGATGTCTGCCAATATTTCCTCCAGTTCGGAAAATGCGATCTCGACCGAAGAAATGGCGCGCCGCTCTGCCGACGAAGCGCAGCGTTCCGGCGTTGCAGTGGCAGATGCCGTCAAGGCCATGAAAACCATCGGGGAGCGTATCAATGTTCTGCAGGAAATTGCGCGTCAGACTGACCTCTTGGCTCTGAACGCTGCGGTTGAGGCTGCGCGTGCTGGTGAACATGGCCGTGGATTTGCGGTGGTTGCCGCTGAGGTACGTAAACTGGCCGAAAGCAGCCAAGAGGCGGCGTCGGAAATTTCCAAACTGTCCAGCGACACCGTCAGAAGTGCCGCCACCGCTGGCGAGATGTTGGAAACTTTGGTGCCCAACATTGAAAAAACTGCCGCACTTGTCAGCGGCATCACCGGTGCATCGCGTGAATTGGCGATCGGTTCTAGCCAGATCAACGAATCCGTACAGCGATTGGACTGTGTGACACAGGAAAACACGTCCGCTGCCGAGGAAATGTCGTCTGCCGCGACTGAACTGTCCAGTCAGGCGGAACAGCTGGCTGATGTAATCTCGTTCTTCCGCGTGGACGGTGCCGAGGTGGCAGCGCCTGACACTTCAGAGGTCGCGGCGATTGATCTGAGCGGCGACGCCGAAGACGAAGCAGATTTTAAGATCGCGTCTTGATCCCTTTGGTCGGTCCCGCGGGGTATTCCGTGGGGCCGTCCCCCCCCCTGTGCTGCACGCAGGCCCCCTGCAGCCCTGAGTGAGAAACCCGCGACTTTGGCCCGGTCGCGATGAAAGGAAACCCTGATGCCGGAAACGGAAATCAAAATCGCGCTGGATAGTACCAGCACATTCGACAGCTTGGTGCCGCTGCGCGACCAGCTGGCAGCGGCAGAGAGCTGCGCCCTGGTTGCGGAACTGGCCGATGACACCCCGAGTGCGGTGATCTTTGGTCTGGGTCAGCTGCTTTGTGCAGCTATGCGCGACGGAAAGGTTAAATCCGACGCGATTGCGCCGTTGAAGGATGTAGCCCCCTTTGGTGCGATGCTTGCCACCACGGGGTTTGACAACGCTCTGGCCCAAGCGGCCTGAAACGACCCAAATTGCTGAAGGTAGTATGACATGAGTAAAGAAATTCTGATTATCGACGACTCGCCATCGGTTCGGCGGATGGTCGCAATGACCCTGCAGCAGGAAGGCTATGAGGTAACCCAGTGCGAAGACGGCGCTGAGGGACTGGATACAGCCAAGGCCAAACGCTTTGACATGGTCATCACCGACCAGAACATGCCGAATATGACCGGGATCGAGTTCATTCAGGCATATCGCAATGATCCCTCGTCCTCGGGCGTGCCGATCATCTTCCTCTCCACCGAAAGCGAAGGCGACCTGAAAAGCCAAGCCAAAGCCGCCGGTGCGCTGGGCTGGGTGATGAAGCCTTTTGAACAGGCCAAACTGCTGGCCGTGGTGAAAAAGGTCGTCGGCTGATGATTGATGAGGAAACCCAGGAAATCTTCCGCCAAGAGACGGAAGCGCTAATCGAGAGCCTGCAGGAATGCCTGCTGCAGCTTAACTCCACCCCCGAAGACATGGAACTGGTCACTCAGGTGTTCCGGGATCTGCACACCTTGAAGGGCACCGGCGCTATGTTCGGTTTTGCTCGTCTGGCAGAGTTTATCCATGACTTCGAAGCGGCCTTTGAACAGGTGCGTTCCGGCAATGCAGTTGTGACCCCCGATCTTATCGCGGTGTCCTTGCGGGCCTATGACCTGATCGTTGCCCTTCTGGAAGGTGAAGACCCGCCTGCCGAGCAGGATGCTGAGCTGAAGGCAGCCCTGTCTGCCGTTACCAGCGGCGGTGCGGCCCCTGCAGCCGCTGGAGCTGAGGTGGCCGAAGTTGCCGAAGCCGAAGCGGATGGTGAGACCGAGGGCTGGAAGCTGCGCTACAAGTTGCCGCCCGAGTTCATGGAGATCGGTGGCAATCCTGTGGCGATCCTCGAAGAGCTGCTGGAAATTGGCGGCCCTGAAACCAAGGTTGAGGCGATTTTGGATGGTCTGCCCTCGTTGGCAGAACTGAAACCGAATGAGCTGCACACCGCTTGGGAACTGACCCTGCCTGCGGATGC
The DNA here is from genome assembly GCF_001458435.1 of Thalassovita mediterranea. Lineage (GTDB taxonomy): Bacteria > Pseudomonadota > Alphaproteobacteria > Rhodobacterales > Rhodobacteraceae > Thalassobius > Thalassobius mediterraneus. Next base: position 318,344 of record NZ_CYSF01000012.1, read on the forward strand.
CGACGAAGAAGAGATCCGCGACGTTTTCATGTTCCATGAAGATTCGATGGAACTGGAACTGACCGCGATCCGCGCGGCGGCCCCTGCTGCCGCTGAAGTGGCTGAGGTTTCGGCAGAGCCGGTGGCATCTGCGGATGCTCCGGCAGCAGAAGCACCGAAGGCTGAGGCCAAGAAGCCTGCGGCGAAGAAATCCGGCTCCGCTAACGTGCAGATGCGCGTATCTGCTGAACGTCTGGATGACATCATGGACCGCGTCGGTGAATTGGTGATTGCCGAGGCGCGCTTGAGCGATCTGGCGCAAAAGCTGAACGATCCGAACCTGACAGAGGTGGTCGAAGACATCCGCCGTCTGGCGCTGGGTCTGCGTGATACCACCATGGCGATCCGCCTGACACCGCTGTCGTCGATCACCGGTCGCTTCCAGCGTCTGGCGCATGATCTGGCGGGCAAAACCGGCAAGGACTTCGACTTCGTTATCGAGGGCGAAGAGACCGAACTGGACAAGACAGTGATCGAAAAACTGTCCGATCCGCTGGTCCACATCCTGCGCAACGCCGTGGATCACGGGCTGGAAGATAACGACACCCGTGTGGCCAATGGCAAACCCGCGCGTGGCACGGTGCGCCTGAAGGCGTCCTATTCCGGTGCGGATGTTCTGATCTCGGTTCAGGATGACGGTAAGGGTCTGGACCCTGACTTTATCCTTGGTCGTGCGATCGACCGTGGGCTGGTGTCGGCAGATGCCAACCTGTCGCGTGGCGAGATTTTCCAGCTGCTGATGGCGCCGGGCTTCTCTACTGCGGAACAGGTGACGGATCTGTCTGGTCGCGGTGTGGGCACCGATGTGGTGAAATCCACCGTTGAAGCACTGCGCGGTTCGGTTGAGATTGAATCGGAACTGGGCGCAGGCAGCTCCTTCACCCTGCGTCTGCCGCTGACACTGGCGATCATCGACGGCCTGCTTCTGCAGGTTGGCGAAGAACGCTACACCGTGCCGCTGGCCGCGGTTGAGGGCATCGTCGAAGAGCCCGAAGCGATCCGTGATGGCCAAGAGCCAACCACCACCGTTGAACTGCGCGAAAAGCTGATTTCGATCATGCGCCTGCGCGAGATCTTTGAAACCGGTGGCGAACGCGCTGAATTCCCCAAGGTGGTTCTGGTGCGCACTGGCGATCAACAGATCGGTCTGGCGGTGGATCGCATCATCGGATCCTACCAGACGGTGATCAAACAGCTGTCTCCGATGCACAGCCGCCTCAATGTCTTCTCCGGGGCAACGATCCTTGGCGATGGCGACGTGGCCCTGATCGTGGATGTGGCGCAACTGGTGAAGGCGCAAGGCCTTGATCACGACGGGAAGGAGCAAGCAGCATGACCCTAGAATTGGTATCTGCAAGCGAGGACGACCTGAAGGATATGGTCGCCTTTGAGATGGGTGGTGAACTGCTGGTCGTACCGACCCGCATCCTGCGCGAAGTGCTGGAACCGCCCAAGCTGACCCGTGTGCCGCTGGCCGGTCCCTATTCCGCGGGTCTGATCAACGTGCGCGGCGTTGTGCTGCCGGTGGCTGATCTGCGTCCTCTGTTCGAGATGGAACAGAAGCCGTTTGATATCGACACCCGCGTTCTGGTGCTGGAACTGGCACTGGAAGAGGGCACGATGACCCTGGGCGTGATCGCTGAAAAGGTACACGCCGTTCTGGCGCTGGATCCTGAGACGATCCAGAAAGTGCCTTCTGTTGGCACCCGTTGGCCGCAGGGCGCGATCAAAGGCATTGGCCGTTGGAAAGATGGTTTCGTCAATCTGATCGACGTTGAACGCATCGCTGAAACCTATCTGGGTGCGATGCCCACCGACGAAAGCCTCGGCTAAGGCGGACCTGACCATGCGCGAACAAAACATTGAAAAACTACCGGCACCTGCCGGGCTGATGCCCCGCTTTTGCCCCATCCAAATTTTGCAGGAGGCCTAAGGTGTTTGAGACCAATACAACCGTGGACGAAGTCCAGAAAACCTACCTGACCTGTGGTCTGGGCGATGAGAAGGTCGCGCTGCCGGTCGTACGTGTCAAAGAGATCCTTGATCCCAAACCCGTCACGCCGCTGCCTCATACCCCCGACTTCCTGCTGGGGTATATTGACCTGCGCGGCGAAAGCATTCTGGTGGCAGACCTGCGTTTGCTTCTGGCTCGTCCCTATCGCGACAATGAACCAGACACGCGCATCATTGTGCTGCTGGTCAATGTTGCGGGCAAAGAGCATGCCGTAGGGCTGCGTGCAGATCGTGTGTTTGAGGTCACCCGCCTTGATGACGATCGTTTGGAAGAGTTCGCGAGCGAAGGCCTGTTGAACTGGGACAACCGTATGGTTGCCGGCGTTGGCCGCCGCGATGGGGGCTTTGTCACTGTTCTGAACCTGGACGGCATGTTCAGCACCGGGGTTATTTCTGAATTCCATCAGCAGGTTGGCGCGGATCAAGACGCGTATCGGGAGGCAGGATGAGCACAGCAACATTAGAAGCTGACCGCGCCCTGCAGAAAAAACTGTGTGAGATCATCACCAGTAAAACAGGGATCCAGCTGCCCGAAAACAAACGCACGATGATTGAAGGCCGCCTGCGCAAGCGTGTGCGCGCCCTTGGGATCCGCGATCTGCACACCTATCTGCAGATGGTGATGAAAGAGGGGATGCTTGAAACCGAGCTGCCCCAGATCATTAACGTGATGACCACCAATAAAACCGATTTCTTCCGCGAGGATGCACATTTCGATTATCTGGTGCGAAACATTCTGCCGACCCATCCAAAGGCGCAGACCTTCAAGGTCTGGTCCGCGGCCAGTTCCAGCGGCGAAGAAGCCTACACCACTGCCATGGTGCTGAATGAGCATGGCAAACGGTCTGCTGGTTTCAACTTCTCCATCGTTGGCACCGACCTGTCGACGGAAATGGTGCGCAAAGCGCGCAAAGGCATCTACACCCCTGAGGAGATTGTAGATGTGCCTGATGACATGCGCGCGCTCTACCTGGAGGAAGGCCACGACAGTGTCGGCCGTCAGCTGACCCGCGTTGTGAAACAATTGCGTGATCGTGTCGGGTTTGCGCAAATGAACCTGATGGATAAGGCCTATCCTGTTGAGAAGATGATGGATGTGGTCTTCTTGCGGAATGTGTTGATTTATTTTGACGACGCGACCCAGCGCCGCGTTGTGTCCTCGGTCACCGATCATTTGAAACCGGGTGGCTATTTGTTTGTGGGGCATTCGGAAACCTCTGTCGCTGCGGACCCGCGTTTGGTTCAAAAAGCGGCGGCTGTGTTCCGGAAGGAGGCATAACCAATGAATGCTGTAACGAGTGACGAGCAAATTAAGGTGATGATTGTCGAGGACAGCCTCACCGCGCGTACCATGCTCAAGAATATGATCGAAACCCAGTCCGACCTGAAGGTCGTGGACATGGCCAAAGATCCCTTTGATGCCGCAGACAAAATGCGCAAAGGCCTGCCGGACGTGATGCTGCTGGACGTGGAAATGCCGCGGATGGATGGCCTGACCTTTCTGCGTCGGATCATGGCCCAGCACCCGATGCCGGTGGTGATCTGTTCGAACCATACTGAAAAAGGCTCTTCTGCGTCGATGAAGGCGTTGGAAATGGGCGCGGTTGAGGTGCTGGCAAAGTCTGCAATCGGTGCGCTGTCGCGCGATGATCACGGGATGAACCGTGTATGCGATGCGATCCGTGCAGCCGCCCATGCCCGCGTGAGCCCCAAGGCGCGCAAGCGTCGTCCGCCTGCCCGCGAACTGAAACCACAGAAAAAACAATCCGCTGACGTGATCATGGCCGCCCGCAATCCCAATGCGCCGCCGGTTCTGAACACACCGCCGATCATCGGTATTGGTGCCTCCACCGGTGGGACCGAGGCACTGGCTAAGATGCTGCAGATGCTGCCCGCAGACAGCCCGCCCATCGCGATCGTTCAGCATATGCCGGAAAAGTTCACCGAAGCTTTTGCCAACCGGTTGAACAAGCTGTGCGACATCAACATCAAAGAGGCCCGCGATGGTGACAAGCTGACCCGCGGCATGGCCGTGGTTGCGCCCGGCAGCCATCATATCATCGTTGAGCGCAGCGGACGCGATTACACCTGCCGTGTGATCGATGGTCCGCCGGTAAGCCGTCACCGTCCGTCGGTGGATGTGCTGTTCCGCTCTCTGTCTATCCAGGCCGGTGCGAATGCTATGGGCGTGATTATGACCGGCATGGGGGACGACGGTGCCCAGTGCATGTTGGAAATGCGCGAAGCGGGGGCGACCACGCTGGCGCAGAACGAAGAGTCCTGTGTTGTCTACGGTATGCCGCGCGAAGCGGTAGAACGTGGCGCGGCCCAAAATGCCGTTCATCTCAGCAAAATCGCTGAAAATATTACAGCCTTTGATCGCAGCCATCTGGCCAAGATCGCAGCGAAAGGTGTGCGCTGATGCAGCATTTCCGTATGACCGCACCCACCGTTCCGGCGATCAACGACGGGCCGTTCCTGCGTATGGAAACGGTACTGACTGATATTCTGGACAAGCTGTTCTTTGCTTTTGATACCACCAAAACCCTGCGCAAAGGGGTGGCTGATCTGGATCAGCTGCTGGCGCCGGAGAATCTGGTGCAGATCAATGAAAAGCAGGGCGCTATTGCCGACCTGATGGCGCAGATTGATGAAAACAGCAAAGACGCCAAGGCGTTTGTGCAGGATCTGCGCGACAATGGTCGCAAGATGTCGTCGACCCTGAAAGATCTGTCAAAGATCATTCAGTCGTCCAACATCGTATCGCTGAACGCCCGTATTATTGCACAAAGCCACCGTCACAAGGCGCTGGGCGCGCAGCTGATCCGGCTGGCCGAGAGCATTTCTGATATTTCCGGCGATGCCACCAATCTGGTGTCGGAAATGTTCGATGTGATCGACACCATTGTGACCACTACCGAGGACATGGGCCAGAACGTCGAGGCGCGCGCTCGCGCCCTGTTCTCTACCCTAAAGCCCAAGGCCAAAGCACTGGAAGCTGCGCTGATCTCTTTGGAAAAAGGGATGAAGGCGGCGTCCACCGCTTCGGCATGGCTGTCGGACTATGTGGCGGTTGCCGAAAAGGACGTGTCCGAAGTGATTTCCGCGCTGCAGGTCGGGGATCGGTCGCGTCAGCGCGCAGAGCATGTACGCTTCATCACCGAACGTGCGTCCCTGCATCCGCCGCATTCAACCGAGGCCGCCAGTCTGACCCTGTTGGCGCGGGCGCAAATGCAGGAAACGGTGACTGAGACTATCACCGATACCCGCAAAGCTCGACAGCTCTTTGCTTCGCTTCGTGAACGTCAGAAGGATTTCCTTGCACGTTGCGAAGAGATCGCGCGCTCCTTTCAGGACAGTGCCTATGCGCTGACCAATGCTGCGGCACCTATTGACGGCAAGGCGTTTGACTTCGCCGCCAGCGCCGAAGCCGAGCAGCGCACGCAGGAACGTCTGAACGAAGCGGACACCGCATTGGCCAGCCATTCCAAGGTCTTGTCTGACAACGCATTCCAGATGCAGCTTGCCGCGTTGAACACCATCATCACCTGTGCCCGTGGGTTCAAACAGGCGATGGATATGATCATGATCTCACAGCAGATCAACGAAGTGATCTCTGAGGCGCCTGTGACGTTCGACAAGTTTGCTGAAACGATGGAGCAGACCAAAGCCAAAATGCAGGCCTGGGCCGCGCGCGAGGCCGAAGGGGGCGAAGGGGCCGACATCAGCCATATGGACAACGAGGATCCGGCGCTGCAACAGGCACGTGAAGTTCTGGAAAAGCTGTTGCCCAGCCTCGAAGGGGATGCGCCGCAAATCGCCCACGCGATTGTCAGCAGCGCGGATTCCTTTGAGAACTTCGTCGAGGAGTTGGAGCTGCTAGATCAGGTGGAAAAGGTAGCCCTTGCGCCGCTGCCGCTTGATCGCGGTTTGGTGAGCGAGGCGTTCATCGATCATTTGGCCGAGATCCACAAAGTCTACACTATGCAGGCCGAGCGTGACATTCAGGATGTGATGTTCAGCCAGCTGAAAGAAGAAGAGCCGGCAATCGAAGACGCCGCCGCTGTAACTGCGCCTGCCGCTGCGGCCCCAGCTGCAGCAGAGCCAGCCGCTGAGGCAGAGGATGATCTGGACGATATCTTCTTCTAGATTGCCCATCGCAAAGAACCTGTGCCAGTGCCGGGCGCGGCGATGGCACAGGGTAACTAAAAGGCTGGGAAAACTTCCCGGCCTTTTGCATTTTGTATGTTGGGATTGGCTGCCTGCCTTCTGCCGCATCCCTGATCTCAGCTGGTGAGAGGCGTTCCATCCAACGATCCGGGCATGTGGACCTGCAATAGAGTGCGTAATTTTCCAGGGGTCAGCGGTTTTGGAACGTATTCGTCGATCTGGCTATCCTGACAAAGACGTTCGATTTCCATCGTCATGTCTGCAGATACAGCGATGATGGGTGTTTTAGGCAATGCGCGCCGTCCCTCTTCGGCACGGATTTCCGATGCCATCTGAAACCCATCCATGATCGGCATATGACAGTCCGACAAGAGCATACTGTAGCGTCCGGAGCGCCACTGGTTCAGCCCCTCTTCGCCGTTGATGACCGCATCGGCAGGAATGCCCAGTTGGTTCAGCATCCGCAGCGTGATTTCGCGGGTCATATCGTCGTCTTCGACCAACAGAAGGCGGCGGTCCTGTTCCGTATCTTTGATCTGATCTTGACCCTCAGCGGCATCACCGAGCAGGTCGACGATATTGGCGATGATTTCACTGGGTAGGACTGCGCTGGTTGGTAGGCCAGCCATTGGAATGCCGCGCGTTTCGCTTGCTTCTATCAGGTCAGGACGGCGGTTGCCCGGTGGGGCAATTGCCAGAACCGGAACTTCACTGAATGCCGAAAGCAACGCGTCGTCTGGTTTAGGGGCCTGTGAATTGCCTTCCAGCACGATCAGATCAGGGCGGGGCAGCTTGGCAATACCGGCCGCATCTAATGCGGCAGGTTTCACTGTCTGCGACCGCCCGCCTGCAGAATGCACGTAACGGGTTAGGCTATCGGCGATATCACTATTGCGGGCGTTGATCAGGATCTGTTTCTGATCCAATGGTTTTGCGCGGGGTAGAACGGTTTTGCTGACATCAAGGGGCAGTTTCACCTCAAACTCGGTCCCGCTGCCGGGATCGCTCATCACTGAAATATGGCCGCCCATCATTTTGATCAGCCGATCTGAAATGGTAAGACCCAGACCCGTGCCGCCAAATTTGCGGCGGATCGTGCCGTCCGCTTGGGTGAAGGGCTGGAAAATCTGCTGCATGGTATCCTGTGTCATGCCGATACCGTTGTCGCGAACGGTCAGGATCACATACATTTGCCCATCCCCTGCGGGTTGGCTGCGCAGGGATACCTCAACACGGCCCGGTTGGCGCATATTTGCACTGAATTTGATGGCGTTTGACATCAAATTCAGGATGATCTGGCGCAGTCGCAAACCATCACCGACAAAGATCGGCATATAAGGATCGCAAAACGGGACAAGGGCAACGTCGTTCGCATGGGCCTGCCATTTCAGCATTGCAATGACATCTGACAGAATGCGTTCCAGATTGACGTCCTGTTGCGTCAGTTCCAGATTATCAGCCTCCATCCGCGAATAATCCAGAATGTCGTCAATCAATCCCAACAGCAGCTGCCCCGACCGCTGCGAGGATACCAGAAGGGACCGGTCATCATCGTCCTTGGCGCGTTCGGCCAGCAATTCCAACGCCGCAATCACCGACAACAAAGGCGAGCGCAGTTCATGGCTGATGGTCGACAGGAACGAGGATTTGGTTCGACTGCCAGATTCTGCACGACGCAGCGCATCTTGCAGCTCTTTCTCGCGACGTTCTACTGCGCTGTAGTCATGCACCACGACAAGATATTCCAGCGCGCTGGTTTGGTCGTTCGACAGCGGCTCAACCTGAATAGCGATGGGTTTGCGGCTGCCGTTGTCACAAATACCTTCGCAACGCAGTAGTCCATTTTGTTGTGTCTCTCGGGCGAGGGCACGCAGCGCACCGCGCCGCAGACTCGCTTCGCGGCGGTTCCCCAGATCCACAAATCGGGTGATCGATTGTCCAATGCCTAATTCTGGTGCGACGCCGAACAGACTTTTCAGCGCGGCGTTGGCCAGTTGAATCCGGCCTTCGGTATCAATCAGGAAATTCACGTCTTGGCTGGCGTTCAATGTCGCAGCCAAACGGCGGCGGTTGGCCTCCATACGGCGGCCCAGCATCATCATCCACCAAAAGATCAGCACCACAACTGTTGAACAAATGGCAAATGCCGCCAGTGTGACCTGATGTAGAAAGGCCGCGGGTGCGAAAGCCTCATCATAGGGCTGTTCGGTGATTACGCCGAAATTCAGATCGTCGAAATAGTGCCAGGCACCGACAACCTTGTCGCCAGCGTAGTTATGGTAACCTGCGATATCGCTGGCGTTGTAGCCGCGCAATGCCTGCCGCACTGGCAAGACCAGCCGCCCAAGATGGGGCGGATAGCGGTCGTTGTTTTCCGGTTGTAGCAGAAGATGGTCCTGCCCCTGGCGCCAGATCCCGCGTCGGCGCATCAAATCCAGATCTGACACCCGCGTCAGCAGGGCACCACGGCGATTGAAGGCGTAAATCGCCGCGCTGTCAGGGGCTTCGACAAACCCCATTAGGCGGAACAGTTCCCTTTCCGGGAACAAACGCAGGGCCAAAATGGCGATCACCTGACCCGAGTCATCACGTAGAGGGGCAGCAGCAAAGTTGGTGACGTTTTCACGGATATCATTGCTATCGACCAACGAAACATCGGAGCGCACCAGACTGGTCAAAAGGGGCTCACCGTTTAGCAGGCGCGCAAACATCAGAGGCTGCGCCAGCAGTAGATTGGGTGTGCCGATGTTGGAATCGCGCGACGAAGCGAGGCTGGTGCCGTCAGGGGCGATCAGGAAATATCCATTCACGTGTTCCTGATACAGGAAAGAAGCGAAAAAGGTGCGCAGGCGATCCTGTGCCTGGGCGTTGATCAAAGCCTGACGGTCATCTTTGATCGCCAAGAGTTCATTGGCGGCGCGGCGCAATACCGGGTCTTGGGCGTGGGCGGTTGCTTCGCTCTTGCGGGTGTCTACCCAGTGCATGACTACCCTGCGATTGTTTGCAAGTGTCTCTTCCAGATCTTGCCGCAATCCATCTTCGAAATTGCGCAATACTCTCTCTGAAACAGCGAGATAGCCCACGAATAGAACCAGTATCGCCAGGGCAAGAACTGCAATGGAATTAAGACGCCTGCGCGTGATCATTTGGCGCTCCATTGCTTAAGTGTCCGCTGCAAGGAGCGATCCGACAAAACTGAAGCATAGCCGCGAGGTAAGGCGCTTGACGCCTGCATTAACAATCCTGTCAGCATGCTGCTTCGCTTGTCCTAATTCAGGTTTACGATCACGTGTTTTAGCCGCAGCGCCAAGTTGTGTCGCTCGCGGCTTAAACTATCTAAAAGCTCGAAATTTTTGCCAGATCATGGCGCGAATTTATGGATTTCGCTACGCCTTACATACGAAAGAGAGGCGTTGGCGGCTTTAATATTATACTTTCGGATGTATTTTGCTGAGATAGTTAACATGAAAACAATTTCGACGTGTGCATCAAGGTGGTGTTTATCCTTATAAGTATGATCTAAATGCTGTTTAGCCACATGTAATGCCTATGTTTTAGTCAACTGAGTCGGCGCAGCGGGTGTGGTTGGGGGCATCTCAGGCGTTCTTGTTGTGGACTTTCGGGTCGCGCGACTGCGGCTTTCAGGGTAAGCAGCGGGCATGGATACATCGTTTGAAATTTTCATGGTCGCCCCGCCGGGGCTGGAACCCCAGTTGCGCCAAGAGGTGCAGGGTCTGGGCTATAAAGCTGCCAAGCAGGTGCCCGGTGGCGTCACGGTCGAGGGCGGCTGGCCTGATGTGTGGCGGTTGAACCTTTTGTGCCGTGGCGCAACCCGTGTGCTGGCGCGGATCGGTGAATTCCGCGCATTCCATCTGGCCCAGCTGGACAAACGGTCGCGTAAATTCCCATGGGCCGAGGTGCTGCGCCCAGATGTGTCCATTCGTGTGGAGGTGACCTGTAAGAAGTCCAAGATCTACCACGCGGGCGCTGCTAAACAGCGGATTGAAAAAGCGATTGCCGAAACCTTGGGCGCAGAGGTTTCTGATAAAGGGCAGGTGCAGATCAAGGCACGGATTGACGACAATCTGGTCACCTTTAGCGTCGATACCTCGGGCGAGTCGCTGCACAAACGTGGGCACAAGGCTGCGGTGGGCAAGGCGCCGATGCGCGAAACACTGGCAGCGCTGTTCCTACGCGCGGCTGGATTTGATGGGCGCGAACCGGTTCTGGACCCGATGTGCGGCTCGGGCACCTTTGTGATCGAGGCGGCGGAACAGGCGTTGGGCCTGTCAGCGGGCCGCGCGCGCCGCTTTTCCTTTCAGGATCTGGTGACCTTTGACGAAAACCAATGGTCGCGGGCCAAGGCAGAGGTGCTGGCGCCGGTCGATAACCTGTCTGATCTGACCTTCCGTGGGTCTGATCGGAACGAGGGGGCGATTGCCAATTCAACCGCCAACGCCGATCGCGCCGGTGTGGCGATGCTGACGGAATTTACCCACGCGGCGGTCAGCGATCTACAACGCCCCGATGGCCCGCCCGGTCTGGTCATCGTGAACCCGCCCTATGGCACGCGGATCGGCAACAAGAAGCTGCTTTTTGCCCTGCACGGCGCCCTTGGTGAGGTGTTGAAAGAACGCTTTAGCGGTTGGCGTGTGGGCATTGTCACCTCTGATGCTGCATTGGTGCGCGCAACTGGCCTGCCGTTCCTGCAACCGGGGCCGCCGGTGCCGCATGGCGGGCTGAAGGTAAAGCTCTACCAAACCGCGCCGCTGCCCTGATTTCTTTCCTGATTTGCGGCGCTGTGGCCCGCATTCGCCATTGGGCGAATCGCGCCGGATCATGCTAGGTTTTGTGATATGTCCGATACCGCCCCCAACATAAGCGCCGCGCAGGTTGAAAACGCCCAGCCGGTGATCCGCCAACTGGATGACGCAGCGATCAACCGTATCGCAGCGGGTGAGGTGGTGGAACGTCCCGCCTCAGCGGTGAAGGAACTGGTTGAAAACGCCATCGACGCCGGTGCGCGACGGATTGAGATTGCGATTGCTGATGGGGGTAAAACCCTGATCCGTGTCACTGATGATGGCTGCGGTATCACGCCCGATCAGCTGCCACTGGCCCTGTCGCGCCACGCGACGTCCAAGATCGACGGCTCTGACCTCCTCAACATCCACAGTTTCGGCTTTCGCGGTGAGGCACTGCCGTCACTGGGCGCGGTGGGACGTCTGACCATCACCAGCCGCGCGGCTGGGGCAGAGGCAGCGCAGATCGCCGTTGCAGGTGGCGCGATGGAGGCGGTGAAGCCAGCGGCCCTCAACCGCGGCACGATTGTCGAGTTGCGCGATCTGTTCTTTGCCACGCCTGCGCGGTTGAAATTCATGCGCACGGATCGCGCGGAAACACAGGCGATCAATGATGTGGTCAAACGTCTGGCGATGGCCGAGCCGTTTATCGGCTTCACCCTGCGCGACGTGTCCGGTGGCGGTGAGGGACGCGTCACCTTCCGCGCCGATCCTGAAAGCGGCGATCTGTTTGACGCGCTGCATGGTCGCCTTGCCCGTATTCTGGGGGCAGAGTTTGCTGATAACGCACTGAAGATTGACGCTGAACGCGACGGTTTCATGTTGACCGGCTATGCCGCCTTGCCGACCTACTCGCGCGGCTCTGCGGTGGCGCAGTTCTTGTTCGTCAATGGCCGTCCGGTGAAGGATAAGCTGCTGGTCGGTGCCCTGCGCGGGGCGTATTTTGACTTCCTCAGCCGTGACCGTCATCCGGCGGCGGCGTTGTTTATCGAATGCGATCCGCATCTGGTCGATGTGAACGTGCATCCGGCCAAGTCCGAGGTCCGCTTTCGCGATCCCGGTTTGGTACGTGGCTTGATTGTGTCTGCCCTGCGCAATGCGCTGTCGGGGGCGGGGCATCGTGCCTCAACCACTGTGGCGGATGCGACATTGAATGCGCTGCGGCCCGAAGGGATGGGCGCCGCGCCGACGGGCCCGCGTGTCTACCAAATGGACCGCCCGTCGCCCTCGGCCCTCAGGACCAGCTATCAGGGGCAAGCGCCTGAGGCGTTTAACCATACGCAACCGTATGCTACGCCCCCCAGCGGGTTTGCCGATCTGGCTGGCAGCTATTCCGCACGGGTGGAGGAGGTGGTTGAACCTACGGCAACCCCAGACGCCCCCCCGTTAGAGGCGCTGCCGCTCGGCGCCGCACGGGCGCAGGTGCATGAAAACTACATCGTCGCCCAGACTGAAACCGGCATGGTGATCGTCGATCAACACGCCGCGCATGAACGGCTGGTCTATGAAAAACTGAAACATCAGATGGCTGAAAACGGTGTCGCCGCACAGGCGCTGTTGATCCCCGAAATTGTCGAACTGTCCGAAGGGGACTGCGCCCGCATCCTAGAGGTGGCGGAGGATCTGGAACGCCTCGGCCTTGGCCTGGAACCCTTTGGTGGTGGTGCGATTGCGGTGCGCGAAACCCCCGCCATTCTGGGTGAGGTCAACGCGCGGCAACTGGTCCTCGACATCCTGGATGAACTGGCGGATATGGGCGACAGCCAGACGCTACAGGCGCGGATTGAGGCGATCCTGAGCCGCGTGGCCTGCCATGGTTCTATCCGATCTGGCCGCCGGATGCGCGCCGAAGAGATGAACGCGCTCCTGCGCGAGATGGAGGCAACGCCGCATTCCGGTCAGTGCAACCATGGTCGACCCACCTATGTGGAATTGAAACTCAGCGATATTGAACGCCTGTTTGGACGGACCTGATGATGGATTTGAACACCCTTTTGCAAAACCCCGCTGCATTGATCGCTGCGGCGGCGGTGCTGGCCGTGATTGTGGCGCTGATCCTGCGCGGTGGGGCGCAGAAACGGGCCGAACGGACCGAAGCGATGATCGCGCAATATATGGGCCAGATGGCGCAGCGGGTCGATCAACTGGCGGCAGGTCAGGCACAGTTGGATGGTGGCCTACGGGCACAGGCGCAGGCCAGTGCACAATCGCAGGGTCAGATCGCCACGCTGATGGAACAGCGTCTGGGTGAGGTGCAGGTGAAACTGCATGAAAACCTGTCCAAAGTGCAGCGCGGGACGGGTGAAAACCTGGCCGCGATGCAGCAGAAAATGGCGGATACGCTGGCGGCGCAACAGCTGCAGATGCAGGAAAACCTCGCCAACATGCAGATGCGGACCAACCGTTCGCTGACCGATTTGCATGAGAAGTTGAACACCTCACTTGCGGGTAACGCGAAACAGACAGCGACATCGCTGACGCAGTTGCAGGAACGGCTGGCGACCATCGACAAAGCGCAGGAAAACATCACCAAACTGTCTGGCGATGTACTGTCGCTGCAGGACATCCTATCGAACAAACAGACGCGCGGGGCGTTTGGAGAAATCCAGCTGAACGATATCGTCGGCAAGGCGCTGCCGCGTGACAGCTACACGCTGCAACATACGCTGACGAACGGCAAACGCGCCGACTGTCTGATCCATCTGCCAAACCCGCCCGGCCCCATCGTCATCGACAGTAAATTCCCGCTAGAGGCTTATGAGGCGATGCTGTCTTCGCAGACCGAGGCAGAGCTGAAGGCAGGTATCCAGCAGTTCAAAACCTCTGTCCGCAAGCATATCAAGGATATCTCGGACCGTTACATTATCGAAGGCGAAACAGCCGATGGCGCGCTGATGTTCCTGCCGTCAGAGGCGATTTATGCCGAGCTGCACTCCAAATTCTCGGACCTTGTGCGCGAGGGATTTGAGCGTCGTGTCTGGATCGTTTCGCCCACCACCTGCATGGCGACGCTGAACACCATGCGGGCGATTCTGAAGGACGCGCGGATGCGCGAACAGGCGGGCGAAATTCGCAAAGCACTGCGCAATCTGCACCGTGATGTGGAAATTGTTGGCGAACGTGCGGGCAAGCTGGAAACCCATCTGCGACAAGCTGGCGATGATGTGGCTGGCATTCTGACCGCAGCCACCCGTGCCAATAAACGTGCGCACAAGCTGGATAATTTCGATTTCGAAGAACTGGCGCCTGAACCGGAGCCGGAGGTGCAGCGCGATCTGCTGGAGGCGGACAAGTCCTAAGGCAAACATCGGCACCTTTCACGATTTGCCCCAGATCAAAGCCCGCGCGCGGACGCAGGGGCAGGGTAGGGGCAGATATAGCGCGAAAGGAATCGAAACCATGCTGACCACCTCTGTTCAAAAGGTTGCCAATATCATCCTGATGGCCCGTGAATTGGGGCGTGCTGAGGGTGAGCTGCGCGCCTTTATCGATCGTATGACCGAAGAAGAGCAGGCCGATATGGTCGCGCTGATGTGGATCGGGCGCGGAAGCTTTGAACCCGAAGAATGGGATGAGGCCCGCGATACCGCTGTGGCGGAGGCCACGACGCCAACCGCTGATTACCTGATCGGCACGCCGCACCTGTCGGACCATCTGGAAAGCGGGTTGGAGGCACTGGGCCTGTCCGCCACGGATGAAGAGGATGAACTGATCCGCGGTGGCTAAGCCACATCCGAGCTACTCAAACAAAAACGCCCCGCTGATCACTCAGCGGGGCGTTTTATATACGGGTGCGTATGGTTGACCTTTAGTGGGTCACAACCTCAATGTGCTGTGCCAGTTCGCCAACGGTGTCCAGCCAATCACTGACCAGATCCGCCTGCGCAGGCGCTGCGGACACACCGGTGGCAATGCGTTCGTCCAGCACCGCCTCAACGGCCATTGCTACGGGGCTGGAGACCAGACGCGCCATGGCCGATCCACGTTCGTCGCCCCATGCGTCCATCGCGTAGGTTTTGTGCCAGACGGTTTCGCCGTCCCGCTCTGCCTTCAGTGCGACGCACATGATCACGCGGTCCGGCTCACCCTCATCATAGGCGTTGTCGGCCCAGAACTGATCAGACATTTCCTTCAGGCGCGCATCGCCTTCGGGGCCTTCCAGCGTTTCGATTTCTTTGAACACATCAGCCCATGCTTCGGCCCAGCCGTTCAGACGCAGGGTGCCGCGCACGAACTGTTTGACGTTCCAGTCGGCCTCAAACCCGTACTCTTCCATGAAGGGCAGCGAGTCGCGGTTCGGGTAGACCTCAAACGCCTCGGCCGTGGGCAGGGGGGCGGTGTAGCTGGACAGTGCGTCCCAAGGACGCTGGGCGACAAATTCTTTGCCATCCAGAATGGATTTCGATGGCGAACGCAGCGCTTTCAGAACACCTACAGGCGACCAGCTGAATTTGTAGCGGAAGGGGTTTTCGTGTTTCGGCACGCCGCCACAGTAAGAGATAAAGGACAGCTCATTGCCCGCATCAAACGCGTCCGAAGCTTTGTAGTCTGCCATCAGCGCGTGGGCCATCAGGTGGTCGATACCCGGGTCCAGACCCACCTCATTGACGAAGCACAGGCCTTTGTCTTTCGCTGCTGCATCCAGCGCCCGCATTTCCGGCGCGATGTAGGAGGAGGAGACAAAATGCGCGTCCTTGCTCAGGCACAGTTCAGCCAACGGGACGTGCTGATCGGCAGGCAGCATAGAGACGACAACGTCGCCTGCCTGCATGGCCTCGGCCACAGCCTCCATCGAAAAGGGGCGGATGTCCTTGGCCAGATCGCCAACGGCCTCTTCGGCTTTGGCGACGGTTCGGTTCCATACGGTGACGTCATGTCCTGCTTCCATCAGGCGGCGCAGGCCGGGGATGGCCGACAGGCCGGTGCCACACCAGTGAATAGTCATGTTCTTCCTCCTAAATTTCAGACCTTAGCGACGTGTTCGCGGAACGTCGCTTCGGCACGGCCCCATACGCCGGCGTCCAGATCGCCAAGGGTCAGCAGCGACGGCAGCAGCTGTGCGGCGTAATCCTCGGAACTTTCTGCGGGCAGCATAGAGGGCAGGTTATCAATCGCCATCACATCCATGACCGGATCGTTGGCCACGCGCAGGGCAGGTTCAGCCCAGGTGGTGGCGCGGTCATAGACGGGGATCGGGTTGTAATCGCTGTCAGGGTCACAGGCGACATCGCCAATCGCGGTCAGCTTGCGATCTGCATTCAGCGCCTCTGCGGGGACAAAGACCGGCGTGCCGGGGCGGGCAAAGATGCAGTTCAGGAATAGGTCGTGATCCAGAATTTCAGGGAAGGGGCCGCCGCTGGCGGTTTCGGCCATGTCCCATTTGGTCACGGCAATGCTCATCGCCTCGCACAGGTCCGCTGCACCGGTGCCGACGCGACCCAGTGCGCCGATCACGATGGCGGTGGGGCGGGGTTTGCCCGTCGCCTCGACCTCGGCCAACAGTTCGGCATTCAGGGCGTCTTTGTCCTTGTAAACGCCAACCTCTGGGCAGACTTCGCCGCGCTGCTGTGCGGCCCATGTTTTCAGGGTCACAGCCGCGCCAGCGTAGCCAGCCCAGTAGCCGAAGGCAGCAACACGGCGGCCGGTTTCGTCGACCAGATATTCCAGATCATAGAGCGTGCCACCGCCCGCCTTGAACCGTTCCAGCAGTGCCTTGCCGGAATGCTGACCCTTGTAGGCGTGGCCAAACATGATGTGTTTGTGCGGCAGCGGCGTGCCATCTTCGGGCAGTTCCTTGAGGCCGAAGATGATCGCGTCTAGTGGTGCCTGTGGCCAGCTGTTTTCCAGCGCGATTTCTGCACCTGCGGCGATGTAGCCGTCAATCGGCAGAGCGCGGGTTTTGCTTTCTTCGACCGTGACGCGGATGCCGGCTGCGATCAGCGCTTTGACGCCTTCGGGCGTCAGGCCAACGCGGTCTTCGTTCAGGCGCTGTTCAGCGCGGACCCAGAGATGTGTCATGTCTGTGTGCCTCTCTTTGACGCGGATGCGCCTTACAGATGTGTTTGTGCGTGTTGGCGATCTGGATGTTCCAGATGCGGCACGGCGTTGAATTGTGTCATCATCAGGCTGCCGCCAACGTGATGCAGTTGGTGCATGGATGAATTCATGATGGCCAGCGCCAGGCGTGAGAACCCTTCGGTTTCCAAGCCAAGTACACCGCGCAGCGCCATCGCAATGAAGCCGCCGGACGTCACCACCAGTGCAGATCCGCGCCCTTGCCCGATTTCTGCGATGATCGAAGCGGTGCGCGCCTCAAAGTCCTGATAGGTCTCCGGGGGGGTGTCAATTTCGCCTGCGCGCCATTTCTGCATGAGCATGGGCAGATAGGTTACGAACTCTTCGCGTTCTTGCGGAATCGCCACGTCTTGTTGGGTGTTCAGCAGATTGGCGAGGGTGAAAAATTCCATCTCGTTTAGGCGATCATCTTCGATGATTTCAGCCTGATCTTTCAGGGCAATACCTGCCGCTGTTTGCCGGTGGCGGGTCAAAGTTCCGCAATAGACGCGTTCATAGTGCGTCCCGTTTTGCCGCAGGTGATCCCCAAGCCAGCTTGCTTGTTGCTGCCCAAGTGCGCTGAGCGCGTCATAGCTCACTTCGTCACGGGCGTTGGTGTTTGCCTGACCGTGGCGCACAAGAGTGATGTAGGACATGGGGACCCTCCCTGCGGGTGATGTTCCATCAGCAGGGTTGTGGGTAGGCAATGCGCCTTGGCTGTGCAATGAAATTTGGCGCCGTTTCGCGCAAAAAGCGTGAGGTCACGCGCCTGTTTGTGGAAACTACGGCGGGTTAGGCCGCATCGGTGCGCAGATAGCCGCGCCGGATGGCGGCACGACGGGCTTTGTCCGCCGCCTCCGAGGCGTGGCGCAGGTTGCCGAAGATGTCGATCTTGGACGTGCCTTTGCTGCCGGAAACGCCCCATTCACGCAGGACGGAAACCTCTTCAAAGAGGTTCATCGCAATTTCTACCCGGTAAAACCGCGGGCGGAAGTTTCGATCAGACGGACGATAGAGCAGGCAGCTGGTCATGCTCTGATTCTAGGCAGGCGATTCGCCGCGCGCAAGTGTTTCTGATTCGGGTGTCGATCAGGCGCCCTTAACGCCAGCTGACGTCGCCCAGAAAGATGTAACCTGCACCATATATGGTTTTGATCAGGCGGGGGTTTTTCGGGTCTTCCTTCAGCTTGGTACGCAGGCGCGAAATGCGTACATCCATCGCGCGGTCGAAACTTTCGCCTGCGGCACCCCCCAGAATTTCCTGCATGACCGCGCGTGAAATCAGACGTTTTGGGCGTTCCAGAAATAGCCGCAGAACCTGACCTTCGGCATGCGACATTGGGGTTTTGTCTCCGGTTTCATCTTCCAGCAGGTAACTGTCAAAATGAGCGGTCCAACCGCTGAAACTGGCAGTGTTTCCAGACTGTTGCTGGGGTTGCCCCCGACGTAGGCGGGCACGCACACGCGCCACCACCTCTGTCGGGTCGAAAGGTTTGATGATGTAGTCATCAGCCCCCAGTTCCAATCCGGTGATCCGATCCTGCACCTGCGCGCGGCCTGAAATGATGATCACTGTCGCGCCCTGTTCCAGCGCAAGCCGGTGTACCAGCGTTAGCCCGTCTTTGTC
The DNA here is from genome assembly GCF_001458435.1 of Thalassovita mediterranea. GTDB lineage: Bacteria > Pseudomonadota > Alphaproteobacteria > Rhodobacterales > Rhodobacteraceae > Thalassobius > Thalassobius mediterraneus. Next base: position 337,049 of record NZ_CYSF01000012.1, read on the forward strand.
CGGCAGTGACAGGTCCACCAGACAGACATCAGGCGTCGCAGATTGTAGCGCGGCCTCGAACTCGGTTGCGCGCCCAAAGGACATGGTGCGAAATCCTGCTTCCTCGAGGGCGTCGGACAGCATTGCGCGGATGGCAGGTTCGTCATCCAGAATAGTGACAAGCGGTGCAGATGGGTCGGCGGTCATCGGATATTCGGGTCCTGTTGCAGGAATGAGGTCAGCTGGGACTGTGTGAAAGGTTTGCGCAGAACGGGGCCGCCACGCGCAGCGGCTTGGTGCAGGGGATCAGTCGGCGGACGCGATGTCATCATGTGCATCGGCGGCGCATCGGGCCCCAGACTGTCGCGTAGGTCAAGCCCGGTCTTTTCCCCGACCAGCGAGATGTCAGACAGGATACGCGCAATGCCTGGCACCCCGTCAATCAGCGCGCGCGCCTCGTCATAAGAGGCGGCTTCGATCACTGTGTTGCCCATATCGGTAAGCATGGGGCGCAGGACTTCGCGGATGTCACTGCTATCTTCAACCAGCAGAACCAGCCCGGGTTTTGGTGCAGCGCGTGCGGCACGCATCGGCAGGCGCAGGGTGATGCGTGCGCCTTTTTCGCCATTGGCAATCCGCAGTCGCCCGCCCGCCAGTTTTGCGGTGTCATAGACCATGGACAGGCCGAGGCCCGATCCCTCGCCGCCCTTGGTGGTGTAGAAAGGCTCCATCGCACGTTCCAGCGCGGTTTCGGAGAACCCAGGGCCAGTGTCTTCGACGATAAACTCAGCCCAGAGGTGCTGTACCGGCGCGACGGTCAGGGAAATTTCCCCCGATGTTCCACAGGCATCGCGTGCGTTCAGGATCAGGTTCAGCAGCGAATCCTGCAACATGCCAGTGTCCAGCATCAGCATTTTTTCATGCAGCAGGTTCGATATATGCAACGTGAAACCTGGTGGCAGGGCAGGGGTTGCGAGGATCTTCATATCATCCAGCAACAGGGCGACGTCCGCAGGGACCGGATGCCATTCACGGGCGCCAGTGATGTCGGCGATACGGTTCAACAATGAACCACCGCGGTGTGCGGCGGACAGGGTTGCGGTCACCTGTTTCTGGGCCTGTTCAGGTAGGTCCATACGCTGCAGTCTGGATTGACTGCCAAGGATGATCGTCAAAAGGTTCGAAAAGTCATGAGCCATACCGCTGGCCAATTGCGCGGCCAATTCGCGGCGTCTGGTCTGCTGTAGGGCCGTGCGTGCCTGCGATTCTCGGGTAATGTCCATCGACAGAATGTAGACGCCACCGTTTTGATCCGCTGACGTATGGATGCCGTCGGTGCCCCGCACCAGATCCTGTGCTGGGGTAAAAGACGCGCGAATACGTCGTGAACTGCTTTCGATAAAGAACTCAAAGACCGAAGCTTCGCCAGCGAAAGCCTTGTCCAGATGTGGGGCAATTTCGCTGTAGATCTCTTCCCCTAGCGCCTCTTCGATATCCAGACCGGTGATTTCCGACGGCCGCCCCGGCATCACGTTGGACAGTTTGCGGTTGGAAAACGTATAGCGCCGGTCACGGTCCACATGGGCGATATGGGCGGGGATCATTTCGGTGGTCTGGCGGGTGCGGGCCTCGGTCTCGGCCAGTTGACGCTTGGCCTCTTCTAGGGCGGTGACTGTCGCCTCCAGCTCGCGGTTGGTGGCGGCCAGCTCTTCGGCGTAGCCGAGTACCCGATCTGACAATGCTTCGGACCGTGTGCGCAGCAGCGCCTCTTGTCGTTTGGTGCGGGTGATGTCGGTGTAAACCGCGACCCAGCCGCCCTGCGGCAGCGGCGACCCCTCAACAGCAATCCAACGCCCGTTTGAGCGTTCCCGTTCCACATAGTGTGGGGTGAAAGCGCGGGCCTGATCGACGCGGAACTTCACCGCCTCTTCGATGTCGTCCACTTCGCCATATTCACCGCGTTCGACAAGAAATCGAATCGTATCCTCAAAGTGGACACCAGGACTGCTGTAGGTTTCCGGTATGTCGAACATTTCGCGGAAACGCTGATTGCACAGCACCATTTTCAACTGATCATCAAAGATCGATAGCCCCTGCTGAATCAGGTTCAGCCCGGCGTTAGTCATTGATGCTGTTTCATTTTTCCCCAAAGCCATGCGGCCCTCCTGCGTACTGGCTAGCATTCTGGCGAGCTTGGGGAAAGCACCTGCTTGTCGCTTGTTACAATTTGTTAGGATTGGGAAATGATCAGGAAAAAGTTGCTGGCCTAACTTGATAGCGCACCCTCGGTTGAGGGATTTCGCGGTGGGAGGACGCCGCGCGCTCGACGAAAACGGGCATTTGGGAGGAACAGAATTGGCACAGTCGTCACAGGCGACGGATGGACTGCAGTCCATTCCGGCGCTGTTGCATCGCAACGCCACCGAGATGGCGGATAGCCCCGCGTATCGCGAAAAACAGTTCGGGATCTGGCAAAGCTGGACCTGGCGGCAATCGCAGCGCGAGATTAACAATCTCGCACGGGGTCTTTTGAACATTGGCGTAAATGAGGGCGATTTCATCGCCATCATCGGGCGCAACCGCCCTTACATGTACTGGTCGATGGTCGCGGCCCAATCCGTCGGCGCCATTCCGGTGCCGCTGTATCAGGACGCCGCCGCCGAAGAGATGGCCTATGTGCTGGATCACTGCGGCGCCCGTTTCGTGATCGCCGAAGATCAGGAGCAGGTTGATAAGGTCATCGAGATTCAGGATGATCTGCATCAGTTCGAACACATGATCTACCTCGATCCGCGCGGTATGCGGAAATACGATCATACTCAGCTGCATGAATTCAGCCACATTCAGGAACAGGGCCATGCAGCGCGTGATGAGTTGACCCCTGAACTGGAACGCCGTCGGTCGAAGCTGACCTACGATTCGACCTGCGTGATGCTCTACACGTCGGGCACCACTGGCAAACCCAAGGGTGTGGTTCTGTCGAACCGCAACGTGATTGAGACGGCAAAGAACTCGTCCGAGTTTGATAAGTTGCGCGCGAATGAAGAGATCCTGGCCTACCTGCCGATGGCATGGGTGGGTGATTTCATCTTCTCGGTCGGTCAGGCGTACTGGTGTGGGTTCTGCGTGAACTGCCCCGAAAGTGCGGAAACACTGACGGCAGATCTGCGCGAAATTGGCCCGACCTATTACTTCGCCCCGCCGCGCGTGTTTGAAACCCAGCTGACCAACGTGATGATCCGTATGGAGGACGCCGGCCCGTTGAAGCGCAAGATGTTCCACCACTTTATGGATCATGCGAAAAAGGTTGGCGGTGATATTCTGGACGGCAACAAGGTCGGCCTTGGGGATCGTCTGAAATACGCACTGGGCGATCTGCTGATTTACGGCCCGCTGAAAAACACCCTTGGCTTTAGCCGCGTGCGCGTTGGCTACACCGCAGGTGAAGCGATTGGCCCTGAGATTTTCTCGTTCTATCGTTCGCTGGGGATCAACCTGAAACAGCTTTACGGTCAGACAGAGGCCACCGTGTTCATCACTGCCCAGCCTGATGGCCAGGTGCGTGCAGACACTGTTGGTGTGCCTTCGCCCGGTGTTGAGTTGAAAATCGACGACAACGGTGAAGTGCATTACCGCAGCCCCGGTGTGTTCGAGTATTATTACAAGAACGAAGAAAGCACCAAGGGCACCAAAACCGACGATGGTTGGGTTGCCACTGGCGACGCTGGCTTCCTTGAAAAGGACAGCGGCCACCTGCGCATCATCGACCGCGCCAAAGACGTTGGCAAAATGGCTGATGGCAGCATGTTCGCGCCGAAGTTCGTTGAGAACAAACTGAAGTTCTTTCCCAACGTGCTGGAGGCCGTGCTGTTCGGCAATGGCCGTGATCGCTGCATGGCGTTCATCAACATTGACCTGACCGCGGTTGGCAACTGGGCTGAACGCAACAACATCGCTTATTCGTCCTATCAGGAACTGGCGGGTCACCCGAAGGTGCTGGAAACCATCAAAGAGCACGTCGAAGAGGTGAACCGTTCGGTCGCAGAGGATGAGATGCTGTCGGGCTGTCAGATCCACCGTTTCCTTGTTCTGCACAAGGAACTGGATGCGGATGACGGCGAAATGACCCGCACCCGTAAGGTGCGCCGCCGCATCGTTGAAGAGAAGTTCGATGATCTGATTGCCGGTCTCTATGACGGCAAGAGTGACATCCACACCACCACCGAAGTGACCTACGAGGATGGCCGCAAAGGGTCGATCAGTGCGCATCTGACGCTGATGGATGCCGCAGTTGTTCCCGTGAGCAGTGCAAAGGTGGCAGCAGAATGAGCGATACGATGGAAGAAGGCTACATCACCGAGGATGGCCGCAAAATCGGCGGCACCTTGATGGAGATGAAAAACATCACGCTGCGTTTTGGCGGTGTGAAGGCAATCACCGACATCAGCTTTGACATCAAGGAAGGCGAAATTCGCGCCATCATCGGCCCGAACGGCGCTGGTAAATCCTCGATGTTGAACGTGATCTCGGGGTTCTATGTCCCACAGGAAGGTGAAGTTTGGTACAAAGGTGCCAAGCGCCCGCCGATGAAACCTTATCAGGTGGCCCAACAGGGCATCGCGCGGACCTTCCAGAACATTGCGCTGTTCGAAGGCATGTCTGTGCTAGACAACGTGATGACCGGTCGCCTCAACTACATGAAAACAAACATGTTCCAGCAGGCGATCTGGAAAGGTAAGGCCGAAAAGGAAGAGGTCGAAAACCGCGAGTTTGTGGAAAAAGTTATCGACTTCCTCGAAATTCAGTCGATCCGTAAAACGCCTGTGGCCCGTCTGCCCTATGGTCTGAAGAAACGAGTGGAGCTGGCCCGCGCCTTGGCTGCGGCACCGCATCTGCTGCTGTTGGATGAACCAATGGCCGGCATGAACGTCGAAGAGAAAGAGGACATGAGCCGCTTCATCCTCGATGTGAATGACGAATTTGGCACCACCATCGCCCTGATCGAACACGACATGGGCGTTGTGATGGACCTGAGCGACCGCGTGGTTGTGATGGATTATGGCAAAAAGATCGGGGATGGCACCCCGGACGAAGTGCGCAACAATCAGGACGTGATCGACGCCTATCTGGGGGTGAGCCATGACTGATCTGATCGCACGTGAAACTAATCTGGTTAAGGGGGCGTAACTGATGCCTGAACAGCTTCTCTTTGGGGCAGAGGTATTCCTGAACGGCCTGATGGCAGGCGTTCTTTATGCCCTCGTCGCGCTGGGGTTTGTCTTGATCTACAAGGCCTCCGGTATCTTTAACTACGCCCAAGGTGTGATGGCGCTGTTTGCGGCGTTGACGCTGGTGGGGATCATGGACGGGCAAATTCCGTTTGCGCACCTGATCAACGCGATTTTGGGCACTGAAATTCACCACTTTGGCTTCCATGTGAACTCCTTCTTCGCGATCATTTTGACGATGATTGTGATGGTTGGCCTGGCCTGGTGTGTGCAGCGTTTCGTGTTCCGCCATCTGGTGGGCCAAGAACCGATCATCCTGTTCATGGCGACCATTGGTCTGGCCTACTTCATGGAAGGTCTGGGCGACATCATGTGGGGCAGCGACATCAAGAAACTGGATGTTGGCCTACCGCAGGGTGGTAGCTTCTGGATCGAAGAAAACACGCAATGGCTGGGCTTCGGCAACGACCGTTTCTATGGCTTCTTCCTTGATCAGCTGGACATCGTGGCAACGGGTATTGCGATTGTTCTGGTGGCCGCGCTGGTGCTGTTCAGCCAGTACACCAAACAGGGCCGCGCGATGCGCGCTGTGGCGGACGATCACCAGGCCGCACTGTCGGTTGGTATCTCGCTGAACTTCATCTGGGTGATGGTGTGGTCGGTTGCAGGTTTCGTGGCGCTGGTTGCAGGCATCATGTGGGGCGCCAAATCGGGCGTGCAGTTCTCGCTGTCGCTGATCGCGCTCAAGGCACTGCCGGTTCTGATGCTGGGCGGCTTCACCTCGATCCCCGGCGCCATTGTGGGCGGCCTGATCATCGGTGTGGGTGAAAAGATGTTTGAATTCATCATCGGCCCGCTGGTTGGTGGCGCGACCGAAAACTGGTTCGCCTATGTTCTGGCGCTGGTCTTCCTGGTGTTCCGCCCGCAGGGTCTGTTCGGCGAAAAGATCATCGAGAGGGTCTGATGCAGAAACTTATCGCGATACTCACTGTGGTGTCTTGGTCGGGGTTCTGGTCCTTCGGTTACATCGCCCTGACGGCGACCAACCTGACCGATCAGCAGATCCTCACCGCCACCTGCCTGGCTGGACTGGGCTTCTTGACCGGGGTTGGGGCCTATCTGGCCCTCGCCAAAGGACAAACCATCAATAACACCGCGCTGCGTTTCCAGCATGCGCAACTGGAAGGGTAAGGAACCATGTTTTATCGTGAAGCGGGTGACTTTAAGACCACCTATGTCGATGACAACCAGACCTTCCCGATCAAGTTTGATCGGTACCGGTACTACGCTGTCCTGTTCTTTGCTTTCCTGATCGTTCCCTTTGTCATCAATGACTACTGGGTAAACGCAGTTTTCATGCCATTCCTGATCTACGCGATCGCGGCAATCGGTCTGAACATTCTGGTGGGCTACTGCGGTCAGGTGTCGCTGGGCACCGGCGGTTTCATGGCGGTGGGCGCTTATGCGGTCTACAAGCTGATGACTGCCTTCCCAGAGGTGAGCATCTTTATCCATATCCTGCTGGCAGGTGGGGTGACGGCCATGGTTGGCGTGGCCTTCGGCTTGCCGTCCCTGCGCATCAAAGGCTTCTACCTTGCGGTGGCGACGCTGGCGGCTCAGTTCTTCCTGGTGTGGCTGTTCAACAAGGTGCCGTGGTTCTACAACTACTCGGCCTCCGGCCAGATCTCCGCACCGGAACGCACTGTGTTCGGCATCGCCGTGACCGGCCCCAACACCAGCGCATGGGCAACTTATATGTTCTGCCTCGTCTTTGTGACCATCTGCGCGATCCTCGCCCGGAACCTGACACGCGGCACTACGGGCCGTAAGTGGATGGCGATCCGTGACATGGACATCGCTGCTGAGATCATCGGTGTGGACCCGCTGAAATCGAAACTGTCGGCCTTTGCGGTCAGCTCTTTCTTTATCGGTGTGTCGGGCGCGCTGTTCTTCTCTGTTTACCTCGGCGCGGTTGAGGTGGGCGAAGTGTTCGGCATCAACAAATCGTTCCTGGTTCTGTTCATGATCATCATTGGCGGCCTTGGCTCTATCTTCGGCTCCTTCGCGGGCGCAGCCTTCCTGGTGCTGCTGCCGGTTCTGCTGAAGAACGTGCTGGTGGGCATGCTGGGCTGGCCGACCGATCTGGCGGCACATCTGGAGTTCATGATTGTGGGCGCGTTGATCATCATCTTCTTGATCGCGGAACCGCATGGGCTGGCGCAGCTGTGGCGCGTCGCCAAAGAAAAACTACGGCTGTGGCCCTTCCCGCACTAAGCGCGGGGCCACATCCACTGCCGGATAAGAGGAGTGTCCGGCACATAACGAACATCGGACTAAACCAAGGGAGGAGTGTTACCGATGAAGACCAAATTGATCACCGCAGCCGTGGCTGCAATGGTGGCGGCAAGCCCCGCTGTGGCGGAACTGACCTTTACCTCGCTCAGCTACCGGACTGGCCCCTACGCCGCAAACGGCATCCCGTTTGCAGATGGCTACGCTGATTATTTCACCCTGCTGAATGAACGCGATGGCGGTATCGGCGGTGAAACCGTGCGCCTGCTGGAATGTGAAACCGGCTACAACACTGAAAAAGGCGTTGAGTGCTACGAATCCACCAAAGGCGAAGGCACACTGGTGTATCAGCCGCTGTCGACCGGCATCACCTACCAGCTGATCCCCAAAGTGACTGCTGACGGCATTGCGATGCACACCATGGGCTATGGTCGTACCTCGGCCAAGAACGGTTCGGTATTCTCGAACGTGTTCAACTACCCCGCCAACTATTGGGATGGTGCTTCGGTTGCGATCAACCACCTGCTGGACATCAACGGCGGTGACCTGAAGGGCAAGAAAGTTGCGCTGGTTTACCACAACTCCGCCTACGGTAAGGAACCGATCCGTACCCTGGAAGAGCTGTCCAAGAAGCACGGTTATGACCTGAGCCTGCTGGCTGTTGACCACCCCGGTCAGGAACAGAAATCGCAGTGGCTGCAAATCCGCCGTGAACGTCCTGATTACGTGATCATGTGGGGCTGGGGCGTAATGAACCAGGTGGCCATTCAGGAAGCTGTGAACATCCGCTTCCCGATGGAAAACTTCATCGGTGTTTGGTGGTCCGGTTCGGAAAACGACGTGAAACCTGCTGGCCCCAAAGCGGACGGCTACAAGTCGGTTACCTTCCACAACGTTGGTTCGGACTTCCCGATCTTTGACGACATCCAGAAGCACGTTGTTGATACCGGCAAAGCCGCCGGCGCAGGCGACCAGATCGGTACCGTTCTGTACAACCGTGGCCTCTACGCTGCCTATCTGGCCCACATGGCTGCCGAAAAATCGCAGGAAATCGCCGGCAAGTCCGACATTTCGCAGGCAGACATGATCAAAGGCATGGAAGCGCTGGAAATCACTCAGGCACTGATGGACAAACACGGTCTGGCGGGCTTCGGTCCTGACTTTGCTGTGTCCTGTGAAAACCACGGTGGCCCCGGTCTGGGTGCTGTTCAGCAGTGGGATGCCAATGCTGGTGAGTGGAGCCTGATCTCTGGCTTTGAACCTTCGGACGGTGAACTGATCGGCGCGCTGATCAAAGAAGACTCCGAAGCCTACGCTGCTGAAAACAACATCACTCCGCGTTGTAACTAAGCACTCCTCCGTCCGGCTGCATCTGCGGGTGCGGCCGGACCCCTAACAGAGTTAATCGGAAAGTAGACACAAGATGCTGGACGCAGGACGCAGCCAAGAGACCTTGCTGGAGGTCAACAACATCGAGGTGATCTATAACCACGTGATCCTGGTGCTGAAGGGCGTGTCCCTGAAGGTGCCCAAGGGCGGTATCACCGCGCTTCTGGGCGGCAACGGGGCCGGTAAGACCACCACGCTTAAAGCGATTTCCAACCTGCTGCATTCTGAACGCGGCGAAGTGACCAAAGGCAATATCACCTACCGTGGAGATGGGATCGCGGATCTGAGCCCTGCCGCGCTGGTGGAAAAGGGCGTTATTCAGGTGATGGAAGGGCGTCATTGTTTTGAGCACCTCACCGTCGAAGAAAACCTGATGACCGGCGCCTACACGCGCACCGATGGCAAAGGGGCCGTCGATGCGGATCTGGAAATGGTCTATAACTACTTCCCCCGCCTGAAGACACGCCGCAAGAGCCAGGCTGGCTACACCTCGGGTGGTGAACAGCAGATGGTTGCCATTGGTCGTGCGATCATGAGCCGCCCGGAAACCATCCTGCTCGATGAGCCGTCGATGGGTCTGGCACCGCAGCTGGTGGAAGAGATCTTCAACATTGTGAAGAACCTTAACGAAAACGAAGGCACCACCTTCCTTCTGGCCGAACAGAACACCAACGTCGCGCTGCGTTTTGCGCATTACGGCTACATTCTGGAATCGGGCCGCGTTGTGATGGATGGCCCCGCCGCCGATCTGCGCGAAAACCCCGACGTGAAGGAATTCTATCTGGGCATGTCCGATGAAGGTCGCAAAAGCTTCCGTGATGTGCGGTCCTATCGCCGCCGTAAGCGTTGGCTGAGCTAAGCCAAACCTATTGTGCCGGGCAGGGGATTGCCCGGCACGGAAAACAGACCCGTGTGATGCCAACTCAGGGTGCGCTGCACCCACCCCGGAGTACCCAGATATGAGCCGTTTCTTTGACGATCTTGAAACCCGCAGCGCTGATGAGCGCGCAGCCTCACAGGCTTCGGCCCTGTCTGCCCAAGTGGCACGCGCGCAGGCTTTGCCGGGTTATGGCGGGTCCTTGTCGGGTGTCGACGTTGCAGCGATTTCGAGTGTTGAAGATCTGGCTGCGCTGCCGGTTCTGCGTAAATCCGCCTTGGTGGAAGCACAGGGCGCTGCCTACCCCTTTGGCGGTTTGACCACGCGGCCTGCCAGCGGGTTTGCACACATCTTCCAATCTCCGGGCCCGATCTATGAACCGGGTGACACATCGCATGACTGGTGGCGCATGGGCCGTTTCCTGAACGCCTGCGGCATCGGGCAGGGCGATATTGTGCAGAACTGCTTTGGCTATCACCTGACACCTGCGGGCATGATCTTTGAAAGTGGCGCCCGCGCTGTTGGCGCTGCGGTTTTGCCTGCGGGCACTGGCCAAACCGAACTGCAGGCGCGCGCAGCGCATGATGTGGGGGTGACAGCCTATGCGGGCACGCCCGATTATCTGAAAATCATCCTCGACAAGGCTGAGGCGATGGGCTTGTCGTTGAAAATCACCAAAGCGGCTGTCGGCGGTGGCGCATTGTTCCCGTCTCTGCGGCAGGAATACGCAGATCGCGGGATCAACTGCCTGCAATGCTACGCCACGGCCGATCTGGGCAACATCGCCTACGAATCCGATGCGATGGAAGGCATGATCGTCGATGAAAACGTCATCGTTGAAATCGTTCGCCCCGGCACCGGCATCCCCGTTGCCCCGGGCGAAGTGGGCGAGGTTGTTGTAACCACGCTGAACCCCGATTATCCGCTGATCCGTTTCGCAACCGGCGATTTGTCGGCTGTCCTACCCGGTGAAAGCCCCTGTGGCCGCACGAACATGCGCATCAAGGGTTGGATGGGGCGTGCTGACCAGACAACCAAGATCAAGGGCATGTTCGTGCGCCCCGAACAGGTCGCGGCACTGGTTGCCAAACATGATGAAATTGCCAAGGCCCGCGTGATTGCAGGCCGTGATGGCGAAATGGACGTGATGACCGTCCAGATTGAGGCCGATGAAACCAGTCCAGATCACTACATGCAGTCGGTGATTGATACGCTGAAACTGAAAGGCCGGATTGAAATCGTCGCCAAGGGCAGCCTGCCCAATGATGGCAAGGTCATTGATGATCAACGTGTATACGAGTGATCGTGTTTACCCCCCCTGTCAGAACCTTGTGTGAGGTCTGAGAACTTTTGGCCGGGCATGTCCCGGCCTTCTTTTTGAGTGATGTTCCGGTACACGTCGGGCGGGTCTTGGCCGATCGGACGGCAGAGACATTTCTTTTTTCTGTCTCCTCGGGGTAGGCTACTGGTTAGATTGGAGGATCTGCCATGTCCCTGCTGCGGTTTGTTTCTTTGTTTTGCATGATGGCCTTGGTCTTTGGCGGGCTGTCGTCGCGTGCTCTTGCGGCTGATGTCGCATTGGTTTTGACCAACCGGCCTTATGGCGGTGGGCCTGAAGTGGGGGCTATCGCTCCGCGTGAGGTAAGCCGCCAACTGCGCGCGGCTGGGTTTCGGGTGTTGTCGACCGACGCAGCCAACGCCAGCGCGATGCGACGCACCGCCGAAGAGTTCCGCCGGACGTTGGCCAGTGCAGATGTGGATAGGGCGGTCATCGTTCTATCAGGTAGCGTGGTCAGTGATGGGCGTGACAGCTGGTTTCTGGGGCGCAGCAAACGTGGTGAGACCCTGAATGACCTAAGTGTGGCGCAGCAAGGCATCGCATTGGCGACTTTGGACCGCATTCTGTCAGAGTATCCGGGGCAGTCGTTGATGGTGGTCGCGCCGGTTTGGACAAACCGCCGCGCACCGGGCGCCGGATTGCGAATTGGGTTGGATGGGCACCTTGCCGGGCAAGGGGTGACTTTGCTGACGGGGGCTGGCGATGATGTGCGCGATGTGATGCAGCAGATCCTGGATCCGACGGGGGCAAGTCTGGCGGATTTGGCGGCCCGTGCGCCTGCTGGGGTGGTGCTAGCCGGCTATTTGCCGCGTCATAGCAGCCTAGGTGATCAGCCGAATGACGAGGTGCAGGCCAGCGGCGATGCGGCTTATTGGAGTGCGGTGCGCGACATCAACACCGACGATGCCTACCGCGCCTATTTGCGCAGGTTCCCTTCTGGTCTGTTTGTGGCACAGGCGCGCCGTTTCCTTCAGCCTGACGCTGGGACTGGTTCAGGGACCGGTCCGGTGGTCGAACCAGTGGACCCCGCCAAGGCTGCCGAGGCTGCGTTGGAGCTGTCGCGTGCTGATCGCCGCGCGGTGCAAAAGGATCTGACTGTTTTGGGGTATAATACCCGAGGGATTGATGGCGTGTTCGGGCGCGGCACCCGCGGGGCCATTCGTAGTTATCAGCAGGATCAGGGACTGGCGACAACAGGATATCTGAGCCGCACCTTGCTGCGGCGCTTGGGTGCCGATGCTGCAGCCCGTCGTGCGGTGCTAGAGGAACAGGATCGCGACTACTGGCAACAGACGGGTGTTACGGGCGAAGCGGAGGACCTGAGGCGCTATCTGGAACGCTATCCTAACGGTGTGTTCGCCCAAACGGCCCGCGATGAGTTGCAGGCCCTTGCCGATGCCGAAGATGCGCGCGCGGCCTACGATTGGCAGCTGACACAGGACGAAGATACCGTCGAAGGTTACCGCGATTTCATCGAACTTTACCCCAATAGCCGTTACGCCGGAGAGGCGCGACGGCGCATTGAGGCGTTGGAGAATACCGGCGCGACAGCTGCACAAATTGAACAGGATCGGCGTGAAGAGGGGGCGATTTCCAACAATCCAATTGCCCGCCTGCTGATTGAAAAAGCGTTGGAGCGGCTGAATTTGAATCCGGGGCCGGCGGATGGGCGCTTCACCGATGCGACGCGCCGCGCGATCAAGGATTTCCAGCGGCGGGCAGAGCTGCCGGAAACTGGCTATGTCAGCCAGCAAACCATGTCCCGCCTGACCAGTGCCAGCCTGCGCTAAGCGGGCTGGATGCGCTTGGGCCACCGCAATAACGCCACCGCACAAAAGAAAAGACCGTTTCGATTTCTCGAAACGGTCTTTTTCAAGCTCTACCGAGCCGTATCTTAGCCCTGACGAGCTTTGAAACGGGGCTGCGTCTTGTTGATGACGTAGACGCGGCCTTTACGGCGCACGATACGGCAGTCGCGGTGACGCTGCTTCAGCGAGCGGAGCGAGTTCTTGACCTTCATGGGTCTTCTCCTTCTTCGCGGCGCGTCTTGCGCCTGGGTTACGGGTCGCCATAAGTGGCGAAAGAAATGGTGGGCGGTACAAGGATCGAACTTGTGACCCCTTCGATGTCAACGAAGTGCTCTACCGCTGAGCTAACCGCCCATATTTCCCTGCACGAACCAGCCCCTTCTCAAGAAAAGGGGCGCGTAGATCCGCGCCGGTTGCGGTTCTATAAAAGGAGTCGGTGGGGGTTTCAAGGGCTTTCGAGCAGAAGATTTTTCCGGCTATGATATTTCTCAATAAAGGAGACGCCATTGCCCCGTTCCGCTTATGAGATTGTGTATCCCACAAAACGCACGACAAGTGTTGTTTTTGCCTCGCCCCATTCGGGTCGGGACTATCCGGCACGGTTTCTGAAACGGACAATGCTGGACCAACATAGTATCCGCACCTCCGAAGATGCCTTTGTAGACAGGCTTTTTGATGGTGCCACGCAGGTTGGCGCCCCGTTTCTCAAGGCGGGGGCACCGCGTGCCTTTGTGGACCTCAATCGCAGCGCCGATGAATTGGATCCTGCGCTGATTGAGGATGTAAAGGGGGGCGGGCACAACCCGCGCATTGCGTCGGGCTTAGGGGTGATTCCACGCGTAGTGGCCAATGGCCGGATCATTTACAGCGGGAAAATCCCGCTCGAAGAGGCGCAGGCGCGAATCTCTGGCTATTATCGGCCCTATCACGCCGCGCTTCAGCGGCTTTTGGACGAATCGCGCCGCCTGTTCGGAGAAGCAATTCTGATTGATTGCCATTCGATGCCGCACGAAGCTGTTGATGGTGTGGCGAGATCAGGCAAGCCGCGCCCAGAGGTGGTGCTTGGGGATCGGTTTGGTGCAGCCGCGGATAGCGATATCGTCGACAGGATCGAGACCGCGTTTTTGCGTGCGGGCCTAAAGGTGGCGCGCAACGCACCGTTCGCCGGTGCGTATATCACGTCGCACTATGGGCGCCCGTCGCGGCGACAGCATGCGGTGCAGATTGAAATCGACCGATCGCTCTACATGAATGAACAGCTCATCCGTCCTAACAACAACTTTGATGCGTTCCGCACCCTGATGCAGCAGGTTACCGCCGAAGTGGCCGAAATTGGCGCGCAGCCGCAGCGTCTGGCGGCAGAGTGATCGCGCCCTAGCGCAGTGCGCGCCCCTTTTTGATTGCGTCTTTGCCGAACCGCTCACGGATTGCGTCAGTGGCTCGTTCGGCCTTGCTGCGGGTGACAGCTTGTGGGTCCAAAAGGTCCCCAGCCAGTCCTGCCTGCCGTTCGTCTACCAGATTGGACAGACCCACGCCGATCAGCCGGTAGGGGCCGCGCTGTTCGACGGCGTCAAACAATGCGCGTGCCGCCCGGTACAGGACATCGGCCAGTTGTGTCGGATCATGCAGGGTGTGGCGTCGCGAAATGGTTTTGAAATCATCGGTTTTCAGCTTCAGAGTGACAACGCGCCCAGCCAATTCCTTGGCTTTGGCGCGGTCCGCGACCTTTTCTGACAGACGCCAGATATGGCCATCCAGAATGTCGCGGTCGCCTGTGTCTTCGCCAAAGGTTGTCTCGTTGGAGATCGACTTGATCGGCTCGCGGGCATTGACCGAACGGTGATCTTGTCCGCGGGCCAAATGATACAGGCGGTCACCCATCTGGCCGAACCTTTTAAACAGGTCGTCACGGTCCCAGCGCAGCAGATCTGTAAAGGTGCGTATGCCCGCCCGTTCCAGCGATTCCTGTGAGGCCGCGCCAACCCCCCAGATCATCCGCACGGGCTTGTCCTTCAGGAAGGCGGCTGTTTCCGCCTGACCGATCACCGAAAACCCGCGTGGCTTTTCCAGATCAGAGGCCACTTTGGCCAGAAACTTGTTATGGCTCAGGCCAATGGAACCGGTAATGCCCAGCTCTTGGTGCATGCGTTTGAACAGCCGCGCCAGCATCACTGCAGGTGGGGCGCCATGCAGTTTTTCGGTGCCCGATAGGTCCAGAAACGCCTCATCCAGTGACAGTGGTTGGATCGCGGGTGTCAGTTCTTCCATCATTGCGCGGATTTGGCGTGACACCTCCGCATAGACGTTCATTCGGGGTTTTATCACCACGGCATCCGGGCATAGTTTCAATGCCTTGAACATCGGCATGGCGGAGCGGACACCGCGAATGCGGGCAATGTAGCAGGCGGTCGATACAACGCCACGCCGTCCGCCGCCGATGATAACGGGTTTGGCAGCAAGGTCAGGATTGTCGCGCTTCTCCACAGATGCATAAAAGGCATCGCAGTCCATATGCGCGATCGACAACTGGAACAGTTCGTCATGGGACACAATGCGCGGACTGCGGCAACTGGGGCAGCGCGGCCCCTGATCAAATGTGGTCAGGCAAGTTTTACAAAGGGACGGCATGATGCAGCTGTTGGATAACGGTCAGGCGCCAATGCAGGCAGGATGGGATCAGACGGATATCGCGTTTAAGGGCGCAAATGTCATTCTGTTTGTAGGGGACAGGCTGACCGTATTGCTGCGTGATGACAAGCCCACGATCAATTGGCCGAACCACTGGGATCTGCCTGGCGGGTTGATGGAACCGGGCGAAAGCCCCGCCACCTGTGCGATACGTGAGGTGGCAGAGGAAACGGCGATCACACTGTGTCGGTCTGATTTTACTTGGGCGCGCTGCTTTGTGCGTGAAGGAGAGTTGCCGACCTGGTTCCTCGCGGCCCATCTGCAGGAAACGCGTGCTGCCGAGCTGTCGTTGGGCGATGAGGGGCAGGCGCTGGAACGCTGGCCTGTTGATCACTTTCTGCGCCATCCTCGGGCGATCCCACCTTTCCGCGACCGCCTGAGGATTTATTTAAACGACCAGAACCAGCAGGGTGGTTAAGCGCCGCGAATCTCGGCCAGAATGGCCTCGGCCGCTGCGCGTGGATCGTCGGCTTGCCAGATGGGGCGACCAACAACCATGTGATCCACACCGTCCTTGATTGCCTGTGCAGGTGTGGCGACCCGTTTCTGATCCCCCAGCGCGGCACCGGCAGGGCGGACACCGGGGGTGACGATCAGTTTGCCCTGTGCTTCGGGCAGGGCGCGGATCAAGGCGGCCTCTTGCGGCGAGGCGATGATGCCATCAGCGCCAGCGGCAAAGGCGTTGCCGGCGCGTTCCTGCACCAGATCGCGAATTTCACCCGGTTTGATCAGCGCGCCGTCCAGATCAGCACGGTCGAGCGAGGTCAGGATGGTGACGGCGAGGATCTTCATATCCTTGCCCGACGCGCCTTCTTTCGCGGCTTTCACCACGTACGGGTCGCCATGCACGGTGAGGAAATCCAGATCATACTGCGCCAGACCGCGCACCGCGTTTTCCACCGTGGCGCCGATATCGAACAGTTTCATGTCGAGGAAGATACGCTTGCCGTGTTCTTCTTTCAGCTCATTGGCCAGCGCCAAACCGCCGCCGGTCAGCATGCCCAGACCGATTTTATAAAACGATACGGCATCGCCCAGCTGTTCGGCCAGGTTCAGACCTGCCAATGCGTTGGGAACATCAAGGGCGACAATAAGGCGATCGTCAGACATGGGGGCACTCCTGCGGCTGGATAAACGGGCTTCTTTTGCAGGGAATGCCGGAATTGGTCAAGGCTGATAGGTCAGCGCCACAAGCCTATCGGTTAGGCCAGCGCAGGATCTGCGTCCGCAATGCTGGTCGAGAAAGAGAAGTGGCGCCGACCGGTGCGAAATTCAGGCGCGCAGGCCAGTTGTCGCAGCGCCTCGGAAATCAGCGCAAGACGCGGGTTTTTGGCGCCTTGTTTCGGAACCGAACAATGCATTTCAACGGTGCCTTCCTCACATTCAAACGAAATCAGACCACGCGCCTGATCAGCATTGGTTTTCAGGTCGGACACTTCGATCTGTTTGATGTGCATCTGTTTGCTCTCCCGTTTGGTGGTCTTTGCCTTGCCGAGAAGGGAACCCTTCAAAGCTAAAGATCGCGTTACCTTTCAGAACGGCGCGGGGGGCGGATTTTTAACCCTCTCATTAGTATGTCTGGGGGCGAAACCTCTTGAACCAGCGCGGCCCAAACACCACCTTGGGTATGAGGCCCGAAACCGGGGCGTGCCGCAAAGCGGGCGCATCATCTGACCGGGCGCTTGATAAAAGGAGAGAACGATGGACTTGAGCAAGTTCACGGAGCGTGCGCGTGGATTTATCCAGGCGGCACAGACCATTGCGATGCGGGAAAACCACCAGCGTCTGGTTCCCGAACACCTTCTGAAAGCATTGATGGACGATGATCAGGGGCTGGCCGCCAACCTGATCCGCCGCGCCGGTGGCGCGCCTGAACGTGTGATTCAGGCGGTGGATGCAGCTGTTGCGAAACAACCGTCTATCTCGGGCGATGCGGGATCCATCTACATGGACAACGCCACCGCCAAGGTCCTGTCAGAGGCAGAGGCGCTGGCGAAAAAGGCGGGCGATAGTTTCGTCCCCGTCGAACGTGTGCTGATGGCGCTGGCATTGGTGAAATCCAAAGCCAAGGATGCACTGGATGCGGGCGCGGTCACGCCGCAGACCCTGAACGCCGCGATCAACGACATCCGCAAGGGCCGCACCGCCGATAGCGCCTCGGCCGAAGATGGCTATGACGCGTTGAAGAAATACGCCCGCGACCTAACAGAGGCGGCAGAGCAGGGCAAGATTGACCCGATCATTGGTCGCGATGAAGAAATCCGCCGCTCGATGCAGGTGCTGTCGCGCCGGACGAAGAATAACCCTGTGCTGATCGGTGAGCCGGGCGTTGGTAAAACCGCCATCGCCGAAGGTCTGGCGCTGCGCATCATCAACGGTGATGTGCCCGAATCCCTGCGTGACAAGAAACTGATGGCGCTGGACATGGGCGCGCTGATTGCTGGTGCGAAATACCGTGGCGAGTTTGAGGAACGCCTGAAATCCGTCCTGACAGAGGTGACAGAGGCCGCGGGCGAAATCATCCTGTTCATCGACGAAATGCACACCCTTGTGGGGGCGGGCAAATCCGATGGCGCGATGGACGCGGCGAACCTGATCAAGCCCGCGCTGGCCCGTGGTGAGCTGCACTGCGTTGGCGCGACGACGCTGGATGAATACCGCAAATACGTGGAAAAGGACGCAGCCCTTGCCCGTCGTTTCCAGCCGGTGATTGTCGCGGAGCCGACAGTCGAGGACACCATTTCGATCCTGCGCGGCATCAAGGAAAAGTATGAGGTGCACCATGGCGTGCGCATCTCCGACTCGGCCCTTGTTGCGGCGGCAACCCTGTCGCACCGCTATATCACCGACCGCTTCCTGCCCGACAAAGCGATTGATCTGGTCGACGAAGCCTCTAGCCGCTTGCGGATGGAGGTGGATAGTAAGCCTGAAGAGTTGGATCAGCTGGATCGCCAGATCCTGCAAATGCAGATCGAGGTTGAGGCGCTGAAGCTGGAAGACGACGCTGCCTCCAAGGATCGTCTGGAAACCCGCGAGAAAGAGCTGGCTGAACTGCAGGAACGCAGCGCCACCCTGACCGCCACATGGCAGGCGGGCCGTGACAAACTGGAATCGGCGCGTGAGGTGAAGGAGCTGCTGGATCAGGCCCGTGCCCAGCTGGATATCGCGAAACGTGAAGGTAATCTGGCCCGCGCGGGCGAGCTGTCTTATGGCATCATCCCCGATCTGGAAAAGAAGCTGACCGATGCGGAAACGCAGGAACAGGTTGGCGCCGTGATCGAGGAAACCGTGCGTCCTGAACAGATCGCCACCGTGGTTGAGCGCTGGACCGGCATTCCCACCGCCAAGATGCTGGAGGGTGAGCGTGAAAAACTCCTCCGGATGGAGGAGGATCTGCACGCCCGTGTGATCGGCCAGAACGCTGCGGTGACCGCTGTATCAAACGCCGTGCGCCGTGCGCGCGCGGGGCTGAACGACGAAAACCGCCCACTGGGTAGCTTCCTCTTCCTCGGCCCGACGGGTGTGGGCAAGACCGAGCTGACCAAAGCGGTGGCAGAGTTCTTGTTTGACGACGACAGCGCCATGGTGCGCCTTGATATGTCGGAGTTTATGGAAAAACACAGCGTTGCCCGTCTGATCGGCGCCCCTCCGGGTTATGTCGGCTATGATGAGGGTGGTGTGTTGACAGAAGCTGTGCGCCGTCGCCCCTATCAGGTGGTCCTGTTTGATGAGGTGGAAAAAGCGCACCCTGATGTCTTTAACGTCTTGTTGCAGGTGCTGGACGATGGCGTGCTGACTGATGGTCAGGGCCGTACGGTGGATTTCAAGCAGACGCTGATTATCCTGACCTCGAACCTTGGGGCGCAGGCGCTGAGCCAACTGCCCGAAGGCGCGGACGCCTCGCAGGCCAAGCGCGATGTGATGGATGCGGTGCGTGCCCACTTCCGGCCAGAGTTCCTGAACCGTCTGGATGAAACGATCATCTTCGACCGTCTGGCGCGTGCCGATATGGACGGTATCGTCGATATCCAGCTGCGCCGTCTGGCGAAACGTTTGGCAGGTCGCAAGATCACGCTGGATCTGGATGACGCAGCGCAGACGTGGCTGGCGGATGCGGGCTATGATCCAGTCTTTGGCGCCCGCCCGCTGAAACGGGTGATCCAACGGGCGCTGCAAAACCCGCTGGCTGAAATGCTGCTAGGGGGCGAGGTGAAGGATGGCGATCAGATCGCCGTCAGCGCAGGCGCCGAAGGTTTGATCATCGGTGATCGTGTCGGCGCTACAAACCGCCCACGCCCCGATGATGCAGTGGTGCATTGAGCTGACATATATATAAGTCAAAGGGTCCGCCAATTTGGCGGGCCTTTTTCGTGAATACAGACCTGGAGGAACAGGCATGGGGCAGAAGATGGCGCAGGACACGATGGAGCGGATGAACTGGCAGGCGCTGCTGAACACCGAACGTCCGGGCAAACCCGGGCAGGCAGAGGATCCGGGCCGTCCGAACTACACGCAGGATGCTGACCGCATCACCTTTTCCGCTCCGTTCCGCCGTTTGGCGAACAAGACACAGGTGCATCCGCTCTATGCCAACGACCACCTGCGTCACCGGATGATCCATTCCTCAGAGGTCGCCAGCGTGGGCCGCAATCTGGGTATGCAGGTCGGCCACTGGCTGGAACAGCAGAAAGAGATCGCCGCGGGCGAGGCGCATAAGGTGGCGGGCATCATCCATGCCGCCGCACTGGCCCATGATATTGGCAACCCGCCCTTTGGCCATTCTGGCGAGGCGACGATTGGCGCGTGGTTTGAGCGTCAGTTCGCTAAATCCGAAGGCATCTTTAAGGGTGTTGATGAAAGCCTGTGGGAAGAGTTCACCAAGTTTGAGGGCAACGCCCAAGGCTACCGTATCCTCACCCGCCTGGAGATGTACCGCGGCGACCGCGGCATGGACCTGTCCCATGCTGTCATTGGTGCCTTCACTAAATACCCGATGTCTGCTGCGACCTCTGCCGCATTGAAGGCAGAGGAGGTTGAGAAGGGCACCCCTAAGAAAGACGTCAAAAAGAAACTCTATGCAGGTGCGAAGAAGTTCGGCTTCTTTGAGAGCGAGCGAGAGATTTTCGCCAAAACCGCCAAGGCGCTGGGCCTGTTGGAGGAGCAGGGACCAAAAGCGCAGACATGGTGGCGCCGTCACCCGCTGGTCTTCCTCGTCGAGGCGGCGGATGACATCTGCTATAACATCGTTGACCTTGAGGACGGCTTTAGCGCGGGTGATCTGACTTTTGCTGAGGTGCGCGGGCTGTTGCTGGACCTGATTGAAGATAAGCGCAATACGGATAATGCCCCAAAAGAAGTTTACACAGAGCACACGGATTATGAGCAGATCAGCCATCTGCGTGCGCGGGCCATTGGTGCCTCCATCGGCGCCTGTGTTGAGGCATTCAAAGAAAACTACGACGCCATCATGACTGGCACCTATTCGGGTGAGCTGATTGATGATTCCAAGCTGGGCGCCAAATTCCGCGCCATTCGTGAGCTGGCAGGCAGTCAGCTGTTCACCGCGCCGCGCAAAACCAAGCTAGAGGTGCGCGGCCGCAATGTGATCTGCGCCGTATTGGATGGTATCCTGCCTGTTTATACTTCGTTGAAAGAGGCCGATTGGGATGAGGGTGCGCTGCCGGATTACGAACGCCAATTGGTGCGTGCGATTAGTCTGGACCTGCGCGGTATCAACAGCAACTATGAGGCGCTGCATGCGATGGCCGATTTCGTGTCAGGCATGACAGACCGCTATGCGGTTGAGGTGGCAGAGCTGGTCTCAGGGCGCTGATCGCCGCGCCAAAGCCCCTGAAAGCCCGCGAATGTTTCAGCCTCACCACGTCAATGTGAGGCGATGTTGTTTGGCGTATGTGTCCTTTGTGTCTACCTTCCCGCGTAAGGAACAATAAAGGACACATCTCCTATGGCCGGACGCTGGAAAAACACCCTGACGGAAAATGACGTCACCCCAGAGGCAAACTACCTGTCACGCCGTAGCCTGTTGGCGGGCATGGCGGGGGTTGGTCTGGCTGGTGTTGCGGGGCTGCCAACAGCTGCACGCGCGCAGGGGCTGAAGGCCAACACCTACGAAGAGATCACCACCTACAACAACTTCTACGAATTCGGCACCGGCAAGGATGATCCGGCGAAATACGCCGGTTCGCTGACGACCAGCCCGTGGACGGTGAAGATCGACGGCATGGTCGACAACCCCGGCAACTATCAGTTCGAAGACATCATGGCCAAGATGACCATTGAGGAACGGCTCTACCGTTTCCGCTGTGTTGAGGCATGGTCGATGGTGGTGCCGTGGAACGGGTTTGAGCTGGCCGACCTGCTGAACATGGCAGGCGTGCAGTCGCGCGCGAAATACGTGGCTTTTGAAACGCTGTATCGCCCTGACGAAATGCCGGGCCAGAAAACCCGCGTATTGAAGTGGCCCTACGTCGAAGGTCTGCGTCTGGATGAGGCGATGCACCCGCTGACCATCATGGCCACGGGCATCTATGGCAAAGACCTGCCCAACCAGAACGGCGCGCCGCTGCGTTTGGTGGTGCCGTGGAAATATGGGTTCAAGTCGATCAAGTCGGTGGTCCGCATCACCCTGACCGACAAAGAGCCGCCAACCAGCTGGAACCGTGCGAATGCGCGCGAATATGGTTTCTACAGCAATGTGAACCCCGAGGTGGACCATCCCCGCTGGTCACAGGCCACGGAACGTCGCATCGGTGGCGGTCTGTTCACCAAACGGATCGATACGCTGAAATTCAACGGCTACGAAAAAGAGGTCGCTGGTCTGTATCAAGGCATGGACCTGGCCAAGTTCTTCTAAGGACCGCACGCGCATGATCGACACCCTCAATACATATGCACGTAAACTGCCCGCATGGGCGGTTTACCTCATTGGCTTTGCGCCGATGCCGTTTCTGTTCTGGCAGGGCATCACCGGTGCGCTGGGCGTTGATCCGGTGAAGGCGCTGGAACATGAATATGGTGAACTGGCGCTGCAGCTGCTGGTGCTGGGTCTGGCGATCACCCCTGCGCGCCGTCACCTTGGCCTCAACCTGCTGAAGTTCCGCCGCGCAATTGGGGTTCTGTCCTTCTTCTATGTCTTGGCGCACCTGTTGGTTTGGGCCGTGCTGGATGTGCAGGCATTGGGTGCTGTTTGGGCCGACATTCTGAAACGTCCTTATATCACCATCGGGATGGCTGCCTTTGCCTTGCTGTTGCCGCTGGCGATCACCTCGAACAATCGGTCGGTGCGCAAACTGGGACCGCGTTGGCGTCAGTTGCACAAGCTGACCTATCCAGCGGTGATCCTTGGCGGCGTGCATTACGTCTGGCTGGTCAAAGGATGGCAGGTAGAGCCGCTCATATATATGGCGGTGATCCTCACGCTCCTCGCCCTGCGCGCGCCCAAGAAGCGCAAGGTCCGAGTCGCTGCCTGAATCGGTCCTGCTGACAGTCACTTCTGAAACCCCGCGAGTCGCCCCTGACTCGCGGGGTTTTTCGTTCCCAAAGACCGGGTCTCCCCCGACTCTGTGGGGTCTTCTGTGGATAACCGGTGGAGAACTGGATCCGAGTCGCCTTCAATGTGGTTGAAGAGGGCGGTAAATAGGGCCTCTCAACTTCTCTTATCCTTTAACCAATTGTTTTTATTGTGTTTACAAAAAACTTTCATGTTTTTTGGTTTTTTCTGTAAAAAGCGCTTGCGGGTGGTTTGGAATAACCTTAGAACCCCCTTCACCGGCGGCGCTGAGGCGCACAACGGGGCAGCGGACGGCGCTACGGAGGTACACTCTGGAGGGTTCGGAAGTGAAGAAAATGAGGCAGTGATGAGCGGGCGGCGCTAGAAAGATTTAGCGCAGTCGGTTGTTTTTTGTCTCTGGTGATGACGCAAGTTGTTGCCACGCTCTTTGACATTGATGGTATCTGAAGAGATATGTGGGCGGTTTGGTTCATTCGATGAATGAATGACTGCACATATATCAACTACCTAGAACTTCGGTTCGATGATGGATAGTCAGCTTCACTGTTTGTCGGCTTTCGGTATCTTTTGGTACTGATGTCACAAACAGAGAACGATCCAACCAGCCGGTTGGATCATTTCCAAGTCAATTGGAAAAACAGTATGTGCAGAGGTTCGAACGTCAAGGATAGCAGCGTAAGTTGCTTTCAACTTGAGAGTTTGATCCTGGCTCAGAACGAACGCTGGCGGCAGGCCTAACACATGCAAGTCGAGCGCGCCCTTCGGGGTGAGCGGCGGACGGGTTAGTAACGCGTGGGAATATACCCGACACTAAGGAATAGCCTCTGGAAACGGAGAGTAATACCTTATACGCCCTTCGGGGGAAAGATTTATCGGTGACGGATTAGCCCGCGTTAGATTAGATAGTTGGTGGGGTAATGGCCTACCAAGTCTACGATCTATAGCTGGTTTTAGAGGATGATCAGCAACACTGGGACTGAGACACGGCCCAGACTCCTACGGGAGGCAGCAGTGGGGAATCTTGGACAATGGGCGCAAGCCTGATCCAGCCATGCCGCGTGAGTGATGAAGGCCTTAGGGTCGTAAAGCTCTTTCGCCAGAGATGATAATGACAGTATCTGGTAAAGAAACCCCGGCTAACTCCGTGCCAGCAGCCGCGGTAATACGGAGGGGGTTAGCGTTGTTCGGAATTACTGGGCGTAAAGCGCGCGTAGGCGGATTAGTCAGTTAGAGGTGAAATCCCGGGGCTCAACCCCGGAACTGCCTTTAATACTGCTAGTCTTGAGTTCGAGAGAGGTGAGTGGAATTCCGAGTGTAGAGGTGAAATTCGTAGATATTCGGAGGAACACCAGTGGCGAAGGCGGCTCACTGGCTCGATACTGACGCTGAGGTGCGAAAGTGTGGGGAGCAAACAGGATTAGATACCCTGGTAGTCCACACCGTAAACGATGAATGCCAGTCGTCGGGTAGCATGCTATTCGGTGACACACCTAACGGATTAAGCATTCCGCCTGGGGAGTACGGTCGCAAGATTAAAACTCAAAGGAATTGACGGGGGCCCGCACAAGCGGTGGAGCATGTGGTTTAATTCGAAGCAACGCGCAGAACCTTACCAACCCTTGACATCCTGTGCTACATCCAGAGATGGATGGTTCCCTTCGGGGACGCAGTGACAGGTGCTGCATGGCTGTCGTCAGCTCGTGTCGTGAGATGTTCGGTTAAGTCCGGCAACGAGCGCAACCCACATCCTTAGTTACCAGCGGTTCGGCCGGGAACTCTAAGGAAACTGCCCGTGATAAGCGGGAGGAAGGTGTGGATGACGTCAAGTCCTCATGGCCCTTACGGGTTGGGCTACACACGTGCTACAATGGCAGTGACAATGGGTTAATCCCAAAAAACTGTCTCAGTTCGGATTGTCGTCTGCAACTCGACGGCATGAAGTCGGAATCGCTAGTAATCGCGTAACAGCATGACGCGGTGAATACGTTCCCGGGCCTTGTACACACCGCCCGTCACACCATGGGAGTTGGGTTTACCCGAAGGCCGTGCGCCAACCTTTCGAGGAGGCAGCGGACCACGGTGAGCTCAGCGACTGGGGTGAAGTCGTAACAAGGTAGCCCTAGGGGAACCTGGGGCTGGATCACCTCCTTTCTAAGGATGTATCTAGCAAGAAGAGCTTGCTCTTCCTCGTGATACACTTAGCAAAAGATCAACAAGTCACGTTGATCACTATATCAGGACCAGGCCGTCCTCATATCTCTTCAGGAAGACATCAGACCTACCGGTCTGGACTGGGTCGGTAGCTCAGGTGGTTAGAGCGCACGCCTGATAAGCGTGAGGTCGGAGGTTCAAGTCCTCCTCGACCCACCAAATTCCCTGTCGGGGTTTGATGGGGCCTTAGCTCAGCTGGGAGAGCGCCTGATTTGCATTCAGGAGGTCAGCGGTTCGATCCCGCTAGGCTCCACCATTTGTCTTCACTACCTTAGATCAGAGCGTTCGATTAGATCGTTAAGCACCGCAGCGTGGTTCTTAACCGTCCAATCGGACACGTTGCAGCATCAAAGATGCTGTTCATGACATCGTTTAGAGAGAAAATATCAACAACCTGTTTGATCACCGTAAGTAAGCGGATGATCTCAGTTGGTTCCTCAGTGCTCAAGTAGCCGCAAGGCGGTAGCACACTAAAATGAGGAAGGCGTGATAGAGATTGTTTCCTCGATCTCTATGCAACGTATCCCTGCTGAAACGAACAGAGTTGTCCAAGTCAAGTACACTAACCCGCAAGATCGAGAGATCTTGCATGTTCCTTACCTTCTGCGTGGGGCCGACCGACATCGGCAGCGCAGTCTTTCGGGTAAGGAGCGGGAAATAGTATGCTTTTGATCAGAAAGTGAGCATCCGGTCGAACCAGCCCGGAT
>NZ_CYSF01000013.1 GCF_001458435.1 Thalassovita mediterranea
TTCCTTGGTGATGAGTTCAACTGCACCCTCCTGACCTGTCCTCTTCTTGAAGACCTCCAGCATGACAGCTTTGGCTTGGGCTGCGGAGGAGGCTGGGACGATGATTGCATCGTGGATGGGGAGTGCAACGATGTTCATGCTCATAAGGGTCAGTAGCACCTCGATAAGGATTTCGCTTTCGAGAAACTGGCAACGATGGCCAATGCCGGTAAAGAAGTATGCAGCGATATCGGGATGTGAGGAAATGATCGCATCAGTCACATCACTGACTTTGATCGATTGCGGAAATAGATGCCGGGTTTCTTGAGGGAACCGTGACAATGGTGCGTCCACAAACAACATCGAAGACGCAACTCTTTTCACACCTGGGCGGCAACGCTCGAACCCTTCGATGGCATAGAGGTCATCCATTGTGGGATTCACGCCAGCCAGAGCGTAGACCAGTCGCGGCATTACCTGGCCATAATCAAGCTCAACAGCATCTTCTCCGTTGATGTTGATGTGGAACAGTCGGTCACGCTTTCCCATTAACTGCCAGAAACCGCCGAAGAGCCGCCCTCCGCTTTCAAACTTCTGGCGCGTGAACACTCGCCGAAGTTGTCGCTTATTTATATCCACAGCATTGGGGCCTATGTATTCGATCTCCGCTATCCTCAAGTAGGTGTTAATCTCTCTCATCTGTGACCTCATCCTCGTTGTTAGCGTGGTTTCACGGTAGTCAATGAGCTCTCCGCGCTTTGTCCTGCTGACTGGGTGGCTCTTGAGTTCAATCAGTTCGGGACGAAGTCGCTCACCATAGTCTTCAACTGTCAGACCGTGTTCATGAACCAACAGCCGTAGTCGGTCGGAAGGTACAACGACGGTACGCTTGCTCTTCCTCTTCTTCGATCTGAAACCAACCCTTTGCTCGATTAGCGCGAGGTCAGGATCAGCCATCTGATCGAGGAGTTGTCGCAGGGTTTTGCTTGTGGCAGCGTTGCCGTAGCGGGAGATCCGGCCCAGTTGGCGATTTGATCGCGACAGGTGAATGCCTCTTGCCTCGTCACACAGAGTGTTGATTGCTAAGTCCGAGACTAGCGCAGTGACCATACGTTCGAAAGTACGTTGGTCATCAGGTCGGCGTTTACGCTTGCGAAGTTGAGCCATTTCTTCATGGGCCGTGAGTATCTCGATAACGTTTTCCAGGAAAGCCTGTCCGGCAGGGGGTATCGGAGTACGCCAAGGGTCGAATGCTCTCTCGGCTGAGCGCTTTTGGCCGTCAGTAACGCCGACAGGGTCTTTGGTCTTGATTGTCATGGGGAGCCTCTACGGTTTGGGGAGTTTCCATCCTTCTGATGGTGGAACCCAAAGCCAGGATGGCTCATTGGTTGCCCCCTGATTACTCCACGTCGGCTGCGTCTGGTCCGCTTACATCTTCTCGCATCATCTACTTGGAAGTCAGGCGATGTAAATCAGCCGGCAACTTGACAAACTAAAGGGCCAAATCCGCTCTCTCAACCCGTATCTAAGGCACCTTGGTCAACTCATGGTTGACATAGTTTCAATCTGGACTTGCACCGGTTCCGTTCCGGTGTGTTGCTCATGTTAGGCGGCGATCTTTTCGAAGGCCACGGGTGATTTTCCATCCAGCGCTGAATGGCGCCTGCGCGAGTTGTAGAAGCCGTTGATGTATTCGAACACTGCGACCTCGACGTCCCGGCGCGTTTGCCAGGTGCTTCGCCAAATCAGCTCGGCCTTGAGGGATTTGAAGAAGCTCTCGACAGCGGAATTGTCATAACAATTTCCCTTGCCGCTCATTGAAGGCAGCAGTTTGTGACGTCGAAGGCGTTTCTGGTACTCGTGAGCACAATATTGGGCGCCGCGATCGGTGTGGTGAATGCAGCCGGGTGGTGGCCGGCGCAGCGCGATGGCCATGTCCAAGGACCGCAATGCCAGGTCCTGCTTCATACGATTGCTAATCGCCCAACCGATCACGCGCCTTGAGTATAAATCAATGATTACAGAGAGGTATGACCAACCTTCACGCGTCCAGATGTAGGTTATGTCCCCGGCCCATTTCTGGTCTGGCGCCGTCGCCGTGAAATCCTGGTTCAGACGGTTCGGGGCTATGTTGAAGCTGTGTGCGCTGTCGGTGGTGCGTTTGAATTTACGGCTGCGCAGAACCTGAATGCCGTTGTCGCGCATGATCCGGGCGACGCGGCGCTGACCGACCTGGATACCAAGCTCTTTCAATTCCTGCGTCATACGCGGTCGGCCGTAGCTGCCCAGGCTGAGCCGATGCTGTTCGCGGATATGAGCTAGAAGGATCATATCGCGGCGCTGACGCAGTGATGGCGGCCTGCGACGCCAAGCACGGAGCCCACGGTCCGAAACCTGCATCAGGCGGCACAGATGGGCGCGTGGAAGATCTCCGCGATACTCCGCAATGAACTGAAATCTCATTGCTTTTGGCTCGCGAAGAAGATTGCGGCCTTTTTTAACACCTCCCTCTCCTCCCGCAAGATACGGTTCTCTTTGCGCAAGCGCTCATTCTCGCGGCGCAGTTCCGCGTCCTCGGCTGCAGCCGGATCGGTCGAATAGTCCCGCATCCACTTGCCCAAGGTCGAAAATCCGACACCGAGGTCTGAGGCCACTTGCCGCCGTGTCAGGCCACTGTGCGTCGCGATCCGGACCGCTTCGCGTTTGAAATCTTCACTATGTTTGGGTGCCATATCCGGTCTCCTCTATGGCGAGCATTGCTCGCAGAAAACCGGAACGGAAGTGAAGCAAGTCCAATCATCCAAAATGGTGGGCTCAAGCAATGCATGGTAAGATGGGGCGAGAATGTCATCAATCGAGGTCACGGCAGTTAGTCTGCCGCAGATATTGAAAAACCTTCATGAAGGGGAATGGCTGGCTCCAGAGTTTCAGCGCGGCTTTGTATGGTCAACGGCCCAAATCATCGGGCTCGTCAATTCTATCATCGACTCGAAACCAATCGGAATGGCAACGCTTTGGCAGCAAGAAGATGAGAGCGATCTACCACTTGAGCACATATCGGTTACCGACGACTACGATGGTAAGGTGGGTGCAGAAAAGTACTTTGGGGAGAAGGACGATCGCCCAGGGAGATACTATGCAATTCTTGATGGAAAGCAGCGCTCTACAGCAATTGCGATGGTCTTTGGTGGCCTTCGTGCTTCAAACGGAAAGCGCAAATACTCCGGCAGCTATTTCCTCAATGCAAAATACCATGATGTGCAGGACAGGATAGTCTACTTGTCCAAGAAAGAGGTGGAGCAAAAGTCGCTCAACAGTACTGCAGCGTACGTGCAGCAAGCTCTTTTTCCCCTTGAGTTGGGTGACTTCAAGGCGCTTACTCAACACTTCTTCAATTTCATCTCGGCAATTGGCAATGACGAACACTATGCCAGTGGAGAAGTGCCTTCGCAGGACGAAAAAAATCGACGACAGATGATTGTTCAGTCGGCTTTTGAGGGAATAAAAGACACACGACTTGCAGTCTACATTGTTCCTAAAGATGAGACTCTGGCCGAAATCTGCGATATCTTTGAAACTCTAAATACTACAGGTACAAAAGTCTCGACGGTGGACCTAATTCACTCATGGGTCTACGCAGAGACGATAGAAAGCCCTTCTCCTATCTTACTCCGTGAGGCTCTCGACTCACTAAGCGAGCTCGACGGGATGCAAGGCTGGCCCAATTCCACAAATCGGCCAGAGCTAATGGCGCAAATTGTTGCAGCGATTCAAATCGCGCTCGATAAGAAGCATGCTCCACGGCAAGTAACGGGTAAGAAAGAGACGAAGATATCTTCGATAAAATCCAGTGATCTACTTGCGATTTCGAGCAGCAGCTGGAGGGACTTCTTTGATCAAGAGAGTTTTGTCGCTCTGTGCTTTGAAGACTTTCAGAAAGCAGTAGCAGGAGGCCGGTTCTCTTTGGCGCAATGCCCATATCCGGGTGTTGTCAATGTGTACTTGGCCCTCAGATGGTATCATAAGTTCGACTTTCCGTCCCAAGCGTCCTGGTCGATTGACCAGCTCAATCGGCTTTTCAGGGCATTCTTTTGGATGAATACGTTCTCTAAAAGATATGATCAGGGTTACTTGACTCGCGTCGGCGCTGATGTCATTGATTTCAAACAATTTCTAAATTCCGCAACATCAGGTCAAGCTGACGTCAACTGGACGACGAAGGCGAATAAGTGGCTTTCAAAGCTGCCACTAATGTCCTCGCCAGCTGTCATAAAAGAAAACATTGACTCCGCTGTTGGTGATGGAAACCAACGCGGTGCTCTACGGGCGGGTGGGTTGCTGTTGCTTCGCGCGCGAGCAACGTGGGACGTTGTTGAGCCCTCCAGAGACATAAGCAACATCATTTCTCAACATGAATTGCATCACATCTATCCCAAAAAATGGTGCAAGGATAACAAGGTACCAGAAAACACCAAGTATCTCGAAGTCTCACGAGACTTACAGGACTGGATAAATTCACCAGCAAACCTGATGCCAATGTCTGGTGCGTCGAACAAACTTTGGGACTCTAAAGTGCCATCCTCTGCCCTTCATTCACTTCAAATCAATAGTGACCAACAGCACGACTTGCTTGATCGCTATTTTGTCGACGAAATGGGACGCAAGCTTCTCGAAGGGGGCCCTGCGAAAGTGGGTGAGTTTTTGGAATATAGGAAGGAACTGCTGAAGAAGGCATGTTTGTCCCTGACGACGGTGTAGGTGGCTGACGTGCTCGCATCAGCAACGATAGTAAATGCAACGAATGGGGTGGTCGTGACCACTCTAAACTCGTTAATCGAAGAGTATGAATATCCCCCCGCAGATCTAAGAGGATTGCAAAAAGTCTTACAGGCTCTGGAAGAGTTTGAAGTCCAACTTGCACCTTCATTTCAAGAAGAAGGAGATCTCGATGTCGAAAGGACGTTGAAGAAGCGGCAGCCACAAAATGTTGTTGCTAACAGGATCCAGGATATCCTGGATGCTGGGGGGGAAAACTATGACGTTGAGCTCAAGTCTTCCATCTACATAGACACCAAGCGTAAGCAACACCAACCTGGTCTTTTGCTCAAAGACTATGTCAGCGATAAGCTCAAGCGCAAATTGGCCCAAGAAATCTGCGCGTTCCTTAACCGGACCGGGGGCATCTTACTTCTTGGGGTCGCCAACGACTTGAAAATCGTTGGGTGCGAAGATGACTTCTCAGTTCATCCCGGAGACGGCACACATGAGGACAAAGCGGATCTGATCATTAGCTCAATCGTCGAGAAATACTTCGTCAAGCCATACGCTGTCCTGAACCATATCCATATCCAGTGTTGCGAATTTCAAGATCGGCACCTTGTCATGATCGAGATCACAAAAATGCAGGATTTGGCCTTTCTGAAAAAAGAAGCGCCAAATGACGCCGAACTCTACATCAGGTCAGGAACGAGCGCCCGGCCAATTCCTTTCTGCCAGATCGAGGATTATTTCAAACTCAAGCCATTGGGTATGGTTGATGCATCGTGACGCTTGTAGCGAGGATCACTAACTACATGTCGCGCTCGATTTCTATAACGAAGCAAGGCCATACAGAACCGACCACACAGTCATCTTGACATCGGCGGTGTCTGCCAGGCCTCACATCCCGATATCGCTGCATACTTCTTTACCGGCATTGGCCATCGTTGCCAGTTTCTCGAAAGCGAAATCCTTATCGAGGTGCTACTGACCCTTATGAGCATGAACATCGTTGCACTCCCCATCCACGATGCAATCATCGTCCCAGCCTCCTCCGCAGCCCAAGCCAAAGCTGTCATGCTGGAGGTCTTCAAGAAGAGGACAGGTCAGGAGGGTGCAGTTGAACTCATCAC
>NZ_CYSF01000014.1 GCF_001458435.1 Thalassovita mediterranea
AGTTGACGCGCTGCACGTTGACCTGCACGACGCTGCCTGCGGCGTTGCGGCCCTGATCGCCACCGGCAACTTCGACGCGGCCATTGATGAACTGGCCACCGGCTACTACGCCGATGCAGCCGCGGCCCTGACCAAGGCATTGTCGCACTGGAAAGTTGAGATTTCGTAAACGCCGCTCTCTTTTTCTGCTCTCTCAAACAAAAAAGCGCCCCCGATCGGAGGGCGCTTTTGTTTTGCGAAAATGCTGACGTCGTTAACGAGATGTTCATTAGGCGCGTTTAAGCCCAATTCCGACCATGAAGAAGAACGGAGGGTCATTTAGCGAAAAAGGCGCCCCTAATGGGACGCCCTGTAAACATCAAACGAAACGATGCTTAACCCTCAGTAGCGGGTGCTGCGGGGGCAGGGGCGGTTTTGCCGCCGGACAGCGGGTCGTCTTGACGCTGAACCGAACCTTCGAAGTGTGCGCCGCTTTCGATGGCGATGGTTTTGTGGATGATGTCGCCTTCGACACGGGCGGTCGAGGTCAGGCGAACCTTCAGGCCGCGCACGCGGCCCACGATACGGCCATTGATGACCACGTCGTCTGCGACGATTTCACCCTTGATGGTGGCGGTTTCGCCAACGGTCAGCAGGTGGGCGCGGATGTCGCCTTCGACGGTGCCTTCGACTTGAATGTCACCGGTGGTTTTCACATTGCCGGTGATGTGCAGGTCCGACGACAGCACGGAGGCTGCGGGTTTGGCCTTGGGCGCGGTCGGTTTGAAATCCGCCTTGGGCGCCGCGGCTGCCGGAGCAGGCGCTGCCGCAGGTTTCGGGGTTTCTGCTGCCTTGGGGCCAGGTTCGTTGATTTTGCTTTTAGAAAACATCGTTTGCCGCCTTGATATACGTCATGGGGTTTTGGGGTTTGCCACCTACGCGCACCTCATAGTGAAGATGGGTCCCGGTTGAACGTCCGGTATTCCCCATATCACCGATGCGGTCCCCGCGCGAGACCCTTTGACCGACCTTCACGCGGATTTTTGACAGATGCGCATAGCGAGTTTCAATGCCGAAGGCATGTTGAATTTTGATCAATCGACCATAGCCCGAAGACCAGCCCGCATGGATGATCACCCCATCCGCGGTGGAATAGATCGGGGTGCCTGTTGGGCCGGCGAAATCGGCGCCTTTGTGCAGGCGGCGACCGCCGGTTTTCGGGTCGCGGCGATAGCCAAAGCCACTGGTGAACCGGACCGAGTTTTTCACCGGTTTGGCAAAGGGCGCCTTGGAGGCTGCGATGCGGTAGAGGTTCAGCTGGTCCAATTGACGCAAAATGCGGTTGGCGCGCAGTTCATCTGCCGAAGGTTCTTCACCCTTGGTGGAGAAGGACATCGGCATCAGCGGGCCGCCTTGACCTGCGTGATTGGCGCGCACCTGATCAATCAGGCTTTTGGTCGACAGGCCCGCGGCGCGGAACATTTTATCCAGCGGTTCTACAGAAATGGTCATCGCATCTTCGAGCTGGCGGAAGATCTGGTCGTTCTGATCCTCCATCAGTTTGATCTGAAACTGCAAATCTTCGGCATCGCGCAGCGCCTGTTGGGCATCTGCCAGAATTTGATCGCGTTCAGTGGCGGTGTCGGCCAGCGCGCTGACCATGAAGTCCAGCGTTTCGTCGTGGCCCTGTGCATTTGCGGCAGGGTTCGATGGGTCGGTAATCTGTTGCAGCACTGCCAGACGGCCGCGCGCCTGATCGCGCTGTTGCATGGCGTCGCGCAGGTTGGACTGGATCACCTCGATACCGGTTTCCAGTTCAGTACGCGAAATTTCCGAAGCGAGCAGTTTGCTCTGCATGTCGGAAATCTGTTCCAGCGCCAGATTGAACCGGGCCTGAGCGGCCACCGCTTCGGCGGCGCGGCTGTCGCGTTCTTCGGCCAATTGGTTCAGCCGTGTTTCATATGAACGCTGATCGCGCTTGGCCTGTTCGCGGAAATTTCCGGCGCCGATGCTGTCCATCAACAAAATCGCGGTGGCGACAATGGCCCAAGCCACGACAGAGGCGCTGCCGGCAAAGCCTAAAAGCTGTGTCATTGGCCGCAGGCGAATCAACCGCGTGTCGTTGTCCGACCGCAAGAAAACTCGACGCTCGGGGAACCAAGGTTCCAAGATGGCGTCAATTCGTATGGCAAGACGTGTTCTCACGTAACCGTCCTTTAGCTGTCCCCACTCGTCGGTGGTCCGTATTCTGTGACAGATCCACCGCAAAGGTGTTTATCAGCCCCTTGACGTAAGGCAACAGAATTGACGGGTTGGCGATGAATTAGTGGTTATTTTCCGCCTATTTGGCGGAAAACTGCCGATATTTTGGCGCCACTTTAGCTGCTGTGGTTGGGCGGTGCGTGTCGATCTGCGGGTGGCGATGGGCGGTCGAAAACCATCAGCTGCCGCGTTTTTTCACCGGTGTTTGGTCTGCCAGCGGCCAGTAGAAATCCGGCGGCAGGCCCGCCTCGGCGCGTTTTTCTTCGTTGAATGGCGGCTTCAGCGCGCCGTGGAAATAGGTGCGCACCAGCCGGTGAAACTCATCCTTGGGGTCCAGATCATGACGGCCACACAGGAAATGGAACCACTTTGACCCGTAGGCTACATGGCCAACTTCCTCGGCATAGATCACCTCCAGCGCTTCGATGGTGGCGGTTTCTTTGGCCTTTTTGAAAATCTCGATCATGCCGGGTGTCACGTCGAGGCCGCGCGCCTCCAACACCATTGGAACAACCGCAAGGCGGCCCATGATGTCATCCACTGTGTCCTCTGCCGCGCGCCACATGCCGGCATGGGCGGGCATGGCCCCATAGTGGCTGCCCATCGCTTCAAGGCAGTCGCATACCATGTTGAAATGTTTGGATTCTTCGTCTGCAGATTTAACCCAGTCGTCGTAGAACCCCAGCGGCATTTTGATGTGGCCAAAGCGGGCGATGATGTCCCAGTGAAGATCAACGGCGTTCAATTCGATATGCGCGACCGCGTGCAGGATCGCTTTGCGTCCCTCAGGGCTGCCGGGGCGGCGGCGGGGCACGTCGCGGGGATCCAGCAGTTCGGGTTTTTCAGGGCGCGCGGGACGCAGGGGTGGTTCCGCCTCACTAACGGGCAAGGGGGTGCCCGCGTCGCGCGTGGCAAACCATTCGGCAGCGTATTTATGCGACAGCGCGGTTTTTTCGCGGCCATCGGCGGTGGTCAGAACCTCTACCGCCATTTGGGTCAGGGTTTTCTGTGTCATGTGATGCGCCCCTTCGCTGGTCGTTCCGGGGCGCTTGTCTCACAGTGCTTTGACCGCGTCCAGAACCTCTTCGACGTGACCTTTAACCTTTACTTTACGCCATTCGCGTACAATTGCGCCGGTGCCATCAATCAAGAAGGTCGACCGTTCTATGCCCATGAATGTCTTGCCGTACATGGATTTTTCTTTCCAGACGCCGAAATCTTCGCAGGTTGTGCCCTCTTCGTCGGACAGGAGGGGAATGGTCAGGTCTTTCTTGTCGCGGAACTTGGCGTGGCTGGCCAGGCTGTCTTTGGAAATGCCGTAAACCTGCGCGCCAACGGCCTCAAACTCGGCCTTCAGTGCGGTAAAACCCTGTGCCTCTGTGGTGCAGCCAGGGGTGTTGTCGCGCGGGTAGAAAAACAGAACAACCGGTGCCGGACGTAGCGCAGACAGGGTCACCGGATCGCCGCCGTCCTGCGGCAGGGTGAAATCGGGGGCCACAGTTGTTGCGGTGTTTTCCATTTGGGTGTCTGGCATCGTGTCGATCCTTTCGCGCGCGGTTCATTGCCGATGGGGGATGTGATGAACCCCATAGGGCGAAGTTGATTTGAAGTGCGTTGTCTAAGGGTATAGCCTTGTGCGCAGAAGAAAAAAGGCAGCAACCCTCATGTTGTGGCAGAAAGTGTCGTTGGCGTTTCTGACAGGGATGAGGTCCAAGCCAAAGGCGGGATATCCGCCACCTGTTGAGAGCAGTGATCGCAAGAGCCCGAAAAGAGCCCGTGACGCAAGAAAATGAAGATATCGTAGATGCCGCACGCAAGGAATTGACTGGCGCGGCGCAGACCGGCGCTGTGGCGTCGGCCCAAGAGGGTATTCCTGAAACAGGGCCTGCGGAGGTGTCGAAAGGTGTTGCGCCAAAATCCTGTCCCAAACGGCGACGTATGTGGCGGATTTGTTTTTGGTCGCTGGGGTGTTCTGGCGGCGTGGTTCTGTTGGTTGTTGCGCTGTTGGCCTACATCATCGGACGTGAAATGGCGGTGCCGGACTGGATCCATACCCGGCTAGAGACGCGGCTGTCGCAGATGGTTCCCACCGGACAGGTGCAGTTTGCTGACCTGAGTGTCGAATTGGGCAGCGGGCTGCGTCCGCGTGTTGCCCTGCAGGGGGTAGAAATTGTCGATGGCGATGGCCGCAGGGTGGTTGCGCTGGATGAGCTGGAGGTGCGCCTTGCCACGGACCCGTTGTTTCAGGGGCAATTGCGCCTTGGGCGCGTGCGTGCCACCGGGGTGGAAATGTTCGTGCGCCGCCGCGCGGATGGGTCGTTTGACATCGCCTTTGGTGAGAATTTGCCAGAGGCTGGCACAGGCGCTAGCCCGACCCAGATTATTGCTCAGATTGATCAACTGCTGGAAAGTCCAGAGCTCCGACATCTGAATGCGGTGACCGCTGATGGGGTAATCCTGCGCTACGAGGATGCGCGCGTTGGGCGCGCGTGGACGGTTGACGGTGGGCGGGCCGATCTGACCCGCGAAGGGGACGCGCTGCGCCTGCGCGGGGATATGTCGTTGTTGGGGGGGCACGCCTATGTCACGACGATTGAAACCAGTTTCTCCTCCACTGTTGGCGAAACGGCGGCGCAGTTCGGGATGCGTTTCGAAGATATGGCGGGCCCCGATATTGCCGTGCAATCCGCCGCCGTTGCCTGGCTGGAGGCGGTGCAGGCCCCGATTTCGGGTGCCTTGCGTGGATCGCTGAATGCGGACGGTTCATTGGGGCCGATTAGTGGCACCTTGCAATCGGATGCGGGCGTGGTGCAGCCGACGCCGGAAACCAAGCCGGTGCCATTTCGCGCCGCACGCAGCTATTTCACCTTTGATCCGGCCAATCAGACATTGCGCTTTGATGAACTTTCGGTGGACAGCAGCTGGGTGTCCCTCAGGGCTGAGGGGGAAACCACCTTGCGCGGTCTGGAAAATGGGTTGCCGCAAGGATTTGAAGGCCAGTTCCGGCTGAGTGAGCTGTCCGCCGCGCCCGCAGGGTTGCTGCCGGAGCCGATTGCGGTTGATCAGGCAGCCATGAGTTTCCGTCTGATGTTGGACCCGTTTGAATTGTCGCTGGGCGAGGTGGTGTTGAAATCCGGCGCGCAGTCGCTGGTCGCCAGCGGGCGTGCAGCAGCGATTGATGGCGGGTGGGATCTGTCCCTTTCGGCACAGGCAGATAGTCTGGATTTGCCATCTATCATAAGTGGTTGGCCCGCAGAGCTAAAGCCAAAGTCGCGCAAATGGGTGGTCGAAAACATCAAAGAGGCGGTTCTAACCAATGGCCATTTTGCCCTGCGCAAGGTGGGGGATGCACCACATGAGATGCTGGCTAGTTTCGAATTTTCCGACACCTTGTTGCGCTATTCGCCATTGTTGCCCTTTGTTGAGGCGGGGCGCGGCCATGCGGTGCTGGAGGGCAACCGTTTCACTGCTGTGGCCGATGGCGGTCATGTAACGGCACCCGAGGGCGGTACGTTGGATGTGTCGGGCACCACCTTTGTGATCCCCGATATTCGCATCAAGCCCGCCCCGGCAGAGGTAAATCTGGTCGCCGAGGGGCCGCTGACTGCGGCGTTGTCCTATCTGAATCTGCCACCTTTGTCGGTGCTGGACAAGGCGGAGCGTGGACTGGATCTGGCGCAGGGCTACGTCGCCGCCAAAGGCCAGCTGCGCCTGCCATTGCGGAAAAAACTGCCGCCAGAAATGGTGAGCTATGACATTGATGCGCTGCTTGTGGATGTGGTCAGCGATACGCTGGTGCCAGGACGACGCCTGCAGGCTGATCGCCTGGAATTGGCGGTGAACAATGACCGGCTGGTCATCACTGGCCCAGGCACGGTGGAGGGCGTCGGGTTCGACGCCGTTTACGAAAGCGGGATGCGCAAGGAAGATCGCGGTCGGGCGCAGGTTTATGGCACGGTTGATATTAGCCAAAAGGCGCTGGATGCCTTCAATATTTCATTGCCCAAAGGCACCCTGCGCGGGCTGGGTGAGGGGCGGATGACCATCGCGCTACAAAAGGGCAAGCCACCACAGTTTGAACTGACCTCGGATCTGGCAGGGATTGGGCTGTCGCTGCCGCCGCTTGGCTGGTCTTTGTCGCAATCGCGCACGGGGGCGTTCAGTGTGCGGGGGGCGCTTAGCAAACCGGCGCGCATTGATCGCATAACGCTTGATGCGCCGGGGCTGACGGCTTCGGGGCGGCTGACGCTGAACGGTGCCGGCGCGCTTGAGACACTGGCGCTGGATCGGGTGCGCGCTGGTGGATGGCTTGATGCACCGGTGACGCTATCGGGACGGGGCAAGGGGCGCAGCCCAGCAGTGCGGGTCGACGGTGGGCGTCTGGATCTACGCAATCGCCCCAAGTCCGTGACGGCGGGCGGCGCAACGGCTGGCACTACTGGCACAACGCCAATAACCGGTCGGCTGGATGAGGTGCGGATTTCTGACACGATTGCGTTGACTGGTGTGCAGGGCGAATTTACCGCCGGCAGCGGGTTGAACGGCCGTTTCACGGCCCGTGTAAATGGTGCGGCCCGCATCGAGGGGGATGTGTCCAGCATTGGCAAACGCGCCGCTTATGAAGTGCGCAGCGATGATGCAGGCGGGGTGTTCAAAGCGGCAGGTCTGCTCAAGCAGGCGCGTGACGGCGACATGGTTTTGCGTCTGACCCCCGCGGGGCCCGAGGGGCAGTATGACGGGCATCTGACCGTCAGCAACACCCGCGTGATCGAGGTGCCCGCCCTTGCCAGTCTACTACATGCGGTCAGTGTTGTTGGGGTTCTGGAACAGATGGCCAGTGGTGGCATCATGTTCTCTGACGCCGAAGCATTCTTTCGCCTGACCCCTGATCGGTTGATCCTGCAACGGGCGTCAGCGGTTGGGGCGTCGATGGGGCTGTCGATTGACGGGGTTTATGATCTTAAGGCGCGGCAAATGGATTTTCAGGGTGTGTTGTCACCCGTTTATATGCTGAACGGGATCGGCTCCATTCTGACGCGCAAGGGCGAAGGGTTGATCGGATTCAACTATCGCCTGACCGGTGCGGGGGACAAACCGCGGGTGCAGGTGAATCCGTTGTCGCTGTTTACACCCGGCATGTTCCGCGAGATTTTCCGGCGTCCGCCGCCAGCAGTTGACCAATAGGCCGCGTCGTTTACATAGGCGCCTGCCAGCCAACCGCATGAGTGATGTGATGAAACTCTCTGATTTTGATTTCGACCTGCCCGAAGATCTGATTGCCACCCGTCCGGCAAAACCGCGTTCGTCGGCGCGGATGCTGGTGTGTCAGGGCGGCGCGATCAGTGACCATCAGGCGATTAACCTACCGGATTTCCTGCGCCCCGGCGACCGTCTGGTGTTGAATGATACCAAGGTGATCCCCGCACGTCTGTTTGGCGAACGTCCACGTATGGGGGAATTGGGCGAAACACGGGCCAAGATGGACGTGACCCTGTTGGAACCGCGCGCCGATGGCACTTGGGCGGCACTGCTGAAACCACTGAAAAAGATCCGCGAAGGGGAGGTGATCGAATTTTCCCCCGCGCTATCGGCCACGCTGGAGGGCAAGGCAGACGGGCAGGCGCATCTGCGGTTCAACCTGACAGGCGATGATTTTGACGCGGCCCTAACTGATGCAGGCGCAATGCCGCTGCCGCCTTATATCGCGGCCAAACGCCCCGCCGATCAGCAGGACAAAGAGGATTATCAGACCCTTTGGGCCAAAAACACCGGCGCGGTGGCGGCACCCACGGCATCCCTCCACTTTGATGAGGTATTGATGGCGGCGTTGGCAGAACGTGGGGTCGAATTTACCCATGTGACCCTGCATGTGGGTGCGGGTACCTTCCTGCCGGTGAAGGTTGAGGATGTCACTACCCACAAAATGCACGCCGAATGGGGGCAGGTGACGCCCGAAGCCGCTGCCGAAATTGCGGCAACGAAGGCTGCAGGCGGTCGGGTGATCCCCGTCGGCACCACCGCCCTGCGCCTGATCGAAAGTGCCGCGCGCTCCGGCGCGATTGAACCGTGGGAAGGCGAGACGGATATTTTCATCTACCCCGGCTTTCAGTTCAACGTGACGGATGCCTTGATGACCAATTTCCACCTGCCGAAATCCACCCTGTTGATGCTGGTGTCAGCGCTGATGGGCAAGGCCGTGATGGATCAGGTTTACGCCCATGCGGTGTCAAACGGTTACCGGTTCTTTTCCTATGGCGATGCGTCGCTGTTGATGCCGAAATAACGGCGCCGGCCCGTATCAGGTGGCGCTGGCGGCCATTTTCGAGCGAATACCCATAAGAAACTGCATTTGCGGGTGAAAAACGACCCGCGTGCAGTCGCTTTCATCAGATCTTTGATTTTTGCGCTACGATAGTCAGCGAATCTGTTTTGAAACCCCAGCACATTGCGATGTGCCCAATCGGGATTAACCTGATGATCCAGATCCTTTCCAGCGCTTGGGCGCTGTTCCTTGGCCTTATGCTCTTGATGGTCGGCAACGGCATGCAGGGGACGCTTTTGGGTGTGCGCGGCGACATCGAAGGGTTTTCGACCCTCGAAATGTCGGCGGTTATGTCGGCGTATTTCGTAGGCTTCCTTGGCGGATCACGAATGGCGCCGGAAATGATCCGGCGTGTGGGGCATGTGCGGGTCTTTGCGGCGCTGGCGTCGATGATTTCCGCTGTGCTGATCCTCTATCCGGCGCTGGTGCATCCGGCGGCGTGGATTTTGGGCCGTGTGGTGATCGGTTTCTGTTTCTCGGGCGTGTATGTCACCGCGGAAAGCTGGATCAACAACGCCGCTGACAACGAAAACCGTGGCAAGGCGCTGTCGCTTTACATGATGGTGCAGACCTTTGGCATCGTTGCGGCGCAGGGGCTGCTGCTGGTGGCGGATCCGTCGGGCTATGTGCTGTTTGTGATCATTTCGGTTCTGGTTTCCGTCTCCTTCGCACCGATTTTGCTGTCGATTAGCCCAACACCCGCCTTTGGATCCACCAAGCCGCTGTCGATCAAAGAGTTGCTGCAGGTATCGCCGCTGGGCTGCGTCGGTATGTTCCTGCTGGGCGGCGTGTTCGCCGCGCAGTTCGGTATGGCCGCTGTTTACGGTGGTGAGGCGGGGCTGACCCTGCCGCAAATCTCGATCTTTGTGGCGGCATTCTATGTGGGCGCGGTGCTGTTGCAGTATCCGCTGGGCTGGCTGTCTGACCGTATGGATCGCCGTTTGCTGATCGCCATCGTGTCCACAATTGGCGGCTTGGGCGCTGTGCTGGGCATTTTTGGTGATGCGATGTTTGAGGTGCTGCTGGTCGCGGCCTTTGTGGTTGGCGGTATGGTGAACCCGCTTTATTCGCTGCTGGTGGCCTATACCAACGACTTCCTCGATCCTGATGATATGGCTGCGGCCTCTGGTGGTCTGGTGTTCATCAATGGCGTCGGCGCGATCATGGGTCCGCTGATCACCGGTTGGTTGATGGGGGTTATCGGGCCGGATGGGTATTTCGTGGTCATCGCTGTTCTGCTGGCGGCAACCGCGGCCTATGCAGTGTACCGGATGACCCAGCGTGCGGCGATCCCAGCAGAAGACACCACCGCATACACCCCGGTTATGGCATCGGCCACGCCGGTTGCGGTTGAGTTTGCGCGTGAATATGCCATCGAAAGTGCCGCCGAAGAGGACGAAGAGCCGAGCGCGAGCAATTAATACAAAACAGTTGCAAAAGGTGACTGTCCCTCGGATGCGGATCATGATTAACGTAACGTCATAATTCGCTCTGGGGGACAGGAGACAGGCATGACTGGAGCAACCGAAAAACAGGCAAGCAGCCGACATATCATCGACGATGTGTTGACGTTCTGGCTGGACGACGTGGGCAGTAAACGCTGGTATGACAGCGATCCTGCATTGGATGCAGAGATTACCGAAAAGTTTGGCGCCGCATGGGAAGCGGCACGGGCTGGGCGGTATCGCAGTTGGCTGGATTGCGCCAAAGGCGCGTTGGCCTACATCATCCTGCTGGATCAATTCCCGCGCAATATGTTCCGCGGCAGCGGGCAGGCGTTTGCCACCGATGCCAAGGCGCTGGCGGCGGCAAAGAACGCTATTGATCACCATTGGGACATGAAGATTGACGGCCCGGCGCGTCAGTTCTTTTACATGCCGTTGATGCATTCGGAAAACCTGTGTGATCAGGAACGCTGTGTGCGCATGATGAAAGAACGGATGCCAGAACAGGGCGGCAGCAACCTGTTGCACGCCAAAGTGCATCGCCGGATCATCCGCGATTTTGGCCGTTTCCCGTACCGCAATGACGCGCTGGGGCGTAGCACAACGCCGCCAGAACGCGCGTTCATCGAAGGCAGCGGTTATGGCGGTGTCCTGCGTGAAATTCAGGCCGCAGCGGCAGCCAAGGCGTGATCGACGCGCAATTTGACCCTGCGGAAGGGCAAAATGCGCACATAAATACATCGTTATTACAACGCTTTACCCCCGCAATCTGTGTCAGATCGTTGCGGGGGTATTCGTGTTTGTTGTGACGTTGCGGAAAATAGTTTAATATCAAACTAGTTTATGAATCGGAGGGGCAGATGGCTTCCAAATCGTTTGACGTCGTGGTGATCGGGGCAGGTCCCGGTGGATATGTGGCAGCCATCCGTGCCGCGCAGCTGGGCCTGTCGGTCGCCTGTGTGGAACGTGAGCATCTAGGCGGTATCTGCCTGAACTGGGGCTGTATCCCGACCAAGGCACTGCTGCGCTCGGCTGAGGTGTTTCACCAGTTTGAACGCGCCAAGGAATTTGGTCTGACCGCTGACAAGTTTGGCTTTGATCTGGATGCCATCGTCGATCGTTCGCGCAAGGTCGCAGCGCAGATGAACGGCGGTATCAAGGGCCTGTTCAAGAAAAACAAAGTTACCTCCATCATGGGGGAGGCCACGATTGCCGCCAAAGGCAAGGTGACGGTCAAAACCGACAAGGGCGTCGAAGAGCTGACCGCGCCCAGCATCATCGTGGCCACCGGCGCCCGCGCCCGCGAACTGCCAGGTCTTGAGGCAGACGGTGATCTGGTCTGGACCTACCGCCACGCGCTGAAACCTGTGCGTATGCCGAAAAAGCTGCTCGTCATCGGTTCGGGCGCAATCGGCATCGAATTTGCCAGCTTCTACAACACCTTGGGCGCCGACACGACGGTGGTTGAGGTTATGGACCGCGTGCTGCCGGTCGAGGACAAGGACATCAGCGCCTTCGCCAAAAAGCAGTTCGTGAAACAAGGCATGAACATCATGGAAAAAGCCATGGTGAAACAGCTGGACCGCACCACCGGTAAAGGCGTTGTCGCCCATATTGAGGTCGGCGGTAAGATCGAGAAGCACGAATATGACACGGTGATTTCCGCTGTCGGCATCGTCGGCAACACCGAAGGTCTGGGCCTAGAGGCACTGGGCGTGCAGATCGACCGCACCCATGTGATCACCGATGAATATTGCCGCACCGGCGTCGAAGGCGTCTATGCCA
This sequence comes from Thalassovita mediterranea, assembly GCF_001458435.1. Taxonomy (GTDB): domain Bacteria; phylum Pseudomonadota; class Alphaproteobacteria; order Rhodobacterales; family Rhodobacteraceae; genus Thalassobius; species Thalassobius mediterraneus. Next base: position 11,794 of record NZ_CYSF01000014.1, read on the forward strand.
TCGGTGACATCGCCGGTGCGCCGTGGTTGGCGCACAAAGCCAGCCACGAAGGTGTTATGGTGGCCGAATTGATCGCAGGCCAGAAGGTGCATCCGATCAAACCGGGCTCCATCGCGGGCTGCACCTATTGCCATCCGCAGGTTGCCTCCGTCGGGATGACTGAGGAGAAGGCGAAAGAAGCGGGCTACAAGATCAAGGTTGGCAAATTCCCCTTCATCGGCAACGGCAAAGCGGTTGCGATGGGCGAGGCCGAAGGTCTGGTTAAAACCATCTTTGATGAGAAAACCGGCGAATTGCTGGGCGCCCATATGGTCGGCGCCGAAGTGACCGAGATGATTCAGGGCTATGTGATATCCCGTCAGTTGGAAACCACTGAGGAAGACCTGATGCACACCGTGTTCCCACACCCGACCATGTCGGAAATGATGCACGAAAGCGTGCTGGCGGCCTACGGCCGCGCGCTGCATATCTAAACCGCGTTTCAGATGCGCAAAGCAAAAGCCGCAGGGGAACAACCTGCGGCTTTTGTGTTTAATAACCGTTGCTTCGGTCGGTTGCTGCGATCAGTTGGTTACGGCATCAACCGCGCTGAGCATGGCATCAACCGATGTCTCGGGCTGGATATTTGGCAGCGGGTCACCGTGCAAATTTTTTCTGACCCCTAGGCGCTCGTTGGCGCGTGTCCATGCGCGGCGCAATGCGCTCTCGACAGTGAGGGCGCCCGATTTATCTTCGGCGTTTTCACCGCGGGGCTGATGAGAGGTCAGGCGGAGTTTGCCGTCTTTGGTTGTGTAGTCACCGCTTGGGACGTTTTCACGAATGACCGTACCATCCGGATAGGTATAGGTGATTTGGGAAACATAGCGCAGGCCAATGGGCTTCGGCTCCTCGTACGTTCTTTCTTCGGTGGTGTCGCGGGCAAAGATGTCAACGCGGACGTTGACGGCGTCGCCATTGGCTGCGGTGATCTCTTTCTCTTCGCTGGCGGCAAGGTCAGTGATTTCGCCTGTGTAAAAGGTTGAGCAGGCACTCATCACCGCAAGGCAGCTCATCAGGAAAAGCGTTTTAAACAGTTTGGTCATGGCTGATCCTTCAGAACCTGTGTGTGAGACTTAGATCAAGGCGTTGGTGCGTATCTTCTGCGCCAAGGGCCTGTGTCCATGCGAGTGTCGCGCCGAAGTCTTCGTTGAAGCGGTACGTTGCACTGAGGCGCGCGCGGTTGAGGTGTTTGGCATCGGTGATGGTGATGATGGTGTCAGACCACGTGCGGGACAGGCCCGCAGAGACCATCCAGCTGTCACCGACAAGGTGGAACGCCTCCAGCCCGACCGTATGCCGTTTTATCGTCAGATCATTGGAAAACGACGGACCGTCAAAGTCAGTTTTGGAATGAGAGGCGGCAGCCGACCCTTTCAAGAAGGTACGCTGAGACAGCGGCACAACCTGATCAAATTGCAGTGTTAGGGTGGTGGTGTCGCCGTCGCCAGTTGTTGTGGTTCCGCCGGATGTGAAATCCTCAGATATTGAGCCGCGGATCACGGTGCCCGTAAGGGTGCCGCCCCGACCGATCTGATATTGTGCGCCGATGCCGTAGGTCGGCGTGCGGGTGGATTGCGTGTCTGCCCCGAAGGCATTGTCGGTTTTGATTTGTCCAAGGAAGGCCAGAAGGCGAAGCTTTGGCGCGTATTGATAGCCATACGACAGCATCATTGTGTCGGCATCCCGCGTGACGTCCTGATCTTTGCGGTCAAGCGTGGAAAAATGCAGTGTTACAATGTGGTCGCCGGTTTCAAGCGATTGTGCGGTGGCGGCTGAGGGCAAACAAAAAACAGTACAAAGGCCCAAAGCCATAATCCCGCGAGAGATTATAGAATGTTTGGTCACGTTATTTCCTCATGTTTGTGATTGGAGCTTTGCATCTGGTTTTCAACGAATCAACGATTTGTTGCGCAGTGCTTGCAGCCTGCGGCAGTGCTCAATCGGTGTTCAGGCGTGACCGGACGTCCCCCAAAAAACGAAAGCCGGGCGATTTGCCCGGCTTTTGCATTTTGGCGATAGGCGTTTAGGTGACGGCAATGGTGCCGCCAGCGGCCACCCAATCGTCCAGACTGCCAATCACATGCACATCACTGTAACCCATCGCGTGCAGCATTTTGCGCGCGTTCTGCGCCCGGCCGCCGGATCCACAATACAGCGCCATTGTGGTGTCGTAGCTAAAGCGGTGATCATACATCGGATCACGGGGATCTGCTGCGGCGCGCAGCCGTCCCATCGGCATATGCAATGCGCCCTTTGCCTTGCCGGTGCGGGCCAGTTCATCAGGTTCGCGCACGTCAATGATCAGGGCGCCGCCAGTGATTGCCCGCTGCACCGCATCTTCGGCGCGAAAATAGGGGGAGGGGGCTTGGCGAAACATAAACATACAGTCAGGTCCTTTGTGCGGTCTCACGCGGTTCAATTTGGGGCCAAACACACGGCCGCACACACTCCTCTTGAGGAATGAAAACGACCTAAAGGCGTAGCGTTTTAGCGATTGCGGCGCGACTCGTCGTGGATCCTAGTCGCAAGTCGTTAATGTTCCCTTAATGTTCGCAATTTTTGGTTGGAGACTCGGCCCGCAGCGACTATCTGTTAACGGCAATGGTCAAGTGATGGCGCAGGCGCAGGGACAAGTGATGGCTGATCTGAAAAAAATCGAAGTGCGCGGCGCACGCGAACACAACCTCAAAAGCATCGATGTGGACATTCCGCGCGATGAATTGGTGGTGATCACTGGGCTGTCGGGTTCTGGTAAATCGTCACTGGCGTTTGACACGATCTATGCCGAAGGGCAGCGGCGCTATGTCGAAAGCCTGAGCGCGTACGCCCGCCAATTCCTTGATATGATGGAAAAACCTGATGTGGATCACATCAGCGGCCTCAGCCCGGCGATTTCTATCGAACAGAAAACCACGTCGAAGAACCCGCGCTCGACCGTGGGCACGGTGACCGAGATCTACGATTACTTGCGCCTGTTGTTTGCGCGTGTCGGCACCCCCTACAGCCCTGCCACAGGCCTGCCGATTGAGGCGCAGCAGGTGCAGGATATGGTCGATCGCGTGATGACGATGGAACAGGGGACGCGCGCCTATCTGCTGGCCCCGATCGTGCGGGACCGGAAGGGCGAATATAAGAAAGAGTTTCTGGAACTGCGCAAACAGGGTTTCCAGCGGGTTAAGGTGGACGGGGAATTCCATGATCTGGACACCCCCCCGACGTTGGACAAGAAGTTCCGCCATGACATCGATGTAGTGGTGGACCGTCTGGTGGTGAAGGAAGGGCTGGAAACCCGTCTGGCCGACAGTTTCCGCACCGCGCTGGATCTGGCGGATGGCATTGCTGTGCTGGAAACCGCGCCCAAAGAGGGCGATCCGGAACGCATCACATTCAGCGAAAATTTTGCCTGCCCCGAAAGCGGTTTTACGATTTCTGAGATTGAGCCGCGCCTGTTTTCCTTTAACGCTCCGTTCGGCGCCTGCCCGAAATGTGACGGTCTGGGGATGGAGCTGTTCTTTGACGAGCGTCTTGTTGTGCCGGACCAGAACCTCAAGGTCTATGATGGTGCGCTGGCGCCCTGGCGCAAGGGCAAATCGCCCTATTTCCTGCAAACGATCGAGGCGATCGCCGCGCACTATGGCTTTGATAAGAATGACAAATGGAAGGATCTGCCGAAGAAGGTTCAGCAGGTTTTCCTCTACGGATCGGGCAAGGAAGAGATCCCGTTTCGTTATGACGAAGGTGGCCGTGTCTATCAGGTGACGCGCACCTTTGAGGGGGTGATCCCCAACATGGAACGCCGTTACCGCGAGACGGATTCAAACTGGGTCCGCGAAGAGTTTGAGCGTTATCAGAACAACCGTGCCTGTGGTGCCTGTGGCGGCTACCGTCTGAACCCCGAGGCGCTGGCGGTGAAGCTGGGCCCCGCAGATGGCGAGGCCGCGCCGCTGTTGCATGTGGGCCAGGTGGTGCAGATGTCGATCCGCGAGGCCTATGATTGGTGCCGCACGGTGCCGGATCACCTGACCGATCAGAAAAACGCCATTGCGGGCGCGATCCTGAAGGAAATCCGCGAGCGTTTAGGTTTCCTTAACAATGTGGGGCTAGAATACCTGTCACTCAGCCGTAACTCCGGCACCTTGTCGGGGGGCGAAAGCCAGCGGATCAGGCTTGCCAGTCAGATCGGGTCGGGTCTGACGGGGGTTCTTTATGTGCTGGATGAACCCTCCATCGGGTTGCACCAACGTGACAATGATCGTCTGCTGGACACGCTGAAAAACCTGCGTGATCAGGGCAATACGGTGATCGTGGTCGAACATGACGAAGAAGCGATCCGTGAGGCGGATTATGTGTTCGACATTGGTCCAGGCGCTGGGGTGCATGGCGGCCAGATCGTATCGCACGGCACGCCGGAACAGATCGCGGCGGATCCTGCGTCGCTGACCGGCCAGTATCTGACCGGCGCGCGCGAAATCGCGGTGCCTGCGGAACGGCGCGAGGGGAATGGTAAAAACATCACCGTGGTGAAGGCCACGGGCAACAACCTGCAGGATGTGACGGCGAAATTCCCGCTGGGCAAATTTGTCTGCGTGACCGGTGTGTCCGGTGGCGGGAAATCGACGCTGACGATTGAAACGCTGTTTAAAACCGCCTCCATGCGCCTTAACGGGGCGCGTCAAACGCCCGCGCCCTGTGACACGATCAAGGGGTTGGAACATCTGGACAAGGTGATCGACATTGACCAGCGCCCGATCGGGCGCACACCGCGGTCAAACCCTGCGACCTACACTGGCGCCTTCACCCCGATCCGTGAATGGTTCGCCGGTCTGCCCGAGGCCAAGACGCGGGGGTATAAACCCGGTCGGTTCAGCTTCAACGTCAAGGGTGGCCGGTGCGAGGCCTGTCAGGGCGATGGGGTGATCAAGATTGAAATGCACTTCCTGCCGGATGTCTATGTGACCTGCGAAACCTGCAACGGTGCGCGCTACAATCGCGAAACGCTGGAGGTGAAGTTCAAGGGCAAGAGCATCGCAGATGTCCTTGATATGACAGTAGAAGATGCGCAGGAGTTCTTTCAGGCGGTGCCGTCGATCCGCGATAAGATGGACGCGCTGATGCGGGTGGGCCTTGGCTATATCAAGGTGGGCCAGCAGGCGACGACGCTATCCGGTGGTGAGGCGCAGCGGGTGAAACTGTCCAAGGAATTGGCGAAACGATCTACCGGGCGGACGCTCTATATCCTTGATGAACCTACGACAGGTTTGCATTTCGAAGATGTGCGCAAACTGCTGGAGGTGCTGCACGAACTGGTCGATCAGGGCAACACCGTGGTGGTGATCGAACACAACCTCGACGTGGTGAAAACCGCGGACCACATCATCGACATCGGGCCCGAGGGCGGTGATGGCGGTGGTCGCATCGTGGCAGAGGGCACGCCGGAACAGGTGGCCGAGGTGGCCGAGAGCCACACGGGCCGTTACCTGAAACCGATGTTGCCCGGTGGTCGGGTCGCGGCGGAATGAGCGTGAGCGAAAATGGGGCCTTAAAACGCCCCGCATTGGCCGCCCTGGCGGTCACTGTGCATGACGGGCAGGTGCTGCTGGTGCGACGTCGCAATGATCCCGATCGCGGCATCTGGGGCTATCCCGGCGGCCATGTTGAGGGTGGCGAAACCGTTGCCGCTGCTGCGGTGCGTGAACTGCACGAGGAAACCGGTGTCTCGGCTGAGGCTGTGGGAACCTTGGGTGGCCTCGATCTGATTGGGGACCACGCAGATGGCAGCGTCAAACATCACTATTATCTGGTCGCGGTCGAGTGCCGTTATCGCGCGGGCACGCCTATTGCGGATGATGATGCGGATCAGGCCGCATGGGTGCCTGTAGCGGATGTGCTGGATCAGAAAATCGCGCTGAGTGACTATGTGGATGATCTGTTGCGACAGGTGATCGAACGCTGACACGCAGACCGATTGACGTAGAAAAGGGCGCCGTTGGGCGCCCTTGGTCGTTTGGGAATGCGATACCTTACTTCTTCATCGAGCAGGTGCTGAAGCCCAAGATGGAGTAGAGCGGGCAGGTGCCAAACAGGCCAGTGACCAGCGGAATAACCCCGATCCACATCCAAATGCCGTAGCCCATGATCGCACCGATCAGCAAAAGCGTGCCTAGAACGATCCGCAGGATTTTGTCAGCGCCACCAACGTTATTTGCAAACATAGCCGTCTCCTTATCTGTCTGTTGATGGTGAAATATAATACATATTGAATGTATTATATGATCCAGATCAATTCAGACAGACAGAGACGGCCTGTTTGGGTCACACATGCGTGAGGTGAGGCGCGTTAGCCGCGACCGCGTCCCTCAAACCGTGGCAGCATGGCCGAGAAGTCTTTGCCCAGACCATCTTCATTTTCAACGAACTGCTCATACAGCGCGCGGGCCAGTTCGCCCATCGGCGTGTCGGCATCGGCGCTTTCGGCGGCTTGCTGGCTGAGGCGCAGGTCCTTCAGCATCAGTTCGGCGGCGAAACCGGGGGTATAGCCATTGTCCGCAGGCGACTGCGGGCCGACACCCGGGGCGGGGCAATAGGCGTTCATCGTCCAGCTGTAGCCCGATGAGGTGGAGACAACATCAAACATTTTGCCACGGTCCAGACCCAGTTTATCGGCCAGCGCGAAGGCTTCGCAGGTGGCAACCATGGTGACGCCAAGGATCATGTTGTTACAGATCTTGGCCGCCTGACCGGCGCCTGCGTCACCGCAATGCACGGCTTTTTGGCCCATGATGTCAAACAGCGGTTTCACGGTTTCAAACGCATCTGCGCCGCCGCCCACCATAAAGGTCAGCGTGCCGCCCGCCGCGCCGCCGACGCCGCCCGACACTGGCGCATCCAGCGCGCCCATGCCGGCGTTTGCGGCCTGTTCGGCCACCGCGCGGGCACTGTCCACATCCACGGTGGAACAGTCACACAGAACTGCGCCTGCGCTCATGGCGGGGATCACGTCATCTGCGACGGCGCGCAGGATCTGACCGTTGGGCAGCATTGTCACCACCACCTCTGCACCATTTGCAGCGGCGGCGGCGGTGTCTGCTTTGGCAACGCCTTCGGGCATCGGGGCGGCTAGATCAAAGCCTGTGACCTCATGGCCCGCTTTGGCAAGGTTTGCAGCCATCGGGCCACCCATGTTGCCCAGACCGATAAATGCGATTTTCATGGTGTTCCTCCTCAGATCTTCAGCGCGTCAGCGCCGAGCGGCATCAGCATCTGCGTCACCTCAAGCGAGGGCACAGTGTCGATGCTGTCATGTTTCCACGTGGGATTGCGGTCCTTGTCGATGATCTGGGCGCGTACACCTTCCAGAAAATCGCCCTGATCCATGGACCGGTAGGTAAAGCGGAACTCTTGTTCCAGCGCTTTCTTGATGTCGTCCGTCAGGCGGGCGCGATGGACCAGCTCAATCGTGCAGCCCGCCGACAGGGGCGAAACACGGCCCAGCACCTTCAGGGCTTTGGCGGTGAAGTCTGTGTCGGTTGATTTGAGGGCTGTCAGAATATCAGACAGGCTGTCACCGGCAAAGCAGGCGTCAATTTCACCCTGTTGCGCAGCGAGGGCGCTGTCAGGAACTGGCTGTGCGGCGCGGTCGATTGCCTCCCAGTCGCCGGTTTCGACCAGTTCCGCGGTCAGGGCAGGCCACTGTGCTTCGGGGATGTAGTAATCGGCAAATCCGGCGTGGATCGCATCCGCCGCGCCAATCCGACCGCCCGTGGCGCCCAGATATTCGCCAATCCGCCCCGGTGCGCGGGCAAGGATCAGCGTGCCGCCCACATCAGGGATCAAGCCGATGCCGGTTTCTGGCATGGCGATTTGCGTCGTGTCGCCAACCACACGGTGCGATCCGTGACAGCCGACCCCGACGCCACCGCCCATGGTAAAGCCCTGCATCAGGCTGGCCACAGGTTTGGGGAAATGAAACATCTTGGCGTTCATGCGGTATTCATCCCGCCAGAAGTCGCGCGGCCCTTCAAATTCGCCCTTGATCCCTGCCTCATACATGGCGGCAATGTCACCGCCCGCACAGAAGGCGTGGTCGCCCTCTGCGTCGATTAGCACCATTTTGACCGCATCATTTTCGGCCCAGTCATCCAGCGCCTGTTCCAATGCCAGCGACATGGTATGGCTGAGCGCGTTTAGCGCCTTGGGGCGGGTAAAGGTGATGCGGCCAATCTGGCCTTCGATACGGGTGTGGATGTCGCTCATGTCGCTGATACTTATGCGTTTTCGGCCAGAAGGTGCCGCGCCACAATCAGGCGCATGATTTCATTGGTGCCTTCCAGGATTTCATGGACGCGCAGATCGCGCACGGTCTTTTCAACACCATAGTCGGCCAGATAGCCATAGCCACCATGCAATTGCAGACATTGGTTGGCAACTTTGGAACCGGTTTCAGTGACAAAACGTTTCGCCATCGCGCAGAACTTGCTGGCGTCGGGTGCGCCAGTGTCCAGTTTCCACGCCGCCTGACGCAGGAAGGTGCGCGCGGCCTGCAGTTCAATCTCCATATCGGCCAGACGGAATTGCAGCGCCTGGAACTGGTCGATGGATTTACCAAAGGCCTTGCGTTCGCTCATGTATTGCAGGGTCTGGGTCAATGCAGATTGCGCCGCGCCCAGCGAACAGGCCGAGATGTTCAGGCGTCCGCCGTCCAAACCGGCCATCGCGTATTTGAAACCGTCGCCTTCGGTGCCGACCAGATTAGCGGCGGGGATTTTGCAGTCGTCAAACTGCACCTGACGGGTGGGCTGGCTTTTCCAGCCCATCTTTTCCTCGAGCCCGCCAAAGGACAGACCGGGTGTACCGTCTTCGACATAGACGGTGGAAATGCCCTTGGGCCCGTCATCGCCGGTGCGCACCATGACCACGTAGCCGTCAGAATAGCCACCGCCCGAAATGAACGCTTTGGTGCCGTTCAGGGTGTAGCCTTCGTTGGTTTTTTCCGCCCGTGTCTTCAGCGCGGCAGCATCAGAACCGGACCCCGGTTCTGTCAGACAATAGCTGAGGATTTTTTCCATGCCCAAGGCAGGGGCCAACACATTTTCGCGGATGTGATCATCGCCGAATGTGTCCAGCATCTTGGCGCACATGTTGTGGATCGACAAGAACGCCGCCACAGAGGGGCAGGCCATTGACAGGGCTTCGAAAATCAGGGTGGCGTCCAGTCGTCCCAGGCCGGACCCGCCCGACTCTTCGGATACATAGATCCCACCTAGGCCCAAGGCGCCCAGTTCGGGCCACAGCTCTTTGGGGATGGTGCCGTCTTTTTCCCACTGGCGGGCGAAAGGCGCGATATGTTCGTCGCCGAACCCCTTTGCCATGTCGAAAATTGCGGTCTGTTCCTCGGTCAGTGCAAAATCCATCACCTGTCCTCCCGTCGATGGTGTGCGCATGGGCGCTGCGTCGCCTCGGGCGGTGATCTATGACCATTTCGCTGGGTCGGATCGGCGGCCAGAGGGCTTGGGTCCAAATTATATGAACGCTTGTTTAATTTCCAATTCCTACACAACTATTGCAAGCTGAAAAATGAGGCAAACAAAGGCAAACTGCCGCAACTTTATCAAGTTGCGGCAGCCGACTGTTTTTTCTGATGAAACTGGGGTCAGCTGCGCACGAGGGTGCGTAGGCTGTCTACGTTCCGGCCCAGCATGTCCGCCGCTTCATCCAATGTGGTGGCGATCATGATTTCCACCGACGGGAAGGGGGCCCAGAGGCTGCGCAAATCCTTGGCAACAGATTGCCCCAGTTCGGTCGGCGCGTAATAGACCACAAGATTGCTGCTGGCGGATTGGGTTTGTTGCGAAACGACCTGATCTTGCACCGCAAGGACCGCTTGGAAGTCGATCTTGACGATCGACATTTCAGACAAGTCATGGAGATGGTCGCGATTGGGTTTGTAATCGGGGTGTTCCAAATACTGGCGCAGGATGGCGAGCGTTTCTTCGATGACAATGGCACCGGTGACACGCATGTAGACCAGATCCAGATCTGGCAGAATTTTGTAGGTGGTGGGCACTTGGGTTCCCTTGGTGTGAGTGGTCTGAAGGAGGACACGCTTTGTGCTTGGGGGGTCCTTCGTGTCTTTGCTGTGTGTAGCCTCAGGAGACTACGACAGGGGTTTTCGCCTTGCCTGTGCGCAAACGTATAGTTTGGCAATTTTTTCGCAATCAGTCGTAGGTTTCGATCGGTATCAGGTCGTCCAGTGTGGGGGTTTGCAGGCCCAGACGGCTGATTGCCTCGGCTTCGGTTTTGATAATTGTTCCGGTAACATAGTGGTTCGGTTGCCACAATGCGACACAGGTGGCGATCAGGTCGCCGACCTTGGCGTTGGGCACCAGATATAGGATTGTGCGCGGCAAAGGGCCTGACCCCAGAACCTGATCCATCGTCACCTGCATGGCCAGCCGTTTGGCCATATCAACGGTGCCATCAATGGTCTGGCGCATGTCACACAGAAGGTTCTGGCCGTGGCGCGCATTGGGGTGTGTTGCATACAGCTCCAGCGCCACTTCGTAGTCCGCCTCCGTTACATATTTGCCAAACCGCACAATCGCGAGGTTGTCGGGCAGGGATATGCGGAGGCCGACAGTCATGATTGGCTGCCTAACCGTTGGGGAACATGTGCGGGGGTGATGGTCAGCGGCATGGGCGAAACGATGTCATTTGCAGCGCCCGCCGGTGCGGTGCCATGTGCGCTGACAGATTGTTGGGACACGTTAGCCGAGAAATGCACTTTTGCCGAAACCTATTGCCTATACATAAGGACAGGGTGCGGCGAGTGCGGCGACAAAGCAAGCATTTTTTAACCAATTGATTAGAAAACTTATGGCTATGTCGGCAAAAAAACAGGCACGCCGCGATGGGCGTGCCTGAATTTTAGGTCAAGATGGGGATTAATCCATCGCCTTGAAGGCGAATTCACCACCTTCTTTGATGCCCGAGAACCAGCGCGCGGTCACGGTTTTGGTCTTGGTGTAGAAGCGCAGTGCGTCCGGGCCGTACTGGTTCAGGTCACCGAAGGCCGATTTCTTCCAGCCGCCGAAGGTGAAGTAGGACAGCGGGACCGGGATCGGGAAGTTGATGCCGACCATGCCGACGTTGACCTTGTTGGCAAAGTCACGCGCGGTGTCACCGTCTGCGGTGTAGATCGCGGTGCCGTTGCCATAGTCGTTGTCGATGATCAGGTTCAGCGCATCTTCATAAGTGTCCATGCGCACCTGGCTCAGAACCGGGCCAAAGATCTCTTCTTTGTAGATGTCCATGTCGGTGGTGACATTGTCAAAGTAGGTCGGACCGATGAAGTGACCGTTTTCATAGCCCTGCAGGCTGAAACCACGACCGTCGGTGACCAGATCTGCACCCTGCTCAACACCCGAGGTGATCAGGCCGTTGATACGGTCTTTCGCCTGAGCGGTGATAACGGGGCCGTAGTCTACGTCTTCTTCCGAAGTGTAGGGGCCAACTTTCAGCGCTTCGATGCGGGGGATCAGACGCTCACGCAGGGCGTCGGCGGTTTCTTTACCAACCGGAACCGCAACCGAGATCGCCATGCAGCGTTCGCCAGCGGCGCCGAAACCTGCACCAACCAGCGCGTCGGCTGCTTTGTCCAGATCCGCGTCGGGCATGATGATCATGTGGTTTTTCGCACCACCGAAGCACTGGGCGCGCTTACCGTTGGTGGCGGCGCGGCCATAGATGTACTGTGCAATCGGGGTCGAACCCACAAAGCCTACCGCCTGAATGGTTTCGTTGTCCAGGATCGCGTCAACGGCTTCTTTGTCGCCGTTCACAACCTGCAGAACACCATCGGGCAGGCCTGCTTCTTTCAGCAGTTCGGCCAGGCGCAGCGAGGTGGAGGGGCAGCGCTCGGACGGTTTCAGGATCATCGCGTTGCCCGAAACGATGGCAGGTGCGATTTTCCACAGCGGGATCATGGCGGGGAAGTTGAAGGGCGTGATGCCAGCAACTACGCCCAGCGGCTGACGCATGGAGTAGAGGTCGATGCCGGGGCCACCGTCATTCATGTACTCGCCCTTCAGCATGTGGGGCGCGCCCATGCATACTTCGACCACTTCCAGACCACGCTGAACGTCGCCGCGTGCGTCGGGCAGGGTCTTGCCGTGTTCACGGCTTACCAGCTCGGCCAGCTCGTCCATGTGCTGGTTGATCAGGTCGCCGAACTTCATCATCACGCGGGCGCGACGCTGCGGGTTGGTTGCGGCCCATTTGACCTGAGCAGCAGCGGCCTTTTCGATGATGGCGTCCATTTCTTCCTTGGAGGCCAGCGGCACGCGGCTGGCAGGTTCGCCAGTTGCGGGGTTGCTGTTTTCGGTGAAACGGCCGGATGTACCGGGAACCATCTGACCATCGACGTAGTTCATGATTTCTTGCATGGATCACTCCTCCTGAAAGATTGAGATCATCATAGGCTTGCAAAAATCACCCGAAAAGACGAAAGATATCAAAACGGATTTGCGAAAACGCAAAGCATGGGCAAGATGGACTGCGTTTGGTGGTTAACCTCGTGTTTCATCACACAAACACTGCCCGCGCACAGAACAGGAGGGATGGCTGATGACACCGAATTGGGATGATATGAAGGTCTTTCTGGCGGTTGCACGGCTGGAAAGCTTGTCGGCAGCGGGCCGCGACCTGAAGGTGGACCCTGCAACGGTTGGACGCCGCATCGCACGGTTTGAGGAACAGATGGGCGCACCACTGTTTGCCAAGTCCCCGCAGGGCTATGCGCTGACTGATGCTGGCCAACGTCTGTTGATCCATGCTGAACGCGCGGAACAGGCGATGACCGGCGCTGTAGAAGAACTGGCGGGGCAGGCGGGTAACTTGTCCGGCACCATCCGCATCGGCGCGCCGGATGGTTGTGCAAACTTCCTTCTGCCGCAGGTATGCAGCCGTATTGGCAAGGAAAACCCCGATCTTGAAATCCAGATCGTTGCATTGCCGCGGGTGTTCAACCTGTCAAAGCGCGAAGCGGATATGGCCATTGGCGTCAGCGCGCCCGAGGCCGGAAATCGACTGACGGTGCAAAAGATCACTGATTACAAACTATACTTGGCAGCAGCGCGGGCCTACCTGATCAAACATCCGCGCATTCAGTCGCTAAAGGATCTGCGTGGGCACCGGATGATCGGCTACATCCCCGATATGATCTTTGACAAGGAACTGGACTACCTTGCCGAGTTGGGGTTGGAGCATGTGAACCTCGCCTCGAACTCTGTTTCAGTTCAATTCAACGCCATCCGTGCGGGCGCTGGGATTGGCGTGGTCCACGGGTTCGCCATGCCGACAGCACCACGTCTGCGCAAAGTGTTGGGCGACGCGGTCAGCCTGACACGCAGTTTCTATCTGATCCGGCACGCGGATGATCGCCGCCTAGAACGGATGAACCGCTTTGCCGAAGCACTGAGCGAGGGTCTGCGCGAAGAAGTGGCGCGTCTGGAGCAGGACCAGTAACGCGCGCATCGCGCTTGCGGTTTTCACGGCACGGCTTGACACTTCTGGGGTGGTGGTCAACGCTGGGGTGGATATTACGTTTGGAGGAGAGCGGTTATGCTGGTTAATCAAATTCTGAAAGCAAAAGGCGACGCAGCTGTTGTGACGGTTAAGCCCGGAACTGGCGTGGCCGAGGTGGCCCAGATCCTTGCAGAGCGCCGGATTGGCGGCGTGGTGGTTTCTTCGGACGGCAAAAAGGCAGAAGGCATCATTTCCGAACGTGACATTGTGCGTGCATTGGCCGTGCGCGGTCCTGATTGTATGCAGGAATGCGTGGACGATATGATGACCCGTAAGCCAGTGTGCGGCGCCCGTGACGACACCGCTGATGATGTGATGAAACGGATGAGCGAAGGCCGCTTCCGCCATATGCCAATCATGGAAGCTGGCGAACTGGTGGGCATCGTGACCATCGGTGACGTTGTTGCCGCGCGTCTTGATGAACTGGCGATGGAACGCAACGCCCTCGAAGGGATGATCATGGGCCACTAAGGCCGGATCGTTTTGGCTGATCTTGCTCCTGTCCCGCAATGCGGGGCATGGGCGCGAATTTCCCATCATCTTTCCGCAATGCAGCATTTTCGCTTGCAATTCGGCGCGCAATAATATTGCGTGCGCGCAAGAGAAAAAGACGCGACCCACCATTCGCGTCGCAGAGGGAGACTTCTTCATGCGTATTGGCCTGTACCCCGGCACCTTTGATCCGGTCACTTTGGGACATCTGGATATCATCCGTCGATCGGCAACCTTGGTGGATCGTTTGGTTATTGGCGTGGCCATCAACCGCGACAAAGGCCCGTTGTTTTCGCTAGAAGAGCGCGTCGCCATGATCGAAGACGCAACCCGCGAAGTCGCCCAAGAGGCCGGTATTGAGATCGTCGCGCATCCCTTTGAAAACCTTCTGATTCATTGTGCGCGGGACGTGGGTGCACAGGTCATTATCCGTGGTCTGCGCGCGGTGACCGATTTTGAATACGAATACCAGATGGTTGGCATGAACCGTGCAATGGACGCTTCAATCGAAACGGTGTTTTTGATGGCCGAAGCTCGGCATCAGGCAATCGCTTCGAAACTGGTAAAAGAAATCGCGCGACTGAACGGCGACATCTCGAATTTCGTGACCCCAGAGGTCGCAGAGAAGTTGCTGGAGAAACTAAACAGGTAACAAAATGGCCAAACAGGATACCGAGGCACCGGCACTAGTAGAGACAATCTTTACCATCCCCGTGCATCGGCTGATCCTGTGGCTGTCGCTGGCCGCCGGTGCGATGGTGCTGATCATCGCGATCTGGGCGATGACCCATAACCGTTATGTGGTGACAGTGGATGTGCGCGGCATGGATGCGCCGCGCGATTGCTGGGAAGAGATCGAAGGCGGCCTTTTGACCCGCGCCCGCGATGCCAAGCGTACCCGTGCGCCCCGTCGCAGCTATCTGGGCTATTGTGGTGGCGTGCTGACCACCCACGGCGCCTTCGCTCTGCCGCAGACCTATCCGCGTCCTTGGGTCGGCCAGACCCGCGCCGAAATCCACGACCGCCTGAAGCGCACCTGCCGTTATGATCTGGTGGTCACCGCTGACAAACGTCCCAGCCGCCGTGATGCGGGAAAATCCCGCCGCAACCCGCCAGTGATCCGGCGGGTGATGATGGCCTATCCGTGTTGAGTGGGTAGGGCGGGCCCTGTTCAGACACAGTTAGCGCCAGAAGGCCAGCCATTCGATGAAGTCATCGAACTTCTTGCCCAGAAAGACCAGGGTTTCGCCGCCAGTCACAAAAAGATCGCCGCCAATGAAGGCGACGATCAGAAGTCCCAGGGCAATAGCAATCTGGTTGGTCATGGTGTCGATCCCTGCAAGAGCGGCTGTACTAAAACTGCCAGCCCTTCATGCCCGTGATCGACGACCAAATCAACCGTATCGCAACAAGTCGCCGTAATTACAGCAGCTTGCCCATTGCAACGGCCACATCTGCCATCCGGCAGGAGAAGCCCCATTCGTTGTCGTACCACGCCAGAACGCGCACCAGACGACCGCCGGTCACTTTGGTCTGATCGGGGGCGAAGATCGAGCTTTCTTCGGTGTGGTTGAAGTCGATCGAAACTTTCTTCTCGGTGTCGTAGCCCAGAATGCCGTTCAGCGCGCCAGCGGCGGCCTCGGCCACTACGGCGTTCACTTCGTCTTCGGTGACGTCGCGCTGTGCGATGAAGGTCAGGTCAACGGCGGAGACGTTCGGGGTCGGAACACGTACGGCAGAACCGTCCAGTTTGCCCTTCAGGGCCGGCAGAACTTCACCCAGTGCTTTGGCGGCACCGGTGGAAGTCGGGATCATCGACATGGCGGCTGCGCGGGCGCGGTACAGGTCCTTGTGGCGACGGTCCAGCGTCGGCTGGTCGCCGGTGTAGCTGTGGATCGTGGTCATGATACCGGATTCGATGCCGATTTTTTCGTGCAGCACTTTGGCCAGCGGCGCCAGACAGTTGGTGGTGCAGGAGCCGTTCGAAATCATGGTGTCGCCCGCCGCCAGATCGGCGTCGTTCACACCCATGACGATGGTTTTCTGTACGTTCTTCGCAGGGGCGGAGATCAGGACAGATTTTGCACCCTGTTCGATGTGTTTCTGCGCTTTCTCGCCGTCGTTGAACTGACCGGTGCATTCCAGAACCACGTCAACACCGGACCAGTCCAGTTCGTTCATGTCGTAGGTCGACTGAACTTCGAACTTGCCACGGCCCAGATCCATCCAGTTTTTGCCGTTCTCTTCGCCGATGGTCACGTCGTTTACGAAACGGCCATGGACCGAGTCATAGCGTACCAGATGCGCCGCAGTGTCCAGCGGGCCGGTGGCGTTGATTTTTACAACTTCGATATCTTCACGCGCGCTCTCGGCGATGTGCATGAGGGTACAACGGCCGATGCGGCCAAATCCGTTGATGCCGACTTTGATGGTCATGGCACTAAGACTCCTGTCTGCGTTAGCTTGCCCGTGCTATAGGCGCGGATTTCCCTACCGGAAAGGGTAAAAAGGAAGCGTTGACAGGATGTTGGCGCAAACATGGGGTGCTTGCGCTAACGTGGGCGCAATCAGGTGCTTTCGGTTACATGGGCAATGGTCTAGGTTGGCGCTAACGATTGGCGGCGCCATCACCGGCGTGGCGAAAGAGGCGATTTAAGAGGTAGCTCATGAGCGGTTTGTTGGCCCTGTTGGATGATGTGGCAGCCATTGCCAAGGTTGCAGCAACCAGCGTCGATGATGTGGCGGCAGCCGCAGCCAAGGCGGGGTCAAAAACCGCTGGGGTGATCATCGATGATGCGGCGGTGACACCGAAATATGTGCAGGGCTTCGCGCCCGCGCGCGAATTGCCGATCATCTGGAAAATCGCCCGTGGGTCGCTGTTCAACAAGCTGGTGATCCTGCTGCCCATTGCGATGCTTTTGTCAAATTTCGCCCCGTGGCTGATCACCCCCTTGCTGATGCTGGGCGGCAGTTATCTGTGTTTTGAGGGGGCAGAGAAGGTGTTTCATGTCCTCTTCCCCCATGGCGACAAACATGTGGCCGAGGATATGTCGGTCAAAGACCCTGGCCACCTAGAGGAACAGAAGGTCAAAGGCGCGATCAAGACCGATTTTATCCTGTCGGCTGAGATTATGACTATCTCGCTCGCCGCGATTGAGGTCAGCAATGTCTATATGGAGGCGGCGACGCTGGCCGTTGTCGCGATTTTCATCACGCTGGCGGTCTATGGATCGGTCGCCCTGATCGTGAAAATGGACGACGTGGGTCTGCATCTGGCACAAAACGCGCGGTTTGGCGCCACCCAAAGCTTCGGCCGTGGGCTGGTGAAATTCATGCCGGTGCTGATGCGCGCGCTGTCGATCATCGGCACGGCCGCGATGCTCTGGGTGGGCGGATCGATCATGATCCATGGCCTTTACGAACTGGGCATGCCGCATCCTTATAAGGACATCCACAACATCGCCGTGGCCGCCGCGCATGGTGTGGCGGAAAACCTGCACGGTTTTGTTGAATGGGCGGTGACGGCGCTGGCTGATGGGGTGCTGGGCCTGATCTACGGCCTGCTGCTGATCCCGCTGGTCCTGCGTGGGATCGCACCCGTGATTGCGAAGGTGACAGGGCAGCAAAGCGCAGGTCACTAAGTAGACGAACCGATAAATGCAAAAACAAAAGCGCCCTCCGATCGGGGGCGCTTTTTTGTTTGAGAGAGCAGAAAAAGAGAGCGGCGTTTACGAAATCTCAACTTTCCAGTGCGACAATGCCTTGGTCAGGGCCGCGGCTGCATCGGCGTAGTAGCCGGTGGCCAGTTCATCAATGGCCGCGTCGAAGTTGCCGGTGGCGATCAGGGCCGCAACGCCGCAGGCAGCGTCGTGCAGGTCAACGTGCAGCGCGTCAACTTCTTTGGCGCG
>NZ_CYSF01000015.1 GCF_001458435.1 Thalassovita mediterranea
GACTTGGAAATGATCCAACCGGCTGGTTGGATCGTTCTCTGTTTGTGACATCAGTACCAAAAGATACCGAAAGCCGACAAACAGTGAAGCTGACTATCCATCATCGAACCGAAGTTCTAGGTAGTTGATATATGTGCAGTCATTCATTCATCGAATGAACCAAACCGCCCACATATCTCTTCAGATACCATCAATGTCAAAGAGCGTGGCAACAACTTGCGTCATCACCAGAGACAAAAACCAACCGACTGCGCTAAATCTTTCTAGCGCCGCCCGCTCATCACTGCCTCATTTTCTTCACTTCCGAACCCTCCAGAGTGTACCTCCGTAGCGCCGTCCGCTGCCCCGTTGTGCGCCTCAGCGCCGCCGGTGAAGGGGGTTCTAAGGTTATTCCAAACCACCCGCAAGCGCTTTTTACAGAAAAAACCAAAAAACATGAAAGTTTTTTGTAAACTTAATAAAACCAGATGCTTACAGAATTTGTTTTCGCAAACAAAAACAGCACTCAAGGTAAGGAGCCAAGCAAGACTGGTGGAGAACAGGGGAATCCCAGCGAGTCCAGCTATGACTCGGGGGGAGAGTCGCGAAAATGGGGGCAGAATCCGACTCGGACCGGGGTAATGATTCCGCGAATTTGGCCGACTCGATTTCGAAAACCCGGCTCCCCCCCACAATAAGGAGCGATTTTCCCACGCAGCGACGCGCGTTTTCAGGGTAATTGCTGCATTGCAGCGGCAAAAATCATGTCTTTTGTGCCAGTTTATTGGTCAAATTCGACTTCGCCGCCCAAATTTCACCCAACACAACGGTAAATCCACGGCACTCCGCCCAGACAAACTGCCCAAAACCTCAGCAAGAGGGTTGGCTGTGCCTGCCTGCGGGACAGTCAAACGGGACATCAGGGAACGCGGGTGTGTGGCGACCATACGATTTGGAACCTCGGTACAGCCGCCACACGGATCGCAACATAAGTTGCGGGGACAGGTAAGGCGAAAGGTTGACTACACGCAAGTCGAGACGCGCCACCTTTATATGAGCCCCGCAGGAGGACTGCATGAAACTCTTGAAATCCACTCTGGCCGGCTCGCTTGTCTTTGCTTCGCTCACTGGCGCGGCCCTGGCGGCCGAAGACACCATTAAAGTTGGCGTACTGCATTCGCTGTCCGGCACCATGGCCATTTCGGAAACCACCCTGAAGGACACCATGCTGATGCTGATCGACCAGCAGAACGCAAAGGGCGGCCTTTTGGGCAAACAGCTGGAAGCGGTTGTTGTTGACCCCGCATCGGATTGGCCGCTGTTTGCCGAAAAGGCGCGCGAGCTGCTGACCGTGCATGAGGTCGACGTGATCTTTGGCAACTGGACCTCGGTTTCGCGTAAATCCGTGCTGCCGGTGATCGAAGAGCTGAATGGCCTGCTGTTCTATCCGGTACAGTATGAAGGTGAGGAATCGTCGAAGAACGTCTTCTACACCGGTGCTGCCCCGAACCAGCAAGCGATCCCCGCCACCGACTACTTCCTTGAAGAGCTGGGCGTAGAGAAGTTTGCACTCTTGGGCACCGACTATGTGTACCCGCGCACCACCAACAACATTCTGGAAAGCTACCTGAAGGGTAAAGGCATCGCCGACGAAGACATCTTCGTGAACTACACCCCCTTCGGCCATTCCGACTGGTCGAAAATCGTGGCCGACGTTGTCGCCCTGGGTGCGGATGGGAAAAAGGTTGGCGTGATCTCCACCATCAACGGCGACGCCAACATCGGCTTCTATAAGGAACTGGCGGCCGCAGGCATTTCCGCAGATGACATTCCTGTTGTCGCCTTCTCCGTTGGGGAAGAAGAGCTGGCGGGTCTGGATACATCGAACCTCGTCGGCCATCTGGCGGCGTGGAACTACTTCCAGTCCGCCGATAGCGAAGTGAACGCCTCTTTCGTGGACACATGGAAAGCGAGCATGGGCGAAGAGCGCGTCACCAACGACCCGATGGAAGCGCATTACATCGGCTTTAACATGTGGGTGAACGCCGCAACCGAAGCAGGCAGCACAGACGTGGATGCTGTACGCGCGAAAATGTACGGGCAGGAATACCCGAACCTGACCGGCGGCACCGCGGTTATGCTGCCGAACCACCACCTGGCGAAACCGGTTCTGATCGGTGAGATTCAGGAAGACGGTCAGTTCGACATCATCAGCCAGACCACCGAGGTCGCCGGTGACGCATGGACCGACTATCTGCCGGAATCCGCTGTCCTGAAATCGGATTGGAAAGATCTGGGCTGCGGTATGTACAACACCGAGACCAAGACCTGCGTTCAAACCCTGTCGAACTACTAAGACACGGTTTCATCGAACCATGGGGAGGGGGCAACCGCCCCCTTCCACCCCCCAGACGGAAGTTCCCCCGACATGAGACATATATATGTGGCGATCTGGACCCTCGCGGCCCTGTTGCTTTCCTGTGTCAGCCTCAGCGCTCAAACCGCAGATAGCACGGCCATTCAGCCCCTGTTACAGCAGCATCAGGCGGTGATTTCCAAATCCTCGCGCAAGACGATCGGCCCGGCGATTGACGCCATTGCCGCCAGCGGCTTGCCGCAGGCGCAGCAGGTTCTGCAGGTCTGGGCGGCCAAGGATATGTGGATGCGTAAATCCGACGGCCACTTCTTCATCGGGGAGAAGGTCGAGGGCAAAACGTACCGTCTGACCGATTTTGACAGCGGTGATGTGGTGGGGGAGTTTCAGAAGGGGGATCTGAAACAGCTAAAACCCAACAGCGGCATCCGCGCCCTGATCGCCACCGCGCTGGTGCAGTTCCAATTGACCGACCCTGACCCTGCCGCCCGCGCCGATGCGCTGCAATCCATTGCGCGTGATCCGTCCGCCGATCAGCTGGCGCCCCTGCGTGCGTCGATCAATGGCGAAGCGGATGCAGCATTGGCCGCGCAGAAGCTGCGGCTGGAACGCCTGCTGACCATCCGCTTTGGCGCCAGTGACGCCGAACGTATCGGCGCGATTGAGGATATGGCGGGCGATCTGGGCGTTGATCTGCGCGCCACGCTTAATCCCGTTGTCGCCACTGTGCGCGAAGCGGCGCCCGCGCTGCCGGACGCAAACATCGCCAAAACGCTGACAATTGGCGAAGACATCACTTCAACTGATGCCTACGCCCTACTGGTCGCCGCCAAACTGGCCCCTGCGCCGGTCAGCGACGATGCGATCCGCACCGCCCTTGCCGACCATATGGACGGTGGCCGCGTCGGTGACGTGCCGGTTGCGCAATTGTCTGACCCCGCCCAGCGCCTAAAGGCCTACGCGGGTTTAGCCGACGCTGGCAAGGTTGCCCCGCTGGTGAGTGAGGCCGACATCGCACAGGCGCTGGCCAGCCACGTTATATATGACCGCTATCTGGACCCATCCCCTGCCGTCACCGCAGCCGCCGCCAAGTCGCTGAAGGGTATTGAGGTAAAAGTGGCCCTGAACCAAACTCTGGATCTGGGGCTGGATGCGCTATCGCTCGCCTCGATCTATTTCCTTGCCGCGATCGGTCTGGCGATTACGTTTGGTGTGATGGGCGTCATTAATATGGCCCATGGCGAATTTATCATGATGGGCGCCTACACCGGCTATGTGGTGCAACAGATCGTGCCCGATCACACCCTTTCGATCCTGATCGCCATTCCCACCGCCTTTGCCGTTACCTTCGCCGCCGGTGTGGCGATGGAACGACTGGTGATCCGTCATCTCTATGCACGCCCGCTGGAAACGCTGCTGGCAACCTTCGGGATTTCCATCGCGCTGCAACAGCTGGCCAAGAACATCTTTGGCACGCAGGCCCGCCCGCTGACCGCGCCCGGCTGGCTGGATGGCGCGTGGGTGATGAATGATGTGGTATCGATCAGCTATATCCGCATCGCCATCTTTGTGCTGGCGCTGATCTTCCTCGCCGTATTCCTGTTCATCATGAAACGCACGCGCCTTGGCCTCGACACCCGCGCGGTGACGCAGAACCCGGCGATGGCCGCGCAAATGGGGATCAACCCCGGTCGGGTCAACATGCTGACCTTCGGCCTTGGCTCCGGCATTGCTGGCGTCGCAGGCGTGGCCATTGGGCTGTTTGCCAAAGTCACATCGGAACTGGGCAGCGATTATATCGTGCAAAGCTTCATGACCGTGGTAGTCGGCGGTGTCGGCAACATCTGGGGCACACTGGCAGGCGCCGCGCTGATCGGGTTCCTGCAAAAAGGGATCGAATGGCTGAACCCGTCGAACACGCTGGCGGCACAGACCTACATGATCATCTTTATCATCATCTTCATCCAATTCCGGCCACGGGGCATCATCGCCCTCAAAGGCCGCGCGGCGGGGGATTGAGCGATGTACCTGCTAACTAAGGACAGCCCCCGAACCGCACGGGGCGCACATGCCACACAGACCGCCAAGGGTACCCCGCAAAACATCCCCCAAGCGCAACACGAAACGAACGAAGCCCCCGCCCCGTTGGGGGGCGGTTCGGGGACTGGCCGACCTATCGGCCGGCATGACACGACATTCGGAGGAACCGCACATGCAGCGTAGTTTCATTGCACGGAACCCTTCGGTTCTGATCTTCCTCGCCCTATTGGCGCTGTTCACCCTTGTGGTCACGGTGCTGAGCGAAGGGGCTGGTGCCGGCTTTATCTCCACCTCTTTCATCAAGACGCTGGGCAAAACGCTCTGCCTCTGCCTTATCGCTGTGGCGATGGACCTGATCTGGGGCTTTGCTGGCATCCTCAGCCTTGGCCATTTCGCTTTCTTCGGGCTGGGCGGCTATATGATCGGCATGTGGTTGATGTACGAACGCACCCGCCTGATTGTGGTGGAGTCGCTCAGCCAGACCGAGCTCCCCCCGACAGACGCAGAAGTAATCGACGCCATCGGCACGCAGATCTTCGGCGTTGTAGGATCGTCCGACTTCCCGCTGATCTGGGCCTTTGCTGACAGTCTGGTGTTGCAACTGGCGCTGGTGGTGCTGGTGCCCGGCGTACTGGCGCTGATCTTTGGCTGGTTGGCGTTTCGCAGCCGCGTCACCGGCGTGTACCTGTCGATCCTGACACAGGCGATGACGCTGGCCCTTGCGCTCTACCTGTTCCAGAACGACAGCGGCTTGCGCGGCAACAACGGGCTGTCCGGCCTGCAAAACCTGCCGGGCGTCACCGCGTCACAGGACATCGTATCGCTCTGGTTCCTTTGGGCTTCGGCCTTTGCCCTTGGCGCGGGCTACTTCCTCGCCGCTTGGGTGGTGTCGGGCAAGTTTGGATCGGTCATTCGCGGCATTCGCGACAATGAGGCGCGCGTGCGCTTCCTTGGCTATTCGGTTGAGGCGTACAAACTCGCCCTGTTCACCCTGACCGCCTGCCTCGCCGCCATTGCGGGGGCGCTTTACTACCCGCAGGCGGGCATCATCAATCCGGCAGAAATTGCACCGATCGCCTCCATCTACCTGGCAGTCTGGGTCGCCATCGGCGGGCGCGGGCGGCTTTATGGGGCTGTCATTGGCGCGGCCTTCGTCAGCCTGCTGAGCACATGGTTCACCGGCGGGCAGGCACCAGATCTGCCGCTGGGCTCATACACGGTGAAGTGGGTGGATTGGTGGCTGGTCCTGTTGGGCGTGTCCTTCGTCCTTGTGACACTCTTTGCACCCAAAGGCATCGGCGGGCTGTTTGACCTGATCCCAACCAAGAAGGGAGCAGAGGAATGAGCATGCTTCTGGAGGTGTCCGGCGTGTCGGTCAGCTTTGACGGGTTCAAGGCGATCAACAACCTCAGCTTCAACATCGGATCTAGCGAACTGCGGGCAATCATCGGCCCCAACGGTGCGGGCAAAACCACGTTTATGGATATCGTCACCGGCAAAACCCGCCCGGATGAAGGTCGGGTGATCTGGGGCGAAAAATCAGTGTCGCTGCTGAAAATGTCCGAAGCGCAGATCGCGCAATCCGGTGTGGGGCGCAAGTTTCAAAAACCCACCGTGTTTGAGGATCAGACCGTGCAGGAAAACCTGCTGGTGTCACTGAAAAACCCGCGCGGCTGGCTGTCGGTGCTGACCTATCGCCCGACGGCCGAGGATCTGGGCCGCGTCGATGCACTGGCGGAGGAGATCGGCCTAAACGATCAACTGACCCGTCTGGCGGGGGAGCTGAGCCATGGCCAAAAACAGTGGCTGGAAATCGGGATGCTGCTGGCGCAGGAACCGCGTCTGTTGCTGGTGGATGAACCGGCGGCGGGCATGACCGTCACCGAACGCCAGCACACCACCGACATTCTGGTCGAGGCCGCGAAAACCCGCGCCGTTGTGGTGGTGGAACACGATATGGAATTTGTCCGCCGCCTGAACTGCAAGGTCACCGTGCTGCACGAAGGCAGCGTTCTGGCCGAAGGATCACTGGACCACGTAACCGCAAATCAGGACGTGATCGACGTCTATCTGGGGCGCTAAGCGATGCTGACACTTGATAATCTGACGCTGCACTACGGCCATTCACAAATCCTGCACGGCGTGTCGATGCAGGCCGCGCAGGGCGAGGTCACCTGCCTGATGGGCACCAACGGTGTGGGCAAAACCAGCCTGATCAAGGCGATCGCTGGCACCCATGCGCGATCCGGTGGCGATATGACACTGGATGGTGAAGCGCTGCCGGTGCTGCCGCCACACGCGCTGGCCCGCAAAGGCATCGCCACCGTGCCACAGGGCCGCGATGTGTTTCCGCTGCTGACGGTGACGGAAAACCTGCAAACGGGGTTTGCCTGCCTGCCCCGCGATCAGCATTTTATCCCGGATGAGATCTATGAGCTGTTTCCGGTTCTGAAAAAGATGCAGAACCGCCGTGGCGGCGACCTGTCGGGCGGACAGCAGCAGCAGTTGGCCATCGCCCGCGCACTGATCACCAAACCCAAGCTTTTGTTGCTGGATGAACCAACAGAGGGCATTCAGCCCAACATCATCCAGCAAATCGGTGAAGTGATCCGCCACCTGCGCAGCCAAGGCACCATGGCGATTGTGCTGGTCGAACAGTATTTCGATTTCGCCTACGATCTTGCCGACCGTTTCACCGTGCTACGCCGTGGCGAGGTGATCCTGCAGGGTGACAAAAACACCGTCACCCGTGACACGGTGCTGGCAGGCGTGTCGGTCTAAGCAGGATTAATTCCCGCCACCTGCCGCCACAGCCCGCTGATAGGCGGGGCGGGCCATCATCGCATGGGCAAATGCGGTGAGGCGGGGAAACTCCTCCTCCCGGCCCATGCGCAGCACGCTCATCGCGGGGAAGCTCAGCATAATGTCCACCGCCGACAGCTGATCCAGCACGAAGTGGCCAGAGGGGCGCAGGCTGTCCTCCATGAACTGTAGGTGGTTTGTCACCTCTGACTGGATGCGTGGCTGCAACGGCGCGCCCGCATCGCCCAAAGTGCCGACGTAGATCTGCAACAATAGTGGGATCATCGCCGATCCTTCGGCGAAGTGCATCATCTCCAGATGCTCCAAGTAAGCGGCGGTTCCCTGCGCAGGCACCATCTGGGGACCGTGCAGCGCACAAAGATATTCGACAATGGCACCGGATTCCGCCAACCGCTGACCGTCAATTTCTACCACCGGCGATTTACCAAGGGGATGAAACTGCAACAACTCCGGCGGGGCCAGACGGGTCACCGCGTCACGTTCATAGCGCTGCACCTGATAGGGCAGGCCCAACTCTTCCAGCAGCCATAGGATCCGCAGGGAACGAGACTGCGACAGATGGTGAACCTTGATCATGATGGGCCTGCTTTCTGAAAAGACGTCGGATGAAACGACAAAGCGCCCCCAATTTGGGGACGCTTTTCATATGGTTGCCCGCGCTAGGTCGGGCAAGGTTGACGTTGCAGATCACGCAACCGGAATGTTCGAAAAATCCGGTTCGCGTTTTTCCATAAAGGCGCGGGCGGCTTCGGCAAATTCGGGACCTTTCAGACCTTCAAAGAACTGTTTGAATTCCAGTTCGATCCGTTCATCCAGCGCCTCACCGGACACATCCCGCAGCAAGGCCCGCGATTTCATCATCGCGCCCAACGGCTGTTTGACCAGTGCTGCAACTGCCTTTTCCGCTGCGGCGGCAACCTCCGCCTGCGGCATCGAATTGGATACCATGCCCAGCGCCTCTGCCTCGGCGGCGCTGAACAGACGCCCCAGCAGAACCAGCTCTGCCGCTTTGGCCGCGCCCATCAGGCGGGGCAGCAGGTAGGACGATCCCGCCTCTGGCACCACGCCAAGGTTCACGAAAGGCATGCGGAACTTGGTATCATCCGCCGCATAGATGATGTCGCAATGCAGCAGCATGGTGACCCCGATGCCCACGGCCAGACCTTCGACCTGTGCGACGATGGGCTTGGGGAATTTCACCAGCGACCGCACGAATTGCACCGGCGCGGGCAGTTCACCCTTGGGCGCGTTGAAGCCGTTGACATCATTGCCGGACGAAAACACGCCGCCGGTGCCACGCAACAGAACCGCACGAATGCTATGATCCGTGGCAGCCGCATCCAGCGCCTCTTTCATTTGCAGGTACATTTCGCAGGTGATGGCGTTTTTCTTGGTCAGGTTATCCATCGTCAGACGCAGGACACCGTCCTCACGTTCCACAATAACCTGAGCCTGAGGTGCGCTGGCGTTTGTCATATTGAATACTCCAATGTCGATCCAAAGCGCCGCGTTTCCCAAGGCGCAGGTCGGACCGTTTCCTCCGATGATGTGTCGGTGATAACCGGATAACGGCCAGATTGCTTCTGGTTCGTTGCGTCAATCGTCCACGGCACACCAAAACGGGCGCCGGTTCATGCCCCGCGCCCGCCTATTTCATGCATTGAGGGTAACGCCTGCGCGTTAACCGGCTACCGTCAGCTGCGCGACGATCTCTTCCTCGACCTGGGTCAACCGTTCCTTGCCAAAGTACATTTCGTCCCCGACGAAGAAACAGGGCATGCCGAAGGCGCCGCGTTCAACCGCCGCAGTGGTGTTGGCCTTCAGCCCTTCCTTCACCTCTGGCGCCTGGGCCAGTTCCAACAGCTGCGCCCCATCCAAACCAGCGTCATCCATCACCTGAACAAACACCTGCGGGTCGTCCATTTTCAGGCTTTTTTCCCACATCGCCGCCCATCCGGCGTCCATATACTGTTCATGCACCCCCAACTGCTGCGCCGCGACAGCTGCCCGCATCATCAACAGAGTGTTTACAGGGAAGTGCGTGTTGAGTTGATACTCCGTCAGATTGTGACGTTTCACAAAACGCGCGATTTCCAGACGCTCATATTCCATCTTGCCCTTCACTTTGCCAAAGGCAAAGGCAGGTGCCATGTTCCCCGTCGCATTAAAAATCCCGCCCAACAGACAGGGAATATAGTTGATCGACACACCTGTGCGCGCCTCAATATCGGGGATGACCTTATGGCAGAAATAGGAATTCGGGCTGCCGAAGTCATAGAGATAGTCAACAGTTACAGTCATGTGTCAGTCCTCACCATTTCTCTGACCAGGGGCGCAGGTCCAGTTCATGGGTCCAAGCGCTGCGCGGCTGGTGGTACAGCATTACGTAGTTCTGGGCGATGTGATCGGGGTTCAGGATGCCGTCCTGATCGCGCATAGCATCCACGTCAGCGAAATTGTCCCGAATGAACGAACTGTCGATTTTCCCATCAATGATCGTATGCGCCACATGCACATTCTTCGGCCCCATTTCCCGCGCCAATGATTGCGCAAAGGCGCGCAGCCCATGTTTCGCACTGGCAAATGCCGAAAAGCCCGCGCCGCCGCGCACACTGGCAGTCGCACCGGTAAAGATGATGGTGCCGCGGCCACGATCCTGCATCCGCTTGGCTGCTTCGCGTCCCATAAGGAAACCCGCGAAACAGGCCATTTCCCACACCTTGCTGAACACCCGCGACGTGGTGTCGGTCACGTTAAATATGACATTGGCGCCAATGTTGAAGACCGCAACCTCGATCGGGCCAACCTCTGCCTCGATCTGGTCGAACAGATCAATCATCACATCCTCTTTGCGCGCATCCGCTGGATAGGCACGGGCATCATACCCCTCATCACGGATAGACTGCGCCAATGCTTCCAGCGCATCCGCATGACGGTCACGGCGCACCAAACAGGACACCAGACCATCACGCGCAAACGCCCGCGCGATACCGGCCCCGGTGTCGTCCCCTGCCCCAATAATGAGGCAAACGCCCCTCTTTTCTGACATGACGTCCTCCTCCAGTTCGCTGGCCCCCAAAGCTCCCCCTTCAAAGGCCCGCACAAACAAATGCTTGAATACAGCACCTGCAATTTTAGTATCATTTTTAAACCTAAGTGGGTTTGACGCACCGGATCAACGGTCTTACTTATCAATTAGGGTATGACGTTAGGGAAAAATGGCTGGTCGACACACACAAACCTGCGCACTTGCAGGGTTCCTGAATGTCTTCGGGGACGCATGGTCGCTTATGGTCGTGCGCGAGGCCCTATATGGCACAACCCGCTTTTCAGACTTTCAGCGCAACACCGGCGCCGCGCGCAACCTGTTGTCAGAACGCCTAAACACGCTGGTGGAACACGGCATTCTGGAAAAGGTGAACATCGCCAGCAAAGGCGAACGCTACGCCTATCAGCTGACCACCAAAGGCCACAGCCTGAAACCCTTGCTGGCCGCTGTCATCACCTGGAGCAACGAACACCTCTACCCCGAAGGCAGCGCCCCAAACAGGGTGGTCGACAGCGCGACTGGAACAGACTTGCATGGGTTTACCCTGACGCCCACACAAACGCAGCAGTGTGAAACCATCAAGGTCATCGCCGGCCCCGGCGCCAGTGACGCCGCGCGCAAACGTCTGGGCAAGCTGACCTGACAGCAAGTCCAGCCAGCAGAAATTCATCTAAATATCTGGAAAAATGGTGCCTCAAGAGGGACTCGAACCCCCGACCTTGTCCTTACGAAGGACCTGCTCTACCAGCTGAGCTATTGAGGCACTGTGGTGGCGGGGCTATAGCACCCCGCCGGGTCTGGGAAAAGACCTATTTTGATCCCTCATTGGCGGCCATTTTCTGTGGCGCCTCATCGGGGACGGCTTCGTCAGAAACCTCTGCTTCCACCACTTCTGCATCATCGGTGGTCAGGGGGATGATCTCTGCCTCGGGCAGCTCTTCGGACACGTCCGACTGATCCTCAACCGCACCGACGATCAGGGGCAGCATGTCCACACCGGTCACGCTGTCACCGGCCCCCTCAGTACCCGCGGGCGGAACCTGCCAGCTAAGGGTATCAAAGGCCTGACAGTTGCCGCACACCGGCGCCCAGTCGCTGTGGATGTTGTGGCAGTTGCCACAGACCCACTGCGGACCACGCGGGGCAGACAGGGCTTGGGTCAAACGCGCCTTAACCACGGTGTCAGACGCGCCTTCGCCACGTTCAACAGCGGCCATCACGGTCAGCACACGGCTGTCGGGGTCGCTGTCCACCAGATCGCCCAGCGCCTTGCGGGCGGCGGGGAAATCCTCGGCAGCGATGTTCAGTTCCGCCAGCACCAGACGGCTTTCGCGGTGATCGGGCATCAGACGCAGTAGCGGCTGGAACCGTTTCAAGCGTGCTGCCGGATCCTCCTCCGGGGCAATCGCGGCAAAGGCCGCGGCCAAATCAGGATGAGGCTGTGCGGCCCAAGTTTTCTTGATCAGCTTGGCGGCTTTGCGGGCCTGCCCCTTTTCGATCATGTTGCGCGCGGCCAATGCAGCGGCGGGCACCAGATCGGGGGACTGACGGTTTGCCTCCACCGCGGCCTCCAGCGCTGTCGCGTCCTGCCCCTCGGCCAAGATCGCCTTCGCCTCTGACAGGGCCAGAACGGCATCGCGGCGTTTGTGCACATCACGCGGCAGGGTGCCCTGTTTCAGCTTCAGCGTCAGGGTGTTGCGCGCACCGGACCAATCCTGCGCACGGGTTTGCAGATCCAACAGCGTGTCCTGCACACCCACATGTTTCGGGCGTAGCGCAATGGCCTTTTCGGCCAATTGGCGCGCCACCTCTTCCTCACCCGCGGCGAGTTTCTGGTTCATGATACCACGCACACCGACAAAACGGGTGCTGTCATCCTTCAGCAGGCGTTTATAGACCTCTTCGGCCTTTTTACTGTCACCCGCCATCTCTGCCGCCTGCGCAGTCAGAAGGTTGGTCAGCTCAGGACGGCGCAGGAATTTCTCAGCCTTGCTGGCCTGACGCATCGCAGCGCGCGGTTCACCAGAGGCCAGCGCCATCATCCCATCGGTCAGCGCCTGATAGCCTTTGCGTTCGCGGTTGCGATCGAAATAACGGCTCAGCGCGGTTTCATCGCCGTTGATGAACTTCAACACCGCAACCGTCAGCGAAGCGAGTTTCAGCAGAACCCACAGCGCGGTGACCAGAACCACCAGACCAATCGCCGTACCCAGTGGGGTCAGCGTCATTTCGACCCCGGCAAAGGCGATGCGCACACCGCCGTCGATTTGCATCAGGTAATCCGCGCCCAGCGTGACAGCAGCAACGAAGAGGACAAAAACAACAATTTTAGTAAGCGACCACAGCATCGGATCCTCCTCAGTTAGTCTTCAGGGACTGGCGCAATTCAGCCAGTGCCGTTTCAGCGGCCAAGGTCTGGGCAACCGACGCCACCCACGGGCCCATCACAGCCGCCGCTGCCTCTGGCAATGCCTCTGCCTCGGCCAAAGTGGCGGGCAGATCGCCAGATTTCAGCGCCGCCTCAACACGGGACAGAACCGCATCGGCGCTATCCCCCTCTTGTGGTGTCAACGACCGCACGCCCAACTGTTCCTTTAGGAAGTTCACAGCCCCCGCGCCGCCGCCAGACGCACGATCCGCTGCCAGCGCCTGACGCGCCAGATCGGGAAATGCCTCTTGCAGGCCTGCAACACTGGGCACACCCGCGCGCACTGCCTTCAGGGCATCAGGCACCGGCTGGCCAGCCGCCGCCAGCGCATCCAGACCGGGCGCCAGCGCAGTACCTTCGACAAACGCCTGATCCAGCAGGATCAGCGCATCGCGCGATGCTGCCGATTGTGCCTGCGCCGCAGAGACGGCCAGTTTTTCCTCAACCTCAGCACGTTGCAGCGCCATCGCCTCTTGCAGGGCGGTCAGCTCTCGCTGATAAGCGGCAATGGCTTCGGGAGCGAGTGCATTGGCGATCGGGCGTTTTTCCAGATCCCCCACCAACTGGGACAACATTTCAATGCGGGTCTGCTGTGCGGCCTGTTGGGCGGTTTGCTCAGACAGTATATCGTTCAATGCTGCAATCTCAGCGCTTTCTTCAGCATCCGCCAGTTGCGCAGCCAGCTGATCTTGCAAAGCAGCAACCACCTGTTTCTGGGCCGCCAGATCAGCGAGGATCTGATCGCGTACCGGATCTTCACCGTTGCTCAACCCGTTGGGGAACAATGTCAGCGCAGCGCCTGCACCGATCGCGGCCGCAATAACACCGCCCAGAACCATCGGCACAAAGCCACCACGTTTTGCTGGGGCCGGCGAAGGTGCGGCAACAGGTGTAGGTTCCGCCTCAGGTGTTTCGGATACGGGTTCAGCGGTTTCCTCAACCTCAGCGGTATCTTCAACTTCGACCGCCTCAGCATCCGCAGGGTCCGCTTCATCAAGCGCAGCCTCTTCGTCTGTGGCCTGGACTTCTTCGCCTGCAGGCGATGCCTCCGTGTCTTGCGATAGCTCTACGGAGCCATCGTCCTCTTCAGTACCATCCTCGACAGCGTCAGTCACATCTGCCGTATCTTGATCAGATGTTTCTTGATCGTGGGTTGTCTCTTCGGTTTCAACAACTTGGCCGTCGTCGGAGGTCTTGGGATCGGACACCTGGGCCTTCCTTTCGATTCTCAAATATTTAACTGTCTACAGATGTAAGGCTAAACGCCTTAGATTTCACCCTCAAGACCCCGTAGTTCACGCAACTGTCGCCTTATACTATCGATCATTAAGGGTGCCTCAGGACTAGGCACAACGTCGCATTGCGCCAACTTTATCGGCCGCAGCGCATCCGCCACCGCATTGCTAAACACCGAAACATACAACGGTGCACGTAATTGCACCCGCGCACAGGCCTTGGCAAACAATGCCGCACTGCGCGGAGAGAACAGTGCAACCATCAGTTTTTCCGGCATTTCCAAGCGTTTTTCCATCGCAGTATCAAAGTGTTGAGCGACCTGTTCATATGAAACGGTTTCACCCGTAGGCACCCCCGCAGCGGTCAGACGTGCCGCCAGATCACCGCGCGCATGGCGACCACGGATATGATGCAAACCGCCCTGAAACGTGCCCGCAGCATGATCGGCCATAATCCGCCGGAACAACGCCTCTGCATCGCCATCAGCCGCGCGGGTCACATATCCGGCCCGTTGTGCCGCTGCGTCAGTTGCCGCTCCCACCACGTAGGCCAACCGCCCTGCCCCATCCGGCAGCGCCCATACGCCATTGCGGGATGTGAAAATAACCGCCTGATCCTGTGCCAGTACAGGGACCGGTAAAACCTCAATCCGCATCAAGGGCGCGATCAACGGCTCCACCTCCACCCCCGCTGCCTGCAGCTGGGCGGCAAAGCGGACGCTGTCTGCCTCTGGCCGGGTCAACAAGAGCTGTACCATTTTGCCTGCCGGGATTGTTTGAGCCTGCCTGCGGTGTTACCTGCCTATCGGTAGTCTTGCAACGATTGGGACAATGCGCCGTGACGGATACACTGACAGTTCTGGGTCTGGAGAGCAGCTGTGACGACACAGCCGCCGCCGTGGTGCGCCATACTTTGGGTGAGATGCCAGAGGTCCTAGCCTCCACCGTATACGGTCAGACCGATCTGCACGCCGCCTTTGGCGGTGTGGTGCCTGAAATCGCCGCCCGCGCCCATGCAGAGAAGATCGACGTTTGTGTGCGTCAGGCGATGGATCAGGCCAACGTGGGGTTTGACCAGATCGACGCCATCGCCGTCACCGCTGGCCCGGGCCTGATCGGCGGCGTGTTGTCCGGCGTGATGTGCGCCAAGGGGCTGTCTGCCGCGACGGGCAAGCCGCTGGTGGGGGTGAACCATCTGGCCGGTCACGCGCTGACACCTCGACTGACGGATCAGACCGCTTTTCCCTACCTGATGCTGTTGGTATCCGGCGGGCATTGCCAATTCCTGATCGCCCACGGGCCTGAACAGTTCACCCGTCTGGGCGGCACCATTGACGATGCCCCGGGCGAGGCGTTTGATAAAACCGCACGCCTGTTGGGCCTGCCGCAACCGGGCGGCCCGTCGGTGGAACACGCGGCGAAATCTGGCGATCCCAAACGTTGGCGTATGCCGCGCCCACTGTTGGATCGGGCGGGGTGTGACATGTCATTTTCTGGCCTGAAAACCGCAATCCTGCGCGCACGGGACGAGGTTGTGGCAGCCAAAGGCGGGCTGACCGAACAGGACCGCTGCGATCTGGCGGCCAGCTTTCAGGCGGCTGTGACGGACGTTCTGGCAGAGAAAACCCGCCGCGCATTGGAGCTCTATTTGGCGGAAAACCCGACCACACCGACCATTGCCGTCGCCGGTGGTGTTGCCGCCAACCAAACCATACGCACCCGTCTGGAACAGGTCTGCGCCGAACATGGCACTGCCTTCACCGCGCCGCCCTTGGCGCTGTGCACAGACAACGCCGCAATGATCGCCTATGCGGGGATGGAACGGTTTCGTCTGGGCCACACGGACGACATGACACTGGTGGCCCGCCCGCGCTGGCCGCTGGATAAAACGGCACCCGCGCTGCTGGGATCCGGCAAGAAAGGGGCGAAGGCATGATTGCGGTTTGCGGATCCGGCGCCTTTGGCACCGCACTGGCCATTTCCATCGCGGCGAAGGGGACCGAGGTGCTGCTCTGGGCGCGGGATGCGGGCCATGTGGCGGAAATGGCAACGGCGGGTGAAAACAGCCGCCGCCTGCCCGGCCTGCCCTTCCCCGCCACCCTGCGCGTGACCGCTGACATCACCGATATACCTGCCGACGTGCCGGTGCTGCTGTCGATCCCGATGCAGAAACTGCGCGCAATGATGCAGGAACACGCCGCAACGCTAGCACATCGCCCGCTGGTCGCCTGCTGCAAGGGAGTGGAACTGTCCACCGGCCTTGGCCCCACCGCGTTGATCGCCGAACTGATCCCCAGCGCCACGCCTGCGGTGCTAACCGGCCCCAGTTTCGCCGCCGACATCGCCCGTGGCCTGCCCACCGCGATTACGCTGGCCTGCGCCGATGCCGACCTTGGCGCAACCTTGCAGGAACAGATCAGCACCCCCACCCTGCGCCTTTATCGCACCACCGATACCACCGGCGCGGAACTGGGCGGGGCACTGAAAAACGTCATCGCCATCGCGGCAGGCACTGTGATGGGTGCAGGCCTTGGCGACAGTGCGCGCGCGGCAATCATGACACGCGGCTATGCGGAAATGCAGCGGATGGCATTGGCATTGGGCGCGCAGGCGGAAACGTTGGCGGGGCTGTCTGGGTTCGGTGATCTGACGCTGACATGCACATCGGACCTGTCACGCAACTACCGCTTTGGCCTGTCACTTGGCCGCGGCGATGGGTTTGATCCCGCCATCACCGTCGAAGGCGCCGCCACCGCCCGCGCTGTGCTAGAACGCGCCGAAGCGATGCAAATCGATATGCCTATCACTGCGGCTGTGGTCGCGCTACTGTCAGGCAAATACGACCTTGGCGACCTGATCAACGGGTTGCTTTCACGTCCCTTGAAGGAGGAATAACCATGTTCATCGCCCTGATCGGTAAAGACAAACCCGGCGCGCTGGAAATCCGCAAAGCCAACCGCGACGACCATGTCGCCTACCTGAAAAGCACGGGCGTTGTGGCGCAGGCCGGACCGCTTCTGGATGATGCAGGCGAAATGTGCGGGTCGCTGGTTATTCTGGACGTCGAAGACATGGCCGCCGCCGAAGCATGGGCCGCAGCAGATCCTTATTCGCAGGCAGGTCTGTTTGCCGACGTGCAGCTGATCGCATGGAACCGGGTGATCGGCTGATGCGCTACTGGCTGTTCAAATCCGAACCCGACACATGGGGCTGGTCCCAGCAGGTTGCCAAGGGCGACGCGGGCGAGGAATGGGATGGCGTGCGCAACTACCAAGCGCGCAATTTCATGCGCGAGATGCAGATCGGCGACCGTGGTTTTTTCTATCATTCCCAGAAAGAGAAAGCGGTCGTCGGCATCATTGAGGTCTGCGCCGAGGCGCACCCTGACAGCTCCACCGATGATCCGCGCTGGGAATGCGTCGATATCCGCGCCCTTGCGCCAGTAACGCGTCCCGTCACACTGGAAGAGATCAAGGCAGAGGCGCGGCTGGCCAACATGCCCCTGGTCAAAAGCCCGCGCCTGTCAGTGCAACCCGTCGCGCCCGAGGAATGGGCGCTGATCTGTCAAATGGCAGGCGTGCCAGAGTGGGCCGAGTGATCTGAAACGCCCCATAGGACACGATTAGTATCTGTACCTTGCCTATACACCGCTCTCGGACTTACGTTAAGTCAACCAGAAGAGAGGGAGTGAAGCGCGATGGAATTGTTATCTGTACTCGCCGCAGCGGCGGCCAGTTATGTGTTCGGGGCCATCTGGTATATGAGCCTGTCACGGCCTTGGGTCGCTGCCTCCGGCGTTGCAACCGATGCCGAGGGCCAGCCCGCCAACCGCAGCAACCCCCTGCCCTATATCATATCGCTACTATGTGCGGTGATTGTCGCTGGCATGATGCGCCATATCTTCGGCCTCTCAGGGATTGAGGGCATCGGGGAAAGCGCGCTGGCAGGATTGGGCGCAGGTCTGTTTCTGGCCTGCCCCTGGATTGTCACCAACTACACATTCGCTGGTCGCCCCGCCGCCCTGATGGTGATCGACGGCGGTTATGCCGCCATCGGATGCACGATCATGGGTACAGTGCTGGCGATGGTTTAAGATGCTGCAGACTGCACAGCCAGGCAGATGCTGGTGATGACCTCATCCAGCTTGGCCTGGTCGTTTGCCTCACCCATAACGCGGATTAGCGGTTCAGTACCGGATTTGCGGATCAGCAAACGGCCATCGCCCTCTAGCGCCTTTTCACCGGCGGCAATCGCAGCCTGCACCTGATCGCTGTCCAGTGGCGCCTTGCCCGCAGTGTAGCGCACATTGCGCAAGATCTGCGGCACGGGGGTAAAGACCTGCGCCAGTTCGCTGGCCTTTTTACCGGTTTCGACCATTTCCTTCATGAACTGCAGACCGGCCAGCAGGCCATCGCCGGTGGTGGCGTAATCGGTCATCACGATGTGACCCGATTGCTCCCCACCAAGGTTGAAGCCGTTTTTACGCATGCTTTCAACAACGTAGCGGTCGCCAACGGCGGTGCGTTCCAGATGAATACCATTGTCGCGCAGGTGGTTTTCCATACCTAGGTTCGACATCACCGTGGCGACCAGCGTGTCGCCGTTCAAACGGCCATCCCGTTTCCAACTTTTGGCCATCAGCGCCATGATCTGATCACCATCGGCCACATTCCCGTTTTCATCCAGAATGATGATCCGGTCCGCGTCCCCATCCAGACAGATGCCCAGATTGGCGCGCACTTCGCGCACCTTAGCGGCGGCAAGCGCGGTGCTGGTGGAACCACAGTTGTCGTTGATGTTGTGACCGTTCGGGGTCACGCCCACAGGGATCACCTCGGCGCCCAATTCCCACAGGATGGCAGGCGCGGCCTTGTAGGCGGCACCGTTGGCGCAATCCAGCACAACGCGCATGCCATCAAGACGCAACGCATTCGGGAAGGTGGTCTTGGCGTATTCCACATAACGACCCAGTGCGTCGTCGATCCGCTTGGCCCGACCAATGTTTTGCGGCGCGCACAGCTCAACCCCTTCGTTCAACAGGCGCTCAATCTCTACCTCGGCATCATCGGACAGTTTGAACCCATCAGGGCCGAAAAACTTGATGCCGTTGTCATAGGCTGGGTTGTGGCTGGCAGAAATCATCACCCCCACATCAGCACGCATCGAATGAGTCAGAAACCCAACGGCAGGCGTTGGCATCGGTCCCAACAGCAGCACGTTCATGCCCGTCGAGGTAAAACCAGCGGTCAGCGCATTTTCCAGCATGTAGCCTGACAGGCGGGTGTCCTTGCCGATCACCACGCGGTGTTCCTGCTGATCGCGGCGGAAATAGCGACCCGCGGCAGCGCCCAAGCGCATCGCCAACTCGGCCGTCATCGGCGGCGTGTTGGTGAGGCCGCGCACCCCATCGGTGCCAAAGAAAGAACGTTTATTCGCTGGATTAGCCGCCGCTGTTTTGGTCACTGTGGGGTCTTTCTGTATTGTGCTAGTGCCGCCTTCCTAGGCGGGGCGGTGCAAGCTGTCCAGCACCTCGGCAGGAATGCGCCGCTAAGCAGCGGCGCATTGTTTCAGTGCGTTACAGATTGCGTCTGTGCGACACACTCAGGATCAAACGTACTGCGCTTCTTTACCGAAATGCTTGACCAGCATGTAGTAGACCACGGCGCGGTACTTGTTCCGCTCAGACCGGCCATAGGTTTCGATCACGCTGTTAATCGCCTCCATCAACGCGGGGCCATCATCCAACGCCAGCTTCTTGATGAGGAAGTTGTTTTTGACCGTCTCAAGTTCCTCAGGCTGGCTGGCAGCCACGGTGGAGGCATCGGCGTTGTAAATCGCCGGACCACAGCCGATGGTCACTTTGGTCAGCAGGTCCATATCCGGTTCCATGCCGCATTTCTGGCGCAGGTCCTCAGCGTATTGCGCAATCAAATCGTCTCGTTTTCCCATCATCTTCTCCTAAAATTGGCTGGGGACTTGCCGTTTTTACCGCGCCCTGCCCCGCACCCGTTGAAAATCCCGCCCAAAGGCAAGGCAACGGTAGCCGAGGCAACCGCAACGCCAAAAGGAAAATTTGCGCCAAATTTTCCCCCCACCACATCAAGGGAAGGTTAAGGCAGGTAAACACCATCCGTGCGGCCATGGTTCGTGCGTCGGTCCAACGCGACGTCCTCAGCGGCCCAGCGGTCAATGATGGCGTATGGCGTTCTGCAATTGTCAGCGGCAATCTCTGCCGCCGCCTGACGCCCATGATCCAGGTGCATCCGTTCGTGATCCAGCAACGCATCGGTCATCCGCAACCATTCGCGGCGCAGATCCGGGGACATATCGTCCAGCCGT
This sequence comes from Thalassovita mediterranea, assembly GCF_001458435.1. Classification (GTDB taxonomy): domain Bacteria; phylum Pseudomonadota; class Alphaproteobacteria; order Rhodobacterales; family Rhodobacteraceae; genus Thalassobius; species Thalassobius mediterraneus. Next base: position 20,268 of record NZ_CYSF01000015.1, read on the forward strand.
GTGTGGCGCGGCATGTCGATGGTCAGGGTCAACGTGACCTCGCACCGCGCAGACCATGACACCCACCACTGCGCATAGGCCCAATATCCTCGCGGCCCTTTGCGGGCCAATTCGCGGCGGATGTTGTGCAGTTTCAGCGAAGAGATGTCGTAATACCGGATCTCTTCCACCCCGCCCTTAACGCGCGCGGAATCAGCGGCGACAGAAACGCCAGCGGCGGCCCAAAGGACCGCCGACAGCAAAACATATAGGGGCAGCAGGCGATGTTTCATCAAATCCCCCTGCCCTTGCGCCGCTTAGTAGCGGTAGTGTTCCGGCTTGAACGGACCTTCGGGGGTGACGCCGATGTAGGCCGCCTGTTCCGAGGACAGCTTGGTCAGCTTGGCGCCCACTTTGGCGAGGTGCAGCGCCGCCACTTTTTCATCCAGATGCTTGGGCAGGATGTAAACCTCGTTGTCGTAGTTGTCACCCTTGGTGAACAGTTCGATCTGCGCCAGCACCTGGTTGGTGAAGGACGCCGACATCACAAACGACGGGTGACCTGTGGCGTTGCCAAGGTTCAGCAGACGACCTTCGGACAGCAGAATGATGCGCGAGCCCGAGGGCATCTCGATCATGTCAACCTGATCCTTGATGTTGGTCCACTTGTGGTTTTTCAGCGCGGCAACCTGAATTTCATTGTCGAAGTGGCCGATGTTGCCAACGATCGCCATATCCTTCATCTCGCGCATATGCTCGATGCGGATGATGTCTTTGTTGCCGGTGGTGGTGATGAACACATCTGCGTCCAGCGCCTCTTCCAGCAGGACAACCTCAAACCCGTCCATGGCAGCCTGCAGGGCGCAGATCGGGTCGGCTTCGGTCACTTTCACACGGGCACCGGCGCCTTGCAGCGATGCGGCAGAGCCTTTGCCAACGTCGCCATAGCCACAAACCACAGCAACCTTACCGGCCAGCATGGTGTCGGTGGCGCGGCGGATGCCGTCGACCAGCGATTCCTTACAGCCGTATTTGTTGTCGAACTTCGACTTGGTCACGCTGTCGTTCACGTTGATCGCAGGGAACGGCAGCTGGCCGTTTTTCTGCAGTTCGTATAGACGGTGCACGCCGGTGGTGGTTTCCTCGGATACACCCATGATCGCGTCGCGGGTTTTGGTGAACCAGCCGGGGCTTGCCGCCATACGCTTGGCGATCTGTGCTTTGATCACCGCTTCTTCTTCGGACTGCGGCACGGGGATGATGTCTTCGCCCGCTTCGGCACGGGCGCCCAGCAGAACGTACAGCGTTGCATCGCCACCATCGTCAAGGATCATGTTCGGGCCTTCGGCAAACATGAAGGATTTGTCGAGGTAATCCCAATGCTCTTCCAAGGACTGACCTTTGATCGCAAAGACCGGAATGTCTGCCGCCGCGATCGCCGCTGCAGCGTGATCCTGGGTCGAGAAGATGTTGCAGGATGCCCAACGCACATCCGCACCTAGCGCCACCAGCGTTTCGATCAGGCAGGCGGTCTGGATGGTCATGTGCAGAGAGCCAACGATGCGCGCGCCTTTCAGCGGCTTCTCTTCGCCATACTCTTCCCGCAGCGCCATCAGGCCCGGCATTTCGGTTTCAGCAATGTCCAGCTCTTTGCGGCCAAAGTCGGCAAGGCTGATGTCCTTAACAATATAGTCGTTCGCCATCTGCGAGGTTCCTCATACGAAGTTTGGCAAGGCAGATAGCACCCGACCCCCTACCCGGCAACGTGTCTTTAGGCAGAAAGGCCTATTCTTTGTTAGCTTTTTACACCTTTAGCAGTGGTTGCTGCACTCGAGGACCAATTTTGACCAGTTGCCATGATACAGGCCAGCCCATCAGCGCGGGTGATGAAAACGGTGAAACTGCCGGTTTGCGGCGATGTCCAGACCTCTAGCAGCTGTTGCGCGCTCTGCAATCCGCCGCCAGACAGTTGTTCATTATAGCGACTTTCCAGCCTTTCGACCAAAATACTGCGCTGCAGGCACTTTGGTGCAGAACTCGCTGACGGGGCAGATTGCGACAGTGCGGGCAGGGGCCCGATGGCCGTCGCCGCAGCAATCAGAGCGGGAATAAAGAAGGAACGGGGGGCCTTTGTACTCATAACACAAACTCCTTGGTTTGAACCCGATGCGATCCGGCACAACGCTTTGGGAGGGGTCGCGGTGCCGACGGGGAGGAGGACGTCGGATCAGCATCGGGTTCACATAAATAGTACGTCAAATCTGGCGTTTTTTCGCGCTCTCTTATGGGCGCATGGCGATTAAATGACGCCTTTTTTGACATGCGACGGGGAATTGACGCCGACTTTATCCCTGAAATGCAGGGCTAAGGTTTTGGAAAGACGGGGGCTTTTTTAAACCCAAACTTTATGATGTCTTCCCCTCAAAAAGAGAGTGTTCGTGCGTTAAAAAACGCTGATTTTAACAGTTTGGCGGGCAAAATAAGGCGCGCAGGTGCCTAATCGGCGTCAACTGGACACACCTTTCAGCGGCAAATCATAGCCAATCCAGTTTTCTCCGGTGGCAACAATGCAGGCCTGACCGCTGGGATTTGTCACAAAAATGGTAAAGCTGCCGGTGCTGTCCGAACTCCAGATTTCCAGCAGAGTTTCAGGGGTTTGCAATCCACGCCCCAACAGATCTTCGCCATAGCGTTGGGTCAGGCTGTGAACCAATCGATCGCGGCTCATGCAGCTGACATCGGATGCAGCCTGTGATTGCACCTCTGGTGCAGCAGATGGGGTAGGGGTCTGCGATACCGCAGGCGGGGCAAGTGCAGCGGTCCCAAAGACCACCGCGGTTGACAAAAGACGTTTGAACATCGGGCTTCCTTTCTGGTCATGCTGGTTCAGCCGACCGGACCACCTGCCCGGCCGTCTACACTAAATATAGGAAATAGGGGGTCCAATTACGATATCTGGGGCCCACACGGGCCAACACATCGCCGTGGCGGTGTTGAAACATTCATGACAAACAGCCCACAGCGTTGCGCGGTGCAGGGCAGGGCGCTACTGCTAGGGTCCACACCAAAGGACACCGCCGAAATGCCCCCGAAAACACCCCGCGCATGGCAACGCATGCTGTCTGGCCGCCGCCTTGACCTGCTGGACCCCACCCCCGTGGATGTCGAGATTGAGGATATCGCACACGGTCTGGCCTTTGTTGCGCGCTGGAACGGGCAGACGGCGGGCGATTTCGCCTATTCGGTCGCCGAACACTCGCTACTGGTGGAGGAGTTGTTTGGCCGCATGTACCCCGGTCAGCCGACCAAATGGCATCTGGCCGCCCTGCTGCACGACGCGCCGGAATATGTCATCGGGGACATGATTTCACCGGTAAAGGCCGCTGTCGGCCCCGGTTACGACGATCTGGACAAACGCCTGACCGCCGCAATCCACATCCGTTTCGGCCTGCCTGCCGCAATTCCGGTGAAGGTGAAACGCCAGATTAAACGCGCCGACAAGGTCAGCGCCTGGATGGAAGCCACCCAAATCGCCGGTTTCACCGAGGCAGAGGCAAACAAGTTCTTTGGCAAGGTCGATCCCGCATTGATCGACGGGCTGACCATACGCCTGCGTCCCCCTGTTGAGGTGCGCGGGGATTTCACCGCTCGTCACCAAACGCTGCTGAATGCGCTCTGATCCCGCTATCCGTCCCCCCGTCGCCTTTGACATCGGCCCGATGGCACGGGTGTTGTCGGATATCATCAGGGCAGGGGGTACCACCGCGATGACCACGCCGGTCGACGCGCAGGATATGGCGGCGATGATGGCGCGGGACGCAGATCGTTCCGCATGGTTCGTGGCAGAGGTGGCGGGGGAGATTGCCGGTTTTCAGCACATCAACCCCTATGCAGGCCTACCGCCAGAGGCCTGTGATATCGCCACATTTGTCGGGCAGGGGCGTCAGCAACTGGGTGTGGGGTCGGCGTTGTTCACCGCCACCGCGCAGGCGGCGCGGGATCTGGGGTATAGTTGGATCTGCGCCTGCATTCGCACCGACAACGCAGGCGGGCGCGCCTACTATCAAAGCCGCGGATTTCGTGACTATCAGTTGCTAGAAGGTGTGACGCTGGCCAATGGGCAGCGGGTCAACCAGATGCTGACCCGCTTTGATCTAGATTGATCCAATTGTTCAGCCGCCAAGGGGCGATGTACTAGCGCCGTTCCGAGGGGTGGCGTGAACGCGCCGCCCCGTGGGGCGGAACGGCGCGGCCCAACAGTACCTGTTGGGCGGGACATCTAAATAGAGACTCGCAGGATCAACGCCGCCTTAGGACAGCGCCTTCACGATCAGATCGGCAACCGCAACGGAGGAGTTGGGGTTCTGACCGGTGATCAGGTTCGCGTCCTGAACTGCATAAGGCATCCAATCGTCACCTTTGGAATAGTCGCCACCGCGTTCAATCAACAGATCTTCCAACAGGTTCGGCACCACGTTGGTCAGGCCCACCGCCTCTTCCTCAGTGTTGGAGAAACCGGTCACTTTGCGGCCTTTGACGATATAGTCGCCATTCCCCTCTTTGGTGTTCGCAAACACGATCGGGCCGTGGCAGACCGCACCGACAGGTTTACCGGCGGCAAAGAAACCTTCGATCAGTGCAATCGACTGCGCATCGTCCACCAGATCCCACATCGGGCCGTGACCACCGGGGTAGAAGATGGCGTCAAAGTCATCCGCAGCCACATCCGCCAGTTTCACGGTGGTGTTCAGCGCGGTCGTCGCCTTGGCATCTGCCTCAAAGCGGTGGGTGTGTTCGGTTTGGAAATCAGGCTCATTGCTCTTGGGGTCCAGCGGCGGCAGCCCCCCTTTGGGCGACGCCAGCGTCAGCTCAAACCCCGCATCGACAAAGGCGTAGTAGGGCGCGGCCAGCTCTTCCAGCCAGAAACCGGTTTTCTCACCAGTGGTGCCCAGTTGATCGTGCGAGGTCAGCACAACAAGGATTTTCTTCGACATCAGACAGGTTCCTTTCACAGACAGCCACATCACTGGCCGTTTCGCAAAAGACCTAATTATCGTTGCCCATGTGAAACAAGACGCCTATTCTGCAACACTCTTTTGCAGACAAACAACAGTTGAGGGCGTCCATGGCAATCTGGGACGGGGTAGAAGAATTTTCCGTGGTCGCCCAAACCGGCAGCTTCACCGCGGCGGCACAGCGGCTGCATGTATCCACCTCTCATGTGTCGCGCCAGATCAGCGCGTTGGAACAGCGGTTGGGGGTGAAACTGCTGGCGCGCACCACCCGCAGCGTGCGCCTGACAGAGGTGGGCGCCGATTATCTGGCGCAGGTGGATCACCTGATCACCGCCTTGCAGGACGCCAATCAAAGCGTCGGCGGGCAGAACGCGGCGCTTAGCGGCAATATCCGTGTGTCCGCCGCTGGTCCGTTTGCCGAACATACGCTGGCACCACTGCTGTTGGACTTTGCCGCCGCACACCCGCAGATCACGCTGGATCTGGATTTCAACAATCGCACCATTGATCTGGTGGCAGAAGGCTATGATTTTGCCCTGCGCTACGGCGTGTTGCGCAACAGTTCCCTGATCGCGCGCAAGCTGGTGGATCACCGTTTGGCCTGCGTCGCCTCTGCCGACTATCTGCGCGACCACGGCACGCCGCAAACGCCGAAGGATCTGGCAGGCCATTCCTGTCTGGTGGCGAACAATGACGTCTGGCGGTTTCAGGATCCGGAAACAGACAAGCCACTGGACGTGCGCGTCAGCGGGCGGATGCGCACCAACAACGTGCCCTTGATGCTAGAGGGGGTGCGCCGTGGCTTTGGCATCGCCTATTCGCCGATCACCAATGTGCAGCCGCTGATTGATCGCGGCGAGGCGCAGGCGATCCTAACACCGTTCGAGGATCGCAGTCGGTCGCATTGGATCGTCTATCCCGACCGGCATCTGATGCCGCGCCATGTGCGCGCGGCAATTGATCACCTCATCTCGGCTTTCAATTAGCGCGGGCTGCGTTTGGCCAGAATGCGCTGTAGGGTACGGCGGTGCATGTTCAGCCGGCGGGCAGTTTCCGACACGTTGCGATCGCACAGCTCATAGACACGCTGGATATGCTCCCAACGCACACGATCCGCACTCATCGGGTTTTCCGGCGGCGGCGGCAGTTCGTCACCGTTCGCCAGTAGCGCATTGGTGATGTCGGTGGCATCCGCAGGTTTTGACAGATAGTCCGTCGCGCCGATTTTCACCGCCGCCACAGCCGTGGCAATCGCACCATAGCCGGTCAGAACCACGATCCTGCAATTGGGACGCTTTTCGCGCAGCACCTCTACCACATCCAGACCATTGCCATCCTCTAGACGCAGGTCACACACCGCATAAGCCGGGGGGCGTGCGGTGGCGATGGCTTTGCCTGCGGCGACAGAACCGGCGGTTTCCACCTCAAAACCGCGTTTTTCCATCGCCTTGGCCAATCGTTTCAGAAACGGCTCATCGTCATCAAGCAACAACAGCGTCTTATCTTCGCCAACGTCCTGCAGCGGATCTGCCATGATTAATCTACCTTCGCGCGTCCTGTTTCATTTGGTTCTATAGGCGCCATACAGCCCCGTCAAACCTCTGCCCTGAACCGTGGGTCACATATTCTCGATAAAACACTCAACAGAATCGGCGATCTGTTCAGACGTCGCTTCGCGGCGATAGAACTCTGCAAATCCTGTCTCTGGGAACATGAGATAGGTGAAGGTAGAGTGGTCGACCAGATAATATTCGTTGTCCCCATCCTCAGGCAGTTGTTTTTTATAGTAAGTTTTATAGGCCTTTGAGGCCACTTTCACCTGTTCAGGACTGCCGGTCAGGCCCACCATACGCGGGTGCATGTAGCTGGCATAATCGCTTACTGTTTCGGGGGTATCCCGTTCAGGATCCACCGAGATGAAGACCGAATTGATCGTGTGACCACGCTCTTCCAGCATGGTGACGGCCTCACCGTTGCGCGCCGCGTCAAAGGGGCACACATCAGGGCAGAAGGTGTAGCCGAAATAAACCAGCGTCGGCGCGGTGATCACGTCCTTATCGGTCACAGTTTGCCCATCAGCATTCACCAATTCAAATGGCCCGCCAATCGCCCCGCCTGCAACAGAGGAGGTGCGGCACTCTGCCAAGGCGTCGCCTGTGCGCATCGTGGCATAATATGTGCCGCCCAACAGGGCGAGTGCAGCAACAGCAGCGGTCGAAGCAATCAAGGCGCGGTTCATTTGGTTTTCCTTTATGGGTACTGCAACTTATGTTTGATCTTAGGTGCATATTTAACAGCTGCTGACAAAGATCAACGGGACGAAGGCGCGCAGGTACATGACAGACGGCGGATTTGACATCCTCAAGGATCACAATCGCGGCAACTGGATCAAGTTGCGCACAATCACATTGCTGCGTTGGGGCGCGATTTGCGGTCAGTTGATCGCCATTCTGGTGGCGCAACAGGTTCTGAATCTGGATCTGGAAATCGGCCTTTGTCTGTTGGTGATATCCGTATCGGTGATTGGCAACCTTGTTGCGATGTCTATCTTCCCAGAGGCTAAGCGACTGACAGAAAACGAAAACCTGCTTATGGTTCTCTTTGATCTGGTCCAGCTTTTACTGCTTCTTTATCTAACCGGCGGTTTGCACAATCCGTTTTCTATCCTGATCCTTGGGCCTGTTGTGGTGTCGGCATCAGCATTTTCAACAAAGGCCACGATTTTTCTAGGCGTCACCACGTTGCTGGCGGTGACACTGCTGACCGAGTTTCACCTGCCGCTTCGCTTACAAAGTGGTGAGGTGTTGCAGGTGCCGGATATCTTTGTTTTTGGAAACTGGATGGCGATTGTCATCGCTGTTGTGTTTCTGGGCGTCTATGCACGGCGCGTCACGGCTGAAATGCACGCGATGTCCGACGCTTTGCAGGCCACCTATATGGCACTGAGTCGGGAACAAAAACTAACCGATATCGGCGGTGTCGTTGCTGCGGCCGCACATGAGTTGGGCACGCCTCTGGCCACCATCAAACTGACCAGCGCCGAGTTGATCGAAGACCTAGACGATCGACCCGACCTACAAGAAGATGCCCGCCTGATCCGCGAACAGGCCGATCGCTGCCGCGACATCATGCGGTCTATGGGGCGCGCCGGCAAAGATGACCTGCATCTGAAACGCGCCCCGCTAGAAGCCGTCCTGCGCGAAGCAGCTGAACCACATATGGGCCGTGGCAAAACAGTACATTTCGAAATCAATTCGGACACAGACGCGCCCCAAAGTCAGCCCATCGTTCTGCGCCGCCCCGAAGTGATCCACGGTTTGCGAAACCTGATCCAGAACGGCGTCGACTTTGCCGCCAGTCAGGTTTGGGTCGAGGCCGAATGGTCCGCAAAACACATTTCTGTGCGTATTATGGATGACGGCAACGGCTATCCACCGCACTTGATCGGTCGGATCGGCGACCCGCTGATGCGGCGACGCAGACAGACCGACAGCACCCAACAACGTCCTGAATACGAAGGTATGGGCTTGGGGCTGTTCATCGCCAAAACCTTGCTTGAACGATCCGGCGCCGAACTAATTTTTGCGAACGCAAGTGACCCCGCCGCCCCGCCGCACCCTGCCATACAAAAACGCGGTGCAGTGGTAGAGGTCCTGTGGCCGCGTGCCAAGATCGATGGAACCCCAGACAAAGGTGAAGATGGCTATTTGGGCCCCAACCAACCGCTAGAAATCTGAGGGTATCAGGTAATCCGGTCCACAATACGCGCGGCATTGGAAAGTTAACCTTTTGTTAACCTTCAAGACACAACCCTAGTACGGGCCTGTTGCAGGCCTAGCTTGGGCAATCTTGGAGGCACCGCAGTGATTACACTTGCCGATATCGTAATTATCGGAACCACTTCGTTGGCAACCTCTGCTCTGGCGTATTTAGCGATGCGGCGGGCACCTTCTGCGACGACTGCGGCTGTAAATTCTACTGAAACTTGCGCGGTATTTCTGTTCGACGGCGAGGTCCTGATCGACACCAATCAAGAGGGAGAGGTTTTTTTAACCTCATTCGGTGTGGCAAACCGAAACTGGACCACAGTGTACCAAGTGCTTTCTCTTCGCTTTCCGACCATGCCCATTCATCAGCCAGACACGCCGGTTCTGTTGCCGATGATCCTAGAGTCACAGGATGCAGGCAGCACATCGCGCCTCTACATTGAGCAGGCAGGAGAACGCATTCGCCTGCGCCTGAAAGAAACCCCCATCGCCCCGCGCAGTGTGACCGATCTATACCGCCAGCGCGGTTGGGAAGGGCAACTTAGCCGGCTGCGCAACGCGGTAAACAACGCCCCCTATCCGATTTGGCAAACCACCACCAATGGCCGCATTCTTTGGGCAAATACCGCTTATCAAAACCTGATGGAGGCCTGCGATCAAAACATCACGCAAGATGCGCAGGGGGTACACTATCCAAATTTGTTCCAATTGCCGGGACGCGGCTGTTTGCAACGCGACCGTTACCGCGCCTGTGTCGCGCTGGCACCCGGTCAGGAAACCCTATGGTACGAAATCAACGCGGTGCGCAGTGAACTGCATACAATGCACTACGCCACTGACATCAATGCCATCGTCCAAAGTGAAAAGACGCAGCGCGAATTTGTGCAGACACTGACCAAAACCTTTGCGCAGCTATCCATTGGGTTGGCGGTGTTTGATCGCAAACGAGAACTGACACTGTTCAATCCAGCCCTCACCGATCTGACAGGTCTGGCACCAGCCTTTCTTGCTTCAAAACCCAGCTTGCGCAGCCTGTTTGACGCCCTGAGGGACGCCCAGATGATGCCTGAACCACGCGACTACCAAAGCTGGCACGAGAACCTTGATGCCCTGACGGACGCGGCACTGGATGGGCGGTATACGGAAACCTGGAACCTCCCAACGGGCCAGATGTATCGGATTTCCGGCCGCCCGCATCCTGACGGGGCGATCGTATTTCTCTTCGAAGACATCAGCGCAGAAATGTCGCTAAACCGGCGGTTCCGCGCAGATATGCAGCTGAACCAATCCGTACTTGATCAATACACACATCCAATCGCCGTGTTTTCTGCAAATGGTACGCTACACCTTAAAAATGCCGCCTATGACGCCCAGTGGCCCATGCCAGATGACATCCGTGATGGGGCCATTCAAATTGATCAACGACCAGAGCAGATCACCGATCTGATGCACAATATATCCCGCTGGCAGAAACATGATGCGAATGGGATCGATTGGCACGCATTGACCGCACAGGTTGCAGAAATCGGGCCAGAGGTACTATCCGGGTGTCACGTCACGCTGGACGATGGCACACCACGCTCAATCTGGGTGCGCAAATTGCCGGACGGGGCAACACTGATCTGTTTCGGGATCAACGGATCACATGCTCAATTGGTGAAATCCGCCCAGCGCCAAGCCATTGGTGAAACGGCCTCTTGCAGCGACTGACGCAACCGATATTGTTGTGACCATGCTGTCCCTACACCTCCCTTCGGCTGAGGCCACCGCCGATCTGGCGCGCCACCTCGCCCCCCGTCTGCGCCCCGGCGATACCCTCTTGCTGGAGGGTGGGATCGGCGCCGGAAAAACCCATTTTGCCCGCAGCTTGATTCAATCCCTGATGGCAGACGTAGAGGATATCCCATCCCCCACCTTTACGCTGGTACAGGTCTATGACGGGCCTGAATTTGACGGGCAGGGATGCGAAATTTGGCACAGCGACCTCTACCGATTGTCCGATCCAGATGAGGCGGTCGAATTAGGGCTGGAAGAGGCCTTTGAAACCGCGATCTGTCTGGTGGAATGGCCCGACCGATTGGCGGAACTGGCGCCCGAAAATGCCCTGCACATGGCGTTTTCTGTGGCCGACGAAGAGGCGCGCGATCTGGTGCTGACGTGGCAGGATGCCCGTTGGGATGCACGGCTGGACGGGATCAAACCATGACCCGCAGCATCCCCGCGTTTCTGGCCACAACCGACTGGGCAGATGCCACACGCCGCCCACTGGCAGGCGATGCCTCAAACCGGCGCTACGAACGTCTGCATATGGGCGACAGCTCCGCCGTCCTGATGGACGCCCCGCCAGATCGTGGCGAAGACGTGCGTCCCTTTGTGCAAATCGCCGGCCACCTCAACGCGCTTGGCCTGTCGGCGCCTGCAATCCTCGCTGCAGATCCCGAAAACGGCTTCCTCCTGCTGGAGGATTTCGGCGACGCCCTGCTGGCACGTTTAGTGGCTGATGATCCGGCGGTGCAGATCCCGCTCTACACCGCTGCAACGGATGTGTTGATCACCCTGCACCGCTCACCAGCGCCCGCGGGGGTGGAGGCATTTACCCCCACCGTCATGTCCGATCTGATCGCGCCCCTATGGGATTGGTATCTGGGCCAAGGCACAGTGCAGCCCCAGCTGCAGAAGCAGTTTTCGACCCTATTCCTGCCTATATTGCAGCAATACGCCAACAACACCTCGGTCATGATCCTGCGCGATTATCATGCGGAAAACTTGATCCACCTGCCGGATCGTGCAGGCGCGGCGCAGATGGGCCTGCTGGATTTTCAGGACGCCAAAGCCGGGCATGTGGCCTATGATCTCGTCTCCCTCCTCCAGGATGCGCGCCGCGATGTGGCGCCGGAGGTCGAGGCACAGATGATCGACCATTACCTGTCCGAAACGGGCATCGAGCGCGACAGTTTCACCGCCGCCTACGCCACGCTGGGCCTACAACGCAACCTGCGCATCCTTGGTGTGTTGACCCGACTGTGTCTGCATGGCGGCAAGGCACATTACGTCGATTTTCTGCCCCGCGTCTGGGGCTATGTCCTGCGCGATCTGGACCACCCTGCGCTCGCCCCATTGGCGCCGTTTCTGATCCAAAACCTGCCCGCGGCGACCCCTGAGTATTGCGCCACATTGAAAGCGAAGGCCGGAACATGTCCAACGCCCTGATGTCTGATCGAATGCCCGATACCGTCATGCTCTTCGCCGCCGGATTTGGCACCCGCATGGGCGCGCTGACCGCTGATCGCCCGAAGCCGTTGGTGCCGGTGAACGGCCGCGCGCTGATTGATCATGCGCTGGATCTGGTGGACAGCGCTGGCGTGCCCAACACCGTGGTCAACCTGCACTATCGCGGGCAAATGATCCGCGATCATCTGGTAGGGCGAGAGATCACCTTTGCCGAAGAGCCAGAGATCCTTGAAACCGGCGGTGGACTGAAGGCCGCGCTGTCGCTTATCGGAGCCGGGCCGGTATTAACCCTCAACTCTGACGCGATATGGCAGGGGCCGAATCCGATTGAGATGCTGCGCGCCGCATGGGACCCCGAAACGATGGACGCGCTGATGGTGCTGATCCCGCCCGCGCAGGCGCGTGGCTATCAAGGGCAGGGCGATTTTCACCGCGCTGACAATGGCCAGCTGACCCGTGGTGCACGCGCGATTTACGGCGGCGTACAAATCCTGAAAACCGATGGTCTGGCGTTGATCGATCAGACGGCGTTTTCGCTGAACCTGCTGTGGGATCAGATGCTGGGGGCAGGGCGCCTCTACGGCATCACCTACCCCGGCACATGGTGCGATGTCGGCAATCCCGCCGGCCTGAAATTGGCCGAGCAGATGTTGGAGGATACCGATGTTTAAGCCCAGCGATCGCCCCCGCGTCTATGGCGTGCCCTCTGGCGCGGACTTCCCCAAAACGCTGGTGCAAGGATTGATGACCCGCACCGATCCCGCGCAGCCAGAGGCATTGGCCAGCGCCCATGTGCTGGTGAACTCCACCCGTATGGCGCGGCGGGTGCGGCAGGTCTTTGACGCTGGCCCCGCGCTACTGCTGCCACGTCTGGGTTTGGTAACCGATCCTGCCCGCACACTTGATAGCGCCCGCGCATTGCCTGACCTGCCCGACGCCGTATCGCCCCTGCGTCGCCGTTTGGAACTGACACAGCTGGTGTCGCAACTACTGGACAGTCAGCCAGATCTGGCGCCGCGTGCCTCTCTCTATGATCTGTCGGACAGTCTGGCCGCCCTGCTGGATGAAATGCACGGCGAAGGCGTTGAACCCGACGCGCTGCGCCAGCTGGATGTCAGCGATGAAAGCGGCCACTGGCAGCGCGCGCTCAGCTTTCTGGATATTGTGCAGCACTATTTCAGCGACACGTTAGAGGCACCGGATAAGGGAACCCGCGCCCGGATGATGGTAAACGCGCTGGCCGATCACTGGACCGTCGCGCCGCCAGAGCATCCGCTGATCATCGCGGGATCGACAGGGTCGCGCGGCACCACCATGTTGCTGATGAAGGCGGTGGCGAAACTGCCGCAAGGGGCCATCGTGTTGCCCGGATTTGATTTCGACATGTCACCGCAGGGCTGGGCGGACCTAAAGGACGCGCTAACTAGCGAGGATCACCCACAATACCGCTACGCCAAACTGCTGGATGAGCTGGACCTGACCCCGCAAGAGGTGGAGCCATGGCACGGCCACCACGCCCCCAGCGTGGCCCGCAACAAGCTGGTGTCACTGGCCCTACGCCCCGCCCCCGTGACCGATCAATGGTTGGAAGAGGGGCCAAAGCTGGAGCATCTGGCTGACGCATTTGCCAATGTCACATTGGTCGAGGCGCAATCGCAACGCGACGAAGCGCTGGCCATTGCCCTGCGCCTGCGACAAGCGGCGGAGGAGGGCACAACCGCCGCGCTCATCACCCCTGATCGGATGCTGACCCGTCAGGTCAGCGCCGCGCTCAGTCGTTGGAATATCACACCGGACGACAGTGCAGGTATCCCACTGCAACTGACCGCGCCGGGGCGGTTCCTGCGCCATGTTTCGGCTCTATTCCACCGTAAATTGACGTCCGAGGCCTTGCTGGTCCTATTGATGCACCCGCTGTGTCACACCGGCGGCGCTCGCGGTCAGCACCTGCTATTAACGCGTGAGCTGGAACTGATGATCCGTCGCCGCGGCATGCCGTTTCCTGATGCCGAGGTACTGCGCACTTGGGCCATCGCACGCGATGAAGAGATGGCGGAGCCTTGGGTCAACTGGATCATCGAGTGTTTCCTCAACCGTGATGAAGGCGGCAAGCAGATGCTGGCGCAGCATCTGGATGCGCACCTGACGCTGGCCGAACAAATCGCCGCCGGCTGCGCCCCTGAACGCGATAGCGAGTTGTGGCAGGAACAACCGGGCCGCGCCGCGCGTGCCACCGTTGATCGCTTGCTAGAGGATGCCGATGCGGGCGGCGAACTGTCGCCGCTGGATTACGCCGATCTGTTCGGCGCGGTGCTGTCGCAGGGCGAATTGCGCAACCCTGATGAACCGCATCCGAACATCCTGATCTGGGGCACGCTGGAGGCCCGCGTTCAGGGCGCTGATCTGGTCATTCTGGGTGGTTTGAATGAGGCCGCTTGGCCGGAAGTGCCCAGTCCCGATCCGTGGCTCAACCGCAAAATGCGCCATGATGCGGGCCTGTTGCTGCCGGAACGGCGAATTGGCCTGTCGGCGCATGATTTCCAACAGGCGATTGGCGCGCCAGAGGTGTGGCTGACACGTTCGGTCCGATCCGATGATGCGGAAACCGTACCATCACGATGGCTGAACCGGATGGTGAACCTGATGACCGGCCTGCCGAAACAGGGCGGCGTTGACGCGCTAGATGACGCCCGTTCACGCGGCCAAGACTGGCTGGCCATGGCGCGCAAACTGGAGGAGCCGGGCAAAACCGCCCCCGCCCCGCGCCCCTCGCCCCGTCCGCCTGTTGCCGCACGTCCGCGCAAACTGTCAGTGACCGAAATTCAGCGCCTGATCCGCGACCCTTATGCGATCTACGCCAAACATGTGCTGCGCCTGCGTCCGCTGGACCCGCTGATGCGCGCGCCGGATGCGCTGCTGCGCGGGATCGTTACCCACACGGTGCTGGAACAATTCATCGACGACACACAGGCCGACCCTGCCCATATGACCGCCGACCATCTGCGCAGCCTGACGGGTGCGATCCTTGCCGAAAACGTGCCATGGCCTGATACCCGCACCCTGTGGGAGGCGCGCATTCACCGCATCGCCGATTGGTTCGTCGCAACCGAGGTCGAACGCCGCAAACGTGCCACGCCGACGTATTTTGAGGAGAAGGGCGAGCTGCGCCTGAAGGATCAGGATTTCACCCTGACCGCCCGCGCCGACCGGATTGATATCGACGATATGGGCCGCGCCCACATCTATGACTACAAAACCGGCACGCCCCCCACGGCCAAGGCGCAGATCGCCTTTAACAAACAGTTGCTGCTAGAGGCAGCGATGGTCAGTCAGGGCGCCTTTGAAAAGCTGGGCTTTGCCGATGTGTCCCGCGCGCTGTTCATCGGTCTGGGTGCCAAACCGGCCGAGGTCTACGCGCCCCTAGACGATGAACCGGTCGAGCGTGTCTGGGAGAAGTTTGAAAAGCTGATCACCCGCTATTTCGACCCCACACAGGGCTACACCGCGCGGCGTGCGCTGTTCAAAGATGATGATTTTGCCGAATATGACCAGCTGTCGCGCTTTGGCGAATGGGATGTGACCAGCACATCAGAGGCGGAGGATCTGTCATGAATAGTCCTGTCATTCAGCGCAATGAAGCCACCGAAAAACAGGTGCAGGCGGCGCGCCCCAACCATTCCACTTGGCTATCCGCCAACGCGGGATCGGGCAAAACCCGCGTGTTGACCGACCGTGTTGCGCGACTGCTGCTAGAGGATGTGCAACCCCAACACATCCTGTGTCTGACCTACACCAAGGCCGCCGCGTCCGAGATGCAGAACCGGCTGTTCAAACGCCTTGGCGAATGGGCGATGCTGGGCGACGACGCGTTGCGCAACCAGCTGAGCGATCTGGGTGTTGCCGGTAACGTCAGTGATGAGGATCTGCGCGGTGCCCGCACCCTCTTTGCCCGCGCGATTGAAACGCCGGGTGGGTTGAAAATTCAGACCATCCACTCTTTCTGCTCCTCCCTGCTGCGGCGTTTCCCGCTAGAGGCCCGCGTCAGCCCCCAATTTGCCGAAATGGAAGACCGCGCTGCCGCCCTACTGCGGGCCGAGATTGTGCAAGAGCTGGCAGAGGGCGACCATGCCCCCGTGGTGCAACGTCTGGCGCAGTATTTTTCCGGCGAGGACTTTGAAGGCCTAACGGCGGCCATCGTCCACAAACGCGCCGCCTTGGCCGAACCGTTGGATCATCCGGGCGTCATGTCCCTGTTCGATCTGCCGCCCGATTTCGACACTGTTTCACTGGAAAAGAACGTTTTTCTGGGGGATGAGGACGACCTGATCGCCGCCCTTTTGCCCTATCTAGATGCGGGCAGCAGCACCGATCAAAAGGCCGCAACAACCCTGCGGCTGATCCCTGAACTGTCGCTGAAAACCCTGCCGATGCTGGAAAAGCTGTTCCTGTTTGGCGGCACCGCAGCCTCCCCCTATGGGGCGAAAATCGGCAAGTTCCCGACCAAGAAAACCCAAACCGCGCTGGGAACGCTGCAGCCGAAACTCGACGATTTCATGCGCCGGGTCGAAGATGCCCGCGCCCGCCGTCTGGCGCTGGCTGCGGCGCAGAAAACGCTCATCTTGCACGAATTTGCCGCGCTGTTCCTGCCCGCCTATGAGCGACGCAAACAGCTTATGGGCTGGCTCGACTTCGACGATCTGATCCTCAAGGCACGCGATCTGCTGACCGATCCGGCGGTGGCCGCGTGGGTTCTCTACCGTTTGGATGGCGGCATTGATCACATTCTGGTGGATGAGGCGCAGGATACCAGCCCCGCCCAGTGGAAGGTGATCGAACTCTTGGCGCAGGAGTTTACCTCGGGCGAGGGCGCGCGCACGGACAAGGAACGCACGATCTTTGTGGTCGGCGATAAAAAACAGTCGATCTATTCGTTCCAAGGCGCCGATCCGCGTGAATTTGACCGGATGCAGGCGGAATTTGCCGATCGTCTGGACGCCACGGACAAGCCGCTGAACGCGATGGAATTGCAGTTTTCCTTCCGCTCCTCTGCTGCGATCCTGTCGCTGGTGGATGAGGTGTTTCAGGGGCGCGATGCCTCTGGCTTCCCTGCCGGATCTGAACATCGCGCGTTCAAGGATCAGATGCCCGGCCGTGTGGACCTTTGGCCCGTGGTCGATCCCAGTCAGGAAGATGAGGACACCGAATGGGAAACCCCCGTCGACCGTCTGGGCGCGAAACACCACACCGTGCAACTGGCCGACCGCATTGCCCGCGAAATCCGCCGCATGGTGGATGAGAAAGTCACTATTCCAGCTGAAATTGGCCACTCCGGCACCTATCAGATGCGTCCTGTGAGCGAAGGCGATTTCCTCATCCTCGTGCAACGTCGATCCGCGCTGTTTGCTGAGGTAATCCGCGCCTGCAAGGAACAGAAACTGGCCATCGCGGGTGCCGACCGGCTGAAGGTGGGCGCCGAGCTGGCAGTGCGTGATCTGGCGGCGCTGATGTCCTTCCTCGCCACGCCAGAGGACGGCTATTCCCTTGCCGTGGCGCTGAAATCACCGCTCTTTGGCTGGGGGGAACAGCAATTGTTTGACCTCTCACATCGGCGCAAGGAACGTCACCTGTGGCAGGCGCTGCGGGGCAGGCGGGCGGAGTTTCCGGCGGAACTGGCCGTACTGGACGATCTGCGCAGCAAGGCCGATTTCCTGCGGCCCTATGACCTGATCGAACGCATCCTGACCCGCCACGACGGGCGCCGCAAACTGCTGGCGCGGCTGGGGGACGAGGCCGAAGATGGCATCAACGCCTTCCTCGCCCAAGCGTTGAGTTATGAGCGTAACGCCGTTCCGTCGCTGATCGGGTTCCTGCAATGGATGGAAACCGACGAGCTGGAGATCAAGCGTCAGATGGATGCCGCATCCGACCGCATTCGGGTGATGACGGTGCATGGCTCCAAGGGGTTGGAGGCGCCGATTGTCATCATGCCCGACACCGCCCAACGCCGCGTGCAACTGCGCGATGATCTGTTGGAACAGGACGGTCAGGTTATGTGGCGCATGGGGTCAGACCAGATGCCCGCCGCGATGCAAGAAGCCCGCGATGCACGGCTGGCCGCAGAAGAGGCAGAGCGCGACCGCCTGCTGTATGTGGCGATGACACGGGCAGAAAAATGGCTGATCGTCGCCGCAGCGGGCGATTTGGGCAAGGATGGCCGGTCGTGGTACGATCAGGTCAGCGGCGCGATGGATCGGTTGGGGGCTGCGGAACAGCCCTATGCCTTCGGCACCGGTAAACGGTTGAGCCATGGGGATTGGAACGCAGACCTTGCGCCCACTATCGCGAAACCTGCGCAAACCGCAGTGATATTGCCCGACTGGACACAGGCAGAGGCCGCAGCGCCAGTGGCGACGCATCACACGCTCAGCCCCTCCGACCTTGGCGGGGCCAAGGCATTGGCGGGGGATGCGGGCCTTGATGAAGAGGCGGCGAAGAAACGCGGGCGACAGATCCACCTGTTGCTGGAACACCTGCCCGCAACACCGCCCGCAGACTGGGCGGCGCGCACCGCACGTCTGCTGAGCAGTGGCGAGGATGCAGCCGATCCCGCCGATCATCCCGCCCTATTGGCAGAGGCGGCGCAGGTTCTAACAGCTGAAACGCTGAAACCATTGTTTGATCCCTCTGCGCTGGCAGAGGTGTCGGTCACCGCAAATCTGGACGCGCTGAACGGTCAGCGTATTCACGGCACCATCGACCGGCTGGTGATCACCCCGGATCGCGTGCTGGCCGTTGATTTCAAAACAAACGCCACCGTACCCGCCAAAGCGCAAGACTGCCCGCTGGGCCTATTGCGGCAGATGGGGGCCTATGCCCATGCGTTGAAACAGATTTACCCGGATCGACAGGTACAAACCGCCCTCTTGTGGACGCGCAACGCCACGCTGATGGAACTGCCTGACACATTGATCACAGAGGCGTTGGTGGGGGTGACGGCGTCTTGACCTCCTGAAACCGGATACCTACGTTCTGCCCAACGACACATTCAACTTTCTCTAGGAGAACCACCATGGCCACCGTCGCTGCCACCGATGCAACCTTTGAAGCCGAAGTCAAAAATTCCGATGTTCCCGTTGTCGTAGACTTCTGGGCGGAATGGTGCGGCCCCTGTAAACAGATCGGCCCAGCCCTCGAAGAGCTGTCGGCAGAGATGGAAGGCAAAGTAAAGATCGTCAAAGTAGACGTAGACAGCAACCCGCAGTCCGCCGCCGCAATGGGCGTGCGTGGCATTCCGGCGCTGTTCATCTTCAAAG
The DNA here is from genome assembly GCF_001458435.1 of Thalassovita mediterranea. Taxonomy (GTDB): domain Bacteria; phylum Pseudomonadota; class Alphaproteobacteria; order Rhodobacterales; family Rhodobacteraceae; genus Thalassobius; species Thalassobius mediterraneus. The sequence goes on from NZ_CYSF01000015.1 coordinate 39,573, forward strand.
ACGGTCAGGTAATCTCCAACCGTGCCGGCGCCGCGCCCAAAGCAGCGCTGCAAAGCTGGATCAACGACTCGATCTGATCCCTGTTTCGGGACATCGAAAATGACATGGAAACCCCGGCCTGATGGCTGGGGTTTTCGTTTATCGCCTGAAAGCCCGTGTAAAACACCCGCCCCGGACCTGATCCGGGGCCTCGCCTGCCCTCATCACACCAATGACCAAGAGGTCCCGGATCAAGTCCGGGACAGGGATCGCGTCACAAAGGCCAGCCCGCCCGTCGGATAGCCTGACGGATCTTGCGATCGGCGCCATCACGGCCCGCGTTGATCGACATTTCCTGCCAGAACCACCAGATATAGCCTGCGTAATCCGGTGCATCGCCTGACAGCACCGTGTCAAACGCCGCATCACGGCCGTTGCGGAACACATCCCCCGCGATGTGGTGGAAATCGACACGCGCGAACAGCACGCAGGGCTTGCCAAAGAAATAGCCGTTAAATGCCACCGACGAATTCTGCGTCACCACATAATCACACCGCGCCAGCGCCTGTTCCATCGGGATTTTCTGCACGCTCAGACGCGGGAAGCGCTGTGTCAGCGTCTTCAGCTGCGCGTGTTCTGCGGGGGTAATCACCTCATTCGGATGCAGGGTCGCGATCACCTTGCGGCCGGGATCGCGTTGCAGCACCGCCACCAGCATCTCTATCGGGGAACAGGTCTGAAACGACCGCCGTTCCAACAATCGCCCCTGTAGCGGCACATAGACAAACCCGTCACGGCAAATGTCCTGCACCGCCTCGCCAAACAGGCGTTTTCGCCAGAAATTGTAAAACTTTCGGGCCTCGGCTGGTTCTACTTTTTCAGTCTTGAACCGCGCTTTGGCGACCCGCCAATCCCAGCGTTCGGTGGACGGTTCGATCTGCCAAAATGGGTAATGATAGACACGCCGCATGGTCAATCCGCGATCATTCAGCGGCTGATCCATGTGAAACATTGCATAGCTGTCGCGCCGCCTGCTTTCGGCGCGTTCTGCGGCGCTGTTACCATGAATGGCGGTGGTGAAGCCGCCCTTTTCCAGAACTTCAATCACCTTGCAGATGAAATTGTGCTGCCCCGCGAGGGTCGACGATCTCAGCCCCGGCTCAAGATAAAAATCAACGTGTTTATCAACCATAATAGGGCAAAACTACGGGGGTTTATACCATAGGGCAAGACACCTGTCGGTTGCCCAAGAACCTTGTGCAACCGCGCCCCAGCTTCCATATAGAAACGCAACACACAGCCAGACAAGCGGAGGCACAGATGGCAGAGACGCATTCCTCGGGACAATTTCCCGGCTGGCACGGCACCACCATCATCGGGGTGAAGAAAGACGGCGAAGTGGTGATTGCAGGCGACGGTCAGGTGTCGCTGGGCCAAACGGTGATCAAGGGATCCGCGCGCAAGGTGCGCCGCCTGAGCCCTGGGGGCCATGACGTGATCTGCGGCTTTGCTGGATCGACTGCGGATGCCTTTACCCTTTTGGAGCGGCTGGAGGCCAAGTTGGAGGCCACGCCGGGTCAGCTGGCCCGCGCCAGTGTGGAACTGGCCAAGGACTGGCGCACCGATAAATATCTGAAAAACCTAGAGGCAATGCTGATCGTCACCGATGGGCGTGATATGTTTGTGATCACCGGCGCAGGCGATGTGCTGGAGCCAGAGCATGACGTGACCGCCATCGGATCGGGCGGCAACTTTGCCCTCGCTGCGGCGCGCGGCATGATGGATAGCGACCGCAGCGCCGAACAGGTGGCGCGTGATGCCATGGCGATTGCCGCCGACATCTGCGTTTACACCAACGGTCGCCTGACTGTGGAAACGATCAAGGGCTAAGCCCCATTAGGCTGGCCCATGGGCCAGCCTATCTATTTGAAAACAGATATTCAGGACACCGCCATGATTGACCGCGACGATATTCGCGCCGCTGTGGGCGCAGGGCTACTAAGCGAGGCGCAGGCCGCATCATTGGCCGCATTGGCCGACAGCCGCCGTGGCGCGCGCGAGAATCTGGAGCCAGGTGATGAACCGTTCGAGCTGTTCAAAGGCTTTAACGAGATCTTCATCGTCATCGGTCTGCTGATCCTGACCAGCGGTTGGGTGGCGGTGAACTCGCTCTCGGCCATATCAGAGATTACCAACATCCAGGTGAAGGTTGGCACAACCGCCGCTGTCGGCGCGGTGATCCTCTGGGCGCTGTCTGAATACTTCATCCGTCGTCGCCGCATGGTGGCGCCCGCGATTGCGCTGTCCCTCCTCTGGGCGGGGAACGCCGCAACCGGGCTGACAACCTACTTTGCGCAACCCTTTATGCTGGGTCAGCAGGATTTTTCATCGCTGCAACTGCCACTGGCGCTGTCTGTGGTCGCCATCGGCGTGCATTGGCTGTGGTTCCGCGTGCCATTTGCCATGGCATTGATTGCCGTCGGGGTCTTCGCATGGGCGCTGATGGTCGCGGCCAATCAATCCGGCACGCCGCGGGACTTCAGCGATCTGTTCCTACTGTCCGCCGATGGCCCCTTTGCGCTGATCACGCTGGCCGTGGGCGGACTGACCTTTGCCATAGCGATGATGTTTGACATGTCCGACCCGCACCGCGTCACCCGCCGGTCTGCCCAAGGGTTCTGGCTGCATGTGGTGGCTGCACCGGCGCTGGTGAACACCGTGGCGCTGTCGCTGCTAGAGGGGGACAGCGACGCCGCCTATACGCTGCTGCTGGCGGGGCTGATCGGCTTTGCCGTGGTGGCGATTGTGATTGACCGCCGATCCTTCCTGATTGCCGCGATTGGCTACACCGTGACGCTGGCCGCGATTGTGTTTGACGGCGAGGGCGCGGCGATGAGTGTGCTGCTGCTTGGCGTGTTCCTCGTCTTCCTCGGGGCGTTCTGGGCCCGTATCCGCGCGGCGTTGCTGCGTCCCTTGGGCGCGATCCTACCGCTACACAAACTGCCGCCGTCGCATTAACCGCGACGGCCCCTCCGAAACCCAAGCCGCCTTGTCGTTTGCCCGTCGCGTGCTTAGGTTTCCCACAACACTGACAAGAGCCAGAGACACATGACCGATCTGACACCGCGCGAAATCGTATCCGAGCTGGACCGTTTTATCATTGGCCAGAACGACGCCAAACGCGCCGTTGCCGTTGCCCTGCGCAACCGCTGGCGCCGCAAACAGCTGTCTGATGACCTGCGCGATGAGGTTTATCCGAAAAACATCCTGATGATCGGCCCCACCGGTGTGGGCAAAACCGAAATCTCGCGCCGGTTGGCCAAACTGGCCCGCGCGCCGTTTATCAAGGTCGAGGCGACCAAGTTCACCGAGGTGGGCTATGTCGGGCGTGACGTGGAACAGATCGTGCGCGATCTGGTGGATGCCGCCATCGCCATGACCCGCGACCACATGCGCGAGGATGTGAAAGCCAAAGCGCGCGAAGCAGCAGAGGATCGCGTCATCACCGCCATCGCCGGTGAGGATGCCCGCGAAGGCACCCGCGACATGTTCCGCCGCAAACTGGTGGCGGGTGAACTGGACGACACGGTGATCGAACTGGATCTGGCCGACACCTCTAACCCGATGTCGATGTTTGACATTCCCGGCCAGCCCAGCGGGCAGATGGGGATGATGAACCTTGGTGATCTGTTTGGCAAAGCGATGGGCGGACGCACCACGCGCCGCAAAATGACCGTTGCCGAAAGCTATGACATCCTGATCGGCGAAGAGGCGGATAAGCTCTTGGATGATGAAACCGTGACCAAATCCGCACTGGAAGCGGTGGAACAGAACGGCATCGTCTTCCTTGATGAGATCGACAAGGTCTGCGCCCGCCAAGAGGCCCGTGGCGGTGACGTAAGCCGCGAAGGGGTGCAGCGCGACCTACTGCCCTTGATCGAGGGCACGACCGTTAGCACCAAACATGGGCCAGTGAAAACCGACCACATCCTGTTCATCGCCTCTGGCGCGTTCCACATCGCAAAGCCCAGCGATCTGTTGCCTGAATTGCAGGGCCGCCTGCCGATCCGCGTCGAACTGCGCCCCCTGACCGAAGGTGATTTCGTTCGCATCCTGACCGAAACCGACAACGCCCTGACCCGCCAGTACACCGCACTGATGGGAACGGAGGAGGTCACCGTCACCTTTACCGACGACGGGATCGCAGCACTGGCCAAAATCGCGGCAGAGGTGAACCAGACGGTGGAAAACATCGGCGCGCGCCGTCTCTACACCGTGATGGAGCGGGTGTTCGAGGAGCTGAGCTTTACCGCGCCGAACAAATCCGGCCAGTCGGTGACAGTGGACGCCGCATTTGTTGACGAAAACCTGGGCGAGCTGACCAAATCCGCCGACGTCAGCCGCTACGTTCTGTAATCTGTGCAGTGATGACATAAACACGTCACTGGATAGGAACTTTAAAACGCGCTAGCTCTGGTAGGACACCCTACCGGAGCTTTCTTTTGCGCGCGTTTCTTGTTTTCACCCTGTTGTCCCTGACTGCTGCTTGTACAGACCGCAGTGCATTGCCCTATGCACCAGACCCAACTGGAATTGGGGAACAGAAAACTGTTTTTGTCGCCACACAGCGCGAACCTGCTGAAAAGGGCTGGTTTGGTGGCGAACGTGCCGAAAAGCTATCCTTTCTTGATGTCGATGTCTCAATTCCACCGGATCGAAAAAAGGGGAAGCTGCCCCGCCGCTATGGACCAAATCCCGATCTAAATCGGCACTTCGCGGTCACGGGCCGGCAGGACCATGCAAATGTACAGGCTTTCACCCGTGCATTGCGGCAGGATTTGAACAACTTACCCGCCATAGAACGCGACGTTCTGATCTATGTGCACGGGTATAACAACACTTTCACCGATGGTTTGTTCCGGGTCGCCCAGATGCAGAAAGACTTCGACCTAAAGGGGCTGTCTGTTCACTATTCCTGGCCGTCAGCGGCGAACCCGCTGGGTTATACCTATGACCGTGACTCGGTCCTTTATACCCGCGACGGGCTGGAACAAATGCTGCGCGCCGTCAGCGCTGCCAAGCCGCGCAAGATCGTGCTGGTGGGCCATTCGTTGGGCACCATGCTGGTGATGGAAACCCTACGCCAAATTGAAATCTCCAGCCCCGGCTGGACGAAACGCCATCTGGGTGGCGTTGTACTGGTCGCGCCTGATTTGGATGTCGACGTGTTTCGGGCACAGGCAGCGCGGTTTGCCAAACTGCCCTATCCTTTTGTGATTTTCTCATCCTCGCGCGACCGCGCGCTGCAACTCAGCCGTCGGATCAATGGCAGCCATGCCCGATTGGGGGGGCTGCAAGACGCAACAGAATTGTCCGACTTGCCAGTCACCCTGATTGATGTCAGCCAATTTGCAACGGGTCTGGGGGCAGATCATTTCACGCCTGGAACCTCACCACTGTTGATTCAGCTGCTCAGCAAGGGCGAAGAGTTACAGCAAGCCTTTGAAAGCGATATGGCCGGTCGGTCAGGTTTGGTGCCCGGCACCGTGATCACCGCGCAGCAGGCAACGCATGTGATCCTATCGCCACTGATGCTGGCACAGTCGTTGCGCTAGCGACTTTTGCGCAGATAGACGTAGTACGCGCCACTGCCGCCGTGGCTGATATGCGCCTCTTGCACCTGCATGACGATATGGCTCAGCGGGGCCATGCGCAGCCATTGCGGCACGTTATGTTTCAACACGCCATAACGCACCGGAATAGGGCCCCCGTCGTCTCGGTGTTTGCCCTTGCCGGTGATAACCAACACCAACCGTTTGCCTTGGGCATGGGCGCGGCTGACAAACCCGATCAGCGCTGGATGCGCCTTGTCCATCGTCATGCCGTGCAGGTCGATGCGACCTTCGGGCACCAGCTTGCCGCGTTTCATTTTGCCAAACTGTTTGCTGTCCATCTGCACCGGTGCTTTGCGCAGGGCATCACCAACGGACGGCGCCAGATTATGCGGCGCACCTGTGCCCTTGGCCTTCGCCCCGATACGGAAGGCCTGCAGATCCTCCGGCCCCTGATGGGCGCGGGGTTTCTTCACCGGCTTGGGTTTTGGTTTCGGCAGCTCCGCACGGGTCAGTTCGGGGTGCATCTTTTCAGTCGTTTCAACAACCCGTTTCCACAGGGCCACCTCTTCGTCGTTCAACCGGCGGCGGGTCATAGCGCGTCCTCCTCCGGTAGGGCGGCATAGGCCCGTTGGATCGGCATCAAGACATACATCCGCCCCGGATCACGCAAACGGCCAGCCGCCTTGCCCGCCACATCACCGGTTCCGAAAAAGATATCAGCCCGCTGCGCACCTTTGATGGCTGATCCAGTATCCTGCGCGATCATCAGACGGCGCATCGGCCCTTCGCCGTCCTTTTCCACCCAAACCGGCGCCCCCAGCGGGGTGTAGCGCGGATCAACAGCGATGGAGCGCAGCGCAGTGATCGAGCGGTTCATCGCCCCCAGCGGCCCCTGTTCCGGCGACACGCGCGTCACCTTGCGAAAGAACACATAGGACGGGTTGGTCCGCAATAGTGCCGCGCCATCCACCGGATTACGCCGCACCCAGTTTTGGATGACCTGTGCCGACACCTGATGCGGCTGATACACCCCACGGCGGATCAATTCCTGCCCGACAGAACGGTAGTTGTGCCCGTTATTGCCGCCATACCCCACACGGATATGCGCACCAGAAGGCAGGCGGATACGACCGGACCCCTGGATTTGCAGAAAAAACAGCTCGACCGGATCATCGACCCAGGCGATTTCCAAACCGCGCCCCTTCATCGTTGGGCCAGTTTCGATCTGTTCGCGGGTCAGCCACTGTCCCTGCGCCTCGCGCGGTTTGGCGTAAACCGGATAGCGGTAACGGGATGTCTGTGTAAGCGATCCGTCCAACTCCGGCTCAAAATAACCGGTGAACATCGCATCTTTGCCCGCCTCTTCGATCAGGACGGGACGAAAGAACAGTTCAAAAAAGGCGCGGGGGTTTTCGATGGTATCAGCCAGCGCGCACAGGGCGGCATAATCCGGCTGATCCATATCCATACAGGTGTTGCGAAATGTCGCCAAAGCGCTGGCGTGGTCATCTTTGGCCCAGCCATCAAGATCCTGAAAATTCAGGATTTTATAAGATAGCTCCGCCTGCGCCGAACTGGCCGCAAGCAGTCCTGCCAAAGACGCTGCCGCCAGTCGTTTGATCATTCGCCCGTGGCCACCAGTTGCCAGTTCGGGTTGTCGCTGCCCATCTGACGGGCAAAGGTCCAGACGTCCTTCTGACGCTTGATCACATCGGCTTTGCCTTCGACGATTTCGCCGCTGGCGTCTTTGACCACAGAGGTCAGTTCACCCACGAAACGCACGGTGATTTCGCCCAGACCATCGTTCAGCTCTGCCTCAACCAGCTGCGTTTCACGCACGCCGAAGAATTCTGCATCAACGCTCAAACCAGCGGCGTGACGTGCCTCAATCACCTCGGCGAAGCTTTCATAAACGTCGGAACCCAGGAACGGCTTCAGCTCTTCCAGATCACCACGTTCAAAGCCCATCAAGATCCATTCATAGGCAGAGCGCGCACCGCCAATGAATTCGCCAACGTTAAACGACGGTTCCAGCCGCTTCATTTCTGCCAGAGCAGTTGCCGTGGCGCTGCCTTCTTCGGCGTGGTCGATGATGTCACGATCAGGGCCACCTTCGATAACCTCAAAGGTGTTCTGACGGTGTGCCGGTTGCGGTGCATCACGTTCCACCGGTTTTTCAAAACCTTCCCGCGTGCCCAGCACATTTTTCAATCGCATGACCAGAAATACAGCGATCCCCAGCAGTACCAGTGTTTGCAACATCGCAGAGTCCATTCCATCCCTTTCGACGCAAAGGCGTTTAAACGTCCTGTTAGGAACCTTATGTAGGTGACGCAGGTGGCCAAGTCCACCGCAGCCGACATAAAGAAAGGGTCAAAACAATGTGGCTTCTCCTGGCATTCATCGGAGTTCCAGTAATCGAGATTGCACTGTTCATTCAGGTGGGCGGCGCGATTGGAACATGGTCCACACTGTTGATCGTTGTGCTGACCGCAATGTTAGGCACCTATATGGTGCGGGCACAGGGCCGTTTGGCGATTGGCAATCTCCAACGCTCTTTCTCGCAGCTGGATGATCCGACAGAACCATTGGCCCATGGCGCGATGGTGCTGATTTCAGGTGTTTTGCTGCTGACGCCCGGCTTTTTCACCGATGGCGTCGGCTTTGCCTTGCTGATCCCAGCCGTACGGTCGGCGGTCTTTCGCTACATTCGCGCCCGGGTCACGGTTCAAAGTTTCAGCATGGGCGCCGAAATGCACAGCACTGCGCAACCACACCGCCCCAACCATCCCGTTGATGAAACCATCATCGAAGGCGAGTTTACAGAGGTTGATCCAAACAAACGCCCAACACATGAACCCTCTGGTTGGACCAAGCATTGAGGCAGTCCTTGCTAGCTGATAAGGAAGGGCGGAAAGTCTATTCTTGGAGATAAATAATGGCTGACAATGGTGCCGCCCAACCGCAGGCCCCCGCCGTCAAGATGAACGTCCTGAACCAGTTCATCCGTGACATGTCCTTTGAAAACATCCTGGCGCAAAAAGGTGCCTCGGGTGAGGTCCAACCGGACGTAAACGTACAGGTAAACCTCGACGCGAAAAAGCGCGCGACGGAAAACCAGTACGAAGTGGCGATCAAACTGCAGGTCACCTCGACCAACAAAGAAGGCGGCGAAAACCTGTTCCTGCTGGAAGTGGACTATGTTGGCCTGTTCCACATCGAAAACGTACCAGAGGATCAGCTGCACCCGTTCCTGCTGATCGAATGCCCGCGTCTGCTGTTCCCGTTCCTGCGTCGCATCGTATCCGACGTGACCCGCGACGGTGGCTTCCCGCCGCTGAACCTGGAAAACATCGACTTCATGGCGCTCTACCGCAACGAACTGGCACGTCGCGCACAGTCCGAAGCAGCGGCAGCACCTGCTAACTAAGATCAGGCGGGGCGGTCAAACCGCCCCTCGCCATTGATCTGCTGCCCCCAACTACTGTTCGGACAGTTTTTTCCAAAGCGCATCGTCGCCCATTTTATCAACGAATGTTGCATGGGCGGCGGTTTCTTCCTCGGTAATCCGCGGTGGCAGTTTTGCCGGTCGCGGGAACGGACGCCAGTCATCCCCGACTGTCCCCTCAGTTGCACCAGTTCCAGCAACCGCTGACAGACCAAAATCCGGCTGCCGCCCCCCGATCATTTCCAGATACACATCCGCCAGAATTTCCGAGTCAAGCAACGCCCCGTGCAGCACACGGTTGGAGTTGTCGATGCCATAACGGCGGCACAGCGCATCCAGCGTCGCGGGCGAACCAGGGAACTTCTTGCGCGCCATCGCCAGTGTATCCAGCGACTGTTCCATAGGTAGGGTACGGAAACCGTTGCGCTTCAACTCGGCATTCAGGAACCGCATATCGAATTTGGCGTTATGGATAACCATTTGGGAATCCTGCACAAAATCTAGGAATCCCTGTGCCACCTCTTTGAACAGCGGCTTATCGCGCAATGTCACCTGACCGGGCTTAGGATCTTGCGGTGGTTCCAGCAGGTCAGGGCCGATACCATGCACACCAAACGCTTCATCTGGCATCATCCGTTCGGGGTTGGTGTAGACGTGAAACGTCTTGCCCGTCGGCATGTGGTTGAACAGCTCAAGACAGCCGATTTCGACAATCCGGTCGCTGCCCTCCGCCTCAAAGCCGGTGGTTTCCGTATCCAGAACGATCTGACGCATCGGTTAATCCCCTGTCTCAGCCATACGGCTGCGAATGCTGTCCAGCAACGCCTCGACCTGCGAACGGGCGTGATCTGGCGTGTCTGTCTCAATCTCATAGTCGGCGCGGGCGCGTTTTTCTGCGATCGGCATCTGTTTTGCACGGATCGCTTCGAACTGAGCCTCGCTCATCGTGCCACGGGCCATCACGCGGGCGCGCTGCGTATCTTCGTCGACATAGACCGTGACGCTGGCGTCCATACCCTTATCACCGCCAGTTTCAAACAGCAGCGGGATGTCGAACACCAATATGTCTGCGGTCGCATCGTCAATGAATGCCGCCCGATCCGCGGCCACCAGCGGATGCACAATCGCCTCGATCTGTTTTAACACTGACGGATCCGCCATAATGTGCTGTTTCAACACATCCCGCGACACCGCCCCCTCAATCACCGCATCCGGCAACAGCGCCGCCATAGCAGGCACAGCGGCACCACCAACCCCGTAGATCCGGTGCACCGCCGCATCCGCATCCCAGACCGCACAGCCCAGATCGGCAAAGATCTGTGCGGTGGTCGATTTGCCCATCCCGATGGAGCCAGTGAGGCCCAGTTTAAACGCCATACCCAGCCCCCTCAGCGCAGCAGAATGGCGCGAATGTCCGCCGCTACCTCTGGGCGCTGACCAAACCAGCGTTCAAACCCCGGTACGGCCTGATGGATCAACATACCCAAACCGTCCACGGTGACACAGCCCATGTCCTCTGCCTCGCGCAGCAGGCGTGTTTGCAGCGGGTTATAAACCAGATCGGTGACCAAAGCGCCCTTTTGCAGCCCATCCAGCGGCACGCGCAATTCAGGATGGCCCATCATGCCCAGACTGGTGGTGTTCACCACTGTTGCAGCATCTTCCAGCATATTGCCGGCCTGCACCCAATCGACCACTTTGACCTTGTTGCCAAAATCCGCCCGCAAAGCCTCTGCCCGCGGGCGGGTGCGATTGCTAAGGTATATTTCAGGCACCCCCGCATCCAACAGCGATGACAACACCGCTCGCGCCGCACCACCAGCGCCCAGAACAGCGGCGGGTCCAGATGCAGGATCCCACTCCGGCGCGGATTGTTGCAGGTTAGCAATAAAGCCATACCCATCTGTATTGTCCGCGTGAATGCGCCCATCCGCAGTGAAGGTCAGCGTGTTCGCCGCCCCGATCAGCGCGGCGCGATCCGTGACATCATCGGCAATACGCAACGCCGCCTCTTTATGCGGGACGGTGACGTTCACACCAACATATCCCGCCTTGGGCAGGGCGCGCAGCACCTCTTCGAAATCCTGCGGCGCCACGTCCATCGGCACATAATGCCCCGCCAGCCCCAACTTGCGCAGCCAATGACCATGCAGACGCGGCGATTTGCTATGGGCAATCGGATGACCGATCACACCGGCCAAGGGAATCTTCGCTGCACTCATTGTTGCAGATCTCCTCTCAGGGTCAGGTAGTTGAGCATTTCCATCAATGGCAAACCTAAGACAGTGAAATAGTCCCCGTCTATACGCGAAAACAGGCGCACGCCCTCGGCCTCCAACTGATAACCGCCAACACTGTGCGATACCTCAGGCCAATTGCGATCCAGATAGCCATCAAGGAAGTCGTCCGAAAAATCGCGCATCCGCAGACGCACCTGCCCAATATGACGCCAGATCGGTTTTCCCGCCTCACAGATCACCGCAGCCGAGAGCAGCATGTGCCGTTCGCCGCGCATGTCGATCAGCTGAGCGCGGGCCTCTTCACGGGTTTCGGGTTTCGACAGCATCCGACCACCCAAATCCAAAACCTGATCACAACCGATGACCAAGGCATCCGGTTCCTTCTCGCTGACCTTCAACGCCTTCATCTCAGCCAAGGTGTCCGCAATGTCCCGCGGCGGCGCCCCCTCGGCCAAGAGCGAATCCTTAACCATGTCTTCATCGACTCGTGGTTTGATGATTCGCACCTCGACACCGGCATTTTTCAGCATTTCGGCCCGAATGGCGGAGCCCGACGCCAGGATCAGATTTTTTTTCATTTTTCTTTTGCACCCCCATGCTCTTCACTCATGTGGATAACCCAGTGGGAAACCGATTGAACAGACCTGTGGATCGGAAATGAATGATCTGGATACTTTTCCGGCCTGTGCAAAACCCACCCAACTTTCACGCGAATACCCTTTTCTTACCCTCTTGGGACAAGGATAAGCGCGCCCGTGTGGATAATTGCCCTTACCCCGTCAGATTCCAAAGTTTTCCAACAAGGCTATAAACAGGGTAATTCGGACGCTAAGTGGTTGATAATATAGTTATAAAATACGACTCATCTGGCTATGAAAATTTCACTTTTCCCACCAGTTTTCAACAATCCAATTTTCATGTGAAAACACCACCGGATAAGGCGCTAATCCACAGAAATTCTTCCCCCTAAAATCAAATACAAAAAATCTTTTTTCTTATATTTTTTTAAGAGGGGCCTTCAGGGCGTTCTCAGATCGAGCTGAGCAGGGTTCATGCCGTTTCTGAGAATTGACTCAAAATCTCGACGCCCCTAAGAAGGGTTCACGCCTCGTCCGAGGCAAAAGTTTCCATGTCATCACAGTAAGTGCAGCGCCGCGTGGCGTTGACGCAGGATTTTCTATGAGCGTACAGCGTCTGAACCTTGCCGATCTCAAAGCCAAAAGCCCGAAGGACCTGGTGTCCCAGGCCGAAGAGCTGGAGATCGAAAACGCCTCCACCATGCGGAAGGGCGAGATGATGTTCCAGATTCTCCGCGAAATGGCGGATGAGGGTTGGGACATCGGCGGTGACGGTGTGCTTGAGGTTCTGCAGGACGGTTTCGGTTTCCTGCGTTCGCCAGAGGCAAACTACCTCTCTGGTCCAGATGACATCTACGTATCGCCCGACATGATCCGCAAATTTTCGCTGCGTACCGGCGACACCGTGTCCGGCGTGATCAAAGCACCGGAAGAGAACGAGCGTTACTTTGCCCTGACCGAAGTTGAATCCATCAACTTCGAAGATCCGGAAAAAGCGCGCCACAAGATCGCGTTCGACAACCTGACGCCGCTCTACCCTGATGAGCGCCTGCAGATGGAGATCGAAGATCCCACCATCAAAGATCGTTCCGCCCGCATCATCGACCTGGTTGCGCCGATCGGTAAAGGCCAGCGTTCGCTGATTGTGGCGCCGCCGCGCACCGGTAAAACCGTTCTGCTTCAAAACATTGCGCATAGTATCGAACAAAACCACCCCGAATGTTACCTGATCGTGCTGCTGATCGACGAACGCCCCGAAGAGGTGACCGATATGCAGCGTTCGGTGAAGGGGGAAGTCATTTCTTCGACCTTTGATGAACCTGCGACGCGCCACGTTGCCGTGTCCGAAATGGTGATGGAAAAGGCCAAACGTCTGGTCGAACACAAACGCGATGTTGTGATCCTGCTCGACTCGATCACCCGTCTGGGCCGTGCGTTCAACACTGTTGTACCGTCGTCGGGCAAGGTTCTGACCGGTGGTGTCGACGCCAACGCGCTGCAACGTCCGAAACGTTTCTTCGGTGCCGCACGTAACGTCGAAGAGGGCGGGTCGCTGACCATCATCGCCACCGCGCTGATCGACACCGGTTCGCGTATGGATGAGGTGATCTTTGAAGAATTCAAAGGCACCGGTAACTCGGAAATTGTTCTGGATCGTAAGGTTGCGGATAAACGCGTCTTCCCGGCGATGGACATCCTCAAATCCGGTACCCGGAAAGAGGATCTGCTGGTCGACGCAAAGAACCTGCAGAAAACCTTCGTTCTGCGCCGCATCCTGAACCCGATGGGCACCACGGACGCGATCGAATTCCTGATTTCCAAGCTGAAACAGACCAAAACCAACGGCGAATTCTTCGATTCAATGAACGGTTAACACTGTCAGGGGCCCCGTGATGGACACGATCTTCGCCCTTGCCACCGCACACGGCAAGGCCGGGGTGGCAGTGGTTCGCATTTCAGGACCGCAGGCGTTTACCGCTGGTGAACGTCTGGCCGGAACTTTGCCCGAACCGCGTCGGGCAGGGCTGCGCCTGTTGCGTGATGCGGATGGTGTTCGGCTGGATGAGGCTCTGATCCTGACGTTTGAGGACCGCGCCAGCTTCACCGGCGAGCCGGTGGTCGAGCTGCAATTGCACGGATCTGTCGCCGTTGTCGGCGCAGTTTTGCGTGAATTAGGCTCGATTTCCGATCTGCGTCAGGCAGAACCGGGGGAGTTCACCCGCCGTGCATTGGAAAATGGCCGTCTGGATTTGGCCCAGGTCGAAGGACTGGCCGATCTGATCGAGGCCGAGACAGAGGCGCAACGCCGTCAGGCCCTGCGCGTGTTGTCCGGTGATCTGGGCGGCAAGGCCGAAGGATGGCGCCGCGATCTGATCCGCGCCGCCGCCTTGATCGAGGCAACGATTGATTTCGCCGACGAAGATGTGCCGGTTGATGTGTCACCCGAGGTGACGGAGCTGCTGACGGGTGTGATGTCGTCACTCGACGCAGAAATCGCTGGTGTTTCTGCCGCCGAAAGGGTGCGCAGCGGATTTGAGGTGGCTATCGTAGGCGCGCCAAATGTTGGAAAATCTACGCTTCTCAATGCTTTAGCGGGTCGGGACGCGGCGATTACTTCGGAGTTCGCAGGCACGACGCGCGATGTGATCGAGGTGCGGATGGACATCGCCGGCCTGCCCGTCACGCTGCTGGATACAGCCGGATTGCGCGAAACGCAGGACAAGATCGAAGAGATCGGCATTCAGCGCGCCCGCGAACGCGCAGCCTTGGCGGATCTCCGCGTGTTTCTGGTTGAGGGTGATCAGCGCCCGGACTTCACACCGGAATCCGACGACATCGTGTTGAAGGCCAAGGCCGATCTACTAGATGATAAATCAGGCGCAGTATCTGGTGTCAGCGGTGATGGCGTGGCCGCCTTGATCGACGCGGTGTCCGAAAAACTGTCGCAGCGCACCGCAAATATCGGCATCGCAACGCGCGAACGTCATCGGATCGCAATGGAGCGCGCGGTGGATGCACTGACCAGCGCCAAGATGTTCGCCTCAATGGGCGAAGATATGACCGAACTGGCAGCTGAGGAAATGCGCACTGCGATCCGTGCCCTCGACGCACTGGTCGGCCGTATTGATGTTGAAAACCTGCTGGACGAAATCTTCGCCAGCTTCTGTCTTGGGAAGTGAGGAGTGTTTCACGTGAAACAATTCGACTTCGATGTTGTGGTGATCGGTGCCGGTCACGCTGGTTGTGATGCTGCTGCCGCCGCTGCGCGGAAGGGTGCAAAAACGGCTTTGGTGACGCTGAAACGCGAAGGCATTGGCGTGATGTCCTGCAATCCGGCCATCGGCGGGCTAGGGAAGGGGCATCTGGTCCGCGAAGTGGATGCACTAGATGGCGTGATGGGCCGTGTTGCGGATGTGTCTGGCATCCAATTCCGCCTGCTGAACCGTCGCAAAGGCCCCGCTGTGCAGGGGCCGCGCTGTCAGTCCGACCGCAAACTCTATCGCGAAGCGATGCTGGCCGAGATGGAGGCGCAAGACGGCCTGGACATTATCGAAGGCGAAGCGACTGATTTCATTATGAAAGACGGTGCCGTATGCGGCGCAATGCTGGATGATGGGACCGCGCTGAATGCCAAGCAAGTGGTGCTGACCACAGGCACGTTCCTGCGTGGCATCATCCACATTGGTGACGAACAACGACCGGGTGGTCGTATAGGCGACAAACCGTCGGTCAAACTGGCAGAGCGGATTGATAGCTTCAACCTGCCACTGGGGCGCCTGAAGACGGGTACGCCGCCGCGTCTGGATGGGCGCACGATCAAGTGGGATCTGCTCGACAGCCAGCCTGGTGATGATGACCCCGTTGTATTTTCCTTTATGTCCGAAGGTGTTACCGCGCCTCAGGTGGTGTGTGGTATCACTCACACCAATGAACGCACGCACCAGATTATCCGCGAAAATCTCGACCGTTCCGCGATGTACGGTGGGCATATTGACGGCGTTGGTCCGCGGTATTGCCCGTCGATCGAGGATAAAATCGTCCGTTTTGCCGATAAAACATCGCACCAAGTGTTTTTGGAGCCAGAGGGAGCGGACGATCATACGGTTTATCCAAACGGCATTTCGACGTCATTGCCCGAGGATGTTCAGCTGGACTACATTCGATCAATCTACGGGTTGGAGGATGCAGTGATCCTGCAACCGGGCTACGCGATTGAATACGACTATGTTGATCCGCGTGCCTTGGACGATGTTTTGTCTGTGAAAACGGTTCCAGGGCTGTTCCTTGCCGGCCAAATCAACGGAACCACGGGGTATGAAGAGGCGGCTGCGCAGGGCCTCGTCGCTGGCGTAAACGCTGCGGCGCGCGCGCTGGGGCAGGCGCCGGTGACTTTTAGTCGCTCGGACAGCTATATCGGTGTAATGATCGATGATCTGACCACGCGTGGGGTAACGGAACCTTATCGTATGTTCACATCGCGCGCAGAATTCCGATTGTCTTTGCGGGCGGACAATGCTGACCAGCGTTTGACACCTAAGGCGATTGAACACGGTTTTGCATCTGATGCGCGCCGCGTTGCGTTTGAAGACAAGATGCAGCAGCTGGATTCTGGTCGCAAGCGTCTGGAAGAGGCAAGTTATACGCCACGCCAGCTGTCTGAGCATGGGTTGAAGGTGAATCAGGATGGCGCGCGCCGCAGTTTGTTCCAGATCCTGGCATTTCCTGATGTAGACTTTGCCAAGCTGATCGAGCTTGATCCGACCTTGGCAGATATCGACCCCGCAATTCAGGAACAGCTGGAAAAAGACGCGCTATATGCCAATTACATTCAGCGCCAACAACGCGATGTCGAAGCGGTGAAACGGGACGAACAACAAGTTATTCCGCAGGACTTTCAATACGATGCGATTGATGGTCTGTCGAATGAGCTGAAGCTGAAGTTGAACCAAGCACGCCCAGCGAACCTATCGCAAGCAGCCCGAGTGGATGGGATGACACCTGCTGCTTTGACCTTGCTGTTGGCAAAGCTTCGGCAAGCCAAGCGGGAGAAACGCGCGTGAGTGACCTTGGAATAGATGTTTCACGTGAAACATTGGATCGGCTGCACGCCTATGTCGCGCTGCTGGAAAAGTGGAACCCGCGTATCAATCTGGTGGCGCGGTCCACGCTTGGGCAGATGTGGGAACGGCATTTTGTCGATTCCGCGCAGGTTTTTGGCTATGCGCCTGAGGATGCCGAGCATTGGGTCGATCTGGGCAGCGGCGGAGGCTTCCCCGGGCTGGTGGTCGCAACGCTTGCATTGGAATATCGACCAAACCTTCGCGTGACCTTGGTCGAAAGCGATACACGCAAAGCGACCTTTCTGCGAACCGTTATCCGTGAACTTGGGCTGAACGCCAAAGTCATCGACAAACGAATTGAAGCGATTGAGCCGCTGAATGCTGATGTGCTTTCGGCGCGTGCGCTTGCTGATTTGAGTATGTTGTTGGCGTTTTCTGATCAGCACCTAAGCGAAAAGGGTACAGCGCTGTTTCCTAAAGGTGCCACTTGGGAAAAAGAGGTGCTGGACGCACAGCAAACATGGCGATTCTCGTACGACCGTTTTACAAGTAAGACAGAGGCTGAGGCCGTTGTTCTGAGAATTAGGGAAGTGTCGCATGTCTGATCCAACCCGTCCTATGGGGCCCAAGATCATCTCTGTCGCCAACCAGAAGGGTGGGGTGGGGAAAACCACGACCACGATTAACCTCGGGGCGGCGTTGGCGGCGCAGGGACTGAACGTTCTGGTGGTTGATCTGGATCCTCAGGGGAACGCATCTACCGGGTTGGGCGTCGAAAACGATGCGCGTGAATTCACCACCTATGAACTGTTGCTGGATGAGGTCGACCTGGAACAGGTGATTCAGCCGACCGGCACCGCAGGTCTCAGCATTATTCCTGCGACGGTTGACCTGAGCTCAGCGGATATTGAGCTGATTTCCAATGAAAAGCGGGTGTTCTTGCTGCATGATGCGTTGCGTCAGCATGCGATGGATCGGTTGAACTATGATTATGTGCTGATCGATTGCCCGCCGTCTTTGAACCTGTTGACGGTGAACGCGATGGTGGCGTCACATTCGGTTTTGGTTCCACTGCAGTCAGAGTTTTTTGCACTCGAAGGACTGTCGCAGCTGATGCTGACAATCCGCGAGGTGCGTAGTACCGCAAATCCCGATCTGCGGATCGAGGGGATCGTGCTGACGATGTATGATGCGCGGAACAACTTGTCACAACAGGTTGAGGCGGATGCGCGCGATAACCTGGGTGAATTGGTGTTTGAAACCGTGATCCCGCGCAATGTGCGGGTGTCCGAGGCGCCATCCTACGCGGTGCCGGTGTTGGAATATGATCCGAATTCCAAAGGTGCGCAGGCCTATTTGCAGCTGGCGCGTGAGTTGGTTGGGAAATCTGTCCGCGTCGCGGCGCAATAAGATAGCAGGAGAGAACGATGGTTGATCGTCCGAAAACCCGTGGCTTGGGGCGCGGTCTGTCCGCATTAATGGCGGATGTGACACCGCCCACAGCAGCTGCCGATACAGGGCAGGGGGCGTCCGCGCGCCGGCCGGACATGATGGTCCCCATTGAGAAGGTGCATCCGAACCCTGATCAGCCGCGCCGCACCTTTACCGAGGAGCAGCTGCAAGAACTGGCCGCGTCGATCAAGGAAAAGGGTATCATCCAGCCGTTGGTCGTTCGCGAACGCCCTGGTGACAAAGGCGCTTATGAGATCGTTGCGGGTGAACGCCGCTGGCGCGCTGCGCAGATCGCGATGCAGCACACCATTCCAGTGATTGTGCGCGACTTCGACGATACTGAGGTGTTGGAAGTCGCGATTATCGAAAACATCCAGCGCGCGGACCTGAACCCGGTGGAAGAGGCCGCTGGCTACAAGGCGCTGATGGACAAGTTCGGCCACACGCAGGAGAAACTCTCCGAAGTGCTGGGCAAGAGCCGGTCCTACATTGCCAACCTTGTGCGTCTTCTGCAGCTGCCTGATGAAGTGCAGGAGTTTCTGCGCGACGGCAAGCTGAGCGCTGGTCACGCAAGGGCATTGATCACATCTGACGATGCGGTATCGCTGGCGAAGAAAGTGATAAGCTCTGGCCTGTCCGTGCGCGAGACGGAGCGTTTGGCGAAGAAGACCGTTTCCGAGCTGTCCGAAATGGATCAGCCTCGTCCCAAGGCGCCGCGCAAGTCGGTGGAAAAAGATGCGGATACCCGTGCGTTGGAGGCGGATCTGTCCGCCGCGCTGCGCATGAAGGTTTCGATCGACCATGATGCCGGTGGTGAAAGCGGTAAACTGATCATCTCTTACGAGGACTTCGATGGTCTGGATGAGCTGTGCCGGAAGTTGTCGGTCGTCAGCTAACTTGTTTCACGTGAAACATTGAACACGGACTGCGCCCGAAATTAGCTGTTCGGGCGGGTCCAGATGAACAAGAGGACGCAGGACAGCGTCACCGCTTGGATCACGATCACCTTCACAGGTACCCCCACCAACAGTGATACGACAAACACCGCGATGATCGAGAGTGTTGCGTAGCGTTTGCCGCGCGGGTTGATGGCGCCGCGTTCTTGCCATTCGCGGATGGAGGGGCCGAAGGTGGGGTGGGTGATCAGCCAGTTGTGCAACCGTTCGCTGGATCGGGCGAAAAAGAACGCCGCCAGCAACATGAACGGCACTGTGGGCAATAGGGGCAGGACCACACCCAGTAGTCCCAGCCCAACGCTGATCAATCCTAAAGCTGCCCAGAGGTAGCGCATATCAATCCACCAATAACTCTTTGATAACCGCATTAAGGACCATGCGCCCGTCCTCTGTCACTTGGACAGAGTGTCCCGTATCAATGATCATTCCGATATCGGAGAGGTAGCTCAAACGCTCCGCATTCAAGGGCTGACCGGCCAGCATTTCATAGCGCTGTTTGTCTAGCCCTTCACGGATACGCAGCCCCATCATCAGGTATTCACCTGCTTGATCTTGTGGGTCAATGGCATGGCGTACCTCGGCGCGCTCACCTGCTTCGATGCTGTGCAGCCATTTGCCGGGGGCGTGTTCGGTATCGCTGCCATAGCGTTGGCCGTCAATGGTTATCCGGCCATGGGCGCCAGGACCGATGCCAATGAAATCGCCGTAGCGCCAGTAGATCAGGTTGTGGCGGCTTTCAGCGCCGGGCAGGGCGTGGTTGGAGACTTCATAGGCCTCCATCCCCGCCTCGGCACAGATCTCTTGGGTGGCGGCGTACATGTCGGCGGCGCTGTCATCTTCGGGCAGGCCACGCAGCAACCCGCGATCATAGCGGTCGCCGAAGGCGGTGCCTTGTTCGATGGTCAGTTGGTAGAGTGACAGATGGTCAATCGCCATGCCCAACGCCTGACGCAGTTCTGCCTGCCAGTCGGACAGCGTTTGGTCCTGACGGGCATAGATCAGGTCAAAGCTGACGCGGTCGAACTGGTTGCGGGCGATGTCAAATGCGGCCTGCGCCTCTGCCACGCTGTGCATGCGGCCCAGACGTTTCAGGTCGCGGTCGTTCAGGGATTGGATCCCCATAGACACACGGGACACCCCAGCCTGCGCGTAATCGCGGAAACGGCCTGCCTCGACCGAGGTAGGGTTGGCCTCTAGCGTGACCTCCAGATCGTTGGCCTGCGGCCAGATCTGATGCACCCGATCAAGGATGCCGTGGACCACATAGGGTTCCATCAGTGACGGCGTGCCACCGCCGAAGAAGATAGATTTCAGCACGCGATCCGGCATTTCAGCCGCGTAGCGATCCAGCTCTTTCAGGTAGGCGTCCAGCCAGCGGCGTTGGTCGATTTGGCGGGAGACGTGCGAGTTGAAATCGCAGTAGGGGCATTTGGCCGCGCAGAACGGCCAATGCAGGTAGAGGCCGAAGCCCCCTTGCTGCCAGTCGGTGGCCAGCGCCGCGCTGCGGTCGCTGGCCTGTGTGGTGGCAGGGGCAGGTGATTTAGCCAAAGCAACCGGCAAGGAAGGCCTGAACAGCGCGGCCGCGGTGGCTGATGCTGTTCTTTTCTTCCTTCTCCATCTCGGCGCAGGTGATGTCATAGCCGTCGGGCATGAACATCGGATCATAGCCAAAACCGTGTTCGCCCCGGATCGGCCAAACCAGCGTGCCGGGCATCACGCCTTCGAACACCTCGTCATGCCCATCGGGCCAGGCCAGAACCAGTGTGCAGCGGAACTGCGCGGTGCGCGGGGCATCGGGGCCCTTGGCGGTGATTTCGTCATTGGCGCGGGTCATCGCCATCATGAAATCGCGGCCCTGACCGGTTTCGGCCCAATCGGCGGTGTATACGCCGGGGGCACCCTCCAGTGCATCAATGGTGATGCCGCTGTCATCGCTGAGGGCTGGCAGACCGGTGGCCTTGGCGGCGGCGTGGGCCTTGATGCGGGCGTTGCCGACGAAGGTGTCTTCGGTCTCTTCCGGTTCCGGCAGGTCCATGGCGGCGGCACCCACCACGGTCACACCGTGGGGGGCCAGCATTTCGGTCATCTCTTGCAGTTTGCCCGCATTGTGCGTGGCGACCAGCAGTTTATCACCGTCAAACTTGCGCATCAGATCACTCTCCAACCGCGGCCAGCTGGGCGGCGGCCAGTTCGGCAACACCCTGTTCGGCCAGATCCAGCAGCTGGTTCATTTGATCACGGCTGTAGGTCGCGCCCTCTGCCGACATTTGGGTTTCGATCATCTGACCGTTGGCCAGCATGATGAAGTTGCCGTCAACGCCTGCTTCGCTGTCCTCGGGGTAGTCCAGATCCAGAACCGGCTGACCGGCGTAGATGCCGCAGGATACCGCCGCCACCGGCGAGATCAGCGGGTTCGATGTGACCTGACCGGTTTTCATCAGCTTCTGCACGGCCAGTTTCAGCGCGACCCAGCCGCCGGTGATCGACGCACAACGGGTGCCGCCATCGGCCTGAATAACGTCACAGTCGACGGTGATCTGACGTTCGCCCAGTGCGGAACGATCGACGCCAGCACGCAGGGAACGGCCGATCAGACGCTGGATTTCCACGGTGCGGCCACCCTGTTTGCCCATCGCCGCCTCACGGCGCATGCGGGATGTGGTTGAACGCGGCAGCATACCGTATTCGGCGGTGACCCAGCCCAGGCCCGATCCTTTGATAAACGGCGGCACGCGGTCCTCAATCGTGGCGGTGCACAGCACGTGGGTGTCGCCCATGCGGATCATGCAGGACCCTTCGGCGTGTTTGGTCACGTTGGTTTCAATCGAAACAGGGCGCATTTGGTTCAGCTGACGGCCGGATGGGCGCATGGTGTTGGTCCTTGTCTAGGAAATGTCGATAGAATTGACTGCGGGGATACAGGGGCAAGGGGGCGTCTTGCAAGCCTGTCCTTCCAACCTGCCCGGCAAGCGTGATTGACCTTTCTGCACCATGCGATTTAATGAGCAACAGAGGTAGAGATGACAGATCGCAGCAAAACCCTGGACCAGATGAATGACCGTTCCCGCGAGGTGTTTCGCCGGGTGGTGGAGGGGTATTTGCACAATGGCGAACCCGTCGGGTCCCGCACCCTGACCCGCGAGATGAGCGAGAAAGTCAGCGCCGCGACCATCCGCAATGTGATGAACGATCTGGAATACCTGGGCCTGCTGGACAGCCCGCATGTCAGCGCCGGTCGTGTGCCGACGCAGCAGGGGCTGCGGATGTTCGTTGATGGCCTGCTAGAGGTGCGTGATCTGGACCACACCGACCGCCACGCGCTGGATCAGACCGTCAGCAGCAATGCGGGCGATGTGCAGGACGTGCTGGATCGGGTATCCACCGCGCTGTCGGGCGTCACACAGGGGGCATCGCTGGTGCTGACGCCAAAACATGAGGCCGCGATTAAACATGTGGAGTTTGTCAGCCTAGGCCCTGACCGGGC
Source organism: Thalassovita mediterranea (assembly GCF_001458435.1). Taxonomy (GTDB): domain Bacteria; phylum Pseudomonadota; class Alphaproteobacteria; order Rhodobacterales; family Rhodobacteraceae; genus Thalassobius; species Thalassobius mediterraneus. Next base: position 62,385 of record NZ_CYSF01000015.1, read on the forward strand.
GCTGGTGGTGCTGGTCTTTGCTGATGGGCATGTCGAAAACCGCGTTTTCACCCCGCCAGCGGGGCAGACGCCGTCCGCCATGCGGGAGGCGGCGAATTTTGTAAACGCCTTTGTCGAGGGTAAGACGCTGAGCGAATTGCGCTCCTCTATGAAGCAGCAGATTGAGGCACGCCGCCAAGAGATCGACGTGCTGGCTCATGCGCTGATCGACAGCGGCATGGCGGTTTGGGCCGAGGATGGCGACCAACACGAACGTCTGATCGTGCGGGGGCGGTCGAATCTGTTGCAAACCGAAGGCGCCGAAGAGGACCTGGACCGCATCCGCGAGCTGTTTGATGACCTGGAACGCAAGCGTGATATCGCCGATTTCCTCGATCTGACCGAGGCAGGCGATGGCGTGCGCATTTTTATTGGGTCTGAGAACAAACTTTTCTCACTTTCGGGTTCCTCTTTGGTGGTCTCTCCATATATGAACGCTGACCGTAAGATTGTTGGTGCGGTGGGGGTGATCGGTCCCACACGACTGAACTATGGCCGGATTGTTCCGATTGTGGACTACACGGCGCAGTTGGTGGGGCGGATGATTTCGGACCGCAGCTAAAGTTGGAAAAGGTGGCACATGCCTAGAGAAGACGAATTCCTCGACGATATCGAGACCAGCGAAGCCGAACTGGAAGCGGAAGAGCTGGCCGAAGACGCGGCGCTGGAGCTGGAAGAAGAAGCGGATGAGCTGGAGGCGCTGCGCGCCGAGCGCGACGATTTCCGTGACAAGTTCATGCGGGCCTTGGCCGACGCTGAAAACTCGCGCAAGCGCGCGGACAAGCAGCGCCGTGAGGCAGAGCAATACGGCGGCTCGAAACTGGCGCGGGATATGCTGCCGGTCTACGACAACCTACAACGTGCCATGGACGCGGTCAGCGACGAACAGCGCGAAGCCATGGGCGCGATGCTGGAAGGTCTGGAGCTGACCCTGCGCGAGCTGAAAAACACCTTCAAGAAACACGGCATCGAAGTGATCGCGCCTGAGGTGGGGGACAAGTTCGATCCCAATGAACACGAAGCGATGTTCGAAGCACCTGTGCCCGGCACCAAAGCGGGCGAGATCATTCAGGTGTCTGCCGTGGGCTTCATGCTGCACGACCGCCTGCTGCGTCCGGCGCAGGTTGGCGTCAGCTCGATGGCGGGTTGATTTCATTTTCTGACGGGCGCCGATTTTGGCGAGTGTCGGAAGGTGAGTATTTTTGGATCATTGAAAGGGGCGGCACCGAATATGTGGGCCGCCCTTTTTTGTGGCGATTTTTCAGGGCTGAGATTTGGACCTGAGGGTATAATCACACGGGGGCCGCGGCTGAGCGCGACGAGAGAGCCTGTGTGAAATCGCCAAAACAGTCTCTAAACCACTTAAAATAAGGGTTTTTGGCGCTGTTTTGGCGGGGAAATCCTAGGGCCGTTTTGGGGCGATTTAGCCCTTTGTCAGCTCTTTCAGCTCATAAATCAGCTGCAACGCCTCACGCGGGGACAGATCGTCGGGCAGGATGGCGCTGAGACGCTCTTCGACCTCGGACGGGCCTGTGGCGGGCGCGGGCGGCGGCGGCGGTGGCGCGGCGGAGAAGAGGGGCAGGTCATCAATGACCGCCTGTTTCTTGCCGCCCTCACGCTCGCCCTTTTCCAGCGCGTCCAGAACCACGCGGGCGCGGGCGACCACGGCATCGGGCAGGCCGGCGAGTTTTGCCACCTGCACGCCGTAGCTGCGATCGGCGGCCCCCTTGCGCACCTCGTGGAGGAAGATGACCTCTCCCTCAAACTCCTTCACCGCGACGGTGGCGTTATCGACGCCCGGCAGTTTATCGGCGAGGTTGGTCATTTCGTGGTAGTGCGTCGCGAACAGGGCGCGGGACTGGTTCACGTCGTGCAGATGTTCCAGCGTGGCCCAGGCGATGGACAAACCGTCGTAGGTGGCGGTGCCGCGGCCGATCTCATCCAGGATCACCAGCGCACGGTCGTCGGCTTGGTTCAGGATCGCAGCGGTTTCGACCATTTCCACCATAAACGTCGAACGGCCCCGCGCCAGATCGTCAGAGGCGCCAACACGGCTGAACAGTTGGCTGACGATGCCGATTTTGGCCGACCGTGCAGGCACATAGCTGCCCACCTGCGCCAATAGGGCAATCAGCGCGTTCTGGCGTAGGAAGGTCGATTTACCCGCCATGTTGGGACCGGTCAGCAGCCAGATGTCGGCGCCCGCCGATCCGTCCGCCAGATCGCAGTCATTGGCGATGAACGGCGCGCCGCCCTGTTTGCGCAGCGCCAGTTCCACAACCGGATGGCGGCCACCGCTGATCTGTAGGGTGCGGCTATCGTCCACCTCGGGCTTGGCCCAATCCTCAGCCCGGGCCAGATCGGCGAGGGCTGTGGCCAGATCCAGTTCCGCCAGCGCGCGGGAGGCGACGTTGATATGATCGGCGTGGGACAGGATGGCCTGACGCAGATCCTCAAACAGGCGCTTTTCAATCTCCAACGCGCGGCCACCGGCGTTGAGGATTTTCGTCTCCATCTCGGACAAGGGGACGGTGGTGAAGCGAACCTGATTTGCGGTGGTCTGGCGGTGTTTGAACGTGTCGGACAGCGGTTCGGATAGCATCTTGTCCGCGTGGGTTGCTGTGACCTCGACAAAGTATCCTAAGACGTTGTTATGTTTCACCTTTAGCGAGGTGATGCCGGTCAGTTCCTGATATTCGGATTGCATCGCAGCGATGACAGAACGGCCCTCATCGCGCAGAGTGCGCATTTCGTCCAGTTCCACGTGAAACCCCGGCGCGATAAAGCCACCGTCACGCGCCAACAGCGGCGGTTCCGCGATCAGTGCGTTATCCAGCAGGTCGATCAGGTCGTCGTGGCCGATCAGGGCGCCAGCGGCGTTCTGCAGCAGCTCGGGCAGGGCGTTGGTAGTCAGGGGATCGTGGATCTGTGCGGCCTGCGCCAGACCGTTGCGGATCGCGGCCAGATCGCGGGGGCCGCCCCGGTCCAGACCAAGGCGCGACAGCGCGCGGTCAAGGTCTGGCACCTTGCGCAGATCATCGCGCAGTTCGGCAGAAAATCGAGACTGTTCCAGCGCAAAATCGACCGCAGCCAGTCGATCGTGAATCACATTCAGCACCCGTGAGGGGCTGGACAGACGCCGTTCCAGCAGGCGGGCACCTGCGGCGGTGACGGTGCGGTCAATCGCGGCCAAGAGCGACCCGGCGCGGCCACCGGACATGGATTGCGTCAGTTCCAGATTGCGCCGTGTGGCGGCATCAATTTGCATCACCCGCGCCTGCGCATCGCGCACGGGTTTTTGTAGCAGCGGCAGTTTGCCTCTCTGGGTGATTTCCAGATATTCCACGACGGCGCCCATTGCAGACACCTCGGCGCGGGTGAACTGCCCGAAGGCGTCTAGAGAGCCGACGGAAAACAGCGCACACAGCCGTTTTTCCGCCGACGTGCTGTCAAAGGCGGAGCGGGACAATGGCGTGATGGCAGAGCCCGATTCAGAGACTATTTCAGCCAAATCCGCCTCTGATTGGTCAGATACGATCAGTTCTGACGGCATCAAACGGGCCAGTTCCGGACCTAGACGCACCGGCGGCAGGGCCATCGCATGGAACGCACCTGTCGAGATATCGACCCACGCCAGCGCCGCCTCATCGCGCACGGTGGCGTAGGCGGCCAGGTAGTTGTGGCGGCGTGCCTCTAGCAGCGAATCCTCGGTCAAAGTGCCGGGGGTCACCAGGCGGACGACATCGCGTTTAACGACTGCTTTATACCCGCGCTTCTTCGCCTCGGCCGGGCTTTCCATCTGTTCGCAGACGGCGACGCGGAATCCCTTGCGGATCAGGGTCAGCAGGTAACCTTCGGCGGCATGAACGGGGACGCCGCACATCGGTATGTCTTCGCCGTCGTGTTTGCCGCGTTTGGTTAGGGCGATATCCAACGCCTCTGCCGCCGCGACCGCGTCGTCAAAAAACATCTCGTAGAAATCGCCCATCCGGTAGAACAGCAACGCGTTTTCATGTGCTGCCTTAATCTCCAGATACTGCGCCATCATTGGCGTTACTGCTGCTTTGGCCCCGGCCACCCCATGTCCCCCTGGGTTCGCTTGATCTTGGCCGCGACAATAAGCGGTGGCGGGAATGGGCGAAAGGGGCAATAGGGCGGTGCCCGATGGCGCATTGTGATCAAGAAATGTCGGATTTCTGTGAAAAGCACCCCGACGGTGGTTGAGGCCCGTCGCCGCAACCTGTATTGAATGCTGGATTGAGTAATATTCGGAACGAAAAACCGTCATGACAAAGCAGAAAATTACGTCAAGTGAGGCGCTGGCCTTTCATTTGGAACCGACCCCCGGCAAGTGGGAAGTGACCGCAACCGTTCCGATGACCACCCAGCGGGACCTGTCCTTGGCCTATTCGCCGGGCGTTGCTGTCCCCTGTGAGGCGATCGCAGAAAATCCTGAACTGGCCTATGATTACACCAACAAGGGCAACCTTGTGGCGGTGATTTCCAACGGTACCGCGGTGCTGGGTCTGGGCAATCTGGGCGCGCTGGGGTCAAAACCGGTGATGGAGGGCAAATCGGTCCTGTTCAAACGGTTTGCCGACGTAAACTCGATTGATATCGAACTGGACACCGAAGATCCCGATGAATTCATCAAAGCGGTGAAGCTGATGGGCCCGACCTTTGGCGGGATCAACCTAGAGGACATCAAAGCGCCGGAGTGTTTCATTATTGAGCAGAAGCTCAAGGAAGAGATGGACATTCCCGTCTTCCACGACGATCAGCACGGCACCGCCGTGATCTGCGCCGCGGGTCTGATCAACGCGTTGCATCTGTCGGGCAAGAAGATTGAGGATGTGAAAATCGTCCTGAACGGGGCAGGGGCCGCAGGGATCGCCTGTATCGAACTGCTGAAGGCGATGGGCGCGCGGCATGAAAACTGCATCGTATGCGACACAAAAGGTGTGATTTATCAAGGTCGTACCGAGGGTATGAACCAGTGGAAATCGGCCCACGCGATCAAAACGGACCTGCGCACCCTTGAGGAGGCAATGGAAGGTGCCGATGTCTTCCTTGGCGTGTCGGTAAAGGGTGCGGTGACGCAGGAGATGGTGCAGGCGATGGCAGAGGATCCGGTGATCTTTGCCATGGCGAACCCCGATCCTGAGATTACGCCAGAAGAGGCGCATGCCGTGCGTCCTGACGCGATTGTGGCCACGGGCCGTTCGGACTATCCGAACCAGGTGAACAACGTTCTGGGCTTCCCCTATCTGTTCCGTGGGGCGCTGGATATTCACGCCCGCGCCATCAATGACGAGATGAAGATCGCCTGCGCCGAAGCGTTGGCCGAACTGGCGCGTGAGGATGTGCCGGATGAGGTCGCGATGGCCTATGGCAAATCGCTGTCCTTTGGCCGCGATTACATCATCCCCACGCCCTTTGACCCGCGCCTGATCCACATGATCCCACCGCGCGTGGCCAAAGCAGGCATGGACACTGGTGCCGCCCGCCGTCCGATCATTGATATGGAAGGTTACGAGCTGTCGCTGAAATCGCGAATGGATCCGACCGCGAACGTGATGCGTGGCATTCACGCCCGTGCCCGTAAGGCGCAGGCGCGTATGATTTTTGCCGAAGGGGACGATCCCCGCGTGTTGCGTGCGGCGGTGCAGTATCAGCGTGCTGGCTTTGGCAAGGCGCTGGTTGTGGGCCGTGATGCGGATGTGAAGGCCAAGCTGGAAGCGGCCGGTATGGGCGACGCGGTGCGCGAGCTGGAGGTGGTCAATGCCGCCAACTCCCGTCACCTGAGCCAGTACAAGGATTTCCTGTATAAACGACTTCAGCGCAAAGGTTTTGACCGCCACGATGTGCATCGTATGGCCAGCCGTGACCGGCATGTGTTTTCCTCGCTGATGCTGGCGCATGGACATGCGGATGGTCTGATCACCGGTGCCACCCGTAAATCCGCCTATGTGATGGAGTTGATCAACCACGTCTTTGACGCTGACGCGGCGCATGGGGCTGTGGGTGTGACCGCGCTGCTGCACAAAGGCCGGATCGTGCTGATCGCGGACACGCTGGTGCATGAATGGCCGGATGAACAGGATCTGGCGACGATTGCCGAGCGTTCTGCCGATGTGGCCCGCCACATGGGGCTGGAGCCGCGCGTGGCCTTCGTCAGCTTCTCGACCTTCGGCTATCCGGATTCGGAACGTGCGAACAAAATGCACATCGCCCCGCAGGTTCTGGAACAGCGCGGCGTTGATTTCGAGTTCGAGGGCGAAATGACCGTCGACGTGGCCCTGAACACCACCGCCCAAGAGGCCTATCCGTTCCAGCGCCTGAGCGGTCCTGCGAACGTGCTGGTGGTGCCTGCGCGCCACTCTGCCTCGATCTCGGTCAAGCTGATGCAGGAAATGGCGGGGGCCACGGTGATTGGTCCGATTTTGGCGGGCATCGACAACTCGATCCAGATCTGTTCGACCAACGCTACCGCCAACGACATCCTGAACATGGCGGTTCTGGCGTCCTGTAAGGTGGGCTAAACGCCTGTGGATACAAAAAGAAGCGCCCGGTGGAGTGATCCGCCGGGCGTTTTTTGTTGCAAGGTAGTCGGGCGTGGCCCTGACGGGCCTAGTCTCGCAGGTCGTTTCTCTAAGCCGTCAACTTCACCGCCGCCATCCGTTCATAATGCGGTAGCGCTTGTTCCAGCAGGTCCGCCTGTGCGCCGGTCAGCTCTGGCAGTGGACCTTCGGCACCGGCGAAGGTGGTGGATTGATGCACCGCCCCGTACCAATGCGCCGCCCAGACGCCGTCGTCCTTGTGACCGCCAGCGGGCCAGCTGAGCATGGCGGGATCCCAATCCAGCCCGATCGCGTTACACAGGCGTTTTAGCATCCCCTCTGGGTCACGGCGGATGTCGGCGCTGTCGATCACCACGGGACTTTCGCCTGCGGCACACAGCTCTTCGTACAGTTCCGTTTGCTGAGTGAATCCGATGTCGCTGAGGGTGGGGTTGTCATATTTCGCGCCGAAACTGGCGATCACCCGCGCCGGATGGCGCAGAAGGAATACATTCACCATCTGCCGCATCCAATCGCGCGGTACGCCGTCGATCATGTGCTGACACATGTGTTTCTGATAATAATGCGGCTTTTCGGCTGGAATAGAGCCTAAGAGTGACGTCGCCACCACATCAGGATCCTGTGGTTGCGATGCCAGAACCTCATCCCCCATTGGATGATCTATCCCCGTCATCGCCAGATAGGCGGCATAGAACGGTTCATCCACCACGGCGCAATCGGACCGCGCGGCAAAGCTATACATCATCGCCGTCGACAGGTTGCGGGGGCCGGACCACATGGCAATTCGCATCAGGCGCACTCCTTCTCGATCAGGTCTTTGTACAGGGCGCGCAGGCGTTTGGTCATCGGGCCCATCTGCCCATCGCCAATCTGGCGGCCATCAATGTTGCCCACGGGCGTTTGCGCGCCAAAGGTGCCGGTCAAAAACGCCTCATCCGCGCCGTAGGTGTCGACCAGCGAATAGTTGCGTTCATAAACGGGGATGTCGTTGGCGCGGCACAGGTCGATCACCTTCTGCCGGGTGATGCCGTTCATGCAATAATCCCCGGTAGAGGTCCAAACCGCGCCCTTGCGCACGATGAAGAAGTTGCAGGCGTTGGTGGTGTTCACAAACCCGTTCACATCCAACATCAGCGCCTCATCCGCGCCGGCTTTTTCGGCGGCGATGCAGGCCAGAATGCAGTTCAGTTTGGAGTGAGAGTTCAGTTTTGGATCCTGCGTCATCGGCAGGCCCCGTTGATGCGGCACGGTGGCCAGCCGGATCGGACGCGGGATCGACGGTTTGGAATGTTCCATGATGATCGTCACCGTCGGCCCCTGCTGTGACAGGCTGGGATGCTGGAACGGGCGCGATTTCACCCCACGGGTGATCATCAGACGGGCGTGGGCATCGGTGGTCATGCCGTTGGCGGCCTGCGTGTTCAGAAGGGCGGCAATCACCTGATCGCGGGTCATTCCGATATCCAGATCCAGCGCCAGCGATGCCTCAAACAGCCGGTCCATATGGTCGTCTAAGAAGGCCCAGTGGTTGTTATAAAGGCGCAGGCCTTCCCAGATGCCGTCACCCAACATGAAACCGCTGTCATAGACCGACACAACCGCCTGATCCTTGGGCACGATGCGGCCGTTCAGGTAGATTTGGATCGCTTCATTGCGGGCGTCCTCTTCTGCCTGGTGGGTACTGACGTGATCTTCTTGCATGGAACCTCCCTATGTTTGCGCTGACGCTAGGCGTTGCGCGTGAGGGTGGAAAGGATTTTCTGCGCTTCACGCATACTCAAGCCTTTGTGAGAGGGGCTATCGCCGATGAAACAGATCAGTAAACCTGCCCTCAACCTGTTGGAGGACGACTCATGTTGCGTATTCAAAAATTGAAACCCGCCTTTTTGGCGCTGACCATCGGTCTGGGCCTTATGGCGCAGGGCGGCACTGCCGAAGCGGCTCAGAAAGAAGAATTGATCGTTGCTGGCGGTTGCTTCTGGTGCGTCGAGAGCGATTTTGAAAGTGTTCCCGGCGTGATCGAGGCCGTGTCCGGCTACACCGGCGGCCACGTTGAAAACCCGTCCTACAAGCAAATCGGCAAAGGTGGTACCGGCCATTACGAGGCGGTTTCGATCACCTTTGATCCTGCCAAGGTCAGCCGTGACCAGCTGCTGAACATGTTCTTCCGCTCGGTTGATCCGACCGACGCCGGCGGTCAGTTCTGTGACCGTGGCGAGAGCTACCGCACGGCTGTTTTCGTCTCTAACTCGGCTGAAAAAGCCGCCGCAGAAAAGGCCAAGAAATCGGCGCAGTCCGCTTTGGGGCAGAAAATCGTAACCCCCATTTTGGATGCCAAAACCTTCTACAAGGCGGAAAAATACCATCAGGACTACTACAAGGGATCCAAGATCGTGATCACCCGTTTTGGCCCGCTGAAGCAGTCCAAAGCGTACAAGCGTTACCGTGATGCCTGTGGCCGTGACCAGCGCGTGAAAGCCCTGTGGGGCGATGCGGCGCCGTTCGCGAAATAATGCAGCCTATTAGTGCTGTATAGGAGGGGGGCTTTGGCCCCCCTTTTCGTCGCCGTGCCTAAGTATTGGGCGACCAGTCCAACACGTCTTTCAGGTCGGGGATCACGTCAGCGGTGCCTGCGCGGGTGACCATAAGGGCAGATGCCTTGATCGCCAGTTCGGCGGCTTCGCGTTTGGTGGCGCCACGATCCAGCGCGGCGAGGAAATAGCCGGTGAAGGTGTCACCGGCGCCAGTGGTATCGACCACCTCAACCTTTGGGGCTGGTATGTCTTGCGGCACCCATTCGCTGTTTTGATCATAAAGCGTGCAGCCCGCCGCACCTTTGGTCACCACGACTGTGGCAACGCCCAATGTGGCAGGGGATAGTCCTGTGGCCGCGCTAATTTGATCCATTTCCACCGCGTTCAGGAACAGGATGTCCACCTGCGGCAGGACGGCTTGCGTGGCCTCTGCCGCAAAAGGGGCAGCAGCGTAGGCAACAGTCAGGCCCAATTTGCGCGCCGTGTCGGCAGCAAAATCCTGGCCGTTGGTTTCGTTCTGCATCACCACGATATCGCCCGGGGAGGCTTCGGTCAGTGCGATGCCGACTTGATCCAGCGGCACCGTCGCGTTTGCACCGGGGTGAACCAAAATGGTGTTCTCGCCGGCCGGATCCAGCATGACAATTGCGTTGCCCGTCGCAGAATCGACGGTGGTGATCTGACGTGTATCCACGCCGTATTCCAGAAGGCGTTCCACAGCCCATTGCCCATCACGTCCTACGGCCCCGATATGCGCGACACGACCGCCCGCACGTGCGGCTGCAACTGACATGTTCGCACCTTTGCCACCAAGGCCGGTGGTCAACCCCTGACTGAGGATGGTTTCCCCCGGCGCAGGGATATGGTCCACCCGATAGAAGTGATCCGCATTGATCGAGCCAAGGTTCCAAATTGCCATTTAAATGCCTCCGTTTGAGGGCCGAAGATGGCGTGAAACTAACATGAAAGGCAAGTAGTCGCCGGGGGCTGGGACGCTGACGATTACAGCAGATCCTTCAGCTTCATCGCTACCGCTGGATTGCCGGATACCTTGATCTTGCCCATCATCACCGCGGTCATTGGGTTCAGTTTGCCAGTGATCAGCTTGGCCAGATTATCCAGCGACATCTTCAGGGTGCAGTCTGCATCGCCCGCCTCAAGACTGACGGCGCCATCCGCGATCCGCACCACGCCTGCGTCACCACAATCGAACTGCAGGCTGTCCGAAAAACCGGCATGGGTGACGCCCTTTTGAACCAGTGCGGCGATTTCATTCAATGTCATGGTCATCCTCCCGTTTGGTGTCCCAATAAAAAACGCCCCCCTGTGCTAGGGGGGCGTTTGCATTCCAACAACGCTAACCCATCGTCAGCCTAATGCATGACGCAGGGTCAATACACTGCCTTAGCCTTTCAGGCGACGATCGCGTGTGGCCAGCAGTTTCAGGCGCAGGGCGTTCAGCTGGATGAAGCCAGCAGCGTCTTCCTGATTGTAGGCGCCTGCGTCTTCTTCAAAAGTGACGTGCGCTTCGGAGTAGAGCGAATGTTCGCTGTCACGGGCCACAACAAAGACAGAGCCTTTGTACAGCTTCAGCGTCACGGTGCCGGTGACGTGCTCTTGCGATTTGTCGATTAGGGCCTGCAGCATCTCACGCTCGGGCGAGTACCAGAAGCCGTTGTAGATCAGTTCCGCATAACGCGGCATGATCGAATCCTTCAGGTGGCCTGCGCCGCTGTCCAGGGTGATCTGTTCAATGCCGCGGTGCGCCTGCAACAAGATGGTGCCGCCGGGGGTTTCATAAACGCCGCGCGACTTCATGCCGACAAAGCGGTTTTCAACGAAGTCCAGACGACCAATGCCGTGCTTGCGACCGTAGTCGTTCAGCGCAGTCAGGATGGTGGCGGGGCTCATCGCTTCGCCGTTGATGCTGACTGCGTCACCTTTTTCAAAACCGATGGTGATGATTTCGGGCGTATCAGGCGCATCTTCGGGGTTCACGGTACGCTGGTAGACGTAATCCGGTGCCGCTTCGGCGGGATCTTCCAGAACTTTACCCTCGGACGAGGTGTGCAGCAGGTTCGCGTCCACGCTGAACGGCGCCTCACCACGTTTGTCCTTGGCGATCGGAATCTGGTGCTGTTCGGCAAACTCCAGCAGCTTGGTACGGCTGGACAGGTCCCATTCACGCCACGGCGCGATCACGGTAATCTCGGGGTTCAGCGCGTAGGCGGCCAGTTCGAAACGCACCTGATCGTTGCCTTTGCCGGTCGCACCGTGGGACACGGCGTCTGCGCCGGTTTCAGCGGCAATTTCCACCAAACGCTTGGAGATCAGCGGGCGCGCGATCGAGGTGCCCAGCAGGTATTCACCTTCGTACAGCGCATTGGCGCGGAACATCGGGAAAACGAAGTCGCGCACGAACTCTTCGCGGACATCTTCGATGTAGATGTTTTCCGGCTTGATGCCCAGCATCTCTGCTTTCTTGCGGGCGGGCTCTAGCTCTTCGCCTTGGCCGAGGTCAGCGGTGAAGGTGACAACCTCACAGCCGTATTCGGTTTGCAGCCATTTCAGGATGATCGAGGTATCGAGGCCACCGGAGTAGGCCAGGACAACTTTCTTGGGCGCGGACATGATGACCCCCTAACAGTTCGTAGAATCCGTTTAATCGCAAGCGCGATAGCGGGTTTTGGGGCCAAGAGCAAGGTGGCGCAGGGTGCGATGCGGTTGTTGCGGTGTCTGGGTTGTGTTTATGTGCGCAAAAATATTTGAGGTTGAGATGTTGGGATTTCGTTTGTTTTGGCACGCGGTGCGGATGGTGTTCACCAATCTGGTGCCGATGGCGCAGATTTTTGCGCTGCCGCTGTTGGTTTCTATCGCGGTTATGATGGCGTTTAGCGCCTATATTGGGCTGGGGCCGTTCTTCTTCTTCAGCGGTCAGCATGTGCGGTTCAACAACATTCCTGCCGGGTTTGTCGCGGTGTTTTTCGGCGCATTCCTTGTCATCTGGGTGGCGCTGATGAACGGGGTGGTGCATTGGCACCGATATATCCTGTTGGGCGAAGCACCGCGCGCGCTGATGTTGCGGCTGTCATGGCGGCAGGCGGCGAAATATATCTTGGGTGGTATCCTGATTATCCTGCTGCTTATCCTGCCGTTTTGGTTGCTGGGGATGGTTGCCGGAAAAATTGCGATAGGATTTGCCAAAGATGGAAATCTCTTGGTCGCGCAAGGGATCATGGTGGCGTTGAGCCTTTTCTTTACCGCTCTTTTTCTTGCGTTTAGCCCGATACTGCCCGCCTATGCGATTGATCGGAGCATAAAGATCAGCGATGCGCTCTCCGCGATGTCTGGCACCCTTGGCACATTGATTGTCTGTGCGATCGGTTTGCTGGCAGTCGAATGGGTCGGTGACGTTTTGGTGCGCCAGTTGGCGATGCTGAACATGAAGGTGGCGGGGATTGTTGGGATCGTGGTGCAGATGGTGACGGCGATGATCGGTGTGAGCCTGATCACGACCATTTACGGTCACTTCGTCGAAGAACGACCATTGGGCTAAGGTATACTTGGGCACACATACCGCAAAGCGCTTGCCTTTGCGGCAAGGCTGTTTCAAGACAGGCACATGAGCGATTTTCTGAAAAAGGCCCGCGTGGCCGAGCAGCAGATGCGGGCCCTGTTTCCCGCCACGCCACTTCAACGCAATGACCATCTGTCGTCGAAATACGGCGCGGATATCTGGCTGAAACGTGAAGACCTGAGCCCCGTGCGCAGCTACAAAATCCGTGGCGCGCTGAACGCGATGGGCAAGGCCTTGGCGCGCGATCCGGCGTTGGAGGTGTTTGTCTGCGCCTCCGCCGGCAATCACGCGCAGGGGGTGGCCTATGTCAGCCGTCATTTCGGGGTGAAAGGCGTGATCTTTATGCCGGTGACCACGCCGCAGCAAAAGATCGACAAAACCCGCGTGTTTGGCGGCGATAGTATCGAAATCCGTCTGGTTGGAGACTATTTCGATGCCTGCCTTGAGGCTGCGCAGGCCTATTGCGCCGAGGCGGGGGGATATTTCCTGTCGCCTTTCGACGATCTGGACGTGATCGAGGGGCAGGCCAGCGTGGCGGCCGAGATGACCGCTCAGCTGGGCCGCGTGCCGGATATGGTTGTGCTGCCTGTGGGCGGCGGTGGTTTGTCGGCGGGTGTGATCCGCTATATGGATGAGGTGGCGCCGGATACCGACCTGCGGTTTGTGGAACCCACCGGCGGGCAAAGCCTGCGCGCGGCGCTGGCAGCGGGTGAACCTGTGAAACTGGACGGTGTGGACAGTTTCGTTGACGGCGCCGCGGTGGCGCAGATCGGCAAACATCCGTTTGAAGTGCTGAAAGGCACGGATCCCGCCAAAATGCTGGATGCGCCAGAGGATCGGATTTGCACCACCATTCTGGAAATGCTGAACCTAGAGGGGATCGTTCTGGAACCCGCTGGTGCCCTGTCTGTGGACGCATTGCAGGATTTGGTGGCGGACATCCGTGGCAAGACCGTGGTTTGCGTGACATCCGGCGGGAATTTCGATTTTGAACGCCTGCCAGAGGTGAAGGAACGTGCGCAACGCTACACTGGGGTGAAGAAATACCTGATCCTGCGTCTGCCCCAGCGTCCTGGTGCGCTAAAGGACTTCCTCAATATCCTTGGACCCGACGATAACATTGCCCGGTTCGAGTATATGAAGAAAAACGCCCGCAACTTCGGGTCGGTTCTGATCGGGATCGAAACGTCAGACGCGGCGAACTTCGACGCGCTGTTTGCCAAGCTGGATGACAGTGATTTCCTCTATTCGGACATCACGGACAACGAAAGCATCGCAGAATTTGTGATCTGACCGCTGCGTTAGACGTCAGGCCGCCAGTCGGCCTGACACCTCACCATCAAAAATGGTGACAGAACGGTCACAGCAGTTGAGCAGTGCAGAAACCGTTTTGGGGGTGACACTGTCACAGGTCAGCAGATCATGATGCAGATCCAGCTGGCGCTGCACCTCACGGCATTTGGCGCTAAGGTCATCAAAACCCAGCGTGGTCGCGCAGGCTTTCAGACGATGAACATCATTTTCCAGCGTCAGCGGGTCAGGTGTGTGCAATCGGCCGGTCACGCTGTTCATCTCGTCGATCAGCTGTTCCACAACCGTGGCAAAATCAAACGGCCCCAACTGGTGATGCAGTTCCTGAACGTGGTCCCAATTGATCATCTTACACCTCATACCTTTTACGCAATGCTGTCAGAAACGGCTTAACAAAGGATGAATGTAGCCCGATCACAGCAGTTTTTGCACAAAGTGACGGTCGCCTTCATTGCCCAGCAGTTCTGCCGCGGCCTCAATCGGTAGCCAATGGGCGCTATGGCCTGCCTCTAGCGGGTCGCTGATCTGTCGCACCGGATGGGCGATATAGATGGTGCAGATCTTTTCCGCCCAGAGGTCGTACTCCGGCATGAACGTATAGCGGCGAAAGGCGCCCAAGCGGCGGGGATAAGCGATGGACCAACCGGTTTCTTCAAACGCCTCGCGGTGCAGTGCCACAAGGGGGGATTCGCCTGCATCTACGCCACCACCGGGCAGTTGAAACTCTGGTGTCGGCTCTTCTTGAAAGGTGACCAGCATGTCGCGTCCGCGCGGCAGGATTACATAGGCGCCGGGGCGGATTTTGTAGCGTTTGTCGGCTTTTGGTGCCTCGCCAAAGCGTCGGATCATGTCTGTTTATCCCTGTGCCGCGCTCTCCCTCCAGGGTCACGGGCCTGTGACCCCTTGGACTGGCGCTTGTCCTGCCTATATTCAGCCTGTATGCCATGTGCCAAATTCAGGGCTTACGCCCTGCAAATACCCTTGCCACAGACTGTCGTTCAGCTTGTCCTCCCTCTATGCCAAGCGACGGCGCATAAGGAAACCCCATGACCCTTGGATCGAAACTCGCTTGGGACGACACAGTACTGCCGTTCCAGTTGGACAACTCTGATATTCGTGGCCGTGTTGCGCGGCTGGACGGTGTGCTGAGCAACGTGTTGAAACAGCACGACTACCCCGCCGTGGTAGAGGCGCTGGTGGCGGAAATGGCGCTTTTGACCGCGCTGATCGGCCAAACGGTGAAGCTGCGCTGGAAACTGTCGCTGCAGGTGCAGTCTGACGGTCCCGTGCGGATGATCGCCACCGACTACTATGGCCCGACCGAAGAAGGCGAACCCGCCCGCATCCGCGCCTATGCCAGCTATGATCCTGACCGACTGACCGATGCAGCGCCGTTTGATCAGCTGGGCAAGGGCTATTTCGCCATCATGATCGACCAAGGTCAGAACATGACCCCCTATCAGGGTCTGACCCCGCTGGCAGGCAAATCCCTGTCCGAGTGTGCCGAGGCGTATTTTGCCCAGTCCGAACAGCTGCCGACACGGTTCCAGCTGTCCTTCGGTCAGTCGATCGAACCGGGGGTTGTTGAACACTGGCGCGCGGGCGGCGTGATGCTGCAGCACATGCCGAAAGCGTCCCCCTTCGCCAAGGGCGAAGAGGCCACCGGTGATGATGGCCTGATGCACGCCCGTGATCTGGTGGATGGCGATGACGGTGAAAACTGGAACCGCGTGAACATCCTGCTGGATTCCGTCGAAGAGCTGGAGCTGATCGGTCCACAGGTCACCCCTGCCACCCTGCTGACCCGCCTGTTCCACGAGGAACAGCCGCGCGTTTATGACGTGCAACCGATCACCTTCGGCTGCACCTGTTCCGAAGAGCGCGTGCGCCAGTCGCTGTCGATCTATTCCGCCAAGGACATCGAAACGATGACCACCGACGCAGGACGCGTTACAGCGGATTGCCAATTCTGCGGGGCGCATTACGATCTGGACCCAGCAACCGTTGGGTTTGAGGCAGAAAAGGCGCAAGATGCAGGACAGTCAGAAAGCTGATCCCCGTCACACGGGGCTGATGGAAACCGTGGTCGCGGCGCTGGACCGATCTGGCGCTGACACCTCGGATTTTGACCTGAACCCTGATTTGATCTTGCCAGCGGGGCGCAAACTGCGCCCTGCGGCTGTTTTGGTGGGCTTCATTGATCGCGGGAATGGCCCGCATGTGGTGCTGACCAAACGGTCGTCGCGTCTGAAACATCACCCCGGCCAGATCGCCTTCCCCGGTGGCAAGGTGGATGAGGGCGACGCGGATGTGACCGCCACCGCCCTGCGCGAAGCGTGGGAAGAGGTCGGGTTGCGCGTCGATCAGGTCGAAGTTTTTGGCCAACTGCCGCCGCATGAAACCGTCACCAGTTTTACCGTGACCCCCATTTTGGGCCGGATTAGGGACGATTTTGTCGCCAAACCCGAACCCGGTGAGGTCGAAGAGGTGTTTGAAGTGCCGCTGTCTCATCTGGCCGATCCGGCGAACTATGTGGTGCAGCAACGCATCTGGGCGGGCAAGCCGCGCCCCTATTTCACCGTGCCTTGGGGGCCCTATTACATCTGGGGCGCCACCGCGCGGATGCTGCGCGGGCTGGCGGAACGGATGGCGGATTAACGGATGGTTAAGGTTACGGGCGATTGGCTGACGCAGCCCCAGACACAGGCCGTTTGCGCGATGCTGACGGACGCGGGCCATCAGGCGCATTTTGTCGGTGGCTGTGTGCGCAACGCGCTGTTGGACGCGCCGGTCAGTGATCTGGACATTTCCACCGATGCCCACCCCGAACGGGTGATGGAACTGGCAGAGGCGGCGGGGCTGACCGCCGTGCCCACAGGCATTGATCATGGCACAGTCACGGTGATCAGTGGCCGCATCCCGCATGAGATTACCACCTACCGCAAGGACGTCGAAACCGATGGCCGCCGCGCTGTCGTCGCCTTTGCCGACACGATGGTCGAGGATGCAGAGCGGCGCGATTTCACCATGAATGCGCTCTATTGCGATGCTGCGGGTGTGGTGGTGGACCCGCTGGGTCAGGGGCTGGACGATCTCAAGGCGCGGCGGTTCCGGTTTATCAATGATCCCGCACAGCGCATCCGCGAGGATTACCTGCGCATCCTGCGCTACTTCCGTTTTCACGCTTGGTATGGCGACGCGGCGGAAGGGTTGGATGCTGACGCATTGGCCGCAATTGCCACGAATTTGGCTGGAATAGAGGCACTTTCGCGCGAACGTGTCGGATCAGAGTTGATCAAACTCTTGTCTGCGCCGGCCCCCGAACAGGCCGTTGCCGCGATGCGTCAATGCGGTGCGCTGGCGATGGTGTTGCAGGGTGTGGACGATCGCGCGCTGGCGCCTTTGGTGCATCTGGAACAGCAAACAGATATGGCCGCCGACGGTATCCGCCGTCTGGCCGCGCTGGGCGGGGAAGAGGATGGCCGTGGGTTGCGCCTGTCCAATGAACAGCGCAAGCGGCTGGCGATCTACCGCGATCATATCGGCACTGCTGAAGGGGCAGGGGAGCTGGGCTATCGCCATGGCGCAGATATGGCGCGGGGTATCTTGCTGTTACGCGCGGCGATGTTGGAAATGCCGCTGATGTCCGGCAGTTTCGCGGCTGTGGATCACGGCGCTGCGGCCACCTTCCCGGTGAAAGCTGCCGATCTGATGGAGGCTTTTCCCGGTCGGTTCCACGGCCGCGCCCTTGGCGATGCGCTGCGCCGGTTGGAGGCGCTATGGATCGCATCCGATTTCACCGCCGACCGCGCGGCGCTAATTGACGCAAGCTAACGCGCAAGCCTTGCCAAATTTCGGGCACTGCTATCTGTAAACCCAATCGAAACGCCGTTTTCAGACCCCAGCCCATTTGCGAGGGTGCTAAACCGTTTACACCCCACATTTCTGTAAGGCGCCCAATGTCTGGTTTTCTGAAACACCTTAACTTGATTGATCCTTTCAAACCGGCAGACGGTCCGCCGCCGACCACATCGGTTGCCTTCGTGCGCTGGGCGCTGCGGGGTACGGGGCCGGTGTTGTTTCTGGCCTTCGTCCTCGCCAGCCTTGGCGGCGCGTTGGAGGCGACGACCGCTTATATTCTGGGTCGCGTCGTCGATTCGGCGGCCCAAGGCACTGTGGCGGGCTACATGGACGCGAATGCCGCGCTGTTGATCGCGGCAGTTCTGTTTTTCATTCTTGTACGGCCTGTGTTTCAGGGGCTGTCTGCGCTGACGACAGGGTACATCGTCGGGCCGAACCTGAACCCGCTGGTGCTGTCGCGGTTGCACCGCTGGACGATGGGGCAATCGGTTGATTTCTTCGACAGCGATTTTGCCGGACGCATCGCGCAGAAACAGATGCAAACCGCTAGCGCCCTGACCCAAGCGGTGAATGAGGTGATCCATGTGGTCGCCTTCGCCGCGGCGGCTGCGGTGGGCAGTATGGTGCTGCTGATGGCGATTGATTGGCGGATGGCGGGGATCTTTGCCCTGTGGTTTGCGGCCTATGTCGGCGTGTTGCGTTATTTCCTGCCACGCGTGCGCGTGCGGTCCAAGGCGCGCGCTGGCGCCCGCGCCGGTGTCACCGGTCAGGTGGTGGACACGATCACCAACATCAAAACGGTGAAACTGTTTGCCCACGCCGATCACGAAGATCGCGCCGCGCTGGATCAAATGCGCCGGTTCCGTGATATCGGGCTGGCCTTCGGCGCGACCTCCGCGGCGTTTCGCACGGTGCTGATGCTGGTGGGCGGGCTTTTGCCCCTCGGCCTCGTTGGGGCGGCACTCTATTTCTGGTCGCTGGGACAGGCCAGTCCCGGTGATATCGTCGCCGCTGGTGCGGTGTCCCTGCGTCTGTCGCAGATGACCGGTTGGTTCAGCTTTGCGCTGATGGGGATCTATTCCAGCATCGGTGAGGTAGAGGATGGGGTGAAAACCCTGACCCGTCGCGAACGGCTGGAGGATGTACCAGACGCCCGTACCCTTGAGGTGTGTGGGGGCGAGATCGCGCTGGATCAGGTTTCCTTCGCCTATGGTCGTGATGTGGGTGGGGTGAGTGACATCACCCTGACCATCAAACCTGGTGAAAAGCTGGGTATTGTCGGGGCCTCTGGCGCGGGGAAATCCACGCTCGTCTCGCTTCTCCTGCGGCTCTATGAGGCCGAAAGCGGCGCGATCCGCATCGACGGGCAGGACCTGCGCGGGGTGACACAGGAAAGCCTGCGTCGTCAGATCGGGATGGTTACGCAGGAAACCGCGATGTTCAATCGATCGGCCCGTGACAACATCCTCTACGGTTGTCCTGATGCGGATGAGGCCGCGCTGATCCACGCCGCAGCACAGGCCGAAGCGCATGAATTTGTCAGTGCCTTGCGCGATAGCGAGGGGCGTGAAGGCTATGACGCCCATCTGGGGGAACGCGGTGTGAAACTGTCGGGCGGGCAACGTCAACGCATCGCTCTGGCCCGCGCGATCCTGAAAGACGCGCCCATTCTGGTGCTGGATGAAGCGACATCGGCACTGGACAGCGAGGTGGAGGCCGCCATTCAAACCGCGCTGGAACGGGTGATGGAGGGCAAGACCGTGCTGGCCATTGCCCACCGTCTGTCCACCATTGCCAAGATGGACCGCATCATCGTGATGGATCAGGGTCGCATCGTCGAACAGGGCAGCCATGACGATCTGCTGGCGGCACGCGGCCTTTATGCGCGCTATTGGGATCGTCAATCCGGCGGCTTTATCGGCGCGGATGAGGATGCCGGGCAGCCGGAAGCGGCGGAGTAGGGTGTAAATAGGTTGCAAGCCTAGCGCCGACCCGAGGGGTGGCGCAATCGCGCCGCCCTGTGGGGGCGGGTCGGCGCGGCCCAACAGTACCTGTTGGGCGGGACATATATTAGAAGCCATCGTTTCAAACCAAAACGCATTTAGCACTAGTGAAACTTGGGCGCTTTGGCTATCAGGCGCCCATGCAGACATATCAGATCACACGTTTGGGCCATCAGGGCGATGGCATTGTGCAGGGCGATGAGGGTGCGATTTTTGCCCCGATGACCCTGCCGGGCGAAGAAGTGCGCGGCACCGTTGAGGGAAGCCGCCTGAAGGATGTGCGTATTGTCACACCGTCGGATTTCCGCGTTTCGCCAGAGTGCCGCCATTACAAATCCTGCGGTGGCTGTCAGTTGCAGCATGCCTCTGACGACTATGTCGCCGACTGGAAACTGGGCGTGGTGCAGCAAGCGTTGACCGCCCAAGGGCTGGACGCACCGCTGCGCCCGATCCTGACCTCGCCGCCGCAAACCCGCCGCCGCGCCAGCCTGTCTGTGCGCCGCACCAAAAAGGGCGCAATGGCCGGTTTCCACGCCAAAGGATCGGATGTGATCGTCGAGGTGCCGGATTGCCAACTGCTACACCCCGAGGTGATGAAAGCGATGCCCGTGGCCGAAAAGCTGGCGACAATCGGCGGTAGTCGCAAGGGCGAGCTGAGCGTTCTGGCCACCATGTCGCTGACCGGTCTGGATCTGGCCGTGTCGGGTGGCAAACCGCTGGACGAGGCGCTGCGCATTGCCCTGTCGGCTGAGGTGGAGGCGTACAAACTGGCCCGCCTGTCCTGGGATGGTGAGGTGATCGGTCAACGTGAACCCCCGCTGCAACAGTTCGGCGCCGCGCAGGTTGCGCCGCCTTCTGGTGCCTTCCTGCAGGCCACTCCTGAGGGCGAACAGGATCTGCTGACCACGGTGCAAGAGATTGTCGGCAACGCCAAACAAGTGATCGACCTCTTCGCCGGCTGCGGCACCTTCGCGCTGCCTTTGGCCAAAACGGCAGAGGTCCACGCGGTTGAGGGCGAAAAGGCGATGATGGCCGCCCTTGATCGCGGCTGGCGTCAGGCGCAGGGGTTGAAAAAGGTGACGCATGAGGCCCGCGACCTATTCCGCCGTCCCCTGATGCCGGATGAGCTGCGCAAAACCGACGCCGTTGTGATCGACCCACCCCGCGCAGGCGCCGAGGCACAGGTGCGCGAACTGGCGCAGTCCGACGTGCCGGTGATTGCCTTTGTCTCTTGCAACCCTGTCACCTTCGCCCGCGACGCCCGCATCCTGACCGAAGGGCCCTACCAGATGGACTGGGTGCAGGTGGTCGATCAGTTCCGCTGGTCGTCACATGTGGAACTGGTGGCGAAATTCAGCCGCAAGGCGTGAGGTCACGTCGTTTTGCATCACGCTGGCACGGGCTTTGCGCTATGGTGATGTAAATACACCAGCGGCCTTAACGCTGGGTGCAGATATGAGGCACAGGAACAGGCAATGAGCAGGTTACGGGTTCTATTGGGGCTATTGGCCCTGTCGGTATTGGCCAGCTGCGGCGGCGATCCGAAATTCAAGCGTTACAACGGTCCCGAGGTGACACAAATTCTGGTCAAGAAAGAAGAGCGTCGGATGTACCTGCTGCATAACAAGCGGGTGCTGGAATCCTACGACATCTCTCTGGGGTTTGCCCCGACGGGCGACAAGGTGAAAGAGGGCGATGGGCGCACGCCCGAGGGGCTGTATTTCATCGACCGCCTCAACCCGCAAAGCCGGTTCCATCTGTCACTGGGTATCAACTACCCCAATCAACGCGACTTGGCCGAAGCCCGCGCCGCGGGTGTTGATCCGGGCGGTGATATCTTCATCCACGGTCGCCCCAAGAAATTCCGCAACGGGATCGAAGACTGGACCGCCGGCTGCATCGCCGTCACCGATGAAGAGATCGAAGAGATCTATGCCATGGTCGAGGTCGGGACACCGATCTGGATTGGGAAGTAGGTGAGGGGCGCTGGGTTTGACGATAGCAAACTGTTATTGGGTCGTCTCGAGGTATATCTGCGAAAGTCATGTCGCTGGCCGCATACGTCAGGTCGGAGCTTGGAGCCAAAGTTGATTTGAACTTGGTAACGATGACTATTCTGTCAACTCTCTACACTCGTAAAGATGGAGAGTTGATACGCGAATCAATCAAGGATAGCGTTATTTATGGCGTGAAGCACAGGCGGCGGTGCATGTACCCGGTTCCCAAGGGGCCGATGACGTTTTTTGTGGCAACACAAGAGGCGACGGTGGTGCCCAGTTAGTGCTACCGGAAACCCTTACTTTAAGCACTGCTGCCGACACCATGAAAAAAGAACTACGCGACGAGATTAAAAAGCTTTGCCGCAAAGCGTTCGACAAGCAAAAATCTGAGAACGCTACTGTTGAAAAATATAAGACTAAGTTCACTAAAAGGACAGGTGTCGCTGCGGCAGACGGCTGGCCAAAAGGCCCAACTTATTCTCATAGGCATTTTGATCCTACACATTGCATCAAAAATGCGAATGTCCAAGCTAAAGCTATATGGGCTTCTGTTCTGGCTGGAACGTACGAACCGACTCCTGCAGTGAGATACACAATACCAAAACCAACTGGTGGATTTCGCGAGATTATGGCGTTCTCCATCCCTGATACGGCGCTAGCTAACATCTTGTTCCGAGCTGCAAGAGACAGAAACCGAAAACGAATGTCTCCTTTCTCATATGCGTATCAACCTGATCGCAATGTGTTCGATGCCATCATTGCTCTTGGGCAATATCGCCCAGATGGAAAGCTGATCGCAGTACAAATTGATTTCGAAAAGTATTTTGATTCAATCCCAAGAAACTATCTTGAAAAACTCATCGANATCAATTTGTA
>NZ_CYSF01000016.1 GCF_001458435.1 Thalassovita mediterranea
TACGAACCGACTCCTGCAGTGAGATACACAATACCAAAACCAACTGGTGGATTTCGCGAGATTATGGCGTTCTCCATCCCTGATACGGCGCTAGCTAACATCTTGTTCCGAGCTGCAAGAGACAGAAACCGAAAACGAATGTCTCCTTTCTCATATGCGTATCAACCTGATCGCAATGTGTTCGATGCCATCATTGCTCTTGGGCAATATCGCCCAGATGGAAAGCTGATCGCAGTACAAATTGATTTCGAAAAGTATTTTGATTCAATCCCAAGAAACTATCTTGAAAAACTCATCGACGACGAAGGAACAGTAAGTCTTACTCCGCATGAACGCTTTGTATTTAAAAAATTCCTAAGACATAAATTTGGCGGCTCGGTCGATTTCTGGAGTAATAATTTTCAAAAGCGGCATAGAGGAACCCCTCAGGGCAATTCGCTTTCTTTGTTCTTAGCAAACCTAGCAAATGACCCTTTAGATAAAAAACTATCCAGGCAGGCTGGACGTTTTGTTCGATTTGCTGATGACGTTGTAGCATTTTGCGATCGTCACGAAGACGCAGAGCTCATTTCACACCGATTTGAAGAACATTGCGAGAGTAGTGGGCTCCGTATTAACCGCGCAAAATCTCCGGGCATCGCGGCTGTTTCAATCCATAAGCAAGAAATTAGGACTATTTCTGAATTTAAATATCTTGGTTATTCACTTTCGGGCGAGGGGCTTAAAATGCCCGCTGAGAAGGTTCGGCAATACCAAAAAAAGTTTTCACGGCTTACACATATATATCTTATCCAGCCGTTAAACTTTGGTTTTCGTTCAGATCGAAGTTCTGCAGTTGGTGGTTTCGATTGGGAACTGCTTGGGCTAATTTCGGAGATCCGACGTTCCATCTATGGCGGATTAGATGAAAGAGACATTCAACAATTTATTTGGCATGGACGTCGATTAAAGAGAATGCAGGGCCTGATGGGTTTTTATTGCATACTTGAAGATTGCCGCCGCCTTAGAATTCTTGATGGTTGGATGGTTAACCACATCAGGAGAGCAATGGTTCTTAGGAACAAAATCTTGGCCCAAAGATATGGCGCGTCTTGTCCGACGCCCACGAATTCGCAACTTATTTCAGGCTCTTGGCTTAACCTTGCTGCATGGAACGGCTCACCCGATGAAGTGGAGGCTGGCTTGCCCAGTTTTGTACGAGGTTGGCGAGCCGCCCGAAAACACTATCTCACTTTCGGATTGGAGGATGTTCAACCTCCTGAATACGGCGGAGACTCCAGTTTAAATTTTGTTATCTAGTTTTGGTGGTCCCACAAACCAGCGAAAAATCAATCTACAATTTTACCACTTCCCCCATCAAAAAAGGCGCCAACTTTCTGTGGCGCCTTTCTCAATTCTCTCTCATTGACCCCTTACTGCGTCGGGCCGGATAGGTCCGCGCTGGGGATGGGGGCGGAGACGACTTGGGGGCCGCTGGAATCACCCATCACAAGGGTCCACCAGATCTTGCCGTTGCTTTCCTGAAACCAGGCAAAGCCCATATCGCTCGCCTCGGGGGCGGTGATGACGCGGCGGGTGTCGGGCTGTTCCATCCAGGCGCCCAGCGTCTCAATCTCGGTCTCATAGGTTTCCGAGATGTTTTCGCCCACCAGCGCGCCCAGATAGCCAACACGGGCCACACGATCCAGCGGCGACGACCCGTCAGAGCCGAAGTGCCACGGGCGGTTCTGCACCGCCATGTCGCGGGCATGGGTTGCGGCGGCGGCGTTTAGCTGGGCGTTCAGCTGTACCTGATCACTGCCCGCCGCCTGACGCAGGGCGTTGACCGAATCGAGCATGCGGAACTGAATGGCAGACACGTCACTGGCGCGAATGCGGTACAGTTTTGGCAGCGGTTTGCCATCTGGCCCCAGTTGGGCGGGTGTTTCCGCGCAGGCAACCAGCAGGACAGAGGCCAAAACACTCAGGCAAATAGAACGCAGCATGTGATCGATCCAAAAAATTTCATTTCCGGTGGTCTACAGGCTGAAGCGTTGTGTTTCAAACCCACATGCGCGTGAAGTTGCACGATGACAGGCGTTTGATTTGCGACTGCGGCTTTCGCGCCATATTATGCCGCCAAAGATTGATTGCGCTCTGACGAGGATATTCCATGACCAAAACACCGTCTTTCCTGCTGAACCGCCGTGGCTTTCTGGCGGGCAGCGCGGCGCTGATCGGCACGCCTGCGATTGCGCAGAGCGTCGCCGAAGCTGACACCACCGAGATCGAGGCAGAGGTTTCTCAATCTGTGCGTCGCAACATTTCCAGTTTCCGTTCGCTGGATTGGCGTCCCTATTTCAGCAATCTGAAAAATGGTGCGATCCTTGTCGACCTTGATTCGCGGGCGCTGCACTACTGGTCCGAGGATGAAAGCATCTACAAACTGTACCCCTCTTCGGTGCCCTTGACCGAGGATCTGACGCGCCGTGGTCGCACCAAGGTGACCCGCAAGGTGGATGGGCCCAGCTGGCGCCCGACCCCATCAATGAAAAAGCGCAATCCAGACTGGCCGGATTTCGTTGGCCCCGGTCCTGATAATCCGCTGGGTACCCATGCGCTGTATCTCAGCTGGACCTATTACCGAATCCACGGAACGCATGATACGCGCAAAATTGGGCGTCGCTCATCCAATGGGTGTATCGGTCTGTACAATGAACATATCGCTGAACTGTTCGGGATGGCCAAAGTGGGCACTCAGGTGTTGCTTATTTGACCACATTTTGACGGAAGCTGCCGAAATCTCGCCAAGAGGTATTTGCAATTGAAGGCCAATTGTAGTTTAGACGGACCCACAAGGACGTCTTGCGCCTGGTTTCAGGCAAACATTAAACCAGGTAAATATCTCTGGAGGATACTATGAAAAAACTCGTTCTCGCCGCCGCACTGACCGCCGCTGCATCCACCGCATTTGCAGGTAACATGGCTGAGCCGGTCATGGAAAAAGAAGTTGTTGTAGAAGCAGCAACCTCGTCCTCGTCCGCTGGCATCATCGTACCGCTGGTTATCCTGGCCGTACTGGCCGCAGCTGTTGCCGACTAATAGGCACTAGCAGCGACGACGCTGAATTAAGGCGGTGGGGTGACCCACCGCCTTTTTCGTGTCCGCTGTGTCGCTTGGTCGTGTCCCTAGATCCGCACGACCGGTGCGCAGCGCACAAAACAAAAGGCGCAGGCCGATTTGGCTGCGCCTTTTTTACGTTTGGGGGGCGGGCTGGTTGGTTTAGACCTCGATCCAGCCTTTCAGGTTGTCTTCAACAATCTGGGCCAGCGCATCCATGTGGTCATCGCGATCATTCAGGCAGGGGATATAGGTGAAATGTTCGCCGCCCGCCTCTTCGAAGCTTTCTTTGATCTCTTCGTTGATCTCTTCCAGCGTTTCAATGCAGTCAGCAGAAAACGCAGGGGCGACCACGGCGATGTGTTTTTTACCCTCTTCCTTGGCCAGACGCGCGACCTCTTCGACGGTGTAGGGACGCAGCCATTCTTCGCGGCCAAAGACCGACTGGAAGGTGGTTTTGATCTGCGTGTCATCCCAGCCCAGCCGTTCCTTTAGCAGGCGGGTCTGTTTCTGACATTTGCAGTGATAGGGGTCGCCCTGCATCAGATAGCGTTTCGGCATCCCGTGGTAGGACACCACCAGCATTTCCGGCTTATTCTCGGCGGCAGCGTAGGCTTCTTCGATCGAGGTGGCCAGCGCTTCAATATAGGCGGGGTTGTCGAAATATTCCGGCACGGTGCGGGCGGCGGGTTGATAGGTTTCCTGCATCAATGCGCGGAAGAATTGGTCGTTCGCCGTCGCCATCGTGGCGCCCGCATATTGCGGGTAGAGCGGGAAAAACAGGATCTTGGTGCAGCCCGCCTCGACCATCGCCTTTACTTTGGACTCGGTCGACGGGTTGCCGTAGCGCATGCAGAAATCGACCATGACCTGATCGCCGTAACGGTCCTGCATCCGCTGCGCCATGGCAGCGGTCTGATCCTTGGTGATGGTCAACAGCGGGCTTTCGTTCGCCTCCTCGTTCCAGATCGAGCGGTAGGCCGCACCGGATGAAAACGGGCGTTTGGTCAGGATGATCAGCTGCAACAGCGGCTGCCATTTCCATGACGGCAGGTCGATGACCCGTTTGTCGGACAGAAATTCGTTCAGATAGCGGCGCATCGACCAGTAATCAGTGTTGTCCGGCGTGCCAAGGTTGGCCAGCAGCACACCGATCTTGGGGCTGGGCACCTTGGGGTGATCCTGATCAGCGTGGGCGGGTACTTGGGCTGTGGTCTGGGTGTCCAGCATCATAGCGTCCTTCGTTCAATCTATACGGTCCGCAGGGCGGGCTCTTTATCTCGTCTTTGCTGCAAGTTTGCGGCCATTTACTGGGACATAACCGCTTTGCCCCGCAGGTCAATCGGGCAGCTTGGTTTCTTGGGTATTCAATGCCTCTGCCAGGCGCATTGTCGCAGATCCGGGGCGTTTGGGCTGTGGTTGGCTGGCATCCGGCGCCCATCCGGTGAGGAAGATCAGCTCATAGGTCGCATGAATGCGCCCGTCGGCGTCAGCGTGGTGATCGTGATAAATCTCAGCCGCGCGGCGCAGCACGCTGGGGCGGGTCGGGCGGCGCAGGCGGGCGTGGAGCGCGTTTGCCTCGCCCATCGCGCGTAGGTCACGCATCAGGTGAAACGCGGTCTGATAGCTGACATCCAGCGGCAGTGTGTCCGCCACCGGCAGCGCAAGGCCCGCGCGTTGCAACAGCGCGCCCAGATCGCGGATTTCCGCCATCGGCAGGATGCGAGGGCTGAGGCCACCGGCCTGTTCCACCTCTGCCTCTGCCAAGGCGGCACGCAGTTCTGCCAGTGTCTGACCGCCAAAGCCGACCGACAGGAAAAATCCATCGGGCCTGAGCGCACGGCGGCATTGGATCAACTGGCCCACAGGATCATTGGCCCAATGTAGCGCCATCGCGTGGATTACCAGATCATGCGCTTCGACCTGCAGATCCAGTACCTCGTCATCCGCCACAATCCGCGCATCTGGGAAGGCCGCCTGCCACAGGTCAGGGAATCCGGTGACGATCGCAATATCGGTAAACGTCCTGTTAACCAGGCCAAGGCGATACTGCACCTCATCTATCGCGGCCTCTTGCACGAAGAGGGCGGGGGTGTCCGCCGCCAGCGCGCGGGCGCGGTTGCGCACCAATGCGGTGCGGTCGGTAAGGCGCGGCGCCTCGTCTGCGGTGTTGGGCATTTTGAAATCGCTCATGCGGGGTAAATAGAATGGCTGAGACATTAATTCAAACCGCAGTGTGCCAATTCGCAGCGCCGGTGCTGAACCGGTTGGCCCGTGTCATCTATCCAGCGCGGTGTTTGCATTGTGGTGACATGGTTGAACCAACAGATG
Organism: Thalassovita mediterranea; assembly: GCF_001458435.1. GTDB lineage: Bacteria > Pseudomonadota > Alphaproteobacteria > Rhodobacterales > Rhodobacteraceae > Thalassobius > Thalassobius mediterraneus. Next base: position 5,431 of record NZ_CYSF01000016.1, read on the forward strand.
GTTTGTCGGTGGGGCTATGTCCGTCCTGCTGGCGGGAGGTGGCCTTTATCGGTGGATTGACCTGTGATGCTTGTGGGGTGCCTTTGCCCGGTCAATCGGATCGGGCAGAGCTGTGTGATGACTGCTTGTCCAATCCCCGCCCGTGGTCACATGGCCGCGCGCCGCTGCTGTATAAGGGTAAGGGGCGGCATCTGGTCATGGCGTTGAAACATGGTGACCGGCTAGACATCGCGCCCGTTGCAGCCACGTGGATGGCGCGCATGGCAGGGGATTTGATCCAGCCTGATACGCTGATTGTCCCTGTGCCGCTGCATTGGCGTCGGCGGATCGCGCGGCGGTATAATCAGGCGGCATTGCTGGCGCTGGGCGTGGCGAAACGGCTGAACCGCCCCTGTTGCCCTGACCTGATTCAGCGCCACCGCGCCACGCCATCTACGCGCGGGCAGGGGCGTGCGGCACGGCTGACCCAGATGCAGGGCGCGTTCCGCATCCACCCCAAACGCGCCCATCTGCTGCGCGGTCGGCCTGTTCTGCTGGTCGATGATGTGATGACCACCGGCGCAACACTGGCGGCAGTGGCTGAAACCTGCAAAGATGGTGGTGCAACACAGCTATCGGTTCTGTTACTGGCGCGGGCGCAGAAGGCACCCTACATAGGCAAGATCGAAAACACTGCCCAAGACACAACCGAAGACACTTAGGAAACGCCCAATGCCCAACGTCGAAATCTACTCCTCCCCGCTGTGCGGCTTCTGCCATGCGGCCAAACGCCTGCTGAACCAGAAGGGTGTGGAGTTTACGGAATACAACGTCCTGACCGATCCCACGCTGAAACCGAAGATGATTGAACGCGCCAATGGTGGCCGCACCGTGCCGCAGATTTTTATCGACGATGTGCATGTGGGTGGTTGTGATGACCTCTACGCACTGGAAAGCGCGGGCAAACTTGACCCGCTGCTGGCGGCCTGAGGGTAAGCCTATGCAGACCAAAGCGGCCCTGATTCAGCTGAACGCCTCTGACGATCCCGTCGCCAACCTGCCGGTGACCCAAGGGTTTATCCGTGAGGCAGCGGCAGGCGGGGCCCGCTTTATCCTGACGCCGGAGGTGACGAATTGCCTGTCATCCTCGCGCGCGCACCAAAATGCGGTGCTGCAACATCAGGACGATGACCTGACCCTGCGCGGTCTGCGCGAAACGGCGGCAGATCTGGGGATCTGGCTGCTGATCGGATCGCTGGCGCTGAAAACAGGCGATGCGGATGGCCGGTTTGCCAATCGGTCGTTCCTGATCGGTCCCGATGGCGGCATCTGTGCGTGGTATGACAAAATCCACATGTTTGATGTGGACGTGTCGCCCACCGAAACCTACCGCGAATCCGATGGCTACCGCCCCGGCGAGCGCGCGGTTGTCGCGGACACGGACTTTGGCCGTATCGGCATGACCATCTGCTATGATGTGCGCTTTCCTTATCTGCACCGAACGCTGGCCGATCACGGCGCCACAATCCTGACTGCACCTGCCGCCTTCAGCCCCGTAACCGGCGCGGCCCATTGGGAACCGCTCTTGCGCGCGCGGGCGATTGAAACGGGCTGTTACGTTCTGGCGCCGGGTCAATGCGGTAGCCATGACAGCCACAATGGCAAGACGCGGAAAACCCACGGACATTCCATTGCGATCAGCCCATGGGGGAAGGTGTTGGCAGAGGCGGGCGATCAGCCTTGCGTCACCTTTGTTGATCTTGATACTAGCGCGGTAGATGAGGCGCGCCACAAGGTGCCCTCGCTCACTCATACGCGAAAGTTTTCAGGACCGTGACCACCGACCCCTATCCTCTGGCCATTGCGCTGTTCAGTGAACTACTGACGGCGGACCAGCTGGTACGTAACCGCCTGTCCAAGGTGTTGCCCAAGGGGATGGAAATCTCGCACTTCTCAGTATTGAACCAACTGGCGCGGATCAGTGACGAACGCACCCCCGCGCAATTGGCCAAAAGCTTTCACGTCACCCGTGGTGCGATGACCAACACGCTCAGCAAACTGGAATGGGCGGGGTATATCCACATTCGCCCCGACTGGGATGATGCACGTCGTAAATTGGTGGCTATCAGCCCCGCAGGTCGTCAGGCACGTGATGCGGCGTTGGCAGGGATTTCTCCGATGATCCGCGAAGTGGTTGGCGAACTGGGCGAAGATAAGGTGCGCGCTGCCTTGCCGATCCTGCGTGAACTGCGCCTGAAGCTGGAAGAAGACTAAGCTTCGACAAACCCCTGTTCTGCCCGGTGAAATCGGTTGTTCACGCGGCACTGCGTCACCGCATTTTGAAAGGCGCGCCGGCTCACCGGCAATTTCAGTTTCACATCACACAGCGATAGTTGTTCCAGACCAAAGACGTTGTGTGGTTGCTGTACGCACATCAATACGATGGTCAGTTGTGGGCAACTGACACGCAATGCGCGCAAGGTTTCCAGTACAATTTTCCGGTCCAGACCGTCATCAAGATGCACAACCAGTGCATGCCAATCCGTCGGTGCGCGCAAGACTGTTGAAACGGCTTGTTCAAACTCAGGGGTTTCGACGGCTTGCACGCCGACCTCTTCGGTCCAGCGCGCCAGCTGTAATCTTTTCGCCGCTTCGTGACACACAATCATCGCAGGCCCAGTGTGCGGGGTAGGGCGCTGCAGTGGAAATGTCGACGCAACACTATTTACCCCACCCTGCGTGTCGCTGGTGGTTTCATGCCGTTCAGGGCCGGTACTGGCGGATGTCCCCCCGTCAGGTCCAGCGAATTCCGGTGCGTCGCGCAGCTGCACCTCTGGTGCAGATGGCGGTTCTGGCTGTGTCACGTTGGGGTCCAGAAATGTGTCTTAGCTACGCTTACGTTAACACAAATCCAAAATTCTCGCAATGCGCGTGATGTCTTGCCTGGTGCCGATCAGTGGCTGCGTTATCGCCGCTGATCAGATCAGTGCCGCATTCAATGCCTCGGCCAAGCCATCTTGAACCGTGCCAGCCCAGAATTCGGTGACTGTGATCTGCGCCACGCCAGAAGTTGCGAAGGGATCATTCGCCATCAGCTCTTCGACCGCCGCTTTGGACGTACCGCGTGCTAGGATAACGCCACCGGTGCGCGGCATTTTGCGCCCCGCGACCAGAAAATCGCCGTTCGCAAACCCGGCGCCAACGAATTCCATATGCGCGTCTAGCTGTGCCATCACCGCATCGGTTTCGGCGATATATTCGATATCCACCAGAAAAATGCTCTTGGGATCACTCATGCCCCGCCCCTTTCAATGTTCCAAAAATACTCAAGAAACCTGCGGCTTCACGCTGGCGGTTACATAGTTCACCGACAGATCCCGGTCTGAGATTTTCCACTGCCAGCTCACCGGGTTAAAGACGAAACCCTTGCGGTCCACCGCCTCCAGCCCTGCGTTGGTGATCAGGGAAAACAGCTCATCCGGCGTGATGAACTTGTTCCACTCGTGCGTGCCCTTCGGCAACCAACGCATCACGTATTCCGCGCCGATGATCGCCATGGCAAAGCTCTTGGGATTGCGGTTGATAGTCGAACAGATAATCAGCCCGCCGGGTTTCAGCAGCTGCTGACAGGCGGTCAGATAGGCCAGCGGGTCGGCAACGTGTTCGACCACTTCCATGTTCAGCACCACGTCGAACTGTTCGCCAGCGGCAGCCATCTCTTCGGCCGTGATGTTGCGATAGTCGATCTCCAGCCCTGACTGTTGCGCATGGACCTGCGCCACCGGAATGTTGCCAGCCGCCGCATCGGCGCCCACCACCGTGGCGCCCAGGCGCGCCATCGGTTCGCTCAGCAATCCACCACCACAGCCAATATCCAGCAGGCGCAGGCCTTCGAATGGGTGATCTGTGCCAAGGTCGCGGTTAAATTCCGCCGCGATCTGGCGTGTGATATAATCCAGACGGCAGGGATTCATCAGGTGCAGCGGTTTAAACTTGCCCTTCGGATCCCACCATTCGGCGGCCATCGCTTCGAATTTGGCGACTTCGGACGGGTCAACTGTGGTCTGAGCGGTTTGCATTCTGCTCTCCATATGCTCTTTTAGGTCTGCGCCACTATATAGGACGGTTATGGACAGATTCTCGGGCCAAAAAAGCGCAGTGCATTATCTTTACCCGCCGATCGACCCGTTTGATCAGCGTATGCTGGACGTGGGCGATGGTCACAAGGTTTATCTGGAACAAAGCGGCAATCCAAATGGGATTCCGGTGGTGGTGCTGCATGGCGGCCCCGGCGGCGGCTGTAGCCCCAGCATGCGCCGCTATTTTGATCCGCAATATTACCGCATCATCCTGTTTGATCAGCGCGGGTGCGGGCGCTCGCGGCCCTATGCCTCGGTCGAAGATAACACCACTTGGCATCTGGTCGCGGATATCGAACGGATCCGCGAAGAGCTGGGGATTGACCAATGGTATGTCTTCGGCGGCAGCTGGGGCGCGACGTTGGCGTTGATCTATGCTGAAACCCACCCCGATCGTCCGCTGGGCCTGATTCTGCGTGGGGTTTTTCTAGGCACCAATACCGAGCTGGAGTGGTTCTACGGCGGCGGCGCTGGGCGGTTCTGGCCGGAAACTTGGGCGCGGTTTGCATCGCTGATTCCTGAGGAGGAACAGGGGGATTTCATCGCCGCCTACCACAAACGCCTGTTTGGCCCTGACCTGCGGGTGCAGACCCAATATGCCAAGGCCTGGGCGGAATGGGAAAACGCACTGGCGTCGGTTCATTCCAACGGTTACGGCGGCGACGCGCCGGGTGAATACGCACGGGCCTTTTCTAGGTTGGAGAATCACTATTTCCTCAACCGTGTGTTCCTTGAGGAAGACGGCCAGATCCTGCGCGATGTGCACCTGATTGATCACATCCCTGGCGTCATCATTCAGGGCCGCTACGATATGATCTGCCCACCGGAGGCGGCGTGGAACCTAGCCCGTGGTTGGCGCAAAGGAGAACTGCGCATGGTCCGCAACGCTGGTCACGCCCTCAGCGAACCGGGCATCAGCGCCGAACTGGTGCGGGTGATGGACCAGATCGCCGAGGCTGGCGGGTTGGGGTGATTCTTGCCGCTGCATAAGGGGGATCGTGCCGCCCCCTTGCAATTTACCAACCACAGGCGTATATCCCCCTCAACAGCGGCGCGTTGGGAACAACGCTCCACCGGGAAAGATCGACGGGCCGCGGGCCCGTTTTTTTGTGTTTGGATGATATGACCAACGACCTGATAGCCAAAGCTGCGATGGATCGGCGTCTTGCCGAAATCGTGTCCCCCGTTGTCGAAGACATGGGGTTTGAACTGGTGCGCATTCGCCTGATGAGTGGCAAGACCGCCACCCTGCAAATCATGGCAGAGCGTCCCGAAGGTGGGATCGAAGTGGACGAATGCGCCCGCATCTCGACCGCCGTGTCTGCCGTGCTGGACGTAGAGGATCCGATTTTGGATCACTACACCCTTGAGGTTTCCAGCCCCGGCATCGACCGTCCCCTGACCCGTCTCAAAGACTTTGAGACCTACGAGGGTTATGAGGTCAAGGTTGAGACCACCGAACTGATCGACGGTCAGCGCCGTTTCAAAGGTGTGCTGGCAGGTGTCGAGGGTGAAGAGGTCCTGCTGAACCTTGAGCGTGGCGATGAAGAAGTGACCGTTGGTCTGAACTTCGACTGGCTGTCTGACGCCAAACTGGTTCTGACCGATGAGCTGATCAAGGAAATGCTGAAACAGCGTAAAGACGCTGGCCTGATCAACGAAGAAGAATTTGACGAGATTGAAACCGACGAATCCGGTTCTCAGGAGGATGAATAAAGATGGCAATTACCTCTGCTAACCAGCTGGAACTGCTGCAAACCGCCGAAGCGGTCGCCCGTGAAAAGATGATCGACCCCGGTCTGGTGGTCGAAGCGATGGAAGAATCGCTGGCCCGCGCGGCCAAGTCGCGTTACGGCGCCGAAATGGACATCCGCGTTTCCATCGACCGTAAAACCGGTCGCGCCACCTTCACCCGCGTGCGTACCGTGGTCGAAGACGAAGAGCTGGAAAACTATCAGGCCGAATTCACTGTCGCGCAGGCGCGTCAGTACATGGAAAACCCCGAGGTAGGTGACACCTACGTCGAAGAGGTTCCGCCGGTAGAGCTGGGCCGTATCGCCGCACAGTCGGCCAAGCAGGTGATCCTGCAAAAGGTCCGCGAAGCAGAGCGTGACCGTCAGTTCGAGGAATACAAAGACAAGGTTGGCACCATCATCAACGCCACCGTCAAACGCGAAGAGTTTGGCAACGTTGTTGTGGATCTGAACGGTCGCGGCGAAGCATCGCTGCGTCGTAACGAAAAGATCGGCCGCGAAAGCTACCGCCCGAACGACCGCGTGCGCTGCTACATCAAGGATGTGCGCCGTGAGACCCGTGGTCATCAGATCTTCCTCAGCCGGACCGCGCCTGAATTCATGGCCGAACTGTTCAAGATGGAAGTGCCGGAAATCTACGAAGGTATCATCGAGATCAAAGCCGTCGCCCGTGACCCCGGTTCGCGCGCCAAAATCGCGGTTGTGTCCTTCGACAACTCCATCGATCCGGTGGGTGCCTGTGTAGGTATGCGCGGCAGCCGTGTGCAGGCCGTTGTGAACGAGCTGCAGGGCGAAAAGATCGACATCATCCCGTGGAACGAAGATGTGCCGACCTTCTTGGTGAACGCGCTGCAACCGGCAGAGGTGTCCAAGGTTGTTTTGGACGAAGATGCTGAGCGTATCGAAGTTGTTGTGCCTGACGAACAGCTGAGCCTGGCCATTGGCCGTCGTGGTCAGAACGTGCGTCTGGCCTCGCAGCTGACCGGTCTGGACATCGACATCATGACCGAATCGGACGAATCGGCCCGTCGTCAGAAAGAGTTTGAAGAGCGCACCAAGCTGTTTGTTCAGACGCTGGACGTTGACGAATTCTTTGCCCAGTTGCTGGTTGCCGAAGGCTTCACCAACCTCGAAGAGGTGGCCTATGTTGAAATCGACGAACTGTTGGTCATCGACGGTGTTGACGAAGACACCGCCAGCGAACTGCAGGCCCGTGCCCGCGACTATCTGGAAGCACAGGCAAACGCCGCCATCGAACGCGCCCGTGAACTGGGTGTCGAGGACAGCCTGTTCGCATTCGAAGGCCTGACCCCGCAGATGATCCAGGCGCTGGCCGAAGATGACGTCAAAACGCTGGAAGACTTCGCCACTTGCGCGGACTGGGAGCTGGCCGGCGGCTGGACCACCGTGAACGGCGAGCGCACCAAAGACGACGGTACGCTGGAACCCTTCGGTGTGACCCTTGAGGCCGCACAGGACCTGATCATGACCGCCCGTATCACCCTTGGCTGGGTAGATCCGGCAGAGCTGGAAGCCGAAGAAGAGGCCGAAGGCGAAGACGGCGCCGCAGAGGAGGCCGAGGCCTGATTTTCAGGCCTCGGAGGCTAGTCGCATGGGGCGCGGCGGAAAACCCAAGGACCGGGAAAACGGTCCTGAGCGCAAGTGCGTTGTCACTGGCGAAGTGCAGCCTAAGTATGGGCTGATCCGCTTCGTTGTGGGTCCGGACGGCCAGATCGTGCCGGACCTCGCTGAAAAACTGCCGGGGCGCGGTATCTGGGTCAGTTCTGACCGGAACGCGCTGCAGCAAGCGTCAAAGAAAGGCGCGTTTAACCGTGGCGCCAAACAGCAGGTCACGGTGCCAGAGGATCTGGTGGATCAGGTTGAGGCGATGCTGGTGCGTCGTGTTGTCGATCTGATCAGCCTCGCCCGCAAGACGGGGGATGCGGTCACCGGCTTTGAAAAGGTCAAGGACTGGCTGGTCAAGGATTACGCCGAAGTGCTGATCCAGGCCTCTGACGGTTCGGGTCGCGGCAAATCGAAACTACGTACGCCGGAAGGCGGATCGTTCATTGGTTGGCTCACTGCGGATGAGCTGGGACAGGCCTTTGGGCGACAAACTGTAATTCATGTGGCCCTAGGCGCTGGTGGTTTGACCCATCGTGTAGTAGAGGATGCCGCAAGACTTAAGGGTATACGCACCCGTGGTGGCGACGATGACCACCGGAAAGGATGAAGAGAGCCAGATGAGCGAAAACGACGGTAAAAAGACTTTGGGAGTTCGTGGCGGTGCCCGTCCGGGTAATGTGAAGCAGAGCTTCAGCCATGGCCGCACCAAAAACGTCGTGGTGGAAACCAAACGCAAACGCGTTGTGGTGCCCAAGCCCGGCGCAGCCAAACCCGGCGGTGGTCGTCCCGGCCAAGCGGGGGGCGATCCCTCGAAACGTCCGGCGGGCATCTCCGACGCGGAAATGGAGCGTCGCATGCGCGCGCTGCAGGCGGCCAAGGCCCGTGAGGCCGAGGAAGCTGAAAAGCGCGCTGCCGAAGAGAAAGCACGCGAAGAAGAGCGTCAGCGTCGCCGCGAAGAGGCCGAAGCCAAAGAGCGGGCCGAACGTGAGCGTGAAGCAGCCCTGAAAGCCAAGGCTGAAGAAGACGCACGCAAGAAGAAAGAGGCCGAAGAGGCCGCCAAACGCGCTGCCGCTGAGGCCGCCCAGCCCAAGAAAGAGGCCGCTGCACCTGCACGCAACCTCAAGGCTGCGCCTGCCCCTGCAACGCCCGAGCGCAAGAAAGAGCGCGAAGAGCGTGGTCGCAAAGGCCGTGACGATAACCGCCGTTCCGGCAAGCTGACCGTCAACCAGGCGCTGACCGGTGGCGAAGGTGGCCGTCAGAAGTCGATGGCCGCGATGAAGCGGAAACAGGAACGCGCCCGTCAGAAAGCCATGGGTGCGCCGGTTGAGCGTGAAAAGGTTGTGCGCGACGTTCAGGTGCCTGAGGCTATCGTGGTTTCGGAACTGGCGAACCGTATGGCCGAACGTGTGGCTGATGTTGTGAAATCGCTCATGAAAATGGGCATGATGGTCACACAGAACCAAACCATCGACGCCGACACCGCGGAACTGATCATCGAAGAGTTCGGCCACAACATCCAACGTGTCTCCGACTCGGATGTTGAAGATGTGATTCAGCAGGTCGAAGACAATGACGCCGATCTGAAATCGCGTCCGCCGGTTGTGACCATCATGGGCCACGTTGACCACGGTAAAACCTCGCTCTTGGACGCGATCCGCAACGCCAAGGTTGTTTCCGGCGAAGCGGGCGGCATCACCCAGCACATCGGTGCGTATCAGGTGAAAACCGACAATGGCGCGGTTCTGTCGTTCCTCGACACGCCGGGCCACGCGGCCTTTACCTCCATGCGTTCGCGCGGTGCTCAGGTAACGGACATCGTTGTTCTGGTTGTTGCAGCTGACGACTCGGTCATGCCGCAGACGATCGAGGCAATTAACCACGCCAAAGCGGCGGGTGTGCCGATGATCGTTGCGATCAACAAAATCGACCGTCCCGCGGCCGATCCGCATAAAGTGCGTGCAGAACTGCTGCAGCATGAGGTGATCGTTGAAGAGATGTCCGGCGACGTGCAGGACGTTGAGGTTTCGGCAATCACTGGTCAGGGTCTGGATGAACTGCTGGACGCGATTGCGCTGCAGGCCGAAATTCTGGAACTGAAAGCCAACCCCGACCGCGCCGCCGAAGGTGCCGTGATCGAGGCGCAGCTGGACGTAGGCCGCGGCCCCGTTGCCACCGTTCTGGTGCAGAAGGGTACGCTGAAGCAGGGTGATATCTTCGTTGTGGGTGAGCAGTACGGTAAAGTCCGTGCGCTGGTCGACGACAAAGGTGCCCGTGTGAAAACCGCTGGCCCCTCGGTTCCTGTTGAGGTTCTGGGTCTGAACGGCACCCCCGAAGCGGGCGACGTTCTGAACGTGGTTGAAACCGAAGCGCAGGCGCGTGAGATCGCGGAATACCGCCATAACGCCGCCAAGGAAAAACGCGCCGCCGCCGGTGCCGCTGCAACGCTGGAACAGCTGATGCAGAAGGCAAAGGACGACGAGAATGTGCAGGAACTGCCCATTCTGGTGAAAGCCGATGTACAGGGTTCTGCCGAAGCGATCGTTCAGGCGATGGAAAAGATCGGCAACGACGAAGTGCGCGTGCGCGTTCTGCACTACGGTGTGGGTGCGATCACGGAAACCGACGTTGGTCTGGCCGAAGCCTCCGGCGCGCCGATCATGGGCTTCAACGTGCGTGCAAACGCATCGGCCCGTAACACCGCCAACCAGAAGGGCGTGGAAATCCGCTACTACTCGGTCATCTATGACCTGGTGGACGACGTGAAAGCAGCCGCATCCGGCCTGCTGTCCGCAGAGATCCGCGAAAACTTCATCGGTTACGCGCAGATCAAAGAGGTCTTCAAGGTTACTGGCGTTGGCAAGGTTGCTGGCTGTCTGGTCACCGAAGGCGTGGCGCGTCGTTCCGCAGGTGTTCGCCTGCTGCGCGACAACGTGGTGATCCACGAAGGCACGCTGAAGACGCTGAAGCGCTTCAAAGACGAAGTCAAAGAAGTGCTGTCCGGTCAGGAATGCGGTATGGCGTTTGAAAACTACGACGATATCCGTCCCGACGACGTTATCGAAATCTTCGAACGTGAAGAGATCGAGCGTAAACTGGACTAATCGCGACGCGATAATTGAATTAGGCCCCTGCCATCGGCGGGGGCCTTTTCGTTTGTAGGGGCGGCATTTGCGGGGGCCTGACCTTGTGTTGAATAGCAGCCAAAAGAAAAGGGAGAGCGGCGCGCTCTCCCTTTTCGAAGTCATAGATTTGGCGTGTGTCTCGTTTACGCGGTGGCCGCGCTGACGGGCGTGCCCGTAAACATCCGTTCGCCAACCCGAACTGTCATTTTACCGTTCGGCAAAGTGCGGACAAAGTTGCCCTGCACAGAGATGTACTTCCCAATAGAAATCGTCTTGATCATGTCTCTTCCCCAATTAAAGACGTTTTCAGGTTACACTAACTTGCTAACGAAGCTAGAGGGAAAAACGGAAATTATCCACAGGCCTATACTTAAGAGGCAACCCAATATCCTTATTGTGGGGGTGGTTCCGGAGGGAAATCTGCGGGTTGCCTAAATTAAATGCGCTTTTACAGCCAGTCGCGCAAAATAGGGATCAAGGGAATATCCGCAGGCGGCATCGGATAGTCACGCAGGTCGGCCGGACGTACCCATTTCAGCACCTGACCTTCGCGCGGCTGGGGGATGCCGTCCCACTTGCGGCAGGCGAACAGCGGCATCAGCAGGTGGAATTTTTCATAGGAATGGCTGGCAAAGGTCAGCGGAGCCAGACAGCTTTCCCAGGTATCAATGCCCAGCTCTTCTTGTAGCTCGCGGATCAGGGCGTGTTCAGGGGTTTCGCCCACCTCGACCTTGCCGCCGGGAAATTCCCACAGGCCAGCCATGGATTTGCCCTCGGGCCGTTGGGCCAGCAGGATCCGCCCCTCTTTGTCGATCAGGGCGACGGCAGACACCAGAACGGTTTTGACGGGCGCTGTGGTCTGTTGTGCTTGATCACTCATGAGGGGCGGTTCCTTATTTTGTCTTACGAACGGTAGTCGGCGTTGATGGTGATATAGCCGTGAGTCAGATCACAGGTCCATGCGGTGGATGTCCCATCGCCCAGCCCCAGATCCACGCCGATCACCAGATCCTGCGCCTTCATATAGGCGGCACCGGCCTCTTCGGTATAGCTCTCTGCGACCCAGCCGTTTTCCGCGACCACGATATCGCCAAACCGGATGGTCAACAGATCGCGATCCGCCGCCGCGCCGGATTTGCCGACAGCCATGACGACGCGGCCCCAGTTCGGATCCTCACCCGCCACGGCGGTTTTGATCAGCGGGGAATTGGCGATGGCCATCGCGTGGGTGCGGGCATCGGCATCAGTTGCGGCGCCGGTGACGCGGACCTCAACAAACTTGGTCGCGCCTTCGCCGTCGCGCACCACCTGATGCGCCAGATCCAGCATCACGTCATGCAGCGCCTGTGCGAAGGTGTCGTTGCCGTCTACATTCACACCAGACGCGCCTGTCGCGGCCAGCAGCAGCGTGTCAGAGGTGGAGGTGTCGCTGTCCACGGTGATGTTGTTGAACGTCTTGTCCGTATGCGCGCTGAGCATCGCCTGCAGCGCAGGGCGAGAGGCGACAGCGTCGGTAAAGATATAGACCAGCATTGTGGCCATATCCGGCGCCACCATGCCCGATCCTTTGGCGATGCCAGCGATGGTCACGGGTTTGCCGTCAATCATCACCTCGGCACAGGCGCCTTTGGCGAAGGTGTCGGTGGTCATGATCGCCTGCGCCGCACCTTCCAGTCCGTCGGCCTGTTGCGCCGCCGTCAGTTCCGCCAGTTTGGCGGTGATGCGGTCATGGGGCAGGCGTTCACCGATCACACCGGTGGAGGAGGTAAAGACACGGTCCTGCGGCAGGCCGGTTTCAGCGGCCACTGCGGCACAGATCGCGTCAACCGAACCTTCACCCGCCTTGCCAGTGAAGGCGTTGGAGTTGCCAGAGTTCACGATAATCGCCGCACCCGCATCGCTGTCAGCGCCGATTTTTGCCTGACAGTCCAGCACGTTGGCCGAACGGGTGGCGGAACGGGTGAATACACCCGCCATCGTCGTGCCCGGCTGCAACAGGGCCAGCATCACGTCGGTGCGGCCCTGATATTTCACCCCCGCAGCGGCGGAGGCAAAGGTGGCGCCCTGAACAACGGGCAGCTCTGGGAAGCTGGCAGGCGCCAGCGGAGAGACAGGGATATTTCCAGCCATCTGTTTTTACTCCGCGTCCAGCGTGATGCTGTTCAGCAATGCGGGATCCAGCGCGTCGGCAGCGCTGCGATCAATGGTGGCACCTGCGGTCAGTTCGGCGATGCGGGCTTCGATCGCTTGCTGTTGTAGCTGGGCGGTCAACTCACCACGTACCTCGTCCAGTGTCGGGGCGGGTTGTTCGCGGACCTCGTTCAGCTTGATCACGTGCCAGCCAAACTGGGTCTGCACTGGATCGGAAATTGCACCCGGTTCCAATGCAAAGGTGGCTTCTTCAAACGGGGGAACCATCATGCCTGCGCCGAACCAGCCCAGTTCGCCGCCGTTGGGACCAGAGGGGCCGGTTGAACTAGCTTTCGCCAGCTCTGCAAAGTCGGCACCTTCACGGGCTTGTTTGGTCAGATCTTTGGCGGTGTCTTCGTCTTCGACGAGGATATGAGAGGCGTTGTATTCTTGCGCCGGCTCAGCCGCGCCATAGCTGGCGTCGTAGGCAGCTTGCAGGGCTGCGTCGGTCACGGCCTCTGCGATCACAGCGTCCAGTGCCAGACCGGCCAGCAGCGTGCGTTCGTGGTTTTCCATCGCCAGCGTTACAGATTTCGGCGCCTCGCCTGCGGCCTGTGACAGGACGGTTTGCTGAACCAGTTGGTCGATCAGGCCGGGCAGCAACACCTCAACCGGCAGCTGCTGATATTGCTGCGGCAGGGACTGACGTGTTTGCAGCACATGGCCCAGCGTGATCTCTGACCCGTTGACGGTTGCAACAACAGAGTCGGCGGTCAGTGCATCCTCGGCCATCGCGGGCTGCATCATGGTGACTGCAAAAGCGGCGGCTGACAGGAAAGTGAGGCGTTTTGACAGGAGATTCGGCATGGGAAAGGCCCTTTGGTGGTGCGCAAAAGGTGCGCAACGTTGACACTGCACCAGCCGCCCCTTACATCGCTTTGAGGCCATTAATTTGCTGGGTTTCGTAATTGTTTTATGCGTTGCGTTCACAAGCGGCAAGCAAATGCGCCACACGTTATAGTCAATGACCGGATCGGAAAGAAAATGTTGGGTTTCGGAACGCTTACCAAGAAGATTTTCGGCACGCCGAACGACCGCAAGGTCAAGGCAACCCGCCCATTGGTGGAGCAGATCAACGCGCTGGAGCCTGAGTTTGAAAAACTGTCCGATCAGGGGCTGATCGACAAAACGGCAGAGTTCAAGGAACGTGTCGCAGGCGGTGAAAGCCTGGACAAAATCCTGCCCGAAGCCTTTGCAAACTGCCGTGAGGCGGCGAAAAGGGCATTGGGTCTGCGCGCCTTTGACACCCAGTTGATGGGCGGCATCTTCCTGCATCAGGGTAACATTTCGGAAATGAAAACCGGTGAAGGTAAGACGCTGGTTGCGACCTTCCCGTCCTATCTGAACGCGCTGACCGGCCGTGGCGTACACATCGTCACCGTGAACGACTACCTCGCCAAACGTGACGCCGAATGGATGAGCAAGGTCTACACCGCCCTTGGCATGACCACTGGTGTTGTTTACCCGCAGCAGCCCGAAGGTGAGAAGAAAGAAGCCTACGCCTGTGACGTGACCTACGCCACCAACAACGAACTGGGCTTTGACTATCTGCGCGACAACATGAAATCCGAACTGTCGGACATTGCGCAGCGCGATCACTATTTCGCCGTGGTGGATGAAGTCGACTCGATCCTCGTGGATGAGGCACGGACGCCGCTGATCATCTCTGGCCCTGCCGAAGATCGCACCGACCTGTATATCGCCATCGACCAGCTGATCCCTGAGCTGGCAGAAGGTCACTACACCATTGATGAAAAGACGAAAAACGTCTCTTTCACCGATGAGGGCAACGAGTTTCTTGAGGAGCTGCTGCTGAAATCCGGCATCCTGCCCGAGGGGCAGAGCCTGTATGATCCCGAAAGCACCACCATCGTTCACCATGTGAACCAGGGTCTGCGTGCGCACAAGCTGTTCGCCCGTGACAAAGATTATATCGTGCGTGACGGCAACGTCGTGCTGATCGACGAATTCACTGGCCGTATGATGGCAGGTCGCCGTCTGTCCGAGGGTCTGCATCAGGCGATTGAGGCCAAAGAAGGCTGCCAGATCCAACCTGAAAACGTGACGCTGGCGCAGGTGACCTTCCAGAACTACTTCCGCCTGTACGACAAGCTGGGTGGCATGACTGGCACCGCCGCGACCGAGGCAGAGGAATTTGCCGAGATTTACGGTCTGGGTGTTGTTGAGGTCCCCACCAACCGTCCCGTCGCCCGTAAGGATGAGGACGATCAGGTTTACCGCACCGCGCGCGAGAAATTCGACGCCTCGGTCAAGACGATCAAAGAGGCGCATGCCAAAGGCCAGCCGGTTCTGGTCGGCACCACCTCGATCGAGAAGTCTGAATACCTTAGCCAGCTGCTGACCGCAGCTGAGGTGCCGCACAACGTGTTGAACGCCCGCCAGCACGAGCAAGAGGCGCAGATCGTTGCCGACGCTGGTAAACTGGGCGCTGTGACCATCGCGACCAACATGGCGGGCCGTGGTACCGACATCAAACTGGGCGGCAACGCCGAGCTTAAGGTGATGGGAGGGATCGCCGCCAACCCCGATGGCGATCACGCCACCATCCGCGACCAGATCGAAGCGGCCCATGAGGCTGA
>NZ_CYSF01000017.1 GCF_001458435.1 Thalassovita mediterranea
GGCGGGCGCGGCTTTGATTGAGGCGGTAGCTTTCGCCGTTCATCTCGAGGATGTTGACGTGGTGTGTCAGCCGGTCCAGCAGCGCGCCGGTCAGGCGTTCGGTGCCGAAGGTTTCGGTCCACTCCTCGAAGGGCAGGTTGCTTGTGATCAGGGTCGACCCTCGCTCGTAGCGCTGTGAGATCAGCTCGAACAGAAGCTCGGCGCCGGTTTTGCTCAAGGGGACGAATCCCAGCTCGTCGATGATCAGCAGTTTGACCTTGGCGAGTTTGCGCTGGAGTTGCAGGAGGCGTTTTTCGTCGCGGGCCTCCATCATCTCGTGCACGAGGGCTGCGGCGGTCACGAAGGCGACAGGCAATCCTTTCTGGCAGGCAGCCAGTCCCAGCCCGAGGGCGACATGGGTCTTGCCGGTGCCGGAGGGACCGAGCGCGATCACATTCTCCTTGCGTTCGATCCATTCGCAGCGCGCCAGCTCCAGCACCATCATCTTGTTGAGCGACGGGATCGCCTTGAAGTCGAAGCTGTCCAGGCTTTTGATGGTCGGGAACTTTGCGGCCTTGATCCGGCGTTCCACCATGCGCCGTTCCCGGTCGATCAGTTCCAGCTCGGTCAGCCGGGCCAGGTAACGCACGTGATCTACGCCTTCAGCGGCGCAGATACGGGCCTGCTTGTCATGTTCACGCAGGAACGTGGGCAGCCGAAGCGTTTTGAGATGGTGGGCCAGCAGCAGTTCGGGTGCATCCGTCATGCCCCACCTCCTGCCAGCAGGCTCATGTAGGATGCGGCGGAGGTGGTGGTGATGTTGGTTCTGGGCAGGAAGGGATAGACATCCAGATCCAGCCTCGGAGGCCTTTGCTCGACCCTGCACAAGATCAGGTGCTTGATTGCATCGAAGCTGACCGCTCCCATTCGCAGGGCATCTTTGACGGCAAGATGCAGCACGTCAATCTCGAAGCGCTCCAGAAGGCGCAGGACCTGCACATACTCGCGCTTGCCGGCCTTTCCCTGCCGGGCTTCCAGCAGTCGGCGCAGGGTTTTGAACGCTTCGGGCAACTCCCAGCCCTGCAGAGGCGCGGCCTGATCGAAGGACATGATCTTGCGTTCGATCAGCGCCAGGTAATGCAGTGGATCAAACACCATGTCGCCGGTGTCATAGGAGCGCGAATGCTCAGCGATCACCTCGGCGCCGCAGCCGATGACAACCCGGGTCACGAAGCCCTTGATCCAGACCGCACGGTGGCCGTAGGCAACCGGCACCGAGTAATCATTGCCGCGATAACGCACCACCGATGTCGATGTGACCTGGCCACTTTGCAACTCACAGGCCTCAAAGGGGGTGCCGGGCAAATCCCGCATCGCCGCGAGATCGGCCTTCAGCCGTTCCCCGATGCTGACCTTGTGGCCACGCAGAACATCACCCTGGCGCTTGCGGCACTGCTCTTCCAGGTGAGCGTTGAACGCGTGCCAGTCCGGAAAGGACGGGATCGGCACCATGAAGTTGCGACGTCCGTAGCCGACCAGCCCCTCCACGGCCCCTTTGTCATTGCCCTTGCCGGGACGGCCATAGCGGTCCCGGATCACGTAATGCGACAACATCGCGCTGAACCGCTGGGTTCTTTGCCGGGAGCCATCCGGCAGAATCCGGGCCACCAGACAGCGGTCATTGTCATAAAGAACCGACTGGGGAACCGCGCCGAAGAACGCAAAGGCATGGACATGGCCGTCAAGCCACGCCTCGGTATTGGCCGCAGGATAGGCCCGGATGTAGCATGCGTCGCTGTGCGGCAGATCGAGGGCAAAGAAGTGTGCCTTCTGCTCGACGCCGCCGATCACGACAAGCGCTTCACCAAAATCGGCCTGTGCATGACCGGGCGGATGGCTCAGCGGCACGAACATCTCCTTGCCGGTCCGCTTCCGGTCTCGAACGTAATCCTTGACGATGGTGTAGCTGCCATCAAAACCGCACTCGTCCCGCAACCGCTCGAAAATACGCTTGGCGGTGTGACGCTGCTTGCGAGGGCGGCTCCTGTCTTCAGCAAGCCATTGGTCCATCTGGCTGGTGAACGCATCCAGCTTCGGGCGCCTGATCGGCGCTGTCCGCCGATATCCCGGCGGTTCCGAATAGGCCAACATCTTCGCAACACTGTCCCGGCTGATCCCAAAATCCCGGGCAATCTGACGCCCGCTCAATCCATCCTGGAAATGAGCGTGACGCACCTTCAAATACAAGTCCACGGTGTATATCCCCAAGCCCTCCCGAAATCCGAAAGGGCAAAAGTGGACGACTTTTACGCCGCCCGCGACAACACTATGCCGTCGCTACCGTGGCCGAGTATTGCTCCGCCGTTCACACATAAGTTACAAACCGTACAAATTCGGGGATAACAACCTGTCGCTGATGGGCGACTACTACGGGATGCGGATGATCAACGAACGCTTCTGCCGTCTGGCGCGTTCCGTTTTTCTACCGATGCTGCGTCTACAGCCGCGGATTTCGTCCTTCCCGCCCGAGATCAAGACATTTTCGGATTACACCGATCAGGTGGAAAACTTTGTCTCGCTGACCACCAGTCGGATTGAAGCGCTGCGCGGATCGCAGATGCTGGTGATCCCGCCGGATTTCGTGTCGATGCTGACCAATAGCTATTATGGTGGCGATATCAGCGCCCTGCAGGTGGCGCGCACGGAATTTACCGGCACCGAACAGCGGGTGATCGAACTGGTATCCAACGGGCTGAACGAACAGCTGGAACTGGCCTGGCGCGATCTGATGCCTATCCATTTCGAATTGCAGGCACGTGAAGAGAACCTCAGTTTTGCCTCCTTCGCGGATGCCGATGATATGGTGATCAACTGTTCCTTTATGGTGCAGCTGCCCGATACGGATCCGGCGAACTTTGATGTGATTTACCCGCTGCAAACGCTGAAACCGATTGCCGCACAGCTGCGTTCGCGCATGCACTCTGACCTGATGGAAGAGGACATGACATGGCGCGAAAAACTGGAACAAGCGGTGCTGCAGGTGCCGCTGGACGTCACCGCCATTCTGGCCGAACCGCAACTGCCCCTTGGCCGCATTGGCCAGGTCGCGGCGGGCGACGTGGTGCCGGTGGCGATGACCCCTGCCCCGAAACTGATCGTCGAAGGCCGGCCCCTGTTTGATGCCGACCTTGGCGAAGCCTCTGGCAAATCTGCCCTGAACCTGACCCGCCGTCTGGCGGAAACCACCTCTTAAGATGCCCGCAACCGGCAAAGACCCCGAAGTAAAAGGATCGTTGTGATGAGTGATGACACCGTGATGGAAGAAACCGCAGGTCTGCCCGCCACCTCTGGCGCGGGTTTGCCGGATACCACGGATCAGGGCCTGCTCGGCGGGCTGGGCGTCCTCGACTCGGTCAAGGTACGCCTGACGGTGGAGGTTGGGCGCACCCAGATCACCATCGAGGATCTGCTGAAACTGAACGAAGGATCGGTTGTGGAACTGGACCGCATGGCGGGTGATCCGCTGGATATCCAGATCAACGGAACCACAATCGCCAAGGGCGAGGTCGTGGTGATCGGCGAACGCTTCGGCATCCGGTTTGGCGATATTGTCGACCCCAAGGATCGGGTGAACATCTGATCCATAAGCCCTAAAATCAGGGGGCGCCCGCCCCCTGCCATCCCCTAAAATCACGCAGGCCATGCGCCCGTGCGAATTTTGCTGCGCCAGTGGCAAATCGCGCGATCACTTGGCACGAAACATGCCCCCAATTGGTCATCAAGGCCGATAGGAGAGGCGTGTTATGGATATTGTCACAATTGATCAGCTGCTGACTGTGGGGGGCTTTCTGGCTGTCCTTTTGGCGGCGCTTTATGTGGTGCAGGCCAACAAGGGCAAGCTGAAGGGCAAACTGTCTACAGATCGCCGCATGGCGATTACCGAGGTGACCGCGCTGGGGGCAGACAGCCGCGCGATGTTGCTGGATGTAGACGGGCAAGAGTTTCTGATCGTCACCGCCAAACGTCAGGCACCGGTTGTGACCCCGCTGAATGTCAAAGCCGCAGCCGCAGCCCCTGCAGAGGTCGCCCAGATCGCACAGGTGGCCGCATGATGCGCGTGACTGCCCCCCTCCTCCTCATTACGGCGGCAACGCTCACCGCCTCCCCCGCCCTGTCGCAGGGCCTGCCCGCGCTGGAACTGATCGGCCCAGGCGGCGGTGAAAGTACGAAATACTCCCTCTCCCTGCAGATCCTCGCCCTGATGACCGCGCTGACGGTGCTGCCGTCGATTGTCCTGGGGATGAGCGCCTTTACCCGCATCATCATCGTCCTGTCGATCCTGCGTCAGGCATTGGGCACACAGCAGACGCCGCCCAATCAGGTGCTGGTGGCGATCGCGCTATTCCTTGGCTTCTTCGTCATGCAGCCGATGCTGACGCAAGTGTATGACAGCGCCGTTGCCCCCTATCTGGATGGCAACATGGCCGCGCCCGAGGCGCTGCAGCGTGCCCGTGTGCTAATCAGCGGCTTCCTGATCGAAAACACCCGCCAGAACGACCTGATGATGTTCATGGATCTGTCGGGCAGTGGCCCTTACGAGACAAATGAGGATGTACCGCTGTCGGTGATGCTGCCCGCCTTCATCACCTCGGAACTGAAAACCGCGTTTCAGATCGGGTTCCTGCTGTTCCTGCCATTTCTGGTGATCGACATGGTGATCGCATCGATCCTGATGGCGCTGGGTATGATGATGCTGTCGCCGATGCTGGTGTCGCTGCCGTTCAAGTTGCTGCTGTTTGTGCTGGTCGATGGCTGGGCGCTGACCATGGGGTCGCTTGTCAATTCATTCGCCAGCGGTGTCGGAGGATAAGAGATGGATTTTGACGCAAATATCGAACAGCTACAGATCGCCTACTGGAAGATCCTGATGACCGCTGGCCCCGTTCTGGGCATCGCGCTGGCCGTTGGTCTGACCGTTGGTATCATTCAGGCTGCCACCTCAATCAACGAGGCAACGCTGTCCTTCGTGCCGAAACTGGCCATCGTGCTGCTGACCATGGGCCTGGCATCCGGGTTCATGCTGACCACGATGTCAGACTACTTTATCCATATTTTTGAACTGGTTGCGAATATCCGCTGATGTTTATTGATCTGGTCACATATGACTCTGGCGTGCCGGGGATCGAAATATCAAGACTGCTTGATATCCTCCTCCTCTTCATGTTTGCGATGATCCGCATCGGGGCCTTTATCATGGCGGCGCCGATCACTGGCGCCCGTTTTGTGCCGGTGCAGGTGCGCATTGTGACTTCTGTGATCCTGACCATCCCGGTGATGGCCTATGCCGACCTTCCCACGGTCGAGGCGCTGACCAGCCCCGCCATCGTGGGAATGGTGCTGGGTGAAATTGCGCTGGGTGCCTCTGCTGGCCTCATCTTGTCCATCTTCTTTGCCGCCGCCACGGTGGCTGGCGATCGGATCGCGACCACCGCGGGCCTTGGCTTTGCGGCGCAGGTGGATCCGACGAACGGTGCCACCGCCCCCGTGATCTCGCAGCTGTTTAGCCTTGGCCTCTTGGTGCTGTTTGTGTCAACCGACAGCCATCTGACCGCGTTCCGGTTGGTTCTGGACAGCTACAACCACATCCCGCCCGGCACGGTCTTTGACTTCTCCGGCATTGCGCAGGCGGGTATTGATGCAGGCGGCCATATGTTTGCCCATGCGGCGAAACTGATGATGCCTGTGGTATCGGTCCTTCTGCTGGTCAACATGGGCATCGGCGTGATGACCCGTTCGGCCCCGCAGCTGAACATTTTCTCATTCGGCTTCCCCCTCACCCTCTCGGTCACCATGGTTCTTCTGTACCTTGGCGCGCCGGTGATGGGGCTGGCTTACGACAAACTGATCGAGGCAGCGATCGACGCGCTGACCCAGATGCTAACAGGAGCGGCAAATGGCTGAAGGTGGCGCAGGCGACAGTCAGGAAAAAACTGAGGAGCCAACCCCAAAAAAGAAAGCGGACGCTAGAAAGGAGGGCAAGACAGTCACCTCCAAAGAAATGTTCGTCTTCGCCTCTATGCTCAGCGCCATTGTGATTTTGATGGCTGGCAGTTTCGCAGGGCCCATTCTGGCCCGTGATTTTGCCAGCTTTTTCCGTTTTGGCACCGCCGCCAACTTTGACACGCTGATTATGACGCGCCTGCATGACTCACTGCGTCATGTGCTGATCATCGGCATGGTGCTGGGCGTGCCAATGCTGATTGCCACCGTGGCAATGCAGGCGGCGATGGGTGGCGGGATTCTGTTCGCCACCTCGAACCTCAAGCCCAAGTTTTCCAAACTGAACCTGTTTAAGGGCATCAAGCGCATGGTGTCCGCCAAAGCGCTGGTGGAACTGCTGAAGGCGGTGATGAAGGTGACCATGCTCAGCGCCGCCGCCGGTCTGGTTCTGTGGCAATGGCTGCCGCAACTGTCCACCACCGCGTTCATGGAGGCAGGATCGCAGTTTTCGATGCTGTCGTCGGTGTCCTATCAGGTGCTGATGGCGCTGGTTCTGGCGCTGGCGATCATCGGTGCGGTGGACCTGATCTGGCAAATCCACAGCATGAACAAACAGCTGAAAATGTCGCTGCAGGAAATCAAGGATGAGAGCAAACAGACCGAAGGTTCGCCCGAGGTCAAAGGCGCGATCCGCCGCAAACAGATGGAGGCCGCGCAAAACGGTGCCTCGCGCCGTGCCGCGCTGGACGATGTGAAGGACGCCACCGCGATCATCACCAACCCCAAACACTTCTCCGTCGCGCTGCGCTATGTTCCCGGTGAGGATGACGCCCCCCGCGTTCTGGCATTGGGCGAAGGCGCTATGGCGTTCCAGATCCGCGAACTGGCGAAGGAACATGATGTGACCATCCTGCCGGTGCCGCCGCTGGCCCGTGCGCTTTACTTTACCTCACCGCTTGGTGGGGAAATTCACCCCGGTCTTTATGCGGCAGTGGCGACCATTCTGGCCCACGTCTACCATCTGGATCAGGACCCCGATGCCGATCTGCCGGACGTAGATCTGCCCGATGACTTCCGCTTCAACGAACATGGCAAGAAAGCTGCATGATGATCGTGACCGCCCCAATCGGCGCCCTTATGAAAGGACAATTTGATGCTGAACCGTGAACGTGGCTCTTACGGCCAGATGATTTCCACACTGTGTTTTGCCGGCGTTGGCCTGTTCCTGCTGAGCGAGGTAGCCGTGCGCGAAGGTGAACCCCTGAAGGTGGCCTTTATGGGATTTTGCGCAGTGTTGTCCCTTGCTGGCGCAGTGCGATTTCAAATCGCGCGCGTGGCCTCTTGGCTGGGCCGAGAATGATCGCGCATTTCGCAATCATTACCCTATTCGTCAGCGAGCGTCAGTATGTCTGCCTGACAGCCACTGCCCAGCGCAGCAACATTTAAGAGACACCAAAAGAAAACGGGTGGCCGAGGGGACCACCCGTTTTCGTCGGAGAGAGAGATATTGCTGCGGAGGCGGTATTTTTAGGGGACAAACCGCCCCCGCAGACTTGAGGAAACTTTGTTAGAAAACCCGCGCTGGATCAGATCACGGTGTTCGACAGGACAGGAATAAACCACAGCCAGAACATCGTCCCGGTCAGCAGGAAGGGCGCCATCCACCAGCCTGACGGCAAGATCGGAGAGGCATCATCCTGACGCTTGTTCACATCAGAACCGAAACCAACGGGGTGCTGCGTCCCGAAAGCGGCGTTTTGGATCTGTGTCGACATGGCGTCCGTCCTTTCGTTGAATGCCAGCCTGTGCTGTGCATGTTTTCGATGTACCCAGCATTGCGCAAACCACCCCGCCAGCGCCAGATCACATAGGGCGACCAAACGGGCGATTTCGTCTGGGACTACCAACGAAAGTATGTATTTATTTCCTTAACACACGGTGAATGGGTTCAAATCCGCTCATCTTTCTGTGTTCGCACGAATCCAGACCACCCGAACGCCCACATGCAGAACACCGCCCACAGCGCTTGGCGGCGCGTCTTTTGCCGCTCTCAGCTGCGCGCGGCGAGCGTCAGTTGCACGGGTGGCAGGCCGTCAATCTGCCCTACCAGCTGATCGCCCGCGACCACCGCGCCAACGCCTGCTGGTGTGCCCGTCAGGATGACATCGCCCGCGCCCAATGTATAAAATTGCGACAGGTCCATCAGCACCGCGCCAACCCCATGGATCATCTGATCCAGCTGTGCCGACTGCCGCATGTCGCCATTGACCGCCAGCGTGATCGACTGTTCGGCCACAGGGCCCCAATCTGTTGCACGTACCAAGGGCGCCAATACCGCAGATCCTTCGAAATCCTTGCCCAGATCCCACGGGCGGCGCTTTTCCTTGGCTTTGGCTTGCAGATCGCGGCGCGTCATGTCGAGCGCGCAGCCATAGCCAAGCACCGACTGCAATGCAGTCTCAGGGCTGGAACGATCCACGGCCCCGCCCAGCGCTACGGCCAATTCCATTTCGTGATGCAGGTCCGCAGTGCCCGGCGGATAGGGTAGCCGGGTACCGCTTTCGATCACCGAGTGGGCCGATTTGGTGAAATAAAACGGCGCCTCGCGGTCAACCTCGGCCCCCATTTCACGGGCGTGCGCCTCGTAATTGCGCCCCACACAGAAAATGCGTCGCACCGGATAGCGTGCCGCTTCGCCCTGCATGGCTACGGACACGACATTTGATGGCTGAAACACATATTCGGACATGGGCGCACTCCTGCTACTTGCGATGTGCCGCCAGAAAACCCCTCTTTGCGCAAAACAACAAGGCCCGCCAGAACGTCCCCTTTCGGAAACTCCGCCGCGTCAAATCGTAACAAAAAGATGACAAGCACAGTCATATATCAACAAATTCACTAGCGAGGCCCGTGTTTTCCACATATACCCCGCCCCCAAGCCATCCGGCCAGGCACCTTCAAGGAGGACAGTTGCTTGCTCGATCTTAGCGATCTGCGCGTTGAACTTGGCGCGCATTACGACCTTAGCCCCAATCAGAAACTCGCCGACAGCATGTCTGACATCTACGCGCGCATGGACCGCGTTGTGTCGCCCCCCGACTGGGTGGTCTATGCGCCCTACGTCAAGGCGATCAACGAGTTGAAGAAAGAGCGCAACGCAGCCATTCTGGCCCACAACTACATGACGCCCGATATCTACCACGGTATTTCTGACGTTGTAGGGGACAGCCTGCAACTGGCGATCGAGGCTACCAAGGTAGAAGCAGACGTCATCGTCCAAGCGGGCGTGCACTTCATGGCGGAAACCTCAAAAATCCTGAACCCGTCGAAAACAGTGCTGATGCCGGATATGGAAGCGGGCTGTTCGTTGGCCTCTTCCATCACGGCCGAAGGGATCGCAGAAATGCGCGCCAAATATCCTGGTGCGCCGGTTGTCACCTATGTGAACACCACCGCCGAGGTGAAGGCCGCGTCTGACATCTGCTGCACCTCATCCAATGCCGCGCAGATCGTCGCGGCGATGGATAGTGACACGGTGATCATGACGCCGGATCAGTATCTGGCGCAAAACGTCGCGAAACAGGTGCCGCAGAAAAACGTCGTCTGGTGGGAAGGGTCCTGCATCGTGCATGAACGCTACACCGCGCAGGACCTGCGCGAGTTCCGCGAATGGAACCCCGGCACTCGCATCATCGCGCACCCCGAATGCCCCCCTGATGTAGTAAACGAAGCGGACTTCTCCGGCTCGACCTCGGGCATCATTTCTTATGTCGAGAAAGAGCGCCCCGAAAAGGCGATGCTGGTGACGGAATGTTCCATGGCCTCCAACATTTCGGACGCGCTGCCGGATGTGGATTTTGTCGGACCCTGCAACATGTGCCCCTTCATGAAGAAGATCACGCTGGAAAAGGTCCTCTATAGCCTGCACACCATGTCCACCCCTGTGGAAGTGGACCCAGAGGTCGCCGAAGGCGCGCGTCTGGCGGTGCAGCGGATGATCGACGTCAGCCGCAAGATGGGCCTCTAAGCCCAAACGGGAAGACAGACTTGGCCGTATCCTCACAGCCTATCACCACCGATCGCATCGTGATCGTCGGCGCCGGATTGGCGGCGCTTTATGCGGCGCTGCATCTGGCGCCGCGCCCTGTTTTGATGATCTCCCCCGATCCGTTGGGCGAAGGGGCATCGTCGGCTTGGGCGCAGGGCGGTGTGGCGGCTGCGATGCGCGATCCCGACAGTCCCGACAGCCATTCCAGCGACACCTTGGCAGCAGGGGCAGGCACGGTGGATGCAGCGGTGGCGGCGCGGGTCACGCGTGAGGCGCGCGATCACATTCTGGACCTCACCCGCCTTGGTACGCCGTTCGACCGCGACGCAGATGGCGGTTATGTCCTGTCGCGTGAGGCCGCACACAGCTACGCCCGCGTGGTCCGTGTGAAAGGCGATCAAGCCGGGGCCGAGATCATGCGCGCCCTGATCGCAGAGGTGGCCGCAACCCCATCTGTTCAGGTGCTGGAGGGCGTGCTGGCCTCTGGTCTGGAAACGACGGACGACAGCGTTACCGGCGTCTGGGTCGACCCCGCCACGGGCGACAAAGCACCAGTGCTGATCAACGCCCCTGCGGTTTTGCTGGCGGGCGGTGGATCTGGCGGGCTTTACAAACTGACCACCAACCCACCGCGCATTCGTGGGCAGGTGATCGGCATGGCCGCCCGCGCCGGTGCGGTGATTGCCGATGCCGAATTTGTGCAATTCCACCCTACCGCCATCGACATGGGCGAAGATCCCGCACCACTGGCGACCGAGGCGCTGCGCGGGGAAGGCGCGGTTTTGGTCAACGCAGACGGTCACCGTTTCATGACCGACGTGCATCCTGACGCCGAACTGGCGCCCCGTGATGTGGTCGCCCGCGCGATCTACGCCGAAACCCAAGCAGGCCGCAAACCCGCGCTGGACACCCGCGACGCCATCGGTGCGGCAATCAAGACGCAGTTTCTAGCGGTGGCCGAAGCCTGCGCGCGTGCCGGTCTGGACCCAGAGGTGCAGACCATCCCCGTCGCCGCCGCCGCGCATTATCACATGGGCGGGATTGCTGTAGATGCCGAAGGGCGTGCATCGCTGCAAAACCTCTGGGTTTGTGGCGAAGCCTCCTCAACCGGTCTGCATGGGGCGAACCGCCTTGCCTCCAACGGGCTACTAGAGGCGCTGGTCTATGGCCGCATCTGCGCCCGTGACATCGCCGCCTCGGTGCCGGATACGAAGGATGCCGAAGCCGTCGACCTCACCTTCACCGGCACCGGCACACATCCTGATCCGCAGGCTGTCGAAGCGCTGCGCCAATGCATGACCGATAACGTCGGCGTCCTGCGCGATGCAAGCGGCCTAGAACAGGCGCTGCACCAGATCGCCACGCTGGAGGCCGCCCATGCCCCCTGCCCCAATTTCACCAACATGACCGCCACCGCCACGCTGATCACTGCCGCAGCCCTCATGCGGCAGGAAAGCCGTGGCGCCCACTGCCGGCTTGATTTCCCAGACACGAACGGCGACACCGGACAGCGTAGCCGCCTGACCCTGACAGAGGCGCTCGCGCTGCGCCAAAGATACGAGTGATCCATCATGACTTATGCCACCCTGCCTGACCTGATCCTGGAACCACTGGTGAAATCCGCCTTGATGGAGGATTTGGGCACCTATGGCGACATCACCACCCGCGCGGTCATCCCCGCCGATGTGCGCTACACCGCACGGCTGAACGCCCGCGCTGACGGTGTGGTGTCGGGCATGCAGGTGGCGGCGATTGCCTTTCGCCTTGTCGATCCCACGCTGGACATTCGCCCGCTGAAACAGGACGGCGACGCGATCGCCAAGGGCGACACCTTGATGGAAATCGAAGGCCCCGCCGCCTCAATCCTATCCGGTGAACGTGTGGCGCTGAACTTTGCCGGTCGCCTGACGGGGATCGCCACCCTGACCGCCAGCTTCGTGCAACAGACCGCAGGCACCAAAACCCGCATCACCTGCACCCGCAAAACCACACCGGGCCTGCGCATCGTGGAAAAACAGGCCGTGCTGCATGGCGGCGGATTCAACCATCGTTTCAGCCTATCCGACGCGATCCTGATCAAGGACAACCACATCGCCGCCGCCGGTGGTGTGCGTGCCGTGCTGGAGGCCACCAAGGCCCACGCCAGCCACATGGTGCGGGTGGAGATTGAGGTGGACACCTTGACCCAGCTGGACGAGGTGCTGAGTGTTGGTGGCGCAGACGTGGTGCTTCTGGACAACATGGACACCCCCACCCTTCGTGAGGCGGTGGCAATGAACGCGGGCAAAATGGTGCTGGAAGCGTCTGGTAATATGAAGCTGGAGCGGATCGCCGACGTGTCGGCCACCGGTGTGGACTATATCTCTTCCGGTGCGCTGACCCATTCGGCGCAAACCTTGGATCTGGGGCTGGATTTCTGATCCAGAAATCTGCCCACACTTATAGCGGTCGCTTAAAAATTCAGCACAGGATGCCGTAAACCCACGGCACCCCCGCGTTAAGTTTGCACAAAAATGCTGCGATGCGGAAAATCCGGGCGCCATAGCCACGGAACCGCGCCGCCATGCCCAAGAACCTCTCTATCATTATCGTCGAAAAGGACTGCGACCGCGCGGGCCAGATCGTCGATGGTCTAACCGCATCGGGTGATCACGATATCACCGTTATCTCTGACGAAAGTGGGCTCGCCCGACGCATCGCCGCGCTTGATCCTGATGTGGTGTTGATCGACATGGCCAACCCTTCGCGCGACGCGCTGGAAGAGCTGGCGCTAGCCTCTGGCCCGATGGAACGTCCCGTGGCGATGTTTGTCGACCAATCCGACGGTGCGCTGACCAAAGCGGCGATTGAGGCGGGTGTTTCCGCCTACGTCGTGAACGGCCTGCAACAGGAACGCCTGACCCCCATTCTGGATGCCGCGATCACCCGCTTCCACATGGTCAGCCGCATGCGGACTGAGCTGGAGGCGACACGCCGCGCCCTTGAGGAACGCAAAACAATCGACCGCGCCAAGGGTATCCTGATGAAGGCCCGCGGCATCAGCGAGGATGAGGCCTACGCGCTGCTGCGCAAGGCGGCGATGGATCAGGGCCGCAAACTGCCCGAGGTGGCAGAGGCACTGGTCAGCACAGCGGGGCTATTGTCATGAATATGCGTGTGCCTGTGGGCTATATCCCCCTTGTTGATGCGGCGCCGCTGATCATTGCCCGCGAATTGGGTTTTGATGAGGAAGAAGGGCTACAACTGGACCTGTACCGCGCGCCCAGCTGGTCGGCGCTGCGCGATTATCTGGCACTGGGACATGTGGAGGCGGCGCACCTACTGGCACCGCTGCCGATTGCCACCGCCCTTGGCCTCGGCGGATCGGCACAGCCGCTGGAGGTGCTGTCGGTTCTTTCGCTCAACGGCAATGTCATCGGGCTGAGCCCAGCCGTAGCCGATCAATTGCGCCGCAGCGGACATGGGTTTGACTTCAATAATGCGGTCGCGGCCGGTCAAGCGCTGCTGGGCCTTGATCAGCCCTTGCGCGTTGGCATCCCTTTCCCGTTTTCCATGCACGCGGAGCTGCTGTTTTACTGGCTGGATGCCATCGGCCTGCCACAAGACCGCCGCCCCAGTATCCACACTGTCCCCCCACCCCTGATGGCCGAAGCGATGGCCAAGGGCGAAATCGACGCCTTCTGCGTGGGCGAACCGTGGGGCACGATGTCAGTTGAAAACGGCGTTGGGGAATTGCTGCTGCCGGGTCAGGCCATCTGGCAAAGCGCCCCGGAAAAGGTGCTGGCCACGCGCCACGGCTGGGCCGACAGACACCCCGACATCGCTGGCCGGCTGATCCGCAGCCTGTGGCGCGCAGGTCGCTGGCTGGGTCAAGCACAGAACATGACCACCTGCGCCGAAATCCTGTCGCGCCCCGAACATCTGGGCGTATCGCCGGACCTGATCGACCGTGCCCTGTCGGGGCGTTTGGTGATCTCCGCACGCGGTGAGGAACGGCAGGTGCCGCGTTTTGTCGACTTCTTCGAAGGGGCCGCCACCTTCCCATGGCAATCGCAGGCCGCGTGGATCGGCGTGCAACTAGCGCGTCGCCATGGCGGCGATCCTGTCAAAGCCGCAGAGATTGCCAAAGGCGTCTTCCGCAGTGATCTGCACCGCCAACATCTGGCGCAGGTGACCCGTGGATTGCCCGGTGCATCCTCCAAAGTCGAAGGCGCATTGACCCATCCCAGCGCGCTGGGATCGGCAAATGGGCGGCTGATCCTGCCGCCCGATTCCTTCTTTGATGGCCGGATTTTTGATCTTGAACAGATTGTCTGACTAAAAAATGAGCAGACCCCAACGTCAAATGCGGCAGCGCAGCAAAATCGGATCAATTTCCTTGCTGCACTGCCGTGAAGGCCTCAGGATCGTACTCAACCGGAACAATGGCGTTCCGATATATAGCGCAACCCCTCTCCTCCCTTTTGGGGTCGCGTTACACCGGAGCAAAGCCGCTCGACCAATCTGCCCACCCTTCCGAGGCAGAGAAGTCGAGCGGCTTTTTTCGTTTTCACCACAGGGACTTGGGACGCCCGCCAAAGAACTGCAACAGAGGACTTGATATGAAACGCCTTACTTTGAAAACCGCTTCACTGCTTGCTGCCAGCACCCTCCTGACCTCGCCTGCGATGGCGGAACTGCTGGACGTTGAAAAGGATGAGCTGAAATTCGGCTTCATCAAACTGACCGACATGGCGCCCCTCGCCGTGGCCTATGAAAAGGGGTATTTCGAGGACGAAGGCCTGTTTGTCACACTGGAAGCACAGGCCAACTGGAAGGTGCTGCTGGACGGTGTGATCTCTGGCACTTTGGACGGTGCGCACATGCTGGCCGGTCAACCGCTGGCCGCAACCATCGGCTATGGCACCGAGGCGCATATCATCACCCCCTTCTCGATGGATCTGAACGGTAACGGCATCACCGTATCGAACGAAATCTGGGCTGAGATGAAACAGCACATCCCCCATGATGACGCGGGCAAGCCGATCCACCCCATCTCTGCCTCTGCGCTGAAACCGGTGGTCGAGGCCTACGCCGAAGAGGGCAAGCCGTTCAACATGGGCATGGTGTTCCCCGTATCCACCCACAACTACGAACTGCGTTACTGGCTGGCCGCTGGCGGGTTGGAGCCGGGGTTCTATTCGCCAGAGGATGTGAGCGGCCAGATCGGCGCCGATGTTCTGCTGTCTGTAACCCCACCGCCGCAGATGCCAGCCACGATGGAGGCAGGCACCATCTACGGCTACTGCGTGGGTGAGCCGTGGAACCAGCAGGCCGTGTTCAAAGGCATCGGTGTGCCGGTGATCACCGACTATGAACTGTGGAAGAACAACCCTGAAAAGGTCTTTGGCCTGTCGGCTGAGTTCCAGCAGGAAAACCCGCAGACCACGCTGGCCATCACCAAAGCGCTGATCCGCGCCGCCATGTGGCTTGATGAAAACGACAACGCCAACCGCCCCGAAGCGGTGGAAATCCTCAGCCGGTCCGAATACGTGGGCGCGGATTATGACGTGATCGCCAATTCGATGACCGGCACCTTTGAATACGAAAAAGGGGACAAGCGCGACGTGCCCGATTTCAACGTGTTCTTCCGCTACAACGCCACCTACCCCTACTATTCGGACGCTGTCTGGTACCTGACCCAGATGCGCCGCTGGGGTCAGATCGCCGAGGCCAAGCCTGACAGCTGGTACGATGAGATCGCCAAGTCGGTCTACAAGCCGGAAATCTATCTGGAAGCAGCCAAAATGCTGGTCGAAGAAGGTCTGGCGGATGAAGCAGACTTCCCCTGGGACAGCGACGGCTACAAGGCCGCGACGCCTGCCGCCGACATCATTGACGGCATCCCCTACGACGGTCGCACCCCCAACGCCTATCTGGACAGCCTGCCGATCGGCCTGAAAGGCGAACAGAAGGTCGTGGGCAGCGACATTCAGGGCTAATCACCTCTTCCCCGAGTGGCCCTAAAAACTAGGGGGGCGGCACAGCCCGCCCCCGCCTTTTCCCTTCACTGATCGCTCCAGCCAGGACACCTCGCCATGACTGCCATCGACCCGCAAACCCTCTCCGAAGCGGAGAAATCCGCCGAGAAAGAAGCCCGACAGGCCCGCATTTTCACCCGCATCAACCGCATGGACGGCTGGTTTCAAGTGCTGGGTCTGGCGTGGCTGACCCCGATCCTGAAAGCCGCCGCCGGTGACAACCCGCGTGCCCAGATGAAAGAGGTCTGGCAGCTGTTGGGCGTGCCGCTGATCGCCATCGCGGTCTTCCTCATCGCGTGGGGTACGCTGGCGCCCAAGGTGCAGACCTCGCTGGGGGCAATCCCCGGTCCTGTGCAAGTATGGGAGCAGGTAGGCAACCTTCACGCCGATCATTTGCGCGAAAAAGACAAGGCTGCCGCGTTTTATGAACGCCAAGACGCCCGCAATGCCAAGCTGATCGAGGCGGGCAAAGCCGATAAGGTCAAGCAACGCACCTACACTGGGAAGCCGACCTATTATCAGCAAATCTGGACCTCGATCACCACGGTCTTCTTCGGCTTCCTCATCGCCACGGTGGTCGCTGTTCCCGTTGGCATCGCCGCTGGCCTCAGCAAAACCGCGAACGCTGCGGTGAACCCGCTGGTGCAAATCTTCAAACCCGTGTCGCCGCTGGCGTGGTTGCCGATTGTGACGATGATCGTATCGGCGGTTTACACCACCAATGACGGCATGTTCTCCAAGTCTTTCCTGATCTCGGCGATCACCGTGACGCTCTGTTCGCTGTGGCCCACCTTGATCAACACCGCGCTGGGGGTGTCCAGCATCGACAAAGACCTCGTCTCTGTCTCCAAGGTGCTGAAAATGAACACATGGACCAAGATCACTAAACTGGTCCTGCCCTCGGCGCTGCCGCTGATCTTTACCGGGCTGCGCCTCAGCCTGGGTGTGGGCTGGATGGTGCTGATCGCCGCTGAAATGCTGGCGCAGAACCCCGGTCTGGGCAAGTTCGTCTGGGATGAGTTTCAGAACGGGTCCAGTCAGTCACTGGCCAAGATCATGGTCGCCGTCTTTACCATCGGCATCATCGGCTTCCTTCTGGACCGTGTGATGTATGCCCTGCAGTCCCTGTTCACCTTCACGAACAACCGGTGATCGACATGTCTATGATTTCTTTCAAAAACCTCTGCAAATCCTATGGCGAAGGCCAACATCGCCATGACGTGCTGAAAAACATCAACCTCGACGTGAAAGAGGGGGAGTTTCTGGTCCTCCTCGGCTTCTCCGGCTCTGGCAAGACCACCTTGGTGAATATGATGGCGGGTCTGGATACCCCCACCAGCGGGGAAATCACGTTCAAGGGCAAGCCGATCGACGGTCCCGGTCCTGAGCGCGGCGTGATCTTTCAAAGCTATTCCCTGATGCCATGGCTGACCGTTGCGGGCAACGTGGGGCTGGCGGTGGACACGATCTTCCCCAACCTCAGCAAGGCGGACCGCGCTGAAAAGGTGGCGCATTACGTGAAAATGGTGGGCCTCAGCCACGCGATGACACGTCGTCCGGCGGAACTGTCTGGCGGTATGCGCCAACGGGTCAACGTGGCCCGTGCGCTGGCGATGAACCCAGAGGTTCTGTTGCTGGACGAACCGCTGTCGGCACTGGATGCGCTGACCCGCGCCAATCTGGCGGATGAGATTCTGGAGATCTGGGATGCAGACAAGAAAACCTGCGTGCTGATCACCAATGACGTGGATGAGGCGGTGATAATGGCTGATCGCATCATCCCGCTGAACCCTGATGGCACCTTGGGTGAGGCGTTCACCGTTGACATCCCCCGCCCCCGCGACCGGATGGAGATGAACCACCACGACGGGTTCAAGAAACTGCGCGGTGAGATCACCAAATACCTGATGGATGTAGGCATCGAGGCCAAGTCAGAGGCCACCCGCACCCTGCCCAACGTGGAACCGATCCACGGTGTTCCGGCCGCTGTCGCTGACGCGCAGAAGGGTATGATCGACAACAACTTCCTCGACTTTTCCCAGCTGCATAAAATCTACCCCACCCCTAAGGGTCCGCTGACCGTGGTGGAGGATTTTAACCTGAAACTGAATCGTGGGGAGTTCATCTCGCTCATCGGGCATTCGGGTTGTGGCAAATCCACCGTGCTGACTATGGCAGCGGGTCTAAACTCGATTAGCAAAGGCGGTATCCGTCTGGATGGCCGCCATGTTGAAGGCGCAGATCCCGAACGCGCGGTGGTGTTCCAATCACCAAACCTGTTCCCGTGGCTCAGCGCGCGCGAAAACTGCGCCATTGGCGTTGATAAGGTTTACCCCAAGGCGTCGCAGGCCGAACGTCAGGACGTGGTGGAATACTATCTGGAACGTGTGGGTCTGGCCGATGCGATGGACCGCCCTGCCAGTTCGATGTCAAACGGCATGCAGCAACGTGTAGGCATCGCCCGCGCCTTTGCCCTGTCGCCCAAATTGCTGCTCTTGGATGAACCCTTCGGCATGCTTGACAGCCTGACCCGCTGGGAGTTGCAGGAGGTGCTGATGGAGGTCTGGGACCGCACCAAGGTGACCGCGATCTGTGTGACCCATGATGTGGATGAGGCAATCCTGCTGGCAGACCGCGTGGTGATGATGACCAATGGGCCGCAGGCCACAGTCGGTAAAATTGTCGACGTTAATCTGCCGCGTCCACGTACGCGCAAGGCGCTGCTGGACCATCCAGATTACTACACCTTCCGCCAAGAGGTTCTTGATTTCCTTGAGGAATACGAACACGGCGCGAAACCGAAACCCCAAGCCGCCGCAACAGGCAAACCCAAAGCAGCCTGAGGGTCACAATGAGCGTTTCCTTCACCATATCGCAAGCATTTGCTGCCAGCCTGCCCTTCTCAACACCGAAGGAGGATGCGGATGAATTTGCTCAGCAAGGACGAGGTTGCCCTGATCCAAGGGGCCTATCGGGCGCTTGGACCCAGCAAAGGTTTTCTGACCAACAGTTTCTATCGTCGTTTGTTCGCCATCGCGCCGCAGGCACGCCCGCTGTTCCCGCAGGATATGGACGAACAGCTAAAGAAACTGGAACACATGCTGGACCTGTTGGTGGACAACCTGCACCAGCCGATGTTCTTCATGGGCAAGTTGAAACGGCTGGCCAAACGCCATGTCGGCTATGGGGCGCAGCCAGAACACTACGCGTTGGTGGGCGAGGCGCTGATTTTTGCCCTCAACGATATCACCCCCGGCGGGCTGCCCGACAAGGAACGGGCGCTCTGGGTCGAAATCTACACCGCAATTTCCAACACGATGATCGAAACGGCCTACTCCAAGGCGTCATAAACGGGCAGCCCCCTGCCCGCGTCATCGGGCAAGGAGGCAGTCATGTCTAAAAAACTCGTCGTAATTGGGGCCGGAATGGCCTCGGGGCGGATGCTGGAAACCCTGTTTGACGCAGATCCAGCCGCCTATGATGTCACCCTGTTCAACACTGAGCCGCGTGGCAACTACAACCGGCTGATGCTATCGCCGGTGCTGTCGGGCGAAAAAACCTACGCGGAAATCGTCACCCATGATGACGATTGGTACGCACAGCACAACGTCACCTGCCGCTTTGGCGAACGGGTGGTGCATATCGACCGCGACCGCAAGGTGGTTGTAGGCGAAAACGGTGAGGTGCCTTATGACAAGCTGGTGCTTGGCATGGGCTCCACCCCCTTCATGATCCCGCTTCCTGGCCATGATCTGGACGGCGTGATCCCCTACCGCGATCTGGAAGACACCGAGCGGATGATGGGCCTTGGCGCCAAGACGGGGTCCAAGGCCGTGGTCATCGGCGGTGGTCTGTTGGGTCTGGAAGCGGCCGCTGGCATGGCGGCACAGGGCGTCGACGTCACCGTGGTCCACATCATGGGCCACCTGATGGAACGTCAGCTGGATCCGGCAGCAGGATACCTCTTGCGCAAGGCGCTGGTGGATAAGGGCATCACCGTGATGTGCAACGCCAATTCCAAGGAAATCCTTGGGCAGGATGGCAAGGTGCGCGCGCTGCTCTTGGACGATGGCACCGAATTGCCCTGCGATCTGCTGGTCATGGCCGTGGGCATCCGACCCGCCACCGCCTTGGGTGAGGCGGCTGGTCTGGCCACCGGTCGCGGCATCCATGTGGACGATCAGATGGTGACCTCGGACGCGGATATTCTGGCGCTGGGGGAATGTGTGGAACACAACGGCGCGGTCTTCGGCCTTGTCGCGCCGCTTTATGATCAGGCGAAGGTGCTGGCGCAGACCCTGCTGGGCCAAGAGGCCACCTTTGTGAACAAAGAGGTGTCGACCAAGCTGAAGGTCACCGGTTGTGACCTGTTCAGCGCTGGCGATTTCGCCGAAGGCGACGACCGCGAAGACATTGTCTTTCGCGATCCGGCCCGTGGCGTCTACAAACGCCTGATCCTCAAGGACAATCGCATCATCGGGGCGGTGATGTACGGCGACACCGCCGATGGCGCGTGGTTCTATGGCATGATCAAGGATGGCACCGATGTGTCGGACATGCGCGATACGCTGATCTTTGGGCCAGCCTACCAAGGGGGGGCCGCGCTGGACCCTATGGCGGCCGTTGCAGCCTTGCCGGATGAGGCAGAGATTTGCGGCTGCAACGGCGTTTCCAAAATCGACATCGTGACCGCCATTCAGGGCGGCGCCACCACGCTGGGTGACATTCGCGCCACGACCAAGGCCTCGGCCTCTTGCGGGACATGCACGGGGTTGGTGGAACAGCTGATGGGCACCACGCTGGGCGATGATTTTGTCATTCCCACCGATCAGGCCATCTGCGGCTGCACCGATCTGACTCATGAGGCGCTGCGCCGCCTGATCAAATCGCAAGAACTGAAAAGTCAGGAAGCGGTCTGGCAGGAACTGGGTTGGCAGACGTTGAACGGCTGTCACACCTGTCGCCCGGCGGTGAACTACTACCTGCTGGCCGATTGGCCGCTGGAGTATGCCGACGATCCACAGTCCCGTTTTGTCAACGAACGCCGCCACGCCAACATCCAGAAGGACGGCACCTATTCCGTGGTTCCCCGCATGTGGGGCGGCATCACCACACCGGATGAGCTGCGCGCGATTGCCGATGCGGCGGACAAATACAACGTCCCCACGGTCAAGGTCACAGGCGGACAGCGCATC
Source organism: Thalassovita mediterranea (assembly GCF_001458435.1). GTDB lineage: Bacteria > Pseudomonadota > Alphaproteobacteria > Rhodobacterales > Rhodobacteraceae > Thalassobius > Thalassobius mediterraneus. The sequence continues at coordinate 21,243 of NZ_CYSF01000017.1, forward strand.
GACCTGTTGGGGGTGAAACGTGAGGATCTGCCCGCGATCTGGTTCGACCTCAATCAGGCTGGCATGGTATCAGGCCACGCCTATTCCAAGGGGCTGCGCACGGTGAAAACCTGTGTGGGCACCGACCATTGCCGCTTTGGCACGCAGGATTCCACCGGTCTGGGCATCAAGCTGGAGAAGGAGCTGTGGGGTTCTTGGACGCCGCACAAGCTGAAACTGGCGGTTTCTGGCTGTCCGCGCAACTGTGCTGAGGCGACGTGCAAAGACATCGGCGTGATCTGCGTGGATTCGGGCTATGAAATCTCCGTCGGCGGGGCTGCGGGGATGGAGGTCAAGGAAACAGAGCTCCTGTGCAAAGTCGCCACCGAGGCAGAGGCGATGGAGGTGATCTGCGCCTTTACCCAGCTTTACCGTGAACAGGCCAAATATCTGGACCGCATCTATAAATGGGTCGCCAAGGTCGGCCTTGAGTGGTGCAAGGAACAGGTGGTTGATGATCTGGAAAACCGCCGCGCATTGGCAGACCGGTTTGAGGTGTCGCAGTCGGTCTATCGCACCGATCCCTGGGCCGAACAGGCACGCCCCGAACCCGCCAAACAATTCACCCCGATCGCTGATCTGACACTGGAGGCTGCGGAATGAGCTGGCTTGATATCGGACCCGTTGACCAAATCCCCCTGCGTGGCGCGCGCGTTGTGAAAACCCGCGTCGGCTGCGTGGCCCTGTTTCGCACTGCGGTGGATGAGGTGTTCGCCACCTCGGATCGCTGCCCGCACAAGGGCGGCCCGCTGTCAGAGGGCATCGTGCATGGCCGCGCGGTAACCTGCCCGCTGCACAACTGGGTGTTTTCGCTGGAAACCGGTCAGGCGCAGGGCGCGGATGAGGGATCCATCGACACCTACGCCGTGCGGGTCGAGGGTGGGAAAATCCTGCTCGACACCAGCCGGTTTGAGGCGGTTGCCGCTGCCTGACAAAGCCCCAACTTAGCACAGGCCGCTAACTCAGGGTCGCTAACTTGGGGGTGAGGCCCCGGATCACGTCCGGGGCAGGTTTCCAAAACGCGCAACCGCCCCGGACGTGATCCGGGGCCTCTGCCAAAACGACTGCAACAGGACCGCCCGATATGAGCAAAACGATCAAGACCACCTGCCCCTATTGCGGCGTCGGCTGCGGTGTTCTGGCCACCTTGAAAGACGGTCAGGTCAGCGTGAAGGGCGATCCTGACCACCCCGCCAACAAGGGCCGCCTGTGTTCCAAGGGATCGGCCTTGGCCGAAACGCTGGCGCTGGACGGACGGTTGTTGAAACCCGTGGTACATAGCGCGGAAACCACTTGGGACAACGCGCTGGATGAGGTGGCGACGCGGTTCAAACAGACGATTGCCAAACACGGACCGGATTCAATTGCGCTTTATGTCTCGGGCCAGTTGCTGACAGAGGATTACTATGTCGCCAACAAGCTGATGAAGGGCTTCATGGGCACCGCCAACATCGACACCAATTCGCGGCTGTGCATGGCATCCTCGGTTGCAGGGCACAAACGGGCCTTTGGTGCCGATACTGTGCCCGGCAATTATGAGGATCTGGAACAGGCGGACCTGCTGGTTCTTGTGGGATCAAACCTCGCATGGTGTCATCCTGTTTTGTATCAACGGGTTGCAGCGGCCAAGGCGGCGCGCCCGAACATGCGCATCATCAACATCGACCCGCGCCACACCGCGACGTCGGATCTGGCCGATCTGCATCTGGCCGTGGCCCCCGGCAGCGATGTGGCGTTGTTCAACCACCTTTTGTGCGCCATCCACGAACAGGGCGCGGTGGACAGCGCCTATGTCGCGGCGCATGTGAATGGGTTTGATGCGGCGCTAGAGGCCGCCAGTTCCGGTGATGTGTCGGTCACTGGCCTGCCCCGCGCCGACATCGACGCCTTCACCCGCGCATGGGTCGGCACCGAAAAGGTTGTTACAATCTATTCGCAGGGGGTAAACCAATCCACTGCTGGCGCGGATAAGGTCAACGCCATCCTCAACTGTCATCTGGCCACAGGCCGCATTGGCCGCGCGGGCATGGGGCCCTTTTCCGTCACCGGACAGCCCAATGCCATGGGCGGACGTGAGGTGGGCGGGCTGGCCAATATGCTGGCCTGTCACATGGATCTGGAAAACGCAGGCCATCGCGCCACGGTGCGCGAGTTTTGGCAGGCCCCGCAGATGCCCGACGCGGCGGGGCTGAAGGCCGTAGATATGTTCCGCGCCGTGGGCGATGGACGGATCAAGGCGCTGTGGGTCATGTGCACGAACCCCGTCGTTTCCCTGCCAGAGGCGGACCGGGTGAAAGAGGCGATCGAGGGCTGTGATTTCGTTGTGGTATCGGACATGTACGGCGACACAGACACCGCAAAACTGGCCGACGTGCTGCTGCCCGCCACCGGCTGGGGCGAAAAAACCGGCACCGTCACCAATTCCGAACGCTGCATTTCGCGGCAACGTTCCTTCCTACCTGCGCCCGGTGAGGCACGCCATGATTGGGACGTGCTGGCAGACGTGGGTCGGCGCATGGGCTGGCAGGCGGCGTTTGATTATGAAACACCGGCAGAGGTGCTGCGCGAATATGCGGCGCTGTCAGGTCTGGCGGCTGGTCATGGGCGGGATTTCGATATCTCGGCCCTCAGCGATCTGTCGAATGAGGATTATGACGACTTCACCCCGCAGCACTGGCCAATCAGCGCGGATCGCAACGGCGGACGGTTCTTTGCCGATGGGCAATTCTACACCCCCTCGGGCAAGGCCAATATGCTGCCCCTGCACCACCGCTCGCCTGCAAATGCCCCCACGGCCGCGCATCCCTTTGTGCTGAACACCGGCCGCATTCGTGACCAATGGCACACGATGAGCCGCTCGGGCCTTGCGCCGCGCCTCAGCCAGCATATGGGCGAGCCCTATGTGGAAATTCATCCTCGCGATGCTGAGGATCTGGGCCTGAAAGCTGCCGATCTGGCAGAGGTGACATCGCCCCATGGCCGCGCCGTTTTGCGGGTGCTGATCAGCGATAAAATGCGCCGTGGGGAGGTGTTCGCCCCGATGCACTGGACCGGCACCCATGCCTCTGACGGGCGCATCGACGCGCTGGTCGCGGCGGAGGTGGACCCGGTGTCCGGCCAACCCGAAAGCAAGGCAAGTCCAGTGAAAATCACCAAGCTGCAGGCGGCGTGGTACGGATATGCGGTGACCCATGACAAATCGGTGGTCGACACAGATTATTGGGCCATCGCCCGCGTCGGCAACGGCTGGCAGGCGGAATTGGCAGGCATGACCGCGCCTGAGGATTGGGAGGACGAGGCGCGCAGGCTCTTTGACCTAGCGGGCGCAGATGTACAGGTGGTGCAGGATCCCGCGCGCGGCCTGTTCCGACTGGCCGCGCATCGGGGCGGCCAACTGATCGCCGCACTGTTCATCGCCCCCGCCCCTGTTGAACTGGCTCGCAGCCATCTGATCGGGCAGCTGGGCGGCAATGATTCGGGCGCCTTAGCGGGCCGTGCAGGGGCCAATCAGCCCGATCCGGGCGCCACGATCTGCGCCTGTTTCAACGTGGGCGTGAATACGATAATTGAGGCGATTAATCTGCAAAACCTGATCAGCGTGGAACAAATCGGTGCCGCGCTGAACGCTGGCACGAACTGCGGTTCTTGCAGGCCGGAACTTGCGGCAATTCTGGCCTCAGCCCAACACCGCGAAGCGGCGGAGTGACGGCGCCTGCCCCTTTAAAACATGTAGCGAAAACGCTATTTTAGCGCCCAGCCCGCTGTAGACCACAGCAAGCAACAGATCAAAGGCGACCCCGATGAAATTCTTTCCGATGTTTCTGAAAATGGCAGGTCGCCGCGTAGTCATCGCAGGCGGCGGCGAACAGGCCGCGCAAAAGGCCCGTCTGGTTCTAAAGACAGAGGCCGCGCTGACCCTTCTGGCGCCCGAACTGGAGGATGAGTTGCAGGCGCTGGTCGATGAGGGCCGCGCGCACCATCACCCCGGTCCCATCACCGCCACAGAATTTGCCGACACCGCATTGGTGTTCATCGCCACCGGCTGCCCCGGCCTTGACGCATCGCTGCACGCGATTGCCAAAGATGCGGGCGCGGTTGTGAACGTCGTCGACCAACCCGATCTGTGCGACGCCACCACGCCCTCAATCGTGGATCGCGATCCGGTGGTGGTGGCCATCGGCACCGAAGGCACCGCGCCGGTTCTGGCGCGCCGTTTGAAAACCGATCTGGAAACCATGCTGGACCCGCGCCTTGGCAGTTTTGCCGCGCTGGCAGGCCGATTGCGCGATGCGGTGGCCCGTCGGGTGCCCCAGAACAAACGCCGCGATTTCTGGCGCTGGACCTTCAAGGATGCCCCGTGGGAAGCACACAAGCGTGGGTCCGAACGTCAGGCGGCGGATCTGTTGAAACAGGCGATTGCCAATGGCGGCGCGCCTACCTCCTCTGACCTTGGCCAAATCTCTCTGGTTGGCGCGGGCCCCGGTGCGCGCGATCTGCTGACCCTGCGTGCGGTGGAACGCCTGCAAGAGGCAGACATCATTTTCTACGACCGTTTGGTCGACCCCGACGTGCTGGAACTGGCGCGGCGTGACGCTGAACGGGTCTATGTGGGCAAGGTGCTGGGCACCACCCAATGGCCGCAGGACCGCATCAACGAGGTTGTGATGCGCGCCGCCCAACAGGGCCAACGCGTGGTGCGGTTGAAATCCGGTGATCCGTCAATCTTTGGCCGCGCGGTAGAGGAATTGGAAACCGCCCGTCTTGCCGGTGTGCCGGTGGAAATTGTGCCGGGGGTGACCGCTGCCTCCGCCGCTGCAGCCGCCCTCGCACGCCCACTGACCGAACGCGGTGAAACCGACCGCGTGACCCTGACCACCGGCACCCTGCGGGACGGCGACGGCGTACCCGACTGGGCACAAATGGCGCTACCCGGATCGCTCTTGGTCCTCTACATGGCGGTGCATAAGGCGGATGAAGTACAGAAAAACCTGCTGGCCGGTGGCCTGCCGCCCCATACGGAGGTGTCTGTTGTCGCCTCTGCCAGTCATGCGGATGAACAGATCCTTGAATGCAGCCTGGACGAAATGGCCGAAGCTATCACGGCCAAGGGCATTGCAAACCCCGCCGTTCTGATGATCCGCTGCCCCAAAGACGCCGCAAGCTATCGCCAAAGTTTGAATGGCTGAGACAGGCTGTCGCCTAGATTTGCCCGCACAGCTGAGGTAGCTACGTGGGCAAGTAACCTGAGGCCGCGCCATGCAAAACTCCACGTCCAGCGATATTCCCCTGACCCGTGATCTGGTGCTGATCGGCGGCGGCCACACCCATGCGCTGGTCTTGCGGATGATGGGCATGCGCCCCCTGCCCGGCCTGCGCATCACGGTAATCAACCCCGGCCCGACCGCGCCTTACACGGGTATGCTGCCTGGCCATATCGCTGGCGACTATACGCAGGACGAGTTGGAGATTGACCTGATCCAACTGGCCCGTTTCGCCGGTGCGCGTGTGATCCTTGGCGCAGCGGATCACATTGATCCTGTTGCCAAAACCGTACACGTCACAGGGCATGGGGTGATCGCTTATGATGTGGCCTCGGTCGATATCGGCATCACTTCTGATCTGCCTAAACTGCCGGGCTTTACCGACCATGCCGTGCCCGCCAAACCGCTGGCACGATACGCCGCCGTATGGCGCGACTATCTGGCCGCAGCGCAGGACGCGGGCCACGCTGGCCCCGTCGCGGTGATTGGCGGCGGTGTTGCGGGCGTGGAACTGGCGCTGACCATGGCGCATGGTTTGCGCCAAGCCACCGGTCAGGCGGATGTCACCGTGCTGGAGGCGCAGGATCATCTGACCGGCACCAGCGAAGCGACCCGCAAAGCGCTGAGCGCGAAACTGGATCAGGCAGGCGTCAAGGTCTGGAGCGGCGCAGAAATCGCCGAGATGACACCCGAAGGCCCGCGCTTGACGAATGGCGCGATCGTCCCAGCCAAACTAACCATCGGCGCCGCAGGTGCCACCCCGCATCCGTGGCTGACAAAGACCGCGCTGCCGCTGCAAGACGGCTTCATCAAGGTCGGCGCAACCCTGCAGGTTGAGGGGCACGAAGACCTCTTTGCCAGTGGTGACTGTGCCCACCTGATGCACGCCCCGCGCCCCAAGGCAGGTGTTTTTGCCGTCCGCGCCGCGCCTGTGCTACGCGACAACCTTGAGGCCCGTTTGATCGGCACCGCGCTGCGCCGGTTTGAGCCGCAGAAGAACTATCTGAAGCTGATCGCATTGGGTGGAAAATCAGCCCTCGCAGAACGTTGGGGACGCCCCATCAGCGGCCCGCTGTTGTGGCGATGGAAGGATCGGATCGACCGGACCTTTATGGCGCAGTTCAAGGATCTGCCTGTTATGGAGGCGCCCCCCGCCCCCAAAACCGCAGCGCTTGGTGTGGCAGACGAACTGTCCGGTGGCCGCCCTGTCTGTGCGGGCTGCGGATCCAAGGTTGGGCCCGGAACGCTCAGCGCGGCGCTGCAATCGCTACCCCGTCAGGCGCACAAGGATGTGGTGCAGGGCGCGGGCGATGATGCGGCGGTGTTGCAGATGGGGGAAGTGACGCAGGTCATTTCTACCGATCATCTGCGCGCCTTCAGCCATGATCCGGCGCTGATGGCCCGGATCGCGGCGGTGCATGCGCTTGGCGATATCTGGTCGATGGGCGCACGCCCCCAATCTGCACTGGCGCAAATCATCCTGCCGCGGATGTCCCCCACCCTGCAGGAACGCACGCTGAAAGAGGTGATGGCACATGCCGGAGCCATCTTTGCCGATGCAGGCGCCGAAGTGGTCGGCGGCCACACAACGCAAGGCGCGGAAATGACTATCGGGTTTACCGTCACCGGCACCTTGGCCAAGGGGCGGCAGCCGATCGCCCTATCCGGTGCCCGCGCAGGGGACGCGCTGATCCTGACCCGCCCGATTGGCAGCGGCACGCTGCTGGCCGCAGAAATGCAGGGGCGCGCCAATGGCCGTCATGTGGCCGCGATGCTCCGCCAGATGGCAGAGCCGCAAATGGTCGCCGCGCCGCTGTTGGCAGAGGCGCACGCCATGACCGATGTGACAGGCTTTGGTCTGGCGGGCCATTTGAAAGAGATATGTGAGGCGTCGGGCACAGGTGCAGAACTGTGGGTGAAAGCGCTGCCGCTTTATGAGGGGGCAGAAGAACTGGCGGCCTCTGGCGTCACATCTACGCTGTTTGAGGCGAACCTAACATACGCCCCCGTACAGAACGCCACCGGCCCGCGCGGCATGTTGCTGCATGATCCGCAGACCGCAGGCGGGATGCTGGCAGCGGTGGCGGCGGAACAGGCCGACGACATACTGCACCGTATGGCAGAGGCAGGCGTGCCCGCCCGCCAGATCGGCACCATCGTGCCGGGGGATCAGATCAGCTGTCGGTGAAGGGCTTCACCCCTCCGCCGACGCATTGAACTCCATCGCCAACACTTGCTGTGCCACCGCAAACAGCTCCGCTCGGCCCATCCCTGCCAGCTCAATCACTGCCAGCGGATCACGCGCCCGCCGCGTGGCGCGCGCATAACTCGGGTCATAGTGCTGCGCGACCAGTTCTGCCGCCAAGGCCTGATGATCACCGCCTAGGGCCATTGCCTGCCATCGCTCTACCAGTTCATGTCCGTGAAACGGCACCAGATGGGACAACCGCGCCTGCAATTCGGCCATGTCGGCAACCACATCCCCGTAGCTACCCGCCAGATACTGCGCGCGTGCCGCCAGCGGGGCCTCTAGCCGGATATGATCCGCGCGCAGCATCGCCTGCCACAGACTGGGCGGCAGACGCAGACGGCCAATCTTGGCGCTTTCTGCCTCGACAAACACCGGACGGGCCAGATCCATGCCGACCAACGCCATGGCCAGACGGCTTTCAAACGTCTTCTGACTGGGTTGCCCGCCCGCCTGTCCACCAAGCAGCGATCCGCGATGCTGCGCCAGCGCCTCCAGATCCAGAACCTGCGCGCCCTGCGCCGCCAGTTCTGCCAAGAGCGCAGTTTTGCCCGTACCCGTGCCGCCATCAATCAACACCAGCTGATCCGGCAAGGGCGCGTCGTAAAGCATCTGCACCACCAAACGACGATAGGATTTATAACCGCCCTCAATCAAGCTAACCCGCCAGCCGATTTGATGCAGGATCGACGCGAACGACCCCGAACGCTGCCCACCGCGCCAGCAATAAACCAACGGTCGCCAGCCACCGGGGCGATCTGCCAGCGCGGTTTCCAAATGCCGCGCCGCGTTTTTCGCGACCAAGGCAGCACCCACTTTGCGCGCCTTAAACGGATCCTCTTGCACGTAGATCGTGCCCACCTCAGCCCGTTCTGCATCACTAAACACCGGCAAGGACATGGCCCCCGGAAGGTGGTCATCGGCAAACTCTGCCGGGGCACGGACGTCGATAATATCGTCAAAACCCGCCGCCTTGATATCCGCAAGACAAGAGAAGGTGACCCGATCAACCATGCGACGTCCTTTCGCAGAGATGTGTGAATTCACCCTATTTCTAATGGCTTGCGCTTCAATTCTCCAGCATCTTGAAGGACACTTGCGCAAAAACTTTAAACCTGATTGAAAAAGTCAACTTGACTATCCCAAGTGATTTAGTCAGAAAAGCCGCAGTCTAGCCATCCGCACCGCGGTAGCCCGAATCCATTGAAACCTTGGGATTGATTGACATGCGACAAATCGCTTCCTCTCTGGCTGGCCGCCCCGCTCATCACCGCGCGAACCGCAGCGCTGACCGCCCGCTCTTGCTGTCGATCCTTTCCGAAACCGGCATTTTCGACACTGGCCTGTCCGACAGCTATTCGCTGGAACGGATGATTGACCGGCTCGACCAACGGGAGACCCTGTGATGACCACCATGCAAATGAACCAAACCGGCTCCACTTCGATTGAGCTGCCCACCCTGCCAACGCACCGTGCCGAAGACCTGACCCAAGGCGGCAATCAGGCGCTGATCGTGCTGAACGATCAAGTCTACAGCCTGCGCATCACCCGCGCTGGCAAGCTGATCCTGACCAAATAAACCATCGCAGCCCAACGTGGCCGCGCCCATCATTTAACAAACCGACATACCAACTAAGGACAGTCCGATATGAAAACCACCTACCTGAGCACCTCTGTGCTGGCACTGACGCTGGGCACCTCCGCCCTTGCAGAGGCCCCGAGTGCCAAAGCGGTTCTGGAAAACTACGCCAACATCGCCGAGGCAAAATATCAGGACAGCCTGATCACCGCCAAAGCGCTGCAGGCCGCAGTTGACGCGCTGATCGCTTCGCCTTCGGACGAGACCCTGAAAGCAGCGAAAGACGCCTGGCTGGCATCGCGCAACCCGTACCAGCAGACCGAAGTTTACCGCTTCGGTAACGCCATCGTTGATGACTGGGAAGGCAAGGTTAACGCATGGCCGCTGGACGAAGGTCTGATCGACTATGTTGACGCCTCCTACGGCCTGTCGGAAGAAAACGACTACGCCGCGCTGAACGTTGTTGCGACCCCCGTTTTCACCCTGTCGGGCACCGAAGTCGACGCAACCAACATCACCCCTGAACTGCTGGAAGCAACCCTGCACGAAGCAGACGGTGTTGAGGCAAACGTGGCCACCGGCTACCACGCCATCGAATTTCTGCTGTGGGGTCAGGACCTGAACGGCCACGGCGCTGGCGCGGGCAACCGTCCGGCAACCGATTTCGCCAAAGGTGACGCCTGCACCGGTGGCAACTGTGATCGTCGTGCCGCCTACCTGAAGGCAGCGACCGATCTGCTGGTTTCCGATCTGGAATTCATGGCGGGTGCATGGGCAGAAGGCGGCGAAGGCCGCGCAACTGTCATGGCCAATGAAAACGACGGTCTGGTTGCCATGCTGACCGGCATGGGTTCGCTGTCCTACGGTGAACAGGCCGGTGAGCGTATGCGCCTTGGCCTGATGCTGAACGATCCCGAGGAAGAGCATGATTGCTTCTCCGACAACACCCACAACAGCCACTACTACGACGGCAAAGGCATCCAGAACGTCTATCTGGGCAGCTACACCCGCGTTGACGGCACCGTTGTTTCCGGCGCCTCGCTGTCCGATCTGGTGAAAGCCAAAGACGCAGCGCTGGATGCGGAAATGACTGGCAAGCTGGACGTGACCATGGCCGCTCTGGGCAAAATGAAGGACGCAGCCGACAACGGTTTCGCCTATGACCAGATGCTGGAACGCGGCAACGCCGAAGGCGAAGCACTGATCATGGGTGGCGTAAACGGTCTGGTTGATCAAACCAAATCGATCGAGCGCGTTGTTGCTGTGCTGGGCCTGAACCAGCTGGAATTTGAAGGTTCCGACAGCCTCGACAACCCCAAGGCTGTGTTTGAATAAACACATAGAAACAGGTCGGCTGCGGATCTCCGTGGCCGACCTTGTGCCGCGTTGGCATCCCTCGCTTTGTCAATTGCGGCACGCCCCTGCCCAGCCACCTGCGCATATCCTTTCCGATCACGCGCCCCGCTACGGTTACAAAACATGTTCTTGCGCCCCACGCCGCATGCCCCGCTTGCCGCTCTTTTCCTGACAACAACGATTGCCCTGCCCGCAATGGCCGTGGACCTGTCGCAGGATCTGCACCTGTCGCTGCAGCCGCGCACCACGGCAGAGGCCGCGCGCATCGACGCTGTGCGTCAGGCCCCAACAGATTTCACCACCCCTCAGCCGTTTGAGACCTTAAGCGCAGGGCGCGCCACAGTGGCCATCGCACCGGATGAAAAGGTCTTGTCTCACCCAGCAGCAAGCCTAGACGAAACGCTGGATTTCGAACTGGGCCGGTCGCTGTTTGAAAAACTGTGGGTGGCGGCGCCGTCCTCCACCCGTGCCTCTGACGGGTTGGGGCCGATCTATAACGCGCGCGCCTGTTCGGGGTGCCACATCAACGATGGTCGCGGCCACGCGCCATCGTCGCCGCAAGATGATGCGAAGAGTTTTGCGCTGAAGCTGTCCATTCCCGCGCCTTTGGACGATCGGATGAGCGAGATTGAGGGCTGGATCGCCACCCAGCCGGAACCGAATTATGGCAGCCAGATACAGGATTTCGCCACCGCCACCGTAGGCGCCGAGGCGCAGATCATTGTCACCTACAACCCACATCCGGTGACGCTGGGCGATGGCACCGTGGTCACCTTGCGCCGTCCTGATGTGTCGCTGACCCAAATGACGCACGGGGCGCTGCATGATGACGTGATGCTCAGCCCGCGCATCGCACCGCCCCTTGCCGGTCTGGGCCTGATTGAGGCGATCCCTGCCGCCGATATTCTGGCGCTAGCGGACCCTGAGGATGCAGATGGCAACGGCATTTCGGGCCGCGCAGCTGTGGCATGGTCGGTCGAACATGACACATGGATGCTGGGCCGGTTTGGCCACAAGGCCACGCAACCCACCGTGCGCCAACAGGTGGCTGGCGCGCTGAGCACCGATCTGGGCCTATCCACCCCGCTGTTCCCCGCACCGTGGGGCGATTGCACAGAGGCGCAAACCGATTGCCGTACGGCACCGCATGGCGATCAGGACGTGCGCGTGCACGAGGTGGACGATATCGGGCTGGATCTGATGACGCTTTACACCGCGAACCTTGGCGTGCCGGAACGGCGCAATGCCGCCGCGCCCCCCGTGCTGCGTGGCAAAGAGATCTTCCATACCGCAGGCTGCGCTGACTGCCATACGCCCAGTTTTGTCACCCACCGCTTGCCCGATCAGCCAGAACGCTCTTTCCAACTGATCTGGCCCTATTCCGATTTCCTGTTGCATGACATGGGCGATGGCCTTAGGGACAGCCGCCCTGAGGGTCTGGCAACAGAACGGGAATGGCGCACCCCGCCGCTTTGGGGTATTGGTCTGGCGCAGACCGCCTCGGCCGAGGCTGGGTTCCTGCATGACGGCCGTGCCCGCACCCTGATGGAAGCTGTGCTTTGGCATGGCGGCGAAGCAGCGGCATCGCAGGCCCATGTGCGCCAATTGAATGAAACCGACCGGGCGGCTTTGATCGCCTTTTTGGAAAGCCTTTGAAATGTTGAAACCCTTTGCCACCGCTCTTGCCCTGCTGCTGCCAGCAACGCTGACAGCCCAGCCTGCGCCGGAACGGGTGGGATTGGTGGATCGGGTTCTGGATCAACACATCCTGCCGGGTTTTGACGATCTGGCCAAAGCAACCAGCCAATTGGCGATGGTTGCGGCACAAAACTGCAGCCCCGACAATGAGGATCTGCGCGAAGCCTACGGCCGTGCCTTTGATGCATGGGTGCGCGTCAGCCACCTGCGGTTTGGCCCGAGCGAGGTGCAGAACCGCGCGTTTGCGCTGGCCTTCTGGCCCGATCCGCGCAACAAAACCCCCAAGGCACTGGCACGCCTGCTGGCCGATCAGGATGTCGCCCTACTGGCGCCTGAGGAATACACCGAATTAAGCATCGCCGCGCGCGGGTTCTACGCGCTGGAATACCTTCTGTATGAACCGCAGCTGCAACAACCTGCCGCCTACGCCTGTGCGCTGGTGCAGGCGGGCAGCGCCGATATCGCGCGACTGTCGGCGGCGATCAATGCGGATTGGGCAGATTATGCCGACCTGATGCGCGCGCCCCATGCAGATGGCCCCTACAAAACCAATGCCGAGGCCACGCAAGAACTGTTCAAAGCGCTGCTGACAGGCCTGCAGTTCACCACCGACATGCGCCTTGGCCGTCCGCTGGGCACATTTGATCGTCCCCGCCCCAAAAGGGCCGAGGCGCGCCGGTCGCAGCGCAGCACACGCCATATCGCGCTGGCGGTGGATGAGTTGGAAGAGCTGGCGCTGATGCTGGCCCGCGAAGGGTCGGGCCTGCAGGCGGAACTGGCGGTGGCGTTTGAGGATACGCATCAGGCGATCGATGCCATCGACAGCCCTGATCTGTCCTCGGTCGCCACACCCTTTGGCTGGTTGCAGGCCGACATCGTGCGCCTGAACCTGCATAGCCGCATTACCGAAGAACTGATGCCCCCCTTGGGCGAAGAGTTGGGCGTGCCCGCCGGGTTCAACGCACTGGACGGGGATTGATCCCATGCTGGCAGGATCGCGGCGGGGATTTCTGGCGGGCCTCTTGGCCAGCAGCATGACACCGGCGATCAGCTGGGCCAGCGTCGGCGCCCCGCAGTATCTGTCGGCAGCGAAGACGCCTGATGGTACCTTTCGCATCTATGGCCTGAATGGGACGGGGCAAATCCTCTTTGACCACCCCCTGCCCGGTCGCGGCCACGCCGCCTGCGCCCATCCCACACGGGCCGAGGCCGTGGCCTTTGCCCGTCGCCCCGGCACCTTTGCCCATGTGATCAACTGTCAGGATGGCGAAGTTCTGGCGGAACTGCACAGCCCCGAGGGTCGCCATTTCATGGGCCACGGCGTCTTTGATCTGGGCGGTGATCTGTTGCTGACGCCTGAGAACGATTATGAGGCTGGGGAGGGTCGCATCGCCATCTGGGATCGCCGTCAGGGCTATCGCCGCGTGGGCGATCTGCCCTCTGGCGGGGTTGGGCCGCATGATATGCAACGCCTGCCCGGTCAGGATCGTTTCGTCATTGCCAATGGCGGCATCGACACCCACCCCGAAAGCGGCCGCAGCCCGCTGAACCTGCCCACCATGCGTTCTAATCTGGCGCTGATGGATCTGAAGGGCGGGTTAGAGGTGACAGAGCTGGAAATTGACCTGCGCCTCAACTCCATCCGTCATCTGGCGGTGCGCGCTGACGGGCTGATCGGTTTTGCGATGCAATGGCAGGGCAAGGATGGACAGCATCCGCCGCTCTTGGGTCTGATGCGCGCGGGCGAAGCGCCACGTCTGCTCAGCGCACCTAAGGCGCTGCATCAAGGGATGCAGAACTACGCAGGCTCCATCGCGTTCAGCGGCAACGGACGGCTGGTCGCTATCACCTCACCACGCGGCAATGCGGTGCAATTGTTTGATGCGGCGACAGGCGCGTTTGTGCGGCAGGTGGATGAGGTGGATGTGTGCGGTCTATCAGCCTCTGGTGACGGTTTTATCGCCACATCTGGCACGGGTGTGATCCGCACTATCGGGGACGAGACGGCGCCGGTGCAGCATGAACTGGCGTTTGATAACCACCTGATCGCGGTTTGAAGGCCGAAACAGAGGTTCGTGCCCGACCCGAGGGCGGGGCCGCCAAATGCGCCGACCTCTCAATCACTCTATGCGCTGTACATTTGGCAATTGTTGGAAATTCGCGCCCGCCCTGGGGGCGGGTCGGGCACGAACCGGCTCACTTCGTGATCCGGAAGGAAATCATTGATTAGCAACAAGAAACCTTGGCGCGGGCGCGGCCCGGGCTATCGCCCGAGCCAATTTTCGGGTTACGCCAAACTCGGCAACCACAGCACAATCGCAGGGAACGCCACCAGTAGCGCGATGGTCAGCGCATCGGCGATGAAGAACGGCGTCACGCCTTTGAACACATCCTGAACTGAAATGTCGTCACGTACCCCCGCGACCACAAAACAGTTGAGGCCGATGGGCGGGGTGATCAAACAGAACTCGGCCATTTTGACCACCAGAATGCCGAACCAGATCGCGCACATCGGCCCCGACATGCCAAAGGCACTGTCTGCCGCCGACACGAACTCGCCCCCGTTGAGCGCCATCACAGCCGGATAAACCACCGGCAACGTCAGCAAAAGCATCCCGATTGCGTCCATGAACATCCCCAAAACCGCATAGGCCAGCAGGATCAGGATCAGCGTCAGCATCGGGCTCTGCTCCAACCCCGTGATCCAATCGGAAAACGCGCCCGGCAGATCGGCAAAGCCAAGGAAGCGAACATAAATCAGCACGCCCCAAATGATGGTGAAGATCATCGCCGACAGTTTGGCCGTTTCCAACAGCGCATCCTTCAGCTGCGCCCAGCCCATGCCGCGCAGCACCGCCATGACAAAGACCACAAAGGCGCCAAGCGCCCCACCCTCGGTCGGTGTGCCCCATGCGTCACCGCCAAAGGGGTTGTAGATGAAGAAGATGATGATGAAGACCACGAAGAAGATCGGGAACGCTGGCGGGATCGACGCAAAGCGCTGTTTCCACGTATAGCCGCGCACCGGCGGGCCGAACTTGGGCAAAACCAGCGCCAGCGTGACAATCAGTCCGCCATAGATCAGCGCGGAAAACGCACCGGGAATGAAACCTGCCAGCAGCAGCTTGCCCACATCCTGTTCGACGATGATCGCGTAAATCACCAAAATGGCTGAGGGCGGGATCAGTGACGCCAGCGTGCCGCCAGCCGCCACAACGCCCGCGGCGAAGCGTTTATCATAGCCCACTTTCAGCATCTCGGGGATGGCGATACGGGCAAACACGGCAGAGGTCGCAACCGATGCGCCGGACACGGCGGCAAAGCCAGCGGTGGCGAACACGGTAGACACCGCCAGACCGCCCGGCAACCAGCCGACCCAGCGTTTGGCGGCCTCAAACAACGCCTTGGTCAGGCCCGCGTAATAGGCCAGGTAGCCGATCAGGATAAAGGTCGGGATCAGGGACAGCGCCTGACTGGATACTTTGGAATGAGGCACCTGCCCTGCGGTTTTGACCGCCACGGTCAACGCCCAGCCGAAATCTTCGGGGTCATAGCCCTTCTTGGCCCAGAAAATCCAGATGAGGCCGACCATGCCCGCGATACCGGCGGCAAAGGCCACACGCATACCCAAGACAACCATCAACAGCATAAAGCCCGAAACCCACAGGCCAATTTCAATCGGTTCCATCAGCGCTGCCCCCCGTTATCGCCCAAATCACCCACATGTGCGGCCTCTTCTGCGGCCTGCGCCGCCGCCGATTGCACCAAAGGCACCGCCACAGGTTCGACCAGCCCCAACACGAAGGCCCGGCCATAGCCCCACAGTTGCAACGCCATACGCGCGCTCAGCACGGCAAAGGCAATCGGCGCCAGCAATTTCGCGGGCCAGATCGGAATACCAATGTCGATAGAGCTGTCACGCGACCACAAAGGCGCGTTGAAATCAAAGCTGCGGTCAAAATGCGACCAGGTCCCCCAGACCAGCAGAACCATCAGCGCAAAAGCCGCCAAAGTGGTCAAAAACTCCGCCGCCCAAAGGGCACGGCCGCTGAGGCGCCCCACCAGTATGTCCATGCGGATATGGCCGCCATCGCGTTGGGTGTAGGAGATCGCCAGAAAGGCAATCAGCGCCATCGCCTGTTCGATCCAATCCACATAACCCGGCAAAGGCGCGTTAAACAGGTTGCGCCCAGAGACCGAGATCACCGCCAAAAACATCAGTGAAAACACCGCCAGCCCGCACAAGAGCGCCATCAGCCGTTCCAGCCGCAACAGCCCCCGATCAAGCTGGCTGAGGCGCGACCCATCCTCCAGCACCGAAGCAGATCCAGCCATATCTTCCCCCTAATGTTTGTTTTTATTATGAAAAAGCCGCGCCAGAACGGATCCGGCGCGGCCCTTTTTCGCGGTGCGGCAGATCACTCTGCGCGTTTGGCTTCCAGTGTCGAAACGACCAGATCATACAGTTCCTGCGCGGGCAGGCCCTGTGCGGTCATGTCAGCGATCCACTTGTCACGGATCGGGCCAGCGGCCACGTCGCGGAACTTGTTGATCTCACTTTCGGCCAGCTCAACCTTCTGCACGCCTTTTTCTGCCAGAACGCTGTCCCACTTGTTCAGCAGTTCGCCGTAGTTGGCCAGATAATGCGCGATCGCCTCATCAACCGAGCTGTCCAGCGCCTCGCGGTGGGCGTCCGACAGGCCCTCATAGGCGTCGGTGTTCACAACGATGGGGCAGTTCACAGTGCCGGGGTTCAGGTTTGCAGTCCACCAAGTGGCCTGATCAATGGTGCGGAAGGCAAAGTGCGCGTGCTGGGCAAAGGCAACGGTGTCAACAACGCCGCTTTCCATTGCATTATACGCCTCGGTCGCGGTCACAGAGGTGGGCACGGCGCCCACAGCGGAAAACGCCTGACCAATGCCGCCGGTGGCGCGTACGCGCATGCCTTCAAACTCGGCCAGTTCATCGCGCGCTTCGCCGGTGCCGACGATGTTGTACTGCGGCATGGGCGAGGTCATCAGCAGTTTCGCATTCCAGCGCGCCAGATCCGCCTGCACTGCAGGGTGATCATAAACGGCGTGGCTGACGGCCACCTCTTCTTCCAGCGTGTTCACACCCAGGAAGGGCAGTTCCAGCACGGTGATCGAGGGGTTCTTGTCACGGTGATAACCCGCGCAGAACTGCGCCATTTCAAACGCGCCAATGGAAATACCATCGAGGTTTTCACGGTTCTTCGACAGACCACCGTAAGAAATGTTCAGTGTGAACTCACCACCGGTTTTCTCCGAAACCAGCTCAGCCAGCTTTTCAACGTGTTCCGTGAATGCACGACGTTTACCCCAAAGGGACACGTTCCACTCTTCGGCCATGGTTTCGGTTGCAAAGCCTACTGCCAGCGCAGCAACTGCTGCCTGTGCCAGATATTTCTTCATGATTTTCCTCCCAATGTGGGCGCTTCCGGCCCATCTCTTGAAAATGCTAGCGCACACATTCGCCCAAGCCAAGAGGCAGTCGCGCAGGAATGCCACCTATCGTATCTCTACGGTACGTAACATAGTGTTGCAGCCTGCGATTTTTTCAGGGATGCCGCAATAACCCACGGTGGAAGAACAAGAGTTGCCCGTTATTTCAGCACGCGCGTGACTGTGTGCCGCTCATCCGCGTCTGGACCTGCGAGGCATCGGACGGGTTGGGATTTCTTTCAACAGACCGCCAACCCCCATCGCGGCGATATCCGCGCCGCTGACCTCGATCCCACAGGCAAGCTGCGACAAAACCCAATCCGCGCCGTTCAAGGCAGGCGAACGCGCGCAGCCCGGTAGGCCGATCACCGGCCTATGATTGAGATGACCAAGGAACAGCAAGTTGCCCGGATCCACTGGCATGCCGAAGCGCGTGACCTGCCCGCCTGCACGTCGCACCGCCTGCGGCGCTACATCATGCGCATCCGATGTGGCCGAGGCGGTGAGGATCAGCACCATATCCGCTGTCACGGCACCCAAGGCCGCGGCTAATGCGTCCTCTTGATGCGGCACAACTGTGGTGTCGATCAGCTCCATTCCCAAGGCGCTCACCCGGTTGGCCACCGCCTCTTGCCCCTTTAGCCCAGCGCCGCCTTCGATGTCAGTGACAATCAGCGCGGCAGTACGATAGACGGGCGCATGCAGGCGCAATGATCCACCCGCAGCGGCGCAAGCACGTTCCACATCAGCCGCGGCCACCCCGTAAGAGATGATCTTGATCGTTGCGACCATGCCCCCCGCGGCCATCTGCTGCAAAGGCGGTACTGTGGCGACGGTGATCATTGGATCGATATCGTTCAGACGGCGCAACGCAGCCGCATCCATTCCCACCACGCCTGGACCTGCAGCCAGTACATTAACCCGTCCTGTAAAGGCCGTGGTCAGGGTAAGCCCCACCGCATCAGGATCAGGAACAAGGGCTGCGGCAATACGGCTGGCGGCGCTGTCTTCGTCCAGATCATCAGCGCCCAATCGGACCACCGTCACCTCTGCCACGCCTGCTGCGGCCAGCGCGTCGATATGGTCTGCGTCCAGCACCAATCCCTTGCGCAGACGTTGATCGCCGACCTGCATGGAATGGGCCAGAATGGTGCCAAGCGCCTGTTGAATAGGAACGGGGCCGAACTGCATCACACCGCCCCTAGGATACGGCCCTGCCGCAACACCGCCGTGCATTCTGCCATGATCGACAGCGCAATCTCTGCCGGGCTGGCCGCCCCGATGTCCAGACCGACGGGGCCGTGGATCTGCGCAATCTCTGCCTCAGTAAATCCCTTGGCCTGAAACCGTTCCACCCGTTTCGCATGAGTACGGGTAGAGCCCAGCGCGCCGATGTAAAACACATCAGACCGCAGCGCCTGTTCCAGCGCCGGATCATCCAGTTTTGGGTCATGGGTCAACAGTACCAGCGCCGTGCGTGCATCAAGGCCATAGGCGCTGACACCCTCATCCGGCCAATCGTTCAGAATGGTTTCACCGGGGAAGCGCGCTTCGGACCCGAAACTGTCGCGCGGATCAATCAATGTGGGATCATAGCCCGCCAGCCGCGCCATCGGCACCAGCGCCTGCGCGATATGCACCGCGCCCACGATCAGCATACGCAGAGGCGGGTTGTGAATGGCCACAAAGGTCTGACCGTCCGCCTCAAACCCCGAGCGATCCATACGGAACCGTTCGGAATGCCCCTGATCGGTCAGAGTGCGCGTGTTTTTGTCAACATCCACGACATAAGCCATCGCCCGCCGCGCAGCGCGCGCCGCGACCAGATCGGCCAGCATTGCCTCTGGCAGCACAGCGCCAATCGGTTCCACATACACACGGATCGTGCCGCCACAGGCCAAGCCTACCGCAAAGGCATCGCCATCGCTGATGCCATATTCCAGCATCCGCGCTTTGCCGTCCTCCAACGCCTCCAGCGCCTCAACCACCACCGCGCCTTCGACACAGCCGCCGGAAACGGAGCCCTCGATCTCTCCCTCAGAAGAAATCGCCAACTGGCTGCCCACCCGGCGCGGCGCGCTGCCCCAAGTTTCCACCACCGTGGCCAGCACAGCGCCCTTGCCTGCGCGGTGCCAGTCCAGCGCGATTTCAGGAATGTTGTCAAAGCGGTCCATAGCAAAGGCTCCGTTTATTCGATACTGTAGCATGGCGGCTGCTACGGGTGACATCAAGGCGCGATCATCTGCATCAACCGCGCCTTTTCGCCGTGATCGCGCGCATCTGTGATAACTTCGGCCAACGCCTCAAGCGAGGCGATGGAATGCCCCGCGCGGAAGGCATCCACATGGGGCAGCATGGCGCGGATGCCCTGCGCACGCGGCGCGAACCCATCCCAGCGCAGCAAGGGATTGATCCAGATGAGCCGACGGGACGACAGATGCAACCGTTCCATCGCGCGGCCCAGCGCCTGCGGTTCACCGCGATCCAAACCGTCGGTGATCAGCAACACCACCGCACCCTGACCTAAGACGCGACGCGACCAATCCTGATTGAACCGATGCAGGCAGTCGCCAATGCGCGTGCCACCTTCCCAATCCTGTGCCTCTGCCCCTGCAAGGGCCAGTGCCTGATCCACGTCACGGGTACCCAGATGACGGGTGATATTGGTCAGCCGCGTGCCAAAGGTGAACCCATGCACCCGCGCCCAGCCTGCACCCTTTTCATTGGCGACTGCATGGAGGAAATGCAAAATCATCCGACTGTATTGCGACATAGATCCCGAAATATCGCAAAGCACCACCAGATTGGGCCAGCGGGTGCGGTGCTGTTTCAGCATCAGTTGCTGCACCTCGCCCCCGATCCGCAGCGACTGTCGCATGCTACGGCGCCAATCAATCGCGTGCCCCCTCAGCGAGGGTTTCACCCGACGCGACCGTATGGGCTGCACCGGCAGTTTCAGACGGGCGATCATCCGTTTCGCGGCCGCAATCTCCTCCGTGCTCATCTGTTCAAAATCCAAAGAGCGCAGCTTTTCCTCGGCAGAGGCGGTGTGGCTGGCATCAACCTCGATCTTCACTTCATCGGCGTCTGGTACATCGGGGGGCGTATCGGGCTGTTGCCCTTCCAGCAACGCCTCTGCCGCGCGTTTTTCAGCGGCGCGGGCTTTGCGTTCGTCTTGCACGCCGCGCACCGAAGGCAGCAGCATCGCCATCATATGTTCCAGATAACGCGGATCGCGCCAGTAGAGGCGGAACACCTGCGAAAACACTGCGCGCTGTTCGGGGCGGCTGACGAAACAGGCGTGCAGGGTCCAATAGAAATCCTCTTTGCGGCTAAACCCCGCCGCTTCCACCGCGCGGATCGCGTCAATCACCCGCCCCGGCCCAATCGCCAACCCCGCCTTGCGCAGGGCACGGGCGAAATAGATGATGTTGTGACTAAGCTTGGGAACCTCAGGCAGGTCCAGATCCGGCAGCTGGGTCATATTGAAGGCCAGAAACAAAGCTGCCAACCTATCCCATACGGGATCCACTTGCGTATGTTGTCAGCATGAGGACAGATCATGTCGCCCCGATCTCTACCAGCGCTTGATCCAGAGGATAGGCGGCTTTGTCCTTGAACGCCTTAACAGGTGTGATCTGCCCTACAATACCACGATTAAACGCAATCAAATCTTCTGCAGGGACCCAGAGTTCCTCATGTGCTTTGCCTCCAGCTTGCTCGACAGGATATCGCGCTGCGGTGTCTTCATCGATTTCAAACTTGGTAACAAATCCATAATTGTCCGGTGCAGCGAGCACCGAATTCCAATCCCGCGCGATCTTTTCGGCGTAGAGTTGGGTGATCACAGGATAGAAAATGGGTTGATCAGGCAAACGAGGCGGCCAGTCACTCCAGCCACTTTCTTTGATCAGCAATAGTTCTTTGTAACCCGTGGGGCGAAATAAAATCATGCGGTATCCAGACTTGAATTGACATCATCCAAGATACGTTTCACCTCGCTGCCCTGCAATCTTTGGATATCATCCTGATATTTCAGCACCGCGCCCAAGGTATCTGCAATCACCTCTGGGCTGAGGGTGAGCACATCTAGCGCCAGCAGGCATTTGGCCCAATCAATGGTTTCAGCAACACCGGGTTTTTTGAACAGATCCTCGGTCCGCAGACGTTGAACAAAGGCCACCACCTCGCGGCTAAGGCTTTCCGCGGCTTCGGGCGCGCGGGCTTGCAAAATCTCCAGCTCGCGCTCGAAATCGGGGTAGTCGACCCAGTGATAAAGGCAGCGTCGCTTCAAGGCATCATGCACTTCGCGCGTGCGGTTGGAGGTGAGGATCACGATGGGCGGTTCCTGCGCCTGCACGGTGCCCAACTCGGGGATCGTCACCTGATAGTCGCTGAGCGCCTCTAAGAGGAACGCCTCGAACGGTTCATCGGTGCGGTCGATTTCGTCGATCAACAGTACCGGCGCGCCACCTTCCTGCGGGCGCATGGCCTGCAACAGGGGCCGTTCAATCAGGTAGTCATCGGAAAACAGCTCTGCCTTCAACGCGGTGCGATCAGCGCCCCCTGCGGCCTCTGCCGTGCGGATGGCAATCATCTGTTCGGCAAAGTTCCATTCATAGACTGCCGATGCTGCATCCAGCCCTTCATAGCATTGCAACCGGATCAACCGACGCCCCAGTGCGGCGGCGATGGCCTTGGCGATCTCGGTCTTGCCGGTGCCTGCCTCACCTTCCAGAAACAGCGGACGGCCCAGCCGCAGTGATAAAAACCCCACCGTCGCCAGCGCGCGACCACAGACATACCCCTGCCCTGCCAGTTGGTTTTGTAAATCCTCAATCGACGTCACATGTTCCATTGCCGTCCTCCCTACCGCCAAGAGATGCGCGTTCCCCGCGAAAGGTCAAGCATGGTGATCCCCCTGACCTAGATGTGATACCGCGGCGCCTGCCCCCAACGCCCAGTGTGGATCCCGTGCGACAGGCAGGCGAAAGCAGCCGTCGGACAATTGACGCACCCGTTGTGGAATTGTACACAAACAGGAAACAGACGACTAAACCATCAACAATATCAGTCGTTTCGAGAGCAGAGAGTTCCCCAGTGATCCGCATATCGGACAGAGAGGCAGGCAGATGCGAATAACGGCTGTCACCTGCGTGAAAAACGAAGGCCCGTTTCTGCTGGAATGGATTGCTTTCAACCGGCTGATCGGGGTCACCGATCACCTGTTTTATTCCAACGATTGCACCGATGGCACCGACACCATGTTGGATGCTCTGGCGGTGCGGGGCATTGTACAGCACCTGCCAAACCCCGCCGAAGGGCGCAATTACCAGATGGAGGCGTTGAAACACGCCGCCAAACAGGAAATCGTGACAGAGGCAGATTGGGTCTGGGTTGCAGATGTGGATGAGTTTTTGAACATTCACGTGGGCGATCACACGATCCCTGCCTTGGTCGAGGCTTGTGGCAATCCGCAAGCTATTTCTCTCAACTTTCAGTTTTTTGCCAGCGACGGAATTGAGGCGTTCGAAGATCGCCCGGTGATCAGCCAGTTCACCCGGTCCCACAATCCTGACCTTTGGTGCGGTGATACTGCGATCGAGGTGAAATCACTGATGCGTCATGATTTCCCGCTGCAGTATTTCGGCGCGCACCGTCCGTTTTTCCGTGAAAAACTCCCGCCGCGTAAACGGCCCAGCTGGACCGATGGATCAGGTCGCGATGTGCAGCACAAGTTTCTGGTCGCAGCCAACCCGCGCCGCATCCGCAAATTCCCCGCCCAGGGTGCGCGCCGATTTGCAACGCTGAACCACTACGCGCTGCGTTCTCTGGACAGCTATCTGGTGAAAAACGACCGTGGGGATGTGAACCGCGAAAACCGTGCGTTTGATGACACCTATTGGCGCGAACGCAATGACCCCGCATGGGAAGATACCAGCATCCAACGCTATCTGCCCGATCTGGAAGCCGCGCTGGAAGAATTGAAATCCGACCCTGAGATCAAGGCGCTGCACGATCAATCCTGCGAACTGCACCGTGCCAAGCGGGATGAGCTGCTATCGCAACCTGCCTATCAGGCAATGCGCGATCAGCTGCGCGCGGCCTCGACACTGCCCCCGCAAGAAGAAGATCTGATCAAACGTCTGGACCTGCCGGTATGAGCCGGCTGCGCGTCATCAATCTGGGATTGCCGAAAACGGGCACCACCACAGTGGCGCGCGCCCTGCGACGGGCCTGTCTGCACACAGCGGATCATCGCATTCGTGCAGGCCAGACCAAGGATGATCACCTGAAAGACGAATATGTCGCCAACCTGATCTATGAGGCCTACTACCGCACTGGCGACCCGCTGGCTTACTTGGATGAATTTGATGCCTTCAGCGAAATCAGCCTGCTGCGCGCGGGGCAATCGTTGTGGCCGCAAATGGATTTCGGCATTATCACCGCCATCCGTACCCACCACCCCGAGGCAAAGTTCTTTGCCAGCTGGCGGCCTGTGGCGGACATCTCGGATTCAATGCTCCGCTGGTCCAATCTGGGGTCGGAACGTCTGCCGGGACATGATCAACCTGGTCTACCACAGGGATATGGCGGCGCGGATCATGAGCGCCAGCGCTGGATTAGCGCGCATTATGACCACCTAGACCAGATTTTTGCTGGCAGCGATGCCTACCTGCGCCTTGATATCCGGACGAGCGCTGCACGTGCGCAACTGGCCGCATTGATCGGGCGCAAAGTGCCCTGGTGGGGCCACGCCAATCGCAACCGCACCAACCCCAAAGTAACACCCGCCACCGACGCTCAGGGCACGGACGCATCCGACCCCGACAACGATGACACCAACAAGACGGAGGCCGTCTGATGCAGATTTACCTGCACATTGGTTTGGAACAGGTGGGCGCGGCCCGCATTCAGGACGTGATGGCGCAAAAGCGCGAACAGCTGGAAAGCAAAGGCATCCTGTTTCCGCGCGGCGCAGGTGGCAAAAACCACACCCGCCTTTATATGGCGGTGACTGATCCCGATCACGTTGACACCCTGCGCTACAACCGGGGCCAGATTGATCCCGCCAAGCAGCGCGAGCTGTTTTTGGAGGTGCAGCGCGCCATTGTGCGCGATGTGGCTGCCGTGCGCCCCGACAAGCTGATCCTGTCGGCCAGCCAGTTGGGTGAATCGCTGGCGCGCCGTTCGGAAATCGAACGCATGAAAGAGTTGCTGGCCCCACTGGAGGCAGAGGTCATCGTCGTCGCCCATATCGACGAACAGGCCCGCCTACTGGCACGCCGCTATGGCGCGCAGGTGATGGAGGGGCGCGCAACCTCTCTGTCGCGTGAAATGGATATGGCGGGCACCGCCGACTGGTGGGATGACGCCCTACTGGAGGCGCATGAGATCGTGCCCGAACATGGCGAGTTTCTGGAAATCCAGCACCCGCCGTTCTGGCTGGACTACACCCGCTTGCAAGCCGAATGGGAAGCGGTCTTTGGCAAAGGATCGGTTCGGTTCCGCCCCTATGATGAGGCATTGATTTATTCGGAAAACGTCACCGATGAAATCCGCGCCATGTTTGACATCGACCAAACCATCGGTCGCGCAAATGCCGCGCCGGCGCCACAGCAGCCCGCCGCCGCATGGCTGACGCGCGGACGGATGATGAACGAATTGTTCCTGCATCTGCTGAAGAAATCGAACAAGCTGATCAACCGCCAGATGTGGCGCAAGTTCATGGCAGAGGTTGAGGTCGACGGCCCGCCGCTGGCTGCAGGCAGCCTGTCGACCATTTCGGATGGCTTCACGGCAGCCAACAAGGCGCTGATCAAGGCGCACCCCGCGCTGACCAAGGACAGTCTGAAACCCGACGCCCCCCTGCCTGACTGGGAAGAGGCTGACCCGACACGCGGGTTCCGTGCCACGCAGTATCTGTTGTCTTTCCTGCACCGGATCAACAAATTCACCCGTGAAGAGCGCGACGCAAAACAGGCGGAGCTGGACAAACTGCACGCCGCTGCGTCGTCAGCCCCCGCACCCGCACCCGCACCCGAAAAGGCAGCGCCGAAAGCTGACAAACCAAAAGCCAAGGACGGCCTGTCCGACGCCGCGCGCGCAATCATGCCGCCGCTGGCGGTGCAGAATTTTGAGAAGCTGCAAACCTCATCCTTCAAACCGCACAACGACATCGGTTTGGTCGAGGAAACCAAGCTGGGCAAGCCCTACAAGGCGATCAAACCGCGCAAGCTGAAAAAGGGCTCTACCGGCAACATCATCGTTGGCTGCATGAAAAACGAGGCCCCCTATATCGTCGAATGGGTCGCCTATCACCGTGCAATGGGGGTGGATAACTTCCTCATCTACACCAACGATTGTTCCGACGGCACCAGCGAGATTTTGGACCGCCTACAAGAGATGGGCGTGCTGCAGCATCGCAATAACGACGACTGGAAAGGCAATTCGCCCCAGCAATACGCCCTTAATCAGGCGCAAAAGGAACCAGTGCTGCAAAACGCCGATTGGATCGCGCATATTGATGTGGACGAATTTATCAACGTGCGCTGCGGCAATGGCACGCTTCAGGACTTCTTCAAGGAGGTGCCGGATGCCACCAATGTCGCGATGACATGGCGGCTGTTTGGCCACAACGATGTGCGCGCGTTGAACGATCAGTTTGTCATCGGTCAGTTCGACAAAGCCGCCCCCAAGTTTTGCCCGAAACCCCACACCGTTTGGGGATTCAAGACGATGTTCAAGAACATCGGCGCCTATGAGAAAATCTCTTGCCACCGTCCGAACAAATTGGATGACGGGTTCAAAACGAAGGTCAAATGGGTCAACGGATCGGGCAAGGATATGACCCGTGAGGCGGCTGAAAAGGGCTGGCGCAGCTCCAAGAAATCCATCGGGTATGATCTGATCCAGCTGAACCACTACGCCCTGCGCAGCGCCGAAAGCTATCTGGTCAAACGCCAGCGGGGCCGCGCCCTGCATGTGGATCGCTCGATCGGGCTCAATTACTGGATCCGCATGGACTGGTCCGATTTCACCGATGTCACCATCCAACGCAACCTGCCGCGTTTGCAGGAAGAATATGACCGGCTGATGCAGGATGACACCCTGCGCGAATGGCACAAAAAGGGCTATGCTTGGCACCAGGCTAAAGCGGCAGAGCTGCATGGCATGGATGAGTTCGAAGACCTCTACCAGCAGGCGATCAAGCTAAAACTCAGCGAGGTCGAGCGCGTGGCCTATGCGCTGGCCCTTGATATGGAGAGCTAGGCGGTGCGCGCGCTGGCGGTTCTGACCGTACGCAACGAAGGTGCCTTTCTACTGGAGTGGTTGGCCCATCACCGGATGGTCGGCTTCACTGATTTTCTCGTATTCTCCAACGACTGTCAGGATGGCACCGACCTGATGTTGGACCGTTTGCAGGACATGGGACAGCTGACCCATGTGCGCAATGATGGCCCCTATGGCAAAGGCGGCATTCAGTTTACTGCTTACAAGCTGGCGGAAAAACATCCCCTGATGCAGACCGCAGACTGGGTGATGACCTTGGACGTTGATGAATTTGTGAACATCCATGTGGGTGATCACACCCTGTCTGCGCTGCTGGACGCCCTGCCCGATGCCACCGCGATCCCGCTGACATGGCGGCTGTTTGGCAACGCGGGGCAAGCACGGTTTGTGGATGCCCCTGTCACACAGACGTTTTTCCGCGCCGCCCCCGTGGTGATGTATTGGCCATGGCGCGCGTCGATGTTCAAAACCCTTTATCGCAATGACGGCAGCTACGGCAAACTAGGCGTCCACCGCCCCCGCCAACCTGATCCCGACCGGCTGCAAGACCAACGTTGGTTTGATGGCGAGGGGCGCGAGTTGCCGCCGAAATTTGCCCGCAGCCAGATCTTTTCCCCCTTCGGGCGGTCGAACTACGCGTTGGCGCAGCTAAACCACTACCCGCTGGGCGCGATGGAAAGCTATGTGCTGAAATCCGACCGCGGCCGCGCGGTGCATGACGGCGATCAATTGGGCATGGATTATTGGGTTGAACGCAACTTCAACACCAGCGAGGATCGCAGCATAACTGCGCTTGCCCCGCAGATGCAGGCCGCCCTTGGCGCACTTAGGGCGGATGCCGATCTGGCCCGTCTGCACGATCAGGCAGTTGCATGGCGTCATGCGCGCTTTGATGCGCTGATGGACGAAGAACCCTATCGCGCACTTTTTGCCAGATTGGTGATGACACCACCCAGCCAACCTGTCAGCGAACAGGCCGCGCGGTTTCTGTTGCATCACGCCAACAAAGCCCGCAAAGCCAAATAATCTGCCTTATTGCCGCCCCATTGTGCGGCAAAAGCCCCGCTATTCCCGCCAATTCTCCGCATTTTTGCCCCAAATCAGCGGCACATTTCACCCAAAGCCCCAAGGTCCGGCCTGCATAAGTCAGGTCCAAAAGGGCCAGGTTGTTGAGGAATTGAGTGATGTTGGACGCCCCGAACCCGCTAGATACCCCGCTAAACGGTCTGAAAAAGGCTGAATGGCTGGAACGCTACCGCGAAGTGACCGAAGAAACCGGTTTCTTTCAGCCGCTAGGCAAACGCCATGTGGCTGGGTTTGTGGACGAAAAACCCATTCTGCTGGTCACCTTTGAAACGCTGGCAGGCATTCAATCCCTCTCGGAAGAAGCACAGCCGCTTGGGTGGGACTTTGCCCGTGCCCTGGGCTGGTCACACCTGTCTGTTGTCAGTGATGGCGACACCTGGTTCCGTGCGCCTGAAATTTACGGCTTCTTTGACCGTCTGATCGATGATGGTTTCTTTGAGGAATTCGATCGTGTCGTATTTTACGGCGCTGGCCCCTGTGGCTATGCCGCCGCCGCCTACTCAGTTGCCGCGCCCGGCGCACATGTTCTGGCAGTGCAACCGCAGGCCACGCTGGACCCGCGCGTCACCGAATGGGACCCACGTTTCATCGAAATGCGCCGCACCTCCTTTACCGATCGTTTCGGCTATGCGCCCGATATGATGGATGCCGCACAGCAGGGCTATATCGTTTACGATCCCCGCGAAGAATTTGACGCCATGCACGCCGCACTCTTTACCCGCCGCAATGTGACAAAACTGCGGATGCCAAACATGGGCAGCGTGCTGCAATCGGACCTGATGTCGATGGAGGTTCTCTTTCCAATGATCGAAGCAATTGGCGAGGGGCGTTTTGATGAGATGGAATTTGCGCGCCTGCTGCGGGCGCGTCGCGATTACCCGCGCTATCTGCGTGGCCTGATTGCACGTATGGACAGCGCCGAACGTCCGTGGATGACAGCGCTGATCTGTCAAAACGTGGTCAAACGCATGCACGCCCCACGTATCCAGCGCCGCTTGAACGCCCTGGAGAGTGCGGCGCGCGCCGGCAAGATCCGTATTCCCGGCGTCGAGGTTGCGCCTGAAACCGCGCCAACAACAGCCCCTGCAAAAGACGCAGAATGAATGCCCTGCCCCTAGCGTTTACACCTCTCTTTGTGTAAGCGCGGGGGCATGAGCACCACGATCACCATCCCCCGCCCCGATGACTGGCACCTGCATCTGCGCGATGGCGCGATGCTGGCCGCCGTCCTGCCCGAAACCGCCCGCGATTTTGGCCGTGCGATCATCATGCCCAATCTGGTGCCGCCGGTTGTGACCGGTGCGCAGGCTGGCGCCTACCGCGACCGCATTCTGGCGGCCCTGCCCGAAGGCATGGCGTTTGAACCGCTGATGACCCTCTACCTGACAGAGGATACAGATCCCGCAGACGTCGCCGCCGCCCATGCCAGCGGTCTGGTCAAAGCGGTGAAGCTGTATCCCGCAGGCGCCACCACCAACTCTGCATCCGGTGTGACCAACTTCGACAAGGTCCGCCCCGTGCTGGAAAAGATGGCCGAGATTGGCCTGCCCCTGTGCACTCATGGTGAGGTGACGGACAACCACATCGACATCTTTGATCGCGAAGCGGTGTTCATTGACCGCGTGCTGGACCCAATCCGCCGCAGCACGCCGGGCCTGCGGGTGGTGATGGAACATATCACCACCGCCAATGCAGCTGAGTATGTGCGCAGTCAGGACAGCGATCTGGGCGCCACGATCACCACGCACCACCTGATCATCAACCGCAACCACATTCTGGCCGGTGGGATCAAGCCGCACTACTACTGCTTGCCCGTGGCCAAACGCGAAGAACACCGTCTGGCGCTACGCGCCGCCGCCACCTCGGGCGATGCGCGTTTCTTCCTCGGCACCGACTCCGCGCCGCACACGGATGAAAACAAGCTGCAACCCTGCGGCTGCGCTGGCTGTTTCACCGCCACAAACACCATGCCGCTTCTGGCACATGTATTTGAGGAAGAGGGCAAGCTGGACAACCTCGCCAAATTCGCCAGTGAAAACGGCCCCGCCTTCTACCGCCTGCCGGTGAACGCAGGTTCGCTGACACTGGTAAAGAACGACGCTGCAACCACGTTCCCCAGCCACATCGTCAGCGAAGACGGCCCCGTCACCGTCTTCGACCCCGGTTTCCCGGTGCATTGGAAAGTGGCGTAAGTCGTCATTTGAACGAAAGGGCTGCGCCTGTCTGGGTAGGCGCAGCCCGCATTTTTTGGCATGATCTTGCAACCGAGCGCCGTTCCGAGGGGAGGCGCAATCGCGCCGCCCGTTTTGCCGGAGGCAAACCTTTGGTTTGACGGGGGCGCAACGGCGCGGCCCAACAGTGCCTGTTGGGCGGGACTAAAATCAGAAGCCTATCGTAGCCTGCGCGCAACCCCTCTCGACATCGCGGCCCTAGATCGGCTATCAGCGCGCAAGCTGCTGATCGTATCCAAAAGGTTCTGCCCAATGATCCCCACCGCCTACCCGTCGAAAGAAGAAATCGCCCGCCTCTCTGCCCGTATGCTGCTGGAAATCGGTGCGGTGAATTTCAACGCGCGTGAACCCTATACGCTGGCCTCTGGCCTGCCCTCGCCCAGCTATGTGGATTGCCGCAAACTGATCTCTTTCCCGCGCATCCGCACCACGCTGATGGACTTCCTGACCGTGACCGTCATGCGCAACGCGGGGTTTGAGGCGTTTGACAACGTCGCAGGTGGTGAAACCGCAGGTATTCCGTTTGGCGCGCTGGTTGCCGAACGCATGGCGCTGCCGATGACCTATGTGCGCAAGAAACCCAAAGGCTACGGTCGCAACGCCCGCATCGAAGGTGTGATGAGCGAAGGTCAGCGCGTTCTGCTGGTTGAGGATATGACCACCGACGGCGGTTCCAAACTGTCCTTCGTCGATGCGATCCGTGACACGGGGGCCGACTGTGGCCACACCGCAGTGATCTTCTACTACGACATCTTCCCAGAAACCACGAAACGTCTGGGCGATCACGGCGTGGAACTGCACTACCTCTGCACCTGGTGGGATGTTCTGGCCGAAGCCAAAGCGCAGAAAGCCTTTGATGAGGAAACCTTGAGCGAGGTCGAGGCCTTCCTCAACGATCCCCGCGCCTGGCAGGAAGCGAACAAGAAAGACTAAGTCTTTCGCCGCAATCATCAGCAAAGGCACGCCGATCCGCATAGGATCATCAGGCGTGCCTTTGTCACCTCTGGGACCATCCAGAACCCAGATATTGACACAGACAGCGACCACACGACAAAATGCGGTAGGAAAACGGGTTATCCCCAGCCTATTCACAGGCTAACCCCCAGAAATATACCATTTGCCGCCCCTTGGTCCCATAGCGTAGAACCTCGCCCTAGCGGGGGACATCATTCCATGAACGAAATCGCACCGATCAACCAAACCGCACCGGCTGAAATGCAGCCAGAGGCAAGTGATGCCAGCGATCCGATGCCGCATTCCATCGAGGCTGAACAGCAGCTTCTGGGCGCGGTGCTGACCAACAACGATGTCTACGACAAGATCGCGTCGATCATCACCGCGCATCATTTCTACGAACCCGTGCACCAGCGCATCTATGAGGTGGCCGCCGCACGGATCGCCAAGAACCAGCTGGCCACACCGGTCACGCTGAAGGCGTTTCTGGAAGAGGATGAGGGGCTGAAGGCCCTTGGCGGCCCCGCCTATCTGGTGCGTCTGGCGGGTGCGTCGATCTCGGCCTTTGCGGTGCGTGACTATGCGCAGATGATCTATGATCTGGCGATCCGGCGCGAGCTGATCCGCCTTGGCGGTGACATCTCGGAAAAGGCGCGCCGTGTGGACGTGGCGTCAGAGCCGAAAGAGCAGATCGTTGAGGCAGAACAAAAGCTCTACCAGCTGTCTGAACAGGGTCAAACGGAATCCGGTTTCAAATCCTTCCTGAAGGCTGTGACCGAAGCGGTGAACGTCACCAACGAGGCCTATCAGCGTGGCGGCGGCATGGCTGGTATCTCCACCGGTCTGGTGGATCTGGACAAACAGCTGGGCGGCCTGCACCCGTCGGACCTTTTGATCCTTGCCGGTCGTCCGTCGATGGGGAAAACCTCGCTTGCCACCAACATCGCGTTCAACGTGGCCAAGGCCTATAAACGCGGGTTGAAACAGGACGGCACCGAAGGCGCGATTGAAGGCGGCGTTGTCGGCTTCTTCTCGCTCGAGATGAGCGCCGAACAGCTGGCGGGTCGTGTTCTGGCCGAAGCCTCGGAAATTTCATCCCACAAAATCCGTCAGGGTGACATGACGGAGGAAGAATTCCGCCGTTTCGTGCAGGCCGCAAAAGAGCTGGAAGCCTGCCCGCTGTTCATCGACGACACGCCGGCGATCCCGATCAGCCAGCTTGCCGCCCGCGCGCGGCGCCTGAAACGGACGCATGGCCTCGACCTACTGGTGATCGACTATCTGCAGCTTTGCCGTGGTATGTCCGACAACCGTGTGAACGAAATCGCCGAGATTTCGATGGGCATGAAAGCGATCGCCAAAGAGCTGAACATCCCGGTGATTGCCCTGTCCCAGCTGTCGCGTAACGTGGAAAGCCGCGACGATAAACGCCCGCAGCTGTCGGATCTGCGTGAATCCGGGTCAATCGAACAGGATGCGGATGTGGTTATGTTCGTGTTCCGTGAGGAATACTATAAGGAACGGGAAAAACCCGGCGAGGAAGAGCTGGAAAAAATGCAGGAATGGCGCGAGGCCATGGAACGCCTGCACGCCAAAGCCGAGGTGATCGTTGGCAAACAGCGTCACGGTCCCATCGGCACGGTTGAACTGTCGTTTGAGGCGCAGTTCACCCGCTTTGGCAACCTCGTCAAAAAATGGCAGCAGGACGATCAGGGTTATCACTGATCCTGACGCATACTGGGGGGCACCGCTGTCCCCCTTTCAATGATCCCCAAATACTCAAATCGCACAGCCGCGCCACAACGCGCAGCGTTTTGATCCCTGCCATGCGCTTTCACCTTGACCCGCAACAACGGTCTGGCAAAACAGGCGCATGACAGTATCGACCCTCACCATCGACTTTGACGCGCTGATTGCCAACTGGCGGGCGCTTAATGCAAAATCCGCCGCCTCTGTGGAAACCACTGCGGTGATCAAGGCGGACGGCTATGGCCTCGGCTCGGCCAATGTGGCCAAGGCCCTGTGTCAGGCTGGCGTGCGCCGGTTCTTTGTGGCCGCCGCAGAAGAAGCAGTGCCAATCCGCGATGCAATCTGTGACGGGGCCGAGATCTGCGTCTTCTCCGGCCACGGCGCGGGCGACACCGATCTGATCCGCGATCTGGATCTGATCCCGATGCTAAATTCCACCGCGCAACTCGACCGCCACCGCTCTGCCCTACCCCATCGCGGCTATGGCGTGCAGCTCGACAGCGGCATGAACCGTCTGGGCATGGAACCTGCGGAATGGGCCGAACAACGCCAACGGGCTGAGTGTGGCGATCTGCGCTTGGTGATGTCGCATCTGGCCTGTGCGGATGAGCCGGATCATCCGATGAACGCCCAGCAACTGGCCTGTTTCAAAGAGATGACCGCAGGCGTCACCGTACCGCGCGCCCTGTCGGCCACCGGCGGCATCCTTCTGGGATCTGACTACCACTTCGACCTGGTGCGTCCGGGCATCGGCCTTTATGGCGGCTTCCCGTTTGAGGAGGCGCAGCCGGTTGTCACCGTATCGCTGCCCGTGATCCAAGTGCGCGATGTCGCGACAGGCGAAAGCGTGGGCTATGGCAACAACTGGATCGCCAAACGCCCCAGCCGCATCGCCACAGTTGCGGCGGGCTATGCGGACGGGTTGCACCGCGTGATCGGCAACGGGCTGAACGGCGCATCGCTGAACGTCTATGCGGATGGCGTGGCCTGTCCGGTGGTGGGCCGTGTGTCGATGGACCTGATCACTGTGGACGTCACCGATCTGGCTGCGGAACCTGAGGCGGTTGAGATCCTGAACGCGCAACAAACCGTGGATGATCTGGCGGATATCGCAGGCACCATCGGTTATGAAATCCTCACCTCTCTGGGACGGCGCTATGGGCGCCATTATATCGGCGGATGATCTTGCTACGTGGTCTGGGCGCCTTTGGGGCGCAGGTGCTGGCGATGCTGGCAGTGGTGGGGCGTCTGACCCTGTTTGCGCTGGAAACGGTGACCCATCTGCTGCGCCCACCGTTTTATGGCCGCGAATTTCTGAACGCCTTGGTGCAAATCGGCTGGTTGAGCCTGCCTGTGGTGGGCATGACCACACTGTTCACCGGCGGTGCGCTGGCATTGCAGATCTACGCAGGCAGCGCACGCTTTTCGGCAGAGGCTGTGGTGCCCTCCATCGTCGCCATTGGCATGGTGCGCGAACTTGGCCCTGTTCTGGGCGGTCTGATGGTGGCAGCGCGCGTTGCCAGTTCCATCGCGGCCGAAATTGCCACGATGAAAGTGACCGAACAGATTGATGCCTTGGTCACCTTGTCGACCAACCCGATGAAATACCTGACCCTGCCCCGCGTTCTGGCGGCAACGCTTGCAGTGCCCTGTCTGGTCGGCGTGGGCGATGTGATCGGCATCATGGGCGGTTATCTGGTGGGGGTGACCCGCCTTGATTTCAACGCTGCCACCTATCTGAAGGTCACCTATGATTTCCTAGAATTTGGCGATGTGATGTCCGGCCTTGTCAAAGGTGCGGTCTTTGGTTTCATCGTCGCCACCGTGGGCTGCTTTTACGGCATGCACTCTGGCCGTGGGGCGCAGGGCGTGGGTGCTGCGACCAAATCGGCGGTTGTTGCGGCCTCGGTCCTGATCTTTGCCGCGAACTACATTCTGACCGAGGTGTTTTTCTCAGCATGATCGAACTACGCGACGTTCACAAATCCTTTGGCCCCAAGCAGGTTCTGCGCGGCGCCAACCTGACGATTGCCAAGGGCAGCTCCATGGTGATCATCGGCGGGTCGGGCACCGGGAAATCGGTGCTGCTGAAATCCGTTCTGGGGCTGATCACACCGGATAGCGGCCAGATCACGCTGGATGGTCAGAACGTTGGCGTCGGCGACCGTGACGCTTTCCTTGCGCGCTTTGGCATGTTGTTTCAGGGCGCCGCCCTTTTTGACAGCCTCAGCGTCTGGCAGAACGTCGCCTTCCGTCTGATGCGCGGCAGCCTGAAACGCCCCAAGACCGAGGCCCGCGAAATCGCGATTGAGAAACTGCGCCGCGTGGGCCTGAAACCGGATGTGGCGGATTTGTTCCCGTCTGAGCTGTCCGGCGGAATGCAGAAACGTGTGGGGCTGGCGCGTGCCATCGCGGCCGAGCCAGAGATCATCTTTTTTGATGAGCCGACGACGGGCCTCGACCCGATTATGTCCGGCGTCATTAACGACCTGATCCGTGAAATTGTGGTGGAAATGGGCGCCACGGCGATGACCATCACCCACGATATGACCTCGGTTCGCGCCATTGCCGACAACGTTGCAATGCTGCATGACGGTGTGATCAAATGGACCGGACCCGTTGCAGACATGGACACATCGGGCGATCCATATTTGGATCAGTTTATCAATGGCCGCGCCGACGGCCCGATTGAGGCCGTGCGCTAAGCGCAGTCTGGGGCAAACAAAGACTTGGGGCGATACGCCCCCAAGATGAACGACCCCAGAACCAAAAGGCCGGAGAAGACGGAACAGACATGCACACCACACCGCTGATCGCAGAACTGGCCCCCGGCATGTCACCTGTTTTGTTGTCATTGATCACCCTATTGGTGATGACCCTGCCGATCATGATTGCGCTGTCAGCGCTGCTGCGCCTGCGCGAGTCGACCCCACCCCGCGCCGCATGGTCCTGCGTTATCGCAGCTGTTTTGTTGTTCCTGTCGTGGCTGGTTCCACCAACATGGATCAGCGATCCCGCCCTGCGCACCTTCCGCGATTTTGCGGCACTGGTATTTTACGGCTGGCTGCTGTTTGACTGGTTTCGCACGGGCCGTGACCATGGATGGAGTGTGATGGACGTCTTTATCATGATCTTGATCACCTGTCTGATCGCGCTGACCGGCTGGGCCGTTTTGATCTGATGCTGCGGGCGCTGAACCTTTGTCTGCTGATCCTGTTTCCCATCGCGTGGTTTGCGCCCTTGTTGCGCGCAGGGCTACTGCCGCTCTTTGGCCTCAGTGAAATCAGCGTCATCTCTGGCCTGCAGAGCCTTTGGGACAGCGACGTAGCCCTCGCTCTCCTCGTCACCTTCTTTGCGCTGTTTGCACCCTATGTGAAAACGCTGGGCTTGGCGCTGGTGCAGTTTGGCCTGCTGGATCACCGCACCCTGCCCGCGTTGACCGTATTGGGCAAACTGGCGATGGCCGATATATTCCTTATCGCGCTGTATGTGGTGGTGGTGAAAGGCGTCGGATTGGCCACGGTAGAGGTCTCGTGGGGGCTTTACCTCTTCTCCGGCTGTATCCTCCTCTCTCTCGGCCTGTCGCTGGCCGAGGGTTGGCAATCACGCCGTGGCACGCGGCGCTGAAATCCTCATTTGACGCCTGACGCCCGCTGTTGCATCAAGGCGCCATGGCCAAGCAAAACAAAACCTTCAGCTGCAGCGCCTGCGGCAGCTCTTTCACCAAATGGTCCGGTCGTTGTGACGGCTGCGGCGAATGGAACACCATTGTCGAGGATACGCCGCTCTCGGCAGGTCCCGCGTCCAAATCGCTGGGCGGGCAGCGCGGATCGGCATTGGAACTGACCGACCTGTCGACCGAGGAAGCGCCGCCGCCCCGCACCCAAAGCGGGCTAGATGAATTGGACCGCGTTCTGGGCGGTGGTCTGGTGCCGGCCAGTGCCATTCTGGTGGGCGGTGATCCGGGCATCGGTAAATCGACGCTGTTATTGCAGGCGGCGGCACGCTTTGCACAGGCGGGCCTGAAAACCATCTATGTCAGCGGCGAAGAAGCATCGGCGCAGGTGCGGATGCGGGCCCAGCGCCTTGGCCTATCGGATGCGCCGGTGAAACTGGCGGCAGAAACCAACCTGCGCAACATCCTCACCACGCTGGAGGCAGAGATGCCGCAGTTGGCCATCATCGATTCCATCCAGACCATGTGGGCCGACAATGTGGACAGCGCACCCGGCTCCGTCTCTCAGGTGCGCGCAGCGGCGCATGAGCTGACCAACTTTGCCAAGCGTAAAGGCATTTCAATTGTCATGGTCGGCCACGTCACCAAAGAGGGCCAGATCGCTGGCCCCCGCGTGGTCGAACATATGGTCGACACGGTGCTGTATTTTGAGGGCGAACGCGGCCATCAATTCCGCATCCTGCGCGCGGTGAAAAACCGTTTTGGCCCTGCAGATGAGATCGGGGTGTTTGAAATGACCGGCGGTGGGCTATCCGAGGTCATTAACCCATCGGCCCTGTTCCTGTCCGAACGCGGCGAACCATCCCCCGGATCGGTCGTCTTTTCCGGCATCGAAGGCACACGGCCTGTCTTGGTCGAGTTTCAGGCGCTGATCGCCCCCTCGCCGCATGCGCAGGCGCGGCGATCTGTTGTGGGCTGGGACGCCTCGCGTCTAGCGATGATCCTTGCGGTGCTAGAGGCGCGGTGTGGGATTCCTTTTGCGGGCCTCGACGTCTACCTGAATGTCGCGGGCGGGCTGAAAGTGCGCGAGCCTGCGGCTGATCTGGCGGTGGCCGCTGCACTGTTGTCGGCGCGCGAAGATGCGGCCTTGCCCGCTGATACCGTGGTTTTCGGTGAGATTTCGCTGTCAGGCGCCCTACGTCCCGTCGGTCAGGGCGAAAACAGGTTGAAAGAAGCGCAAAAACTTGGTTTCACCTCAGCCATCGTGCCATCCGGTGGGAAAATCACCGGCGGCGACGGTCTGACCCTGCGATCCTACGCAGATCTGACCGCATTTGTTGGTGATATTTTCGGTGCCGGATAAGGTGCCACACGCAAGAAGAACAGGGATCGGGAACGCATAATGGACGGCTTTACCATCATCGACGGCGTTGTGGCGCTGGTTATCATTCTGTCGGCGCTGCTGGCCTATTCGCGCGGCGTCGTGCGCGAAGGTCTGGCAATCGCGGGCTGGATTCTGGCCGCAGTGCTGGCCTTTATGTTTGCCCCGCAGGTGCAGCCGCTGGTGAAAGAAATCCCCGTCGTGGGTGAATTCATCGCTGACAGCTGCGAGTTGTCGATGCTGGGCGCAGCCTTTGTCGTCGCGGCACTGGTACTGGTGCTGGCGTCGCTGTTTGCACCGCTGTTTTCGTCGATGGTGCAGAAATCCATCCTCGGCGGGCTCGACCAAGGCCTCGGCTTTCTGTTCGGCGTGGTGCGCGGTGTGCTGTTGGTGGCGATCACCTTCTTTGTCTATGAAACCGTCGCCGTCGGCCAAGAGGTCGCGATGGTAGACAACAGCCGCTCGGCCAAAGTCTTAGCTTCGATGACCGGCAAGATCGAAGAGCGCGACCCCTCCGCATCGCTGGGCTGGATCACCTCGAAATACGAAGCGCTGGTCAGCAGCTGCGAACTGTAAATCAGGTCTTGGCAAACAAAAAACGGCGTCCCATGGGGCGCCGTTTTTGTTTCGATCGATCGGATCAGCTGCCTAGCGTGCCTGCACCGTGTCAAAGAAAACCCCTGACTTGGGGTTCCAATCAGGATCCATCGCAACATTGCCGATCAACATCCCAGACTCTAGGCTCAACAGCGCCTCTTCGTTGATGTCCGCCCTGTTTTCCAATCGCATCGTCGTGCGCACGACCATCACAGGATAGCGGCATTTGCCAATCTTTACCTTGGTCTTTTTGATCGGGCGTACAATATAGGTGCCGCGCCCAAACTCTTTGCCGTTGATGAGAAGTGTCATCGGCAATGTGTATTCTTTGCCCTTCACACTCAGATCCAGCGATTTCGCCTTCGCCGGTACCTTCATTTGAATGCGGCTGCTGGCGGATTTGCGATCCACTGCCATGATCCCGTTCCAATAGGCCGTTTGCACCGTCTCTGTCGCGCCACCCTTTTCCATGACGCGATCTTCGGACACGGATCCGTCCGCAGAAATCACATTCTCAACCTGGAAATGCGGCGTGTTGCGCGTCAGGGTGAACCGGTTGCCCTTGCTTAAATCAACGCAGGCCGCTGACACACTGCTCGCCGATAACGTGGCGGCAACAAAAACGGCGGAGCGCACCCAGCGGCTCTTTGTAAAAATCGACATCAAATACCTTTAATATTGGCGGAGAACTCTATCGTCCTGACCATAACAACGGTTGGGTTGACGTCAACTCTGGCCGCTGGTGCGATGTATCCCGATCCGCACAACGGCCCCTACGCTCTTTTGTGATCCTTTCATGACACAAGCGTAATGACACAGACGCCCACAATGCCTATACGGAGGCGTAACGCCAGCAATCGGATTCGGAGTATCCCCTTGTCCAAGCCCATGCCCCCCGCACACCCTTTCGATGACGACAAACTGAAGGAGGAGTGCGGTGTGTTCGGCGTTGTCGGCGTCGCTGACGCGGCCAACTTCGTTGCCCTTGGCCTGCACGCGCTGCAGCACCGTGGCCAAGAAGCCGGTGGCATCGTGTCTCACTGCCCCGAAGACGGTTTCAACAACGCCCGCCGTTTTGGCTATGTGCGTGACAACTTCACCAGCCAGTCGTTGATGAAAACCCTGCCTGGACCGCTGGCCATTGGTCACGTCCGCTACTCCACCGCCGGTTCCAAAGGGGCTGCCATCCGTGATGTGCAGCCTTTTTTTGGCGAATTTTCCATGGGCGGCGCAGCCATTGCCCACAACGGCAACATCACCAACGCCGAAGCCCTGCGCAAAGAGCTGATCGAGCGTGGTTCGATTTTCCAATCCTCCAGCGACAGTGAATGTATCATCCACCTGATGGCGCGTTCCCTGCAGCGCAACATCCCCGAACGAATGGAAGATGCGCTGC
The DNA here is from genome assembly GCF_001458435.1 of Thalassovita mediterranea. Classification (GTDB taxonomy): domain Bacteria; phylum Pseudomonadota; class Alphaproteobacteria; order Rhodobacterales; family Rhodobacteraceae; genus Thalassobius; species Thalassobius mediterraneus. The sequence goes on from NZ_CYSF01000017.1 coordinate 61,250, forward strand.
GCCGTGTCGAAGGCGCGTTCTCGGTCGTGGCCATGACCCGCACCAAACTGATCGGTGTGCGTGACCCGCTGGGCGTCCGCCCACTGGTTCTGGGTAAGGTTGGTGATGGCTGGGCGCTTAGCTCGGAAACCTGTGCGCTGGATATCATCGGTGCCGAGTTCGTCCGTGAAATTGAGCCGGGTGAAATGGTTGTCATCACCGCAGAAGGTGGCGTCGAAAGCCTGTTCCCTTTCCGCAAACAGGACAGCAAGTTCTGTATCTTTGAACATGTCTATTTCTCGCGCCCTGACAGCATCATCGGTGGCCGTTCCGTTTATGAAACCCGCCGTCAGATCGGTGTGGAACTGGCGCGCGAAGCCCCTGTCGAGGCCGATCTGGTCTGCCCCGTGCCCGACAGCGGCACCCCTGCAGCGATCGGATTTGCCGCCGAAAGCGGTATTCCCTTTGGTTTGGGCATCACCCGTAACCAATACATGGGCCGGACCTTCATCGAACCGACCGAACAGATCCGCAACATGGGTGTGCGCCTGAAACTGAACGTGAACCGTGCGCTGATCAAGGACAAGCGGGTCATTCTGGTGGACGACTCGGTTGTGCGTGGCACCACCTCGCGCAAGATCAAAGAAATGATCTTGGATGCAGGCGCCAAAGAGGTGCATTTCCGCATCGCATCGCCGCCCACCGCCTGGCCCTGTTTCTACGGCGTGGATACCCCCCAGCGCGAAAAGCTGCTGGCTGCCACCATGAGCGAAGAAGAAATGTGTCAGCATCTGGCAGTAGACAGCCTGAAGTTCATCTCGCTCAACGGGCTTTACCGCGCGGTTGGCGAAGGTGACGGACGCAACAGTGCATGCCCGCAGTATTGCGATGCCTGCTTCAGCGGTGAATATCCGGTGGCACCCACCGACATGCTGCAAAAAGGGTTCAAGCTGAAAGCGGCCGAGTAAGCCCGCGATAGATAGCTAGAGTTTTACACAAAACGGGGGCTTTGCGGCCCTCGTTTTTGTTTTGCAGTCACCAATTCGCAAGACTTCATTCCCATACTGACCTCACCCGGCACGGTTCTTGCCGATGTGTGAATGTAGCGAGTGGAGTGTTGTTTGATGTCCCTGTCCGGTCGTGCCAACCCTAGTAAGGGTCACACCAGATCGAAAGTCAGTGCGGCTGCGACGCAGCCTGATGCGCTGCCCTTTGGTCATGCGTCGCTGGTCGGTACGGTGCTGACACCGCGCGGTCCACGCGCTTATGTCCACCTCGGACAGGGACGCATTCACCGTGTCCGCCCCGGCGACCTGCTGGAAGGGGCAACCGTCAGTGCCATCCAAAACGGCGCCATCATCCTGAGCCGCGGCAGCGACAGCCGCCGGATGACCTTGCCCAGCGGATGATCGCACCGTCTGCCCTTGCAGACCTCCCCCCCACATCCTACCCTGCGCCCGACCAAATCCAATTTACCGGAGCGCCGATACAATGGCCCTGCTAGACCTTGATGCGCGATGGCGCCGTTTCAACGATCCAACGCGCCCTTGCCCCCTTTGGAACGGGCACTTTTCCGGCATTTTCGACATCGGCTTTGAACATCCGGCCAGCTGGCCCCATGCACCGCGTGGGGATGAACCCTTTGCCAAGGTGGGCGATGACCAACTGACCGCAGATCTGTGTCGTGTGGGTGATCAACGCTTTATCCGCGCGGTGATCTCGCTGGCCGTGCAGGGATCGGACGATGAGTGCCTGCACATCTCCCCTTGGGTAGAGGTCGCGCCAGAGGTGTTTTATGCCTACCTAGACAGTTTTGACGGCACCGCAGACACGCCGCCCGCGGATTGTGACGCTGTACTGACCAACCAACTGCCGGGCTTTGAGGCGGAAACAGAGGCGCCGCTGCCTGTCACTCTGCATTTCCCCAGCGCAGATGCCCGCCCAATGGCCATCAGCGCGGACTGCGATCTGGCCACCGCCCAAGAGAACGGGATCAGTTTCGACCAGCTGTTGGATATCTATGCAGCCTTCGGGCAGGACATCCGGCCGCATCTCGCGCAGGACTGACGGCTTCCCTCTTGACCTTGCCCCTAATTGATCGCACATCACCGTTATGACACAGAAAATCGCACTTATCACCGGCGCGTCCCGCGGCCTTGGCGCAGGTCTGGCAGAAGCTTTGGCGCAGACCCACCATATCGTTGCCGTGGCCCGCACCACTGGCGCACTGGAAGAGCTGGACGACCGTATTCAGGCCGCTGGCGGTCAGGCGACGCTTGCGCCAATGGACATCACCAATCCCGATGCAATGGCGCAGCTGTGCCGGTCGATCTATGACCGCTGGGGCAGTGTTGATCTGTGGGCCCACACCGCAATCCATGCCGCCCCGCTGGCACCGGCACAGTTCATTGATGCCAAGGATTGGGACAAATCCGTCAACATCAACGTCACCGCAACCGGTCGTCTGATCACCTATGTCGCGCCCCTGCTGGGTGAGGCTGGTACAGCCCTGTTCTTTGAGGATCAGCGCGGCGGGCAGAAGTTCTTTGGTGCTTATGGTGCGACCAAATCGGCGCAGATGGATCTGGCACGATCTTGGGCTGCAGAAACGGCCAACACCGGACCCAAGGTGCATTTGCTGGCCCCGAAACCGCTGGCAACAGCAAACCGCGCCCGTTTCTTCCCCGGTGAACCGCGCGATGAACTGGCGGCCCCTGCCGAAGAGGCCAAGCGCCTGCTCGCAACGCTGGATCTGGGCTAAACACCTGTGACAAGAGACACAATCGTCGCCGCGCTACAACAGCGCGGCGTCTTTGTTTTTGCCTCTTGGGCCAGTGCTTGCCCCAACGGGGCAGCTCGCCTAGTAAAGGCAGGACCGTAATTGGACGAAACAGGCAAAGGGGCTGGACCATTGCGCATTCTGGTAACAAATGATGATGGCATCAACGCACCGGGTCTAGCCGTGCTGGAGGCGATTGCCGCTGAACTGGCTGGTCCCGAGGGCGAGGTTTGGACCGTTGCCCCCGCCTTTGAGCAATCGGGCGTTGGGCACTGCATCAGCTACACCCACCCAATGATGATCGCACAACTGGGCGAACGTCGCTTTGCCGCTGAGGGCAGCCCAGCCGACTGTGTGCTGGCAGGGCTGCACCATGTGATGAAAGACGCGCGTCCTGACCTGATCCTGTCGGGTGTCAACCGCGGCAACAACTCGGCTGAAAACGCGCTCTACTCCGGCACGCTGGGCGGCGCGATGGAGGGGGCGCTGCAAGGTCTGCCCGCCATCGCCCTGAGCCAATATCTGGGCCCAAAGAACTACACCGCCGACAATCAATTCGAAGCCGCCGCGGTACATGCGGTGCCGTTGCTGCGTCAGCTACTGGATCAGATGCCTGAGGGCGAAGAGGACTACCGTCTGTTTTTCAACGTGAACTTCCCCCCCTGCCCCGCTGCCGATGTCAAAGGCGTGCGCGTCGCGCCGCAGGGATACCGTCGCGGTCCGGGGTTTGCGGTAGAACCCCACACCTCCCCCACTGGGCGCCAATACCTTTGGGTGCGCGGCGGTGATCAGCGGCGCCCGGTGGCAGCCGGCACCGATGCGGCGGTGAACCTTGATGAATATATCTCCGTTACGCCGATGCGCGCGGATCTGACCGCCTATGATGCACTGGCCGATTTCAAGGCACTGGAACGGGGCGAATGAACGACGACGCAGACGATCCAGCCACCCGAAAGATGCAGTTCCTCTTTGCGCTGCGGTCCAAAGGTGTGACCGATCAGCGGGTGCTGGGCGCGATGGAGAAGATCGACCGCGGCTTGTTCATCACCGGCCTGTTTTCCGGCCGCGCCTATGAGGATATGCCACTGCCCATTGCCTGCGGCCAAACAATCAGCCAACCCTCGGTGGTTGGGCTGATGACGCAGGCGTTGCAGCTCTCTTCGCGCGACAAGGTGTTGGAGGTGGGCACAGGGTCTGGATATCAGGCAGCCGTTCTTAGCCAATTGGCCCGTCGGGTCTACACTGTGGATCGGCATCGTCGACTGGTCGGCGAAGCGCGCGATCGTTTTGAAACCCTTGATCTGGCGAATGTAACCAGCATCTTGGGCGACGGCAGCTTTGGTCTGCCGGATCAGGCACCGTTTGATCGCATTCTGTTGACCGCCGCCGCCGAAGATCCGCCGCCGCCGCTCTTGGCGCAACTCAAAGTTGGCGGTATCATGGTGTTACCCGTCGGCCAATCGGATCATGTCCAGAGCCTGATCCGTGTCACCCGCCTCGAAACGGGATTTGATTATGAAGAATTGATGCCAGTGCGTTTTGTTCCACTGGTTGAAGGTCTGGGCCGAGAGGCCTAAATAAGCGAAAACATGCGCAACCAGCGGGGCAAGACGGTAAAAAACTGCCCAAAGGTCATAAAACCGCCTAAGGCAACGTCCGACACAGCGAAACGGCCCAGCCCGCGCGTGCTATGATGAAGACACCAAAGTGACAATGGCCAACCCCGACCAACAGGGGCAGCCAGAGGCAGCGCCAGACATGGCACCCGAGAAGGCAGAGGAACCAGAGATGCCCACACTTCGCCCGTTCACACGGCCCCAGCTGACCCTCCTTGGCGGTGCATTCCTGCTGGCAGCCTGTTCGCAACCGCTGGATTTTGACCTGCGTGGCAACTTCAACGAAGCGTTCAACACCGCCGATGCCGCCCAGAACATCACCGCCGATCGCCCGCGCCCCGATCAACGCGGCATCATCTCTTATCCCAACTATCAGGTGGCTGTGGCGCGCCGTGGCGACACGGTCAGCGATGTGGCCCAGCGCATTGGCGTGAATGCGCAGGATCTGGCCCGTCACAACGGATTGGAAACTTCCTCGCTGCTGCGTCCGGACGAGGTGCTGGCCCTGCCCCGTCGCGTATCAGAAACCGCAGGCGGTCCGATCCAGCCGCCTTCGGGTGTAGACATCGCCGCCCTTGCAGGTAGCGCGATCGATAATGCGTCGCCTCAGGGCGTGCAGACCTCTACCCTTGATCCGGTGCAACCTGCCGACAACAAAGATGCCAAGGCCGTTCTGCCCGGCGCGGATGCGCCGCAAACCGGCGTCGAACCTTTGCAACACCGCGTGGCGCGCGGCGAAACAGTATATACCATTTCCCGCCTCTACGGTGTCAGCGTGAAGTCGCTGGCCGAATGGAACGGTCTGGGCCCTGATTTTGCAATCCGCGAAGGCCAGTTCCTGCTGGTCCCCACCGCCTCAACCAGCGAAATCAAACCGCGCAACGCCGCGGCTTCGGGCAGCGTTCCAGGTCAGGGCACACCAACACCGACACCACCGTCTGCGTCAAAGCCATTGCCACGGGAAAAAACTGCAACCGCTGCACAGGCCCAATCGCAGCAAACGCAGGCCGCTCAGAAACGCGCACCCGATCTTGGGAAAACGCAATCGGCATCCTCTTCGCGGATGGGTTTTCCGGTAAACGGTTCGATCATTCGTGAATACAGCAAGGGCAAAAACGAAGGCATCGACATCTCTGCCGCGCCCGGCACGGCGATCAAGGCGGCCGCAAATGGCACCGTCGCCGCCATCACCGCCAGCGCCGACAAGGTGCCGATTGTTGTGGTGAAGCACCCCGACAATCTGCTGAGCGTCTACGCCAATGTTTCTGGCATCACCGTTAGCAAAGGCGACAGCGTCAAACGCGGCCAAACCATTGCCAAGATCCGGTCAGGTGAAAGCAACTACGTACATTTTGAGGTGCGTAAGGGGTTCAACAGTGTCGACCCGATGCCCTACCTGAACTGATCAACCGCCAACCCAATGCTCGAAAAGCCGCCCCGAACTGGGCGGCTTTTCTGTTATCTGATCAGGCGGCTTTGGCTGCATAACTGCCCAACAGCGTGCAATGCTCAACCCCCTCTTCCATCGCCTCTGGATCAAACACCATGTGGCTGAAATACTGCCCCACCGCCTCTGAACCTTCGGCCTGCTCCATCACCGCATCCGCATGGGCGCGGCTTTCCCACAGCACGACGTCTAAGAAACTACCGTCCCCCTTGCGCACCAGATCACGGCGCAAAAACCCCGGCTGGTGATCCAGAAAAGCGGTTTGAAAATGTGTTGAGGCCGCCAGCAGATCCGCTTCTGTGCTGCCTTCTGCCAAGGTGATCGAAGCCAGCTCCAATACAGAATGTGTCATGTGTCTTTCCTTCTTTCAGTAACAATGTCCAAGTGACAGGGGCCACTAAATCAGCAAAGGTGTCAGAATATGGCATATTTGATCCTAGGCTTAGTGCATGAAAATTCGATCCCGACTGGACCGGCTTGACCGACTGGAAAGCTGGCTGAAATCAGATGACACCCTGCTGCTCAGCGATGCGGCGGAGGAACTGGGCGTGTCCCTGCGCACCATTCACCGTGATCTGGACCTGCTGCGCGATCGCGGTGTGCCGATAGAAAGCGATCGCGGACGTGGGGGTGGCGTGCGTGTATCACGCGGCTGGGGAATTGGGCGCATTTCCCTCACCCGGATGGAGGCGCTGGATCTGCTGGTTGGAATTGCACTCAATGATATTGCTGCACCGCACCTGCGCATGGGGCGTAGCAGGACGATCCAGCGCAAGATCCTCTCTAGCTTCTCAGCGCAGGATCAGCAGCGGATCCGCGAAATGCGCCAACGCATTCGGATCGGCGGGCGCGCTTCGGCCGAGATGGAGCAATCGCTACAGGATGCGTCTGATCAGGTGGGCGATGCGATCAAAGAGGGATTTGCGCTGGGGAAGGTGCTGTCCCTCACCTATCGCGATCGCGAAGGGGCACAGACCGCACGACTGTTTGAGCCGCATTTCCTCGTGCTTAATCAACCTGTTTGGTACGCGGTCGGTTGGGACCATCTGCGCGATGCGCCACGTACCCTGCGCACAGACCGGATGCAGGACGCGCGCGTGACCGACGACAGTTTTACCCCCCGCCCATGGGATGACTTCGCGGCCACCCAAGACGGCAATCCAACCCGCGAGGCGTAAGTTCTACCCTCAAGGGTAGGCGCGGGCCAATGTCTGCTCGGCGCGGGCGATCACCTCGGCGTCGGATAATCCCGCCAGATCACGCGCGGGCTGCGCCCCGTTGAAGGCCATGATCACTGGCTCCCCCAGATAAGGGTAGAGGTTGAGCCACTGGTTAAACTGCCCCTGCGGCAGGCCGTTTTCAGGTGTGGCAATCCAGGTGACATCACGGTCCCAGAACACATGGTCATAGCGCAGATAGACCTTGTCCAGCACGCCCATACCCAACACCTCAATCGCGTGTTGCTTCGCACGCGGCAGCGGTGGGGTGAAGGCAATCCGCCCCTTTTTCAATACGCCCAGCGGCACGGTGACGACCACGGCGTCGAAGCTCTGCTGCCTGCCTTGCGTATTCGTGACCTGCACCACGTCGCCACCATAATCAATCGCACTCACAACGCGGCTCAGCTGCAGGTTCATGTCTGGGGTTAACACGTCAAACAGCTGCGCATAACCCTTTGGAAACACCACATCATCGCCGTCATAATCCAGATCCCGCCAATAGGCCAAGGCGTTGATCTCACTCAGATCCGCGCCTGCATCATGTTGGATTGATAGAACATTTTGCAACCAAAGTGGTACTTCGTCATCTGGGATCGCACGCCCACCGGCGCCGCGGGTGATATAGCTGTCCGTTGTGACAACGGTTTCTGCCCCAACCTCCGCCGCCAGTTCCATCAGCGGGTTGCCATCACGCCCATGCACCCAGCTGGCCCCTAGATCCAACGGCAGGCCCAACCGCTGTTCGGTCCAAATCCGGCCACCAATGCGATCGCGCGCCTCAAGCACCGTGACATCATCACCTTCGCGCGTCAGCAGCTCAGCCGCTGCCAAGCCGCTGATCCCTGCCCCGATAATGCCGACCGCCCGTCTGCGCGATGTGGCCCCGGACTGAGCGGCAACCGCGCGCGCGGCAAAGACACCGCTTTCATAGGCCGCATGTACAGTGCTGTTATAATTCGGGTGCGTCGCCTCGCCAGCAAAGAAAAGCCGCCCATCAACCGTTTCCGCCAACTGCTTGTGATCGCGCCGCCACGCGCCCTGAGCCAGAAAAGAATAGGACCCATAGCTATATGGATCGCGTGACCAATTGGTGCGCAGATAGCCGGTGGCGGTCCGTCCTTGCTGTCCGGTAGCAGCCAATGGAGTGAAGCCGGCAGCCAGCGCTGCGAGGGAAGATGCCAAAAACCGTCTGCGATCCAACTTCTTCACCTCAGCAATGCAAAAAGAACTCTTTCAACAACTTAACCCGCTTTCGTGCATCCGGCCAAGTGTCACTATCGGCGAGGTTTCGGGCAAGAAAAAAGCCCCCGAAAATCGGAGGCTTTCCATCGTTTCTATCGCGATAAAGCTTAGCCCGCGCGGCGTTCGTCGAAGCTGAGCGCGATAAAGCTGGGCAGATGATCGCCCATGCCAACAACAGTGTTGCGGCCACCTTTGTGATGATGCTTACCACCACGGTTGCCACGCTCGTTGCGCCCGTCATTGCGGTTGTCATTACGGCCTTCGTTGCGGTTCTCTTGACGACCCTCGGCGCGGGCTTCGTTGCGATCTTCGCGACGATCATCACGGCGGTCCTGACGGTCCTCATTGCGGCGACGGCCACGGCCCTTGGGCTTCTCTTCAGACACCGCTTCAACGGGGGCTTCGGCCTGCGCCTCGGGCGCGGCCTCTTCGACCTTGTCCTTACGGCGGCGGGTCGGTTTCACATCCTTGATCGGGTTGTCCAGACGCGGGATTTCCTGTTTCACCAGCGCCTCAACATCGGCGAGGTTCTTTTCATCACGCGGCACACACAGGGTGATTGCAGTGCCTTCGCGACCTGCACGACCGGTCCGGCCGATGCGGTGCACGTAATCCTCGGCATGGCCGGGAACGTCAAAGTTGAACACGTGGCTTACGCTGGGAATATCCAGACCACGGGCGGCCACGTCGGAGGCGACGAGGAATTTCAACTTGCCATCGCGGTAGGCTTCCAGCGTTTTCATCCGTTGGCTCTGGTCCAGATCGCCGTGGATCGCTGCGGCGTCATAACCATATTTGCGCATCGACTTGGCGGTGATGTCCACGTCCGTCTTGCGGTTACAGAAGATGATGGCGTTGGTCAGCTTCTCACCTTCGGCGTCGATCAGCGCGCGCAGCAGACGGCGTTTTTCGCTGCCTTCGCGGTCCTTGCGGCTGGCTTTGAACATCACCACGCTCTGGGTGATGGTTTCCGAGGTGGTGGCCTGACGGGCAATCTCAATCCGTTCGGGCGCGGAGAGGAACGTGTTGGTGATCCGCTCAATCTCGGGCGCCATGGTGGCGGAGAAGAACAGCGTCTGGCGTGTAAACGGCGTCAGCGAGAAGATGCGTTCGATGTCGGGGATGAACCCCATATCGAGCATCCGGTCCGCTTCGTCCACAACCATGATCTGCACACCTGTCAGTAGCAGCTTGCCGCGCTCAAAATGGTCCAGCAGACGGCCGGGGGTGGCGATCAGAACGTCAACACCACGGTCGATCAGCGCCTCTTGCTCCTTGAAGGAAACGCCACCGATCAGCAGCGCTTTGGTCAGCTTCAGGTGTTTGGTGTAGGTGTCGAAGTTTTCGGCAACCTGCGCGGCCAGTTCGCGCGTCGGGCACAGAACCAGCGAGCGTGGCATGCGTGCGCGGGCACGGCCACGCGCCAGAAGCGAGATCATCGGCAGGGTGAAGCTGGCGGTTTTGCCGGTGCCGGTCTGGGCAATCCCCAGAACATCGCGCCCTTCCAAGGCGGGGGGAATCGCCCCAGCCTGAATAGGGGTCGGGCTTTCATAGCCGGCCTCTTCTACAGCCTTCAAAACCTTCGGAGCGAGCTTCAGATCACTAAATTTTGTCATACGTATCCGTTTTTTACGGACACAACGGGCCCGCAGCAGCGTCAGTGGATCGGCCCTTATGGCACAGCGACAATGCGTCGCTTGATCCGTTGTGTGGCGGGGTTTAGCGCAAAGCCCGCCTTGGGTCAATGAAAGCGCGTTTTTACCTGATGTTACGGGTCGGGCTGTGTCCCGCCTGCCCGTTTGGCCAGTCACGTTAGGAATTAGCTAGGATCAGTAGTCGGGGAAATGGCGTCTGCGTTTGGCGTCCAGATCCAGATCGGCGGTCATATGCAGCCCCTTCGCGCTGAGCCGCGCAATCAAATCCGGATCGGCCGCGCAGACCGTATCATAGAACCGCCGCAGCGCTGCCTCGCCCCCGTCGGCATAGATGCCTGAGAGAAGATCGTGCAGGCTAACGCCCCCCTCTTCCACCGGTTTGTTAGGGCGCAATTCACTGCGGTAACTGCCCTTGTCCAAGCGGAAGTGAAAGGCGGTGTAAAAGTGATCCCAACTGCCCGCATGACAATGTAGCAACCTAAGGTCAGGCAGTTCCTGTTGCTGCGGGTTCATATCCTCACCGATCCAGACGTTATGGATCTGCACCTTCATCCCCTCAACGCCGGTGCGATAGAACATTTTTCCCGCCACATGGCTGAGGAACCCACCGTTTAGGTGGGTGCCGTAATCTGGATAGATCTCTTCTGTCTCGGCACGACGCTGGGCAGCGGGGATCGACATCCCCTTGAAATCGTGCTGAGGACCGCCATCCAAGGGCGCCAGCGCCTCCCACGGGCGTATGCGGGCGCATTGGCAATCATCGGACAGGCCAGTCAGAACATCCGCGACCGTATGTTTATCCTGCGCAACCGTGGGCCAGAGGAATTCGTCGACATCAATGTGGGTCAGCCAATCCACCTGCCCCGTGGCGCGGCGATAGACGTGTTTGGCGTTTTCAAACTGGCGCGACTGGTGTTTTGCGCGCCGTTTGAACCCACGCTTTTGCCAATAGGCATCATCCGTGATCAGCGGCCGCACCTTGGGATGAGCGGACAGCAGATCAAACGCGGCGCGGTGATCGACGCTGTCGTCATCCAAATAAATAAACAGCCGATGCGCCCCAAGATCCAGATGATGGGCGCAGAAGTTCAGCACCTCCTCGACAGGGGCCTTAATCGTGGAAACGAGACCCCAAGTCTTGCGCCCGCTCATCCCAGATACACCTTTGCCTCATTGCCGAAAATGCGCACCATGCGCTCTGGCAAATGCAGCGGGTAGTCGATCAGCATATTATAGCGCGCCAACGCTGCGCGCTGTTCTGGCCCGCCGCCGTTCACTTCGTTGTAGAAATCGCGCAACCCATCTTCGCCGCCCTCTTCCAGCACCAGATCAATCACATCTCCCAGCTGCAACCGATCATTGTCCTCAGCCCGCTGATAAGACCCACGGGTCAGGCGAAACTCTAGCATTTTGCGGAACTGGGGCCAGCTGGCAGCATGGGCGTGACCGATATAACTGCCGGTCATATTGGTGATGTTTTCCACCTGCGCCGCCTGCCAGTGACAGGCGTGAATGCCAAAGCGCAACCCATCCAGACCAGTTCGCAAAAACAGCTTGCCCGAAATGTGGCCGATAAAGCCCCCGGGCAGATGGCTGCCCAGCGTTGAATAGATACGCCCCAGAACCTCGCGTTTATGGCCGGCGGCCAGATGGGTCAGCTTAAACGCCTCCCCACCATCTGGCCCGGGGGCTTCCAGTTGGTCAGCCGATTGCAGCATCAGGCCCAGATGATCCTCTGGCACCTCGGCCAGCATCTCTTCGATGGGTTTGCCGCCCTCGGGCAGCAAAAACTCATCCACGTCAACATGGCCCAACCAATCGCAGTCGGTGCTGTTATAGGCCTGTGTTGCCACCCAGACCTGCCGCATTCGGTGGGTTTTCATCCGCGGTTTTTTCTGCGCGTTCCAATAGCTGTCATCGCAGGTCACGACCGTCACCTTGGGGTGGCGTTGCAGAATTTCTGCCGCCTCAGGGTTTGGATCATCCAGATAGATATGCAGATGATGCGCCCCAAGGTCGAGGTGATAGGCCGCAAAGGCCAAAACATCACGCGGTGCAGCTTTGATCAGGGAAACGATACCCCAGCGGCGGGTGTCGTTCTGACCAGATCGACCTTCGGGCACTGGGGCGATGACCTTGCGCCTATCCGCTGGCACGGCGCGTTGCGGCTTGGCCTCTTTGCCTGCCTCCTGCCGCTGCTTGGCCTTACGGGCGCGCATGATGTGCAATCGACGAAACACGGTTTTATCGTCATCCACCAACAGCGTCAGCAACCGCTGCACCAAGGGCGCGATCACCGGATCCTCGCTGCCCTGCTGCCACAAACGGCCCAACATATTCACGTCGAGCCCACCGGCCCCGCCAACAGCAAAGGCATCCATTTCCATTGCCAAGGTCGGGCTAGAGCGTTTGCGCCACGGATGTGGCTGATCGGGCGTGACAGCGGCGAATAGGCGTTCTGTCTCATAAAGCTTCATCATGCCAAACAGCACCGACAGCGCATGGCCAACAGACCGCTGCACCTCATTCGCGCCATGATCACCAAAGGTGGTCGCCGCCGACACCAGCCAGCGCGCGTCGAGGTAATCCATCAGGTAATCAGCCTCTTCGACCCAAAGCCGTTGGAACAAGGCGGCAGTATGAGATGGCTGCGCGCGGCGACGCAGGTGGGCGATTAGCAAACCGTGTAAATGCAGTAGCGCAGAACGACCTGCAAACTCCTCTGCGAGCGCACGATATTTACGGGCGTATCCGCTGCGGCTGTCACCCATTTCCGGTGCCTCCGCCAGCATGTACTGCTGTTTCAATGCAGCAAAATCCGTTTCGAGCGGCGCCAGCGCCTCCCCCTCATGATAGGTGAAGGGATCACGCCGCCCCTCCATCTGTGCCAGAATGGCTGGAAAGCCGCCGGGATAGGTTGTTTTACGCTGCTCGCTCATGGGTGGCAGAATGCCGTGCGCCGGTCGATACCGCAAGCATCATTGCGCAGCGCTGGGATGCAACTGTGGCAGATAACCCGCTGAAAGAACGGGCAGGATCGGTTTTGGGGTCAGCACGTTCACCACCCCCATCGGACGCGTCACTGGCGGGGCGTAGCCGCCGGGACGATAAGGCAAAGCGCGATCGCCATGGATCAGCGCAGGTTGCCCGCCCGCCAGCTGTATGAACGCACCATCCGGCAGCGATGATGCCTCGGCCTTATGGCGGACCTGTTCGCGATCGCGGGTCACACGCGCCGCATGCAGGCACTTGTCCACCTCCGGCGTCAGAACGCTGCCTGCGAGACATTGATGCCCATCGTGCCACGCCTCCATAAACCGCGCCGCATCCGCACGGCGGCAATAGTGGCACGGTCGATGCCCAGCGGCCAATCCCACGGCTTCATCCAGAAAAAACAACGGCACCCAACCACGTTTGGGCTGCGGGCTTTGGTATTTGCCGCGCGGATGGGTCAACGTACAGATGATCCAATGGGGATGCGTCCAGCGCGAGGTTCCAAGAGATGCACCATCGAACCTTAGAATTCCGCGATTGCCGGTAAACATCCCGCGTTCGCTGGTTGCAACAATATCACCCGTGGGCAGAACTCTGTTTTGCAATGGCAAAGGAGGACGTCCTTTTCAACTTGCGGCGCATCAGCCACCGTTCCAAACGCCAGCGTAACATCTTGGCAGGTGCCCGGCTAGCGCGCCATTTCCACCACGGCCACCAGGGTTTACGCATCCCCGCATAATGATAGATCGCCGCGTCATCCGCTGCGCCCTGGGCCGCCAGATAGCGCTGATACATGCCTTCGGGAATATTGCCGGTCAAACGGTTCCAGCGCAGCGGCAAAAGCGTTTTTTCAGCACCATAGGTACGGTTTATGTGATCCTGATCCAGCAGCGGATATTGCGCGGCCTCTGCCACATTGCGCAACTGGGCATACCGCTCTTTGTCCGCGCGCATTGCGGCGCAATCAATCAACAGAACCCCGGTGTTGACGTAATGTGCGGGATCCCCCCAGGGCAGCGCGTTGTGAAATCCTGTAATGTCTTTCTGAGCGCGACGCAGATCGCGTGGCCTGATCACTTCGCCCAAGGCAGCACGATCCAACACATCGCTGTTCACTAGCTGGGGCAAATCGCGCGCTGCGGCGATCACATGCCCGAACATTTCCATCCGAAACAGCGGGCCCAGATCCTCCAACACCAGAATATCGGCATCCAGATAGAGAACGCGTTCTTCGATATAGTCCGGCAGGAAAATCCGTGCCAAAGATGTTGCAGTCAAATGCCCCGACGAAATCGCCATCAGGTCGTCACTACCCAGGCTAAAGGGCTGCACCCGCAACGTCGCCCGCGCAAAAAGCGAGGCGGTTTTTTCGATCAAGGCAATCTCGTCAGGTTTCAGATCCACCGCCAATAGCAGCACATCCGTCGTCCCGCCCCTGTGACGCAACAGCGAATGCAGGGTGACACACAGTTGTTCCACTAGCCCGCCGTCAATGGCAAAGGCGACTGTCATATGGTCTATAGAAAAATCTGGGATCGTCATGGAAATCTTCTTAAACACTCGTGAAACTACAAAAAACACCGCCCTGCGATCAACAAAGCGGTGATTAACTAGGCCTTAACTGGGACACATATTGGCAATTCCGCTCAATACTCAGTCAAAAGACACTGCGGTTGCGCGGGTCATGACCGCCGCCTGCCACGTTTCCGGATCACGCACTGCCTGCACATCACCGCGCAGGGTGATCTTGCGGCTGGCGTCAAAACCGGGGATCGGATCGGCCAGCGTAACCTGCAAGGTCGCGCCATGATCGCCGCTGCCGCACAGCGGGCACAGGCCCATGTCCGAGACCAAGAGCAGTTCCTGCACCATTTCACCGGGGATCATCGGCACCGCATAACCGGTGATCTGAACATCGCTCAGACCCTGATCAATTTCGGCGGGAAGGGATTTTTTCACCTCATAGGTGGTTTCGGTAATCACCTCTTCGATCTCAATCTGATCGAGCAGTTCCCAAACATCCACCTGCGCCAAGGCCTGCGGTGCAGTGAAGGTCATTGTGGTGGCGCCAAGCGCGCTCATCATCGCGACGGAATTGGTTTTCATGATGGCCCCCTATGCCCTCACTCATGTCTTGGACGGACTTTAGCCACAGCACCCCAGCTTCGCCAAGGGGTTTGTGGCAGAAGAAAAAGGTCAGGCGATTTCCCGCCCGACCTTATGAGTTTTGCAACGATGGCTTAAACCATCATCTCTTTCGTCGCCGACAGCGTGACATCGGGATAATCCCGTTCCACCCGATCAATGTCCCATTGCAGGCGGGTCAGGTAGACCACATCGCCGTCATGGTCATGCGCGATGTGCTGTTTGTTGGCGTTGACGAATTTATCAACCGCGTCCTTGTTACCATGCACCCAGCGGGCAGATGTGAACTGCGACTGATCAAAGCGGACCGGCAGCCCGTATTCCAGTTCAATCCGGCTGGCCAGAACCTCAAACTGCAGCGCACCCACAACGCCCACGACGAAGCCAGAGCCAAAACTGGGCTTGAACACCTTCGCAGCGCCCTCTTCGGCAAACTGCATCAGCGCCTTTTCAAGGTGCTTTGCCTTCATCGGATCGCCCGCGCGCACACCTTGCAGCAATTCCGGCGCAAACGACGGAATGCCGGTGACGCGCAGCGCCTCACCTTCGGTCAGGGTATCGCCAATGCGCAGCTGGCCGTGGTTGGGGATACCGATGATGTCACCGGCCCAAGCCTCCTCTGCCAGTTCGCGGTCAGAAGCAAGGAACAGCACAGGGTTCGAGATCGCCATCGGCTTTTTGGTACGCACATGGGTCAGTTTCATGCCACGTTTGAAATGGCCCGAGGCCATGCGCACAAAGGCCACGCGGTCACGGTGTTTCGGGTCCATGTTGGCCTGCACTTTGAATACAAAGCCTGCAACCTTTTTTTCGTCCGGTGCCACCTGACGGGGCTGCGCGGACTGTGGCTGCGGCTCGGGACCGTACTGCCCGATGCCGTTCATCAGTTCCTGCACCCCGAAAGAGTTGATCGCAGAACCGAACCAAATCGGGGTCATGTGCCCCTCTAGCACCGCTTGCGGGTCTAGGGCGGGCAGCAGTTCGCGCGCCATCTCCACCTCTTCGCGCAGTTGGTCGACCAGTTCAGCCGGCACATGCTGTTCAATCGCCGGATCGTCGAGGCCATTGATCGAAATCGACTCGGCCACTTTGTTACGATCGGCGCGGTCCATCAGTTCCAGACGGTCGTTCAGCAGATCGTAACAGCCGATGAAATCACGCCCCACCCCGATGGGCCAAGAGGCCGGGGTCACATCAATGGCCAGGTTTTCCTGAATCTCATCAATGATTTCGAACGTGTCGCGGCTTTCGCGGTCCATCTTGTTACAAAACGTCAGGATCGGCAGGTCACGCAGACGGCAGACCTCAAACAGTTTCTGCGTCTGGCTTTCCACACCCTTTGCGCCGTCAATCACCATCACCGCCGCATCCACGGCAGTCAGCGTGCGGTACGTATCCTCGGAAAAGTCCGAGTGGCCGGGCGTATCCACAAGGTTGAAGCGGAACTGGCCAAAATCGAACGACATGGCCGAGGCGCTGACAGAAATGCCGCGATCCTTTTCCATCTGCATGAAGTCGGAACGGGTACGGCGCGCCTCACCCTTGGCACGCACCTGCCCCGCCATCTGGATCGCACCGCCATAGAGCAGGAACTTCTCCGTCAGGGTGGTTTTACCGGCATCCGGGTGCGAGATGATCGCAAAGGTGCGACGACGCGCAATCTCGGGCGGCAGTTCGGGGCGGTTTGTAGCGTTATCCAACATGGGCGCGATATAGCGGGGCACGGAGGCTGTGGCAATAAGACTTAGGGCCTGTGACGCTTAGCCGGTCGAGGCCCGACGCAGCAGTTGGGTCACATCGCCGTCGGGCAGATCGATCTTCGCCAGAGAGAAGTCCAGATAGCTGCGGTCGCAGTGACGCAGGGTGCCCGTTTCCAGACGCTTGGCCAGATCATCCGGCAGCGCAGGCGAGGTGCGCAGGTCTGCCAACAGGGTTTCTGCAGCGATGCCTTCTGCGTAGATGATTTGGTGATCATCAAACAGCAGTTGGTAATATTCCACGAAGCCACCATCCAACTGCACCACAGTGCTACCATTGATCAGATCCCGTGCCTTGATCAGCACCTCGGCGCGACCAGCGCCCAGCTCATCGGTGCGCTGATACACAAACAGACGGTGTTCGGGGCTGACGATCAGATCATCCGCGTTGTGCATTGTGCCAGCGCGGATCAAAACGGGGGCGAATTCGCCCAGCGCCCGCACGGTGGATTGCCCCACCCAACGCAACACTTGTGGGCCATCATCACGGGTTAGCACGCGGTCGCCCACGCGCAACTCCTCCACCCGGCGTTGTTCGCCGGTGGCCATCGTGATGCGGGTGCCTGCGGTAAAGCTGACACAGGCCACTTCGGCCAGTTTGGTATGCGCGCTTTCTTTATCGACACCGACCAGCGTCAGCTCGGCCTTGGGCACCAACGGCGACAGAGGCAGCGCATACACTTCGACAACGTGGCCTTTGGGGTCCACTTCGACAAGGACGAGAATTTCTGTGGTACGTCCGTCCGGCGACATGAATGTCAGGCAACAATCCAGATGCAGTGCCCCGCCAGGTGTGCCCATATCCGTGTTTCCAGCAATACGAAACGCACCGCTGCGCCCCGGTACAACAGCCAGACGCGCAGACCGTGCGGCAACGCTAACCAGATAGGTATCATCCAGCACCAGTTCATCAGCAAAGGACAGCGGATCCCCCAGATTTGCCCCATGACTGACCTTCAACGCCGTGGAACGGTAGGCTGGCAGGCTGAATGTGGAATCGGGGGCGAAATCGTTCATGATCGTCACTTTATTACCTTCACTCACCGTCTAGGACGGTTAATTGGCGCTGATGCGCCGATACCTCACACGCCACGGTCACTGTGCAGCAAAAACGCGCAACTGCTGCAGGCGTTAACCGGATCGTCCTAAGCCTAAATACAGAATGCGGCAGAAATCGTCCAATCACGAGATGTTTTGGTGGCGATCCTCTGGCGATTTCCGATGCGCTGAATTCGTGCTGGCGATTGAAGGCCGATCCCGTCATAGTCCGTAACGGTCAACAGCGGCGCCATTTTATTGGCGCAAGGGAGAATTGGATATGGATCTCGGGATTTCTGGTAAACGTGCGCTGGTCTGCGCTTCGTCCAAAGGGCTGGGTCGGGGATGCGCCGAAGCACTGGCACAGGCTGGTGTCAATCTGGTGATGAACGCCCGCGGCAGCGATGCGCTGGAAGCAACAGCCGCAGACATTCGGGCCACCTATGGCGTCGAAGTAACCACCGTTGCCGCCGACGTGACGACCGCCGAAGGGCAAGCAAAAGTGCTGGAGGCCGCAGGTCAGGTTGACATTTTGGTCACCAACGCAGGTGGCCCGCCCCCGGGCATGTGGACCGATTGGGATCGTGATGATTTCATCAATGCGCTGGATGCCAACATGCTGGCCCCGATTGCGCTGATCAAGGCGCTGGTGCCCGGCATGATGGATCGCGGCTG
The DNA here is from genome assembly GCF_001458435.1 of Thalassovita mediterranea. Classification (GTDB taxonomy): domain Bacteria; phylum Pseudomonadota; class Alphaproteobacteria; order Rhodobacterales; family Rhodobacteraceae; genus Thalassobius; species Thalassobius mediterraneus. The sequence continues at coordinate 79,797 of NZ_CYSF01000017.1, forward strand.
GGGCCGTGTGGTCAACATCACCTCGGTTTCGGTCAAGGCACCGATTCCGGTTCTGGGCCTATCAAACGCCGCGCGCGCAGGCCTGACCGGCTATGTTGCAGGCACCGCCCGTCAGGTGGCTGGCAAAGGTGTGACCATCAACAACCTACTGCCCGGCATTCACGCCACCGATCGTGCCGTTGCACTGGACACAGGCGTTAGCCAACAGCAAGGCATTTCGATGGACGACGCCAAAGCCCAGCGCGCCGCCACTATCCCCGCTGGCCGCTACGGCACCGCGATGGAATTTGGCCAGACCTGCGCATTTATGTGTTCGCAGCACGCGGGCTTTATGGTTGGGCAAAACGTGCTGCTGGACGGCGGCGCCTCCAATCAGGTGATGTAACCCGATGGCAGAGGCGTTCTCCCTGAAAGATCAGTTGTTCAACGCCGAAAAGGTCGCCTATCTGGGCGGCCTTTTTGCCTCTGCTTGGGACGGGTTTGATCCGGGACGTTTTCAGAAAGATGTGATGGCAGAGCTGCCCGCGCTGGAACTGAAACAGCGCCAGCAATTGATCGGGCGCGTGCTTGGCGATCATCTGCCGCGCGATCTGCAGCGCTGTTTCGACATCATACAAACCGCCCTACCTGCGCCCTGTGATCCGGACCTTTCGGATGATGATTTTGGCGATTTCATCTTCGCACCCTTGGGCGATTTGATTGTCAGCCGCGGGCTCGACGCCCCAGCCGCCGCCCTGCCCCTGCTGGCCGAGGTGACAACGCGCTTTTCGATGGAATTTGCCCTGCGCCCCTTCCTCAACCACTGGCCGGAGGAGGTGTTTGCCGCCCTCGACACTTGGGTCACCGCCGACCACTATCACCTGCGCCGTCTGGTCAGCGAAGGCACCCGCCCGCGTCTGCCGTGGGGCGAAAAGGTGGCAATCGACCCGCTGCGCCCGCTGCCGTTGCTGGATCAACTACACAGTGATCCAACACGGTTTGTCACCCGATCTGTGGCCAACCACCTAAACGACCTGTCACGCATCCATCCGCAGGACATGATGAACCGGCTGGAAACATGGAAAACACAAGCCGCGCAGCATGAGAAAGAACTGTTCTGGCTGACCAAACACGCGCTGCGCACACTGGTGAAGGATGGCGACACGCGGGCTCTGGCGCAGCTTGGCTACCGTCAGGATGTGCCAATTGCGGCCACTCTCACCGCCTCTCCTGATCCCGTGCGTATTGGCGACGCGGTCACGCTGGACATTACACTGACCGCTGACAGCGCACTGCCGGTGCTGGTTGACTACGTAATGCACTTTGATCGCCCGAACGGCAAAACAGGGCGCAAGGTGCACAAACTGAAACAAACAGCGATCCGCGCGGGTGCGCCGCTACAATTGAGCAAAGCGCACAAACTGAAAGGCAATGCCAGCACCTTTACCCTGCATCCCGGGCCGCATCGGGTGGAACTACAGGTAAACGGCCGCATCCTGGCAGAGGCGCCGTTCGAACTGATCGCATAACGCAAACGCCGAAACCTTCGGCGGAATGTTCACCGCCAACCCACAATCGCGTGAACGACGCAACGCAGCGATTGCCCAGCATCGTGCATGTGCTTATCCATTTTGACGACAACGTATTTCCGGGGAAGACCAAGATGAAACATGAAAACGTCCAGGACTATTACGGCAAAGTTCTGCAAGGCAGCGACGACCTGCAAACAAACGCCTGCTGCACCCCCGATGAGATGCCGGAATACCTGAAAGACGTGCTGCGCAACGTGCATGATGAGGTGCTGATGCGCTACTACGGCTGCGGGCTGGTGATGCCTGACGGCCTAGAGGGCGCTCGCATCCTTGATCTGGGCTGTGGCGCGGGCCGTGACGTTTACGCGCTGGCGCAATTGGTTGGTCCGACCGGCTACGTTGTGGGTGTGGACATGACAGCCGAACAGCTAGCCGTGGCGCGCGAACATCAGGACTGGCACGCCGAAAAATTCGGCTATGCAAACGTCGAGTTTCACGAAGGCTACATTGAGAAACTGGATGAGCTGGGTCTGGAACCGGGCAGTTTTGACATCATCGTGTCGAACTGCGTGGTGAACCTATCCACCGACAAACAGGCGGTTCTGGATGGCGCCTATCACCTGCTGAAACCGGGTGGGGAAATGTATTTCTCTGACGTTTATGCTGATCGCCGCGTGCCAAAGGCGATGGCAGAAGATGAGGTGCTGTATGGCGAATGCCTGTCTGGTGCGCTCTACTGGAATGACTTCCTGACCATTGCCAAGAACGCTGGCTTTGAGGATCCGCGTCTGGTCACCCACCGCCCGTTGACCATCGAAAACCCGGTGCTGGAACAACGCGTTGCACCGCTGTCCTTCACCTCCTCCACCTACCGTCTGTTCAAGCTGGAGGGGTTGGAACCCGCCTGTGAGGATTACGGTCAAGCGGTGATCTACAAGGGCACCCTGCCCACCGCACCCCATGCGTTCAAACTGGATGATCACCACATCATCGAGGCGGGCAAGGTTTTCCCTGTCTGTGGCAACACATGGATGATGCTGGCCGATACGCGCTTTGCCGAACACTTCACCTTCATTGGGGATTTCTCCACCCACTACGGGATTTTTGAAGGTTGCGGCGGCGAAAGCCCCTTTAATGCCGACAACGGCAGCGACGCGGTCCCCTGCTGCTAAGCGTCGCGGGGGCCTGCAAGGTCCCTTGTCTGAAAGACGCACAGTTGTTAAGGGTCGGCAAAACCCGATGCTTTTAATCGGGAAGCCGACCCCATAACACCGGCGCACCCGCGCCGCCACGAGGAAATCCCGTGTCCGCGACCACCATTCCCCCAGTTACTGCCCCGCGTCTGGAAATCCGCAACATGGTGCGCGCCTTTGGGGGCACCCGTGTGGTGGATGACGTGTCGCTGAAGGTGATGCCGGGTCAGGTAACCTGCCTGCTAGGGCCATCCGGCTGTGGCAAATCCACCACCCTGCGCATGATCGCCGGCGTGGAAATGCAGGACAGTGGCGAAATTTACGTCGATGGCCAGCTGATCTGCGACACGGTGTTCCGCATTCCGCCAGAACGCCGCCATATCGGGCTGATGTTTCAGGATTTCGCCCTGTTTCCGCATCTGACCGTGGGGGACAATGTGGCCTTCGGCCTGTCTGGTTCCAAGGCGGAAAAGCGTGCGCGGGTAGAGGAACTGCTGGACAAAGTCGGCCTGCGCCGCTTCATCGACGGCTACCCTTACCTGTTGTCGGGCGGCGAACAGCAACGTGTGGCACTGGCCCGCGCCCTTGCGCCGCGCCCCAAGATCATGCTGATGGATGAACCCTTCTCGGGCCTAGACAACCGGCTGCGCGACGATATCCGCGATCAAACACTGGAACTGCTAAAGGCCGAGGATGCCGCCGTTCTGCTGGTCACGCACGAACCCGAAGAGGCGATGCGCATGGCCGACGAAATTGCCCTGATGCGGCGCGGCAAGATCGTGCAGCAAGGCGCGCCCTATAACATCTACAACGCCCCCAAGGACCGTCAGGCCGTCGCATTTTTCAGCGATATCAACGTGATCTGCGGTAAAGTTCAGGGCGCGCTGTGTGAAACACCCTTTGGTCAGTTTCTGGCGCCGGGTGTTGCAGATGGTGGTGAGGTGGACATCGTAATCCGCCCCCAGCACCTGAAAATCGAATTTGACCGCAACGGCAAAGGCCCCGAACCCACCCCACAAAACGGCGTTGCCGCCCGTGGCGAAGTTGTGCGCGCGCGCTTTATGGGATCGGAAAGTCTGGTGGAAATCCGCATGGATTATGACGGATCGGTGCTGAAGGCGACGGTGCCCAACGTCTTCTTGCCGCAGGTGGGCCGCCCGCTGTGGCTGATGTTCCGCCGCGATCGCTGTTTCGTATTCCCGCGCGAATCTGCCTGAGAGGGCAAATACCTCCGCATTATTGGGTAGACACCCCCCAAGAATTGCGTCCTCAGGTGCCGTAACGTCTAAAAATCGCCCCTATGCGCGCATTGGTCCTTCCAAGAACACATCGCAGCTATTAGATACAGTAGGTGAATTTCGACGGCGCCGTTCAGCGACGCGCCGTATTAAGGGAGAACACTCATGCTGAACAATATCGGCCTTCCCGGCCTTCTTCTGATCGCCGTTGTCGTTCTGGTACTTTTCGGCCGTGGCAAGATCAGCTCGCTGATGGGCGAAGTGGGCAAAGGCATCACCTCGTTCAAAAAAGGCGTCAACGAAGGCAAGGCAGAACTGGAAGATCAGGCAGCCGCAGCCAAAGACGTGACCCCGGAGTCCGACAAAGACAAGGTCTAAGCCATGTTCGATCTGGGCATGAGCGAACTGCTGATCATCGGCGTTGTGGCGTTGATTGTCGTAGGCCCCAAAGACCTGCCCGGGCTGTTCCGCTCGGTCGGGCAATTTGTGGGCAAAGCACGCGGTATGGCACGAGAGTTCAGCCGCGCAATGGAACAGGCTGCGGATGAGGCAGGCGTCAAGGACGTGAGCCAAACCCTGAAAGCGGCCAGCAATCCTGCGCAATTCGGCATGGACAAGGTCAAAGAGGCAACTGACAGCCTGACCGACTGGTCCCCATCCGAAGGCAGTGAGCCCCTATCCGAAGACCGCGCCGAAGCGGCCCGCAAGATCCAAGAGGCAACCGCCGCCAAGGAACAGGCCCGTCGCGACGCCGAAGCTGCCGCCGCCGCTGCAGAAGCCGCAGCGTCGGAAGCACCAGCCGCTGAAGAGCCTAAAGAAAAGGGCTAAGGAACCGCCATGAGCGACACGAAAGAGCTGGAAGATTCCAGCGCCCCGCTGATTGAGCATCTGGCCGAACTGCGCACCCGTCTGATCCGGTCTGTGCTGGCCTTTGTTGTCGGTATGGTGATCTGCTTTACCTTTGGCGGTCAGCTGCTGGATTTCCTGCTGCAACCGATCGAAAAGACGATGCGCGCGCTGGGGAACCCCAATCCGGTGATGCAATACACCGCGCCGCAGGAATACTTCTTTACCCTGATCCGCATCTCGATGGTGGGTGGTCTGGTGCTGTCCTTTCCGGTCATCGCCTACCAGCTGTGGCGCTTTGTGGCGCCGGGTCTGTATAAGAACGAAAAATCCGCCTTCCTGCCCTTCCTGATCGCATCGCCTGCCCTGTTCCTGCTGGGTGCGGCGTTTTCGCATTATGTGGTGATCCCACTGGCGATGGCGTTTTTCCTGGGCTTTGCGGATTTCCCGTCCTTCGTGTCTGCCATTCTGGTGGGTGAAGAGATTGAGGGGTCATTGGAAACCGCGCGTCAGGGCATCGACATCGTCTTTAACGGCAAGGTGAACGAAAGCCTCGACATCACGTTGAAGATGATCGTGGCCTTTGGTCTGTGTTTCCAGTTGCCTGTGCTGCTGACCCTGATGGGCAAGGCCGGTCTGGCTTCCGCCGCTGGTCTGCGCAACACGCGGAAATACGCGGTTGTTGGCATCTTGACTGTCGCCGCACTGGTGACCCCGCCGGATGTGACCACGCAGTTGATCCTCTTCACTGTGGTTTACGGCCTCTATGAGATTTCGATCTTCCTTGTGGCCCGCGTGGAAACCAAACGCGAAGCTCAGCTGCGCGCCGAAGGTTACTACGATGACGAAGAAGAAGCCTATGATGATGCGGAACTGGAAGCGTCTGAACAGGACACTGAAAATAAGTAAGTCGTTAGGGAATACCCCGTGAAAAAGACCGTTAAACGTATTGCAGAGGCGTTGGAGCGTATGGCTCCGGCGCCTCTTTCTGCACCTGACTTTGGCTCTGCCGATGCTTTTGTGTGGCATGTGGAGCCGGACCGTCTGGAACCGGTGGCCAAGGTAAACCGTGTGGACCTGTCGCTGCTGGTGGGTGTTGACCGCACCCGCGAAACGCTGCTGGCCAACACGCTGCAATTTGCCAAAGGGTTGCCTGCGAACAACGCCCTCCTCTGGGGGTCGCGTGGGATGGGCAAATCCTCCATCGTGAAGGCGATCCATGCCGAGGTTCTGCGTCAGGGGCATGACCTGAAAATCGTGGAGCTGCAGCGTGAGGATCTGCCAAGCGTGTCGCGGCTAATGAACCTGCTACGCACCTCTGATGCGCGGTTTCTGTTGTTCTGTGATGACCTGAGCTTTGGTCATGATGATCAGCACTATAAATCGCTGAAGGCTGTTCTGGACGGCGGTATCGAAGGGCGGCCTGAGAATGTGGTGTTCTATGCCACTTCCAACCGTCGTCACCTGATGCCACGCGATATGATTGAAAACGAACGCTCCAGCGCCATCAACCCCGCCGAGGCGGTGGAGGAAAAGGTGTCGCTGTCGGATCGTTTTGGTCTGTGGCTGGGCTTCCACCCCTGTTCGCAGGACGACTACCTCGACATGATCCGTGGCTACTGCAAGGCCTACGGGGTCGAGATTGACGAAGACACGCTTTGGGCAGAGGCCATCGAATGGCAGGCCACCCGTGGCGCGCGGTCGGGTCGCGTGGCCTGGCAGTATTTCACCGACCTCGCCGGGCGGCGTGGTGTGGCGATCAGCTAATTAAGGAACCGGGGGCCAAATCTGACACAGATTTGGCCTTCGCCTTTTCTGGCAACAGAAAAGGCGCATCTCAGAGAACACATCTATGCTCGATACAATTGTCGCTTTTTTATTTATTTTGATATTTTTCTACGCGGTCTATGCACTGTTCGCGCACATCGGTGACATGGCACGCAGACGCGGTCATAGTCCTTGGCCTTGGTGGATTATTTCTGTTCTTTGGTCACCCTTTGGATCCATAGCAATCTTGTGGCTGTTCTTTGAAATCAAGCCTAGTGATGGCTGGCGGCAGCTCCGCTAACAAAAAGGCGCCCCAAAGGGGCGCCTTTCTCATTCTTTCAAAACCACTAGATCACATCACGCCGACAGGCGGGAAATCACCACGGTGACCTCAGGCTTTTTGCCAATCTCGATCTGAGCACTGCGGCGGGTGATTTTGCGCAGCTCATCTTCCAGCTTGTCGTCATCATCCAAGGTGCGCTGCGAGGCACGGCCCATGAACTGGCTCAGGTCCGCCTCCAGCACATCGACCAGCGGCGCGTTCGACTTGCCGGTTTCGGCCAGACCTTTCAGCTCGCACCACGGATCGCCCAGCGGTTCGTTGTCCTCATCCAGAATGACGGTGACCAGCACATGACCGTTCAGCGCCATACGGATCCGGTCGCGCACAATGCCGTCCAGCGCGCCATATTGCACCGAGCCATCCAAATAGGTGCGGCCCGTATCAACAAAACCACAGACACGCGGCGCATCGCCGGACAGTTCCAGCATGGTGCCGTTCACCGCGATGGTGGAGGCATAGCCGTTGGTTTCCGCCAGCTTGCTGTGTTCGCGCAGATGACGGTGTTCGCCGTGCATAGGGATGACCATTTCGGGATGCACCAGCTTGTGCATCTCAATCAGATCGGGGCGGTTGGCGTGGCCCGACACGTGGTAGCGGCCCCCGTGATCGTCAACCACATCCACACCCATTTCCGAAAACTGGTTCATGATGCGGATCACACCGCGTTCATTGCCCGGAATGGTCTTGGAGGAGAAGAGGAACAGATCGCCCTCTTTCAGGCTGATACCGTGGTATTTGCCGTTCGCCAGCTGGGCCGAGGCCGCGCGGCGTTCGCCCTGCGATCCGGTCACCAGCAGCATCAAGTTTTCGCGCGGGATCTCACGCGCCTCTTCGACGCTGACCACTTTGGGGAAATCAGCCAGCACACCAGTGGTGATCGCCGCCTCAATCATGCGGCGCATGGCGCGGCCCATCAGGCAGATCGACCGCCCTGCCCGCACGCCGGCCTCAGCCAGTGTTTTCACCCGTGCGACGTTCGAGGCAAAGGTGGTTGCCACCACCATGCCAGGCGCCTCTGCCACCAGCGATGTGATCTCATCCCCGATCGATGCCTCAGAGCGGCCAGCGACGGGGCTGAACACGTTGGTACTGTCACAGATCAGCGCTTTGACGCCGTTCTTGGACACAGTGGCCCACAGATCGGGATCGTAGGCTTCGCCCACAACCGGCGTTTTATCCAGTTTGAAGTCACCGGTGTGGATCAAGCGGCCCTTTGGCGTGTCGATGATCAACGCCGAGCTTTCGGGGATCGAATGCGACATTGGCAGGAACGCCACTTCCATCTCACCTGCCTTGATGCTTTCGGGCAGTGGCGACACGGTACGTACCACGTCGTCGGAATAGCCATATTCGCGCAGCTTGTGGCGGGCGATATTGGCGGTGAACGCACGGGCGTAGATCGGCGCGCCCAGACGTTCGTACAGGTGGCCAACCGCGCCAACGTGGTCCTCATGTGCGTGGGTGATGAAGATAGCGTCAAGGCGATCCTTACGCTCCTCCAGCCACGCGATATCGGGCAGGATCAGGTCCACACCCGGGGTGCCGTCCATATCCGGGAAGGTCACGCCCAGATCCACAAGGATCAAGCGCTCCTGATCCTCGGGGCCGTAGCCGTAGACGTAACAGTTCATTCCGATCTCACCCGCGCCACCGAGGGGGAGATAGATAAGGCGCTGGCTGCTCATATGTTGCCTTGGTCCTTGTTGTATTTGTGGATCACGGTCAGGCCGTGCATGGTCAGGTCATCTTCGATGGTGTCAAATAGGTGATCGCCCTTTTCAAACAAGGGCGCAAGGCCACCAGTGCCCACAACCTTCATCGGACGACCGTATTCTGCCTTGATTCGGCTGATGATGCCTTCGATCAGACCAGTATAGCCCCAGAAGACGCCAGATTGAATGCAGCCCACCGTATTGGTGCCAATAACGCGCTCAGGCTGGCTGACATCAACGTGCGGCAATGCCGCCGCGCCGGAGTGCAGCGCCTCAAGGCTGAGGTTCACACCGGGGGCGATCACGCCACCCACATAGGCGCCATCCTCTGCCACCACGTCAAAGTTGGTGGCGGTGCCGAAATCGACAACCACGGTATTGCCGCCATGGCGATCATAGGCCGCAACCGCATTGGCCAGACGATCTGGCCCCGGCTGGGTGCCTTGATCAACGCGTGGTGCCACCGGCAACAGGCAGTCGGGCTTGCCCACCACCAGCGGGCGACAGTTGAAGAAACGGTCAGTAAACACGCGCAGGTTCCACACCACGCGTGGCACGGTGGAGGAGATGATCACATCGGTGATATCTGCCTTGATCCCATAGTGATTGATCAGCGTCGAATACCAGGTGAAATAGGCATCAGCAGTCCGTGCATGGTGGGTCGACGTGCGCAGGGTGCACAGGAACTCTGTCCCGTCCCAGATCGAAAACACGGTGTTGGTATTGCCGCAATCAATGGTCAGAAGCATGAGGCCTCTCCCTACCCCTTTAGAAAAAAATCTCGGCCGCTGCGATGGTCACGCGGCCCTTGGCGGTGGATAGGACAAGATTGCCTGCCACGTCCACCGTCTCAAACGTGCCGACCTGTTCGTCACGCAGCGTTCGTGCGGTGATCACCTCACCCAGACGGGCGGCGCGGGCCAACCACAGGGTGCGGATCGGCTCAAACCCGTAGGTGGTAAACTGCGCCTCGTAATGGGCATAGGCACGGGCCAGCTCGGTCAGAAACTCATCCGGTGTGACCGCAGCGCCGGTTTCAGACAGTAGTGATACAGGCCGCAGAGCGCCCTCTTCCACCTGATCAGCGCCGGGCGCTGCCTTCAGGTTCACCCCAATGCCGATGCCGATGTGCATGACCTGCCCACCGGTGCCGACGCTTTCCAGCAGGATGCCCGCCACCTTGCCACCATTCAGCAGCACGTCATTGGGCCACTTCAGGCTCAACCCCTGCGGACGGCCTGTGACCGCCGCAAACGCATCGTACAGCGCCAGCGACGCCACGAAGGAGCGCAGCGCAACAACCTCTGGGCTTTCCTTGGGCTGCAGCACCAAAGTGGCGGCGAAGTTGCCCACAGGGTTCACCCAGGCACGCCCGCGCCGCCCCCGGCCCGCGGTTTGCTTCAGCGCCATGATCCATTCCGGCCCCGCCAGCTGCGGCGCCACGCGCGCCGCTTCGGCGTTGGTGCTGTCAATTTCTGCCAGCACACGGCGACCGTAGCCTGTAGGCCACCCATCCGGCAGCGCGCTTGCTGTGTGATCCAAACTGTCCTGCATGTCAGGCACTGCCTTTCAATGTTCCCCAAATACTCCCGCCGGAGGCGGAAACCCTCATCCCTCTAACGAAAAACGCGCATCAGGGCTACCCGATGCGCGTCCTTATGATGTTAGCGCGTCAAAGGCGCGGATCAGTTAACCAGCGCGGCAGCCGCCGCTTCGGCCCAGGCTTCAACACCCAGCAGGTTGATGCCAGGCAGCCATGCCAGACCGATGATCGCAGCCGATGCCATCAGCAAGACCCACAGAACAGGCGTGCCGGCCTTGTCCAGACCCTCTTCTGCCTCATCACCGAAATACATGTAGTAAACGATGCGCAGGTAGTAGAAGGCACCAATGACCGAGGCCACAACACCCAGCGCCGCCAGCCAGATCAGGCCTGCCTCATAGGCGGCTTGCAGCACGTAGAACTTGCCGAAGAAACCCACCATCGGCGGCACACCTGCGAGGGAGAACAGCAGAACCAGCATCGCCAGCGCCTTGCCCGGTTCGCGTTTCGCATACATGTTCAGCGCATTGATGTCGGTCACCGGTTGGCCGTCTTTTTCCATCATCAGGATGAAAGAGAAGGTACCGATGTTCATGGTCACATAGATCACCATGTAAATCAGCAGCGCCTGCACGCCAAAGGCGGTGCCAGCGGCCAGACCCATCATCGCATACCCCATGTGGGCGATCGACGAATAGGCCATCAGACGTTTGATGTCGCGCTGACCAATTGCAGCAACTGCGCCAAGGAACATCGACAAGAGCGACAGAACCGCAACCACCTGCTGCCAGTCGGCCACCACACCACCAAAGGCATCATGCAGCACACGGGCGAACAGTACGGTCGCCGCCACTTTCGGTGCGGTGGCGAAGAAGGCGGTCACGGGGGTCGGCGCGCCCTCGTACACATCCGGGGTCCACATGTGGAACGGCACGGCGGAGATTTTGAAGGCAAGGCCAGAGATCACCAGCACCAGACCGAACAGCAGACCCAGAGAGGTGTGGCCGTGGCCTGCTGCCTCGATAATACCGGCAAACTGCGTGGTGCCGGAGAAGCCGTAAACCAGCGACGAACCGAACAGCAACAGACCCGAGCTGAGCGAGCCGAGGACGAAGTATTTCAGGCCCGCCTCGGTCGATTTCACGCTGTCACGACGCAGCGACGCGATCACGTAGAGCGCCAGCGACTGCAGTTCCAGGCCAAGGTACAGCGCCATCAGGTCACCGGCGGAGACCATCACCATCATACCAACAGCGGCCAGCGCCATCAGCATTGGGTATTCAAACCGCAGCATATCGCGACGCGACATGTAGTCCTGCCCCATCACCAGCACAGCCGCGCTGGAGAACAGGATCGCAACCTTGGCGAAACGGGAATAACCGTCGTCGTTGAACATGCCGTTAAAGGCGATGTGGTCACCGGATCCGGTGGCAACCCACAGGCCCAGCACAACGAAGACAGCGGCAGTCACCCACGTCAGCAGCGGCGCCAGCCGGTCCTTGCCGGTGTAGACCGCAAACAACAGTGCGCCCATCGCGTAAACCGCCAGCAGGATTTCCGGCAGGATAATGTTCAGATCAGCCTGGATCATCTCTCTCAGGGCTCCCGTTAGTGCGACTGGACCGCAGCGGTGGCAGCACTCGGTGCCTCCGCAAGGGCCAGTTCATAGTTTTGGATCAGCGCCTCTACCGAGGGACCGATGATGTCGAGGACCAGCGATGGGTAAACGCCCAAGAGCAGGGTCATCACGACCAGCGGCGCAAAGATCGCGCGCTCACGGCCCGACATGTCGCTGATGGTCTTGAGGCTCTCCTTGATCAGGTCGCCCATCACCACGCGGCGGTAGAGCCACAGCGCATAGGCCGCCGAGAAGATCACGCCAGAGGTCGCGATCGCCGCCACCCAGGTGTTGACCTGGAAAATGCCCATCAGCGTCAGGAATTCACCGACGAAGCCAGAGGTGCCCGGCAGGCCGACGTTGGCCATGGTGAAGAACATGAAGATCAACGCATAGGCCGGCATCCGGTTGACCAGACCACCGTAGGCGTCGATCTCGCGGGTGTGCATGCGGTCGTAGATCACGCCCACACACAGGAACAGCGCACCCGAGATGAAGCCGTGGCTGATCATCTGGAAAATCGCACCGTCAATGCCCTGCTGGTTGGCGGCAAAGATACCCATGGTCACATAGCCCATGTGTGCCACCGACGAATAGGCGATCAGCTTTTTCATGTCTTCCTGCACCAGTGCCACAAGCGAGGTGTAGACAATCGCAATCGCCGACATCCACAGGATCAGCGGGGTCAGAACGTCCGACCCGATGGGGAACATCGGCAGGCTGAAACGCAGGAAACCGTAGCCGCCCATTTTCAGCAGGATTGCCGCCAGAACCACGGACCCCGCAGTCGGCGCCTGAACGTGGGCATCCGGCAGCCAGGTGTGCACTGGCCACATCGGCATTTTCACCGCGAACGATGCAAAGAAGGCCAGGAACAGCAGCGTCTGCATACCACCGACAACGTGAATGCCCAGAATGTCGAAGCTTTCAGAAGCAAAGCTGTGCGTCATCAACGAGGTTGCTTCACCACAGGCCGCGATACAGGTGGTGCCTGCATCTACATACATGCCGACCATCGCCACCAGCATCAGAACCGAACCGAGGAAGGTGTAGAGGAAGAACTTGAACGAGGCATAAATCCGGTTCGCACCGCCCCAGATACCGATGATCAGGAACATCGGGATCAGGCCTGCCTCAAAGAACAGGTAGAACAGCACCAGATCCAGCGCCATGAAGACGCCCAGCATCAGCGTTTCCAACAGGAGGAAGGCGATCATGTATTCCTTCACCCGTTTGGACACATCCCAGCTGGCCCAGATCACCAGTGGCATCATGAACGTGGTCAGCATCACAAACAGAACCGAGATGCCATCAACACCCAGACGGTATTTCAGGCCCAGCACCCAGTCGCGTTCTTCGACGAACTGGAAACCGGTGTTCTGTGGGTCAAATTCGGCCAGAATGAACAGCGACACCAGAAAGGTGACAACCGTGGTCACCAGCGCCACCCATTTGGCGTTGCGCTGTGCTGCGGCATTCGAACCGCGCAGGAAGATGGCCAGAATGACCGCCCCCAGCGTCGGAATGAATGTGACCAGAGAGAGCAAACTGTCAGTCATTAGTGCGCCCCTCCGCTGAGCGTCATCCAGGTAATCAGTACGACGATGCCAACCACCATCGCAAAGGCATAAGTGAAGATGTAGCCGGACTGCGCCTTACCTGCGAGGCGGGTGAAGAAGGGCACGATGCCCATCGCCACACCATTGAGGAAGCCGTCAATCACGGTGCCGTCGCCGCGTTTCCACAGGAACCGGCCCAGTGCCTGGGCGGGTTTCACGAAAATGGCGTCGTAGATTTCGTCAAAGTACCACTTGTTCAGCAGGAACAGGTACAGCGGACGGTTCGCCGCCGCCACACGTGCAGGCATCGACGGGTTCCAGATGTAGAACCACAGTGCGACGATAAAGCCGGTCAGCATGGCGATGAACGGGCTGATCTTGACCCATTTGGGGACATAGTGCGCCTCGTTCAACACGTCGTTGTTGACGCCTGCATAGATCGCGCCCTCACCGGGTTTGCCGGCCAGTACGTAATGCGGCTTGGCGTCTTTGCTGTGCCCGTCCTTGCTATGATCGTCCTTCGCCATGGCGTGATCGTCTTTGGTGTGATCGTCCTTCGCATGATCATCATGACCGTCTTTGGCCATTGCGTGACCATCTTTGCCGTGCCCATCTTTACCATGATCGTCGTGGCCTTCGGCGTGATGTTCTTCGGCGTGGTAGGGAACGCCGAACCATTGTGCGACCTTCTCAGTCTTGCCGAAGAAGACGTTATACCAGACCATACCGGCCAGAACCGCACCAATGGCCAGAACACCCAGCGGGATCAGCATGACGGTCGGGCTTTCATGGGCGTGTTCGTGGGTGTGTTTGTCCCCACGCTGTTCACCGTAGAAGGTCAGGAACATCAGACGCCAGCTATAGAAAGAGGTGAACAGCGCTGCGATCACCAGCATCCAGAAGGCGTAGCCGCCATTGGTGCCAGCATAAGCGGCCTCGATCACTGCATCCTTGGACAGGAAGCCTGCGAAACCAATGGTGGTCAGCGGAACGCCAACGCCAGTAATGGCCAGCGTACCGATCATCATCGCCCAGAAGGTCAGCGGCATCTTCTTGCGCAGGGCGCCGTAGTTGCGCATGTCCTGTTCGTGGTGCATGCCGTGGATCACGGAGCCCGCGCCAAGGAACAGCATAGCCTTGAAGAAGGCGTGAGTGAACAGGTGGAACATCGCGACCGAGTAAACGCCAACACCCGCAGCCACAAACATGTAGCCCAGCTGCGAACAGGTCGAATAGGCGATCACACGTTTGATGTCGTTCTGCACCAGACCAACAGTGGCGGCAAAGAACGCGGTGGTCGCGCCAAGGAAGGTGATGAAGGCCGTGGCCTCAGGCGCTAATTCCATCAGCGGCGACATGCGGCAGACAAGGAACACACCAGCGGTCACCATGGTGGCCGCGTGGATCAGTGCCGACACAGGTGTCGGGCCTTCCATCGCGTCAGGCAGCCAGGTGTGCAGCAGCAGCTGAGCTGATTTACCCATCGCACCGATGAACAGCAGGAACGCCAGAAGGTTCGCCGCGTTCCAATCGCGCCACAGGAAGTGCAGGTTGGTTTCCGCCAGCTCGGGCGCCTTGTCGAAGATCGCTTCGAATTCAATGCTGCCGGTCAGCATGAACAGGCCAAAGATCCCCAGCGCAAAGCCGAAATCCCCCACGCGGTTCACAACAAACGCTTTGATCGCTGCAGCGTTGGCCGAGGGTTTCTTGTAGTAAAAACCAATCAGCAGGTAGGACGCAACGCCCACACCTTCCCAGCCAAAGAACATCTGAACAAGGTTGTCAGAGGTGACCAGCATCAGCATCGCAAAGGTAAAGAACGACAGGTAGGCAAAGAAACGTGCCTTGTAATGTTCGCCCTCTTTCCACGCGTGGTCATGCGCCATGTAGCCAAAGCTATAAAGGTGCACCAGCGCCGAGACCGAGGTTACAACAACCAGCATGATCGAGGTCAGGCGATCCAGACGGATCGACCAAGCGGTCTGCAGGTCGCCGGAGTTGATGAAATCCAGAATATGGATGTGTTTCGCCATCGACGGGTCGTGGGTCAGGAACACAATCCAGCTGAGAAGTGCAGCAAGGAACAGCAGGCCAGTGGTCAGGACTTGCGCGCCCTTTTCACCGATATAGCGCCAGCCGAACCCGCCAATGAGCGCCCCGACGAGGGGCGCAAAGAGGATAATCTTTTCCATCTGGATCAGCCTTTCATCACGTTGACGTCTTCCACAGCGATCGTGCCGCTGTTGCGGAAGAAGCAGACCAGGATCGCCAGACCAATCGCTGCTTCAGCTGCCGCAACGGTCAGCACAAACAGCGTAAAGACCTGACCAACCAGATCGCCCAGGAAGCTGGAGAAAGCCACAAGGTTGATGTTCACCGACAGAAGCATCAATTCGATGCTCATCAGCAGAATGATGACGTTCTTCCGGTTCAGGAAGAGACCGAAGATGCCGATGACGAACAGCGCGGAGGCCACCGTCAGGTAATGTTCTAGTCCAATCATGTCAGTCCCTCGGGGTTTGCCCCATCGTCGTTTATTTCATCGCGCCCCGATCTTGGCTCGGGGCCTCTTATTTTTAGCGCGTCTCTATACGCGCCCGTATCTTCTGCCCCTGCGGGCAAGGTGCCGGATCACCTCCGGCACGCGCGGGCGTGGGTTACAACCCCTGCCCCGGTTTCACGTCCTTCAGCTCCATCGCCTCAGTCGGATCGCGCCACATCTGGGCCAGAACGTTCTGGCGTTTGACGTGGGTGCGGTGGCGCAGGGTCAGGACGATCGCACCGATCATCGCAACCAGCAGAACCAGACCCGACAGCTGGAACAGCAGGAAGTATTGGTCATACAGCAGCAAACCCAGCGCAGCGGTGTTCTGCATATCCGCAGGCGCCACAGCCGCACGGTTTTCCAGCGCGTGTTCTGCGTAATCCCATGCGCCGTAGGCCAGACCGAATTGCATCAGCAGGACCACACCGATCAGCAGTGCGATGGGCATGTATTTCGCCATCTCTGCCTTCAGCTCGGCGAAATCGACATCCAGCATCATCACCACAAACAGGAACAGAACCGCCACGGCGCCGACGTAAACGATGATCAGCAACATCGCGACGAATTCGGCACCCAGCAGCACGAACAGCCCTGCAGAGCTGAGGAAAGCCAGGATCAGCCACAGCACCGAATGCACCGGGTTACGGCTGATCACGGTGAACAGCCCGCCGGTCACGGCGCAGATGGCGAACAGGTAGAAAGCCAGCGCAGCAATCGTCATGTTTCTTTGTCCTCTTTGTCAGCCATGACTTCGCGGGCACATTCCATTGCCTTGGTCATGGCGGGTATGCCGGCAAACATCGACATCTGGGCGATGGTTTCGGCGATTTCGTCTTTGCTGGCCCCGGCTTCCAGTGCGTGGCGCACTGTCATCCTGAGACCCGTTTCATTCTGTGCGCCCTGCATGGTCAGACCGGCAAGGGTCAAAAGCAGGCGTGTCTTGGCGTCCAGCCCTGATTGGCTGAGGCCACGGCCAAAGATCATCTCCATGAAGTCTTTGGGCATGGTGGGCCACAGCGCCTCATATCCTTTGAACGCATCCTGCGGGCTGAAGTTTTCCAGCGCAGGGTTCATGGCTTTGGCCATCTGCTGCGCCTGCTTCATCATCATTTCAAAAGGATTGTTGGGGGTGTCGTTCATTTAACGCCCTCCAAACGCGCCACCAGATCGGCCATCGCGTCATCCCATGCGGCACTATCGCCGCTATCGGCCCACAGTACGGCCATTTCGGACGCATCCCCGCTGATCCGCGCCAGTGCAACCAGTGCCATCGCGGGCAGGTCGTCATGTTCGGCCACCTGATCGGCGTGTTCGCCAACTGTTTCTGCAACGTCGGATCCCAGATCACCACCGGCATCAAAGGCCAGCGCAACAATCTCTGCCGCAGCGCGGGCCGCCGATCCCATGTCGAGGTCGAGGTAATCCCCAGGCTCCAGATCTGCCACATCCTGAAGGGCAGCGCGTACAGCTTCTACGCCCGCGCCTGCATACTCCTCTTCGAGCCAGTCGAGAGCAGTATCGTCTTCAAATGTGCCAACACCCATAGCGCCCATGGTCGTTTCCTCTCTCTGCCGTCGCGTTAGCGATACGGCGCGTCCAGTTCCAGATTGCGCGCGATCTCTGCTTCCCAGCGTTCACCGTTTTCCAGCAGTTTTGCCTTGTCATAGAACAGTTCTTCGCGGGTTTCGGTCGCAAACTCGAAGTTCGGGCCTTCGACAATTGCGTCTACCGGACAGGCTTCTTGGCAGAAACCGCAGTAGATACATTTGGTCATGTCGATGTCATAGCGGGTGGTGCGGCGCGAACCGTCGTCGCGGGGTTCCGCGTCGATGGTGATCGCCTGTGCCGGACAGATCGCTTCGCACAGTTTACAGGCGATGCAGCGCTCTTCGCCGTTGGGATACCGACGCAGCGCGTGTTCACCACGAAAACGTGGGCTAAGCGGGCCCTTTTCGTGTGGGTAGTTCAGGGTGGATTTGGGAGCAAAGAAATACTTCAGCCCCAGTTTGAACCCTTTGACGAAATCGCTCAGCAGAAAGTAGCCTGCGGCCCGTTTGTAATCAACGTTAGCCATGGGTTAACCTCCAATCGCCCAGCGGGCATAGGCGCCGCCGAAAGCTTCGAATTTTGCAAGGAACGCGACCAAAACCACCCAGCCCAGCGACAGCGGCAGGAACACTTTCCAACCAATGCGCATCAGCTGGTCGTAGCGGTAACGCGGCGTGATCGCCTTCACCATTGCGAAGATAAAGAAGAAGAAGGCCATTTTCGCCACCATCCACAGCACACCATCCGGCAGGCCGGGGATCGGCGACAGCCAACCACCAAAGAACAACAGCGAAGTCAGCGCACACATCAGGAAGATGGCGATGTATTCACCGGCCATGAACAGCAGGAACGGGGTGGAGGAGTATTCCACCTGATAACCGGCCACCAGTTCGGATTCCGCTTCGGGCAGGTCGAACGGCGGGCGGTTGGTTTCCGCCAGACAACTGATGAAAAACAGGAACACCATCGGGAAGTGCGGCAGCCAGTACCAGCTGAAGAAGCCGTAATCGCCGTCCTGCGCACGTACGATGTCACCGAAGTTCATCGACCCGGTCGAGATGATGATGCCGATGATGATCAGCCCCAGCGATACCTCGTAGGAAATCATCTGTGCTGCCGACCGCAGCGAGCCGAGGAACGGGTATTTGGAGTTTGACGCCCAGCCGCCCATGATCACGCCGTAAACCTCTAGCGAGGAGATGGCGAAAACAAACAGGATCGCGACGTTGATGTCGCTCAGCACCCAGCCGTCGTTGAACGGGATCACCGCCCAGGCGAGGATCGCCAGAACAAAGCTCATCAGCGGCGCGAGGAAGAAGACCGGCTTGTCCGCACCAGCGGGCACAACCACCTCTTTCATCACGTATTTCAGCGCATCCGCCACCGATTGCAGCAGGCCAAAGGCGCCCACCACGTTGGGGCCACGGCGCATCTGCACAGCGGCCCAGATCTTACGGTCGCCGTAAACCAGAAACAGCAGGGAGATCATCACAAAGGCCACAACGGCAAGACATTGCGCCACGATGATGACTGCTATTCCGAGGGGGGTGGTAAAAAACTCTGCCATTAGGTCCTCACACCGTCGGTATTGCGTTTTCGGCACAGGCCTCGACGACGGTTTCTGCGTCGATGGTGCGTGCGCCGCGCGGCAGGTCGGGGGAAATGGTGTAAACCGCATCCGCCCGCCACAGGCCGCCTTGTTGCTCTACATTCGTGCGGACGTGCCGCGCGAAACTATATCCACGGATCAGCGTATACTGCGCAGCGGCGCATTTCGCATAATCCTCTACATGTCGTGGCCCTTCGCCGCCTTGCATAGCGACAACGAAGCTGACCAGATCCCCGTCCAGCAACCGCGTCTCAACCCCTTTGTAGACAGGGCGCGGGGCCTCTGCCTCAACCCGCGCGTCAGGCTGCGCCTGACAGGCGGCCACGGTCGAAACCGTGATCAGGGATATGAGCGCGGTGCGGATCATTATTCGGCCGCCATCGCGTTTGTTTTGCGCGCCTTGGCCCCTGCCGACAGCTCTGCCATCAGAGACGAGGCGCGGGCAATCGGGTTGGTCAGGTAGAAATCGTTCACTGCAGGCAGGAAATCAGCCTTGCCCAGCTTGTCGAGCGGCAGTGCAACCCATTCGTTGTCAGCAACCTGATCCACCTTCGCCAGATGCGGCACTGCAGCCACCAACGCCTGACGCAGTTGCGCAAGGCTGTCCCATGGCTGGGTTGCGTCCAGTTCTGCCGACAATGCCCGCAGGATGGCCCAGTTTTCCTTGGCCTCACCAGGGGCGAAGCCAGCGCGCAGCGCCAGCTGCGGGCGGCCTTCGGTGTTCACAAACAGACCGTTTTCTTCGGTGTAGGCCGCTGCGGGCAGGATCACGTCGGCACGCATCGCACCGCGATCACCATGGCTGCCCTGATAGATCACAAAGGCGCCCGGCGCGATTTCGATCTCATCTGCGCCGAGGTTGAACACCACTTCGGCCCCGTCAGTGGCAGCATCTACGCCACCTTCGGTCACGGCACCCACATCCATCGCACCCACGCGGGACGCGGCGGTGTGCAGAACCATCAGCTTGGAACCGGTTTCTTCGGCCAGTTTCTGTGCGGCTGCCATCACGGCCAGACCGTCGGCCTCGCGCAGGGCGCCCTGCCCGACGATCACAACAGACGGTGCGTCTTTCACGGCGCCATGCTCTTTGCCCAACAGACTTTCCAGCGAAGCACGATCCGTACCCACATGCGCATAGTCATAGGTCAGATCCGCAGCGGGACCGACCAGACCAACATTGGCACCGTTCAGCCATGCCTTGCGGATACGGGCGTTCAACACCGGCGCCTCATCGCGCGGGTTGGTGCCGATCAACTGGATGAACTTAGCCTCATCAATATCTTCGATCGACGCGTTGCCAACATAGCCAAAACGGCTGTCGATCGGCAGGCGCGCCTTGTCGGTGCGGCATTCAACATTGCCCCCCAGACCTTCGATCAGGTTTTTCAGCGCGAACGCCGCCTCTACCGGCACCAGATCACCGATCAGACCGGCAACCTTCTTGCCCTTCATCGCGGTGGCGACAGCGGCCAGCGCCTCGCCCCAGCCTGCTTTGCGCAGCTTGCCGTTTTCACGGATGTAAGGCGTATCCAGACGCTGACGGCGCAGACCGTCCCAGACAAAGCGGGTTTTGTCGGAAATCCATTCCTCGTTCACGCCATCATGGTTGCGCGGCAGGATGCGTTTCACTTCGCGGCCTTTGGTGTCCACACGGATGTTCGACCCCAGCGCGTCCATCACGTCGATGGTTTCGGTCTTGGTCAGTTCCCACGGGCGGGCGGTGAAAGCATAGGGTTTCGAGGTCAGCGCGCCAACCGGGCACAGATCGATGATGTTGCCCTGCAGGTTGCTGTCCAGCGTTTCGTTCAGATAGCTGGTGATCTCGGCATCCTCACCGCGACCGGTTTGGCCCATCTGGGTGATGCCCGCCACTTCGGTGGTGAAGCGCACGCAGCGGGTGCAGCTGATGCAACGGGTCATCGCGGTAGACACCAGCGGGCCGAGGTTCAGGTCATCCACCGCACGCTTGCCTTCGGTGAAGCGGGTGCCGGACATGCCGTAGGCCATCGCCTGATCCTGCAGATCGCATTCGCCACCTTGGTCGCAGATCGGACAATCCAGCGGGTGGTTGATCAGCATGAATTCCATCACGCCTTCGCGGGCCTTTTTGACCATGGGCGAATTGGTTTTCACCACCGGCGGCTGGCCTTCGGGACCCGGGCGCAGATCACGCACCTGCATCGCGCAGGAGGCCGCCGGTTTCGGCGGGCCGCCTACAACTTCGACCAGACACATGCGGCAGTTGCCAGCAATCGACAGACGCTCATGGTAGCAGAAACGCGGGATCTCTACCCCAGCCTGTTCACAGGCCTGAATAAGGGTCATCGCGCCCTCTGCTTCGATCTCCTGATCGTCAATGACGATTTTGCGTAGGTCGGTCATCTTGCCTCACTTAGCTTTCAACAGGACTCCAATCTGACTGCGCGCTGCGATCTCGGCATGGCCGAGGCTGCACAGGTCATCAGATTGAGCGGGGTCAAGCCCCTTGGATTTTACATAAGCCTCGCCACGACCGCGCATACGGTCCTTTTCGGCGCTGCTGTCTACATAGGCTTTGATCTCGTCGCGGCTGTAGCCGAGCGCCTTGGCGCGCGAACGCAACGAATTCAAGAAAGCCAAACCTTTTAGGGTGCGGGGTCTGATTTCGTCACATTCATCCGAAATCTCGACCGCCAAGGCGACCCACAGCATGTTATCGTCAATTTCTGCCACCTCACGCAGATGCGGTTTCGGCGTGGCCGACGTGGCCAGCAAGACAGTGGTGACAACAACAGTGGCAGCCAAGTTCGTCATACGCATGAAACATCTCCTTTGATCGCACGCGACATCGGGGCGCCGAAAACGGCCCCCGTCGCGGCAGAGATGCGGGCGCAGGGCTGTGTTATGCAATAACACGCTGCCCAAGCCGCTGATATGACGACACTTTTAATCATACGTCGCAACGTCCTGTCAGGATCATTTTGCCGTTTTCCAGAACCAGTTCTGCATCCGGAACATCGGGGCCATGGGTCCAGACGACATCGGAATTGCCGAAGAATTCGACACAGTGCTTAGTGGCGCTGTAACGTCCCGCATCCCGCGCCGGGCCCAGCCCCTGCGCAACGCGATCTACAGTGATGCTAAAAGAGGTACGATCGCCACGATCCGAGGACAAACGCGTCGGAAAATACTGACCGTCAAACAGCGTACGGTTCTTGGTGCTGGTCACGTTCCGTGCCCAGTCACATCCCGACAGCGCCATAGCGCCCATCAAACAGATCATTGCGATACGCATCTCAGATCACTCCGCTGCAATGGCCGAACGACGACCGGTTTTCTGCGCCTTGATACGATCTTCGATCTCATCGCGGAAGTTGCGGATCAGACCCTGGATCGGCCACGCGGCCGCATCACCTAGTGCACAGATGGTGTGGCCTTCGACCTGTTTGGTCACATCCCACAGCATGTCGATCTCTTCGATCTCTGCTTCGCCTTTCACCAGACGATCCATCACACGCATCATCCAACCGGTGCCTTCACGGCACGGGGTACACTGACCGCAGCTTTCGTGTTTATAGAATTTGGCCAGACGCCAGATCGCTTTGATGATGTCGGTCTGTTTGTCCATCACGATCACCGCCGCAGTCCCAAGGCCAGAGCCAAGGTCATTGCGCAGGTAATCGAAATCCATGATCGCATCGCGCATGTTTTCACCGCGCACACAAGGAACGGACGAACCGCCGGGGATCACGGCCAAGAGGTTGTCCCAGCCGCCACGGATGCCACCGCAGTGTTTTTCAATCAGCTCTTCAAAGCTGATCGACATCGCCTCTTCAACCACACAGGGGTTGTTGACGTGGCCCGAGATCGCGAACAGCTTAGTGCCCGCGTTGTTCGGACGGCCAAAGCCCGCGAACCATTCAGGACCGCGACGCAGGATCGTCGGCACAACGGCGATTGATTCCACGTTGTTCACTGTGGTCGGGCACCCATAAAGGCCCGCGCCCGCCGGAAACGGCGGCTTCATGCGCGGCATACCTTTTTTGCCCTCAAGGCTTTCGATCAATGCGGTTTCTTCGCCGCAGATATAGGCCCCTGCCCCGTGGTGCAGATAGAGGTCGAAATCCCAGCCGGAACCCGCCGCGTTTTTACCGAGCAGACCCGCGTCGTATGCCTCATCAATCGCGACCTGCAGCGCCTCACGTTCACGGATGTATTCACCGCGAATGTAGATGTAGGCCGCATTTGCGTTCATCGCGAAGGACGCAATCAGCGCCCCTTCGATCAGCGTATGAGGATCATGGCGCATGATCTCGCGGTCTTTACAGGTGCCGGGTTCGGATTCATCAGCGTTGATCACCAGATAAGCCGGACGACCATCGCTTTCCTTCGGCATGAAGGACCATTTCAGACCAGTCGGGAAACCCGCGCCGCCACGACCGCGCAGACCCGATGCTTTCATCTGATCCACGATCCAATCGCGCCCCTTCTGGATGATGCCTGCGGTGCCATCCCAATGGCCACGCGCCTTGGCGCCGGCCAGGGTGCGTTCGTGCATCCCGTAGAGGTTTGTAAAGATACGGTCTTGATCCTTCAGCATCCCGTTACCCTTTGCTGTTCTGGTCGTTGCTTTGACGCAAGCGCCAGATTTGGAAAATCATCACGATGGCATAGATAAATCCCGCCAAGGCGATCAGATCGAACAAAGCGCGTGTGCGGTTCGGCAATTCCAATTGCCCGCCGACAAACGACGCGACGATCCAGAACACGGCCGTACCCGCGATCACCAGTGAGGTGACGCGACCCTTACGTGCCAGTTCTGCATCTTTTTGTTCGCTCAACGTGTTACCCTCAGTCCTTCTTGGCCAGCTCTGCCGCCTGACCGATCCAATCGTCGCGGGTGATCCGGCCTTTGAATTTCAGGCGGTTATCAACCCATTGGATTTCGGCATCAGTCCATTTGGCGATCTGGTCGAAGTGGTAAAAGCCCAATTCGTTCAGCGTCTGCTCCAGCTTGGGGCCAACACCGCTGATCTTTTTCAGATCATCCGCACCCTCGGCGCGGGCGGCGGTCAGAACCTCGGGCTCTGCCTCATCTACCTCGGCAGCGGCTTCAGCTTTGGGGTTCGCGGCTTTCGCCTCTGCCGCCTGTGCGTGAGCCGGTTTGGCAACCGGTGCAGGCTCCGCAACCTTGGCCCCTGCAGGTGCGGCCACGGTCGACGCATCCTTGCCCTTCATCCACGGGGTCAGGATCGGCACTTCGGTGCCGTCGATACGCTTGACGGTTTCGCCCAGATCCACAGCCAGCTGTGCGGATGCGTTGTATTTCGTCTTGCCGCTGTCAAATTCCTTCAGCGAGGTCAGACCGGACAGCGGTTCAGAGGAGAAGCGGCCGTTCTGCGGACCGGGAACCGGCACCTTGCCTGCACGCAGTTCTGCCAGAATTTCGGCAAAACGCTCAGCGGTCAGATCTTCGTAGTAGTCTTTGCCGATCTGCACCATCGGAGCGTTCGAACAGGCACCGAGGCATTCCACCTCTTCCCAGGTGAACGCGCCATCCTCAGAAACGGTGAACGGCTTCTCTGCAATCTGGTCCTGACAGACCTTGATGAGATCCTCTGCGCCGCAGATCATGCACGACAGAGTGCCGCAGATCTGTACGTGCGCGATGGAGCCGGTCGGGGTCAGCTGGAACATGAAGTAGAAGGATGCCACCTCAAACGCGCGGATGTGGGCCATGCCCAGCATGTCAGCGACATATTCAATCGCCGGACGCGACAGCCAGCCTTCCTGTTCCTGCGCACGCCACAACAGCGGAATAACCGCCGACTGCGCCCGACCTGCGGGGTATTTGGTGATCTGTGCCTCAGCCCATTTCTGGTTCTCAGGCGTGAAAGCAAAGCTTTCTGGCTGGTCATGATAGAGACGGCGTAGCATCAGGCACAGGCTCCGGTCGTAAGTTTCACCCCGCCATCGTCAAGCTTTACAGCATTGCCCTTGGCGAGTTCATATTCTGTTAGCCCAACCACCTGTTCGCGACTGAAGCCTGTTTGCAGCTCCACCGGCAGATAGTCGGATTCAACCCGCATCACGCAGCCCACAGAGGCCACAGCGGTTTCATAAGCAAGGACGTCCTGTTGGCTCAGCCCCTGCGGCAGGCCGCAGGCGGCCAGCAGCGGGATCAATGCGGTGAGAGTGACGCCCTTCCTCAACATCAGCGGTCAATCTCCCCGAACACCACGTCCATGGTGCCGATGATCGCGGCAACGTCGGCCAGTTGGTGGCCGGTTGCGACGTGATCCATCGCCTGCAGGTGCAGGAAACCCGGCGCGCGCAGTTTGGCGCGGTAGGGTTTGTTGCTGCCATCAGATTTGATGTAGACGCCAAATTCACCTTTGGGCGCCTCAACCGCTGCGTAAACCTCACCCTCGGGCACATGGAAGCCTTCGGTGTAGAGTTTGAAGTGGTGGATCAACGCCTCCATCGAGGTTTTCATATCCCCACGTTTCGGCGGGGTCAGCTTGCCACGGGCCAGCACGTCACCCGGGGTTTCGCGCAGTTTCACGATGGCCTGACGGATGATCGACACGGACTGCCGCATTTCCTCCATACGGCAGAGGTAACGGTCATAGCAGTCGCCGTTTTTGCCAACGGGGATCTGGAAGTCAAATTCGTCATAGCATTCATAGGGCTGCGAACGACGCAGATCCCATGCCAGACCAGATCCGCGCACCATCACGCCAGAGAAACCCCAATCAAGGATTTCCTGTTCGTTCACCACACCGATGTCAGCGTTACGCTGTTTAAAGATGCGGTTTTCGGTCAGCAGCCCGTCGATGTCGTCCAGCACGGCGGGAAATTCGATGCACCACTCTTCGATGTCGTCGATCAGGCTGTCGGTCAGATCCTGATGCACACCACCGGGGCGGAAGTAGTTGGCGTGCAGACGTGCGCCACAGGCACGTTCATAGAACACCATCAGCTTCTCACGCTCCTCAAAACCCCACAGCGGCGGGGTCAGCGCGCCAACGTCCATCGCCTGCGTGGTCACGTTCAGCAGGTGGTTCAGCACGCGGCCAATTTCGCAGAACAAAACGCGGATCAGCTGGGCGCGGCGGGGCACCTCAACACCGGTCAGTTTTTCGATCGCCAGACACCATGCGTGTTCCTGGTTCATCGGCGCCACGTAATCGAGACGGTCGAGATACGGCAGGTTCTGCAGGTAGGTGCGGCTTTCCATCAGCTTTTCGGTGCCACGGTGCAACAGGCCGATGTGCGGGTCGCAACGCTCAACAATTTCGCCGTCCAGTTCCAGAACCAGACGCAGCACGCCGTGCGCCGCAGGGTGCTGCGGGCCGAAGTTGATGTTGAAGTTACGGATTTTCTGTTCGCCGGTCAGGGCGTCGTCGAAACCTTTGGAGCCGTCCATTATTTCGCCTCCCCTTTCTCGGAACCTTTTTCGTCACCGGGCAGGATGTAGTTTGCACCTTCCCACGGGCTCATGAAGTCAAACTGGCGGTATTCCTGAACCAGCTTCACCGGTTCATAAACCACACGCTTCAGCTCTTCGTCGTAGCGCACTTCGGTGTAACCGGTGGTCGGGAAGTCCTTGCGCAGCGGGTAGCCACGGAAGCCGTAGTCGGTCAGGATCCGGCGCAGGTCCGGGTGACCGGAGAAGATGATGCCGAACATGTCAAACACCTCACGCTCGAACCAGTTGGCCGAGGAGTGGATCGACACGATCGAAGGCACCACATCTTCTTCGCGGATCGACACGCGCAGACGGATGCGGTGGTTCTGATACATCGACAGGAAGTGGTAGACGACGTCAAAACGCTTCGCCCGCTCGGGGTAGTCCACGGCGGTGATATCCACGAGGGTGGAGAACTTGCAGGTCGGGTCTGCCTTCAGGAAATCGACAAAGCCCGCGATGTTGGCTGGCGCCACATCAACGGTCAGTTCGCCGTAAGCAATATCCCAGCTCAGCACGCAATCGGGGCGCTTCAGCTCAAGGTGGCCGGCCAGATCTTTCAGAGCGTCACTCATGTTCTTATCCTTCCCCTCGCCTTAGCGTGCGATGGTGCCGGTGCGGCGGATTTTGCGTTGCAGCTGCATCAGACCATACAGCAGCGCCTCAGCGGTGGGCGGGCAGCCGGGCACGTAGATGTCCACGGGCACCACGCGGTCACAGCCGCGCACAACCGAATAGCTGTAGTGGTAATAGCCGCCGCCGTTGGCGCAGGACCCCATCGAGATCACGTAGCGCGGTTCCGGCATCTGATCATAAACCTTGCGCAGCGCGGGTGCCATTTTGTTGGTCAGCGTACCCGCAACGATCATCACGTCCGACTGACGCGGGGAGGCACGCGGCGCGATCCCGAAACGCTCAGCGTCATAACGCGGCATGGAGGTGTGCATCATCTCAACCGCGCAGCAGGCCAGACCAAAGGTCATCCAGTGCAGCGAACCAGTACGGCCCCAGTTGATCAGATCCTCAGCCGTGGTCAGCAGAAACCCTTTGTCCTGCAGCTCGCGGTTCAGCTCCTGGGTGGCAACCTCACGGTCGAACCCGGCGGTGTTCTGTCCGGTCATCACTCCCATTCCAGGGCCCCTTTCTTCCACTCATACGCAAAGCCTGCGGTCAGCACAGCGAGGAACACCATCATCGACCAGAAGCCGACCATCGAGATGTCCTTGAACGCGACGGCCCAGGGGAACAGGAAGGCGATTTCCAGATCGAAGATGATGAACAGGATCGACACCAGATAAAAACGCACGTCGAATTTCATGCGCGCGTCATCAAAGGCGTTAAAACCACACTCGTAGGCAGAGACCTTTTCCGGGTCCGGATTGCGGACGGCCAGAACAACGGCGGCAAGAATAAGAACGAGGCCAAGAGCAATTGCGATGGCCAAAAAGACGAGGATGGGAAGGTATTCCCTCAGCATGTCTTCCACTGTGGCTCCTTTCATGCGCGATCCGCGCAGTCAGTAGGCTGCTATATCTTTGGCACGGTTTACTCCCGCGAGGCCCTCAGGGTCAACCGAGTGCCGTTTTTTTCAGCCCAGTTAATAATGTCGTTTTTTCATGCCAGATATTCAGTATACCAATGCACACAACCCTTGTTTTAAAGGGGTCAGTTTCCCAAACTGCACCGACGGCACCCGAAATCAATTCCAACAAGCCAAGTTTTTGAGGAACATGTATTTCGCAGAAATGTTTCATTGTGGCGCTAACAGGCAACAATGCTGTTTCCCGACGCGAATCCTAAGAAATGGGAATCAGCCGAAATCACCTCAATTCCGGCTGCTATAACACCGCTGTTCACCGTTATTTTACGTTGACCTTGGCCGTGTTTTTACCCCTGCGACTGCCAGCGGGGTTTACGCTTGTCAAAGAAAGCACCGATACCTTCGGGCGCCTCTGTTCCCTGCCAGCATTCGGCCAGTTGGTCGATGGTGTGGCTGATCACCGCATCATCAATCTGTGGCCCCAGCGTGCGCAGCAATGCCTTGGCCCGCGCCACCGCGCCGGGGGCGCAGTCGAGGTAGGGTGCCACCTCGGCCTCAATCGCGGCGTCCAGCTCTTCCGCAGGAACCGCCCGCGCCAAAAGACCAAGATCCACCGCCTCTGCCGCATCAAAACGGCGGGCAGACATAAAGACACGGCGCGCCCGTGCCTCGCCCATACGGGCGCAAACATAGGGGCCGATCGTTGCGGGGATCAAACCCAGCCGCGTTTCCGTGAGCCCCATCAGCACTCTATCGGCGCCAATCGCCACATCGCACACAGACGCCAGACCAACGCCACCGCCAAAGGCATTGCCCTGCACCCGCCCGATGAGCGGTTTCGGCAGGGTGTTGAGCGCCTGCAGCATATGGGCCAGCGTGCCCGCCTCGGCCTTGCGCACCTCTGGCGTAGCTTCAAACTGCTGGCGCATCCAACCCAGATCACCGCCTGCACAGAACGACGGCCCACGCGCCGCCAGCACCACCACCCGCACGCTATCATCGCTGCCCAATTGATCGGCTGCCGCGTGCAATTCGGCAATCATCTGCGCCGACATCGCGTTGTGTTTCGCTTCACGCGCCAGCCAAAGTGTCGCCACCCCGCGCGCGTCGCGCTCAATCTCAATGGTTTCAAAATCGCTCATACTGTTTCCCCTCCCCGCTTATTCAATCCGCTTCAATCCGCATCTGGCGCGCCATTTCAGCGGCTTGTTCGACCACATCCAGATCAAGACCTGTACTATAGCCAAGATCGGCCAGCCGCCGCGCCACCGCCTCGGTCGCGACATTACCTGCAGCCCCCGGCGCGTAAGGACACCCGCCAAGACCGCCGACGGCTGCATCGAATACACGTACACCCAGATCCAGTGATGCCTCGATGTTGCTCAACGCACGGCCTGATGTATCGTGATAATGGCCTGCCAGCTTACTGGCGGGGACAACCTGCAAAACAGCGTTGAGCATGGCTGTGATCTTCTCCGGTGTGGCCTGCCCAATTGTATCGCCAAGAGAGATCTCATAGCACCCCAATGCCAGCAGCGCTTCGGCGACGCGGGCAACCTCTGACGGATCAACGGCCCCATCGTAGGGGCAATCAGTCACGCAGCTGACGTAGCCGCGCATCGGAATACCGGCTGCGCGCGCCGCTTCGGCCACGGGGACAAACCGCTCAATACTCTCTGCAATAGAGGCGTTGATATTGGCGCGCGAAAACCCCTCAGACGCAGATCCAAAAATCGCCACCTCATCCGCACCAGCCGCGACCGCGCCCTCAAAACCGCGCATGTTTGGGGTCAGGGCTGCATATGACACCCCGGGCGCGCGGGTGATACCGGCCAGCACATCTGCACTGTCGGCCATCTGCGGCACCCATTTGGGGCTGACAAAACTGGCGATTTCGATGCGACGAAACCCAGCGCGGCTAAGGCAATCCACCAAAGCAACCTTTTCTGCGGTCGGGATCTGACGTTTTTCGTTCTGCAAACCGTCGCGGGGGCCCACTTCGAAAATCTCGACAGTGTTCCGGTCGGCGTTTGGCACAGTTTCAGACATTCGGGACCTCATAAAACGCTTGTGTGTAAATGCGGCGCGCGCCCTCTGGCGGCAGCGCCTTGGCAAAGGCGGGGCGTGTGATCAGGCGCGCGCGATACGCCGCGACATGGGGCAAGGCATCCAAATGCACAAACCGCGGCGCCAGCCAGATCCCATAGCCCACAGCCACATCCGCCGCTGAAAACCCAGATGCCAGCAGATAATCCCGCCCATCCGAGAGCAGCTGTTCCAATCGGCCCAGCACCTTGGCCAGACGCTTGGTTTCCAGCCCCATCTGCGTCGGTGAACGCATCCAGGGTTCATAAAGCACGATATGCGCCTGGGTCAGGTTCGCCAGATGCTGTCCCAGCGTTTCGCCGTAATGCAGCAGATCCAGGTAGGCCATCCGCTCATCACTTTGCGGCGCGCGGCCCAAGCCCATGTCAGCGCAGCGTTCAGCCAGATATTCGACGATGGCCCCGCTTTCCAGCATCACCTGCCCGTCAATTTCCACCGCCGGCACCCGCCCCGCAGGGTGCAGCGCCAGATAGCTGTCAGAGCGCAGCGATTTGTCAAAGAAGTCATAGACCTGCAGCTCATATGGCAGGCCTAATTCCTCCAGCAACCACAGCACCCGCATTGAACGGGCCTCATGGGCGTGATGCAGGGTGATTTTCATCTGTGTTTAAACCTCAGGCAGCGCGTAGAAATCGCGGGTGTAGAATTGCTGCACCCCCTCTAGCGCCTGTGCTTGCTGATAGGCCGCGCGTGCCGCCAGACGATCCTGATAGGCCGTCAGGTTGGGGAAGGCTGCGAAATCCACGTAATGCGCCGCCGCCCAGACGGTAAAGCCCATCATCACATCCGCCGCCGAAAACCCAGATGCCAGCAAATACGCGCGCCCATCCGCCAGCCGCGCCTCCAACGCCTTGAGCGCGATGGCGAGGCGTTTGGTTTCAATGCCCATCACCGGGATGGAGCGCATGGCGGGATCAGGTAGGAACAGGTGCTGCATGTTGAGGTTTTGAATGCCCGTGCCCAGCGTTTCTGCATAGTGCAGCCATTGCAGCCACTCCGCCCGCTCTTCATTCCCGACTGCAGGCATAAGGCTATGGTCTGCACGGGTTTCGCACAGGTACTGCACCATTGCGCCACTTTCGACCAATGTGATGCCGTCAATTTCCAGCGCAGGCACCCGCCGCGCAGGTGACAGTGCCTTGAAACCGTCCTGTTGCAGCGATCCATCGGTGATCTGATAGTCCACCAGATCCACATCGACGCCAAGTTCACACAGCAACCACAGGACACGGAACGACCGACTGCCAGCGATGGAGTGCAGGGTAGGTTTGGATGTGGTCATATCAGCCGTCCTTCTACTGCGTTTTCTAATCGGCAATGTAACTTCGCTAATCGCGGCGCGATTGCGCCGCCCCTCGGAACGGCGCTCTGCACCATATTTCTAACAACACTTACGCATTGCACAGCGCTCTCACGCTTCTTCCAACCGGATCAGCGCGGCCCCTGCCTCGACCTGATCACCGTCTGCGGCCAGCACTTCGGCGACGATGCCATCACGGGCGGCCAGCAGGGAATGTTCCATCTTCATCGCCTCCAGAATGGCCAGACGGTCGCCTTCTTTCACCTCTTGGCCTTGGCGGGCAAAGACCGCTTTGACCAGACCAGGCATCGGGGCTTCAATCACATTGCCATCCCCTGCCGCACCGCTGGCCTGATCCAAAGGATCAATTCGGGTGAAGCTGAGGCCATAGCCTGCAAAGACCGTGATCGCGTCCCCCGACAGCGCCACATCAGGCAGGCGTTTGCCTGCGGCCAGCCATTGGCCGTTCACGCGGGTGCAGATGACCTGCGCGCCCTCGATATCCCAGTGTTGCAGATCAGGACCGCGCACTTCCACCGTTGCGGTAAATGTTGCCTCACCCTCGCCCAACGTGACCGACTGATGCAGCGGCGCCCAGAGGGTGAAGCCGCTGTCCCACGCCGCCTGCTCTAGCCCAAGTGCGGCCTGCGCGGCGGCGGCCTTGTGCACGGGCGTCGCCTCGGGGGCTGCGACCAGCGCATCAATTTCCCGCGCGATCAGGCCGGTGTCCACATCCCCCGCAGCAAAGGCCGGATCGGCAGCCAACGCACCAAGGAAGGCAAGGTTCGTCACCGTCCCTGCCACCTGCGTCTGATCCAGTGCCGCCGACAGACGCGACAGCGCCGCCGCGCGGCTGGGACCATGCACGATCACCTTGGCAATCATCGGGTCATACCACGGGCTGATGGTGTCCCCTGCCCGCACGCCACTGTCTGCCCGCGCCATCGCAGGGAAGCTCAGGTGGCTGAGCGTGCCTGTGGCGGGCAGGAAGCCCTTTGGCACATCCTCAGCATAAAGACGGGCTTCAAACGCGTGACCAATCAACGGGATCTGTTCCTGCGTCATTGGCAAAGCCTCGCCCGCAGCGACACGCAGCTGCCAGTCGACCAGATCAACACCGGTGACCAGTTCGGTCACGGGGTGTTCCACCTGCAAGCGGGTGTTCATTTCCATAAACCAGAACCCATCCGGGCGCAGGCCGTTGGAACCATCAACGATAAACTCGACCGTTCCGGCGCCCTTGTACCCGATTGCCTCTGCCGCGCGGACAGCGGCATTCCCCATCGCGGCGCGCATCTCTTCGGTCATGCCCGGCGCGGGGGCTTCTTCGATCACCTTCTGGTGGCGGCGCTGGAGGGAGCAGTCGCGTTCATACAAATGCACGGCGCTGGTGCCATCGCCAAACACCTGCACCTCGATATGGCGGGGTTTCTGGATGTATTTCTCGATCAGGCAGTCAGGATTGCCAAAGGCGGTCTGCGCCTCGCCCTGCGCACTGGCCAAGGCATCGGCGAAATCGGCGGCATCCTCAACCAAACGCATGCCTTTACCACCGCCGCCAGCAACAGCCTTGATCAGCACGGGATAGCCGATCTCCGCCGCTTGCTGGGCAAGGAAATCCGCATCCTGATTGGCGCCGTGATAGCCGGGCACAACGGGAACGCCCGCCTCTTCCATCAGGGCTTTGGCCGCGTCCTTCAGCCCCATCGCGCGAATGGCTGAGGCTGAGGGGCCGATGAAGGTCAGACCCGCCGCCTCGACCGCGTCAACAAATTCGGGGTTCTCGCTGAGGAAGCCATAGCCCGGATGGATCGCCTGCGCGCCCGTTGCCTGCGCGACGGCAATGATTTCGTCGCCCAGCAGATAACTGTCTGCAGGTGCCGGGCCGGTGCCGATCAGCACCGCCTCATCCGCCATGGCCACATGTTTGGCCGCGGCATCCGCGGTGGAATAAACGGCGACGGTCTGCACCCCCAGAGAGCGGGCGGTTTCCATGACGCGACAGGCAATTTCGCCCCGGTTGGCGATCAGGATTTTGGTAAACATATACGGCGTCCTTTTTGGCAAAGGTCGGAGCGGGGGCTGCCTGCCCCCGGACCCCCGGGGATATTTCTGGAACAGTGAAAGAGGAAACAAGCTGTCATCATGGCGCCTCTTCGACCCATGACTTCAATACAGGCTTGTCGCCAGTATTAGGCCAATCAATCAAAATGGCCCCATAGGCAGGGACTTCCTTGCCTGTCAGGCAGCTTCGGGTCGAAACAGGTTGTCCATCTGTCGAGTTGTTGCTCAACCCCAAGATACGGCTTTGGCGGCCATTGATCTTGATCGTCATACCCTCCTCAGGCATCCCTGTTATCTGCGTCAGCATCACAACAAGGCCGTCTACTCCAGTGACCTGAAAGTGATCTGATATTTGTCCGCGAAACCGCATCGCTTACATCCGGAACACGCCGAAGCGTGTCTCTTCGATCGGGGCGTTCAGTGCGGCGGAGAGGGAAAGCGCCAGCACCTCGCGGGTTTTGCGCGGGTCGATGATGCCGTCATCCCACAGACGCGCCGAGGCGTAGAGCGGGTGGCTCTGCTCTTCGAACATGTCGATGGTGGGCTGTTTGAAGGCAGCTTCTTCCTCGGCTGACCACGTGCCGCCCTGACGTTCGATGCCATCGCGTTTGACCGTCGCCAAAACGCCCGCCGCCTGTTCGCCGCCCATGACCGAGATGCGGGAATTGGGCCATGTCCACAGGAAGCGCGGGGAATAGGCGCGGCCTGCCATGCCGTAGTTGCCAGCCCCGAAAGAGCCGCCAACCAGCATGGTGATTTTCGGCACTTTGGTCGAGGCCACCGCGGTCACCATTTTCGCGCCGTGACGGGCGATGCCTTCGTTTTCATACTTCCGGCCCACCATGAAACCGGTGATGTTTTGCAAGAACACCAACGGGATCTTACGCTGGCTGCACAGTTCAACAAAATGCGCACCTTTTTGGGCGGCCTCGGAGAACAAGACGCCGTTGTTGGCGATGATGCCGACCGGGCAGCCTTTGATATGGGCAAAGCCGGTGACCAGC
Organism: Thalassovita mediterranea; assembly: GCF_001458435.1. GTDB lineage: Bacteria > Pseudomonadota > Alphaproteobacteria > Rhodobacterales > Rhodobacteraceae > Thalassobius > Thalassobius mediterraneus. Next base: position 114,296 of record NZ_CYSF01000017.1, read on the forward strand.
GTTTCACCAAAACGCGGTTTGAATTCGTCAAAGCGTGATCCATCGACGGTGCGCGCGATCACCTCGCGGATGTCATAGGGGGTGCGCAGATCGCCGGGGACAACGCCGAAGATTTCCGACGGGTCATAGGCGGGTTCTTCGGGCGTGGCCCAATCCACGGTGGCGGGGCGGCGGCGGTTCAGGTGGCTGACGGCGCGGCGCGCCAGCGCCAGTGCATGTGCGTCATCTTCGGCCAAGTAATCCGCCACACCGGAAAGGCGCGTGTGAACATCACCGCCGCCCAGATCCTCGGCACTGACCACTTCACCTGTTGCGGCCTTCACCAATGGCGGACCGGCGAGGAAGATGGTGCCTTGCTCTTTGACGATGATGGTCACATCCGACATCGCGGGCACATAGGCGCCGCCTGCGGTGCAGCTGCCCATCACCACGGCGATCTGGGGGATGCCCTTGGCCGACATATTGGCCTGATTGTAGAAAATCCGGCCAAAGTGGTCGCGATCAGGAAACACCTCATCCTGTTGCGGCAGGTTGGCGCCGCCGCTGTCCACCAGATAGATACAGGGGAGGTTGTTTTCCTCGGCAATCTCTTGCGCGCGCAGGTGTTTTTTCACCGTCATCGGGAAATACGTGCCGCCTTTGACGGTGGCGTCGTTGCAGACGATCATGCAGTCCACACCGCTGACCCGCCCAATGCCCGCGATCACGCCCGCCGCAGGGGCCGCATTGTCGTACATGCCATATGCAGCTGTCGCGCCGACCTCTAGGAAGGGTGAGCCGGGATCGAGCAGGTCCGCAACACGGCGGCGCGGCAGCATCTTGCCACGCGCCTCATGGCGTTCGCGCGCCTTCTCCCCGCCACCCAAACGCGCCGCATCAGCGGCAGAGGTGATCTGGGCAAGTGCAGCCTCATGGGCGGCGACATTGGCTTTGAACCCGTCGGAGGATGGCAAAGCGTTGGATTTCAGTTTCATTGCAAGCTCCATTGCTCATTGGGGTTCAGCCCACGTTGAATGTGGAAAACGACACGTCTTTTGTTCCAATCCGCTAGCGCCTCTGCGTATCGGCACAGGACAGCCTGTGACACATTGGGCAGCCTTTGCGTGATGCACAGTTCTTGGGGCGAAGGCAGCTCCATCAGTGGCGGATTTATAGACTCTGGCACCGTCAGGTCCGCATAGGTTTGCAAATCACCTTCCAGCCAAGCGCTGACGCGCAGCAAACATGCCTCTGTCTGGCGCAACTCATATGCAATGTCGCAAAGGCGCTGAGATGTGGAAACACATAGTGCATCCATCGGGACGTGAGTTGGTACAGAAGGGACACGAGCAGTGCATTCGGCAAGATATCCTTCGACGTCGAACACCTGAGTCTCCGCAATCGCATCAGACGCGCTGCCAAGACCGCATGCCAGAATAACCCAACCCAGCATTGACCGGCACGGGTGGTTCCGCGGCCCCAAGAGATTGCGAATTGCGCCTATGGTCACCAGGCTCCTCATCCCAACTCCCCCGCCGCACGCGCTTTCAGTTCCTTACGGATCACCTTGCCCGTGACAGTCATCGGCAGTTCGTCGAGGAAGGCAATCTCTCGCGGGTAGGCATGTTTGGCGATGCGGGCCTTGGCAAAATCCTGCAGTTCACGCGCCAGCGCATCAGAGGGCACGAAATCCGGTTTCAGCACGACATAGGCTTTCACGATCTCGGTGCGCAGCTCATCCGGTTTCCCAACCACCCCGACCGTCGCAACAGCGGGGTGTTTCAGCAGGCCATCCTCAATCTCACTGGGGCCGATCCGGTAACCGGCGGAGGTGATCACATCATCTTCCCGCCCCACGAAGCGCAGGAAATCCCCGTCCCAGATGCCGCGATCGCCGGTCAGCATCCAGTCGCCGCAGAACTTGGCCGCTGTTTCATCTGGACGGTTCCAATAGCCCAGCATCATCGAGGCCGCGCCGCGTTTGATCGCCACCTCACCTTCGCCATCTGTCACCTGTCCCTGATCATCAAGGATGGCAATGTCGAACCCCGGTGCGGGTTTACCGATGCAGCCCGGTCGCGCTTCAAATAGACTATCGGCGGATGAGGCTACCATATTGCATTCGGTCTGGCCGTAAAATTCATTGATTGCGACGCCAAAGGCCCCCTGCCCCCAGTCGAGCATTTCTGCACCAAGTGGTTCACCCCCGCTAGCAACCGTGCGTAGGCCCGCGATCACGGCCCCCTCTGCCTTTCTGCACCAAGTGGTTCACCCCCGCTAGCAACCGTGCGTAGGCCCGCGATCACGGCCCCCTCTGCCTTCAGCATGCGCAGCGCGGTTGGGGGGAAGAAGACATTGCGCACCGATCCTTCGGCGATGATGCGCTGGCATTCATCGGTCGAAAACTTGGCCATACGTGCGGCGGCCACGGGCACGCCCAGCGCCAATCCCGGCATCAGCACATCAAACAGCCCGCCGATCCACGCCCAATCAGCAGGCGTCCAGATGCAATCGCCCTCGGCGCCTAGAAAATCATGGCTCATCTCGACACCGGGCAGGTGGCCAATCAGCATCCGATGCGCGTGCAATGCCCCCTTGGGCGACCCTGTGGTGCCCGAGGTGTAGATCAGCACGGCGGGATCTTCAGCCCCTGTGTCAACGGTTTCAAAGGGCTGATCAGACAGCGTGACGTCCTCGGCAACCAGCGCCTGACGATCCGCGTCCTTTAGCCATTCCGCCAGACCCTCGGTGCCTTCTGGATCCGCAACAACCACGGCAACGCCTGCATCCTCTAGGCGGGTCAGCAGCGCCTCAACCCCGAACAGTTTGAACAGCGGGATCGAAATGGCACCGATTTTCCAGCACGCAATATGCGCCGCTGCGGTCCATCCCGATTGGGTGCGCAACACGCCTACGCGGTCCCCACGCGACACGCCACGTGCCACCAGTTGATGCGCCAGACTGTCCGCCATTTGGCGCAAACGACCGTAGGTGATCGCCTCTGCCGCGCCCGATGATACGTCACGGATCGCCACCCGATCAGGACTACGGGCCGCCCAGTCATCACACACCTGCGCGGCCATATTCAGGCGCTCGGGGACTTCCCACTGGAACCCCCGATATAGAACGCCATAGCTGTCAACACGCGGCAACATCGGCTTAGCGCATCGCATTCATCAGTTCGCGGCCCACCAACATCCGACGGATTTCCGAGGTGCCAGCGCCGATCTCCATCAGTTTTGCATCGCGGAAGATGCGGGCCACCGGGCTGTCGGACAGGAAGCCCGCACCGCCAAAGGCCTGCACCGCCTGATGTGCCACAACCATCGCCTCTTCGGAGGCATAGAGACAGCACGCCGCCGCATCCTGACGGGTCACTTCGCCACGATCACAGGCCTTGGCCACCTCATAGACATAGGCGCGGGCGGAATTCATCTTGGTATACATATCGGCGATCTTGCCCTGCATCAGCTGGAAATCCCCGATCGACTGACCGAACTGTTTGCGTTCGACCATGTAGGGCATCACCTCATCCAGACAGGCGGCCATGATACCGGTGCCGATACCGGCCAGCACCACACGTTCATAATCCAGACCGGACATCAGCACGCGCACACCTTTGCCTTCTTCGCCCAGCACGTTTTCAAACGGCACCTCGACATTGTCAAAGATCAGCTCGGCCGTGTTGGACCCACGCATCCCCAGCTTGTCAAAATGCGGGCTGGTGGAAAAACCAGTCATGGATTTTTCGACGATAAAGGCGGTGATGCCTTTGGACCCTGCATCGGGATCAGTTTTGGCATAAACCACCAGTGTATCCGCGTCTGGGCCATTGGTGATCCAGTATTTGTTGCCGTTCAGCACATAGTAGCCGTTGCGCTTTTCCGCCTTCAGCTTCATCGACACCACGTCAGAGCCGGCTGAAGGTTCGGACATCGCCAGCGCACCCACATGTTCACCGCTGATCAGACCGGGCAGGTATTTCTGCCGCTGTTCGTCAGTGCCGTTCAGCTTGATCTGGTTCACACAAAGGTTCGAGTGCGCGCCGTAGGACAAAGACACAGAGGCAGAGGCGCGCGCCAGTTCCTCAACCACTATCACATGGGCCAGATAGGACATGCCAGCGCCGCCGAATTGTTCCGGCACGGTGACGCCCAATAGGCCCAGATCACCCATTTCGCGCCAGAGTTCGTTGGGAAATTCGTTCTTGGCATCCACCTCAGCCGCCAGCGGCTTGATCCGGTCCTGCGCAAACCGATGCACCATATCGCGCAGCGCGTTAACGTCTTCACCCAGATCGAAATTCATCACGGCATTGAACATGATCCCGCCCCTCCCCGGCGATTAATGAACAGTTGTTCAATAAATGGCGCGAAAAACGAGTCGCGTCAAGCCGCCCGTTCATTTGTGGTCCATTCGACGCCCCATAGCGTCGCGACAACACAAAAAAGGGGACGGCCAGCACCATCCCCTTTCAGAGCCTTCATTCTTCAGATGGGATCAGTTGTGAACCACTTCGCTCAGGCTCAACCGGCCATCGCGGTTTTCATCGTATTCCGCGATAAACACACGGGCACCTTGCAACGTGGTCAAATCCAAGTCTTCGCCGTCATCATGGCCCATAGCGGCCGTATCGGCGTCCCAATCGGCCTCCCACTTTTCCAGAGTCGCCTTGAGGGCGACGATACAGTCGACACTGGCACCCAGATCCTGCGTCAGTTCTTCGGGCACCAGTTGTTCCGCGGCGTTTTCATAAGCGATCACCTCATCCACCGTGACCAGACCATTGCCGTCCTCATCTGCCTCAAGGAAGGTTTCCACCGCCTCGCGCTGCATCACCGCCTCTAGTTCGTCGTAGGTGATAACCTTGTCGGCGTTGGCATCCATGTGCGCCATATCTTCGCGCAGCATATCCTTAACCGGGCGCGACATTTCAGCGGCCACTTCACTGCCAGCACAGACCTCAGGCACAGGCGGCATTGCGGGTTCATCGCCATAGTTGAATGCCAGATATTCGGTTTCAGTCACCTGACCGTCACCATTGATGTCCAGTTCGGCAAACGCCACGCGAGCATCGGACGAGGCCTGCGCTGGCATACTGGCGCTGGCCAGATAGCCGCCTGCCAGCAAAAGCGCGGGCAAAGCCATGATGGAAACGCGGGTGGTGGTGTTTGACAGTAGGGTTTTCATTCTGGTGTCTCCTTTTGCAAAGGACACCCCACCAGCTGCCACAGACGCATCTGCCTGATCCTGCATCCCAATATCCTGGGCCACAAGGTCACGCAGATAGCCGCTCATCGTTTGACCATCTTGGGCCACACGACGCGCCAGATCCTGTTTCTGCTCGGGCGAGAGGCGAAATTCGATGCTTTCGGTTTTCTTGCTCATGCTATCAGAACCTTTCTTTATGCGGCGCCTGTCGTTCGTCATATCGTTCAAGAGGATATGGGACTGCGGATAGACTGCCGGGGTGTCTGCCAAATCACCTGACAATCCCGTCCCAAATTTTCCAATAAATCCGTGTCCGGCAAAAGGCATTTCGTGTCCGGACAACCGCAATTAAAGATGTCCGGACAGTTTATGGCGCCTATTTTCTGGCGGTGGCGTTAATCCGCCTGTGTCTGCTGAAAGACCACCGACACCTCTTGGCGAATGATCCGTGCCAAGAGCGCGCAATCCTCAACAGAGAAAGTCAACGGTAGGCGCATATCCAGAATGCCGCGCAACACGCGATCACTGGCGGGCATCGGCGCGCTGTCCACATAACGCCAACTGTCATAGCGGCTGGTGAAACCCGTCGGCTCCGCCCCGCCGAACCACTTCAGCTCGACCCCACGGGCAGCGCAGCGTTGCAGAACCGTGTTGATCGCATCATCCGACCAATCCAGCAGCAGAAACTGGATGGAGGAGCCGACGTAAACCTCTGCCTCTGGGCGCTGGATCACCGTCAGGCCGGGCGTGCCCTTCAGGCCCGCCTCCACCATACGGTAGCGTTCGTTCCAGCGATCAATCTGTCGGTTCAGGTCGCGCAGTTGTGGCCGCAAGATCGCCGCGCGCAGGTGATCCATCCGACCCGAGACGTTGGGTGTGTTATATTTCACCCCCTCAAACAACGCCGGATCGGGCGCCGCAAGGTGGCGATCGTAGAGCATGTAAGACCCCGACAACATCACCGCGCGCGCCATCACCTGCGGATCGTCACTGATCAGCAATCCGCCCTCGCCAGAATTCATATGCTTGTAGGTCTGCGTGGAATAGCAACCGATGATCCCATCCGTACCGCTCAACCGCCCGTTCCAGCGCGCGCCCATCGTGTGCGCGCAATCCTCAATCACGCGGATACTGTGGGCGTTACAGATCGCCATCAGCCGGTCCATGTCACACAGATGCCCGCGCATGTGGCTCAGCATCAGCACATCTGCCTGATCTGCCTTGGCCACCAGATCCTCCAGATCAATTGTCAGATCCTCACTCACGCCGACAAACACTGGCACAGCGCCCACGGCAGCAATCGCGCCGGGCACAGGGGCCAGGGTGAAGGCATTGGTCAGCACCCTGTCACCGGGTTTTACATCCAGCGCCCTCAGCGCACAGCCCAGCGCATAGCCACCTGATGCCAAGGCGAGCGCGTATTTGCTGCCCATCGCGGCGGCAAATTCCTGCTCCAGCAGGGCAACTTCGCCCGCCTCACCCTCTGCGACGTTATAGCGGTGCAGCCGACCTGACCGCATCACGGCGACCGCAGCTTCTATCGCCTGTTCAGGAATTGGCTCCTGCTGGGTGAAGTTGCCGGTAAAAACCTCGGACGCGTCAACGCTCATGCAGGCACCTCTGGATGACCGATCAAGCGTGCCACCTCATCCAGCAAATCATCATAGTGATCAACCAACCCTTCGGGCTGCAAATCAACCACTTCGCGCCCAGCTGGCCCGAAGGTCACAAGGATACACGGCACCCCCAGCGCAGCAGCGGTTTTGCGGTCGGTCACTGTGTCCCCGATCAATACGCAATGGGCCGGATCCCCCTGTGCCAGTTTCACCGCCTCAACCAAAGGGGCGGGATCGGGTTTGCGCACAGGCAACGTGTCCGCACCAACAAGGGAGGCAAATTCCGACCGCACCCCAAGGCGTGTCATCAATATCTCGGCCAGATGGACAGGCTTGTTGGTGCAAATACCCACCTTATAGCCAGCCGCCTTGAGCGTCCGAACAGCCGCCATTGTGCCGGGATACAGCGTTGTGTACCGGTCAATCGCACCTTCGTAGTGAACCAACAGCGAGGGATACCAACGATCCACCTCAGCCGTTATGTCCGCATGGCCCACACGGGTCAGCCCGAGCGTCAGCATCGCGCGTCCGCCATTCACCGCGGTCGCCGCATCTGCCACCGGATCCAGCAGATCACCGTGCCCCATATCCCGAAAACAAGCATTTGCCGCAGCAATCAGATCGCCACTGGTGTCGGCAAGGGTGCCATCCAGATCAAAAATAACCGTTTTCATGAACACCATCCCCTCAAATTCTGGCAAATATCCGCGCAAGTCGTGCCATGTCATGTTGCAGCACGCAATGACAAGTGACCATTGGCTGGTTGCACCAGTTGTAGAACCCGATAAAACCAGCGCAACACGAATTATAAGAATATCCGGAAATCGAGGACCGCATGAGCACAGCACTTGTCATTTTGGCCGCAGGCATGGGCAGCCGCATGAATTCTGACTTGCCAAAGGTGCTGCACAAGATCGCAGGTGCCCCCCTGCTGGTCCACGCGATCACCTCTGGTGCCGCAGTGAACCCGTCGCGACTGGTTGTTGTCGCAGGGCATGGCGCCGATCAGGTGCGCAGCGCGGTCGAGGATTGGGCGCCCGAGGCAGAGGTTGTCATTCAGGCCGAACAGCTGGGCACCGGCCATGCGGTTTTACAGGCGCGTGAGGCGCTCGAGGGGTTTGAAGGTGACGTCATCGTCCTGTACGGCGACACCCCCTTCATTCAACCCGATACCATCGCCCGCATGGTTGAGGCACGCCAACAACATGACGTGGTTGTTCTGGGGTTCGAACCCGAAGATCCCGCCCGCTATGGCCGTCTGGTAATGGATGGCGACCAGCTGCAGCGCATCGTCGAATACAAAGACGCGTCTGAAGCTGAACGTGCGATCACGCTGTGCAACTCCGGCCTTGTGGCGGCGGATGCTACGGTGCTGTTTGACCTGCTGGATCAGGTGGGCAACGACAATGCGGCGGGCGAATACTACCTGCCCGACATTGTGGCCATCGCCAAAGACCGCAATCTCAGCGCCACCGCTGTGACCTGCGATCCGTCCGAGACGCTGGGCGTCAACTCGCGCACAGAACTGGCACAGGCAGAGGCCCTGTTTCAGGCCCGCGCCCGTGCAGAGGCGTTGGAAAACGGCGTGACGCTGCAGGCACCGGAAACCGTGTTCTTTGCCCATGACACCTACGTGGGCCGCGATACGGTGGTTGAACCCAACGTGGTCTTCGGCCCCGGTGTGACCGTTGAGTCCGGCGCAGAAATTCGCGCCTTTTCTCACCTTGAAGGCTGCCACGTCAGCCAGGGCGCACAGGTCGGCCCCTACGCCCGCCTGCGCCCCGGTGCCGAACTGGCCGAAAAGGTGCGCATCGGCAACTTTGTCGAGGTGAAGAACGCTATTCTGGACGAAGGCGCCAAGGTCAATCACCTCAGCTACATTGGGGATGCCACCGTGGGCGCGGCGACCAACATTGGCGCGGGCACCATCACCTGCAACTATGATGGCGTGATGAAACATCGGACGGAGATTGGCAACCACGCCTTCATCGGGTCGAACACCATGCTGGTTGCGCCGGTGAAGGTCGGCAACCGTGCGATGACCGGCTCAGGATCGGTGATCACCAAAGACGTCGAAGCAGACGCGCTGGCCGTTTCGCGCGCCCGTCAGGAAAACAAAGCCGGCTTTGCCAGCAAACTCTACGACATGCTGGTCGCCAAAAAGGCCAAGCGCGACGCAGAAAAAAACAAGGAAAACCTGTAATATGTGCGGCATTGTTGGAGTCCTCGGCAATCACGAAGCAGCCCCCATTCTGGTGGATGCGCTGAAACGTCTGGAATATCGCGGCTATGACAGCGCGGGTATCGCCACAGTACATGACGGCGCGCTGGATCGTCGTCGTGCAATGGGCAAGCTGGTGAACCTGTCAGACCTCTTGGTCCATGAACCGCTGGCGGGAAAATCCGGCATCGGTCACACCCGATGGGCCACCCACGGGGCACCTTCGATCACCAACGCGCACCCGCATCAGGCTGGCCCTGTTGCCGTGGTCCATAACGGGATTATCGAAAACTTCCGCGAGTTGCGCGAAGAATTGGCCGCCAAGGGGATCGGGTTTGTCACCGAAACCGACACCGAAACCATTGCGCTGCTGACCCAAGGTTTCATGGCCGACGGCCTTGCGCCCGTGGATGCGGCAGAGGCGACGCTGGCAAAGCTTGACGGCGCTTTCGCGCTGGCCTTCCTGTTTGAGGGCGAAGAAGACCTGATGGTCGCCGCCCGCAAAGGATCGCCCTTGGCCATCGGTCACGGTGAAGGCGAAATGTTCGTCGGCTCTGACGCTATTGCGCTGGCGCCAATGACCAACAAAATCACCTATCTGGAAGAAGGTGACTGGGCGGTTCTGACCCGCACGTCGCTGGTGATCCGCGATGCACAGGGTGAATTGGCCAACCGCGAGATGCGCACCATCCAACTGGAAGATGCCCGCGTCGACAAAGGTGGTCACAAGCACTTCATGTCCAAAGAAATCGCCGAACAGCCCCGTGTGATCGGTGAGGCGGTGCGCCACTACCTCAGCGACGACGGTGCATCGGTCACGCTGCCGGATGATCTGGACTTTACCCAGATTGACCGCATGACCATGGTGGCCTGCGGCACCGCCTATTACGCCTGTCTGACGGCGAAATACTGGTTTGAACAGCTGGCGCAGATGCCGGTTGAGGTCGATATCGCCTCGGAATTCCGCTACCGTGAACCGCCGATCCCGGCCCGTTCCGTCGCGCTGTTTGTCAGCCAATCCGGCGAAACCGCCGACACGCTGGCCGCGCTGCGCTATTGTGAGGGCAAAGCAGACAAGATCCTGTCCGTTGTGAACGTCCCCGAAAGCTCCATCGCGCGCGAAAGCGATCTGGCTCTGCCGATTCTGGCAGGCACCGAAATTGGTGTTGCCTCGACCAAGGCGTTCACCTGCCAGCTGACTGTTTTGCTGTTGATGGCGCTAAAGGCCGCCGAGCAACGCGGCACGCTCAGCGCTGAACGGATCGCAGATCTCTTGTCCGGGTTGCGCGCCCTGCCCAGCACGCTGAACGCTGCTTTGGAACAGGAGCCACAGGTCGAAGCGGCTGCGCGCAAACTGGCAGAGGCCAGCGATGTCCTGTTCCTTGGCCGCGGGTTGATGTACCCACTGGCGCTGGAAGGCGCACTGAAACTCAAGGAAATCAGCTACATCCACGCCGAAGCCTACGCGTCCGGCGAATTGAAACATGGCCCCATTGCACTGATCGACAAAAACCTGCCAGTGGTGGTTCTGGCACCGCGCGACGGCCTGTTTGATAAAACCGTGTCGAACATGCAGGAAGTTATGGCGCGTGCGGGCAAGGTGATGTTGATCAGTGACACCGACGGCGTGGCCGAGGCCGGCGCAGACGCGTGGCAATCGATTGCCATGCCAGCCATTGACCCCGTACTGGCCCCCATCCTATACGCAGTGCCTGCACAGCAGCTGGCCTATCACACAGCGGTCGCCAAAGGCACCGACGTGGACCAGCCGCGTAACCTAGCTAAATCGGTGACTGTTGAATGACCTATGACGAGGCGCTGGCCGCGCTGAAATCCCATATTGAACCCGGCCGCGCCGAAGGCATGGCGGAGTATCACAAGGTGCCGCGCGAATACCTTGGGGTGCCGAACCCTGTGCTGAATGATCTGGCCAAGGAATGGCGCAAAGGTCTGGATGTTGAGGGCCGCGTTGAACTGGCGCGTGCGCTGTGGGACAGCAACATCTTTGAATGCCGCGTGGTGGCAGCGAAACTGCTGACACAGGCACGTATCAAGGGCGATCAGCTGGTGTGGGATCTGATCAAATCATGGGTCGCGGACTTCGACAGCTGGGCGATTGCGGATCACGCGATGATGGCTGGTCAGAAACGTGTGGTTGCCGATCCCTCCCGTCTGGATGAGGTCGAGGTTTGGACATCCTCCCCCGATCACTGGACCCGTCGTGCCGCGATGGTGATCACGCTACCGTGGACCAAGCAGAACAATCCCAAACCGCAGGACCTAGAAGTCCGCGAGCGGGTGCTGACATGGGCCGCAGGTTATGTGAACGATCCCGAATGGTTCATCCAGAAATCCGTCGCTTGGTGGTTGCGTGACCTCAGCAAACACGACGCCGACCGCGTCATCGCCTTCCTGCGCGAACACGGCAAGATGATGAAGCCTTTTGCCCGCAAAGAGGCGGGCAAGCTGCTGCCCCCCAAACCCGAAGGCGCCGCCGCCAAACAGCCGCGTCCCGAGTGGGTGGAACAGGGCCCAGAGGAGGACGGGCCAGACGTCACCGACCTGCCGGATGAGCCGCTGAGCTAACCGAGATACAACAAAGCCCCGCCAGATCTGGTGGGGCTTTCGTTTGTCGCGCCACGTGTCGCGCTTAGGTCATCACCATCACATAGCCAACGCAACTGGCCTTCAGCGTGGTGATCGGCCCCCACAACCGACGTTCGGGCGCAGACGGCGTAATCCAGTTAAAAAACGCCACCACACACTGCGCGCCAAAGGCGGCCCAGCCAGACCAGCGCGGCCAATCGGGAACCTGCACAGGTCCAAGCGACCCAGACATCCCTGCCGCTGACAGCGCTGCCAGCGCCATGGCTGCAAGGATAAAGATGGACACAAAGGCCGCCAGTCGACCGGCCAGCGGCAAGGAGCCCTCAACCTGACCACCTTGGGTAATCCGCCCCCACGGCGCGCCGAGGATCAGCGCAATCTGAAATCCGATCACCAACACGCACAGCATGGCGTAGATCAGAGCGATTGTTTGGGTCCCAAGTAGGGCATCAGGCATGGTCAGCCTCCGGCGGATGAATGCGATGAAACCCAGTTATTATCGCGACCCAAGCCTTTCAATCCAAGAGAGAAATAAAGGGAGCGATAAACTCGCCCCATCCGTTCGCCACACGGTTGACACAGCTAATAAACTGCTGTTGTAGGCGATCAGCCGCACAGTTTTGCAGTGCATCGCCACCTTTCAACAGATTGCCACAACAAGACGAATGAGCATTCAATGAAGACATTTCAGATCCACAACCTGATGACGGGTGCCCTTGCCCTCAGCCTGCTTTGGGCTGCGCCGCAATCCAGCCAAGCTGCCACCGACCTGCCCGACGCGGTGAAAACCCTGCAACAACAATGCGCCGCAGCGGATGGTGCCGCCTGTGCGGAGCTGGGGGATGTGTTCAGCTACAATGAAATCCTGCCGCAGGACTACCCAACAGCTGCGCAATACTACCTGCAGGGTTGTGATGCGGGCGATGCCTATGGCTGTGCCAAAACCGGCCTGTTTCTGGATGCAGGCTGGGCCGGCACCTATGATCCGGTCGCGGCACGCCCCTATCTGGACACCGGCTGCACCGGCGGCCTTGGCTGGGCCTGTCAGCGCATTGGTTATTCCTTGGACAACTCTGACGATGCACCACGTGATGCGGCGCTGGCGGTAGAATACTACGTCAAAGGCTGCGAGCTGGGCGCTGGCGGCAGCTGCACCAACCTTGGCTGGATGCACGAAAACGGCAAAGGTACAGAACGCGATTACGGCAAGGCGCTTCAATTTTACGATATCGGCTGCCAATACGGGTCAATGAACGGCTGCACCGCGATTGGTCTGATGTTCGAAGGTGGACGCGGCGTGGAGCAAGACCACGCGCAGGCCGCGTCGATCTACGCTTACGCCTGTGACCAAAACGACGGACGCGGCTGCAAATTCCTCGCCTATATGTACGAACACGGCAAGGGCGTAGAAGAGGATCAGGCACTGGCCACCACGCATTACGGCAAAAGCTGCGATCTGGATTACGCGTTCAGCTGTTCGGAATACGGGTTCCGCCTACGTCGTGGTGAAGGAGCAGCGCAAGACTTCGCCGCCGCAACAAAGGCCTTCAAGAAGGCCTGCGATTACAACCAAGGCAGCGCCTGTAACGCGCTTGGCTATGCACATGAAATTGGTCAGGGCGTAGACCAAGATCCAATGAAAGCGACAGGGCTTTATGCCAAAGCCTGTGAAAAGGGCAGCAATGCGGGCTGCTATAACCTCGGCCTTTCCTACCGCGACGGCAGCGGCATTGAGGCGGACCTGATCAAGGCCCTGAACCTGTTTGAACGGGTCTGTGACGCAGATGACGCTGATGCCTGCGTAAACGCTGGCTATGCCCACAAATTGGGCAAAGGCGTCGACGTCGATCTGACCAAAGCCCACAGTTATTACACCAAAGCCTGCGATTTGGGCGCGCCACAGGGCTGCGATAACCTTGGGCTGATGTTCTACAACGGTGAATTCGTCGACAAGGACTATGCCAAAGCGGCAGACCTGTTCCACAAGGCCTGTGACGGCCACATCTATGAATCCTGCGGTCATCTGGGCACGATGTACCGCCTCGGCGAAGGGGTTGAACGGGATCGTGACGAAGGCACCCGCCTGTTGGAATACGCCTGCGAAAACGGCGCTCAGACCTCTTGTGAGGTCTTGGACGAAAACGGCCTGCGTCTTGGCAAGAAAAAGAAGAAATAAGCAAAAAGTGCAGGGCAATCATCGCATTGCCCTGCCTGCCCCTGCGATCAGGTCAGGGTGATCCCAAGGTCAGGAATATCCTCACCCGGTGCCGCCCCCGTCACCTGCAAACCGCCATAGCCCGCGTCATCCGCAACCCTGCCAGCAACCTGTCCGTCCGCGCGATGTTGTAGCTCCAACACGGTTTCACGGCGTTGATAGGTCCAGGGACGATTTTCGATCGCGTTCAAATCCGCAGACGGGGGCGTATGGTCAGGGCTGCCATAGAAATAGAGGGTGAAACCATAAGGCGCCACCGGCTGCACCGAATAGGGCCGTAGCCCCAGCGCCAGAACCTGCGGCTCCAACGTCGCGATATCGGCACAGCGTAGCGTAATCAGCGACAAATGGGCGCCACCACCCAATCCTTCACCCACAGCATGATCAGCAGGTCGTTCGCCCTGAAACCAGTGATCAATCAGCTCTATCGCAAATCCTTCGGGATCAGCAAAATGCGCCAAATACCCCACATCGCGAAACTGCCGCGGGTCAGAGACGGCGATGCCTTGCTCGCGCAGCTGGCGCACTGCCAGTTCGATATCAGGCACGGACAGCGCGATTTTCCAGTAGGTGTCACTGGGGTGTGGATCATAGGCCGTCGCAGCTTGTTCAAATTGCAGCCCACATTCGGCCCCGCCATAGCCAACGCGCCCATCGGGCAAACGGTGCATCCCCAGAACATCGCAATAAAACTGTCGCTGAGCGTCGATATCATTCACACGCAGCGTGAGTGTGTCCAGCCTAAGCATCGCGCTCCTTTATTAAATAACGTGGGTGCCAGATCGGGTGGGCGCAGTTATTGCACGAAAACCTCAACCTCTGCCAAAGCGGTCAGCGGCACGTCGAGCAACCGCATCGCGCCCAGTGACAGCGAACTGCCACCCGACGACGCGCCTGCGCGCGGGATCAGGTCCACCTTTACCTCGCGCCCGGTCTTAGGGTAGCGCACTTTGCCTTTTTGTGGGGCTGAAACCAACGGCGTTTCGATCCAGAACCCCTGCCGCGTTGCATCCCCAAGAGAGGCGACCGTCGTGCCTAGCAATCCGCTTGCCGATGCTGTTGGGCGCGTATCCTGAACAGTCGTCTGTGACCCCGCATCCGGCAATGCCGCCACTTCGACCGAGGCGCTGGATGGCAAACGGTTCGCCGTTGCCTGCTGCCCGCCGGAGGCATCACGAAGCCAGGGCCGATCCGTCAGGTTAGATAAGGCTGGCACCTGATCACAGGCAGCAACAGACAGGGCGACGAAAGTAAGCGGTAAAATCTTGTTCATATCGACAGCCTAGGATCAAAACCGCGTACAGGCAACCAGCCCGCAATTCTCGGCTGTTTTGCGCCGTTCATTCTAACCCTTGTCGCGCCCCCTACTGCGACATAGGTTTAGCGCATGACACACGCCACGTTGCCCCCCCTGATCGATCCCTTTGCACGAGCGATCACCTACCTGCGGATTTCGGTCACGGATCGCTGCGATTTCCGCTGCGTTTACTGCATGTCCGAAGACATGAAGTTCCTACCCAAAAAGGACCTTCTGACGCTGGAGGAGCTGGATCGCATGTGCAGCGCCTTCATCAACATGGGGGTGGAAAAGCTGCGCATCACGGGCGGCGAACCTCTGGTGCGTCGTGGCATTATGACGTTTTTCAATTCCATGTCGCGCCATCTGGAAAGCGGCGCGCTCAAAGAGCTGACGCTGACCACCAACGGGTCGCAACTGGCGAAATACGCGGATGACCTCTATGCGGCGGGTGTGCGACGGGTGAACATCTCACTCGATACGCTGGATGATCAGAAATTTGCCGACATCACGCGCTGGGGGCGCCTGAAACAGGTGCTGAACGGTATTGATGCCGCCCAACGCGCTGGACTGCGGGTCAAGATCAACGCGGTCGCGCTGAAAGGCTTCAACGATGTGGAACTGTTCGACATCGTCGAATGGTGTGCTAGCCGCGATATGGACCTGACCTTTATCGAGGTGATGCCGATGGGCGACATCGGCAATGAGGACCGGCTGGACCAATATTGGCCGCTGACCGATCTGCGTGATCAACTGGCGACGCGCTATCAACTGACCGATCTGGCCGAACGATCCGGCGGGCCGGCGCGTTATGTGCGGCTAGAGGAAAGCGGGCAGAAAATCGGCTTCATCACCCCGATGACCCATAATTTCTGCGAAAGCTGCAACCGTGTACGCCTGACCTGCACTGGGGAAATATACACCTGTCTGGGCCAAGAGGGCTGGCAGGATCTGCGCCCACCGCTGCGCAATCATCCCGATGATGACGCGCCGCTGCATGACGCAATCCGCGCAGCGATCGGGCTAAAACCCAAAGGGCACGATTTCGACTACTCCCGTCAGGATGTGGCTGGTAAAATGTCCCGGCACATGAGTCACACAGGCGGCTAAGGACGCTTTATGCCTTCACACATCATCGCGCCGCAACCGCGGCCGACCCTGACCTATCAGCTCTATCGTGGGCTGGCCGCTGCACTTGTGCCTCTGGCCTATCGCAAGATCGCGCGCAAACTGGACGAGGCTGGGTTTTCTGCCGACCGTCAACGGGAACGGATGGGCTATGCCAGCCTGCCCCGCCCTGACGGGCAACTGGTCTGGTGCCACGCCGCTTCGGTGGGGGAAAGCCTATCCGCCCTGACGCTGATCCACGCGATGGGCGAACGCCACCCTGAGATGCAGTTTTTGCTGACGTCCGGCACAGCAACATCCGCGCAGATTGTAGCAACCCGCCTGCCACCACGCTGCCTGCACCAATTTGCGCCGCTGGACAGCGGCGGCGCCATGCGTCGTTTCCTAAATCACTGGCAACCTGATCTGGCCTGTTTCGTTGAAAGCGAACTGTGGCCGCAAATGGTCATGCGCACCGCTGCCATGTGCCCCGTCACCCTGTTGAATGCGCGCATATCCAAAGGATCGCTGCGCAATTGGGCGCGGTTTGGCAAAACGGCGCAGCAGCTTTTGGATCGGTTCTCTTTGATCCGCACACAGGATCAGGCAACACTGGACGGCATCCTATCGCTGGGCGCGCGGGCGGAACGCTGCGCGCGTGGGCAGAACCTGAAGTCGGCAGCAGGACCATTGCCAGTGCCGCTGGACACTTTAGAACAGCTGAACCGCCAGATCGGCAACCGACCTGTCTGGATCGCCGCCTCGACCCATCCCGGTGAAGAAGGCCCCGCCCTAGAGGCCCACCGCCGCCTGTTGGAACAAACGCCGGATCTGTTGCTGGTGCTGGTGCCCCGCCATCCCGAACGCGCGGACGGCATCGAACAGATGATCACCAATGCGGGCCTTAGCCATAGCCGTCGCAGTCGCGGTGAACCGCCGCGTGGTCAGGTCTATCTGGCTGACACGCTGGGCGAGATGGGGCTGTTTTACAACCTGTCGCCGCTGGTCTTTCTTGGCGGATCATTGACCCCGGTCGGTGGCCACAACCCCTATGAACCGGCCCATGCAGGCGCAGTGGTCATTCATGGCCCCCTATATGCAAACTTTGCCGAGGATTACCCAGCCCTGCAGCAGGCAGGTGGCGCAGTCGAAGTGCAGGATCGTGCTGCTCTGGCACAGGCGGTGCAGTCTTTGCTGGACGCCCCCGAACAACAGCAGCGCCACAGCGCAGCCGCCCGCCAGTTTGCCCTAGATCAGATGCAGGGGCTGGATCAGATGATATCTGAGCTTTCGGCGCTGTTGAAACCGCGATAAGACCCATATACGCGCTGCACGACAGCGCAGTTTTTTGGATGTGATACCGATGCCGAACACTGCCGATCTCGACGTGATTGCCCCCAATTTCAAAAAGCGGCTGTCCGGTGTGACGTCGACCGTGATGCGGTTGGTGCCATTGCAAGCGCAACAGATCGCCATTGCCGCCACAGGTCCAGTGATGCCCGATCATGTGCCGCATGTGCCGCTGGCGTCGCTGCTGACGATGTCGCGGCGCGGTCCCTCTGGCGCGCGGGTCTGGCATGCACGACGCAATGTCGAAATGCTGGGCGGACTGGTGTTGAAGCACATCCTGCGCAAGGATCTGAAACTGTTGTTCACCTCTGCCTCGCAACGTCACCATACTGGCCTGACCAAATGGTTGATCCGACAGATGGATGCGGTGGTTGCCACCTCGGCCAAAACTGCGGCTTATCTGGAACGTCCTGCCACGGTTGTACACCATGGGATCGACATCGAACAGTTCAGCCCCAGCACCGATAAGACCGCCCTGCGCGCCGAACTGGGCCTGCCTGAAAACGGCACCCTGATTGGCTGCTATGGCCGCATTCGCGCGCAAAAGGGCACCGATGTTTTTGTCGATGCAATGATCGCCACCCTGCCCGATCACCCAGACGCCTACGGTCTGGTCATGGGCCGTGCCACCGATCAACACAAAGAGTTTGAGCAAGGCCTGAAAGACAAAGTTGCCGCCGCTGGCCTCAGCGACCGCATTCTGTTTCTGCCAGAGGTCCCAGTCTGGGAGGTGGCGAAATACTATCAGGTGCTCGACCTTTATATTGCACCGCAACGCTGGGAGGGTTTTGGCCTGACCCCGCTGGAGGCCATGGCCTGCGGCGCGCCCTGCATCGCCACCCGCGTCGGTGCGTTTGAAGAGCTGATCGCCGATGGCCAAACCGGCACCCTGATCAACGCGGGCGAGGTCGCAGAAATGATCGACGCCACCCGTGCCCTGTTAAGCGATCCTGCGAAACTAAGCGCTTGGTCCCAGAACGCCCGCCAGCACATCACAGACCATTTCCAGCTTAGCCAAGAAGCCAACACGCTGATCGGCATCTATCGGGATCTGCTAAACAGCTAAACCGGCCGCGTTGTAACACGCCGACCGATCCCCCGCCGCCAAAGTAAAAGCCGGACAGGTTTCCCTGCCCGGCTTTCTTATTGTCCAACTATGCCAGCGCCTTACGCGGCAGGCATACGTTGTTCGACGATCTCGGCCCACCAGCTGCAGCCTGCGGGGATCGCTTCGTCGTCGAAGTTGTATTCCGGGTGGTGCACAGCGGCGGTGTCGCCGTTGCCGACCAAGATATAGGCGCCGGGGCGTTCTTCTAGCATGTAGGCGAAATCTTCGCCGCCCATGACCAGCGGGGCATCGTCACATTGACCGGTGATCGAACGGGCCACATCGGCGGCAAACTGCGTTTGCTCCTCGTGGTTCACCATCACCGGATAGCCGCGCATGTAGTTCACATCTGCAGTGCCGCCAAAGGTCGCTGCGACGCCGCTACAGATTTCATTGATCCGCTTTTCGGCCAGATCGCGCATCTCCTTGGACATGGTGCGCACGGTGCCGCGAATGGTCACACGCTGCGGGATCACGTTGAACGCCTTGGACGAGCTTTCCATCGAGGTGACGGAAACCACGATCTGATCCACCGGATCTGCATTGCGCGACGCGATGGATTGCAGCGTGGTCACAGCCGTGGCGGTCATCACGTTGGTGTCTACGGTTTCATGGGGTTTAGCCGCATGACCGCCCTTGCCTTCAAACACCACTTCATAGGTATCGGTGGAGGCAAAGAAGGCCCCCGGACGGATCGCAAATGTGCCCAGCGCATGACCCGGCCAGTTGTGCATGCCGTAGACCTCTTGGATGTTCCAGCGGTCCATCATGCCATCTTCGCACATTTCACGGCCACCGCCGCCGCCCTCTTCGGCGGGCTGGAAGATCACCACAACGGTGCCGTCGAAATTACGGGTCTCGGCCAGATATTTCGCGGCCCCCAGCAGCATCGCAGTGTGACCATCGTGACCACAGGCATGCATCGCGCCATCGGTTTTCGACGCGTATTCCAGACCGGTCTGTTCGTGGATCGGCAGTGCGTCCATATCCGCGCGCAGACCGATGACCTTGCCCGAGGAAGTTTTGTTCCCCTTGATCACACCCACAACGCCGGTGCGGCCAAGACCGGTCACGATCTCATCACAGCCAAATTCCTTCAGCTTCTCGGCCACGATGGCCGAAGTGCGGTGGGTTTCGAACAGGATTTCGGGGTTTTCGTGCAGGTCACGACGCCATGCGGTGATTTCGGGCAGCAGTTCTGCAAAACGGTTTTTCGTCGGCATTACGGATCCTCTTGTTTTCAGGTTTTGGCCACGCCTAGCTGCGCGGCAGACGTTGTTCAACCAACTCAGCAAAGAAGCTGCACCCGTTCGGGATCGCCTCATCGTTGAAGTCGTATTCAGGGTGATGCAGCGGTGCACTGTCACCATTGCCAACCATGACAAAGGCGCCGGGGCGAACCTCTAGCATATAGGAAAAATCTTCACCGCCCAGCGACAGCGCAGCCTCAGCGCAGCTGCCTGCAACGGACGTCGCCACCTCTGCGGCAAATTCCGCCTGCTGGTCGGAATTGATGGTGGCGGGGGTGATGCGGTCATAGTTGAGCTTGATCTGCCCGCCATGGGTGGCCGCCACCGCATCGCACATCGCCTGCATGCGCTGTTCCAGCATGTCGCGGGTGGCGGGATTGAAACTGCGCACCGTGCCCTTCAGCGTCGCCGTGTGGGGGATGACGTTATAAACATCCGATCCCGTATGGAACGCGGTGACCGAAACCACCGCGCGGTCGACGGGATCAACATTACGGCTGACCAACGTTTGCAGCGACTGATGCAGCTGACAGCCCATCAAGGTCGGATCGATGGTTTTCTGCGGCTTGGCGGCGTGACCGCCCTTGCCCTCAATCTCAATAGTAAAGAAATCAACCGCGGCCAGCATCGGTCCTTTGCGGGTGGCGAACTGTCCGGTGGGCAGGTTGGGGTCGTTGTGCAGCGCGTAGACCTCATCAATGCCCCAACGGTCCATCATACCATCCTGAACCATGGCAAGGGCGCCATTGCCGCCCTCTTCGGCGGGTTGGAAGATCAGCGCGACCTGACCGTCGAAATTGCGCGTTTCCGCCAGATATTGCGCCGCCCCCAACAGCATTGCTGTATGACCGTCATGCCCACAGGCGTGCATGGCATTGGGCACACTTGAGGCATACTCAAGCCCCGTGTGTTCCTGCATCGGCAGCGCGTCCATATCGGCGCGCAACCCGATGACCCGGCCCGAGGTATCGCTGACCCCTTTGATGATGCCGACAACGCCGGTCTGACCGATCCCCTCAACCACCTCATCACAACCAAAAGCGCGCAGTTTGTCGGCCACCAATGCAGCGGTGCGGTGGGTGTCATACATCACCTCAGGGTGGGTGTGGATGTCACGGCGCCACGCGGTGATCTCGGGCAGCAGTTCGGCAAATCGGTTCTTACTGGGCATCTGAATAGGTCAAATCTGGCAGTTATCGTCGAGGTAGGCGTTGTTCGATCAATTCGGCAAAGAAGCTGGTGCCATAAGGCGCAGCCTCATCATCAAAATCATAGGCGGGGTGATGGCAGGCGGCGCTGTCACCATTGCCAAGGAAGATATAGGCGCCTGGACGGGATTCCAGCATATAGGCAAAATCTTCGGCAGGCATGATGGGGTTGGTATTGGGATCCACCTTGGTGCCCACAGCTTCGGCCGCTTTGATCGCATGCACTGTCTCTGCCGCGCTGTTGACGGTGGGCGGGTAACCACGGACATATTCGATATGCGCGGTGGCGCCATAGGCGGCGGCGGTGGCGGTGGCGACCGCCCTGACCCGTTCCTCCATCAGATCGCGCACCTCGGGTTCGAAACACCGCACGGTTCCGCGCAGTTTGGCGGTCTGGGGAATGACGTTCTGGGTGTCACTTTCGGTGATGAAGGTCGCCACGGTCAGCACCGCCTGTTTCAGCGGATCCACATTGCGGGCCACGATTGAGTTCAGCGCCACAACCACATGCGCAGCGGCCAGCGTGGTGTCCACAGCCATATGCGGTTCAGCCGCATGTCCGCCCTTGCCCTCCACCACAATCTCTATCTCATCGGCAGAGGCCAGCAGTGGCCCCGGACAAATGGCAAATTCGCCCACCGGAATGCCCGGCGCGTTGTGCAGGCCGTAGACCTCATCCACGTTCCAGCGGTCCATACAGCCGTCTTCGACCATCTTCAGCCCACCTGCGCCGCCCTCTTCGGCCGGCTGGAACAGCAGCACAACTGTGCCGTCAAAGTTACGGGTTTCACACAGATATTTCGCGGCCCCCAGCAACATGGCGGTGTGGCCATCATGGCCGCAGGCATGCATCGCACCGGGGGTTTTGGACGCATAGTCAAGGCCGGTGATTTCCTCCATCGGCAGCGCATCCATATCGGCGCGCAGGGCGATTACCCGATCCGATGTGCCAGCCTTGATCGTGCCGACAACACCGGTGATGCCGATCCCTTCGACAACTTCATCACAGCCAAATTCACGCAGTTTCTCCGCCACCACACCAGCGGTGCGGTGTACGTCAAACATCACCTCTGGGTGTTGGTGAAAATCACGGCGCCATGCGGTGATGTCACCGTGCAATTCGGCAATACGGTTCTTGATCGGCATTGTTCATTCACCTCGCTCAATACGGTGGCGTATGGTTCGCGCCCGAGGCCTCACAGCCCCGGCCCCATGTCCATTTTCGATCCATCACTGAACCGCGACAGGCGGAAACGGGTCAGGTCATGGCCCACATCCCCCCCAGTCATCAGATCCGCCATGATCCGGCCAAAGGCAGGCCCGATGCCAAAGCCATGGCCGCACATCCCTGTGCAGATGCTCAGGCCATCAATCGGGGCGTGATCCACCACCGGAACGATATCCGGCATCGCGTCAATCATCCCTGACCAAGATGCCTTGATCCGTGGTGTGCCAAGGGCCGGAAACAGCTTGGCAAATTCGGCCAGCGTGCGGCGCTGACGCGCCTCCACCGGTTTCGGGTCCAACACGCGCATACGTTCAAACGGCGTTTCCTCATCGGGCGACCAGCGGCGTTTGGTGCCCCATGCGTCGGGGAAGCCCGCAGGCGCCGCCGGATGGTATGACGCGCCAAACGGATGCGCTTTGATCTGTTCGCGGTAAGGCCACAGATGGCGGAAGGCATCCGGTCCGATGAACAAACGATGCCAGCCGCCTTCGGCCAATGTGAACCCGCCATCCGCGCGGCGGCGAAACGCCAGACGGTCATTGCCCGCTGCGGGCAAATCCAACGCGGGCAACGGATCGGTTGCCAAGACCTGCGCCTGCACCGAAAGCTGCGGTATGTTCACCCCATGCTGGCGCAGAAACAGCGACGACCACGCGCCACCGGACACCAAGACCTGATCGGCCCGAATGCGCCCCCTCTCAGAGATCACACCGCCAACACGCCCTGCGGTCAAATCCAGCGCCCGCACCGCGCAATTTTCGCGGATCTCGACCCCAGCAGCTACCGCCGCGCGGGCAAAGGCGGGCACTGCGACCCACGGCTCGGCCTTCATATCCGATGGGGTATGCAGCGCACCATGATAGCGTTTGGTCGCACCGGGCAACAGCGCCTGTGTCTGATCCGGTGTTAGGATCCGACTGTCCACCCCATACGGCTTGGCAAGGTTGAGCCACGTCTCATAGCGTTCAATCGATTGCGGTTTTTCCGCCAGATAGGCCACCCCGAGACGCGCCAGCCCCAGATCTTCGCCCAATTCAGCCTGCAACTGTGGCCACAGACTGTTTGCTTCCATCGCGATGGGCAGTTCGTCAATGTCGCGGCCCGTCTGACGGATCCAGCCCCAGTTGCGCGAGGATTGTTCACCGGCAATCCGGCCCTTTTCCAACAGCACAACCTTCTGCCCCTTACGGGCCAGAAACAGCGCGCTCATCACCCCAATGACGCCACCGCCGATGATGACGACATCCGCTGCTTCTGGCAGTGGGCCGTCATGTTCGACAGGCTGATGCAGGCCAATGGGAAAGCCGGTCACGCCAGCACCTCATCAATCAGTTTGCGCAGGAACACCTGCCCTGCCTCAAACTGCGCCACAGATAGGAATTCATCCGGTTGATGCGCCTGTGCGATGTCGCCCGGACCGCACACCACGGTGGAATACCGCGCCGCCTGAAAATGCCCAGCTTCGGTGCCATAGCTGACCACGTTTTCGGAATTGTCACCGGTTAGTCGGCGCACCAGCGCCTCGGCCTCGCCGTTTTCCTCTGGCGCCAGACCGTTGAGGTCGAAAACCTGCGTCAACTCGATCGAGGTTTCAGGCACAATCGCCTGCATTTCGGCCTCAACCTCAGCGACCTTGGCGCGCAGGCGCGCCTCCCAGTCATCATTGCTTTCATCCGGCACATTGCGGAAATCCAGTTCAAACACGCAATCCTTGGCGGTGATGTTGCCCGCAGTGCCACCTTCGATCACACCCACATGGGTGGAGGTCCACGGCGGCACAAACAGCGCAGCGGTCTCAGACGGAGTGGCAGCCGCCGCCGCGGCGTTGTTTTGGTTCGCCCATTCAATCAGCTTGGCACCGAACATGATCGCATTCACGCCAGTGTGGATGAGAGAGGAATGCACCTCAAATCCCTTTACATGCACCTTGAACGCCCGCCCGCCCTTGTGTGCGGTCACGGTTTTCATCATCGAGGGCTCCCCAACGATCACGGTCGCGGCCTTGGGCAGGTGTTTGCCCATCTCCTCAATCAGCGGCACAACCTCTTCGCAACCGACCTCTTCGTCATAGGACAGTGCGATTTGCAGCGGGCGACTGACGCCCCGACGATGCGCCTCAACCAGCGCCCAGATCGCCAGTGCATCAAACCCTTTCATGTCGCAGGTGCCGCGCCCGTACAGTTTGCCGTCTTTCTCGACCACAGTGAAGGGATCGGTCGTCCACGGCTGGCCATCAACCGGCACCACATCGGTGTGGCCGGACAGCACAACACCGCCCGCAACCTCTGGCCCGACATGGGCATAAAGCCCCGCCTTGGTCCCATCGGCGCTATACTGACGCCCACAGGTGATCCCGTGGCTGTTCAGATACCCCTCAACCCAGTCGATCAGCGGCAGGTTCGTGTCGCGGCTGACAGTCGGAAAGGACACCAGCTGGTCCAGAATTTCACGTGGGCTTAACAGGGCAGTCATCGGGGGGCCTTTGTTTTTTGGCGGTCAGTGTCATACCATGACCGGCGCGATAAAGTCATGCAACAGCAATCTGTTGCCCTGTCATAACAGGTCCAGAAAACGACGCCGGTAGGTGCAGACAGATAAGGTCACCACATGCGGGCGGAAAGGTCAATCAAGTGAATCTACGGGCACTGATGGCGCCGCTGTTGGCACCGCTACAAAATGAAAATGGCGACCCGAAGGCCGCCATGTCATGGGATCAATACCCGCTCTCCGAGGTCAGGACAAAGTGGCCTGGACTCACCTCATCGTAAACCGACGGGCCTGGTTCGTAACCAACGGGGTGGATCGGTGAAGGGATCGGTTTGAAGTTCAGCTCGCGCTCAGACTTGCGTTTGTGCGGATCGGCGATGGGCACCGCCTTCATCAATGCCTGCGTGTAGGGGTGCTGCGGGTTTTCAAAGACCGCCTGACGCGGGCCCAGTTCCACGATGCGGCCCAAATACATCACGCCAACGTCGTGGCTGACCCGTTCAACAACCGCCATATCGTGACTGATGAACAGGAAGGACAGGCCCAGTTCGGCCTGCAGTTCCATCATCAGGTTCAGCACCTGCGCCTGCACCGATACGTCCAGCGCTGATACCGCCTCATCCGCGATGATCAACTTCGGGTTCAGGGCCAAGGCACGGGCGATTGCCACACGCTGACGCTGACCACCCGACAGTTCGTGCGGGAAACGGCGCAGGAAGCTGCGCGGCAGTTCCACACGATCAAACAGCATTTCCACCCGCGCCTGCATCTCGGCACGCGAATGGGTGGCGTAGTTGCGCATCGGTTCTGCCACCTGATCACCCAGCATCATCTGCGGGTTGAGCGAGGCAAAAGGATCCTGAAAGATCATCTGCATGTCCAGACGCGCGGCGCGCAGATCACCTTGATCCAGTGCCATGATGTCTGTGCCATCCAGATTAACCTGACCCGACTGCGGTTCCACCAGACGCAGGATCGACCGGCCAGCGGTGGATTTACCACAACCCGATTCACCCACCAGCGACAGGGTGCGGCCCTTGTTCAGGGTGAAGCTCACATCCTCCACCGCATGAACATTCGCCACCGTACGGCGGAAGAAGCCACCTTTGACCGGGAAGCGGGTGATCAGGTTCTTGACCTCCAGCAGCGGTTCATCCGTGCCCTTGATCGGATCAAGGTTCTGATTTTCACGGCCCAGCAGTTTCATCGGTTCGGGCAGCGGTTTGCCGGTCATCTCACCCAGTTTGGGAACAGCCGCCAACAGCGCCTTGGTATAGTCGTGCTGCGGGTTCTCAAAAATTTCCTGAACCGTGCCCTCTTCGACCTTGTTACCGCGGAACATGACCACAACGCGGTCCGCCATCTGCGCCACAACCGCCATGTCGTGGGTGATGAACATCACCGCCGTGCCGGTTTCACGTTTCAAACGATCCATCAGTGCCAGAATTTCCGCCTGAATGGTCACATCCAATGCGGTGGTCGGTTCATCCGCGATCAACAGGCGCGGTTCGCAGGCCAGTGCCATCGCGATCACCACACGCTGGCGCATACCGCCGGACAGTTCGTGCGGATACTGCTTCAGGCGGCGTTCCGGTTCGGGGATGCGGACCTGTTTCAACAGTTCCAGCGCACGCGCTTCTGCCTCGGCCTTGGACAGACCTTTGTGCAGGCGCAGGCCTTCGGTCAATTGGCGACCTACGGTAAATACGGGGTTCAGCGCGGTCATCGGCTCCTGAAAGATCATTCCGATCTCATTGCCGCGAATCGTCCGCATCAAATCCTGTTCGGTATTTGCCAGATCTACAGCGTCGCCTTCTTTGCGATCAAACAGCAGTTTACCACCGGCGATTTCGCCGCCGCCAAACTCTACCAGACGCATCAGCGACAGGCTGGAAACCGATTTGCCAGAACCGGATTCGCCAACAATACAAACGGTTTCACCGGGGTTTACGTCGAACGAAACGTCCTCGACCCCCACGACAGGGCCGTCCTTGGTTTGAAATTCAACCCGCAGGTTTTCGATTTTTGCAATCGGTTGATCCAGCATTCCCCTGATCCATTTTTGGTATCACTTATTTGGCGTGACGCTATAGACGTCGCCAAGGCGGTGTCAAATCCGTATCCAATTACGCGACGACGCGGCACAGGGAACCACCATAGCGCTACCCCTCCAGGGGCCACCAACGCGCAGTTGCTCAATCAGTTAGCGATCACAAAGGTCGACCTTACGTCGTTACGGTGAATTTACCGTATGTTTACTGTGCCGCGCACCAACACCCCCTCGTTCTACCCCTTGCTTTTTGTCGGTAATATGTTTGTGATGACCTCAGCCGCGAGGCATTCGGGGACATAAATCATCGAAAAATAACCGGAATCGAACGATCAGGTTGCGCTTGCGGATAGAATCATGGCCCGGCGAAGGGTCTGGAATCCCCCCGTATGGGGAATGTGTGACACCGATTTTTAGTGTCCAACATGGAGTGAAAAATGAAAATCAAAACTCTTATGCTGGGGGCCGTTGCAGCAACGACCTTGGCGCCGGCAGCGATCGCAGAACGCGGCGCAGACGGCCACGTAAACATCATTTATTGGCAGGCGCCTTCGATCCTGAACCCGTATCTGTCGAGCGGCACCAAAGAGATCGAAGCGGCATCGCTGGTGATCGAACCTCTGGGCCGTTACGACCCGACCGGCGCGCTGATCCCCTACCTGGCCGAAGAGATCCCTACGCTGGAAAACGGTGGCGTATCCGAAGATCTGAAAACCATCACTTGGAAGCTGAAGTCGGGCCTGAAATGGTCGGACGGTTCCGCCGTGACCGCCGAAGACGTGAAATTCACCGCTGATTACTGCATGCACCCCGAAGGTGGCTGCGCACAGCTGGCGAAGTTCGAAGGCGTACAGTCTGTTGACGTGATGGACGAGCTGACCGTCAAAGTGACCTTTGGCGAAGCCAAGCCGAACCCCTACGGCCCCTTCATGGGCGGCCAGTCCCCGATCCTGCAGAAAGCGCAGTTCGAAAACTGCACCGGCGCCAAAGCGCCTGAGTGCACCGAGGCCAACTTTGGCCCGATCGGCACCGGCCCGTTTGCTGTAACCGAGTTCAAACCGAACGACGTGATCTCGATGGAAGCAAACTCCATGTACCGCGACGCGTCGAAACCGGCGTTTGCGACCCTGACCTTCAAAGGTGGCGGCGACGCGACTGCAGCTGGTCGTGCAGTTCTGGAAACCGGCGAATTTGACTACGCCTGGAACCTGCAGCTGGCGCCCGAAGTGATCGCCAACATGGAAAAAGGCGGCAAGGGTAAAACCGTTGCAGCCTTCGGTTCGCTGGTTGAGCGTATCGAAATGAACATGACCAACCCGTCGTCCGACCTGCCCGAGGGCGAGCGTTCGACCGCAGCGCAGCCGCACCCGTTCCTGTCGGATCTGGCTGTGCGTAAAGCACTGTCCATGGCGATCGACCGTGAACTGCTGGTCGAAATCGGCTACGGCAAAGCGGGTCGTGCGACCTGTAACCTGGTGCCTGCACCGGCGATCTACGCATCCGACAACACCGACTGTCTGGTTCAGGACATCGCTGGCGCCAACAAAATGCTGGACGATGCTGGCTGGGTTAAAGGTGCTGACGGCATCCGTGCCAAGGACGGCGTAAAACTGTCGATCCTCTACCAGACCTCGACCAACGCTGTGCGTCAGGACTTCCAGGCGCTGATCAAACAGTGGTGGAGCGAAATCGGTGTTGAAACCGAACTGCGCAACATCTCTGCCTCTGTCTTCTTCGGTGGTGACCCGGGTTCGCCTGACACCTTCCAGAAGTTCTACGCAGACGTAGAAATGTACGCCAACAACTTCGACGGCACCGACCCCGAAGCCTATCTGGCTCAGTACACCTGTGACAAAGCGCCGAAGCCTTCGTCGCAGTGGCAGGGTGAGAACATCAACCGTTTCTGTGACCCCGCCTACGACGAGCTGGTTGCAGAGCTGGGCCGCACCGGTTCGCTGGAAAAACGCGGTGAGCTGGCGCGCAAGATGAACGACATGCTGACCAAAGACAGCTACACCGTTGTTCCGCTGGTTGATCGTGGTCGTGTATCGGCTCACGCCAACACCCTGGGCGGCGTTGTGCTGAACACCTGGGACTCCGAGCTGTGGAACGCAGCTGACTGGTACCGCATCAAATAAGTGATGCCCCATTTGCCCCGGCCTTTGCTGGCCGGGGCTTTTTCTTGGTCGCGCTTGTGTGTATGACGCGCGCTTGAAACAAGAATAGCCGCAAAAGGCCTCCGTATATGCTGACTTTTACTGTTCGACGATTGGTGTTGGCCGTGCCAACCCTGTTGTTCATCAGCCTGGTCATCTTCCTGTTGCTCGAGCTAGCGCCGGGCGACCCGATGGCACAGGTCCCGCTCACCGTACCCCCAGAGGTAAAAGAAAAGATGCGCGAAGCGCTTGGCCTTGGCCAACCGATGCACGTGCGTTTCCTCAAATGGCTGGTGCAATTCTTCTGGGTTGAACCGCAGGTGCTGTTCGACCACATCTTTGGCACCGGTTTTGCCGAAGGCAAACTGCGCGTCCTCAGCTGGCAGACCCGTTCGCCCGTTATGGATATCGTTGTCCAGCGTATCCCGCAGACCCTGTGGGTTGTGGGCCTGTCTTACGTGATCGGTGTACTGATCGCACTGCCCATCGGCATCTATTCCGCCTACCGCCAGTATTCGATCTTTGATCAGGTTGGTACGTTCATTTCGATGATCGGTTTTTCGGTTCCGACCTTCTTTACCGGCGTGTTGTTGATTGTGATCTTCTCGGTGAACCTTGGCTGGTTCCCGTCGATCTATGACACCACCCACAAGGTCACCGATTGGGATAGCTTTGTTTTCCAGATGCGACAGCTGGCAATGCCGGTGTTCGTTCTGGCGCTGTATAACGCAGCGCAGATCAGCCGGTTTATGCGCGCATCCATGTTGGATAACCTGAACCAGGACTATGTGCGCACCGCACGGGCTAAGGGCCTGGGCGAACGCGCTGTGGTGCTGGTGCATGTGCTGCGCAACTCGATGATCCCTGTTGTGACCGTAATCGCCCTCGGCGCGCCGCAGGTGTTTGCTGGTGCGATCATCACCGAACAGGTGTTCAAGGTAAACGGTCTGGGCCATCTGCTGATCGGCGCGATTGAGGCAAACGACCTGCCCACCGTGCAGACGCTGACCTTTATTTTTGCGCTGCTGATCGTGCTGTTCAACATCATCGCTGATGTCCTCTACGGCATTCTGGATCCGAGGATTCGCTATGACTGATGACACAAACGTAAACCCCATCGGCGCGCTGAGCGACCCGATGCCGTCGGCCCCGCCCCGCAGCCAGTGGGTTGCGGTCTGGGAACAGTTCAAGACCCACAAAGGCGCCCTGTTGGGCGGGATCATCTTCCTGATCATCCTCTTGGCGGTCACCATCGGCCCGTGGGTCTGGCCCTATGACCCGACCTACATCGACATTCGCGCCCGTAACCAGGGCCCGAGTTTTGCCCACCCCTTGGGCACCGACCAACTGGGCCGCGATACGCTGGCGCGGATGATGGCCGGTGGTCAGGTTTCGGTCGCCGTTGGCATCACCGCGATGCTGCTGGCGCTGGTGTTGGGATCGTTCATTGGCGTTCTGGCCGGGTTCTTCAAACGCCTTGACGGGCCGCTGATGCGCCTGACCGATCTGTTTCTGGCGCTGCCGCTGTTGCCGCTCTTGCTGGTGATGGTGCTATTGTTCCGCGACCCGCTGAACGCAGCCTTCGGGCCGGAAACGGGGATCTTTATCCTGATCGTCTGCGCCATTGGTGTGACCAGCTGGATGCCCACCGCACGGATCGTGCGTGGTGACGTTCTGGCACTGAAAGAGCGCGAGTTCGTACTGGCCGCCCGTTCCATCGGCACCAAGAACACCAAGATGATCACCCGCCACATCCTGCCCAACGTGCTGTCGCCGATCATGGTGTCGGCCACGCTGGGGATCGCCAATGCGATCATCACGGAATCAGCGCTGTCCTTCCTCGGCCTTGGTTTCCCGCCGGACTTCCCCACCTGGGGCCGTCTGCTGTTTGATGCCACCGACTACCTGCAGCAGTACCCCGAACGGGTGTTCTGGCCCGGTCTGGCCATTTCGCTGACGGTGCTGAGTGTGAACTACCTCGGCGACGGTCTGCGCGACGCACTGGATCCCCGGATCCGCGGCCGCTAAGGCGATAAAAACAAAACGGCCCGTTGCAGATGCAGCGGGCCGTTTTCATTACTAGGGCTGTCGTCTCTTACTTCATCGTCAGCACTGTGCCCTGAGCAATCGCACAAAGCTTTTCCTCACCATCGTTGACCGCATAGACCTTGCAGCTACACACCGCTTGACGTTTGCCACTGCTTTCCACCACCGCGCGCGCGATCAGGCGTTCACCAACAGCGGGGCGGGAATAGTTGATCTTCATCTCCAGCGTCAAAACAGCCCCAAGTACAGACGCCCCCGCATAGGTCAGCGCATTGTCCGCCAGATAGCTGACCGCACCCCCATGCACAAACCCATGCTGTTGTTTCAGTTCGTCCTTCACCGGCAGATGCAGTTCAGCAAAACCCTGTTCGAATTTTTCCAGTTCCGCGCCCAACAGCTGACTGAAAGGCTGTTGATCCAGAATGCCACGACCGTAGTCCAGAATATCCATGTCTAGTCTCCTCTACCGCGTAAAGAAGGCTGTAGCGCGTCAACTGTCAAAAGCGACCGCGCGTCAACGCGGCCGCTGCGAGGGCGGATAGATAGCCACCCTGCCCTAATGCAGTTTCGACTGAATACGTCTAAGCGACCACCACACGATCGCAACCACAGGCAAGGTCAGCGCGGCGGTAAGCTCTCCCTTGCTGAGGCCAAGCCACTTGGCCAGCGGATAGCCTGCATAAGACGCCAGAGAGACCGCATAATAACTGATCGCCACGACCGACAGGCCTTCGACCGTTTTCTGTAGCTTGAGCTGCGTATCGGCCCGTTGATCCATGCTGGAGAGTAGGGATTGGTTCTGCGCCGAGCGTTCCACGTCTACCCGCGTCCGCAACAACTCCCCTGCCCGGCGTGCCCGATCGGACAGCGCAGCCAGCCGCGCCTCGGTCGATTTTACCGTTCGCATGGCAGGATCATAGCGTCGCATCATGAATTCGGCAAAGGTCTGTCGGCCCTGAAACCGCTCTTCGCGCAGGACCTTGATGCGCTGATTAACCAACGCCTCATAGGCTCCCGTCGCGCCAAAGCGGAAACTGTTGCGCGCCATCTGCTGTTCCAGCGTCGCCGATGTGGTCAAAAGCTGCGTCAGCGTCAATTCAGCGTCCAGTCCTGTGTCGCCCATATGATCCACCAGATGTGCCAGCGTCTGTTCTAGCTGGCCCAGATCCGCGCCGATCTGCTTCACCCGCGCAAAGCCCAGCATCGACATGCTTTTGTACGTCTCCACCTCGCACAGGCGCTGCACGATGCGCCCCACCCGACGCGCACCGGTTTCATCGTTCACAAAGACCGCAAAGCGCGTGTGTCCGGCAGGATCAATGCGGAAATCGCCCGCCAGAATGGCCCCATCATCCAGCACCCGACTGACAGCAAGACTCTCTGGTACGAACCAATCCGCCAAGAGATCGCGCACAGCCGTATCATCAGGGCGCGGCTGCACGCGGATATGGGCTGATGCGACGCGCACCCCCGGTGCCTGCGCCAGCCAATCCGCCGGAAACACCTCAAAATCCGTGGGATCAAAGGCGCGGGCAGACAGTGTGGGTGTAAAGGCGGTGTAGGTCACAAACTCCGTGTGGCTTTCCCACTTCAGCTCGTGGCGACCGATCCGGGCGGAATAATGCGTGGCCCCCGGTTGCGGGTGCGGCGCGCCATGACGATCAAGAAGTGCGATCAGGTGCGCGCGGTCCGCCTGACGGTCCCGCCCAACCGCACGGTCGGGATGTTTGATCGCCAGATAGGTCGCCGTGCAGGGCACCTCCAACGACGGAAAAGGCCGCGCGTGCAGTTCATTCGCCAATTCATAGCGCAAGGGGTGATCGGTGATGGTCATTTCGGGGCCTCACGGGATTGATTCCGAGAGTGATGGCATAAGATAGGCAGGAAAATCAAAGCATTTTCAATAAGTTAACGGAATGCCGTGGTATACAGAGGCGGGTAAATCCGTGAGAAATCGAAAAATGATTGGTTTGCCAAAAGGTTGCGTTCCCTGCCATCAGCCAATGTTTCGCAACTAGCCCGGCTTTGCCGGGCAGCGCCCGAACCGCCCCCACGGGGCGGGCGCTTCGCTTCGCCCCTCGGTTCGGTCGCTGGATATCGCCACAACAAAAAAGCCCCGCCAGATCGGCGGGGCTTCTTATCTCTCAACACTCTGACCGGATCAGCTGATGCGGGTCAGCAGGTCATCCAGCGACTTCTTCGCGTCACCATAGAACATGCGGGTGTTCTCTTTGAAGAACAGCGGGTTCTCGATGCCCGAGTAACCGGTACCCTGACCACGCTTGGACACGAAGACCTGCTTGGATTTCCAGCATTCCAGAACCGGCATGCCGGCGATGGGGCTGTTGGGGTCTTCTTGTGCGGCGGGGTTCACGATGTCGTTCGAACCGATCACGATGGATACATCGGTTTCGGGGAAGTCGTCGTTGATCTCGTCCATTTCCAGCACGATGTCGTAGGGCACTTTTGCCTCGGCCAGCAGAACGTTCATATGACCCGGCAGACGCCCCGCAACGGGGTGGATCGCGAAACGCACGGTCTTGCCTTTGGCGCGCAGACGACGGGTCAGTTCCGCCACGTTCTGCTGTGCCTGTGCAACCGCCATACCGTAGCCCGGGATGATCACGATGCTGTCGGCCTCTTCCAGTGCGGTGGCCACACCGTCGGCGTCGATGGCGACTTGTTCGCCCTCAACTTCCATCGCCGGACCCGCTGCGCCGCCGAAGCCGCCCAAGATGACCGAGATGAACGAACGGTTCATCGCCTTACACATGATGTAGGACAGGATCGCACCCGAGGAGCCAACCAGCGCACCCACAACGATCAGAAGGTCGTTGCCAAGGGAGAAACCGATCGCTGCAGCCGCCCAGCCAGAGTAGCTGTTCAGCATCGACACAACCACCGGCATGTCGGCGCCGCCGATGCCCATGATCAGGTGATAGCCGATGAAAAGTGCTGCGATGGTCATGATCGCCAGTGGCAGGAAACCACCGGTGTTGCAGTACCAGATCAGGGTGATCAGCGACAGGATCGCCGCACCCGCGTTCAGCGCGTGACCGCCAGGCAGTTTGGTCGCCGCAGACGTCAGCTTGCCCGCCAGTTTGCCATAGGCAACAACCGAACCGGTGAAGGTCACCGCACCGATGAAGATGCCGAGGAACAGCTCAACCCGCAGGATGCCGATTTCCACGGCGTCCTTCTTGGCCAGCAGTTTTGCGAAGCCTTCCAGCGCTTTCTTTTCCTCAGCGCCCATCACCATCACACGGCCCAGTTCGATGTGCGCGATGAAGCCCACAAACACAGCCGCCAGACCAACGAGCGAGTGCATCGCAGCAACCAGTTCCGGCATCTGGGTCATCTGAACGCGGTTGGCCAGTTGGTAGCCAATGATACCACCTGCCGGGATCAGCAGGATCGACAGCCACCACAGACCGGCACCGGGGCCGATCAGGGTTGCGAACACCGCCAGAGCCATACCGACGATACCGTACCAAACGGCGCGTTTGGCGCTTTCCTGACCGGACAGACCGCCCAGCGACAGGATGAAGAGAACAGCCGCAACAACGTAAGCGGCAGTCGTGAAACCAAAGTCCATAAGTCCTTACTCCTTAGGATTTCTGGAACATGGCGAGCATGCGCCGTGTCACGAGGAAGCCACCGAAGATGTTGATGCCAGTCATAAAGACCGACAGGGCGGCAAGGAGGATCACCAGGAACGAGCCCGAACCGATTTGCATCAGCGCGCCCAGAATGATGATCGAGGAGATTGCGTTGGTCACAGCCATCAGCGGGGTGTGCAGCGAGTGCGCCACGTTCCAGATCACCTGGAAGCCGACGAACACCGACAGAACAAACACGATGAAGTGCTGCATGAAACTGGCCGGAGCGACCAGACCAACACCCAAGAGCAGAACCGCACCAACGGTCAGCAGGGTGACCTGATTTTTGGTCTGCTTTTTGAATTCGGCAACTTCCTGCGCCCGGATCTCTTCCGGGGTCAGTTCCTTGACCTCTTTCTTGGGCTGTGCGGCGATCGCCTGCACTTTCGGCGGCGGCGGCGGGAAGGTGATTTCACCCTCAAACGTCACGGTGGCGCCACGGATCACGTCATCTTCCATGTCGTGGTTGATCTGACCGTCTTTTTCAGGGGTCAGGTCAGCCATCATGTGACGGATGTTGGTGGCGTAAAGCGACGAGGCCTGTGCAGCCATGCGCGACGGGAAGTCGGTGTAGCCGATGATGGTCACGCCATTGTCGGTCACGATCTTTTCGTCCGCGACGGTCAGCTTGCAGTTGCCGCCCTTTTCGGCCGCGAGGTCAACGATAACCGAACCCGGTTTCATCGCCTCGACCATGTCTTTGGTCCACAGTTCCGGCGCTTCGCGGTTCGGGATCAGCGCGGTGGTGATCACGATGTCCACCTCGGGGGCCAGTTCACGGAACTTCGCCAGCTGCGCTTCGCGGAACTCGTCGGACTGAACCGATGCGTAGCCGCCGGTCGCAGCGCCGTCGCCGCCTTCTTCTTCGAAGTCCAGATAGACGAACTCGGCGCCCATGGATTCAACCTGTTCGGCCACTTCGGGACGAACGTCAAACGCCAGAGTGATCGCACCCAGCGAGGTCGAGGTGCCGATTGCGGCCAGACCCGCAACACCTGCGCCTACAACCAGCACTTTGGCTGGCGGTACTTTACCGGCGGCGGTCACCTGACCGGTGAAGAACCGGCCGAAGTTGTTGCCCGCTTCGATCACGGCACGGTAACCGGCGATGTTGGCCATGGACGACAGGGCGTCCATTTTCTGCGCGCGCGAAATACGCGGCACCATTTCCATCGCGATCACGTTGGCGCCCTTGGCCTTGGCCAATTCCATGCCGTCTTCGTTCCCACCGGGATTGAAGAAAGAGATCAGCGTTTTTTCGCTGTTCAGGCGCTTCAGCTCGGTTTCGTTGGGCTGACGCACCTTGGCGATGATGTCGACCTCTTTCCACAGCGCAGCTGCGGTTTTGATCACTTCAACACCGGCTTCTTCATATGTGGCATCCGAAAAACCCGCAGCCAGACCGGCCCCGGACTCGATGGCACATTCATACCCGAGCTTTTGCAATTGACGCGCCGAATCCGGTGTCATTGCGACCCGATTTTCGCCGTCAAAGATTTCCTTTGGCGTTCCGATTTTCAACTTTCACGTCCCCCTTCAGAACTGTGGTCGTTGCTTCGTTTGACACGAAGTGTGACCTTTACTGGCCGCGCAATTTTATTGCGTCTAACTGGCCCCTTCATTGATACGTATTTCGCCCCGAGTCAAATGTGACGTTGTGCAAAATCTCACAACCAACGCCTAGTCTTCTCGCAGTAGCGCGCGAAATCCATGCGAAACTTGCGCCGCAATGCATTCTCTTCGGGGATCACGAACCGTCTCTCGATGAACCAAAGAAAAATAGGCACCAATGGCAAGGACAAAATTGTATCGAAACACAGTAGTAATCCGGTCAGCATCATCACATAAGCCAGATACATCGGATTGCGGCTGCGCTTGAAAATGCCGCTGGTGACAAGCCGGTCCGCCTCTTGGTGCGGGGTCATAGTGGTGCGCTGCCTGCGCATTTCCGCGATGGCCAACGCCATCAATATCACCGCACCGCCAATGAAAACGGCACTGATGAAATCGACCAACCCGCTTTCGAGGCTCAGGTCCAGACCTGTAAGGCGCGGCAACCACAGACCAAGTGCCAGCGTCAACACAAACCAAACAGGCGGCAAATCGTAGGATTTCAACATTGGAAAAGGTCCTTCTATCGCTCGCCAAAACGTGAAGCGAGCCACCACCAAGATGCCTGTTCCGCATCGTCGGGAAAAGCGCTTTCGCGCGCTCTAGCCGCGTCTTACTGTCCCGCTTTGGTCTGTTCTGGCGCGTTTTCCGCCACCTGCCCATTTCTCCGCCAAGCCCGCGCCAATGCCATTGTCATATGGCCGCGAACCTTACGTTACCTGTGCACGGTACGCTTGCACCGTGCAAAACCACTGCTAACCTGCCCGTGGGAGAAGAGCCGCCAAGCGCCAATGCTGCGCGGCCAGAACGGGAGGAAACACAATGGATCTTACAGGCAAACATGCTTTGGTCACCGGCGGTGGAACAGGCATCGGTCTGGCAATCGCCAAAGCGCTGGCCGCCAAGGGCGCAGAGGTGACAATCACCGGCCGTCGGTTGGATGTGCTGGAGGCACAGGCAGGCAACGGATTGCACGCATTGCAGATGGATGTGGCCGATGAAACATCCGTGGTCGACGGCGTCGCCGCTGCGGTTGCCGCGCGCGGCCCGGTACAGATCTGTGTGCCCAATGCAGGCGTTGCCGAAGGGCGCGCGCTGCACAAGACGGATATGGATTTCTGGCGCCATATGATGGGCATCAATGTGGACGGCGCCTTCCTTACCATTCGGGAATGCATAAAAACTATGCACAGTACAGATTGGGGCCGTGTTATCGCAATCAGCTCTATCGCGGGTCTGCGCGGCCTGCCCGGCGCAGCCTGTTACAGCGCCAGCAAGCATGCAATGATCGGCATGATCAAGTCGCTGGCAGCCGATCACGCAGGCAAGCCATACACGTTTAACGCACTATGCCCGGCCTATGTTGAAACCGACATCATCACCCGCAATGTCGAAAGCATCAAAAAGCGCACCGGGCTGGATGACGCCGCAGCCAAGAACCTGATGGTCGGCGCCAACCCACATGGCCGGCTAATCACCGTCGATGAGGTGGCAGAGGCCGCAATGTTCCTGTGCGGTGAACACTCTGCCTCGATGAACGGTCAGGCTATTCAGATTTCGGGCGGCGAAATGTAATCGCGCGCCTTAGTTGGCGGGGTGATTAGCCCCGTCAAATCATCACGAAACGTGATATCAAACACCACAAGAATTGCTGGTGCATCATAAAAATCCTTCGGCTAAGCAAATGCGCGAACCACAGAACGCGCTTGACCACAGGCAGGAGGACACCATGACAGATTTCAACGCCACCAAAGAGATGTTCCACCTGCCGGAGGGAATGATTTACCTCGACGGGAACTCCCTCGGGCCGCTACCAAAGGCTGCGCCCGCCAAAATGGCGGAGGTAATGGAAAAGGAATGGGGCGACTATCTGATCACCGGCTGGAACAAAGCAGGCTGGATGGCGCGCCCGACTGCGATCGGAAACCGCATCGCCCGCCTGATCGGCGCTGAGGAAAACCATGTGATGGTCGGCGACACCCTGTCGATCAAGGTGTATCAGGCCGTCGCCGCCGCCATGTCGCTGCAACACGCCAAAGGCGGCGCAGCGGCCGCGCGCAAGGTGATCCTGAGTGATAGCGGCAACTTCCCCTCAGACCTCTATATGGCCGAAGGTCTGATCAAGACGCTGGACCGTGATGGCACACTGGGACTGGAACTGCGCGTTGTTGCACCTGAAGAGGTGGCTGACAACCTGACGGATGAGGTCGCTGTGATGATGATCACCGAAGTGGACTATCGCACCGGCCGCAAACACGACATGGCCGCCCTGACCGCCAAAGCCCATGCAAACGGGATCGTTGCGGTCTGGGATCTGGCGCATTCCGCCGGTGCGGTGCCCGTCGATCTGGCCGGTTGTCAGGCCGGTTTCGCGGTGGGCTGCACTTATAAGTATCTCAACGGCGGCCCCGGCGCGCCTGCCTTTATCTATGTGAACCCCGCGCACGCCGATGTGGCGGAACCCGCACTGTCCGGCTGGCTGGGTCATGATGCACCTTTCGCCTTTGAACAAAACTACCGCGCTGGCCCCGGTGTGGAGCGTATGCGCGTTGGCACGCCGCCGGTCCTGGCCAACGCCGCACTGGCCGCCGCGCTGGATGTTTGGGACATGACCGACATGCAGGACGTGCGCGCCCGTTCGATTGAGCTGTGCGAGTTGTTCATCAAAGAGGTCGAGGCCCGTTGCCCAATGCTGGAACTGGCCTCGCCCCGTGATGCAGATCAGCGCGGCAGTCAGGTGTCCTTCCGTTTCCACGAAGGCTACGCGGCTATGCAGGCGGTGATTGCCCGTGGCGTGATCGGCGATTTCCGCGCCCCTGACATCATGCGTTTTGGCTTCACCCCGCTCTACGTCACGCCGGAAGAGGTGGTGAAAGCCGCCGAAATCATTGAAGACGTGATGGTCAACGCCCTCTGGGACACGCCCGAATACAAGGTGCGCAACCGCGTCACCTGATCGAATGCGCGCCCCTACCCAACATATTCCCCTGTGCCGCCCGTGTTTTTGGGCGGCCTACTGGCGGGCCAAGGCCCGGCTGAGCTGCGTCACGTCCTAAGGCGGGTTTTCCCCTATATCTAAGACAAGACCACACGATGCCGAGGGGACCACCCCGCGCGCATTGCTTTTTCAGGTGACGTAACATGACCAACGAACCCCAGACCACAAACACCCCCTTTGACCCTGCCAAAGATGGCGCCCAGATGGAATTTGACGGCCGCATGTCCTATGGCGACTATCTGGGCCTTGATGCGATCCTTGGCGCGCAGGCGCCGAAATCCAGCGCTCATGATGAGCTGCTGTTCATCATCCAGCACCAGACGTCGGAACTGTGGATGAAACTGGCCGTGCATGAATTGCAGGCCGCCCGCAGCCTACTGATCGACGGGCAGTACCGCCCTGCCTTCAAAATGCTGGCCCGTGTCAGCCGCATCTTTGAACAGCTGAATTCCGCATGGGATGTGCTGCGCACCATGACGCCGTCGGACTATACCCGTTTTCGCGAAGATCTGGGCCAAAGCTCGGGCTTCCAGAGTTATCAGAACC
Source organism: Thalassovita mediterranea (assembly GCF_001458435.1). Lineage (GTDB taxonomy): Bacteria > Pseudomonadota > Alphaproteobacteria > Rhodobacterales > Rhodobacteraceae > Thalassobius > Thalassobius mediterraneus. The sequence goes on from NZ_CYSF01000017.1 coordinate 154,246, forward strand.
GCCAGATCGAATATATGCTGGGCAACCGTAACCTCGCCATGCTGCGCCCCCATGCGCATCGCGAGGATCTGACCAAGCTGCTGACCGATGAGCTGGCGCAGCCCTCCCTCTATGATGTGGCGCTCATGGCGCTGGATCGCGCGGTTGGCCTGCCGCAGGACGTGCTGCGCAGCAGCTATGATGCCCCCTACCAGAAAAGCGACGCCGTGACCGAAGCCTGGCTGAAGGTCTACCAAGACCCCGAAGCGCATTGGGAACTGTATGAGCTGGCCGAAAAACTGGTAGATCTAGAGGACTACTTCCGCCGCTGGCGTTTCAACCACGTCACCACGGTAGAGCGTGTCATCGGCTTCAAGCGCGGCACAGGTGGCACGGGCGGAGTCAGCTACCTGCGTCGAATGCTGGAGGTAGAGCTGTTCCCCGAACTGTGGAACATGCGCACAGACTTGTAAAACACGGCCACGCGTTGCGCCGCATCGTCGGCGCAACGCAGTCAGTTTCGTTTCCATTACGATAACAATACGCCGCTTGCCCCCCAGATTACCCCACCTGCCGACAACGGATTTGGGCAAGATTGTGGCACAACTGGGTCAGCGCCAAAGCCCGCCGTGCTGCCCATTGCGAACAGCCGAATGTGCGCCACAGCTACACGCCCCCAATGAACAAAGGCGACTTGTAGCGCCCACACAGGTGATCGTGGCAAACCCATCTGGTTCTGATCAGCAAAACTGGCTGCCTTAATTGCACCAGTTCGCTGCCAGTGCAGCCGTAAGATCGCCCTACTTCGCCCCCATCACGGCCTTGGCTTGTGTCTAATTTTACAACAATTGGACACAACCACTGCCTTTTGGAACACGACATGCCTATCGGATATCTGGTCACTCTTGGCGATAACACGCTCGACGCGGGCGATGTGATCAGTGGTGGATCGGTGAACTTCACCACCCAGCAGTCGCTTGGCACTGGACAATGGACATGGACCGGCAGCGCGGGCGGGTTCAATTACAACAACCTGCTAGAAGCAGGCACCTATTTCCTAGCCACAGACAACAATGTCTATTTCGTCCCCGGCCCGGGCCCAGTTGATGTCATCACCAGCGCCACTGTGACCTCGGCCCCGACCTTTGTGCTGCCAGATGGCATCGTAAAGGGCACCAGCGGCGATGATTTGATTGACGATGGGTTCACCGACGCCGAAGGCGAAAGCGCCGGCGCAGGCGATGACAGCATCGAAGCGGGCGCAGGCGACGACACCGTTACCGCAGGCATGGGCGATGATACAGTCGCTGGCGGCGACGGCGCGGATGAGATCTATGGCGACAGCCAGTCCAGCCCGGCCACAGCCACAAATGAGGTCCTGAGTTGGACCAGCCTTGGGAGCAATAACCAAAACGTTGCCGCTGGTCTGACCGCCGTCACCGGTGAAATACAGGTGACCGCCACATTCGTTGATACCGGCGATAACAACCCGCGTTTTCGGATTGATACCAACGACACCGGCTATGTGGGTGCCGGCGAACCTTTTGACGCTGACAGCCTGCTGCAACTACGTGGCAACGGCGATGGCGACACACTGCGCGCCAGCTTCAGCTTTGCCGCGACCAGCGGATCGCAGATGCAAGATGAGGTGCAAGACCTCACGTTCCGCATCAATGATGTGGACTGGGGCAACAACAACCATACCGACGTCCTGACGGTGAACGCCTATGACGCGGACGGGAACCTGATCTCCGTCACCCTAACCCCCGGTGCAGGCGACACAGTGGTTGGCAACACGATCAACGCCGAATTTGTCAGCGAAAACCCCGAAGATCTGGGCGGTTCGGTTCTGGTTAATATCGCCGGCCCTGTCGCGTCCTTCGAGATCATCTATGGCAACGCGCAAGGTGGCACACAGGCTGTCTGGGTGTCAGATCTGCATTTCACCACACTACCTGCTGTTCCCGGTGACGACAGCCTGTCGGGCGGTGATGGCAATGACACGATTTTCGGTCAGGATGGTGATGACACCCTGACAGGGGACAATGGCAACGACAGTCTGGACGGTGGCACAGGCGATGACCTGCTGCAGGGGGGCGCGGGTACAGACACGCTGACAGGGGGGGCAGGCAATGACGCCCTGGCGGGCGGTGCGGGCGGTGATCGCCTGACCGGCGGCGCTGGCATGGATTACCTGGACTACACCGCCTCTGATGCAGGTGTAACGGTGGATCTGTCCACCAATACCGCAACAGGTGGCCACGCAACCGGCGACACCTTGGCGGGGGGAATGGATGGGATCTTTGGGTCTGATTTCAACGATACGCTAACGGGCTATGATGTACAGGGCATCGACAACGGGGTGCCGTGGACCAACATCTTTTATGGCAACGACGGCGATGACCTCTTGGACGGTGCGGGCGGTGACGATGCGCTTTATGGCGGGGCCGACAATGACACGCTGATCGGCGGCGCCGGTGCGGATACGCTGGACGGCGGCGATGGCAACGACCGCCTGCTGGTCGGATCGGGCGATGTGGCCACCGGGGGCGCAGGCGACGATGTTTTTGTGATCGACGATACGGCCCTTGGTGGTGGTGTCATTACGATTGATGGCGGTGAAACAGATGAGCCCGGCGGCGACACGATCGACTTTTCCGGCCTGCTGTCATGGGATGACATCACCCTAATTGATCCGAACCCCGACGCCCTGTCAGGCACCGCGACACTGAACGACGGCACGGTTGTCAACTTTTCGAATATCGAAAGCTTGGTCATCTGTTTCACCACCGGCACCCACATTCTGACGCCCTACGGCGCGCGGCTGATCGAAACGCTGAAGCCCGGTGATCTGGTCCTGACCCGCGACCATGGCCCGCAACCCATTCGCTGGATCGGCACCCGCACCGTCGCGGGCAAGGACCGCTTTGCGCCGATCCGCTTTGATGCGGGCGCCATCGGCAATGAGCGCGAACTGCTGGTATCGCCCCAACACCGGATGCTGCATCAATCGGTGGCAGCGACCCTCTATTTTAACGACAGCGAAGTGCTGATCCCCGCCAAGCACATGGTCAATGGTGACACCATCCAGCAGATCGAAACGCCGGAAGTCACCTATGTGCATATGATGTTTGACGAACACGAAATGGTCTTTGCCGAAGGGATCGCCAGCGAAAGTTCTCACCCCGGTCAAATGGGCCTGAGCGCGATTGATGATGCCGCCCGCGAAGAGCTGTTTTCCCTGTTCCCCGAATTGCGCAGTAATCCCAACGGCTATGGCGACACCGCCCGCCTGTGTCTGCGCCGGTTCGAGGCGGAACTGCTGCAGGCGGCCTGACGCGCCTAACTCAACTGTGCAACCAGCGCCTGCAATACGCGTTGTGTCAGTGGATTTTCCACCGCACCGCCGGGCCAAACAGCATAGACCGGAATGGGCGCCACCTGCCATTCTGGCAAGACCTCTACCAACCGCCCCGCCGCCAGATCATGCGCAACCACGTGGGTCGGGGGCGAGGCCAGCGCGATACCGACGCGCGCGAAGTCAGCCATCGCCTCGATATTATTTACCGTAATGTTGCCCGCCTGCGGGATGTGGACCTCATCACCATCAGGGCCAACTAGAACACGGTGGCCTGCCATCTTGGCGAAACGGATCCACGGGATGTCACACAGCTGCTCAGGACGGTGCAACGGTGCCCTTTCGTTCAGCATGGATGGGCTGGCCACCAACACACGCGGCATATCCCATAGTTTGCGGCATTTCAGACCGGAATCTTCCATCCCGCCAGACCGCAACGCCAGATCAAATCGCCCTACGATCAGGTCTTCCCATGTGTCTGAATAGTGCAGATCGAGCGCCACCTGTGGATGGTCACGATGGAATTGCGCAATGCCAACTGCCAAGGGCGACTGCGCCATGGCCGAGGTGAGCGTGATCCGCAACCGCCCCTGCAACGCCGCATCTGGATCGGCCGCCTGACGCAATCCGGTTTCCGCCAGCCCCAGCATCGCCTCTGCGCTTGCGAACAGGCGTTCGCCCGCATCCGTCAGCCCCAGTTTGCGGGTAGAACGGTAAAACAACGGCTGGCCCAGTTCCGCCTCTAGCTGCTTGATGTGATAGCCAACGGCGGATGGTGTCATATCCAGCGCGCGCGCCGCACCGCGAAAGGAACTCTGGCGGACGCATTCCACAAAAATACCCAGTGATTTCAAACGATCAATCAACATTGATACGATTTTTTGCACAATGAATGCAGTTATACCAGCCTTTTGCGCACATGGGATCGGGATTACCCCTAACAGAACCACGACCAAAGGATCCCCCCGACATGCCCTTCCTATCTATGACGCTCTTTGCTGCCGCGCTGTCACTGGCGCCGGGGCCTGTGAACCTGATCATTCTATCCACCGGTGTGACCCACGGCGCCCGCGCGGCGCTGCGGTTTGTGGTCGGGGCCACTGTCGGGTTTACCGCGCTACTAGTGCTGACTGGCCTTGGCCTCAGCGCGACGCGCGCCTTTCCGGAATGGGTGGTGGATATGATCAGCTGCCTTGGCGCGCTGGTGATCTGCTATTTCGGCGTGCAGCTGATCCGCGCACGGGGTGGTTTTGCCAGTCACGCGGTGCCGATCCCCGGTTTCTGGCAAGGTGCCGCACTGCAATGGATGAACCCCAAGGCGTGGATTGCCAGCCTCAGCGGGGTGGCGATGTTCGGATTGCAGGGCGACACATGGGGGCTGATGCAGTTTGCCGCGCTGTATTTCGCGGTGTGTTTTGTCGGGATCGGCCTTTGGGCCCCGTTGGGAGAATGGCTCTCAAAGGAGCTGAACACGCCCCTACGCCAACGTATGTTCACCATAACGCTGGGCCTGTGTCTGATCGCATTGGCACTCAGCCTCAGCGCGCCAGCCGTGGCGCGCCTGCTAGGACTGTCCTGATCAGGCGCTTTGACGCAGGGGCTGGCCGCGACGTGCGGCAGCAAAGGCGCGGGTCGCCTCGCCAAACGCTTCAAACAGTGGGCGGGATACGGGATCGTTGGCGCTGTCCCATTCGGGATGCCATTGCACCGAATAGGTAAAGCCCGGCGCGTCCTTGACATAGATCGCTTCGGGCGTGCCGTCAGGGGCGTAACCATCAATCACAATCCGCGCGCCCGGTTCCTTGATCCCCTGCCCGTGCAATGTGTTTGTCATCACCTCCTGCGCGCCCATCATCTGGTGGAAGGGACCAGCGGCGGAAAACTTCACCGTATGGCGCAGGGCAAACTTCTCTTCCAAAGTACCATCCGGAGGCATGCGGTGATTCATCCGCCCCGGCAGATCGCGGATCTCTGGGTAGAGCGATCCGCCCATCGCCACATTCACTTCTTGGAACCCGCGACAAATCCCTAGGAAGGGCTGGCCGCGTTCCACACAGGCGCGCACCAACGGCAGGGTGATCGCATCACGGCAACGGTCAAAGGCGCCGTGTGCCTCTGTTTCGGGTTCACCGTATTCTTCTGGATGGATGTTGGGACGACCGCCCGTCAGCAGGAAACCATCGCAGGCTTCCAGCAGCTCCTCCACCGATACCAGTCGCGGGTCCGGTGCAATCATCATTGGCAGACATCCGGCCACAGTGGCCACTGCCTCTGAATTCATGTGACCAACGGCATGGATAGGATAGTCATCATCCAAAATATGCGGATTGCCAATGATACCAACGATGGGGCGGGACATGAACGGCCTGTAAATTGAATTGCGCAGCTGTCTCACCTTATCGACGTAAGCCAACAACCAAAAGCGTTTTGCTGCGCACCAGCGCGCAAGTCACTGTGCGAAGCGAGAGTTGGTGCATTTTTCATCAGGCATGGCGACACCGTAAGATCCCAGCCAATCCCCCATTGCAGCCCCTGCCCTTCGCCCCTACCTTCACCTCAAATGACATGCGCAACCTCGGAGAAGGTCAATGAAAGACGCAAGCCCTACTGCCCCGCAGAAAATCTACCTCAGCGATTATCAGGTTCCGAACTATCTGATTGATGAGGTTCACCTGACCTTCCAACTGGCACCAGAGGCAACGCGCGTGCGTTCGCGCATTACGTTTCGTCCAAACCCGGATGCCACCAGCGCCGACTTCTTTCTGTACGGCGAACAGCTGACCCTGATCAGCGCCCAGATCGACGGTGCACCTGTGACGCCCACGCATGTCAACGGCGGCCTGACCTGCGACGTGCCCAGCGCGCCGTTTGTCTGGGAAGCAGAGGTTGAGATCAGCCCCGCCACCAACACCGCGCTGGAAGGGCTGTATATGTCAAACGGCATGTACTGCACCCAGTGCGAGGCGGAAGGGTTCCGCAAGATCACCTACTACCCCGACCGCCCCGATGTGATGGCCGTCTTTACCGTGCGCATCGAAAGCGACCTGCCGGTGCTGTTGTCGAACGGCAACCCCGTCACCTCTGGCGATGGCTTTGCAGAATGGCATGATCCATGGCCGAAACCGGCCTACCTCTTTGCGCTGGTGGGCGGCGATCTGATCGCACACCCAGACCGCTTCACCACCAAATCCGGCAAGGATGTAGAGTTGAACATCTACGTGCGCCCCGGCGATGAAGGCAAATGCGCCTTCGGCATGGAGGCGCTGAAAAAATCGATGACATGGGATGAAGAGGTTTATGGACGTGAATACGACCTCGACATCTTCAACATCGTGGCGGTGGACGATTTCAACATGGGCGCGATGGAAAACAAGGGGCTGAACATCTTCAACTCCTCCTGTGTTCTGGCATCGCCTGAAACCTCGACCGATATGAACTTTGAACGGATTGAGGCGATTATCGCCCATGAATACTTCCACAACTGGACTGGCAACCGCATCACCTGCCGCGATTGGTTCCAATTGTGCCTGAAGGAAGGGCTGACCGTCTACCGCGATGCCCAGTTCACCGCCGATATGCGCTCCGAACCGGTGAAGCGGATTGAGGATGTGATTGCCCTGCGCGCCCGTCAGTTCCGCGAAGACAACGGACCGCTGGCCCATCCGGTGCGTCCTGACAGCTTTGTCGAGATCAACAATTTCTACACCGCCACCGTCTATGAAAAGGGTGCCGAGCTGATCGGCATACTGAAAACACTGGTGGGCGACGCTGACTATTATAAGGCGCTGGACCTCTACTTTGACCGCCACGATGGCGATGCCGCCACGATTGAGGACTGGTTGCAGGTGTTTGAGGATGTGACAGGCCGTGACCTATCCCAGTTCAAACGCTGGTACGAACAGGCCGGCACCCCGCGCCTGTCGGTGGACGAGGCATTTGCGGATGGCACCTACACGCTGACCTTTAGCCAATCCACGCCCGCCACCCCTGGTCAGGACCACAAAGACCCGCGGGTGATCCCAATCGCAGTGGGCCTCTTGGGCGCAGATGGCAATGAGGTGGTGCCAACCACCGTGCTGGAAATGACCGAGGCGACGCAAAGCTTCGCCTTCGATGGCCTATCCGCCAAACCCGTCCCGTCGATCCTGCGCGGGTTTTCGGCGCCGGTGATCCTGGAACGCGATAGCGACAACGCGGAACGCGCTTTCCTCTTGGCCCATGACACCGATCCCTTCAACAAGTGGGAGGCAGGCCGCGCCCTCGCCCGCGCCGGTCTGGTGGAGATGGTGCTGAACAACGCGGCTCCGGATGGGGACTATCTGGATGCCGTGCTACAGGTGCTGCGCAATGACGATCTGGATCCAGCCTTCCGCGCGCTGACGCTGGCACTGCCCAGCCAGGACGATCTGGCACAAACACTGGTAGATCTGGGCCATACGCCGGACCCGACAGCAATCTATCAGGCGCTGGAAACGCTGAAAATGGCGATGGCCACCCATATGCAGGACGTCTTGCCCCGTATCTATGCGCAGTATCAGGTGAATGAGGCCTATCAGCCCGATGCCGAGCAATCCGGCGCGCGATCGCTGGCCAATGCCGCCCTGGCGCTGATTTCACGCACCGATGGTGGCGCAGCGGCGCAGGCGCAATATGACAGTGCGGATAATATGACCCAGCAGTTGGCCGCGCTTGGCTGTCTGATCATGGCGGGCAAGGGCGATGCGGCCACTGCAGAATTTTATGATCAATGGAAAGAGGACCGTCTGGTCATCGACAAATGGTTTGCCCTGCAAATCAGCCATGCCGCGCCGGAACGTGCGGCAGAGGTGGCCGCAGACCTGACACAGCATGTAGACTTCACCATGAAGAACCCCAACCGGTTCCGCGCCACACTGGGCGCGCTGGCGATGTCTCCGGCAGGGTTCCACCGCGCAGATGGCGCGGGCTACGCGCTGCTGGCGGATTGGCTGATCCAACTGGACCCGCTGAACCCGCAGACCACTGCACGTATGTGTTCGGCATTTGAAACGTGGAAACGCTACGACAGCGATCGTCAGGCGCTGATTGCCGCACAGCTGGATCGCATTCTGGCCACCCCAGACCTCAGCCGAGACACCACGGAAATGGTCAGCCGCATCCGCGCCAGCTGATCCCATACAAATACGCGCGCCCCGGGAACCGCCCCGGGGCCGCGATGCGCCTGCAGCGATTCCCAGCGCCATATCTGAGGGAGACAACAGGCAGCACTCAAACAGCCCAGAACTCTGACTTTTCCGTCAAAAATGACGGCAATAGTGTCAGATTACCGACGCTTTACTGGTGTTTTTCAACCAATCGTTCCGCTCACCGGTAGTTGTTTCTGCAAACGCACCAATTCCGCCCAGACCGACCGTAGTTTCTGCCCGAAACCACCTTGGCCGTGCCTTCTTTCCGCCCCAAACCGACAGCAGTCTTAGCACCAAGATGTAACGTAGTTGCCCTGTGTATGGTGAAGAAGACCCCAATGATCAAAGCCAAGCTCACCCCTGCCCGTATGATGCAGAAAATCGCATCCATGCGTCTGCCACAGCAAACCAAGGGACGCCCTGCCAAATCCCAAACGCCCCCCTGTGCCCGTCAGGACCATCGTCAGGATAACATTGCCCGGCTGACCCTGCCCGAACGCCCCACCAGCGCAGAAGACAGCCTGCGCCAAGAGATTGAGGCGCGCGGTCAGTTTCTGGCCCGTCAGGATCGCTGGGATGATCTGGGCGAGGAAATCCGCGCCGCAGATCACCAGCGCGACCACACCCCCGGCGGCATGGCCGTGGCGGATCTACTGGCCCGTGGCGCCCGCCTTGATGTGGTGCAACCGATCGAACAGATCCTCGGCGATCCGGGCCTGCTGCCCCAACACGCCCCCCGCGACGGCATCAAAGCCCTTGAGGAGGTGCTGGAGGAATACCCCGATGATTTCGGCGTTGCGCTGGTCATCATCGGCGCCCATATCGACATCGCCTGGGCCTGGCGCGGCGAAGGGTGGGAAGCCGCCCTGCCCCAGATCCGGCAACAGACATTCCAGCGCCATATGGCGCGCGCGGCCGAACTTCTTGATCGTTTCAGCCCCTTTGAACATGACAGCCCTTCGCTGGCCGCCTGTCGCTGCGCCCTGCTCGCCGCAGCTGAGACACCGACCAGCCGCATGGCCGATGACTATGAGGACCTGATTGATCTGGACCCGGCCAATCCGCGCCATATGCGGGCCTTCGGCAACCACCTGCTGCCACGGTGGTTCGGCTCTTACCAGATGCTAGAGGTTGAGGCGCGCCGCGTCGCGATGATGACCGAGGATCTGTGGGGCACCGGTGGCTACGCCTGGGTCTATCTGGACGCCCTGTCCGTGGACCCGCAGGCGCTGGACCTTCTTGATGGCGACATGTTCCTAGAGGGCATGCGCGATATTCTGGACCGCGCCACCGATCAGCATGTGGTGAACACCTGGGCCGCGTTCTGCGCGGTGACCCTGCCGTCGCTGCCCACCTCGCAACGCAGCAGCCGCGATGTGCTGCGCCGCATCCGCGCCGCACTGGACTGGATCCTGCGCGACCACCTGCAGGAACTGCACCCGCTGATCTGGGGACAGGCCAAAATGGGCCTTGGTGCCTATGCGCAACTGCCCTCTATCGAGGAGCTGGCAGAAATGGGACGCACCGCCGCTGCGAACGCCCTCGGCTCCGGTAGCCTGCAGACCCAACCAACCTGAGCCAGTTTAAAGTTTAGTTTTCGTAACGAGTGCCCAACTGCCTGACTGCGCCCCCAACTTGGGGGCGTTTTTTTTGGGGGGGCGCATTCATCCAACAAAAGCACCGCGCCCGAACCGAGGGGCGGAAAAGCGAAGCGCCCGCCCCCTCACAGAGAAGGTTTGTCTTCGACAAAACGGGCCGGTTCGAGCACTGCCAAATCTTTGATTTGGCAGTGCGGGGGAAAACCAAGTCGCTTTCAGTCTAATCCTCCCAGAAATACACCTCTCTTGTTCATCACCCTCCAAACCCCCTTGCCCCTCAACCGCCCCTGTCCTAGAAGGCAGACTAACCATTTCCAAGGACATGAGACCATGCTGGACCTGACCTATGAAACCCCGAAACCCAAGGTGATTGCCGGGGCCAAACATGACTGGGAACTTGTGATCGGCATGGAGGTCCATGCGCAGGTCAGCTCGAACGCGAAACTGTTTTCCGGTGCGTCGACTAAATTCGGGGCGGAACCGAACTCCAACGTGGCTTTCGTGGACGCAGCGATGCCCGGCATGCTGCCCGTGATCAACGAATACTGCGTTGAACAGGCTGTGCGCACCGGTCTGGGCCTCAAGGCAGAGATCAACCTGTTTTCTGCCTTTGACCGCAAAAACTACTTCTACCCTGACCTGCCGCAGGGCTATCAGATTTCGCAGCTTTACCACCCCATCGTGGGCGAAGGTGAGGTTCTGGTGGAACTGGGCAACGGTCTGGCGCGCAACGTGCGTGTGGAACGCATCCACATGGAACAGGACGCGGGCAAATCGATCCACGACATGGATCCCAACATGTCCTTCGTTGACCTGAACCGGACCGGCGTTTGCCTGATGGAAATCGTGTCGCGCCCCGACATCCGCAGCCCCGAAGAGGCCGCCGCCTATATCGCCAAGCTGCGCCAGATCATGCAGTATCTGGGCACCTGTGACGGCAACATGCAGAACGGCAACCTGCGTGCAGACGTGAACGTGTCGATCTGCCGCCCCGGCCAGTATGAGAAGTATCAGGAAACGCAGGATTTCTCGCACCTCGGCACCCGCTGTGAGATCAAGAACATGAACTCCATGCGCTTCATCCAGCAAGCGATCGAGGTCGAGGCACGCCGCCAGATCGCCATCGTCGAAGCCGGTGGTGAGGTTGAGCAGGAAACCCGTCTGTATGACCCGGACAAGGGCGAAACCCGCTCCATGCGCTCGAAGGAAGAGGCGCATGATTACCGCTACTTCCCCGATCCCGACCTCTTGCCGCTGGAAATTGAACAGGCATGGGTGGACGACATCGCCGCCAACCTGCCTGAACTGCCCGATGACAAGAAATCACGCTTCATGGGGGATTTCGGCCTGACGGATTACGACGCCTCGGTTCTCACCGCCGAAGTGGAATCCGCCACCTATTTCGAAGAGGTCGCCAAAGGCCGCGACGGCAAACTGGCCGCGAACTGGGTGATCAACGAACTGTTTGGCCGCCTGAAGAAAGAAGATCACGACATCACCGACAGCCCCGTTTCACCGGCGCAGCTGGGTGGGATCATTGATCTGATCACCTCGGACGCGATTTCGGGCAAGATCGCCAAGGATCTGTTTGAGATTGTCTACACCGAAGGTGGTGACCCAGCGCAGATCGTCGAAGAGCGTGGCATGAAACAGGTGACCGACACCGGCGCCATCGAGGCCGCACTGGATGAAATCATCGCCGCTAACCCCGCGCAGGTGGAAAAGGCCAAGGTGAACCCGAAACTGGCAGGCTGGTTCGTCGGTCAGGTGATGAAAGCCACCGGCGGCAAGGCCAACCCCAAAGCGGTGAACCAACTGGTCGCGCAAAAACTGGGCGAATAAGCCACCCGCCTTAACTGATACAAAACGCGCCTTCGGGCGCGTTTTTTGTTGCCCGCCCCGCAACCCCCGCCTCTTTCACTGTTTCCACAAATACTCTCGCCGGAGGCATCCCGCCCTTTCCTTTTGCCCCACACCTTGGCACCCTGCGCAGCGATTGATTTTAGAAAGGTCCAAAGATGCACGATCAGTTTCCATTCCTGTCCTCTGAAATGACCGTCCTGCCGGAATGGATCGACTACAACGGCCATCTGAATATGGCCTATTACAACGTGCTGTTTGACCGTGGCGCTGATGAGGTGTTTGCCGAAATGGGCTTTGGCCCCGACTATGCAGCGACGCGCAAGATGACCACCTATTCCGCCGATTTCCGCCTGCGCTATCTGCGCGAGGTGCATGAGGGCGATAAGGTTCGGGTTGGATTTCAACTGCTCGACAGCACCGACAAGAGCTTTCACTTCTGCCAGTGGCTGATCCATTCCGATGGTTGGCTGTCAGCAACGGGCGAAGGTGTTGGACTGCATGTGGATATGTCCGGCCCCCGCGTTGCGCCCTTCCCCGAAGATGTGGCCGCCAAGGTTGCGGCAATGCTGGACCAGCACCGCAGCTTTGCGATCCCTGATTTTGTTGGCCTGCCGATGGGCGTGCGCCGCAACAAAGCCTGAAAGGCACACCATGCCCCTATATGAATACAAAGTCGTCCCCGCCCCCAACAAAGGCCAAAAGGCCAAGGGCGTGAAAACCGCACCTGCGCGGTTTGCCCTCGCCATCGAAAGCGCGCTGAACACACTGGCGGCCGAGGGCTGGGAATACCTGCGCGCAGAAACCCTGCCCAGCGAGGAACGCTCTGGCCTGACCTCGACCCAAGTGAACGACCGCGCCTTGCTGATCTTTCGCCGTGCCATGCCGGAACTGGGTCAAACATCCCCCTCGGATACGCAGCAAACTGATGCTTTGCGGGATCGTGTTGCGCAGTTGATGGATCAACCAGACATCGCCGAACAGCAGGCCGCGCGGGACGACTAAGGCAGCGTTTGCGGCGCGATCCGCTTTCATTCTGCGCGCCGCGCAATGCACGGGTGGCGTCAGGTAAAATTGTCATGACGAAGGGCAGATTGTCCTTCACCTCAAGTCGATTTGGTCTATTATCGGCAGTCCGAGTCGAAAAGGTGATTTCATGGATAAATCTGATCCCTTCGGGTTCGATATGTCGGTCAAATCGGCAAAGAAAAAGAACCCCCGTGGACGCCGCACCATGTCCGGCGCGTCCGAGACGTCCACGCGTCAGTGTGAACACGATGGCTGCACCGAAGCGGGCGCATTCCGCGCGCCGAAAGCACCTGACGTGCTGGATGAATTCCGCTGGTTCTGCAAAGACCACGTAAAGGAATATAACGCACAGTGGAGCTTCTTTGACGGCAAGACCGAAGCCGAGATGAACGCGCAACGTTCCAGCGACAAAGTCTGGGAGCGTGAAACGAAGAAGGCCACCGATCCCGAAGCCCGCGCATGGGCGCGTCTGGGTATTGAGGACCCGCATCAAGTGCTGGGCGGCAATGCCACGCAGAACCCCGGCCGCAACGCCGGTGCCGCGCGTCGTCTGCCTGCGGTAGAGCGCAAGGCGGTGGAAATCCTCGCCGTGCAGGACACTATGTCCAAGGCCGAGATCCGCAAGGCCTACAAGAAACTGATCAAGGTGCTGCACCCCGATATGAACGGCGGCGACCGTTCTCAGGAAGATCAGCTGCAAGAGGTCATGTGGGCCTGGGATCAGCTGAAAGACAGCCGCAACTTCCTGTAAGTTGTCAGAAAATGCAGATCAAACCGCGCCCATCGAGGCGCGGTTTTTTTATGTTCGGACGACAGGGAACACGGATAAGGCCTCACCATGATGACGAATGTTAAAAATACGCAGGCGTATTTTTTCCGTTGCAGATCGTCCAACGCCTTGCAACGCTGACGATAACGGACTTGGGGGAACGATCATGACAACCACATTTGCACAGCGTCTGGGACTGACCTGCCCGATCATTCAGGCGCCAATGGCTGGTGTGGCCACCCCCGAACTCGCCGCGGCGGTCTGTCACGCGGGGGGCATGGGATCGCTTGGCCTTGGCTCTGTTGATGCTGAAGGGGCGCGCGCGGCTATCCGCAAAGCACGGGATCTGGGGGCGACTTGCCTCAACGCCAATTTCTTCTGCCATCAGCCGGAGGTGCCGGATCAAACGGTGACACAGGCATGGCTGGCGGCCATGGCGCCGGAGTTTGCCCGTTTCGATGCCGAACCGCCGACGGAACTGCACGAGATTTATCAATCCTTCCTGACGGATCCCGCGCGGATCGACATGTTGTTGCGGGAACGGCCCGACGTCGTCTCCCTCCACTTCGGTCTGCCAGAGGCGTCAGTGATCAAGGCGCTGAAAGACGCAGACATCACACTGTTTGCCAGCGCCACCAACGCGGCAGAGGCCCGCGCCTGTGAAGCAGCTGGGATAGACGCGATTGTATTGCAGGGAACAGAGGCAGGCGGTCATCGTGGCTGTTTTGATCCAGAGGCCGCAGATGATCACCTGTCCACGCTGGATCTGTTGGCACAGGTCAGGCCGCTGACCGATCTGCCGCTGGTCGCGGCAGGCGGGATGATGGATGGGGCGGATTGCGCCCGTGCGCTGAACGCTGGCGCCGATCTGGTACAGCTGGGCACCGCCTTTATTCTGTGTCCTGAAACCTCGGCCGATGCGGGCTACCGCACCGCCCTCACCTCGGCGGCAGCGCACAACACCAATTTCACCACCGCCCTATCCGGTCGTCCCGCACGGGCATTGCCCAATGCCTTTACCGCATGGGGCGCAGACAATGGGTTGAAAACACCGGGCTATCCGCACACCTATGATGCAGGCAAGGCGCTGATGGCCGCCGCCAAAGCCAAGGGTGATCACAGCTACAGCGCCCATTGGGCAGGCCAAGGTGCGGCCCGCGCCCGTGCGATGCCAGCCAGTGAATTGATGGCAGCTCTGACCTGCGAAATCACTGTGGCGCAAGGCTAGTGCCGCTAGGAAATTAGCGCCGACAGTCACTTTTCACCAACTGTTGTCGCTTTTATCCTTTCCCTTCGCCACTTCGTCGATATGTTGCTGCTGAGATACTTATTTAGGGCAACAAACCTGCCCAACCCGAACAGGTACGAGAAGGACACCCGATGGCCGACGGCATGATGGATCAGAACGCAAAACCCACCGAAGATATCTCGGTTCGTGATGTCTTCGGCATCGACACCGACATGACCGTAAAGGGTTTTGCCGAACGCACCGACCGCGTGCCTGAGGTGGATCCGACCTACAAGTTCGACCCTGAAACCACGCTGGCCATTCTGGCGGGTTTTTCGCGCAACCGTCGTGTGATGGTGCAGGGCTACCACGGCACCGGTAAATCGACCCACATTGAACAGGTCGCCGCGCGTCTGAACTGGCCCTGTGTGCGTGTGAACCTGGATAGCCACATCAGCCGGATCGACCTGATCGGTAAGGACGCCATCAAACTGCGCGACGGCAAGCAGGTCACCGAATTCCACGAAGGCATCCTGCCCTGGGCGCTGCGCAACCCGACCGCGATTGTGTTTGATGAATACGACGCAGGCCGCGCCGACGTTATGTTCGTGATCCAGCGTATTCTGGAAGCAGACGGTAAACTGACCCTGCTGGACCAGAACGAAGTGATCACCCCGAACCCCTACTTCCGCCTGTTTGCCACCGCAAACACCGTCGGTCTGGGCGACACCACGGGTCTGTACCACGGCGTGCAGCAGATCAACCAAGCGCAGATGGACCGTTGGTCGCTGGTCGCAACGCTGAACTACCTCAGCCATGACGCGGAAACCAACATCATCCTGTCGAAGAACCCGCACTACAACACCGAAGCCGGGCGCAAGACCATCGGCCACATGGTGACACTGGCGGATCTGACCCGTACCGCATTCATGAACGGCGACCTGTCGACCGTGATGAGCCCGCGGACCGTGATCAACTGGGCGCAGAATGCTGAGATCTTCCGCGATGTGGGCTATGCGTTCCGCCTGAGCTTCCTCAACAAATGTGATGAGCTCGAACGTCAAACTGTGGCAGAGTTCTACCAGCGCTGCTTTGACGAAGAGCTGCCCGAAAGCGCAGCCAGCATGAGCCTCGGCTAAAACTGGCTAAGCGTGGCTAACGACTGACCGCCCGGCGCGCCACCGCCGGGCAGCGCCCGCCCCACCCCCTGAGGTCGGGCGCTCTGCACCAGCCCGATTGCGGGCGGTGCAATTTGGGGACGGGACGACGCAATACCGCGTTCAACCGCGCGTAAAACCGCAGGCGAAGACGACATGAAAAAACCGACCGACAACCCAGCCGATCCGTTCAAAAAGGCCCTCGCCGAGGCCACAAAGGTCATGGCCGATGATCCCGACCTGAACGTCGCCTACACGGTCGATCCGGCAGGCATGGCGGGTGACACCATCCGCCTGCCGCAGGTCAGCCGCCGCATGACCCGCGATGAGGTGCTGCTGGCACGCGGCACCGCCGATGCGCTGGCGATGCAGCGCAAGTATCACGACAACGCCACCCACGCCCGCTATGCGCCCCCCGGTGACATGGCGCGCTCGATCTACGAAGCGATGGAAACCGCCCGTTGCGAGGCAATGGGCGCGCGTGACATGCCCGGCACCGCCGGAAACATTGATGCCAAGATCGACGCGGAATCCCGCCGCGCAGGTTACGATCAGATCAAGGTGCCGGCTGACGCCCCCCTGCCCGTCGCTGCGGGCTATCTGATCCGCCATCTGGCCACCGGCCGCGATCTGCCGCCTGCTGCGGACAATGTGATGGGGATGTGGCGCGATTTCATTGAACAGCGCGCGACAGATACGCTTGAAAACCTGCAAGAGCGTCTGGCCGATCAGTCGCAATTTGCCAAACTGGCCCGCCAGATGATCGAAGATCTGGGGTACGGCGACCAGCTGGGCGATGATCCAGACGAAGACAACGACGATCCCGAGGATGAAGCCGAAGAGGATCAGGACGAACAGCAGGATCAGGACAGCGAAGGTCAAGATGATCAGGACGATCAAGAGGCCGAAGCAGATCCCGAACGCAGTCAGGAAGAACAGCAGGACAGTTCTGAAGCACAGGTCAGCATGGATGATCTGGCCGACGAAGAGCTGGACGACGAAACCGAACTGCCTGATGGCGAGGCGCCGCTAGAACCGCCCGCCCCTGCCCCGGCGTCCGAGGCAGATCCGAACTACACGGTTTTCGACAACAGCTTCGACGAAGAAGTGCTGGCCGAAGAGCTGGCCGAACCTGCAGAGCTGGAGCGCCTGCGCGCCTATCTGGATCAACAGCTGGAACCGCTGAAAGGCGCGGTCAGCCGTCTGGCCAACAAACTGCAACGCCGTCTGCAGGCGCAGCAGAACCGCTCTTGGCTGTTTGATATGGAAGAGGGCATTCTGGACGCAGGCCGTCTGGCCCGTGTGGTTGCCAACCCGACAACGCCCCTGTCGTTCAAGGTGGAGAAGGATACCGAGTTTCGCGACACCGTGGTGACGCTGCTGCTGGACAACTCTGGCTCCATGCGGGGACGTCCGATTTCGATCGCGGCAATCTGCGCGGATGTTCTGGCCTCCACCCTTGAGCGGTGTGATGTGAAGGTCGAGGTTCTGGGCTTCACCACCCGTCAGTGGAAAGGTGGCCAGAGCCGTGAAAAATGGCTGGCCGATGGCCGCCCGCAGCAACCGGGCCGTCTGAACGACCTGCGCCACATCATCTACAAGAAAGCCGACGCGCCGATGCGCCGGACCAAGGACAACCTTGGTCTGATGATGAAAGAGGGCCTCTTGAAGGAAAACATCGACGGTGAGGCGCTGGAATGGGCCCACCGCCGGATGCTGGCCCGGCCCGAGGCGCGTAAAATCCTGATGGTGATTTCCGACGGCGCGCCCGTGGATGATTCCACGCTGGCGATGAACCCGCAGAACTTCCTCGAAAAGCACCTGCGCGATGTGATCGACATGGTGGAGAAGCGCAAACAGGTGGAACTGATCGCCATTGGCATCGGCCACGATGTGACCCGTTATTATCAGCACGCGGTGACGATTACGGACGCCGAACAGCTGGCCGGTGCGATGACCGAACAGTTGGCAGGGCTGTTTGACCAGGATCCCCGCGCCCGTGCCCGCACTATGGGCATGAAGTCTGCGGGTTTCAAAAAGGGTCGCTAAACGGACCAGAATATTGCAAGTTTCAATCGCGCGCCCTCTCAGGCGCGCGTTTTGGCTTTGACCGCTGAGCATGATTTTGGTGCCTCCAGCGGGGATATTTTTAGAACAGTGAAAAGGAAGGCGCCGCGCCCATGTTCCAGAGCTTTCATGAAACCGCCCGCCCCGAACAGGGCCCTGCCCGTCTGGCTGACCTGCGCGAGGTTTTGGACCGTGAGGGGCTGGATGGCTTTCTGGTGCCGCGCGCGGATGTGCATCAGGGTGAATATGTGGCGCCGCGCGATGACCGGCTGGCGTGGCTGACCGGCTTTACCGGATCGGCAGGGTTCTGTGCGGCGCTGCGTGATGTGTCGGGGGTGTTCATTGATGGGCGCTACCGCACCCAGGTGAAGGCGCAGGTGGATCTGGGTCACTTCACCCCCGTGCCGTGGCCAGAAACCGCACTGGCGGCATGGCTGGGCGAGCAGTTGCCTGAGGGTGGTGTGCTCGGCTTGGATCCATGGCTGCACACGGTGGGTGAGATTGCGGCGCTGCAGGCCGCATTGGCAAGCAGCGGGATTGCGCTAAGCGAGGTGGGCAATCTGGTGGATCGCATTTGGGCGGATCAGCCAGAGGCACCGCTAGGTCCAGTGCGGGTGCAGGATGTTGCGCTGACGGGCCTGTCCCATGCGGAAAAGCGGCAAGCGCTGGCGACTGAATTGCGCCGTGCGGGCGAGGATGCGGCCGTGATCACCCTGCCGGATTCACTCGCCTGGCTGCTGAATATCCGTGGCAGTGATATTCCCCGCAATCCTGTGGCGCATGGCTTTGCCGTCTTGCACAGCGATGCGCGGGTGGACCTGTTTATCGAGGCAGCAAAACTGACACCCGCCGTGCGGACACATCTGGGCGATGAGGTGAGCGTGCAGGCGCCGGATAGCTTTGCCGCTGCCTTGGGGCAGCTGACAGGCACCGTGCGGCTGGACAAAAACAGCGTGCCGCTGGCTGTGCAACGGGCGCTGGAGGCAGGTAAAGCACAAATCACCCTTGGCCGTGATCCCGCAATCCTGCCCAAAGCGTGCAAGACCGCCGTTGAAATCGCCGGCAGCCGCGAGGCGCACCTGCGAGATGGCGCAGCGATGTGCGAGTTCCTAAGTTGGTATGACGCCCAGCCGGTTGGCACGCTGAGCGAAATAGACTTGGTGCGCCAATTGGAAGGCTACCGCGCCGCCACAAACGCGCTGGAAGAGATCAGTTTTGACACCATCTCCGGCACTGGTCCCAATGGCGCTGTGATCCATTACCGCGTGACCGAGGCGACGAATGCGCAGCTACAGGACGGGCATTTGGTGGTGCTGGACAGTGGCGGGCAATACGTCGATGGCACCACAGACATCACCCGCACCCTGCCCGTGGGCAGCGTCGGCGCGGAGGAGAAGGCCTGTTTCACCCGCGTGTTGCAAGGCATGATCGCCATTTCACAGCTGCGCTTTCCCCGTGGCCTTAGCGGGCGCGACATTGACGGCTTTGCCCGTGCGCCGTTGTGGGCGGCAGGCCTTGATTACGATCACGGGACCGGCCACGGCGTCGGATCCTACCTTTGTGTGCATGAAGGGCCGCAGGGCATCAGCCGCCGCAATACTGAAGTGCTGCGTCCCGGTATGATCCTGTCGAATGAGCCGGGCTATTACCGCGAAGGGGCCTTTGGCATCCGTATCGAAAACCTGATTGTGGTTGAGGAGGCAGCAAACCTGCCCGGCGGTGATCCGCGCCCGATGTTGCAGTTTGAAACGCTGACCTATGTGCCGATTGATCGTCGCCTGATTGCGGCAGATATGCTCAGCCCCGAAGAACGCGATTGGATCAACGCCTATCACGTTGCGTGCCGCGACAAAATCAGCCCTCGGCTTAGCGCCGAAGCTAGACTATGGTTGGCGACGATGACGGCCCCGCTCTAGGCGGCGGCTGCACAGGACGCAAACGCAAAGAGACAGCGGCATAGGGCCGCTTTCGCCACCGTTTTTGCAAAACGGACGCCTGCCGGTGTCTGAATGTGCGTATTTTTGCAGCAAACTGTCGGCCCTGCACAGGGAATGCTGACATATTGGTGTAACAATCGCAGGGCAAAGCGGTGCGCAGAAATTAGGGGAGAAGACCATGACCAACATCACCATTCGCAAGGCCGAAGGCACCTGGGTTGTCCGCGCAGGCGGCGCCGTATTGGGCGAAAGCCAGAACGTGCTGGAGTTGAGCGAAGGCGACGCAGAGCCGGTGATCTACTTCCCCCGCGAAGACATCGCTATGGCCTTTCTCGATGAAAGCGACAAACAGGCCGAAGATACCGCGAAGGGCACCGCCAACTTCTTCTCCATCGTGACGAAATCCACCACATTGGAAAACGCTGCCTGGTCCTACGACGCCCCCAGCGAAACAGCCGCGCGGATCAAAGGCCACCTTGCCTTTTCCACCGGCGAAAAACTGGCGGTGGAGCGGGTTTAATAGCCAATGCCCGATGACGCCATAACCGGCAGTCCGATTACGCCCCATATATCCAGCACACCCTCGCGACAAGCAATGCGTGCGCTGGTTCTTGGGGCCTATGGATTGATTGGTGCCGATGCAGCCCGTGCGCTCTTGCGCGCGGGCTTTGACGTTTCGGGTGTGGGGCGGGATCGGGCGATTGCCATGCGGGTTCTGCCGCAAGTTGATTGGCATATCTGCGATCTGACGAAGCTTGACCATGCCCAATGGCAGGCCCTAACCAAAGACGTCGATGTGGTGATCAATGCTGCCGGCGCCCTGCAAGATGGCGGCGGCACGAACCTATCGGCCATCCACGAAGACATGCCGCGTGCACTCTGCGCTGCACTGGCGGGCTCAGAGGTAAGGGTCGTACAAATATCCGCTGCTGGCGTCAGTACTGAAGCCAGCACCGAGTTTTTCCGCAGCAAGGCGCGGGGCGATGCCGCGCTGATCGCCTCTGGTATAGATCACGTTGTTCTGCGCCCGACCTTGGTGTTGGGACATGCAGCCTATGGGGGCACTGCCCTATTGCGCGCGGCGGCTGCGCTGCCTCTGGTGGACTGGCAGATGATGGCCGACAGTCAGGTACAAACCGTGGCACTACCTGACCTAAGCGCTGCTATTGTCGCCTGTGCGCAGGGTGACATTGCCAACGGTACAATAGCTGACCTAACCGAAGATCAGGCCCGCCCCTTCCCCGAATTGGTCGCACAAATGCGGCAATGGATGGGTCTGCCTGTCCCACAGATCAAACTGCCTATGCCACAAACACAGCTACGTATGCTGGCAAAGGGCGCTGATCTAATGGCCCCACTGGGGTGGCAATCCCCCCTGCGCAGCACCGCAATCCGGACGCTGGCAGATGGGATATCAGGCGACTCGACAACATGGCACGCCGCAGGCGGCGCACCTTGCCGTTCCCTGCATCAGACATTTCTGGATCATCCCGCAACCGTGCAAGAACGCTGGTTTGCCCGCTGTTACCTGCTGTTGCCATTGATCATCGGCGCATTATCCCTGTTCTGGCTGGCCTCTGGTCTGATCGGGTTGTCGCAATATTCGGCGGCGGTTGCGGTTCTGACCAGTCGTGAGGTCCCCGAAAGCATCTCTATTGTCGCTGTAGGCCTAGGCAGCCTACTGGACATAACACTGGGCATTTTGGTGCTATGGCGCCGCCATGTGCGCCGTGCCTGCATCGGTATGATTGCTCTCACCCTCGGATATCTGGCGGCGGGTACCGTGATGACACCCGATCTGTGGCTTGATCCACTTGGTGCCTTTGTAAAGGTAATTCCGGCGGCGGTGCTGGCTCTGGTCCCACTGGCACTGACGGAAAACAGATGATCACAACATATGAAATCCTGCGTTTTTTTCACGTAACAGGCGCCACCGTTCTGCTGGGCACGGGCGCGGGCATCGCGTTTTTCATGGTCGTGTCCCACCAAAGTCGCGACCCAAAACTTATCGCGCATGTGGCAGGCATTGTGGTTCTGGCGGATACGGTTTTCACCGCAACCGCTGCGCTTTTTCAGCCGATCACCGGCTATCTGCTGATCCGCGAATTGGGTTACGATCTGATGGAGCCGTGGATTGTTCTGTCGCTAGTGCTGTATGTCTTTGTCGGGATGTTCTGGC
The DNA here is from genome assembly GCF_001458435.1 of Thalassovita mediterranea. Classification (GTDB taxonomy): domain Bacteria; phylum Pseudomonadota; class Alphaproteobacteria; order Rhodobacterales; family Rhodobacteraceae; genus Thalassobius; species Thalassobius mediterraneus. The sequence continues at coordinate 176,572 of NZ_CYSF01000017.1, forward strand.
TGCCAGTGGTATGGATTCAGATCCAGATGCGCAATCTGGCGCGCGGGGCGGCGGAAATGGGGGCCGCCTTACCAGATCGCTATCATCGCCTATTCCGCATCTGGTTTGCCTGCGGATTTCCCGCGTTTTTCGCGGTGCTTGCGATTTTGTGGCTGATGCTCACCCGACCAACCTTTTGACACAGACCGCGCCATGCCTCCGGCGGGAGTATTTTTAGAACATTGAAAGGGCGGCGAATTAACTGTGTTCCTCTGCCGCCGTGGCCGCCAGTGCGCGGTTGTAGGTTTTCAATGCGTCCACATAGAACAGCGCGCCGAGAATGATCGGCTCTGCCTCACCTTCTTGGGGTATGGCGACAGGGATGAAGGGCACGCCCGCCTTGTCAAACAGCGGCATCGCCTCGCGGAAGGTGGTGTCGGGGGTCAGTGAAATCCCATCTTCGACCATTTCGCGGCACCGCTGCATATCTGCGGCGCCGGGATCTTCGGGCGCGCGCATGACGGCGGCGGCGTTGAACATCGACAATAGGTAGGATTGCGGGCCTGCCGCCACGCTGGTGCCGCGCCGTTCCAGCTGGCTGAGGAAGAAGGACCGATCCACAAGGCGGGATGCCAGTGCCGTGGACAGCGACACAGCCACCATCACCGCCAGCCCCGTTTGCCAATCCCCCGTCATTTCAAACACAATCATCGTGGTCGAAATCGGCGCGCCCAGCACCGCCGCCGCCACCGCACCCATGCCTGCAAGCGCGTAGAGCGTATGCGCGCCGGACACTTCGGGGAACACGCTGGTGGCGATAAGGCCAAAGGCCAACCCCGTCAGCGCCCCCACCATCAGCGAGGGGGAGAACATGCCGCCCCCCATCCGCCCCGCCATGGTGATCGCCACGGCCACCACCTTGACCACAGTAAACACAATCGCCTGCCACAAGAGGATCTGGCCGGTCAGCGTGGCCGACATCGTCTCATAGCCGACCCCGATGATATGGGGGAAGGCAATCGCAATCACGCCCAGCATTGCCCCTGCCAGCGTCGGGCGCAGCCAGCGTGGCATGCCGGTGCGGTCTTGGATCAGGTTGCCCACATCCTCGGCGTAAAATACCGAACGCATCAGGACGGTCGCCACCAGCCCACACAGAAGGCCAAGCAGGATAAAGGCGGGCAGTTCAACGTAGAACTCCAGCACGTTGGCCTCTGGCAGCAGAAATTCGGTCACGCCGCCATATTCCAGCCGGTTGATGATCGTGCCCGCGACCGAGGCAATCACAATGGGCGCAAAGGCATGCACAGCGAAGTGGCGCAGCACCACCTCCAGCGCAAAGAGCGCCCCTGCGATGGGCGCGTTGAACGAGGCAGAGACTGCCGCCGCCACCGCACAGCCCAAGAGGTCGCGACCAGTGATCCCATCAGCGCGGATCCAGTCGCTCACACGGCTCGACACCATGCCAGCGATATGCACCACCGGCCCTTCGCGTCCCGTGGAGCCGCCGGAAGACAGCGTGATCAGCGAGGCAAAGAGCGAAGCAACACCTGCGCGGTATTCCACCCGCCCCTCATGCATTGCGGCGCCTTCGATCACATCGGCCACCGACCGTACGCGCCCATCTGGTGTAAACAGGTGCAGGATCCAGCCGGTGATAAACCCGCCCGCGATGGGCAAGAGCAGGATCCAATACCACGGCAGTGTTTCGGCAAAACTGTGCAGGCGGGCCACATCCTCGGTCCCGTAGAGGAAGGCCTGTAGCGTTTCGATCCCCTTGCGAAAGCTTAGCGCGGCAAATCCGGCAAAGGTGCCGATGCAGGCAGCGATCAGCCAGAATTGCACCTGACTGGGGCCTTGGCGGCGCATCAGGCGATACGCCTCGACAAAGGAGCGTAAGAGATCGCCGGTCAACCGGATCACAGAGGTGCGAATTCCGTCGGGCATGTCGCCTCCTTTGCGGTACGCCTTCTACCGCGCGTCTTCTACCGTGCAACTACGGCGATGCGTCAATCACGCGGCCTAGATCTGGCCCCTGCCCTGTCGATCCCCTAGTCTGCCGCCAAGTGACGGAGGATCCAGATGAGCATCGAAACAGCCCTAGACGCGCTTTCCACCTTTTTAGGACAACGGCTTAGCCGGTCCAAGCCCGATCTTGAACAACATGGCGGCTCGGAAACCCATTTCCCTATGACACCGCCTGATGCTGTCGCCTATCCGCGCAGCACCGAGGAGGTGGCGGAGATCGTGAAAATCTGTGCGGCCCATGACTGTCCGGTGATCGGTTATGGCGCAGGCACCTCGCTCGAAGGGCAGACGCTGGCAGTACGCGGTGGCGTGGCAGTGGATTTCCGTGACATGGCCGCGGTGCTGCATCTGGGGGCGGAGGATATGGACGTCACCGTTCAACCCGGCATCACCCGCGAGGCGCTGAATGAAGAACTGCGCGCCACTGGCCTGATGTTTCCGGTGGACCCCGGCGCCAATGCGTCGATCGGCGGCATGGCCTCGACCCGCGCCAGTGGGACAACGGCAGTGCGTTACGGCACCATGCGCGACAATGTGCTGGGGCTGGAGGTGGTGTTGGCCGATGGCCGCGTGATCCAGACCGGGACACGGGCGCGCAAATCATCTGCCGGATATGACCTGACGGGGTTGTTTGTGGGGGCTGAGGGCACGCTTGGCCTAATCACCGCCCTGACCCTGCGCCTGCATGGCCAGCCAGAGGCCGTGACAGCGGCGGTCTGCGCCTTTGACGATATGGCTGCCGCGGTGCAGGCGGTGCAGGCCACAATCCAAATGGGCGTGCCAATGGCGCGGATCGAATTTCTGGACGCCGCCAGCGTGGCTGCGGTCAACGCTTATTCAAAAACCGACCTACCGCTCTGCCCCCATTTGCTGGTCGAATTTCACGGGTCAGAGGCGGGGGTGAAAGAACAGGCCGAGGTCTTTGGCGAGGTGGTCACTGACATGGGCGGCAAAGGGTTTGAATGGGCGGCAAAGCCTGAGGATCGCAGCGCGCTGTGGACCATGCGGCATCACGCCTACTGGGCGATCCTGCAATCACGTCCCGATTGCACCGCGCTAGTCACTGATATCTGTGTGCCCATCTCTCGCCTCGCTGAGGCGGTGGAGGATACGCGCGCTGACATCGCAGCCTCGCCCATCACTGGACCTATTTTGGGCCATGTGGGGGACGGGAATTTCCACGCAATCCTGTTGTTTGATCCCGGCAACGAGGAAGAGGCAAAGGCGGCCAAGGATCTGTCCCACCGTCTGGTCGAACGTGCACTGGCGCTGGGGGGGACGGCGACGGGGGAACACGGGATCGGTCTGGGCAAGAAGGCCTATATGCAGGCCGAACATGGTGACGCTTGGGACGTGATGGGGGATATTAAACGCGCACTTGATCCCAAGAACCTGATGAACCCCGGAAAACTGCTGCGCGACGGGTAAGGTCGCGCTGTCTGGTGCCAGAAAGCGGGTCGGAATTTGGCACCAAATTCCGGCCACCTGATTTGCAAAAGGTTAGCGTGCGGCCAGCAGGGATTTTGCGGCAGCGCGGGCTTCTTCAGTGATGCGATCGCCGGAAACCATGCGCGCGATCTCGTCCACCCGCTCGCCGTCATCCAAGGGCACAACGCGTGAGGTGGTGACGTTGTTTTTCACCTGCTTCTCCACCCGCCAATGGTGCGCGCCCAATGCAGCCACCTGGGGCGAGTGGGTGACAACCAGAACCTGACCACCATCCGCCAGCGCCGATAGACGCCGCCCGACCGCATCCGCAGTGGCACCGCCAACGCCGCGGTCGATCTCGTCAAAGATCATGGTGACGCCCGATTGCGTCTGGCTGAGGCACACCTTCAGCGCCAGTAGGAAGCGGCTAAGTTCACCGCCCGATGCGATCTTGCCCAGCGGTCCTGCCGGTGCGCCCGGGTTGGTGGCGACGGTAAAGGCCACCTCATCACGACCCTCGGGGCCCGCGTCGGTCAAACTCACGCCAGTGGTGAACACCGCGCGTTCCATTTTCAGAGGGGCCAGTTCAGCGGACACGGCCTTATCCAGTTTGGCGGCGGCTTTCACCCGCGCCTCTGTCAGGGTGGTGGCGGCGATGTCATACGCAGCATCTGCTTCGCGCACCGCCAATGTCAGATCGGCCAGATCGCCCTCACCCTGATCAAGGGTTTTCAGGCGGGTGCGCAGATCATCGCCAAATTTGGCCAGATCATCAGGCACAATGCTGTGCTTACGGGCCAGTCCACGCATGGCGAACAGGCGTTCCTCGCAGACTTCCAATTCGTGCGGGTCAAAGCGCAGCTGGTCCAGCGCGCCTTCGACCCCCTGCGCAGCCTCACCCAATTCGGCAAAGGCGCGCCCCAGTGCATCAATCGGGCTATCCAGCAATCCGTCGACCTGTTGCGCCGCATCCTCCAGCCAGCGCATGGCGTCGCCCATCGCGCCCTCTGCCCCGTCACCGGACAGCGCCTGAAAGGCCCGCGCCACATCTTCGCGCACTTTTTCAGCCGCTTGCATCTGGCGGCGTTGCGCGTCCAGCGCGGCCTCTTCGCCCGGTTGCGGATCCAATGCGTCAAATTCGGCGACCGCATGGCGCAGAAATTCTTCTTCGGCGCGGATATCGGCAATCGCCGCTTCGGCAGTCGCCAGTGCCTTGCGCGCGGCGGACAGATCGCGCCATGTTTTACGCACCTTGCTCTGCTTGGCCTCATAAGCGCCAAAAGCATCCAGCAGGCTGCGGTGGCCCTTTTGATCCAGCAAACCACGATCATCATGCTGGCCGTGCAATTCGATCAGGGTTTCCGACAGTTGGCGCAGCACCTCACCGGAACAGCGGCGGTCGTTGACCCATGCTGTTTTGCGTCCATCCTTGCGGTTGATGCGGCGCAGGATCAGCTCATCCCCTTCGGAGGGCATGCCTGCCTCTTCCAGCACCGCATGGGCGGCATGGCCTTCGGGCAGGTCAAAAACGGCGACCACCTCACCCTGTTCAGCCCCCGCGCGCACCAGTTCGGCGCGCCCACGCCAGCCCAGCACGAAGCCAAGCGAATCAAGCAGAATGGATTTACCGGCGCCGGTTTCACCGGTCAGCACGTTGAGGCCTGGCTGGAAATCCAGATCCAGCCGGTCGATGATCAGCATGTCGCGAATTTCGAGCGCACGCAGCATATTTTATGTCCTATTGAAGCGCGACCAAGAGCGCGAGCCGCCGATCAGATCCATTTGCCCTGCAGGGTCTGACGATAAATCTGGCGCAGCCAGTTGTCGCCTTTGGCCTTGGGTTCCAGCCCCTGCCCAGTCAGCAAGGCATAGCTTTCCTCATACCAATCGCTGGAGCGGAAGTTGTGACCCAAGATAGCGCCTGCGGTCTGCGCTTCGTCCGTCAGACCCAGCGACAGATAGGCTTCGACCAAACGGTGCAGCGCCTCGGGGGTGTGACTGGTGGTTTGGAACTCTTCCAGAACCACACGGAAACGGTTTACAGCAGCCGGATAATGTTCGCGGCGCAGGTAATAGCGTCCCACTTCCATTTCTTTGCCAGCCAAATGGTCAAAGGCCAGATCGAACTTCAGAATTGCCGAACGGGCATATTCGCTATCGGGATAGCGCTCGATAACGACGCGCAGCGCCTGCAGCGCTTCGAACGTCACCTTCTGGTCGCGGCCAACCTCGTCGATCTGGTCATAATGGCTAAGCGCCAAGAGGTATTGCGCATAGGCTGCGTCCTCTTCCAACGGGTAGAAATCGATGTAGCGCTGCGCAGCGGTGCGGCTGTTTTCGTAGTCCTTGTCCTTGTGATACGAAAACGCCTGCATGATCAGGCCGCGTTTCGCCCATTCGGAATAGGGGTAAAGACGCTCAATCTCAGAGAAATAGAAGGCAGCACGATCGGGTTTACGACGTTCCAATTCGTATTCAGCACGGCCAAAGATCTGTTCGGCGGTGAAGGTTTCCAGATTGACCTCATTGCGATCCAGCGCCGCGTTGGTGCCACACCCTGCCAAAGCTGTTACCAGCAGAAGAACCGCGATGCCCCGTTTGCGCGACCCGATGCCTGTCATGATCTGTCTCACCTTTATCTGGACTTGCCCCACATTGTTATCGTGGTGCGTCCTGTGGTCCTAGCACAGAATAATCGCAGGCAAAACGTCTTTGGCAGGTTTTCGCCCGTCCTCTTTTGCTGGAATGGCAGAAACCCAAAAAGAAAGGCGCCGCAGCGCCCTCTCTAACGAAATTGTCATACCGGACAGGCCGCTTACGCTTAGGCCACGGCAGGGATTTCATCCAGATGCACGCCGACGCCCGGCAGGCGGGCCATCATCGCACTGTCGCATGTGACAATGCGGTAATTGGACGGATCGGCAAACAGCGCGTGCAGCAGATCGTTGGTGATGCCATGTCCGGCGCGATGGCCAGTGTAATGCGCCAGCAGAGGCGCGCCAGCCAGTGCCAGATCCCCCAGTGCGTCCAGCATCTTGTGGCGCACGGGTTCGTCTGCATGACGCAGGCCGCCCTTGCCGCTTTCGACGATGGCGCCATCGAACACCACAGCATTTTCACCGGGTACACCGCCAAGCGCCAATCCGTTTTTCTGCATCCATTCCACATCAGAACGCATGCAGAAGGTGCGGCAATCGCTCAATTCGCGCACAAAGGCACCGTTGGCCATTTGCAGCTGTTTTTCCTGCACACCAATGGCGGCTTCGTCGAAATCAATGTGGAAATCGATGCGCAGCTCATCGGCAGGCGTCAGACGTGCCCAAGCATCGTCTTTGCGCACTTCGACGGGTTTCAGAATTTCGATTGCCTGAACAGCCTGCCCCTGTGCACGCAACCCTGCGGTCAGCAAACCGCGCACGAACTGCGCTGAGCTGCCATCAAGGATCGGCACCTCAAGGCTGTCGACATCAATCAAGGCGTTATGAACGCCACAGCCCGCCAATGCGGCCATGATATGTTCAACAGTCGAAATGGCAGTACCAGCGGCGTTTTCCAGACGGGTGCAGAGGGGGGACTGATTTACTGCATCAAAACGGGCCGGGATCAGCGCATCGACATCGGTAACATCGGTACGGCGGAACACGATGCCATGGTCCGGCAAGGCCGGATGCACCGTCATGCGTACAGGTTTACCAGAATGCAGTCCTACGCCGGTAAACTGGACCGGGCTGTTTACAGTATTTTGCAAGATCGTCCCCAGATGCTTGGCCCCTGTCATGCAGGTGCAGCAACTTGGTACCTGCCCGTTCGATTAGCCTCAACTCAATCTTTGTAACGGGTTGAAACATGGCTGAAACATATGCGCCGAAATCCGCTCATTCTTACTTAACTCACTGTTTACCAAAAGAAAGAGCCGCCCGAAGGCGGCTCAAATCCATGTAACAAACCTTGCAATCTTTGCAAGATTTCCCCGTTAGTTGGCCTGACGACGCAGGAACGCGGGGATTTCAATACGGTCCTGATCGACCTCATCTTCATATTCAGGCTGTGCCTGCTGCATTTGCTGAGCCTGTTGGGCAGGTGCACCCATCTGTGGCTGCGCGCGCGGCGCGGGCTGAGCCTGTTCCTGACCGTGACCAGTCATGCGGTTGATCAACGAGTTCAGACCAAAGCGCGGGCGCTCCTGCTCAACCGGGGCATGCTGTTGCACGGGCTGCTGATGCTGCTGCGGCTGAACCTTGGGCTGGTTCTGAACAGCGGCTTGCAGGCGGGCCAGCGCCTCGGGCGAGGGTTGACCAGCAGGTGCAGGCTTCGGGGCAACAAACTGACCAGCGACATCTTCAGGGCGGGCTTCGATCGCGTCGGCCTGCGGATGGAACTGCGTGGCCTGCGGCTGATAGGCCGGCGGCGGCAGGTCGTTACCCTGCGGCGCAAAGGACTGCTGCTGCACAGGTTGTTGCTGCACTGGTTGCTGAACCTGCTGCGGCGCGTGATCTTCTTCGAAGATATCCTCCATCTGGTCCTGCACGGCGGCCTGCTGGGCGTCCAGATCGACAAACAGGCTGGGCTCTGCCGGACCTTCTGCGGAAATCTGGGTCTGCTGAACCGGCTGCACGGTTTCGATGGTCGGTGCAACAGGTGCTGCAGCAACAGGGGCCGGTGCAGGTGCGGGAGCAGCGGCGGCTTTCGCCTCTTCGACGCTGGTGGTTTGGGTCAGCGGCGCAGCCATAGAACGGCGCGGAACCGGAATGTCCTGAACCATCTCCGACGCATCGATACCGGTCGCAACAACCGATACACGCATGCCACCGTCCAGATCGGTGTCGAGAGTCGAGCCAACAATGATGTTCGCCTCTGGATCCACCTCTTCGCGGATACGGTTGGCGGCTTCGTCCAGTTCGAACAGGGTCAGATCGTGACCACCGGTGATGTTGATCAGAACGCCCTTCGCACCGCGCAGCGAGATCTCGTCCAGCAGCGGGTTGGCGATGGCTTTCTCGGCGGCCTGAATAGCGCGATCTTCGCCCGACGCTTCGCCGGTGCCCATCATCGCTTTGCCCATCTCATCCATCACGGCGCGCACGTCCGCAAAGTCGAGGTTGATCAGGCCCGGGCGAACCATCAGATCGGTCACACCTTTAACACCCTGATACAGCACATCGTCTGCCATCGAGAACGCTTCGGTGAAGGTTGTTTTTTCGTTGGCCAGACGGAACAGGTTCTGGTTCGGAATGATGATCAGGGTATCGACCATCTTCTGCAGGGTCTCAACGCCCTCTTCCGCTTGGCGCATACGCTTGGCGCCTTCGAACTGGAAGGGTTTGGTGACAACACCTACGGTCAGCACACCCAGTTCACGGGCCGCCTGTGCGATGATCGGGGCTGCACCAGTGCCGGTGCCGCCGCCCATACCAGCGGTGATGAAGCACATGTGTGCGCCCGCCAGATGATCAACAATTTGTTCAATGCTCTCTTCAGCTGCGGCGGCGCCAACGGTGGCACGCGCGCCTGCACCCAGACCTTCGGTGACCTTCACGCCCAGTTGGATACGCGCCTGCGCGCTGGACTGTTGCAGCGCCTGCGCATCGGTGTTTGCAACTACGAAATCGACGCCCGAAAGGTCTTTTTCGATCATGTTATTCACAGCGTTGCCGCCGGCCCCACCGACGCCAAAGACAGTGATACGGGGTTTCAAATCGTCGTGCCCGGGCACCGAGAGGTTCAATGTCATGGATCTGTCCGCCTGATATCGCTTACCCGCATTTCGCAGGTGTTTTTCTGCCTATTACCGCCGATGGTAACGAGAACCAACCCATGCGTCACGAAAAAAACGCAAAAAAGCCACGAAATATGGGGTATCACCCGCCTTGATCTGCGGGATCTTGCCGACTGGCAGAGATCTAGCGTTTTTTTGACAGCCAGACGCCAGCAGCACGCAAACCGACCCTGCTTGGGGCGGCTGCACCGGAAAATTCGTGCATCAATTTGACCAAAAGGCCTGCGGTCGTCCTCAAATTATCCGTTGTGTTGCACACCCTTCTCAGTGGGCGCGCCCAACGGTTATCCACATGTTATCCCCAGCCTGCGCGTCTGTCATCCGAAAATCAGCGCGACCGTGGGGATTTTTCCTTTACCAGTTCTCTTTGAACCAGCGCATCGCGCGCTTGAACGTGCGGTTCGATGTGCGGTCAATCGGAGCCTCGAAGTCCCACCATTCATCCTGCGGATTGGCTGCAAACAGGCACATCCCCACGGCCGAGGCGAACCCCGGACCGGTCGCCGCCTGTGGCAGGCCATGCACGCGCAACGGACGACCCAAACGGACCTGCTGCCCCAGAATGCGGCTGGCCAACCCGTCAAGGCCAGGGATCTGGCTACCGCCGCCGGTCAGCACGATCTGCTGGCTGGGCATGTGGTCGAACCCCGCCGCATCCAGACGTTCGCGCACCTCTTCGAGGATCTCTTCGACACGCGGACGCATGATGCCGATCAGTTCAGCCCGGCTGACAGAGCGACGGTCGTGTTCCCAATCGCCCGTGTCCCCACCGGTTTCGATCATCTCACGATCATCCATTCCCGTGGCAACAACACCGCCGTAGAAGGTCTTGATCCGTTCCGCTGTGGCATGGGGCACCGACAGGCCCATGGAAATATCACTAGTCACATGGTCACCGCCCATCCGCACCGCATCGGCGTAGATCATGTGCTTCTTCATGAAGATCGAGATCGAGGTCGCACCGCCGCCCATGTCCACACAGGCCGCGCCCAGTTCCTGTTCATCCTCGACCAGCGCAGAAATGCCGCTGACATATGCAGAGGAGGCAACACCGGCCAATTCCATATCACAACGCTTGATGCAATGCGCCAGATGCTGCACGGCGGCAGCATCCACGGTCAGCATGTGCAAATCAGTCGACAAACGGTTGCCCAACTGTCCACGCGGGTCCGAAAGGCCAGAGCGATGGTCTAGGGCAAAGTTCACCGGATGGGCATGCAGCACCTCACGGCCATGGCCGTACTCGGGCACATCACAGGCGGCCAGCACCTGCGAAATGTCCTGTTCGCTGACCACCTGCCCCTGCAGGTCAATCGCACCGGTCAGGCCATAACTGCGCGGCTCCGCCCCTGAAAAACACGCAATGACGTGATCCACACGAATATTCGCCATCTTCTGCGCAGCCTGAAGCGCGGTTCGGATGGCACGTTCGGTTTCGCCCATGGCGGTGATTTCGCCAAATTTCACCCCGCGCGACCGCGTGGTGGCGGCGCCAATCACCCGGAACCCGGCCTGCCCCGCCAAAGAGCCAACGCCCTCTGCCTCAAACCCGCCAGAGGTGCCGTCAAAGCGCAGCACCAGACAGGCGATTTTCGAGCTGCCCACATCCAGAATGGCGACGACACCGCGTTGCATCGCAGCTTTGCGCATGTTCCGCATGGCCCGTTGGCTGTCATAAAGATCAAACATACTCTTAATCCTCGAACCCGATCTTATTGATGCGCCACCACTCTTGTACGGCGGCCTCATTCATGCGGATGGTTGGGCGACTGCCCAGACGCACATCCACCTGCGCCAGATCCCGCTGCATCACGTCTTGCACCTGATTGAGGGCGATCACACGCTGTAGCGCCTGAACCGCGCCCTCTTCGGGCAAAAGGATGCGCTGGTCACGATCCAGCACGATATCCCAGCGGCGCTGCCCCATACGAACAACCCCCCGGGTGCGGGGCGCCAAAGGCCCCAAAACAGAAATCAACTCCAGCGCCTCTGGCACCGCCAGATCTGCCGCGTCGCCGACGATCAAAGGCAGATCTCGATGGGCCGCACGGCCGCCTTCGGCCTGCCCCACATAGTTCCCCTGCCCATCCAGCAGAGCCAGACCTTCGCGGGTACGCCACAAAACCACCGGCAGGCGCTCGGTCACATCCACTTGCAATACACCGCCCGTACGCACACGGATCGACACATCCTTCACAGCTGGCAGGCCTGCAATGCTCTGACGCATTTGGTCCAGGTCCAACTCGAAGGAGCTGACAGGGAAATCGATTGGCACGATCTCTGTGATATCGTCGGTCACGGATGCGCTGGCGCCAGCGACCTGCATTTCATCGACCATAAATTCGGGTCGCGTCTGAATGTCGTTCTTGATCCCAGCCACAAACAAGCGGAATTCGTCGCGCCGATCCTGATCGCTGAAATACAGCATCCCCGCAGCAAAGGCCGCGCCCATAGGCAAGCCAACGCGCAGGGTGAAGCGAAACAGCGGCGTCAACATCAAACGCTGCAAACGATAAGACCAGCGCGACGGCGCTGGATCAACAGAAGGACGTTTGGGTTGTGCAGCCTGCAGGCGGTCATTCAGAAAACTGGGTGCAGCCCCCGGCAGGTATTCCTGCGGCGGCGCCGGATCAGGATGCGGCGCATGGGCCGCGCCAGCACGCGCCTCACCCGCCTGACCGTGCCCCTGCCCCGCGCCATAAACAGGCGTCCGTGCGTGCTGCTGTTGCTGTTGGGCACGCAGATGCGGCGGCTGCGGTGGGGTCACCTGTCGCATGAGGCATCCTCCACCATCCATTTGCAGAACTGACCGAATGTCATCCCCTGCAGCGCCGCCTGTTCCGGGCTAAGCGACGTCGGCGTCATCCCAGGCTGCGTGTTAGTTTCCAGCAGGATCAGGCCGGACAGGCCCTTGTCTTCATCCCAGCGGAAATCGGTGCGGCTGACACCACGGCACCCCAGCGCCTGATGGGCGCGCAGGGCGTAGTCTTCACACGCTGCATAAATCTCGGCAGGGACTTCGGCGGGCAGGACGTGACGCGATCCGCCAGTCTTGTATTTGGCGTCGTAATCATACCAGCCATCAGTCAGGATATCGGTCACCCCAAGGCAACGGTCGCCCATCACGGTCGCTGTCAGTTCGCGGCCCGGAACGAATGCCTCAACCATCACCACATCAGGCATATCATCCGACAGCTTCGGCGGGCCATTGGCCGCCTCATTCACCAGATACACCCCGACGGAAGACCCTTCGTTATAGGGTTTCACCACATAGGGTGGCGTCAGCACATGGTCGGCCTCCACCTCTGCTTTCGTGGCCAGCACACTGGCGGCAACGGGCAGGCCTGCGGCTACGTAGGTCTGTTTGGAACGTTCTTTGTCCATCGCAAGGGCCGAGGCTAGAACGCCGGAATGGGTGTAGGGAATGCGCATCCATTCAAGAATGCCCTGCACGCAGCCATCTTCGCCCCAGCGGCCATGCAGCGCGTTGAACACCACGTCGGGCGCAATCTCTGCCAGTCGCGCAGCCAGATCAGGGCCGGCGTCGACCTCTATGACTTGAAAACCTTCACCCTCCAGCGCCTTCGCGCACTCGTGCCCTGTGCTCAGCGACACTTCGCGTTCAGCCGAAGTGCCCCCTTTCAGGACGACGATCAGAGGGGCTGTCCTGCTCGACATACCCACTATTGCCTCAACTTTCGATCACTTAAGCGATCGTTTTTACTGCATTTTTATTTTTATCACGGGGATATTGCCCCGCGTATTGGCGCGTTTGGCGCTCTTATTGCGGTGTCGATTCCCCGACCCGCATAATTTCCCAGTGTAGCGTGATGCCGCTATTTTCGTAAACCTTTTTTATAACCTCTTCGCCTAGGCCCTCGAGGTCGGCGGCAGTGGCGTTATCCGCGTTGATGAGGAAGTTTGAATGCTTCTCACTCATCTGCGCGCCGCCTTTTCGGGCCCCGCGCATGCCAGCATCATCAATGACCTTCCACGCTTTCAGGTCATGCACATCATCCGCCTTGCCTGTGGACGAAAACCCTGCCGGATTGCGGAAAGTACTGCCAGCACTGCGATCTTTGGTTGGCTGAGTGGCGTCACGTTTGGCCAGCTGATCGGCCATCCGCGCCTCCAGCTCTGCGGCGTCGCCTGTGGGCGCCTCAAAGGTCGCGTCAACCAGCACCCAGCCTTCTGGCAGGGTGGACTGACGGTAGCCAAATTGCAGATCCTCTGGGGTGAGCGTCACCAGTTCGCCACTGAGCGTGACTGCGCGGACACTGATCAGCACATCTGCCACATAGGACCCATAACACCCCGCATTCATCCGCACCGCACCGCCGATACCGCCGGGGATTGTGCGAAGAAACGTCAGATCCAGCCCGGCGCTTGCCGCCTTGCGCGCCACATGCGCATCCAGCGCCGCGGCCCCTGCGGTGACGCGATTGCCGTCAATCGCAATCTCGTTAAAGCCGCGCCCCAGCCGGATGACAACAGCGCGCATGCCGCCGTCACGGACGATCAGGTTGCTGCCAACCCCCATCGGGAACACCGGCACCTCCGCAGGCAAAGCCGCCAGAAACGCCTGCAAGTCCGCCACGTCAGCAGGTTGGAACAACACATCCGCCGGACCGCCCACACGCAGCCAGGTTAGATCGCTCATCGGTTTGTCGTGGGTCAGCTTGCCACGAACCTCTGGCAGTGCTTCAGGCAGTTTCATCGTGTCTTCTCATCATTCGTTTCATTCGCCGCAGCAGAAAGATCACCGGCCAGCGCAGCACAGACATCGCACCTGCCAAAACCAACAGGCCCAGCCAAGGACCATGCTCATAGACCACAAAGCCCAGAATGGGAATTCCACATGTGATCAATCCCCACGCCTGCGGCCAGTGGCGCCGCTGCGACGGTAACATCGCCAGCACGTTTGCGACCAGAAACCATATACATGTCAGCGTCAGTGCAAAGCTCATGCCGCGCCGCCCTGTAGCAGGTCCAAAATCCCGAAATTCACCGCCAATGCACCAAGGGCTGCCAGCAGCCCCAGAACAGGCACCAGCATCGGCACGCGGAATGGCGCCTCTGGCTGTTTGCGTTTCATCGCGATCAGGGCCAAATTGACGATGACAAAGATGCTTAGCAGCAGTGTCGACGCCCCCTCAGCCAAGGAAGATACTGGCAATACCAGCGCCGCGACCGTGACCAAGCCACCGATCAACACAGTTGCCAGCGTTGGTGTACCAAAACGCGCACTGGTGTGGTGGAACACGGCCAGCGCGGGCGTGCGCCGCCCGATGCCGAACAGCACCCGCGCCGCCATGACGATCTGCGCCAGCACCCCGTTCAGCGCTGCTGCCACTGCGATGGCCGACAGGAAGGCCGCTGGCGCTGCCGCGCCCGACGTGTCACCCTGATGCCAAACCAGCAACAAGGGCTGTTCGCTAACGGTCAGATCCGCCAAAGGCACCGCCCGCACCGCCGCATAAGACACCACCGCATAGATGATTGAGGTGATCATCAGCGACAACAAGATCGCGCGCGGCAGGGTCTTTTCAGGGCGTTTGACCTCTTCGGCCATGTTGACGATGTCCTCAAACCCGATGAAGGCGAAAAATGCCAGCACAGCCGCCGCACCTACACCCGTCCAAACAGGCGGGGCCGCGGCACTCAGATCCGCCACAGGCGCGGTGCTGAGGCCGACCCAGACAACGATCCCCAGACCGATCAGCTCAACCGCGGTGAACAAAGCGGCCAAAGCCAGACTTTCTAACACACCAACCAGCGCCACCGCGATAAGCAAGCCACCCATCACCACAATCGCCACTTCGGCGGGAATGGGGGTGATTGCCGTCAGATAACCAGCGCCACCACGCAGCACCGCCGCGCCAGAGATGGAGCCGGTGATCACAATCGCCAGCCCGATCAACGCGCCAAGGCTGGGAATGCCCAATCCCTCGGACACATAAACTGCTTCCCCGCCGGCTTCGGGCAGACGGGTGGAAAATTCGGCGTAACTCAGCGCCGTAGGGGCCGCGATCATCCCTGCCAGAAGGAAGGCCAGTGGCGCCCAGATCCCCGCCTCGGCGGCCACCGCGCCGACCAGCACGTAGATCCCTGCGCCCACCATCACGCCGACGCCATAGGCCGTCAGCAGTGGCAGTCCAATGCGCCGTTTCAGTGCATCTGCCATTCTAAATCCCCTTACCCTTTGGCCGTAATGCCCCACGACCGATGGGTTAAGTCATATGTCAAAATAAGAACCGCGCCCTTGAGATAGCTCAAGAGCGCAAGAGGCCGTGCTGCCGAAAAGTGGCCGACCCATCGGTTAGACGAATACGCCCCCTGCCCCGCGTCCTGTCAACGCTGACGCAAGGGGCAGTGGCACCTCAGCCGCCCAGACGTGACGGCAAGGCATTGGCCCATGCTGAAATCGTGCCCGCCCCAAGGCAGACAACCATATCGCCGGGCTGTGTCTGTTCGCGCACCAGACGTTCCAGATCCGCCTCTGACAGCACCGCGCGGGCGTGACGATGACCGTGACGGATCAGACCTGCGACCAGGTCGTCGTGGCTGGCCCCCTCAATCGGGTCTTCGCCAGCGGCAAACACCTCGGCGATGCCGACAACGTCTGCCTCGTTAAAGCAGGAACAGAAGTCCTCGAAATGGTGGCTCAGCCGCGAATAGCGGTGCGGCTGGTGCACGGCAATCACGCGGCCTTCGGTCGCTTGACGCGCGGCTTTCAGCACCGCGGCAATTTCGGTCGGGTGGTGGCCGTAGTCGTCGATGATGGTGACACCGTTCACCTCACCCACGCGGGTAAAGCGGCGGTTCACGCCCTTGAAACCTGCCAGCGCATCACGGATTTCATCGGCCTTCATGCCCAGATGACGCGCCACCGCAATGGCCGACAAAGCGTTAGAAACGTTGTGATCACCTGGCATTGGCAGTTTGCAGCCCTCAATCACCATATCTTCGGCCTGCAGGGCAACATCAAACAATGCGGCGCCCTGTTCATAGCGCAGGTTGATCGCGCGCACATCGGCCTGCGCGTTAAAGCCGTAGGTCACAACGCGACGGTCGGTGATTTTGCCCACCAACGCCTGCACATCCGCATCATCGGTGCAGCAGATCGCCAGCCCGTAGAAGGGAATGCCGGAGACAAATTCGTAGAACCCCTGATGCAGCGCCTCTTCGGTGCCCCAGTGTTCCATATGTTCGGGGTCGATGTTGGTGACGATGGCAATGGTCGCAGGCAGTCGGTTGAAAGTGCCGTCGCTTTCATCAGCCTCAACCACCATCCAGTCGGATGTGCCGACACGGGCGTTGGAGCCATAGGCGTGAATGATACCGCCGTTGATCACCGTCGGGTCCACACCGCCTGCATCCAGCAGGGTGGCGACCATCGTGGTTGTGGTGGTCTTGCCATGGGTGCCCGCAACCGCAACGTTGGATTTCAAACGCATCAGTTCCGCCAGCATTTCAGCGCGGCGCACAACGGGCAGGCCCAGACGACGCGCCTCATCCAATTCGGGGTTGCCCGGTTTGATGGCGGAGGAGATGACAATCACCTCAGCGCCTTCGAGGTTCGCGGCGGCCTGACCAACAAAGATCTTGGCGCCCATGCCCGCCAGACGGTCGGTGATTTTCGACGCCTTCAGGTCGCTGCCCTGAACGGTATAGCCGTGATTCAGCAGCACCTCAGCAATGCCCGACATGCCGATGCCGCCGATCCCGACAAAATGGATCGCGCCCACATCAACGGGGAGTTTGGTTGCTGCGTTCATGACTTACCCTTTCTGCGCCGGATCATCTCAGCTCCGGCCTTTCTGCGCCAATGCCTCGACCATTTCACTCAATTCCCGGGCCGCATCGGGCTTGCCCTGCGACAACGCCGCCTGCGCCATCAGGGATGCACCACGCGCATTGCCAAGGACCAGCGCTATCTGCTCAGAAAGCGTCGCAACTGCAAGTCGATTTTCCGGCAACAGGATCGCTGCGCCTGCATCCACCAGCCCACGGGCGTTGGCGGTTTGGTGATCGCCCGTCGCCGCAGCAAAGGGGATCAGGATCGACGGGCGCCCAATGACGCTGATATCCGCCACAGACGACGCGCCAGAGCGCGAGATGACCAGCTGTGCCTCACTCATCCGGCGCGGCACATCGTTGAAGAAGGGCTGCACATCCGCCGCAATCCCGTGGTCTGCATAAAAGGCGCTGACGCGGTCATGATCCTCGGCGCGGGCCTGATGGGCGACACGGATATTGCCCAAAATCTCCAGCGGCAGTTCAGCAATGGCGGCGGGCACCATATCCGACAGGATACGCGCGCCCTGACTGCCGCCAATGACCAGCACCTCCATCGGGTAATCACCGGGGGTGATATAGCCTGCACCGGCGCGTTCCAGCACGGCGCCGCGCACGGGATTGCCGGTGTGATGCCCCTCGACCCCCTCTGGCAAGGTGGTGGGCCATGTGCCGCAGGCCACTGCATCGACGCGCTTGGCAAAAATCTGGTTCACCCGACCAAGGACGCCGTTTTGTTCATGGATCATTCGCGGACGACGCAGCAAGGTCGCTGCCGCCAGCGCGGGGATCGACGGGTAGCCGCCAAAACCCACAACAACGTCAGGCTTATCGCGCAGCATCCGTGCGCTCATGCCCAGAACGCCGCCCAAGATGCGAAACGGCACCAGTGCCTTGGCCAGAATGCCGCCACGGGCAAAGGTGGCCGATGATACCTCTTCGATCTCAACCGTGTGGGGGAAGCCGCCGGTGTAGCGCGCGCCACGCGCGTCGGTGGATAGCTTTACCCGCCACCCCTTGCGCAGCATCACCTCTGCCAGTGCCTGCGCCGGGAACATATGTCCGCCGGTGCCCCCTGCCGCAATCACCAAAAGCGGTGCCGCCATTTCTCTGCCTCCTGCCCTGCGCGCCTGAGCCGCCGGATCGTTGTTCTATCTGGATCAGAGGCCGCGATGCCGCGCCGCCCCTTCCCTGTTCCTAAAAGAAAACACACCGCCGTGAAAGGCGGTGCGTTACGTTCCCTGATTTAGCGGCGGTGTCCTCGCAAGATATCGCCGATCTGCCCCTGTGGCCGCGTGCGGGTAAAGGCCAAGAGCATCCCCACTGCGATCCCACCCGCAATCAACGAAGAGCCGCCATAGCTCACGAAAGGCAGGGTCATCCCCTTGGATGGTAGCATACGCACTGCCACCCCCATGTTGATCAGAGCCTGCACCGCAAAGATTGCCGCCAGCCCGGTGCCAGCCAGTCGAATGAACACGTCGCGTTCTTTGATCAACCGATAGAAAGAGCGCAGTGCAATCGTGGCGTAAAGTGCGATGACGACCAGCACCATCACAAGACCGTACTCTTCAGCCGCCACTGCGATAATGAAATCTGTATGCGCATCGGGCAGTGACCATTTCACCTCACCCTCACCCAGACCAACACCGAAAAAACCGCCTTCGCGGATGGCGTTGGTGGCATAGCCAATCTGGGTGGTTGGATCGACCTCAGGGTTTAAAAACCCATCGATCCGGCGCGCGACGTGTTCCGAATTGTGATAGGCAAAAGTGCCGCCCAACATCACAACGAACAATGCCCCCATCAACAGCAAGATCGGCGCACCAGCGACGAAGTACATCACCGCCCAACCGAAAAACACCAGCGATGCCTGCCCGAAATCCGGCTGCAACGCCAGCACGACAACGATGAATCCCGTCAGAACAAACGCCCACAGGCGCCCCGGTGGACCGTTGATTTCCTGACTGGCCGCCAACAGCCAGGCCGTCACCACAACAAAACCAGGCTTCAGAAATTCGGACGGCTGTAGCGACGCAAAGCCCAGGCGATACCACCGCACGGCCCCCTTGCCGAAATCAGTGCCAAACACCGGCAACGCCAGCACAGCGATCAAAGCCGCCAAAAATCCTAGCACTGCCAGACGCCGCACCAACTGCGGCGGCATCATAGAGGTCGCAAACATCGCAACCAGCGCCATACCGCCAAAGATCAGCTGCCGTTCGACATAGTGAAACGGATCCAGTCCATTCTTTTCAGCCAACGGAGGAGAAGCCGCAAACCCAAGCAGCAACCCGATGCCGAACAGCGCCAAGATACAGGTCACCGTGACCTTATCCAGCGTACGCCACCATTTGGGGAGAACCGGCTCCACATCCCGCACGGGGACCGAGCCATGAACCATTGCTGTCATGGGAACCTACCAATACTGCCTCAATCACTGTCCCTTTGCGGGATCTGGGCCGAATGATAACGCGAATCCCATTTTCAGGCCAGCGGTAATGCGGCCTAGGCTGGTGGGCCCCTCGCCGCCCTCGATACCCCCCTTTCAATGATCTGCAAATACTCCCCTCCAACCGCGCAGCCACACACCACCCTCTTGCATTTCGCGCCACTCTCAGGCACGCCGCCTACATGCAGAAAACCACCCACTATAAAACCATCATCCTTGGCGCCGGTGCAGCTGGCATGATGTGCGCGATTCACGCCGGTGAGGATGTGCTGGTGCTGGACCATGCCAAAGCGGCTGGGGAAAAGATCCGCATTTCCGGCGGTGGGCGGTGTAATTTCACCAACATGTATGCAGGCCCCGAAAACTATCTGGGCGGTAATCCGCATTTTCACAAATCCGCATTGGCGCGCTACACCCAGTGGGATTTCATCGACATGGTGGCGCGCCACGGCATCGCTTATCATGAGAAAACACTTGGCCAGCTGTTCTGCGATGACAGCGCCAAACAGATCGTTGCCATGCTGCTGGATGAAATGGCGCGCGCGGGCGCGACACTGTGGCTGCAAACCTCAATCATCGAGGTGGCGAAGGCTGACAGCGGCTATCGTCTGGTTGTCGAAGGCGCGGGCAAGCGCAAGGTGCTGACCTGCGACGCGCTGGTGCTGGCCACGGGCGGCAAGTCGATCCCGAAAATGGGGGCCACGGGTTTGGCCTACGACATCGCGCGCCAGTTCGGGCTGGCGGTGACAGACACTCGCGCTGGCCTCGTACCCCTTACGTTTAGCGACAAGCGGTTCGCGCCGATTTCCGGCGTTTCCCTACCCTCCATCGTGAGTGCTGACGGCAAGAGCTTTGAAGAGGCGGTGCTGTTCACCCATCGTGGCCTATCTGGCCCCGCGATCCTGCAAGCGTCGTCCTATTGGCACGAGGGCGAAGAGATCACGCTGAACCTCTTCCCCAATGCCGATCCCTTTGGCCTACTGCGCGCAGAACGCCAAAAGGCGGGCCGCAAACAGATCAGCAGTGCGCTATCCACGCTGTTGCCCGCCCGCTTGGTCGATCATCTAAGTGACGAATTGGGTCTAAAGGCCCGCCTTGCCGATCAATCCGACGCCGCCCTTACTGAGTTGTGCGAACACCTCACCAACTGGCGCCTGCGCCCTTCAGGGTCCGAAGGCTACCGCACCGCCGAGGTCACGTTGGGCGGTATCGACACTGACGGCCTGTCCTCCAAGACGATGGAGGCCAAAACCGTCCCCGGCCTCTACGTCATTGGCGAAGCCGCTGACGTCACCGGCTGGCTGGGCGGGTTCAATTTCCAATGGGCATGGTCGTCCGGATACGCCGCAGGCACAGCGATCAAAGCGCGGGGGTGAGGGTGAGGGTGAGGGTGAGGGTGAGGGCCTCACAACAATCCCAGCACAGCCTCAACGGTCAATGCAGCACCTGTCGCAATTCCCATCGTTTCCAGCGTATCTTTAAAATCCGCCTTATCAACGTGCTGTCCAGTCAATACGGCACGTGCCTGAATAGCGCCAGCAATTAAAGCAGACCCCACTGCGGCTTCAGAAAATGCATCCTCAACCTGAGATGAACTCAACGCATCAAATGTTTCATGCGTTATCCGACTCAAGTCCTCATTGCGAAGCTCAGAACTTGCTACAGCCTCTCCAAATATCCCCCCGGAAGCTGAGACCACTTCCTCTGTGGCCAGAACCTCAATATCAGGATAAGCCTCAAAGTGAGCAGCAAGAGCGGCAGGGTCCTGAACTGCCTTCAGTTGCAATGCCCGCACAACTTCACCATCTACTTCAAACTCAAGGTCTGCGCCCGGCTGATTAGTCTGTTCGAACAATCGCGCAGAGACAGCATCACCATCAGTGTTTTCCATGTGGGCAACCAGCAACTCGTGAAAAATCCCTTTCACATTACTTGCAACGCCCTGAAGTTGCGCAGGCTCCAATTCACATAAATACGCCGCGAGCTGCCCATCTGTCGCGTCATTCAGAGACGCCTTAGATCGACGCAAGGCGTCACAGACCAAACGTTGCTCCAACGTCCATTCTGCCTTTGCACTAGACATAAGATGTTGAAATGTCACTGCGATAGCGGCGGCGCTGCTACGTCGGATCATGCCATAGCTACCTTCTTTATCCAGCGCTGCATGCTATACAGATTTCCTCTGAGCCGCACGCGTTGGACGGTGGTCAACTGACGAAACACACCAGCCTCCAGAGCCTTACCTATTTCGTCCAGTACAGGGCTTAGCCCAATGACAGAAAAAGCGCGCAGATCGTCATATGACACAAACGGGCGACCATCACTCCCCTCCAGCGAAGCCCGAATTGCCTCCAGCAAAGAATGTATTGCCGCCAACAAACGTATCTCTTCCTCAAGTAAAACGGTTTGGTCACGTGCTTTCCCAAACAGCAATTTCTTTATCTTCGTCGCCCCCCAGTATCCTGCCCCCAGAGCGACACCGCCAACCATCACCCCACCAGCGGCAACTCCACCCCCCACCAGGGCACCGATCCAATAAAGTGTTGCGGTAGTCTGAGCCGCGCCGGACAGACCGGCGATTGCAGCACCAGTCGAAGCCGTCCCCAACGCACCAACCAAGCCCATGATGCCAGCACCGGCAGCCGCGCCAGTCGCGGCGTTAGTTGCTGCCCCCATCACGACTTTCACCTTTTTGTCAGTTGTCTGCGTAATACGTGCAACCGTTGCAATCAGCAGAGTTTCCACCTCGCGCAACAACTCAGCGGTTTTAGAATTTGACATTTAAAAACTGAATTCTCTCAAAGTTATGTTCCAGAAAAAATGACCCTAAATATACAGCACACAAACCGTCAAATTGAATGTGCTTCTAGCCCAACACCTTCCGCACCTCTGCGATGAAATCATCGCCGCGTTTTTCGAAACTATCGTATTGATCGAAACTCGCCGCAGCAGGGGCCAGAAGGACGGTATCCCCTGCCTCTGCCTCCGCACTCGCACGCGCGACGGCCTCGGCCATTGTGGTGCAAACCTCACCCGCGCACCCGTCGAGCTGCAGGGCAAACTGCGCGGCTTCGCGGCCGATGACATAGGCCTTGGCCACGCGGTCCAGCGCGGGGCGCAGGGCGTCCAGCCCGCCCTCTTTCTCCAACCCGCCACAGATCCAACGAATGTTGTCGAACGCCATCAACGCCTTCAACGCCGCATCGACATTGGTGGCCTTGGAATCGTTCACAAAGGAAACACCGTCCTTTTCGCCCACCCGCTGACTGCGGTGCGGCAGACCGGCGAAGGTGTGGAACGCATCCTCGATCATCCGTGGCGCCAACCCCAGCGCACGACAGGCTGCATAGGCGGCACAGGCGTTCTGGTGGTTGTGGGCGCCCGGCAGTCCGGCGATCTGGCGCAGGTCGATGGACCCCGCCTGCCGTCCCTTGCGGTATTCGCTGAGGAACCCCTTGCGCGCAAACACATTCCACCCCGGCCCCGACAGCTTGCCTGCGGCAGAGATACGGATCACCCGATCATCCGCTGCCCCGTGCGTCAGTTGGTTGACCATATAACGCCCCTCATCCTCATCCACGCCGATGATGGCGCGATCAGGCCCGCCCTCAGCAAACAAGCGACGCTTGGCAGCGAAGTAGCCGCCCATGCCCGCATGACGATCCAGATGATCGGGGCTGAGGTTGGTGAAAACGGCGATATCCGGCGTCAGGGCGCGGGCCAGATCGGTCTGATAGCTGGACAGCTCCAACACAACCACGCCGCCATCTTTGGGCGGGTCAATGTCCAAGACCCCGCGCCCGATGTTGCCAGCCAGCTGCACAGATTTCCCTGCCTCGCTCAGCACATGGTGGATCAGCGCAGAGGTGGTCGATTTGCCGTTCGACCCAGTGACCGCCACCACGCGCGGCGGCTGGTCATACATGTCCCATTCCCCTGACCCGAAGGAGCGGAAGAACAACCCAATATCGTTGTCCACCGGAACCCCTGCTTCCCACGCGGCGGCGACAACCTTGTTCGGGGTTGGGTACAGGTGCGGGATGCCGGGGCTGACCACCAGCCACGCAATGCCTTCGAACGCACCAGCACGGGCAAGGTCACGCACCTCAAACCCCTCCGCCTCGGCCCGTTCCCGCGCACTGGCGTTGTCATCCCAACAGACCGGCGTGGCGCCCCCAGCCTCCAGCGCGCGTGCGGCGGACAGGCCCGAACGGCCAAGGCCCAGAATGGCTACGGATTGTCCCTCAAACCCTGAAACTGGAATCATTGCACCGCCCTCCTTGATCTTTGTCCGCACTATGCGGCGCGATTTGATCAAAGACCAGACCCCGCACCGCGCGCCCCTTTCAATGTTCAAAAAATACTCAAACTGCACGCGGCTTCCACACGTCCCGCCGCCAAAGAAAAAGGCGCGCCCCGTACCGGACGCGCCCTTTCAAACTCTCACTCTCAACCCGATCTTACCGGATCTTCAGCGTTGCCAGACCGATCATGGCGAGGATCAGGGCGATGATCCAGAACCGGATCACGATCTGCGGTTCGGCCCAGCCCTTTTTCTCATAGTGGTGGTGGATCGGCGCCATCAGGAACACGCGTTTGCCGGTGCGTTTGAAGTAGAGCACCTGAATGATCACACTCAGCGCCTCAACCACGAACAGACCACCGATTACGGCCCAGACGATCTCGTGCTTGGTGGCAACCGCGATGGCGCCCAATGCGCCGCCCAGGGCCAACGATCCCGTGTCGCCCATGAACACAGCCGCAGGCGGGGCGTTGTACCACAGAAAGCCAAGACCGCCGCCGATCAGACCGGCAACGAAAATCAGGATCTCACCGGTGCCCGGCACATAATGCACATCAAGGTAAGTGGTAAAGTCGACGCGGCCCACCGCGTAGGCAATCACACCCAGCGTGCCAGCGGCGATCATCACCGGCATGATCGCCAGCCCGTCCAAACCATCGGTCAGGTTCACCGCATTTGCGGACCCAACGATGACGATCATCGCAAAGGGGATGAAGAAGTAGCCCAGATAAACCAGCGTGTCCTTGAACACCGGCAGCGCCAGTTGGTTTTGCAGCGCCTCAGGGTGATAGCAGGTGGCCCAGAATCCCGCGATGCCAGAAATGAGGAAGCCCAAGAGCAGCCGCACCTTACCCGGCACACCGGCGGTGTTTTGCTTGGACACTTTCGCATAATCATCGGCAAAACCGATGGCGGCAAAGCTCATGGTGACAAACAACACCAGCCAGACAAACGGGTTATCCAGACGCGCCCAAAGGAAGGTCGAGGTCAACAGCGCCCCCACAATCAGCAATCCGCCCATCGTCGGCGTGCCCGCCTTGACGAAATGCCCTTCGGGACCGTCATCGCGGATCGGCTGACCCTTGCCCTGTTTGCGGCGCAGCACGTTGATCAGTGGCTTGCCAAAGAGGAAGCCAAAGATCAGCGCGGTCATAAACGCCCCGCCCGCACGGAAGGTGATGTAGCGGAACAGGTTAAAAAAGTCGCCGCCGTCTGACAGTTCGGTCAACCAAAATAGCATTCTCAGGCCCTTTATTCAGAATGGGGGGCGGCATGGCCCAGTTTTCGGATCGCGTCAACAACCTTGGACACTTTTGACCCTTTGGAGCCTTTGATCAGCACAACATCGCCTGCGTCGATCAGCCGGTGGGCGTTTTCGGCCATTGCGTCAGCCTCTTCGACCCAGTCACCGCGCAAGCCATCAGGCAAGGCAGCCCACAGGAGGTTCATCCGCGGCCCGACGCAGTGGATCAGGTCCAGCTGGTCCAGAAACGGCAGATCGGCGATGGCGGCGTGAAGTGTCATTTCATCCGGCCCCAGTTCCAGCATATCACCCAGAACCGCAATGCGCCGTCCCTTGTTGATACGGCCCAGACCGTCGGTGGGTTTGGCGGCGGCCAGCACCTCTAGCGCTGCGACCATCGACGTGGGGTTGGCGTTGAAGGCGTCATCAATCAACTCAACCACCTGTTCCCGCATTACCGGATCCAGCACCACCTGTTCGCGCGCACCACGTCCTGCAGGGGGCAGCCAGCGGGCCAGATCGGTCGCGGCCAGCGCCACGTCCAGCCCCAGCGCATCCACCACTGCCAAAACGCCCATGCCGTTTACGGCGAAGTGGCGGCCAGCTGCCATCACCTTATACAGAACGGCCAGATCGCCCGCCTGCCCTTCGGCCACGGTGACGGTATCAATCAGTTTCAGATCCTTGATCCGGTAGCTGTTGCGCGCAGCCTCGCCAAACAGCAGGGTTTGTGCCGCCTTCTCGCACGCCTTTGCCTCTAGGATCGGGGCGGTGTCTAGATCGCCATTGGTGACCGCCACGCCGTCCGGCTCCAGCCCATCAAAAATCGCGGCCTTTTCATGCGCGATGCCGTCGATGTTTTCAAACGCTTCCAAGTGGGCGGCGGCGACGGTGGTGATCATCGCCACATGGGGCCTCGCCATCTGCGCCAGCGGGGCAATCTCACCGGGGTGGTTCATGCCAATTTCGATCACCGCAAATTCTGTATCCTCAGGCATCCGCGCCAGTGTCAGCGGCACGCCCCAATGGTTGTTATAACTGGCCTCTGCAACATGGGTTTTGCCCTGCGCCGACAGAACATCGCGCAGCATTTCCTTGGTCGATGTTTTTCCAACCGATCCGGTCACCGCCACAACCTTCGCCCCTGTTCGGGCACGGGCGGCACGTCCCAGATCCTCTAGCGCGGGCAGAACATCGTCCACGATCAACAGCGGCGCATCCTCTGCCACGCCTTCGGGACGATGCGTGACCAGCGCCGCGCCTGCGCCCTTGGCCAGGGCCTGCACGACGAAATCATGGCCATCGCGTGCGGCCTTCAGCGCCACGAACAAATCACCTGTCTGAAGGGTGCGCGTGTCAATCGACACGCCGTTCACCGACCAATCGCCAATCGCCTGACCGCCAGTTGCGGCAGCGGCCTCCTGCGCTGTCCAAAGGGTCACGTCACACCTCCATCCAGTGCCGCCACGGCAAGGCTGGCCTGTTCCACATCATCAAAGGGATAGATCACATCGCCAACGGTTTGGCCGCTTTCATGGCCTTTACCCGCGACCAACAGCGCATCCCCTGCACCCAGCGCATCGACGCCGCGCAGGATCGCTTCGGCCCGATCGCCAACCTCCAGCGCGCCGGGGCAGCCCAGCAGGACCTCTTGACGGATGACCGCCGGATCCTCGCTGCGGGGGTTGTCATCGCTGACGATCACCAGATCGGCGTTTTCCGCCGCCGCCTGCCCCATCAGCGGACGTTTGGTGCGATCACGATCCCCACCAGCGCCGACAATCACCACCAGACGGCCCATCACATGCGGGCGCAGCGCCTTTAGCGCGGTTTCCACCGCATCAGGTGTGTGCGCGTAATCAACAAACACCGCCGCGCCGTTTTGACGGGTTGCCGCCAGCTGCATACGCCCCCGTACGGTGCCCAGATGTGGCAGCGTGTCGAAGACCGCCTGCGGATCGGCACCACAAGCAATCACCAGCCCCGCCGCCAACAACACGTTTTCCGCCTGAAAGCCGCCGATCAGCGGCAGGCGGCAATGCTGAACCTTGCCACGATAGGCAAAGCGCAATTCCTGCGCGGTGGCGTCGAAACGTTGGCCCTGCAGTTGCAAATCCGCATCCGGCGTGCGGCCAACGCGGATCAGTTTCTGCCCCCGCTCCTCGGCCAAGGCCACCACATCCTGCCCGCGCGGGTCGTCGATGTTCACCACCACCGTGCCCTCATCGGGCAGCACGCGGGTGAACAGACCCGCCTTGGCGTTAAAGTATTCCTCGAAGGTTTCGTGATAGTCGAGGTGATCTTGGGTGAAGTTCGTAAACCCCGCTGCCTTCAAATGCACCCCATCAAGGCGACGCTGGGCCAGACCGTGGCTCGACGCCTCCATCGCGGCATGGGTGATGCCCTCTGCCGCCGCGGCGGCCAATGTGCGGTGCAGGGTGATCGGTTCCGGCGTGGTGTGATTGAGCGGCGCGGTCCATGCGCCCTCAACCCCCGTGGTGCCAAGGTTGACCGCAGCCTCGCCCAGTTCCATCCAAATCTGACGCGCGAAGGTCGAAACCGAGGTTTTGCCGTTGGTCCCGGTGACCGCGATCATGGTGCGCGGCTGAGCACCGAACCACAGCGCGGATGTGTAGGACAGCGTTTGGCGCGGATCCTCTGCCACCACGACGGCGGCATCGGCGGTTTCCAGCGCATCACGGGCCAGTGCAGCGCCTTCGGCATCGGTCAGCACCGCCGCCGCGCCCTGTTCCAGCGCCATCGGAATGAAGCGCGCGCCATGCACCTGCGTGCCAGGCAGCGCGGCAAACAGCGCGCCCTCCGCGACCGAACGACTGTCGACGCAAATATCTGAAATGACGGGATTAAGTCCGCCAATCGCGGTCAATCCCAGATCGCTAAGGGTTTTGCCCTGCTCTGCCATGTGTTGCCCTTTGTGGCTATGCGGCCCGGTCAAGGGCCATACCGGGCACTGGCCCGGCTTAGTTCGATGTCAGGGTTATACCAGCCACCGGCGCAGGTTCAATCGACGGCCGCATACCCAGCATAGGCGCGATCCGGCGGATCATTTCGGCAGCAACGGGAACCACGGTCCACCCCGCCGTGCGGCGCGGTTCGTCGCCCGAGGTTTCCACCGGTTCATCAAGCGTCACAATCAGCACATACTTCGGATCATGGGCCGGAAACATCGACGCAAAAGTGTTGATCACCTTGTCATCATAATAACCGGG
Source organism: Thalassovita mediterranea (assembly GCF_001458435.1). Lineage (GTDB taxonomy): Bacteria > Pseudomonadota > Alphaproteobacteria > Rhodobacterales > Rhodobacteraceae > Thalassobius > Thalassobius mediterraneus. The sequence goes on from NZ_CYSF01000017.1 coordinate 204,808, forward strand.
GCCGTTTTCCTTGGGTTTGTCAGCGGTACCGGTTTTGCCCGCCACAGCGTAGCCCTTCACCTCACCAAATGATGCGGTACCTTCGGTCACAACCTTGCGCAGCATCTCGCGGCTGGCGGCAGCAACAGCGGGCGACAAAACACGATCACCGCTTTGCGGGCCCTTTTGCTTCAACAGCGTCGGACGCACCACGGTGCCACCATTGGCAATGGCCGCATAGGCCGCTGCAAGGTGCATCGGAGTCGCGGAAATACCGTGACCATAGGAAATTGTCATAGTCGACAGTTCCGACCAATTTTTCGGCAGCAGCGGCTTGCCGCCTGACGCTTCGGTCAGTTCAACCGGCGTAGCCTCCAGAAGGCCAAGACTTGCCAGAAAATCGCGCTGACGTTCGATCCCGATCTGCTGCGCCACCCGCGCCGAACCGATGTTCGAGGATTTCACAATGATTTTGGTCAACGACATCTCGTTACCGTAATTGCGGAAATCACGGATCTTATGCTTACCCCAGCGCAACGGCCCGCGGGTGTCATAGATCGTACCGGGATTGGCCAATCCCAGCTCCATCGCTTGAGCAGCGGCAAAAATCTTGTAGGTCGAGCCCAGTTCGTAAACACCCTGCACAGCGCGGTTAAACAACGGGCTGTCACTGGCATCCCCTTCGGTCAGGACACGCGGGCGGTTGTTGGGATCAAAATCAGGCAGCGACACCATCGAAATGATTTCGCCCGTATGCACGTCCAACAGGATCGATGCCGCACCTTTGGCGTTCATCAGTTTCATGCCGCCATAAAGAACCCGTTCGGATGCGGCCTGCACCGACAGATCCAGCGACAGTTGCAGCGGACGACCGGCATTGGCAGGATCGCGCAATGCATTGTCAAACAGGCGCTCCACACCTGCGACACCAACCACCTCAGCCGCGTGAACGCCTTCTCGGCCGAAACTGGCCCCGCCCATCACATGCGCAGCCAAGCGGCCGTTGGGATAAAGCCGCATTTCACGCGGTCCAAACAACAGCCCCGGTTCGCCGATGTCATGCACCGCCTGTTTCTGTTCAGGGCTAAGCTTCTTGCGGATCCACAGGAATTTACGCTTACCTGTGAAATCCTTCAGCAGTTTTTCGCGGTCCAGATCCGGGAAAATGCGCACCAGTTCCGTTGCAGCATGATCCGGTTCGATCATCTGCGGCGGCACAGCATACAGCGAAAAGGTTTCCATGTTCGTCGCCAGAATGCGACCTTCGCGGTCCACGATGTCGGCCCGTTGCGCCACAATCGACGCCCCTGCCGCATTGGCACGCGGTTCTGTCGGGTCAGTTGCGGCCAGCGAAGCCATGCGACCACCGACCGCGACAAAGGCCACGGCGAAAAACAGCCCAAGAACAATCAGCCGCCCCTCAGCACGGCTGCGGGCCTTGTCGCGCATATCCTCATGGCGTTGACGGATGTTTTCACGCTCAATCGCGTCCGGGTTTTCACCCAAACGGCGCGCTTCGAGGATTTGGGCCAATGGGCGCAGCGGGGTACGGATCATCTCAGAGCCTCCATGTTGGAGACCTCGATGGCGTCAGACAAGCTGAGCGGAGCTTTCTCTTCGGGGTAGCTAACCTGATCGGCGCGACCAAACTGTTCCGGCGCCAGCGGCAACAGGCCCAGTTTGTCAAAGTTGATATCGGCCAGATCGCGCAAACGGTCGGGGCGGTTCAGATAGGCCCATTCTGCGCGCAGCACAGTCAGGCGAGCACGCGCCTGCCCGATTGCGCGCTGCATATCCTCGTTGTGATCCAAGGCCGCGTGCGTGCGATAGTTTTCACGGTATCCCCAAAACGCCGTGCCAATCACCGCCAGCGCGGTCAGAATGAAAAAGAATGAACGCATCAACGATCCCCCTTTAACATCGGCATGCCCAATCCTTTACGATCACAAGGACCGGCAGGCGCATCCGTTCTGATCCCTACCCGAAGCTTCGCCGAACGCGAGCGTGGGTTTTCAGCCAGTTCCTGATCGTCAGGGCCAATGGCTTTCTTGGATTTCACCGTAAACTGTGCAGGTTCCGCCTCGGCCATCGGGGCGTAGCGGTTGGTCGTTTTGGCCCCACCCGAACGCTGCTGAAAGAACCGCTTGACCATCCGATCCTCGACCGAGTGGAAAGTCACCACCGCCAACTGCCCGCCGGGTTTCAGCGCGCGCTCTGCAGCCTCCAGACCTTTGATCAGCTCACCGTATTCATCATTCACCGCAATGCGCAGCGCCTGGAACGACCGGGTGGCCGGATGGCTCTGCCCCGGCTTCTTGCGCGGCAGGCAACCTTCGATAATCTCGGCCAGTTTCAGCGTGGTGGTGATCGGAGCAATTGCACGTTCGCGCAGGATCGCCTTGGCAATGCGACGGCTGGCACGCTCTTCGCCGTAGAGGAAGAGGATATCGGCCAGTTCGGTCTCAGTTGCCTCGTTCACGATATCCGCTGCGGACCGACCCGATTGCGACATGCGCATATCCAGCGGACCATCTTTCATGAAGGAAAAGCCACGCTCGGCCAGATCCAGTTGCATAGAGCTGACCCCAAGGTCCAGCACCACCCCGTCCAGATCGCCCGCATACTCATCAAGACGCGAAAACACGCCCTGCACCAATTCAATACGATCGCCGTATTCGCCAACCCATGGCGCCGCCAACTCAAACGCCAGCGGGTCACGGTCAACGCCATAAACCTTATCTGCGCCCGCCTGCAGCAGTTCGCGCGTATAGCCGCCAGCGCCAAAGGTGCCGTCCAACCAACGCCCCGAAACGGGCGTGACCGCCGCGATCAACGGGCGGATCAGTACCGGGATATGTGGTGCATCATCAGAGGGGTGGACCGCATCGGTCATGGTTTATTCCCCTCCAGTATCATCCAACAGGGACATGGGATCGAAATCGTCCGGCATTTCCTCAAGGAAGGCCTCAATTTCGGCAGTTTCAAGTTCGTCGTAGGTGGCTGCGTTCCAAATTTCGAAATGCTCGCCCATTGCGACCATCACCGCTTCGCCATCAAGCCCGATCTGGGCGCGGCGCTCTTTGGGCAGAACAATCCGACCATCGCGGTCAATCTCGGTTTCCCAAGATTTCCCGAGGATCATCCGGCTGACCATCTGGCGTTTTTTGGACCCGCGCGGCATCGCTTTGATCTCGGCTTCGATCTCGGCCATCGCTTCGATCGTGTACGCTTCGAGTTTGTTTTTCAAATGCGGACCATAAAGGACCACCATGCGCGGATTGGGGTTTTCAGGATGGTTCGGATCACCGGATTCGAGCACACGACGAAAATCAGCAGGGATCGACATCCGACCCTTGCTGTCAACCTTCTGGTTGAACTCGCCTCTGAAACTCAGACCCACTGTCCTGGCCCGTCCTCATAACTGTGGCCGCACGGCGTCTTGCCGCTTGGCGTTGTGCCGTCACCCGTCCCCGTGGGTGAAAGCGAAACGGCGAATTGAGCTGCTGCCACTGCCCAATTCGCCGCCCTCGTCCCGCTTTGCGGGTGTGTCCAGCTGCGCGCGCCACCTGGGGGGATGTCTGCTCGCCCGCGCGCCGGATCTCTTATCTCGATGAAAGCGGGTGCCTGTATGAAACCTGACTCGGATCTTTTTATTTTAGCGGGGTCTGTCGCCCCTGATCCCGTTCTCATCGTGTGAGACATGGATCGCATGGGAATTTATGGGGCGCAATAGTTTTTTTCATTCATCACAGGGGACTATTGACTCTTTTTAAGAATCGCCTCACCGGAATGTGAGCGCTTTGTTACCACAAATATGGCCAGACACACCAATCAAACACTATATATGGCCTATATTCAGCAAATTCTCAGTGCCTAATTTTTTTCCCATTCTGACCCAAATTTTTCCATACGACATTTCCAGCGTCCCGTTTTCGCGCGCCAAGATGATGAATTCCCGTGGACGACAGGTGATTCGCACCGCATTTCCCGCCGGACTCCCCACAATTCCCAAACCGGTGGCATGATTTCCCATGACACACCCAGCGACTATTTTCGATGCGTGCCAGAGGTTCCAGAAATTCCCAGCCACGCCTGCTTCGCTCCTCGTCCGCGACCAACCGAACCCAGAATTTGCCGTCGAAACGGGACCAACCGCCCATTTGCATAGCTGAAATGCCCAGAAACTCCTTTCCCAGCGGGGCAAAACCCGCTAACTGCCGGACCTTCACCTGCGCCAATGGCGCCCGATCTGCCCGGATGCGGGCCAAAGGATGACCTTTATGACCTTGCCCTCCGACCTCCATCCGGCCCTAGCGCGTGCGCTGACCGCACGTGGCTACGAAACCCTGACCCAAGTGCAGCAGGAAATGACCGTGGCTGAACGCGCCACCAAGGACATGCTGGTGTCTGCGCAAACCGGTTCGGGCAAAACCGTGGGTTTCGGCGTAGCGATGGCCCCCACCCTGCTGGAAGATGGCGATGAACTGCCTCCCGCAGGTGCGCCGCTGGCGCTGATCATTGCGCCAACGCGCGAGTTGGCGTTGCAGGTGCGCCGCGAATTTGAATGGCTGTATCGTGAATGCAACGCGCGCATGGGATCCTGCGTGGGCGGCATGGATATGCGCACCGAACGGCGCACGCTGGAACGCGGCACCCATATTGTTGTCGGCACCCCGGGTCGCCTGCGCGACCATATTGAACGCGGCAGCATCGACCTTAGCCAGATCCGCGCCGTGGTTCTGGATGAAGCGGACGAAATGCTGGACATGGGCTTTGCCGAGGATCTGGAACTGATCCTGTCCTCCGCCCCCGAAGATCGCCGCACGCTGATGTTCTCGGCCACTGTGCCCAAGGGGATCGAACGTCTGGCGAAAAACTTCCTCAAGGATGACGCCGAACGTGTGCGCACCATTTCGAATACGCCGCAGCACGCCGACATCACTTATAAAGGCTTCAGCGTGATGCCCCACCATGTGGATGCGGCGGTGATCAACACCCTGCGTCTGCATGAGGCAGAGAATGCCATCGTCTTCTGCAACACCCGCGTCATGGTCGCCCGCCTGACCGCCCGCCTGTCGAACCGTGGGTTCCAGGTTGTGGCCCTGTCCGGCGAATTGACCCAGCAGGAACGCACCAACGCACTGCAGGCAATGCGTGATGGCCGCGCCCGCGTTTGTGTGGCGACCGATGTGGCCGCCCGTGGCATCGACCTGCCGAAGCTGGATCTGGTTGTGCATGCGGAACTGCCCAGCAACTCGGAAACGCTGCTGCACCGCTCTGGCCGGACAGGCCGCGCGGGCCGCAAGGGTGTTTCGGTCCTGATCGCGCCCCCCAAGGTGCGCAAAAAGGCAGAGCGTCTGCTGGGCTGGGCGAAACTCAGCGCCGAATGGGGCGATGCGCCCTCAGCTGAGGCTGTGCGCGCTGCTGACCGTGACCGTATGCTGACCGATCCCGTTTGGTACGTGGCAGAAGAGGCACGTCACGAAGACGTCGCGCTGCTGACCGACAAATTCAGCGCAGAACAGCTGGCGCAGGCCTATCTGGCCCTGCATGAGGAACGCCATTCCGCTCCCGAAGAGCTGGAAAACGCCACCATGGGCAAGGATCGCAAGCGCGAGCCGCGCGTGGAACTGGGCCCGTCGGGCTGGGTCAGTCTCTCGGTCGGTCGCAAGGAACGGGCAGAAGCGCGCTGGCTGCTGCCGATGCTGCTGCGCTCTGGCGATCTGACCAAGGATGAGATTGGTGCAATTCGCGTCGCCCGCGATCTGACCTATGTAGAGCTGGGCGAAAAGGCCCGCGCGCGTTTCCTCGACAAGATCGGGGATGGCGGCGAAATGGAAAAAGGCGTGCGTGTTGCCGCGGTGGATGAGCTGCCCGACCTGCCGAAGCCCGAACCGCGCAAGCGTTTTGACGATGACCGCAAACCGCACCGCAAAGGCCCGCGCCGTGATGATGACCGTGGTGATCGCGGCGGTGATCGTGGTGGCGAGCGCCGTGAGCGCAAACCGCGCGAGGATCGCGACGGTTGGGGCAAGGGCAAGAACCCCAAGCAGATGGCCAAAGACTGGGAAGATCGCCGCGACGACGAAGGCAAGCGCGATAAGCCTAAGTACGACAAGCCCAAGTTTGATAAGCCGAAATCGGACAAACCGCGCTTTGAAAAGCCCAAGCGCGACCCCGAGGTGCATGACCACGCCAAGAAACCCTTCCGCAAGGCCGACGGCGACGGCGACCGCAAACCGCGCCACAAAAAGGGCGGCTATGAGGGCAAGCCGGATCACAAAGGTGAGCGCAAGTTCGACGGCAAACCCGGCGGCAAAGGCCCCAAGGGTGATTTCAAGGGCAAACGCGATTTCCGCGATGGCCCGCGAGAAGAGCGCAAAGGCGATTTCAAAGGCAAGGGCAAACCGGGCGGCAAGAGCTTTGGCAAACCCGGCGGCAAGTTTGAGGGAAAACCTAGCGGTAAGCCGGGCGGCAAACCCGCAGGCAAGTTCGGTGGCAAGCCGAAGTCCAGCGGTCCCTCGCGCGGCCCCGACGCCATGCCGCGCCGCAAGAAGTAAGTCGCGGCTAACACACACGTACTAAAGGACATGAAAAAGGGGCCGATCACTCGGCCCCTTTTCTATTCTGCAACGGTGTCAGATTTAGGCCATGCCGCCCTTCACCAGACCGCTTGCCAGCTTGGCGTAGGCGTCTGCCACCGGACCATCACCAAGGGCCACAGGTGCGCCACCATCGCCGCCCAGTCGGGTGTCCAGATCAATCGGCAACTGCGCCAGCAGCGGCACGCCCATATCAGCGGCCTCTTTCGCCACGCCGCCATGACCGAAGATGTGGGTTTCGTGACCACATTCGGGGCAATGGAACATCGACATGTTTTCCACCATGCCAAGGATCGGCGTTTTCAGCGTGTTGAACATATCAATCGCCTTGCGCGCATCAATCAGCGCCACATCCTGCGGGGTCGATACGATAATGGCACCGGTCAGAACCGCGCGCTGACACAGGGTCAGCTGCACATCACCGGTGCCCGGCGGCAGATCGACGATCAGCACGTCCAGCTCGCCCCAGTTCACCTGCCCCAGCATCTGTTGCAGCGCCCCCATCAGCATCGGACCACGCCAGACCACGGCCTTGTCTGGGTCCAGCATCAAGCCAATGGACATCACAGTAACGCCATGTGCCGTGAGTGGTTCGATTGTTTTGCCATCAGGGCTGGCGGGGCGTTTCGACACGCCCATCATCCGCGGCTGCGAGGGACCGTAGATGTCAGCATCCAACAAACCCACACGCCGCCCCTGCTTTACCAGCGCCACCGCAAGGTTGGCAGACACGGTGGATTTCCCAACCCCACCTTTGCCAGAGCCAACCACAAGGATGCGGTCCACGCCCGAGGGCTTCATTGGGCCGGCCTGCGGCTGCGGGTGACCACCCACCTTGAGACTAGGGGCGGGTTTCGCGGGCGCAGCCGGTCCATGCGCCGTCAAAGCCGCTGTCACCTTGTCCACCCCAGGCAGTGCCGCGACACAGCGTTCGGCCGCCGCGCGTAACGGTTCCATATGGCGCGCCTCTTCGGGGCTGGCCGCTTCGATTACAAAGCGCACCTCGCCGCCGTCGATCTGCACTGCGCGCAGCATATCACGACTCACCAAGGTGCCACCGCCGGGCAGCTCGATCTGCTTCAGCGCGGTTTCAATATCAGTTTTGGCCAGAGCCATGCGCGTTCCCTCATTTTCTAATCGCTGATTCTTGCAGCAAAAGTGCCGTAGACTACGCCAGTTTCAAGGCGGACATAAAACCCGGAAAACGCCCAGCACCTACATGAAATTTGACCTAAGTCATATATTTCAGCGGCTTAGATGATAAATTGCCGAATAATGACGCAGGGGAAAATAGGTCAGCAATGCGTATGCATCAACTGCATAGCTGCGTTGCGGCATCAGCGATTGTGCATCCGCAGCGACACCCCCATATTCAGGTCATCGAGACGAACACGGTGCCGATACGCGGCGCTGACACGCTAGAAAGAGACACTGAAATGGCACACGCAGTTACACATCGCAGCCACTCCTTTGGTATCGCAGACCGCGCCGCGGTGCTGATCCAGGACCTGCGCGATCGTCTGGCACGCCGCAAGGTGTACCGCGAAACCATCAACGAGATGTCGGTTCTGTCGAACCGTGAACTGGCTGATCTGGGTTTCAACCGTAGCCAGCTGCGCTCCATCGCTTGGGAAGCGGCCTACGGCAACAAGTAAGTTACAGGTTCCAGACACTTTTCTCCTCCTCCCTTAAGTGTCTGAAATCAGCGGCGTCCTCTCTCCTCCTCCCTGAGGGCGCCGCACTCAGATACGACAGACCTCTCTCCTCCTCCCTGAGGTCTTTCGTTGTCAAGAGCGGCACCTCCTCTCCTCCTCCCTGGAGGTGCCGCACCTGACAGCCCCGGCCCGGCAAACCGCCGCGGGGACAACAGAATACGACTGGGGCTTCTCCTCCTCCCTTGCCCCGGATCGTTGTCAAGAGCGGCGACCTCTCTCCTCCTCCCTGAGGTCGCCGCATCTTTGACTGGGACCAGATTTGGATACGGCATCTTCCTCCTCCTCCCTAGAAGATGCCGCGAAGAAGACGGCGGCGCCCCTCCTCCTCCCTGGGTGCCGCCGTTTTTTCATGTCTGGCGGTTGGAACAGTTGGCATCCCCACAAAACGACGCGCGCAGCAGACGCGAAAAAGGGCACGACAATGTCGCGCCCTTAAATTCCCTTGGAGCCGTGCGATCGCCCTACGGCTTAATCCGCGAAATGTTCCCGCAGCGCAGCGATATGGGTGGATCCGATGCCACAGCACCCGCCGACAATGGTCGCGCCTGCCTTGACCCAAATATTGGCCCAGTCAACATAGGCAGTCGGGCTCAGATCCTTGCGCAATTCGGTGATTTTGTCGTTTGCACCCTGATCGCCGTCATCCTTGTGATCATCAAACGCATTGGCATAGACACCCACGCGCAGCGCGGTACCTGCCACCTCTGCCGCGATGGCTATGGCACGCTCCATCACCTCGGGCTGGGAACAGTTGAACAGGATCGCCTCTGCCCCCACATCGCGCGCCAGTTTGGCCGCGTCAGCCACGGTTTCACCGGACCGCAACAGTGGTGCATCGACCGTATCATCGCGCAGGGTAAAGGATATCCATAGTGGGCGATCATCCCCAGCCAGCGCCATTGCAGCCGCCTGCGCTTCCTCAAGGCTAGAGGTTGTTTCCGCCAGCCACATATCCACATAAGGCGACTGCGCAGCGATCAATTGATCCAACATCGCTGGCGCGCGATCCGCGTCAAAGCGTTGCGGCTCATAGGATCCAAACAGCGGCGGCAGGCATCCCGCAACGCGCGCACCGCTGTCACCAGCCGCCTCACGTGCCAGTCGTCCGGCACGGTCTGCCAATTCAGCGCCGATGGTGGCAAAGCGATCTTCGCCAATATGAAAGGGCACCAGCGCATAGGCGTTTACGGTGATCACTTGCGCACCTGCATTGATGAAATTGCAGTGCGCTGCAACCACCGCCGCGGGCGTGTCGATCACCGCGCCTGCGGACCATTCAGGTTGCTTCAGCTCTGCACCACAAGCGGTCAGTTCGCGGCTCATCCCGCCATCAAGTAGAGTAATGTTCGTCATGGTTTCAGATCCTTAAAACGGCACATCCCCACCGGCGCTATCGGCGCTGGTGACAAATTTGGCAACCACCTTCTTGGGCCCTGCCTTTTCAAAATCAATCTCCAGCTTGTCACCTTCGATGCCGGTGATGCTGCCGTAGCCGAATTTCTGGTGAAACACCCGATCGCCCAGCGTGTAGGCGCTGACCGCTTGCAGGTCGATGATGGTGTTTCGGCTTTCCTTCGGCTGACACATCGGGCGCTGCTGGCTGCGGGCCTGCATGCGTTTCCAACCGGGCGAGTTATAGGCATCCGCATCCGCCACCCGCCGATCGATGGAAGAGGCACCATAGTCATGGCTGACACCGCCATAACCGCCGCCCGCATAGCCCGACCCGGTCAGCACCTCTACATGTTCTTCTGGCAGTTCATCAATAAAGCGCGACGCCATCTGCGCCTGCCACTGGCCGTAAACGCGGCGGTTGCTGGCAAAGGAAATGGTGCACAGCTCCTCGGCACGGGTGATGCCCACATAGGCCAGCCGCCGCTCTTCCTCGAGGCCTTTGGTGCCGCTTTCATCCATCGAACGCTGCGAGGGGAACAGGCCATCCTCCCACCCAGGCAGGAAGACGACGGGAAATTCCAGACCTTTGGCGGCGTGCAGGGTCATGATCGTGACCTTTTGATCCGCATCCTGACTGTCGTTGTCCATAATCAACGCGACGTGTTCGAGGAAACCAGACAGGTTTTCAAACTGTTCCAGCGCCTTAACCAATTCCTTGAGGTTTTCCAAACGCCCCGGCGCTTCGGGCGTTTTGTCGTTCTGCCACATGGTGGTGTAGCCGGATTCGTCGAGGATCATTTCGGCCAGTTCAATATGGCTCAGATCCTCATCCCCTGTCAGACGGCCCCAGCGGTCCAGATTGTCGATCAGCCGCGCCAGTTCCTTGGCGCCTTTGCCACCCAGCCCCTTGTCCTGCAACAGCAGCCGTGCCCCTTCGATCAGTGACACACCGTTCTGGCGGGCACTCATCTGGATTTTCTGCTGCGCCTTGTCCCCCAAACCGCGTTTGGGCGTGTTCACAATCCGCTCGAACGCCAGATCATCACTGGGCGATGTGACCAGCCGGAAATAGGCCATGGCATCGCGGATCTCCATCCGTTCATAAAAACGCGGGCCGCCGATGACGCGGTAGGGCAAGCCGATAGTCAGAAACCGATCTTCAAACGCCCGCATCTGATGTGACGCACGCACAAGGATGGCCATATCGTCCAAACTGTAAGGTTTCATCCCACGGCTGCCCTTTTGGGCGGCCTCGATCTCTTCGCCGATCCAGCGCGCCTCTTCCTCGCCGTCCCAATGGCCGATCAGACGCACCTTTTCGCCCGTGTCGCGGTCTGTGTGCAGCGTTTTTCCCAAGCGATTGGAGTTATTGGCAATCACCGCTGAGGCAGCCGCCAGAATATGCGGGGTCGAACGATAGTTCTGTTCCAGACGGATCACCTCCGCCCCCGGAAAATCTTTTTCAAACCGCAGGATATTGCCCACCTCGGCACCGCGCCAGCCGTAGATCGACTGATCATCATCGCCAACACAGCAGATGTTTTTGTGCCCACCGGCCAGCAGACGCAGCCACAGGTACTGCGCGACGTTGGTATCCTGATATTCGTCCACCAAAATATAGCGGAAGCGGCGGCGGTATTGCTCCAACAGGTCAGGATAGCGCTGGTAGATCGACACCACATGCAACAGCAGATCGCCGAAATCGCAGGCGTTCAGCTCAATCAGGCGGCGCTGGTACTGCGCGTATAGCTCAATGCCACGATTGTTGAACGCCGCCGCCTCGTCCGTGGGCACCTGTTCCGGCGTCCAGGCGCGGTTTTTCCAGTGATCGATGATCCCCGAAAGCTGCCGCGCGGGCCAGCGTTTGACGTCCATCCCCGACGCCTCGATCAACTGTTTCAGCAGGCGGTTCTGATCGTCGGTGTCCAGAATGGTGAAGTTGCTTTTCAGATGTCCCAGCGGGCCCTGCGCACCGGGGATTGGACGACCGCCCAGATCCTCGATCACCGCATCATCATTGTGCAGCTGCGCAATCGGATCCTCAGCACGGCCCAGCGCCAGATCCAGCGTGACCAGTTCGGCGTGACGGCGCAGGATTTTCACACAAATCGAATGGAAGGTGCCCAGCCACGGCATCCCCTCCACCTGTTGGCCCAAGAGGCGCCCCACACGTTCCTTCATCTCGCGCGCGGCCTTGTTGGTGAAGGTCACCGACAGGATCTGTCCCGGATGGGCGCGGCCTTGGTTCAACAGATGCACAATGCGCGTGGTCAGCGCCTTGGTCTTGCCGGTGCCAGCGCCCGCCAACATCAGAACGGGGCCATCCAGCGCCTCAACCGCGGCGCGTTGGGCGTCATTGAGGTCTTCCAAATACGGGGCGGGACGCGCTGCCATGGCGCGCTGGGACAGGGAACCACCCGCCGATGCGCCCTCGAAAGCGTCGAATTCGTCAAAATCGTTCATGGCGCGACCCTAGACTGATTCAGTCGCCACGAAAAGGGACGTTCGCACAATGTTCACCCCAACAAAGGGTAAAAAATGATGGTTCCGATCCCCGCCGCCGCGCGCGGAAACATCAAATTCTAGAAAACTTAGCGGTTGATACAGGGACAAGGTCCAGCGCCCTTAACTCTTTGGCAAGTGTTCTCTGTCAGGCTGCCAGCGGGGTTGAGAAAGAGAGGCGGCCAATGACCACCAAATTCACCGAATTTCTGAAATCACTGCAACGCGGGGCGGGATTGATCACCCTGTTAACCGCAATGTTGCTGTCGGCTATGGCCGCAGTGGTCTGGGCGCCGGCCCCAATTGCGGAACGGCTGGTGCGCGATGACATTCACGCGCAGGCCGAACTGTGGAAACGACAGGTGATCCTGCAGCTGGATGATGCCGAACACAGTTTCACCAATTCCATCGTCAGCGATCACGATCAACGGTTCCTGCACCTGCTGGTGCAGGCCACCGATGTCTACCGATTTCATCTGTTTAATGGCCAGGGTCTGGTGTTCTGGTCCACCGATGGCGGCAAGGTTGGGTATGTCGAAGAGGGGGAGTATTTTCACCAAAAGGTCGCCAAAGGTCAGATATTCTACAAGACCGAGGAAAAAGCGGCCTGGGAAATCGCGGCCTCCAGCGCATTGGAACATGACATTGATGCCCCCCATGACCACGGCATTGCCTCTCCGCAGGATCCGGCACAACATGAGGCGGCGGATCACGGAAATGGTCATGCAGCACCTGGTCATCATGACCATGAGGCAGATCATGTGGATGAGGGCAAGGACCACAGTCCTCCCCCACCTTCCGCCCCAATTGACCCAGCCTATCTGTCTCAAGGGGCCTCCAGCGACACGCGGCATGTGGCGGAAATTTATGTGCCCTTCATGCACAATGGCCATTTTGATGGTGCCATCGAATTCTACACCGATGTCACCGACATGCGCGCAAGCGTCATGAACCGTGTCCGTCTGTTGTTGTCTGTGATTGTGGGGGCGGTCCTGATCACAATGATATCTGCCGGTTGGATGCTGCACCGGAACAATTCCCGCCATGTTGCCCAGCTGAACCGGCGCAACACCAAAGAGCGCGAAATCATTGATCAGCAACTGCAGCTTGCCCGCGAAGTTCAGCTGCTAGGCGAGCTGAATGAATGGCTACAATCCAGTCACTCGCTGGAGGAGCTGTTTCAAATGGTCGCCCGTTTCATGACCCATATTCTGCCCAACGCAGAGGGCAGTGTTTATGTCTATTCCAATTCTCGCGATGTGCTGGATGGGTCGGCTAAATGGAACGGCGGAACGGTGAAGCCGCATATCCACCCCGAGGAATGCTGGGGCCTGCGACGTGGGCGCACCTATGAATATGGCGCGTCCGAGGTTGATTTTGTCTGCGACCACGCCGAACCCCATGACGGCCGCCCTTACTACTGCTTCCCCATTCTGGCGCATGGTGAAACCGTCGGACTGATGCACCTACGCGCGGCAGAGGGACACGAAGCAAACTTTCGCCAGAACAAGAAATTGGCGCGCATGTGTGCGGAACAAATTTCCATGGCGATTGCCAACGTTCGGATGCGCGACCAACTGCAGGATCAGTCGGTACGCGACCCGCTGACCGGCCTGTTCAACCGCCGCCACATGACCGAAACCCTGCGCAAGGCCATCGGCCAAAGCCAGAACACGGGCGCGCCACTTAGCCTGATTGCGGTAGATGTAGATCACTTCAAAAAATTCAACGACAACCACGGACATGATGCAGGTGACATGATCCTGCGCGCGGTCGGCTCTGCCCTTGAAAAGGCCTGCGATGGCGATCAGGTTGCCTGCCGTCCCGGTGGCGAAGAGTTCACGCTGATCCTGCCCGGCGTTTACGATGAAGATGCCCTGATCAAAGCCGAAGCGCTGCGGCAAGCGGTGGAGGCGATCGCGCTGCGTTATGGGGACAAAACGTTGCCAACAGTCACGATTTCGCTGGGCGTATCGCACTACCCACAGCACGGCACCATGCCGCAGGATCTGATGCGCAGCGCTGATGAAGCTCTCTATGAAGCCAAGGCGCGCGGCCGCAATCAGGTGCAACAGGCCACCGGCGCCGCCCCCGAACCACGTGACGCCACAGCCAACCCAAGCCCTCAGCGAAGCGAGGCTGATGCAATCACCACATGGCAAAACGATCTGAACGCGGATCAACAACGCCCCGATGACGACGACAAAGACACCCCGCCAGTGATTGCAGCACAGTAACCACAAAGCGCCGGTTCAGCACTGGACAATCCGAGCGCAGGGGAAAACTATGCGGAATGGATTTGCATCAACGTTACCCCGCCCTTTCCGACCTGCGCGCCAAGGCCCGCAAGCGTATGCCTTGGTTTGTTTTTGAATACTTGGACAGCGCGACAGGTGATGAACGCACACAGGTCAGAAACCGCAGTCAGCTGGATGCCGTGCAACTGATGCCGTCAATCCTGCACGGGGAACAGGACGTGGATCTGTCAGTGGATCTATTCGGGAAGCAGTATGCACTGCCTTTTGGTGTTTCACCTGTGGGCATGTCGGGTTTGTTTTGGCCAAATGCCGAACGAATCCTGGCCCGCGCCGCCACCCAGCACTGCATTCCCTATGGCTTGTCCACCGTCGCCAGCCGCACACCAGAAGATGTGAGCGACTGCATCGACGGCAATGGCTGGTTTCAGGTCTATCCGCCACGCGATCCTGATATTCGCGCCGATATGCTGAAACGGGCCCGCGATGCGGGGTTTACCACACTGGTGCTAACGGTTGACGTGCCAGTGGCCAGCCGCCGTGAACGGCAGGTGCGATCTGGCCTGACCAGCCCACCGCGCTTAACCCCCCGCCTGATGACGCAGGTAGCACGATGCCCGGTCTGGGCCATGGGCATGGCGCGGATGGGCATGCCGCGCATGCGTCTGATCGACAGCTACGCGGATGCGGTGACGGGCCTAAGTTCAACCGAACATGCCGGCTACCTACTGCGCACCTCGCCGGATTGGTCCTATCTACAGGCGCTGCGCGATGCCTGGGACGGGCCATTGGTGGTCAAGGGCGTGATGGATGCCCGCGATGTCAAACCGCTGGAGGCGGCAGGCGTGGACGGGATCTGGGTCTCCAACCACGCTGGACGGCAGTTTGATGCCGCCCCTGCCAGCATCGATGTCCTGCCAAAGATCCGCGCGCAAACCCGCCTGCCGGTCATCTTTGACAGCGGGATTGAGGGGGGGCTCGACATCTGCCGTGCGCTGGCACTGGGGGCGGATTTTGTCATGATGGGCCGCGCGTGGCATTATGCACTCGGCGCGCTGGGGCGCTGCGGGCCGGACCATCTGGTGGATATATTACGCCGCGATCTTGTCGCGAATATGGGACAGATGGGCGTGCGCAGACCAAACGAACTGGCCTCCCGCCGCTTAGAGTGAGCGCGACAACAGTGTGAGGTGACTCGGCTCATTGCTAAATTTGGTGTGCAAAAATGCGCACAATTCTCGCATTGAGGCGCCTTTAATGCAAATTTGCAGCACAACAATGATCTTTGGTCACTTTTTGTGACCGATATGGATCAAAACCGTTGCGCTGCGATGCAGCATCGTGCCAAGCACTGTCACAGAATTTTCACGGAACGCGGGAGGGCGCACCATGTCTGAGTTCAACAAAATCCTGATTGCCAACCGGGGGTGAGATTGCCATTCGCATTATGCGGGCGGCGAACGAGCTGGGCAAAACCACCGTTGCAGTCTTTGCCGAAGAGGACAAACTGGGCCTGCACCGCTTCAAGGCGGACGAAGCCTACCGCATCGGTGAAGGTCTGGGGCCGGTCGCGGCCTATCTGTCGATCGACGAAATCATCCGCGTGGCCAAGGAATGCGGCGCTGACGCGATCCACCCGGGCTATGGCCTGTTGTCGGAAAACCCCGATTTCGTCGACGCCTGTGCCGCAAACGGCATCACCTTCATCGGTCCCAAGGCCGAAACCATGCGCGCCCTTGGTGACAAGGCCAGCGCCCGTAAGGTTGCCATCGCAGCAGACGTTCCCGTGATCCCCGCGACCGAGGTTCTGGGCGACGATATGGCCGCGATCAAAGCCGAAGCGGCCAAAATCGGCTACCCCCTGATGCTGAAAGCCAGCTGGGGCGGCGGCGGTCGTGGCATGCGCCCGATCTACGGTGAAGATGAGCTGGAAGAGAAGGTGCTGGAAGGCCGCCGCGAAGCCGAAGCCGCCTTTGGCAACGGCGAAGGCTATCTGGAAAAGATGATCACCCGCGCCCGCCACGTTGAGGTGCAGATCCTTGGCGACAGCCACGGTGAGATCTACCACCTGTGGGAACGCGACTGTTCCGTTCAGCGCCGCAACCAAAAGGTAGTTGAACGCGCCCCTGCCCCCTACCTGTCCGACGAACAGCGCGCCGAAATCTGCGAGCTGGGCCGCCGCATCTGTTCGCATGTGAACTACGAATGCGCAGGTACTGTTGAGTTCCTGATGGATATGGAAACCGGCAAGTTCTACTTCATCGAGGTGAACCCGCGCGTTCAGGTGGAACACACCGTCACCGAAGAAGTGACCGGTATCGACATCGTACAGGCGCAAATCAAGATCGCAGAGGGTAAGACCCTGGCGGAGGCGACCGGCAAGGCGTCCCAAGACGACATCCGCCTGAACGGCCACGCGCTGCAGACGCGGATCACCACCGAGGATCCGCAAAACAACTTCATCCCCGACTATGGCCGCATCACCGCCTACCGTTCGGCCACCGGCATGGGCATCCGTCTGGACGGCGGCACGGCCTATTCGGGCGGGGTGATCACGCGGTACTATGACTCGCTGCTAGTCAAGGTAACCGCATGGGCCCCGACGCCAGAGGCGGCGATTCACCGGATGGACCGCGCCCTGCGTGAATTCCGTATCCGTGGGGTTTCGACCAACATCGCGTTTGTGGAAAACCTGCTGAAGCATCCGACCTTCCTCAGCAATGAATACACGACCAAGTTCATTGATGAATCGACCGACCTGTTCAACTTTGCCAAGCGCCGCGACCGTGGCACCAAAGTTCTGACCTATATCGCCGATATCTCGGTCAACGGGCACCCTGAAACCACCGACCGCCCTGCCCCTGCCGCTGATCTGAAACTGCCCAAGGCGCCGGAGCACAGCGTTGATATCCCCGCAGGCACCCGCAACCTGTTGGAGGCTGAGGGGCCGAAGGCCGTTGCCGATTGGATGCTGGCGCAGCAGAAACTCTTGCTAACCGACACCACCATGCGTGACGGTCACCAATCGCTGCTGGCGACCCGTATGCGGTCGATCGATATGGTGCGCGCGGCGCCCAGCTATGCCAGCAACCTGCCGGAGCTGTTCTCGGTAGAATGCTGGGGCGGTGCGACCTTTGATGTGGCTTACCGCTTCTTGCAGGAATGTCCGTGGCAGCGTCTGCGCGACCTGCGCGAGCGTATGCCAAACCTGATGACCCAGATGCTGCTGCGTGCATCAAACGGTGTGGGCTACACCAACTACCCCGACAACGTGGTGCAATCCTTCGTGGCAGAGGCCGCCAAGGGCATCGACGTGTTCCGCGTGTTTGACAGCCTGAACTGGGTGGAAAACATGCGCGTGGCGATGGATGCGGTGAACGAGGCAGGCAAAATCTGCGAAGGCACCATCTGCTACACCGGCGATATTCTGGACCCGAACCGGTCCAAATATGACCTGCAGTACTACGTCAACATGGGTAAAGAGCTGGAAGCCGCAGGCGCACATGTGCTGGGCCTGAAGGACATGGCGGGTCTGCTCAAACCCGCATCGGCCCGTGTGCTGGTCAAGGCGCTGAAAGAGGAACTGTCCATTCCAGTGCATTTCCACACCCACGACACATCCGGAATCGCTGGCGCGACCATTCTGGCCGCCGCTGATGCAGGTGTGGACGCCGTGGATGCGGCGATGGACGCCTTCTCCGGCGGCACCTCGCAGCCCTGCCTGGGGTCCATTGTCGAGGCACTGGCAAACACCGACCGTGACACCGGCATCGACATCGCCCGTGTGCGTGAAATCAGCAACTACTGGGAACAGGTCCGCGCGCAGTACACCGCCTTTGAAAGCGGTCTGGCGGCCCCTGCCTCCGAGGTGTACCTGCACGAAATGCCCGGCGGGCAGTTCACCAACCTCAAGGCGCAGGCGCGCTCGCTGGGGTTGGAGGATCGCTGGCACGAGGTGGCGCAGATGTATGCTGACGCCAACCAGATGTTCGGTGACATCGTGAAGGTGACCCCGTCGTCCAAGGTTGTAGGTGACATGGCGCTGATGATGGTGTCCCAAGGTCTGAGCCGTGCGGATGTTGAAGATCCTGCCAAAGACGTGGCCTTCCCCGACTCGGTCGTGGACATGATGCGCGGTAACCTGGGTCAGCCTCCGGGTGGCTTCCCCGAAGGCATCGTTGCCAAAGCCCTGAAGGGTGAGGCACCGAACACCGATCGCCCCGGCGCGCATCTGGCACCTGTTGATCTGGAAGAAACCCGTGCGAAGCTGAGCGCCGATCTGGGTGGTATCGAGATCGACGATGAAGATCTGAACGGCTACCTGATGTACCCCAAGGTCTTCATGGATTACATGCAGCGCCACGATCAATACGGCCCCGTACGGACCCTGCCGACGCAGACCTTCTTCTACGGGATGGAACCCGGTGATGAGATCACGGCAGAGATTGATCCCGGCAAGACACTGGAAATCCGCCTGCAGGCCATTGGTGAAACCGACGAAAATGGCGAAGTGAAGGTGTTCTTTGAGCTGAACGGCCAGCCGCGTGTGATCCGCGTGCCGAACCGTCTGGTCAAAGCATCGACCGCGGCCCGTCCTAAGGCAGAGCTGGGCAACCCTGATCACATCGGCGCGCCGATGCCGGGTGTTGTTGCCTCTGTCGGGGTCACTGTCGGCCAAGAGGTGAACGAAGGTGACCTCTTGCTGACCATCGAGGCGATGAAGATGGAAACCGGCATCCACGCCGAACGCAAGGCCGTGGTAAAGGCGGTTCACGTACAACCGGGCGGTCAGATCGACGCCAAAGACCTGTTGGTCGAACTGGGCTGATCCCCCACACCCACCGCACGCACAGCGTGCGTTGACACCAAATAAATCGCGGGCCACTGTGTCCGCGATTTTTCTTTGGAGTTTTCAAATGTTTCCCAGATCTGCCCGCGCCCTTTCTCTGGTGGTATCTCTGGCGCTTCCCACTGCTCTATTGCCCGCCCTCCCCGCTTTGGCAGGCGATGATGTGGTCGAATTCGCCACCGATGATGAAGCAATGAACCGCGCAACCGCAGACGCCCGTGCCAGTCTAAACGCGGCGCTAGATTACCTGCGCTACAGCGACGGCAGCTATCCTGCCAACCTGTCGGTCAAGGTCGGCTTCCCCATCGAACACCCCGACATCAATACCGAGGTGATCTGGATCGACAGCCTCAGAGATTTAGGGGACGGCCAGATGCACGGCCAATTTGCCAATGCCCCTAACGCCATCCCCGATGCGAGTCTGGGCAGCCCCGTCACATTTGCTCGCGCCGAGGTCGTGGATTGGTCCTATTACGACGGCCAGTCGCTTTATGGGAACTACACCACCCGCACAATGCTGCCGCATTTAGACGCCGCGCAGGCCGCCCAGTTGCGTCAATTGCTGTCTGAAGATCCTAGGCTGCCCCAATAACGCCCCTACGTCACCCAAGCGGTTTCACTCTGGCAATGGCTGTACGGCTTTCGCAGCTTGGGGGTGAAACCGCCATAACAGGACAAAACTGATGCCCACCGACCTGACCGCCCTCTCTGCCACCCCGCTTTATGCGGGCCTCGCTGCCCTGCTGTATCTGGCGCTCAGTGTGCATGTCATTCGCGTGCGCATCCGCCAGCGGGTGATGCAGGGCGATGGCGGCGACAAGGTGATGATGAAGGCCATGCGCACCCACGCCAACTGCGGCGAATACATGCCCATATCGCTGATCCTACTGCTGGTGGTCGAACTCCAGGGCGCACCGCTGTGGGCAGTTCATACACTCGGCATCATGTTCATCGCAGGTCGCGTGCTGCACGCGGTTGGATTTGGCCGCCACCCACAAATCATCCCCATGCGTCAGGGCGGGATGATTCTGACCTTTGTGATGCTGTTGCTGTCGGGCCTTGGGCTGGTGGCGCATACCCTGCTTTGACCCAGCCCCCACAGCTGTCATGATCCGATCAGGTCCAGCCCCGGCTGGGCCTGTTTGCGTTCTGGCCAGTGCGTCGCGTAGCTGAGAACGCGGCGAGCAATTCAGCCGCTACACTTTTTTACACCAACCACACATTTTCCACTTGCGGCCCCCCGCCAGTGTTTGTATTCCACGCCTCACCTAATGAAGCGGGCGTAGCTCAGGGGTAGAGCATAACCTTGCCAAGGTTAGGGTCGGGCGTTCGAATCGCCTCGCCCGCTCCAATTAGGTATACCCACGGTGGTCACCCAACCACCAAAAGGAAGCGGGCGTAGCTCAGGGGTAGAGCATAACCTTGCCAAGGTTAGGGTCGGGCGTTCGAATCGCCTCGCCCGCTCCAACTTCCTCCAGCCGGAGGCGTCAGAACTGCGTCAGTGTTCACAACGGAGCGGGCGTAGCTCAGGGGTAGAGCATAACCTTGCCAAGGTTAGGGTCGGGCGTTCGAATCGCCTCGCCCGCTCCAATTTACTACCCACAACACCAACCATATCTGCATCGGTGGGACTTATCGTTCGCATGCAGCAATCTGTCATTTTTCCCGCACCTACCAGCATTTGCCCCCTTGCACCCCACCGCCCTGTCGGCTAATCCAAGGCGCAGGCCAGCACGCTGGCCGTGCCCCTATAGCTCAGCTGGTAGAGCAACTGATTTGTAATCAGTAGGTCCGCGGTTCGAGTCCGTGTGGGGGCACCAGTATTTCCCGAAAGTACCGGAATTTCACGTCGCTCCATGGACAACCATGCGACTTGCCAAACCGGCGCCAAATTTCCCCCAAACGCGCGGTCGCATACACAACCGTGCTAGCCGTCGCGCCATGTGCCAAACGCTTTCGCCCCTTTCATATCTGCGGGGTCTGTTGTTAATTGCCCCACGCCCGCATGTCGCTAGCCAGCCCACCTCCCACTCTTCGCATCGCAAAGGCACCTCTTATGATCGTTCGTGAGCAACCTTCGTCGCTACAGCTGTTTTTTGTTATGCAGGGCTCTGTCGTCCCCAAGATCATCGGCAAGATCATAGGCATCGCGCTGTTGACTGTTGCGGTGTTGCTGGTTGATCGATTTGTCGTGACGTTGCCGCATATTTCGATTGCCGCAATGGGCGTGTTCGGGATTGCGCTGTCGCTGTTTTTGGGCTTTCGCAACAACGCTGCCTATGACCGTTGGTGGGAAGCGCGCAAACTGTGGGGGGCGATGATTGCGGATGTGCGCACCTTGGGGCGGCACATGTCTGTGTTTGTCGGCAATGGTGCAGCGCGCGCGCAGATCCTGTCGTCGGTTGTGGCCTTTGCCCATTTGCACCGCGGTTTTCTACGCGGTGTCAATGTACGGTCGGACATCCTGAACTGGATTGGCGCAGACAAGGCAGACGCCATGCTGGCCTGCAAAAACCCTGCGGATGCAGCCCTGCGGGATATGGCTGATCAGATCAGTGCGCTAGCGGATCAGGGCGAACTGGATGGATTTGGTAAAATGACCATTTCACAATCCCTATCCTCGCTGGCACTGGCACAGGCGGGGTGCGAACGGATCTTCACCACACCGCTGCCCTTTGTCTATTCGCTATTGGTGCGGCGCACGACCTACCTTTACTGCTGGCTACTGCCCTTCGCCTTGATCGAGGCAACGCATTGGTTCGCCCCCGTCTTTGCTGCAGTTGTGGCCTATGTTTTCTTTGGGTTGCAGGCCGTCACCAATGAACTAGAGCGCCCATTTCGCAATGTGCAAAACGGCCTGCCACTGGACGCAATGTGCCGCACCATTGAAATTTCTGTGGCTGAGGCGTTGGAGCAGGAAACCCCCGATCCAATGGCCGCACAGAACCACATCCTCAGCTGATCCGCACCACGGATTTACTATAGGCCACGCGCGCAAAATCCACTTTGTCTGTTTTGGCGCGGAAAATGTCGCTTGTGTTTATACGCCCCATTCGCCTGTGAATAGAGTGGCCCCGTAAGGTGCTGCTGGGCCAGATGCGCGTATTTCATGCGCGCCAGACGGTCTGGTAGAGAATTGGGAAACCGGTGCAAGTCCGGTACTGCCCCCGCAACGGTATAGAAGAGAAGCGTTGACCTAAAACCACTGGGAGGAGGATCCCGGGAAGGTGTCAGCGTGTGGCCTCGCCCTCTTTCAAGTCCGGAAACCAGCCTTGCAGATACGTCAAACCGCGGGTGGCGGTGGGGGCTGGTTTTGCACTGCACCCTCCTCCCGGTGTGCTGTGGCTACCCCCTTGTCTCCTGCAACAGCAACGCCGCGGGGCGCGGCACGGGAGCTAGAACAATGAACGCGATTGAAACACTGCTGGCGCGCAGAACGCCGGGACATGCCTTGGAACAGGCGTTTTACACCGACGAAGCGGTCTATCAGGCCGATCTGGAGGCAATCCACTACCGCGAATGGCTGTTTGCCATCGCCGCCTGCGAGTTGGAGAAAGCCGGCAGCTACGTCACCCACAAGGTCGGTGAATACCGCGTCATCATCGTGCGCGGGGCCGACGGTGAAATCCGTGCTTTCCACAACACCTGCCGCCACCGTGGTTCGATCATCTGCAAAGCCGCCAAGGGCCATGCGCCCAAACTGGTCTGCCCCTACCACCAGTGGACCTATGAACTGGACGGCAGCCTGCTGTGGGCACGCGATATGGGCCCCGAATTTGACCCCACCAAACACGGTCTGAAAACCGTACACTGCCGCGAGTTGGCCGGTCTGGTGTACATCTGCCTCGCTGACGAAGCCCCCGATTTCGACACCTTTGCCAACATCGCCCGCCCCTATCTGGAAGCGCATGATTTGGGCAACGCCAAGGTCGCCTTTGAAAGCTCGATCGTTGAGAACGGCAACTGGAAACTGGTCTGGGAAAACAACCGCGAATGCTATCACTGTGGCGGCAACCATCCGTCTCTGTGCCGCACCTACCCTGATGATCCCAGCGTGACCGGCATCGGCGAAGGTGGCGAAACCCCGGCCCACCTACAGGCTCATTTTGATCGCTGCGAGGCGGCGGGTGTTGCCTCGAACTTCTACCTGCATGACGACGGCCAGTTCCGCGTCGCACGTATGCCGCTGAAAGAGGGCGCCGAAAGCTACACCATGGACGGCAAGGCCGCTGTGCTTCGTTGGCTGGGCCGCGTGCCCTTTGCCGATGCGGGCGCACTGCTGCAATTCCACTACCCGACCACCTGGAACCACTTCCTCGCGGATCATTCGATCGTGTTCCGCGTGACCCCGATCAGCGCAACCGAAACCGAGGTAACCACCAAGTGGCTGGTACACAAAGACGCGGTTGAGGGTGTGGATTACGACCTCAAGCGCCTGACAGAGGTGTGGATGGCCACCAACGACGAAGACCGTCGCGTGGTCGAGGACAACCAGCAGGGTATCAACAGCCCCAGCTACACCCCCGGCCCCTACTCGCCCCTGCAAGAAAGCGGCGTACTGCAATTTGTGGAATGGTATTGCGCGAAACTGGCCGAACGCGCAGCCCCTGCAACACTGGCGGCGGAGTAAACGCTATGACCCTTTCTTCGACGTCTGCACAGGTTTGGCAGGATAGCGAAATGCTGGAATGTGTCTCGGTCGTGCCCGAGGTGCCCAACACCGCCAGCTTTTCGTTCAAGGCCCCGTCGGGTGCGCTGTTTTCCTATGATGCGGGTCAGTTCCTGACGCTGGAAATCCCCGCACCGGGTCAGCCGGGTGGTGTGGTGCACCGCACCTACACCATCTCGTCGTCACCATCGCGCCCGCGCACCATCACCATCACCGCCAAGGCGCAGGCCGACAGCATCGGCACCCGCTGGATGCTGGACAACCTGCAACCGGGCATGCGGATGAAGGCAATCGGCCCCGCTGGTCTGTTCACCAATGCCGCCAGCAAGGCGGACAAGTTCCTGTTCATCTCGGCGGGTTCGGGCATCACTCCGATGATGTCGATGACCACCTGCATGTATGACGAAGGTCAGGATCTGGACGTGGTGTTCATCAACTGCGCCAAACGTCCGTCGGAGATTATTTTCCGTCAGCGTCTGGAACAGATGGCCAGCCGTGTGCCGGGCATCGACCTGAAGTTTGTGGTCGAAGAGCCCGACCGCTACAGCCCCTGGACCGGCTATCAGGGACAGTTCAACCAGCTGATGCTGGGTCTGATGGCCCCCGACTATCTGGAGCGTGAGGTCTACTGCTGTGGCCCCGAACCATTCATGACCGCCGTGCGCGAAGCGCTGGCTGGCCTTGGCTTTGACATGGACAATTACCATCAGGAAAGCTTCGGCGCGCCGGTGGAAACTGCGGCGGAACAGCCCGAACTGGACGACGTGATCCCCGATGACGCAACCAGCGCGGAAATCCACTTCGCCACCTCGGGCGTCACTGCCAAAGTGGCCGAAACCGATACCGTTCTGGCCGCCGCACGCGGTGCGGGTCTGAACATCCCGTCCGGCTGTACCTTCGGCGTTTGCGGCACCTGTAAGGTCAAGAAAACCGCAGGCGAGGTCCACATGGTCCACAACGGCGGTATTTCCGAGGATGACATCGAGGCAGGGTATATTCTGGCCTGCTGTTCAAACCCCATCGGCAAGGTCGAGGTCGAGGTCTGACCAGACCCACCCGCCGAAAGCAAAAAAGCGCGCCCTTATCGGGGCGCGCTTTCTTCGTTTCAGACCTCTGGCGAGGGATCAGTTCACTGTCACCCAACGCAGAATGAAGAAGTTGTCGGGACGCTGGGTCAGCTCGATGTTGTCCTGCGTGCCCCAGACCAGCGGCTGCACATAGAGCGGCACATAGGCGTGTTGGTCCTGATAGATCGACACGGTTTCATCAATCATCGCCTGACGTTTGGTGTCGTCAATCTCTGACTGGATCATCGGCAGCAGCTCATCCACACGCGCGTCCGAGAACCCGCCAAAGTTCCACGAGCCCAGCTTCTTCTCAGGGTTCGGGGTGGTAACGAGGAAACGCACGGGGTGTTCGTGGTCAAAGGTGCCCGGGCTCCAGCCCAGCATATACATATCGAAGTTATCGGCGCGCAGTTCCGGCCAATAGTTCTGCACCGGCATCGCGTCCAGTTCTGCGGTGATGCCAACCTGCGCCAGCATACCGGTCACGGCCTGACAGACCGCTTCGTCGTTCAGATAGCGGTTGTTGGGGCATTTCAGACCGAAGGAGAAGCCGTCGGCATATCCTGCCTCTGCCAGCAGCGCCTTGGCGGCAGCGGGATCATAGGCGGGACGGTCGACATTGGCGCTGGAATAGCCGCGCATTGCGGGGCTGACCAGCTGGCTTGCCGCCTCTGCCGAACCACGCATGATGGTCTGGCGGATGGCGTCAACGTTGATCGATTTGGCCACCGCTTCGCGCACACGCACATCTTGGAACGGGTTCTTTTCGCCTGCCATGGCGCCGTATTTCAGCTGATCCGCCTCATGGCCAAAGCCCAGCATGATCACCCGCGCCTCGATCCCGCGGATCACCTTCAGGCCATCGCGCTGATCGACACGCGCCGCATCCTGGATCGGCACAGGGTTGATCATGTCCACATCACCGGACAACAGCGCCGCAACTGCGGTGGCTGGGTTGTCGATGGGGGTAAAGGTGGCGGAGGTGATGTTATGCTCCACCTCATCCCACCAGCCGCTGAACGGAACCAGCGTGGTGGTCAGGCCGGGCTGGCGTTCGCTGACCATAAAGGCGCCAGTGCCGTTGGCGTTCAGCGTGGCGTAGTTGCCGTTTTCCTTGTCCGGCAGGCCAGCGTTGTTTGCCTCGGCCCAGCCTTTGTCCATGATCATCCAGTTGGCGATGCTGTCCGGAAAGATCGGGTTCGGCGCTTTGGTCATCACGTCGACGGTGTAGGCATCCACCATTTTCACGTCCGATACCGGCGCAAACCAGCTGCGGGTGTCGGATCCTTCAGAGGATGCACGCTGATAGCTGAACACCACATCTTCGGCGTCAAAGGTGGACCCATCGTGGAAGGTCACGCCCTGACGCAGGGTGAACCGCCAGCCTTCGCCATCGCCAATCGGTTCCCAGCTGGTGGCCAGCGCGGGTTCAATCGCCATGTCCTTGCCGCGACGCACCAGACCTTCGTAGACGTTGTTGAGGAACCCCAGCACCGGGGCCGAGTTCACCGCATGTGGATCCATCGTCTGTGGATCGGTTTTACCTGCCCAGCGGAATGTCTCCGCTGAGGCAGCGCTGGCGACCATAAGGGCCAGCGCCGAGACTGTTAGAAACTTCATGTTACTCTCCCCGAGTTCGTTTGTTCGCGAGTTTACCGTTATGGAAAATTGTCGAAGGCAGCTCTCGCGCCCTACTGCAACCCAAAGCTACAACGCTAACGACAGCAAACAAGTGTTTAAGAACAAAAACTTGGCAAATTGGACCGCAGATCGCTTATAGTATAGACATAATGATGTTAGAGGTAATCAATTCTGCTTGAGCGACGCTGTTTTACGCAAAGTGGCAAACATATCCATCTGGTTGATTGATCGCAGCGCTCGAATATATATCCTCTGCACGACGCTTTGGCGCCCTACACACTCTGCCCGCCCGAAAGACCCCAAATGATCCAATACACCCTGAAATGCAGCGACGGTCACCGGTTTGACAGCTGGTTTCAATCGGCCGATGCCTTCGACACGCTGAAAGCGCGCGGCCTGATCAGCTGCACCACATGCGGCAGCACAGAGGTGGAAAAGGCAATCATGGCCCCCCGTGTGCAATCCGGCCGCAAGGCAGAGGCCGCCAAACGCGAGGGCGCCGCGCGCGAAGCGGCTGAAAACACCGCAGATATCGCGCCGCAGCCCACACAAAGCGCCCCCGCCGTTACGCCCCCCCCCAACCTGCGCAGCGCCGGATCGGACCAAGAGCGCGCAATGGAACGGGCGATGGCCGAGATGAAACGCCAGGTCGAAGAGAATTCGGAATACGTTGGCGACACCTTCGCTGAAGAAGCCCGCGCCATGCACCTAGGCGACGCCCCCGAACGCGCCATCCACGGCGAGGCGAACCTGAAAGAGGCCAAAGAGCTGATCGACGATGGGGTGCCCGTGGTGCCCCTGCCCTTCGCCCCGAAGCGCAAAACGAACTGATCACATACGCCTTAAATCCTTGCACTTGCAGACCGTGTGCTTTTCTATTTCGCTAACGCGCAAACGGAGCAAGGACAGCCAAATGCACATCGTGATCACCGGCGCCAACCGTGGCATTGGCCACGCCCTTTATCGTCACTACGTCGACAGCGGCGATCAGGTGCTGGGCACCGCCCGCGACGCCGAAGGCTTCTTGCCGCTAGATGTCAGCACGCCAGAAGGTTTTCCGCGCCTGGCACATCATCTGGACAGTCAACCGGTGGATCTGCTGATCTGCAACGCGGGTGTTTACCTCGACAAACATGAATCGCTGGCCACAGGCTATGAGCCGGCGATGTGGGCACAAAGCTTTGCCGTGAACGTCACCGGCGTTTTCCAGACCGTGCAAACATTGCTGCCCAACCTACAAATGGCCGAAAATGCAAAAATCGCCATAATTTCTTCGCAGATGGCATCGCACACCCGCGCGCCGGGTGGGTCCTATATCTACCGCGCCTCGAAAGCGGCGGCGCTCAATCTGGGACGCAATCTGGCCACGGATCTACGTGGTCTGGGCATTGCCGTGGGCATCTACCACCCCGGCTGGGTGCAAACCGATGTGGGCGGCACACAGGCGGAAATCACGGTCGAAGAAAGCGCAACTGGCCTTGCCGCACGTTTCGCAGCGCTGGACCTCGCCACGACCGGCTGTTTCCAAACATGGGACGGGCGTGATCACCCGTACTAAGGCGCCTCGCACCTCCACCGTCTCCAAAAACGCAAACCGACCGCCTGCCCCTAGTCGACACATCGGCCCTGATAGCGCAAGCGCAGCATGCAAAACCGCATTCTCCCTTGCACGGCAGGCCCCCTTTCTCTAAACCCGCGTCGATCAAAGACGCTTAGGACAGACCATGCCCGTTCTCGTGATGAAATTCGGCGGCACTTCCGTCGCCACGCTCGACCGGATCAAACGCGCCGCCAAACGCGTGGGTCTGGAGGTTGCCAAAGGCTATGACGTCATCGTCATCGTTTCGGCAATGTCCGGCAAGACCAACGAATTGGTGGGCTGGGTCAATGAGACCTCGCCGCTGTATGATGCGCGTGAATATGATGCCGTTGTTTCCTCCGGTGAAAACGTAACCGCAGGCCTGATGGCGCTGACCCTGCAGGAAATGGGCGTTCCGGCGCGCAGCTGGCAGGGCTGGCAGGTACCGGTGAAAACCACCGACGCCCATTCTGCCGCGCGGATCGAAGAGATCCCGCCGGAAAACATCACCGCCAAATTTGCCGAGGGCATGAAGGTCGCCGTTGTGGCCGGTTTCCAGGGCGTCAGCCCCGAGGGCCGCATCACCACGCTGGGCCGGGGTGGCTCTGATACCACCGCCGTGGCCTTTGCCGCTGCCTTTGATGCGGAACGCTGCGACATCTACACCGATGTTGACGGGGTCTACACCACCGATCCCCGCATCAGCCCCAAGGCGCGCAAACTTGACAAGATCTCTTTCGAAGAGATGCTGGAACTGGCCTCGCTTGGCGCCAAGGTCCTGCAAACCCGCTCTGTCGAACTGGCGATGCGCTATAAAGTGAAACTGCGCGTTCTCAGCTCTTTCGAAGAACCGTCTGATGAAGCAGGCACCTTGGTCTGCGACGAGGAAGAAACCATGGAAAACCGTCCCGTATCCGGCATCGCCTATTCCCGTGATGAGGCGAAGATGACCCTGATCTCCGTCGCCGACCGCCCCGGCATCGCAGCCGCCATCTTTGGCCCGCTGTCCGATGCAGGTGTGAACGTCGATATGATCATCCAGAACATCGCCGACGAAGGCCGCACTGACATGACCTTCTCTTGCCCCACCGATCAGGTGATGCGCGCCGAGAAAGCCCTGCAAGAAGCCAAAGACAGCGGTGAGATCAACTACAGCGAACTGGTCGCCGACACCGAGGTTTGCAAAATCTCTGCCGTAGGCATCGGCATGCGTTCGCAGTCGGGCGTGGCCTCGACCATGTTCAAAACGCTGTCCGACGAAGGCATCAACATCAAGGTGATCGCCACCTCGGAAATCAAGATCTCGGTCCTGATCGACCGCAAATATCTGGAACTGGCCGTGCAATCGCTGCACGACGCCTTTGAACTGGATAAAGCAGAATAATCAGCCGCTTGTTGCTGAACTTGAAAAGCCCGCGCAATTTGCGTGGGCTTTTTTGTATCTGCAAATTCTGTGCGCTGCCAAACCTCTGATTTGGCATAAGAAGATACCCTCTCATCCACACATATCTTGCCCAATTCCCGATCACTCCGCCCTCTAGCCTATCCAAAAACTGTCGCGATCTGACGCCCTCGACGCGATATCCGTTTTGTTCCTGTCAAACTTGTGCTCTAAAGTTCCAGCGAAGATCGAGGAGGACCGCCGCGGATGGTTGAAGCGACGGAAACAAAAGAGACAGAGAGCCGCAAACTGCTGCAACGGCTGCGCGACGCGATGGCCGAGGACAGCGCAGGGCAGGCGCGGCTAGACAAGATCACCCACCTGATTGCCGATTCAACCGGCTCTGAGGTGTGTTCGATCTATCTGTTCCGCGATGCCGAAACGCTGGAACTGTGCGCCACCGAAGGTTTGAACGCCGAAGCGGTGCACCAGACCCGCATGAAACTGGGCGAAGGTCTGGTCGGGCGCGTCGCGCGTTATGGCCGCGTGGTGAACACCACCGATGCACCCTCGGCCAAGGGGTTTCGCTACATGCCTGAAACGGGCGAAGAGATTTACTCCTCCTTCCTTGGGGTGCCGGTGCAGCGTCTGGGCGAAAAGCTGGGCGTCTTGGTGGTTCAATCGAAAGAGGCCCGCGCCTATTCCGCCGATGAGGTCTATGCGCTGGAAGTGGTGGCGATGGTTCTGGCTGAAATGGCCGAACTGGGCGCCTTTGTTGGCGAAGGCGCCGCATTGGCCGCACCGCACCAGAACCCCAGCCTGATCCGTGGCACCACTGGTCAGGAAGGCGCTGCCGAAGGCCACGTCTGGCTGCATGAGCCGCGCGTGGTGGTCACCAACCCCATCGCCGAAGATCCCCACGCCGAACTGGTCCGCCTGCGCGAGGCAGTGGATGAGTTGCGCGTCAGCGTTGATCAGATGCTGGATGGCGCCTTGGGTGGCGACAGCGAACAGATGCAGGTCCTTGAGGCCTACCGGATGTTTGCCAATTCCAAAGGCTGGATGCGCCGAATGGAGGAAGACATCAGCCGCGGCCTGTCCGCCGAGGCAGCAGTGGAAAAGGAACAAAGCCAGGCCCGCGCGCGCATGAACATGGCGACAGATTCTTACCTGCGCGAACGCCTGCATGACCTGGATGATCTGTCCAACCGCCTGCTGCGTATCCTGACCGGTCAGGGCCAGAACACCGGTGCGGAAATGCCCGCCGATCCGATCCTGATCGCCCGCAACATTGGCCCTGCGGAACTGCTGGACTATGGCCGCTCGCTCAAAGGTATCGTACTGGAAGAGGGCTCCGTCGGGTCCCACGCCGCAATTGTGGCGCGCGCGTTGGCGATCCCGCTGGTCGTCCATGCCAGCCGCATCACCACCGACGCGCTGAACGGCAACCACATCATGGTCGATGGCGATCAAGGCGTTGTTCATCTGCGCCCCGATGACACCGTGGTCACCGCTTTCCGCGATAAAATCGCCATGCAGGCCAAGGCGCAGGAACGCTACGCCTCGATCCGCGAAAAGCCGGCGACCACCAAGTGTGGCAAGACAATCTCTTTGCAGATGAACGCCGGTCTGATGGCCGATCTGCCCTCACTGGACGGCTCCGGCGCCGAAGGTGTGGGGCTGTTTCGCACCGAACTGCAGTTTCTGGTGCGCAACCAGATGCCGAAACGGTCGGAACTATCGGCCCTATACACCCGCGTTCTGGATGCGGCGCATGGCAAACGGGTGGTGTTCCGCACCCTCGACATCGGGTCGGACAAGGTGCTGCCCTACATGAAACCCAACGATGAACCCAACCCCGCCCTTGGCTGGCGCGCGATCCGCGTGGGGCTGGACCGTCGCGGGGTCATGCGGATGCAGCTGCAAGCGTTGATCCGCGCCGCAGCAGGGCGTCCGTTGACGATCATGTTCCCCTTTGTGGCGCAATACGAAGAATACCGCCAAGCCCGTGCCGAAATGGACAAAGTGCTGGCACGCGAGAAAAAACTGGGCCATGCCCTGCCCGAAACGATCGAAGTCGGTGCGATGCTGGAAACCCCATCGCTCGCCTTTGCGCCGGACAAGTTTTACGAAGAGGTGGATTTCCTCTCCATCGGCGGCAACGATCTAAAACAGTTTTTCTTTGCAGCGGACCGCGAAAACGAACGGGTGCGCAAACGCTATGACACGCTGAATGTCAGCTTCCTGACCTTCCTCGAGGGGATCGTCAAACGGTGCGAGGCGTCGAACACGTCGCTGTCGTTCTGTGGTGAAGATGCCGGCCGCCCGATTGAGGCGATCTGCCTAGCGGCAATGGGCCTACGATCCCTGTCAATGCGCCCTGCCTCTATCGGGCCGGTGAAAAACATCCTGCGCTCGGTCGATCTGGATGGCGTGCGCCGCATCATCGAAGAGGCCCGCCTGCGTGGCGACCAATCGGTGCGCCCTGCGGTCATGGCCTATCTGCAAAGCCAGCCCTAAGCATCGGGGCGCCGGAACAAACTGGCGCCCCTTTCAATGTTCCCATAAATACTCAAAATCCGCGCTCTAGCCCGTCACCACGGGGCCGGTCACACGGCGCTTCAACTCGGCCACCAACTCCTCTGGTCGCGTATCCGCCTCAATCGCCAAACGGCGCAGGCGGAAATGGACATGGGCCATATCGCGGTAATAGCTGGCATAGGCATAGTTCGTCGCCGCCCCCGCAACGGCGCCCAGTACAGGCACGCTTTGCGCCGCCAGTTTCTGCCCCAACACATGCGCCAAACGCGGCGCGACCTTGGCAATCAGCGCCTGCATCGACGCACCACGCAGCGCCATGCGGGTGGCCAGAAACGCCATATCCGCCCCATCGTCATGCGCCAACGGTCCGGCAGAGGCAAAGACCTGCACGCAGTCAAACTGCACACTTTCCGCGTCGGGGTCAAAGCCATGGCTCACCGCGACGCCCTGAATGTCGCGCAGCAGAACCGTGGTGGTCAGCGGCAGCTCCGCCAGTGCCGTTGGCAGCCCGCCCATGCCGCCAGCGGCCCCCATGACTGTGGTCAATGCACCGTGAAACCAACCCGGCTGATCGCTGACAACATCACGCGATTTATGCGCTGCCCGCATCGCGGCAAACAGCGCCGCCTCGGTCGCGCTATCTAGCTGGATGCGCACTTTCTCTGGCAACCGATCCAACAGGTTTTCCGCCGATCCGCCCAAAAGGTTCAAGAGTTCAATCACCGGACCAGATGCGCCACGATACCGACGGGCCAGCTGATCCAGCTCTGCCTCCAGATCCAATGCGGATGGATCCACCAGTTCTGCCAAGGCTTGTTCTGTCAGCATGTTGCACCCTCCAACCACACCCCGCATCTATGGGCGGGCTTTAGGAACAGGTGGTTGGTCTGACGAGGGTTTTCAAGGCAGCACCCGCCACCTCAGCCCTGCTGAAACCGCGTCACATCGCCCGCAACGCCCTCCCAGACACCGTCGGACACACCATGCCCCAGCACCCGATCAGGGTTCGTCGGCGGCGGCATCACCACGCCGCTGAGGCGCTGAAAACCGAAACGGCGATAATACGGCTCATCCCCCACCAGCATCACCCGATGCCAGCCAAGGCGCGCCGCCCGCTCCATACTGTCGTGGATCAACGCGCCGCCCAGACCCTCGCCCTGATGGGTCGGGTGTACGGCCACGGGGCCCAAGAGCAACGCCACATCACCCCCGATAGACACAGGCCAATAGCGGATCGCGCCCGCCACTATCCCCAGATCATCGCGCGCCACGATGGACAGATCCGCCACCGGCGCCACGTCTTCGCGCAGGCGGTAAGACGACAGTGCAGTGCGCCCCGGTGCAAAACACAGGTCATAGAGGGCTTCCACCTCCCACCAGTCGTTTTTGCTCTCTACCTCAAAGCGGAACATGATGTGCGCTAAGCCTCTAGGAAATCAGCCGAAGATCTGGAAATGGGCGTAACATGCCCTTAGGTCTGATACAAACGCGAAACCCAGCCGCAGATGAGGGCACATGTTCTACAAACCCACCGAGGGCCACGGCCTGCCGCACAACCCGTTCAATGCCATTGTGACACCGCGCCCTATTGGCTGGATCTCCACCCGTTCTTCAGACGGCGTGGACAACCTCGCGCCCTATTCGTTTTTCAACGCTGTCGCGTACGAGCCACCGCAGGTGATGTTTGCATCAACCAGCGCGAAGCCCGATCAGGACAACACCAAGGACACGGTGGCCAACATCCGCGATACCGGCGTGTTTGCCTGCAACGTGGTATCCTATGCGCTGCGCGATGCGATGAACGCCAGCTCTGCCGCCCTGCCTGCTGGCGCAGATGAATTTGCCCACGCCGGTTTGGTAAAGGCGGAATGCGACACCATCGCCTGTTCCTATGTCCCCGCCGCACCGGCGGTGCTGGAATGCAAACTGACGCAGATTGTGCAGCTGCCGGGCGAGTCAAATGTGGCGGTCTTTGGCGAGGTCACAGGTGTGCGCATTCAGGATCAATACCTTGTCGATGGTCAATTTGACGTCAGCCTGTTTCAGCCACTGTCACGTCTTGGTTATCGCGACTACTCTGCAGTGCGCGAGCTATTCTCGCTCGCCCGACCGGATGATAACAACGCATAAGAGACCACGCCGCGATTTGGCGTAGACAGACAGAGAGGCACAGAGATGGACACATATATCGGCGTGATCGGCGGATCGGGCATCTATGAAATTGACGGGCTGGAAAATGCTGAATGGGTCACGGTCGACACCCCTTGGGGTGCGCCGTCGGATCAGATCCTGACCGGTGTGTATGAGGGCGTTAAAATGGCCTTTCTGCCGCGTCATGGCCGCGGCCATGTGCATTCACCAACCACCGTACCCTACCGCGCCAATATTGATGCGCTGAAACGTCTGGGCGTCACCGATGTAATTTCTGTGTCGGCCTGCGGGTCGTTCCGCGAAGAAATGGCACCGGGCGATTTTGTTGTGGTGGATCAGTTCATTGACCGGACGTTTGCGCGGGAAAAATCCTTCTTCGGGACCGGCTGTGTCGCCCACGTCAGCGTCGCCCACCCCACCTGCCCGCGCCTGTCTGATGCGTGCTTTACCGCTGCCACCGACGCCGGGATCAAGGTGCACAAGGGCGGCACCTATCTGGCGATGGAAGGGCCGCAGTTTTCCACGCTGGCGGAATCCAAAATGTACCGCGAAAGCTGGGGCGCGGATGTCATCGGCATGACCAATATGCCCGAGGCGAAATTGGCCCGTGAGGCAGAGCTGTGCTACGCCTCCGTCGCGATGATCACCGACTATGACAGCTGGCATCCTGATCATGGTGAGGTTGACGTGACCGAGATTATCAAAACCCTGATCGGCAACGCCGACAAGGGCCGCGCATTGGTCAAACGCCTGCCCGCCCTACTGGGTGCCGAACGTGACGATTGCCCCCACGGCTGCGACAAGGCGTTGGAGTTTGCAATCCTCACCGCACCAGAAAAGCGCGATCCAGACCTAGTGGCGAAACTGGATGCGGTCGCAGGCCGCGTGCTGGGCTAAGGCGACCAGAGAATGAGTGAGAGAGGCGGGCCATTGGTCCGCCTTTTCACTATATCATTTCACTATTTTTACGCCAAATCAAAGATTTGGCAGCGCCCGAACCGACCCGTTTTGTCGAAGACAAACCTGTGGTTTGTTGGGGCGGGCGCTTTGCTTCGCCCCTCGGTTCGAGCGCCGCGCAAAACACTAGCGAAGCGTATGGATTTCCCACCGCAAATCCTCTTAGACTGCCGCCATTGCAGAACCAAAGGATTTTCAATGCGCCTCGACGGTCTCGACATTGCCCGATTTCTTGCGTTTGTCGGCATGGTCCTCGTCAACTTCCGCATCGCGGCAGAGGTGACGGGCGTGGGCGACCTGCCCTCCACCATCATCGACCTTTTAGAGGGGCGCGCAGCCGCGTTGTTTGTGGTGCTGGCAGGCATCGGCCTTGGCCTGTCGCGGGCGGGGATGGCGCTGGTCAGCCGGCGGGCGGTGTTTCTAATCGTACTGGGCATGATCAACGTCACGATCTTTGAGGCAGATATTCTGCACTATTACGGCACCTACTTCCTCTGCGTGTTGCCGCTGCTCACCGCCCCTGCCCGCGCGCTCTGGACCGCAGCCGTTGCTGTCGCGCTGATCGCCTATGCCGGGCTGATCTTTGGCAACTACGACGCGGGCTGGGACTGGGACGCGCTGGTCTATGCGGATTTCTGGACCGTCACGGGCTACCTGCGCCACACGTTTTACAACGGCTGGCATCCGGTGCTGCCGTGGCTCAGCTTCCTAATGATCGGCATGGCATTGTCACGGCTGGATCTGGGCAGCCCTGCCATACGCCTGCGCATAGCGCTCTACGGTGCCCTTGCCTGCATCGCCGGTCTGATCCCTGCCGCGCTGACAGCTGATCCCGACCTAACCGACCTCCTCAGCACCGCGCCCATCCCGCCGACACCCTTCTACATCCTATCGGCCACCGGCAGCGCCTGTGTGGTGATCGCCGCCTGCCTTTGGGCAGGTCCTGCACTGATGCGCAGCCGCCTCACCCGCACGCTGTCACTGGCCGGACGGCAGAGCCTGACGCTCTACCTTGCCCATATCCTGATCGGCATGGGTACGATGGATACCCTCGGCCTACTGAACGGCAGCCTGTCCAATGCTGCGGTCCTGTGGATCAGCCTCTCTTTCTGCGCCGCCTGCCTCATCTACGCCCACCTGTGGCAGTATGTGGCAAAACGCGGCCCGCTAGAGGCATTGATGCGCAAACTGGCAGGCTAAGAAACCCCTTGAAACACGGGCGCGGCCTTGCCAAACACCACAGGCATTCAGCTACAGAAAGGCGCAGCCCAATGGCACCGCAGCAGAAAACCGTCAAAGACTACATCCGCACCATCGTCGACTTCCCGCACGAAGGCATCATGTTCCGCGATGTGACCACGCTGTTTGCCGACCCGCGCGGCTTTCGCATGGCGGTAGACCAGATGCTGCACCCCTACGCCGGTCAGCGCATTGACAAGGTTGTCGGTCTGGAGGCACGCGGTTTCATCCTAGGCGGTGCCATCGCGCACCAGCTGGGCACCGGATTTGTGCCGATCCGCAAAAAGGGCAAGCTGCCCGGCAAAACCATTTCCGAGGCCTATACGCTGGAGTATGGCGAAGCGATCGTAGAGCTGCACGACGACGCGATTGAACCCGGTGAAACCATCCTGTTGGTTGATGACCTGTTGGCCACCGGCGGCACGGCCGAGGCTGGGATCAAACTGGTGGAGCGTCTGGGCGGCAAAATCCTCAGCTGCGCCTTTGTGATCGACCTGCCCGAACTGGGTGGCCGCCAAAAGCTGGAAGCGATGGGCATGGACGTGTCTGTCCTGTGCGAGTTTGAAGGGCTGTAAACCCGCCCGAGCCTAAAGGTTCGAAACACCCTCTTGCCGCCCCCGCCCGGACACCCTATCTAAGTCCTCGGCGGGTGCTGCTCTTCACGAGACACGGTTGCATTCCGGTGGCCTTAAGCAATTCCGAGGGAGCTGGCTCTGTCTGGATCCTGGTCTAGTTACCTGGCGCCCACCTGTACATACAGGTCCTCGGGAATGAGATAACCGAACGGTCGCTGCGGGCCCGCCACTTTACCACCGTTCATGCTGCGCTTTTGTCTCAACGACAGGTAAGTATTTATGGAACATTGAAAGCGCTTTCATCGTTCCACAAATACTCTGGGGGATGAATTTGCGCAGCAAAGAAGGGGGCAGCGCCCCCTCTCCTATCTCAATACATCGAAAATCCGCGTTAATCAGCGCTGACGCTTCGCAGGTGCTTCCTGCATGACGCGTACAGGTTTGGTCAGATCGACCCGCACCGGACGACCACGGCCACCTTTGGGGTCTTCATCCTTCAGCTTCATCACCGCGATGCCGAACTGCACGCCGGCAAAAACGATCCCGTTGGAGAACCACAAAAGAAACACCGCCAGCAGACCCGCATCCGAATTCGCCACCAGCGACCCAAGATTGCCGAGGTTGAACCACAACAACATCGCCACGAAGGCCGCAGCGATGGCAAAGCCGATCAACACGTTGGTGATATAGAGACGGATGAGCTTGGGCATGGCAGTGCCTCCTGTAAGAGCTGCCTAAGATCGTATGCCAAAAGCCGAAGGTTTCAAGCCCAATATGAAAAACGCGGCACATCTTGACGATATGCCGCGGTTTTTTGTGCAAACTTTAACGATGGGCCATTCAGAACGCTTCGGGCTTGGCCTCGCGCGCCATGTGATCCAGCACCGCGTTCACGAACTTCGGCTCTTTGCCTTCGGGGAAGAAGGCGCGCGCGACATCCACAAACTCGGTGATCACCACCTTGGGCGGGGTTTCTGCCTGTGTCAGCTCAGCACCTGCGGCACGGAACAGCGCCCGCAGGGTGGAATCGATGCGGCCCAGCGGCCATTTGGCCACCAGCGCACGGTCGGTCATCTGGTCAACCTTGGCCTGCCAGTTCACCGCTTCCTTCACCAGCTGTTGGAACAGCTTGGCGTCGCCTTCCAGCCACTCCACATCCTCAACAATCGCACCGAAACGGTGATCCAGAAACTCCAGAATGACCTGATCAAGGATCTGCTCCCCGACCTCCAACTGGTAGAGCGCCTGCACAGCATACAGCCGCGAGGCGGATTTCATCTTGCGCTTCTGGTTGTTCGAAAGCGGTTTACGCTGTTCTTCTTCGCCGGTGCTCATGCGATCTGGTGCCTTGTAGAATGGCGTGGCTAGGTCACTGCGGAATTATGCTTTGCCTGCCAGCTGGATTTCATCGGCGGGAACGAATCCCACGCCTTTGCGCTGATCGCCCCATTTACGGGCCAAAGCGATCAGGTGCAAGGCCGCAGCCGCTGCGCCGCCACCTTTGTTCTGATCGTCGGGATCAGCGCGCACCTCAGCCTGACGGCGGTTTTCCACGGTCAGGATGCCGTTGCCGATGCACAGGCCCTGCAGACCCAGCATCTGAATGGCGCGGCTGCTGTCGTTGCAGACGGTTTCATAGTGGGTGGTTTCCCCACGGATCACACAGCCCAGCGCGACATAGCCGTCAAAGTTGCTCATCCGTTCGGCAATGCCGATGGCGGTGGGGATTTCCAATGCGCCGGGCACTTCGACCACCTCATAGGTGCCGCCAACGGCCTCAATCTCGGCCACGGCGCCTTTCAGCATGTTGTCAGCGATGTCTTTGTAATAGGGCGACATCACGATCGCCAGCTTCACCGGTTTGGAAAACTCGGCGCGGGGCATAATGTAATGCTGTTCATGTCCAGCCATATCTCAAACTCCTTCAGGCGTCGCCGTTGATCGGGCGGGTGCCGACGATCTCGATGTCATAAGCATCCAGACCAACGTATTTGGTGCGTGGGCTATCGGTCAGCAGGACCAGCTTGGACAGACCGATTTTCGACAGCATCTGCGCGCCTGCACCGACCTGCTTGATGGTTTTCACGCCTTCTTCGTCCTGCGCAAACAGCGCATGGCGCGGCTCACGGAACAGGCAGACCACACCGCGGCCCTCTTCGGCGATGATCTTCATCGCGCGGGGCAGCTCATCGGCGGGTTTCGGGCCGAGGCCCAGAATATCGGTCGCCTCATGCAGCGCATGGGTGCGGGTCAGAACGGGTTCATCGGTGGTGATGTCGCCCTTGATCATCATCACATGCTCAACACCATGGATCTGATCGGTGAAGATGCGCAAATCCCATTCGCCACCAAATTCCGAGGTGACGGTTTCACGGCTGGTTTCCACCACAAGGTTGTCATTCTTGGAACGGTATTTGATCAGGTCACTGATGGTGCCGATCTTCATGTCGTGTTCTTTGGCGAACTCTACCAGATCAGGCAGACGCGCCATGGTGCCGTCTTCTTTCATGATCTCGCAGATCACCGCCGACGGGTGGCAGCCCGCAAGGCGCGAGATGTCAACAGACGCCTCGGTATGGCCAGCGCGTACCAGCACGCCACCACGCTTGGCGCGCAGCGGGAAGACGTGGCCGGGGGTGGCGATGGCCGCCATGGTGTTCTGTTCGTTGATCGCGGTGGCGATGGTCAGCGCGCGGTCAGCGGCAGAGATACCGGTAGACACACCTTCGCGCGCCTCGATCGACACGGTGAAGGCGGTTTCATGACGCGACGAGTTGTTCACCGCCATCATCGGCAGGCCGAGGAAATCCACACGCTCTGCGGTCATCGGCAGACAGATCAGACCGCGGCCATGTGTCGCCATGAAATTGATCGCAGCCGCATCGGCAAATTCCGCCGGGATGATCAGATCACCCTCATTTTCGCGGTCTTCATGATCGACGAGGATATACATCTGCCCCTGACGGGCGGCTTCGATGATCTCTTCAATCGGGCTGATGGCATCACGCAGTTGGGCCTCTACGGGACCGGGCGTTTCAAAGGCAGCGCTTTCAGGCATAGGGCATTCCCTTGGTCAGTGTTCCCCTGCCAAATACCGCAGGCACAGGCCAATTGCCAGAGCAGACGCGACGCCACCCCGACCGAATGCGCCAGAGCTGCGCGGGCGTCAGCGCATCAAAGCCGAATTGTTCAGGCGAAGTCTTTCAGACGGGCCACGTAACGGGCCAGCGTATCAATCTCTAGATTGATGCGATCACCCACCTTGGCTTGCCCCCAGATGGTCACCTCTTTGGTGTGGGGAATGACGTTGATGCCAAAACGGCAGCCGTCCAC
This sequence comes from Thalassovita mediterranea, assembly GCF_001458435.1. Lineage (GTDB taxonomy): Bacteria > Pseudomonadota > Alphaproteobacteria > Rhodobacterales > Rhodobacteraceae > Thalassobius > Thalassobius mediterraneus. Next base: position 245,238 of record NZ_CYSF01000017.1, read on the forward strand.
CTCATTCACCGTCAGCGAAGTGCCGTTCAGGGTCACAGACCCCTTGGGCGCGATAAACTTAGCCAGTTCTTCGGGCGCTTCAAACACCATACGAGTGCTGTCGCCCTCTTCCACCATCTCAACCAGATCGGCAACGCCATCAACGTGACCGCTGACGATATGGCCCCCCAGTTCATCACCAACCTTCAGCGCGCGTTCCAGATTGACGCGACGACCAACTTCCCAGTCGCCCAGATTGGTTTTGGACACCGTTTCGGCAGAGATTTCCACATCATACCAATCCGCACCCTTGGCGATCACGGTCAGGCAGACACCGTCGCTGGCGATAGAGGCGCCCATGTCCACGCTTTCCAGATCGTATGCCGTCTGAATACGGGCACGCAGATCACCGCGTTTTTCCAGTTCCAGAATGGTGCCAAGGTCAGTGACAATGCCGGTAAACATAGGTGCGCTCCTCTACTGTTTGGGGATGTCCCAAACCTAAACCGACCGAAGATCTAGCCGTTGACAGACAGAAGGACAAGCCGCTGAGATTTCCCACTGAGCGAGCGCACCTGCACAAAGTGCCTTATTTTTGCCGAAGACCTCAATTATAAGCTGTCGGCAAAGCACCTAATGCCGCGGCAACGGCATTTGAGAACAGGCAAAACCAAAAGAGGAGGCGCAGATCATGCACAACGATACGCACGCATCGCGCGTCTTTTTGTGTCTGCAGGGTCCTCATGGTCCGTTTTTTCACCAATTGGCGAAAATGCTGCGCTGTGCGGGCGCCACTGTCTGGCGCGTGGGGTTCAACGCGGGTGATCGTGCGTTCTGGTTCGATAAGAACAGCTATATCCCCTATCAGGGCACACCCGACGATTGGCCTGACACCTTTGCCGACCTGATCGCCAGCAAAGGCGTGACTGACGTGGTTCTTTACGGTGACACCCGTCCGATCCACGCGCAGGCTGTGGACATCGCCAAGGCAGCAGGATTGACCGTGCATGTGTTCGAAGAGGGCTATCTGCGCCCCTTCTGGGTGACCTACGAACGCGAAGGCGCAAACGGGCACTCACGCCTGATGGAGTTGAGTGTGAACGACATGCGCGACGCCCTCGCCCAGAGTGACATGGACACCCACCTACCGCCAGCGCGCTGGGGCGACATGCGCCAGCATGTGTTTTACGGCGCGCTTTACCATTGGTTCGTGATGTTCAGGAACGGTGACTACCGCAACTTTCGGCGTCATCGCGAATTGCCGGTCGCGCGCGAATTTTCGCTCTATTTCAATAGATTGATGCTAACGCCGATTCAGATTCTGGAACGCGGCATCGCCACATTCCGCATCCGCAATGGCGGCTTTCCCTATCATGTGGCGCTGTTGCAGCTGGAACATGACAGTTCATTTCAGGAACATTCACCGTTTTCCCGCATGACGGAGTTTTTGCAAGCCACCATCGATGGGTTCGCAAAAGGTGCCCCTGGCCATCATCATCTGGTGATTAAGGCGCACCCGCTAGAAAACGGCCGCGTTCCGCTGAAGCGCGAAATCCAACGCATCTCTCGTGAGGCTGGCGTTGAAGATCGCATCCATTTTGTACGCGGCGGCAAACTGGCCCGCTTGCTGAACGAAGCGCGCAGCGCCGTTACCGTCAACTCTACCGCGGGCCAGCAGGTTCTGTGGCGCGGCATACCGCTGAAGGTCTTTGGCGCTGCGGTGTATGACAAACCAGAATTCGTATCAGATCAGCCGGTGGCCGAGTTCTTTGCTGCCGCCAAACGACCAGATCTGCCCGCCTATCGCGACTATCGTCGCTTTTTATTGGAAACCAGCCAACTGCCCGGCGGTTTCTATTCCGCAGGCGGGCGCCGCCAACTGATGCGCCATGTGGTCGATATGATGCTGTCGCACGAAGATCCCTATCAAGCACTGGCCAGCGGCACCGCGGCCCCGAGGCAACAGTTGCGTGTGGTGAACTGACACCCACAAAGTCTAGCGCTGGATTTTTGTTCCCGATTCCGATATTTTGGACAAAAGACTTGAGGCAGATAATACAGGTCGAGGAGACCGAGCAGTGAAATTCTTTAGCTCCCGCCGGGCGAAGTCCGTCGCCCTTTTGGCTGCTGTGGCGCTGGTTGCGTCCTGTGGCCTGCCGCGCGTCGGCCCAAACAAAAAAGAGATTTTTGCAGGCTCCGTCCTGCAAGAAGGCGACGCCTACATCGTCAGCGTCAACGATCGTGTGACCCGCGCAACCGCAGTCACCCCCGCCCTCGGTTTTCCAGAGCGGTTCCTGAAAGCGGGCCAGTTGGGATCAGACATCGTGCGCCCAGGTGACACGCTGAGCCTGACAATCTGGGAAAACGTCGACGTGGGCCTGTTCACCCGCACCGGCACCAACTCGACCCTGACGGAAATTCAGGTGGATGGCGCTGGGTTCATCTTTGTGCCCTACGCAGGTCGCATCCGCGCCGCCGGTAATACGCCGGAACAGATTCGCAACATCATCACCCGCAAGATCGAAGATCAAACGCCAGAGCCGCAGGTCGAAGTGCGCCGCGTTGCAGGTGATGGATCCACCGTGTCGCTGGTCGGCGCGATCAGCGGTCAGGGTGTCTATGCTATCGAACGTCCCACCCGCACCCTGTCCACCATGCTGGCGCGTGCAGGCGGTGTAACAATTGATCCCGAAATCGCTCAGGTCACTGTGATCCGCGGCACCGAACGCGGCCACATCTGGTTCCAGGATCTGTATCAAAACCCCGAACTGGACATCGCCCTGCGCGGTGGCGACCGCATTCTGGTTGAGGGCGACACCCGTTCCTTCACCGCGCTTGGTGCCACTGGCAGCCAATCGCGTGTCGGCTTTGAGAGCCAGACAGTGTCCGCCATCGAAGCGATTGCGCAGGTTGGTGGTCTGGTGCCAACTGCTGCAGATCCCACCGGTGTGTTCGTGCTACGCAACGAACCGGCAGAGATTGCCAACAGCGTCTTGGGCCGTAACGATCTGGAAGGCGCACAGCGCATGGTCTACGTGCTGGATCTGACCCAGCCGAACGGTTTGTTCCTGGCCCGCGATTTTGCGGTACGCGACGAAGACACCCTCTATGTGACCGAGGCACCGTTCACCCAGTGGGATCGTACCATCGCATCGCTGACCGGCTCGCTGACAACCGTTAGCTCACTGTCTACGTTGGCTGGCGGCAGCTAATGGCGCCACCCGATTGGATCGGATTTGAACCCGCCGGGATCCCCTCTCGGCGGGTTGCTTATTTCAACGCAGGCTTCCTGCGTCAGAAACGCCTGCGCCGCATTCTGGAACTGGCGGGTTATGACCTGCGCCTGACGCGGCCCGAACATGCCGAAACGGTCGCTGTTTGGGGCCATTCGCCCTATGCCGCACGCGGTGAGGCGGTGGTGGCCAAAACAGGTGCCGACCTGATCCGGGTTGAGGATGCCTTCCTACGCTCGCTGCACCCCGGTCGATCAGGCGAACCACCACTGGGTCTGGTCGTGTGCAAGCAGGCGATGCACTTTGACATCACGCAACCAAACGATCTGGAACAGATCCTGAACCAGCACCCGCTGGATGATGCGGGCCTCTTGACCCGCGCCCGCGACTGCATCGCACGGATCAATGAGGCGCGATTGAGTAAATACGCCGCCTTTGATCCTGACGCACCGCTGCCGGACGCAGGCTATGTGCTGCTGGTCGATCAGACACGTGGCGATGCCTCGATCAAGCTGGGCCGCGCCAACCAACACAGCTTTGCCGAAATGCTGATGCAAGCGCGCGAAGATCATCCCACCGCCCGCATCGTCATCAAGACCCACCCCGAAACCCGCGCAGGTCATCGCACGGGCCACTTCACCGACGCAGACCTGCCCGACAACGTCACGCTCTACGATGGCGCCGCCAGTCCCCACGCCCTGCTGAAAGGTGCGGTGGCGGTCTACACGCCCTGCTGAAAGGTGCGGTGGCGGTCTACACCGTCACCTCCGGTCTGGGGTTTGAGGCGATCATGGCCGGTCACCGCCCCAAGGTGTTTGGCCAGCCGTTCTATGCAGGCTGGGGGCTAACCGATGACATATCCCCCCTGCCCCGCCGCAGCCGCACACTGACCCGCGCGCAGCTCTTTGCTGGGGCGATGATGCTCTACCCGATCTGGTATGATCCCTACCGCGATCGCCTGTGCCGGCTGGAGGATGTGATCGACACGTTAGAGGCGCAATCGCGCGCCTATGCGGCGGATCTACACGGCTGGCAGGCCAGCGGCATGCGGCTGTGGAAACGCAAAGCACTGAACGGTTTCTTTGGTCAGGTGACGCCAATGCAGTTCACCAAAACACCGCAGGCCACAACGCGCAAACAGATGATCTGGGCGCGCGAGGCTGAACGCCTAGACACCCCGCCGGACGGTCTGGTGCGGGTGGAGGATGGATTCCTACGTTCCCGCGGCCTTGGCGCTGCTTTGGTACCGCCCTTGTCCCTGGTGACAGACCATCAGGGCATCTACTACGATCCCTCCCGCCCCAGCGATCTGGAGGATCTGATCAGATCCCGCGCACAGTTGCGCGAAGATCAACGCGCCCGTGCCGACCGCCTGCGCCGTGCGCTGATCAAGGCGGGCCTTAGCAAATACAACCTCGGCGCCGCCGCGCCCGACCTGCCTGCGGGCCATCGTATTCTGGTTCCGGGACAGGTAGAGGATGACGCCTCTATCCGCCTTGGCACCAGTGAGGTGCAGACCAATCTGGCCCTGCTGGCCGCTGCCCGTGAGGCAAACCCAGAGGCCACGATCCTCTATAAGCCCCACCCGGATGTAGAGGCTGGCCTGCGCCCCGGCGCACTGTCACAGGATGAGGTGTCGCGCTACGCCGATGCCATCATCGAAGGTGGTGATCCCGCGGCCCTGCTGACAGAGGTGCAAGAGGTCTGGACCATGACATCGCTGTTGGGGTTTGAAGCACTACTGCGCGGGGTGAAGGTCACCTGCCTCGGCACGCCGTTTTACGCAGGCTGGGGGCTGACGGTGGATCGCGGCACGGTGCCGAGCCGCCGCAACATCCTCGTCCCGCTCGAAGGTCTGATCCACGCTACCCTGATCGACTATCCCCGCTACCGCGATCCGGTGACAGGCCTGCCCTGCCCTGCAGAGGTGGTGGTGGAACGCCTTGCCGCGGGTATCAGCCCCGCACCGCCCAGCCTGAGGATGGTGGCCAAGCTACAAGGGCTGTTGAGCTCTTACGCACATCTATGGCGGTGTTAGCGCCTCAGGTTTAGAAATGGCTCAGCGCCGCCGCCAGTGATGCAATACGTCCTTGCCGATCTGACGCGCCTCCACCAGCTCATACCGCGGTGCGGCGCCTAGGCGGTCCAGCCCCATCGCGCCAATGCCCGGCAACCCTTCGGCGCCGATGGCCAATCCGGCAGTGTAGCCCACCAGATCATCCACCAGATCCCGCGCCAGAAGCGACGCGGCCAGCGCACCGCCGCCTTCACAGAACACCCGTGTCAGCCCGCGTTCGCCCAAAGCCTCAAGCGCGGCCAGCGGATCAATCTGTCCTTGCGATAGCGGACAACGGATCAGCTCCGCCCCCAAATCACGCCAACTGCGTTCCAGCACCGGATCCAGATCCGGCCCGTGACAGATCCACACCGGAACCTCATGCGCGGTTGATGCCAGCTTACCAGTCAACGGCAGGTCCAGACGGCGCGACAGCACCACACGCACCGGTTGGCGGGTCACGCCCATATCGCGCACGGTCAGGCTGGGATCATCGGCGCGGGCCGTGCCGCCGCCGACCATCACCGCGTCATGACTGGCGCGCATCGCATGCACATGGCGGCGTGCCTCTGGTCCCGTGATCCACTGGCTTTCGCCCGTCGCGGTGGCAATGCGCCCGTCGAAGGAGTTTGCCAACTTCAACGTCAGCGCCGGACGCCCCTGTTCCACGCGGGCAAAAAACCCCGCCAGATCGCGCGCTGCCTCATCCGCCAGAACGCCTGTCGTCACCTCAATCCCCGCATCGCGCAGCATGGCAAAGCCCTGGCCGGACACACGCGGATCACTATCGGTGATCGCGGCGACCACACGGGCAACGCCCGCGTTGATCAAAGCCTCTGCACAAGGCGGCGTTTTGCCGTAATGAGCGCAGGGTTCCAGCGTCACATAGGCGGTTGCGCCACGCGCGCGATTACCGGCCTGTTCCAGTGCCACCACCTCAGCATGGGGACGGCCAGAGGGTTGCGTCCAACCACGACCCACAATGCGGCCTGCGTTCACAATCACACAGCCCACCGCAGGGTTGGGCCAAGTGTTGCCCTGCCCCCGCCGCCCCAGCGACAGGGCCAGCGCCATATAGCGATGATCCATGGTCATGATCCACCTGATCGCATGCGCCGCAACAAGGCGGGCGCGCGCTTACTCTTCTTCGGGTGAGGTGTTCGGGCGCAGCTCGGACACAAACTTGTCGAAGTCATCTGCCGCCTGGAAATTCTTATACACACTGGCAAAGCGCACATAGGCCACAGTGTCGATCCGCGCCAAGGCTTCCATCACGATCTCACCAATGGTTTGCGACGGAATGTCCGTGTCACCCATACTTTCCAATCGGCGCACGATGCCGGAAATCATCTGATCAATGCGATCAGGGTCCACCGGGCGTTTCTGCATCGAAATACGGATAGAGCGTTCCAGTTTCGGGCGGTCGAAATCTTCACGGCGACCGTTGGATTTGATCACCACCAAATCGCGCAGCTGTACGCGCTCGTAGGTGGTAAAACGCCCGCCACAAGCCGGACAGAACCGGCGCCGGCGGATCGCAACGTGATCCTCTGCCGGACGTGAATCTTTCACCTGAGTGTCGATATTTCCACAAAATGGACAACGCATGAAAGGCCCCTCTTTCGTCACACCGCCAAGTCTGGGGATAAGTTCCCCAGTTATCCACAGGCACTATAGGGGCGCCGCTAGGATTTGGGTAGGGGGTAAATCCACCCCCTACTTATTGTTGTGTCTTTCCGGTTGTTTGTAGCAACCAGATCAATCCAGCAGGTTGGTTTCCACCACCGCGGTGGCGTGTAGGGTTTTGTGAACCGGGCACTTGTCGGCAATCTTCAAAATATCGGCGCGCTGCTTGTCAGTCAGGTCACCGGTGACATGGATGTCACGACGGAAGACATCCTGTTTGCTGCCTTTGCCCGCGTCACCGCTCATGGCCTCGACATGGCGTTTGTCGTGGTAAACATCCACCGCCACGTGATCCAGCGGATAGCCCTTGTGGCGGGCATACATGCGAATGGTCATGGTAGTGCAGGCGCCCAGCCCCGCCGACAGATACTGATAGGGCGTCGGGCCCAGATCAGCGCCACCAACGGCCTTGGGCTCATCTGCCAGATAGGCGTGGCGACCGGCGATATTCACATCCTGCAGGAAGCCAGCTGCGTCTGCCTCGGATACGTGCACGGCGCCATCGGGGGCTGCTTTGGTCACAGGTTCTGCTGCCAAATCCACATAGCGCGCCGCCCATGCCAAGATGGTGTCGGCCGCATATTCTGCATCCGCCTGACGGGTCACCAGATGGTCCGCATCGTCCAGCGTGACAAAGCTTTTGGGGTGTTTCGCGGCGGTGAAAATCTCACCTGCGTTTTCAATACCCACAACATCATCCAGCGGCGCGTGCAACACCAACAGCGCCTTGTTCATGCCAGCGATGGCCGGCTTCATCTCTTGTGCTGCGATGTCTTCGAGGAAATGTTTACAAATTGTGAAAGGACGCCCTGCCAGATCAACCTGCGCGCCGCCCTGCTCTTCGATCTCTTTAACCTTGGCGCCAAAGTTATGCGCCACATGCGCAGGATCAAACGGCGCACCGATGGTGGCCACTGCGCGGGCGCCCGGAATTTTGCCCGCCGCCTTCAGCACTGCTGCGCCACCCAGCGAATGCCCGACCAACAGCTGTGGCGCTGCGAAACGCTCTTCCAGTGCTTTGGCAGCCAGAACCAGATCAGCGACATTGGTGGTGAAGTTGGTGTTGGCAAATTCACCTTCGGAATGACCAAGACCGGTGAAGTCAAAACGCAGGACCGCCATGCCACGCTGCGCCAGACGCTGCGCAATGCGGCGTGCAGCGGGGATGTCTTTGGAACAGGTGAAACAATGGGCGAACAGCGCGGTTGCGGTGATCTCGCCCTCGGGCAGGTCAAGGCGCGCGGCCAGTTGGCTGCCGTCATGGCCGGTGAAAGTGATGCGCTGGGTTTTCATGGGGTGTCCTCCTGACCCGGGGTGTCTGCTGCTCATCATGAAGGCGCTTCTGGCGCACAAACAACCGCACTCACAGAAACGTAATCCCTGCGTGCCATTGCGTGATAAAGGTTACAGATCATGTGCAAATCGGATGCCGACTATGGCGCCCGATAAACGAACATCTGATCAGGCGCTCAGATGGGCCAAGACACGGCGCTGATGCGGGGCATCGCGGTGTTCAAACAGGTAAATCCCCTGCCACGTGCCTAAGCCAAGGGCGCCATCCACCACTGGTATAGACAGGCTGACCGGCATCATGGCGGCCTTGATATGCGCAGGCATGTCATCCGGCCCCTCATAGGTGTGGGTCAGATAGGACATGCTGGGATCGGTGGTGGGCGGCACCAGACGGGCAAAGAAGTTGCGCAGATCGACCTGCACCTCTGGGTCAGCGTTTTCCTGTATCAGCAGCGAACAAGATGTGTGGCGCACAAACAGCGTCAGCAGGCCCGTGGCCACGCCCCGCCCCGCCACCCACGTCTGCACATCGCGGGTAAATTCATAGAGGCCCTGACCGCGGGTCGAGAGGTGAAACTCCGTCTGCATGCGCGCGTGCCCTTAGCGAAAGATGCCGTCGCCCATCTGGTCGATGAACTGCTTGGCCTTGTGCAGAGTGACCTCTTCGGCCTCTTCCAACGATGCGATGGTATCGGCGCGGATCATCTGGTGGGTCTTGAGTTCACCTTCCACGTCTTTGTTGATGGTCGCCGCGACGCGGTAACCACCGCTTTCTTTCATTGGGGCAACCTCGATCTGGAACCCCTTGTGTTCGTGCATATTCGCCTTTGGTTTGGCACCTGCGGTATCACCGGATTTGCCGCCGAAGAGTTTTGACCAGAGTGACATGTTCCGCCCTTTTACTGTTTGGCGCACTCTGCGCGTCTGCGCGTTTAGGTGCAAGCATTCGGACACGAAAAAGGCGGGACCGGCAATCCGACCCCGCCTGTCGCGCGTTTCCGATCCCTACAAGGGGCGAAAACCTATGCTTACTCTCCGATACAGATCGCATGGGCCGTGACCGTATAGGCCGGCACGGCATTTTGCCCCTCAACTTCGGGCAACAGGCACTGCACCCCATGTTTCGGAGCCAGCACCACAGGCGTGACCTGCGGCTGTGACAGGGCCAGTTCGGTAATCGGACGATCCGTCAACTGATCCCAGATTTGGTCACCGCCACGATGGGCAAAAGCAGCTGTAGGGAGTAGCATTAACAAGACGAGCACACGCATGGCTCACCTCCTTTCATGCTTGCCTATTTAGTCAGCAGAGCGGTGACGAAAACCCCACCGCGCGCGGTTGTGAAAAGTGGTCGCGCTTTTGTGTACTGTGGCGTTACGTCAAAGGCTTAGTGACGCATCGTCCCCCGCCACTGCGACAGAACCATGATAGCGGATCAATCGCCCCAGCAGCGGCAGATCTGCCGCGATATCAAACTGGAATCGCCCATCCGCCCCCGCCTGTTCAACGCTATCACTGCGCGGCCAGAACAGACGTGGGAGTTTAAGTGGACCAAGGCGCATCCCAATCACCGCCACATGCAAACGCCCTGCCGCAGCATGAATGCCCATGGTCACTTTGAAGGGGCCTAACCGCTCCACAATAGCATGACTGTCTGGATCATAGCACAGGAAGGATGTGGTCAAATGACCGTCGAAATCCCGCTGCCAACATGCGCCTGTATCGGTGCGCGTCAAGGTCAGCATCACGGGGGCATCTGTCTGATCCGGCGGAAACCCTGCCAACCGCAGGATCAACTGCACCAGCCAGCCACGCCCCCGTTCCACCGTCGCTGTGCCGCGATACTGCGCGGTGTCTGCAACGTCGTGAAACCGGCGTACGACATCCGCTACTATGAGATCCTGCGCTGCAATGGCCTGTCCAAACGGATCCATCACCCGATGCCCCTGTCCAAAAACCGCGCCCTCAGCGCCTCATCCGGAACCACACACTGATCATAGCGACCAAACAGCCGATAGCGGTTATGCGCGATCAAGCTATAGAGCGGGTCTTTCAATACATGCGGGACCCAATGGGTAAGCCGCGCAAGACGCCAGAGCCCCCCAAAGCTGGAGACAAGCTCCGCAAGCGCTTCAACCTTGGTGTAAGCCTTGCCTTCGCGGAACACCAAAATGGTGGTGAAGTTTTCGTGTGGCAAACCAGCACGTTTGAACAGCTGCTGCCCCAAGGGTGACTGACCGATGACAAACCGCACTTGTTGGCTGCGATCCCGCTTCAGTACGAAGTGAAAGAACCCATCGCACATCACACATTCACCATCATAAACCATCACATAGGGCGCGCTTTGCAGCTCACTTTGCCAGATGGTTTGCAGGTCTGTAGGCATATCGCGTACCTCCTGCCCGTCATGGTAGCAGGGATCCCAAATGGGGAAAGTGCGACAGTGTCGCAGCCCCTCACTCAGACCAGGATTGCGTTTCCAGCGAATAGATCTGCCCTGCGGCTTCCTTCGCCTCAAAAAGCGGCAATGGATAGCCGGAGGTGATGACTTGGCCCGCATCGCAGTAGAGTTCCGCCAGAACCTTATCACCTTGTTCGACCGCAACACCGCCAGTCAACTGCGCCGCGCCTTCGGCCATTTTGTCAAAGCCGTAGAACACGCGGTAAGAGGTGGCGCCGTTGGTGAAGGTGAAATCTTCCCAGATGTAGCGCCCAATGCCGGGCCACGGGGTCATCGCGACATCTGTAACCGGCCGCGCCAGATGAAGATCGGGTGTTTCACCAGCTTTGCCAAAGGCATAGGTCACATGATCCCCGAGGAGGCAGGTTTGCAAAACCTTCGCCCCGTCTTGCAGCGGACAAGAGACAAGCGGTGTTGCGCCTTCGGGACAGGCGTATACGGGGATGGCGAGGGTAGCACAGAGGAAAGCCGCGCATTTACTAAAATGTGTCATCCGAAAATCCATATTCATGAAATCGGTTTATCTCTAACGCCGCTCAGAGAGGTGCGAAGACGCGACGCCCGTTTTGCTGGAGGACACCCAGAGATTAACTATTTGAGGCGAAGCTTCTAAAAGTTGCATCTCGGAGGATTTCATTAAAACGCGAAGTCGCATATGCTGGCGAAACTAAATTTACAGAATTGCCCGATACTTTTTAACTTACTTCAAAAGGAAATGACAGATGACCCACATTGAACCAGCCGAAACCCTCCACGAGGTCTTGTCCAACGTTGAAAAACAGAAGGACCTACTGGCAAACATCGATTCAAAACTGGGGCGATATCCATATGCGCGACAACTGCCATTAAAAAACCTCAAAGATTGGAAAATTGTAATTCATAGCACGGACGACGATTTTGAACTCTACTTTGAGGGCTTCAAAATAGCATCGGGGCCAAGCGGCGGGACATTCGAGTTGTTCCAGCTGCTAGCAGAAGAATATCAAAAACGGATCCTTACCCTAACAAACTATCGGGATGCCGATGCACTTAAGAAAAAGATTGATCACATTTACACTCGGGAACAATTTAGCTTTCAAATTCGTGTCAAAGACCACGGAAAACCTTCAAGTATTCACTACGAGATTTTCCACGAAGGGGACAAAAAATACTACTTCGCAAACCAAATCGCCAACCAGGATGGCAGCATATATGAAGCAGACCACAAGGTTATTCGATACTGGGGAGAAGATTTCCTGAACGTCTCCGCCTGGAAAAAAATAAACTAAAACAAAAAGCGCCCCCGAAATCGGGGGCGCTTTTAAATCACTGATCCAGGAAGCTGCGTAGTTTGCGGCTTCGGCTGGGGTGCTTCAGCTTGCGCAGCGCTTTCGCCTCAATCTGACGAATACGTTCACGGGTTACGCTGAACTGCTGGCCCACTTCTTCCAGCGTGTGGTCGGTGTTCATGCCGATGCCGAAACGCATCCGCAGCACACGTTCCTCACGCGGGGTGAGCGATGCCAGAACGCGGGTCGTGGTTTCCTTCAGGTTTTCCTGAATGGCGCTGTCCAGCGGCAACACGGCGTTCTTGTCTTCGATGAAATCGCCCAGCTGGCTGTCTTCTTCGTCGCCAATCGGGGTTTCCAGCGAAATCGGTTCCTTGGCGATCTTCATCACCTTGCGGACCTTTTCCAGCGGCATCTGCAGCTTTTCTGCCAGTTCTTCCGGCGTCGGCTCACGACCGATCTCATGCAGCATCTGACGGCCGGTCCGCACCAGTTTGTTGATCGTTTCGATCATGTGAACCGGGATACGGATGGTGCGCGCCTGATCCGCGATCGAGCGGGTGATCGCCTGACGGATCCACCAGGTTGCATAAGTCGAGAATTTGTAGCCGCGGCGGTATTCAAACTTGTCCACCGCCTTCATCAGGCCGATGTTACCTTCCTGAATAAGGTCAAGGAACTGCAGACCACGGTTGGTGTATTTCTTGGCGATCGAGATCACGAGGCGCAGGTTTGCCTCGACCATCTCTTTCTTGGCCTGACGGGCTTCTTTTTCACCCTTTTGAACCTGCGCGACGATGCGGCGGAATTCGGGGATGTCCAGACCAACGTACTGACCAACCTGCGCCATATCGTTGCGCAGACCTTCGACCTTGTCAGTCGAGCGTTCGATGAACGCCTGCCAGCCACGGCCCGGTTTTTCCGCCATACGGTCCAGCCAAGTCGGGTCCAGTTCCGAGCCACGATAGGCCTCGATGAACTCACGACGGTTGATGCGGGCTTGGTCAGCCAGTTTCACCATCGAGCTGTCGATCGACATGATCCGGCGGTTGATGCCGTAGAGCTGGTCGATCAGCGCTTCAATACGGTTGTTGTGCAGGTGCAGGCCGTTCACCAGCTCCACAATCTCAGACCGCAGCTTCTGATAGCGTGCTTCATCCTCTTCGGAGAAGGAACCGTCTTCGTTCAGCGTGGCCGAAATACGGGCGTCCTGCATTTCCGACAGGATTTCGAAATCTTCGGCGATGTTGTTGAGGGTATCCAGAACGCGCTGTTTCAGCGCCGCTTCCATCGCGGCCAGCGACATGTTGGCCTGTTCGTCTTCATCATCATCGTCATCATCGTTGCGGATCGGGTTGCCGTCCGCATCGTATTCCTGCTTTTCCTCTTTCTGCGCCGGTTGCGCAGTGGGGGCAGCGGTCACATTGGCGGCGCCGACGATGCCTTCTTCGTCGTCGTCATCCTCACCCATCTGGTTGCCGAAGGTGGTTTCCAGATCGATAACGTCGCGCAGCAAAATGTCTTCGGACAGAAGTTCGTCGCGCCAGATGGTGATCGCCTGGAAGGTCAGCGGGCTTTCACACAGGCCGAGGATCATGGTGTTGCGACCGGCTTCGATCCGTTTCGCAATCGCGATCTCGCCTTCACGGCTCAGCAATTCGACCGAGCCCATTTCGCGCAGGTACATGCGCACTGGGTCGTCGGTGCGGTCCAGTTTTTCCGAGGTGCCAGAGGCCAGCGCAACCTCACCCTTGTTCGACGACACATCGACAACGGCGGTGTTTTTCTGCTCTTCCTCTTCGGCCTCTTCGTCTTCGATGATGTTGATGCCCATTTCACTGAGCATCGACATCACATCTTCGATTTGTTCCGAGGACACCTGATCCGGCGGCAGCACCTGATTGAGCTGATCATAGGTGATATAGCCGCGCTCGCGTGCCTCAGCGATCATACGCTTGACGGCGGCTTGGCTCATATCAAGGGAGACCTCCGCGTCCTGATCGTCGGGCTTACGGTCTTCGGTGTCTTTGGCAGCCATAAAACTCTCCTAGAGGCGGACGGGTCCGGTTTCGAGTCGTGATCAACGATTCGCTGAACTCGAATCAATAACGTGATTCCCAGATTCGGAAAGACGTTTACCCGCTTTTCTTTCGGTTTTCTTCACCAAAACGCAGCGAATCAATCCGAATCAGCGTCTGGTGAAATTGATGTTGTTCAAAATCGCATCGAACGCATCGCGCTCTTCGCGGTTGATTCGGGCTCCGTTTTCACCAACGTCATAGTGCGCGCGGTCTTCTTGCTCGCTGCGCAACGCGCGGTTGCGGGTCTCGGTCGCCTGATGCAGGCGATGGGTCAGCGCCTCATCCTCTGAGGTGGGCAGGTCTTCCTCTGCTTCGCTGATCTCAGCGTCCAGCCCACGGGTGGCCTGCAGTTTGGCCAGCTCTTCGGACACCGACATGCGCACGGTTTCCAAATCTCCGGCGCGGCGCACGGCGGGTGCAATCGCCACATGGGGAAGGGCAAACAGGCTTTCAAGGGCATAGGGGCCCAGCGCCTCAAAAATACGCCCCTCAACGTCGTGCATTTCGCCACGATCACTGCAGTCCAACAGGATATCACGAATATCACTGCGGTCGCGGTCAACGCACTGCATGCGGTCAATTTGGCTGTCAAATTCGCGCAACAATTCCGGCGTGCGGATCAGCGCAGCCAGAATGACAGCTTCGCGCAGATGGTCATCCGCCCCCTCGCCCGCTGCAACCAGCATGGAGGATTTCGTACTGGCCAGCGGTGTGGGGGCAAAGCCACCCTTGCGCCAACCACCCTTAAAACCGCCATTGAAGCCGCCCCGCTGGAAACCGCGCTGCGGCGCATCAGCGAACCCTCGGTCGCCCTGCTGTTCCCTGCGCCGATTGAACCCAAACAGATCACCGCGCAAATCCTTGATCGCCAAACCATAGTGTTCGCGGATCGACGGATCGCGGATCAGCTTGATCTTTTCCCGCAGGGATTTGTCCAACGCCGCCCGCCGTTCGGGGCTGTCAAAAACCTTGCCCTCGGTTTCACGCTGCCACAGCAGGTCAACCATCGGGATCGCGTTATCCAGCAGTTCCTGCAACTTCTCCGGCCCGTCCTGACGGATCAGGTCGTCGGGGTCCTTGCCTTCGGGCATCAGGGCAAAGCGCAGCGACTTCCCTGCCTCCAGCAACGGCAGCGCCAGATCAATCACCCGCATCGCGGCACGCAGACCGGCGGTGTCACCATCCAGCGCGATGATCGGTTCCGGCGCGATCCGCCACAGCAGTTGCAGCTGGTTTTCAGTGATCGCCGTGCCCAGCGGCGCGACGGAGGCCCCAAATCCCGCCTCTGCCAATGCGATCACATCCATATAGCCTTCGGCCACGATCAGCGGCTGGCCCTTGCCCGCTGCCTCGCGCGCGGGGCCGTGATTGTAGAGATTGCGGCCCTTATCAAACAGCGCGGTTTCCGAACTGTTGAGGTATTTGGCGTTGTCGTTGGGGTCCATCGCACGACCACCAAACGCAATGCAGCGCCCACGCGGATCGCGGATCGGGAACATGATGCGGTTACGGAAGGCATCATAGGGCTTGCCGCCTTTGCTGGACGGTTTTGCCAGCCCTGCGCCGATGATCAGCTCTTCTTCAACGCCTTTGCCGCGCAGGTGATCCCATAGGTTCTGCCACCCATCCGGGGCAAAGCCGATTTCAAACCGCGCCTGCGTTTCCCCCATCAACCCACGGCGCTGCAGATAGGCGCGCGCGTCCGCCGCCACCCCACGGCTGAGTTGCAGACGGAAATACTGCACCGCCATGTCCATGACGTCAGACAGCTGATTGCGCTTATCCGCTTTCTTCTGCGCCTGCGGATCGCGCTGGGGCATCGGCATTCCGGCTTCGCGGGCCAAAATTTCCACCGCCTCCATAAACTCCACATTCTCAGTTTCGCGGATAAAGGTGATCGCATCCCCTTTGGCGTGACAGCCAAAGCAGTAGTAATACCCCTTGCGATCATCTACGTGGAACGAGGCCGATTTTTCCTGATGGAACGGGCACGGCGCCCACATGTCGCCCTTGCCCTGATTGGACTTGCGCTGATCCCACATGACTTTGCGCCCCACCACCTGAGAGATGGAGGTGCGGTTGCGCAGTTCATCAAGGAAACCGGGGGGCAGACTCATGGGTAGGACTATAGCGGGTTGGTGGGGTCAGGCAAAGCGGGCCGTCACATCGGGCGGCCACCAAAACACCAGATCGGCAGAAATGAAAAGTCTGATTGCAACGCTCGGCCTGATCGTCACGGACCAACGGGCCGCTGCGATCACCAGAGAACGCACAAGATCAGCCGTTATATTCTGAGCAAGCGGCCTCGAACGCTGTCGTTGCCTCTGGCCCCAGCTGCTCGGCTGGCAGGGAATAGACCCAGTTCACCAACAAATCGACATGACCTTCAAAGTCGGTGTCTTTGATCCCCTCGGCCCTGCGGATCTGACGCACCGCTTTCTTGGCGGACTTTAGTTCCTGCCGTTTCTCAACGGCCAACGTCACGATCTGTGCCTGCCCGATGCAACGCGTGATGCGCTCCTCTTCGGTTTCAGCACTCAGGGTAGCGGGCGCCAAAGTGACAGAGGTTAGGGTCATGGCACAGGCGGCCAGAACGCGGGGGGTCGGAACAGTCATCAGGTTACGCAGCATCGGCACACTCTTATGGTCAGGTCCGCATCCTTTGATGGATAAAAACGCGAAGAATATCAAAATAGGTCGTCATCTACCGCGCAACGCGGCGCGCCATCCCTTGATGCCAGCCATTTTCAACGGGTGCAAGCCACGCCTGCCCTCCCCGTTCGGAGGCACAAAACACAGCACGCATTAGGGCCCTGGCGACCGCGCATTCCGGCGAAAGGACTTATCCCTTCCCACTCACTAGTTCGTGAGGGTGGCGCAGATTGGCGCGTAAATCGCAACAATTAACCATTTTGCCCGCCACTTTGGCCCAGATGCGGACGCAAACCCCAGCAATTCCTTAGGCGTGCCTTTTTTCTGCCAGCTTTCGCCGCGATCCCTAGTCAAACACCTACGAAAGTACGCCCCCTCCCCAAAAGGCCACCCTAAGACGGCCAGCCTGAGCGGCGTTTAGGGATGTGAGGGACTCGGCGTTGAATGAACAGAGGTTGAGACAATGAAGCGAGTGAATAGACTGCATATGCCGCGCCGGATGGCGCAGGGCTACACCGCCGCAGCGCGTCGTCTTGATCAGTTCGGCCGCGACGAAAGCGGTGCGGTTCTTCTATTTTCGATGTTCATGCTGATGTGCATGCTGATGATCGGCGGCGTTGGCATTGATCTGATGCGTTTTGAACGCGACCGCATGGCGCTGCAGAACACGCTGGATGGCGCTGTTCTGGCCGCGGCGGACCTTGACCAGACACAACCTGCCCGACAGGTGGTAGAAGACTACTTTGAAAAAGCAGGCGTCGGCGCCACGCTGACCAGCGTCACCGTTGACGAAGGCATCGGCTTCCGTTCGGTGAGCGCGACGGCTGAATCCAAAATCAACACCCATTTCATGAAGCTCTTTGACATCGACACGATGATCGCCCCCGCCCAGGGTCAGGCCGAAGAGCGTATTGATGGGATCGAAATCTCGCTGGTACTGGATGTATCGGGGTCGATGAATTCGAACTCGCGCCTGACGCGCCTACGTCCGGCGGCGCGATCCTTTGTCGACACGGTTCTGGATTCCGCACAAGAAGGTAACGTCTACATCTCAGTCGTGCCCTACGCGACACAGGTGGCTGTGGGTGAAACCCTGCTGGATCAATACACGGTAACAGATGAACACCGCTATTCGCATTGCGTGAATTTTGACACGCCTGCGTTCAGCACGACCACCCTGTCTCCGACCGAAACACTCAGCCGCACGGCACACTTTGATCCGTGGTATCACCGCGAACTGTCCGAGGATGGCGAGCACCGGTTCTACCGCGTCTGCCCGACCGGCGCGAACCTGCAGATTCTGCCGTTTTCCAACAACCGCACAGCGCTGCATAACTACATCAACGGCTTGACCGCACGCGGCAACACGTCGATCGATCTGGGGATGAAATGGGGCACCGCCCTGCTGGATCCCAGCGCGCGCCCTGTGTTGAACAATCTGATCGACGCCGGTGAGGCCAACGTTGCTTTCCGCGGGCGTCCACATGACTACAGCGTTTCGAACACCCTGAAAGTTGTTGTTCTGATGACCGATGGTCGCAACACCAACCAGTACTTCCTGAACGACTCGGTCAAATCTGGCTACAGCGGCGTCTGGTACAATGCCGAGGCCAACCGGTATTCGGTTTACAACGGCTATTACAACAACCGCCACAACTACTACTGGCCCTTCAACAACACCTATCAGGACCACCCCTATGGCAATGGCAGCTATCAACAGTGCCGTTGGGAATGGGTCTACAAATGGGGCCGTTGGCGCCAAGAGCAGCGTTGTAATACCTATCAGGAAACTGGCACCGCCGTTAACCTGACCCACCCTGAACTGTGGAACCGTACATCGCTGGTCTGGAACCGTGACGAAAACTACGGCTTCGATCCGAACCGTCAGTGGAAATATTACGACAGCATCCGCCACTACCACAACGACACCGTGAAAGACTCGCGCACTGCATCCATCTGCGCAGCTGCCAAGAACCGTGGCATCGTGGTCTTCACCGTTGGATTTGAGGCACCCGAACGCGGCCAGACCGTGCTGCGCAACTGCGCCAGCTCACCCGGGCATCACTTCGACGTGGACGGCTTGGCGATTGATGATGCATTCGCTTCCATCGCGGCATCGATCCGCAAACTGAGGCTGGTACAATGAGTTCTGTGTTTACCCTTCCCAAACGGCTGCTGCGCAGCAGTCTGGCCCCACTGGCCCTATTCAGTCGCCGCGAAGACGGCAGCGCATCTTTCGAATTTGCCTTCGTCGCGCCGCTGTTGATGTTAATCTTGGGGTCCACGTTTGAACTGGGGCTGCTGACAGTGCGTGAAACCCTGCTGGAACGTGCGCTGGATCTGACAGTCCGCGACATCCGCTTGGGCACTGGCACCGCGCCGCAGCATGACGAACTGAAAAACCGCATTTGTGAACGCTCTTACCTGCTGCATGATTGCGACCAGAACCTGCGGATCGAAATGATCCAGTTGGATCCGCGCGCTTGGGTAGATCCACGCCAAGATGCGGACTGCACCGATCGCAGCCAGGATGTCGAACCTGTGCGCGCCTTTATCCACGGTCGTGAAAACGAAATGATGCTGGTGCGTGTCTGTGTGAAGGTACAGCCACTTTTCCCCACCACGGGCCTGGGCGCTGCCATGCAAAAAGACGGTGCGGGTGATTATTCGCTGATCGCCAAATCGGCCTTCGTTCAGGAGCCACGCTGATGACCAATCTTACGTCCCTGACCCAATTGCCCCAACGTGGCCGCCGTTTCCTGATCCACTTCATGAAGGACGGCGCCGGATCCGTCGCGGTTGAAGCGGTGTTGATCCTGCCGTTCCTACTGTGGGCGTTTCTGGCTACGTTTGTCTACTTCGACGCCTTCCGTCAAAGTTCGATCAACCTGCGCGCTGCCTATACCATCGGTGATATGCTTAGCCGGGAAACTGCAGCGGTGAACAGTTCTTATGTCAACTCACTGCAGTCGCTTTTCAGCTTCCTGTCCAAGGGCGATTCTGATCCCGCCGTGCGCGTGTCCGTCGCCATGTGGGACGCCGAAGACAATGCCTATAAACTGGACTGGTCCGCAGCGCGCGGCGGGCGCCCCTCGCTGACCGAAGAAAGCGTCAACGCCATGCGGGACCGCCTGCCGAACCTGCCCGACAATGAGCGCGTAATCGTTGTCGAAACCTGGAGCACCTACAAACCCCTGTTCAACGTCGGTCTTAAACAAGACGAACTGTACAACATGGTATTCACCAGCCCGCGTTTCGCACCACAGCTGGTGTGGGAAAACTGATCCATCCCGACGGGACCACCGGATCTAATCCCGGAAATAACAAAGGGCGGCCCAACGCAGGCCGCCCTTTTTTCATTTTTTGTCTGGCACGATCACCCCCAACCAAAGGCGTGTCCCCGTTCGTCAGCCGTCGGAGCGCGCCATCAGCGCCTGTGTCAGCTCTGCCATGATCTTGGTCTGGTTGCCCGGCGTTACGCCACCAACCCCAACCCGCGCGCCCAGACGCCACCACAGGCCCGGACGCCAAACACGCCCTGCATCTGCGGGCATCTGATCCAAATCCAGACGCAGCAAAAATCCGTTCGACGGTTTGAAAGCAAAGGCACCCCGATCTACGGATTTGATCGCTTTGATCGGCGCAATCACAGTGCCGTCCTGATCACGCAGCCCCTCTTCGGTCAGCTCAATCCCAGATCCGGTGCCCGCATGCATTTTCACCATCAGCGCCAGAGACAGGGCCGCAATGACAATCACAAACACCTGCAACAGCACATTTGCTGGCGGCGTTGCAAAGGCAAAGTAGGCCAGCAAGATCCCCAACACGCCCAACATGCCCAGCGCCATCCAACGGCGGCCGGCCGAAACACTCACCACAGCGAGGACTTCGTTCTCTGGGGAATTGGGGGGCGTTGAACTAGGGTCTTGGGTCGACATTGCGCGGTCCTCTCTGTGATCGGATCGGAGTGGGAGCCATCCGGTGGCGATGGCGTTTGGGCGCTCATATCTCAGGATCGGGTTCAATGCCACCCGTTTGCCTAAACCCGACCCCATCGCTCAACGCAGGCGCCACACAAACAGTCATAAATCTGTTGCAAAAATTTCACACATCTTCGCCGTACAGTCGCGCCCTGGCCCGTCGTTACACCTCTCAAGGGCCGCAACATGCCCTTTTGAAACGGATCCCCTACTGCTGCCCATTGCTTGGGCTGACCCCATTTTACCGAGTTACGAGGTCCCAATGCGACTGACCGTCAAATCCCAGCTGATCTTTACCTTTGTCCTCTTGGCCACGCTTTTCGCAGCCATCGGACTGGTGAGCCTTTATGAGATGAAGCGCATCAAAACCCGCGGCGAAGAGATCGTGCGCATCAACTTTGAAACCCTGCATCAGGTGGATGAAATCGCCAAAGTGCAAGAGGCCATCCAATCCGAAATCGGCACCTACATTCTGATCGGCACCAAGGACGAACGCGCAGGTCTAAAGGCACGCCTGAAAGAGATGGCCGCCAAGCAAGAGGTCCTAATCACCGCCGCACAGGCCAGCGCCTCCGAAGGCACGCAGAGCTTCCTCAGCGAATATCTGGTGTTGAAGGAAGGGATCGAGAAGGCCAACAAAAAGATCCTGCAGGATCTGCTGTTCGGCGCCAAGGGCAAAGCGTCAAAACGACTGGCCGCCGCCAAGACCGACTTTCAGGATCCGATGACAGATCTGATGCAGCGCCTGACAGCGGTGGAAACCGAAAAGATGTATAGCGAACTGTCCAGTTCGCAGGTCGACTACAACACAGCGCGCACACAGATCAGCGCGATGATCGCCACCGCACTGTTGATCAGCCTGATCGTGGCCTGGCGGGTCATTGCCGTACAGTCCCGCGGTGTGCGCGCGGCGCAAGCGCTGAGTAAACGAGTAGCCGCAGGTGATTTGACCCAGCTAGAAGACCATCAGATGAAAAACGAATTCGGCACGTTGCTAGACACGCTAAACCAGATGGTGACCGACCTACGTGTGCTGGTGGGGGATGTACGTATGGGCTCTACCCATGTGTCTGCGGGCGCGGCCCAAATGTCTGCGACCGCCAGTGACATCCAATGCGCCGCACAGGACCAAACCAATTCAGCCGAAGCCGTGGCTGCCTCGATCACCCAGATGGGGGCCAGTGTCGAACAAACCGCGGACCGTGCCGAAGCAACCGCACGCGCTGCCAACACTGCGGCCAAAGGCGCGCGCGACAGCAGCGCCGCAGTGGCGCAGGCGATGACATCGATGGCCGAGATTGTGGACCGCATCAATGTAGTCCAGGAAATCGCCCGCCAAACCGACCTATTGGCGCTAAACGCCGCGGTCGAGGCGGCCCGCGCCGGTGAACATGGGCGCGGTTTTGCCGTGGTCGCCGCAGAGGTCCGCAAACTAGCAGAACGCGCAGGCGAAGCAGCGGTTGATATTGCTGCATTGACCTCGGGCACCGTCGACACCGCCGAAGAGGCGCGCGCCAAATTGGACGCGCTGGTTCCAGAGATTGAAAACACCGCCGAACTGGTGACAAAAATCTCGACTTCCAACACGGAATTGGCGGCAGGAATGAGCCAAATCAGCGATGCCATTGAACGTCTGGATCACAGCATCCAAACAAACAACAGCGCCTCTGAGGAAATGTCTGCCACCTCTGAACAACTGGCGGCGCAGGCTGTCGCGCTGAACAGCAGCATTTCGACCTTCTGCTTGACCGAAGATTGCAAAGCACAAAAGGCCGATAGTGATGTCGAGGCGCTGGACGACACAGAAGCCGAAGCGGAAAACACTCCCCCACAGGGCGCCGCGGCAGTTGCCGCCACAACAATGGCACAGGGCCCATACCCTACCGCCAAAGCTGCCTAAGCCTGCCACAACTGTGGCGAAGTCAACGCATTGACACTTGCCACAGTTGTGCGCCCTCCCTAGCCTGACGCAGGCAGATTGATGGAGCAGACCAAATGTCAGGCTGGGGCACACCTGAGCAAGAAGCAGAACGCCGCCGCATGCAGGCCGAAGAAGATCGCCGCAGACGCGAACAAGAGGCCGCGCGCCGTTTTGCGGACACACAGGCCCGCCAACGCGCCGAAGAGGACCGCCGTCGTCGTCAGACCGAAGAGACGCTGGCCATGATGGACGGCGCCGCAGGTAACAGCCATTCCCACCGTCGGTTCAGCAATCCCGCCAGTTTCCTCAGCGGCTCTATGGCCGCCGGACGCGATGTCACCACGGGCAAAACCCGCACCGAAATACAGGCCAATGCACAGCCAATCTCCCAGACGTCCCGCACGCAGATGGCCCGCGCCCAAAACCGCAAGACCTATGATCCCACACAGGCCGGCCCCATTCGTCGGTTCATCTGGGCGGTAGAGGCCGCAATCGAATGGTCCGTACGCCTGTTGGGCGCGGCTATTTTTATCGGATTGTTCTATTTGGTAGCCGACAGTGTCGATCTGTTCCCTTGGTAGGTAAGCCGTATCAGCGCAAGATCACGCGCTAACCGATTTGCGCACCATATCCCAATAAAGCAGTTCCACCTCGTCACCGGACAGGCGGCCACTGGGGCGATACCAGGTCGTCACCCCCGTCAGCATTGCAATCACTGCCATGGTGGTGATGCGGATATCGTTTGCCACAAACAACCCCGCTGCCACCCCATCGCGCAGGATCTCTTCCAGTTCCGCCTCATAACGGCGGCGCAGCTCTTCGATGGTGGCAAAGTTTTCTTCGGTCAGATTGCGCAATTCCATATACGCGATGAACACCTCATCTGGACGATTAAGGTGATAGCGAATGTGAAAACGCGCAAAATCCTCCAAACGGCTCAGCGGATCAGCCGCGCTTAGGCGATCCTGCCTCTGTTCCAGCAGGTCCTCCATATGGCGCCGCATCAGATCGAATAGCAGCGTCTGCTTGTCCGGAGTGTAGTTATACAGCGCCCCGGCCTGCACACCCACCTCACGCGCTATTTGGCGCATGGACACAGCCGCAAACCCATGTTGCGCAAACAACCGCAGCGCCGCGTCCAAAACGCGGGGGCCAGTGATATCAGAATGGGATCCAGCGGTCCTTGCCATACGCACCACGCTAACTGAACAAATGTTCAAATCATAGAGGAAACGGCACAGAAGCGCCGATCGCGGCTGCATAGCACAGCCAATGCCCTTGCCAAGCGCAAATGCCGCGGGCAAAACAGACATGTCTGCCCCTTGTCCGGTTCTCTCTTATGCACATCGCTGCCCTGCCCCGCCGTCTCGGAACCATCGCTACCGTTGTCCTATGCGGCGCGACCCTGATAGGATGTGGGGTGACGGATATTCCTGATCGGGCCAGCACCGCAGCGCATCTGGCCCCTTACCCCGCCCTAGTCCCCATCGAGGTGGCCCTTGCAGGAACCCAAGCGCCGCAACTGGACGCCGACAGCGACGCCGCCCTGACCGCCCGCGCCAACCGTCTGCGCGCCCGCGCCAACAGTCTGCGTGCCCAAAATGGCGGCTGACCCCGTATAAAACCGCACTGACGCTGGGCTCAGATCTTGCAAAGCTGCAATTGCCGCGTTGCACAGGGGCGCAAAGCCCGATACATCGCCAAGACAAAGATCTGTCAGTTCAGGAGGGCCAGATGAGCCAACCCTTGCGCCTTGGTATTGCAGGGCTCGGCACCGTAGGTGTCGGCGTTGTGAAAATTGTCCGTCAACAGGCTGCCCTTCTGACCATGCGCACCGGGCGCGAGGTGGTGATCACCGCCGTATCCGCCCGTTCGCGCGACAAGGATCGCGGTGTCAATCTGGACCACTACGCGTGGGAAGATGACGCCGTAGCACTGGCCACCCGCGACGACGTCGATGTCTACGTCGAACTGATGGGCGGCGAAGAAGGCCCCGCCAAAGACTCGATCGAAGCTGCGCTGAAAGCAGGCAAGGACGTGGTCACCGCCAACAAGGCGCTGCTGGCCCACCACGGTCAAGCACTGGCCGAGCTGGCCGAAGCATCCGGTGCAGTGATCCGCTATGAGGCCGCCGTCGCCGGTGGCATCCCGATCATCAAATCCCTGACCGAAGGTCTGGCCGCCAATGAGATCACCCGCGTGATGGGCGTGATGAACGGCACCTGCAACTACATCCTGACCCGTATGGAAGCCACCGGTCAGGGCTATGACGCGCTGTTTGCCGAAGCAGACGCGCTTGGCTACCTAGAGGCGGATCCGAACCTTGACGTGGGCGGCATTGATGCCGGTCACAAATTGGCGATCCTCTCCTCGCTGGCCTTTGGCACGCAGGTGGATTTCGATGGCGTTGAGCTAGAAGGCATCCAGCGCATCAGCCTCGAAGATATCCGTCAGGCCGCCGACATGGGCTACCGCATCAAACTCTTGGGTGTGGCGCAAATGACAGGCCGCGGTCTGGAACAGCGCATGTCGCCCTGTCTGGTGCCCGCACAAAGCCCGCTGGGCCAGCTGGAAGGTGGCACCAACATGGTTGTCGTCGAAGGATCCGACGTGGGCCAAGTTGTGCTGCGCGGTGCCGGTGCGGGCGAAGGCCCGACCGCCAGTGCCGTCATGGGCGACGTCTGCGACATCGCGCGCGGCTACCGCTATCCGGTGTTCGGCCAGACCGCCGACACGCTGAAAAAAGCACCCCGCGCCCAATCCGCCCTGCCCGCGCCCTACTACCTGCGTCTGTCGCTGAAGGACAAACCGGGCGCCCTGGCCAAAGTGGCGGCTGTACTGGGTGAGGCGGGTGTCTCCATCGACCGCATGCGTCAGTACGGCCACAAGGACAACAGCGCGCCGGTGTTGATGGTGACCCACAAAACCACCCGCGCCGATCTGGACGCCGCGCTGGCAGGCATTGAACAAACCGATGTCGTGACCGAAGCACCGGTTGCACTGCGCATCGAAACTGTCTGATCCTACAGACTGCGGCGCGCGCATTGGCGGGCGTCGCGGTTTAAGTATTTTTGGAACATTGAAAGGCCGCTGGTGACCACCTCCTCCCGTGCATTTCTGGACGTAGACGCATCGCTCAACGGGCGGCGCTGGGTTGGTCCGGGCATTGAGGTGGAACGTCAGGCCGAATTTATGCGCCAGCAGACCGGCCTGCCGATGGCGGTCTGTCAGACACTGGCGCGTCGTGGTGTGCCCCCGCATGAAGCGCAGGGCTTTCTGGAACCGCAGCTGCGTGACCTGCTGCCCGATCCACACAAACTGAAGGATATGGAAGCCGCCGCCGCGCGTTTCCTGCAAGCGGTAAAGCAACGTCAACGCATCGCGATCTTTGCCGATTATGACGTGGATGGCGGCACCTCTGCGGCGCTGCTGATCGACTGGCTGCGCCAGATGGGGCGTCAGGCGACGCTCTATGTCCCCGATCGGATTGATGAGGGCTATGGCCCGAATGAGGCAGCGATGGCCGCGCTGGCGGCAGATCACGATCTGATCGTTTGCGTCGACTGCGGTACACTCAGCCACGATCCGATTGCCGCCGCCAAAGGCGCAGATGTTGTTGTGCTGGACCACCACCTTGGCGGTGAAACCCTGCCTGACGCGGTGGCGGTGGTGAACCCCAACCGTCAGGATGAGGATGGCGAGCTGGCGCATCTGTGCGCCGCCGGCGTTGTCTTTCTGATGCTGGTGGAGGCCAACCGTCAAATGCGCGCAGAGGGCGCCAAAGGCCCCGACCTGATGGCGATGCTGGATCTGGTGGCCCTGGGAACCGTGGCCGATGTGGCGCCGCTGATCGGTGTCAACCGCGCGCTGGTGCGTCAGGGGCTGAAGGTCATGGCCCGCCGCGCCCGCCCCGGCATTGTGGCGCTGTCTGACGTCAGCCGGATGGAACAGGCACCAAATTCCTACGCGCTGGGGTTCATGCTGGGCCCGCGCGTCAACGCTGGTGGCCGCATTGGCAAGGCCGACCTTGGCGCCCGCCTCCTGTCCACCGACAACGTGGCAGAGGCCCGCGCGATGGCTGAACGGCTGGATGAGTTGAACACGGAACGCCGCGACATTGAAAACGCCGTCCGCGCGGCTGCCTTGGAACAGGCCGAAGACCGCGGACTGGATCACCCGCTGGTCTGGGCCGCTGGCGAAGGCTGGCACCCCGGCGTTGTCGGCATCGTCGCCAGCCGCCTGAAAGAGGCCACCAACCGCCCCGCCATCGTCATTGGCTTTGACGGCGACATCGGCAAGG
This sequence comes from Thalassovita mediterranea, assembly GCF_001458435.1. Classification (GTDB taxonomy): domain Bacteria; phylum Pseudomonadota; class Alphaproteobacteria; order Rhodobacterales; family Rhodobacteraceae; genus Thalassobius; species Thalassobius mediterraneus. The sequence continues at coordinate 272,148 of NZ_CYSF01000017.1, forward strand.
GATCAGGCCGGTCGGTCAGCGGCGTAGACCTTGGCGCATCAATCCAAAAGCTGGCCGCCGAAGGCCTGTTGATCAAAGGTGGCGGGCACAAGATGGCCGCAGGCCTGACCGTCGCACGCGACAAACTGGACGCCGCGATGGAACGCCTGTCGGAACTGCTGGCCAAACAGGGGGCGGGCGATGCTGGCCCTGCGGACCTGAAACTGGACGGCGTCCTGATGCCCGGTGCGGCCAGCATCGAATTGATCGAACAGATTGAAAAGGCAGGCCCTTTCGGCGCCTCTGCCGCTGCGCCGCGCTACGTGTTCCCTGATGTGGAAATCCGCTTTGCCAAACGGGTCGGCGAAAGCCACCTGAAAATCAACTTCACCGATGGCATGGGCCCACGCATTGACGCGATCTGTTTTGGCGCCTTTGACACTATGCTGGGTGAGCGCCTGCTGAACCACGGCGGCGCGCGTTTCCACCTTGCTGGACGGTTGGAAATTAACAGTTGGGGCGGGCGTCAACAGGTGCAGCTGCGCCTAGAGGATGCGGCCCCCGCCTCTGCATAAAACAGACCCAATTTGCCCATGTGGGGCACCGCGAAAAAAATCGTCACCAAGATGTCATTTTCCACTTGCGCGCCCTGCCCGCTTTGCCTAAAAGCCACCTCACCAAACGGCTTGTCCCGTTCGTCTATCGGTTAGGACGCCAGGTTTTCAACCTGGAAAGAGGGGTTCGATTCCCCTACGGGATGCCATTTTGGATCGAAAAGTCGCCCTTTCGGGCGGCTTTTTCGCATTTTGGGGCATGAATTCTGCGCGATAGATCCACTCAGAAAAAAGTGTAAATCCCTGACGTTTTCCGCTTGCGCGCCCCGCCCGCTTTGCCTAAAAGCCACCTCACCAAACGGCTTGTCCCGTTCGTCTATCGGTTAGGACGCCAGGTTTTCAACCTGGAAAGAGGGGTTCGATTCCCCTACGGGATGCCATTTTTCACTGACAGTCAGCATATTCTGCACGCGTACACCCGCGCTATGAAATCGCGGTTATACCCTTGAAATTATGGCCATATTTTCCACTTGCACCGCAGCTCGGCATTGCCTAAAACCCATCTCACCAAACGGCTTGTCCCGTTCGTCTATCGGTTAGGACGCCAGGTTTTCAACCTGGAAAGAGGGGTTCGATTCCCCTACGGGATGCCATTTCTCCACGGCATATAGAAAACGCGCACCTCGCTGCCTGCGCAGTCGAGCGCCCTGTTCTTGTAACGCGCATAGGACTAACGATAGTGCTCACTGACGCGGCCAAACATGGCCAGGATACAGCCATAGGCAAAGCCGAACGCGCGCACGGCCAGAACCAAACTACGCCCACCATCCAGCACCGACAGCATCAACCTTACACAGCCCAGCAGCAGCTTGGCGCTCACAAAAAATACCGACCTTAAGAACAACGCACCGTGTAGATCGCCCCCGTAGCGCACACGGTATGAGGCGATCGACTGATCCCGCCCACGCCTAAACTGATACCGCAACGAGAGCCGGTCGCGTGGCAGCACCTCATGCACAATCGCATCTGCCGCCCAAGAGGTCTGCCCCCCTTTCCCACGCAGCGCCCAGAAAAAGGCCACATCCGATCCGCCGGAAAACCCAAGCCTTTCGTCAAATCGCAGGTCAGTTTCGCGCACAAAATCTAATCGAACCAACCAGTTGTTGGTGATCACCGTCGGGCGCCGCCGTGCAGCGCCCCACCGCTCTAGACGCCTATTGTGCCACGCCATGCGCCGGCTGCGCGCCGCCAGTCCGCGATAACACACCCTTTGCCACAGGGTCAGAGAGCCATCCGGCGGCATGGGGAATTCCGGCCCCCCTGTTAAATCGGCATCAGTGGACACATGGCGTTCAAGCAGCCTAACCAGCCAGCCCTGCGTCACCTGTTCATCATCATCAACAAACGCCAAATGGCTGGCGCCTTGATCCAAGGCGTATTGCAGCGCCTTATTCCGCGCAAATGGGATGCCCAGCTGTGGCTGCAACAACGCCACCGCAGAACAGCCGCGCCTGCGCGCAAACTGGTCAACCATCCCGCCGATCTGCAGCGCTGCAGCATTTTCGACAAAACAAAAAGAGACCGTGACACCTTCGGGCAAATCCATCTGTGCCAGACTGTCCAACAGGTCGGAAAACAACGCAATCCGCCCACGGGTCAGCGCAGCAACAACAACATGCAGCGGCGCAGCAGCGCCCTGTTGACCCGTCAATTTCGCATCCCCCCGAAAACCAGCAGCCCCACAGCGCCCCTGACAATGTGCCATTGGCGCAGCCCAAAGCTGCGCCTCAAAGGCTATATCTGAAAAGGAATTAATCAAAGAAAAACGACGCAATGGCGATGTGCCACTGCGTCGTTCCAAATTCAAATGCCGTGTGTGTATCGCGCCGTCAAAGGGTGTCATCTTCGGGCGCATCAGGATCGCCCTGCCCTACGCCCAGAAAAACCTTTTTCAACGGGATCGCCCAAAGCACGCCCAAACCAACGTAAATCGCCAATTCCACCAACAGAGACGGACGATCAAGCAGATTCACAATGCTGACTGCCGCCACAATATAGGCCGGCAGGCCAACCAGCAGGATCAAAACAGAGAGCCTGCGACGGGCTTTGTAGCTCAGGGCCATTTATGCACCTCAATCGGCAAAGGGATCAGTGACGAGGATGGTATCCTCACGCTCGGGCGAGGTAGAAAGTAGAGCGACAGGGCAGTCGATCAACTCTTCTACGCGCTTCACGTATTTGATCGCATTCGCGGGCAGATCATTCCAGCTGCGCGCACCTTCGGTCGATTCCGACCAACCGGGCATTTCCTCATAGATCGGCTTGCAGCGCGCCTGTTGATCCGCTGCGGTGGGCAGGTAGTCCAGACGCTCGCCGTCCAGATCGTAGCCAACGCAGATTTTCAGCGTTTCAAAACCGTCCAACACGTCCAGCTTGGTCAGGCAGATGCCTTTGATGCCGCTGGTCGCACAGGTCTGACGCACCAGTGCTGCGTCGAACCAGCCACAACGGCGCTGACGGCCGGTGGTGGTGCCAAATTCGTGGCCACGGGTGCCCAGACGTTCACCGTCCGCATCCGGCGTACCGTCAGCGTTCAGCAGTTCGGTCGGGAACGGCCCCTCACCCACGCGGGTGGTGTAGGCCTTCACGATGCCCAGAACGTAATCGATCGAGCCGGGGCCGATACCCACACCAGTCGCCGCCTGACCTGCGATCACGTTCGACGAGGTCACGAAAGGATAGGTGCCGAAATCGATGTCCAGCAGCGCACCTTGCGCACCTTCGAACAGGATTCGCTTACCGGCTTTGCGCTTTTCGCTCAGCACTTTCCACACGGGTGCGGCGTAGGGCAAAATCTCGACTGCGATCTCTTTCAGTTTGGCGATCAGCGCGTCGCGGTCGATGGGTTCGACACCCAGACCTTTGCGCAGCGGATCGTGGTGCTGCAGGGCACGGTCAACGCGCGCTTCCAGAGTTGCCTCATCCGCCAGATCGGCAACGCGGATCGCACGACGGCCAACCTTGTCCTCATAGGCCGGACCAATGCCGCGGCCGGTGGTGCCAATCTTGGTCCCCTTGGAGGCTGCTTCTTCACGGGCGCGGTCCAACTCACCGTGGAACGGCATGATCAGCGGGGTGTTTTCCGCGATCATCAGGGTTTCAGGGCTGATTTCTACGCCCTGCTCACGCACGGTGGCGATTTCGTTCACCAGGTGCCACGGGTCCAGCACCACGCCGTTGCCGATGACCGACAGCTTGCCGCCGCGCACAACGCCCGAAGGCAGCGCGTGCAGCTTGTAAACCTTGCCATCAATGACCAGCGTGTGGCCTGCGTTGTGGCCGCCTTGAAAACGGGCGATGACGTCGGCACGTTCCGACAGCCAATCCACGATCTTGCCTTTCCCCTCATCGCCCCACTGGGCGCCGACGACGACGACATTTGCCATTGCTGGTCCTCTTTCGATGTTTGGATCGGGCCTGACTTTCTGTCAAACCCGCGCCCGTATATCGACAGGTGCGCCTTGAGGGAACCAATTTTTCGCCGCAAGCGCACAATTGACGCAATAGGAGCAGTGGAATTAGCGCGCTATCCCTACCGATGCCGCGCCCTTCACACCTGTTTGAGGGTGACAGGCGCCCCGTGTGGCGTGGTCAAATAAGCCTCTTCCCATGCGGCGCGGGTGTGTTCGACCTGCGCAGCACTGGCCATACCGCGATCACTCAGGAACGCCTCAAGCGTCGCGAGCCATGCGTTAAAGTAATCCTCCCCACCGTTCAAACTGCGTTCCGCCCCATGTTGGCGCAAAACAGTTGAGAAACGGTTAACCCACTCGGCCCATGTGAACTGCCCCGCCTCATTCAGATGAACGGTCAGGGCTAAGACCTGTGCGTGCCATGGCTCAGTGAATGCCGGCTCCTCCAGCCCTGTGGCCGCGGTGAAATCGGGCAGGCTAGGACAGTCCATTACGTGTCCTCCGCCGACAGGTAGCTTTGCCACAGGTCCAGAACCACCTCATCGCGCGGATGTTCCGGCTGCGCCCACAGTTCGGACGCGGCAAATCGCACCGCATAGAGTGGCTCTGGCGCCTCACCCAGACCGTGCGCGGCGCTATCGGGCAGAACATGGGTTCCATGCAGGCGTTCGATCACCCCAACCGCGCCTGTCGCATAGGCTGGCAATCGGGTATGCCCGCCCGCCACCATGGCATTGCCACCGGGGTGACGTGTGCGGACCTTTTGACCCGGTTGAAACAGCGACGCGGGACCGCCTGTGCGATCTGCTGGGCCGCCGGACGCCAGAACGCCCTGTACTTGATCGGCGCGGAGACAACGATCCGCCAAAGGATGCTTGGCCTCAGGCGCATCAACGCCCGTCAGGTCAGCAACCGTCAACACCCCCTTTTCCACCAACAGATCCGCAAGGGCAGAGATCCACTTTTCATAGTAGGAAAACCGCGTGTAATCCTTAGGCGATAGGCGTTCGCGTGCATGGCGCGAGGTGTCGATATTCCATTGCCCCAAAGAGCCGCAAGCCAGTGTGACAGCCAAGGCGCGGGCGTGCCAATCGGCAGCAAAAACCGGCGCATCCTGCCCCTCTGGCAGCACTGGTCCGTCGCCAAATCGGCCGCCTATATCATGTACGCGGCTCATGACGCGCCCCCCTCTGGCTGGCGCGCAAGACCGGTGCCGATCATGCTGTCGCGGGTTACAAGGGCCGCCAGCGCATCCTCATCCATACCCTCAGTGCCCTGTGGGCGCATCGGCAACACCAGATAACGCACCTCTGCCGTACTGTCCCAGACACGCACAGCGGTTCCCTTTGGCAATATCACGCCAAACTCTGCCAGCACCTTCCGTGGTTCACGCACGGCGCTGGCACGGTAGGCGTCGGATTTGTACCAACCCGGCGGAATGCCGAGGAGCGGCCACGGATAGCAACTGCACAGCGTGCAGACGACCATGTTGTGCTGATCGGGGGTGTTTTCCACCACGACCATATGTTCGCCCTGACGGCCATAGAACCCAAGATCGCGCACCACACTGGTCGCATCCTGCATCAACGCAGCGCGAAAATCATCGTCCAGCCACGCCTTCGCCACCACACGGGCGCCATTTTGCGGGCCAATTTTGTTTTGGTAGGTGTCAATAATCTCCTCTAACGCGGCGGGGTCAATCAGCCCCTTATCGCGCAGAATCGTTTCCAAAGCCTTAACGCGAAGGGCGGGCTCTGGCGGCAGGAGGGCGTGCGGGTGGTCGGAATGATCATGCGGCATATTGCGATGCTGACGCAGTCACGCCCGCCCTGTCCACCATTTATTAAGCATTTGATGCAACAGTGCCCGTCAGAATTACGTGATGGCCTGCCCCTTCGGGGTTGCGTGGGGCGGCCGAAAACTTTAAGGAACCGCATCGAACAAATCCGAAGGCTGCCTCATGGAAAACGTCGTTCTCATCATCCACCTCCTCCTCGCACTGGGCCTGATTGGCGTGGTGCTGATGCAGCGCTCTGAGGGCGGTGGTCTTGGCATGGGCGGCGGCGGTGGCGGCGCCGTAACGGGCCGCGCGGCAGCAACCGCACTGGGCAAAATGACCTGGATCCTGGCAATCGGTTTCATCATCACCTCGATCACGCTGACCATCATTGCCGCTGATAAATCGGCTGGCAGCTCGGTTCTGGATCGTGTGGGTGGCGGTTCTGCCCCCGTGAGCGAAGAGGCCCCGGCCCTGCCCGCAGGCAGCGATCTGCTGCCCCCGTCGGCTGGCGACAGCGCACCGCTGGTTCCGCGCGCGGACTAAACGACACACCTAAATTTAGGCAAAAGACCGCAGCAGCATCTTGCGGTCTTCTTGCGTATTTTATGCGAATCTAGTAAGGCTCGAGTCCCGTGATGCTACGGTTGTACGCAACCGTATGGGCTTGGGTTTTGGCCTATGATTGGGCCGAACAGACTGCACGGGAGTTGCCGAAAATGGCGCGTTTCATCTTTATTACGGGCGGCGTTGTTTCGTCGCTGGGCAAGGGTTTGGCATCGGCAGCGCTGGGATCGCTGCTGCAGGCGCGCGGCTATTCGGTCCGCCTGCGCAAGCTGGACCCCTATCTGAACGTCGATCCCGGCACGATGAGCCCGTTTGAACATGGCGAAGTGTTCATCACAGACGATGGTGCGGAAACCGATCTGGACCTTGGTCACTACGAACGTTTCACCGGCGTACCTGCCCGCATGACCGACTCGGTCAGCTCTGGCCGCATCTATTCCAACGTTCTGGAACGGGAACGTCGCGGTGATTATCTGGGCAAAACCATTCAGGTGGTTCCGCATGTCACCAACGAAATCAAAGACTTCATCTCCATCGGCGAGGATGAGGTTGATTTCATGCTGTGCGAGATTGGCGGCACCGTGGGCGACATCGAAGGCCTGCCCTTCTTTGAAGCGATCCGTCAGTTCAGCCATGACAAACCGCGCGGTCAGTGCATCTTCATGCACCTGACACTGCTGCCCTATCTGGCCGCCTCGGGTGAGTTGAAGACCAAACCGACCCAGCACAGCGTGAAAGAACTGCAGTCCATCGGCATCGCGCCCGACATTCTGGTGTGCCGTTCCGAACAGCCGATCCCGGAAAAAGAGCGCGAGAAGATCGCGCTGTTCTGTAACGTGCGCAAAGAGGCGGTTGTTGCCGCCTATGACCTGAAATCGATCTATGAAGCGCCGCTGGCCTACCACCGCGAAGGTCTGGATCAGGCGGTTCTGGATGCCTTTGGAATCGCACCTGCGCCGCGCCCCGACCTCAGCAAATGGGATGACGTGGCCGACCGCATCTACAATGCGGATGGTGAGGTGAACATCGCCATCGTCGGCAAATACACCCAGCTGGAAGACGCCTATAAATCGGTGAAAGAGGCGCTGACCCACGGCGGTCTGGCCAACAAGGTCAAGGTCAACGTGAAGTGGGTCGACTCTGAGGTGTTCGATAACGGCGACGCAGCCCCCTATCTGGAAGGCTTCCATGCGATTCTGGTGCCCGGCGGCTTTGGCGAGCGCGGGACCGAGGGCAAGATCAAAGCAGCCCAATTCGCCCGTGAGCGCAAGGTGCCCTACCTTGGCATCTGTCTGGGCATGCAGATGGCCGTGATCGAGGCCGCGCGTAACGCTGCCGGCCTGACCACCGCAGGGTCCGAAGAGTTTGACCACGAAGCGGGCGAAAAGCGTTTTGAACCCGTAGTTTACCACCTGAAAGAATGGGTTCAGGGCAACGCCACCGTGCGCCGCAAGGAAACCGACGATAAAGGCGGCACCATGCGTCTGGGCGCCTATAACGCGACACTGGCCGAAGGGTCGAAGGTCGCGCAGGTTTACGGCAGCACCGCGATCGAGGAACGTCACCGCCACCGCTATGAGGTAGACACCAAGTACCGTGAACAGCTGGAGGCCTGCGGCCTGCAGTTCTCGGGCATGTCGCCGGACGGTCGCCTGCCTGAGATTGTGGAATGGAAAGATCACCCGTGGTTCATCGGCGTACAGTTCCACCCGGAACTGAAATCGAAACCCTTTGATCCACACCCGCTGTTCAAGGATTTCGTTCGCGCCGCTGTAGAAGCATCGCGTCTGGTTTAAACAACCGGCATCCGATTGTACGAAAGGCGTCCCAAATTGGGGCGCCTTTTGTTTTGGCCGCTGGACGCCTGCCCCTGCCACTGCCCAATCTTGACCTTTGCTGCTGCGCACCGCACCTTTGCGACCATCAACAGAAAGGAATGCCCGATGACCAAAGCGTACTGGGTGGCCCATGTGGACGTAAACGACCCTGAGGCCTACGAAAAATACCGTGCAGCCAACGCCGAGGCGTTTGGAAAATATGGCGCAAAATTCCTGATCCGTGGTGGCGCCCAGCAACAGATGGAGGGCAGCAGCCGCGCCCGTACCGTGGTGCTGGAGTTCAAGGATTACGACACCGCGATGGCCTGCTACCAATCGCCGGAATATCAAGCCGCCAAGGCGCTGCGCGATCCGGTATCTACAGGCGATCTGGTGATCGTCGAAGGGTATGACGGCTAATAGCGTTCGGCCAGACGCTGCCGACACGTCTTATTTATTGGCAGCGTCCCGTCGGCATGACTATATCATCCCCATGTTTGCAGATTTCCTGAAACGGCTGACACAGCCGCAACCCGCCCCCCTGTCTGATTTCGACGCCCGCCTTGCGCTGGCAGCGCTGCTGGTGCGTGTCGCGCGATCCGACAATGACTATGCCCCTGCCGAGATTGCCCGCATCGACCGTATCCTCAGCACGCGCTTTGCCCTTGATGCAGGTGCTGCCGCCGCGCTGCGCGGTGAGGCCGAGGTGTTAGAGGCAGAAGCCCCTGACACGGTGCGGTTTACCCGCGCGATCAAGGACGCTGTGCCCTATGAAGAGCGTCTGGGCGTGGTCGAAGCATTGTGGTCGGTCGTATTGGCCGATGGCAGCCGCGACCAGCATGAAGATGCCCTTCTGCGTGTGGTGGCAAACCTCTTGGGAATCAACGACCGCGACAGCGCATTGGCGCGACAGCAAGCGACACGTCAAACCTGACCTTCGGCCCGTCAAAAAGCCGAAACAAAGCGGCGTTTTGCCGAGCTCTCGGGCAATTGCAGAATGCTGCGATTGCAAAAAAGGTAAGGGATATTGCCTTTTTGCTGACAGTTTGCGACTGAACCTAGGTCAGATTGTCCGATTCCATGTTCAAACCGACGTTTTGCACGTTGCACTGACCCGGAATTTGGTCCCTAGTGTCTGACGAAATCGGGGATAAAATTGTCAGGGGCGTCCGTGTCCGAACTGGATCCAGTCATTGAAATTCGTGGTCTTCACAAGGCCTATGGCGATCTTGAGGTAATCAAGGGCGTTGATATCACTGCACGTCGCGGCGACGTGGTGTCACTGATCGGCTCTTCGGGGTCGGGCAAGTCGACGATCCTGCGCTGCGCCAACCTGCTGGAAGATAGTCAGCAGGGCGACATCCTGTTCAAGGGTGAACCGGTGGTCTGGAAAGGCGATCAGCGCCACCGCCAACCGGGTGACGCCAAACAGGTGCTGCGCATTCGCACCAACCTGTCGATGGTGTTCCAACAGTTTAACCTTTGGGCCCATATGACCATCCTGCAAAACGTGATGGAAGCGCCGGTCACCGTGCTGGGCCGCGACAAGGATGAGGTGGAAAAATCCGCCCGCCGCTATCTGGAAAAGGTCGGCATCGGCGACAAGTGCGATGTCTATCCTGCCCAGCTGTCCGGTGGCCAGCAACAGCGTGCTGCCATTGCCCGTGCCCTGTGCATGGAGCCTGAGGCGCTGCTGTTCGACGAACCCACTTCGGCGCTGGACCCTGAGTTGGAACAAGAGGTGATCAAGGTCATCAAGGATCTGGCCGCAGAGGGCCGGACCATGTTGATCGTGACCCACGACATGAAAATGGCCGCAGATATTTCTAGCCACGTTGTGTTCCTGCACAAGGGATTGATCGAAGAACAGGGCACGCCTGACGAGGTGTTCGGCGCCCCGAAAAGCGACCGCCTGAAGCAATTCCTGTCTGCCACTGTTCACGTCTAACGGCGTGGTCGTGACGGACTGAATAGAACCAAGAGTTCAACCACAACCAGGACTAAAACCTGTAACCCAAGGGGAGAAACCTAAATGAAAAACCTGATCCTGAGCACCGCCGCACTGGCGCTGACCGCTGGTATCGCTTCTGCTGACGTTGTGCGTCTGGGCACCGAGGGCGCCTACCCTCCGTACAACTTCCTGAACGATGCTGGCGAAGTTGACGGTTTCGAGCGCGAGCTGGGCGACGAGCTGTGCAAACGCGCCGAACTGAAGTGCGAGTGGGTAACCAACGACTGGGATTCGATCATCCCCAACCTGACTTCGGGCAACTACGACGCCATCATCGCCGGCATGTCGATCACCGAAGAGCGCGCCGAAGTTGTTGACTTCACCCAGGGCTACACCCAGCCGTCGCCGTCGGCTTACGCCGCACTGGCCGAAGGTCTGGACGTGAACACCGCTGTTGTGTCGGCTCAGTCCTCGACCATTCAGGCAGCGCACGTTGCAAGCACCGGTGCTACCCTGGTGGAATTCCCGACCCCCGATGAAACCGTTGCTGCGGTGAAATCCGGCGAAGTGGACGCGGTTCTGTCCGACAAAGACTACCTGAACCCGATCGTTGCCGAAGGCGGTCTGGTGTTCCTGGGTGACGTATACCTGGGCGGCGGCATCGGCATGGCATTCCGCCAGTCCGACGATGAACTGCGCGGCAAATTCGACGCGGCAATCGCCTCGATGAAAGCAGACGGTTCGCTGAACGCGCTGCTGGCCAAATGGGAAATCGAAGGCCAGTTCTAAGCCTTCTCTCCCACGATATTGAGGGCGGGGGCAGATGCCCCCCGCCCTTTCCCTTTTCCACAGATCGCGCCCTGTCCGATCTGCGCCAGTGAAAGAGGCCCACCATTTTTTCCTATTGCGCTGATCCTGCCACGCTGGAAGGTCTCCAGTGGTTGAGCTGCTACCTGACCACAGGCAAGCACCTGAGCTTTTATGCGTCCTTCGGGACGGTTCTGTTGCTGCTGGCTGTCACCGCCCCGGTGTCGCTGGGCTTTGGCTTTGCTGGTGCGATGGCCGCACGGGCGCGCCTGACCCCGCTCAGTTGGCTGGGCAAAGGCTATATCGCCATTGTGCGCGGTGTGCCGGACATTGCCTTTTTCCTGTTTTTTGTCATCGCTCTGGATCAGGGCATTGAATACCTGCTGCATCAGGTGCGCTGCCCGGATTGGACCGACCCGATCCGCCAAGGCGCTGATTTTGTTGTCTGCGACAGCGCCAAGATGCCGCTCAACTCTTCTCCGCAGTGGATCCACGAGGTTTATGGCTTCAGCCTTGCGGTGCTGACCTTTGCGATCGTGTTCGGCGCCTTTGCCGGCAACGTGCTGCAGGGCGCGATGAACTCCGTGCCGCGCGGCCAGATCGAAACCGCCGAGGCCTACGGCATGACCCATCGCCAAGCCTTCTGGCGCATTCTGGTGCCGCAGATGTGGATCTACGCGCTGCCCGGGCTGTCGAACCTGTGGATGGTGCTGATCAAAGCGACCCCACTGTTGTTCCTCTTGGGTGTCGAAGACATCGTTTATTGGGCACGTGAACTGGGCGCCAGTAAACAGGCGCGGTTCACCGACTACCCGCATGGGGATTGGCGGATGTGGTACTTCCTCGCGCTGTTGATCTTCTACCTTGCCTTTACCCGCGTGTCCGAAATCGTTCTGGACCGCCTCACCCTGAAACTGTCCCACGGTCAGGCCACCGTCGGCGGCGAAGCGCAAAGGAAAGCGGCATGAGCTGTTGGCAAACCCTGCAAGACTACGCATTCCGCTCGCTCGGCTACGGTGAACGCCTGCTGCCGCGTGGGGACTACACCCTATGCGATCAGTTTGTGCTGATCGGGTCCGGCATGATCTGGAACATCTATTTTGGCACATTGGCTGTGCTGACCGGTTTCCTGTTTGCCAACCTACTGGCGGTGGGGAAGCTGTCGAAAAACCGGCTGGCACGCAAACCGGCGGAATGGTTCATCTTTGTCTTCCGTGGCTCGCCGCTGTTTATCCAGTTCTTCTTTGCCTACTTCCTGTTCCTCAGCCTCAAAAGCGTGTCGCCGATCTTTGATCCGCTGTCGGCGGCCTGGCTGGGCGCGCTGATTGTGCTGTTCCTCAACACCTCCGCCTATTCGGCAGAGATTTTTCACGGCGCCCTGCTGTCGATCCCGCGTGGCGATATGGAGGCAGCGGATGCCTACGGGTTTTCCGGCTGGAAGAAGTTCCGCAAAATCACATGGCCTACCATGCTGCGTCTGGCATGGCCTGCCTACACGAACGAAGCGATCTTCCTATTCCATGCCACAACGCTGGTCTACTTCTCGGGCTTTCCAGCATGGCGGCAACAGGGTGATGCGCTCTACTATGCGCGTTACTTTGCGGATAAGACCTTCAACCCGTTTATCCCCTACCCCATTCTGGCGTTCTATTTCATCCTGCTGACGCTGGCGATTGTGGGGATTTTCGGGGCGGCAAACCGCTATCTGAACCGCCACCTGCCGCAAAACACCAAGCGTAAAATTCGCTTGCGTCCAAATCTGATCCGATAGTATCAAATATTTGATCAAATTATTGCGCTGCCCTTCGGGGCAGTGCAAAGTGATCAGGAATTTGAGATCTCGGGCCATCCTCATCGTGCTGCACGCGCCACTGGGACCGCCCCAGCGAAGCGATGGTGACCGATGAAAGACTGGCTCTCCTCCCACCCCGAAGTGCGTTCTGTACGACTGGCGGCGGCTGACCTGAACGGTGTGCCACGCGGCAAACGGATCCCATCGCAATTTGCTGGCAAACTGGCCGAGGGCACAGCGCGCTTTCCCTATTCTGTGCTGAACCTCGACATCTGGGGCGGCGACATTGAGGACAGCCCGCTGGTGTTTGAAAGCGGCGATCAGGACGGTTTCCTGCAGATGACGGATCGCGGCCCGCTGCCGATGCCGTGGCTGGACAATCCCGCCGCGCTGGTGCCGGTGTGGATGGTGCATGAGGACGGCACGCCCTATGACGGCGATCCGCGACAGGCGCTGCAACGGGTGCTGGACCGTTATGCAGCTCGTGGCCTGTCCCCCGTCGCGGCGGTGGAGCTGGAGTTCTTTCTGGTTGATGACAGTGGCGACGGATTGGAAATGCCCGCCCTGCCTACCAACGGCAAGAAACGCGCGCGTCCTGACATCCTGTCGCTGGCCACGCTGGATGCCTTCGATGGGTTCTTCAGCGATCTGTATGCGGCCTGTGACGCGATGGGTATCCCCGCTGATGCCGCGATTTCCGAGGCGGCGAAAGGCCAGTTCGAGATTAATCTGATGCACGGCGACGCGATGAAGGCCGCCGATGACGCCTGGCTGTTCAAGATGCTGGTCAAAGGTCTGGCACGCAAACACGGCTGCGCCGCGACCTTTATGACCAAGCCCTATCCGGATGAAGCAGGCACCGGTCTGCACACCCACTTCTCGGTCCTTGATCAGGACGGCAACAACGTCTTTGACGATGGCAGCGACATGGGCAGTGACACCCTGCGCCACGCGATTGCGGGCTGTATGGCGGCGATGCGTGACAGCACGCTGGCCTTTGCCCCGCATGCCGCCAGCTATGACCGTATGGTGCCCGGCGCGCATGCCCCGACCTCGATCTGCTGGGCGCACGAAAACCGCACGGCGGCGATCCGCGTCCCCTCTGGCCCGCCGAAGGCGCGGCGCATTGAACACCGCGTCGCGGGTGGCGATGTGAACCCCTACCTGATGCTGACCGCCATTCTTGGCGCGGCACTGAACGGGATTGAAGACGGTGCCGAGCCACCCGCGCCGATCACCGGCAACTCTTACGATCAGGATCTGCCACAGATCATCACCGACTGGGCCGAAGCCATCGACACCTTTGAAACCAGCGCAGAGGTGGCCCGCCTGTTCCCGGCAGAGCTGATCCGCAACATGGTGCTGACAAAACGCCAAGAGATGCGCGAGATCGCCAATATGGACGCGGCAGAACGGCTGGAAACCTATTTGGAATCGGTCTAACCCCGCGCCCCAAGCCCAACGATACGAAGAGACGACTTATGAAAATCGGCATCCTGCAAACCGGCCACATGCCGGATGAGATGAAAGACGATCTGGGCAGCTACGCGGGAATGTTCGCCACGCTGCTGGACGGCAACGGCTTTGACTATGTGGACTACTTCGTCGTCGATGGCGTCTTCCCCACCTCGGTGGATGAGGCGGACGGGTGGTTGATCACCGGATCGAAACATGGCGTCTATGAAGATCACCATTGGATCGCGCCGCTAGAACAGCTGATCCGCGACATCCGCGCCTCTGGCAAGCCATTGATTGGGGTGTGTTTCGGCCACCAGATCATCGCGCAGGCTCTTGGTGGTCATGTGGAGAAGTTCGAAGGCGGCTGGTCCGCAGGTCCCGTCACCTATCAAGTGAACGGCAAGGATATGGTGCTGAACGCATGGCATCAGGATCAGGTGATCACCCCACCCGAGGGGGCAGAGGTCTACGCCAGCACCGATTTCTGCGCCAACGCTGGACTGGTGATTGATGACCAGATCCTGACCATCCAACCGCATCCTGAGTTTACCAAATTCTTCATCAACGGTCTGATCCGTCACCGCGCCCCCGGCGTGCTGCCGCCGCAGATGATTGAGGATGTGAGCGCCGCGATTGACACCCCGCTGGACGATCAGGCCTTTGGTCAGATGATGGCAGATTTCTACCGCAAACAGCGCTAATCCGCTTCAGCTTGCACTCCTCGAAACATTCAGGGGCGCCCAATTGGGCGCCCCTTTCGGTTTCGGATATCCAGCCATCACTCTGCCGCGATGGGCAACGTGCCCTTTGTCGCCGAGGCGCCTGTGGTTCGCCCCAACGGTTGCCAAGTCAGATCGCCGCTGTAGCGCCAAGCCAGACGCCCCGCATCGTCCATCGCAATCAGATGCAGCCAACCGTTGTCAAATAGGGCGCGAACAGCCGGATGCCGGTCAAGGATGTCGCTCATCGCTTCACGCGGTGCTTCGATCACCACGGATAGGCGCAGCGGGTCATGTTGAAACCCCGACCCATCATGTACCGACTGCCACGGCAGCCCTGCCCGAGGGGCGCCGTTGTTGCCTTCGAGCACACCGATGCCGCCAACCACGTTATGCAGCAGCTTGTTGCCACCGCCAAACAAGGCAGGTGCGGTGGTTGATCCGTAGTATTGCAGGCTGATCCAGCTGGCCACCACGACGGGCGCTGTCATGATCAATTCCAGAACGCCGAAGCCTTCGTCGCGTTGCCAATCGTAATTGTGCAGGAACGATTGCCCCGCAAGGTCCGCCCCATCGGTACGCCCACGCGGTGCCGCGATAAAGGCACGACAGCCCGCCAGCCCCCATTCCGGCCGGGTTTCGGCCCAATCCCGCGCCCGGCGCAGAACACTTTTGGCATCCTCAGCACGGGGCAACCGACCAGCGCGCTCACTGCGCGCAAGCGTGCCAGCCGCCGCCAACCAGCTGCGCAATTGCGCCAGCCCAGACCGATCAGCACCAAGCGGCAGGTCATCCTCGTAGAGGGTGATCTCGTCGGTGGTCGTATGATGCAGAGCGGGCAGAAATGCGGTGTCGTCCGGCACATCAACCCCCTGATCGCGCAGCCCCAAACGCACATCACGATCATTCAGCAACGCCGCCAGCAGACGTGCGTTTACATCACCCGCATGTCCGCCACAGGCCCCACATTGCAGCGCACTTTCATGCGGGTTGTTGGTCACATGTGCCCCATGCCCCGCCAGCATGACAATCGGCGCGAATTCGGACGTCAAAGACATGGCCGACAACACCGTTTTCGCCATGCCTACACGTGTGGGCAAGTCGATCATCGGATCCAGTTTCGGCGCGGGTTCCACCGCCGCGCCGTGCCCAGTTCCGAGCGAATCCTTCATCAGCTTGCCCGCATAAAGCGGCCCCGTTGCCTCGACAAAGGCAAAGGACGAAACAGCAGCCAGTTTGAACCGTCCCCATGCCCGTTTCGCCCGCGCGCTATACCGACGCCCCAGATCAACCTGTTTAGGTTCCACCACCTGCGAGGTCAGACCAGCCTGCAAAAGTGCTGGCCCACGCATTTCAGTGACATCGGATCCAGCGGCCTTATGAGCGCTGGCCAAGCCAAAGAAGCCGGCGAAACCGATGGTCTGAATAGCACTGTCCTGTGCTTCTAACGCGCGGCGCAACACCTCTGAGCGCACGTCGATGCAGAAAGCTGCCTGAACTGCGGGCCGTTCCGGCGCGGCCGGATCAACGGCCTTCCGTGGTGCGCCAGCCTCCAGTGCATCTGCCAATGCACGCTGGGCCGCACGATCCCCCGCGTCCTGCAAAATTGCGTCGATGATCAGTTCCTTGTCAGGCGTTACAGGTGCCTGATGTGCTGCCACCACCTGTTCCCAGCGCTCAATAATCTGATCGCGGTAAAGCTCAAATAGCGCCTCGTCAAAGACCATGCGAATAGCAAGCAGTTCGGTTACCGTGCTGTCCAGATCGCCGTTCAGCTCTGCCTGCCACAGATGATAACGCCCGTATTGCGCCCAACCGCCCAAGGTGGTCAGCCAACGATGAAAAGCCGTGTGCGATGCGGCGGTGTCCACACCCAGATTTTCACAGGCCCGCCCGATGGCGCGCCAATGCGAACGGTTGGTTTCCGCCACAAAGGAACAGAACCCTTTCAATCCATGGATTTCCGGCGTCAGGTCACGGGCAGCAAAATCGCGCCACGAAGCAAAGGCGCTGTCGGATTTGGCTTGTTTCCACAATGCCTGTCCTTGGTCAAAATGGCTGGCCGCCCAGACCCCGATGCGATCCTCGATAAGGCCCGGCCAATCCACACCCGATACATCTGCGGCCAATTCTGCCACTGTTGGCAAGGCGGCGGCGGGTTCTGGTTCCGCCCCAAGGCTGGCGATCACCTCGTCCAAGGTTGGCTGTGCAAACACAGCCGCACTGGGATGTGCGGATGCGGCGCGGGTGGCATCGGCCAAATCGGCCTCGGTCATCGTGCCGGCGGCCAGCTTGGCCGCCCAATGGCTACGCGGCGGGGTGATGCGCGCGCCGCCAACGCGCGCCAACCGTGCTGCGGTGACGGCCAGCGGTTCCTCTGACTGACCAAGGAAGGGATTCACCGCCACGCTGGTCGACAGCGGAAACAACGGCGGGATCGCCTTGGCAGAGGATTTGGCGCAGGCCACCAATTCGAGCAGCGCGGCAGGGAAGGTTTCAAGCTTTGCAAACATAGGGATTTCCTTTCACGCGTTCGGGTCAGGCCGCGGTCCGTTTGGACCAGCCGTTCAGAAGTCTGTCGAAGATGGCATTGGCATAAAGACCGTTGGTCAAATGGACCCGCAGGCCTGCCGCCGCCGGATGCCCCGCCCACAGGGGGAAGGTCGCCTGCGCAACCGCTGTGATGCCAAAGCTGACCAACGCCAAAACGATCAGCGCCCATTCCAGCGGCCCGGGTGCCGGTGTCGCAGGCAGCGCCCCGGCGGTCAGTTTCTGTGCAATCACCTGCAGGACGAAGTAGCTGACGGAGGTAACCAGCGCATAGGTCACTGTGCGCCGCATCAAAGCGCGCGGTGCGGCATCCGCAAAGCCCTGTGCCAGCAGGTAGGCCACGCCAAAGATAAGGATGACCCCCAAGGCAATCGCCTGAACCGACTTTCCGTCAAAGCCAACGGTCATTCCGACCGCTGTATAGATGAGGATCGCGATGACAAAGGACTGCACCACATTGCGCGCACTGGGCACAGCCACTGGCCCCGGCCGCCGAATGGCCGCCACATTGCGCACTGCCTCACCAGCGCTGAGGAAAGCATGCGCCTTGTATAGGGAATGGGCCACGATATGCAGCAGCGCTAGCGGGAACAGCGCCAGACCACACTGCATCACCATGAACCCCATCTGAGCAATTGTAGACCAAGCCAACGAGGTCTTTACCGCAGGCTGGGTTAACATGACCAAGCCGCCAAAAAGTGCGCTTAGTCCCCCCAGCATCACCAGAAGCGCCATCACACCCGGGGCAACCAGCATCACCTCGGCAAACCGGATCAAGAGGAATCCACCAGCGTTGATAACACCTGCATGCAACAACGCGGACACTGGCGTCGGGGCTTCCATCACCTCTGTCAGCCAGCCATGCAGGGGAAACTGCGCCGATGCCAGAACCGCAGCCACCGCCAGCAACAGGGCGGCAATCATGACCAGCCAACCAGCTTCTACCGTGGTTAGGATCGTCTGAATGTCCGTGCTGCCCGTGGCCGCAATCAACAGCACAACGGCTGCCGCTAGGGCGCCCTCACTCAGGCGCGCAACAATCGCTTTCTTGCGGGCGGCGCGGTGGGCTGTGGCACGTCCGGGATAAAACAACAACAAGCGGTTCAACAAAACGCTGGTCAGGATCCAGGCCAGCAGCAATTGGATCAGGTTGCCCGACATCACCAACATCAGCACTGTCGCCAACGTCGCCGACATGCCTGCGGTGAATGAGCTATGGCGCTCTTCGCCATCCATGTAAGTGCGTGAATAGCGCAGCACCACCCAACCGATGAAGCTGACAAGCACCAGCATGATCACACTGACTGCGTCAAGTCGCACAGACAGGCCGATCCCCAGGGCCCCGGCCAAGGCCGAGGTCCCGGCCCCAAACACCCCAAGGAACAAGGCCGACAGCGCAGCGATTGCCAGCGCAGCCAAGGCCGCGCATTCGGCAAGCAATGCGCCACGGCGCGCTGTCATGTGTCTGGCGGCATAGGCCGCCGACAGCAGGACCAATGGTCCGAGGAAAGGAAGAAAGAGGTGGGTCATGATCGCGATCCTTCACTTTTGCCGGCCAACGGCACCGTTGCTGTCCCACGACGTCGCTGGCATTTTGGATGACAGCAGAGCGACTGGGCTTTAGCGGCAGATAGGGCAGGATCTCTTCCAATAAAAATTCATTGTTTAACGGATTACGTTCTATAAAATAGAACTATGCCGTTGAACTATCATCATCTCAGGTACTTCTGGGCAGTCGCCCATGATGGAAACCTCACCCGCACTGCGCAGCGTTTGAACCTGTCGCAATCGGCCTTGTCCGTGCAGATCAAACAACTGGAGGAACGGCTGGGTCATCCCTTGTTCGAACGGCGCGGCCGCCAACTGCACCTGACAGAGGCCGGGCGCATTGCGCTCGACCACGCAGATGCAATTTTCTCGACAGGTCAAGAACTTGTCGCCACGCTTGGCGGTCGGGTGCAAACCCGCAAAGCACTGCGTGTTGGCGCGCTAGCGACGTTGTCGCGCAACTTTCAGATCGGTTTTCTGCGCCCCATTCTGTCACGTCTGGATGTTGAGGTTATCCTGCGATCCGGCAGTCCGATGGAATTGCTAGAGGGGTTGGAAGCGCTGAATCTGGACATTGTGCTGATGAACAGACCACCACCTGATGACAGCCTAACACCATACGAAACCCACAGAATCGGTGAACAAGAGGTCAGCATCGTCGGCAGCCCCGACCGATTGGACCCGGACAAGCCGTTGAGGGATCTACTGGCAGATCAGCCATTTATTTTGCCGACTACAGACACCAGCCTGCGCACTGCCTTTGACGCGATGGCCAGTCGATTGTCCGTCCGCCCGCAGATCGCGGCAGAAGTGGATGACATGGCAATGATGCGTCTGTTGGTGCGCGAAGACATCGGACTTGCCCTTGTGCCGCCCATCGTTGTGACCGACGAGTTGAGCTCAGGCCGCCTACGCGAGGCAAAAGAACACCCCCGTATCCGCGAAACCTTTTATGCAATCACCCTGCGTCGGCGGTTCCCCAACCCGATCGTGCAGGATCTGCTGAAACACAGTGGCGATGCGCAATTCCTGTCGTGACCCTGCCCGCCGCCGCAGCAGCACCGGGCGTGCGCAAATTTTTGCAATCGGACCCAACGGGATCTGGCCATCGGTGAAAAAGAAACTAGGATAAAGCCCCGCGCCGCGCACCGTCGACGGCCCCACCACACCTGGAAAGCCACAACTGGAAAACCCGTGGAAAAGTACACAAACCTCATCAAACTGAGTGTCGGCACCGAAAGCGTCGATACGCTGGCGGAATGGCAGAAAATCCCGCAGGTTCAGACCGCTGACGGATTTCCACAACATATCACCCGCATGTGGCCCAAACGCGAAGCAGAGATTCTGAATGGCGGATCGATTTACTGGGTCATCAAAGGGGTGATCCAAGCACGCCAACGCATCCTGCGTCTGGATGAGGTCACAGGCCACGACGGTATCCGCCGCTGTGCCATTGTCCTGGACAAGGATTTGTTCCGCACCGCCCCTGCCCAACGCCGCCCTTTTCAGGGCTGGCGCTACCTAAAACCCGAAGACAGCCCCCCCGATATGACCGCCGCCCGTCAAGAAGACGACGCACTACCGGCAGACCTGTCTGCCGCGCTGGCCGACATCGGAGTGTTGTAAAGATTTTGCCCCAACCGCAGGTGCAAAAAAACCGGCCCTCGCAAGAGAGCCGGTTCCATCTTTATGAAAGGTAAATCGATTACCTGTTGATCGGCCAATAATCGTTGGCGATCTTTCCTGCACCGCCGCGGCGGCCATCGGCAACAGAAGAGGCAAAGCCGGTGACACGTGCAGTCGATTTATCCGTTTCGCCCAGCGGGATCGAATAGCCAAGGGAGAGAACCTGCGTCTCGCGTGGGCCTTCTTCGACGCGCGCGACCTCTAGGGATGCGAGGCTACCATTGGCAAAGGCATAGGACACACCCAGACTCACAGCTTCGACATCAAGGAAGGTGGCCCAATCATATTTCTGGTAGGCACCGAAAACGCCGAAGGTATCAGTCAGATTGTGACTAACCGCCAGCCCAAGATATTTCTGATCAAAAAGCGCGAGATTCATACGCGCAAATTCTGCGCTGATCTTCGTGTTCTCGGACAGCGAATAGGCGCCGCGAACACCAAAGTGATTGCCGTCTTGATTGGCCAGACCATCGATCTGCCCAAAATAGGCTTCGACATCGTAGGTGTCGCTTTCGTAGCCGACAAAAGCACCCGCAGTGCTGTAAGCGATGAAAGTGGTCGGGGAGCGCGCAACATTGATGTCTTCGACGAACACACCTGCAGTGACACCATTATCAAAGGCATAGCCCAGATCCACTGCCGCCGAGTGGCTGTTGCGATTGGTATTCAAACCATTCGCTCGCATGGTGCTGACGTCCAGTTCCAGCTGGATACCTGTCAGATTACCATAGCCAAGGGTCGTATCAATCGAGGGGGACGTTACATTGTCTGCGTTTACGTTATCGCTGGCGACGGAATAGCCCAATTCGATCGAGCCACTGATTTCCGCAGATGCAAACGTGGGAACACAAACTGTTGCAAACGCTGCAACAATACTCATAGTCTTCATTTTTTACTCACACTGATAAACAGATACAAAGGGTTAACAAGACGACGTGATAGTCAGAAAGTTTAGCCGCCTCAACAAATTTTTGCGCAATTCACTCGCCTGTCGCATGCAAGACACAACCCATCCGATAGCGCCCCACGCCGCGTTAGCGCCCCCGCGATCGTGCCTGTGGGTTCAATTTGAAGCGTCAGGACCAGACACGCAAAAGCCGCCCCTCTCTCGAAGGACGGCCTGCTTGTTTTGCACTGCCGATGTGGCCGTATGCTTCAGACCAGCGCCAAGGCCTTGCGTAGGTCTTTGATCACTGCGCGTTCCTGATCGTTGGCTGCCGCCATGCGGGATCGGAACAGGGTGGCCTGCGATTTCAAAATCGTTGCATCGCTCAGGATCTTCAGGTGATTGGCGCGCAGCGTATCCCCGGTGGAGGTGATATCTGCTACCGCCTCGGCGGTTTCGTTTTTCACCGTGCCCTCTGTGGCGCCCTGACTGTCCACCAGCTGGTAATCCGCCACGCCATGATCGCGCAGGAAATCACGCACCAGACGGTGGTATTTGGTGGCAATCCGCAAGCGGAAGCGATGTGTCTGGCGGAAGGCTGCAGCAGCGGCGTCCAGATCATCCAGGCTGTTCACATCCACCCAAGCGTTCGGCACCGCCAGAATCAGATCCGCATGGCCAAAGCCCAGTTCCGCCAGCGGTTCGACCTGCTGTTCCCACTGGCCCAGCTTTTCGCGCACCAGATCGGTGCCCGTGACACCCAGATGGATGCGACCAGCGGCCAGTTCGCGGGGGATTTCACCGGCGGAAAGCAGCACCAGCTCAACACCTTCGATGCCCTCAACCTTGCCCGCGTATTCGCGATCCGACCCGGTGCGCGACAGTGCGATGCCACGTTCACCGAACCAGTCAAAGGTCTTTTCCATCAACCGCCCCTTGGAGGGCACGCCCAGTTTTACGCTCATTGGCCTGCCTCCAACTCGATCAACAGATCAGGGCGGATCACGCCGCCCACTGCGGGGATGTCACGCCCCTGCCCCAGCACCCGACACAGCGCATCATAGCGCCCGCCGGTGGCGACAGGTGGCAGGTCAGGACGGCTGGCGGCGTGGAAGCCGAAGACAAAGCCGTCGTAATATTCCATCGAGGTACGGCCATAGCTGGCCTCAAAATCCAGCGCGTCAACGTCGATGCCCCGTTTTGACAGCGCCTTCATACGGCGGGCCAGACGTTCGACACTGGCGCTGATCGCGGGCATGTCCACCGCAATATCGCGCAGCTGTTCCAAGGCGTTGGGCAGGTTTTCCCGCACGCCAAGGATGGCATCAATCAGCGCAACCTCATTTTCCGACAAGGGATCGGTTGCCGCATCTTCGCGCAGGGCAGCAATCCGCGCCTCAACCTCACGGCGCGAGCGCAGACCGATATCGGGACCGGCGACCGCAAAGGGATCCTCTGCCGCCAGCAATGCCGCGCGGGCCGCAGGCACTGGCGTGCGCCCTGCGTAACGATCCAACAACGCGCGGAACCGGCGCGGGCGCCAGATGTGGCGGCGCAGCGCGGCCTTGCGCCGTTCAGAGGTTTGCAAGCCCTCAACCGCAGCCAGCAACAGGCCAATGTCACCACAGGCCGCGCGCAGCGGCTGATTGCCCAGTGCGTCACGGATGATGGCGAACACCTCGGCATCCGCCTCTACTGGGTTTTCGCGGTCAAACACCTCGTAGCCAACCTGCGTATATTCATTGGGGCGGCTGGCGTCGTCTTCCTGACGGCGGAACACCTGACCGGCGTAGGTATAGCGCGCGGGCTCGGCCCCATGCGCCATGTGCATCTGCACCACCGGCACGGTAAAATCAGGGCGCAGCATCTGTTCACCGCGCAGCGCGTCCGAGGTCACATAGGCGCGGCCACGGATATCTTCGCCGTAGAGGTCCAGCAGCACCTCGGCCGGTTGCAGCACATCGGTTTCCACCAGCTGTGCGCCCGCCGCCTCGAACGAGGCGCGCAGGGCCGCCGCGCGGGCGCGAATGTCGATCCGATCAGGCATCACTACCGTCCTGTTGGCTGGCGAGGATTTCACGCACCTTGGCGATCATCTCAGTGCGCGGCACCTCAAACTGGCTGGGACGCTCTTTCCATTCTTCCAGCGTGGCGCTTTCGGCGATCTTGGCGCCAAGGATCAGGTCCTTGATCTGCACCACGCCCTTCTCCTTCTCATCGCCACCTTCGATGATCGCGATGGGGGAGTTGCGCTTGTCCGCGTATTTCAACTGGTTGCCGAAGTTTTTAGGGTTGCCCAGATAGACCTCAGCCCGAATACCCTCTTGGCGCAGCTCAGCCACCATCGCCTGATAGTCGGCCATACGGGCCTTATCCATCACGGTGACCACAACGGGGCCCGTAGGCGCACCGCCCATGCGGCCCTTTTCACGCAGGGCGGCCAGCAGGCGGTCCACACCGATGGAGACGCCCACAGCGGGCACTTCCTGACCGGTGAAACGCTTGACCAAACCGTCATAGCGACCACCACCAGCGACCGAGCCGAACTGGCGCTTGCGGCCCTTTTCGTCGAGGATTTCAAAGGTCAGCTCTGCCTCAAACACCGGACCGGTGTAATAGCCCAGACCACGCACGATCGACGGGTCGATCAGCACCTGATCGTCGCCATAGCCTGCGGCGGCCAACAGGGCGCCGATCTGTTCCAGTTCGGCAATGCCGTCTTGGCCAACCTTGCTGTCCCCCACGGCAGCGCGCAGGTTTTCCATGGTGCCAGCCACATCGTCGGCACGCGAGGTGAGGAAGGCGATCACAGGTTCAGCCTGCGCCTCCTCCAGACCAACGCCATCGATGTAAGCGCCAGAGGCATCCAGACGCCCCTTGCCCAGCAATTGACGCACACCCTCTTCGCCGACCTTGTCGAACTTGTCGATGGTGCGCAGCACGTCGTCGCGTTTGGGGTCATCTTCGGCCAAACCCATGGCCTCTAGCACACCGTTCAGAACCTTGCGGTTGTTCACGCGCACCAGATAGTCGCCACGGGGAATGCCCACCGCCTCCAGCGTGTCGGACAGCATCATGCAAATCTCGGCATCCGCGGCCATCGACGCGGTCCCAACGGTATCCGCATCACATTGATAGAACTGGCGATAACGGCCCGGTCCCGGCTTTTCGTTGCGCCAAACGGGACCCATCGCGTAGCGGCGATAGGGGTTGGGCAGATCATTGCGGTGCTGGGCATAGACACGGGCCAAAGGCGCGGTCAGGTCATAGCGCAGGGCCATCCAGTCACCCTTATCTCCCTCATCCGCCTCTTGCCAGGCAAAGACGCCTTCGTTGGGGCGATCCACGTCGGGCAGAAACTTGCCCAGCGCCTCAACCGTTTCCACGGCGGCAGATTCCAGCGCGTCAAAGCCGTAATGGTGATAGACCCCGGCGATTTTCTGCAGCATCTCGCTGCGTTCGGTCACTTCGGTACCGAAATAGTCGCGGAACCCCTTGGGCGTGACGGCCTTGGGGCGGGGGGCTTTCTTCTGCTTGGCCATTGGCTTTGTCCTTGCGGGTAATGTCGCGCCCGCGTCTACCGGATGCGGCGCTTAGGGGCAAGCATTGCAAGGGGAAAGTGGCATATAACCTTGCAGTCGCGACCATTGTGCACGTCGCCCGCCTGTTCCCCGTCCATTGCCCCTGCCACGCCTGCTGTGCTAAGGCCGCGCCAGCACACAAAGGGCGGCACAATGCAAGACACCAAGATGCAAGATCTGGAAGAACAACTGGCACACCTGACCCGCACGGTCGAGGACCTGTCAGATGTTGTCGCCACCCAAGCGGGCGAGATTGACATGCTGACCCGCCGCGTCGCCCTGTTGATGCAGCGCGAAGCAGAGCGCGAGGCAGATGGCGGCAGCCACATCTATGGCGGACCGGAAAAACCGCCGCATTATTGAAGGGCGGTATTAAAAGACGGCGCGCGCCCTACTCTGCCGTATGGTGACTGGCCAGAACCGCACCGTCGTGCAGCAACATATTGGCCCAGCCCTGCCCCAAACCACGGGTGTCATACACGCTGACGAAAACTGTGTTGGGGGTCAGTTTGCCGCGTTTTTCGCCGCAGGGTTCCTTGGTGCGGACCTTACACAGGCGACGCTTCAGCTTTTCGTAGGCTTTGTCAGTAGTGGTAAAGGGATGCAGGTCCGACGGCAGGCCATAGCGTAGCTGTTCGTGCATTTCGACCGAGCCAAACACAACCGCCGTGCCCATCACCTGTCGCAGGCAGCCATCGCCAAAGCCCGTGACGTAGAACGCGCGCAACCCTTCATCGCTTGGGGCACTGTCATAGAGACGGTAAAACGGTTTCTTTTCAGGATGCTGCGCCACAAGCGTTCCCAGCTTTCGTTTGGGAAAATCACAGACGATCCCAACGCTGCCGAACCGCGTGCTACTGCCAAAGGGTATTGCGCCCGTTGGCTGTTCAGGTTCTGAACGGCTGAGCAATTTAAACAGATCAAATCCGGCCCTATCCTTGGACGTTGCACCTTCTGTGGATGCAGGCAGGCTGGCCAACTGCACCTGTGCGCCGGTATCACCGTCTGGTGTGCGCCCAGGTTCTTTGCTTGCCAATCTGGTCTGGGGTAGCGCTATGGCATCCTTGTCGGAAAGCGGCGCATCTTTCTGAGCAAACAACCACCCCAGCACGCCAGATTTGGCCGGTTCTTCCTCGGATGTGGCCGCGTCATCGGGCCGCTCTGCCTCAGCGTTGGTGGCCAGCAATGCCGCCCCGTCGTCCGCCGCCTCGGCCGATCCCGGCACATCCTGAAGGCGCAACCCTGCCAGCGGATCCCCGCAGCCAGCCAACAAAAGCAGCAGGCCAGCCAGCGCCCCACCTTTCAGTCCATGCGTCTGCACAGGATATGCAATGCGTTGAAAACGCTTATCCATTTACGGCAATCGTCCCAATTTGTCCCCGCGCGGACCATACCGCAGCGATCCGCGCGACGCAAACCAATGTTGCGTCGCGTGAACTGTCCTGCCCCCGTTTGGGGCGATCAGATCTCTTGCACGTCCAGCACACCGGGCAGTGATTTGATCGCGCTTTTGATCTGCGGGTTCACCGGAAATTCCTGATAGGTGTCAATGTCAACCTCACCGGGCAATTCGGGGTTCATCAGGCAGAACTTGATCGGCCCCCGCCCCGCGCTGCGCGATTTTTCCCGCGCGTCAGCCAGAATGGTCGCGGCCAGCGGAATCGCCTCTGCCTCATCGACAAAGATCTGCAATCCCATGTTGCCCGCATCCGCGACGAAGTCATCCAGGCTGGCCACACCGCGTCCCATCGGGTCAAACTGACCGTCGTTAAAGCGTGCCTCCAGCGTCATGATGACCTGATTGGTCTGATCAAACACCGCGCGGGTGCGATCAAAATCCTCTGGGAACATCACCATCCCCGCCACCTGTCCGGTGGGGTCAGAGATATTCATGCGAAAGAACCGCGTGCCCCGTCCCGATTTGCGTTCCTGCAGGCCAGAGACTAGCACGCCCACCCGTTCGGTGGCGGCGCCGTTGGCCTCTGCCTTTTGCTTCAGACCCTCAAGCGTCAGCAGTTTTTTGCGTTTCAGCGCAGGCAGGTAGTCATCCAGCGGGTGGCCGGTCAGATAGAAGCCAACCGCTTTATGTTCCTCGGCCAGACGATCAGCGGCGGGCCAGTCGGTGACCTTGGACAGGCGTGGTTCTGGCAGGTCCTCTCCCGCCTCACCAAAGAGCGAGACCTGAGAGCTTTCGCGCTGTTCATGGATCGCCGCCGAATAGCGCACCAGACTTTCAAGGCTGTCAAAGACGCGGCGGCGGTTCGGGTCCAGATTGTCAAAGGCGCCAGCGCGCGCCAGCATTTCCAAGGGGCGCTTGCCCACCCGTTTCAGATCCACCCGACGGGCAAAATCAAACAGCGTAGCAAAGGGCTTCGGTCCCTGATCGCCCTTCAGGCGGGCGTCCGAGATCAACTTCACCGCCTCAAGGCCGACGTTTTTCAGCGCGCCCATGCCATAGATCAATTCGCCATCCACAACGTCAAACGTCGGCAGTGAGGTGTTCACACAGGGCGGCACAATGGTGATGTCGAGGCCACGGCGCACCTCTTCGGCGTAGATCTCCAGCTTGTCGGTCAGATGGATATCGCAGTTCATAACGCCTGCCATAAACTCCGCCGGATGGTTCGCCTTCAGCCAGCCGGTTTGATAGCTAACCACCGCATAGGCCGCAGCGTGGGATTTGTTGAAGCCGTAGTTGGCGAATTTTTCCAACAGGTCGAAAACCTCGCTGGCCTTTTTCGCTGGCACCCCGTTTTCCGCCGCGCCCTTTTCGAATTTGGGGCGTTCGGCGTCCATCGCCTCTTTGATCTTTTTACCCATCGCACGACGCAACAGGTCCGCCCCGCCAAGCGAGTAGCCCGCCATGACCTGCGCGATCTGCATCACCTGTTCCTGATAAACGATGATGCCTTGGGTTTCCTCAAGGATGTGGTCGATCAGCGGATGCACCGATTCCAGATCCTGCTGGCCGTTCTTCACCTTGCAATAGGTGGGGATGTTTTCCATCGGCCCCGGACGATACAGCGCCACAAGTGCAACGATGTCCTCGATACAGGTGGGTTTCATCTGTTGCAGCGCACTCATCATGCCGCCGGATTCCACCTGAAACACCGCCACGGTTTTCGCACTGGCGTAAAGTTTATAGGTCGCCTCATCATCCAGCGGGATGGCGCCGATATCATCCACCGCACCCTCTGGCGGTTCATACAGTTCCGATCCATCCGGCCCGATGTGCAGGTGACGCCCGTTCTTCTTGATCAGATCAACGGCGTTTTGAATGACCGTCAGCGTTTTCAGACCGAGGAAGTCGAATTTCACCAGACCGGCCTGTTCCACCCATTTCATGTTGAACTGGGTGGCGGGCATGTCGGATCGCGGATCTTGGTACAGCGGCACCAGACGATCCAGCGGACGATCCCCGATCACCACACCCGCCGCGTGGGTGGATGCGTTCCGCAGTAGCCCCTCAACCTTCATGCCGTAGTTCAGCAGGCGCTCAACCACCTCTTCATTGCGGGCCTCTTCACGCAGGCGCGGCTCTTCTTTCAGCGAATCCGCAATCGACAGCGGCTTCACCCCCTCGACAGGGATCAGCTTCGACAGGCGATCCACTTGGCCATAGGGCATCTGCAACACACGGCCAATGTCGCGCACTGCCGCCTTGGACAAGAGCGCACCAAAGGTGATGATCTGGCCCACCTTGTCACGGCCATACTTCTCTTGAACGTATTTAATCACCTCTTCACGGCGATCCATGCAGAAGTCGATGTCGAAGTCAGGCATCGACACACGTTCGGGGTTCAGGAAGCGTTCAAACAGCAGGCTGTAGCGCAGCGGATCAAGGTCGGTAATCGTCAGCGCATAGGCCACAAGAGAACCCGCACCAGACCCCCGCCCCGGCCCCACCGGAATGCCGTGATCCTTGCCCCATTGGATAAAGTCGGCAACGATCAGGAAGTAGCCGGGGAACCCCATGCCTTCGATGATGCCCAGTTCGAAATCCAGCCGTTCCTGATACTCCTCCACCGTCGCCGCATGTGGGATCACCTTCAGGCGGGCCTGCAGGCCTTCGTTCGCCTGACGGCGCAGTTCGGCCACCTCATCATCGGCAAACTTCGGCAGGATCGGGTCACGCCGATAGGTGCCAAATGCACAACGGCGGGCGATTTCCACCGTGTTTTCAATCGCTTCTGGCAGGTCCGCAAAGAGGGTGATCATCTCCTCTTGGGATTTGAAATAATGCTGCGGGGTCAGTCGGCGGCGCGGTTCCGACTGATCGACATAGGTGCCCTCGGAAATGCAGATCAGCGCATCATGCGCTTCGTACATGTCGGATTTGGGGAAATAGACGTCATTGGTCGCCACCAAGGGCAGGCCCATATCATAAGCCATTTCGACAAAGTGACGTTCGCACAGTTTTTCGTCCTGCGGCAGCCCGTCCTCGCCCGGGTGGCGCTGCAATTCCACGTAGAGGCGCTGCGGATAGATCGATGCCAATTGACGTAGCAGCGCCGCTGCCTTGTCGCGCGCGCCTTGTTGGATCAGTTGGCCGACGGGACCGTTTGCGGCGCCGGTCAGGCAGATCAGACCTTCGGAAAACTCCTGCAGCTCTGCCATGGTGACCTGAGGCAGTTGCCCGCCGTTGTCCACATACAGGCAGGATGACAGTCGCATTAGGTTTTCATACCCCGCCTCTGTCTGCGAAAGCAGAACCACGGGGGCTGGCAGCGCTGGCACCTCCCCCGGTGCGGATTGTGTATAGGCCACATCCACCTGACAGCCGACGATCGGCTGAATGCCTGCGCCTTGCGCCGACACGGAAAATTCCAATGCAGCAAACAGCGAATTGGTGTCGGTGACCGCCACCGCAGGCATGCCCATATCGGCGCATAGGCCGGGTAGCTTCTTCAGGCGCACGGCACCTTCCAGAAGGGAGTATTCGGTATGGGTGCGCAGGTGGATGAATCGGGGGGCATCAGTCATGGCGCCACCTTAGTGGAGCGTAGAACAGGGCGGAAGACGGGATTTTTCAGCTGCTGGGTCCGCGATGTGACGGAACGAAACCCGTCATAGAATGCTGCGGCGCGGCAAAGCCAAACTCGTCCGCAATACAGATTAAAAACAAGCCGCAAACATACCGCCTAAAAATCCACCACGATCAAAAATTGCGATCGCTTTTTGATCACCGCAACATTCTTAGCCGCAGCGCAGCGATAATTTTTCTTGAAATGCGCGTCAAATCTGCATCTTTTATTTGGGCAAGCAACACGCCCGCTCGTTTTCTACGCCGCATCGAAGACGCGCCAACAGGGTAAGCCACTTGGTAAGGCGGCAGGTTTTTCACATGACTGTCCCCCCTCTTCTGTCAGGAGAGTGTGAGGCACCGTGCGCACCGGATCCGCAGGCAACCTGTGGTCGGAACCTGCCCCGGACGCTGCAACTGCACTGCCACCAGAATCTCTTTGTGTCCGGTCGGTCCTATCCGACCGCTGATGGCCGGAATTTGGCGCGCGTGCCTGCTTGTGCATCTCAGGTCATCACAAGAGCGCAAAAAACACCCGTGAACCGCACTTCTCAACGCCACACACGCCGCTCAGCCATTGCTGTTGGGCAGGTGCTGGCGTTAGTAAGTGCGCAACCGGGCCAAGGCGCCAGCCTGACTGCCAACACACAGCTCAACAAAGAGGGACGCGCGTGACAGGGACGCTACTCAAACTAAATGGCCTGACCAAGGCCTACCCGGGCGTTGTGGCCAACAACAACGTGTCATTTGAAATCGGCAAGGGCGAGGTTCACGCCCTTCTGGGGGAAAACGGCGCGGGCAAATCCACGCTGGTAAAAATGATCTATGGTCTGGTGAAACCAAACAGCGGATCAATGGTGATGAACGGCGAAGACTACGCGCCGGTGAAACCCTCGGCGGCCCGTCAGGCGGGTGTGGCGATGGTGTTTCAGCACTTCTCACTGTTTGACGCGCTGAATGTGGCGGAAAACATCGCACTGGGCATGGAAAACCCGCCCAAGATGCGCGATCTGGCCGCCCGGATCAAAGAGGTGTCGGAAACCTACGGTCTGCCGCTAGATCCCTTCCGCACCGTGGGCGACCTGTCCGCTGGTGAACGTCAGCGGGTCGAAATCATTCGCTGTCTGCTGCAGGACCCGAAGCTGTTGATCATGGATGAACCCACCAGCGTGCTGACGCCGCAGGAAGTGGACATTCTGTTCGAAACCCTGCGCAAGCTGTCGGCTGAGGGCACCGCGATCCTTTACATCAGCCACAAGCTGGAAGAGATCCGCACCCTGTGTGACAACGCCACGATCCTGCGTCTGGGCGAGGTGGTCGGTGACTGTGTTCCCCGCGAAACGACCGCGCGCGATATGGCAGAGATGATGGTTGGATCGAAATTGCACGTGCCGGAACGCACCGGCGGTGACATCGGGCCGGTTCTGCTGGAACTGAACGACCTCTCCGTTGCCTCCCCCGCTGAATTTGGCACCGCGCTGAAAGGCATCAGCATGGAGGTGCGGTCTGGTGAAATTCTCGGCATCGGGGGGGTCGCGGGCAACGGTCAGGACGAACTGCTGGGCGCTTTGTCCGGTGAATTGCTGACCAAGGCAGGCACCATTGTGCTGGAAGGCGATGACGTCAGCCAGATGGGTCCGGTGGGCCGCCGCAAGCTGGGTCTGCTGACCGCGCCCGAGGAACGTCTGGGCCACGCCGCCGCGCCGGATATGAGCCTGATTGAAAACGCAGTGCTGACTGGATCGGTGCGCGAAGGTCTGGAAAAAAACGGTTTCCTCAAATGGGGCAAGGCACGCAACTTTGCCGAAACGATCATCGAAAAATTTGACGTCCGCACCCCTGGTCCGGGCAACGCGGCGCGGTCGCTATCTGGCGGCAACCTGCAGAAATTTGTGATTGGCCGCGAAGTGCTGCAGCGCCCTGACGTGTTGGTGGTGAACCAGCCCACATGGGGCGTGGACGCCGCAGCTGCCGCTGACATTCGCCAGTCCCTGCTGGATCTGGCCGCTGCGGGCGCTGCGATCATTTGCATCAGTCAGGATCTGGATGAGCTGATGGAAATCTCTGACCACTTTGCCGCGCTGAACGAAGGCCGCCTGTCCGACATCCGCCCCTCCAAGGGGCTGACGGTGGATGAGATCGGCCTGATGATGGGTGGCGCTCATGGGATGGAGGTGGCGCATGTCTAAGACCGCCCGCCGTGAGTATTTGAAGAACATTGAAAAGGAGGGGCTGTCGTGATCAAGCTGGAAAAACGTCCCCAGCCGTCCAAAGCATGGACCTATCTGACGCCGCTCTTGGCGGTTGCCCTGACCATGGTTGTCGGCGGCGCATTGTTTGCGGGTCTGGGCAAAGACCCCGTTGTCGCGATCAAGACCATCTTCTGGGAACCACTGTTTTCAGAATTTGCGTTCTACTATCGCCCGCAGCTACTGGTGAAAGGCGCGCCGCTGGTGCTGATTGCCATCGGTCTGTCGCTGGGATTCCGTGCAGGCATCTGGAACATCGGCGCCGAAGGACAATACATCATGGGTGCCATCATCGGCGCGGGCGTCGGTCTGGCGTTTTACCCGATGGAGGCGTTTTACATCTTCCCCCTCATGGTCATTGCAGGCGCCTTTGGCGGCTGGATCTGGGCGATGATCCCCGCGTTTTTGAAGGTGCGCTTTGGCACCAACGAAATCCTTGTGTCGCTGATGCTGGTCTATGTGGCCGAACAACTGTTGGCCTCTGCCTCGCTTGGGTTGCTGCGCAACCCTGATGGCCACGGCTTCCCCGGCTCGCGGAACCTGCGTGATTACGCATCAGCGCACAATGGCGATCTGATTGCCAACACGGGTATGCACTGGGGTGTTGTGGCCGCGCTGATCGCGGTGATCTTTGCCTATGTGCTGCTGAACCGTCACATGCTGGGTTTCCACATCCGTCTGACGGGTGAGGCACCGCGCGCGGCGAAGTTCGCTGGCGTGAACCCCAGCCGTTTGATCCTGATCTGTCTGGGTGCATCGGGCGCGCTGGCCGGTGTTGCGGGCCTGTTTGAGGTGTCAGGTCCTGCCGGTCAGGTCAGCATTGATTTCAACGTTGGCTACGGCTTCACCGCGATTATCGTGGCCTTCCTTGGTCGTCTGCACCCTGTTGGCATTCTGCTGGCCGGTGCGCTGATGGCGCTGACCTATATTGGCGGTGAGATTGCCCAATCGAAACTGGGCCTGCCCGCCGCAGCGATCCAGCTGTTCCAGGGCATGCTGTTGTTCTTCCTACTGACGGTGGATGTTCTGACGAACTTCCGCATCCGACTGGCCAAGCGTGAGGTGGCGTGATGGATTTCTCTTCGATTAACCCCGTCCTGCTGCTGGCGTCCTTGATTGTGGCGGCAACCCCGCTCTTGCTGGCCGCGATTGGTGAATTGGTGGTGGAAAAGGCTGGCGTGCTGAACCTTGGCGTTGAGGGCATGATGATCACCGGCGCGATCTGCGGCTTTGCCATCGCGGTGAATACTGGATCGCCCGTTGTGGGCCTGCTGGCAGCGGCTGTCGGCGGTGCCGTCCTCAGCATGCTGTTTGCCCTGCTGACCCAATATGCGCTGGCGAACCAAGTGGCGTCCGGTCTGGCGCTGACGCTGTTTGGTCTGGGCCTGTCGTCGCTGATCGGTCAGGGCTATCAGGGTGTGAAACCGCCCAGTTTCCCGCGCTTTGACATTCCGGTTCTGTCGGACATCCCATTCATCGGGCCGGTGCTGTTTACGCAGGATTTCATCGTCTATCTGGCGTTTTTCCTGACGCTGGGCGTTTGGGCCGTGCTGAAATACAGCCGCGCTGGCCTGATCCTGCGGGCAGTCGGTGAAAGCCACGATGCCGCGCATGCGCTGGGATACAAGGTGGTGCGCATCCGTGTGCTGGCGATCCTGTTTGGCGGGGCCTGCGCCGGTATGGGCGGCGCCTACATCAGCCTGATCCGCGTGCCGCAATGGACCGAGGGCATGACCGCCGGTATCGGCTGGATTGCACTGGCGCTGGTGGTCTTTGCCAGCTGGAAACCATGGCGCGTTCTGCTGGGCGCCTGCCTGTTTGGTGGCATCAACGTCTTGCAGCTGAACCTGCAGGCCGCTGGCATCGCCATTCCGGTCGAGATCCTGGCCATGTCGCCCTATGTGATCACCATCGTGGTGCTGGTCATCATGTCCGCTGATCGCAGCAATGCCCCTGCCTCGCTGGGCAAAGTGTTCCATGCGGGCAGCTGACCATAGCGAAACCGGCAGCGCAGCCCAAAAGCGGCTGCGCCAACTCCTCGACGGTCGCGATGACCGTTGGGGGGCGATGCCGGTTTTGTTTTTGCATGGTCTGATCGTCGCTTCGGCGATGTCTTATGCAATGCTGACAGTGCCGGGCCTGCCGGACTGGAGCTATACCGCCCTGATGGCCTTTGAACGCTTTGTGGCGGTTGTCTTTGCCGTTGAATATGGCCTGCGCCTATATGCAGCGCGCCACCGGCTGTCCTACATTCTGTCCATCTGGGGGATCATTGACCTGCTGGCGTGGTTGCCGCTGGTCATTCTGGAACTCAGCGGTGCGGGTGCATTGCGTCTTTTGCGGTTGTTGCTGCTGGCGCGGATGCTGAAACTGCTGGGCCATTCCGCCGCGATGGACCGTCTGGCGCGCGCCATCCGGTCGGTGCGCCATGAATTGACGCTGTTCTTTGTTGTCGCCGCTCTGATGCTTTACGTTGCCTCTGTCGGGATCTATCTATTCGAACATGACGCGCAGCCGGATGTCTTTACCTCTGTGCCAGCGGCGCTTTGGTGGTCCGTTGTCACACTGACCACTGTGGGCTACGGCGACACCGTTCCTATCACCACAGGTGGGCGAATTTTTACTGGCGGCATCATCATGCTGAGTGTCGGTGTTTTTGCGGTCCCTGCAGGGGTTATTACTTCAGCACTGATCAGCCCAGACATCGAAGATATTGAAGAAACTCTGGAAAAAATCGAAACGAGCGAGCAAAAGACTCGTAACCAGAGACGTGCCGTTGCAAAAAGCAACAAACCTCATACAAACTAAGTCCTCAACAAGGAGAGTGGAAATGAAAAGAAGAACCCTGCTTGCAAGCGCAGCCATGACCGCAGGTCTGGCCCTGGGCATGGCAACCGCCGGCTTCGCTATGGACAAGACCAAAGTTGGCTTCGTCTACGTTGGCCCCGTTGGTGATGGCGGCTGGACCTACGAGCACAACAAAGGCCGTCTGGCGGTCGAAGAGCATTTTGGTGACGCAGTTGAAACCGTATTTGTTGAATCGGTTCCCGAAGGCCCGGATGCAGAGCGTGTGATGACCCAGATGGCGCTGGAAGGCGCGGACCTGATCTTCACCACCTCGTTTGGCTACATGGACCAGACCATCAACGTGGCGAAGAAATTCCCCAACGTGAAGTTTGAGCACGCCACCGGCTACAAGCAGGCTGACAACGTCTCCGTTTACTCGGCCCGTTTCTACGAAGGTCGCGCCATTCAGGGCCACATCGCTGGCAACATGACTGAATCGAACGTGATCGGTTACATCGCTTCCTTCCCGATCCCCGAGGTTATTCGCGGTATCAACTCCGCCTATATCCACGCCAAGAAGGTAAACCCCGATGTCGAGTTCAAGATCATCTGGGCCTACACCTGGTTTGATCCGGCCAAAGAAGCCGACGCCGCCAAGGCGCTGATCGAACAGGGCGCGGACGTTATCCTGCAGCACACCGACTCCACCGCGCCACTGGCAGCTGCCGCAGAGGCAGGCAACGTGATCGGCTTTGGTCAGGCATCCGACATGGCTGAATACAAAGACGGCCCGCGCGTTTCCTCGATCATCGACGACTGGGCCCCCTACTACATCGCCCGCACCCAAGCGGTGATCGACGGTTCGTGGGAATCGGTTTCGACCTGGGACGGCATCGGCGCCGGCATGGTTGGCATCGGTGACATCACCGACAAAGTGCCCGCATCCGTGGCCGCTGAGGCTATGGAACTGAAGGCGAAACTGGCATCGGGCGAATACCACGCCTTCACCGGCCCGCTGAACAAGCAAGACGGTTCCGTCTGGCTGAAAGAAGGCGAAACCGCCTCTGACTACGGTGACAACGGTCTAGCCGGCATGAACTTCTACGTTGAAGGCATCACCGCCGAAATCCCGAACTAAGCCTTTGGCTTGATCGCATCATTCGGAAAGCCCCGCTTTGGCGGGGCTTTTCTATTTGCGCCCTACCCCACTGGCACGCGCCGGCGGGCTGGGCATCGTATAAATCAAACGGTTGATTGGTAGACCCCCACACGCCCCTTATGATGCCCCCCACCTGCGCGGAGCATCAAAGGAAAAGGCGCAATGACAGATCACGCAACCGCAGATCACACGGACACCGCTCAAACCAGCGACCTGACGGGCAGTTGCCTGTGTGGTGCTGTCACGATCAACATATCTGAAACGCCAAAACGCATCGGCCTGTGCCATTGTCTGGACTGCCGCAAGCACCATGGCGCAGCGTTCTATGCGGCAGCAGTCTTTGAGCGCGAACAGGTGGATGTCGGCGGCACGACACACAGCTACCAAGGCCGCCACTTCTGCCCCACCTGCGGCAGCTCCGTCTATGCTATAAGCGGCGCAGAGATCGAAGTGCACCTCGGCGCATTGGATCGAGCAAACCAATGGCGTCCAAACTACGAACTATGGTGCAAAAACCGCGAAGATTGGCTGGGCGACATCGCCAAATGCGTCCGCTGGCAGGAAAACAGACCCGCGCAGCATTGATCCCAACCCCGCGCAAATCCATAGACCGATCTGGCTTACTTCAACGGGATGCTCACCCGCACCTGCAGCGTCTCAAGCCCTGGGTTAACCGCACGGATATCCGCGTTCGAACGGTGGTCATAGCTGACCCCAAGACGCACGCCGCTGCGGAAATTATAGCCGACCTCGACACCGGACCGGAATTCGATCGGGAACCCCAGATCCGGCCCGTCGCCCTGTATATAGATCCCCGGCATCGCATGCAGCTGAACATAGGCACGGCCATCGGCAAAATCCTTGGTCCACATCTGACCGAAGCCCAGCCAAGCATCACCAGTATCGGTAACCGACAGGCCAATGGCGTTTTGGAATGGGCCGAAACGGTGATCCATCTCATAACGCGCATAGATTTCTTCGCCGATGAACTCTTCCTGAAACTGCACACGGCCGGCAGCGATACTGAACCGCTCCTGCTCTGGCGCACGGGCCAGACAGCCCGTGTCACAGTAGTTGAGCCCCATATCCGTCAGTCCAACAATCGCAAACAGTAGCGCAAATGTTCCGTCCATCTGTCCCTCCGGGCAATGCCTCTCGCACGTCAATGCCACAGGTTGACCAGATGCAGGCAACATTTTCAAGAATAGACAGGCAATCACTCAGCGATAGTTGCCCCATGGGAACAACACTGGCGCCCATAGCTGTTCGCCCCTTTGTGCAGCCGCAACCAAGCCCCCCTGATTTCCCCCAGAAAGGACGCCAGATCAGAGCCTTAGGAAAAAAATTCGATTTTCGACAGATTTTTTGCAAATGCCTCTGGACACCCCCCCACCCCTCGCATAAAACGCCCCCACCCGAACGGAGACGTTCACCCAGGCCCGGGTAGCTCAGGGGTAGAGCAGTGGATTGAAAATCCTCGTGTCGGTGGTTCGATTCCGCCCCCGGGCACCATAGCATCCGCTAAGCAACTGTTAAGCCTCAGCTTTATCTAAGGATGGAGCTATCGTAGAACATGGCGGAGTACAAAACTGCACCTCACTCATTTGTAAAAAACGGTGTCTACTATTTCGTGCGGCGGGTCCCCAGAGATCTCCTTCACCACTACACATCACAGAAAATATCCTTCTCGCTTCGGACGAGGTCAGCATCTGTTGCAACCTCTCGTGCCCTGAGAGCGGCACAACGACTCGACGAGCATTGGTATTTTCTGAGGATCAACGACTGCGACCTGCCCGGAAAGCACATGCTTCGGCTCGCGCAAAACACCAATGCAATGCCCGCTTCGGCTCCAACTGCCAACACGGTGAAGCTCTCAGAAGCCGTAGGCATCTACTTGGGGCTAAAAGGCCAAGGACGTCCTGATACATTCCATCGAGCTGCAGAGCGCTCTTGTGGCTACGTACTCGACGCTTGTGGGGACAAGGATATCACCGCCTACACAAAGGCAGATGCGAACACCTTCCGCGACTCTCTTATTAAACGAGGTCTGGCAGGCAGCAGCATGACCCGGGTCTTTGGAACCGTACGTTCGGTCTTCAACTTTGCTTCCGCCGAGGTGGGCCTCGATATCCCCAACCCATTCAGCAAAGTGTACTACGATCGCAACTCAGGCGTTGAAGAACGTGAGCCGCTTACGCTCGAAGCCATTCGCATCTTGCAGAATGAGTGCCGCAAACTCGACGATGACCTCCGCTGGCTGGTCGCCTTGGTGTCCGATACTGGGATGCGTCTTGCTGAGGCCGCAGGACTATCTCTGGAAGACCTCATGCTGGACGCCCCAATACCTCATGTTGTCATCCAAGAGCATCCTTGGCGGCGCTTAAAGACTGCAGGCAGCACCAGGTCAGTCCCTCTCGTGGGCAACGCGCTATGGGCTGCTCAACGTATCCGCGACAACGTCAAAGATGGCGAGTACGCCTTTCCTCGATACAACAAGAATGGTCAGACTAATGCCAACTCAGCGAGTGCGGCACTAAACAAATGGATGAAGCCATACGTAAGCAACAAAGCCACGATGCACGGCTTTCGCCATTCAATGCGCGACCGTCTCAGGGCGGTTGAGTGCCCTGCTGACATTGTAGATCAGATTGGTGGGTGGCAAACCGAGGGAGTAGGACATGGCTACGGTCGAGGATATCCTTTGGAGGTGCTGGGCAAATGGATGCGAACTGCAGCGTAGCCAGTGGCCATGTTCTACGATAGCTCCATCCTTAGATAAAGCTGATGCTTAACAGTAGCTTAGCGGATGCTATGGTGCCCCGGGGGCTGCTGGGTATGACCCTTCTGTTCCCGTTACAGGCACCGCATCAGCTTAAAACCTCAGCTAAACAACGGTTATCGACCCCAGAGATAAACCGTCAAGAGGCACCTCTTGTTCTACGGTATGTTCTACGGTGTCTGTAAGCCCATGGGACGAGCTGTCGGGGTCGATAAGGACAGCTTGCGACCTTGACTGTATCGGACTGGATATTGCGTTCCAGTGCTCTCTCATAGGCGCGGAAAGCGAGTGGTGCCCCAAGGGGGAAACATGGAAACTGGTTATTTTGTCAGGTGGCTGAGATATGTGACCCCTGTGAGTTTTGAGGGTGATCATGGTGGGGAAGAAGGAAGCCAAAGCTATCAGTTACGGGTCCCCCTATGGGGAGCTATAGCTATTACCCATGGGTCATACTGTTGGGTGTATCACACCATCATGGTACCCCCTCAATCATAAGCCTCAAGCTGCAAGCAGAAGCTCTTCCTCAGCTTCTACAACAGCTTCATCTTGAGCCTCATCAACACCTTGCAGCTCTTCCTTGGTGATGAGTTCAACTGCACCCTCCTGACCTGTCCTCTTCTTGAAGACCTCCAGCATGACAGCTTTGGCTTGGGCTGCGGAGGAGGCTGGGACGATGATTGCATCGTGGATGGGGAGTGCAACGATGTTCATGCTCATAAGGGTCAGTAGCACCTCGATAAGGATTTCGCTTTCGAGAAACTGGCAACGATGGCCAATGCCGGTAAAGAAGTATGCAGCGATATCGGGATGTGAGGCCGGGCAGACACCGCCGATGT
>NZ_CYSF01000018.1 GCF_001458435.1 Thalassovita mediterranea
GGGCTAACAAAAGCCCGTTGTTGCTTATTCGGTTTGGTGGTCATAGCACGAGTGAAACACCCGATCCCATCCCGAACTCGGAAGTTAAGCACCGAAGCGCCAATGGTACTGCGTCTTAAGACGTGGGAGAGTAGGTCACCGCCAAACCTAATAAACAACAACAATCTCTCAAAAACGATGAAACACAAAAACAGCCGCCCCAATGGGCGGCTTTTTTAATACAAAATTAACAAAATTAGAACGTATGATACAAAATAGAGGTATCAAAGATTGAACTGTGTTACGCACGCGTGCTTTAAGCGCGTGGCAAACAACTGAAAGTTCGTATCTGTGAAAAAAACTATTCTGTCTGTCACTATGTTTGGGATCCTGGCGGCACATCCTAGGTCACCGTACGTGCATTCCGCGAAGGTGCTGATAGCAAGCGCGGCGAAGAAATCATTTGGGCGAAATGCAAACTGGTTTCCGATGACCTCGCTGCAGACGCTTTAACCCCGCAAGAAGTGATTGTGCCCCGTTTTAAGCAGCGTGCCGAATTTGAGGACCGCGGCGTTCCCAGCGCGTTGGTTGTGTCTTGTAAATACGGCGACCTGTCCGGGGTTTCTCAGGTGACCGCAGTTCCCAAAAGCACCACTGTTATGACCGGCGCAGGGATTGCTGGCGCATTGGTGAGCATTGCGGCCAGTGCGGCCTTGGCGACTTCGACACCTTGGATTTATGAGGGCGCTGTTGCCGTCGTCATGACCGATGGCTAACGTGATCAGAATGGCGAAGCGCTGCGCGGTGCTGGCGATCTGTGGCGCCCTCAGCGCCTGTGGTCCGTCGATTGAAATCACGTCGGATACTGTTTCGCCACGTATGGTTCGCAAAATCCCGGCGGGGCAGCATCTCGGCTGGGTACAGACCGAGGTTCGCACCTTCACCGAAAGCGCTGATGGGAAGAAGACCGAAGTGTCCGGTATTTCATGTGTCATCAGATCAAAGGACTTTACCGCCCGCGTGACCTCGCCTGCGCGTGTGAAGACGCCGACGTATGTACAGGGGGCGCGATTTGCCGACCGGGGCAAGCCGTCGCCTGTGGTTTTGAAATGCCAAGGCGGTGGTTTGTCGGGTAACACAAAGGTTGAGGCAAAGCCTTATGGCTTGTCCGATTCCACCACCACCACGAGCTATTATTATAGCAATACCGGTGGCTATGCGGGTGGGATCAGTACGACACGTCACAACAGCCAGCTGGTGTCCAGTTTCCCGTGGTCTTATGGCGGCGCGATCAAATTGGTTTTGCAATAACCTGACCCGGAACGAAAATTGAGAGGCGCGTGCAATACCAGCACGCGCCTTTGTCGTTTCAAATGCCCGCGAAACATCCAATCCTCACCACGCGGACACAGTGGCAATCGCCGTAGACATCCGCACAAATTAGATCAAATCCAACACAGTGCAGTCCGTTCCTCGTGGCCACAGAAAACTCTTCTTAAGGAATTAGACCTACCCTGAACCTCGATTGAAACCTGTGGCCGAGGTGCAGAATGTCTATGAATGAGCGGGATCCTAAATCTGATGAGGTAAAGGAATTCATCGGGACAACCGATGATGACCAATTGAGCGATGGCGCGCAAAACGAACAGGGCCAAACCCTGCGCGAGCGGCTGGCGCAGGTGGACAAGGTTAACGGGCACGCAGGTGACGACAATATCAGTACAGGGCAGGGCAATGATTTGGCCGCTGGTGATATGGTCGGGGACGAATGGGCCTATGTGGACGGGAAATGGGTCTACAATCCCGCTGCGCTACAGGTCAGCGATGTTGGGACAACCCGATCCTATGACGACGATATTCGTACCGGTGATGGCGATGATGTGCTGCTGGGGAATGGGGGAAATGACACCCTAAGTGCTGGACGCGGCGACGATGTCTTGAACGCAGGCCGGGGGAATGATCTGGCCTACGGTGGGGAAGGCGATGACCTTGTTAATCTGGAACAGGGGAATGACACCGCTGAGGGCGGGTTGGGCGCCGATACCATCAATGCTGGGGATGGCGACGATGTGGTTTATGGCGACCTGCGCGGTGGCAACATCCTATCTGCTGACGGTGACGGCCTGACCAGTTTTTCCCAATACGGTGAAAGTGCTGGTTGGGTGATGGAGGATCAGGATGGCATTGAAACCATTTCCCAATCCGCAAATACGGTGGCGGGGGAAAGCTATACCATTTCCTTTGAACTGGCGGCGAATCTTTCCGGTGGCCATGGATGCGGCAAGGTAGAGGTCCTGTGGAATGGCGAAGTGGTCAGCGTGGTCGAAACAACTACAGGCGTCTATGAAACCCACCAGGTTGAGGTGACAAGCACCGGACAAGAGGGGCAGCTGAGTTTCCGTGCGGTCCCCCCCGAAGGGGCGGTAGCCTATGATTTCAGCGGCCCTGTCGCCAGCTATGAAAAAATAACCACCCTTAATGGGCAAGAGGTTGAGGTCGCCGGGTTCGCCCCTGGGCAGTCGACCCTTTATCAGGTGATCAACGGCCAACTAAAAGCCTTTGACCCAGACGCGCGCACCTATGTCGATGTCGGTGATCCACCTGGGTTCAAGATTAACGCCGTTGGTTTCAACGCCGAGGATGACTTGATCTATGGCGTGGCGAAGTCGAATGGGGTGGATGCCCTTGGTAACCCTGTGCGCAGTACAGATACCGTGATGATTGATGCGAATGGCGATGCCTTCCGTGTCGGCGATGGGTTTTACGGCGATTATGTTGGCGATTTCGATGACAGCGGGAACCTATGGACCTTTCACACCACATTGGACCGGATCAGCGTGGTGGACGTCGACAATAGGGACGCCGACGGCAATCCGGAAATCCAGCATTTCCACCTGCCCCGGGGGCTGTTCACTGACCGGACCTATGATCTGGCCTACAATAGTGAGGACGGGCATTTCTATGCGGTTGTTTCCCCTGGCAAAAATGGCGAAGCGGGCAAGGTTGTGCAGATCGACGTAAGCGAGGTAGCTGCTGGCGGTCATCCCACCTTTAACGAGGTGCCAATCACCGGCACGCTCTATGGTGACACGATGGAAAGCGGCATGGCCAGCGGTGCCTATGGTGCGGTTTTCCTCGATGGGGATGGGAACCTTTATTACGGGCTCAATCGCGGGGATCATGATCTGGACGGCAGCACAGCTGCGCAGGGGGGGATTTTCAGGGTTGAGGTCGATTGGGACACCGGACAGGCCTACTCGGAATTCATGTCCGAAGCACAATCAACAGGATCCAATGACGGCACGGTCGATCCACGCTCTGCCGACGCCTTTACCGATATTGATGCCGACTCGCCTGTGTTGCTGCGCAATCCACAGCTGATCCAGTCGGACGGCGGCAACGATGACCTGCGCGGCGGTGCCGGAAATGACCAGATGTTTGGCAATGCGGGCGATGACACCCTGCATGGGGGCGAAGGTGCGGATCGTTTGTCTGGGAATCAGGGTAACGACAACATGAGCGGCGGCACCGGTGCGGACACCCTGACAGGCGGCAGCGGCGATGATCACCTGTGGGGCGGCAACTGGCGCGGCGATGGCACCACGGATACCTTTGTGGTGTCTCATGATGCAGGGCGTGACATCATTCATGATTTCGAAACGGATCACGACCGAATTGACCTGTCCGCCTATGGGCTGGACTATGCCGAAGTCGAGGCTGCGCTGTCTGATCGCGGCTGGGCGACGGAACTGGATCTAAGCGCACTTGCCGGTGATGGCAGTGTTGGCGACAGGCTGCTGCTGAAATCTGTGGATGTTGATGATCTGGATGAAAGCAATTTTATCCTGTGATCCCCTGTGTTGAGTGGAGCAAGCAATGAACCCCATCCAACACTCACGCCGTATGATCGCACCGCTGCTGGTGTTCTCTCTGTTGAGCAATCTAGCGGTGTTGATCAGCCCTTTGTTCATGATGCAGGTGCTGGATCGCGTCGTCCCCAGCGGCAATACCGCCACTCTCGTGCTGTTGGGGGCGCTGGCACTGTCGGCGCTGTTGGTGCAGGGCGTGGCCGAAGGGTTGCGCGATCTTTCTTTGCGCCGCCTTGGAACATGGATCGAAGGGACGGGAAGCGGGCAATTGATGCAGGATTGTGGTGCCAGCCCTGCTGAAACCGATATGGCAGAACATTGTGCTGCGGTCGCAGGCTTGACGCAGGCGCTGCGCGGCCCAACCGCACAGGCAGCCCTGTCGTTGCCATGGTTGCCGTTGTTCATTCTCGCATTGGCGTTGATCCACGCGGGG
Source organism: Thalassovita mediterranea (assembly GCF_001458435.1). Classification (GTDB taxonomy): domain Bacteria; phylum Pseudomonadota; class Alphaproteobacteria; order Rhodobacterales; family Rhodobacteraceae; genus Thalassobius; species Thalassobius mediterraneus. The sequence continues at coordinate 4,282 of NZ_CYSF01000018.1, forward strand.
TTTGTTGCGCTGTTGTTTGGCCTTCTTTGCGCGTTGTTTCTGTTGGATCGAATTCTGACGATAACAACCGTGACGACACAGATGCAGCTTGCGCAGGACCAGCAACGCGAACAGACCCTGTTTCAGAACGCAGGCAAACAAGGCCAGCGTCTGGGAAACGCGATGGCCACACAACACATGCTGGCGCGCGCATTTAGCCTACAGGTGCGCCGGCATCAGCATAGCGACCGTCTGGATCTGCCGCAGGCATTTGGGGGCAGCATTGCGGGTGTTCTGCGCAGCGCCGGACAAGTTATGGCGTTGGGGCTTGGGGCCTATCTGGTGACCCAGAACCAGCTGAGCGCGGGGGGAATGATCGCAGCCTCGTTGATCGTCAGTCGCAGCTACGGCAGTTGTGAAACTGTTCTGAAACAGGGGCCAGCACTGCGGCAGGCGTTGGAACACTATCGGGTGCTATTGCGCCGGCCTCAAATGCATGCTCCCTCGATGGCGTTGCCTGCATTCAAGGGCGCACTGACCGCAGAAAACCTGACCTGCCCACGTGGTGGGGGCGCGGCGCCTTATCTCGACCGGGTCAGCTTCAGCTTGGCGCCCGGGGAATGTCTGGCGATCGTCGGCGCGGCGGGATCTGGTAAAACCAGTTTGCTGCAGGCGCTCTCCGGCTTGAAACCTGCCGCCATCGGATCGACATTTTATGATGACAGTGCACAGCGCAGCCTGCCGCCAGAGGCGAGTTATCGATTGATCGGCAGCCTGCCGCAGCGTGCCGATCTAATTGCGGGCAGCCTCGCCGATAATATTGCCTGCTTCGATCCAGACCGCGATGATGATGCGGTGGTAGCGGCGGCGCAGGCCGCAGGTGTGCATGGTTTGATCGCAGCCCTGCCCGAGGGATATGAAAGTGATCTGTCGCGTTGCCCGCATGTTCTGTCTGCTGGTCAGGTGCAACGTGTGGCCTTGGCGCGCGCGCTTTACACGCAACCGCGCTACCTGTTTCTGGATGAGCCGAACGCGCTGCTTGATGGTGATGGTGAAAGGGCCCTGTTGCAAACGCTGCTACGCCTCAAGGCGTCAGGCACAACCATTGTCATGGTGCTGCATCGGTCGGGGGTGATGGGGGTCGCGGACAAAATTCTGCGTCTTGATCAGGGACGGGTGGTTGATTTTGGCCCCCGGGCTGAGGTGTTGGCGCGCCTGAGCGGAAATCAGCGCCAAATTCGGCTGCCTGCGTTAGCAACGTCGCAGCATGATCTGCGTGATTGGGTTGCGTCGCAATTCACCCGTGCCAGCGATGAGGCATTCAGTCAAAAGGCGCAGATCATCGCTCAGGAAATGTTCCAATTGGCCTTGGCGGCGGCGGGCGAACAGGCCAATCCACCGCCAGAGTTGGCGTTTTCATTGAAATTTCGCGATGAATTTGAATGCGACTTGCGCATGGCGGGGGATGTGGCGCTGGATCTATCGGAAAAGATCATCCGCGTGCGCAAAGAGCTGAGGCATGGCCGCGAAATGGGGCAGGGCTCATCGCGCGACGAACAGGCTTTGGCGGCGTTGGAACGTATGGGCAGCGCGTTGTGTCAGCAGACATTGGAAGGCCGCACGACGTTGCAGGCGTCTGTTCTGGCCCACAATGCCCCACGATCCTCGGGCGGACGGGAACAGGGACAGCGGCAGGAGGTATTGCAATGAAAGATGATGCACTGCCCCCACAGGTGGCGCGGCCTGCGTTTCTGGGCGCCTTGGCGGTGCTGTGCTTTTTGACAGGCCTCATCGCCTATGCGGGTTTCGTGCCTTTGGCGACGACCTTAACCCTGAGTGGACGGTTGGTCTCATCAACGCCAGAGGTGGTCTTGCAGCCGCCATATGGCGGACCCGTGGCCGAGGTTTTGGTGGCCCGCCATGATCATGTTGCGGCAGGGGATGTGCTGTTGCGTCTGGATACGACGGTTGAGACGAAACAGGTTGCAGCCGTTCAGGCACAGCAGGCGCGGTTGCGGGCCGAAAATGCAGTGATCACCGCGCTGCTGACAACAGATATGCCTGTGTCTGTGCCAGTGTCTGGGCCGGTGCTGGATGGCGCAGCGGGGCACGGCCACGAATATGCGCTACAGATGCAATTGGCTTATGCGGAACATCAGGCCAAACAACAGTCAGTTGGCGCATTGGCACAACAGATCACCCTTCTTGAGGGGGAGGTGGCGCTGACTGAACGACAGTTGTCTGGTATGCAGGCGCGGGCGGATCGGCAGGCAGGGTTATTGCAAAAGGGCGTTTTGAAACGCACCGAGGTTGAGGCGTTTTCAGAGCAGGTCCTGATGGTTGCCGCCGAAATCGAAGGCAGCCGCGGCACACTGGCCGCGCTGCGTGATCGGCAGGCACAAATGGCTGCGCAGGCGCAGATCGTTTTGTTGCAGGTGCGCCAGCGGTTGACCGCTACGCGGGCACGTAACATCAAACAGCTGCAGGATATCGATCAACATCTGGCTGAGTTGAAGGACCGGATTGAGCGCGCCACCATTCATGCACCAATCAGTGGCACGGTGACACGGCTGGATCTGCCTGCACGCGATGCCTATGCGGCACGGGGCAAAACGGTTCTGGCAATTGCGCAACCGCTTGCGCAGCCGCATTTGGAGTTGACCGTACCGACCACCTATATTGATCAATTGCGCCCGGGCATGGTCGGGCGATTGGTGTTGCCCAGTCTGCCTCAACGGGCCATGCCCCGTATTGAAACGCAGCTGGCAGCTATTTCGCCCCGTGCCGCGTTGGATGAGGCGGGGCAGCCCACAGGCTTTGCCGCGCAGGCGGATTTATCACTGGATGCCTCACAACGGCTGGCGTCGGCGCTGTCAGATCTGCGGTTGTCAGAGGACATGCCGGTTCAGGTGATCATAGAGGTCCGTGAAACAACGCTGGCGCAGTACCTTCTGGCGCCTTTGGCTGCAGCGTTTCAACGCGCACTACAGGATTAAGGAATGTAAGGGGGCAGGGCGTCCGCTGGTCAGGCAAGACCCTGACAATAAGTCCAGGCGAACAACGTAGTGCAGACAGATGACAGGCCGCATCTTGAACGGATGCGGCCTGCTGCGATTGGCGTAAATTACGCGGCCTTGTTGTTTTTGGGGATGAAATCCGGTTCTTCATCCGTGTCGGCCAACAGTGCGTCAAAATCCAGATCCGGCGCGCTGCCGCGGGAGGTGTCGCGTGCAGGCGCGGAAACTGGGTCCTGTTCCTTGGCCTGCGGTTGAGGGGCCTCTTCTGCAGGCTGGGCGTCGCGCACGGCCAAAGGCGCGGTGTCTTTGGTGCCCAGATCGAAAAACGCGACAGCTTGTTGCATGACCTGCGCCTGACCTGACAGCTCTTCGGCCGTTGCTGCCAGCTCTTCTGAGGCGGCGGTGTTGGTCTGGGCGCTGCCGTCAACCTGATTGACTGCGATGCCGATCTGTTCGATGCCTTTGCTGATTTCGTCATTGGCTTTGGCGATATTGGTGATCAGATCAGACGTGGTGGCAATCTGCGGCACCAGCTCGTCGATCATCTCGCGTGCCTTATCGGACGAACTGGCCGTGACCGAGGTGAGCGCGTCAATCTCGCTTGCGGCTTCCTGACTGCGTTCGGCCAGTTTGCGCACCTCAGAGGCGACAACAGCAAACCCGCGCCCATGTTCACCTGCGCGCGCAGCTTCGACTGCGGCGTTCAGAGCCAGCAGGTCTGTTTGGCGCGCAATCTCCTGGATGATGTGGATTTTTTCCACAATCTGCCCCATGTGCTTGGTCGCGTCGCGCACCACGGTGGCACCACTGCGGGCCATTTCTGCGGCGTCGGCTGCAGTGCGTTCGGTGCGGTGGGCGTTTTCAGCAGTGCTGGCGATACTGGCGGCGATCTCTTCGATCGAGGCAGAGGTCTCTTCGGTCGCGGCGGATTGGTTGATTGCCACCTCTTGCAGCTGCGCGGATGTTGTCGACACCTGCAAGGCCCCCGTAGAGACATACCCCGCAGAGGTGTTCACATCCCCAACCGTGCGGCGCAACTCGCCAACCATGCGGGCCAAATCATCCAGAAGCGCCCCAATTTCGTCCCGGCGGCCATGCGCGGCCGGGGTTTCCAGCAGGCCTGATGCGACCTGATTGCTGAGAGTTTTGGCCGCTTTCAGACCCTTGTGAATGGAACGCAGCATCATCAGTGCCACCAGTAGAGAGAAGACAACAGCGCCCAAAGTCAGGGCAATCAGTTCAAAGCGCACGATGGCGTATTCGTGGTTCGACTTCTCGACCTGCGTTTCCAGATAGGCACTTTCCGCGACAGAGAAATCGTGAATGATTTTCAGCATCTCTTTGTCCAGCGCGCCGCCTTCTTCGACCAGTTGCAGCGCCGCCTTTTCCATATCACCACGTTTATAAGAGGTGATGACTTCGGCGTTGACCACATTGATCCGTTTGCGCAGGTCGGTGAATTCGTCCAGCACAGCTTTCTCTTTGGCCGAGGCATGAGAATATGCGGTTTGCAGCAACACGTCTTCTTCGTGTTCCAACACTTCCAGTTCGGCCTCTATCCGGTCATGGAGAGCGCCGGGTTCGATCAGAACATATTCCCGCATCAAGTTTTGGATGCGCTCCTGAATCAGTGCCAACTCATCCAGATCGCGCAACGCGCGGAAATCTTCGTGAACGATTTTGTCAGTTCGATCCTTGAGGATCGACATCTCCTTTACTGACAGCCACCCCACAATCATGAGGAGGGTGCATAACAGCGCAAAGGAGGCCGCGAGCCGAGCTTTGATAGAAAAAAACATTACGGGTTACTCTTGCTTGGGGTCATCAACGAGAGGGTTGTGCAATCACATCTAATTGGGGGTGGCAGGTGGTTAATATCGTGGTGCCGTCGTCAGTTTTATGGATCTGGGGTTGTGATCGCAGTGCGCCTCCTTACTCGATAAATACGACGCGCATGGTGGGTGTTATAGATCGCGCAATGATTGTTTTGGGCTGATGGTGCAGCATTAGATCGTAACCTTTGCGCCATATGCTTGTTTTTAAACGAATGTTTTGCATAAAAAATGGGCATCCGATTTTGTGTCGAACGCCCATCTTTTCAACGGTTGGTGGGATCAGTTTAGGTGTGCGGCCTGTGGTAAAATCCACGCGCCGCCCATTGGTGGGGGCGTGTTGACCTGCAGCTTGCAGTGGTAGGCTGCGCTGAGGGTGTCATTGGTCAGTACCTGTTGTGGCGTGCCATGTGCGCGGACGGATCCAGCATCAATCAATGTGATCTGATCGGCAAACATCGCCGTCAGGTTGAGGTCGTGCATCACCGCCACCACACCGCCGCCCGCGCGGGCATAGTCCTGCGCCAGTTGCATCACCACCAGCTGATGCCCGATATCAAGGGCTGACACTGGTTCATCCAGAAACAACCAGCGCGGTTGTCCGTCTAGCACCGGTTCCCAGATCTGCACCAGCACGCGCGCCAACTGCACCCGCTGTTTTTCACCACCTGAGAGGTCGTGGAAATAGCGCCCTTCGAACCCCGTCAGCCCGACGCGGGCCAGCGCCTGCAAGGGCAGGGTATCGCTGGTGTCGGGGCGGCTACTGGCCAGTCCAGCGGTCAGGCCAAGGCGCACCACCTCTAGCACAGTGAAGGGAAAGGCGAGGTTCGCCGCCTGCGGCAGCACGGCGCGGGTCATTGCCAGCTCATGCGGTTTCATCGATGCGCAATCCTGCCCGTTGATCTGCACCTTTCCGGTGTAGGCCAGTTCGCCGGTGATGGCGCGCAGTAGCGTGGTTTTGCCCGATCCGTTGGGGCCGACTATCGCGGTGACCTCACCAGCGCGGGCGGCGAAGTCGATGCCGTGCAGGATCTCTTTGCGGCCCAGTTTGACGTGGATGTCTGTGGCTGTCAGGGACATCTTACATCTCCACCAGATTACGGTTTTTGAGGAGGATCCACAGGAAGAACGGCCCGCCGATGGCGGCCATGACGATCCCGATGGGCAGCTCAGCCGGGGCAATGACCACCCGCGAAATGGCATCTGCCAAAAGTAGGATAATCGCCCCCAACAGCGCCCCGTTGATCAACAGGCCCCGGTGATCCGGCCCCTGCACCAGACGCAACAGATGGGGCACCACAATGCCGACAAACCCGATGCCACCGGTCACAGCGGTGGACGCCCCGATAGAGGCGGCGACGGTCATGATCGCGATACGTTTCATCTTTTGCACGTCGATGCCAAGGTGATGCGCTGCGGCTTCGCCCAGGGTCAGGGCGTTTAGCGCGCGGGCCAGAAACGGTGCGGCGATCAGCGTCAGGATGATCAGCGGCGCTGAGGCGCTGAGCTTTTCCCAGCTGGCCCCGGCAACGGATCCCATACTCCAGAACGTCAAATCGCGCAGCTGATTGTCATCAGCATAATAAACCAACAGCCCCATAAAGGCCCCGATCAGCGCGCCCAATGCGATGCCCGCCAAAAGCATGGTCGCCACCGATGTGCGGCCGCCACGGGTCGCAACAGCATAGAGCAGTAGGGTCGTGATCCACCCGCCGATGAAGGCCGCGAAGGGAACTGAATATTTGCCCACCGCGGCGGCAACGGTCACAGGCAGGAAACCACCCAGCACAATGGCCACAACCGCGCCAAAGCCAGCGCCAGCGCTGACGCCGACCAGACCGGGATCGGCCAGCGGGTTGCGAAACAGACCCTGCATCACTGCGCCAGACACCGCGAGGGAGGCACCGACCAGTGCAGCGGTCAACATGCGCGGCATCCGGATGTCCCAAATGATGATCTGATCACGTAGGGACCCTTCACCGACCAAGGCGGCCAGAACATCCGTCTGATCCGCCGCCCCCCAGCCAAGGCTGAGGAGCATGGCCGCCGCCAAGACCACGATTAAAATCACGCTCAGCAGCTGTGACAGACGGCGACGATCACCGCCGCGGCGCTGGGCAGTCTGCGTCAGCGACGTAGCATCTGCGGCAACCATCAGTTCACAACCTCCTCTGCGGGATAGAGAACCTGGTGCAGTTCACTGACAAAGGAGGCCGTGCGCGGCCCGAAACCAAGGGCGGCACCGTCGATGCTGTAAAATCCACCGTTTGCCGCGGCAGGTGTGGGGGCAACAGCGGGCAGGGCCAGGATTTCCTCGGCCCGACCTTCGTGATCGGTGCGGCCGGTCATCATCAGCACCAGATCTGGTTGCGCTTTGATCACCGCTTCATCGTTGACCAGTTTGTAGCCTGCATAATCCTCGGCCATGACGTTGATGCCGCCGGCCAGTTCGATCAGCCCGTTGGCGCCTGTGTCACGACCCGACACGTTCAGGCGGCCACCGTCGTTGGACAGCACAAACATCACGCGCTTTTTGGTGTCCACCTTGGCGACCTTGGCGGCGATGGCGGCCAGCTCGGCTTTAACGTCACTGGCCAGTGCCTCTGCCTGAGCGTCCTCGCCGATGGCGTGGCCGACGGTGCGAATGGCGTCTGTTACAGCCTCGGCGCTGAAACCATCATGGACCAGCACAATAGGAACAGAGGCTTCGCGCAGCAGATCCATAGTTTCTACGGGTCCGGAGGTGTGGCGCGCGATGATCAGGTCGGGGGCGACAGACAGCACGCCCTCGGGCGACAGGCGACGCATGTAGCCGACGTCGGGCAGATCGTTCACCATTGCCGGATAGGTTGATGTGGTGTCACGCGCCACGATGCGATCCTGTGCACCAAGGGCGAAGAGGATTTCCGTGATCGGCCCACCGACGGAGACGATGGATTTTGCTTGCGGGTAGCTGTCGCCGTGGTCCTCTGCCGCGAAAGCGGCGGCAGAGAGGCCAATCGCGGCCACAGCGCCTAAGGTCAGTGAACGGATCATGCCGGAACCTCTTCTTTCGTAAGGGTAGGCAAGTCAGCGATGATCTGATGCCATTGGGCCAGATCGTCGGCGTCATTGTTCGGATCGCGCATGCCAAAGACCTGCATGATGGTCATGCCACGGTTGTCAAAACATTCCAGCGACACGGCAGGGCCGCGTTTGGTGGGCTTTTCGACCGCATAAACCTCGGCCACGTGGTCATTGCGCAGGTGCAGATCGAACCGCTCATCCAACACGTTGACCCAAGGCCCCATGTTCTTGATGTTGTCCAGACGGCCCCAATGGATCTGGATATTGCCGGGGTTGCCGACGAACAAAATGGTGCGCTGTTTCAGCTCTGACACGCGGTTGATCAAGGTTTCGACAGCCGAGATTTCTAGCGGGCGCACCCATTTTTCACCCGCAACCAGACGGTAGGCGCCCAGACGGTTCATGCCCAGTTTCGACGTCAGCCGCATGAACTGGTGGGTGTCGGTCATCTTGCCCCACTCCTGCAGCAGAACGTCCCGTTTGGCGGGGTTCCATTTGGCGGGTTCGATGGGGGTGGCCTCAACCACGTCGATGCCTTCGGATTGGTCGGCATCGGTCAGCTCTGCCACAACAGCGGCCCATGCGTCGTGGTTCGATCCCTCGCGCATAAACACCTTATGGACGGCGTCACCGGCGGCATCAAACACCTGCAGCGTGCGGCGCAAGCCACGGTCGGTTTCCTGTTCGATGGCGAAGCCATGCACCCAGTGTTTGGGGAAGATACGCAGGTCAATCTCATGGCCCACAACCATCGCCGCATGGGCGCCGGAGGTGTATTTGCCATAGGTGCCCACACGTTCATGCACGGCAGAAAAGTTGCGTGTCAGCGCCATGACTTCGCCCAGTTTGCTGATTGCAGGCATCAGCTGATCGGGATGGGGATTGATGCGGGTGATCACCTCGCCGTTGCGCTGACCCAGATGGGCGGCGACCAGTTCGGCCTCTGAGATGGCCAGCTTGTCTGCCAGATCGCGGTCGCGCATTTTGGGATTGTCGAGTTTTGCCTGACGGATGTCGGCGGCACTTGGTTTCTGGGTCATCGGACTACCTCGAAGACAGAGAGCGAAGAGAAGGGGGGATGGCGCCGGGCATCGGGCCAGATCCCGAAAACTGCAAAGGGGCGGCCCCAGACAGGGGCCACCCGATAGGATCACAATGGATCAGAAGGTTTTCGCCAGGGTGAACTTGATGTTACGGCCCTTGGCGTTCCGGTTGGGGTTGGTCAGGTAGGGGCGATAGGTGGTGTCGAACAGGTTTTCGACGCCCAGTCGCATTTCCGTGCCCGCCAGTGCGCCGCTTTTGGGTTTGTAGCCAACAGACAGCGCGTAGGTGGTCCAGTCATCCGACGGTGCGGTTGCGCCGCCTGCGGATGTGGTGCGGTTGTGGGCAAAGGCATGTTTGGCCTCAACCGCGATGTCCAGCTGTTCATCCATGAACTTCTTGCCCACAGTCAGCTGAACAGTGTCCGCTGGTGTGTAGTTAAAGAAGGTGCTGGTGCCGTTGATGGTGCCACGGGTGCGTGCGGCCGCAAAGTCGGCGTAGAAGACCGGGCTGGCGTAGTTCAGTTCCAGCTCCAGACCTTCCAGTTTGGTGTCGTTGATGCCGGAATAGGTGGTGCCATCCCAGATCTCGGTGCGGAAGGCCGTCAGTTTGGCCTGCAGGCGGTCCTCATCCATCATTACGTCAAAGCCGTCATAGGACAGGCCCAATTCGAATGTGGTGGCTTTTTCCGATTTCTCGCGGTTTGCGCTCGAGCGCAAATCGTCAAGGATTGGCAGGTTTTCGTTGTAGGCCGCGCTACCGAATACGGCAAAGGTATCGCTGACCGCGTAACGTGCGGACAGGGCACCGGTCCAGGCCTGTTTCTTGTACTGCGTTCCGTCGGGGATTGCGGTGTAGGGAATGCAGAAACCGGGACCGAAACAAACCGTGGTGTCGCGGTTGTTCTGCGATGTCAGGGTCTGTTTTTCAAAACGGATCTGCGGGGTGACAGTCAGGCGATCACCAACTTCCATTTTGTTGGCAATATAGAGCGAGATACTTTCGTCCGTACCGCCGGGGGCCGTACCGTCGTTTTCACCCGCATCCGCACCGCTGAGCAGGATAGCGCTGCGTTCGCGGTTTTTGAATTCGACACCAGTGGTCAGGGTGTGGCTGACCGAAGCAGTATCGAAGCGCGCGCGGTTTTCCAGACGCAGGCCGTGCGTGACCGTGTCGTGGTCGGTGTTGGTCAGGTTGGCACCCACAGTTGAGGAGGTGATCTCCATCTCTTCCTGTTTGCGGAACAGGCGGGCTTCAAAGTCAATCAGATCGTTTTCGACCGAGGTATAGCGATAGGACAGATAGGCAGTTTTGTCCTTCATGATGCGGTCAACCAGCGTGCCACTCCACAACGGATCAAAGGCGTCATAGGGCACGTCTTCGGCAGGTGAGGTGGTCTGCGTGTAGCCAAAGGTCAGGCGGCTGTCGTCGGTCAACTGATAGTTCAGTTTCAACAGGCCTGAGGGTGCTTTGAACCCTGTTGCCTGACGTGTGGTGCCACTGCCGTCTTTGCCCTCTTTGACTTTGCGGTAGCCGTAGAAAGCCAAGGCGTTAAAGCGGTCGCTGGGGGCAAACGATAGGATCGTCGTCGACAACAGGCCGTCGCCGTTGCTTTCATAGCCGACCTTTTGGCGCACAGAGAATGTATCGCCGTCTTGCAAGAAGTCGGTGGCGTCTTTGGTCTGTGCTTCGACCGTGCCGCCCATCGCGCCCGAATTATAGCGGAAGCTTTCGCCGGGGCCACGGGTGACCTCGACAGATCGGAACAATTCCGGTTCCAGCGACAGGAGCGACCCGTTGCGATAGATCTCTTCGGCACCCGAAGGCACGCCGTCGATGACAACGGCCACATGGCCGTCGGTGCCGTAGGTGCCGGCCTGCGCGCCAAGACCACGGATGTTCACAGCCGACCCCTGCGGGGTGGAGCCGTTGATCAGGCTGACGTTCGGGATCGAATCCAGCAGTTCGCCAAACGATGTGGCCTGACGGGCCTCAATCTCTTTTTGGTCAACCACGGTGGTGGAGGTGGCGGTGTCGGTCTGAACGCCGCGGCGGCTTTCGTTTAGCTGGATTTCTTCCAGTTCGATGATGTCATCGCTGTCTAGAAAGGCATCCTGTGCCAAACCGGCGCTGGGCGTGGCGGTTAGGGCGGTCAGGCCAGCAATGGCCACCGCAAATGGTGATGTGCGCTTCATGGTCCCCTCAAAGCGTAGATGTTGGATGGCTGCGCAGGCAGGCGCAGAATCGGTCTAGCTGGCTTTGAAGAGCGTGCTGGGTGAGCGAGGTCGTTTTATTAACTTGATTTCTTTTGTCAAGAATTGAAGCCGACTCTGCGGTCTTTCCGGTTCGCCCGCCTGTTTGTGTTGCAAAGCGGGCAAACAAAAAACGCGCGCCAAGCAGGGCGCGCGTTTTCTGGGTGAGGTGTCGCGTATTAAAAAATCCGCTGGATCAATCTCGGGCAGGGGCCGGTTTGCGGCGACGCGGGCGACGCGATTTGGAATTTGCGGGTCGATCCGATTGGGGCCGCTCAGATTGTCCGCCGTCTGCCTTTGATCGCTCGGTACGGGGACGTCCGCCGCCGTTGCCACCACCATTGCTACCGCTGCGACCACGACGATTGCCACCACCGTTGCCGCCGTTGCCTGCGCCACCACGACCACCACGGCGACGATTGCCGCCGGGTTTCTTCGGTGCCTCACTCGGCAAGAAGGGGGTGCCGGAGGCCACGGGGATCTCCAACTTCATCACCTTCTGGATGTCGCGCAGCTGTTCGGCCTCATCGACGGTGCAAAACGCAATCGCTTCACCTTCACGGCCTGCACGCGCGGTACGGCCAATGCGGTGCACATAGTTGTCGGGCGTGTCGGGCAGATCGTAGTTGATCACATAGGCGACGCCCGGAATGTCGATGCCACGCGCAGCCACATCGGTGGCAACCAGCACGGTGATCGTGCCATCGCGGAACCCTTTGATGGCACGGTCGCGCTGGTTCTGGCTTTTGTTGCCGTGGATCGAGGCGGCGTTGTAGCCATCGCGCACAAGCGACTTCATCAGCTTCTCGGCACCCCATTTGGTGCGGGCGAACACCAGCGTCAGCGCGTTCAGATCGCGCGACAGGATTTCGCGCAGCAGCTTGGGTTTGTCGTCACGGCCCAGGAAATGCACCGATTGTGTGACCTTATCAGCCGCCTTACCGGGGGGCGATACCTGCACGCGGCGGGGATTGTTCAGATAGGCCTGCGACAGCTCTTCCATCTGTTTGGGCATGGTAGCCGAAAACAGCATGGTCTGGCGCGGGGTGCCCAGTTTCGGTGCGATTTTGCGCAGCGCATGGATAAAGCCCATGTCTAGCATCTGATCCGCTTCATCCAGTACCAGATGGCGGGTTTTCGACAGGTCAACCGCGCCACGGTCCATCAGGTCAATCAGACGGCCGGGGGTGGCGACCAAAATGTCGGTGCCACGGTTCAGAACCGCGATCTGGCGGTTGATCGACTGGCCGCCAACGACGGTGCGCACATGGATGCTGGTGTGTTGCGCCAGCATGTTCAGGTTGTCGGCGATTTGGTTCACCAATTCGCGCGTCGGGGCCAGCACCAGTGCCTTGACGGTTTTCGCGGGGGCTTTGGCCGGATCGTTCAGCAGCTGTTCCATCAGCGGCAGGCCAAAAGCCAGCGTTTTGCCGGTGCCGGTCTGGGCCAGACCCAGAATGTCGTGGCCTTCCAGCGCCAGCGGGATCGCTTGGTTCTGGATTGGGGTGGGTTGGGTCAGGCCAGCTTTGGCCAGCGCCTTGTTCAGGGCTGGGCTGAGGCCCAGCATGTCGAAGTCAAACAAATCATGTCCTTTCGCGCTGGGCCGTTTGGGCGCAGCGCAGGGGGCCGCGTGAGATGCGGCAGCACGAGGTTTCACGCAGATCTGATACTCCCGACGCCACATGCGGCGGGCGGTCCTGCGTCAAGAACCCTGCGTGATGGGGAACTAAAGGGTGGTGGGGTCACTGGGCCGGATGCGGATGGTCATGCATCGGCCGGCTGGTCACGCGACAGCGCAGCGATGGGGCGCATATGGCTGTCGCGGGCGCGAAAGTCAAGCGGGCAGGCGCGCCGGTCGGGGTGGCGCGCCTTTGGTCTGCGGCGGATTACACCGCTTCGGTGTCCATCCAGATGGTGACAGGACCGTCGTTCAGCAATTCGACCTTCATGTCGGCGCCAAATTCCCCCGTTTCCACCGGCACACCCTCTGCCGCCAGTTTCGCGGCGAAGTATTCATAAAGCGCCTTACCCTCCTCAGGTCGTGCGGCAGAGGAAAACCCGGGGCGGTTCCCGCGTGAGGTGTCTGCCGCCAGCGTGAACTGCGATACCACAAGGGCAGAGCCGCCGATGTCACGCACGGATTTGTTCATCTTGCCCGCCTCATCCTTGAAGATGCGCTGCTTGGCAATCTTGGTCGCCAGATAGTCGGCCTGTGCCTCTGTGTCGCCCTGTATGGCGCAGATCAGGATCAGCAGACCGGGGCCGGATCGACCGATTTTTTCACCATCCACGGTGACAGAGGCATGGGAAATTCGTTGCAACAGGGCGCGCATGGGCGGGTTCCTTTTGGATATTCGTTTGGGATCGGTAACTTTGTACCGTCAATCTTGGGGATTGGCGCCTGACGGGCGCGTCTGATCAAGGCGGGTTCAGTGCTGCGTGCGACCTATGCACGCCAGTCCAGGACTTCGTCCAGATCTGCGCGGTCTGTGCGGAACCCGTTGATCGGGTGATCCGCGTCCCTGTAGCCGAAAGAAATGGCGCACAGGATCATGCGGTTGTCGGGAATCTGGAAATGATCGCGCAACGCGGGCGCATAGGCTGCCACCGCCGCCTGCGGGATGCTGGCCACGCCCAATGCCTCAGCCGCGAGGGTAAACGCGGTGATAAACCCGCCGCAATCCAGTGCCCCATAGGGCCCAAGATCACGTTCCGAGGTGACAATCGCCACATGCGGCGCCCCGAACAGGTGAAAGTTCTCTGCCATCTGCTTGGCCGAGGCAACGCGGTCGCCCTTTTCGATGCCCACCGCCTGATAGAGTTGTCCGCCGCAGGTGCGGCGGCGTTGCTGATAGGCGCCTGTATATTGTTTGGGCCATGCCAGATCAGGCGCGGGTGCGGTGGTTTCCGTTGCCGAAACCAATGCCGTGCGAAAGGCGTCTGTCGCAGCTTTGTCGGTTATGATGACCTGCCAAGGTTGCGCATTACACCAACTGGGAACGCGCCCCGCCGCGGTTACGATCCGTTCGATGTCGGCGCGCGGTACAGATTTATCCTGAAAGGCACGGCAGGAATGGCGGCGCGTCAGCAGTGTCTCGAATGTAGCGATTTCGGTCATCAGATTTTCCCCTCACTCACCGCGATGGCATAGCCGATCCCGCCCGCCACGATAAGACCGGCGAGCGTGGCCAGCGCAATTTTCCACATCGACCAAGGCCGTTCGCCCTGCACGCGGCCAGTGCGGCCGTTGACCACAAAGCGGTAACTGTTGCCACGATACTTATATGCCGCGACCCAAACCGGCAGCAGCACATGCTTAAATGTCACTTCGCTGACATCTGTATCGACGTCGCTGATCCGTTGCCGGTCGCCGCCGATGTCAAAACGCACGTCGCGTTCAATCACCCGGTCCATGTGGGCGCGTGCCTCTTTGAAACCTTCGGTCAGTTCGACGGTGTAGGCTTCAGCGCGAAACCCGGCGAGGTATTCCGGCTGATAGGGTTCCAAGGCCGACAGATCCCAAGGCTGCAACGCATCCGTATAGCGTTTCGGCAAAGAGCGAGAGGCCAACACCAACACATCATCAAAAAACCGCGCAACCCGCCCTGACACATTGCGCCAGCGGATCTTTTGGACCCGCTCTTGCTGCATCTCACCGTCGCGCATCACATTGCGGGTTTCATAGTAAACCGTGCCGCGCTGGCCGCGATAGCGACTGTCGGTTTGGGCATCAAAGGTCCAATAGGGCACATAGATGCCATCCATCTTGCGTCCTTTGCGGGCATATTCCTGCAACCCGTTGGGGGCAAACCACAGACGGCCCAGCCAGTCGTTCATTGCCTGATGCGCGTCGCGCTCTTCCAATGCAAAGGGCAGGACACCGCGCGGCTTGATATGGCGGTGCTGGCCTGTGTCGGTGACCACGGGGGTGGCACAGAACGGGCATTCCGCGGCATGGGTCGCCTCGTCTAGTTCGACCTGCGCGCCGCAGCTGGGGCACTGGCTGACGCGGGTTTCTTCCATCTCTTGGCTGGGAAGTAGATTTTGCAAAGCGCGTTCGAAATCCAGTTCACGGATCCCGCCTGCCCAGGGATTTTTCTGCCGCACCTCGCCTTCATTGCCGCAATGATCGCAGATCAGCTGGCCTTTTGTTGGGTCATATCGAAAATCTGCACCGCACAGATCACAGGGAAAATGGTGTTGCGACAGGGGGTTATCCGTCATGAAATGCTGAACCCATACTTTTGTGTGTAACTCTCACAAACTTTTTCTCATCTTTTTTCTAAAAAGGGGAGAGGCTATGTCGTTTTGGGATCTGAACGCAGAGAAAAAGATAGCTGCCCAGCCAAAGGACAACGCCATGACTGCCAACATGACCGCCACCGCCGCCAACCAGAACACCACCCCTGCTGCTCTGCTGGGATTGCACGTTGCTCTGCAAAGTGCGCTGAAGGCACATGGCGCATGGAAACAGCGCATGGTGCGTGCCGTTGCCAACAAGAACACCCACATCGCCATTGATGAATTGCGCATGGCCGAAGTCAGCGAATTTGGCCGTTTCCTGATGGATCTGCCGCTGGCGCTGCAGTCGTCCGAAAATCTGGCTGAAGTGCGCCGTTTGCACGCCGACCTGCATGTGGCCGCTGCCGAAGTGGCCTTCCTGGTGAAGCAGGGCAAACACGCCGAAGCACGCGCGGCCATTTCGAACGGCGCCTTTCCGCAGATCAGCGGTGCGCTGAACCAGGCGCTGGTGCGCTGGCAGGTGCGCGATCTGGCGGCTTGATCAATCTGGCGCCGCATTGGTGGCGACCAAGCGAAACCGACACATTGAGGGCAAGGCGATGATCCGGGGGGACATCGCCTTTTTCTTTGCGTTTCCTATGTGGGGGGCTGGACCCGAAATCACCCCGCCAATGCCACAGAGTTGCCACACTTGCTGTCGTCACTTAGGGCATGGCCAACTCTGTCTTGCTTATCCGACCCATTGTAACATTGCGCCCGCTACTGCGGCGCGGATGGCATGAAACCTGCTGTAAATATTTGAACAAGCGTTGTTTTTATGTCCTTGGTCGGTTCACTAGGACCAAAGTCCTAGTGTCGCTAGGACCATTGAGAGCGGCGACCATACTTTATCGCAATTTCTTCCTAAAATGGGGAGTGATACTGTCGTTTGTAGTTACCGAGAGCACCCCTTCGCATCACGCGATCAACCTAGAAAGAGACATGTCATGACCCAGAAGACCGTCACCAACACTTGCGAGATTATCAACAACGCAATCGTTGCCCACTTCGTTCTGGGTCATCAGCTGCGCGCCGCCGCTTACGAAGAAAATCGTGCGTTGCCGGTGCGCGCCTACAAGAATTCGCAGAAATGTGGTCTGGGCAAACTGATCGCATTCCTGAAGGAAAACGATCAGATGACCGACCGTGCCAAAGAGGTCGATGTGCTGCACCTTGATCTGCACGACGCTGCTTGTGGCGTGGCTGCATTGATTGCCACCGGTCATTTCGACGAAGCCATTGATGAACTGTCGACTGGCTATTACGCCGATGCCGCATCAAACCTGACCAAGGCGCTGTCGCATTGGAAAATGGAAACCGCCTGACGCTTTCGTGCGGTAACGATTGCTCTCGGGGCGCCTCGGTTTTTCCGGGGCGCCTTTTTTGTGTCTGTTCGGCGGGGCCTGTGGGTACTCATCGCCTCATACCTCCCCCCGAATCCCCCCGTTTCCCCGCCTGATACATCCCGAAGGATATATCGCGGATATATCCTTTCTGGACCCGCACCAGCGGTTCGAGAGCGTGGTTTTTACGCCCATCCGGCAGGATGCAGATCACCCCCCGCCGGAACCGCCTAAGCCCCTTAGGACCATCGAGAGGGCGCGCCATACTTTATCTCAATTGAGGCGATAAAGGCGGATATCTATATTCGTTTGTAGAGAGCACGAGCAAACAATCGCATAAGCGACAAACGAGAAAGAGACACACAATGACCCAGATGACCGTTCTGAACACCGCTGAAATCATCAACAACAGCATCGTTGCACATTACGTTCTGGGTCATCAGCTGCGCGCCGCCGCCATCGACGGCAACCGCAGCCTGCCGGTGCGCGCCTATAAAAACGCCGAGAAATGTGGTCTGGGCAAGCTGATCTCCTTCCTGAAAGACAACGCACAGATGACCACCCGCGCCAAAGAAGTTGACGCGCTGCACGTTGACCTGCACGACGCTGCCTGCGGTGTTGCGGCCCTGATCGCCACCGGCAACTTTGACGCGGCGATTGATGAACTGGCCACCGGCTACTACGCCGATGCAGCCGCGGCCCTGACCAAGGCACTGTCGCACTGGAAAGTTGAGATTTCGTAAACGCCAATCACTTTCTCTGCTCTCTCAAACGAAAAAGCGCCCCCGATCGGAGGGCGCTTTTGTTTTTGCTACTGTGCGTGGGCTTACATCGTTAGATATTCATCCGGCATAAACGGCACATCTGTGTCGCCCGGACGTGCCCCTGCAGCGGTCAGCATGGCGTGGATCTGGCCGCGATGATGGGTCTGGTGGTTAAAGAGTTGCATGACCAGCATTTGTTTGGGTTTGGTCACGTCCCGCCCGATAGCGCCGGAAAACCAGCTGAGATCACCCTGAAACCAGTCCGGCGTCACCTCATGCGCCCATTGCAGGATGCGCTGGTCAAAGGCCTTGCGATCCGCCTTGAACGCCTGCCAATCATCGGCAAGGCCTGTAGATTGTGGAATGCCAACCGTCGGCGCAGGGGTGCCGGCAAAACGGCTGAGCCAGATCATATCCCCCCAATACAGATGCGAAAACGTGGCATTGATTGACCCAAAGAATGCACCGCGATCCTGCACCCGTTCCGCCGCAGACAAGGTGTCGGCGGCGGTGATCAGGTTTTCGTTTTGCCATAGGTTATATCTGGCCATAGTCAGCACGTAGGTTTGGTTTGGCATGATGCCTCACATCCCCGGCGGTGGGGGCGGGGGCGGCATTACGGTGAACAGCTGGGCCAGCTCAGCCACCTCATCCGCGGTTTTCCACCCGTCCTGACCAGGGGTCCAGACGTGGGATTCGCGCTTCAACTCACCAGTTTGGGCCATACGGCCCATCTGTGCCTTGGAGAACGGGCCTTTGGTCTGGCCGTTTTCGGCGATGTGCCAGACGTGCTCCACCGGCGGCGGGGGCGGTGGGGCCATCGCGGCGGGGGCAGGGGCGGCTGCTTGCGCCGGGGCCGCGCCCCACGGTCCACGCTGGGGCTGGCCCATTTGGGCGCCCATGGCTTGGGCCATCTGCATACCCATTCCCATCCCCATTCCGGCACCCATGGATTGATCCATTGCGCCGCCGTTGCCCATCGCTTCGGCTGCTTTCCACTTCATGTGGTCATCCAGATTGCCAGCGATCCCGCGGGATGTGCGGGCATCCAGCGCCTTTTCCACCGCCGGCGGCAGCGAGATGTTTTCGATGTAAAGCTCTGGAATCGACAGGCCATAGCCCGCCAGAACCGGATCGATGGCCTGTGCAATCAGCTTGCCCACGTCACCGGTATTCGCCGCCATATCCAGCACCGGAATGCCGGATGAGGCGATGGCGCGGGAAAATTCCTGCACGATGATGTTGCGGATCTGGAAGCTGACCTCATCCATGGTGAACTCACCATCGGTGCCGACAATCTCTGTCAGGAACAGCGCGGGGTCCGTGATCTTGATGGTGTAGGTGCCAAAGGCGCGGATGCGGGTCGGACCAAATTCGGGGTCACGCAACATGATGGGGTTTTTGGTGCCCCATTTCAGGTTGGTAAACCGGTTGGTGTTGACGAAGTAGATCTCGGACTTGAACGGGCTTTTGAAACCGTGATCCCAATGCTGCAGCGTCGTCATCAGCGGCATGTTGTTGGTTTCAAGCATATAAAGACCCGGGCTGAACACATCGGCCAGCTGACCTTCGTGCACAAACACCGCTGCCTGACCTTCGCGTACGGTCAGTTTGGCGCCATACTTGATCTCATGGCCTTCACGCTCAAAGCGCCAGACCAGTGTGTCGCGGGTGTCATCGACCCAATGAATGACGTCGATAAATTCCCCGGTGAGGAAGTCGAAAATACCCATGAAACCCTCCTTCGTGGGCGTGATACTTGCGCGGTTTTGACCGCGTTAACTATTGGGAGCGCGTTGGGCGCCGATTTGTTCTGCGGCCAGTTGCCGGATAATTGGACGGGCCTCTTCTAGTGTCATACCGATGCGCAGGCGGCGGTCGTAGTGCATCCGCAGCAGTTGTTCATCGTGGCGAGTCAAAAAGGCAAATTCGTCATTGTCGTTAAAGATCGAAGGCCGCGCGCGGGGGCTGTCGTTGATCAGCCCCATGCCTTGGGCCATTTCCTCATGGATGCAGGATTTGCGCAGAATATCAGGATGTTCGGCGCGAATAATCACGATGGACTGGCCCAGTTCCTGCGGGTTGTCATCAGCGGCGAAGCCCAGCATCAAACAGTGGGTGCTGCGCGGTAAGGTTTCGATCAATCGTAACGATGCCCGATCCAGATTTGGTACGATCTGCCGGAGCTGTTGCAGCAATTGCGGTTGGTCGTCATAGCCGGTGAAAATGACGTGAAAATTCGCGTTGCGCGCTGCGCTCATCGATACGGGGTGGCGTGTCACGCGGCTGAGGCGTTGGGCAAACAGGTCGACGTTTCGGGCATCAAGGTTGCGCTGTTCCAGCGGAACCGAATTGCCAAAACTGACGTCCACGCGTACCGGATCGGCCCAACGGCGCAGCTGATAGGCGGTGCGTCCGTTCTGGCGTTTCCAGCTGCCGTCCTCATATTCCTGAAAAAACGCGATGGTTTCGTAGGTTTCAGCCAGTTGGCGTGCATTGTAGGGCGTATCTGGCCCGCCGCCGTCCGTGCGCAGCAGTCCCTGCACCAACAGGTCCGCCTGCAGGTTGTTGTAATAGCGCCCCAGCGCCCGCGCACTGGCAGAGGCCTCGGTGACCTCTGGCGGCTGCAAAGGGCCGGTTGGGGGGGCGGTGAGAGGGGCAGGGCCTGTGCCCAAAGGGGCGCAGGCGCTTAACGCACCTGCGACAAGGACGCTAGTCAGCGCCGCGACCTTTGGAAACCGGCCCGCCACTTTGATCACTCCGACCCAGCAGAGGTGGCGATGGTGTCACCCAGCCCGTCTTGGCGCGCCTTGGCGGCGGCCAATGTGTCGCGCAGATCGGCCTCCATCTGTTGCAGGTCGGCTTCGGCAGCGGCGCGTTTGGCCTTGCCTTCGTCGGCGATCTCCAGGCTTTCGTTGATGGTGGCGATCAGATCGGCGTTGGCCTGTTTTACCGCCTCGATGTCAAAGACGCCGCGCTCCATTTCCTGACGGATCACCTTGTTGTTTTCGCGCAGGTTGGCTGCATTGGCTGTCAGCAATTCGTTGGTCAGGTCGTTGGCTTCGCGCACGGCATTGGCCGCCTCGGCGCTGCGCTGGATGGTCAGCGCTTGGGCGAGTTGGGTTTCCCACAGCGGCACGGTGTTCACGAGGGTGGAGTTGATCTTGCCCACCAGCGATTTGTCGTTTTCCTGTACCAACCGGATCGAGGGCAGCGATTGCATGGTCACCTGACGGGTCAGTTTCAGATCATGCACGCGGCGTTCCAGATCATCACGGGCAGCACGCAGATCACGCAGTTCCTGCGCCTTCATCACCTGCGCCTCTTCGTCGGCGGCGTGCACCTCTGCCTCTTTGGCGGGGATCACGGTCGCGTCCAATTCGGCAATCTTGGCCTCACCGGCAGCAATGTAGAGCGCCAGCTCGTCGTAAAATTCCAGAGTTTTTTCATAGAGCATGTCGAGGGATTTGATATCCTTCAGCAACGTATGCTCATGTTTCAGCAGGTTATCGGTGATCATGTCGATCTGACCCTGCACGGTTTCATAATGTGCGGTAAACTTGGCAAAGGGCGCGGCACGGCCGATCAGTTTCTCCCAGAAACTGCGTTTGCGGCGGGTGTCCAGTTCCGACATCGAGAAGCCACGGATGGTGGTCACAATCTCGCGCAGCGAGTCACCGGCGGGCCCCAGATCCTTGTTGCGGACATCGGTCAGCATGGCCTGCGAAATGGTTTGCAATTCCGCCTGCGCCTTGGATCCGAAACCAATGATCGACCCGCTGTCTTCCATGTCCAGTTCGGCCATACGGGTGCGGATTTCCGCGCTGACGCCGTCATCTGCGGCCTCTAGCGGGACCACGTCTGTGCTGGGGGTGGGCAGGATGGCGGTGGTGACTTGTTCCACCTCTGCCAATGCGGCTTCGGCTTTTTGTTGAATGGTCTTAGACATTTTGGTCCCTTTCACACTGGGAAAAATAGGCAGGCGGCGGGGCCGCAGAATGGGGTGTTAACGCTCACTCAACAGTGAGGCCTTCGCGTTTCAGCCGGTCGCGCAGAACCTCAATTTCAATGGTGAGGTCGCTGCGATCTTCCAGCAAGAATTTTTCAGTACGGGCGGCGAAGTTCTGCTCAAGATCGTTGAGCAGGGCCATGTAATCGTCACGCGCCTGTGCGTCGCCGCTGCGGCTGTAGATATCGGCAAAGCGCACCGTCGCGTCGCGCGCACCCATCAGATAAACGCTGAGGTATTTGCGCGCGGCGCTCAGATCACGGGGATCTTCCTCAACCTTGCGGAACAGATCGCGGGCGGTCTTTTCAAAGGACTGCAACTGGCGGCTGGCCTGACGGTCACCGGCGCGGGCCATCGCGTCGCGCATTTGTGCCAGATAGGCCTCTGCCTCTTCTACCGCGCGGGCGACACGATCGGTTTGGAAGGTGTCGATGCCCTCCATCCCCTTATCCTTCAGCGGATCAAGCCCAAAGGCCATCAGGTGCAGTACTGCACCCAGAACGGCGAAAATCCCCGCATCAACAGGGCCGAAACCGGCAATGCCCACCAGACCAAGGCCAAGGCCAAGGCTGATCGCGCCGATAATCTTGCGCGGCATGGCAGGGCGGCGGGCGATTTTGCGGGCCTCATAGGCTTCTTCGGCGCGCAGACCTTCGCGGGTCAGCCATGCGGCAAGGATCAACACACCCAGCGCAGCGAGATATTGCGCCATCACCACAGGTTCGGCGCGAAACGCCTTTAGGATCAGCGGCAATGGTAGCAAGAACAATAGGTTAGAGCGTAGCCCGATCCGACTGCGCACCGCGCCGCGAAATTCCTGTGACCCTGCGGGTGGGGCAGGGGGCGGCGTGCGGTCGTCGTCAGGGCTGTATTTGCCACCAAATTTCTGTGCCATTATGCGCCCCCCCAGATGGTGTAACACATCAGAAGGATCAGCAGCGCATAGGCCAGTTTTTGTAATCCGGTTGCAGACATTCAAAGGCTCTTATCAAAACGCAAGGCGGACTTGCCGTTGGGATAAAACCTAAGGTGTCTGCCCCCATTTCGCTAGGGGGAAGATTTGCCAGATCGGCGCAAAACCGTTGTGGTGTGCGGGTTTGCGCCGCCCAACCGCAATCAGCGACGGGGTTTGCCACCCTGCGGGGCACCAGAACGGCCCGCGGGTTTGCCACCAGTCTTGCCGCGACGCAGCGATTGACCGGGATCCATCGCGCCCTTGCGGCCACGCGGGGCGTCATCACGGGAAGTGCGATCACCGCGTGGACCTGTGGTGGATTTGCCGCCAGTTTTACCGAAAGATTTCCCAGAAGGCTTGCCCGTAGGTTTGCCGCCAAACTTACCGCCACGGCGTTCTTCGCCGCGATCCTCATCGCGCGACTTGCCATAGCCCTTGGCGCGGGCATCGCGGCCCTTGCCACCTGCGCCACGCGGCGCTTTCTGATCCTCTTCGCGTGGGCGACCGGGCTGACCGGGGCCGCCAAAGCTGCCTTTGGATTTCGGTTTGCGCAGCGGGCGGCGTACCTTTTGACCGGGGGCGGCGTCGGTATCGCCGAAATCCTCGGCACTTAGCCCCAACTGATCGCGGATCACCTTGCGGCGGATTTCCTCAACCTCGCCTTGTTTCAGGGTGCCTAGCTGGAAGGGGCCATAAGAGACACGGATCAGGCGGTTCACGCTCAACCCGATGCTTTCCATCGCGCGGCGAATTTCGCGGTTCTTGCCTTCGCGCAGGCCGACGGTGACCCATGCGTTGGCGCCTTGCTGGCGGTCAAACGTGACCTCCATCGGCTGGAACTTCTCACCATCCACAGTAACGCCCTTGCGCAGTGGGGCCAGTTTGGCGTCGTCCACCGAACCCTTCACCCGCACGCGATATTTGCGCAGCCAACCGGTGGAGGGCAGTTCCAACTGCCGCTTGATGCCGCCGTCATTGGTCAGCAGCAGCAACCCTTCGGAATTGAGGTCGAGGCGACCAACGCTCATCACCCGCGGCATATCTTCGGGCAGGTTGTCAAAGATGGTGTCGCGGTCCTGTTCATCCTTGTGGCTGGTCACCAGACCCGTGGGTTTGTGATAGAGCCACATCCGCGCCGGTTCCGGTGCCTGCAGCGCGCGGCCTTTGACCACGATCCGATCTTTGCCGGTGACGTTCAGCGCGGGGGAATTGATCACCTTGCCGTTCACGCTGACCTGTCCGGTTTCAATCAGCTTCTCCGCCTCACGGCGCGAGGCAACGCCAGCCCGTGCAATCACCTTGGCAATGCGGTCGCCGGCGGGGGTGGTTTCAGGGGCTTTGTCGGACATGGGGCGGCCTTTGTAGCAAGGAGCAAGAAAGAGGCGTCAGACCTAACCCAAATTTGCCCATTGCGAAAGCGCTGATCTGCGGGCACACCAAGGGCATGGTTTTTCGCACGTATATGGATCAGGCACTGGCCGAAGCAGAGGCCGCGAGCGCCCGAGGCGAGGTGCCGGTGGGCGCCGTTCTGGTGTCGCCTGCGGGTGAGGTGGTGGCGCGTGCCGGAAACCGCACGCGCGAATTGTTTGATCCCACCGCGCATGCAGAGGTGCTGGTCATCCGCGCCGCCTGCGAAGCGCTGGGCAGTGAACGTCTGCCGGGGTATGATCTGTATGTCACGCTAGAGCCGTGCCCAATGTGCGCCACGGTGATATCCGCCGCACGGATTGCGCGGCTGTATTATGGGGCGTCGGATCCCAAGAGCGGCGGCGTGGCGCAAGGCCCGCGTATTTTCAGCCACAGCCAGTGCCACCATGTGCCAGAGGTTTATGACGGTCTAAGCGCGGCCCCTGCCGAGGCGTTGCTGAAGGATTTCTTCGCCGCACGCCGTTAAAGGCAGGCTTTCTGAGCTTAGAAAGCCTGCCCTCGCAGATTACAGCTCGATCGGCTGCATCACCTCTGGTTCAATCACGTTTACATCCGGTAGGGCCGCTGCCAGTGCTTCGGCGGATTGTTCTAGGATCGGGAAGGTGCGGTAGTGGCAGGGGATCACCGTCTTGAAATCAAAGAAGGTTTTCGCTGCATAAGCCGCGCGTTTCATATCCATGGTGAAATGACCGCCCGCAGCCAGAATGCCGATATCGGGCTGGTGCAGATCGTTGAAGATCTTCATATCCGCCATCACATCGGTGTCGCCTGACACATAGATCGTGTGACCTTCGCCTGCGATCATATATCCCGCCTCAGCCCCCGCATATATCGGCCCGTTGTCAGAGCCAAGCGAGGAGGAATGCACCGCGTTTACCATCGTCACGGCCACATCACCGATCTGCACCGTGCCGCCTTTGTTGAAGCCGATGGTGGAAAGGCCTTCGCTTGCCTCCCAGAACGACATCAGATCATAGATGCCCACCACAGGGATCGACAGTGCCTTGGCCAGTGCGACAGTATCTGCGGAATGATCGCCGTGCCCGTGGGTCAGCAGGATCGCGGTCGCGCCGTCGGTGGCGGCGTCTTTCTGATCCTCTGGGAACATCGGGTTGCCGGTGAGCCACGGATCAATCAGCAGGATCTGATCGCCGATTTCCAAGCGGAAGCTGGCATGGCCAAGCCAGGTGAGTTTCATGTGCGTATCTCCTGTCGGTTATTTATGTGGTTGTTTTGTGGCGAAGGGTAGCACGCAGAGGATTAAAGGCTAGGGTCTTGGTTGAGCGCGCGACGTTGAGGGATTGCAATGTTTGAACACATCGACAGCTACTGCGAACGGCTGGATGCCAGTTTTTGGGCAGAGCCGGTGAATTTTGTCACCAATGCCGCCTTTATATTGGCGGCGCTTTACGTTTGGCCGCAGGTGCGTGGGATGATCTGGGGGCAGGTTCTGGCGGTGATCTTGTTTGTCATTGGCGTGGGGTCTTCGCTGTTTCATTCCTTTGCGCAGACATGGGCAGCGATTGCCGATGTGGTGCCGATTCTGATTTATGTGCTGGTCTATATCGCCCTGTCGCATCGCGTTTACTGGCAGCATTCGTGGCCCAAAACCGCGCTATTCCTCGGGTTGTTTGTGCCCTATGTTGCGCTGACACTGCCGCTGTTTCAGATGGTGCCCGGCCTCGGCTCCTCCGCCGCTTATGCGCCGATCCCTTTGTTGATCTTTATCCACGCCTTTTTGCTGCGCCGCCGTCTGCCGCAGGTGGCGCGGGGGCTGGCGATTGGGGCCAGCATCCTGTGCGCCTCGATTCTGGCGCGGGTGCTGGATGAACCCATGTGCGGGATCTGGCCGATGGGCACGCATTTTATGTGGCATATCCTCAACGCGGCGATGCTGATGCATATGATCCTTGTTTATCGCGCCCACATGCTTGCAGCGGGGCAGGCAGGGCGTTAAAGCCGTAGCAACGCGAAAACGGAGATCTCTTGAGATGTCGATCGACACGAAGACCGCCGCCAAAGTGGCCAAGCTGGCCCGTATCAAGGTGGAAGATGAGGCGCTGCCGGCGCTGGCCAATGAGTTTAACACCATTCTGGGCTTCATTGAGCAGCTCAACGAAGTGGACGTCGAAGGCGTGGAGCCGATGACCTCGGTTACGCCGATGCGTCTGAAGCGCCGCGTGGATGAGGTGACCGATGGTGGTCAACAGGACAAAGTTCTGAAAAACGCGCCAGATGCGCGCGAGGGCTTCTTTGCGGTTCCGAAGGTGGTTGAATAATGTCTGAACTGAACAAACTGACGCTGGCCGATGCCCGTGACAAACTGCGTGCGGGGGATGTGACCTCGGTTGAACTGACCCAGAGCTGCATTGAGGCAATCGACAAGGCTGGCGCGCTGAACGCGTTCGTGCATAAAACGCCGGAAATCGCGCTGGAACAGGCCAAGGCCGCAGATGCTCGTATTGCTGCCGGTGATGCGCCTGCCATGTGTGGTCTGCCCGTGGGCATCAAGGATCTGTTCTGCACCAAAGGCGTGCCCAGCCAGGCGGCATCCGCCATCCTGGAAGGGTTCAAACCGGAATACGAATCCACCATCACCTCGAAACTGTTCGACGCGGGCTCGGTCATGCTGGGCAAATTGAACATGGACGAGTTTGCGATGGGGTCGTCGAACGAGACGTCCGTTTACGGCAATGCGGTGAACCCGTGGCGTCGCGAAGGGTCTGACGCGGACCTGACCCCCGGTGGCTCCTCCGGTGGGTCGGCCGCTGCGGTTGCGGCTGATCTGTGTCTGGCGGCGACTGGCACCGACACCGGCGGTTCCATCCGTCAGCCCGCAGCTTTCACTGGCACTGTTGGCATCAAGCCGACCTATGGTCGTTGTTCGCGCTGGGGCGTTGTCGCCTTTGCATCCTCGCTGGATCAGGCTGGTCCGATGACCAAGTCGGTCCGCGATGCGGCGATCATGCTGGAAGCGATGTGTGGTCATGACGAAAAGGATTCGACCAGCGCCGATCTGGCGGTGCCGAACTTTGAAGCGATGCTGACCGGCGACATCAAGGGCAAGAAAATCGGCATCCCCAAGGAATACCGCATGGACGGTATGCCTGCCGAGATTGAGAAGCTGTGGGAAAACGGTCAGGCGATGCTGAAAGACGCAGGCGCTGAAATCGTGGATATTTCCCTTCCGCACACCAAATACGCGCTGCCTGCTTATTACGTGATTGCACCGGCAGAGGCGTCGTCGAACCTGGCACGCTATGACGGTGTGCGTTTCGGCCACCGCGCCACGCTGGAGGCAGGCGACGGCATCACCGAGATGTATGAGAAGTCCCGCGCCGAAGGGTTCGGCCATGAGGTGCAGCGTCGTGTGATGGTTGGCACCTATGTGCTGTCCGCAGGTTTCTATGACGCCTACTACAACCGCGCCCGCCGCGTGCGCGCGCTGATCAAGAAGGACTTCGACGATGTGTTTGCAGCAGGCGTCGATGCGATCCTGACTCCGGCGACCCCGTCGGCGGCCTTTGGTCTGGGTGAAATGACCGATGCGGATCCCGTACAGATGTATCTGAACGACGTCTTCACCGTGACCGTGAACCTTGCTGGTCTGCCCGGCATCTCGGTCCCGACTGGCGTCGATTCGCAGGGGCTGCCGCTGGGTCTGCAGCTGATTGGGCGCCCATGGGAAGAGGGCGATCTGCTGAATACCGCCTACGCGCTGGAAGGCGCGGCAGGGTTTGTAGCCAAACCCGGCCAGTGGTGGTAAATACATGCTTCGAAAGGGCCCGGGCGATGCTCGGGCCTTTTTCTTTGTGGGGATTTATGATCCCTTAAGATCTGTAAGATAAAGTGGCAGCACAGGCAGGTGAATGATGCGGTTTGTTTTTGGTAGTTTGGCTCTCGTTGCGTTGAGCGCCTGCGCGCCTGCTGTGCCGGATTCGGCGGCGGGTGTCGGGTTTGGTGACTACAATGAATACCAGCGCGCACAGGCGGAACGGGACGCGGCGCTGAACGGTCAGGCGTTGCCGCCTGCCAGTGCGGTCTCCTCGGAAACCCTGCCAAGTGCCCCCACGACAACCGGTGGTGCGGGCAATGCTGCTGAACAGCTCGCTGCCGACGCTGCGGCCGCGTTGAATTCCGGTGAGGCGCCATTGGATGCCAGCCCATCGAACCCAGCACCCGAGGTGGCGCTGACCGCTTCCGGCATTTCGGACGAGAACGATTTTGACAACGTCTCGTCCCTGCGCAGCATCGAAGGTGACAAACAGCGCATCGAACAGAACCGCGCCCAGTATCAGGTGGTCACCCCCACCGCACTGCCATCGCGCAACGGTAGCGAAGGGCCGAACATCGTGGCCTATGCGCTGCAAACCAGCCATCCGGTAGGCGCGCAGATGCACAAGCGTTTTGCCGGATCGCAAAAACGCGCTGAACGGAACTGCGCCAAGTATGCGTCCCCCGATCAGGCACAGGCGGCGTTTCTGGCCAAGGGTGGCCCCGCGCGCGACCGTTTGGGAATTGATCCCGATGGCGACGGCTACGCCTGTGGCTGGAACCCGGCCCCCTTCCGCAACGTGAACGGTGGGTAAGGGCGGCCAACACGCTATGCCCGTGGCTGATATGAACATTATCCAGCATCCGTCGCCAAATTTTGGCGAGCGGCGCGATGGTGCCCGTCCTGAGCTGATCGTTTTGCACTATACAGCCATGCCGACTGCACAGGCCGCACTGGCGCGCCTGTCTGACCCTGCATTTGAGGTGTCGGCCCATTACCTGATCGGCCGCTGCGGTCAGATCTGGCAAATGGTCGACGAGGAAAAACGCGCCTGGCACGCCGGGGCAGGGGCGTGGGGCGGTTTGGGGGATGTAAACTCCCGCTCCATTGGGATTGAACTGTCCAACAGTGGGGCAGAGCCCTTTTCTGAACTGTTGATGGCCTCGCTAGAGGCGCTGTTGGCCGATCTGATGGCCCGTTGGGGCATTCCGGCCCAGAATATCATTGGCCATTCCGACATGGCCCCTGGGCGCAAGATTGACCCGGGCGCGCGTTTTGACTGGCCACGTCTGGAACAGCAGGGCATGGCACGCCTGCGCGGTGAGGCAGGGCAGGATCTGACGCCAGATCCTGCACGGTTGCGTGCTTTGGCGACGGTGTGTGGCTATCCTGAGGATGTCAGCGATGACGCCTTGCTGGAGGCGGTGCGCCTGCGCTATCGCCGCGGCGCGCTAGGCCCGCTATGTGCAGAGGATCTGCGCGTCCTCGGTTGAGGTTTGCGCAATTGACCCCGATCCGCTTTGCCCTTAGACCGACCCTCGCGCGGAGGGCCGGATGGCCGCTGGTGGCAGGGTAACCGGTCACGAGAGGAAAGTCCGGACTCCACAAGGCAAGGGTGCCGGGTAACGCCCGGCGGGGGCAACCCCAGGGAAAGCGCCACAGAAAACAGACCGCCTCGTGGCCCGTTGGTTCGCCGATGGGATCCCCGTCGGGGTAAGGGTGAAACGGTGGGGTAAGAGCCCACCGCGGGTCTGGCAACAGAACCGGCACGGCAAGCCCCACCCGGAGCAATGCCGAATAGGGGCTTCACGCGGCGTGTCCGCAGGGTCTGCCTTGACCCAGAAGCCCGGGTTGGCAGCTAGAGGTGCGTCGGTAACAGCGCGCCTAGATGAATGGTCATCTCGGATGGATCTCCATCTATGACAGAATCCGGCTTATAGGCCCTCCGCGCGTGTTTATGTCCGGTTTTCGTGAAGGAAATTCCTGCCTTTTCCGTTTGTGCACAGAAACCTGTCATATTGCTGTTGACTCGGGGGGGTGATCCCTTAAAAGGCAGGCTTCAAGGATTCCGCGGGCGGCCCGACTGACCCGTATCGAAAGCGACTGGAGATTTAACAATGGCGAAGCCGACGACGATCAAAATCCGTCTGAACTCGACCGCTGGCACGGGCCACTTCTATGTGACCAAGAAAAATGCCCGCACCATGACCGAAAAAATGGTTGTACGTAAGTACGACCCGGTTGTGCGTAAGCACGTCGAATACAAAGAAGGCAAGATCAAGTAAGATCAGCCCTCTTGGACAAGTTAGCGCCGTGTAGGAGATATCCTGCACGGCGTTTTCTTTTGTGTGGTTGCTTGCTTTGGGGTGGCGAAAATGGCGCCAAATTCTGGCTTCGGCATCCCCAAAAGAAAAGGCCGGTCGCAATGACCGGCCTTTGGCGTTTGATATGTGGGGGCGCTTACTCGCGCTCGCCCAGCAGGTTCAGCAGCATCATGAACATGTTGATGAAGTCCAGATACAGGCTCAGCGCGCCCATGATGGCGGCTTTGCCCAGCCATTCCTGGTCGCCGTGGTGGGCGTGGGCCAGGTAGGTGGTTTTGATGTTCTGGGTGTCATAGGCGGTCAGACCAGCAAAGATCAGCACGCCGATCGCCGAAATGGCCAGGCTCAGGATGCCGGAGCCGAGGAAGATGTTCACGATCGACGCAACAACCAGACCGATCACACCCATGATCAGGAACGAACCCCAGCCGGAGATGTCCTTCTTGGTGGTGTAGCCGTAGAGCGACAGGCCAGCAAAGGCGATCGAGGTCACCAGGAACACCTGAATGATCGACTGACCGGTGAACACCAGAAAGATCGAGCTGATCGACACGCCCATAACGGCGGCAAACAGGTAGAACACGGTCTGCGCGGTGGCGGCCGACATGCGGTTGATCGCGGCGGAGAAGCCGAAGACAAACGCCAGCGGCGCAAACATCACAACCCATTTCAGCGGCGAGGCGTAGAGCGCATAGCCCAGCTGGGTCAGATATTTACCCGCGCTCAGCTGCGCGACAGCGGCAGACGGGTCGGTGGTCACGGCCAAACCTGCCAGCGCCCATGCGGCGAGGAAGGTGATCAGCATGCCAACAGACATGGTGCCGTATACTTTGTTCATGTGGGCGCGCAGACCCTCGTCAATCTGTGCGGCACGGGCACCCGCTGCGCTTCGGATGGTGTCGAATTGAGCCATTATAGCCTCCGATAAATTGGACCAAGCTCCCGATGTTTCGGGGAGTTGTCTCAAATATCGGTGACGGATGCGCCTTTTTCAAGGCAGAGCAGGGAAGCGGAGGCGCATTTTTGCGCCTCCTTTGCGGGTATGCACCGCAAAAAGGCGGGGCAAATCGGCCGCATTTTATCAAAGCTGGGCGAACCTCAGCTGGTCCAGTGGTTCGGCGCGTCCCAAATCGGGCGCGTTGCCTCGGTTTGGGCTTCGGCGCGGCTCAGGCCCAAATCCTTCAGAGCGGCCGAATCAAGACGGTTGAGCGCGCGGCGCTGACGGTAAAGCGACTGCATCGCCAACAGGCGGCCCAGCAGCGAGGAAGAACGGGAAGAGTGCAGCGCAGCAGCGCGCCGGGTGGTCATCGTGGTCATGGCTGTCTCACTTTCGGTTTCTTTTCAAATTGTGATTGATGCGACTCGTTGCATCATTTCTGTTGATGTATATGGCGCATTGTGGTTCATATGAAAAATGAATGTTTGGCAAAGATAGCATCAAGGAATGTGATGAATGCGAAATCTCGATGTGACCACACTGCGTTCGTTTGTGGCTGTCGCGGAATTGGGCGGTGTCACCCGCGCGGCGGGTTTTCTCAATCTGACGCAATCCGCTGTCTCCATGCAGCTGAAGCGGTTGGAAGAACTGTTGAACCTGTCGCTGATTGATCGCAGCAGTCGTGCTGTTAGCCTGACGGCATCCGGAGAGCAGCTGCTTAGCTACGCGCGCCGGATGGTGAGCTTGAATGATGAGGTGATGTCGCGCCTGACAGATCAGTCCCTCGAGGGTGAAATTACGCTGGGTGTGCCTCATGACATTGTGTATCCGGCGGTGCCCAAAGTACTGCAAATGTTCAATGCTAGCTTCCCACGGATGAAAGTGCAGCTGTTGACCAGCTACACCCGCGAACTGAAAGATCAGTACCGCCGGGGGGAGGTGGACGTGATTTTGACGACCGAGATCGGCATTGATCCTGATGGTGAAACCCTCAGCACCAAACCTTTGCAATGGGTCGGTGCGCCGGATGGTAGCGCCTGGAAACAACGCCCCCTTCGGTTGGCGTTTGGACGGCACTGCATTTTCCGCAGTGGCGCCATCAAATCGCTAGAGGCGAGAGGGCTGGCCTGGGAAATGGCTGTAGAAACCGAAAGTGATCGCACGATCGAAGCGACGGTGAGCGCGGATCTGGCTGTTGCTGCAATGTTGGAGGGCACCAAACCCGACCATCTGGAGGTGATCGACCACAGCGGCAGCTTGCCAGAACTGACCCAGCAGAAAATCAATCTTTACGCCGCTGACAAAGGTAAGGGCGAAGCGGTCGAAGCATTGTGTGATCAACTGCGGCAGGCCTTTACGATGATGTAACGCACCGGCGCCTGATCCCACTATCCATGTGCAGATGCCCCGGTGCATTGCCGGGGGTATCGCTGCTATTGGGGTAGGGCGGGGGATTAGGGCGTCACCACGACCTTTCCTGTGGATTTGCGGCTGCGCAGCAGCTCCAGCGCCTCATCCGCACGTTCTAGTGGCAGGACGTGGCTGACATGGGGTTTCAGCGCGCCCTCTTCGTACCATTTGAACAGCTGTGTCATGCTGTCAGTCAGCACCTTGGGGGCAAAGTTGCGGTAGGCGCCGTAGTAAAGGCCAAGGATCGTCAGGTTTTTCACCATCACATGATTGGCCGGAATTTGCGGCACATCCCCGCTGGCGAAACCGATCGGGATCAGGCGGGCCTCAGGCTTGCAGGCGCGGAACGCTGCTTCCCATTGTTCGCCACCCACGGGGTCATAGACCACATCGGCACCGCCCAAGGCCTTTACTTCGGCGCGGATATCGGCGGTTTTTGCGTCGATCAGGTGATCAGCGCCTGCCGCGCGGGCAATCTCCAGCTTGTCTTGACCGCGGGCGCAGGCAATCACCGTGGCGCCCATCAGTTTGCCGATCTCGACCGCTGTCAGGCCAACACCGCCTGCGGCGCCCAGCACCAGCAGTGTCTCACCGGGTTGCATGCGGGCGCGATGATCCAGCACCACATGGCTGGTGCCATAGGCGATCTGGAATGCGGCTGCGTCTTCGTAGGACATGGCGTCCGGCAGCGGCACCATGCGATCGGCCGGAAAACAACCGTATTCCGCCAAGCCACCCTGTCCTGCATAGATTGCCACCCGCGTCCCAGGCGCAGGCCCGTCGGTGTCAGGACCGAGGGAGATAACTTCGCCCGCCATCTCCAGACCCAGCGTAAAGGGCAGGGGCGGTGTATCCTGGTATTTGCCTTTGGTCATCAAGAGGTCGGCAAAGTTCAGACTGCAGGCGTGAATGCGGATCAGTGCCTCGCCCGCGGTGGGCTGTGGCATCGCCACGTCCACCAGTTCTGGTGCCTGATCAAATCCCTGTACTTGAAGCGCCTTCATCGCTTGCCCCCTCCTGCTGTGTCTCCTGTGTGGGTTATGCCGCGCCGCGGCAAAGCTGTCAAAACTGGCGTTGGGTCTACCCGCCTAAGAAGAGTTGCTTCACGCATTAGTGATTCTGGCAGATTTGTCGCGAATTGTCGCTTTGAGCGTGTCGTTGCGCACGGATAGGGCAGTGACTAAACCTGTGGGGGATTGGGCCTGTTCGGTTCAATCTCAGGGATGCTATTAATTGGCCTTATGGCACTATCTGTTTTACTTATTCAACCTGCACCTGTTGGCGAAACCTAGGTCGGACGCTAAAATCTGCCTCAGAACGAATGACCCCACAGAAATTGTAATTCGCCATAAAATTGCCAAACGCCGTTTTCTAGTGAGCAGGGACCGGCGGTGCTTTTGTTGGCGCGACGATGACGTTAGGAGACGAAAATGGCGCACCCAGTTGATGAGCATGTGGGCAAGCGCATCCGGCACCGTCGCTGGATGGTTGGTATGACGCAGCAGCAGTTGGCCAGCAAAGTTGGTATCAAGTTCCAACAGATCCAAAAATATGAAACCGGCACAAACCGTGTGAGTGCGTCTCGCCTTTGGAACATCGCCAATGCGCTGAATGTGGGGGTCAGTTTCTTCTTTGAGGGACTCGAAGAAGAGGGGGCGGTTGAACGGGCAGATCAATTGGGCGCCGCCGATATGATCGCTGACAAGGAAGCACTGGATTTGGTGCGCGCCTATTACGGGATCCCCGAACTTCAGCGCCGCCGCCTCTTTGATCTGACGCGCGCCTTGGCAGATTCGGCCTGATCTGTTGATCGTTCCCATCAGGACGGCGCGCCGGGGCTGGGTCTGCGCTAACTCTTGTTTTTATAGTGGTTTGGTGGGTGCATGCTTGTCGTGTTGGGTTGTTCATAGTATCGCTCAGACAACGTGAACCGGGGGCTCTTATGCAATTTAACGATCCTGATATCCTTGCCACAGCGCACTTGATGGCTGACGCCGCACGCGCGGCCATCTTGCCATATTTCCGTGGTTCGGAACTGGCGACAGAAAACAAGCTGAACGAAGGGTTCGACCCCGTTACCGCCGCTGACCGCGCTGCCGAACTGGCAATGCGCGACGTGTTGGCGCAACGGCGCCCTGATGATGGCATCCTCGGGGAAGAGTTCGGCACCTCCGAAGGCACCAGCGGCCTGCATTGGGTTCTTGATCCGATTGATGGCACCCGTGGGTTTATGTCGGGCACCCCGACATGGGGCGTGTTGATCGCGCTGTCCGATGAGACAGGCCCAAAATTCGGCATGATCGACCAGCCCTATATCGGGGAAAGGTTCTGGGGCAGCACTGATCAGGCGCAAATGCAGGGGCCGCTTGGCGCGCGCCCGCTGGCTGTGCGCGGGATCACCGATCTGAGCGATGCGGTGTTGTTCACCACCTTCCCAGAGGTCGGTACAGAGGCGGAACGCGCAGGTTTTGAAGCGGTGATGCGTCAGGTGAAACTGACCCGCTACGGTATGGATTGCTACGCTTACGCACTGTTGGCGGCTGGTCAGATTGATCTGGTGATCGAGGCAGGGCTGCAACCCTATGATATTCAAGCGCCTATTGCTGTGATCGAGGCCGCAGGCGGCATCGTCACCGATTGGCAGGGTGGCCCGGCCCACAATGGTGGCCGCGTTGTTGCCGCAGCAACAACTGAATTACACGCTGCCGCACTGGCCCACCTGCGTGAGGTAGCCAAAGACTAAGACACACACCCGATCCAACCGGGGGGACAACAGCGGGAAAAGATACAAACAAAGGGGACGTCATGGCCGGTTTCATAGAAACACTAAAGGCAGAACACTTTGAGTATCGCTGTCCTGTGACATTGCCGCTGTTTTCCTTTGCTTGTGGCGACGATGCTGTGTCGCAAGTGCATCGCCATGCCCTGAACCTCAGACGTGCAGGTAAGCGTGGGCGCGGGCTAAAGGTGGCGTTTCTGACAGTGCTTTGGCCGTTAGCTGCGCTGGTGATTGCGGTGCAGTCGGCCATCATTATCGACCGGAAAAAACATGATCTGCCATTGTCGCGGTGGCGATTGGGTATCTTGTTTTGGGCGATGATGGTGCGCCACAATATCAATGTTGAATCGACCCTGCGCTTTAAACTCTGGCGGCCGAAAAACAGGCGGCGGGTGACAGAGTTCATCCAGCATGTTGAGATTATCAAACTGACGCCATGGCTTTACCGTGACCGAGATGTGCGGGAAATCGACAGCAAAGTTGCCTTTGCCGAACTCTGCCAGCGGCATGGCCTGCCGCATATCGAAATCTTGATGCGGATCACTGCGGGCACAATAGAACAGTCCGTCGAAACGCTGCCACGTCAGGATCTGTTTTCCAAGTTTGATGGCTGGTGGGGTGGTAGCGGCGGTTTGATCTGGATCTATGATGCCGCGCAGGACATGTGGGATGCTGGGCAGGGACCGTTGGATGAGGCATCATTGCGCGATCACCTCCGCCATCTTTCAGCAACAGCTGCCAGATCCGACACATTGATCGTTCAGTCTTTGCTGCGCAACGCGGTCGAAATGGCACCGTACAGCTCGGGCGCGTTGTGTACGATGCGGGTTGTGACCACCAAATTTCCAGATCAGTCCGCACAGCTGTTGCGTGGTAGCCTGCGTATGCCGGTGGGCGCGATGACCGTTGATAATTTCGGCGCTGGCGGTTTGGGGGCGCGGATCATGAATGACGGTCGCCTGTCCAATGCCGGAGAGAAATTTGCAGGCAGACGCACCCATGACAGCCATCCCGATACCGGTGCCCGTATTACTGGCGCGACACTGCCGTTCTGGGATGAAGTGCGCACGCTGGCCCTGACGGCCCATGATTGCGCAACGGATATTTATTCCGTCGGCTGGGATATCGCTTGGACGCAAAACGGTCCTGTTATCGTCGAAGGCAATGTCGTCTGGGGTGAGGATCTTTTGCAAATGCCCGATTGTGAACCGCTGGGGGTGGAATACTGCGAATTCTACCTCTCTGCAAAGGAAGCAAGCGAACACTCGTTTGATTCTTAATGGCTTTTTCGATGCTGGGTTAGGCTTGCATCACCCACTTGATTTTTGCCGCCGGACCCGCAAAATCGTCTGACCTGCGCGAGTCCTTTGCCCCTTTCTGTCGCGCGGGCCACACACGGATACCGAAGGGGGCCAAATCGTGTGTGGAGTCTTACAAAGATGACTGAATTTACCCTGCGCAATGTCGATCACATCCTCACCATGGATGATCATCGCCGTGAATTGGCGGGCGCGGATATTTACGTGGCAGACGGCCAGATCAAAGAGATCGGGCATACCCTGCCTACCCGTGGTGAGGTGATCGAGGGGACGGGGTGTGTTGTCACCCCAGGCCTCGTCAACACGCATCATCACCTCTACCAAAGCCTCACCCGCGCGGTGCCGGGCGGGCAGGACGCCTTGCTTTTTGGATGGTTGCAGACGCTCTATCCGATCTGGTCGCGCTTTGGGCCGGAGGAGTTTTATGTCTCCGCTCAGGTCGGGCTGGCGGAAATGGCGCTGTCGGGGTGTTCGCTGAGTTCGGATCACCTGTACCTTTACCCCAACGGCGGGCGGCTGGATGATACCATCGCCGCCGCGGCCGAGGTGGGGCTGCGGTTTCATCCCACGCGTGGCGCGATGAGCATTGGTGAAAGCGACGGCGGTCTGCCGCCAGATGCGCTGGTGGAGCGGGAAGAGGATATTCTGAACGAC
The DNA here is from genome assembly GCF_001458435.1 of Thalassovita mediterranea. Classification (GTDB taxonomy): domain Bacteria; phylum Pseudomonadota; class Alphaproteobacteria; order Rhodobacterales; family Rhodobacteraceae; genus Thalassobius; species Thalassobius mediterraneus. The sequence goes on from NZ_CYSF01000018.1 coordinate 41,447, forward strand.
TGTATCCGCGTTATTGACGCCCATCATGATGCCAGCGACGGTTCCATGTGTCGGGTGGGTGTCGCGCCCTGTTCGCCATTCTCCGTCAGTCGCGAATTGATGCGCGATGCGGCCATTCTGGCGCGGGACAAGGGCGTGATGATGCACACCCATCTGGCCGAAAATGACGAAGATATTGCCTATTCGCTGGAAAAATTCGGCTGTCGCCCCGGACAATATGCCGAGGATCTGGGCTGGACCGGTCCTGATGTCTGGCATGCGCATTGTGTCAAACTGGATGGGCAGGAAATTGATCTGTTTGCGCGGTCGGGCACGGGGGTGGCGCATTGCCCGTGTTCGAACTGTCGTCTGGGATCCGGCATCGCGCCGGTGCGCCCTATGCGGGATGCGGGCGTCAAGGTGGGGCTGGGCGTCGATGGGTCCGCCAGCAACGACAGCGGAAACCTGATGGCCGAGGCGCGTCAAACGATGCTTTTGCAGCGTGTTGCGCGCGGTGCAGACGCCATGAGCGCCCGCGAAGCGTTGGAGATTGCGACGCGCGGCGGGGCAGAGGTGCTGGGCCGATCTGATTGTGGTCAGTTGGCCGTTGGTAAACGCGCTGATATCGCTATTTGGGACGTGCGCGGCATTGAAAGCGCGGGCAGCTGGGATCCGGCGGCACTGCTTTTGGCCGGCCCGCAGAAGGTTCGACACCTGTTGGTCGAGGGGCGGCAGGTGGTGCGCGATTATCAGATGGTGACGCTGGATTTGCCACGGGTGTTGGAACGTCAGCGTGATTTGGCGCAGCGTTTGTCACTGAGTGGGTAAGTCTGCGGGTTTGTGTTGACCGGATCTTTACGCGCGGCGATTTCCTGTTTGGCATCACCATGGTGCTAACAGGCGCTACTGATCGTGGCGCAACCCGAGGGAGAGATTTCATGGTATCCGTATTGAAACACCTGAGCGCTGGTTTGGCCCTGTCGGCCCTGCTGGCCGCCTGTGTCAGCACATCTGCGCGCGACAGTAGCGTTGGGCGTCCCTCAACCAGCGCGCCCATTGCGTCCGCCGCACAGCAACAGGTGCAATCAGGCATCGCCTTTGAAAACGCGCTGAATGCTGCGCGGGGACAGCGCGGCCTACGGCCAGTGCAGTCAGATACGTCCCTGACGCGTGCAGCCTTGGCGCACGCTCAGGATATGTCGGCGCGTACTTATTTTTCCCACGTCTCCCCAGAAGGGGGCACGCCGATGGATCGTGTGCGGGGCGCGGGGGGATGCCGAGCAGCGGTTGCGGAAAACATCGCCACCGGACAGGCAGATGATATGCGGGTTTTTCAGGGGTGGATGGGATCGCCTGGACATCATCGTAACATGATGGGACCGCACTATACCCGCTATGGCATGGCCTCTTGGCAGGGCTATTATGTGATGGTGCTGGCAGGGCCGTGCGTCTAAACGCTAACCCCTTTGCGACAGGTGCCGTTCATCCACACGGCAGCAATTGCGCGGTCATCGCCCATCATCAGGGTGGGAAACAGCGCCTCCCAGATGTCGTCCGCGCGGGCCGCGCGCTGGGCGATGTCGGTGGTGGACTGTAGATCCAGCACCACCAGATCCGCCTCCATCCCCGGGGCGATGTTGCCCACCTTATCCTCCATCCGCAGGGCGCGGGCGGAGCCTGCCGTGGCCAGATAGATCAGCTCTGCCGCGTGCAGCGGGTGATGGCGCAGCTGCGCGACCTCATAGGCGCTGGCCATTGTGCGCAGCATCGAAAAACTGGACCCGCCGCCGGTATCTGTGGCCAGACCAATGCGCAGACCCTCAGCACTCAGGCCTGCCATGTCGAACAGGCCCGAGCCGATGAAGGTGTTGGAGGTGGGGCAATGGATCAGGCTGGCGTCCACCTCTTTCAGGCGGTCTTTTTCGCGCTGTTCCAGATGGATCGCATGACCGTAAAGCCCACCTGCGCGCAACAGGCCATAGGCCTCGTACGTATCCAGATAATCGCGGGCCTGCGGATACAGCGATTTGACCCACTCAATTTCATCCACCTGTTCGCTGAGGTGGGTCTGCATCAACACATTAGGATGTTCGCCCCAAAGCGTGCCAAGCGCCCGCAGCTGATCGGGGGTCGAGGTGGGCGAAAACCGTGGGGTGATCGCATAGGTCAGACGGTCCACCCCGTGCCAGCGTTCGATCAGGGCCTTGCTGTCGTCATAGGCCGATTGCGCCGTGTCGCGCAGGCCATCTGGCGCGGTGTCGCGGTCCATGCAGGTCTTGCCCGCAACAATGCGTTGCCCGCGTGCTTGCGCAGCGGCGAACAGCGCGTCAACGCTTTCAGGGTGGATGGTGCAATAGCTGGCCACCGTTGTGGTGCCGTGGTTCAGCGTCAGGTCCAGATAGCGCGCGGCAACTTCATCCGCATAGGCGCGATCGGCAAAGCGCATTTCTTCGGGAAAGGTATAGGTGTTCAGCCAATCAATCAGCCGTTTGCCCCAACTGGCGATAATGCCTGTTTGAGGGTAATGCACATGGGCATCGACAAACCCGGCAACGATCAGGTGGTCGCCGTAATCCACAACCGTCACATCAGGGTATGCGGCGCGCAAGGTGGCGGCATCGCCTACGTCTGCAATATGGCCACCACGGATCAGAACCGCGCCCACGCGATTGTGGTCCGCGGCAGACACCCCATCGACAAACGGATCCCCACCAAAGCGCAACACTTGCCCCGTGAGCAAGACCGCCGCCTGCGAGTCTGCGGGACAGGCGGCAGACGATGTGGTTGTGTGGGGCACGGCGGTGGCGTTTGGCATCGGGTTTCCTGTCGCGTCAGTGTTGCCGTGCAGACTAAGCGTAAGCAACGCCAAGGTAAATCCGTGGCTCTCCCGCGCTTTGGAGATAGGGGGGAGCAATTGACATGCAAACGCGCAGCATGTGTATTTTCCGTGAATTTACGGGCCTGCCCCATTGTATGACGCGCCCTGCCTCCGCTATGACAGGGGCAGGTAAGTCCGGAGGCCCCCATGCGCGAAGACAACGATCAGTCAGACCTCTCGCAAACCGACCTTCTGGACCGTGCTGATCCCACCACCGAACCGCAGATGAACCCCGACGGCACCACCGAAGGTGACTATGAGCTGTCGCGCCGCGATGTGGCCAGCATTCTCTATACTGTGGACACGGGCGATCAGCAGCAGCTGTGGACGCTGTTGGATCCGCTGCACCCCGCGGACATCGCCGACCTTCTGGAACAGCTAAACGCCTATGACCGCCGCCGCGTCGTGCAATTGTATGGGCGTGAATTTGACGGCGACATCCTGTCGGAACTGGATGAGGGCCTGCGCGAAGAGATCATTAGCGTCCTTCAGCCAGAGGTTCTGGTTGAAGCGGTCCGTGATCTGGAAACCGACGATGTGGTCGATCTGGTTGAGGATCTGGATGAACCGCAGCAAGAGGTGATCCTTGACGCGCTGGAAGACGCAGACCGTGTCGCGGTTGAGCAGGCGCTGAGCTATCCCGACGGATCCGCGGGCCGTCTGATGCAGCGCGAAGTGGTTGCCGCACCGGAACACTGGACCGTGGGCAATGCCATTGATTTCCTGCGCAAATCCCGTGACCTGCCGGAACAGTTCTATCACATCATCCTAGTCGATCCGCGTATGCACCCCAAGGGCAACGTGACGCTGGGCAAACTGATGTCCTCACGCCGCGATGTGCCCCTGACCGATCTGGTCGAAGAGGTGTTTGAGGTCATTCCCGTCACGCAGGATGAGGCAGACGTTGCCTATGCGTTTAACCAGTATCACCTGATTTCGGCGCCGGTGGTGGATGAAAACGACCGTCTGGTCGGGGTCATCACCATTGATGACGCGATGATCGTGCTGGACGAAGAACACGAAGAAGACATCCTGCGCCTTGCCGGTGTCGCGGATGAGGCCAGCCTGTCCGACAGTATCTGGGACGCGGCCAAGGGGCGTGCGGTCTGGCTGGGGGTCAACCTGATGACCGCCATTCTGGCGTCGCTGGTGATCGACATGTTCTCTGGCACCATTGATCAGATGGTGGCGCTGGCGGTTTTGATGCCCATCGTGGCCTCGATGGGGGGCAATGCGGGTACGCAGACTATGACGGTGACTGTGCGCGCATTGGCCACCCGCGACCTGACTGCGCAAAACGCCATGCGGGTTATGTTGCGCGAGGTGTCGGTTGGGGTGCTGAATGGGGCGCTGTTTGGCGCGATCATGGCAGGTGTTGCAGTGCTATGGTTCGGTGTGCCGATGCTGGCGCTGGTCATTGGGCTGGCGATGCTGGGCACCCATGTGGCGGCGGCGCTGGGCGGGATCGTGATCCCGATGGCGCTGGATCGGGCAAATATTGACCCGGCGCTTGCCTCTGGTCCCTTTGTCACCACGGTGACGGATGTTGTTGGTTTTCTGGCCTTTCTGGGGCTGGCTGCAAAGGTTCTGCTATGACCGATCTGACCGCTATCAAGGCCGAGGCGCGCAAAGCCGCCTTTGCCCGCCGCAAAGAGGCGCATAATTCTGGCCTCGTGGGCCGTTCGTCGTTGCTGAGCCAGGTTTTGGCCGGCTACCGCGGTGTGCCGCTGGCCGGTTACATGCCGATCCGCACCGAAATCAGCCCGCTGCCCGCAATGGAAGAGGCCGCAGCGCACGGCCCCGTCGCTGTTCCGGTGATCATGGGCGAGGCGCAGCCGCTGCAGTTTTCCCGCTGGGAACCCGGCTGCGAGATGAAGGATGGCCCGTTTGGCGCATGGATTCCTGCGGTAGATGATTTCATCACGCCGGAAATTCTGATTGTGCCGCTGGTTGGCTTTGACCGCGCGGGCAACCGTTTGGGCTATGGCGGCGGGTTTTATGATCGCACGCTGGAAAAGCTACGCGCGGCTGGCCCCTGCATGGCGATCGGGTTCGCCTATGGTGCCCAAGAGGCAGCTGAATTGCCGTTGGAGCCGACCGATCAACCCCTCGATATGATCGTGACAGAGGCAGAGATCCTTACGTTTTAAGCGTTTCGCGCCCGAAAGACGCCAAATCCCCTTGCCACAGCGCACAGTGCCGCCTAATCCCTAGCCCATGAAGATATTGTTTCTAGGCGATGTGATGGGGCGGGCCGGACGGCGCGCCGTGGTGGAAAACCTGCCCAAGCTGCGCGAGGCGTGGCGGCTGGATTTTGTTGTGGTGAACGGCGAAAACGCCAGCAATGGCATGGGCCTGTCGGCGGAACACGCCAAGGTGCTGTTGGATGCGGGCGCGGACTGTCTGACGCTGGGCGATCACGCTTTTGACCAAAAGGACATGCTGCAGTTCATCGAACGCGAACCGCGTATCATTCGCCCGCTGAACTTCGCCAAAGGCGCACCGGGGCGCGGCCACCGCGTCTTTTCCGACCGGCGCGGGCGCAAGATTTTGGTGACGCAGGTTCTGGGCAACGTGTTTATGAAACGCGCCTTTGACGATCCGTTTTCCGCTGTTGATACCGTGCTGCGCCAGCATGTTCTGGGCGGAGCAGTGCAGGCCGCACTGGTGGATATGCACTGCGAAGCGACGAGTGAGAAGATGGGCATGGGCCATTATTGCGACGGCCGCGCCAGCGTGGTTGTCGGCACCCACACCCATGTGCCCACCGGTGATGCGCAAATCCTGCCCGCAGGCACCGCCTATCTGACTGATGCAGGCATGTGCGGCGATTACAACAGCGTCATTGGCATGGAAAAGGCCGAGCCAATGCGTCGTTTCGTGACCGGCATGCCCAAATCCCGCTTCACCCCCGCATTGGGCGAGGCGACGCTGTCTGGCGTTTACGTGGAAACCGATGACCGCACCGGCAAGGCCACGCTGGTCAAGATGGTGCGCCACGGTGGCCGTCTGGAACAGGCCGGTCCTGCACCTGTCTAAGGGCGCAATGGTCGCCGTAATCGGCGCGATTCTTGCTATGGTATTGATGTGACGGGACCTATCGCCGTCACATCCAACGCACAAAGCGCTTGTTGCGGGGCGCATGGTGGTGGAAACTGCCCAAAACAAAAGTATCAGGCGAACCATATGGCGTTATTTGAACTGTCGCAGACCGGTCAGGCGGTGCTGAGCCTTTGTGTGGTGCTGGGCATGTTTGCCCTGTTCATGAAGGAAATCTTCCCGACCGAGGTGGTGGCGATCTTCGGCGTTGCGATGCTCTTGGCCATGGGGCTGTTGCCCTATGATCTGGCGCTCAACGTGCTGTCAAACCCCGCGCCATGGACCATTGCGACGATGTTTATCGTCATGGGGGCCCTTGTGCGCACAGGTGCGCTGGCGGCGTTTACCAATATGGCGGACAAGGCAGGGCGCACCAATCCGAAACTGGCGATTGCGGTTTTGATGATCTTTGTCGTGCTGGCCTCGGCGATCATGAACAACACGCCGGTTGTGGTGGTGATGATCCCCGTCTTTGTGCAACTGGGGCGCACGATGGGGGTGTCTGCCTCTAAAATGCTGATCCCGCTGAGCTATGCCGCGATCATCGGCGGCACGCTGACCCTGATCGGCACTTCGACCAACCTGTTGGTCGATGGTGTTGCACGGGCCCAAGGCCTTGAAGCATTTGGGATTTTTGAGATCACGCCGCTGGCCGTTGTGCTGGTCGCCTGGGGGATGATCTACCTCTATTTCTTTGGTCGTCACCTGCTGCCTGAGCGCAGCACCATGGCGACGATGCTGTCTGATAAGTCCAAGATGAAGTTTTTTACCGAGGCGGTGATCCCCCCGGAATCGAACCTCATCGGGCGCGAAGTGGTCGGCGTGCAGCTGTTCAAACGCGAAGGCGTTCGCTTGGTCGACGTTGTCCGCGGCGACCGATCCCTGCGCCGCAATATGAAGGATGTGGTGCTGCAGGTCGGTGACCGCGTGGTGCTGCGCACCCAGATGACCGAACTCCTATCGCTCCAGCGCAACAAGAGCCTGAAGCGACTGGATCAGGTGGGCGCGGTGGAAACATCGACTGTTGAGGTGCTGATCACCCCGGGCTGTAAAATGGTTGGCCGTGCGCTGGGATCCATGCGTTTGCGCCGCCGTTATGGTGTTTACCCACTGGCATTGCACCGCCGGAACCAGAACATCAGCGGCCAGTTGGACGAACAAGTGGTGCGCGTTGGTGACACGCTGCTGTTGGAAGGGGCGCCAGAGGATATTCAACGCCTTGCGACTGATATGGATATGGTCGATGTGACCCACCCGTCGGTGAAGGCATTTCGCCGTGGTCATGCGCCGCTGGCAATCGCGACCCTCTTGGCCATCGTTGGCCTTGCCGCTGTGGGCGTTGCGCCGCTGCTGCTGTTGTCGATCATTGGCGTTGCAGTGGTGCTGGTCAGCCGCTGTATCGACAGCGATGAAGCGTTTTCCTTTGTCGAGGGGCGCCTTCTGGCACTGATCTTTGCTATGTTGGCCATCGGTGCCTCATTGCAGCACACAGGCGCCGTGACACTGATTGTTGAGGCGATCGCACCCTACCTGATGCAGCTGCCTCCCTTCTTCATCGTTTGGGCGATTTACCTGCTGACCTCGTTGTTGACCGAAATGGTGTCGAACAACGCGGTGGCTGTTGTGGTGACGCCGATTGCCATCGGTCTGGCGGATGTCATGGGTTTTGATGCACGCCCCTTGGTCATAGCGGTGATGGTTGCTGCGTCCTGCAGCTTTGCCACACCCATCGGCTATCAAACCAACATGCTGGTTTACGGTCCCGGCGGCTATAAATTCACCGACTTCTTGAAGGTCGGCGTGCCGCTTAACATCACAATGGGCCTCTTGGCCTCGGCGCTTATTCCGGTGATCTGGCCGCTTTGATCGGGAAAGCGGGTCGAAAACCCACGTTTTCACCTTTTTGACAGGGGGCGCAGGCTTGCAGCCCCCTGTGGCGCTCCTTTATAGATCGGGACAAACAGGATTACATGAACGGAGGGTGCCATGGCTGGCCACTCAAAATGGGCAAACATTCAGCACCGCAAAGGCCGTCAGGATGCCGCGCGGTCCAAGCTGTTTTCGAAACTGTCGAAGGAAATCACCGTTGCCGCGAAAATGGGCGACCCTGATCCTGACAAGAACCCGCGCCTGCGTCTGGCAGTAAAAGAAGCCAAGAGCCAGTCCGTCCCCAAGGACGTGATTGATCGCGCGATCAAGAAATCGACCGCAGGCGAAGGCGACGATTACGAAGAAATCCGCTACGAAGGCTACGGCCCGAACGGTGTGGCTGTGATTGTCGAGGCGATGACCGACAACCGCAACCGTACCGCATCTACCGTGCGCTCGACCTTCACCAAGAACGGCGGCAACCTTGGCGAAACAGGCTCCGTTGGCTTCATGTTCGACCGTAAGGGTGAGGTGACTTACCCTGCCTCTGTTGGCGACGCAGACACCGTGATGATGGCCGCGATCGAAGCCGGTGCAGAAGATGTCGAAAGCTCGGAAGAGGGGCACCTGATCTACTGTGCGGACAGCGACCTGCATGAGGTGTCTGGCGCGCTGGAAGCAGAGCTGGGTGAATCGGATTCGACCAAACTGGTGTGGAAACCCACCACCACCACTGAATTGGATCTGGAAGGCATGCAGAAGCTGATGAAGCTGGTAGACGCGCTGGAAGACGACGATGACGTGCAGCGTGTGACCACCAACTTCGAGGCCTCGGATGAGGTGATGGAGCAGCTCTAAGGCGCGCTCAGCCGCTGTAGCGGCCCGCAAAAGTGATCTCTCAGATCAAAACGGCGTCCAATCGGGCGCCGTTTTTCATTTTGCGCGATCTGAGGAGCGATATTGGTGGGGGAGGGGGCGCATTTCCGTGTCTTTTGGAGTCATTTTGGCGCGGTTGAGGCGCTATTGCCCATCTTGAATGTCTTTATGACTCATTTCTGGGAAACCTGAGGAACAAGGCGCGGGGGTGAAAAATCGCAGGTTTTGTCATGCGTTTTCGCTGGTGCCGATGCCGGATTTGGGGCATCTAATCTGCAAATATCCCGATTCCAGTGAGCGCTAAGGGCTGCAAGTGCTATGCCAGCGTCGCGATTTTGGAGTTATCCACAGTCAATTGTTTTTTGACACTGTTGCGCAGACGCCACTTTTATCTGCCCAAGTGAATTTTGCGGATAAGTCTGTGGATAAGTTGTGAGTTGTTTTGGTCGGGAATTTTTTGGTACGTTCTGTGGGTGTCCTGTGGATAAAATTGTGTATAAGCGGTGTATAAGTCATATTTTTATGGCTTGAATGTCGCGATCTACTTATCCACAGGTGGAAGGTTTTTTGCCGCGACGCGACGGATTGCATCGGTAATCGGCGCCAAGCTGTCCGTCAGGTGTCGTGGGGACTGCCAAAATAATGGCACCGGCAAATCACTGTTATCCACAAGCCGGACAAGGGTGCCATCGGCCAGAAATTCATCCACAAGTACCTGTGGATTCATGCCCCAGCCCAGCCCAAGGCGTGCGGCGGTGACGAATCCTTCTGTGGATGGAATGGTGTGTGATTTCTTTCTGTGGATAACTCCAAAATTTTGTTTGATCCAAATATCTTGCAGTGCATCTTTTTTGTTGAAAACCAGCATGGGTGCGGCCTCTAAAGACGACTTATCCACAGGCTGAGGCAGGTATTTTTGCATGAATTCGGGACTGGCAGAGGCCACGTAAACCATCACACCCAGCGGGATTGAGCTACATCCCTGCGGTGGGCGCTCTTGCGCGGTGATTGCGGCGCTGACCTCACCCCGACGTAGCCAGTTGCTGGAATGGTCCTGATCGTCGACGACAATCTCATACAGTTGGTCCGGCACATCCGCCAAAGCCTCTAGCACCCAGGTGCCCAAACTATCCGCATTCACTGCAATGCGCAGCCGCGCCAGCGGATCGGGCTGGGCACCGGTTACGCGCGCCTCCATCAGCGCAACCTCTTGTGCGTGGCGCGCCAGCCGTTTGCCGGTTTCTGTGCCCACACAGGGCGTGCCGCGTTGAACCAGTGGGGCGCCGATCCGCTCTTCTAACTGGCGGATGCGTTGGGACACTGCGGATTGGGTGACATGGAGATGCTGCGCGGCGGCTTCGAAGCTGCCCAGGCGCAGAACTGTGGCAAGGGTTTCCAGTTGGCTGTAATCAAGCATTAGATTTTCTAATCCAGTGATAGTTTCTTTAATTTGATTAAATCATCCGTCGCCCTTAGTCACAAGTGCAGCACGAACACGAAGGACGGAAATATGATGGATATGACGACCCTGTTTGCAGGCTTTGGCCTGTCGCTGTCGTTGATTGTGGCGATCGGGGCGCAGAACGCCTTTGTGTTGCGGCAGGGATTGCTCAGGCAGCATGTGCTGCCGCTGGTGCTGTTTTGCGCCTGTAGCGATGCGCTGCTGATCAATGTGGGCGTCGCGGGATTTGGCAATCTGGCCGAGGCGTTGCCGTGGTTCGAACCCGTGATGCGCTACGGCGGGGCGGCGTTTCTGATCGTCTACGGTGCCCGTTCGGCACAAAGCGCATGGCGCGGTGGTGCTGCGTTGGAACAGGGTGAAGGGCAGGGGATGAGCCTGCGTGCGACGCTGCTGACCTGTATGCTGTTCACCTGGGCCAATCCACATGTCTATCTGGACACTGTGGTTCTGCTGGGATCGATTGCGGCGCAGTATGAGGATCGCACGCTGTTTGCCATCGGCGCGTCTGCAGCCAGTTTTGTGTTCTTCTTCTCACTTGGCTACGGCGCGCGTCTGCTCGGGCCGCTGTTTGCCCGACCACGGGCATGGCAGGTGTTGGACGCAGGCATTGCGCTGTTGATGTGGTTTATCGCCTATACGCTGTTAACGGGCGGTTAAGCGGGGTCGTTTAGGCAAAAAGAAAGCGCCCAGATGGGGCGCTTTCTGTGTTTTAGGGGATCAGTGCGGGCTTAGGCGCCGCGCGGATCCAGCAGTTTTTGCAGAACCGTCTGTGGCGTCGCCTGACCGATCACCTGACCGTTTTCGGTGATGGCAACGGGGCCGGTTTGCGACAGCTCCATCACCTCACGGATGTCGGCGTTGGCGTCCAGTGTTGCGCTGTGATCGCCGGTTGCCGGTTCCAGAACGTCACGGGCACACAGAACGCCCAGCGGGTTCATATGGGCAACAAAATCAGCGACATAGTCCGTCGCCGGATCGCTGAAGATCTGCTGCGGCGTGCCGCATTGCACGATGCGGCCACCTTCCATGATGGCGATGCGGTTGCCGATTTTGAACGCCTCATCCAGGTCGTGACTGACGAAGATGATGGTGCGGTGCAGTTTTTCTTGCAGTTCTAGCAGTTCGTCCTGCAAACGGGTGCGGATCAGCGGATCCAGAGCTGAAAACGGCTCATCCATCAGCAGGATCGGCGCGTCAGTGACGAAGGCACGGGCCAGACCGACACGCTGCTGCATGCCGCCCGATAGATCCGATACCTTGCGGTCCGCCCAATCCGACAGGCCCACAAGGGCGAGCTGTTCGTTGGTTTTCTCCAACCGTTCAGCTTTGGACATACCGGCCAGTTCCAGGCCCAGCCAGACGTTTTCGCGCACCGTGCGCCAGGGCAGCAGGCCGAACTGTTGGAACACCATGGCGACCGAATGCTGGCGGATGTGGCGCAGGGTTTTGGCGTCGGCGTGGGTGACGTTTTCCATGCCGTTTTCCGTGGCCACAGACACGCTGCCGCGCACCACAGGGTTCAGCCCGTTCACAGACCGTAGCAAGGTCGATTTGCCAGAGCCTGAGAGGCCCATCAGCACCAGAATCTCACCCTTGTCCACGGTCAGCGAACAGTTGTGCACGCCCAGCACCTGACCGGTGCTGTTCTGAATTTCGGCCCGGGTCTGGCCCTGATCCATCAGCGGCAGTGCCTGTTCGGGCTTTTCACCGAAGACGATGGAAACATTGTCAAAAGTTACAGCAGTCATATCAACGCTCCACTCGCAGCATACGGTCAAGGGCGATGGCCACGGCCACAATCACCAGCCCGCTTTCAAAGCCGAGCGAGGCGTTCACTGTGTTCAGCGCGCGCACCACAGGCACACCTAGGCCGTCCGCGCCCACAAGGGCGGCGATCACTACCATCGACAGCGACAGCATGATGGTCTGGTTCAGGCCGGTCATAATCTGCGGAAAGGCCGAGGGCAGTTCCACTTTCCACAGGATCTGCATCCGCGTGGCGCCAAAGGCTTCGCCCGCTTCGGTCAGGGCGCGGGGCACTTGGCTGACGCCCAGCTGGGTCAGACGGATCGGTGCGGGCAGAACGAAGATAAAGGTTGCCACCAGACCCGGTACCATGCCGATGCCGAACAGCACGATCATCGGGATCAGGTAAACAAACGTCGGGATGGTCTGCATCATGTCCAGTACAGGCAGGATCGCCTTAAAGAACTTGGGTCGATGCGCGGCATAGATCCCGATGGGCACGCCGACGCCCATACAGAAAATCACCGCAAAGAAGATCAGTGTTAGGCTTTCGGTGGTTTCTTCCCAATAGCCTTGGTTCAGGACATAGAGGAAACAGGTAATCACCAGCGCCACGCGGCCAAAGCTGCGTTGCAGGTAGTAGGTCAGCGCCGCAAAGAGGGCGATGATGATCAGCGCGGGCGGTGCTTGCAACAGCCACAGGAAGGCATCGATGCCTTCACTCAGGAAATCGTCAATCGCGTCGAACAGACCCCCGAAGGTGTCGGTCAACCAGTCAAATCCGTTGGCAATCCACTTGCCTACTGGGATTTTGCTCTCTTCAAGCCAGTCCATTTGGCCCCCTATTTAGTGAGTGTATGATCAGGTTCGCGTCTGATCTCGGCCGCGTTCGACTATTGCGGCCGTCAAAAAGCGCGCCGGAACAGATCCGGCGCGCTTCGTGCATTTTACATGCCCAACGAGGCTTTGACCGCGGCAACAGCATCGCCACCGTCTTTGGTGGTAACGCCGTCCAGCCAAGCCATAAAGGTGGCAGGGTTTGCTTTCAGCCAATCGCTTGCGGCATCGGCGGGCTCTTCACCGTCGTTCAGGATCGCACCCATGATTTCGTTTTCCATTGCCAGCGTAAACTCGAGGTTTTCCAGCATCTTACCGACGTTGGGGCATTCGGTTACGTAGCCTTGGCGTACGTTGGTGTTCACAATTGCACCGCCCAGGTTCGGGCCAAAGAACGCATCGCCACCGGTCAGGTAGGTCAGTTCAAAGTTGGCGTTCATCGGGTGGGGTTCCCAGCCGAGGAAGACGATGGGATCGTCTTTCTTGGAGGCACGTGCAACCTGCGCCAGCATGCCCTGTTCCGAGCTTTCGACAACTTCGAAACCTTTCAGGTCGAAAGAGTTGCTGTCGACCATTTCCATGATCAGGCGGTTGCCGTCGTTGCCCGGCTCGATGCCGAAGATCTTGCCGTCCAGCGCGTCGCGGTGGGTGTTGATGTCGGCAAAGTCTTTGATGCCCAGATCAGCAGCGGCTTTGTTTACGGCGAGGGTGTATTTTGCACCTTCGAGGTTGGCCCGTACGATTTCAACGGTGCCAGCTTCGTAGTAGGGGGCCAGATCGGCAACCATGGTGGGCATCCAGTTGCCCAGGAAGATGTCGACGTCGCCATCGGCCATCGAGGTGTAGGTCACCGGAACGGACAGCAGTTTGATGTCGGTTTCATAACCCAGCGCTTCCAGCACCACGGTGGTGGCTGCGGTGGTGGCGGTGATGTCGGTCCAGCCCACATCCGAGAAGGTGACGGAACCGCAGTCGGCCAGCGCCGGGGTGGCGGCCACGAGGGCCAGAGCGGAGAGAGTTGTCTTTAGGGTCATTGCGACCTCCTTGATATTTTTCTTGATTGACGAGTCAATAAAAAACAAATTAGCTTAACGTGGCAAGCAATTTTCTACGAGAAACTGATGCCTAAGCTAGGAATGGAGCCTATACGGCGGGCGGCGCTGGTAAAAGCGGCAATCGCAGAGATCGGGGAAACCGGCACGCTCGACGTGACGGTCAGCCAGATCGCCAAGAGGGCAGGGATGTCCTCGGCTCTTGCGCATCATTATTTCGGTGGGAAAGAGCAGATATTCCTTGCGGCTATGCGTCATACGCTGGCGGTTTATTCGGCTGAGGTGCGCGGCGCGCTTGGCATGGCGACCTCGCCTTTGGCGCGGGTCGAGGCGGTGGTTAAGTCCAGCTTCAGCCATATGAATTTCCGTCAGGACGTGGTGGCCGCATGGCTGAATTTCTATGTGCTTGCCCAAACATCTGAAGAGGCCAAACGCCTCTTAAATGTCTATCAGCTGCGCCTGCGCCGTACCCTTGGCCATGCGTTGCGCCCCCTTGTTGGGGATCGCGCACCCGCGGTGGCGGCCCGTATCGCGGCGTTGATTGATGGCATCTATCTGGAACAATCGCTGGGGTATCAACCTGCCTCCAGCGAAGGCGCTTTTGACCTGATCATGGATTATGTCGCGCTCGAAGTTGACCGCGGCTGTTCTGCCTAATCTGGCACTGCCGACCCCGATGATCTGAATACAAATACACCCCCGTACTGAAAGCACTGCACATGACCTACGACCTTCAGCCCCCTGCCAGCCACTATGTGAATGGCCGTTACGTAGAAGACACCGCCGGCGCGGTGATCGAGGTGATCTACCCCGCCACCGGCGCAGTGATCGCCAAGCTGCATGAGGCCACAGAGGCCGTAATCGAAGAGGCGATCACATCCGCCCTTGCCGCGCAGAAAGCATGGGCCGCAATGTCTGGCACCGAACGGGGCCGTATCCTGCGCCGCGCCGCCGACATCATGCGCGAGCGCAACCATGACCTGTCAGTGCTGGAAACCCACGACACTGGTAAACCGCTGCAGGAAACGCTGGTGGCAGACGCCACTTCGGGGGCGGATGCGCTGGAATATTTCGGTGGTCTGGCCGCCAGCCTGACCGGCGAACACATCCCGCTGGGCGATGGCAATTTCGCTTACACCATGCGCGAGGCGCTGGGCCTGTGCGTCGGTATCGGCGCGTGGAACTACCCCACGCAGATTGCTTGCTGGAAAGGCGCCCCGGCGCTGGCCTGTGGCAACGCGATGATCTTCAAGCCGTCTGAAACCACGCCGCTGTCGGCGCTGAAAGTGGCGGAAATTCTGGTCGAGGCAGGCCTGCCTGCCGGTTTGTTCAACGTGGTGCAGGGCACCGGCAAGGTTGGCGGCCCGCTGGTCACTGATCCGCGCGTCAACAAAGTGTCGCTGACCGGTTCCGTTCCCACTGGCCGCAAGGTTTACGCCGCTGCCGCTGAGGGCATGAAACACGTCACCATGGAGCTGGGCGGTAAATCCCCGCTGGTGATCTTTGACGATGCGGATCTGGACAGCGCGGTCAGCGGTGCGATCAACGGCAACTTCTATTCCACGGGTCAGGTTTGTTCTAACGGCACCCGCGTCTTTGTGCAAAAGGGCATCAAAGAGGCGTTCCTTGCGCGTCTGACCGAGCGTCTGAAAGGCGCTAAAATGGGCGATCCGCTGGATGAAAGCGTGAACTTTGGCCCGATGGTATCCGAAAACCAGATCTCGATCGTTGAGCGTTATGTTGCCAAAGGTCAGGAAGAAGGTGCGCGTCTGGTAACAGGTGGCAAGCGTCTGGATCAGGACGGCTACTGGATTGAACCCACTGTGTTTGCGGATGTGACCGATGATATGGTCATCGCCCGCGAAGAGATTTTTGGCCCCGTAATGTGCGTGCTGGATTTTGAGGATGAGGCAGAGGTTCTGGCCCGTGCCAATGACACCGAATTTGGCTTGGCCGCTGGTGTCTTCACCGCTGATCTGACCCGCGCGCACCGCATGGTCGCAGGGTTTGAGGCAGGCACCTGCTTTATCAACTCCTACAACGATGCGCCGGTTGAGGTGCCGTTTGGTGGGTCGAAGATGTCTGGTGTGGGCCGTGAAAACGCCAAGAGCGCGATCAACCACTACAGCGAGTTGAAGTCGGTCTTTGTTCGTCTGGACGCCTGCGAAGCGGCGTTCTGATCCCTTTGTCGCGGGTCGGGTGACACGGATCCCCCGACTCATCGCCCACCCACTCACCCCGATGCGCCGGGGGATCCTGATGGATCGCTTGGCGCCTCGGGTCGGGGAAGGTGCGGCATCCATCTGTTTCTGGAGTAAGAAGAATGGAAGCGGATTTTATAATTGTTGGCGCGGGTTCTGCTGGCTGCGCCATGGCCTATCGTCTGTCAGAGGCGGGCGCGTCGGTCATCGTGATCGAACACGGGGGCACCGATGCGGGCCCGTTCATTCAGATGCCAGCGGCGCTGAGCTATCCGATGAATATGTCGCGCTACGACTGGGGCTATATGTCCGAAGAGGAACCCCATCTGGGTAACCGAAAACTGGTTTGCCCGCGGGGTAAGGTGATTGGCGGATCGTCGTCGATCAACGGCATGGTCTATGTGCGCGGCCACGCCCATGATTTTGACCATTGGCGCGATCAGGGCGCGGATGGCTGGGGCTATGCGGATGTGCTGCCTTATTACAAACGGATGGAAACCTGGCACGATGGTGGCCATGGTGGCAATCCCGACTGGCGCGGCAAGGATGGCCCGCTGCATGTGACCCGTGGTCCGCGCAACAACCCGCTGCACGCCGCTTTTGTTGAGGCGGGGCGTCAGGCTGGGTATCAGGTCACCGATGACTACAACGGTGAGCAGCAAGAGGGTTTCGGCCCGATGGAGCAGACCGTTTACAAAGGTCGTCGTTGGTCCGCTGCCAACGCCTATCTGAAACCCGCATTGCAGCGCGACAATTGTACCGTTGTGCGTGGTCTGGCCTGCAAGGTGGTGATTGAAAACCAACGCGCCACTGGTGTTGAGGTGAAACGCGGTGGCAAGACCGAAGTGATCCGCGCCCGCCGTGAGGTGGTTCTGGCGGCGTCTTCGCTGAACTCGCCCAAGCTGCTGATGCTGTCGGGCGTAGGCCCTGCCGCACATCTGGCCGAGCATGGTATCGACGTTGTGGCCGATCGCCCCGGTGTCGGCGCCAACCTGCAGGACCACCTGGAGGTCTATTTCCAGATGGCGGCCAGCCAGCCGGTGACGCTCTACAAATACTGGAACCTGATCTGCAAAGGCCTGTTGGGGGCCCAGTGGCTGTTTACCAAGACCGGCCTGGGCGCATCGAACCAGTTCGAAAGTGCGGCCTTCATTCGCTCGCGTGCGGGCATTGATTATCCGGACATTCAGTACCACTTCCTGCCGTTGGCCGTGCGTTACGACGGTAAGGCAGCGGCGGAAGGGCACGGGTTCCAGGCCCACGTTGGTCCGATGCGGTCCGAAAGCCGGGGCAATGTGACCCTGCGCTCGAACGATCCGAATGATGCGCCGGTAATCCGCTTTAACTACATGAGCGAGGAAAGCGATTGGGTTGATTTCCGTCAGGCCCTGCGCCTGACCCGTGAGATCTTTGGCCAAGATGCGTTCAAGCCTTACGTCAAACACGAAATCCAGCCGGGCAAGGATCTGGTCACGGATGATGAGCTGGACAGCTTTATCCGCGAACACGCCGAAAGTGCCTATCACCCCTGTGGCACCTGCCGCATGGGCCGTGCGGATGATCCGCTGGCCGTGGTGGATTCCGAGGCGCGGGTGATCGGTGTTGTTGGTCTGCGGGTGGCGGACAGTTCGATCTTCCCGCGTATCACCAACGGCAACCTGAATGGCCCGTCGATCATGGTGGGCGAGAAAGTATCTGATAGCCTGCTGGGCCGTCCGCCGCTGGCATCTGATAATGCGCAGCCGTGGATCAACCCGAACTGGCAGACCGCGCAGCGCTAACGCCTATCTGGAGAAATGTAGCAGCGCAGGGGGCGATCCCTGCGCTGTTTTTTTGTGTCCGGCGCGGCGGAGTTGATCCGCGTCAAAGTGGCGGCTGAGTCTCAGGTTTAGGGTACGATCAAACGCAAGGAAAAGGAGATGCGCTTATGTCGAACACACCTCATGAGCTGGCCGAAGAGTTCCCGGAATTCGTAGAAAAAATGTCGGCGCTGAAGGTTTCTGATGCCCACTTCGCCAAAATGGCCGAAGAGTATCACGAGTTGAACCGCAAGGTACATGGCGCCGAAACCAACGTCGCCCCGCGTGAAGAGCTGGCAGAGGTTGATCTGCGTAAGCGTCGCGGTGCGCTGAAGGATGAAATCTACGCCTATCTGAAGGCCAACTAAGGTCTGCGCCCGTTTCGGGCTGAAAGAAAAGAGGCACCTCGCCAAGGGGACATTTGGCGGGGTGCCCCTGTTGGTCCCTCGCACTGCGCCGTCGTGTAGGGCTTAAGAGCGATGCAGCACGAGGGATACTCGTTTAAAGGTACTCGTTACCGATGCGCGGGGCCGAACTCGGGCAGCATCCCCGCGCAGTGGTCTCAGGCGTGGCGTGGGGCGCCAACGCCTGACACGTCAGGCTATGACAGCGTTTTGCCAATCAGAACTTGAACCGCACACCAAAGTTTACCGAGGTGCTGGACAGATCATCCGACACAGTCGCAACGCCTGCAGGCGAGGTGCGGGTGCCGGTGACGTCATAGCTGCGCGCGTAACGTACATCGCCGAACAGCGACGTGGTTTCGCTGATTTCATAGGATGCACCTGCAATCAACTGCGCGGTAAAGGCCTCGTCGTCGCCGCGGATGGTAACGTTGCTGGTGGGGCCGTAGATGACGTTCTGTTCAATGAAACCCACACCAATACCGGCGCCCACATAGGGGGTGAAGGCACTGCCGGTGTCGAAATCAACGATGGCATTCGCCAGCAGGAAGGTCGAAGAAATATCACCGCCGGGGTTTGCTTCGTTGCCTGCGCCATTGCCGGAGAAGTCCACAGCAGTCACGTCGTTGCTGCGGTAGGACAGTTCAATCTCACCCCGCAACGATGCGTTGCCGCCGATGCTACCAAATTCGCGGCCGATGGTGATACCAAAGCTGGCGCTTTCGTCCAGATCGGTTTCAACGGTTTGCGGGCCTGCGCCGATGGTGCCGGAATAGTCCAGATCGTCCGCATAGGAATAGCCAAGGAAGGCAGAGCCGTACCAGTCTTGGGCGGATGCGGGGGCGGCCAGTGCGGCAGAGGCGATCAGCGTCGCGCCGATGAGGGAATGTTTCAACATGGTGGAACCTTTGGTCAGGATATGAGTGGTGTGTGGGCCGAATTGCTTCGATGTGGCTAACCCACCACGGGGCGCTGAATTTGTCATTTCACAAGGTCCAAAGAATTTGTGTGACAGCGCCAGTGATCCAAATGCGATCACGGATTTGGCGTTCTAAGATATTGATAGCAATGTTGAAAAAATCGCACGTGTTGTCACGCACGGGTCAGCGGCGACCGGAAGCGGGCCGTCTGTTGCGCAGTCTCGCGCGGATTTGAGGTGCGTGTGATTTCGCGTCTGGTTAGGGTTTTGGTCCGCGAGGCGTTGCCGCTGTGGCCTTGGCTGTTTAGCCGACGTCGTAGGGCAGCACTTCGCGACGATTGCTGTTGATGGTCAGGCGGCGTTCCAATGGGGGAACCGCGCGCTGGTGACAGTTTTGCCGCTCACAGATTCGGCAGGAAATGCCGATCGGCTCGTACACATGCGGGTTATTGAGGTCGAGGCCGTCGGCATAGACCAGCTCATCCGCATGGCGCACTTCGCAGCCCAGCGAAATTGCATAACGCCGAACTGGCGCGCCAAAACTGCCGCCCCATTTCGATACATCACGCGCAAGGCTGATGTAGCGCACGCCGTCCGGTGTTTCGGCCAGCTGGCGCAGGAAGCGGCCCGGCGTTTCAAAGGCGCGGTGTACGTTCCACAGCGGGCAGGCACCGCCGAAGCGGGCAAACTGTAGCCGCGTGGCCGAATGGCGTTTGGTGATGGTGCCCGCCTGATCCACCCGCACAAAGAAGAACGGAATGCCCTTGGCACCCGGTCTTTGCAGGGTCGAGAGGCGATGCGCGATTTGTTCGATCGACGCGCCGAAACGATGCGACAACAATTCCAGATCGTGGCGGGTTGCCTGCGCCTCGGCCAGAAAATCGGCGTAGGGCATCAGGGCTGCACCGGCGAAATAGTTGGCTAGGCCGATCTTGGCGATTGAGCGCGCCTCATCCGATTGGAAGCGGGCCAGATCCAGCGTCGCCTCCAGCAGTTTGTTTTGGTGCAGCAGGGCGATTTGCAACAGCAGTTGGAACGTCTGAGTTTCCGGCGCGGTGCGGCTGGACATGGTCAGGGTGCGACTGTCGGGGTCGAACTGGCGCACGGGCGCGCTGTCGTTGAAATTGACCTTTAGCCCGGCGGATTTCAGCGACTTCAGCGCGTGCAGGCGGATGCCACCGGGGCCAGCGGCGTGCGAAAAATGTTCGGCAGCGCGATCCACGGCGTCGATATAGTTGTCGCAGTAATGAAAGAAGTCGCGCACCTCTTCCCACGGGCTTTGCTGGCTGCCGCGATCCTCGCGTCCCAATGCTTCATCCAATGAGGCAAGGCGTTCATGGGTTTGCCGATAGGCGCGGTGCAGGTCCAGGAAGGCGCGCGCCATTGCGGGGGCGTTTGATGCGGTTAGGCGCAGATCGGCAAGTGGGGGGATGGCATCGGCAAAGAGCGGGTCAGCCAATGCTTCGCGCATGTCGCTGACCATCCGTTCACTGTCCCCTGTGCTAAGTTCGGTGACGTCGAACCCAAACTCCTGCGCCAAGGCCAGCACAACCGTGGTCGAGACCGGGCGGTTGTTGTTTTCCATCTGGTTCAGATAGGGCAGGGAAACGCCGAGCTTGGTGGCGAAATCCTTTTGCGTCAGGCCAAGGCGCTGGCGTGTTTCGCGTAGTTTGGCGCCTGCATAGAGTTTCTGAGTGGCCATTTCGCCCCCGCCGGATTTACAGATTTGCTTTTGCAGTATGATAGATTTGCAAATCCTGCGACACAAGAGGGGTGGGGGAAGCCTCTCATCCGTGCGCCAGTTTATCCGCCCGCCAGTTGGCGATCGCGGCGGATGACGTAGAGGATGCACAGAACGGACAGAACCGACGACAGCGCCATCAATCCGATCAGTGGCAGGTCGCTGTCTGCCCCCTGTACCAATCCACCGCCATAGCCCGACAGGGCCGCGCCGCCGCCGATCAGCAGTGTGCTGCCCAGGCCCGCCGCGGTGCCTGCCAGTTGTGGGCGTACGGACAGCATGCCTGCGGATGCGTTGGGCAGCACCAGACCATTGCCCAGTCCCACCAATACCATTGCGCCAAAGAAATTCAGCGGTGTGGTGGTGCCGCTCAGGCTGATGGTATAGGCGACGGTCATGCCGAATGTGGCCAGTAGGGTGCCCCACAGGACCATCTTGTTCACCCCGACACGCGCGGCGTAGCGGCCAGTGATATAGTTGCCAAAGAAGTAGCCCAGGCCGGGTGTTGCCATCCAGATGCCCAGAGTGCTGGGCGGGATCTGATACAGGTTCGCACCCAGATACGGTGCCCCGCCGAGGTAGGCAAAGAATGCGCCTGAGGCCAGGGCTGATGCCAGCGCGTAGCCCCAGAAACGATGGGAGGTCAGGATAATCGGGTATTCGCGGATTTGCTGAGCCATCGGGGTGCCAGTGTTTGCGGCGGTTTCGCCCACATCCATCCAGATCAGCGCCAACAGCATCAGGCTACACACCAGCAGCAAAAGAAAAGAGGCCTTCCAGCCGAACCAGATATCCAAAGTGCCGCCCAATGCGGGCGCCAGCATTGGGATCAGCGCCATGCCCATGGTGACATATCCCATGACCGATGCGGCCTTGTCCTGTGGGTATAGATCCCGGATCACCGCGCGGCTGAGCACCATAGAGGCGGCAATCACCGCCTGCATCATGCGAAACACCATAAAGACCTCAGCGCTGCTGGCCAGCAAGCAGCCCAGTGTCGCCAGTGCAAACAGTCCCGTTGACCACAGCAGGACAGGGCGCCGGCCATACCGGTCGGACAGGGGGCCAATGAACAGCTGCAAAACCGCGTTCACCCCCAGATACAGCGCCACGGCCAGCTGCATAAAGGCATAGTCGGCCTGATAGTAGGTCGCCATATTGGGGAGAGAGGGCAGAAAGACATTCATTGCCAATGCCGCCATCCCCGCCAAAACCACTAGGGTTGCAACATGCGGGGGCGTACGGCGGTCAAGAAACTTGATGGTGGGGAGGTCTGTCATCGGGTGTCCTGCGGGAATGTCGTGGGGAACCCGAGTCGATCCACCGGGTGTTAGCGCCAACCTAGGGTAGGGTGTAGAGGAAGGGTAGGGGGTTCGCAAGTTTGCAATTAGCTTGGGGTCATCTGCCAAGTTTTTGCAAATTTGCCGGATTCTCCTTTGAGCAACGGTATGACGCCCCTATACCTGTTCCAAACCATGAAGAGGTCCGTCATGAAAGATATTCTCCAGCAACTGGAAGACCGCCGTGCCGCCGCCCGTCTTGGGGGTGGTCAGCGCCGCATCGACAGTCAGCATGCCAAAGGCAAGCTGACCGCCCGTGAACGCATCGAACTGCTGCTTGATGAAGACAGCTTTGAAGAGTTTGACATGTTCAAGACACACCGCTGCACCGAGTTCGGGATGGAGGCTGACAAGCCTGCAGGCGACGGTGTGATCACCGGCTGGGGCACCATCAACGGCCGTATGGTCTATGTCTTCTCGCAGGACTTTACCGTATTCGGCGGTTCGCTGTCGGAAACCCACGCGCAGAAGATTTGCAAAATTCAGGACATGGCGATCCAGAACGGTGCGCCGATCATCGGTCTGAACGATTCCGGTGGCGCACGTATTCAGGAAGGCGTCGACAGCCTTGCGGGTTATGCCGAGGTGTTCCAGCGCAACATCATGGCCTCGGGCGTGGTGCCGCAGATTTCCGTCATCATGGGCCCGTGCGCCGGTGGTGCGGTGTATTCGCCTGCGATGACCGACTTCATCTTTATGGTCAAAGACACCTCTTACATGTTTGTGACCGGTCCTGACGTTGTAAAAACCGTGACCAACGAGGTTGTGACCGCCGAAGAACTGGGCGGCGCAAGCACCCACACCAAGAAATCGTCGGTTGCCGACGCGGCCTTTGAAAACGATGTTGAGGCCCTAGCCGAAGTGCGTCGTCTGGTCGACTTCCTGCCGCTCAACAACCGCGAAAAGCCGCCGGTGCGTCCCTTCTTCGATGAGCCGGGCCGGATTGAAAACTCGCTCGACACGATCGTGCCGGAAAACCCCAACACGCCCTACGACATGAAGGAACTCATCACCAAGGTGGCGGATGAAGGGGATTTCTACGAGATTCAGGAAGACTACGCCAAAAACATCATCACTGGCTTCATCCGTCTGGAAGGTCAGACCGTGGGTGTTGTGGCCAACCAGCCGATGGTTCTGGCGGGCTGTCTGGACATCGACGCCAGCCGCAAGGCCGCGCGTTTTGTCCGCTTCTGCGACTGTTTTGAAATTCCGATCCTGACGCTGGTTGATGTTCCGGGCTTCCTGCCGGGCACGTCGCAGGAATATGGCGGCGTGATCAAACACGGTGCGAAACTGCTGTTCGCCTATGGTGAAGCAACCGTTCCCAAGGTGACTGTGATCACCCGTAAAGCCTACGGCGGTGCCTATGACGTTATGGCGTCCAAGCACTTGCGCGGTGATTTCAACTACGCTTGGCCCACTGCTGAAATCGCGGTGATGGGTGCCAAAGGCGCGACCGAGATTATCCACCGTGCCGATCTGGGCGACGCCGACAAGATCGCGGCGCACACCAAAGACTACGAAGACCGTTTCGCTACCCCGTTTGTGGCGGCAGAACGTGGCTTCATTGATGAGGTGATCCAGCCGAAATCGACCCGTCGTCGTGTGTCCCGTGCGTTTGCCAGCCTGCGTAACAAGCAGCTGAAAAACCCGTGGAAAAAACACGACAACATTCCGCTGTAAGCAACCTGTCGCCACATCTGTGGCGTCCTGCACCCGTCCGATTTTGCGGCGGGTGCCATTCTCCCCCCGTTGGGCGGTCGATGACTGCCATCAAGGAACCTTTGTATGACCCGCCGCACCCGCAGCACATGGCATATCCAACGCGAAGGCGACACCCTGACGGTGGCGCGGCGTATGCCTGTGCGGCTGGACGTGGCGGCAGAGGCGTCCTTTCCGGCCTGCAATCGTTTGGTGCTGGCGCAACAGATCCGTCAGGATTTGTGGCGGCGCCTGCAACGGTTGCGCGGCTTTGCCCCCGTGGTGCAGGTGGTGCGCGAAGCAGATGGTCTGCGCGTCACGGCAGGCGGTCAATTGGACGCGGCAGCGCCCGAGCATACGTCGGCGCATGTCGCTGATATGCTGAACGCCCCGCATCTGCGCCAGCGCTGGATTGCGCATGCCAGCAAACAGGCCGCGACACCATCCGTCGGGGAGGCGCGTGATGTTTGATCGTTCCCTGACCACTGTGGCAACCCTATGCACCCTTTGCGCCGCGTCTGTCACCGCATCTGCCGCCATGGCACAACCGGTGGAGGCCGCAGCGCCCTCTGGTCTGGCGCTACGTCTGCTCGATCAGCGGATCGAGGCACACTATGACGGCAGCACCCTAGCGCGCTATCGCTTCGTGGCGCCTGCGCTGGCCGAAGGTGTGCAATACGATTCGGTCGCGGATGATTTTGCGTACCTGTGCGAATCCTATGCTTTGCCCGATTTGGCTATGTCGCAGAATGATTCCTCGCGCGATGTGGCGCAGATCATTATCTCTTTTTCGTCCAAAGAACTGGAGTTTGGGGCAACAGCCCCTGAAATCGTCCAATTTTTTGAGGTTTTCCGTGTCGAAAACGACCGCTGCATCTGGGAGGCATTCTGATGTCTCTACAATATGTTGCGGCTTCTTCCCTTTCTCAGGCTTCGGTTGCGGCTTTGGTGACACAGCTGCGTGTGCAGCGTGCGGTTTTGTGGCCCTTTGATGCGGTTCGCTGTATGATCACCGCGGGCGCACGCAGTGGCGCCCATACCTCAACTTGGGGGCAGGTAGGGGCACATGCCCTTGTTTTATTGGTGAAGAACGACAGGAGAATCACATGTCGAACCGTATCAAAGCTGTTCTGGCCGTTGGCCTCGTTGCTGCTCTGGCAGCCTGCGCACAGCAAGCAGAAGAAGAATTCGTTGTGGTCGAGCCCGAACCGATCTCGGTTGAGCCCGTCTACACCGGCAAATACAAGTAACGCAGGCACTCGCCTCGTCACACAGGAACAGGCCGTGGGTCGGCCTGTTCCGGTCTACCCGCGCGCCCTTACACAAGGGAGCAGACCATGCTGAAACATCGCGGGTTTCCGGGCCGTATGCCCAGCACCGATTACCAATTCACCATCCGCCGTGCGAACCCCAAGGGGGCGACCCCTTTGATTGCGCGCGAACGCTACCGCGACCGCCGTCCACCGGATCGGCGCGCCGATACCGCCTTCATGAAGGCGTTGTGGGAACATTTCGGCGATCAGCCGTTTGAGCGGGGCAATCTGGATGGGGGCCGCCTCAGTTGGCTGTTTGGCCGAGAGGTCGTATCTGCCGAAGAAAATTTCGATCCCGTAAGCTACGAAGCGCTGCTCGTCATTGACGAAGCCAAGGCGCGCGCCGCTTTCCCAGAGGCGTTTGAGGATATTTGATGGGGCGCACGGGTGCATATCACACCTGTGGTCGTCAAAAGACGGCCCCGCCGCAGGTGCGCAGCATGGGCTGCGCGCCGTTTGGGCGGGACCGCATCGAAGGGCCAGTTGCTGGCCCTTCCGAGGGATCGCACAGATCAGAAGTTCAGCTGGGCCGACAACTGGATCCGATCGTCATTGAACGACTGCCCCGTAAGGGTGTCGTTGCGTTCCCCGAAGAAGTATTCCGCACCGAGGGTCAGATCGTCCGTCAGGTTATAAAAGGCATTGACGTGGACGGTTTCCAATTCGGTGAAGGACCGCGCGCCGGTCGAGGTGGGCAGGTCGTATTCCTCACGTCCGTAGGCGATGCCGACGTTCCATTTGTCGCCGATGCTGTGGCGGTATTCGATGGTGAAACCTTCGACATCGTTGGCCACACCGCCGACCGCTGCACTGCCGCCGCCGATCAACAGCGGGCCCAGCGCTTCGCCGCTGACGTAGGTGGCCTGAAACAGTCCGCCCGCCCAGGGGCGGATGCTGCCGGACACGGTGACACCGGTTTGGTCGATCTCGGTGCCGCCCACCTGCACGCTGCCGGTCAGGCCAGCGATGCGTGCGTTCCATTTGTCGCCGTTATAGGCGGCAGCCGCGGTGAAAACCGGATCCGCCGAGGCGGCGCTGTTTTCCTCGATCGAGGCCGAGAAGGTCACGTTATCCCATGTGTTGGTGTAGCGAATTTGGGGAACACGGGCGAAACTGATTCCGACGGGGCCAGTGAACTCTACCGTGGTGGGGTAGTGGTTCAGCGGCATGAAGTTGGTCCAGTCCTGACCGATCAGCCATCTGCCGTCGATATCAATGCTGGCATGGCGCAGGCGCAGCTCTGCGGTGCCGTTCGACCCGAACAGATCCAGTTCCAGCTTGCCGGTCACATCACCAAAACTGGTTGCGGTGGTGCTGCGAATACCCAGCCGCGATTGGCGCGCTGTGGCACCGAAATCACCGTCGATCGCGTTGGCGGGTTCGCCGATGCTGGTGACCGACGCGCTGTCACCTTGAGCAAAGTCGTTTTCAAGGAAGAAGTCGGCCTTGAGATAACCGTAGATATCAACGGACGTGCCGCCGAAACTGAGGTCACCGACCGGACCTGTGCCCGCTTCCAGTGCGGCGACACGCGCGCGCAGTTCGTCCAATTCGGCTTTGGTGCCGTGACCATCGGCGAAGGCAGCTGTGCCAGCGGCGCTGACACCCAGCGCGGCCAGTGTCAGCAGCTTGGTTGGTTTGATCGTCATGAGATGGGTCCTTTCCCTAGCGTAGCCTGCCACATGCGTCCCATGGTCGCGCCCCACGACGAAATGACATCGGTGCGAGCCGCCGTGACTTTCTCATCGCCCAAAAATGAGTGGAATGTGACGCCGGGGCTAAATCAGGCGAATTTGCCTGCTATGGCATTGGAAACCCGTTCCGCTGGATTGTGCGCCCTGCGTGAAAGACAGATCCGATTTGCGCACTACGCTGCCGCAACCGGCGATCTGTGTAACGGTTTTGTGACGCCTGCATGTGGCGCGCTACCCTTCAGCGTAGACGCTGGTTTCGGCGGGAACTTGCCTTGGTTGTCCACAATTGAGCAGGAAGCGGCCCATTTCGCGGAGGTTGCTGGCGCGCGCTTGGCTGGGGCGATGGCCTCAGGCACCGTGGAGACAGTTGCGAACGCCCCAAAGCCTGGGGGCGCCGCAATCGCTTGTGTCCCAAGCCCAAACCCTTCCCCTCAAGGGCGGAGGTGCCAGTCTGCGGCACCTTCGTCCTCTTTTTTTGCCGCAGCGTGCCCGCCCGCGCCGCGCAAGCAGAGCTTTGCCGATTTCACCCGTATGGCGCCTCAGCGCTTGGCAAAGTGTGGCAAAGGCGGTGAACTCTCTTTGGAAACAACACAAAAGAGAGGCCACTCATGTCTGCAAAAATCTGGATTCTCGCAGCGGTCGCGGCGACCGGCCTGTCGGCCTGCGGTGACACGGTCGGCGAGCGCGCGCTTTATGGCGCAGGCGCAGGTGTCGCAACTGCCGCGGTCATTGATGGAAACATCGGTGCCGGCGCAATTGCTGGCGCTGCGGCCAACGTCGCTTACTGCGAAGCATACCCGTCACGCTGCTGATGCGGCGCTGACTGCTGTGCAGGTTCGTCCTGCGCAGCCTGTAGAATTGAACCCCACCGTGGCCCTGCGCTGCGGTGGGGTTTTTGTTGCCATGTGTCCGGACGCGATGCGTGCGGGCGCCAATTTGGAAGGGACGAGAAATGTTCAATAAGATCCTGATCGCGAACCGGGGCGAAATCGCCTGCCGCGTTATCAAGACGGCCCGCAAGATGGGCATTCAGACCGTGGCCATCTATTCGGACGCCGACAAACAGGCGCTGCATGTGAAAATGGCGGATGAAGCCATCCACATCGGCCCGCCGCCGGCGAACCAATCCTACATCGTCATCGACAAGGTGATGGACGCGATCCGCCAGTCGGGCGCGCAGGCGGTTCACCCGGGCTACGGCTTCTTGTCCGAAAACTCCAAGTTTGCCGAGGCGCTGGAAGCCGAAGGCGTCGCCTTCGTCGGCCCGCCTAAAGGCGCAATTGAAGCGATGGGGGATAAAATCACCTCCAAGAAGATCGCCCAAGAGGCAGGCGTGTCTACCGTTCCGGGCTACATGGGCCTGATCGAGGACGCCGAAGAAGCGGTGAAAATCTCGAACCAGATTGGCTATCCGGTGATGATCAAAGCCTCCGCCGGTGGTGGTGGTAAAGGCATGCGGATCGCATGGAACGACGACGAAGCGCGCGAAGGCTTCCAGTCGTCTAAGAACGAAGCGGCCAACAGCTTTGGCGATGACCGTATCTTTATTGAAAAGTTCGTGACCCAGCCGCGTCACATCGAAATTCAGGTTCTGTGCGATGCGCACGGCAACGGCATCTACCTGAACGAACGTGAATGTTCGATCCAGCGCCGGAACCAGAAGGTTGTCGAAGAGGCGCCGTCGCCCTTCCTGGACGAAGCGACCCGTAAAGCGATGGGCGAACAGTCCGTCGCACTGGCCAAAGCCGTGGGCTACGCCAGCGCCGGTACTGTGGAATTCATCGTTGATGGCGATAAGAACTTCTACTTCCTCGAAATGAACACCCGTCTGCAGGTGGAACACCCTGTGACCGAACTGATCACCGGTGTTGATCTGGTCGAACAGATGATCCGCGTCGCCAATGGCGAAGAGCTGACCATCAAGCAAGAAGACGTGCAGATTAACGGCTGGGCGATTGAAAACCGCGTCTACGCCGAAGATCCCTATCGTAACTTCCTGCCGTCGATCGGTCGTCTGACCCGCTACCGTCCGCCAGCGGAAATCGCTGCAGGTCCGATGCAGGACAACGGTAAATGGGCCGATGACGCCACCATTGGTGACAGCTTTGCTGTGCGTAACGATACCGGCGTCTTTGAAGGCGGCGAGATTTCGATGTACTATGACCCGATGATCGCGAAACTCTGCACATGGGCGCCGACCCGTGGGGAGGCGATTGAGGCCATGCGCAACGCGCTGGATGGCTTTGAACTGGAAGGCATTGGTCACAACCTGCCGTTCGTCAGCGCCGTGATGGACCATCCGAAATTCATCAGCGGTGACATGACCACCGCCTTCATCGCCGAAGAATACCCCGAAGGTTTCGAAGGTGTGGACCTGCCGGAAGAGGCGCTGAAGCGTATTGCCGCGGCCTGTTCCGCAATGCACCGCGTTGCTGAAATTCGCCGCACCCGCGTGTCGGGCCGTATGGACAACCACGAACGCCGCGTTGGCACCGATTGGGTTGTGACCCTGCAGGGCACCGAATTCCCCGTGTCCATCGCTGCGGATCACGATGGGTCCACCGTAACCTTCGCAGATGGCAGCAGCCACCGCGTTGCGTCCGAATGGACGCCGGGTGATCAGCTGGCGAACCTGACCGTTGACGGTGACCCGCTGGTGCTGAAGGTCGGCAAAATCTCGGGCGGTTTCCGCATCCGCAGCCGTGGCGCCGACCTGAAGGTGCACGTGCGCACCCCGCGTCAGGCCGAACTGGCCAAGCTGATGCCGGAAAAACTGCCGCCGGACACCTCGAAAATGCTGCTTTGCCCGATGCCGGGTCTGATCGTGAAGGTCGACGTGGAAGTGGGCGACGAAGTGCAGGAAGGTCAGGCGCTGTGCACCGTTGAGGCGATGAAGATGGAAAACATCCTGCGCGCCGAGAAGAAAGCCGTGGTCAGCAAGATCAACGCGGCACCGGGCGACAGCCTTGCCGTGGATGATGTGATCATCGAGTTCGAGTGAGCCTTGGCCCGCCGTTACGCCATATCCCCCGCGACAAAGCGGGGAGAGGCCTACGCAAATACCTCTGTGTATTTGCGTAGCGCTTCTTGTGATGTGACGGCGGGCGCAACACTCGATATTGAATTGCCGCGCCTGACCCGCAGGGGTGGGTGCGAAGCGCCCGCCCCATGGGGGGCGGGTCGGGCGCTGCCTGTGACTGTGTCACAGGCAATGAATGCTGGGCCTCACTCCTTGCCCAGCTCTACCCGTATCTCTTGTTGCCGTGTTGGCCATTTGTCGATGGACCGGGTGATTTCGCGCACCGTCCACGGGGCCGGTTTGCGCAGTTTGATGCCGCCGTCCTTGTCGATCAACGCCAGCATGAAGCCGCGCGGGCGCAGTTTCTTGCGCAGGGCAGACTTTGCCTTTGGGTCGGTGTCCGTCAGGATCACCACATCGCGCAGCAGCAATTCCTCTACGTCGGCTTCCAGAAACCGCATCTGTTCCACAAAACGTGGGTCCGCAGCGGCATCGGCAAAAACGACGATGGGCCGTTTGGTCCACAGAAAATCCTCCAGCGCAACCTCCGCGCTGTCGACGATAGGTAACTCTGGCGTTGCACTCGCCTCTTGTGCCAATCCGGCGCTGGCGCCGAAGGGCAGGGATAAAACCGCAAGAATTCCAAATACGTGTCGCATCAAAGCAAAGCCTCCTGTCGATCAAGATATAGGCATCTCTGCGCCGATTGCGACCACGAAACACATGAAAACACCTGTGGCCCCATCATCTGGGACCACCTGCCACAGCCATCCGCATAGCGCGCCCCTCCTGGCGCAGACGAAAGGACGATAGCATGACCAACAGCAACGAAGATTGGCGCAAACTCGCCGAAAAAGAACTCCGCGGGCGCCCGCTGGAGGATCTGACCTGGAAGACGCTGGAAGGCATCGACATCAAGCCGCTTTACACGGCTGAGGACATCAAGGATCTGCCCCACGTTTCGACCACGCCGGGGTTCGCGCCCTTTACCCGTGGTGTGAAGGCGACGATGTACGCGGGCCGTCCTTGGACCATCCGTCAGTACGCAGGTTTTTCGACCGCCGAGGAATCGAACGCCTTTTACCGCAAAAACCTTGCCGCTGGTCAGCAGGGTGTTTCCGTGGCCTTCGATCTGGCAACGCACCGTGGCTATGACAGTGACCATGAACGTGTTGTGGGTGACGTGGGCAAGGCAGGCGTTGCGATTGACAGCGTTGAGGATATGAAAATCCTGTTCGACGGTATCCCGCTGGACAAGGTGTCGGTGTCGATGACCATGAACGGCGCGGTGATCCCGATCCTTGCCAGCTTCATCGTTGCAGGTGAGGAGCAGGGCCACGACAAGTCGCTTCTGGCAGGCACCATTCAGAACGACATTCTGAAAGAGTTCATGGTGCGCAACACCTACATCTACCCGCCAGAGCCGTCGATGCGGATCATTTCGGACATCATCGAATATACCTCGAACGAAATGCCGAAGTTCAACTCGATCTCGATCTCGGGCTACCACATGCAGGAGGCGGGCGCGAACCTGGTGCAGGAACTGGCCTACACCATCGCCGATGGCCGCGAATATGTGCGGGCCGCGATCAATGCGGGCATGGACGTGGATAAATTCGCCGGTCGTTTGTCGTTCTTCTTTGCCATCGGCATGAACTTCTTCATGGAGGCGGCGAAACTGCGTGCAGCGCGGACGCTGTGGTATCGCGTGATGGAAGACTTCGGCGCCAAGTCTGAGCGTTCCAAAATGCTGCGCACCCACTGCCAGACCTCGGGCGTGTCCTTGCAGGAACAGGATCCCTATAACAACGTGATCCGTACCGCCTATGAGGCGATGTCAGCGGTTCTGGGCGGCACTCAGTCGCTGCACACCAACGCGCTGGACGAAGCGATCGCACTGCCGACCGAATTTTCGGCTCGGATCGCCCGCAACACCCAGATCATCCTGCAGGAAGAAACCGGTGTCACCAACGTGGTCGATCCGCTGGCCGGCTCTTACTACGTTGAAAGCCTGACCGAAGAGCTGATCGAAAAAGCCTGGGATCTGATCCAAGAGGTTGAGGCGATGGGTGGTATGACCAAGGCTGTGGCCTCTGGCATGCCGAAACTGCGGATCGAGGAGTCGGCGGCCAAACGTCAGGCGATGATCGACCGTGGCGAAGAGGTGATCGTTGGCGTGAACAAATACCGCCTCGCCGAAGAAGACCAGATCGACATTCTGGACGTGGACAACGTGGCGGTACGCGAAAGCCAGATCGCCCGCCTGAACCAGATCCGCGCCACCCGTGATGAGGCGGCCTGCACCGCTGCACTGGATGCGCTGACCAAAGGCGCCAAAGAGGGCGGCAACCTGCTGGCACTGGCTGTCGAAGCAGCCCGCGCCCGCGCAACCGTTGGGGAAATCAGCATGGCAATGGAGAAGGAATTCGGCCGTCACCGCGCCGAAGTGAAGACCCTCGCAGGCGTCTACGGCGCCGCCTATGAAGGCGACGAAGGTTTCGCCAACATCCAGAAATCCATCGAAGAGTTCGCCGAAGCAGAGGGGCGTCGCCCGCGTCTGTTGGTGGTGAAGATGGGTCAGGATGGTCACGACCGTGGCGCCAAGGTGATCGCAACCGCCTTTGCCGACATTGGTTTTGACGTCGACGTAGGCCCGCTGTTCCAAACCCCAGCAGAGGCCGCGCAGGATGCGGTGGACAACGACGTGCACGTCGTCGGTATCTCGTCTCAGGCGGCAGGTCACAAAACACTGGCCCCGCAGCTGATAGAGGCGCTGAAGGAAAAAGACGCCGAAGACATCATCGTGATCTGCGGCGGCGTGATCCCGCAGCAGGACTACGAGTTCCTGAAAAACGCAGGCGTGAAAGCGATCTTTGGTCCAGGCACCAACATCCCAGAGGCTGCGCAGGATATCCTGAACATCATCCGCGAAGCCCGCGCCTGATCGGGTCAAAGCGATCCGTTAAACAACTAGAAAGCCCCGGCAGCTGCGCGCTGTCGGGGCTTTTTGTTAGGCTATTGGAGTACCCAGCAACTCCTCTGAGAAGATACGATAAGTGAACAAGTGATGTAGCCGCGCACGAACCGAGGGGCGAAGCGAAGCGCCCGCCCCGTGGGGGCGGTTCGGGCGCTGCCAAATCTTTGATTTGGCATTTTTTCTTGCTCGTTTGCAGCACGCGAAAAAGGCGCCCACCTGCATGAGGGGGCGCCTTTCTTAGGTCTCCTGATAGCGTTGGGGGTTAGGCGTTGGCCGCCTCACCTGTGGCCTCAGTAGCCTCATCCGCTTCTTTGTTGCTGGCCACCCACAGGGCCGCCGCGCCAAGGATCGCAGAGATGGCAGAGCCGGACAGAACGCCCATGCGCACCTGGTTCATCATCGCCGCATCCGAGAAGGAGAGCGAGCCGATGAACAGCGACATGGTAAAGCCGATACCAGCCAAACAGGCGACGCCATAGATGTGTAGCCAGTTGGCGCCATGCGGCATACGGGCCAGGCCCGCCTTGACCATCAGGAAGGTGACGCCAAAAACGCCCGCCTGCTTGCCCAGGATCAGACCCAGCGCGATGCCCAGCGGCAGCGGTGCAAACAGATCGGCAATGGTCATGCCCTGCAGCACCACACCAGCGTTGGCAAAGGCAAAGACGGGGATGATCAGGTACAGCACATAGGGTGTCAGCGCGTGTTCCAGCGAATGCAGCGGGCTCTTGCCCCATTTGTCCTTCATCGGGATGCAGAAGGCGGTGATCACACCGGCCAGCGTCGCGTGAACGCCCGATTTCAGCACGAAGAACCACATCACCACGCCCAGAAGGATCATAGGCGCCATGCGGTGTGCGCCTTTGAGGTTCAGCCAGATCAACCCGCCCAGCGGTATCAGGGCCAGATAGAGGTAGTCGATTTTCAGCTCAGCCGTATAGAACAGCGCAATGATGATGATCGCGCCAAGGTCGTCCAAAATGGCCAGCGTCAGCAGAAATACCTTTAGCGAGGCAGGCGCACGGCTGCCCATCAGCGCCAGAATGCCCAGCGCAAAGGCAATATCGGTGGCCGCAGGGATCGCCCAGCCGGTGACCGAAGGCAAGCCCCAGTTCAGCGCCACAAAGATCAGCGCCGGCATCACCATGCCGCCCACGGCCGCCATACCGGGTAGCACGACATCTGCGGGGTTCTTCAGCTTGCCCTCCATCATCTCGCGCTTCAGCTCAAGACCGATGAGGAAGAAGAAGATCGCCATCAAACCGTCGTTGATCCACAGGATCAGCGGCTTTTTCAGGCCAACACCATCCAGAGTCACCGCGAAATAGGCGCCCAGAAAATCTTCATAAAAAACCGAAAGGGCAGAGTTTGCCACGATAAGTGCGGCGACCGCAGAGAGCATCAAAAGGATGCCTCCGGAGGCTTCGTGCCTGAAAAACTTGTCGATTGCCCGTAGAAGCATTGCGTTTCCTTTACTCTCTATCCGCGTTACCTATCAAACTGGATTTCACGATACTCAGTTTAATAACAACGACGTGGGGAAAGATCTGTTTAATGCTCACCTTAGATCATCTGGCCGTGGCGGCAAATACACTTGATGAAGGACAGGCCCATGTTCTTCAAACTTTGGGCATAAAAATGCAGCCCGGTGGGCAGCATGAACGGTTCGCCACCCATAATTTGCTGATCGGCCTGGCGGATGGCCTGTATCTGGAGGTGATCGCCATCGATCCTGCCGCGCGGGCGCCTGTGGATGCGCGGTGGTTCAACTTGGATCGTTTTGCAGGGGCAGCGCGTTTGCACAATTGGATCTGTCGCACGGATGACATGACCACAGCACTGGCGCAAATGCCCGCAGGGGCGGGGCGTATTGTTGATCTGGCCCGTGGGGATCTGCGCTGGAAAATGGCGGTGCCTGAGGATGGCAAACTGCCCTATGACGAGATGTGTCCGGCGTTGATTGAGTGGCAGGGGGCACATCCGGCGCCCCGTCTGGTGCAATCGGGCGCGCGGCTGACACGGTTGGAGGTGACCCACCCCCAAGGCGAAGCGCTGGCTGCTACTCTAGCGCCGCTGCTGGACGATCCGCGTGTGGTGATCACCGCTGGCGATGCGCCACTGATGCGCGCCTGTTTTGATGTGGCTGGGCAGGAACGCTGGCTATGACCGTTGTGATCAGACCCGCAGAACCGACCGACGCGCCAGACATTACTGTGATCTGGAACCGGATCATCGCGGACACCACAGTGACCTTCACCACCGATCTGAAAACAACTGATGGCATCGCTGCCGACATCACCGCTCGTCAGGCGGCAGGGCAGGGGTATCTGGTGGTGGTTGCGGGGGATCAGCTGCTGGGACTGGCCTGTTATGGGCCGTTTCGCGCAGGTCCGGGATATGCGCAGACGATGGAGCATACGATCTATCTGGCAGAGGGCGCGCAGGGGCAGGGACTGGGCCGCCGTTTGTTGACCGCGTTAGAGGATCACGCGCGCCATGCGGGTCTGCGGTGCCTGATTGCGGGGATCAGTGGCGAAAACAGTGGCGCGCAGCGATTTCATGCCGCGCAAGGCTATACAGAGGTGGGCAGACTGCCGCAGGTGGGCACAAAGTTCAGCCGTGCCCTTGATCTTGTGCTGATGCAGAAGCTTCTATAGGCGGGGCTTAGGCGTGTTTCGGCTGTTCAAGCGTTGTTGACCCCGATGTAACACAATAAACCCTGACAGCCTTAGAACGGCAGGATAAACTAACCGCATGTCCATTTGGAAACGCATAAGCGACGCGCTCAGCGCACTGACCAGTGGGGAACCGCTGAGCGAGATCTTTGATCGGCTGCGCACGCCGCCGGAACGCTCTGTTGCGTTTACCATCGCGGTGATCGCGCTGTCGGCGAAAATGGCCAAAGCAGATGGTCAGGTGACCCGTGATGAGGTTACCGCCATGCGCGAGGTGTTCCAGATCGCCCGTGAGGATGAGGCAGGGGCGGCACGTGTGTTCAATCTGGCCCGTCGCGACGTGGCAGGGTTTGAAGATTACGCGCTGCGTATTCGGCGAATGTTTGAAAACTCCGATGCCTGTCTGTGTGACCTGATGGAGGGGCTGTTCCACATCGCGATGGCGGATGGGACCTATCATCCGGCGGAAAACGATTTCCTTGCCCAAGTGGCTGAAATTTTTGGTCTGGAAGAACATGACTTCCGCGCGCTGCGCGCCCGGTTCGTTCCTGATGCAGCGCCTGATCCCTACACTGTTCTTGGGGTTAGCCCCGATACACCGGTGGCTGACATCCGTAAGGCGTGGAAGCAACAGGTGCGCGACACCCATCCTGATGCGATGATGGCCCGTGGGGTGCCGCAGGAAATGATCCGGATGGCGGAAAAACGGATGATTGACCTAAACAACGCCTGGGAAGAGATTACCTCTCTACGTGGTCCCGAAGCAGCCTGATGCGCATCGCCACCTATAACGTGGAATGGTTCAACGCCTTGTTTGATGACACGGGCGCATTGCTCGAAGATGGCCGCTGGTCCAAACGTCGCGATGTAACCCGTGCCGAACAGCTACAGGCGCTGGGCGATGTGTTTCGGGCCATGGATGCCGACGCGGTTATGGTGATCGAGGCGCCGGATGACAGTCGTCATCGCAGCACTGTTGTCGCCTTGCAGGCTTTTGCAGAACGGTTTGGGTTGCGCACCGATCATGCGCTGATTGGGTTTGCCAATCACACCCAGCAGGAAATCGCGCTGCTTTATGATCCAAACGTGCTAAAGGCGCGGCATGATCCACAATCGGACCCCGAAGCGCCACGTTTTGATCAGACGCTGGCGATTGATCTGGATGTGGATGCACGCGCCGACAAGGTGCAGTTTTCCAAGCCACCGCTAGAATTGGCATTGGAAACAGCGGGCGGGTTCCAATTTCGCATGATCGGCGCTCATCTGAAATCAAAGGCCCCCTATGGCGCGCAGGGCCGTGATGCGGTGATGCGCGCATCCATCGCCAATCGGCGCAAACAGTTGGCGCAGGCGATCTGGCTGCGCCGTCGGGTCGAAGCGGTGCTGGCAGAGGGTACGCCGCTGATGGTGATGGGTGATCTGAATGATGGTCCGGGACTGGATGAGTATGAGGATCTCTTTGGTCGGTCATCGGTCGAGATTGTGCTGGGGGCGCAGGATCACGCAGGGGCGGAGAGGTGCCTTTATGATCCCCATGCCACAGGGGCATTGCGCAATCGCTGGGCGCAACCTTCGACCTCTCGGTTTTATCTGCCGCATGAAAAACGCTACCTTCAGGCACTGTTGGATTATGTGATGATTTCGCCAGATCTACGGGCGAAACGCCCTGAATGGCGGATCTGGCACCCGTTTGAGGATGAGGGTTGTTTCGGCGATGCGGATTTGCAGGCGGCGCTGTTGATGGCGTCGGATCATTTTCCGGTGGTGCTGGATATCGACATCGATTGATCGGGCGCAAATAGGCGAACTTTGGCCCGCCACATCACCCTATCCGCGCGCCACTCGGAATTGGGTGAGTTCGCGCCTATACTTGCTGCTATGACACATCGCCTGATCCCCGCCACGCTTTGCGTGTTTTTGACCCTGAGCCCCCTGACATTTGCGGCCGCCCAAGATGCAGCCCCAGATAAAGCGCCGGAAGAAGATGGTTTTTCCCTGATGGAGGAGGGCGCGAAGCTGTTCCTGAAAGGCATCATCGAAGAGATGGAGCCTGCGATTGACGGTCTCAACGATCTGACGGCAGAAATGGAACCCGCGTTGCGGCAGTTGCTGGATGAAATGGGGCCAGCATTGGCGGACCTGCTGGATCAGGTGGAGGATTTTACCCAATACCACCCACCGGAAATCCTGCCTAATGGCGATATCATCCTGCGCCGCAAACAGCCCGAGGAGGCGCCGGAAGAGGCACCAGAGGCGGGAACAAATGAGGCGATTGATCTCTGATCAGCGGATTTTGACCGTGACCTCAGCCTCCAACGCGCGGGCGAGGGACGCAAGGCGCGACCGCGCCACTTCGCCAAACAGCGGTTCTGCATCGGGGCTGAGTTTCAGGTGCAGCTCTTTCTTTTTCGGGAACAAGGTCAATTCGCCGATCTGTTGATCCGCGCGCGGCCACAGCATCGCGCCCAGACGCATCGCTTTGCCCAGCACTTCAGCGTCTTTGAGGTCTTTTTCATCCAGCAGATCGAAAATCCCCGGAAACCGGCTATCGGTGCTGCTGTTTTTGTAGCGGTTCATCAGCGCCAGCCCCAGAAACACCCGTTCCGAATGGCGCAAACCGCCAAGGTTGGCGCGGGTCACGTTGTCAAAACACAGTTCTGCTCGATAATCGGGGTGCGCGCGCCAGCTGACGTCATGCAACAGGCACGCAGCCTTGATCAGGCGTTTGCGTTCCCATTTCGCCGATTTGAACAGGGGCGAGACAAATTCATACAGCGTTTTACCGAACCCCGGCAGGCGGGCATCCTTGGCTTCGGCAAATCGGGCCGCCTCAATCAGCGGGTCGCGTTCACGCAATTCATCCGACATCTGTTCATACAGCATCCCCTCGCGGATCCCGTAGGAGGACACCGCGATGTCATGGGGTTTGAAGGTGCGGATCAGCCGTTTCAGCACTTCGCAGGTGATAGGGACGAGAATGATCCGTGCCTCGGAAATCCCGCAACTGCGGCGCAGCTCATCAATGCTGCGCTCTTCGATATAAGCGATGGTGTCGCGCACGGATTTGGCGTTCATCCGGTATTCATGCAGCACGTGTAGCGGGTAGCCGCGCCGGACCATGTCGATCTTGGCAATGGCACGCCATGAACCGCCGACCAGAAACAGGCGGTTGGGCTGTGGGCCCATTTCCTGCGCCAGATCTTCCATCACCGCGGCGATATGGGCTTTGCGGCCCTTCTTGCCGCCTTTCACATCGCGTAGTTTCAGCGGCCCGAGGGAAGAGGTGACGCGCTTGCCAACCTTGCCATCGTTAATCTCGGCCAGTTCCAGCGATGAACCACCGATATCACAGATTAGACCATAGGCCCCGGGCCAGCCGAGCAGCACGCCCTGCGCTGACAACCGCGCTTCTTCTTCACCATCAATGACATGCACGGTGATGCCGGTCTCTGCCAGCACCTCGGCGACGAAATCGGGGCCGTCGCTGGCCTCGCGCACGGCGGCGGTGGCAACGGCGGTGAGGGTGGATGCGTTCATCCCGTCGGCCAGTTTTTGGAACCGCCGCATTGCCGACAGCGCGCGTTTGCGTCCTTCGGGGTTCAGCTTGCCGGTTTCGGCGAGGCCTGCGCCAAGGGCACACATGATCTTTTCGTTGTAAAAATAGGCGGGCGAGCGTGCCGCGCCGTCAAAAACCACCATCCGAACAGAGTTGGACCCAACATCAATCACCCCAACACGGCTAAGCGCGCGGGACGAGGGATCGTTGAACAATGGTCGGCCAAAGGGCCCCCAATCCTCACCCACATCCCCCTGATTGGAGAGGGAGGTATTCCCGTTCTTTGGCGTCAGATCGGCGGGTGCTACCATGGCGATGTTCCTTCTTTCCAATACCTTGATGCCCCGCCAAGGCGGCGGGGTCAATCATTGGAAGTGGGGAAAAGGGCTGCGGTCTATCGCCGCCCTAGTGACGGGGGCGGTCGCCCGCATCAATCGTCGGTATGGGTCAGTTTCGGCACATCCTTCGCCCCGGCAGAGCCGCGACCAGACAGGGATGGGTTTTCCATAAAGAAACGGTGGCAGTTGAAATTGAACACACCTTCGGGGCGTTCGGCGCGGGTAAAGCTGCCATCGGGCGCCATCACCCAGCTTTGCGCCACATCGGCAAGGTTCGCCGCCATCACCTGGCTGACAATCTGCGCCTTCACGGTGGGGTTGGTGATTTCCACCAGCGTTTCCACGCGGCGGTTCAGGTTGCGGCCCATCCAGTCGGCGGAGGACATGTAAACCTTGGCCTTTTTCGACGGCAGCCCGTGGCCATTTCCGAAACAGGCGATGCGCGAGTGTTCAAGGAAACGACCGACAACCGATTTAACCCGAATGTTTTCGCTTAACCCTTTGATGCCCGGACGCAGCCCGCAGATGCCGCGGATCACGAGGGAGATCTTCACGCCCGCCTGACTGGCCTTGTAGAGCGCGTCGATAATCTCTGGATCGATCAGCGAGTTCATCTTCGCCCAAATCTCAGCAGGGCGTCCGGCGCGGGCGTGTTCGGCCTCTTTCTCGAAGTTTTCCAGAAGCCGCTGTTTCAGACCTTTGGGTGAAATAGCAAGGTTTTCTAGGCCTTGGGGTTCCACATAGCCCGACAGGTAGTTGAATACCTTGGTCGCATCGCGACCCAGATCCTCGTCACAGGTGAAGAGGCTCAGGTCTGTGTAAATCCGTGCGGTGATCGGGTGGTAGTTGCCGGTGCCGTAGTGGGTGTAGGTGACCAGCTTGTCACCCTCACGGCGTACCACGGTAGAGATTTTGGCGTGGGTTTTCAGATCCACAAACCCATACACCACATGCGCCCCCGACCGTTCCAGACGGCGGGACTGACGGATGTTCGCCGCCTCATCAAAACGCGCCTTCAGCTCGACCAGTGCGGTGACGGATTTGCCATCCTCCGCCGCTTCGCACAACGCCTCAACGATGGGCGATCGTTTGGAGGTCCGGTAAAGCGTCTGTTTGATCGCTACCACATTGGGGTCAGCCGCGGCCTGTTTCAGGAACCGCACCACCATATCAAAGGTTTCATAGGGGTGGTGCAGCAGCATGTCCTTCTGCTTGATCGCGGCAAACATATCGCCGTCGAAATCCTGCACCCGCTCCGGCACACGCGGGGTGAAACCCGGCCACAGCAGATCAGGGCGCTGATCCAGAACCAGTTCCTTCACATCGGCGATGCCGATCATGCCGTCCACTTCGACGATTTCATCGGTGTCGACGTGCAGTTCCTGCGTGATCACCGACTTCAGCATCGCTGGCGCGCCGGAAGAGATTTTCATACGCACCACCTCACCACGGCGGCGTCGTTTCAGGGCGACCTCAAATTCGCGCACTAGGTCTTCGGCCTCTTCCTCAACCTCCAGATCGCTGTCACGCAGCACGCGGAAGGTGCAGTGGCCCTTGATCGTGTAGCCGGGGAACAGTTTGTCGGTGAACAGCAAAAGCAGCTCTTCCAACGGCAGAAAACGATGCACGCCCTTGTCGCTGGGCAGTTCGACAAAACGACTGATCTGCGCGGGGATCGGCAACAGGGTGATCAGCTGGCGTTTGCTGGGGCGGCGTTCCAGTTGCAGCGCCAGTGAAAAACCAGTGTTGGGGATGAACGGAAACGGGTGCGCCGGATCCACCGCTAGTGGTGACAGGACAGGGAACACCTGATTAAGGAACACATCCTCAAGGTATTTCATATCCGCCTCAGGCACGCCGGACTGGTCGAGGATATGGATATCCTCATCCGCCAGTTGCTGACGCAGATCGTCAAAAATGCGCTGCTGACTCATCATCAGATTGCGGGCGTCTTCGTTGATCAGTTCCAGCTGCTGCCACGGCGCCAACCCATCGGCGGCGGGGGTTGTGCGCCCCTCACGCTTCAATTCGCGCAAGCCCGCGACGCGCACAGTGTAGAACTCATCCAAGTTGGTGGCCGAGATCGACAGGAAACGCACCCGTTCGAGGAGCGGCACCTTGGGATTTTCCGCCTCTTCCAGCACGCGCCAGTTAAAGCCCAGCCAGCTCAGCTCGCGGTTATGAAACCGTTCAGGGCCTTCGAGGTCCAGATCGGGCAGGGCGACGGGCGCGGGGAATGGGGCGTTCAGGAAATCGGCGTTCGACATGGGGGTTCCGGCGGGCTCTTCTTGGGGGTGCCTTGGGGGCAAGGGTCTGAAGCGTGCTTATGCGCGCAACATGTAAAGGATTGGTGACGCCTGCGGGTGTTGCCGCAATTGGCACATCTGCAGGATCGCGTGCTTAGGCTGAATTGTCCAGCAAATCAGGCAGTTCGCTTTGGCCCAGCACCTCTGCCGCCAGTTTGCGCGTCACGGGACGTTTGCGTTCCAGTGCGGCGCGGTCCAGTGCGGCGACCAGATCGCGTGCGGCATCAAAGCTGCGGTCCATGCGTGCGACCAGATAGGTGATCACGTCAGGTGCGGGCATCAATTGGCGGTCGGCAAACAGTTTGGTGATCACAGCGGCCAGAAGTTGATCATCGGGTTGGTCCAGCGTCACCGATTGCGTGCCCTGCATCCGGCTTTGCAGATCGGGCAGGGTCAGCCCCCACAGATGCGCCGGTTTGTCGGCAGTGACCAGCAGCGGAAACCCTTCGGCCAGCACCAGGTTGTGCAGGTGAAACAACGCTTCTTCCAGCTCGCGATTGCCTGCGATGTCCTGCACATCCTCGACCACAACGGGGCCCATGGCGACGGCGGGAATCGGCACATCGCCCAGATCAGTGGCCTTGAGGATCAGCGCGCCCGATGTGGCGGCCCAAACGTGGCTAAGATGCGTTTTGCCGGCGCCCTTGGGGCCGATGAGGGCCAGTTTGTGACCCGCCCAGTCCTGCCAGCGTTCAAGCAGAACAACCGCCATCGCATTGGCGGGGGACACAAAAAAGTCCCCGCGCCCCAGTGCTGGACGCACGGGTAGATCAAAACTCAGCTGGCGATGGTTCACTCGTTATGCTTTCCGGCATGTCCTTGATAGAGTCGCCCGCCCTTGTAATTGCCGATGGCAAAACGGGCAACCACACCAATAGAGGCGGCGACAGGAACAGCCACCAGCATACCGACAAACCCAAACAGCGTGCCAAAGACCGACAGGGCAAAGATCAGCCAAACCGGATGCAGGCCCACCGAATGACCCACCAGCTTGGGCGTCAGCACGTTGCCCTCGATCACCTGACCCAGAACAAAGATCCCAGCAACCAGCCCGATCGAAACCCAGTCGCCCCAGAATTGGAAAAGCGCCAGGCCGATGGCCAGCGCACCGCCAAACAGCGCGCCGATATAGGGGATGAAGGTCAGGCCACCAGCGACAAAACCGACCACAAGGCCGAACTGCAGCCCCACCACCATCAGCGCGATGGCATAATAGGTGCCCAGCACCAGACAGACAGTGCCCATGCCACGAATGAAGGAGGCGAGCGTTTTGTCGATTTGACCTGCCAGATCACGAATGACCGGCGCATGATCGCGCGGCAGCATATCGTCGACCTTGGCCACCATGTTGTCCCAATCCAGCAGCAGGTAAAACGCCACCACCGGCACGATCACCAACAGCATCACCACATTGATAATCGACATCGCGGACGAGAAGATCGCGTTCAGCAATTCGCCGCCTTTGGATTCGATGGTTTGCCCCACCTGCATAAGCGACTGGTTCAGGGTAGAGTTTTCATCGAGCAGCTGCGGGAACCGCCCGGTGAGGAAGGTCCAAAGATCGTTGAACGCTTGCGGCGCGACTTCGAACAGGGCCAGCGACTGGTTGATCAGCGACGGAACCACC
Source organism: Thalassovita mediterranea (assembly GCF_001458435.1). Taxonomy (GTDB): domain Bacteria; phylum Pseudomonadota; class Alphaproteobacteria; order Rhodobacterales; family Rhodobacteraceae; genus Thalassobius; species Thalassobius mediterraneus. The sequence continues at coordinate 84,855 of NZ_CYSF01000018.1, forward strand.
AGAAACACAGCCAGCACAAACACCAAAACCGCGCCCAGCGATATCAGCACGGTTGCCAGAACACGGCTGGCGCCCAGATCCTCTAGCTTGTCGGCCACAGGATCGAGGAAATAGGCAATCGCACCGCCCAGCACAAACGGCAGGATCACATCCCCCAGATACCAAAGCGCCAGCGCCGATGCGGCGGTGGCGGCGGTCCAGTAGCCAACTTGTTCTTTGACGGGCAGTGCCATGCGGGATCCCCTAATGTGGAGTTGCGGTGTCATCGCGTAAAATTCTGCCTACCTATGTCGTCTGTTCAGCGGCGTAGATCAAGGGGCGTTGGGGCCGCTATCCTTTGCCCCTAACAGCGCATTCAGCCTCGAGTGTTTATGGCAAACGGTGAAAGGGGGGGGACGGACTGTTAGCTCTAAATCTGGCGTTTGGTAGACGTTGCCTATTCTTGTAAGATGCGTTGCATCGTAGGTGCTAGAAAAGGGGGGGGACGTGTGGACAAGGATTAGAGCAACAATCTCTGAGGCGTTCGATATTTTGTTTGGCCCCATACTTCTTTTATTGTTTTTGTCATTTGTGTTGTTGATCGTGGCGTGTGTGATTGGCTGGATAGAATTCGATTTTGACTATTGGTCCATCCGGTTCCTCGCTGTGATAATGGGGGGATATTGGTGCTACGCCTCTTGGGTTTTTGTGCGGGCAAAGGAATTTGAAACGCTTGCCGCCTTGTGGGCGGTTCCCGTTGTGTTCGGGATTTATGCAGGCTTTACGTATGTCCTGACCTTCACCTTTGATTTACCCAAAATCGTGACTTGGTTGGTGGGCCTTCTATTGGGGGCAGCGACGATGGGGATATGTGGTTTGTTGGCATCCCACGTATCCGAGCGGCTGAAAGCGCTTACCGAGTGAGGTGAAGTGCGTCGAGACTCGGGGTGTTGAAACTTGTTGCTTGGCGCCCTTGGGCGCCGAGAGGGGAGCCACCCCTTGCTTGCCTTTGCAACAGCAACTAAACCGGTCGAAACGTTGAAACTCTGTACCTCTAGAGAGAGCCCCATGCGCCTGTCCCGATATTTCCTGCCCGTTCTGAAAGAAAACCCGTCCGAGGCGCAGATTGTCAGCCACCGTCTGATGCTGCGCGCCGGTATGATCAAACAGCAATCTGCTGGTATCTATTCCTGGCTGCCGCTTGGCTTCAAGGTGCTGCGCAAGATCGAAAACATTGTTCATCAGGAACAGGCTCGCGCCGGTCACATTCCGATGCAGATGCCGACGCTGCAATCTGCGGATCTGTGGCGCGAGTCGGGCCGGTATGACGGCTACGGCGAGGAAATGCTGCGCATGCAGGACCGCCATGGCCGCGACATGCTGTTTTCGCCCACTGCTGAGGAGCTGTTCACCGATGTGTTCCGCGCCCACGTGAACAGCTACAAGGATCTGCCGCTGACCCTGTATCAGATTCAGTGGAAATTCCGCGATGAGATCCGTCCGCGTTTCGGCGTGATGCGGGGGCGCGAGTTCTACATGAAAGACGGCTACACCTTCGACCTGACCAAGGAAGATGCGCTGCACGCCTACAACCGTCACCTCGTCAGCTACCTGCGCACCTATGAGCGTATGGGCCTGCAGGCGATCCCGATGCGCGCTGATTCCGGTCCCATCGGGGGTGACAACACCCACGAATTCCTGGTGCTGGCTGAAACGGGTGAGTCCGAGGTGTTCTATGACCGCGAAATCACCGATCTGAAATTCGGCGATCGTCAGATTGATTACGACAACGTCGAACAGTGTCAGGCCGTGCTGGAGGAATTCACCTCGCGCTACGCTCGCACGGATGAAACCCATGACGAAGCGCTGTTCAACGAAGTCCCCGAGGAACGCCGCCGCGTTGCCCGTGGCATCGAGGTTGGCCAGATCTTCTACTTCGGCACCAAGTATTCCGAGGCGATGGGCGCCACTGTTCAGGGCCCCGATGGCAAACCGGGTGAGGTCCACATGGGCAGCCACGGCATCGGTGTCAGCCGTCTGCTGGGCGCGATCATCGAGGCGAGCCATGATGAAAACGGCATCATCTGGCCCGAAGGCGTGACGCCTTTCCACGTTGGGATTGTGAACCTGAAACAGGGCGATGACGAGGCTGACGCTGCCTGTGACGCACTCTACCAGAGCTTCACCGCCGCTGGGCTGGAGCCGCTTTATGATGATCGCAAGGAACGCGCGGGTGGCAAGTTTGCCACCATGGACCTGATCGGTCTGCCCTGGCGTATCACCGTTGGCCCGCGTGGTCTGAAAAACGGCGTTGTGGAACTGACCTGCCGCCGCACCGGCGCCAGCGAGGAGCTGCCGCCCGAACAGGCCGTGCAGAAGATCATCGAGATCTACGCACCGCATCGCGTCCACGTCTTCTGATTTTGGCGATAAGAGCGTTAGAAAGGCCATCCTACGGGGTGGCCTTTTTGCATTGAGGGCTTTGGGCGCCGCCGTGCGCGGCGGGTCAGGGTAAGGATCAGCCAGATGTTGAGCGGCCACGCCAGCACCTGCAGCGTCTCCTCAATCATTAGAGAACTGCCGCCGAACAGCAGTAGGACCAGCATCACTGGCGTCATCAGAAATGGCAGCGTGCCTGCGGTCAGCGCCAGGCCGTAGGTGGCCAGTATCCAGCGCCCGTGATTGCGGTAGTCCCGCAGCGCCAGCGCGTGCAGTGCAAGGATCAGTGCGACCACCCAGAAACTGCCCGCGATCAGGCGCCCATAGTAAAGGATTGATCCGCTGACATCCGGCCAGCGCAGCGGTAGGTAAAGCCCGCTGAGCGCGCCGAACATCGACAACAGCCAGAGGACCAGCCCCAGTTGCCGATGCTGGTGTCTGGCAAGCGGGGCCAGCGGCAGGCGCAGGATTTGCCACGCGCCCAGAATCAGAAACAGCGTTGCAGGCACGCCGTGTATCAGCAGCGCGGCAACCGGCACCTGTGACCGTGGGATGACTGTGGTGGCAAGGCTGACCTCGTATCCGCGGATGATCATCACGGCAGTCGGGGTCAATGCGGCGGCAAAGATTAGAACGCCCAGCATGAGCGATAGCGGCTGACGGTGGGAATATGCGGTTTGCATCTGTGTCTCCTATCCTGCGGGCGGTGGTGTGTTCGGGTTTTGGCAGTGCGGTGCGCACCAGTCACTTGGCGAACTCCGTATGCGACTTATGCGGGAATGTTTGGCGCGCGCCGCAGCCCTTGAAAATCAAGCTGTTGGCGCGATGCGACACAGGCACAGTGCCGCCTGTTAAGCCGTTATGGGGCGCGTAGACCTTGACCGCGCGCCAAGGCTGCGTCACCTCTGTGGCCGAACAACCCATATGAGGTCTCCCATGGCTGCAACGCCCCCCCCATTTGCCCGCTTTGAGTGGATGATCGCCTGGCGTTACCTGCGCGCGCGCCGTGCGGAGGGTGGGGTCAGCGTGATGACATGGATCTCTCTCATCGGGATCACGCTGGCGGTCTTTGCACTGATTGCCACGCTGGCGGTGCGGGCCGGGTTTCGGGCCGAATTTGTGGATACGATCCTTGGCGCCAATGCCCATGTGACCGTTTACAGCATTGGTCGCGTGGATGAGCGCACGGGCCGCATTGATCGCAGCATCCCTGATTATCAGGCGATGGCAGACCGTATCCGCGACGTCGATGGCGTGACGCGCGTTGCCCCGCTGATCAAGGGGCAGGTGATGGCCAATCGCGGCACCTACAATGCGGGGATCGAGGTTTATGGCATCGCGGCTGACGATCTGAAAACCATCCCCCGCATCGTCAACGCGGAAACCGGATTGGGCGACATCAGCCGCTTTGGCGAGGGGATTGCCATCGGATCCGGTGTGGCGCGGGAATTGGGCGTCACTGTGGGTGACAAGATCAAGGTCATCTCTCCCAACGGGGTCAAAACTGCCTTTGGCACCTCCCCACGGGTGAAGGCCTATGAGGTGGTCTATGTCTTCTCTGCCGGGCGGTATGACATTGATCGGGTGCGGGTCTACATGCCCTTTGTTGAGGCACAGCAGTACTTTAACCGTGACGATACGGCGGATGAGCTGGAGGTGATGGTCAAGGTGCCAGAGGCGATTGACGCCCTGCAGCTGGATCTGTTGCGGGCAGGGGGCAATGGCACCCAGTTGTGGACGTGGCGCGATGCCTCCGGCGGGTTCCTGCGGGCGCTGGATATCGAGGATAACGTGATGTTCGTCATCATGGCCATTCTGGTGTTGATCGCGGCGATGAACATCGTGTCGGGCCTGATCATGCTGGTAAAGAACAAGGGCCGCGACATCGGCATCCTGCGCACCATGGGCCTGACAGAGGGGGCGGTTTTGCGTGTCTTCTTCATCTGCGGATCACTGACGGGGATGGTGGGCACGGCGGCAGGTGTGCTGTTTGGGTGCCTCTTTGCTTATTACATTGACCCGATCTTTGGGCTGGTGAACTGGATGTCCGGTGGGCAGGCGTGGGATGCGTCGATCCGGGGCATCTACCATTTGCCAGCCAAACTGCAGGCGGGCGATGTCGCCACCGCGATGGCGCTTTCACTGGGGTTGTCCTTTGTTGTCACCATCTTTCCGGCCCGTCGCGCGGCCCGTATGAACCCTGTGGAGGCGCTGCGCTATGAGTGATCCTGTTCTGGCCCTTAACGGCATTACCAAAACCTACGCCAAAGATACCGCCAATCCTGTGACCGTATTGCAGGGCGTGGACCTGTCGATTGCGGCGGGTGAGGTTGTGGCGCTGGTTGCGCCGTCGGGCGCGGGTAAATCAACGCTACTGCATATGGCGGGTCTGCTGGACACGCCTGACGGTGGCACCGTGACGCTGAACGGGCAGGAAATGACCGGTGAAAGCGACCGTCGCCGCACCCGCGCACGGCGCGAGGATGTGGGATTTATCTATCAGTTTCATCACCTGCTGCCGGAATTTACCGCGCTGGAAAACGTGGTGCTGCCGCAACTGGCCAATGGCGTGTCCAAGGCGCAGGCACAGACACGCGCCGCTGACCTCTTGGCCCGTGTGGGGGTGGGCGAACGCGCTGATCACCGCCCTGCGGCCTTGTCTGGTGGTGAACAACAGCGCGTTGCTTTTTGCCGGGCACTGGCGAATGAACCGCGCTTGCTGCTGGCGGATGAACCGACGGGCAATCTGGACCCCGGCACATCGGATCAGGTGTTTGACGCGTTGATGGCGCTGGTGCGATCCACAGGCATGTCGGCGCTGATCGCCACCCACAACATGGAACTGGCCGCGCGGATGGACCGCGTGCTGCGGCTGGAGGTGGGACAGCTAAGTGCGATCTGATCCGCATCAATGTGCAATTGCCGCATGAAAGCGTAGGGTCATCGACAACGAGATGTGCGGTGCGCACCAATGGGAGGCCATTCAATGATCACCAAACCAAAGATGCAGAGCCGTGTGAAACCCACCGTTTTGTTGACCGCTCTCGTACTCTCGGCCTGTGCGCCGGAAAAGGACGTGGCGATGCCCGAAGCACGCGAGGGTGCGATGCTGTTTGCTGAAAACTGCGCTATGTGCCACGGAACCGACGGGCGCGGGGCGGCCAGCGAAACGGCTGTGATCCGTAATGACGTGACCCCAGCGGCGGACCTGACGGTCTTGGCGCAAGGAAATGATGGTGTGTTCCCCCGACAACGGGTGCTGGCCACGATTGATGGGTACAACCGTCAAACCATTGCGCGGGACCGGATGCCTGAATTTGGCGGTTTCCTTGGTGGCGATACGGTGCCGGTCGCCTTGACCGATGACGCCCTGACGGATGAGGCACAGCTAACGCCAGTGCCGCGCCGGTTGGCTGCGCTGATGGCCTATCTGGAAACGCTGCAAACGCCCTAATGCCGTGCGTTAATCGCAGATGCCCTGCACCTCGACCCCTTTCCAAGGGACCGCTGCGATGGCGTCTGCGCGCGATTGAAGCAGTTGCACAGGCATCACCTCTGCCAGCATGTCATGCAGGCGTTTGGTGCGTGCCGCCTGCGGTGCCAGCGCGCGACAGCAGGTAAATTCTTCGACGATGGCTGCTTGCTGTTCAAAGGGGAAGCTTAGGAAATCAGGCTGACTGTTTATGTCGAAAAGATAGGGATCACGGCCGCCACCATGTTCCCCCGCCGCCCGCCACGGGCTGTAGTTGGTGCGCGACCGGTTCTGCCATTGCCAGACGTGCGCCATTTCATGTGCAAACAGCATCAGGTCATATAGATTCGTGGCAGGGCGTGTCTTGGGATCTGTAGCGTTGCCGCGGAGTGCGTAGACTTGAGTGAAGTCGTCGCGATAGAGATCGCGGCGCACAAAGACCCGTTGGTAGAGCGCAATTGCCCCCGGCGAGGTTTCCAGAAACTCACCAGTGACTGGTGGAAAAATCCGTTCCTGACAGGTGACACGCGGGCGCGGCGCATAGCGCCATTTGACACTGCGGGCAAAGTGGCCGTCCACCAATCTCACCCGGTCCAAATCCAGCTGATCCCCATAGAGCGTTTGTGCATAATGACGCTCTCCCTCTGTCAGTGGGCGACCGCAGGCGGTCATTGTCAGGCAGGTCAGGCACAGGCAGAAAAACAGGAACAGACGTTGCATGGCGCTATCAAGCCACGCTTGGCCTAGGGCGTCCAGCCCGATTACCGATTACAGTCTGTCGATCAGTTGATCACTGCGGCAGGCAGGACCCGATCCGGCGTGGCGGCATAGGTCGACATCATCGAGAACGCGGTGATGGTGACAGCGGTGCCAAGGACAAGGGTGATGAAACGCATTAAACAAACTCCTACTGATACTGAATTGCACGAACTGCGCATTCGGCAACCGTCCCATTCCCGCTAGGGCGGATGGAACGTGGGTATTTGCAGGGGCAGTGGGGCTGCCCCCTGTTGTGTCATGTGTGATCCGCGTTGGATGCGTCAGCCTGCACTATGGGCAGCAGGCAGGTCTGACAGATCATTTGCGCCATGGACCGAAGGGCCCGGAATAGAGGCGATGGCGGACAGGGCTGAGGCAGCTATTACCCAGCCCAACACGATGGGCAGAAATCGCATTGGTTTGGCCTTCTGTTGGACGACAAGAGGTTCGCAGCAGATCGCAAAACTCTTGCCAAGTGGTTAAGAAAACGGCCAAAACCCCTGTGTATTTTACTGCATTCCTGTGGGTAACTTGTGCAATTCCTGTGGATAACCGCACTTCCCTCAGGGCAGGCTGTGCAACAACACATCAGCGCTGACAGCAGTTGGCACATCTGTGTGATGTTTGCACGCCGGAGAGGGGGCAATCTTGGCCGGACAAACAATGGAACTGGCGGGCGCTGTGCTGGCCGTGGACGGGGGCGGTAGCCGATGTCGAATGGCGCTGGTGCTGGGCGATGGTCAGCGCTGGATGGTAGAGGCTGGGCCAACCAACGTATCCAGTGATTTTCAGGGTGCTTGTGACACCTTGCGGCAGGGCTTGCGGGATCTGGCCAATGCTGCCCAGGTGCCGTTTGAACGACTTGTGGCGGTGCCGGCCTATTTGGGACTGGCGGGGGTGACGCATGCCGAACTGGCGCAGCGGGTCGCAGCGGCGCTGCCGCTCGCCCAGTGCGAAGTGGGAGAAGATCAACGAATTGCCCTGCGTGCAGCTCTTGGCAGGGATGCGGGTGCTGTGGCCCATTGCGGCACCGGATCGTTTTTCGGTGTGCAGGCTGGTGCTCAGATCCGTCTATGCGGCGGTTGGGGGCTGACCTTGGGGGATGAGGCATCGGCCGCCTGGCTGGGCCGGCGGGCGTTGAACCTGACATTGGCAGAAGCAGACGGCTTGCGCGCGCGCAGTGATCTGGGGCAGGGCCTGCTTCAGGATCTGGGACCTGCGCCGCAGATTGTCGCGTGGGCCGCACAGGCGAGCCCGGCGCACTTCGGTGCGCTGGCGCGTCGGGTGACTGCGGCGGCAGCGACAGGCGATGTTATGGCGGCCGAAGTGATGCAGGCGGGCGCGGGTCATATCGCGCATGTGCTTGAGCAAATGGGATGGCAGACTGGGCAGACCCTGTGCCTGACTGGTGGGCTTGGGCCGCAATACGCATCCTATCTGCCAGACCGGATGCAGGCAGCCGTGACCCCGCCACAGGCTGAGCCACTGGAAGGCGCGGTGGATTTCGCCCGTGCCCGCGTCGCAGCGCAGGAGGCAGGACAATGACGGCAGTGATATATCACGGCGGGCCAATTTTTGACGGCCACGACCTGCGTGCGGACCATGCCCTGCATATCGAGGCCGGGAAGGTTGCGGCGCTGGGCCCGTTGGACCAGGTTCGGGCGACAGCACAGGACGCGGAGCAGGTTGATCTGAATGGGGATATTCTAAGCGTCGGCTATGTGGACCTGCAACTGAACGGTGGCGGTGGTGTGATGTTGGGGGATGCACCCGATAAAGCGACCCTGCATCGAATGGCACAGGCGCATCGCAGTCTTGGGGCAACGCATATCCTGCCCACCTTGATCACGGACCGTCCGCAGGTCACACGTGCGGCCATTTCCGAGGTGCGTCAGGCTGTGGCTGAAGGGCAGGCCGGTATTTTGGGGCTACATCTGGAGGGGCCACATCTGTCCGTGGCGCGCAAGGGCGCCCATGACGGCGCCCTGATCCGCCCGATGCGTGAAGAAGATCTGGCCGAACTGGTCGCCGCCGCGCGCGACTTGCCCGCATTGATGGTGACCGTGGCGCCGGAAAACGTGACGCTGGATCAGGTCCGCGCATTGGTTGCTGCGGGTGCGGTGGTGTCGCTGGGGCATACAGACACGGATTATCAGACCGCGTACGCCTATTTCGACGCGGGCGCGCGGTGCGCCACACATCTGTTCAACGCGATGAGTGGTCTTGGCAGTCGTGCGCCAGGTGTTGTTGGCGCGGCGCTGGATCATCCCGGGGTATGTGCAGGGGTAATTGCAGACGGGGTGCATGTGCATCCTGCGACCCTGCGTTTGGCATCGCGGGCCAAGGCGGGGGGGATATTTTTGGTATCTGATGCGATGGCGGTTGCAGGGACTGATTTGACCGGGTTCCAATTGGCTGGTCGCCAGATCAATCGCCGCGATGGACGGTTGACGTTGTCGGACGGGACATTGGCGGGTGCGGACCTCGACCTGACAACGGCGGTGCGGATTATGCATCATCAGGTTGGCCTGCCACTGGCAGAGGCCCTGAATGCAGCAACCGCAGCCCCGGCGTGCTTGATCGGCGCTGAGCCGGGGATCGGACGACTGGAAGTGGGCGCGCCCTGTGAGCTGATCCGTATTCGCTCAGACCTAAGTGCCGCCCGTCCGGTCGGGCCGCGTGACCCACAGGAGGGCGGCCATGCTGGATGAATTCAAATTGACCGGTGCGCTACCTGATCTGTCGGCCCCCTTGTCGAGTGTGACGCCGTTGATGGCGGCCATTGGGCGGCCGGATTTTGTGGCAGCAGCTGTGCGGTTTGCCCATGCGCTGACCGGGGCGGATTTTGCATCGCTTTATTGCGAGGGCGACAGGGATGCGCCCTTGTTGATGGGCACAGCATCGCAATTGGGGCAACGGCGCGCCGATCGTGCTGCCGAGGGCTACGGGCGCCATTGGGCGCAGGATCGAAACGCCCGTTTGTTGCTGGGTGAGGAAGGCGATGGGGATTTCTTTACCCATCATGAAGCAGGCGATCTGACCTCTTTTCCCTATCGGCGCGATTGTTATGACCTGCCCGGTATCACCAGTCGGGTGTCGCTGGTGCGGCGGCGGGCGGGGTTCGGTCTGGCGGTCAGCCTTTACAGTTCGACTGAATTTGGCACCTTCCCGCGCACGGCGCGTGACGGATTGATCGCCACGATGGCCACCATAATGGTCGCCGCAGAACGCCATGTTGGTCAGACCCTGAAAGAGGCCGAAGCCCATGATCAGGATGTTCAGGCACGTCTAGCCCTCAATCATCCCAGCCTAACAAAACGCGAACGCGAAGTGGCGGCGATGACAATCAAAGGGCGCACCGCGGCTGAGATAGCGGAGATCCTGGGGGTTGCTGAAACCACGGTGATCACCCATCGCAAAAAGGCCTACAAACGGATGAATGTCACCTCTATGCGGGAATTGCTGACGCGGATCTGATCCGCATCAGCAGGGACGTCGGTAGTGGATTAGACGGTCATTGTTGCAGCGACCGCGCGTTTCCAGCGGCTGTATTTTTGATCCCGCAACGCCACATCCATTGCTGGATCAAACCGTTGGTCCTGTGCCCATCCAGCAGCAAAACCGTCCATGTCAGGATAGAGACCGGCCTGCATCCCCGCCAACCATGCGGCCCCCAAAGCGGTGGTTTCCAGCACTTCGGGGCGGTCAACAGGGGCGCCTAGAATGTCGGACAGGAATTGCATCGCCCAGTCAGAGGCACTCATCCCGCCATCAACACGCAACACCTGTTCTGCGGTTTGTGACCCACCTGTATGTTTGGCCCAGTCGTCAGTCATCGCCTCTAGGAGGTCACGGGTTTGATACCCCACACTTTCCAGTGCAGCCTTGGCAAATTCTGCAGGACCTGAATTGCGGGTCAGCCCGTATACCGCACCACGGCAGTCCGCATTCCAATAGGGCGCGCCAAGGCCGGTAAAGGCAGGAACCATCACCACATCCTGCGTCGGATCCGCCGCTTCGGCCAATGGCTGAGTGTCTTGGGCGGACTGGATAACCTGCAGCCCGTCGCGCAGCCATTGTACAACGGCGCCTGCGATGAAAATCGACCCTTCCAGTGCATAGGTAGGGGTGCCGTTTAGCTGATAAGCAATGGTGGTCAGCAGCCGGTTATGGGACTGCACCGGTGTGGTGCCAGTGTTCAGCAGCGCAAAGCAGCCAGTGCCATATGTGGATTTGAGCATGCCGGGCTGAAAACAGGCCTGACCGATGGTGGCAGCTTGTTGGTCGCCAGCCACGCCCGTAATGGGGATTTCGCGCCCCAGTAACTCTGCGGTGGTGACGCCGAAATCGGCGGCGCAGTCTTTCACCTCGGGCAGCATCTGCATCGGGATATTGAGGAGATCGCAGATCGTCTGGCTCCACCGGCCTTTGCGGATGTCATAAAGCAAGGTGCGCGCGGCGTTGGTGGCATCGGTCGCATGTACTTTGCCGTCAGTCAGCTTCCAGATCAGAAAACTGTCGACGGTGCCAAACAGCAAGTCGCCTGCTTCGGCGCGCGCGCGGGCGTTTGGCACATTGTCGAGTATCCATGCCAGTTTGGTGCCTGAGAAATATGGATCCAGCAGCAGGCCTGTACGATTTGTGACCATCTCTTCGTGTCCTGCATCACGCAAGGCACGGCAGGCGTCGGCTGTGCGCCGGTCTTGCCAGACGATCGCGTTATGAATGGGGGTGCCTGTCAGGCGGTCCCAGACCACGGTGGTTTCGCGTTGATTGGTGATGCCGATGGCAGTCACGTCCTGCGCAGTGATGGATGCCTGTTCCAGCGCGGCGCGACAGGTGGCGAGTGTGGTGTTCCACAGGTCTTCTGGATCATGTTCGACCCAGCCCGAGGCGGGGAAGTGCTGTGTGAACTCTTCCTGCGCTGTGGCGGTGATGCGCATTCCTTTGTCAAACAGGATCGCCCGTGTGGATGTGGTGCCCTGATCAATGGCCAGAATATGCGTCATTTGGTTCCCCCGAGGTGTTGGTATTGTGTGTGGCCTTCCCACGGCCGCAGTGGGCGACACAGTGGGCGCAGTCGCGCAGAAATTGCAAGGCCGCTTTGGTGCGCCGCGCACAAGGCTTCCGCCCGGTGCGGCACGCTGCGTTAACAGCGCAGTTTGGCGCGATGTCGGTTGTCCTGCATCCAGGCGTCCAGCACAGTGACTTGTTCCGCTGTCAGGCGCAGGCCCAGTTTGCTACGACGCCACAGGACGTCCTCGGCGGTTTGGGCAAATTCGCGCTGCATCAGCCATAGCACTTCGGCTTCGGTCAGTGTGGCGCCGAAATCCTGCCCCAGATCGGCGGCACTGCGTGCTTCGCCCAGAATGGTGGGGGCTTCGGTGCCGTAGGCCTTGATCAGGCGCAGGGCCCATGTGGGGCTGAGGAACGGGTGCGTGCGTTGCAGGTCATCCACAAGGAAATCACGGCTGCCCACTTCGAAGTTGCCACCGGGCAGGGGAACACCTGCGGTCCAGTCGCCTTTGGGCAAGGGCAGTTGTGTGCCGATTTTGGCCAGCGCGCTTTCGGCCAGTTTGCGATAGGTTGTGATCTTGCCGCCAAACACGTTGAGCAGCGGCGCACCCGCTTCGGTGTCGAGTGTCAGCGTATAGTCACGGGTCGCTGCAGTGGCGGAACTGGCCCCGTCATCATAGAGGGGGCGCACACCGGAATAGGTCCACACCACATCATCACGGGTGACAGGCTGCTTGAAATAGCGGCTGGCAAATCGGCACAGATAATCCTGTTCCTCATCCGTGCAGGTTGGAGGCGTTGCGGGATCACTGTGGTCATGATCGGTGGTGCCGATCAGGGTGAAATCGTTTTCATACGGAATGGCAAAGATGATGCGCCCGTCTTCGCCCTGAAAGAAGTAGCATTTGTCGTGATCGAACAGTTTGCGCGTGACGATATGGCTGCCACGCACCAGACGTACACCTTCGCGACTGTTGCTGCGCAGTTTCTGTGTCAGTACATCGCCAACCCATGGGCCAGCGGCGTTGATCAGCATCTTGGCTTGGTGGGTGGTGGTTGCGCCCGTGGATGTGTTGCGGGTGGTGATCTGCCACAGGGCGCCACGCCGTTCAGCGCTGACCACTTCGGTGCGGGTCATGATATCCGCGCCGCGGCATCCTGCATCACGGGCATTCAGGGTCACCAGTCGGCTGTCTTCGATCCAGCAATCTGAATATTCAAACGCTTTGGCGAAACGGTCCTGCAGCGGCGCCCCTTCGGCGGCGTCTGTCAGGTCGATCGCGCGCGTGGCTGGTAGAATGTCACGCCCCCCAAGGGTGTCATACATAAACAGGCCCAGACGGATCATCCAAGCGGGGCGGCGCCCCTTCATCCAGGGCATGATACGGCTCAACAGGCGCGATGCCGGGGTTTCCGCATCAAATCGCATATCTGTATGATAAGGCAGGACAAACCGCATCGGCCAAGAGATGTGGGGCATTGCGCGCAGCAGGGTTTCGCGTTCGATCAGGGCTTCGCGGACCAGCCGTACTTCGAAATACTCCAGATAGCGCAGCCCACCGTGAAACAGTTTGGTTGAGGCCGATGATGTGGCCGAGGCCAGGTCGTTCATTTCTGCCAAGCGCACAGTCAATCCACGCCCTGCTGCATCACGGGCAATGCCACAGCCATTGATGCCACCACCGATGATGAACAGATCTGTGGGGTGGGGGCGGGTTTCTGGGGTCAGCATGGCGTAGCTCGGGCGGTTTAATATGGAGTCTCAGGGCAAATGCGCCCCATAGGTCGATGTCATACGGCGGACACTATCGGAGTCAATTAAAACTTTCGTAAATGTTCTTTTGTGTCGCATGTGGCTTTCGTTTTTTAAACCTTTGAGGAAGGCGAACGGAAAGTGGGTCTATTTTTCTGATTCTGGCGCTGTTTTAAAATCTATCGGCATTTTGAAACACGCGTAAATATTCGTTTTATGTGCAGGCTAGGATGGCACTTTTGCATTCTGGGGTAGTGTTGCCTTTTTATTCTAACCGCCTGGGTAATCTCTATATTCGGTTTTCTATACCTAAGGGTGGCCCCATCCCGCGAATCCGTAGGGGTGGTGAGTTTTGCTGATATTTCGAGGTTATGGTGGCGGCATGAAAAACGTGTCTGCGTACCTGCTGATGTCGGGTGGGGTCGCTGCTGTGTTGGGTTTAGAGGTGGCAAATGTCGCCATTGCCGCGCAGCTGCCGGCCAAATCTGGCGTTCTGGATGAGCCTGTTCTGGTGGTTGCCCCCCCGTGGTCCGGTGGGGCCGAAGCTGTTGTGGCCGCCGCTGGTGGTGCCATCGTTGGACCAACGCAGGCACCATTGTCGGTGTTGGCCACAGGGGCCAGCGCGTCTGACTTTCGCCAAAGTGGTGCTTGGTTTCTGCTCGATCCCAGTGCGCTTGAGCTATTTTGTGTAACGAAGGAAACGGTATAATGTCGGTAAATATGCTGGAGACGTCGAAAGACTTCTCGGGAACGGCGCGGTTGGTGGCCTTGGGGATGATGCCCCTTGGTCCGATTGCCGCTTTTGTTGTTGGCGGACCGCTGATGACGGTTGTGGCTTCGGCTGTGATCTTTGCGGTGATGGCGCTGGTCGCTGGGCGTTTGGATGCAAAAATGCGCCCGATCATGCTGGCGGTGGCGCTGGTGGGGCAATGTGTTGCCTTTACCTCGGCCTTTGCAGGGCACGCCTGGCAGGTTGATACCCACATGCTGTTCTTTGCGGTTCTGGCGATTGTGGCTACGATGGGATCGCTGCCCGCGCTGATCGCTGGCGTTGCCGTGACCGCAGTGCATCACCTTAGCTTTGGTTTGCTGCTGCCCAGTCTGGTGTTTCCTGAGATGTCGCTGATGGAAACCCTGGGACGTGTGATTCTTCATGCCGTGATCGTTCTGTTTGAGGCAGGTATTTTGGCTTGGTCGATGATCCGCTCCGCCGCTGTCGATGCCGAGGTGCGCAGTGCCCGCGAAGAATTGGCCTTAACGGTCGAACGCGCCGAAACCGCCAAACTCGAAGCGGAAGCAGCCCGCGCTGCCGCTGTGGAAACTGCCGATCGTACCCGCCGCGAAGGTCAACGTGCCGCTGCCGCAGTGGAACAGATCGCAACCTCCGCCGAAGCGTCTGCTGATCATGCCAGCAACGCCCAAAGCGTGATGACACAAACCCGCGACGAAGCTGCGCGGTCCAGCGAAGTGGTCACCCGTGCCCACGAAGCAATGGACGCGATCAAGGCAAGTTCGGAAAAGATCACCACCATTATTGGGGTGATTGATGAAATTGCGCGCCAGACGGACTTGCTGGCTCTGAACGCTGCGGTGGAATCGGCGCGCGCTGGCGAGGCTGGACGCGGCTTTGCAGTTGTTGCGACCGAAGTGCGAAAACTGGCGCAGCGCTCTGCTGATGCCAGCAAGGAGATCCGCGATCTGGTCATCACCTCGTCCGAACAGGTGGACCATGGGGTGACCTTGGTGGGTGAAACCGGTGACGCACTGTCGCGCATTTCAGGCGCGGTTTCGGAACTGAACGATGTGCTGAGCCAGATCGTTGCAGGTGCCGCCGATCAATCCGAAGGTCTGGCGCAGGTCAACGTCGCCATCGCGCGTATCGACACCATCCGTGATGAATGCGACGAAGAGGCACGCAAGCCTTCCGCGACCAAGGCAACTGCCGCATCCGCCCCGGCGACCACCAGCACTGCGGCGGCAGGAATTGCCTTTGACATGGGGGATGACGACGACGTCGATTTCATCTCTAGCCAGGCGGCCTGAGGCAATAGCCGCTTCTGACTGAGTGACACAAAACGCCCCGCTGTTGAAAAACGGCGGGGCATTTTGTCATTCAGGGTTTCCCACTCAGTGGAATGAAGGGCGTGTTCTCTTTGCAATCTACCGATTTCTCCATCTTTGCATTGTGGGTGGTTTGGAGAACGATCTCACGCCGGAAAAATTTTAACATCAGAAAAGCAAGGCGGCGGGTGTGCAAGAGTTGCTGTTGCCCAGCGGATTACAATGCATTTGATCAACTATCGCCTTTGGGCCGCTGTGTCCTTTTTGATGTTTTTACCCGCTTGCTACGCCACCACGCGGGTGTATTTCCTGACTTCGCTACCCGACACCGGCACGATCAGCATCGCCGCGCAGGCTGCGTGGCTGCATCTGGCGTTTGAAGTCGCATCAGAGGCACTCTTGATGCCGTTGTATTTTGTGTTGGGGGCCGTCGCGACAGGGATTGCGGCGTTGCGTCATCGGATCAGTGCTGCATTGCGCCTAACGGTGTTGGTCTATGGTGTTCTGGTCGCGGTTGGCTGGTTCTGTGCGCACTCTTGGGTGGTGGCAATGGCGGTGCCTGAACCTATGCAGACGATCACTGCGCAATTCCTACGGCTCGAAGCCTTGGGGCAAGGCGTGCAGGCGATCGGGGACCTGGCGCTGGTGGTTGTTGTGGTTCTGGGGCGCCACCGGATTGTCACCTGTCTGGCGATGGCGAAGACCACAGTGGTGATTGCCCTCGATACTGTGTTGGTGGGGACGAACGGTCTGGCGTTGGGGGTGATGGGCGTGGCCTACACGAACCTTATCGCCAGCGTTCTATTTTCATTGTTAGGCTTGTGGTTTTTGTGGCGTTGGCGGCTGCTGGCGGTCGCGCCGCACAAGCCACGTCAAAATGTGCGGCAAGCAGGTCAGCAATTGTGGCGCCTCGAATGGCGCCGCATCGCTGTGCGCGCCGGATTCGAAGCATTTGTGCGCAATGCCGCCTTTGCGGTGATGATCCTGCGTCTGGTCAATCAGGCCCAATCCGCTGATGTGTACTGGTTGGCCAACACCTTTGTCTGGAGCTGGCTGTTGCTGCCGGTTCTGTCCTTGGGGACGGTGATCCGACAGGATGCGGGGCGCTGCGCGGGGCAGTTGGGTGTTCGGTGGCGGGCCTACCTGTCGCTGACCGTTGTGATCACTACGGTCTGGTTGCTGACGATTCCGTTCTGGCACGCCTTTGTTTCCGGGGTGATGGGGTATGAGGATGCACAGGCAGTGGTGGATGTGCTGCTGGTCCTGTTGGTGTTCTACACTGTGTTTGCGTTTAACTCGGCTCTCGACAGCTATTTTTACGGCATCGGGCGCACTGATTTGTTGTTGCAACAAACATTGGTTGTCAGTCTGGGATATTACGGATCTGCCTTTGCGGCCTATCATCTGGGCCTGTTTCAGCCGGACCTGCACGGTATCGCGGTGATGTTTGGCATGGGGATCGTATTGGACGGTGCCTTAACGCTCTGGCAATTTCGGCGCTGTGGGTATGATCAGCAACTACAGCCGGATGGTGGGCTCGCTATCGTTGAGCCGCCCAAGGAGCGTCCCCCGCCGCAAGCTGCTCAAAGCGTGCCCATATTGCCGCAATAAAACGTCAGTGCGTCGCCCGGCGTGCCGATTTCGGCGCGCAGCACTTCGCCTAGAATGATCTTGTGATCCCCGCCGGGGTAAACGGCATTCTGGCGGCATTCAAAACGGGCCAGACAGCCAGACAGCAATGGCACGCCGTGGGCGTTTGTTGCCAAATCCAGATCGTTCAGCGCTGTGCCATCACGCACCACTTTCCACGCCAGATCCTGTTGATCGGCGCGCAGGATATGGATCGCGTAATGCTGCGCATCCTTGAATGCCTGATAGCGGTTTGAGTCTTCGGCCAAGGCCCACATCACCATCGGCGGGTCCAGTGACACCGACGAAAAGCTGTTTGCAGTGATCGCAACACCGCCTGTGTCGGATCCGGTTGTCACAATGGTGACACCGGTGGCGAAACGGCCAAAGGCATCGCGCAGCGCGCGGGTGTTTTCCGCGTCGGGCACAAAGTCATGAGGCAAGGCGGTGTCCATTGGGGGTCCTCTCGGGCGCGGTGAAACTGTCTGGGACAGGCGTGATCGTTGTGCCCCTCTCTGCCCATTTGTGCAAGCATGGAGATGGTCAAAGGCGGCACACGACCTGCCGTCTGCGTCGAAGCGTAGTTAGCGCTGCATATTTTCGGGGCAAGTCTATGAGGGGGAAAGAAAAAAATGCGGTTGTTTCGCTGACCGTAAAAAAGGCCGCGCTGCACGGGGGCAGGCGGCCTTTGGTGTTTTGTTGCTAGGTCTTAGACCTCTCTGCTAGGATCTGGTCCAGCGCATCCAGGATCATATCGATCCCTTCTGCGTCCACGGTCAGCGGCGGGCGGATTTTCAGGATGTTGTCCTTTGGTCCCTCACTGCCCAACAGGATCCGGTGCGCCCGCATCCGGTTTTTGACGTAGGAGGCAATGGCGGTGCCTTCGGTGCGGGTGGCTGCATCGGTGATCAGTTCGACCCCCACAAACAGTCCCATGCCGCGCACGTCGCCCACGACCTCATACTTCGCCTCTAGCGCTTTGAGGCCACTCATCAGCCGATCGCCCATCGCCTTGGCATTGGCTTGCAGGCCTTCGTCATCGACGATGTCCAGCACCTCTTTGCCAATGCGGCACGACAGTGTGGAGCCGCCGAAGGTCGAAAAGAACTCCGGCCCCTGCGCAAAACTTTCGGCAATCGCTTTGGTCGTCACTAGAACGCCCAAGGGGTGCCCGTTGCCGATCGGTTTGCCCATCACCACGATGTCGGGCAGGGCGCCCTGATGTTCAAAGCCGAAATAGTAATCGCCCAGACGCCCCAGACCTGTCTGCACCTCATCCGCGATGCAAACGCCACCCGCAGCGCGGATTTTTTCATAAACCGCAGGCAAATAACCTTTGGGTGGGATGATTTGACCGCCGACTGAGGGGAAGGTTTCCGCGATGAAACCAGCAACGCCGTGGCCCTTCGCCTGCAATGCGGCAATCGCAGGATCGACCAGATCGGCGTATTTCTGGGCGCGGTTAGCGTCGTCGCGGCCAAAACGTCCGCGATAATCATCGGCCACCTCAACCAACTCGACCCAATCAGATTGCCCCACGCCGCCCTTGGCGTTGAATTTATAGGCTGAAATGTCGATCGCGCCGGTGGTGTTGCCGTGATAGCCGTGATCGGGCGTCACCATACCCTTCGCACCCGTATGGGCGCGGGCGAGGCGCAGCGCCAGCTCGTTTGCCTCGGTCCCAGAGTTGACGAAGAAGCAGACCTCCAGATGGTCGGGCATCTTCGACAGAACCTTGTCGGCAAAGGCGGTCTGGGCGGGGTGCAGGTAACGGGTGTTGGAATTCATCCGCTTCAGCTGATCCGCAGCCACCGCCTGAATGCGCGGGTGGGCGTGGCCGACGTGCGGCACGTTGTTGTAGGCATCCAGATAGGGGCGGCCCCATTCGTCAAACAGGTGATGTTTCCACCCCCGCACCAACATCACCGGATCGCTATAGGTGAGCGACAGGTTGCCACCAAAGTTGGCGCGCCGTCCGGCCAGTACCTGCGCCTTGTCTGTCGGGGCATAGCGCACCTTGTTGGCGGGCAGGTTCAGCAGGGCCGCGGGGTTCGGACAGACCGCTTCCCACAGATACATCTCATCTGGATCGCCAACACCGGGCCAGTCATGGCCCATGCCATCGGTGGTCATCGCCAGTTGGAAATGCACATGCGGCGCCCAGCCGCCGTTCTGGCTGGGATCGCCGAGGCGGGCAAAGACCTCTCCCTTCGTCAGCTCTTGTCCGACGTTCAGGGTCTCGACCACATCAGCGGCCAGATGACCGTAGAGGGTGTAGAAGGTATCGCCATCCGGGGTGTCGTGGCTGAGGATCACCACACCGCCATAATCCAGATGACCGGTGCGGTTTTCCACCACATGCACCTTGGCGGCCATCGGCGTGGCGACGGGTGTGTCTGTGGGGGCGAACACGTCCACGGCCAGATGCACAGTGCGGCGGTTCGATGCCTTCCACGGTCCCTTGCGGAAGGCGTCGGCGGTGTAGATCAGGCGGGGTTCGTTATAGTAGCCCAGCCACCAGCCGTCCTGATCGCCGTAGTCTGCGCCCAGCTGCGCAGCCTCTTCAATCGGCAGATCGAAAGGGTTCTGCGGTTCGGCGCTGTTTTCGACGGACAGCGATCCCATCGGCATTTCGCTCAGGTCACGGCCCATCACGGGGGCGAAGTTGCCATTCTCAGCCGCGAGGAAGGCATGGATGCGCTCTGCCGCATTGGTCACGGGCAGGCCACATGCGGCGCGCAGGCGGGCGCGCAAGAGGCCTGCATCCTCGCCGTCGCGTTCCAAATAGCGCCATGCGGGCGCTTGCGAGATGGTGATGTAGGGATCGTCGGGATTTTCGGCCGCTTCGATGGTGGAGTTCACCACAGACACGGCTAGCCGCAGCCGCAACAGGGGCAGGATCATGTCCACCTCTGCCGCGCTCAGCGGGTTCTGAATGTGATAGCCCGCCACCAGATGCGCCAGCGCGGTTTCCGGTTCTGGGTGATCCAGCACCATATAGGCCGCGGCGATGGCCAGATTGCAGATGCGCGGCGCGGCGCACATGTCCCCGAAATCAATCACGCCAGAGATCTGGTGCGGTTGATACGCGCCGCCAGTGACCAAGACGTTGTAATCGTTCACGTCATTGTGGATCGCCTGTTTCGGCAGCATCATCAAGTGCGGCCAGATTTGCGCCACCTCTGCCAGAATGCCGTGGATGATCGCCTGACGGTTCAGATCGGTGATCACCTGCGTGTGGCCGCCGATCCACTGACCCTGCATCAAATCCCATTTGAAGTCCCGCTGCAGCGTCGGGTGCTGGAAATCCGCCAGTGCCACATCTGTCGCGCCAAGGATCTGGCCCAGCTCACCGATCAGTTCAGGTGATTTTGGGGTGTGGTCGGCATAGCACTGCCCTGGCAGTTTTTCGAGCAGCCAGCACAGACGTTCCTCCCCGTCCTCATCACGCAACGTCTGGATCGCGGCGCCGTCCTGACCGGCAATGACGCGCGGGTAGGGCAGGCCGTCGGACTTGGCGGCGATATGCGCCATTGCTTTGATCTGCATGTCGATCAGGTCAGGGGCGCAGCCCGCGCGCATCACCTTCAGCACAAAATCGCCGCGTTCACCGGCGTTGGCCAGAATGTTCAGGTCATATTCACCGTCCAGCCGTTTTAGCGTCGCCTCGATGCCCCAGGCCGCCTGCAGCGCGGTTTGCCAATGTGGTGTCATGCCATCCCTCCTGACATTGCCCGATCCTCACGCCGGATCCGACGCCACCTTAGGGCGTTGATTTGGGCAGATTTCTTTTGGTCTTGGTAGACGGTTTTGATCAGCGGCCCAAGGTGGAATGCGGAAAATTTCCGCCAGACTATGTGCGTTTTGATCAACCCGCAGTCTGGCGTTGGGCGATGGCATGGTGCAGTCTGGGGGTATTGTAGTTTGTGATTGGATTATTCAGATGCTTCGTTTGGCTTTCGCATCTTTGGCTTTGGTGGTTCATCTGGGGGCGGGTGCCGCTGCGCAGACCGCTTCGGACCAGGTGGCATTTCAGCAATGGTTGCAACAAAAGGTCTGGCCCGATGCCCGGTCAGCTGGGGTGTCCAAAGGCACGTTCAACAAGCTGATGAAGGGCAAATTGATGCTGGCGCCAACCCGCCCTGACAAACAGGCGGAATTTGGTCGGCCCGCGCGGTACTTTGGGGCCAACACACTGGGCTATACTACCCGAGAAGGCCAAAAGCTGCGAAAAACCCATGCGGATCTGCTTAAAAGTCTGGAACGCGACTCTGGCGTGCCGGGTCAGATTTTGCTGGCCATCTGGGGACGGGAAAGCGGCTTTGGGCGGGTCAAGATCCCACAGGATGCGTTTCAGGTGCTGGCCAGCAAGGCCTACCAAGATGCCCGCGCGGAATATTTCCGCACTGAACTGATCGCCGCGCTCAAACTGGTGCAGGAGGGGCGTGCGCCCAAGGCGTTGAAATCCAGCTGGGCGGGCGCCTTGGGGCAGCCGCAGTTCATGCCGACGAATGTTGCGAAATATGGTCGTGATGGGGATGGGGACGGTCGCGTCGATATTTGGCAGTCAGAGGCGGATACACTGGCGTCTATCGCGCATTACCTGTCCGAACATGGCTGGCAGCGCGGGCGTGATTGGGGATTTGAGGTGAAGGTTCCGGCAGATGTGTCATGCACGCTGGAGGGTCCGGATCAGGGGCGGCGCATTGCCCAGTGGGCCGATATGGGCGTGACCCGCGTCAACGGGCGTGCTTTTCCAAAGCATGAGGCAATGGGGCAGGGCTATTTGATGATGCCTGCGGGGCGGCATGGTCCGGCCTTTCTGGTGACGCCCAATTTCTATGTGCTGAAAGAGTATAATGAGAGCGATCTTTATGCGCTGTTTGTTGGCCATGTGGGGGACCGCATCCGCTACAACATGGCCGATTTCAAGGGGGCATGGGCCCCGACCGACACCCTGTTGCGCGCAGATGTGGCGGCGATGCAGCGTGGTCTGGAGCGGTTGGGCCATGACGTAGGCGGCGCAGATGGTCTGGCAGGGTTCCGCACACGCCGTTCAATCGGACGTTGGCAAGAGGCTGGCGGGCAGGCGGCGACCTGTTGGCCGAGCAAGGCGATTGTGAAGCGGTTGCGATAAGAAAATGCCCCGGACTGAAATCCGGGGCATTTTTTGTTTCTGAGTGTCCGCTGCAGCGGTGCCTGAAAAAATCAGACGAAATCCACAAAGTTGGCAAAGGGCATTTCCCGCAGACGGGTGCCGGTCGCGGCAAAGATCGCGTTGGCCAGCGCAGGTGCGGCCGGCGGCACGGGCGGTTCACCAATGCCACGGATGTTGTCGCCGTTTTCCAGCCCACGCACCATGATGTCGGGGCACTGATACAGACGCATACCTTCGTGGCTGTCAAAGTTTGACTGTTCTGCCATACCGTCGGAATATGTGATCTCGCAGTTCATTGCGTGACCCAGCCCCCAGATCACACCGCCTTGCATCAAGTTTTCAAAGTTCACCGGATCGACAATACGCCCGACCTCGGCCACGACAAAGGCTTTGTCGATTTTGATGCCGTCTTCGGTCGCAGTGACCTCGATCACCTCGGCGGTGGGCACGCCGAAGCTTTCGACCATAGCGATGCCGCGGCCACGGTTCGGGCCCAGAGCGCTGCCCCAGTTGGACATTTCGCCAACCGCTTCTAGTGCCTTGCGGTGCAGCGGGTTGTTCACCAGACGCAGGCGTTCCTCTAGTGGGTCAACACCCGCAGCATGGCACAGTTCGTCAAAGAACCCTTCGGCAAAGAAACCTTGCGACGACGCACCGACCGAGCGCCACGAGCTGATGGGGGCCAGTTCTGGCGCACGGTAGCCGCGTACCCGCAAGTTCGGGATGTCAAAAGGCATGTTCCAGGCGCCTGCGACGATCTGGTTATCTGGTCCCGCCACCGGCTGACCCACCCGTGACATTTGTGAGGCCACGACAGATGGCATGGCGATCTGCATGTCCAGTGCGTCTACCTTGCCATCCTTTGCCGCGCCGCGCCCACGGGCCATGGCGATCTGGCGGGGGAAGTCATGGGCAAAGTCCTCTTCGCGTGAGAAGGTCAGTTTTACCGGTACACCGGGCATCTGACGGGCGATCTCGGTCGCGATGGTGACGTTTTCAAATTCCAGCCGGTGACCAAAGCTGCCGCCGATGAACTGGTTGTGCAGGGTGACTTTCTCAGGATCATCCAGCCCCAGAATGGCGGCAACTTTCATCTGGGCAAAACGCTGCATCTGGTGGCCGACCCAAACTTCGGCGCTGTCTTTGTCCGCACGCACAATTGCGCTGATCGGCTCCAGCGGGGCATGGGCCACATAGGGGGCGCGATATTCGGCCTCCAGCACCTCGGCACCGTCGAGTGCGGCTTCGACATCGCCATCTGTGCGCCATGCGCTGTCCAGCTTGTCTTCGGTAAAGCTATCGCTCAGGGTCTGCCAGTGGGCGTCCATCTCTGCCGGATAGGGGGCGCTGCCCCATTCGATGTCGATGGCCTCCAACGCCTGAAAGGCGCGCCAAGTGTTGTTGGCAATGACCGCAACGCCCACTTTGGTGCGCCGGCGGGTCAGGCTGCCGTCCAGTTCCGGGTCCAGCATATCGCCTTGCAGTACCAGAACCTTCTGCACGCCGGGCATCTCCAGCGCGGCAGAGGCGTCATAGCTCAGCATCGCACCGCCTTGACGTGGGTTTACCTTCGCGGCGGCATGGACCATGCCGTCGACTTTCAGGTCAATGCCGTAGGTCAGTGTGCCTGTGGATTTCGCCACCACATCAACACGCTGCATCGGTTTGCCGATCATGCGCCATTGCGATGGGTCGCGCAGGGCAACGTCGGTTACAGGTTCCATGCTTGCGGCGGTCGCTGCCAGATCGGTGTAGGGCAGTTCCGTGCCGTCGGGCAGGATCACCATACCACGGGCGGTCTTCAACTGGGTGACCGGCACGCCGGTTTGTTGTGCGGCGGCGGCCTTCAGGGTTTCACGGGCGACAGCACCCGCGCTGCGCAGTTTTTCAAACTGATCGGGCATGGTGCTGGATCCGCCGGTGACCATCAGACCCATGACTTTGCCGAGGGAGCTTACAGCGCCGCGTGCCGCGCGCGCCTTGAAGCTTTCGTCAAAGGCAGAAAAGGGCACAGCATCATTGGCAAGGCCGGTGTTCCAATAGGCCGGCGCGGGTTTGCCAAAGCTGATCTCGACTTGATCCAGTTCAACGTCCAGCTCTTCGGCAATCAGTGCCGCCTGCGAGTGGTGGACGCCCTGACCTTTATCAGTGTGCGATGCGATCAGGGTGATCCGATCGCCAGTGATTTTGACGTAGGGGTTAAACGTGGCTTCGCCGTCCTGCAGATCAGCGGCCAGCGGATTGTCGTGCGGGCGTTTGACCACATAGGTGCCAAAGGCCACGCCGCCAGCAACAGCGGTCGCCCCGATCAGAAAGGCGCGGCGGGAATATTTGCGCAGGCGGGATTGGGGTTTCTTGTCAGACATGGATCACGCCTCCTGCATGTTTTTGGCGGCGGTTTTCACTGCAGCGCGGATACGCGGGTAGGTGCCACACCGGCAGAGGTTGCCACTCATCGCGTCGTCGATATCTTCGTCGCTGGGGTTCGGGGTTTCTGACAGCAGGGCTGCAGCCTGCATGATCTGGCCCGACTGGCAATAGCCGCACTGGGCAACCTGATGTTCGACCCATGCCGCCTGCACCGCATGCAGTGCGGGCGGGGTGCCCAGACCTTCGATCGTGGTGATTTGGTCGCCTTCTTCCAGACTGTCGGCGGTCACCTGACAGCTGCGCATCGCTTCGCCGTTTACATGCACGGTGCAGGCGCCACAGGCAGAGATGCCGCAGCCGTATTTCACACCGGTGATGTTCAGCTCATCCCGCAAAATCCACAGCAGGGGCATGTCATCTTCGACCTCCACCTGTTGTTCTTGTCCGTTCACAATAAGTTTCATGCGCGTTCTCCTTGGGGCCTCACGCAGTGGCGTGGGTGCCTTGGTATCCTGTTTTCAAATGCCCATTTCCTGTTCGTAAATTGGGGTGCCTGACGGAAATCATCAGTTTTGGGCAATTGTACATCTTTCGTATCTGTGTCCAATATTGACACTCAGGCAGTTTTTGTCAATATGTCCATCATGTCAGACAGCAAGATTGAAATTCTCGACGCCGCGATGCGGGTTATCATGCGCTTTGGGCTGCGAAAAACCACGATGAAGGACATCGCGGACGAAGCGGGTGTGGCCCGTCAAACGGTCTACAATGCGTTCCACAACAAGGATGAGCTGCTCTGCGATCTGATTCGTCACGCAGGCGGTCAGATGGAACAGCAAACCCGTGCGGACTGGCAGCGCCTGCCAACCCTGAAAGAACGGTTGGAGGTGTTTTATGAACACGCTCTGCTGATCGGTTTTCGTACACTGCGTGCAGAAGGTGCCAGTGTTGAAGACAGCCTGAGCGCCGCTGGGCATGTTGCTATTGCCGAGGTGGATCAGATTAAGGACGCTTTGTTGCGCGACCTTTTTGCCGATCACGCAGAGGCGCTGGCACGTCAGGGCTGCACGGTGGATCAGATGGCGGATTGGGTGCGCTATACCTGCGTGGGCTACAAGCATCAGGCCCGAGATGAGGCGCACCTGATGGCGCTCTTGGGGCTGATGACGCAGATGGTGCTGAACCTGTGCGAACAGCCGGGGTGAGTCTATTGCGGGCTTGAACTTTGCGTGCAGGCGTGCCCGCACGCAAGGATCATCAGATGCGGAAAATCGGCTGGAACAGGCGCGGCATCAGGCTGTTGAAGCGCAGCGGCGCATCAGTGGCCGCCAGACAGATGCAGGGATCACCCGCATCGGCGACGGGCGTATGTTCCAGATCCTCATCCGCCACTTCCAGATCACCACGGGCAAATCGGCCTGTTTCATCGCTGAAACTGCCCTGTAGTACCAGTGTCAGCTCCATCCCGTTGTGCCCATGATCGGGGACAGCCTGTCCGGCGGGGATGTGCAGCAGGCGTAGCGATCCGCCCTCATCCGCGCTGAGGATGGCCTGTTTCATGCCCAACCCCAGCGATCGCCAGCGCGGTGGTTTGTTTTTCAACAATTCCATCAGCGGGGCAGGGTAGACGCTGTGCGGCTTGGCTATGGGCTGCGGCGCAGGACGGGAGATCGCCTGTTCCATCGGCAGATCCAGCTGCGCCATGAGGTTCGATTTGAACCCATCGCTCAACTTGGATTCTGCGCAGGTGTCCAGCACGGCACCGCCCATCGCATGATGGCTTTCCAATGCCGCGCGGCATTCGCCACAGATCGAAATATGGCTGGCAACCACCATCGCAAAGACCGGCGGCAGGCTACCAGCCGCATAGGCAGCCAACAAAGCGTCAGGGGTATGTTGGGTAATTGCGGTCATCTTAGCGCATTCCCTTGAGGTCGTGGCGCAGGCGTTCCAGCCCCAGCCGAATACGTGATTTGATCGTGCCCAGGGGCAGGCCGGTCGCGGTTGAGATGTCCTGATGGCTCAACTCGCCCAAGTAGGCTTTTTCGATCATGTCACGCTGGTTGGGTGCCAGACGTCCTAGCGCGTCTTTTAACTGTTGCGTTTCCTGCTGAACGGCAATGATCTGACTGGCATCGGGTTCTAGGCCCGGCTCTTCTTTCAGTTCTTCGGGAACGGGGCGCCCTAGCTTGCGGTGCAGGTCGATCTGTCGGTTGCGGGCGATTTGATAGATCCACGCTGACACCTGCGCGCGGTGCGGGTCAAACTGTTCAGCCTTGTGCCAGACCGTCAACATCACATCCTGCACGATCTCTTCGGCCTGAGCGCCTGCGCTGCCGGACCGAATGATAAACCCCTTGAGGCGTGGCGCAAAGTGATCAAACAGATTGGCAAATGCCACCTTGTCCCGATGGTCGCGAACGGCCAGCATCCAGCGTGTTTCAGGCGCCAGATCGGATCCGTTGGACCCATTGCTGTCTGTTTGCTGTGGCGACACGGGGGGACGCTCCTTTGAGACGGACGCAGCAGCTGCCGCAGCAGGCGTTGACGCGGCGCGTGCAGCAGGGGTGTGTGTCCCTGCATGTCCGGCACCATTTTCAGAGCCCGCGTTATGATAACTGTCCATCAGCATAAAGGCGTTACGCGACAGCGAAAGGGCTGGATCACTTTTTTCAGTATATTTTCGCAATTCCTGTCAAATGAGTGATCCGATTGCGTTTTTCCTGCGTAGTTCCTTTAATCAGTTCAGGAGTTCCCATGTCTTTTGACGCCCAGCCGACCGCGCCGCAGCGCATTGCCATCATCGGCGCCGGTATTTCCGGCCTCGCCTCTGCTTACCTTTTGGCGGGGCGTCATGACGTCACCGTATACGAGGCCGCGCCGCGACTTGGCGGGCATGCGCGTACCGTCGTCGCGGGGCGCAATGGCAATCAACCGGTCGATACGGGCTTTATTGTTTTTAACTACGCCAACTACCCGCACCTGACCCGCATGTTCCGCGATCTGGATGTGCCGGTGATCAAGAGCGATATGAGTTTCGGCGCCTCGATCAACGGTGGGTCGGTGGAATATGGCCTGCGCAACCTGACCGCGCTGACGGCGCAGAAATCGAACCTCTTGCGCCCCGGTTTTCTGCGCATGATCCGCGACGTGTTGCGCTTCAATGCACGGGCCGAGGCGCTGGCCGATAATGACGACAGCACCATCGCCGATCTGATGGATGACCTCAATCTGGGCGAGTGGTTCCAGACCTACTACCTGTTGCCGCTTTGTGGGGCGATCTGGTCTACCCCGCCGCAGGAAATCCGCAGCTTCCCCGCCCGCGCGCTGGTGCAGTTTTTCCGCAACCACGCGCTTCTCTCTGCCAGCGGTCAGCACCAGTGGTGGACTGTCGATGGCGGTAGCATCGAATATGTGACCCGTCTGGCGGGCTATCTGCAAAGCCAAGGTGCTGATCTGCGTACCAATGCACCGGTGCAGTCGGTTGCTCGCGATGCGCTGGGCGTCACTGTGACCGCGAAGGGGGGCGAGCCGGAGCGCTATGATCAGGTGATCTTTGCCTGCCATTCGGATGATGCGTTGGCGATGATTGCTGATCCGTCTGCGCAGGAACAATCGGTTCTGGGCGACATGCGGTTTCAGGATAATGAGATGTTCCTGCACTGTGACGAAACCCAGATGCCGCAGCGCCGGTCGGTCTGGTCGTCCTGGGTTTACAAGGCCGACACCCGCCGTCCTGAACCCGCCATTGGCGTCACCTATTGGATGAACCGCCTGCAGGGCATCCCGGAGAGTGATCCGCTGTTTGTGTCGCTCAATCCCTCCGTTCCAGTGCGGGAAGAGGCGATTTATGATCAAACCTCCTTCCGCCATCCGGTGTTTGACCGCGCGGCGCTGCGGGCGCAGGTGGCGATGCGGACCATGCAGGGCGAAAACCGCAGCTGGTTTGCTGGTGCCTACACGCGGCACGGCTTCCACGAGGATGGATTTGCCAGCGCCGTGCGTATCGTGCGTGAGCTGGAGGCGCGGAGCGTGCTCGAATTGACCATGCCTGAGTTGGCGCGGCGCAGCGCATGAGCGACCGGGTGACATATATCCCCGGTGTGACCACCCATACCCGACGCGGCGCAATCAAAAACGCGTTTCGCTACAGTGTGGACTACGTGCTGCTGGATCCAGAGGCGCAGCTGCGCACGCCCACGCTGTTCGGGCGCAACCGTCGTGCCTTGGCTGCAGTGCATGATCGTGACCACGGTGGGGTGATCGGGCAGGGGCAGGGCGCGCCGTGGGCGCGTCAGGTTCTGGCGGATCATGGCTTACCTGCGGATGGTATCACCCTGCGCCTGCTGACCCAGCCGCGCTGGCTGCACTACGGGTTCAATCCGGTGAGTTTCTGGTTCGCTTACCGCGATGCGGATCTGGTGGCCGTGATCGCCGAGGTGTCGACGCCCTTCAATGACCGTCATTCCTATATCTGCCACGCAGAGGGATTTCTGCCGATCACGCGGGAAACGAAACTGAACAAAGCCAAGCAGTTACATGTTTCCCCGTTCCAAGAGATCGCCGGAGGCTATGATTTCCGCTATGATATCCGCGAAGATCAGATTGCCATCCAGATCCTGCATCGCAACGGCGAAGAGGGGCTGATGGCCACATTGTCAGGGCCCTGCCAGCCGCTGACCAACACCGCACTGATCCGCGCCAGCCTGCGTCGTCCCCTTGGCGGTCTGCGGACAATGGCGCTGATCCACTGGCAGGCCTTGGTGCTAAAACTAAAAGGGGCGCGCTATCGTACGCGGCCTACCCCACCCAAACAGGAGGTGTCGTAATGCTGTTCCTTAGCAAACGTGTGAAACAAGATTTTCTGGCCACATGTGAGCGCATGCGCCACGGCACGCTGCATCTGTCAACGCCCGAGGGTGAGCGTTACACCTTCGGCGCGGGGGACCCCGTCGCGGAAATGCGGCTGCACGATTGGTCGGTTGTGACCACGCTGGCCAGCCGTGGCGATATCGGTCTGGGCGAGGCTTATGTGGCCGGCCTGTGGGACACCCCGTCGATTGAGGCGCTGTCGCAGGTGGCGCTGTTGAACCTGGAAGAGTTCGCAGGCTACGCCTATGCCGGTTTCTGGGCGACGCTGAAATTCCGCGTGGTGGATCGGCTGATGCGCTCCAACTCCCGCCGTGGGGCGGCGCGCAACATCCGTGCGCATTATGATGTGGGCAACGAGTTTTACCAGCTGTGGCTGGATGACACGATGACCTATTCATCGGCCATCTATGCGGCGGGGGACAATGATCTGACCCGCGCGCAGAACCGCAAATATGACCGTATTCTGGACCGCCTCAGCGATGGTGAACAGGTGCTGGAAATTGGCTGCGGCTGGGGTGGCTTTGCCGAACGCGCCGCAGACCATGGGCGTCATGTCACCGGCGTCACCATTTCGCCTAGCCAAAAGGGCTACGCTGACGCCCGCCTTGATGGTCGTGCTGAAATCCGACTGCAAGATTACCGCGCCATCAAGGGTCAATTCGACAATATTGTCTCGATTGAGATGATCGAAGCGGTGGGCGAACGCTATTGGCCGATCTATTTCAATACCCTGAAACAGCGCCTGTCCCAAGGTGGTCGCGCGGTCATTCAGGCGATCACTGTGCCGGATGATTACTTCCCTATCTATCGCAAAGGGTCCGACTATATCCGCCAGTACACCTTCCCAGGTGGCATGCTGTTGAGCAGTCAGGTGATCCGCGATCAGGCGGCACAGGCGGGGCTGAAGGTGGTGGGTAGTCACGGGTTCGGCCCTGACTATGGCCGCACCTGCGCCACCTGGGATCTGCGGCTGGAGGAGCAATCCGACCGCGTGCGCAAACTGGGCTATGGCGAAGAGTTCATTCGCAACTGGCGCTTCTACCTCGGGATCTGCGCGGCCTCCTTCAATGTGGGTCAGACCGATGTGGTGCAGGTGGAGCTGGCCCATGCCTGACCCCCGCACCACTGAGCGTGTCTGGATTATCGGCGCCTCTGACGGGATCGGCGCGGCACTGGCTCGCGCTTATGCTGCGCGCGGGGATCGGGTGATCCTGTCCGCACGCTCGACCGACCGGCTTCAGGCTCTCGCCGGCGAGATGCCGAAGGGCGCGGCAGAGGTGGTGGGAATTGATATTGCGGACGCCGCCGACGTGGCGGACGCGGCCCTTCGGGTCAAAGCAGGCGGGCCAGTGGACCGTGTGATCAACATGGCCGCGCTGTATGATCCCGGTCAGGTCGAAGAGATTGACCTGACCCAAGCCGCCAACATTGTGCAGGTCAACCTGACCGGCAGCCTGCTGGTGGCGCGTGCCGCGCTGGACGTTCTGCGCCCACAGGGACAGATCGCGCTGTGCGGCAGTGTCGCGGGCTACTTTGGTCTGCCGCAGGGGCAGATCTATTCCGCGACCAAGGCGGGGGTCGCCAATCTGGCCGAAACGCTGCGAAATGAGGTGGCAGGCCGGTTTGACGTGCGGCTGATTTCGCCGGGGTTTGTCGATACACGGCTGACCCAGAAAAACGACTTCACTATGCCGGGCCTGCTGACCGCGGACCGCGCGGCGGCAGAGATCCTGCAAGGGCTGGATGCGCGCCGGTTCGAGGTGCATTTCCCCCGCCGCCTGACCATGCCGCTGAAGCTGCTCAGACGATTGCCATATGCGCTGTCGCTGCCCTTGACCCGCCGATTGGTGCGCTAGATCTCTTGCTGTCACCCCAATACGTACCCAGAAAGAAGACCCCATGAGTGTTGTTTACCTTTACCTCACCACCGCCGCCATCTTCCTGATCGTGGATATGATCGGGCTGCGGTTGCTGATTAAACCGGTGTTTGAACAACACGTAGGCCATCTCTTCGCAGAAGAGTTTCGCATGGGGGCGGCAGGTCTGTTTTACCTTGGCTATGTGGCGGGGATCCTGTGGTTTGTGTCGCTGCCTGCGCTGCGTGATGATGATGCGATGCAGGCGTTAGTGGGTGGTGTGGTGTTGGGCCTGATGGCTTATGGCACCTATGAGTTCACCAATTACGCCACATTGCGCGATTGGACGATGCAGCAGGTGGTGCTGGATACGCTGTGGGGTGGCGCGCTGACGGGCCTTTCTGCATGGGGTGGTGTGTCGGTGATGCGCAGTTTCGGCTGATCGCGCGGGTCGCTGAAAACCTGCTATTCTGGCTCAAAAACGACATTTGAAAAACACCCTGCGTCACTGCGGGGTGTTTTTGTTTTTGCAACTAAATTCAACGCGAAACGGTATTGTGTGAAATTTTTGCAACAAAATTGGGGTTGTGTAGATAATTAAAATTTCCCCAATGCCGTATTATTCCGGGAATGACTGTTTACATTGAATTTTTCCTGTGGTCTGTTTGCGACATGGGCTTGGCGAAAATAGACTTTCCCGACTGGCAAGACGCCATTGTGGCACGACCGGTAACGGGAGCGGGCGCTGGGCAAATCGCCTGTTACAGGCGGTGCCGGACCGCGCAATGCGCGTGGCGGACCACACTGAACAAGTCTTTGGGAGACTTCTTATCATGAAAAAACAAAATGCCTTCGGCGCGATCACTGTCGGTGCATCGCTGATGATTGGTACGGCTGCGATGGCCGATTGCGGTGATGTGACAATCGCTGAAATGAACTGGGCGTCTGCGGAACTGATGGCCAATGTAGACGCCATCATTCTGGAAGAGGGTTACGGCTGCAACGTGGAACTGGTGCCCGGCGCGACCACTACGACCTTTGCTTCGATGAACGAAAAGTCCGAACCTGATATTGCCGGTGAATTGTGGATCAACGCGGTGCGTGATCCGCTGGCGAAAGCCACCGCCGAAGGCCGCCTGCATTCTGTCATCGAAGGCCCGATTACCGGTCTGGGCGAAGGCTGGTGGGTGTCCCCCGCCTTTGTTGAAGCGCATCCTGAGCTGGACACCGTCGAAAAGGTTCTGGCGCGTCCTGATCTGTTCCCCGATGCCGAAGATCCCAGCAAGGGCGCCTTCCTCGGTTGTCCGGCGGGCTGGGGCTGTCAGCTGTCGAACGCCAACCTATTCCGCGCCTTTGACATGGAGGCGAAAGGCTGGACGCTGGTTGATCCCGGTTCAGCCGCAGGTCTGGACGGCTCTATCGCCAAAGCGGTGGAACGTGGCGAGAACTGGTTTGGCTACTACTGGGCCCCGACCGCGATTATCGGCAAGTATGAGCTGACCATGCTGGAATGGGAAACCCCGTGGGCTGGATCGGAAAACTGGGACGGCTGCATCGTGAAACCGGAACAGGAATGTCTGGACCCGCAGAAAAGTTCCTACACCGAGTCCGAGGTGCATTCCGTTGTCACTGACCGTTTCCTGAAAGAGGGCGGCGTTGCTGTGGACTACCTGAAAACCCGCGTCTTCCCTGGTGAGGTGATGAACGCCATGCTGGTTTACATGAACGACAATCAGGCAACCGGCGGCGATGCAGCATGGCATTTCCTGGAAACCTACCCGCAGATCTGGGAAGCCTGGGTCAACGAAGATGCGGCAACCGCAATCAAAAAAGAGCTGTAAGCAGCTGATGCACCATGAACAGGGGGCTGCGGCCCCCTGTTTTATGCGCACGACCATGTGCCCAGTTAGGCGTCCCGATGGGGTTTGATCCCGCCCCGCATCCGGCGCAACAAGAATACGGGACAGCAATGAAGGAGGAACCATGTGGGAGTTCCTGACCGAGTTTCCGTCGCTGGGGCGACGCGATCTCGCTGATTTCAAGAACACGATCGACGGTGCCTTTCGCAGCTTTTCGCGTGCCTATGGCGAGTCGTTGGAGATTTTCTTTTCACCGCTGCTGAAGTTTCTGGTGTGGTTCGAAAAACTGTTGCAGGCGACACCATGGCCGTTGATCATCGCGATTATTGCCGGGCTGGCATGGCTGGGCGCGCGCAGTTGGAAAATCACTGTTGGCACCATCGCGGCCTTCCTGCTGATCGGGTTTCTAGGCATGTGGGAAGATACGATGGCGACCTTGGCCATCATCTCTGTGGCGACCTTGATGTGTATCCTGATCGGCATTCCCATTGGCATTTTGATGGCGCGATCTGATCGAACACAGGCGGTGATCACGCCCATTCTGGATGTGATGCAGACGATCCCGTCGTTTGTGTATCTGATCCCGGTGGTGATGCTGTTGGGCATCGGCAAGGTGCCGGGGCTCTTGGCCGTGTTGATCTATGCAATCCCACCAATCGTGCGTCTGACCAACCTTGGCATTCGTCTGGTGGATAAGGATGTGCTGGAGGCGGCGGATGCCTTTGGCGCCTCACCTCGGCAGAAACTTTGGGGTGTGCAGGTTCCGCTGGCGCTGCCCAACATCTTTGCTGGTGTGAACCAGACGATCATGATGGCGCTGTCGATGGTGGTTATCGCCTCGATGATCGGGGTGAAGGGGCTGGGCGTGCCGGTATTGCGCGCGATTTCCAACCAGTACCTTGCGCTGGGTTTGATGAACGGTCTGGCCATCGTGGCGCTGGCGATCATTTTTGACCGTATTTCACAAAGCTACGGCCAACGTCTGCAGGCACATCGGGGGCAGGGACATGAGTGATCACAGCATGACCACAGAACCCAAGATCAAGATTGAAAACCTCTACAAGATCTTTGGCGCAAACCCGAAAAAACACCTGCCCAAGGTGCAGCATGGCATGTCCAAGGATGAGCTGCTGGAACAGCACAATCATGTTCTGGGGGTGCATAATGTGTCGCTCGACATCATGCCGCGCCAGATACAGGTGGTGATGGGGCTGTCGGGGTCGGGCAAATCCACCCTGATCCGCCACATCAACCGGCTGATCGAACCTACGGGCGGAGAGATTTTCATCGATGGCGAAGATGTGCTGGCGATGAATGACGATCAGCTGCGGGATTTGCGACGGCATAAAATGTCGATGGTGTTTCAGAAGTTTGGCCTGCTGCCACACCGTACCGTGCGTGAAAACGTAGCCTATGGTCTGGAAGTGCAGGGCGTCGATGAGGCCGAGAGGAACAAGCGCAGCGCCCATTGGATCGACCGCGTTGGCCTGTCGGGCTATGAGGATCGCTATCCCGGGCAACTCTCAGGCGGTATGCAGCAGCGCGTGGGGCTGGCCCGTGGTCTTGCGACAGATGCGGATATCCTGCTGATGGACGAAGCGTTTTCCGCGCTGGACCCGCTGATCCGTTATGACATGCAGTCGATCCTGCTGGAACTGCAGGAAGAGTTGCATAAAACCATCGTCTTTATCACCCACGACCTTGATGAGGCCCTGCGTCTTGGCGACAAAATCGCCATCCTGCGTGACGGCGCTATGGTGCAGGAGGGCGACGCGCAGCAGATCGTGTTGAACCCTGCTGATGACTACATCCGCGACTTTATCAAGGACATCAACCGCGGTCGGGTGATCCAACTGCGTGCGATTGCATCGGCCGACGCGCTGGCCGCAGCACCAGCTGATGCGCCCCAGCTGGCGGGCAACACAGTGTTGGAGGATGCGCTGTCCACCATGGCAGAGGCGGAAGGTCAGACCATCAAGGTCACAGGCCCTGACGGCAGCATTGCTGGTGCGGTGTCGTTGACCAGTGCCATTCAGGCGCTGCACAGCTAAGACCAAGTGGGGATTTGAACAGCCAAGAGGCCGCCTGTTTTGGGCGGCCTTTTTCGTGTGTTTTATCATTGTTGCTTTGGTTGGGGGGCTTAGGTCGCGTTAATCATCTGGCGGACCTGTCTGGGGGTGACCCCAAATTCCGCGCGAAAGGCGCGTGTCAGGGCTGTCGGGTCATGATAACCGCAGCGCAGCGCCACCTCTGTGACGCTGGCTTGGGTCTGTTCCAGACGACGGCGGGCTTCGGCCAGCCGGATCTTGCGATAGATCTGGGCTGGGGTCTGACCGGTTTCCGCCCGTGCGATCTGTTCCAAACGTCGGGCACTGATGCCGATGCGCTGCGCCAGTGCGGGGATGGGCAGTGGCGCCTCGATGTGGCGGCGCATCAGGGCGGCAGCAGCGCGCAGCAGTTGATCTTCGGGCCAGCGCCGAAGCGGGTTCATTTGCGGATCGCGTTCCCCGAACATGAACAGCGATGAAACCTCAAGGGCCAGCGTGGCACCGTGATGGCGTTCTATCATTTCAAGTAGCAGTTCCAGCGTTGTCGTCGCGCCGCCGCAACTGGCGCGGTTGCCGTCGATGACCCAGCGGGTATCAACCACATCAATGGTTGGAAAGGCCTCGGCCAGATCGCCCAGCACATCCCAATGTGCGGTGGCGCGGTGCCCGTCCAGCAGCCCCGCCGATGCCAGCAGCCACGCGCCAGTATCCAATCCCGCCAGCACATCAAACCGCCCCGCCGCCGCCCGCAGGCTGCGGCGCAATTCCGGGGTGTCCAGTGTTTCGTAGCCGTAGCTGGGCATGACCAGCAATGCGGCGCCGCCGGTGTCGGCGCTCAACGCTTTGGGGTGTACGGGCAGCGCAGAAGAGGACAGAAGAACCTCACCCCGCTGGCTATAATACCCCCAGTCATAAAGCCTGCGCCGAGACAGCGAATTTGCAGCGCGTAGCGGTTCCACCGCGTTGGCAAGGCAGAGGTTTGAAAAACCGTCAAACAGCATCAACCCGATATGTCGGGGTGTATCTGATTGCGCTTTATGCACGTTTTTTATCCAATTCTGCAAGGTCAGGTGGCTAACCCTGCGTTAGCGTCCGGCAAAAGGCAATCTTAAACCACTGTCGTGAGGGGAGGGCATCATGCCACAAGACGCAGATACAGCCGCTTCGGGTCTGAACTTTGGCCTGAGCGCGGAGCAGGAGATGATCGCCTCCACCGTGCGCAGTTTTGTCGAACAAGAGATCTACCCGCACGAGGCCGAGGTTGAGCGCACCGGTCATGTGCCGCCTGAACTGGGCAACGCGATCAAGCAGAAGTGCATCGATCTGGGATTTTACGCCTGCAACTTCCCCGAAGAGGTCGGCGGCGCGGGGCTGAGCCACATGGATTTCACTCTGGTGGAACGGGAACTGGGCCGTGGCAGTATGGCCTTGACCCATTTCTTTGGCCGGCCGCAAAACATCCTGATGGCCTGCGAAGGGGATCAGCGCGACAAATACCTGTTGCCTGCAGTGCGCGGGGACAAGATGGATGCGCTGGCGATGACCGAACCGGATGCCGGATCTGACGTGCGCGGCATGAAATGTCAGGCGCGTCGCGACGGAGGGGATTGGGTGATCAACGGCTCCAAGCATTTCATTTCAGGGGCAGAGCATGCGGATTTCTTCATCGTGTTTGTCGCCACAGGCGAAGATGACACACCGCGCGGGCCGAAGAAGCGGATTACCTGTTTTCTGGTCGATCGTGGTCATCCCGGTTTTGAGGTCCGCGAGGGATACAATTCGGTCAGTCACAAGGGATACAAAAACTACATCCTTACCTTCGATGATTGCCGCCTGCCGGATGCGCAGGTTTTGGGCGCCGTTGATGGCGGATTTGATGTGATGAACGAATGGCTTTACGCCACACGTCTGACCGTGGCGGCGTTTTGTGTCGGACGGGCGCGGCGCTGTTTTGACCATGCGCTGCACTACGCGGCGGAACGCAAACAGTTCGGCCAACAGATTGCCAAGTTTCAGGGGATCAGTTTCCAGATCGCTGATATGATTACCGAAATTGACGCCGCCGACTGGATGACTCTGTCTGGCGCCTGGCGGCTGGATCAGGGGCTGCCTGCCAACCGCGAAATTGCCAGCGCCAAGCTGTACGCCAGTGAAATGCTGGCTCGGGTGACGGACACCACGTTGCAGATTTTTGGTGGTATGGGGCTGATGGATGATTTCCCCATCGAACGGTTCTGGCGCGATGCGCGGGTGGAACGGATCTGGGACGGAACCAGCGAAATTCAGCGCCACATCATCAGCCGGGATCTGTTCCGGCCCTTGGGTGCCTAAGTGGGCGCTCGCGATCTTACCCGCCTGCTGACACCACGGTCCATTGCGGTGATCGGCGGCGGCACATGGGCGGGCAATGTCATTGCTGAATGCCGCAAAATCGGGTTTTCCGGTCCTCTTTACGCTGTGCATCCCAGTCGCGATGAGGTGGCAGGCGTGCGTGCCGTCCCCTCCGTCAATGATCTGCCAGAGGCGGTGGATGCGGCCTTTGTCGGGGTGAACCGCAATGCCACGGTGGATGTGGTGCGCGATCTGGCTGCGCGCGGTGCGGGCGGCGCGGTGTGCTTTGCCTCTGGTTTTCTGGAGGCGGACGCCGAAACAGGTGATGGCGCGGATCTGCAGGCGGCACTTCTGTCTGCGGCGGGGGATATGCCTATTCTGGGGCCCAATTGCTATGGGTTCATCAACTATTTGGATGGGGTTGCGCTGTGGCCGGATCAGCACGGTGGTCGCCCAGTTGATCGGGGTGTCGCCATCCTGACCCAAAGTTCCAATATCGCGATCAACCTGTCGATGCAGCGTCGTGGCCTGCCATTGGCCTATCTGGTGACGCTGGGCAATCAGGCGCAGACGGGCCTTTCGGAGGTGGCGCAGGCGCTGCTGGCCGATCCGCGCGTCACCGCGCTGGGCCTGCATATTGAGGGGATCGATGATCTGCGCGGCTTCGAGGCGCTGGCGCATGCCGCATATGACGCGGGCAAAGCGATCGTCGCGCTAAAGGTTGGCGCATCGGAACAGGCGCAGGCCGCCACGATTTCCCACACCGCGTCATTGGCGGGATCTGCTGCGGGGGCGACCGCGTTGTTGCGGCGTTTGGGCATCGCGCAGGTCGGCAGTCTGGACACCATGCTGGAGGCGTTGAAAATCCTGCACGTGGCGGGACCTTTGCCGCATGCTGGGATAGTCTCGGCCTCTTGCTCGGGCGGCGAAGCCAGCCTGATGGCCGATATCGGCGCCGCCGCTGGCGTGACCTATCCGCCGCTGTCAGAGGCGCAGCAAACAGGGTTGCGTGCCGCGCTTGGCCCCCATGTGGCATTGGCCAATCCGCTGGATTATCATACCTACATTTGGGGGGATGAGGCGGCGATGCAGGCTTGCTTTGGCGCCATGATGACAGCGGATGTTGCACTGGGCGTGTTGGTTCTGGATCTGCCGCGTGCGGATCGGTGTGCGCCCGATGACTGGATGCCGACCGTGCGCGCCCTTTGTGCCGCGCGCGCTGCGCAATCCCGTCCGATGGCGGTTTTAACCTCGCTGCCCGAAGGATTGCCAGAGGAGGTATCGCAGGATCTATTGGCGGCGGGGATTATTCCAATGCACGGAATGGACCCCGCGTTACAGGCCATTGCCGCTGTGGCAGACATGCGCACGCCTGATCCCCAGCAATTGTTGTTGCCGCCGGGCGACTTAGAGGAGGGCGTGGTTCTGCATGAGGCCGAGGCCAAGGCCGCATTAGTGCACTATGGCCTAACCGTTCCCCGCCGGTTGGAGGTGACGCGCGATCAGCTGGCCCAAGCTGCGCAAGAGTTGGGGTATCCGCTGGTGCTGAAAACCGCTGGGCTGGCCCATAAATCCGAGGCAGGTGGTGTCGCCTTGAACCTGACAACCGTGGAAGCGGTTGAGCAAGCGGCGCAGGCGATGGGCGGGCAGGCGTTTTTGCTGGAACAGATGGTGACAGGCGCGGTGGCCGAACTGTTGATCGGCGTCACCTGTGACGCGGCGCATGGCTACGTTCTGACGCTGGCCGCAGGTGGGGTGACCACCGAGCTGTTGCAGGACAGCACGCAGTTGCTGATCCCCGCCGCCCGTGCCGATGTGGCGACCGCGCTCGACCGGCTGAGGATTGCGCCGCTATTGTATGGGTTCCGTGGCAAACCCGCTGCTGACTTAAACAGCATTCTGGACGCGGTGATGGCGGTGCAGGACTATGTCATCGCAAAACGCCCCAGTGAGATTGACATCAACCCATTGATCTGCGCGCCGCATATGGCTGTGGCCGCAGATGCCTTGATCAAGACAGGAGGTCACGATGACAGAAGTGACAGCTGAGACCCTAAACCCGATTGAAACCCGCCGAGACGGTCATGTGTTGGAGGTGACACTGAACCGTGGCAAGGCCAATGCCATTGATCTGGCTACCAGCCGTATCATGGGCAAGGTGTTCCAGGATTTCCGCGATGATCCAGAATTGCGCGTTGCGATCATCACCGCCGCGGGAGAGAAGTTTTTCTGCCCCGGCTGGGATCTGAAGGCTGCCGCCGATGGCGATGCAGTGGATGGAGACTATGGCGTCGGCGGCTTTGGCGGCCTGCAGGAATTGCGCGGGCTCAACAAACCGGTGATCGCGGCGGTGAATGGCATCTGCTGCGGTGGCGGTCTGGAACTGGCGCTGTCTGCCGATATCATCATGGCGGCGGATCACGCGACCTTTGCCCTGCCGGAAATCCGATCCGGCACAGTGGCCGATGCGGCATCAATCAAGCTGCCCAAACGTATCCCGTATCATATCGCGATGGAGATGCTGTTCACGGGCCGTTGGCTGGATGCGGAAGAGGCGGCGCGTTGGGGGATGATCAATCAGGTGCATCCTGCGGATCAGCTGCTGGCGCGAGCACGGGAGATGGCGCAGCTCATCGCCTCTGGTCCGCCGCTGGTCAATGCCGCGATCAAAGAGATCGTGCGCGAGGCTGAGGATATGAAATTTCAGGACGCGATGAATCGCATCACCAAAAGCCAGTTCGCGACTGTCGAAACACTCTACACATCTGAGGATCAGCTAGAAGGCGCGCGCGCCTTTGCGGAAAAACGCGATCCCGTCTGGAAAGGAAAATAATCATGCCACTGACTATGAACCGCGATGTTTTCATCACCTGCGCTGTCACCGGATCAGGCGGTACACAGGATCGCAGCCCGCATGTGCCACGCAGTCCCGAACAGATCGCCAATTCCGCCATTGATGCGGCCAAGGCTGGCGCCGCCGTGGTGCATTGCCATGTGCGCGATCCTGAAACCGGTGCGCCCAGCCGTGACCTTGGGCTGTACCGTGAGGTGACAGATCGTGTGCGCGATGCTGATGTGGATGTTGTTTTGAACCTGACCGCAGGCATGGGCGGCGATATGGTCTTTGGCTCGACCGAGGCGCCGCTGCCGGTGAACGCGGCGGGAACGGACATGGTGGGCGCCACCGAACGGATGGCGCACATCGCCGAATGCCTGCCCGAGATTTGCACGCTGGATTGCGGCACCATGAACTTTGCCGAAGCCGACTATGTGATGACCAACACCCCCGGCATGTTGCGCGCGATGGGGCAGATGATGACGGATCTGGGCGTAAAGCCCGAGATCGAGGCCTTTGATACCGGTCATCTTTGGTTCGCCAAGGAATTGGTGAAAGAGGGTATCTTGGAACCCAACGCGCTGGTGCAGCTGTGTATGGGCGTGCCGTGGGGCGCACCGAATGATCTGAACACCTTTATGGCGATGGTGAATAACGTGCCCGATGACTGGAACTGGTCTGCGTTCTCATTGGGGCGCGATCAGATGGCCTATGTGGCGGCGGCTGTTCTGGCAGGCGGCAACGTGCGCGTCGGGCTAGAGGATAACCTGTGGCTCGATAAGGGCGTGCTGGCGACCAACGCACAATTGGTCGAACGCGCGGTCACCATCATTGAAAACATGGGCGCGCGGGTTATTGGCCCAGAGGCTGTGCGCGAACGGTTGGGATTGGTCAAACGGGCGCCTGTGTCATCGTGATGACGGCTGGTGTCTGCGCACTGCGGCGGCTGTTATCCGCCGTCGCGGGCGCGGGGGCCGGATCACCGGCCTGACCTCAGGCCGCGCACTATGATAGCGTGAGGGAAAGAGCATAACGGAGTGGTGATATGCCCAGATTCAGCGCCCTTTCCCGATCGTTGACCATCGCAGCAGCACTGGCGGTTTCCGCCTGCCAGACAGAGGCCGACGCCCCAAAACAAACATCGGCTGAAAAACAGCCCGCACCACAGGTGCAAAGTGCCCGCCCGCTGATTGACCTGTCCGTCCCTGCCAAACCTGATCCGGCAGCACGGGCGACGTGTCAGGCGCAGGGCGGCACATATCAAATCGGCGGTTTGGCGCGCCAATATGTCTGTTTCCGGCCCCAGCCGGATGCAGGGCAGGCGTGCCGCACTGAAAACGACTGCACAGGCTTTTGTCTGGCAGAAACCAAGCAATGCAGCGCACAGACGCCGATCTTTGGGTGTTTTGACCTCTTGGACGCGGATGGACGCCAGCAAACCATTTGTATCGACTAAGGAAATACGGGGAACGCATGACAAAAAAGGCAGCAATCATTGGCGGCGGCGTAATTGGTGGCGGTTGGGCCGCACGGTTTTTGCTCAATGGCTGGGATGTGGCGGTCTTTGACCCCGATCCAGAGGCCGAGCGCAAAATTGGTGAGGTACTGGACAACGCCCGCCGCGCGCTGCCTGCGCTTTATGACAAACCCCTGCCGTCTGAAGGGACACTGACCTTTCATGATGATCTGGGTGCGGCGCTGGAGGGTGCGGCATGGGTTCAGGAAAGCGTACCGGAACGGTTGGATCTGAAACACCGTATCCATGCGGACCTGACCCGACTGGCGCCAGCGGATGCCATCATCGGGTCGTCAACTTCGGGCTTCAAACCGTCTGAATTGAATGAACAAGGCGCACGCGCCATCGTCGCCCATCCATTCAATCCGGTCTATCTGCTGCCGCTGATCGAACTGGTGGGCGACAGCGAAACCTGTGCCCGTGCCGCCGAGGTGTTGCGCAGTGTGGGGCTTTACCCGTTGACAGTGCGCAAAGAGATCGACGCCCATATCGCAGACCGTTTCCTCGAAGCGGTTTGGCGCGAGGCGCTGTGGCTGGTCAAAGATGGTATTGCCACAACAGAAGAGATTGATGAGGCGATCCGCATGGGCTTTGGCCTGCGCTGGGCGCAGATGGGGCTGTTCGAAACCTACCGCATCGCTGGCGGTGAGGCAGGCATGAAACACTTTATGGCGCAGTTCGGCCCCGCGTTGCAGTGGCCTTGGACCAAGCTGATGGATGTGCCGGAGTTTACCGATGAACTGGTCGATCTGATCGCCGGCCAGTCCGATGAACAATCGGGGCATCTGTCGATCCGACAGCTGGAACGTCTGCGCGATGACAACCTGGTGGGTATGATGCGCAGCCTGAAGCAATCCGGTAGCGGGGCAGGCGGGGTGATCCGCGCCCACGAGGCACTGTTGGCGATCCCACAGGTCGGCGATCTGCCGGTGACGTTGGACATTCAGGTGCCGCAAACCTGGACCGATTACAACGGCCATATGAACGAAACCCACTACCTAGAGGCAGGCGCCAAAGCCAGCGACTGCTTTATGGAAATGATCGGCGCAGATGCTGATTACATCGCGGGCGGCCTGAGCTATTTCACCGCCGAAAGTCATGTGCGCTATCTGGATGAAACCCATCAAGGCGCGCGTTTGCAGGTGCAGACGCAGGTGTTGTCGGGGCAGGGGAAGAAACTGCATCTGTTCCATACGCTGCTGTCTGGTGAGCGCACGGTGGCGACGGTGGAAACACTACTGTTGCATGTTGACCTTGGCACCCGCCGGTCCTGTCCGCCTGCCGATCACGTGGCCGCCGCGCTAGAGAGTTACGCCAGCCGCCACGCCGCCCTGCCACAGCCCGAAGGAGTCGGGCGTGCGGTGGGTCAGCGGCCTTAACCATCTTCGATAACCTTGTGCGGGGCACTGCGCTTGACATTGCCCCGCACCAGCGCTTCCCTGCGGCCAACATTTGACCAAGTGAGGCTGAGATGAGCGACAGATTTACCGATGAACTGGAGGACCGACTGGTCCGCTACGCCGCGATCGACAGCCAGAGCGACGCCGCCAGCCCCAGCGCCCCCAGCACGGACATCCAATACGACATGCTGCGCCTGTTGCAGCAGGAACTGACCGACATGGGCGCCGCCGATGTGGAACTGACCGACTACGGCGTGGTGCTGGCCACCGTTCCGGGGACGGTCGCGGGGCCGACTGTTGGTTTTCTGGCGCATGTGGACACCGCACCGCAGTTTAACGCAACGGATGTGAAACCGCGGGTGATCAAGGGGTATAACGGCGGTGATATCACCTTCCCTGATGATCCCGCGCT
Organism: Thalassovita mediterranea; assembly: GCF_001458435.1. Lineage (GTDB taxonomy): Bacteria > Pseudomonadota > Alphaproteobacteria > Rhodobacterales > Rhodobacteraceae > Thalassobius > Thalassobius mediterraneus. The sequence continues at coordinate 128,621 of NZ_CYSF01000018.1, forward strand.
GGTGCTGTCGCCCAGTGATTACCCCTATCTCGCCGGTAAACGGGGCGAAGATATTATCACCGCCTCTGGTCTGACGCTTTTGGGTGCGGATGACAAAGCCGGGGTGTCGATCATCATGACCATGGCGCGTCACCTGCTGCAAAACCCAGAGATTGAACGCCCGACGCTGCGGATCGCCTTCACCCCCGATGAAGAGATCGGGCGCGGCGTTGGTACTGAGCTGCCCCAAGATATGAAGGCGGATTTTGCTTACACGCTGGATGGTGGTGCTGTGGGTGAGATCGAGTATGAAAGTTTCTCTGCCGATGGCGCGGTGGTGCGGGTGCGCGGGGTGTCCATCCACCCCGGTCTGGCCAAGGATCAATTGGTGAACGCGACCCATCTGGCATCAAAAATTGTGCAAACCCTGCCACAGGCGACGATGACGCCGGAAGCCACCGATGACCGCGACGGGTTCATTATGGTTACGGATATGGCGGGGGACGCCTATGAAATGGTGCTGCACCTGATCCTGCGCGATTTTGAACTGGACGGTCTGGCCGCCAAAGGCGAGCTGCTGCAAAAGGTCTGCGAGGCCGTACAGCTCAGCGAGCCACGGGCGGAAATCACCTGCGAGATCAAACCGCAGTACCGCAACATGCGCTACTGGCTGGAAAACGATATGACGCCGGTGGAACTGGCCCGCGATGCCAGCCGTGCGCATGGGATTGAACCGGTGTCGGTGCCCATTCGCGGCGGCACGGACGGGTCGCGCCTGACGGAATTTGGGGTGCCGACGCCCAACATCTTTACCGGCATGCAGAACATTCACGGCCCGTTGGAATGGGTGTCGGTTCAGGACATGGCAAAAGCGACCGAAGTTTGCCTGACGCTGGCGCAAAAGGCGGCCGCGCCCAAGGTCTAAACACGCGGCGACAGGGCGGTAGGATTGCTTATTCTTGACAGAAAGAATAGGTTAATGCTACCCAGCCCTTAGCCGCCCATGTCCTGTTTGTTGATATTGGGGTAAGCCAACAACTCAGCCGCGACGCCTAACGCCCGCCTGTTTGTTGGTCAAAGGGGCATTCCGGCGCCGTGAAAATGGGGGCCGGGCCTCATGTCTACTATGTCTATTCGATTGGGTCTGGCGGTTGCTGGTGTGTTCATGCTGGCCGCGTCTGCCTTTGCGCAGGATGTTGCACAGCCTCAAATGCCACCGCTGCCGCAGATGCAGGCGCCGCAGGTTGAGGCGGCCCCAGCCGACCCTGTATCGGTAGCGTTGCCGCAGGGCGTAACACCGCAACCTGATGAATTGACCGCACCGGATGTTGCCACCAGTGCATCTGATGCGGCAATGACGTTTCTGCGCGATGGTGGTCCGTCGATCTGGGCGATTGCGGCGCTGTCGGTGCTGACGCTGGCGTTGATCCTGTGGAAATTGTGGCGTTTCGTGATCCTTGGCGCTTGGGGGCGCGGGCGCGCCTACAAGGCAGTCGCTGCGTTCGAGCAGGGCGATATCGCGAGCGCACAGCAGATCGTGCGGGACCGCAGTGGTCTGCGCAGCCGTATGGTTGCGGTGGCGATAGACGCAAGGCTGTCCCGCGACGATGCCGCCGCACGCGAAGAAACCGCGCGGGTTGCCAAACAGCGTCTGGTCGAGGCGGCCAGCGGCCTACGGGCGCTGGAACTGATCGCGACGATCGCCCCGTTGTTGGGTCTGTTGGGTACTGTGATGGGGATGATCGCCGCTTTTCAGGCCTTGCAGGAAAGCGGCAGCCGCGCTGATCCGTCAATGCTGGCGGGCGGCATCTGGGAGGCATTGCTGACCACCGCCGCCGGTATGGCCGTGGCGATTCCGGCCTCTGCTGCCCTGACGTGGTTTGAGGCCATTGTTGATCGTCTGCGCTGCGACAGCGAAGACATGTGCGCGCGCATTTTTGTTGTTCCGTTGACCGAAATCACGCCAACCACCGCGCAGACAAAGCTACAGGCCGATCGCAGCAGGAAAACAACGGTCGCGGCGTCAAAAGCTGCGGTTGCTCAGGGGATGGTTCCGGCCGATCTGGCATTGGCGGCGGAGTGATCACAATGGATCTGGGGATCATGCAGCGGCCACGGCGCAAACCTTCGCTGACGCCGATGATTGATGTGGTGTTCTTGCTGCTGGTCTTTTTCATGCTGGCGTCACGCTTTGGTCTGGATCAGGTTGTGGAAATGCCTATGGCCTCTGGCGGTGGGGAATTGGGAGGCGCATCAAAACTGGTGGACATCCTGCCGGATGCAATACGCCTGAATGGGGTGTCCATGACATTGGAACAGGTGGTCAGCGGGTTGGCTGACTTGGTCCAATCGCCGCAGGATGTGATCGTTTTGCGTGCGCAACAGGCTGCAAATATCCAGCGGGTTGTTTTCGTGTCCGACGCGCTGATTGCGGCGGGATTTCAAGCGCTGGTTCTGGTGGAGTAATCATCTATGCAGTTTGATGCGCCCATCAGGCCGCCCAAAGCGGAATCCATTGTTCCGATGATCAATGTGGTGTTCTTGTTGCTGATCTTCTTCCTGATGACCGCACAGATCGCGCCACCCGATCCGTTTGAGGTCACCCCGCCAGAAGCCACCGCTGCGGCAGAACCTCAGGCGGAACTGATGTTGTATCTGAATGCTGATGGCGTGCTGGCGTTTGAGGACCATCGCGGCGCCGCCGTTTTGGCGGCCCTCTCCACACAGGTTATGGCTGCAGACGGGCATGCGCCGCACGTTGTGCTGCGGGCGGACGCGGCAGGGCAGGGTGCGCGTCTGGCCGAAGTGATGGCGCAATTGCGCGGTATTGGCGTGGGGGCGGTAGAATTGGTGGTGACCGCACCATGAAACGCTGGGCTGAGTTTACGGGTTTCTTGGCGCTGGCAGCGGGCGCGCATCTGCTGATCTTTGCCGAGTTTCCAGCGGTCGAGGATGGGCAGGACGCGGGCGGAATCGGTGGGCAGGCGGTGGTCACACTGCGTGGCGCACCTGCCAGTATGGCAGAGGTGATCGAGGACTGGACGCGCCCCCCAGAAGTTACGCTGATCGACCAGATGGTTCCTCTGCATGTGGCAGAAGCGCCCAATGCGAAATTCCGTGTTGCAGCGACGATCACTGTGCCCCCCAAGGTGGAGCAGCCGCCTCGGATGCACGATCCACTGGCCGAAGCTACCCCTCAGGTCGAAACCGCGCCACCGCCCAAACCGGTGCCCAAACCGGTCGTCAAAAAGCCCCCAGAGCCGAAGCCAAAGCCGAAACCCAAAGCAAAGCCGAAACCACAGGAGAAGGCCAAACCGTCCACCCGCAACACAGCGGCCAGTTCGGGGCAGGATGTGCAAAAGGCCGCGGGTGCGGGCGGTAGCGCTCAGGCTGGTGCCAGCGGTAAGGTGGATGTAAAAACGCTGAGCAAAGGCAAAGAAGCCAAGCTGCGCAGTATCTGGGGCGCCAAGATACGCACTCGTGTTGAACGGCGGAAACGATCTGTGAGTGGCAAGGCCAAAGGGCGCGTGGCCAAAGTGAGCATCACGGTGTCAAACTCAGGGCAGCTGTTGGGGGTTTCGCTGGCAAAATCCTCAGGTATGGACAAGGTCGATCAAGAGGCGTTGGCAGCGGTCAAACGTGCGGGCACATTTCCAAAGGCGCCCAAGGGTATGAATCGTCCCAGCTACACATTGCAATTGCCGATCCGTTTCTGACGGTTTTTCCGGTCTTGTCTCTGGGGTCGATTTGCGGCCTTCTGCGGTGATGTTTTGTGCCTTGGAAAGATGATCATGCCTGACACCCGCCTTCCTGTTGTCTCCTTGCCCGATGATCTGATCGCTGCGCTGACCGACCTGCGCCATGCGTTACACCGTGCCCCGGAAATCTCGGGGCAAGAGGAACGTACAGCTGCACGGATCGCATCGGAGTTGCGGGATTTGGGGGCGGATCAGTTGTGGACCGGTCTGGGGGGCCACGGTGTCGCCGCAGCGTTCGACGGCGCTGGGGCTGGTCCTACCATCATGATCCGCTGCGAACTGGATGGGCTGCCAATTCCAGAAGTGTCAAATTTGCCGTATCGTTCCGAGGTTCCTGAAAACAGTCATGTGTGTGGTCATGATGGCCACATGAGTATGGTGATTGGCGTGGCCCATGCGCTGTCACAGCGACGCCCTGTGCGCGGGCGCGTGGTGCTGCTGTTTCAACCGGCTGAGGAAACAGGCATGGTGGCACCTGCGGTGGTGGCTGATCCCCGCTGGGCAGAGATGCGGCCTGATTTCGCTTTTGCCATCCACAACCTGCCGGGGCTGGAACTGGGCGCGATTGAGCTGTGCCAGCGCACGGCCTGTTGTGCGTCGCGCGGGATGCAGGTGCAACTTACTGGCAAGAGCTCTCATGCGGCGCAGCCACAAGATGGGCTGTCCCCTGCGGTAGCGATGGCGCAACTGATGCAAAGCCTGCCCGCACTGAGCGAAGGGGATGCGCTGGATGATGATTTCAAATTGGCGACGCTGACCCATTGCCGTCTGGGCGAGGCGACGTTCGGTATCGCGCCGGGGCATGGTGAGGTGCGGGCCACCCTACGCGCGGTCACCGACGCGGGCATGCACAGCCTGATCGAAGCTGCGGTCGGCGAGGTGCAGGCGGTGGCTGCCGCGCAGGGCCTTGATGTGGATATCAGCTGGCATGATGTGTTTTCGGCAACGGTCAACACCGCCGCAGCCAATGAGCATGTCATCCGCGCGGCCAATCGTCAGGGGATCCCATTGGCGGAGGTGGCAACGCCACAGCGCTTTTCCGAGGATTTCGCCTGCTACGGCCTAGACGGGGCCGAGGCAGCGATGATTTTTGTTGGCTCCGGCGTGGACCAGCCGCAGTTGCACAATCCTGATTTCGATTTCCCTGATGCGTTGTTGCCGGTGGGCACGGGGCTGTTTCTGGCGTTGGTTGATCAGCTGCTGAATGGAAACTGAATGCCGCTAGGACGGGGAACCACCCGCGCCAGCAGATAATCGCGCAGCAAGGCACCGGTGGGGTGGCTTTTGCGGCCAGAGGGGGCGGTCAGATAGAAGGCTTCTTTCAGCGGGACAGGCGGCAGATCTGCACGCCCCTCAAAGGCGCGAACCAGGCGGCCCGCTGCCAGAATGGGGGATGACATGGACGACCGACCCAAAACCACTCCGCCGCCATTGGCCGCAAATTCAAACGCGGTCAGGGAATTGTCAAACTGCATGCCAAGGCCCGGATTGACCTCTTCGACGCCAAGGTGCTGGCACCATGTAGACCAACCCTCTTCATAGCCCAGAACATGCAGCAAACGGTGATCCGTCAGATCCTTTGCATCAGCCAGCGGTGTGTCAGAGGCCAATAGCGAGGGTGCACACAGGGGTTCAAACACCTCCCACGTCAGGCGGTCGGCAGTGTGGCCCGGCCAGATGCCGCGCCCATAGCGGATTTCCATATCAACGCGCGCTGCGTTGCTGCTGTCATCCCAGACGCTGCTGATCAGATGCACGGGGCGATCAGGGTAGGCGTCGGTAAAGGCGTTCAGATGCGGCATCAGCCACGTGGCAGCGAACCCGACCGGCGCGCGCAGCGTCAGGGCGTCGGTCAGGCGTCCGCCAAACACCTCTTCGGTTCCGGCCATAATGCGAGCAAAGCCATCGCGCACCTTGGGCAGATAGGCGGCACCGGTCTTGGTCAGCACCAGCGACCGCGCCCGGCGTTCAAACAGAGGTTCGCCCAGATGGTGTTCCAGAAGCTTCACCTGTTTGCTGATCGCAGCCTGCGTCAGGTTCAGCTCGCTCGCTGCCTGCGTAAAGCTGAGATGTCGCGCCGCGGCCTCAAAGGCGCGCAGCCACAACAGGTGTGGCAGACGTTGACCCATGCTCTCCTCCATTTGGGGCAGACCCTATCCTGAGGGCGCGCGCGGTTAAGGAAAGGTTCAAAAGCGGCAAAATGTGACGCAAAAAGAGTGTGATAGTCACATTCATGGCATTTTGCATAACTCCTGTAGGGGCTGACCCCATAGATTCGTCATTTGAATGCGACCGCGTGGCTGCCGAAAGTTTAGGCAGAAAAAGAACAGGATCGCTCAGATGTTTTCAATCACTCCGACTGCACGGTTGCGCACGACGCCCTTCCTCGAAATGGCCCGCAAAGAAGGGCTGACCAATGCCATGGTGTATAACCGCATGGTGTTGCCGACCTTCTATGGCAACCCAGAGGAAGAGTATTGGCGACTGATCAACGGCGTGTCGATGTGGGACGTATCGGTGGAGCGTCAGGTGCAGGTCACCGGCAAGGATGCCGCCACGGCCGAACATCTTCTTCCACTCGTGCGAGGTGCGGGTCATGAACACCTCTTTCATGCGGGCGGCGATGCGATCGGCCCAGTCTTTGGGCATCGGATAAACGCCCAGCGAGGTTTCGTGTTCCCATTCCGACCAGGGTTTATAGGTGTTCTCTTCTGAGGTCAGGCCTTCTTCGACCAGTTCGTCGTAGATGCCCAGCACCTCAAGGCAGCGGCGGGCGTGGTTTTTGTGGCTGGGGCAGACCACATAGAACATGCGGCCATCTTTACACATGTAGCTGCGGAAAAACGGATCCAGCAGTTCCTGCAGATCTTCGTAGGCCACGTTCATCGGCAGGCCTTCGACGCGGCGCCGTTCGATTTCGACCTCGCGCTGGGTCAGATACCGTTCGGGCATGTCTGCCACGTGGATCGAGTTATAGCACAGGCCCTCCATCACAGCGGCGGCCAACGGTACTTCGATCTGATCGCCTTCGCCGGTGACCTGACGCGATTGCAATGCCAGCACCGTCGCGGATGCCGCAATTTGCGAAGCATAGGCCGACGACAACGGCAGAGGTGAGAAGGACGGGTTCAGACCCATCAGAACACGGTTCAGCCCCATGTCGGTGAACACGCCGGAGCTGGCGGCGACGATGCTTTCAAACGCTCGCATTTCACGGCGTTCCTCATCGTCAGAGGCAAAACCGGGAATGCTGAGGGTGATCAGCTCTGGGCGTGCAGCACGCAGCGCAGTGAAGTCCACACCCAGTGCAGCCAGTTTGCCGGGGCGGAAGTTTTCGATGATGACATCCGCCTCGGCGCAGAGCGCCAGCGCCTGTTCCAGACCTTCGTCGGTTTTGAGGTCAAGGTTCACGATGACCTTGTTGCGGTTCAGCATGGCATTGGCCGGGTTGTCCCACATCGCGCCCTCGGGTGGGTCAATATGAACCACCGTCGCGCCCAGATCACCCAGCAGCATCGCCACTGCAGGTCCAGCGATATACTGGCCGAAATCGACCACTTTGACGCCCGTGAGGGGCAGCTTGGAAAACGGTTCACGCATCTTATTTGTCCGTTGCTAAGTGCGAATACTGAATGCAGAGGGGAAACGGCAGGATCAGTTGTCCTGCAGAATCCAACCCGCAGCCTTTTCGGCGATCATGATGGTCGGCGAGTTGGTGTTGCCGCTGGTGATTTCCGGCATGACCGACGCATCGACCACACGCAGGCCAGATACACCGCGCATCCGCAGTTGCGGATCCAGAACCGCAGTCGGATCATCATCGCGACCCATTTTGACCGTACCAACAGGGTGGAAGATCGTGCTGGCAATGTCGCCGGCCAAACGGGCCAGTTCATCGTCGGTTTGATACTGCAGGCCGGGTTTGTATTCTTCGGGCTCGTATTTCGCCATCGAAGACTGGGCCATGATTTCACGGACCTGGCGCAGACTGTCGGCGGCAACCTTACGGTCGTCTTCGGTGTCCAGATAGTTGGGCGTGATTTCCGGCGCATCGCGGAAATCGGCGCTGGCGATACGGACGTGGCCACGGCTGGTCGGGTTCAAGTTACAGACACTCACCGTCATCGCCGGAAACTCGTGCAGATCCTCACCAAAGGCTTCGAGGCTAAGCGGCTGCACATGGTATTCTAGGTTCGCATGGGTGCGGCTGGCGTCAGAGCGGGTAAAGGCGCCCAGCTGGCTGGGGGACATGCTCATCGGGCCGGAGCGTTTGAAGAAGTATTCCAGACCAATCTTGGCTTTGCCGACCAGCGAATTCGCCAGTGTGTTCAGTGTGCTGGTGCCTTTGACCTTGAATACGGCGCGAATTTGCAGGTGATCCTGCAGGTTTTCGCCCACATAGGGTTGGTCCATCACCACGTCGATTCCATGCTTTTGCAGCAGCTCCGCCGGGCCGATGCCCGACAGTTGCAGGATCTGCGGCGAGTTGATGGCGCCTGCGGACAGAACCACCTCTTTGTTGGCCTGCACTTCGACGGTTTGGCCCGCGCGGTGGACGCGCACACCGCTACACTGCAGTTCGCCCATCAGTGCTTCGCTGAACAGCAGCTTTTCTGCCTGTGCTTCGGTCCAGATGGTCAGGTTCGGACGCGATTTTGCCGGACGCAGGAAGGCCTTGGAGGTGTTCCAACGCCAGCCAGAACGCTGGTTCACGTCAAAATAGCCAACGCCAGCGTTGTCACCGCTGTTGAAGTCGTCGGTTTTTTCCACGCCGGTTTCGACCGCGGCGTCGGCAAAGCTGTCCAACACTTCCCAGTTCAGACGCTGCTTTTCGATACGCCACTCACCGCCCGAACCGTGCAGATCAGAGAAACGGCTGTTGTCGCCGGTTTTGGGGTCTGCGCCGCCGTCCAGTTTGTAGTGGTCTTCATGCGCCATGAAGTCCTTGAGCGAGTTTTCCCAGTTCCACGCTGCTTCGCCCGTCAGTTCAGCCCAGTTGTCATAATCGCGCGCTTGGCCACGCATGTAGATCATGCCGTTGATCGAGGAACATCCGCCCAATGTCTTGCCGCGCGGGTACAGCAGGCTGCGTCCGTTCAGGCCTTTGTCGGGTTGGGTTTTGTACATCCAGTCAGCGCGCGGGTTGCCGATGCAATAGAGGTAGCCGACCGGGATGTGGATCCAGGGGTAGGTGTCGGGCTTGCCCGCTTCCAGCAGCAGTACTTTGTTTTTGGGGTCCGCGCTCAGGCGATTGGCCAATAGACAGCCCGCCGATCCGGCACCCACAACGATATAATCAAATTTTTCTACGCTGCCAGTCATCGGTATCCTCCCACAGAATGATTTCGCCTTTGGTAAATGTGAAACTGTCTGGGGGCTAATGACAAATCCCACAGGTCTGTATTATGAAATTTTATATGGACAGGTTTTCTAATCTCAACAATCTCTTGGCCTTTGTCACAGTGGCCCGCGAAGGCAGCGTTTCACGCGCCGCCGAAGTGCTGAGTCTGACGCAGCCGGCAATCAGTCACCAGATCAAGCGTTTGGCTGACGATACGGGCCTCATCCTGTTTGAGCGCAGCCCCAGTGGTTTGCAGATTGCCGCGGACGGCACTGCGGTATTGGCCAAGGCCGAACGGGTGCTGGATGCAATGGCTGAATTTCAGCGCAGCGCGCGCCGTCAGGCGGGGCAGGTGGGGGGCCTGTTGCGGTTGGGAACGATTGTGGATCCGGAATTTATCCGTCTGGGTCGGCTCTTGGCCGGATTGCGGCGGGAACATCCGCTGGTGGAAACGCGCCTGCGTCACGGTGTTAGCGGTGATATCATGACGTGGCTGAAACGCGGGCAGATTGATGCGGGCTTTTACCTTAGCGCACCGGATGAGTTGCCCCTGCGCACACCGGACGGCGAACATGAATTGCATACCGTGTCATTGGCGCAATTCAGTTACCGCGTGATTGCGCCAGCCGGGTGGCAGGATCAGGTTGACGGAGCCGATTGGCCCGCGCTGGCCTGCCTGCCGTGGATTGGCACGCCGAATCTATCGGTGCATCACCGTTTGCTGTCGCGCATTTTTGCGCAACACGGCTGTCAGCCTGATGTCGTTGCGCAGGTGGACCAAGAGGCGTCGATGTTGGAAATGGTACGATCTGGCATCGGGTTGAGCTTGTGCCGAGAATCCGTGGCGCTGCATCACCAGCACGCATCAGGTCTGGCGGTGTGTCCCTCTGTCGCGGTTCCGGCGAGTTTGAGTTTCACAATGTTGGCGCGGGAACAAAAACGTCCGATCCTTATCGAAACGCTGCGCGTGTTGTCCCAGTGCTGGTAGAATGCGGCAAGGCACGGCCGTGTGGCGGATTGGCGTATGGTGAACACAAAATGCCTGTTTTTTTGGCGCGTTGCGTCACGCGCACAACGGCTATGACCGCGGCGCTTTTTCTGTGAACAGCGGACCCTGTTATCGAATCTGTGGACAATTGGTGGGTATTTTCCCTTGCCGTTTTGATTTTTCATCACATTTTCGAGGGTAGGGCGCGGCGAACTCTCGCGTGCAAATCACCAAGGCGAAGGGCGCTTACACGGATGCGGCTCTGATGCAAGTAAACTCTGTATGTTGACAGAAAGCAGGGTTCAGACCCAATATGATGTTGTGACGCGCGCGTCGATTCAGGGTGATCGTAGGTAAATTTTTGGGCCTTTTCTGTGACGGCCCCTCGATTTTAGGTGGTGCTTCAGGGGCTTAATCGCCTCTAAGTGTATGTCCGGTAACAGCAATGTTAGATCGACCACCCTGTTACAGCGTCAGTCGCACATCGCGGGTTTCCCGCATCAAAGATTACGAACCAAAGAGTTCGGGGTGGTTCATACGGTAAGTTGCCGCTGTGTTGAGGCCCCGAATAGAGACAGAGAAAGAGAACAGATGAGCAGCATCATCGTGTATTCCAAACCCGCATGTGTTCAATGCACCGCCACCACTCGTGCGCTGGATGCCAAAGGTATTTCTTACGATGTCATCGACCTGACCCAGGATGATGCAGCAATGTCGCGCGTCTTCGACCTGGGCTACCGTCAGGCCCCCGTTGTCGTGGCTGGCAGCGATCACTGGTCGGGTTTCCGTCCCGACATGATCGCGCGCCTGTCCTGATAAGGTGACAGCGCAGTCACTAATGCTGGTGTATTATTCATCGGCGTCGGGTAACACGCAGCGCTTTGTGGAACGACTGGGAGGGGAGGCACTGCGCATCCCTATTTCCCCTTCGGACCCCTTGCCAGAGGTCACCGGGCCCTATGTACTGGTCTGCCCGACCTATGCCGATGGCGAAGGACGCGGCGCGGTGCCAAAACAGGTGATCCGCTTCCTCAATGATCCTGACCGTCGTGCCCAGATCCAAGGCGTGATTGGCACAGGCAATAGAAACTTTGGTGCGACCTACGCTCTGTCGGGTCGCATTATCGCTGAAAAATGTAACGTGCCGCTGCTATACTCGTTCGAGCTGGCAGGTACGGAAACCGATATTTCCCGCGTGCGCGCGGGGCTTACCACCCTGGGGGGAACACTATGCTCGACAGCGACCTGACGACGCTGGATTATCACGCGCTCAACGCGATGCTGAACCTGTATGACAGCGACGGCAACATTCGCTTTGACGCCGACCGTATGGCAGCGCGCCAGTATTTCTTGCAGCATGTGAACCAGAACACAGTGTTCTTTCACTCGCTCGACGAAAAGCTGCGGTATCTGGTCGAACAGGGCTATTACGAAGAAGCGGTTCTGGACCAATACTCCAAGAACTTCATGCGCGAGATCTGGGATGCGGCCTATGCGCATAAGTTCCGTTTCCCGACCTTTCTTGGCGCCTTCAAATACTATACCTCCTACACGCTGAAGACCCGTGACGGTCAGCGCTATCTGGAACGCTATGAGGACCGCGTGGTGATGACCGCCCTGTGTCTGGCGCGTGGCGATGAAAAGCTGGCGATGTCCTTCATGGACGAAATTCTGGGTGGCCGTTTCCAACCTGCAACCCCGACCTTCCTGAACGCGGGCAAGGCGTCGCGTGGTGAGTTGATTTCCTGCTTCCTGCTGCGTCTGGAAGACAACATGGAAAGCATCGGTCGCGGTATCAACTCGGCCCTGCAACTGTCCAAGCGTGGCGGTGGTGTTGCGCTGTTGTTGACCAACATCCGTGAGCATGGCGCGCCGATCAAAGGGATTGAAAACCAGTCGTCTGGTGTCATTCCGGTGATGAAACTGCTCGAAGACAGCTTCTCCTACGCCAACCAGCTGGGCGCACGTCAGGGCGCTGGCGCGGTCTATCTGAACGCCCACCACCCCGACATTATGCGGTTCCTGGATACCAAACGCGAAAACGCGGATGAGAAAATTCGTATCAAAACCCTGTCGCTTGGCGTGGTGATCCCTGACATCACCTTTGAACTGGCCAAGCGTAATGCGGATATGTACCTCTTCTCGCCGCATGACGTGGAGAAGGTCTATGGCGTGCCGTTCTCGGAAATCTCGGTCACCGAGAAATACGACGAAATGGTCGAGGATAAGCGCATTCGCAAATCCAAAGTGAACGCGCGCGAGTTCTTCCAGACCATCGCAGAGATTCAGTTTGAATCGGGCTATCCTTACGTGATGTTCGAAGACACGGTAAACCGGATGAACCCGATCGAGGGCCGGATCAACATGTCGAACCTGTGTTCCGAGATCCTGCAGGTGAATACCGCCTCCAGCTTCAACGATGACCTCAGCTATGACCACATGGGCACCGATATTTCGTGTAACCTTGGTTCGCTGAACATCGCCAAGACGATGGACGGCAAGGATCTGGGCGCCACCGTTGGCGCGGCGATCCGTGCGCTGACCGCTGTTTCGGAAATGTCTGCGATCGACTCGGTTCCTTCGGTACGTCTGGGCAACGACGAAAGCCACGCCATTGGTCTGGGGCAGATGAACCTGCACGGCTTCCTCGCGCGTGAACGCATTCACTACGGCAGTGAGGATGGGGTGGAATTCACCTCCGTCTACTTCGCCGCAGTGGCCTATCACGCGATCCGCACCTCCTGCGAATTGGCGAAAGAGCGCGGTGAGGCCTTCAAAGGCTTTGAAGCGTCTGATTACGCATCCGGCGTGTTCTTTGATAAATATACCGACCGGGATTGGCTGCCCGAAAGCGATGCCGTCAAGGCACTGTTTGCCGATATCGAGGTGCCGACCCGCGACGACTGGGCCGCGCTGAAGGCGGATGTGATGAAGCACGGCTTGTATAACCGCAACCTGCAGGCGGTGCCGCCGACCGGGTCGATCAGCTACATCAACAACTCGACCTCGTCGATCCACCCGATCGTGTCCAAGATCGAGATCCGCAAAGAAGGCAAAATCGGGCGTGTCTATTACCCCGCCGCCTTCATGGATAACGATAATCTGGAATATTACCGCGACGCCTATGAAATCGGCCCCGAAGCGCTAATTGATACCTACGCCGCCGCGACCGAACACGTGGATCAGGGCCTGTCGCTGACCCTGTTCTTCCCGGCTGAGGCAACGACCCGTGACATCAACCGCGCGCAGATCTACGCGTGGAAGAAGGGCATCAAAACCATCTACTACGTGCGCCTGCGCCAAGAGGCACTGGAAGGCACCGAGGTTCAGGGCTGCGTGTCCTGTAGCCTGTGATCGGAGAGTAAAGTGATGAAAGATACCGCACCCACCGTGATCCCGCGCGCGATCAACTGGAACCGTCTGGACGATGAAAAGGACCTGGAGGTCTGGAACCGTCTGACCGTCAACTTCTGGCTGCCGGAAAAGGTGCCGCTCAGCAACGATATTCCCAGCTGGGCGACCCTGACGGACCACGAAAAACAGCTGACCATCCGCGTGTTCACCGGCCTGACCCTGCTGGACACCATCCAGAACACCGTCGGCGCGCCTGCGCTGATGCCCGATGCGATCACCCCGCATGAAGAGGCCGTGCTGACCAACGTCGCCTTTATGGAGGCGGTGCATGCACGCAGCTATTCGTCGATCTTCTCGACCCTGTGTTCGACCAAAGAGATTGACGAGGCCTTCCGCTGGTCCGAAGAAAACCCGCATTTGCAGGCCAAGGCCAAGGCAATTCTGGATACCTACGCACCGGGCAATGACCCGTTGAAACGCAAAATCGCGTCGGTGTTCCTGGAAAGCTTCCTGTTCTATTCGGGCTTCTATCTGCCGATGTACTGGTCCTCGCGCGCCAAGCTGACCAACACCGCCGACCTGATCCGCCTGATCATCCGTGATGAAGCGGTGCATGGCTATTACGTAGGCTACAAATTCCAGCGCGGTTATGAGCAGTTGGACGAAGAGCGTCAGCAGGAACTGAAAGACTACGCCTTCAGCCTGATGTTCGAGCTGTACGGTATTGAAAACCAATACACCGAAGAGCTCTATGACGAGATTGGCCTGACCGAGGATGTGAAGGTCTTCCTGCACTACAACGCCAACAAGGCGCTGCAGAACCTCGGGTTTGAGGCGCTGTTCCCACCAGAGGTGTCCGAGGTGAACCCTGCGATCCTCGCAGCCCTCAGCCCCGACAGTGAAAACCACGACTTCTTCTCCGGCTCCGGTTCGTCCTATGTGATCGGCAAGGCCGTCGCGACCGAGGATGACGACTGGGACTTCTGATCTGGTCAGATGTAAGTAAGAAAGGCCGCCCCAGTTGGGGCGGCCTTTTTGTTTGGCGGTCTTTCTTGTGCGGTCTGCGTATTTTCTGGGATCGTCAGCGCGGGGCAGGGCGGTTATGGTGCGGCCATGAAGACGCGCGCGCCAGACCTTACCCTAGCCGACAGTGCAGAACCCGCTTTGGACAAAGCGGATGTTGTCCGCTTTCGTCCGCATCATTTCCTCTGTGCCATCGGGTTCGAGGGGAAGGGGTATTCCGGTGAGTTCACCGAAAACATGACCGCCATCGTGCTGGACCGCCTGCGTGCCGAGGGGGGAGAGGCGACGCAAATGCGCGTTGTTGGTCAGACCGACGACATCTGCGCCCCCTGTCCCAAACGACGGGGGCGGCTGTGTACGCACCAACAGGGCATTTCCCGCCTAGACCGCGCCCATGCACTGGCGCTGAAGTTTGAACCGCATGAAGAGCTGACATGGGGCGACGCGCTGGAGAGGATCCGCGAAAACGTCATGCCGGGGGATTTGTCAAAGCTATGTGGTAGCTGCCGTTGGCTGGACTACGGCATGTGCGAAGCCGCGCTGCAGCGGCTGCATGATGGGGTATTGGACTAAAGACCCAATGTCAGAAGCAAAGCTTCTGACCGCGCCCGATCTGTAGCCTTATTTTGATGGCTAGTGCTATAATTAAACCAGCGCTCTGAGTACTGCCTGCAGAATATCGAGGGTAGGCAATACAAGCATTGCGAAGCCTGACACTGCAAAACTTAGACAAGTATATCTGAGAGCTCGAGAGTTATGCATTTGGCCAGCCCACCATTCGCGAGAAATAGACCGGATGTAGTCCGACGGGTTAGACCGCATATTTGGCCTCCCGATGAGAAATTCCTTCTTAAACCGGTAGCCTAGCGTGAGTCCGTTTTTGGCGTTCCTTCTTTCTACGTAGTAGTCATCATGTAAGGCGTTGGGGGTGCGCTGGACCCATGCTTCGGACATAACGACTCGATCTATTTCTTGGATTTCGCTAAGTGAATAACTTTCAATTACTTGTTCGGCGAATTGAATATCCGAACTGGCAGTATTCAGTACTTTAGGTGCGCCTATGATTGAGCCTAAATTCGCAATGAGCAAGGCGCAGGAACCGACAAAGGACAACCGTAGTTTCTGACTGCTGGAGAGCATGAAGGTGTCTACACCTCCAGCAAGGGCAGAAAACTCCAGAGCGTCAGCGATTTGATCGTTATAAAGCAACAAGTAGCCGATCACTGGGATCATCGCGGCTACCCGACTGACGTGGTTATTCGATAGTGCGGAAACGGATTGCCATTGTAGAAAGGTTGGTTCTGAGATGGCCTCACTCAAACATCCAACTCCTCCACAAACCGCGCGTTCTCTTGGATGTATTGGAAGCGCAGCTCGGGCTTTTTACCCATCAGACGTTCCACCAGATCGCCGGTTTCGCCCGGTTCGTCCTCGTCAATCGTGACGCGGATCAGGGTGCGTGAAGCGGGGTCCATGGTGGTTTCTTTCAGGTCTTTGGCGTCCATTTCACCCAGACCCTTGAAGCGGCTGACGTCAATCTTGCCTTTGCCGCCCAGACCTTTCTTCAGCCATTCGTCACGCTCTGCCTCATCAACGCAGTAAACGCGTTTCGCGCCTTGGCTCAGACGGTAAAGCGGCGGGCAGGCCAGGTAGAGGTGGCCCGCGTCAATCATCGGCCGCATCTGGGTGAAGAAGAACGTCATCAACAGCGCCGCGATGTGGGCGCCGTCGACGTCCGCATCGGTCATGATGATGATCTTGTCATAGCGCAGGTCATCAACGTTGAACTTGGTGCCCAGACCCACACCCAGCGCTTGGGTCAGGTCATTAATCTCTTGGTTCGAGCCGAGTTTCGAGGACGCCGCGCCCAGCACGTTCAGGATCTTACCGCGCAGGGGCAGCAGCGCCTGTGTTTTACGGTTCCGCGCCATCTTGGCCGATCCACCGGCCGAGTCGCCTTCGACGATGAACAGTTCAGTGCCTTCGCGGTTGGTGGCCGAACAATCGGTCAGCTTGCCGGGCAGACGCAGGCGTTTGGTGGCCGATTTCCGCTGTGTCTCTTTTTCCTGCCGACGGCGCAGCCGCTCTTCGGCGCGCAGGACAAGGAAATCAAGGATCGCGCCCGCGGATTTGGTATCTGCCGCCAGCCAGTTGTCAAAGTGGTCGCGCACCGCGTTTTCCACCAGACGCTGCGCTTCAACCGTGGCAAGGCGGTCTTTGGTCTGGCCGACAAATTCCGGTTCGCGGATGAAACAGCTGACCAGTGCGCAGCCGCCAGTGATCAGGTCATCGCGAGTGATTTGCGCGGCCTTTTTGTTATGGACCAACTCGCCGTAGGCCTTGATGCCTTTCAGCACCGCGGCCCAGAACCCGGCAACGTGTGTGCCGCCTTCGGGGGTGGGGACGGTGTTACAGTAGGATTGGATGAAGCCATCGCGCGACGGTGTCCAGTTGATTGCCCATTCCACCTTGCCCGGCACGTTGAAGCGTTCCTGAAAATCCACCGTGCCTGCAAACGGCTGATCCGCGTAGGTGGAGGCAGAGGCCATCGTTTCCTTCAGATAATCGGCCAGACCACCCGGGAAGTGGAACGTCGCCTCCGTCGGGGTTTCGCCATCATCAATGTGGGTTTTCCAGCGGATTTCGACGCCGGAGAACAGATAGGCCTTGGAGCGGATGGATTTGAACAGGCGGGCCGGTTTGAACCGGTGCTTGCCAAAGATCTCTTCATCCGCGTGGAAGGTCACAGTGGTGCCGCGCCGATTGGGGGCTGCGCCGACCTTTTCCACCCCGCCCAGCGGGATGCCACGGGAAAATCGCTGTTCAAACAGTTCCTTGTTGCGCGCCACCTGCACCACCATCGAATCCGACAGGGCGTTAACCACCGACGCACCAACGCCGTGCAGACCGCCAGAGGTCTGGTAAGCCTTGCCCGAAAATTTGCCGCCCGCGTGCAGGGTACACAGGATCACCTCTAGTGCGGATTTGTCGGGGAACTTGGGGTGGGGATCGATTGGAATGCCGCGTCCGTTGTCGCGCACGGTCAGCGAATAATCGGCGTTCAGTTCCACCTCGATCCGGTTGGCGTGGCCTGCCACCGCTTCATCCATCGAGTTGTCGAGGATTTCCGCCACCATATGGTGCAGCGCCCGTTCATCGGTGCCACCGATATACATGCCGGGGCGTTTGCGCACCGGTTCCAGCCCTTCGAGCACCTCAATAGAGGAGGCGTTATAGTCATCTTGCTGCGCGGACAGGAGGTCGTTGGCCATAATGTGGGCTGCTCTTATTCTGCTTGGTTTGGGGCATTATGGCAGGGGAACGGGGCAGGGGGAAGGGCTGTCTGCTGCTGCACTCCGCAGGGCGGAAAAGATGCACGTGTTACAGAATTGTCGTTTTTTTTGACGTGCATCAAGGCGGGGTGGTGCGACCAAGGGTAAGGTGCCCGCGAACACATAAAAAGGAGACGCCGATGACCGCACCTGCTGCGCCCAAACCCGCTGTGACTGCTGCACAGGACACCCCCCAAGCTGCCAATGGGCTGGCAAATGGTGCCACCCCGCCGCAGGCTGAGGTGACCAAAAATCCTTCTGTGGAAGAGGTGCGTCAAGCGTTCGAGTCGGGTGAATATCCTTACAAGAAAAAGATGTCGCGTTCCGCCTATGAGGCGCAGAAAGCGCATCTGCAGGCCGAATTGCTGAAGGTGCAGCACTGGGCGCAGGAAACTGGCCAGAAGTTTGTGCTGTTGTTTGAAGGCCGCGATGCAGCCGGTAAGGGCGGCACGATCAAACGTTTCACCGAACACCTGAACCCGCGTCAGGCCCGTGTTGTGGCGCTGAACAAACCCACTGATGAGGAGCGCGGCCAATGGTACTTCCAACGCTATATCGATCACCTGCCGACCTCTGGCGAAATGGTTTTGTATGACCGCAGCTGGTACAACCGCGCCGGTGTTGAGCGGGTCATGGGCTTCTGCGAGCCGGGTGAATATCTGGAGTTCATGCGCCAGACCCCCGATCTGGAACAGATGCTGGTGCGTTCGGGCATCCGTCTTTACAAATACTGGTTCTCGGTCACCCAAGAGGAACAGCGCCGCCGTTTCAAATCCCGCGAAACCGATCCACTGAAACAGTGGAAGCTGTCGCCCATTGATAAGGCATCGCTGGACAAGTGGGATGACTACACCGAGGCGAAAGAGGCGATGTTCTTCTACACCGACACCGCCGATGCGCCGTGGACGGTGATCAAATCCAACGACAAGAAGCGCGCGCGCCTGAACTGCATGCTGCACTTCCTCAACTCCATTGATTACCCGGGCAAGGATCTGGACATCGCAACCGCACCCGATCCGCTGATCGTGTCGACCGCCAGCCATGTGATCCATCGCTCCGACCACATCCTCGGCACCGCGCTGCACCCCGACAGCCGCAAGAAGTAAGCTGAGGTTTTGTGAGAGAATTGAAAGCGCGTCCCACGGGGCGCGCTTTTGGTTTAGCTATCTATGCCGCTTGGGCAGTCTGCCGCTGTGATCGTATAATCGCGGATGGGCACGTTGGCGCCGCCTGTGTATTCATAGTGCACTGTGCCGCCCTGCATCAGGGCGCTGCGGAACATATCTGCGGCGCAGGCATCGTCACTCAGATTCAGACCGTGATAGTCACTCAGATCCTCTGCGTAGCCCTTGTAGCGGTAGGTGAGGTAGAGGTGATCGTCGGCTGCACGAATGGCGATCAGGGTTGTTTGGCTGTCTAGCGTAAAGGGCAATAACGGTCGGGTGCCTGCCACTTCCAGCTTAAATTGGGAGGAGGGTGAGAGGGTGTTTGTGACCTCCGCCCACATCTGTTCCACTTCTGCTGAATACGCCAAAGGGGAGTCCTCGGTCGTCTCTATGACCACGCGGCTAGTCATGAAGGCTGCGAGGCTGAGCAACACCAGCGCGCAGTCGCGTAACACACGTAGTGTGGCGCGACCTGTGGAGTAGGGCGCATCCTGCGCAGCGGCCGCTTTCTCGCCGGGTTTGAAGACGAAGACAATAACCCCGAACGGCACAAGGGCGATCCAGTCTTTGCCAGAGCTGCCCCACATGTCAGCCGCACGCGCGGAACTGATTTGTTGCAGCGCCGCGCCATGAAACGCGGGTAGCAGAAATAGCGTGAGTATCATGCCTTCCAGCATGCCGTAGCGGTGTCCGACCGTCAGATACAGCCAGCCCCCGTCCAGCACCGCAAAGAGCAGCGCGAAGAGGCTTAGACCAAGCAGAAAGGTAATCCGTCCAATCGGTTTGCGTGCTGGCAGCACAGCCTTGGCTAGCAGGAACCCAATGACCACCAAGGCATAATTCAGGGCCAAAAACTGTGCTTCGGACCACTGCGCAGTTTGTAAAAATAATTCAACCATCGGGACTACATTCAATCGGGTGGAGGGTTGGTTTTGAATACCATTTTGGGTTGATTATTCAATCAGATTGGCAAATGGCGTGGCCATAAAAGAAAAACGCGCCCGAGTAGGGCGCGCTTAGATTTTCCGCTGATAGGGAGTTAGGTCAAACCGTGACCTTCTGCTCTAGCAATCCGGCCAGTCGTTTCACATCCAGCGGTTTTGGCAGGACGGCGGTGGCGCCGACGTCTTCGAAGCGTTTGATGTCGTCGCCCACCACAGCGGCGGTCAGGCCGACGACGGGGATGTTGAACCCTTCGTCCTTCAGCGCGCGCACCAGTTCATCCCCGGACATTTCCGGCATGAACAGGTCGGTGATCAGCAGATCCGGCGGGTTCTCTTTCACCTTTTCCAGCGCCTTGCGGCCATTTTCGGCCAGCTCGATGCTGCCAAAGATACGGTCCAGTTGTTTCGACGTTACCTGCGCCACCAGCGCGTTGTCTTCGGCTAGAATAACGCGCAGTTCGCTCAGCTTCTTGCTTTCAACGGGGGCGCCTTTGGGTTTGTGGGACTGGATGTCTTGTTCACTGGCGGCCTTGTCGGCCAGATCCAGACGGTAGCCTGCGCCACCTTCGGGGGCATCGAAATACTGCAGCGCACCGCCCAAAAGCTCGACCGCCTGTTTCGCGATGTAAAGACCCAGACCCGACCCTTCGGCCTGGTTGCGCGCATCTGCCGAGCCGCGTTCAAACGGTTGGAACAGGCGTTCAATCTCGGACTGGGGAATGCCGACGCCATCATCGGTCACCGACCAGAAGGCGGTGCCCGAGGTGGGGCTGGGCGGCAGACCCGCCATCGAGGGCTGATAGCAGATGCGAATTTCGGTGCCTTCGGAGTGGATGATCGCGTTGCGCACCAGATTGCCGAGGATCTGCTTCAACCGGTTGCTGTCGCCCATCATCGGACGCACGGAATCGGCACCCAGATCTAGCGAGATACGGATCGACTTGCCCTTGGCCAGCAGCTGGTAGGTGTTGCGTACACGCTCGGCCACATCGGCAGGCACGTAGGGTTTGATCGACAGCGGCTGGTTCTTTTCAGGGTTCACCGCCTGACGCATGTCGTCCAGCACGCTCAACAACTGGGTCGAGGCCTCGCGCATTTGCGGGATCACGTCCTGACTGTCATGGCCGTTCTCCATCTCTTCGATCAGCATCGACAGAACAGAGGCGGGGGTGCGGATTTCATGGCTGACGATGGAAAACAGCTGTTTCTGTTTATCCTGACGCAGTGACAGTTCATTCAGGGCATTGGTCAGCGCGCGTTCCTGCAGGTGCTCTTCTGTTACCTCGACCATCAGGCCATAGACCACGCGTTCATTGCGCACGGTGGTTTCCGCCCACAGATGCAGACGCATAACGCGGTTGTCGCCACTGTCCAGACGATCGGCCAGACGCAGAAGCAGGGTGATCGAAGCGTGGCTGTCACTCTCGATTGCGTGGCGCAGCAGGTATTGTTCATCCGCACGGAACCGGCCGATCAGATCGTCCAGGCACGCTTCGGCGGGCAGGCCCACCAGGCGTTGACCTGCAGGGTCCAGGCGCATGGTGTCGGTGGGGACGTTCACGGTAAAGAGGCCCACGCCGGCAAAACCGCGCACGGTGGACAGGCGCCGGATCGATGCAACGCGCTGTTCGCGCTCATGGCGCCCGCGTCCGCGCAGGGCCAGGATGAGAACGATCAGAACCATCATCCCCAGCGAATACTGGCGCAGCAGGGCGTCGATTTCATTGACCACGGGGCTGTCGACCAGAAACGCGCCGGTTACAGCGGCAAACAGCGTCAGCCCCAGCAGCACCACAATGGGGGCTGCACTGACGGGCAGCGCCAACGCCAGCAGGGCACCAAGCGCTGCCGCATCCAGCGGCTCATAGCCGCCGATACCCATGTTGTGCAGGGCGATCAGCCCGGGAAACAGCAAAACAAACGGCAGCGAAAAGCGCAGTTCGTCTGCTTTGGGTGTTTGTTGGATGGCGATTAGGATCACTGCACATACGGTAGCCGCACGCACAATGCGCATCATCGAGAAATCAAAGAAGTGTTCGTTGTATCCCAATGCGGGCAGGTCGGCAGCTGGCATCGTTTGCAAGAACGCCGATACCGTAGAGATTGCGCCGTAACCAACCACAAGGAACACACCGAAAGTGACCGCCGCTACCAGCAGATCCGCCTCGAACGGTTGCATCTGTTGGGCGGTCCGTCGGTAAAGTGTACGCACGGACCAGCCGATCAGGCCGCCCGCGATCATGTTGACCATCAACAGGAAAAACACCAGCCGGAACGACATTTCCGGCATGGCTAGCCAGTTCAGTCCAGCCGCGTTGGTAAAGACGAAGGGAACAAAGAACAGCACCACCTGCGCCGCGATAGGAATCCACAGCAGGGTGCGTGGATAGATCAGGATGCCGATGATGATGACAAAAAGGGACACATGCGGGCTGAGCGATGGGGCCAGGGCAAAATCGCCGCTGCTCATGGCGCTGTAGGACAGGCAAAGCGTCCAGATCAACGCGATCGCCATAAAGATCGCCGAATTGCGCGCAGGATTTCTGCGCAGCGCTTCGGTTATGTGTTGCACGCGTGAGACTTCGAAGTCGCGAAAAACAAACCCCTGATCGGAGTTCGACTTCTCGTTCACTTCATCCTCTTCGTCGACAACAAGGCGTCTCAGGGTGTCATGGCGTCGCATAAAAAAGCTCACTACCGAAGGTTAAACATGGGAGGGCGATGACCTGCCCCTGACAAAATCTGGTGGTCGTATAAAAAAGAACGACACTCCCTGCTCTATATTCACGGACTTTTGGAGAATAGTTAAAGCCTGATTTGGCTAAACTAATCCCAAAGTATGTATCCCTTGGCCGAAAGAGATGGGGGCAAAATGACTGCATGCGCAGCTTTCGCTGTCCGTTTGCGTGCTGGCAGCTGTGAGGCGGTTTTGCCGCTCGCCTATAAAGCAGATTCGTCCCTTGTTTGCTGCGTTTGGCGACTCACCTTTCAGGGGATGGTGAACAGATGTGCCGCGCTCTTTGAAATAAAAGAGGGATTGCCAGCGTCTGTGCCGCGTTCTACGGCTGTAGAATGACGACAAAAATAAATACAAATCTGACCTCGGCGCAGCATCTGCGCAACATCATGACACTGGGTTTGCCATTGATTGGCAGCCATGTGGCACAGTTTTCTATCAACATGACCGATACGGTTATGTTGGGCTGGTATGATGTCGAGGTGCTGGCCGCGCAGGTTATTGCTAGCACGGCATTTTTCGTGCTGTTCATTCTGGGATCCGGTTTCGCAGGAGCCGTGATGCCGATGGTCGCAGAGGCCGAGGCCGCAGGCGAAGGCACACAGGTGCGACGGGTCACGCGCATGGCGATTTGGGCGTCCGCCTTTTATTCGGTGGTGGCGATCCCGGTTATGCTATTTTCCGAACCGATCCTGTTGCTGGCAGGACAAACCCCAGAAGTGGCGCGCCTGTCGCAAGAGTATCTGGTAATCAACGGCTGGTCGATCTTGCCGGCGCTCTTGGTCATGGTGTTCAAATCCTATCTCTCGGCGCTGGAACGGGCGGGGATTGTCTTGTGGGTTACTTTGGCTGCCGTGGCGATTAATATCGTGGTCAACTATGCGTTGATTTTCGGCAATTGGGGCTTCCCAGAAATGGGCATTCAGGGGGCGGCAGTTGCGTCTCTGGTGGTCAACGTGGCCTCTATGGTGCTGTTGGCGATCTACCTGCATGTGGTGACCGCAGAGCATGAGATTTTTGCCCGTTTCTGGCGCCCCGACTGGGAAGCATTTCGCGCTGTGACACGTTTGGGCTGGCCGATGGGTCTGACCAGTCTGGCAGAGGTGGGGCTGTTTGCTGCCGCTTCGGTGATGATGGGGTGGCTAGGTACTTTGCCGCTGGCGGCACATGGTATCGCGCTACAAATCACGGCGCTGACATTCATGGTTCACCTTGGCCTCAGCAATGCGGCAACTGTGCGGGCGGGGCGTGCCGTCGGTCGGCGCAATATTGCGGACCTGCGATTGGGCGCGCATTTGATCACCGTGATTTCAGCGACGTTTGCAGCACTGACGCTGGCGGCCTTCCTGCTGATCCCTGAACCACTGATTGCGCTGTTCCTGTCGCCAGATGATCCGCAACGGGATGCGGTGATTGCGCTGGGTGTGCCGTTGTTGGCGGCGGCGGGCCTGTTTCAGTTCGCAGATGCGGCGCAGGCGATGGCGCTGGGCATGTTGCGCGGTGTGCAGGACACACGGGTGCCGATGATTATGGCGGCGATTTCTTATTGGGTGATCGGGGTGCCGGTCAGCTATGTGATGGGGTTTGTTCTGGGATGGGACGGCGTCGGCGTCTGGTCGGGCCTTGCAGTTGGGCTTGCCTGTGCTGGGGTCTTGTTGATGACCCGTTTCTGGGGGCCGGTGATGCGGGCCACAGACCATCGGATAAACGGATAAGAAAAGGCGCCCTGCGGGGCGCCTTTTTCGATCAGATCAGCTGGATTTGGATTTCATCAGCCGATCCGCCTTTTTGCGTACCAAGACGGATCGCAGATCGTGCATGGTCAGCAACAGCTGGTCGGTGACCGCCTCTAACTGATCATCGCTGGCGCGGGACTGGGCCCAGTGCGTGGTCAGGTTCAGATGATCGACCGTGCGCAGGATGTCATCGATGTCACGCTCTGCCAGCAGGGCGCGTCGGTCATCCATCCAGTGGCGGATCGCGGTCAGATCTTCATCCGACAGTTTGCGATCGCCATGGGGTTTGATCTCGCCGTTCTTGATGTTGACGTTGGCGATCTGGTCCAGCTCGATCCGGCGCTGGCGGTTTTCAGTGTCCACACGGAACACAAAGGCGCCGTTTTCGCGCACCCGGAAGTAATATTCTGGCAGGTCAACGGACATGGGATCGCTCTTTCAATGTTCCAAAAATACTTTGATATCCCCGCCCCACGGCATCGCAGAACGGGGAGGGGGCTTAGCTGAGCTTGGCGCAGAAGGCCTGAATGCGGCTGCAGGCCTCTTTCAACAGCGCGTCAGAGGTCGCATAGCTGATGCGGAAGTTGGGCGACAGGCCAAAGGCCGCACCAAAGACCACTGCAACACCGCAGTCGTTCAGCAGTTCAGTGGCGAAAACTTCATCATTGGTGATCTCTACACCTGCAGGGGTCTTTTTGCCGATCAGCCCAGCAATCGACGGATAGACGTAAAACGCCCCATCCGGAACCGGACAGGTGATGCCGTCAACCGCGCTCAGCATATCAACCACCAGATTGCGGCGGCGCACGAACATTTCGTTATTCGGGGCCAGGAAATCCTGCGGCCCGTTCAGGGCGGCCACCGCTGCCTTTTGGCTGACCGAACATGGGTTCGAGGTGGATTGCGACTGCACCTTGCGGATTGCAGCGATCAGCGGTTCGGGGCCAGCAGCATAACCAATGCGCCAGCCGGTCATGGCGTAGGCCTTGGACACGCCATTGACGGTCAGGGTACGATCATAAAGCTGCGGCTCAACCTCAGCAGGGGTGCAGAACTGGAACCCGTCGTAGGCAAGGTGTTCATACATGTCATCGCTCAGTACCCAGACATGGGGATGGCGCAGCAGCACATCGGTCAGCGCCTTCAACTCGTCGCGGCTGTAGCCTGCACCTGTGGGGTTCGAGGGAGAGTTGAACAGGAACCATTTGGTGTTGCGGGTGATCGCGGCCTCTAGCTGGTCGGGCGTGATCTTGAAATCATTTTCCAGCTGCGCCTCGATGAACACCGGTGTGCCACCGGCCAACAGCACCATATCAGGGTAGCTGACCCAGTAGGGGGCAGGGATGATCACCTCATCCTCTTTGTTCAGTGTGGCCATCAGCGCGTTATACAGCACCTGTTTGCCGCCGGTGCCGACAGTCACCTGTTTCGGTGTGTAATCCAACCCGTTGTCGCGCTTGAACTTGGCGCAGATCGCCTCTTTCAGATCGGGGATGCCATCCACGGCGGTGTAGCGTGTATGCCCTTCGTTGATCGCGGCAATGCCGGCTGCGCGGATATGTTCCGGCGTGTCGAAGTCCGGTTCGCCTGCAGATAGGCCAATAACGTCACGTCCTGCCGCCTTTAGCTCAGCCGCAAGGTTCGATACGGCTATAGTAGGCGACGGTTTTACGCGGGCGAGTGTCTCGGACAGGAAAGACATTATATATCCTTAGTGCGACAGTTGAATGGTTGTTATTTTATCACGTCCTGTCTTAGGTTGTGCGCAAAAGCCGATCAAGAGAGCTTCGGCAGAAAGGGTGCCCATGCACGAGAATGAAGGCCAGAATGCCACAGCAGAACAGACCGATCTGCAACCCGATGAGCTGGGCGCAATGGAAGCCCCCGATTTCGACTGGTACGGCCCCGATATGGCCACCTTCGGTGACCGTTTAGCGGCGGCGCGTGAACAGTCGGGCATGGAACAAAAACAGCTAGCACGCCGGTTGGGCGTAAAGGTGAAGACCTTGCAGGGCTGGGAATACGATTTGTCCGAACCCCGCGCCAATAAACTGCGGATGCTGTCGGGTTTGCTGAACGTTTCGATCCGCTGGCTGTTGACGGGCGAGGGTGACGGCGTTAGCGAACCGAGCGACCCCAACGAACTAGACCCCGATGTGGCGGACATCCTGTCCGATATCCGGGAGCTGAAGCTGGAAATGACGGCTTCCATTGATCGACTGGGACGGTTGGAAAAGCAGCTGCGGCTGAAACTGAAAGGATCCTGAGGATCATGTCCGAGACCCGTGAAAATCGCCTGAAACGTTTGCAGATGCGCTCTATGCGGCGCGGCATCAAAGAGATGGACATCATTTTGATGCGCTATGCCGCCGCCCGACTAGACGACATGGATGACGCAGCGCTTGATGCCTATGAGTTGCTGCTGAACGAAAACGATCAGGACCTTTATCAGTGGGTTTCGGGCCAGCAAGAGGCACCCGCCGATTTGCAAGCGCAGATCGCGGATGTGCGCGCGGTGGCGACGGGGCAGTAATCCCTTCGCCATAGGGGGCGCAGGATCGTTCGAATTTTAGCGATATAGCGGCGCGACTTAACCCATTGTTGGGGTTTTATCGCCACTCTCCGCCTGACACGACGTCAGAAGGAGATCGCGATGAGCGTTCACACCCCATTATCCTCCGGCGGTTTGAAAACCGGCGATCGCACCGGTTTCATGAGCAGCTATTTGGACACGCTAGCGCTGGTGGAACGGCTTCATCGGCTGCTGCTTGATGTGATCAAGGATGAATTTGAACGCGTTGGTGTGTTGGAAATCAACGCGGTGCAGGCCCTGCTGCTGTTCAACATCGGCGACCATGAGGTGACGGCGGGTGAATTGAAGTCGCGCGGTTATTATCAGGGCAGCAATGTCAGCTATAACCTGAAAAAGCTGGTAGAAACCGGCTATATGCACCACCAGCGCTGCGCCATTGATCGCCGGTCTGTGCGGGTGCGGCTGACGTCCAAGGGATCGGAAATCCGCAATCTGGTTGCGGCGTTGTTCGAACGCCATGCAGATGGTCTGCAGTCCAAGGGCGTTTTGGGACCGGACGGAATTGTCGAAATTACAAATTCCCTTCGCCGCGTTGAACGGTACTGGACCGATCAAATCCGCTATATCTACTGAAAACGCCGCCCGTTTCGGGGCGGCGTTTCCTGTGGTTCGGGACCCGATCAACGGGGGGCAAATCACCAATGTCCGATGTTTTCCATGCTGACCCACGGTTCAGCTGGTTCGACCGCACCGCCTGCCTGCAACAATTCGATCGAGATGTTATCGGGTGACCGCACAAAGGCCATACGCCCATCGCGCGGCGGACGATTGATGGTCACGCCATTGTCCATCAGGTGCTGGCACATGGCGTAGATATCTTCGACCTCATAGGCCAGGTGACCAAAATGGCGGCTGTCCGATGGCAGACCGTCGTCGCCATCCCAGTTGTAGGTCAGCTCAACAGGGCATTCTTCCTGACCTTCGGCGGCCATGAAGACCAGTGTGAAACGCCCACCTTCGTGGTCGATACGGCGGGTTTCTTTCAGACCCAAGAGGGCAAAGAACGCCTGAGATTTTTCCAGATCCTTCACGCGGACCATCGTGTGTAGATATTTAACTTGCATGGGTAATCCCCCTGTCATGCCCAAATACGATATGTGACGGCCCCGAACCTGCCGGGGCATGGCATCGACGTCACTGTTTCAGAAAGTCGATCTGAACCCAAGGGAAACGGTGGTTTCGCGGGTATCAAAGCGGCTGACATTCGACGTGCTGCGTTTGCTGCGCAGGTTGAGAGATGGGGCAAATCCCCCATAGTCAAGGGCCTTGAGTGTCACCTCCACCTGACCGAACACCGTTTCGTCACGCCGTCCGCCGGGGACCATCAGGCCGGCATTGTAGCTGTCATATCGTTGCGTGCTGGCGCCGAGGGTAAAAACAGGTGCCATATTGGCCAGCGCGGGGCGCGCGCTCAGATCCGGTGCCCATGATAGGCGCGCGGCCAGCTGATCGCGGTCTGCATTGATGTTGTCGCTGTTTTCACGCTTGGCCGACAGGTTAAGCGTCCAGTCGCCCCAATCCTCGGTGCGGTGAGAGAAATGCCCGCTGAGGGTCACACCATGCACATCAGGCCGCGACCCTTCATGCCGCAGGCGTTCCAGCTGGGTGCTGAGGCTGAGCCCCGTTCGCGCGCCAATCGGCAAAGAGCGCGACAGATTGATCCGCGCGCTGCGCTGGAATTTTTCACCGCCTGACCAACTCTGCCCTACAGAGAGGCCATAGCGCCAGCTGCCGGTGGTCGCCTTGCGCACTTCATTCAGGCCAATCTCGGCGTAGTCAAAGGCCAGATCGCTATCTTGTACATTGGGCGCCAGATCGCGCGCAGCGTCAGACAGGCGCACACGTTTGCCAAAATAGCGCAGGCCGATGTGACGGCTGTGGGTTTTTGAGTGTGCCAAGCGATAGCGCACAGATAGATCGGCCTGACCTGCAACACCTGACAACGCCTGTGCCGACCCGCTGAGAAGTCCCACAACTGGAACGCCGTCGATCAGCGAATAGGGGCTGTCAGCGCCATTGTTAAGGTTGTCGCTGGGGGCGAACGACAGGTTCAGGCGATACTCCCAAGGCGATAGGCGGCGCAGGATCTGGTAGTCCTTGGCGACACGGTCGCGCATGGCGGGATCGGGCAAATTGATCAGCGATCGACGCAGCCAAAATTGCGCAGCCCCTGGGCGGTCCGCCTCGACCGCCAGTTTGGCCGCCAGTTGCGCGGCGTGAAATTTGTCATTTTTCTCAGTCGCATGACGATAGGCCAGCCGCGCAGCGCGACGACCTTTTTGAGGTTGGCGCATTTGGCTGTGGGCACGAGCAATGATGAAATGGGCGCCGCCGTCATGGGGATTGCGCTGCAACAGGCCCAGAGCCAGATCATATGCCAATTGCGGATTGCCCTGTACCAGCGCTTGTCGCGCCACCTGATGCGCTTGCTCTGGGGACAGCCGCACCTGCTCTGCGCCCTGCACCGTGAGGGGCAGGGCCAGCAAGAGGGCTGTTACACAAAGCGCGTGGCGCGCGCGCCGCCTTGTGCGGGCGTAACGCGTCACGTCACAGGCCGGAACAGGCCGCCGCTGCCCCTGGGGCACCACAGCGGGTCAGGACAAACACGCCATATTCTTCTTCGCCGGGGATTGTACCGTTGGGACCGTCAAATTCCTGCAGGTAAACCGTGCCCGCAACCGAGGTTGCACCGTTGCCGCCAAAGATGCCGCCAAAGGATCCGATCTGTGCATCGGGGCGGGTTTCATAGGCGGCAATGCCGGTGAATGTACCTTCGGCGGTAATCTGGGCTTCGGTCAGGACAATGTCCTGAAGAGCAAGGTCACCGTTGATCCCGCGAACGTCATCGACCAGTTGGCGGTTCGAAATCTCGGCATCTACCGCGCCGTTGGCGAAATCGGCATTCAACAAAATAATGCCGGTGATCCGATCCGCTTGACCCGGTGCGGTCAGCGTTGCGGGAATGCCCGAGGCATCCAGCAGATCATCACCGTTGCCATCCAGGTTGGTGACCGCGGCATAGGTGCCATAATACTGCGCTTCGCCACCGCTGCTGTCAGTGTAGGGCGAATAGATCTCTGCCCCCTGGCGACCGTAGTAGGAGCCGCCATAATAGCGACCGTTGTTGCCGCCGTCGGCAACCACACCTGCGATCAGGCGGTTGTCGTTACTTTCAGCGAATAGCGCGGTGTAGTGGCGATCTGCAGCGGTGCCTTGCTGCATGAAAACCTGATACCCCGGCACAGTCGCATCTAGATCTGCGCGCCGTGTATAAGTGACGTTTTCCTGATTTCCGTGGATGCCATTGATGGCCAAAACCAGTTGCCCTGCATCCGCGTCATAGCTGACACTGCGGAGAGATCCGGCCACTTCTTCGGCGGCGGGGTTCGTGACACTGGGGGTGCCTGGCACGTCACCACTTGGGTCAGCGCTACACGCCGCCAGTGCAAGTGGCAGCATCAAAAGGGTGCTGTAACGGATCATCTGCTCAATCCTCAATATGTCGGTTCTGTTGACCGTTGGCCTTCAAAGTCCGGGCCAACGGGGTAAATGTCAAGAATTGATGCCCGTCGAAGGCGAAAAACCCGCCGTTTGTGGTTTTCGCGAAAGCTGCTTGGCGCGGTGCTGCGATAGCGCTAATTGGGTGCCTTTCTCGGAACCACTAGATATAGTGGGCGCGACTCAAGAATTGGTGCTTTGGAGGACAAGATGCCCATCACCCCGGAACAACAGGCCGAAATTGACGCGCAGCGCGCCACGCCGCGCCAGACCTTGCGCGCTGTCTCTGAGGGGATGGAAGCGCATCTTTATAACGCCTATCCGGTGTTGGATCACGGTTTCGTCCGCGTTATCGATTATATGGGCGATGACAGCGCGATCTGTCAGGCGGCCCGGGTGTCCTATGGTAAGGGCACCAAGTCGGTGCAAAACGACGAAGGCCTGATCCGCTATCTGATGCGCCACTGGCATTCGACACCGTTTGAAATGTGCGAGCTGAAGCTGCACGTCA
Organism: Thalassovita mediterranea; assembly: GCF_001458435.1. Classification (GTDB taxonomy): domain Bacteria; phylum Pseudomonadota; class Alphaproteobacteria; order Rhodobacterales; family Rhodobacteraceae; genus Thalassobius; species Thalassobius mediterraneus. The sequence continues at coordinate 159,581 of NZ_CYSF01000018.1, forward strand.
AATTGCCTGTTTTCGTGGCCCGTCAGTGGATCCGTCACCGCACCGCGAATGTGAACGAGTATTCCGCGCGCTATTCGATTCTGGACCGCGAATTTTACATCCCTCAGCCCGATCAACTGGCCGCACAGTCGGTGATCAACAATCAGGGCCGTGGTGAGGCGCTGACCGGCGCCGAGGCAGAGCGTGTGCTGGAAATCCTCAAAGGCGATGCGGCCCGCAGCTATGATCACTACGAAGAGATGATTTCCGATGATGGCAAACAGGGGCTGGCGCGCGAATTGGCGCGGATGAACCTGCCTGCCAACATCTATACGCAATGGTACTGGAAGGTAGACCTGCACAACCTGCTACACTTCCTGCGCCTGCGTGCGGACAGCCACGCCCAGTACGAAATCCGCGTCTATGCGGATGAGATCTGCAAGCTGGTCGCTGACTGGGTGCCCTTTGCCTACAAGGCGTTTGAGGATTACCGCATGGGCGGCGCCGCGCTGAGCGCCGGTGCGCTGGATTGCGTGCGTCGGATGCTGAAAGGCGAAGAAGTCACCGCCGAAAACTGCGGCATGAGCGCCCGCGAATGGCGCGAGCTGCAAGAGGTTCTGGAGGGTTAATCCCCCTGATCCTCACGCCAAATCTGCGATTTGGCTGCGCCCGACCCGACCAACAGGGTGGGCGCATCCTGCGCCACCCTTCGGGTCAGGCGCTACGCTTTCTGAATGACCAATGGGCTACAGCCCACCCTCAACCCCGCGTTTGCATTGGCGCGGGGCTTTGCCTGTGCGGCTGAACGCCTCCACCCCGCAGGTGGTGCAGCGGTACTGGGTGAAACTGGCGTTTTTTGTGCCCTCAGACACCCAGGCACAGCTGTTGCCGCGCAGTCGGGGGAGGGGATTGAAACGGGGGGCTTTGACGCTTTCGGCAGCGCGGGGCTTGGTGCGTGGGCTAGACCCGATAACGGTCAGTTCCGGCGCGGATCGTTTGCCCGTCAGTTTCCGAAACATATTCCATATCATTGGGTTAACCCCCGTTCTGTTGCGTGTCTGTTTATAATATCTTGGCCCTCGCCGCGCTGATTTCAAGGCCGCTCACCTCTCTGGCATAATTGCGCGCATGGCTGTCAGAAAATCGCGAACAATCTTGTTCCAGATCAAAATCCCCCCAAATGAATCACCATAAGCTGATGAAGAACAAGAAGGAGGCTCTGATGCATATTCAGATCAACACCGACCACAACATTCACGGCGATGAACGTCTTGCCGAGGTTTGTGAAGAACTGGTCACATCCACCCTAGCGCCGATTGCCTCTCGGTTGACGCGGGTGGAGGTCCACGTGAAGGACATGCGTGGACCCAAAGGCGGAGAAGATATCCGCGCCACTGTTGAGGCCCGCCCCGAAGGCATGCGCCCCTACGCGGTGCATCATGACGCAACAGATATTACCCACGCGGTTAAGGCGGCCAGTAAAAAACTGCGCCAGCGGCTAGAAGGTGAGTTCGGCAAGCGTTCGCTGCACCACTAACGTGGCGATCCTGCCCAGACCGGCCCGCTGCTCCACCAGCGGGCCGTTGTTGTTTTGGCAAAGGTTAATGTGGCGGCGGTGGATTGGTGGCACTTGCGAAACAGTGAGCCGTCATTTCCTGCATGGTTGCAGTTTCTATTTGGCCTCGCGCGGGGGCTTGGTTAGGTTGGGGATAAGTGCATTAACCATTCGTTTTCACGGATATTTCAGGGGACCGACCATGATCATTTCTCGTCTAGTGAAGGTGTCGACGCCTAGCCTAATGGCTGCCGCGCTGTTCGCCACCATGACCGCCGTACCGCAAACTGCCGCGGCTGCGCCGAGCGTTTATCCATACGAAGGTGTCGCCAACCATTGCCCCGCAGGCCAGCAGCCGGTGTCGATGGATGGGGTGATCTGTTGCGGTGTACCGAACCAAAGCATCAGTTATCAGGCGATGATGCGTCACGGCGGTAGCAAACGCAGCTACAGCGCCAGCAAACCTATGTCGCAGCCGGTGTCGTCCGGCGTGATCTGCCCCGAAGGGCAGAAAGGGTGCTACACAAACTAATCTGTGGTCATGCCACAGCGTGTATTGGGACCAAAATAAGGGTGACGGCGGACCGTCACCCTTTTGTTTTAAAATATAGTTCTGATTGCCGGCCCTAAGTTTGTGTCTGATTTGGATCGCGCAAAATCAGCACTAGCCTTGCCGCTAATGCGCAAGGGATGAAGGCATTTCAATGCCTCAATAACCGGCCATTGATCGTGGTGGTGATCAGGGGCTGTGGGATCAGACCAGGCTGAGACTACCCGCCATTTGGCGGCCGTCGCGGCCATCAATCAGCTCGAAGCTGACTTTCTGTTCGTCAGCCAGACCTGTAAGGCCAGACCGTTCCACAGCTGAGATATGTACAAAAATGTCTTTGCCGCCATCATCGGGTGCGATGAAGCCGTAACCTTTGGTGGTGTTGAACCATTTCACGGTGCCTGTTGGCATCTTCCGTGTCTCCTTCTATCCGTTCCTTCCCCAGAGAATGCGGGGTCCATGTCACATCGGCGGGAAAGGATTCCAAACTTATCTAAACTATTCTAACTAAAGATCTGGGATCCTGTGTGCCAAAGTCACAGATTGATGATTACATCACTGGTGTAAAAATCAAGCAAAACAGGGCGAAAACTACGGTGTTTGGGGCGATTTACTGCCCAAAGCCTAGAAACGAGGGGAAAAATGAAAATTTACGGTCTGAAAAATTGTGACACCTGCCGAAAAGCGGTGAAGGCATTGTCGGGTGCGGAACTGGTCGATATTCGCAATCAACCTATGGATGATTCTATTCGATCTCAGGCGTATGAAAAGTTTGGGGATGCTTTGTTGAACACCCGTTCGACCACCTGGCGTGGGTTGGATGAAGCGGCCCGCGCAGAGGCGCCATTGGCTTTGTTGGCGCAACATCCCGCCTTGATGAAGCGGCCGTTGATCGTGTCTGACGCGGGCGAGATGTTTTTGGGTTGGACCAAAGACACACAGGCGGCTTTGGGCATCGGCTAAACCCATAACATCGCAAAGGCACACATGAAAAAGGGCAGCGGCGAATGCGCGCTGCCCTTTTTGATTGGTAAGCGGGGCGCTTAGGCCGGGTTGGCCAGCGGCGCTGCACGGCCCGACAGAATACGGTCGATCGACAGCGGGCCACCGCCCTTGATCACCAGCGTCAGCAGCAACAGGAACCAGAACCCGCGTTGATCCAGGATCACGCCATCGGGCAGACGGTCAAACCACGCACCAAGTGTTTCGACATGTTCAATGCCACCGTGGCCGTAAAGGTCGGTCAGCGATTGCACCAGTACAAAACCGATCATGCCCAGTGCCGAAAGGCGGGTGAACAGGCCCAGAACCACCAACAGCGGCAAGACAAATTCAGCGTAAGTGCCCGCCATAACAACGGCCCAATGGAAAATGCTAAGCTGCGAAGCGTCATACCCGACCGCCTCAAACACTTTGGGAAAGATTTGCGCATAAGCGCCAATCGACGGGGTGAACAGGCCAAAGAACCCGTCGCCCAGTTTGGTCAAGGCCGAAGCCCAGAAGTAACCCAACAGCGAAGCGGCGAAAACAAAGCGGGCAACAGTCGGCAGCACCCAGTCGGCGCGGTTCAACCCGTCAGCGACACGGGAATAAAGGGTCAAAAGGGCGTGCATTATGTGTCCTCCACATGGATGTCTGTTAGGGCCATGCTGGCAAGAAGTGTCCCCAGCAGCTGTCCTAGATCGGCGCCGGGATGTAGGGTGCTGGCCTCGGCCAGGGTTTTATCGCGCATCAGGTCAGCCAATAGGGCGGCTTGGTCTGCGGGCAGCGGGGTCAGGATCGGATCGAATTCCGGCCTGGTGACCAGCGTGGGTTGGGCCACGCCGGGCGGGTTTTCATCTGTTTCGCCCAACGCTTTGGCGCGGATGGCGTGGATTGGCCATTCGGTCAGCACCAGTTGCGTTGCGGGGGCAAAGGTTAAACGCGCATTGTTCAATTTTTCTGGCGCCATCGTGGCCAGTTTCGCGGGGTCTAGCGCAGGCGCATCTTCCGCGTGGTAGCTTTGGCGCAGCGCATACTCCAAACGCGCCACATCGCGCAGGTAGGCCAGTTTTGCCAGCGCTGGGATCGCTGCGATGTAGCGCGGAAACCCACCCCCATAGAGCATCATCAACGGCGAAGACGGTGGGTTGGCGCGCAGGTAACCTGTTGCGATTGCGTTGAAATTCTGCTCGCCCAGCAGGCGCGCCGTGGCAGGAAAGCCGGTTTCCAGTGCTTCGCGCAGCGATACCGTCACGTTGTTACGGTAAACATCGAACCGCTTGCCCGCGGGGCGACCTTGGGAATCCGACAGGCCCACGGGGCGATCCGCGGTAGGATCCAAAAGGGCAGCGTTGAAGGCGGTCTGACTCATGCGGGCACCTGTGCGTGCAATTTGTTCAGCGCAGCTTGGGCGCGGCGTGCCTCTTCGGCCAGAACGGGCCATTCTGGCACATCGGTATCCCATTCGATCAATGTGGGCAGCGGGCCGGAGCGATCCAGCACATAATCCAACAGCGTCCAGACAGGATCGGCCACTTCGCGGCCGTGGCTGTCGATCAGCAGGGGTGCGCCATGCTCATCCTCATCCTCATCGTGGCCACCAAGGTGAATTTCACCCACTTTGGCCAGATCAAAGGCATCGACATAGGCCTGCGGGCTGTAGTTCAGGTTCGTGGCCGAAACGAAAATGTTGTTCACATCCAGCAGCAGGCCGCAGCCGGTACGCTTGCTCACTTCGGAGAGGAAGGCGGGCTCTTCATAGGTGGATTCGTCGAAGGCCAGATAAGATGACGGGTTTTCCAGCAGCATCCGACGACCGATGGTGTCCTGCAACTGGTTTACGTGATCGCAGACACGCTGCAGCGTCGCCTCGGTATAGGGCAGGGGCAACAGGTCATTCATGAACGCGCTTTCATGAGTAGACCATGCCAGATGTTCAGAGAAACTGGCCGGGTTCAGCCAATCGCACAGATGTTTCAGGCGCGACAGGTGATCAGGGTCCAGCGATCCTTCGCCGCCGATGGACAGGCCTACGCCATGCACCGAGATGGGGAAGCGTTCAGACAGCTGTTTCAGCTGGGCGATTGGGCGGCCACCAGCCCCCATGTAGTTTTCCGCGTGAATTTCTAGCCAGCCTACGGGTGCAGGATCAGCGACCAGATCGCTATAGTGCTGCGGTTTGTAGCCAACGCCGGGCAGGGCGGGCAGGTGGTTGGACTGGTCGAACATGCGATCGCTCCGATAGCTGGACGTAAGTTTGACGTGCGCAGCGGCGGGTCGCACCGCAGCAGGTCTTTATAGGATGGTCGCTTTGTGGCGACCTGAAAAGGAAAAACTGCCCCACCACGAGGGGTATATGGGGCAGCTTATCCGAACACTCTTAACAAGTTCCCACCCGGGCGGGCGTCGGTGAGTGGCGTTAACCAAGGTGGGGGTGACAAGGGGCGTGTGCCCCTTGTCGGCAGAACACGGGCTGCGGCTTATGCCGGCAGGTCGCGGTCCAGTGCTTCCAGCGAACCTTTGCGCGCTTTGCCGTCGGCCATTGCGGGCAGTTCGATGTCCATGCAGGAACCTGCGTCAACGAAGGTCCAGGCGTTACCCTGGTAGTCTACGGTCGAGGAACCTGCGCAGGTGGTGCCGGGGCCGGCTGCACAGTCGTTTTTACCTGCCAGCGAAACGCCGTAGCACTTCTCTTTGTCCATCGCGTGGGCGACGGTGGAGGTGGTTGCGGTCAGGGCTGCTGCAACTGCGCCAGCGACGGCCAGGGTCTTGATGGTTTTATCGGACATTAATCTCTTCCCTTACTAGGTTTGTAACTCAGGTCATCCTGATGTGGTGACACCCAAACACTAGCCCGAGGATCTTCTGACAAGCTACTCACGAGGCCGTGCATCATGGGCGCGTGTGCTGTCGTGAGGATTCGCCCCCTAAAATGGGAAAATTTTGCAATGAAAAAGGCCCGCAGCGGGGATTCCGCTACGGGCCGTAGGATTCCGGTGTTGAAATGTTACAGAAGGTCCGGCGGAGTCGCTTCTTTCGTGAGCTGTGTAACGATCTCGTCCAAGGTCTGGACCTTGGTCTGTTTCTCGCCAAGGCGGCGGGTCGATACGGTACGCTCTTCCACTTCTTTCAGGCCACAGGCCAGAATGACCGGCACTTTGCCCAGTGAATGTTCACGGACCTTATAGTTGATCTTTTCGTTGCGCAGGTCCGCTTCGGCCCGCACACCTGCGGCGCGCAGGGCTTCGACCACCTCAAGGCAGTAGTCATCTGCATCCGAAACAATCGCCGCCACAACCACCTGACGCGGGGCCAACCAGAACGGCAGTTTGCCTGCGTGTTCTTCGATCAGAATGCCGATGAAACGTTCAAACGATCCCAGGCAGGCCCGGTGCAACATAACGGGGCGGTGTTTGTCACCATCCGCACCGATAAAGCTGGCCTCCAGCCGTTCGGGCAGGTTGGCGTCCACCTGCAGCGTGCCGCACTGCCAGTTCCGACCAATGGCGTCGGTCAGGGTGAACTCCAGCTTCGGACCGTAGAAGGCGCCTTCGCCCTCCAAAATTTCGAAATCATAACCAGCGGCCTTACAGGCGTCGCCTAGCGCGGCCTCCATATTGTCCCAGGTTTCATCGCTGCCGATCCGCTTTTCAGGGCGGGTGGACAGTTTGATGGTCCAGTTGTGGAAGCCAAGGTCGGCGTAGACCTTGGACAGGAAGGCGATGAATTTCGCGGTTTCAGATGTGATCTGATCCTCAGCACAGAAGATGTGGCCATCGTCCTGCGTAAAACCACGCACCCGCATGATACCATGCAGTGCGCCCGAAGGTTCATAACGCGCACAAGAGCCGAACTCGGCCATGCGCAGCGGCAGATCGCGGTAGGATTTCAGACCTTGGTTGAACACCTGAACGTGGCAGGGACAGTTCATCGGTTTCAACGCGTTCACTGCCTTTTCGCGGGCGTGATCTTCGTCCACCTCAACGATGAACATGTTCTCCTGATACTTGTCCCAGTGGCCGGATTTTTCCCACAGCTTGCGGTCAACGACCTGCGGGGTGTTCACCTCGACATAACCATCCTTGTCCTGCATGCGGCGCATGTAGTCTTGCAGGGTGGTGTAAATGCGCCAGCCGTTCGGGTGCCAGAAGACCTGACCGGGCGCCTCTTCCTGCATGTGGAACAGACCCATTTCTTTGCCCAGCTTGCGGTGGTCGCGTTTTGCGGCCTCTTCCAGCATGGTCATATGGGCCTTCAGATCCTTGCGGTTTTTGAACGCCACGCCATAGATCCGCTGCAGCATCGGGCGGTCGCTGTCACCCAGCCAGTAGGCACCAGCCACATGGGTCAGCTTGAAGCCATCCGCAGGCACCTGACCGGTGTTTTGCAGGTGCGGACCACGGCACAGATCCTGCCAATCGCCATGCCAGTACATGCGCAGGTCTTCGCCTTCGGGGATGCGGTTGATCAGCTCGACCTTGAAGGGTTCGTTGTTGTCTTCGTAATGTTTGATCGCGCGAGCGCGGTCCCAGACTTCGGTTTTCACCGCGTCGCGGGCGTTGATGATGTCCTTCATCCGCGCTTCAATGGTGCCGAGGTCTTCGGGCGTGAACGGCTCTTCGCGGTCGAAATCGTAGAACCAGCCGTGATCGCGCACCGGGCCGATGGTCACTTTGACGTCGGGCCAGATTTCCTGAACCGCGCGGGCCATGATGTGGGCCAGATCGTGACGGATCAGCTCCAGCGCCTGTTCATCGTCCTGCAGGGTGTGAATGGCGATTTGCGCATCTTCGTTGATCGGCCATTGCAGATCCCAATGTGCGCTATTGATGCTGGCAGAAATTGCCTTTTTGCCCAGCGATTTAGAGATGTCGGCTGCGACCTCTGCGGCGGTTACGCCTGCGTCATAGGAACGTGCATTGCCATCGGGGAAAGTAAGAGAGACTTGAGCCATTTATTCGGCCTCCTCGTCAGTTTGGCGCCCACGGAACGCCCGGTTGCGGGTTATATGTGTGCGCCCCTTTTGATCCTGCGCACGGGGCAAGTCAAGCGAGGTGCAGCGATTGAACATAGAAAAGCCCCACCTGTGACGGGCGGGGCTGTTTAATTGCGGGATTTACGGGGCGGGATTAACGGGGGTTAGGCCGCGCTGCTATGCGCAAATTCCCAATACAGCGCGCGTGCGCGCAGGCTGATCGGGCCAATGCCCAATTCACGATCGTCGAGTTTTGAGACAGGCATCACCTTGGCGATGTTGCCGGTTGCAAAAATCTCATTCGCGTCGCGGAAATCCTCTACCGTCAGGGTGGTTTCCTGCACTTCGATCCCGTCGGCGCGCAACAGGCCGATCACCCGCTGGCGTGTCAGACCGTTGAGGAAACAGCCGGTGGGCGCAGGTGTGAACACCACGCCATCGCGCACCAGAAACACGTTGGTGGATGCGGTTTCGGCGACATTGCCGTCGATATCCAGCGACAGCGCGTTGGAAAATCCGCGCGCGCGGGCATAGGCCATGATGCGACCGTTGTTGGCGTAAAGCGAACCGGCCTTCGCCTCGGTCAGGGCCATGTCCTGACGCGGGCGGCGATAGGGGGCCACGGTCAGCGAAAAGCCCTCGGTGCCCGGCATCGCCATCTCCTCGATGCAGATGGCGAAAGCGCTGCTGGTCGGGTCCAGATCAATCACCCCCGCGCCGCTTTCGGTCGCCCACATCATCGGGCGAATATACAGCTGCGCCTGCGGATCCATCTGCGCCACCTTTTCACGCACCAGTCCTGCCACCTCGTCGCCGGTGGTGCAGGGCGTCATGCCCATCGCCTCGGCCGAGCGGATCAAACGGGCGCAGTGCAGGTCCAGATCGGGCATCACACCCTCAAAGGCGCGCGCACCGTCAAACACTTGGCTGCCTAGCCACGAAACATGATCCGCCGCACGAATGATCGGGGTGTTTTCATCCCGCCATGCACCTTCAAACCACGTGTAAATATTGCCCTTGCCGACCGCCATTTTCGCCTCTTTCCGTAGAACCCCGGTGTCATACAGGATCGGGTGGGGAAAACAAAACAGGTTTTCTGTGATCATTGCGTGAGGTTTTTTAAACGCATTAGACGGTCGTCTGCATGCGGGTTCGGCTTTTCCCTTTGTAAACCAGCGGGTAACGTGGCCAAAAATCGGAGGCCACAATGAAATTTCTCGACACCCCGCAGGGGCGCCGCATCGCCTATAACCAGACCGAAGGGCAGGGGCCGACAATCCTGTTCTGTTCCGGGCTCAAATCCGACATGGAGGGCACCAAGGCTGTCCACCTAGAGGCCTGGGCGCAAGAGAAGGGCTATCCCTTTGTGCGCTTTGACTATTCCGGCCATGGCATCAGCTCCGGTGAGTTTGCCGAGGGCGCGATTGGCGATTGGCATGAGGATACCCTTGCGATTGTCGATCAGGTCATTGACGGCCCCATTATTGTGGTCGGCAGTTCGATGGGCGGTTGGCAGGCGTTGCTTCTGGCCAAGGCACGGCCAGAGCGGATTGCGGGCATGGTCACCATCGCGGCTGCGCCGGATTTCACCGAAGATGGCTACTGGGCCAGCTTCACCGACGATCAAAAGGCGTCACTGGAAACAGAAGGCCATGTGGCGATCCCGTCGGAGTACGACGAAGATTACATCATCACCAAACGCCTGATCGAAGAGGGACGCAGCCGTTTGGTGCTGCGCGATCCGCTGTCGCTGCCGTTTCCTGTGCGGTTCCTGCAGGGCACAGAGGATACAGCCGTCCCAACCGCAACCGCCGTGCGTCTGCTGGAACATGCAGAGGGCGACGATATTCGCCTGACTTTGGTGAAGGGCGCGGATCATCGGTTTTCCGATCCAGAATGCCTGGCCCTGATCGCGAAGTCGGTCAAAATCGTTTTGGCGCGTCAGTAATATCTATCCTCAGTGCGCCCCGGTGGTGGGATCGGGGCGTGCTGTTCAGTGATGCGTGTCATGCGGCCTTTCCTGTTATGGCGTTGGCGGTGTCCTTGGAATTGATTTTTATCGTCGATTTGTTAATGTTCACTTAATGTTCTTATGATTTATTGAAGAAAGACGAAAATATGATGGAGCAACGCATTTCACTGATCACTCTGGGCTGCCGTGATGTGGCCGCGCAGACAGGGTTTTATACCGCCATGGGCTGGCGGCAGGTCGAAACGCCCGATGGCATCGTGGTTTTTGATCTGTTGGGGCAGGTACTGGGGCTCTATCCGTTGGCTGCTTTGGCAGAGGATATGGAGGTGTCTGAAGATCAAATTGTAAATGCACAGGTCACTGATACGGCGCGATTTGCCCCAGTGACCTTGGGCTACAATACTGCGACCCGCGAAGAAGTGGACGCCGTGATTTCTACCGCTGAAAACGCTGGGGCGACTGTGTTGAAACGTCCGGCAGAGGTGTTTTGGGGCGGCTATCACGGCTATTTCGCCGACCCTGAAGGCACGGTCTGGGAAGTGGCGCATAACCCGTTTTCCACCTTGGGACCGAACGGTGAATTCCGCTGGAACGGCTATTCGGCTGTTTGATCTTCCTGCGATTTTTGCGGTCGCTGGGTCATCTCCCTCTGACCCATTGACAGTTCGCGCCGTGCCGCACAGGTTTGGCGCGCTGTTGGATGGCAGCACAGTTTTTTGTTAGGGGTGAGGGATTAGATGCCGCAAGAGCCAATTGTTTTGTTGCCTGGCATGATGTGTGATGCGCGGATGTATGCCCCGCAGCTAGAGGTGTTGAGCCGTATGGCGCCAACCACCGTCGCGCCGATCTGCTATGGGGACCGGATCGAAGAGATTGCACAGGGGTTGCTGGACCAGCTGCCGGCACGTTTTGCCCTGGCGGGGTTGTCGATGGGGGGCATCGTGGCGATGGAAATCCTGCGCCGCGCGCCTGATCGTGTCAGTCGGATTGCCCTGATGGATACCAACGCATTGGCGGAAACCCCGCAGTCCGCGACGGTTTATGAACCGTGGATTATCGCGGCGAAATCGGGCCGGTTCGATGATGCGCTGCGCGAAATGATGCGGCCCGATTTTCTGGCGCAGGGGCCCAAGCGTATGGCTGTACTGAACCAGTTTTTCGAAATGGCGCAGGATTTTGGGCCCGATGTGTTTGTGCGCCAATGCCGCGCGTTGCAACGCCGCCGTGACATGCAGTCTGCCTTGCGTCGCTGCAAGGTGCCTGCGCTGGTTCTATGCGGTGCCGAAGATCGCATGACACCAGTAAAGCGGCATCAATCTATGGCGCAATTGTTGCCTTACGCGCAGCTGCAAATCATCGAAGGCGCTGGGCATTTGCCAACGCTGGAACAGCCTGACCAAGTCACAGAGGCATTGCTGGGTTGGTTGAAACAGCCCTATGTGCTGACCCAGTGACCGCACCGAAACACCGCTCAACCCCTAGGTGGCGCCTGCGCTATCGCTATTTACGAAGGCTGATTGCACGTCGGGTGCCCCCGGGGGCGCGGCTGGCACTTGGCCTGTTGCTGATGGCAATGGGTGTGGTCGGTTTTCTGCCTGTTGTCGGGTTCTGGATGCTGCCGTTAGGGGCGGCGATTGCGATGATGGACCTGCGCCCGATTTGGCGTTGGATGCGGCGGTTGTTTTCAAAACACTCTGGCTGACTGCAACATCGGCACAAACGAAAACAGCGCAGCCGACGTATCGTCGTGCTGCGCTGTTGCGTGTCGGCCAAAGTGCCGCGTTATTTTGCGGCTTTGGTCGGTTTGTTTGCCGCCTTGGGGGTCGGTTTAGCGGTTTTGGCCTTGGCCTTTTTGCGCGGCCCGGCATTGGCGTCGATAAATTCCAGCACCAGCGGGCGGATGTTGTTGCGCCAGCTTTTGCCAGCAAAGATGCCGTAGTGGCCCGCGCCCGGTTCCAGATGGCTGGCCTTCATATCGTCCGGCAGACCAGTGCACAGATCCAGTGCCGCCACACATTGGCCCGGGGCGGAAATGTCGTCATCCGCACCTTCGACGGTCTTCACGGCAACATTGGTGATCTTGGCGATATCGACAGGCTTGCCCTCAATGGTGAAGGCATTTTTGGCGATTTCCCCTTTCTTAAAGATCCGGTCGACGGTGCTAAGGTAGAATTCTGCAGTCATATCCATCACCGCAAGATATTCATCATAGAACCGGTTGTGAGCGTCGTGATCGGACGCTTCGCCCTTCATCACACGCTGGATCTGTTCGGAAAACGCCTTGGAATGGCGGTCTGCATTCATCGACATGAACGATGACAGCTGCAACAGCCCCGGATAGACCTTGCGACCGACACCTTTGTATTTGAAACCAACACGTTGGATCATCATTTGTTCCAGCTGCCCCATGGTGACGCGGTGGCCAAAATCGGTCACATCGGTTGCGTTGGCATCTGGATCGATCGGGCCGCCAATCAGGGTCAGCGACCGTGGTTGGGCATCGGGTTCCTCACCTGCCAGATAGGCCGTGGCCGCCAGCGTCAGCGGTGCGGGCTGGCAGACGGCGATCACATGTGTGTCGGGCCCCAGATGGCGCATGTAATCCACCAGATAGAGGGTGTAATCCTCGATATCGAATTTACCAGCGGACACAGGGATATCGCGGGCATTGTGCCAGTCGGTGATGTAAACTTCGCAGTCGGGCAGCAGTGAAATAACCGTGGATCGCAGCAGGGTCGCGTAGTGACCCGACATCGGTGCCACCAGCATCACCTGACGCGGTTTGGTTTCGCGGCCCATCACCTTGAAATGGATAAGGTCGCCAAAATCGCCCTCAACCACGGTTTCGACGTTGACCAGATGGTCTTTGCCATCTTCGCAGGTAAAGGAATGAATGCCCCAGTCGGGCTTCGCCACCATGCGCTGAAAGCTGCGCTCGGTCACTTCGCCCCAGGCGGCCATCCATTGCAGGGCTGGATTGGGAACCATTGCAAAGGCTGGATAGGATGCAAAGGATAGGGCAGAGGCCCCAAGCCATTGGTTGGTATTGCGGAGGGTTTCCATAAGGTCGTAGGTGGCCATGTAACGCATAGGCGTCTCCTTCTCCTGTCCCGGGGTTTATCGGATCCGGTTCATCCTTGTTCCATTTTTGTGCCAACCTGACGTGTTAACAGGGCTTATGGCAATCCAGTCTTTGAGTCTGTGCCATGTTGTCTTAGGGTCATGGTATCGCAGGACCGTTAACAAAAGGACACGTTTGTAGCGGACAGTAAATGCTGCACAGCAGCAAAACTAGGGGGGAATCGGTGATATGACAACAAAAGAGGTTGATCACAGCGCAGATTTGGAACGGCTGGAACAGAATTTGGCTCGGGTCGAAGACCTGTCAAAGCGCTTTGTTGCGGCCCTTGCCCGTCGCAATCCCCCTAATGCTCAGCTGTCTGCACCAGATCAGGATGTGTTCGTCAAAGCGGCTGGTCACTATTGGGCCAACATGATGCAGGATCCGGCCAAGTTGTTTGAAAATCAGCTGGAATTCTGGGGTAACTCGGTCAAACACTACCTTGAGGCCAGTCAGGCACTGGCAAAGGGCAAGTTGGAGGCGCCTACCGATCCGACCCCTACGGATCGCCGGTTTTCCAACCCCCTTTGGCAGACCCACCCCTATTTTAACTACGTCAAACAACAATACATGATGAACGCGGACGCTGTGCGCACTGCGGTCGCAAATGTTGAGGGTTTGGGCGAAGTTGATCGCAATCGGCTGAAATATTTCAGCGAACAGATCGTCGATATGATGTCGCCGACCAATTTTCTGGGCACCAACCCCGATGCGCTGGAACGCGCGATCGCGACAGAAGGGGAAAGCTTGGTCAAAGGTCTGGAAAATCTGGTTGCGGACCTAGAGGCGAACAATGGTGAAATGCTGGTGCGCCTGTCGGACGAAAGCGCCTTTGAACTGGGGCGCAATGTGGCGACGGCGAAGGGATCGGTGGTTTATCGTAATCACATGATGGAATTGATCCAATATGCACCAACCACCGATCAGGTGCATGCGACGCCTTTGGTGATTTTCCCGCCGTGGATCAACAAATTCTATATTTTGGACCTCAAAGAGCAGAACAGCCTGATCCGCTGGATTACCGATCAGGGGTATACACTGTTTGTGGTCAGCTGGTTCAATCCCCGCCCCGAAGACAAAGACATCGGGATGGAGGATTATATCGAACAGGGCTATCTGGAAGCGTTCCGTGTGGTGAAAGAGATCACCGGTGAAAAGCAGGTGAACACCGTTGGCTACTGTATTGCAGGCACCACGCTGCATCTGACGCTGGCTCTGCTGAAAAAACGTGGTGATAAAACGGTGAAATCCGCCACCTTCTTTACCGCGCTGACTGATTTTGGCGAACAGGGTGAATTCACCCCATTCCTTCAGGATGATTTTGTTGACGGGATCGAGGATGAGGTTGCCCAGCAGGGTATCCTGCGTAGCTTTATCATGGGGCGCACCATGAGCTTTCTGCGCTCCAACGATCTGATTTATGGCCCCGCGATCAAAAGCTACATGATGGGCGAGGCACCGCCGGCCTTTGATCTGCTCTATTGGAACGGCGATGGGTCGAACCTGCCAGGGCGCATGGTCATGCAATATCTGCGCGGGCTGTGTCAGGGCAATGAATTCGTTGGTGACGGCTATAAAGTTCTGGGGGAAACCCTGCATGTGTCTGACGTTGATATTCCGTTGATGTCGGTTACCTGCGAAACGGATCATATTGCCCGTTGGAAGGATTGTTATCGCGGTTTCCAGCAGACTGGCGCCAAGAACAGGACCTTTATTGTCAGTCAGTCTGGCCATATCGCGGGCATCGTGAACCCGCCCAGCAAAAAGAAATACGGCCATTACACCAACACCGATCTGGATGCGGATGCGAACGGCTGGATGGAGGGCGCAACCTTCCACGAAGGCAGCTGGTGGCCCCGTTGGGAGGCGTGGCTGGACAAGAAGTCAGGCAAGATGGTTCCTGCACGGGTTCCGGGGGATTCGGGTTATCCCGCGCTTGACCCAGCCCCGGGTCGTTATGTTGCCGTAAAGGCAACTATCTGATTTTACTTATTTTCTAAAATTTCTTTCTGCGCCGCAGCAAAAATCCTTGATT
Source organism: Thalassovita mediterranea (assembly GCF_001458435.1). GTDB lineage: Bacteria > Pseudomonadota > Alphaproteobacteria > Rhodobacterales > Rhodobacteraceae > Thalassobius > Thalassobius mediterraneus. The sequence goes on from NZ_CYSF01000018.1 coordinate 174,749, forward strand.
TGCTGCGGCGCAGCAATCATATTGGGTGTAAGATTGAATGACACCCCAACCGCAGATGGCGACGCATTACCCCATCCCTCATGCCATTGCGGATCAGACAAGGAATAGAAACATGGCCAAGACCCAAGATTTCACCGCGATGATGAAAGACATCATGGGCGCGTTCCCCGTTGACACCAAAGCCGTTGAAGATGCCTTCAAAACCCAAGCTGCGCTGAACGAAAAGCTGACCTCTGCCGCGCTGACCGCTGCCGAAAAATCGTCGGAACTGTCCAGCAAATGGACCAAAGACACCCTGGCGAAGCTGGGCGACGTTGCCAAAGTTAAAGAAGAGCCGTCCGATTACGCCAAGGCGCTGGGTGATTTCGCATCCGCACAGGCAGAAACCGCTGCTGAAAACATGGCTGCTTTCGCTGAGATCGCCAAAAAACTGCAGAGCGAAACCGTTGAGCTGATGATGGCCGCTGGCAAAGACATGAGCGAAGAAGCTTCTGCAGCTGTTCAGAAAGCCGCGAAAGACGCGACTGCTGCTGCCAAGAAAGCAGCGAAATAAGACTGGCTCCGGCCAGCACGTTTTTCTGCCCCTCCTCCCGGCAGAAATTCGGCGCATCATTCCTCCTCCCAGATGCGCCAAGAGCGGGCTTTCCCAAGCCCGCTCTTTACTTTTGTTTCTGCACTCGCATAGAGTTTTCTGTGCCGTGACAAACCTGTGGGAGGACCTCCGTGGCAGATGACAACACTCCGCTGCTGATCAAGCGCTATGCCAGCCGCCGTCTTTATAATACGGAGACCAGCGATTATGTGACGCTGGAGGACATCGCCGGTTTCATCCGCGATGGCCGCGAGGTTCAGATCGTTGATCTGAAATCAGGGGATGACCTGACACGGCAGTATCTGCTTCAAATCATTGCTGAACATGAAAGCCGCGGTGAAAACATCCTGCCGGTGAATGTGCTAACCGATCTGGTCCGCACCTATAGCAGTCAGGCTGAATCGATGGTGCCGCAGTTCCTGCAGGCCTCTTTCGAGATGCTGCGCGATGGTCAGTCCAAGATGATGGAAAACATGACCAAGGCCAGTCCGATGGCCAGCATGCCCGGCTTTGAAATGCTGCAAGCGCAGCAGGAAGCCTTTATGAAGGCGATGACGCAGGGCATGGCTGGTGGTTGGGCAGGCGGTAGCACCGCACCCGAAGCACCCGCAGCCAAATCCGACGACGGCGAAGATCTGGATGAGATCAAAGCCCAGCTGGCGGATCTGCAATCCAAGCTCAGCAAACTGGGTAAATAAACATGGTCGACAGCCCCGGTCGTATCACGCTTTGGGGCGTCGAAGTTTTTGTCGCAACCGCCGAAGAGGGATCTATCTCGGCGGCAGCGCGCCGTTTGGGGGCCAGCCCCTCGGCGGTATCACAGCAGCTGACCAATCTGGAAAACGCCTTGGGCGCGACGTTGCTAAGCCGCAACGCGCGCCCTGTTGCGCTGACCCCGGCGGGGGATTTGTTTCGTCGGCGGGCCAGTGTGATGTTGAATGAGGCGGCGCTGGCACGGGCTGAATTGGCGATGGCCGATATGGCGCAGCTGACGCGGTTCCGTTTAGGCATGATCGAAGATTTCGAAGCCGACGTCACACCCGCGCTTTTGACCCATCTGGCGGCGGAATTGCCGCAGTGCCAGTTCCAGCTGGACACAGGCGCCAGTCACACGTTGTTTGATCAGCTAGAAGCGCGGGCATTGGACGTGATCGTTGCCGCAGAGATGGGGGCCGAGACGGACTGGGTTGAGGTGCATCCGCTGCTGGAAGAGGGATTCGTGGTCGCCGCGCCTAAGGGGATGATTGACCACAGCGGTGATCTGGCGGCGCAGCTACAGGCGCGGCCTTTGGTGCAATATACAACGCGCCATCACATGGGCAGGCTGTTGGCCGCGCATCTGGCGCGGCAGAACCTGCAACTGGATCATCGGTTCGAATTGGACAGCTATCACGCCATTCTGGCGCTTGTTGCCGAAGGTGTCGGGTGGACCATCCTAACCCCGCTGGCGCTGCACCGCGCGCGGCGGTTTGCCCGCGATCTGGATGTGTTTGAACTGCCCTTTGCACCGCTGTCGCGGCGCATTTCGCTCTTTGCGCGGCGTGACAGCCTGCAGGATATGCCTGCGCAGGTCGCCGGTGCGATGCGCGACATTCTGCAACGTCAGATCATTGCGCCCAACGTGGCGGCGCATCCATTTATGCACGATGTGTTGGCCGCCATCTGACCCCACCGCCGCTGCGGGGGCGTAGGGGACAGATGAGTATTTTTAGAACATTGAAAGGGGCTTAGGCAGGCGCCATGGCCTTGGTGTTGCCGCGCACGTCTTGGGCCGCTTTGATCAGGGCGTCTGCGATGACGTCAATCTCTGGCAGGGTCAGGCGGGCGGGCAGGCGGGCATCGCAGGCGCGCATCAACATGGCGCGGGTTTTGGGCAGGCTGGGCGCCTTGCCCAGAAATTCCCAGTTCCAGAAGGCGCGGGCGTTGTCAGTCGACAGGCCAAAGACCTGCACCTTTACGCCACGCTTGGCTGACGCTTCTTGGAAGGCTTTCACCTCATCCTCTTCCATGCCGACCAGATTGAACTGGATCGAATCCGGCGCGCGTTCCTCTGGCGCCAGTTTTTCCGGAACGGTGATCCATGGTGACAATTCCAACTTATCTGCCAGATAGTCGTGGTTGCGGCGGCCATCGTTGACGCGACGCTGCAATTCACCGATTTGCGACCGCACCACAGCCGCTGACAGGTTGCCAAGGCGTAGGTTGTAAAGCGGCAGCTTGTTCTGCCAGCGGTCAAAGGCGGCCTGCAGCTCTGCCTCATCCTCGGGCGTGCGGGCCAGATGGGCCTTCCAGTTGTGTTCATAGGCGCCGGACATGATGGTGGCCTGTGCCAGAATATCCGCATCATCGGTGATCAGAATGCCACCCTCGCCGGAATTCAGCATTTTGTAGCTTTGGAAGGAGAAACAGCCGATTTTGCCCAGCGTGCCGATGTTTTTGCCGTGCCATTTGGTGCCCAGCGAATGCGCTGCATCCTCAACCACTGGCACGCCACGTGCGGCGGCCAGTTCCATGATTGCATCCATGTCGGACGTGTGGCCGCGCATGTGCGAAATCATCACCGCGTCAATGCTATCGTCCAGCTTGGCGGCGAAATCATCCATATCGATCCGGTAGTTATCGCCCACCTCGGCCAGCACAGGCACGCAGTCTGCATGCACAATCGACGACGGCACAGCCGCAAAGGTAAAGGCGGGGATCAGCACCCGTGCGCCGGGTTTCAGGCCCAGCGCCTTCAACGACAGGAACAGCGCAGCTGAGCAAGAGGAGACGGCTAGCGCGTATTTAGCCCCCAAAGCATCGGCAAAATCGCGTTCCAGCAGCGACACAGGGGCGTCTTTGCCCGCCGTGTAGCGAAACAGATCGCCCGAGTTCAGCAGCCGCTCGATCTCGGCGCGGGCGGTTTCGGGAATGGGTTCTGCGTCGTAGACGTTTGGGGGCAAAGTCATCAGATCTTCGGCTTTCCTGAAATTCATCTTTGGGAAAGCTAAAACAAACCGGATCGAATGCAAAATGAAATAATCACGACACCTGCCGCGGCATGGTGTCCGCGCCGCGCGTCAGCTGTCCAAAGCAGGTAAGAATGGGTTACAAAACGTCCAGAGAGGCCTTCACCCGATCCATGACAACAGCGGTCTTGAAGCGGCTGATGTTTGATTCATCAAAGAAGTGTGCCTGGGTGAACGCTTCGTATTCCTTGATGTCTTGCACCGTCAGGATCAGCAGAAAATCCGCTTCGCCGGTGGTGTAGTAACACTGCTGCACACAGGGCGCATCGCGCATTTTGCGTTTGAATTCATCCAGATGGGCACGGCTTTCGCGTTCAAGGATGACCTCGACAATTATGGTCATGTCGCGGCCCAATTTGGATGGGGACAGCACGGCGATTTCGCGTTCAATGGCGCCGGTTTCGCGTAGCTTCTTCAGCCGTTTTTGCACGGCAGGGGGGGATAGGCCGACGTCCTGACTGATCGCTTCCGCCGTGAGGCGTGCGTTGCGTTGCATCAGGCGCAGGATATCCAAGTCTTTGCTGTCCATGTTCCGAAATTGATCGCCAAATTAGATATTGGCAATAAATTTCTTACCCGCGCGCGCGATCAATTATCACTGTCTTCGTCTTTGTGGTCCTAAAGTGGGCGGAACAGACCCGCAAGACGGCCAAGAGACTGGCCGGGAGGAGTATTCATGCAAACCCAGTTCATCAGTGTTTTTGCCGCAGCCAATATTCAACACGTTGCTGGTGCCCCCCATGCGGGGCGCGCGGCGTTTGAGGTGCTGTCTGAACAGGATTTCGATCGCGCGGTGGGGGAAATCACCTCTTGGCAGGGGTACGCGGCGACGCCGTTGGTTTCACTTGCGGGGCTAGCGGATCAAATCGGTGTCGGCCGGATTGATTACAAACACGAAGGGCCGCGCTTTGGGTTGGGCAGCTTCAAGGCATTGGGCGGCGCCTATGCTGCGATGCGTGTTCTGCAGCGTGAACTGACCGCACGGTTGGGACACGAGGTCAGCCTAAGTGATATTCGCGATGGCCGTTACAGCGCCGAATGCGCGCAGATCACGCTGGTGTCGGCCACCGATGGCAATCACGGCAGGTCACTGGCCTGGGGCTGTCAGCGTGTGGGTGCCCCCTGTCGGATCTATATCCATGCCGAGGTCAGCGAAGGCCGGGCCGAGGCTATGCGCGCCCTTGGCGCCGATGTGGTGCGTATTTCGGGGGATTACGATGCCTCGGTCGATCTGGCGAAATCCGAGGCAGCGGCAAACGGTTGGTTTGTGGTCTCTGACACCTCATGGCCGGGCTATAGCGAACCGCCCCGTGACGTGATGGCAGGCTACGGCGTTATGACGCGCGAGGCCTGTGATGCAATGGCCAAACCGCCCACCCATGTGTTCCTGCAAGGCGGGGTCGGGGGGCTGGCGGCGTCGGTCGCTGCGGCCTTGCGGCAGTATTACGGCGCTGATGCCCCGCGGGTGATCATCGTAGAGCCCGAGCTGGCCGCCTGCCTTTATGAAAGCGCACAGTCTGGCACAGCCACTACCGTCGCCATTGCCGAGGAAACGATCATGGCGGGCCTATCCTGCGGTGAACCGTCGGAAATGGCGTGGCAGATCCTGCACGAAGAGGCGGCAGATTTCCTGACCATCCCCGATAGCATCGTGGCCCCCACGGTGCGTCTGTTGGCGCGACGCTACACCGGTGATCCGCTGGTAGAGGCGGGCGAAAGCGCGGTTGCAGGTCTGGCCGCCCTAATCGCGGCCCGCCAGTCGCCGGACCTGTCGCAGGCGCTGGGATTGGACGGTGCATCGCGGGTGTTGCTGATCGGATCCGAAGGGGTGACAGACCCCGACATTTTCGCCGCCATCATGGCTGAGGCAGAGGCCGAACATGTCTGACGCGGCAGGTGCCACGCCCCAGCGCGGATTTGAGGCGGCGGAGTTTGCCGCCCGTTTAGCACGTGCGCAGGCCCTGATGGCTGCAGAGGGCATCGCGGGCCTTTTGCTGATGACAGAGGCCGAGGTGCGCTATTTCAGCGGTTTTCACACCCTGTTCTGGCAAAGTCCGACGCGGCCTTGGTTCTTGTTCGTTCCGGCTGAGGGTAAACCAATTGCCGTGATCCCCGAAATTGGCGCGGCCCTGATGCGGCAAACTTGGGTAGAAGATATTCGCACATGGTCCGCCCCCGCGCCGCAGGATGACGGGATCAGCCTGTTGCAGGATTTGTTGTCGTCTTATGCGGCGCAAGGCGCGCAGATCGGGGTGATGAAGGGGCATGAAACCGCGCTACGCATGCCGCTTGGGGACTATGAACGGTTGATCGCCAGCCTGCCGGGGCTTCGGCTGTGTGATGCCACCTCGTTGGTGCGCAGTCTGCGCATGGTCAAGTCAGAGGCAGAGATCGCCAAACTGTCCCACATCTGCGCCATTGGATCGCGCAGCTTTGCTGCCGTGCCTGACATCGCCCACGAAGGCCAGCCGCTGGAGGATCTGTTTCGTGCGTTTCGCCGCGAAGCACTGGCGCAGGGCGCGGATGATGTGCCCTATCTGGTCGGCGGCGCGGATCAGGGGGGCTATCATGATGTGATCTCTCCTCCGTCACGTAGACCGCTGCGGGCGGGTGATGTCGTCATGCTGGACACAGGCGCCACGTGGGATGGTTATTTTTGTGACTTTGATCGCAATTTCGCCATTGGCAGCGCCGATGATCTGTCACGCCGCGCCTACGACACCCTATGGCGCGCAACAGAGGCGGGGATCGACGCTGCGCGTCCCGGCGCAACCTGTCGCGGGGTGTTTGACGCGATGCGGGCGGTGATTGCAGACATGGACGATCAAGGTGGCGACGTGGGCCGGTTGGGGCATGGGCTGGGCACGCAGTTGACCGAATGGCCGTCCTTTGCGGGGTTTGACGAAACCGTTCTGGAAGCAGGGATGGTGCTGACGCTGGAACCCTCGCTGGGCTACGGGGCAGGGCGGATCATGGTGCATGAGGAAAACATCGTCCTGCGTGCCGATGGTGCGCATCTGTTGACAGAGCGCGCCGCGCCGGAACTGCCGGTAATCTGAAAGGAGGGCGGATGAAGCTGGATTTTGAAACCGATGGCGGGATCGGCAACCGCGCCAATCTGGGGGTGATCGTTCTGGAAACGGACGAAACGCTGGAATGGGAGTTTGCCCGCATGATCGCCCATGAGGATGTCGCGCTTTATCATAGCCGCATTCCGATGGTGGCCGAAATTCAGCCAGACACACTGGCCCGTATGGAAACGGATTTGCCTGCGGCAACACGGCTGCTGCCGCCCACGCTTGACTTTGATGTGATCGGATATGGCTGCACCTCTGCTGCCACGGTGATTGGATCCGACCGTGTGGCGGCGCGGGTGCAACAGGTGTTTCCCCGCGCGCGCGTCACCGATCCACTGGCGGCCATTATCGCCGCAACCCGCAGCCTTGGCGCTGCCCGTATCGGTTTTTTGACCCCTTACGTGCCCGAGGTGTCGCAGCGCATGCGGCAGAAGCTGCAGGATGCGGGGCTGGAAATTGCCAGCTTCGGATCGTTCGAAGAGAGCAATGACCACACCGTTGCCCGCATCACCGAGGCATCGATTGCACAGGCGGTGCGCGCCGTTGCGAATGCCGCGGCCAGTGATGGGTCGTGTGATGCCGTGGTCATCTCCTGCACCAACTTGCGCTGCCTGCAGATCATTCCCGAGATCGAGGCCGAGATTGGCGTACCGGTGCTATCCAGCAACACTGCACTGGCCTGGCACATGCAGCGCCTGGCGGGGATTAATGAGCGTAAGCCGCAGTTTGGTCGTTTGTTTTGCTCCCCGCTATGCCCCAAGATGACGCCTTAGCCAGCGGCGGCACTGCGACAAAGGAAATCAGTTCACCGTTCTTCTGCGATTCGGCGACAAAAGTAGAAGGCCGAGACTTTTACCGAAGGTGAAAGGGGCCGGCAGGGTCTACCGCTCCTAGAGAAAGCCAAAAGCTGAGGCGTTTCTAGTGTGTTACTTTGGGAAGGGGTGCCCCGGGGGCTGCTGGGTATGACCCTTCTGTTCCCGTTACAGGCACCGCATCAGCTTAAAACCTCAGCTAAACAACGGTTATCGACCCCAGAGATAAACCGTCAAGAGGCACCTCTTGTTCTACGGTATGTTCTACGGTGTCTGTAAGCCCATGGGACGAGCTGTCGGGGTCGATAAGGACAGCTTGCGACCTTGACTGTATCGGACTGGATATTGCGTTCCAGTGCTCTCTCA
>NZ_CYSF01000019.1 GCF_001458435.1 Thalassovita mediterranea
GCCCCTTCGGGCATCGCGCTGTCAGAAGTGCTGACCCCGGCTTCGGTTCTCGACGCGTTGGACGCGGCCGCGACCCGCAGCATCGCTTCGGACTAGAAACGGGATGCAAGTGTTACATCCGCTTCAAAACCATCCGAACGCCCGCGCGGGCATCCAGAGGCCCATAAAGATCATCATCAAGTTCTCCGTGAGCGAGACGAACCCCAGAGGCACGTTCGACGCCCCGCCAACGCAGGCGCATTTGAGCTCCCGTTTGTCGATGTAGACGGCCTTGAAGACGGACGCCGCGCCAATCGTGCCGATAAAGAGCGCTATCGGCGCGGCGATCCAGACTAAAGCGCCCGCGACCATGAGAACACCCGCAATGGCCTCGCCGAACGGGTAGACATAACCGTAGCGCACCCAGCGTTGGGCGAGCAGATCGTAGTTCAGGAACATGGTCGAGAAGCTCTCGATGTCCTGAAGCTTCTGGACCGCCAGGAAGCACATCGAGATCGCAATGAACCACTCGAAGGTGCGCAGCGTGAAAAGGGATCCGAAACTGGCCCAGCTGAGGCCAAGCGCCATCAGAAGCGCCATTGAAAATATCGCGATGACGGGCTGATAGGAGGTGTCGTCCTCGTCGGGCACATCTTGTCCGAAGTGCTTGCGCAGGGCTTCATAACCGCCGATCCGCTCGCCATCCATAAAGGTCTGTGGTGTTGTCTCGACCCCGTGTTCCTCCAAGAAAGCATCGGTTTCGGCACGCGACGTCAGGTGGTGATCCTCGACCTCATAGCCCTCGCGCTCCAACAGATCCTTGGATTTCAGACCGTAGGGGCAAAGGTGGTCGTCCATCACCATGCGGTACAGGACCGCCTCTCTGGTCGATTGGGAATTGTCCTTCGGCATAACGTACCCTCCGATCGGTCAGGTTTTGCAGGTCCAGTAGCCCATGAAGCCCACGGCCAGCGCCGGATCACCGCTCAGTTCGAACAGCAGTGTCGCGTCTTCAGCAGAGTCTCCCTCACCCGGCGTGATGGTCAATTGACCCCCATAAGTGCCAAGTACGCCGCCGTCGGAGATGTCGCCCTCGGCGCCGAACATCACCAGCGAGCCAGAGATTTTCGTCACGCCTGCCCGCTGCCGTCGGTGGCCAGAATGGGATCGGCGTTGACGGCCCGCACGAAGGTACAGGCGACACTTGACCCGAGGGCTCGGGCGATTTCATCGGTTGACAGAGGTGCTGGCCGAATACCTGCAATGACCGGTGTAGCGACCGCCTGTATCAGGCTGTCTATGCTGGCGGGGCCTGCAGACGCACCCAGCGGCCAGTCAGACCCGGCTTCACCGTTTGTCGCAATATCGGCGAGCAAATAGCGCATCTCCGAGATTTCGCGGTTTTGAGCATGCACAATCTCCTTCGCCAGTGCGGCGACCCGTGGATCTGTGATTTCCGCCCGTTCACTGGTCATGATCGCGATGGAATGGTGCGGGATCATCGCGCTCATCCAGCTTTCGTCCTGTACGGTTTCCTGGCTTCGAACCAGCCACAGGGCACCGGCGAACAGAGCTGCCGATCCGACAAAAACTGCCGCGTTGACGGTTGTGTTTCGATACATGCCAAGCATGAAGGTCAACATGACAATTGCCATGGTCGCGCCCATCACAAAGGTCATGTAGAAGCGTGTCTCACTCCAATAGACATGCTCGAATGCGTAGGTGTTCAGGTACATCAACCCGAACATCAAGGCGGTGGAAGTGCCGACCATCGCAAAGAAGCGACCATAGGGGGATTGCGCGTGGTCCTGCGATTTGGCTTTGGCCTCCTCGTGAGAATGCTGGGTTTCGAATGTAGATTCTGACATCGGAATTCCTCTCCTTCACCAAGCGAACAAAGTTCCAGCGCTGGAAGGTTCCCAATCCAAGCCATTTTTTTCGTGTTACTCCGTCGCGCCTGCCAATTCTCCCAAGATCGGGCAATCCGGGCGATGATCACCGTGGCAGGCATCGACGAGGTGCGACAGTGTTTCCCGCATCTCCCGAAGCTGCGCGATCTTGTCATCGATGGCCGACAGATGCTCTTCGGCGATGGCCTTCACCTGAGCACTCTCCCGCGTTTCGTCCTCGTAAAGGCTCAGAAGGACACGGCAATCCTCGATCGAGAACCCGAGCGCCCGCGCGCGACCGAGAAAAGCCAGTTTATGGAGGTCGGTTTCCCGAAACGCGCGGTATCCGTTGTCGCTTCTTTGCGGCCTGATCAGGCCGATATCCTCGTAGTATCGGATGGTTTTTGGTGGAATGCCGGACCGGTCCGCAACTTCTCCAATATTCATGTCCTTGCCCTCCTATTCAGCAGGTTGCGATTGCGTTTCGATCCGCGGCGCAGGGGGGGTCGCCTCTTCGCGCATCGCGGGGGTGATGCGGCGCAGACGCAGGGCGTTTGTCAGAACCGAAACAGAGGATAGGGCCATGGCACCCGCCGCAAAGACCGGCGACAGAAGCAGCCCAAAGGCCGGGTAAAGAACGCCTGCGGCGACCGGGATCAGCGCGACATTGTAGCCAAAGGCCCAGACCAGGTTCTGGCGGATGTTCGTCATGGTCCGTTTCGAGACCTCGACAGCATTCACGACACCGCGCAGGTCCCCGGACATCAGCACAACATCCGCGGATTCGATGGCAACGTCGGTGCCTGTGCCGATGGCAATGCCGACATCGGCGTGCGCCAGGGCCGGCGCGTCGTTGATCCCGTCGCCCACGAACGCGATCTTTCGGTCCCCGGCCCGCAAATCATCGAGCGCGGCCACCTTGCCATCGGGCAGGACCCCGGCAATCACGTGATCGATCCCGGTCTCACGCGCGATGGCCTCGGCAGTTTCCTGTTTGTCGCCGGTAATCATCGCAACTTTGAAACCGCGATCATGCAGGGCGGCAATGGCCTCCTGGCTCGCGCGCTTCACAGGGTCCGCGACAGCGATCACCGCCGCCAGTTCGCCGTCTATGGCCGCATAGAGCGCGGTCCGACCGCGGCTTGCAAGATCCTTTTCCCTATCCATCAGCGCGGCGATCTCGATCCCTTCGCGGCGCATGTGACGATCCGCACCGACCAAGACCTCTTGGCCCTCGACTGTCGCGGCAACGCCGTAACCCGTGACAGACCGAAAGCCCGTCGCAGAAGGCACAGCAACACCGTCGCTTTGCGCGCCGCGGAGAATGGCCTCGGCAATCGGGTGTTCGGACTGTGCTTCGACGGAGGCAATCAGGCCGAGAACGCGCTTCCGATCGAAGCCGTCTGCCACGATCACATCGGTAAGGGTCGGCTGGCCTTCGGTGACGGTCCCGGTCTTGTCGAGCGCGACGACATCGACCTCTGACAGCGCTTGAAGCGCATCACCCTTGCGAAAGAGCACCCCCATTTCCGCCGCGCGGCCGGTGCCCACCATGATCGATGTCGGCGTGGCCAACCCCATGGCGCAGGGACAGGCAATGATCAGAACGGACACACCGGCCACCAGTGCAAAGGTAAGCGCGGGGTCAGGTCCGACGGTCAGCCACACAAGAACCGTCAATGCCGACAAGACCATGACAGCCGGGACGAACCACAGCGTCACACGATCCACGAGGCCCTGGATGGGCAGTTTGGCCCCCTGCGCTTCTTCGACCATGCGGATGATCTGCGCGAGCGTTGTGTCCGCCCCAACCCGGACCGCTTGGAAGGTCAAGCTGCCGGTCCCGTTGACGGTGCCGCCCGTGACGTTTGCCCCCGCGGATTTCGCAACGGGAACCGGTTCGCCTGTGATCATGCTTTCATCGACATTGCTGGATCCCTCGGTCACCGCGCCATCCACCGGGATCCGCTCTCCCGGGCGCACAAGGATCACGTCGCCAACAGCCAAGGCATCGACATCCACCTCCTCTGCTGCTCCGTTCCGAATGACACGGGCGGTGCGCGCCTGCAGACCCAGAAGCGCTTGGATGGCAGCTCCGGTACGACCTTTCGCACGCGCCTCCAGCCAGCGTCCGACCAAGATGAGAACGACGATCACGGCCGCAGCCTCGAAATACACCGCACGCACGCCTTCGGGCAGAAGCGCTGGCAAGAAGGTGGCGACCACGGAATAGACCCAAGCAGCCCCCGTGCCGACAGCCACGAGACTGTTCATGTCAGGCGCACCTCGAAAGAGTGCTGGGAAGCCTTTCGTATAGAAATGACGCCCCGGCCCGAACAGGACGATCGTCGTGAGAAGGAACTGGATGATCCAGGAGGTCTGCGTCCCGATGCTGCGCTCGATCACCATGTGAAAGGCAGGTACAAGATGCGCGCCCATCTCGAGGATGAAGACCGGGAGAGTGAGCACCGCTGCAAGCAGGACATTGCGCCGCAGTCCGTCCGCCTCTTCCGCCTTGCGTTCCACCCGAGATTGGCTGGCGTTTGCTTCTGCAATCTCCGCCGGGTAGCCGATGGCCGCGGAGGCCGCCATGAGGTCCCCGGGCGATACTGTCCCTTCGAGATACTCGACCATCGCCGTCTCGGCGGCCAGATTCACAGTGACCGACACCACACCGGGAAGGTCGGCAAGCGCCTTGTCCACCCGTCCCACGCAGGAGGCGCAGGACATGGACGCGATGTTCAGGGTGATCTTCGCCGTCCGGGCCGGATAGCCCAGTGTTTTCAACGTTTCCGCAGCCTCGGTCAGATGAGCTGGCGTCTCGACAGACAGGCGCACGGTTTCAGAGGCAAGATTGACGGTGACGCCGGTCACGCCCTCCAACCCGGACAATGCCTTTTCAACACGGCCCACGCAGGAGGCACAGGTCATGCCCTCTATGCTCAGAGTTTTCTGGTATCTTTCGGTCATGGCGGTTCACCTCAATTCGAGCTTCAAGGCGAATATAGGGCTTCCAGTCACTGGAAGCTCAAGGGCAATTCACAAAAACCTTCAGCCACCCGTGTGAAGGGAGCATCACCTGTCTGTAACCAGCTGTTTCCAAATGAAATGTATCGGAATGTAAACTTGCTGGCCCGCCCGCTTGTCAGATATCAGAGGGCTCGGAGGTCCAACCATGCACGCCCAAAAGACACAAAATCACGGAACCGGAACCAAAATCATGCATGCCGGGATGTGGATCTGCTGCGCGGTCATGGTTCTGCCCCTGCTCGTCTTCTTCGCAGGCGGTGGGACCATCTCGGGGCTCTCCACCAGCCTCGGTGTGCTGGCCCCAATCCTGCTGTGTCTCGCGGCTCATGGGGTGATGTTCCTTTTCATGGGAAAATCCTGTCACGGGACCCGCCAGCCGTCGGATGCGATATCCCCCGAAAAACGCGCGGAGCCCCAGGCGACAGACGCTTGACCTTCCACCTGCTGGAAACCCTAAGCCTCTCCTAACCAAGGAGGGTCATCCATGAAATTCCATGTCCCGGACATGAGTTGCGGTCATTGCACGGCCGCTATCACCCGAGAAATTCTCGCGCTCGACCCGGCGGCGCAGGTTACCCCTGACCTCGCCGCCCGAACGGTCGCCGTGGAGACACGCCAGACCGGTAGCGCTGTCGCAAAGGCGATCGAGGCGGCTGGCTACAGCACAAACCCGGTCTGATCCTATTGCTCGGCCGCGCGGGCCTCTTCCGTCAGCCGGATCATCTGGTCCGCGTCGATGACACCTGGAACGAGCGCATCGCCGATCACGAAGGACGGCGTCCCGTTAAAGCCAAGGTCGCGGCTCATCTCCATCGATGCCGAGATATGGGCGTCAATCTCAGGCGCTTCCATGTCCCGGCGGAGTTCGGCGATATCGAGCCCGACCTCTTCGGCCACGCGGATGACGCTCGCCTCTTCCGCGCGGCCCTGCATCCCCATCAAAGCCCAGTGGAATTCCTCGTACTTGCCCTGTTCGCGCGCGGCCAGGGCGGCGCGGGCAGCAAAGACCGACCCCTCGCCGAGGATCGGCCATTCCCGGTAGACCAGTTTGACGTTCGGATCTTCGGCGAGCAGCGCTTCGATCTCCGGTTTCACGCGACGGCAATAGGGGCAGTTGTAGTCGAAGAACTCGACCACGGTCACATCGCCATCCGGGTTGCCGAGGACCGGCGCGTTCGGATCGTTCTCCAGAACATCCCGGTTGTCAGACAACACGCTTGCCGCCGCTGCCGCCTGGCGCTGCTGTTCGCGTTGTTCGATGATCTGAACCGCCTCGAGCACAATCTCGGGGTTCTCGCGAATGGCCTCGAGCACCAGCTCTTTCACCCTGTCCTCACTCAGCGTGTCAGCCTGTGCGGCCAGTGGCAGTGTCACTATGGCGAGTATCGCCATCACCTTGGTGATTTGCATTCTAATTCTCCCTACTCCGCGTCTCGCCTTCCGTCCGCATAGCTTGCATGTCCTGAATCCGTTCGGGCCAGGTTGATTTGATGTACCCCAGGATGTTCCAGATTTCCTGATCGCTCAGTTGATCCCCGAAGCCGGGCATCCCGCTGTCGAAGTCCATGCCCTGCGCCGCCATCACGGCGCGGCCCCCGAGCTTGGTGTAGTCAAACAGAAGCTGGTCCCCATGGTGCCAGGTATGCCCGGTCTCGTCATGCGGCGGCGCGGGCAATCGCCCGTCTTCGCCCGGGCTGCGCCAGTCCGGCTGACCCTCGAGATTGGCACCGTGGCAGGCCGCACAGGTCTCGGCATAGAGCGCTTTTCCCGCGACAATGTCGATGTCTTCGGGCATGATGCCGCGTTCAGCCTCAGCAGCTGCGCCGGTCCAGACATAGATCCCTGCCCCGAGGAGAAGCAGCAGTCCAATGCCCAGGGAGAGCGTAGCCCGGGTCACGCCACATCGATCCATGTCATCATGCCCGAGGCCGAGTGCGAGAGCATGTGGCAATGCAGCAGCCATTTGCCGGGATTGTCCGCGACAAAGGCAATGTCCCGAACCTCGCCGCGCTGAAGCAGCGTGGTGTCTCTCAGAGCCCCGAGGCTTCCGTCAGCTGCAATCTCGTGGAAATGCATGCCATGCAGGTGCATCGCGTGCGGGAAGGAGGTGTCGTTGGTGATCTTCATCCGGACCGTTTCGCCCAATGAGAGAGATGCCAATGGGGAGCCATCCATACCCCCAACCGATCCGTTGAAGGCCCAGAATTGCCCGGCTTGCATCATGTCGCGCATCGATGACATCCGACCGCCCATCATCGCGCCCCGCATGCCACCCATGGCCCCACCTTCCATGCGCAAAGCGATGTCTCTCGCCTCGGCCAGATTCGGCACGGGAACAGGATTCGGTGGCAATGCCAGCGGCGCTGCGCGGCGCGCGCGCGTGCCATCTGATCGCACCTCGAAGGCCACTTGAGAGAAACTCTCGCCACGGTCGAATTGTACGATATGCCCGGCACCACCCAACTCTGCGACGACATCGACAATCAGATCGATGCGTTGGGCGGGGGCGAGAAGAAAAGTCCCGTCATTCTTCTGTGGCTGACCCAAAGGCATGCCGTCCAAGGCAACAATCCAGCCGTCGAGCCCGTCCAGCCCCAGCTGAAACACACGTGCATTGGCCGCATTGATCAGTCTCAGCCTCAGCCGATCGTGGCGCGCCACGTCGCGCGACAGGTTATAGCGCCCATTCGTGGTGATGTAGTTCCCGAGCCGGCCTGCATGACTGAGATCATGCATCGCCCCGAAGGTGTCCGGAATCTGTGCTGTCTCGGGATCGATCAACCAATCATCGAGGATAAGGACCCCCTCATGATCGATGTCGAGCGCGTCGGGCTCCTCCACGATCAGCGCTCCGTGCAGTCCACGGGCGACCTGCTCAAACGACCGGTTATGGGAATGGTACCAGTAGGTGCCGGCGTCGGGGGCCACGAAGTCATACTCAAAGCTCTCTCCCGGAGGGATCGCATCCTGCGTCAGGCCCGCCACGCCATCCATGGCGTTCTCAATGCGAATGCCATGCCAGTGAACCGAGGTCGGCGCCGGCAGGTCATTGACGATCCGCCGGGTTACCCGCGCCCCTTGTGCAATTCTGATTTCCGGGCCGGGGGCGTGCCCTTCGAAGCCCCATACTGTTGTCTTTTCATATTGCTCCGGCAGCAATTGGAGATCGGTGACGCTGGCTCTCAGCGTCGCCAATGTCGTCTGTGCGGACAGGGCCTGCGGCATCACCGCCAAACCGGCGGCGCTGATTTTGAGGAAGTCACGTTTTGTCAGGCTCATGTCGGCACCGTAAGAACTGAAGTGAAGATGGCTGTTGCGAGTAGAATGACGCCAACGCAGAGCCATTCCAAGGAAATCGACTTTGACAGTTGCGTACCGACGCCGGGATCACCCCTTTGAAGAGCCGGTACGAGACGCACCTTATTGAGTGCTGCCAAAGCCAACAGCAATGCCACAGCGGCAAGCTTTGCCAAAAGCCACAGACCGTAGCCGGTTCCGAACAGGGCTGAGACGGATCCCACCAGGCGCCAGGTCATGATCGCGCCGGCAACGACGAGGAGCGGAACGGCGACAGCGGCGATCTGGCCAAAGCGATGCCCGAGGGCTGCGGCGTCACCCAAAGTGTCCGCGGACCGCGAGAGGCGGCTGAGTGGAAGGAAGATGCCAATCCAGAATGCCGCGGCAATGAGATGCGCAAACAAGACACTCTGAAACCACAGCCGATCCTGGCTCGCCACATGACCGATCTCGCAAAAGCTCCAGATCGCGACAGCGCCGCCGACCGCCGCCACCCATAGCCAACGCCCGCCAATCGCAGCGCCGAGAACAAGTGTCCCCAGTCCGAGGAGCCGGAACAGCAATGCTTCTCCGGGTGGGGTCTGCCATAGAAGGGCCAGAATGGACGGATCGACCATGCCGGAGACGTCATCCATGAGCACCGCACCCCGGACGGCAAATCCCAGAGCGGCCATTGCCACCGCCAGTGTGGCAAAGCCAATCGCCCAAATGCGCGCTGCGCGATCGAGTGCCGACATCTGGTCGGCGAGAACAAGTCGACAGAGGATAAGGCCTCCACTCGCGAGGACCCCGAGGTAGAGGAAGAACTTGGTGGCAATCGCGGCCAGTCCCCAGAGATCTGGCACGCCTCACTTCACCTCGAAGGTAAAACTGCCGGTCATGGGATGTCCATCGACGCCCAGACCGCGCCACTCGATCTGGTAGAGACCGGATCCCATCGGCACGAGCGGCAAGGAGAATTCTTTCACGAAGCCTGATTGTGCGCCGAGGTCGAGCGTTTCGACCTGGGTGCCCGCATGGGTCATTTCGACTTTCGTCAAACGCATCCCGTCGTTGAACCGCATCTCGAGTGTCTCGGGCACGTTTTCCAGGACCGCGCCATCGGCAAGCGTCATGCTTTCTTTTTCCGAATGCGCCAGCGCGTTCGTTCCGATCATGGCCAGAAAAACGGCAATTCCCAATATTTGCTTCACGCGGTTATCCTTCACTTGGTTGCCTGCTCAGTTTATTCCATTTGCCCGCTGCAATTCACGCACATATGCCACGATCATCTTTACATCCCCATCCGTCACGCCCGCCACGGGTGGCATGTTTCCAAAGCGCCAATGATGTGCCCGAACGCCGTTCTTCGCCGCCAGCAGGAAAGCACCGTCTCCGTGATGGCTGGGTTCATAGATCTTGTGCACCAATGGTGGGGCGACACCGTCCTGACCAGCGGCATTCGTACCATGACACACTGCGCATTTGGCCTCATAGGCCAATTTGCCGACCTGTGCGTTGGTCGAGAGAGTTTCTGGCAGAACAACCTCGACCATCGGTGCGCCGCCCGCACTGACGTCGCCGGAAGCTCGCTCTGCAGCGTCGTCGCCCTGCTCTGTCCACAAAAAGCCGACGGCCAGAATCGCCACGATCGCCAATGCAATGACGCTGTATCGCCC
The DNA here is from genome assembly GCF_001458435.1 of Thalassovita mediterranea. GTDB lineage: Bacteria > Pseudomonadota > Alphaproteobacteria > Rhodobacterales > Rhodobacteraceae > Thalassobius > Thalassobius mediterraneus. The sequence goes on from NZ_CYSF01000019.1 coordinate 9,854, forward strand.
CATCAGATCAATTTGACCTGAGTGCCAACCGGGGTCCGATCAAAAACCTCGATGATGTGCTCATTGTAAAGACCGATGCAGCCGCTCGAAGAGCGTCGGCCGATCTTGCGCGTGTCATGTGTCCCGTGAATGCGGTAATACTGCCATGTCAGATGCAGCGACCGCACTCCAAGCGGATTGTCCGGACCCGGCGGCATGTAGGCCGGCAAAGTTGGGTCGCGCTCGCGCATGGAGGGTGTCGGCGTCCAATCGGGTTCCGGGTCCTTGAAGATGATTTCCGTATATCCCCGGCGCGTGAGTTCATCCGTCATCGGAACAGAAGTTGGATAGACAAACATGGTGCCATCCGCCGTCCACTGCTGGAGCGCGCGCGAAATGGTGTCCGCGATGATGATGCCTTTGCCCAGAGTATCGAAATGATCCTGCCAATTGTGGGTGCGGAAGCTCGACGCGTTGCGGCGCACGGGAGCCAGCGTTTCGGCGCGCAGCAAAGACGGCGCACACAGCATCGCAGTGCCGAGGCCGCCGGCAAAGCGGCGACGCGAGAGGAACGATTGGTTTCTTGCCTTCATGGGACTGCCTCTTTTCCATGTCGAACGCTTTGTTTTCTATCGAACTCTGGGAAGTGGCGGAATGCGATCAGCCCCGGAAATTTGTAAGGTTATGTATCAACGGTGAGAGACGCGAATTGCGAAACGGTCTGGGTCAGCCTGCTTGGCGGCGCTGAAACCCGTCTGTCGCGAGAGCGTCTGAACTCCGGGATACGGATGTCTCAGGACGCGCGATGGGCAGAGAGACGCGCGCCCGGAGACCGCCCTCGGCGCGATTCGACAGCGCGATCGATCCTCCATGTTGCAGCACGATGCTGCGCGCGATCGAAAGTCCCAAGCCATGACCGCCGGTTTCCAGGGAGCGCGATTGCTCAAGCCGCAGAAACGGCTGAAACACGTCATCAATATCAGCCTCCGGGATGCCCGGCCCCTGATCGTCGATGATGATGTCGATGCTGTCATCGGTCATCTCCCACGAGAGTGCAGGATCACGCCCATAGCGCAGCGCATTGTCGATGAGATTGCGCAAGGCGCGCCGCAGCGCCTTTGGCTTGATCTGCAGCCGGGCGTCCGGCCCGGCCACCAGGTCAAGCGCGTCACGGGTCTCGCCATGAAGCGTCAGCAGATATGTGCTGATGTCGACCTCCTCCAGCGCTTCATCCTGCCCGACACCGCGCGCGTAGGCGAGCGTGGCTTCCACCATGTCCTGCATCTCGTCGAGCGACGCGGAGATCCCTTCTTTGGTTTCGGGATCGTCGACCAGCTCGGCGCGCACGCGCAGCGCTGTGAGCGGAGATCTGAGATCATGGGCCAGCGCTGCCAGCATCTGCGTGCGGTCGGACACAAAGCGCGCCAGCCGCGCCTGCATGTCATTGAAGGCGGCCGACAGGTCCCGGACTTCGCGCGGGCCCGTTGGCGCGATCGGCTCATGCCCGCCGCCGCGCCCCAAAACCTCCGCGGCCCGGGCAAGATCGTTCAGGGGGCGGGTCAGGCGTGTCAGCAGAAACCAGAAGATGGCAAGCAGCAGCACGGCGACGGTGAGGGCGAAAGAGAGCGTGGATGCCCAGGACCACTGGATCGGCGGGCGCTCGAACCGCGTGCCGACATTGAGCCACTGCCCGCCCTCAATGGCGATCGAGAGCTCCATTTCGATTGCAGCCAGAGTGCCTTGCATCATTTCGGCGTGCATTTCGGCCATTTCCGGCGACAGGTTCGGCAAGGGCAGCAGCCCCTGTTCGATCTCATGCACTTCGACTCGGATGTCCCGGCTGTATCCATCGTTCAGGAGCGCGCGAACCCGCGCCTCGATGGCCCCGTTCTGGTCATGATGCGTATGGGTCACTTCGGGCGTGTCGCTCAACGCAAAGCGCACCAGGGGAGAAGTGGCCGCTGCTACGATCTCGTCATGCAGATCCAGCGGGGCTTCCTCGATCAGCCGTGCCACATTGGCCGCCCGCCCGGCCGCTTCACTGCCGATGGCGGCCTGCACGGCCAGCGAACGCTCATCGACAAAGAGCCACAGACCCACGCTTTGCGCGACAAACAAGACCGACACGACCAGGAGCGCGATCTGCGTGCGAAACCCCATCCGCATCACGCCTCGATCTCCACATCGGCGTTCAGACAATAGCCGCCGTTGCGCACCGTCGAGATGATGCGCGGGCGCAGCACATCAGGTTCGATCTTGCGGCGCAGTCGCGACACCTGATTGTCGATCGTCCGGTCCAGCGGTCCCGCCGTGCGACCGGCACTCAGAGCGAGAAGATCGTCTCGGCTGATGACCATCCGGGGGCGTTCGAGAAACACTGTCAGGAGCTTGGCTTCGGCAGTGGTCAGCGCCGTGGTCCCCCGCTCGGGCGTCACGACGTGGCGGGCATCGTGGTCGAATTTGATATCCGCGAACCAGGCTGTCTTGCCCGCAAAAGACCCGCCATGCGGCGGCACCGCGTCACCAGCGCGCCGCAGGATCGCGTTGATCCTCGCCAGCAGTTCGCGCGGATTGAAGGGTTTGGAAAGGTAATCGTCGGCCCCGGTGTCGAGCCCCTTGATACGGTCGTCATCCTCGCCGAGAGCCGTCAGCATGAGGATCGGGATCGTCTGGCGCTCCTGTCGCAATCTGGCGCATGCCGCAATTCCATCCTCCCCCGGCATCATGATGTCGAGCACGATGAGATCAATGGCGTCCCGGGCAAGTTGGGCATCCATCTCTTCTGTGTCGCTGACGCCTGTGGCACGTAGCCCGTTTTTCTCAAGATAGCGCGTCACCGAGCGACGAATCTCAGCGTGATCATCAACCACCAGGATATGGGCCTGAGATGACATCAGCGGTCCCCTCCGGGAGACTGGGGTCTTTTCGGCATCACGGCCGTTGAATGAAAATCACGCGTCATAAGAGGCAGAATAGGTTGATCTTTCGGGAAAGACCCGAACTTCCTTTGTCGCAAAATGTATCAATTGGCTCCAGGGTTGTTGACCCTCCAGTTGCTGGAAGCCCCATGTGGGCACGCATGATGGAACTCCCCTTTGATACCGCGTCCCCCTGTGTAGATCGGACCTTAGCGTACCCTGCGGGGCGGCTTGCGCATTTGATCTCTGGTCACTTGGATGCCTGGTCCGCCGCCTTCCTGTTCTCTTTTTGTGAGGGATAAGCTGTGCTGGCTCGGTTCCTCCTTCTTGTGGTTGTCCTTGCGTTGGGTGTTTTTCTGTTTGCGCCGGACCTCTTGGATGGACCCTTCGGCTGGCCGGACCGCGACAGGTTGCAGGCCTGGATCGATGCCGCAGGATTATTCGGGCCGTTCCTTGTCGTTACACTGATGGGTTTGGCCATCGTGGCAAGCCCCCTGCCCTCAGCGCCGATCGCGCTGGCCGCCGGTGCCGCGTACGGTCACACCTTCGGGACGATCCTTGTGGTTCTCGGCGCGGAGATCGGCGCGATCGCCGCGTTCCTGCTCGCCCGACATCTGGGCCGCCCCTTTGCGGAACGTCATCTGGGGCGCAACGTCGCCCCGGGTTTTCTCGGATCACAGAACACGCTCACCTTCATGGTCTTCGCCAGTCGGCTGCTACCGTTCCTCTCCTTCGATCTGATCAGCTACGCAGCGGGTCTCAGTCCGTTGCATCTGTGGCGCTTCGCCTTGGCCACATTGGCCGGGATTATTCCGGCCAGTTTCCTGCTGGCGCACTTGGGCAGTGCCGCGATGAACGGCGATGCCCGCACCGCCGCCTGGACCGCGCTTGCCCTTGGCGGTGCCACCGCCCTGTCGATGCTGTTTGCGCTGTTGCGCGAACGACAAACCCCTCGAAAGGAGAGCTGATATGGCCGCTCACGCGCATTCCGGGCACATGCCCACTTCAGGCAAGGCCCTTGTAATTTCTGCCTGGCTCACCGGGGTCTATTTCGTAATTGAACTGGCCGTGGGGCTCTGGACCGGCTCGATTGCCGTGCTGTCGGATGCGTTTCACACCCTGTCGGCGGTTGGCGGCGTTCTGGTGGCCATCACCGCGCAGCGGATTGCGCGCCGCCCCGCGGATTCGACGCGCAGTTTCGGATGGTACCGCGCCGAGATCATCGGGGCGCTGGTGAATGGCGGCTTTCTTCTCGGCATGGCGCTTCTGGTGATCTGGATGGGCGCGATGCGGCTCGGGAATCCGATTCACCTGGCCACAGGTCCCATGCTCTGGGTCGCCTTCGGAGGCCTGGTCACCGAAGTGATCTCGCTGGGGCTGATGTGGCAATCGAGCAAGGACGATCTGAATGCCCGTGGTGCGCTCTGGCATATCATCCAGACCTTTGTCGGCAGCCTCCTGATCATCGTCACCGCTCTCGTGATCGAGTTCACCGGGTTTCTGGCGATTGACCCGATCCTCGGCATGGCGTTCGGGGTGGTTCTCCTCTGGGCCCCCGTCGGCGTCATCAAAGAAGCGGTCCACATTCTCATGGAAGGCACGCCCGAGGGAACGGATCTCAAGGCTGTGACGGCGGACCTGCGCGGCCAGGACGGGGTTCTGGACGTTCACCATGTGCATGCTTGGACGCTGACCAGCGGAAAACACGCCTTTTCTGCCCATATCCGCCATGGTGAGCCCGCAGAGGCCGCGGACCTGCTGAACCGGGCCTATCATCGACTGACGGAACACTATGGGTTTCACATGGTCACGCTGCAGCTCGAAACCGCGTGTCTCGACGAGCGCCACGCGCGGGATCTCGATGCGACGCTCCCGGACAGCCAACGCGTGTCGCCCGCCGCCGCCGACGCCCATGCCGCCCATGCAGACCCGCTCGACAGCGCGGCGCAGGACGCTAAACTCACTAATAAATTCTAGAGGACCTCCCAATGAAACGACGCACATTTTTGATCACAGGCGCAGCAGCCACCCTGGCGTTCCCAGTTGTCGCTGACACGACACCCCTTCTGAAGGTGCTCAAAACGCCAACCTGTGGATGCTGCTCCGCCTGGGTCGATCATGTCCGGCAAGCTGGGTTCGCGGTCGAGGCGCAGGACGTCGATCAGGATGCGCTTTATGCGTTCAAAGACCGGCTGCAAATCGCACCGGAGCTGGCTGGATGCCACACGGCGATCATAGGCGACTACTTCATCGAGGGCCACGTGCCTGCCGCGGACATCACGCGGCTGCTGGCAGAACAACCGGTGGCGCGCGGATTGACGGTCCCAGGCATGCCGATGAGTTCGCCCGGCATGGGCGGTCCTGGGGCCGGTGACACTTTTGATGCTCTGCTTGTCGGCTCCGACGGGGCGACCTCCGTCTTCGCCAGCCACAGCTGATTGGGTCATGGGCGCAGGTGATAGATCCCGCGGGTCGGGTTTGTGACCCGCCCGTCCTGCACAAGCTTTCGCAGCGACCTGTAGGTCGCCTCATGGCTCAGCTGCAACCGGGCGGCGAACTCGACGACGGAGCCGTCGAGCAGGCCCGCGACCAACCCCGCCATCACCCGGTCCTCTGCGCGCCGAACGCCGACGATCTCGAGCATCTGTCGCTGCGCCTGTATCTGTTGAGCGGCCTGACGGCCATAGGCGCGGGCAAATGCCGGGTCGGCAAAGGCGGCCAAGACGGCAGCCTTGTCGATCCGGATCAGCGCTCCGGCCTCAACACAGACCGCATCGCAATGATAGACCTCTGAAAACACCGAAGCTTCGGCAAAGCTTGTCCCGGCTTGAGCACGGTGAATGATGAACCGCTCGCCATTTGGGCCGACCCGCTCGAGATGCACGCGTCCGGTTTGCACGACATAGAGACCGTGGGTGGGGTCACCTTGATGAAACACTACATCGCCAATCGCGCCGGAAATTGGGCGCAGGGCTGAGCTCGGGATAAGATCAAAGGGGTTTGGCAGCATATGATTGAAATCATATTGCGATGCATCCGCCCCTGCTAGCGTAAAGATGACACCACCCCATTAAAGGACCCGTCCATGCGTCTCATTCCCCTCCTCCTTGCCATAGTGATGGCCGCACCCGTGGCCGCGCAGCACACCCATTCCGCGACTGGGCAAGATAGGGGTGGACCACAGGAAACCGGGCAATCGGCCTTTGCTGCCCTGGCGGAAATCGTTGCGATCCTTCAAGCCGATCCCGAGACGGATTGGGAGCGGGTCGATATCGACGGATTGCGCCGTCATCTGGTCGATATGGACCTTCTGACCCAGGAGGCCGTGGTCACCCGCACCCTGCGGCCGGAAGGGGCCCGGTTCGAGATTCAGGGCACCCCCCTCGTTCTCCAGGCCATCCGCGCCATGGTGCCCGCTCATGCGCCCTTTCTCGCGGCTGAAACCGGCTGGGATGTTGTGACAGAGGACTTAGAAGATGGCGTGGCGCTCAGTGTCGATGGCGATGCCGCGCAGATTCAGGGGCTTGGTTTCTTTGGTCTGATGACCATCGGGGCGCATCACCAGGCGCACCACCTCATGATGGCAAAAGGCGCAGCTCCGCACCATTAATGCGCCGACACGGCTTGTTTGTTGATCCGTAGAAAGGCACGCTGACAAAAAGTTGCTACGCTTTCCCCGCGTTGGCAGTTTGCACGGTCTTGATGTGTAATTTAGCGGCACCCTAAAGACTAAACATTGTTTTCAATCAGTCTTTTATTAGTGATATGTAAAACTGCAAAAAGCATGATTTGATGCCCTTGATAGGCTACGCGCGAGTTTCCACAGAGGATCAGACCCCCCTGCCCCAGTCTGAGGCCCTTCAATCTGCGGGTTGCGTAGAGATCTTTGAAGAACACGCCTCAGGCGGCAATCGTGCGCGGCCAGTACTTGCCCGCGTGCTCGAACGCGTCCAGAGCGGCGACACGCTGGTTGTCGTTCGGATCGACCGGCTTGCGCGGTCTCTGTCGCACTTGCTGGAGGTGATCGAACGTCTGGAGGCCAAGGGAGCTTTCTTCCGCTCCCTGCAGGACCCCATCGACACCGCTTCCCCGCAGGGCAAGTTCACATTGCAGGTTCTGGGGGCCGCGGCCGAGTTCGAGCGCGCGCTGATCCGGGAACGCACCAAGGCGGGGCTGGCGAGCGCCCGTACTAAGGGCCGAGTCGGCGGCAACCCGGGCCTGCGTGACCGCGATCCAGCGGCGCTACGCAAGGTGCGACTGGCGCGGCAAGACGGCTACATGGAGCGGCTGAACGAGACCGCGCAGGATTGGGTGCCCCATGTGCGCCGCCTGCGGCCCGATATGGCTTGGGAAGACATATTGCGGATCATCAACGGCCCCCTGCCCCATGATCGCCGCTGGACGCAAAGCCGCCTGCTGCGCGCCGTGAAAGCCTATGTGCGCGACGGGTTCCTGCCCGCCGAGGTTCTGGACCGCGCCGGACGTCGCGAAACCGACGACCGCCTGCCCGCGATCGTCGCTGCCATCAAGGGCGCGAACCCGGACATCACGCTAGTGGCGATCTGCGATCGGTTGGAATCGATGCGTGAGCGCACACCACGCGGACGCGCCAGTTGGCAGCCGTCGTCCGTGAGGATGCTGCTGGAACGGGCGGAGAAGTTGGGTTTGCTGAAGCCCGCGCAATAATCACAACCTTGCAATTCTTCCATCCGATAGAACGATTGCGAGGTTGCCGCCCGTTTTGCGGTCAGGAAAATGGATTGATGATGCGCAACTGCTCTTCCACGAGTAATCCGTCGTGCATGTCCTCGCACCACAGTGTCGTGCATCCGGCGATCAGCGCGGCAGCCACGATCACCGCGTCATAGACCGAGAACCGATACTTCTCCGTTATGGCGCGACCTACCTGATGGGTTTGGATCGTCAGATCCTCGACCAGGCACAAGGACTGGATGCCCGCGAGAAAAGCTCCGGTGTCGTCACAGCTGAACCCGCTTGCCTCCGGCATTTGATAAGCGCTTCGATCAGGACCTGGACATTGATCCGGGGCCCCTGCCCTTGTATTTGGTCGGCGGGTGTTCCTGCACCTTTGAGCTTCGCAAGGCAACTGCCATCGATGTTCAACGTGGATCATCTGGACAGCGAAACTGGGTGCAACCTGCCCCCAGAAAGCTGGTGAAGGAGTTGCGTCATTGAGCCGTAGTTTGGGCGGCGGCAAGCACGGTATCCGCACTTCATTTCCAGCGCTTTTTCGAAGCGGCCGAGCGAGCGCATCGGCTGTAGGGAGTGCCGACCGTTCGTTCTACGGACAAACTCGGGAACTTAAATTGCCACGGATCGCCACTCATCCGTCCTAAACAACGAGGACTCAACTAGCAGGTCTTGAGGTCCGGCGAGGTGTAGTCGAACTGGTTCTATCTACGTGGTGCTCTACGTCGAATATTGTTCCTGCCGGGAAAGCAACGGTGCTGCCCCCCCTACCCTGCTGGGCACCGTTGACGCGCCAGACGTCAGGGTCTTAACCAACCTTGTTGATGCAATACGACTGTGATCTCGGCGTTTAACCTCGGCTCTTGAGCATCAATGTAACTTCGACATATGGCCCATTAGGGCCCTTGTTCCGCGGTAGATCTGTCGGTGCTTGGTTTCAATCCGCCTATGTGCATTGTCTCTCTCGCCAGCCTAATTTTCGGTCGAGGGACCGTTATTGGATCGGTTTGGAGCGACGCCCAATCGACGACAGATGTCTTGCTGTACCAATAGTTCGTGGGTGCTGTTAACAGCTGTTAACTCTAGAGGGTGCGTGGCTTCCCTAGTAGCCCTTTGGTCCGGCAGCACAATTTGTGGATAAAATCCTTGACTTAACATGGTGAATCACGGCCATTAGAGTCAAGTTGCGCAAATAAGCGCGTTCGAGCAGAGAAATAGCAACCATGTTCCAGACGGCACCAATCGAAGCGGCGTCTCAATCCGAGCTTACAAGCCAGATAGCAGCGCGTCTACACACCGCGCTCACGACGCATCTTCAGCAAGCCTACGCCCCCGATCAACGCAAGAATTTGAGACTATTTAGTGCTACAGAGACTGCTGATCTTCTAGGGGTGACCGGGCAATTCTTGCGCAAGTGCCATAGCGACGGGTCCTTGCCGGAGCCGGAAGTAATCAAGAACGGACGGCGCTTTTATTCCGGTGAAGAGATCCTTCAAGCCCGCCATTTTTTGGAGGCTAGCTCTCGTAAGCCTGGCAAATATCTTCCTGGTCGTCGCGAGGGCGACAAGCTTCAGGTTATTCAGCTGATGAACTTTAAAGGTGGATCTGCTAAGTCCACCTCTGCGATTCATCTGTGTCACTACCTTGCATTGAACGGTTATCGGGTCTTGGCGATTGACCTGGATCCGCAAGGGAGCCTCACGGGTTTTTGCGGGATTCAGACTGAACTGGAGTTTGAAGGGGCGTCGATTTACGACGCACTTCGCTATGACGACCCGGTGCCGATGTCTGAGGCCATCGTAGAAACCTATTTCCCTGGCCTTCATTTGACTCCTGCCCGGCTTGTTCTAAGCGAGTTTGAAACAGAAACTGCGGTCAATGCAGGTCGTGGCGTTGCATTCTTTGAGAAGCTCAGCCTGGCGATCCAGTCCGTTGAGGGTGACTACGACGTGGTGGTTATCGACAGCCCACCCGCTCTCGGATTCTTGACTTTGACCGGCCTCTACGCTGCGACCTCGGTCATCGTGCCGATGACGCCGAGCATGCTCGACCTTGCTTCCACCCAGCAGTTTGTCGAAATGACTTCTGCTTATCTTGGTGTGATCGAGGACACGGGCGTCAAACTCGATCATGATTTTTTCTCCTTCCTTATTACGCGGGACGATCCGAGCGATATCCCCAGTCAGCAGATCGTGAGCCTTATGCGCGCTCTTTTCCAGGATCGTGTTGTTGGGGCGACCGGACTGCGTAGTACGGCTATTGGCGACGCATCGATGCTCAAGATGTCGATCTACGAGGTTGCGCGATCCGAGATGACCAGATCGACCTATGATCGCGCAAAGAACAGCATGGATGCGGTTGGTGCTGAGATTGCGGGAATGCTTCAACAGGCTTGGGGGCGGTAATCATGGCTATGGGTAAAAACAAAACCGGCATCATGGCTGCGATTACTGCGGCGACTGAGACGCCGAAAGATGGGGCTTCTGATAGAGCTCATCGAACATTGCCGAAAGGAACCATCGGCTCTGTTCGTGCGGGTCTCGGCGGCATCCAGGATATCGATACAAATCTTATCCTAGCTTGGGGACCCAAGGACCGGCTGGATATCGAGTTAACAGCTGTTAACCGCGCCGCATCGAATGAATCGATCAAAGATCTCGCAACCAGCATCGCTGATGCCGGACAGCAAGTCCCGGTGCTTCTACGTCCTTCGAAGGATCGTGACGGGCATTTCGAGGTCATCTACGGCCAGAGACGAATACTTGCGTGCCGCCATCTGGGGATACCAGTGCGGGCTCTGATCCGGACGCTCGATGATACCGATGCATTGATGGCGAAAGGCCTCGAAAATGCGGGCCGCGCTGAGCTGAGCTATTATGAACGTGTTCGGTTCGCGCAAGCGATCCTGGAGCAGGGCTACTCGCGTGCGGAGGCGTGCCAGGCTTTGGCTATCAGCAAGAATACTCTTTCGCAGCTTGAGCGTATCAATCGGCTAGTACCCTTGGCTGTCGGTGAAGCCATCGGCGCGGCTCCAGGAGCAGGGCGCCCGAAATGGACCACACTCGCAACGGCGTTTGAGAAAGAACAACTCTCGGAGGAGGGTGTTCTGGGTGTTCTTGGTCAATCTGGTGATCTCGACTCTGACGGTCGGCTAGACCTCGTTCTCAACGAAGTTGGAAAACGAGGTAAGCAAGAACGATCTGTCGAGGAGCGCACGCCCGTTCCCGGTGTGCAGATCAAAAGTGGTAAATCGGCGCTATCAGTCACCGTCAAGCGGGCAGGGGAGAACACGAGATTCGCGAATTGGCTGGATCAGAATTTGGACCAGCTCATTCAGGATTCCTTCGATCGGTTCCAATCAGAGAGCCACGAAGGATAGCGGCGGTTAACAGCTGTTAACCGCCAAAACAGAGGCAATGAGCAGAAAGGAGAACGGCACCAAAAAGAAAACCCTCGAAACCGAAGTCCCGAGGGCTGCTGCGCACAAGGCGCGATTTGTTTTCACATCACAATCCTAGCAGTCCGCGAATCGCTAAACAACGAAAAACGTCTTCGGGCGAAAAGGTTTTCTGTGCCTAGCTAAAAATGACGAAATTCAATGATGCTCCGCATGGAGCGACTGAGACAGGCATGCCTCAGAACGGTGAAGGTATGTCCAATATCAACCAACCCTCGGGGTGGCGGAAGGCGACAGCCGGACTCGCCGTTGCTGAACAGCACGCACATGCTGGTGAAAGATCAGCCGTACCCAAAACACAGGCCTTTGTTGCCGTGAAACGCGTAGGTGCGCATATCGGCCTCAAGGCAGGGGATATGATGCTCCTCGATACGCTTGGGGCCTTCACGCAGGCGCAAGATTGGGAAGTGGGTCAGCGCCCGATCGTCTGGGCTTCTAATGCCTATCTGATGGAGCAAACGGGCTTTTCACTCTCTGCGCTCAAGCGCCATGCGCGTCGCCTGGCCGAGATCGGTGTAATCGCCTTCAAAGACAGCCCCAATGGCAAGCGTTGGGGCCACAGGGACGCAGAGGGCCGTATTATTGAGGCCTACGGCTTTGATTTGTCGCCGCTGTCAGCTCGCATAGAAGAGTTTCAGCAGCTACACGCAGAGCTGCAGGCCGAGCGCGCGCACTGTCAGCGCCTGAAGCGGCAGATCACTGTGGCCCGCAGGATGATCCGAGCGCGGATCGAGGCTGCGCTCAGCGGCGCGCTGAGAGGCCCGTGGACGCAGCTCACAGGCCTTTTCGAGGACCTTTTGGCCCGCCTTCCGCGCAGGAACACGGCCTCTGAGTCACTGGAACGGCTTTTGGCGTGGTTCAAAGAGCTCCAGGAACGTGTAGAGGCCACGTACCTCAAGGCAGTTCGAGCGGATGAGGTTGTGGAAAACACAGCCGAAACCACCGAACAAGTACTTCAGAAGACTCAAGAAATGGACCCCAGGGAGGTCATTTCCGAACCTCATATACTAATTACAACTCAACTTAATCCTGTAACCTGTAATCGCTCAGAAACTGAGCAAGCGGCGGGCGTGGTACCCAATGCGGCACCGGAAGAGCTGGTGGATAAGGAGTTGGAAGACTGGGTGGCCGAAACCCGCAAGAAACGCGGGGCCGCCCTGGATCTGTCGACAGTCATGCAAGCCTGTCCTGAGTTTGCGTCCTGGGCGCACAATATGGGCGGATATCTGAAGGATTGGGGCGATCTGCACCGTGTTGCAGGGCAGTTGAGGCCGATGATCGGCGTCTCAGAGCACGCCTGGAACATTGCGCAGGACCGACTTGGGCCACAAATCGCGACTGCGGCGCTGGTTCTCACGTTCGAAAAGCATTGTGCAGGCGAAGTCGCATCTCCTGGTGGATATCTGCGTGGAATTGTCCAGAAAGCTGGGGCAGGGGAGCTGCATCTCGAGCGCAGTTTCTATGGCCGGTTGAGCGGGCAGGCGGCATGATGGGATGGGGCAGCAGTTTCTCCTACATTCAGAGGTCCAGGCGGGGCATGCGGAGATTGGCGCCAGTATTCTCCGCATATTGCGCGGCGAATACTGTTGTCTTGCGGAGATTGCTCGGTATAATCTCCGCAAGGAGTGCGTAAAATATGACCTACATTCACGAACTAACTGATTGGCCGCAATTTTTTTGGGACAATGCCAAGCTGTCATCACAACTTGCCGCTGTCCGCCACCGGCAAGGCAAGCTCTTGGGACGCATGGAGGGCCTTGGCTTTGATCTTCGCAATGAGGCGATGTTGCGAACTCTCACTAGCGATGTCGTCAAGAGCAGCGAGATCGAAGGTGAGGCGCTCGACAGGGATCAGGTTCGGTCGTCTATCGCAAAACGGCTGGGGCTCGAAATCGGCGGGCTGATCCCGTCTGATCGCCATGTCGATGGGGTCGTCGAGATGATGCTGGACGCGACGCAAGCGTATGACCAACCACTGGACGCAGAGCGATTGTTCGGCTGGCATGCCGCCCTTTTCCCAACCGGGCGAAGCGGAATGACCCGGATCGCCGTGGGGCAGTGGCGGATCGGTCCTATGGAGGTTGTTTCAGGACCTATGGGTCGCGAGCGCGTGCATTTTGAGGCGCCGGGAGCAGCACGGCTTGATACTGAGATGGGGCAGTTTTTGGCCTGGTTCAATCAGGCCCCAGACACGGATCCCGTTATTCATGCCGCAATTGCACATCTTTGGTTCGTCACGATCCACCCTTTTGACGATGGCAACGGGCGCATTGCGCGTGCGATCGCGGATATGGCGTTGGCGCGATCCGAACGCAGTTCACAACGGTTTTACAGCATGTCGACCCAAATCCGGCAGGAGCGGAACGCCTATTACGATATGCTCGAGGCGACGCAGAAGGGCGGGCTTGATGTCACGACTTGGCTCATTTGGTTCCTGAATTGCCTCGACCGCGCATTTGATGGCGCAGAGATCATTTTGGAGGCTGTGTTTCAGAAGGCGCGGTTCTGGGAGAAACACGCAACGGCCAACATCAACGACCGCCAGCGGGACATGCTTAACCGGCTCCTCGATGGGTTCGAAGGAAAACTCACGACGTCGAAATATGCGAAGATCGAAAAATGTTCGCAGGACACCGCATATCGCGACATCCTGGACCTGATCGACTTGGGAGCACTTGAGAAAGATGACGCCGGTGGACGTAGTACCAGTTATTCCCTGTCGGCGAAGTGAAGAGGCTTGTCGCATCCGGTGCTCAGGACAAGCACCGCCAGGATATATCAGACAGTCGCCAGAAAAAACTGCCGATCTGAGATTTGCTATAATTCATTGATATAAATTCTAAAAATGGAACTCTTAGGTCTGGCATTGCCGATGTTCGTTGCCGATCCAGAGTTTCTGCGTGCAATGAAGAAAACTGGGGCCGTGCCGGCCCCTGAAGTTCTTTTCCCGGGCTGTTGGGGCCGGGAAAAGTGAAAGATGCCGTAATGGGGCTGTCGGCGAATCGAGCACGTTTCGCTTGTTTGTCAGCATGATGTGGAGTGCCGTTGCCCTTGATGCGCCTGAAGCGCGTCTACGAGGTCGTATGTTTCCATGCGCCTCAATTCCTAAGAATAGAAGGGCAACGACATGAATGTATTTATCGGACTGGATGTATCCCTGGCAAGCACGGCGATTTGTGTGCTGGGGCCACAGGGGAGGATTGTTGACGAATTATAGGCGGAGAGCGAGCCTGAGGCATTGGTACGTGCAATAGCGTCATTGTCATATTCGATCGACGCGATCGGGCTCGAAGCCGGACCACTATCCCAATGGCTGAGCAAGGGCATCGAAGAGGCCGGATTTGACATGGTCTTGATGGAAACGCGGTTGGTGAAGGCCGCCTTGAAAGCCATGCCCATCAAGACCGACAGGCGCGATGCTCAGGGAATTGCTCGATTGTTGCAAATGGGTTGGTACAGGCCCGTGCACCGCAAATCTGTGTCCTCACAGGAAATTCGCGCTTTGCTGAGCGCGCGCAAGTCTATTCAGCAGGCGATCATCAACATCGAACTCTCGATGAGGGGAGTGCTCAGGAACTTCGGCCTGAAGCTTGGGCATGGCACCCGGGTAAGGTACGAGGCCCGGGTGAGGAAGCTGGTTGCCGACAATGACATCTTGTCCGCCTCGGCGTTGGCGCTTCTGCGGGCTCGGGGGCAGCTGAGGACAGAGCTGGCCAGCCTGGATGAAAAGGTCGTGGGGTTGGCGGAGCATGACGATGTTTGCCGTCTCATGATGACAAAGCCCGGTGTTGGCCCAATTGTTGCTTTGACCGTAAGATCCGCGATTGATGACCCGGCCCGCTTCGCGAAATCAAAGGATATCGGTCCTTGGGTCGGGCTGACGCCGAGGCGCACTCAATCCGGAGAGATGGACATTGTCGGGCAGATTACACGAGCGGGTGATCGAGGATTGCGATCGGCGTTGTACCAGGCTGCGACGATCTTGATGCACCGCGCAGCACCGAACTGGTTGCAGGCCTGGGCACTCAGAGTGGCGCACAGGCGTGGATCGAAACGGGCCCTGATTGCGCTCGCGCGCCGAATTGGCGTCATTTTGCATCGCATGTGGATGGACGGTTCGCCGTTTCGCTTCACGCTGAACCCGGGCCCGACGGCCTAAGCGACACGCATCAAGGATTTTTCGTAACGGAGGCATGAACTGCATCTGACAACAGGTACGCAGAGGTCCCTTTTCGGGACGAGGTTCCTGGAGATGCCGTAAGGACACTGGCTATCAACACCTGTTGAATGCGCGTGAAAGATGGGCACCCAGGACCAGATTTGAACCAGGCAGAGAGTGGCAGCTTTTAGGCTGACTACGGACGGAAGAGCGAAGCCCGGGCAGGGGGAGCCCTCGGTCCTGAAGTGCCGTTGCAGTGAAAAAGAAAAAGTAAGCTTTTGATTTTGTGTCTTAAACCCGGTGAAGAAAGAAATGTTCGCCGGCATTCTTGGCTTGCCGGAAACCCTTGACAGTGATCCGCCCCATTACGGAAGTGTCCTTCGGGTTTTGTGACTGACCGATGAGGGCCTTTGTGGCCCCTCAGATGGGTCCGGGCCGAATTCCGGTCTGTCTTTCCTGATGAAGGGCATTCCCATGCAAACAGGTGTCTTGCGCGTGTTGCGCGCGACCTCCGCCTCGTGGTGGCGACACAAGGAACTGCGCCGAACCGGCCAGACGGAGCTGGCGCAGCGGCTCGAACGCGAGACTGTGTCGCGCAATCTCGGATATCTCAGGCAGGCTGAAACATTGCCGAATGCCCATGTGATCTTTGGCGATGGCGGGACGTTTGTCCAGCTCGGCTGGACCACCGTGTCGACATTCGCGCCAATCGAGCGCTTTCCCTTGGCCGCTCTAGCGGTCGCACGTGGGACGCCGTTCATCGATATCCGACCCGTCAACAATGTCATCGCATTCGCGAACCTGCCCCGCGTGACACGAGACGGATCGGTCGACCCTGAACCTTGGGGTCCTGGCCGGGCCGTCTCTCTAACCACCTACATCGACATGGTCGAAGAGCTTGGTGCCAGGATCGTCAACGATCCACGCGCCAGTCGGCCAGCCTGATCACTATCCCCTCACACCAACACTCGAAAGGAGGCCAGCCATGGCCCGTTCCCGCACGCCCAAATTCGATGCCTCCGAGGTCATCACGAACGAAATCATCCGCATCATCGAGCGCGGCGTCCTGCCGTGGCGTAAGCCATGGACCGCAGGTGGCAGCTCTCGCCCCCTGCGCGTGGGCGGTGAACCCTACCAGGGAGTGAACAACTTCCTGCTGACCATGCGGACCGTGATGGCGGGCCACAGCTCACCTTTCTGGATGACGTTGCCGCAGGCCAATGCGTTGGACGCAAAGGTCCGCAAGGGAGAGAAATCCTCTGTCGTCGTCTATTACGGCCAAAGCCGGAAAGACGCGGGCGGCGAGGACGACCGCAGCGATGGCGATGATCACTCCGAGGAAGCCCGTATCTTCCGCTTCCAAAAGTCCTACCGCGTGTTTAATGCCTGCCAGATCGAGGGCCTGCCGGACAGCTTCTATCCGGACACTGAGCCAACGACTGAGTATCCACCGTCTGAGCCCATCCCGCACATGCAGGCGTTTTTCGACGCCATAGACATCACAACCGTCTTCACGGGGACGGAGGCGTACTATTTGCCCCCCGTGGACAAGGTTTACATGCCGTCGATCGCGCGGTTCCAGGACCCGCGCAATTTCTACGGGGTCTGGGCCCATGAGCTGGCCCATGCCACGAAGGCCGCCCATCGACTGAACCGTGATTTCGGGTTCTCGAAGTTTGGCAACACGTCCTATGCGCGCGAGGAGATCGTCGCGGAATTGACCTCGGTGTTCCTTGGCCAGACGCTCGGCTTCACGGCGCATACGCTCGAGATGAACGCCGCCTACCTCTACAATTGGCTACGCGTTCTGCGCTCGGACACTGGCGCGATCTTCCGGCACGCCGCCGATGCGCAGCGCGCATGTAATTATCTGATCGCGCGGTCGGAAGCGGGCAGGGCAGGGGAGAGCGCCCAGGCCGCTTGAGGGGGCGTGCGTCGGCAAAGGGAAAGCAGGCTTTGGGAAGGGTGTTTCAACTTCTCAAAGGAGAGCCCCATGACCATCACCGCACAACCCCTGCCAGACCGTCCCGATCCGACCGTGATCGCGGTGCAGAACGACGCGTTTCGCAAGCTCGCGTGCCTTGGAGTGCCGCCCACGCAGCCCATCCAGGGCCGGATGCATGTCACCCGATCGCTCATGGAGGCCGGTGACGGCTTCATGGCCGAGGCGGTGAAGGCAACCGGTGAGTTTGCCACGTTCGAGCCTGAGAATGACCCCGAGGGATGGCACGATTTTGGTGCGGTCGAGATCCGGGGCGAGACCGTGTTCTGGAAAATCGATCTCTATGAGGCAGATTCGGATTTCCGCTATGGGGCTGAGACCCCGGACAATCCTGCCACCACCATGCGCGTGCTGACCCTTGCCCGGCAGGGCATCACGTAGTGATGTCCCGAGAGGGGATCATGCTGGCGCGCGACTGGTAGGGCAGGGGACTCCTCACCCTGACATCTGAGACGATGAAGGCCCGCTGACCACTCAAAGGGAAAGTGGGCCTTTTGTCGTGGTGATCCCTGAAGCCGGGGATTGGTCACGCGCAAGCGCGCGGGCCGCATCTCACCCACCTGGAAGGATATCCCATGACCACAAGCTTTGCCCCTCTCACCGTCGCCATCGGCGATCTGGTCCCGCATCCAGCCAATGTGCGCAGCAACGCGCCGGAAACTTATGACCCCGAGAACATCGCCCATCTGAAGGCCAGCATCGCCGTTCTGGGCCTGCTCCAGCCGCTTCTGGTCCAAAAGCTTGACGGCAAATACGCCGTGCTGGCCGGTGGCCGACGCCATGCCGCGCTGAAGGAGCTGATCGCAGACAAGGCCGCGAAGGGGTTCACGGCGAAAACCAAGGTGGACTGCCGCCTTGTGCCGGAAGACTGCGACATCACCACGGCGCTGTCGCTCGCCGAGAACATTACCCAGGCACCGATGAACGCAATCGACGAGTTCGAGGCTTTCGCCCGGATGATGGAGGTCGATGGCCAGATGCCTGAGACCATCGCAAAGACTTTCGGCACGACCGTTGCCGCCGTGAAAGGCCGGTTGCGCTACGGGCTGATCCACCCCGATATCCGCGCCGCGGCCCGGGCGAAGACGATCACGCTCGACACGATGAAGGCCTTTGCCGAGCACCCGAGCCAGAAGGTTCAGCGCGAGGTCTACGAGGCGCTCACCAAGGAAGACAGCTATCTGCAGGCCTATACCGTCCGGCAAGCGCTCAAATCCCGCGGCGTGCAGGTCAGCGACGATATCGGAGCCTTCGTGCGCGCGGACTACGAGGCGCGTGGCGGTGCCGTCGCGGCTGACCTTCTGGAAGAGCATTCCGTGCTCGAGGATGCGGCGCTGGTCGAGACCATCCTGCTCGAGAAGCTCGGGGTCGCCGCCGAGGAGGCTCGCGCAAAACTGGGCTTTGCCTGGGCGGATGCGATGGTCCGCTACGATTACGCGACCATGGCGGACTATGGCCGGGTCTATCCCGGCCCGATCGAGCCGGATGAGGCTGCCCAGAAGCGCATCGATGAGATCACCGCCGAGCTTGAGCAACTGCAACTCGAGATGGAAGATGAGGGGCTCGACGACGGTGCCTACAACGCCCTTTACGACCGCGTCGACGCTCTGGAAGAGGAAGCCCGCGACCTGCAGGAGGCCTACAGCGCCGAGGACCTAGCGCGGTCTGGGGTGATAGCGTCGTGGCAGGGTGGGCAGATCACCATCCATGTTGGCCTCGTCCGCCCGGAAGACACCGTGAAAGAGGAGGGCGCGCGCGGCTCTTCGGCTAGCCCGACCGGGGAAGAGGCCCCGGACGCCGGCGAAATCACCTATCCAGCCTCACTGGCCGAGGACCTCAAGACCGAGCGGGCCATGGCCCTTGGCGCCGCGATGGCGCTGCATCCGGAAGCCACGCTCGATCTGACGCTCTTCAAGCTGGTGAGCGACGTTCTGGCCAGCGGCATGAGTGTCACGCAGGCGATCAAGATCGATGCCCGCAAGGAATACCGCAACCACGCCAAGATGGACGAGATTGACGAGACCTCCCTCGCGCAGGTGGCCGCGGCGCATGATGTGCTGGACCTCTCGTGGCTCGATGATACCCGCCCGCCCGCCGATCAGTTCGCGGCGTTTCGCGCGCTGGAGGCCGGCGAGAAGGCCAAGCTCGTGGCCTATGCCACGGCCAGCACCACGCAGTCCTGCTTCGCGCGGGACCGCCAGCGCGACAGCCTGATGCATGCGTTCGAGATCGAGATCATGCCCGATATCCGCGCGCATTGGACGCCGAACGCGGCGCTCTTCAATCGCTTCAAAAAGGCATGGCTCCTGAAGATCCTCGGCGAGGATCTGGGTCTGGCCCAGGAGGCGGTGACGCTGGCCTCGTCGAGCAAGAAGGAGATCGTGGCCTTCTGCGACAAGCTCTTTGCAGAGCCGTTCGCCACACTCACGGACGCGCAGCGCGCTGCCGTAGCCGCCTGGTGCCCGCCGATGATGCAGACCGCCGGTGTCGTCTGTGATGAGGCGGAGCCCGCCTCGGAATCTCCCGAGCCTGACAGCGAGGTCGCGCAAGCGGCCTGAGTCCTCACGCGACCCGCGCGAGGCATTTCCCGCGCGGGTCGACCCTCCCACACCCAACCGAAAGACATCCCCATGGCTATTCTCAAGTTCTCTGCGTCCGCTGTTGCGGCACAGATCGCCCATGCGCGCGCCTGCAAGACCTTCCTGCCCAACTGGAACGGGCCCGTGGACAGGCCCGCCCTGATCCTGATCGTCGGCAATGGTGTGCATCTGCGCTCAAACGGCATCGATGGCACGACCACCCGTATCGTCACCACCGAACAGGCAGATCCCTCCTTCGCCTTCGCCGACGGCATGAACCCGTTTCGGGATACCGACTGGATGGCGCAGCGCCGCATGGCGTTTCGCGATCTGACCGGCCAGTTCTACACCGACATCCTGGATGACGTGCAGGTGCTCATCGACCGGGGGCGGGGGGCGATCCGGCTCGCCACCGATGGCCACAGCATCCGCGTCTTCGTACGCCGGGCCTCGGATTATCTCATCGGCGGGACCTACGAGGTGCCCTCGGGCCTCGGCGGCACCTTCCGGGTCATCCTCAAGGATGCCTGCGATACCTTCGCGATCGTGCAGAACTGCGGCAATTGCGAGGATTTCGACGCCATGCAGCCCTACCGCGTGCCGCTCGATGCGCTGATGGAAATCGATGACCGGAGGGTTGCCTGATGGGTTGGCTCTTCTACACCGACGGCCGCGTCCAGACCTACGCGGATGAGAAAGCGGAGATTGCTCGGCTGTGCACCTTCGAGGGCGAAAGGCGCAAGACGGAACTGGTCAAAGCCTGCAAGGTGGGTTCGACTTGGTACGCGGCGGCAAAGGTCACAAATATCGACGGCACCCCTGTCGAAGACACGACCTATGTCACCGATGCGGATGGCTCCATCACTTTCGCCGCCGTATTCCTTACCCGATATGATGACGGCTGCTGGGGCTACAAGGACATGGAGGAAAGCGCGGGACCGGTCGAATCCCGCGCGCCACTGAGCCTATTGGCCCTGCTCTCCGACCTGAAAGACCCGGACAGCTACGCCCAGGACTGGCGTCAGCGCTGCCGGAATTGGGCGTCGATTCCGGACTACAAGGAAGGCGACAAGATCAGGCTCGCAGCACCTGTGACACTCACCGATGGCAGCACCTGCCAGATCGTCACCGCGACCCACTACAGGCGGGGTCGGCAAAAGCGCCGCTGTTACCGCATCGAGGAAACCGGTGGGCTCGTACGCCTGTCGAAGGCCTCGCTTGCGGGCTCGGAGCTGCTCAGCTCCGCAAAGGGCGCGGCCAGTCCTGTGCTGGCGGAATTCCTAGCGGGGCGGGACGCTTAGGGGCGCACTGCGAGTAGTGCGCGCACCGTCTCGATTTCCAGCACCCAGTTGCTGGTCGTTTCGTTGCGCCATCTTATGCAGCGGATGATCCGATCAAAATCATCCTGAAGGGTGCGCGGAAAAACAGGCTCATGGTGTGCGATTCTGTTGCGGAGCCTCCTCACGGCTTCAATGTCAGACCTTAATTCAGATCGGCGCTGGCTGGCAGCGACACCACGAGGCGCGTCCGGAAACACTGCGTAGAAATGATCGTCCCACAGTCTGCCTTGGTGCCTGTTTGTCAGCATCTTCTCCCAAAACACGAACTTCAGTTCGGCGACGACCTTTCCGGCAGTGGGTTGCTGTGCTGCGCAACCTTCGAGGTCTCGTTTGGGGCTGTATGCCGGACCGCGCGGGTTCGGTAACGAACGGATGAAGCCTTGTGTCCAAGGCCATGTTCCTCCATGGACAGCTTCGATCGCTTCCACGATCGCGTTTCGCAGCGCAACTTCCAAAACATGGAGTGGAACCATGAACGCGGCTGATACTTGAAGATTCCAGTGGTATAGGTGGAGAGCTCGCGTCCTATCATTGCCGGTTTCGCGCAGATAGGTCGCAAACCTAGGTGCGGATAGGACGTTCGGAAGGTGGTGTTCTTCATCAGCCGTGAACGGTGGATACATTGACAGTAAAGACTTTCGGTGCCATATAGAGTGTGAGCTTTGAGACTGCGGGCACTATGCCTCCCCTCATTGCACAAAGAAAGCAAAAGCCCGTCGCATTGCGGCGGGTTTTTCAGTTTTCTAATCCAACTCCGAAAAACCGTTTGATTGGCCGGTCGGCGATTGGATGCCTCTTGGTCTGAGCTCATCACCCCGAAAAGCGAAAGTGGGCTTTTTGTCCTTTGGAACTCAGACCCTGATCCAAAGGAAACCCCCATGTCCAAGCCCAAACCGGCAAATCCGGCTCTCTCAATCTCCGACACTGACCTCACCTCTGCCCTCGCGCAGATCGGCACGGAGGTCGACCACCAGCCCCTGCGCAGCTCAGCGCTGGCGCGCATCATGCGAGAGACGTTTCATGGCAGCGATGCCGGCGGTGCCTGGGACTGGCGCATGGCATATGACCTGATGCAGGCCGCGGCTGTCCAGGTGCTGCTGCGCGGGGACGCAGCGGTAGGTGACATCGCCGCTGCAAAGCTGCTCGCCTCGCGGCTTCTGACGGAAACGCGCCGGTCAGAGCAGCAGATCCGGCTGCAGCAGTTTTCCACGCCGCTGGCATTCGCGACCATGGCGGTGCGGGCCGCAGCGATCCGCAAGGGCGAGACCGTCCTGGAGCCGTCGGCGGGCACCGGTGCCCTGGCTGCTTTCGCCGCCCGGGCCGGTGCCACGCTTTTGCTCAACGAGATCGACCCCTTTCGCCAAAGCCTATTGCGCGCGGTTTTCGGCGGCGAGGTCACAGGCCATGACGGCGAGCATATCGATGATCTGCTGCAGACGCCGGTTCTACCCGACGTCGTGGTGATGAATCCGCCCTTCGCCTCCTCGGTCGATCGCTCCCGAGACAAGCACATTGCCGCCAAACATCTCATCGCGGCTGCAAAGCGTCTCGCGCCCGGTGGGCGGCTGGTGGCGATCATGCCGCCGGGGTTCACGCCCGAACGCGATGCCGCGCAATGGTCCCGCGCCTGCGGTCTCCTCAGGCCGCGCTTGGCGCTGACGATGCCGGGGCAGGTCTACCGCAAGCTTGGCACCTCTGTCGAAACCCAGCTCATGATCTTCGACAAGGTGCAGGAGGATGGGGAGATGATCCGCGCCATTGTGTGCGATCTGGATGAGGCCCTTCCTTTTGTCGACTCCGTGGCCGCGACCCGGACCGAGATGCGCCACGTACAACAGGCGGCACCGGTTACTACTGCGCGACCGACCGTTGCACCATCTGCCCCGCGCAAGACCGCCGCTGCGCCTGTTGCCGCCTCCAAACCCCGGGCCAATGCCGTCCGTCCGCTCAGCTTCACAAGCTTTGAGACCCCTCGCGACAACACGCCCATCTCGGACATCTATGCGCGCTATCGCCCACAGCGGATCGAGATCGCGGGTGCGCAGGAACATCCCACACCGCTGGTCGAGAGCATCGCCATGGCCTCGGTTGCCCCGCCCATGCCCTCAAATACGGGTCGTGATGACTTGCGCCTGCCCGCACGGTTGGTCGAGGAGGGAGATCTCTCCGAGGCGCAGCTCGAGACCATCATCATGGCGCATGATGCCCATGGGCGCGACCTGCCCGGTCGGTTTACCATCGATGACGACCAGACCAAGCTGACGCGCGCCGATGATGACCCGGATGCACGTGCCTATCGCCTTGGCTATTTCCTCGGCGACGGCACCGGTTGCGGCAAGGGGCGCGAATGCGCGGGGCTCATCCTTGTCAACTGGCTGGCCGGGCGCAGGAAGGCGATCTGGGTCTCCAAATCCGCCACGCTCATCGAGGACGCCATCCGCGACTGGACCGATCTCGGCGGCTCGCCCGCCGACATCCAGCCGGTCTCCAAATGGAAACCGGACCAGTCCATCCCGATGGGCGACGGCATCCTATTTGTCACCTACGCCACGCTGCGGTCCGCGGGCAAATGCGGCACCACGCGATTGAGCCAGATCCTCGCCTGGATGGGCGAAGACTTTGAAGGCGTGCTGGCCTTTGATGAGGCCCATGCCATGCAGAACGCGGCAGGGTCTGAGCAGGGCAGGGGGGTCAAACCCTCCCAGCAGGGCCTTGCTGGCCTGCGGCTGCAACTGGCAACACCCCGCGCTCGCGTCTTCTATATCTCGGCCACGGGCGCCACGAGCGTGCACAACCTGGCCTATGCCGCGCGTCTCGGTCTCTGGGGACAAGGCCCCGAATACCCCTTCCCGAGCCGCGAGGGTTTCGTTTCAGCGATGGAAGCCGGCGGCGTGGCTGCCATGGAGGTGGTCGCGCGTGATCTCAAGACGCTCGGGCTTTACACAGCGCGTGCCCTCAGCTTCGACGGTGTTGAATACGATGTGCTGGAACACGCGCTGACCCCGGCCCAGATCGAGGTCTATGACGCCTACGCTGGAGCGTTTCGCACGATCCACCACAATCTCGAAGCCGCTTTGACAGCCATCGGCGCCAACGACGCCTCGGGAGAGACCAATGCCTCGGCCGCACGCGCCTCGGCCAAGTCCCGCTTCGAGAGCACGAAGCAGCGCTTCTTCAACCATCTCCTGATGGGCATGAAAGCCCCGACCATCATCCGTGCCATCGAGGACGACCTGGCAGCGGGCAACGCCTGCGTCATCCAAGTGGTCTCGACAGGCGAGAGCCTGCTGAAACGCCGGCTTGAGACGATGGATTGCGACGATGAGCTCGTCGAGGGGGCCTTGACGCCGCGCGACTATGTTCTGGGCTACCTCGAACAGGCCTTCCCGATCCATGCGCAAAAGCTCGTGGAAATCGACGGCAACATGGTGGCCGAGCCGCTCCGGGATGAGACCGGTGCGCTGGTGGTCTCGCGGGAGGCGCTCGCCCTGCGCGATGCGGCCATGATGGAGTTGATGACGCTGGCCCCGATCCCCTCGGCGCTCGATCAGATCCTCTGGGCCTTTGGCGACGAGGCTGTCGCCGAGGTCACGGGTCGGTCCATCCGGCCCCTCAAGGCCGCGGACGGCCATCTCTTCATCGAAAAGCGCAGCGCCAGCAGTAATTCATCCGAGACCCAAGCCTTCATGGACGGCGAAAAGGATATCCTGATCTTTTCCGATGCGGGCGGGACGGGCCGATCCTATCATGCGGCGCAAACGGCGAAGAACCAGAAACGGCGGCGGCACTACCTGTTGGAGCCCGGCTGGCGCGCCGATGCGGCCATCCAGGGGTTGGGCCGTACGCATCGCTCGGCCCAGGTCAGCGCGCCTTTCTTCCGGGTCTGCACCTCGGATGTGCATGGCGAAAAGCGTTTCACCTCGACGATCGCCAAGCGCCTCGACCAGCTGGGGGCCTTGACCAAGGGTCAGCGCGAGACCGGCTCGCAAGGCATGTTCCGCGAGGAGGATAATCTCGAAAGCCCGATCGCGCGGGCCGCACTACGTGGGTATTTCGCCGATCTTGCCGCCGGGCGCGCTGAGGCGATGAGCTACGAGAGCTTCACCGACTGGACGGCCCTGCGGCTGATCGACAAGGACGGGGTGCTCCTTGAGGAGCTTCCCCCGATCCAGCGGTTTCTGAACCGGGTTCTGGCCCTGCCCATCCACATGCAGAACGCACTCTTTGCCGAGTTCATGCGCCGGATTGCCGATCAGACGGAACGGGCGCGCGCGGCGGGCACGCTCGATCTCGGCGTGGAAACCCTGCGCGGCGAAAAGATCGAACAGGTATCCACAGAGGATCTCTGGACCTGCCCGAAATCCGGCGCCGTGACGCGGATCATTGGACTTGAAGTCACCGACCCGGTCCATGTGCTTTCGGCGGATGACGCCCTGTCGCGCAATTTCGATAAGCTGCCGATGGTCAACCGCGCGTCGGGTCGCGCGGCGCTCATCTCGGCGCGGCCAATGCAGATGTATGACGAGGACACTGTCACGCTGATGCGCAAGGCGGTGCGGCCAAACGGGTCGAGCTATCTCGAAGAGGCACGGTTTGAGTCCTCGGCTTGGGAAGAGATCGACAGGCCCGAGTTCGCACGTCTTTGGGATGCAGAGGCTGCGTCCTTGCCAAAAACCACCACGACCAAGCTCTACCTGCTGACCGGGCTGCTGCTGCCGATCTGGAAGGATATTCCGACCACCAATGAGCGGATCTACCGTGTCACGCCAGACGGGGCGACGGCCATGATCGGGCGCACGCTCAGTGAGGAAGGCGCAGCCGCGTTGCGTGCCCGCTTCCTCGTCTCCAACCCGCAAACACCGCAAGAGATGCTGACTGCCGCATTGGGCACCACCGCGCCGGTCGATCTTGGCCGGGGGATGACCCTGACCCGTCGCCGGGTCGCAGGCGAGATGCGCCTCGAGCTGGGAGGTGTCGATCGGGGTATGATTGATGGATTGAAAGCGCTTGGCTGCTTCACGGAGATCATCGCTTTCCAGCTACGGGTGTTCCTGCCGCACGGGGACGGGATCGACACGGGAAGAATTCTGGCCCGGATCGTGGGGCAGCGAGCCGCCAGAGCAGCAGAACAAGCCGCCTGAAAAGTCAAAGCGAGCTTCCGGTCGGGCGGCGTGGATCGGGATTTGGCCGATCTGCGCTTTCCGGGCGCGCGCTGATCAATGCCAGGCCCGGCCCCCCCAAATTCAGATAAGAGGACAGACCCATGACCAATCCCCAGATCGACTATGCCGCAATGGCGGCTCAGTGGCGTGCAGAGCGCGAAACCACCTTGAAGGCATCCAGAGTGGAGCTGCTCGCGCAGCTACGTGCGCTTGGCATCAGCGAGGTCGCTGTCGAATATGAAGGCTATGGCGACTCCGGCAATGTCGAGGATGTGACGGTGCAGCCTGCAGAGGTCAACCTGCCGGAGCCGCTTGTCACAGAAGTTGGCGATTTCGCCTGGTCGCTCGCCTATCACCATCACCCGGGGTTCGAGAACAACGAGGTTGGCTACGGCACGCTGACCTGGGACTTGCGCAACGACAGTATCACCTTGGATCACGCGGACCGCTATGTCGAATGCTCGCATAGCTATGACGAGGGGCTGTGAGATGGCCCATCCGCTTCATCATGCTGAAAGCTCTGCCCGGAAATTCGGCGGAGTGCCGTCTGACTATCAGTCCATACATGACTGGTTCGATGCCTCGAAAGAGCACCTCGCGCTCTTCACGCACAGAGCCTTGCGCCACCATGCCCAAGGCCTGTTCGAGGCCGAACGTGTCTTCGGCCTGACCCTGACCAATAGCGCTGGTCGGGACATTCCGGTGCGCTGGATCGGTGAGCAGCATGTGCGTGAAGACTGCCAGGGCCGCATCCCGAGCATGGCGGACTGGCTGCGACGGATCCAGCCCGAGCCATGGATGGCCAATGGCCATATCGACCGGCATGTCGGCGATGAGCCCTGCGGCGACCCAAGGGCCGCTTGGGCCTCCGAGGTTGCCGCCGGACGAACGGTTCTTGGCCTGAAAGATTGGATGGCGGCGCACGCGACGCAAGCCACGCAAAGCGCCTGACAGCTCTCGGCCGTTTGCCAAACAAATGCAGCATGGAAGCCCAGTTGGACGACTGGGCTTCTTGCGTCGTTTCCCCACCATTCTTCGTAAGGAGGACCCCATGACACTCGATGATATCAAGGCCGCTGTCGATGTCGGTCAGACCGTGCATTGGGTCAATATCGGCTACGTTGTCCACAAGGACCGGCTCAGCCAATACCTGATCACCTATGTGCCGAACGGAAGCTGCATCGGCCTGACCGACCGGGGCGGGCACCGGTTGAACGGAAAAGAAACGGAGTTCTTCGTCGCGCAATCGAAGGACGCCGCACAAAATCCGGGCAGCCAATCAAGACCAGACGGGCAGGGGAGGGGCGTAGCACCCGGAGGCGCGGGGGCATTCCCACTCGGACGGCAGCGCTGACCCGTGGGCGGGGCTGAAAGGAAAGCAGGCTTTCTGATTTGTGATCCCTCAAGGGGTCGAGAAAGCAATCCCGGATGCGTTGGCAAGAACGTCAGGCACCGGCCAATCCAAAAGGAACCATCCCATGTTCGCAGGAACCCTTACCCGCAATGTCGAGACCGCAGTCGCTCAGTACACCGGCATGATCCACTCGACGCGCTTTGACATCGCCATCCAGTTGGAGGCGCGAGCCAAGATGTCTGAACGCAGCCCGGATTTTGACGTGACGGCAGTCAACAAATCAGGCCGCAAGGTGCGCATCGGCACGGCCTGGAACGAGACCGGCAATACCAGCGGCAACCCCTACATTTCGATGCAGATCGATGTCGGCTTGGGTCCGTTCCGGGTCAACGCGGTGCAGACGAAAGAGGCGCGCGCGGCCCAGAGCGGCGAATTCGAGATCATCCCGCTGGTCTCGAACGGCCTGATGAAATCCGGCTCGATCTCGGGCGAGCTCACCGCTATGGACGCCGACAACGCCTTCACCGGCTACATCGCCAACATGATGTTCGATCTGGAGTTCATGCTGATCGAGAACAGCTATAAATCCGAGGAGACCCACCCCGATTACCGGATCGAGGTCAGCTCGCCCCGGGGCACACCGATCCGCGTCGGCTCGGCCTGGATGGCGAAAAGCAGCCGCACGGGCAATGACTACCTGTCGCTGCTGATCAACACGCCCGATGGCGACCTGCGCGTGAACGCCGTGCAGAACGAAGAACAGCGCGGTGGGCAGACCTTCTCGATCATCCCGTTCATCGACAGCGGTGAGCAGCCGCAGGACGCAGGCGCGGGGCTGTCGTTGGTCGCGTGATCAGCGCGTGGGATTAGACTATCCGCACCTAAAGGGGAGCCGTGGGATCACGGTTTCCCCTTTTTCTGTACTGGTGTTGTTGAATGAACCCGCCGTACATTGCTGACGTTCGTGTCGCCCGCAGCTAATGCATCCGAAGAGCCCAATGTCACAGATGCTGCAGTGTGCTCGAACGTCCACTTTTCACTCTGAACGTTTCTGTGATCCGATCATTTCTTAAAAGATAAATTGAATTCCCCAAGTGCAAAACATACGTTAAACACCGGTAAAACGTTGAGGAAGTGTAAGTATGAGCGAGCATGACATCCCAAAGCGACGGATCGTTTCTTCCCGCCATTTGGCGGACGGGGCGAACTGGGAATCCTCCGAGATCGAATATGGCATGATTATCGCCTACAATGCTTTTTCACGATGGATGACACGTTGCATGTCAGCGGCGGGTAATACCGATCTGACACCGTTGGAAATCCTTGTCTTGCACAACACCAATCATCGCGGTCGCGATAAACGGCTGACTGACATTTGTTTTCTGCTGAACATCGAGGACACGCATACCGTGAATTATGCTTTGCGTAAGCTGATGAAGATGGAGCTCCTCGTGTCGGAAAAGCGCGGGAAGGAAGTCTTCTACAGTGCCTCACCCACGGGGGAGGAATTGTGCGAAGCCTACCGTGAGGTGCGGGAACGCTGTTTCTTGGATGGGCTTTCGCGGTTGGATATGACGGGCGAAGAAATGCGCGAGATCGCAGCGAGCATGCGCGCCCTGTCCGGCCAATATGATCAAGCCAGCAGGGCGGCAGCGTCGCTTTAACTTGCCATGTAGGTCGGCAGGAACGTCACGATCTGCGGGAACAGACAGATCAGGAGAACGCCCAACAAGAGCAACAGAAAGAACGGGAACGCCGCTTTGGCGATCCTGAGGATGTCGATACCTGTCAGCCCTTGAATGACGAACAAGTTGAAACCAACGGGGGGCGTGATCTGGCTCATCTCGACGACGATCACAAGATAGATGCCGAACCAGATCGGGTCGATCCCCACGGCGCTCACCATCGGCATGATGATCGACGTTGTCAGCACGATGACCGAAATCCCATCCAGAAAACATCCAAGGATGATGAAGAAGATCGTCAAAGCCACAAGCAAGGCAGGGATCGATAGGTCCATGTCAGATATCCAAGCGGCAAGGTTTCGCGGCAGACCCGTGAATCCCATAGAAACTGACAAGAACGCCGCACCAAGTAGGATCAGGGCAATCATACAGGATGTGCGGGTGGCGGACATGACCGCTTCGCCAAACAATTTCCAGCTAAACGCGCCAGAGGTCCACGCAAGGATCGTGGCCAATACAACCCCCAGTGCTGCCGCATCCGTCGGAGAGGCAAGGCCCCCGTAGATCGACCCGATGACCCCCCCAATCAAAAGTGCGACAGGGATCAACCTGCGCGAGGCGCGGAACTTTTCACGAAAGCTAAACGTCTCATCGATTGCGGGGATCAGATCAGGGTTCATCCAGGCACGCACCGCAACATAGCTTGCGAACAGTGTCATCAGCATGATGCCGGGAATAATCGCGGCGATAAACAAGCGGGCGATAGACTGCTCGGTTGCGACGCCGTAAACGATCAGGATGATCGAGGGCGGAATAAGAAGGCCAAGCGTGGCTGATCCGGCAAGCGTGCCCAAAATCAGGCTTTCGGGGTAACCGCGTTTGGTTAGCTCTGGCACCGACATCCGGCCAATGGTGGCTGCCGTCGCCGCTGATGAGCCTGACACCGCCGCAAAGATCGCACAGCCAAAGACGTTGACGTGCAGCAAGCGGCCCGGTGCGCGGCTCAGCCATGGAACAAGGCCAGTGAACATATCATCGCTCATCCGGGACCTGAGGAGGATTTCCCCCATCAAGATAAACAGCGGCAAAGCCGTCAACGCCCATGAGTGCGAGTGTCCCCAAAACGTCGAGGCCAAGACCAACCCCGACGGCGCGTTCGAGAAAAACACAAGGCCTGCAAGGCCAACAAGGGAAAGCGAAACGGCAACCCAAACTCCGCTGGCAAGCAGGGCCATCAGAAGCCCAAGAAGGACAAGGCCAATCATTGGATCCGACATGATTACACCTCCCCCGGGCTGGACAGGATCGGCGCGCGCGCCGCAAGTAGGTCAAACAAGGTATGAACAACGGCCACCAGCAACAGCCCGATTCCAAAGGCTGCGACACCTTGCGGTATCCACAAAGGCACAGGAATAATCCCGTTTGACACGTCTCCGTAATGGACGCTTTCGACGACAAGTGCGCCCATGAAGTAGGTCGCATATCCTATCAAACCGGTGGCGGCGATGAGTACGAAAAATTCGGCGACAAATTGAGCCGCCTTCGGCAGTCGTGACACCACTAGGTTAACCCGAATGTGTCCGCCTGCGCGCAGGGTATGGGCCATCGCCAGGAACGTGGCCCCGGCCAGCATAAAGCCGGAGAAATCAGCGTAGGATGGAATGGTTGACGGCAAGACACCCGGGGCAAAGCGGCCGAATGCATTCAGGCAAATCTGGGCAGAGATCAGTAGGCAGATGCATAAGATCAGCCCCCCCGCGATCATGCCGCATACGTCATATAGTTTTTGGAGTAAGCGAGACATCGCAAAGCCGTCCTTATAAGAAGAAAATTGGCCGACAGTTTACATGCCGTCGGCCAATTCAGGGAGGGTTAGTTGTTATAGGCGTTCAGCACGGCGCGCGCGCTGTCTGATGCGGCGGCATCCCATGTGCCAAGCATCGTCTCGCCAATGCCCTGCAAGCCTTCGATCAACGTCGCGCTTGGTTCGTAAACGGTGATGCCGTTTTCCGCGAGTGCGGCTGTCATGCTTTCGGCCTCGGCTGCGGACATTTCCCAACCACGGGTTTCGGCGGCTTCGGCAGCAGCCAGAACTGCGGCCTGCGTGTCAGCATCCAAGCCATCAAACATGCGCTGGTTGATGACCACGATGTTTTTCGGCACCCAAGCGTTGATCGCCGTGTAGTGGGTCACAAAATCCCATGCGGTTGAGTTCACACCAGTCGAAGGCGACGTGATCATTGCCTCAACCTGACCTGTCGCAAAGGCCTGCGGGATGTTGGACGCCTCAATCTGGACGGGTGCGGCACCGACCAGCGTAGCAAATTCTTCCAACGCGGCGTTATAAGCGCGGAAGCGCAGGCCGTTCAGATCATCGACGGTGGCGATTTCACCGTTTGTATAAAGGCCCTGCGCTGGCCACGGCACAGAAAATAGCGGGATCAAACCCTGTTCGGCCAACAGCTCGGTAATGACGGGCTCTTGGGCGGCCCAAAGGCGCGCTGCATCTTCATAGCTGGTTGCAACGAACGGCTGGCTGTCTACGCCGAACGCCAAGTCCTCGTTCGACAGACGCGACAAAAAGAATTCGCCTAATGGTACAGAGCGATTGCGCACCGCCCCTTTTATTTCCGCGTGCGGGAACAAGGACCCCGCAGAGTGCAGCGTGATATCCAGCGCACCGTCTGTTGCGGCACGAACGTCATCGGCAAACTGGGCAATGTTCTGGGTGTGGAATGTACTGTCGCCGTACGGTGTTGGCATGTCCCAGCTTTGCGCATGGGCGGCTGTCGCACAAACAAGCGCTGCTGCGCCAAGAATGAAGTGTTTCATGGTGTCTCTCCCTGTCAAGACAAAAATGGTACGAATTATTTCGAGTCCATTACGTTGACAATTTGTCAGCGTTATATCCATAAAGCAACAACAAATTGATTCTGGGAGAGCGATGTGGATCAGGCGGATAATAAGAAATGGCAGTTTTGGGTCGACCGTGGCGGCACCTTTACCGATATCGTCGCACGAAAGCCCGATGGCACGCTACAGACCCACAAGCTTTTGTCCGAGAATCCCGAGGTTTATCCCGACGCTGCCGTGCACGGCATCAAGTCACTCCTTGGTGTCGCCCCCGGTGAAGACCTCCCTCCCGGTCAAATTGCGGCACTGAAGATGGGCACGACCGTTGCGACCAACGCTTTGTTGGAACGCAAGGGCGAGCGCACTGTTTTGCTGATCACCAAAGGCTTGCGAGATTTGTTACGCATCGGCTATCAGAACCGTCCTGATCTTTTTGCGCTGAACATCAAACTGCCGGAACTGCTCTATGAAGACGCAATTGAGATCGACGAGCGGGTCGCAGCCGACGGGAAAATCATCACAGCACTTGATACAACAAGCGCACGCGAAGCACTGTCGCGCGCCTACGGGAAAGGTTACCGCTCTGTCGCGATCGCGCTGATGCATGGGTATAAATACACTGATCATGAGGTGCGATTGGGCGAGATGGCGCGGCAGTCGGGCTTTACGCAGGTCTCTCTCAGCCATGAGGCTAGCCCGTTAATCAAGCTGGTGTCGCGCGGTGATACCGCTGTGGTGGATGCCTACCTATCCCCCATTTTACGTCGCTACATCGAACAAGTTGCGTCGGCTTTGAATGCCAAAGACGGCGGCTGTGACAGTCTAATGTTCATGCAATCCAACGGAGGCTTGACCGACGCAGAGCGGTTTCAGGGCAAGGATGCGATCCTATCCGGCCCTGCAGGTGGCGTTGTCGGCATGGTGCGCACCGCCGCCGATCTTGGGTTTGATCGCCTGATTGGGTTCGACATGGGCGGAACATCAACAGATGTTTGCCACTATGCGGGTGAATTTGAGCGCTCGTTCGAGACCGAAGTGGCAGGTGTGCGGATGCGCGCACCAATGATGTCGATTCATACGGTCGCTGCGGGTGGCGGATCAATCCTTTCTTACCGAGACGGGCGTATGCAAGTTGGCCCCGAAAGCGCAGGCGCCAACCCTGGCCCCGCCGCATACCGTCGCGGCGGTCCTTTGACGGTGACCGATTGCAACGTGTTGCTGGGTAAACTGCAACCGAGCCAGTTCCCGTCTGTGTTTGGCCCGGACGCGGATCAACCGCTGGACGCAGATGTCGTGCGTGAAAGGTTCACTGCCCTAAAACAAGACATTGGCACCGACAAATCCATCGAAGACATCGCCGAAGGGTTTTTGCGCATTGCGGTCGAGAACATGGCCAATGCGATCAAACAGATCAGCGTGCAACGTGGCTATGACGTGACCCAATACACCATGAATTGCTTTGGTGGCGCGGGTGGCCAACACGCCTGTCTCGTCGCGGACACTTTGGGGATGGAAAGCATCTTTATCCATCCATTTGCAGGCGTTCTGTCCGCATTCGGAATGGGATTGGCGGACGTCAGATCAATCCATGAGCACCAATTTGCCAAACCCATTGGCGAGACGACACAGGCGGAAATTAAACTAGGTGAACTCATTGAAGCCGCCCAAGCGGAAGTGCGGTCCCAGGGCATTGCTGACACAGATATCTCAACGGTCGTCGCCGCGCATATCCGGACCGATGGCGCGCATCAGACGCTAGAAGTGCCCTTTGGCACACCGAGCGAGATGACCGAAAGATTTAACAAAGCGCATAAAACCCGCTTTGGCTTCGTACCCGAAAACGCGACGCTGATTATTGACCTTCTGACAGCGGAAGCGATTGGCTCGACCGGTGAAACGGTGACGTTGTCCGATACAACGCACAGTGATGAAGACGGCAAAACCGCGCAAATGTATGTGAATGGGACGTGGACGGATGTGCCCTTGGTCGATCGCGCGGGCCTTGCGGCTGGGGACACCGTCACTGGCCCCGCGATTTTGACAGAACCCACAGGCACCAATATCATCGAGGACGGTTGGCATGCTGAGTGTGCTGCGGGCGGTAACCTTGTACTGCGCCGCATCGTGCCGCTGGATCGGGTTGAGGCCATTGGCACCACCGTTGATCCGGTCATGCTTGAGGTGTTCAACAACCTTTACATGTCCATTGCCGAACAGATGGGCGCGACCCTCGCGAACACTGCTTTTTCAGTGAACATCAAAGAACGCTTGGATTTCTCTTGTGCGATTTTCGACCATCACGGTGATCTGGTCGCCAACGCGCCGCATGTGCCGGTGCACCTGGGATCAATGTCAGGCAGCGTTCGGTCGATCCTTCATCAAAACGCGGGCAAAATCCGCCCCGGCGATGTGTTCATGATGAACAACCCGTTTAATGGCGGCACCCACTTGCCGGATGTGACGGTCATCACCCCGGTTTTTGATGCTGCTGGCAAAAATATCATCTACACGGTCGCCTCGCGCGGGCATCACGCTGACATTGGAGGCACTACGCCCGGCTCCGCACCTCCAGACAGCCGCCATATCGACGAAGAAGGCGTATTGATCGACAATTTCTTGCTGGTCAAACAAGGCGTCCTGCAAGAGGCGCAAACCCGCGACCTGTTATCGTCTGCCAAATACCCATGCCGCAATGTGGATCAGAACATGGCCGATCTGGCCGCGCAAATTGCCGCCAACGCGACGGGCGAGCGGGAATTACAGAAAATTACCCGCCAGTTCGGTTTGGACGTTGTGCATGCCTATATGGGCCACGTGCAAGACAACGCCGAAGAAAGCGTGCGCCGTGTTTTGGATGTGCTGCATGATTGCGATTTCACCTATCCACTGGACAGCGGTGCGCAGATCAAAGTGAAGATCTCGGTAGACAAAAAAGCACGCACTGCTGACATTGATTTTACGGGTACGTCCAAACAAGACGACCATAACTACAATGCACCTTTGTCCATCTGTCGCGCCGTGGTTTTGTATGTCTTCCGCACGCTCGTCGGGGCCAACATCCCCATGAACGAAGGCTGCATGAAACCCCTGCATCTTACGGTTCCTTCAGGGTCAATGATCAACCCTGATGCGCCTGCTGCCGTGATTTCGGGCAATACGGAAGTTAGCCAAGCCATTGCCGACACGCTTTATGGCGCGCTTGGTGTCGTTGCGGGCAGCCAAGGGACGATGAACAACTTCGTCTATGGAAATGACGACGTCCAAAACTATGAAACGATTTGCGGCGGCACTGGTGCGGGCGACGGATTTGATGGTGCCAGTGCCGTGCATAGCCACATGACCAACACCCGCATGACGGACCCCGAAGTTCTGGAAACGCGTTTTCCCGTGCGCGTGGAGGAATTTTCGATCCGGCGCGGGTCTGGTGGTAATGGCGCGTTCAAAGGCGGTGACGGCATCATCCGCAAATTGCGGTTTATGGAACCGATGACTGTCACGACCCTCACATCACATCGCAAAACTGCGCCGCACGGGGCATCAGGCGGGGCACCCGGCGCTACGGGCGAAAACTCTGTCGTTCGTGCGGATGGAACTCAGATCGCAATGCAGGGCAATGATGTCGCGCAGATGGATGTCGGTGATGTTTTTGTCCTCAAATCCCCCGGCGGTGGTGGTTATGGAAAGGCAAAATCATGAGCGCGGGGTTCCTGTCTGACGTAGAGGCGATGTACGACCGCGCAGCCGTAAATGTGGATATGCCAGACGGCTTTTCTGATAAAATCAAGGCCTGCAATGCAACCTATGTCACCCGTTTTGGTGTACGTCTGCGTGGGCGGATGTTCACCTTTCGCGGATGGCGTGCCACGCATTCCACCCATAACGGCCCTGCGAAGGGCGGGATCAGATACGCGCCCAACGTTGATCAAGATGAGGTCGAAGCACTGGCCGCGCTGATGAGTTATAAATGCGCCTTGCTGAACCTGCCTTTTGGCGGATCAAAGGGCGCGTTGGAAATCACGCCATCCGATTGGGAACCGTTCGAGCTTGAGAAAATCACCCGCCGCTTCGCGCAAGAGCTTATGCGTCACGGATTTTTGGCCTCTGCCACCAATGTTCCGGCCCCTGACGTTGGCACCAACCAGCAAATGATGATGTGGATTGCCGATGAATATCGCCGCTACAAACCCGATGATATCAACGGCATGGGATGTGTCACCGGCAAACCGGTCGAAGGTGGCGGGATCGCAGGACGAACGGAAGCCACAGGGCGCGGTGTGCAATACGCGATCCATGCGTTCTTTCAGTCTGAAAGGGACCGACATGCTGCAGGATTCGAGAGCGACAAATTGGAGGGGCAGCGCGTTGTCATACAGGGGTTGGGAAACGTCGGCAGCCACGCCGCGCAGTTTCTAAGCGATGACGACGAATGCAAGATTATCGCCGTGATTGAACATGACGGTGTGGTTCGCAACGCCGATGGTTTGGACATCGCAGCCCTCAAGGCGCATCAAATCGCGACGGGAAGCATCATGGGATTTGATGGCGGAATATCTGACGGAAACGGCGCTGCGGCCTTGGAAGATGCCTGCGATATCTTGATCCCTGCGGCCTTGGAAAGCGTCATTCACGCAGACAACGCTGCAAGAATACAGGCGCGGCTGGTGGTGGAAGCTGCGAACGGCCCCGTCACATATGCGGCTGATGAAATCCTTAGACAACGCGGCATCACGATCATACCCGATATGTTGGCCAACGCGGGTGGCGTGGTCGTCAGTTATTTTGAATGGGTCAAAAACATTACTCACATGCCCTTTGGTTTAATGGAGCGTCGCCAAACCGACCGTGAGCATCGCATTCTCGCCCACTCCATGGAGAAAATGACAGGGCAATCTTTCCCATCAGAACATAAGGGCGAATTTCTGGCCGAACGCGGTGAGATCGACCTTGTACGGTCTGGTTTGGCAGAGATGATGCATCAGGCGTTTGACGAAGTGTCAGCACATGCGCACCAGAGCCGGGAGGGTGCAGTGACATTACGAGACGCTGCTTATGAAATTGCCATCAAGCGCATTTCCGGAGCGTACCAAGCAATTGGCCTCTAAGTTTGATAAAATCAAACCGGACATTGGCGCAACCGCAGCGAAAGCTCACTTTGTCCCGCATCCTACCAGTTCGCGCACGGCGCAGCGAAGGTTCAGTCTACAACTTTTCCGCCACTCCTTGGCTCTAAGGCTAATCAGCGAACACCTGTCTCGCTGACGCCAGTCGCATCCAATCCCGACCGCCGAACGCGACAAGAGCGAGATAAATCTGCCCGGCGTCTACATCCGGTTTGAATACCATGGTCAGTCGCTTACCGGCGCCGCCGTGGCGCACGAGCCACCCATCCAGTTTGCCGTTCAGCCGGACGCCTGAATTTGGATTTGAGGCAATCGATTCCAAAAGGGCGTCTACTTCATCCAGGCGACGGGTCGCGGTTGCAACGTCACCATCGGTCACCTCAACAATATGATCAACGATACCGATAAGGTCCCGTTCAAAGAACGGATGCCTAATAAATTGCATCAGGTCTTTTTGGCCATCGCGGCAAGATGGGCCCGTGCGCTGGCCGTGAGGTCGGACGCTTCGCCGACGGGTTCCCATTGGTCGAGTGGAAGAAACAGGCGGCGCTCCAATTCTGCCTCTAGCAAAGTTCGTTCGCGATCTCGCTCTGTCTTGGCCTTCGCCAATTCACCCGAAACTGCGGCGCTCACATTCGGATACTCGCCTGCTTCGACCAGTTCCCTTGCGAAGGTGTAGGCGGTGTCGGTGAAACTGACGGATTGCTTTTGAACGCTCATGGCAAATTCCTCGGTGCTCCAATATACTACCAAGTATTGCTGTACCTGGCAAGCCGGGCAGGCCGACCACGAGAAATGCGTCAGCAGCGTTCCAGCCTTCCGGCCTCCCCTGCTCGGCTTCGCGTGTCGCAGGGGAGAACGGCCCTTCGGTCCGTCGCGCATTCGGCCATGCGGCCTCACCGCGGCGTCGCACCTGGCATCCCGGTTTGCCCGCCTCGCGAGCACGTCCCTCCCCGGCCGCTCCGCCGGATTGCGCTCTGGTCTGTTTTGCTTGAGCGCAAAACGATCCCGCCACTCCATCCGTCTCCCGCGTCCGGTCGGGCCGTTTGCCTGCTCGGGTCGGGCAAACCTACCGTCAAAACACACACACATGAGCGTGGAAGCATATCCTCCGGATGGCCCCCAAATCAGCCCGCGTCAAGGATCGCAAAACTTTTCGGTGAGGGCGGGGCCTGTGGCGTGGGGCGGTCCCGTACGTGATGGCGCGCATGTGTCAGTTGCTGCACGCGGAAAACTTTTGCGCCCGGCAAGCCGGCGGCTGCGCCGTCCCTGACCCGGGCAGATTCGGAAACCAGGCATTCGGCCATGCCCCCACACTCACGTGGTGGCCTTGGAACCGAACACTGGAGACCAGACATGGCTTACGACAATGCGAACACCTACGAGACCATCGAGCTTTTCGGACTGACCGAGAAGGACGCGCAGCTGCCGATCCCTGAGGATCACATCCTGACCGACCACATCATCCGCGAGAGCTTCGAGGCTTTGCTCGGGCAGCTGCGCGGGACCGGGCTTGAAGCAGAGATCGAACCGCTGGCCCATGGGCTCGTGACGATCCTGCAGCGCCGCAAGGTGGCACTTGGCAAGGAGGTCGACCGCACCGCCGACAAGATCGGCGCGCTGGCAAAGTCCCGCGATGGATCAGAGATCGCTGAGACCGTTATTGAGGAGGCGCAAGCGCGCTTTCTGCAGTTGCGCGAGATTGTCGGCGCCATCGAGGTGATGAGCGAGGCTGCGGCTGAATGTTACGAGATCGAGACGGGCCACGCCTTCATCCCGGCAGCGGGCTCGCGGGCGAGCGTCCGGGCGCAAGAGACCGGGGCGGTCTTCGAGGCCCGGCAGCTCCTCGAGCAGCACGACCGCGAGACTGCTGAGAAGTTGAAAGTCGAGGGGGTGCCCCTGATCGTCTCAGGCGCCACCGACTGGACCGATATCGGCGTGATCTTCAACACGCTCGACAAGGTTCGCAAACGGATCAAGCAGAACCGCAACCAGGAGATCTTCCTCTGCCATAAGGGTGGTAAGCATGGGGCGGAGATGATTGCGGCTCGGTGGGCCCGGGCACGCGGGATCGCACAGGCGCGCTTCGATCCGCGCTGGTCCGCGCATGGGCGGGCGGCACCGTTCAAGTGCAACGACGAAATGCTGGACGACAAGTTCGCGGCGACGGGGGTTGTCCTCTTCGGCGGCAACGGGGTCGCGCTGAACCTCGGGCAGAAGGCGGAAGCGAAAGGCCTGACGGTCATGCGGGTTGCTGACCCGGCGAAGAAGACTGCCGAGACATGAATTAAGAGGGTCGCCTTCGGGCGGCCCTTTCGTCGTTCCTCATGGGCGTGGTGGTGCCCTTTTGTCCTTTTGCCTAGCAATTTACTATTTTGATAGGTATATGCGTGCCAAGCAAAACTTGGAAATGATTGGCATGACCCCACTTAGCAGCATCGCGATGAGCGCCTATACCGATCTGGTACGACTTTTGAAGGACGACGCTTTGTCCGGTGTCGAAGGCAAGCCGACGCTCAAGGAGCGCGGCGACAAGGCCTATTGGTATGCGGCGCGGCGCGTCGGAACCGAGATGCGCTTCATCTATATCGGCGAAGACAGTGACGAGACGCGTGCACGAATCGACCGGATCGAAGAGCTGCGCGCGACCGCCAAGAATCGGCAGGCGGAACGGTCGAGGCTTGTTCGGCTCTTGCGCGCGGAAGGCATGACGCCCACCGACCGGGCAACAGGGTCCATCCTGTCGGCGATGGCGGCAGCCGGGACTTTCCGTTTGGGTGGCACCATTGTCGGAACTAATGCCTTTCGCCTCTATGAAGGTGAGCTTGGTATCTGTCTGCCAATTGGCGGTATGGCCAACACTGGCGATATCGACATCGCCCAGTTCGAGAAGCTAAGTGTGGCGCTCCAGGATCAGGTCGATCCGGGTCTCGCCGAGACCTTCTCGGCGCTCAAATTTGATCCCTTACCAGCCCTTGACCATGGCCGGACCTGGCGATGGGCCCAGGGCGGGAGTGGCCAGTTGGTCGAGTTTCTCACACCGGCCTTCGGAGATGAGACCATCCGTGATCTGCCAGCATTGGGCGTGAACGCCCAAGGATTGAACTATCTCAACTTCCTGATTGCTGAGCCGATCCATGCTGCGGCGATCTATCGATCCGGCATACTCGTGCAGGTCCCTCGTCCAGAGCACTATGCGATTCACAAACTGATCATCGCGGATCGGCGGCGGGACGGGGCAGGCAGCCTCAAATCTGCGAAGGACCGCGAGCAGGCGGCCTTCTTGATAGAGGCGATGGCTGAGGACCGACCTGATGATCTGGCCCGCGCCTATGCCGCCGCGCTGGAGGTTGGACCGCGCTGGCGAGAGCGCATCGGCAACTCGCTGAAGCGGATGTCTGAGACGAAACTAATCCTCGACGGGTTGGGAGTGTGATTGCCGCAATGGGGTTCCCCTGAAACTCGGGCAGAAGGCGGAAGCGAAAGGCTTGACGGTCATGCGGGTTGCGGACCCGGCGAAGAAGGCGTCGGAGGATTGAAGAGAGGGGGTCGCGCTTGGCGCGGCCCTTTCGTCATGTCTCATGGCGCGTGCGATCGGTCACGCGTGATCGGCAGTCTGCGGCGGCCAGCACCGTTGTCCCTCTACCAAGTCCGTCAGAGTGCGGCCCATCCGCATCGGTACGGGTTGGGGATGGTGCGCACCTCACGCACATCGTCAGCATCGCAAGACACGAAGGCTCGAAACGTCGCACTTGAGGCTAAAGACTTGCGCGTCCCTCGGGTGGTGTTTCGGAATATCGCATCCACGCGGGCGGGCTCCGTCAGCACCCCGGCCAGGCTCGGCGGGACGCGGATGGTGGCGGCTGCGTGATGGCAAGGGTCATCCGGATCACTCCTTTTTGCTCATAGATGTGGATCGCACGGGGTCGGCCCCTTCGTGCCCTGCGCTTGCGCTCCGGCAAGCACAAATACGGCTTCCACGGCTAGCCGCGGACCCTCCGCATTTGCGCTTGCGACCGGGCCTCTTGCCCCGTGCGGGGTGATCCCCATCGCAACAAGGAGTAACCCCAATGACCAACCACTACGTCGCCACCGTCCCCGTCAAGTTCACCGACACCGATGGCCAGGAGCGCACCCGTTTTCAGCGCGTGGGTGCGATGTTCCGCAACACCCGCAACGGGGACGGCTCGGAGTTCTTCAGCCTCAAGCTCGACTTCCCGGTCGCGGTCTCGGAGTTGGTGATGTTCCCGCCGAGCGCAAAGGACCCCCAGGACTAAATCCTGTGACGAGGATGGGCCGCCCCAGGACGATCTTGGGGCGGCCTGATCCCTGTTCCAGGGATGCCGGTTCCGGCGCGGGTGATCGCCGTCAGCGACCTCCCATTGGTCCCGGTCCCTGCGCGCTCAAAGGACGATCGCCGCTCGGAATAGTCGGGCCGCGACAGACCGGCCAGTCAGCATCAAGGGGGCCATCCCCAAAAACCTATCGGCCAAGGCCTCCCGGTTTTTGCGGCAGAGATTTGGCAAGCCAAATCTGGCCCTCCTTGACCCTGCCTGTCCGCCCTGTCGGTGGGGTTTGCGCCCGCCCGCGTTTCCGTCCGAACACTTGGCGTTCGGCCAGACCCTCGGGCGGGGCTGGCGGACGGGACCCCAAGGACAGGTGGGTCGCCCGGTGGTGAGGGCGGCAGAGCCGCGTCCCTGCGGGCCGCGGCGTGAAGCGGAAACCAAGGCTGCCTGAGACTGAATGCAACGTAAGTATATAATTGACAGCTAGGTATATTATCGTAAGGTAGGGGCAGCCTTGTTGGAAGGTGGCAGGAAATAGGGGGTCTTTCTTCGCATGTCGCGCGCAAAACGTCTCTCAGATGCGGAACGCATGAAGATCGTTCGCGAGGCTGCGGAAGGTGTCTCGACATCTGTGCTGGCGGAGCGGTTTGGCGTGTCTGTGCGGGCGATCCAGTACACGCTCAAAGCCGATGCCGAGCGCCAGGCCGATGCTGCGATCCCAGTCTCAGCGGTCAGTGTGAAGGTCACGGCTGCGGAGCTTGCGGCGCTCGACGAGGTGCTGGCCGAGGCCGGGATCGAGAGCCGTGCCGAGGGGCTCAGGCGGCTCATTCAGGCGGCAGGCGGGGTGTTCGTTCCGGACGCGCAGATGGCAGCAGAGATGGCGCGCTACCGCGCCTCTCTGCACGAGGTCGGTAATGGGGTCGCGCAGATCGCCAAGCAGATGGCGCAGGCCAACCGGCAGGGGCAGGGGCAGGGGGCTGGCCCGGAGTTTACCGAATTGCGCCTTGCGCAGATGCGCGGGCTGGCGCGGTTCATCCTGGAT
Source organism: Thalassovita mediterranea (assembly GCF_001458435.1). GTDB lineage: Bacteria > Pseudomonadota > Alphaproteobacteria > Rhodobacterales > Rhodobacteraceae > Thalassobius > Thalassobius mediterraneus. Next base: position 52,500 of record NZ_CYSF01000019.1, read on the forward strand.
GCCGCTGACGAGATCGATCTGCTTCTGCGCCGCCGTCGAGACGCGATGCAGCTGCAGGCCACGGCCGCGCTGAGGGAGTTTGCCCATGCGGCTGAATGATGCCGTCCATGCCGTCACGGGCGAGGTCTTCCGGGATGGCTGGAGCCGCATCCGGGGCTCGATGCAGGGGCTGCACGTGGCCAAGCAGAAGCAACTCGTGCGTGCTGCAGCCGGGCACCGGCCGGCGGTCTTCAAGGCGATCCGGGGTGGCGGCACGCACACGAAATCGCAGCTGATGAACCAGCTCGATTACCTCACCACCAAGTCCACCCATATCGTGGACAGTAGCGGGTTTCTGGATGGTAAGGCAAAGCTCGAGGCGGCAGACATCAAGGATCTGACCGAGCGCTTCGCCAAGCGGTGGGATGCGGGCTTCAAGCCCAAGCTGGGACAGACCACACACATGCTCATGTCCTTCCCTATCGGCACGCGCGGGGAGGATGTGCGCGACATTGCGACGGATGTGGCCGAGCGGTTCTTCCAGACTGATAAGGGGCATTTCGATTACATCATCGCGGTGCATGAGGACCGCGATCACCCCCATGCGCATCTGGTGCTGAACCGCCGCTCGCAGGAAGGCGAGTTCTTCTTTCTGGGGCGCAACCACCGCTTCAACTACGACGATTTCCGCCTCGCCATGGTCGAGGAGGCGGAGAAGTACGGCGTGCGGCTGGAAGCCACGCGGCGGGTGGAGCGCGGGGTTGTGCATTACCCAGCCCGCACCAGCGAGGTTTACGCCGCGAAAGAAGAGGGCCGCGCGCCTGTTGAGCGGGAGCGTGTGGGGCAGGATCTGACGCGGACGCTGGCGGAGATCGCCAACACCAGAACCGTCTACCATTCGCTTGCCGCAGAGGCCTCCCGGGAGGCCCGGGAAGACATCGCCGCGGCACTCTTCCGCGCGGGCGAGGTGCTGACGCATGGCGGACAGATGGACCGAACAGGAGATGTGTATATGGCCGAGGATCAGAGTTTCGAAGATCTGAGAAGCCTCTATGCGGAAAAGCTCGCGCGGGTGCAGGGCATGATCGCAGAGAAGTCTGACGCGGAACGTCCCATGCTGGAAAAGCGCCTCATCGAGATCCAGACGCAGGTCCAGCACATGCAGCCTCTCGGTGTGCGATCATCCACGCTGTCAGAGACCCCCTCGAAGGGCGGGATCTATTCCGAAGCCAATATCGACGCCAGCCAGCGCGAGCGTCTGGCAGAGCCCGATCTGAGATCGCGCATTGACGCGGCACTACGGGGCACCGGGATCAGCACATCGGAAGTGGTGGCCCGGATCGAGACGGGCGCCTCAAATGCAGCGCTCGAGCATCAATGGATCGCCAATGATCTCTCCAAAGTGGCTGAGGCGCGGGATCTGAACCTCGAGCGCCGCGCCGATTTGGAACAGGCGCGCGACATTCTCAATGACGTGCATGTCGCGCTCGGCACGCTGCTGGAACGGGCGAACGTGCTGCGCCGGGATGGTGTCATGGAAGCGGAACCGGTCAGCGAGCAGTTCCATTATCATGAGGGCGCGGTCCGGGCGATGGAAGGGACAATCCGTCAGGAGATGCGCGCAGACGGCCTGACAGCGCAGCAGATCGAGGACCGGGATTGGGAGGTTGTCTCAAGGGCGGAGCGCCGTATCGAGACCGAGCAGCGCGCGTATCTCGCGGCACACCCGGATCTGCTCGCACGCCCTGGCGATGTGATTGACCGGTCTGAGCCCTACAGGGAGACCATCACCGATGCGCCCCGCGCCAGCGAGATCAGCCGCGAGGTCGACCGCATCATGGAGGCACGCGACATCCGCATGCCCGTTGCAGATGCAGTCACGGATGACTTGCGCGCGCGCTATCCGGACATGCCGTCCCACCTCGCCCGCGGGCTCGGTGCGACCTACGCTGCCGTCGTCGAGATACGCGACACGGAGGCCATCAATCAGGTCCGCCGCGAAACCGAGATGCGCGACGGGCTCGGGTCTGGCACGCGCGCCGCACTCCTCGCAGCCCGCGGTGAAACTGCGCCGCAGTCTGCCCGTACCGACCGCCTTGCAGACGAGATTGCGCATGTTCTGGACCATGAGCGGGCGGGGGAGTTGTCCGCGCCCTTCGAGACCGAGGCGGAGCGGGACGCTTTCCGGGGCGATATCGCGCGGGTGCTGGATGACCCTCAACTTGAGAGGCTCACATCCGGCGACGCCGATGCGCTGGAAAAGGTTCTCGAGGACCGCCTCGACCGGCTCTATGTGGCCAAGGTCTACCTTCAATCCGATGCCGCCACGGCCAATACCGAGGCCCTGCGCCAGGTGGTCGATGATCTTGCCGACACCGAATATGAAAAACACCGCACGACAGACGTGGATGGCGAGACCGAGCGGGGCCAGGTCCATTGAGCGCCGCCATGGGCAAGGCCTGGATCGCCACGGGCGTCCTGCTGGTGACGCTGGTGACCGGGGCCATGGGCTATACCATCGCCTCGGCGGTGCTGACCTACCAGGATCTCGGGTTTGGGGCCGAGATCGACTTTGCCTATATCGCGCAGAACTACATGGCGATCCTCGATCGCCGCCCGGAGGACGCCCAACTCATCCACCTGATCATCGGCAGCTTCGCCGCCGCCGGCCTCATGCTGAGCCTCGCCCTCTCGGGGTCCGCCCTGACACGCTTTGGCCAGACCCATTGGCAGACTGCGCGCGAGATGAAGGCCAATGGCTTCTTCGGGGCGCCGGGCACCGGGTTCATCCTCGGCAAGCTGGGGACGCCCGGCTCCCGCGCCAATTACATTTGCTCCAAGGTCTTCCCCCATGCGCTGATCGTGGCCCCCACGGGCCGCGGCAAGACCACGGGCTTTGTCATTCCGAACCTGCTGACCTGGCAAGGCTCCGCCGTGACGCTCGATGTGAAGGGCGAGTGTTTCGAGGCCACGGCCCGGCACCGCGCGGCGCAAGGTGACAAGGTTTATCGCTTTGCCCCCACCGATTGGGAGGGCAAGCGCACGCATCGTTACAACCCGCTCCTGCGCATCTATCAACTGAAAGATCCCGCGCGCCAGCAGATGGAACTGCAGCTTCTGGCGACGCTGTTCCTGCAGAGCGACAATGACCGGGTGCAGGGCCTCCTCAAGGGCGGGATCGATCTCTTCGTGGCGGCAGGGCTCTTGGCCTTCCAGCGCAAGCGCCCCACCTTGGGCGAAATCTACCGCATCGCGGCCTCGGGTGGGAACAAGCAGAAGGAGTATTTCGCGCGGGGCCATGAGGTGGACAACAGGGCCGCCAAGCTGATCTTCACGCGGCTGGCTTCGACCAACAACGATACGCTGACCTCTTACGTCTCGCTCCTGATGACCTCTGGGCTCGATCAATGGCAGAACCCTGCCATCGATGAGGCGACGGCGGTGTCGGACTTTGACTTCCGCACGATCCGGAAAAAGCCCTTTTCGGTCTATCTCGTGGTCCAGCCGCTGATGGTGAAGCCGCTCGCGCCGCTGATCCGGCTGTTTTTCTCCGATCTCCTCTCTGCCATGCAGGAAAAGGATCCCGGCCCCGACGAACCCTGGCCCGTGATGATCATGCTCGATGAGTTCAATCGCCTCGGCAAGATGCCCATCGTGGTCGAGAGCATCGAGACCCTGCGCACCTATCGTGGGCACCTGGCCGTCGTCACTCAGACCATCCCCGCCCTCGATGAAATCTATGGCGAGAACACCCGCCGCGCGCTACAGGGCAACGCGGGTGTAAAGCTCTACCTGACGCCCTCCGATGAAAAGACAGTCGAGGAACTGAGCAAGGCGGTTGGCAAGACCACGAAGACCGTCATCACGCGCTCTCAGTCCATCGGCAAGAACCCCTTCGAGGGCCGTAGCCAGTCCACTCGGACTGAAGAAAGTTCCTTATTGCCCGAGGATGAGGCGCGCCGCCTACCGCTCGACGAGATCGTCATGGTCATCGATGCCCAGATGCCGGTCCGGGCAAAGCGGATCCAGTATTTTGATGATCGGCTGTTCAAGGCGATCCACGCGGCACAGACGGGCGAGTTGCCGTTCCCGGAACCGGGGGGAGGGGGCCCGCAGGGTGATCTGCCGCTGAGTATGCGCGCCATGCCGATGACACCGCCGCCGGATGGGTCAGGCGGGTCCGAGGCCGACGTTGAGGCTGCACGCCAGGCTGCTGATGGTCAATCGTCAGGGCAAATCGATGTCGCCCCAACGAAGACTGCGCCTGTCGTTCAAGCCGTTATCGCTGAGGAACACCGACAAATGGAAATGGATTTTGGGGGCCAGGTCGCGGAAGCCGAGACAGTGGGCGCGGATGATGAGGCGCAGATGCGCTCTGCTGTCGATGGCTTGGACGACATGGAAGCGATGATGCAGGAGGGTGATGGCGAAAAGCTATTTGCGCGATAGGGTGTTATGCATCGCGTGTCTGTCAGGGAGGGCGGGATGCAGACATTCTCTGCACCTGCATGCATCTTACTGCAGGTCGGTGAAAGCGGTCATTCAAGCCCGTGAAAATCTAACCAACCATGCTGCACCAGCCATCAAGGTCAGGTATGCGCAGGAAGCGGACTTTGCAAAATTGTAGAGTTTGTTGTGGCAGACCCGCGGTTAGATATTGTCAAATTGAGCCGCGTTAGCAACAATTTCGTTGTGCGAGTGAGGATCGATAGAAACGAATGAAACGGCAGCTGGTTTTATACTTAGACAATTGTGTTTTCAGTGAGCTTCTTAAACCTGGCGCTATCGCCATGCGCAGGAACTTTAGCGCCCTGCCACATCGCATAGCTTTTTCAGACGTCCATATCACTGAGATGCGAAACAACCATGAAGAATATTCAACCTTATTGAATGAGCTTGATGCCGTGTTCGTAAGGAACCCGGGCCAAGTTCACGAACGGTATGACCCAATTTCAGCGTTGGACACAGCCGTGCCAGAAGAAAGGTTTGCCAACTATTTTGAGTTTTCACCCGCATATGAAGCATTTGATGAGATGCTAGCGCCTATGCATCACCTTATGGGGGGAAGGCGAGAAAAATCGATGGATCAAGTTGCCCTTGAAACCGAACGAGCGATAACTAACTCGTTGATGAATCCCCTAGGTTTTGAGCCTGATGGCAACTCTGGAGAAGTATCCAATGCCTTGAAAAGCGGCACTGAAAGTCTCGCCTCTATAGATGTTTCCGAGGTATGGCAGACGATAGACACCCAAGTATCCGCCGCAAGAGAAGGCGATCCAATGAGAGAAATGGACCCGGGCGAAAAGGTGCATCACGTACTTTCAAAGCTTAGCGAAACAGAAAGGCGTGGGTTTATTGAAGAATTTCCTGAAAAGTTCGCGCAGCTTCGAGTTTTAAAAACGGGGGAACTGACTGGCTTTGCCTTCGCTCTCTTTGGCATGGGCCTAACTAAACGAAAAGGGAAATTCACTGGCCCGCGCCAGACACAAAAATTTGCGGCACAGTTTCGTGACGCTCAACATATTGAAGAAGCCTCTAGATGCGATTGTTTCATAACGTTTGATCAAGACGCCAGCGAACTTGCAGCTTCGACGTTTGCGTATGCTGGTTTTCCAACACAGACTTTATTACTGATGAACCAGTAACGAGAGTCCGTTTTGGGCTGACAGCAGTCATCCGGTGTGATCGATCAGGCTGGTGGCAGGGCATTTTGCGCAAAAACCACGGGCTGCATTGCCGCAAGTCTGCTTCGAGTCCAGAGTCCTAGATTCTGCACGCCACGCAAATGACCTGAATCCGCTGCACAAAGCTGTCGTTCGACCTTTTTCAGCCCCGATTTAAGGGGAAGCTCACGCCGCCGCCGAGTTTTCCCGAAAGCGGCCACTGCTTGCTGGCCTCCGTCGCGTGACAAAATGTTGTCAGTACGCAAATGCAAATACACGAATTTGTGTGAAGCGAAGATTCTTATTGAACCTCCAGTTGGTGTAGGTTGTACCTGTCTTATGGAGCATGCGGCACATAATACGCAAATTGACTATTAGGACGGAGACAAGTTCAACATGTTGACAAGACGCCATTTCATCGCAACCACGACTGCTCTTTTTTCAGCCCCGCTGGCGTCGCCCGCTTTCGCCAACACATGGCCATCTGCGTCGCAAAAGGCTACCTGGGACGCGCAAGTTACTCCAGAAAACTTCGTTCTTGAGACATCTAACCCATGGGATCTTGCACCGCGTTTCCTGCCGCAACGGGTCGAGGCGCGGGATGGGCTGGTGCCTGGCGATATCCACGTCGATGCTGTCGCAAGATACCTCTACCACATCGAAGAAGGTGGCACGGCGATGCGATACGGCGTCGCGATTGCGCGCGGCAATCTTTATGAACCGGGCACCTATACGGTGCGCCGTCTGGTTGAGTGGCCGCATTGGACACCCACCCAATCAATGATCGAGCGTGACCCTGTGAACGCCCAGTGGGCTGACGGCATGGAGCCAGGTCCGACAAATGCCCTCGGCTCCCGTGCGATTTACCTCTACGTGGGCCAGCGTGATACGTATCTACGTATTCATGGCACGCCTCACCCCAGATCGATTGGGGGCCGCGCGAGTTCAGGCTGTGTTCGGATGGTGATGGCGCATATCAATGCGCTTTATCCAAATGTCGAAATGGGTTCGACTGTATATCTTTACTCCGCTTCGGATAGCGTGCTCTCAACTAGCTGACAGTCAAAGCATCGTCGATCACAGCAAACGAATGAAAATGGCTCTGATGAATTTAGGGCCGTTTTCGTTGTTACGTCTCAGCGGGCTGTTGAATGCAAATGTGACGGCTATCAGAGGTCCTGAGTGGCAGAGGTGTTCTTTCAACCGGGCCATTGTGCATGTACCAAAAGCAATTGTCGTCGGGGCGCAGGAAGGCCGACATAATGTCCTGATTGGGCCCTGCAATTGCAATCACTTCCTCAGGTATAGAACGTGTCGGGCTTGCGGCTTCAGGCTCGGTCATGGTGACCGCGCAAGCGCTCACGAGCGGTATAAGTGTGAATACGGCTGCACTTCGCTTGATCATCTTTTGGCTCCATTTACCTGAATATTGTTGCTTCGCTGATATGATGAAAGCCATACGATATTCAAGCTTTCCCGCCGTCGGCCTCAAAACTTGCTCCGGCGCGATGTTCGAAGGTGACTATTTGAGGCAGGTTTTCGCGGTTCAAACGAAAATCGGACGCGTTGTCATTTTTCTTCTTGAAGCTCTAGTTGCTGTAGCTCGTATCCTAATCAAAATAGTCGCGAATCTGAGGATAACTCATGCCACACGATGCTGCTCATCATGATCACGATCATGCCGCTTCTTCGCCTGATACAGGCACAAGTTGCTACGGTGGTGATGCTGTTCCGCCAACGCAAGTCAGCGCCTCCGACGGGCGTAGTTTCCACGTCAGCGGTTTGGACTGCGCGGAAGAGGTCTCGATCCTCAACCGCGTCGTCGGACCAAAGGTCGGTGGAGCGGAGTACCTCGCCTTTGATGTTATCAACGCGCGCATGACGGTTCTGGATGGTGGGACGAACCCGTCGTCGAAACAGATTATTGATTTGGTTGCTTCAACAGGCATGACGGCTAAGCCGTGGGATGCCGAGGACGCCAGCGCCGATCAGGCTGCACATTTGAAGAAACAAAAGCAGTTTACGATGTTGAGCGGAGGCTTTTGGGCGGCGGGGTTCATTTACCACCTCGTTGAAACCGGGATTGGCGGGGCCATCGGCATCTTTGCCGGCCATGGGGAATCCGCGATGCCAATGGCGGAGGTTGCCTTGTTCGCTGGCGCAATTCTATTCGGTGTGTGGCTGGTGGCACCTAAAGCATGGTCGTCTGCGCGCCGGATCTCTCCTGATATGAACCTGTTGATGGTGGTTGCCGTTGCCGGTGCCATTGGGCTTGGAGAATTCTTTGAGGCCGCAACTGTTGCGTTTTTCTTCTCACTCTCGCTCTATCTTGAAAGCTGGAGCGTCGGGCGGGCACGCAATGCTGTCTCGGCGCTTCTCGACCTCGCGCCTGCGACGGCGCGGGTAATAAACGAGGATGGGTCTGAGACGGATATTCCCGCCGCGGCCGTCGCTGTCGGAACCAAGTTCATCGTGCGCGGTGGGGACCGCATTCCCCTGGACGGAGAAGTTGTCGGCGGGGCGGGAGCTGTCGATCAGGCGCCCATTACGGGTGAAAGCGCTTTGGTGCCAAAAGAGGCGGGCGACGATGTTTACGCGGGCACCATCAATGGTGAGGGCACGTTGACCGTACGGGCAACGATGGCCGCGTCTGACACGGTTCTGTCCAAGATCATTCGCATGGTTGGCGATGCACATTCGCGTCGCGCTGAGGTCGAACAATGGGTGACAAAGTTCGCCCGCATTTACACTCCAGTTGTGATGGTGTTTGCCATTTTCATTGCCTTAATCCCGCCACTTGTCGCGGGCGGCGACTGGGGCTTTTGGTTCTATAACGCGCTGGTTTTGCTGGTCATCGCCTGTCCATGTGCCTTGGTGATCTCGACCCCAGTGTCCATTGTTGCATCGCTTGCGGCATCCGCCCGAAATGGTGTGCTGATCAAAGGCGGGGCCTATGTCGAAGCCCCCGGGCGCACCACTGCGTTGGCAATGGACAAGACCGGTACGATCACCATGGGTGAGCCCGAGGTTGCGGCCATTTATCCGCTTGGTGGCACAACCGAAGCCGAATTGATGGCACGGGCCGTGGCCCTCGAAGCGCGTTCCTCACATCCTCTAGCACGGGCTATCCTTGGCCGTGCAGAGCGGGGCGGAATAAAAATCGTCGCCGCCGAGGATACCCGAACCGTCCCTGGGCGCGGCCTTGAGGGTCAAATGGGCGGTCAGTCCATCTGGCTCGGCTCAGACCGGTTTGCCGAGGAAAAGGGTCTTGGCGGGAATATTCCGGCTGATCTGCGCAATCAGATCGAAGGCGCTGGAAGCACGCTTGTGGCGATCGGTGATGCAAACGGCGTCAACGGCGTTCTCGAACTGCGCGACCGGATCCGGCCAGATGCCAAGGGCATTGTCGCGCGTTTGCACGCACAAGGTGTCAAAAAGATCGTGATGCTGACCGGCGACAACGCGGCCACGGCAAGAGCAGTGGCTGCCGAGGTGGGCATAGATGAGGTGCGGGCCGAACTCCTTCCCGAGGATAAGGTCACGGCCATCGAAGAACTGGTGGCGCAATATACGACCGTCGCGATGATCGGGGACGGAGTGAACGACGCACCGGCAATGGCGCGTGCGCATTACGGCATAGCAATGGGCGCAGTTGGGTCGGATGCTGCGATTGAAACGGCAGACATTGCTTTGATGACGGACGATATTGGCAAACTTCCATGGCTGATCGGGCATTCGCGCAGGACCATGTCGATCATCAAACAGAACATCGGGCTGTCCCTTGCAACCAAGGCCGTCTTCGTCGTGGCGACTGCCTTCGGTATGGCATCCATGTGGGGCGCGATTGCGGCAGACGTCGGGGTCTCGCTTCTCGTTGTCGCCAACGCCTTGCGATTGATAGGAGCACGCGACGGCGACCAAGGACCGCGCAGCGGAGAGCAAGTTGGCGAGGAAATGGCAAAAGGCGCGCTGGCACACGGCCATTGATCGGTGAAAGGCAACGCTGTATCCGATAGGCACAACGAACCTCCAAAGAAGAGGCATAGGGCAGTGATGATAACAAGATTACCGAGACGGCTTTTCCTATCTGGTGCGGTGGCTACATTCTTGGCCGGATGCGCCAACAAATTCAGGTCGTACACTGGCCCTGATGTGACACGCCTGCGCCTCTACAAATCTCAACGACTGCTCGTTCTCGATGGCGCGCAGGGTGTGTTGCGCACTTTCCCGGTCGGGCTTGGTTTTGCCCCCGAAGGACACAAGCAATTCGAGGGCGACGGACGCACGCCCGAAGGAACCTACACCATCGATCGCCGAAATCCCGAGAGCCTGTTTCATCTCTCAATAGGCATTTCTTACCCCAATGCCGAAGACCGTGCTTTCGCGGCTGCTCAGAGCCGGTCTCCAGGGGGTGATATCTTTATCCACGGTGGCCCGAGGCGGGGCATTGATCCGACAAATAAGCAGGACTGGACCGCAGGATGTATTGCGGTCACCGATCGGCAGATTGAAGAGATTTATGCCATGGTGCGCGATGGAACGCCCATCGACATTTATGCCTGAAAACGTGCCCTCCGCAGCGGATACAACAAAAGTACCCCCACGCCACACACGACAAATACATCGGCAAGGTTGAAGGCCGGCCAATACAGGCCAGCGATGTGGAAGCTCAGAAAGTCGGTAACGGCTTGAAATCGGAAGCGATCTACGACGTTACCGAGTGCGCCGCCAATGATAGCACCAAGCGCGACAGCTTCGATGTGATTGTCGCTGCGAAAAAGCATCACGCCGAGAACAGTGCATATCACGAGCGCCAATGCCGACAGTCCCCACCAAGGCATGCCCCCGAACATCCCGAAGCTAACCCCATCATTTTGAACATACACAAGGTCGAAAATGGGTAAGATTTGAATGCCGGTGGCAAACGAGGATGCGTTGTCCATGACAAAGAACTTCGTGACTTGATCCACGAAAAGAGCGATCAACACTGTAGTCAGGCCGGGAAGGATGAATATCTTCATCGTTTTTTACCCGAGCCAGACGTCCAAAAACAGCATGATGACCAAGCCGATCGCAAGGCCGAGCGTGGCCTTGTTCTGATGACCGCTTCGGTGGGTTTCAGGAATGATCTCGTGACTGATAACGTAGAGCATCGCGCCTGCCGCAAACGCCAAACCCCAAGGGAGAAGCGGTTCCGAGATCGTGATGATCCCCGCACCCAAAAGTCCGCCAATGGGTTCAACCATGCCAGTTAATGCGGCGATCCCCCAAGCCCGGACTTTCGAATACCCTTCGCCGAGCAGTGACACCGCGACGGCCAGACCTTCGGGCGCATTCTGCAGCCCGATCCCGATGGCAAGCGGCATACCGCCTGACACACCGTCTGCGCCAAAGCCGACGCCCACCGCCAGCCCTTCGGGAAAGTTGTGGATCGTGATGGCGATGATGAACAACCACACCCTGCGGAGCGATGCTGCCTCAGGCCCTTCGCGACCTGTGCTGAAATGCTCATGCGGTAGTTTCTCGTTCATGAGTGCCACGGCACCCATCCCAAGAAGGATCGCAATACACACAATTGCGGCCGGTGCTGCCTCGTTCACATATCGCAATTCAGCCGCATCAAGAGCAGGAATAATCAGCGAAAAGAAGGATGCAGCAAGCATCACGCCCGCCGCGAAACCAAGTGACAGGTCTCGGGTAGCGCGAGACGGCACGCGACCAAAAAGCACGGGTATTGCGCCAATGGCCGTCATTGAGCCTGCGGCAAGACTACCCAGAAATCCGAGCATAATAGGGGAGAGAGTGTCCAAATTCAGATCTTTCGTTTCAAATGGCTTCAATCGCCAGAATAGCTTGAGAAGACTTCTGTCGACCCGTCGTTGTTGATGAGAAACACGTCGTAGGCCTCACGCCAGCGGCTCTGATCCATACCAGGTGAGCCAAGTGGCATGTCCGGCACCGCGAGGCCTATTGCGTCCGGCCTTTCGCTGAGTAACCTGCGAATATCATCTGCTGGCACGTGGCCCTCGATCACGTAGCCCTCTACCAGACCCGTGTGACAGGACACCATTCTTTGCGGAACGCCATTATCGAGTTTGAAGCGTACAAAAAGGCCCGCAAACATATCTTCACCTGTGGGTTCGAAGCCGTTTTCTTCGAGGTGTTTCATCCACGCTAGGCAGCAACCGCAACCATTCGTCTTAACGACTTCAATTGGGGTCGTTTGGGCAATCGATTGCCCAGCCAATGCGAGCGTGAGCAAGGCGGAGAGTGAGAGTTTTTTCATTATCTAAAGCCTTTCCGACATCGTTTGAGCGACATCCGAATCAAGTAATCCAGTAAACTGGGCCCGGCTCTCATGAAGACGTGCTACAATGTCTGGATTGGTTCCTTCTGCGTTTGCCGCTTCGGCAAGCCGTTCTTCCGACATTGGATCTGTGGGTCGGCCATCCACCCGCACTTCATAATGCAGATTTGGACCCGTCGCAGTTCCTGTCGCGCCAACGCGACCGATAGCCTCACCCGCTGTAACCCTATCTCCGACCGAAAGACCGTCGGGCACGAAACTCAGATGGGCATAGCGGGTCATAGTGTCCGAGCCATGCGCGATCTCGACCACGCGTCCATAGCCGCCGCGTCGGCCAACAAAGGAGATAGTTCCAGGTGCGGTGGCATAAACGGGCGTCCCATGCGGAGCTGCAAAATCGACCCCTGTATGCATGCGCACATCTCCATACACCGGATGTCTGCGGTTGCCATACACCGAACTCAACCGCGCTCCCTTCACAGGCTGCGCGAACACGCGCAACACTTCTCCATCGACAAAAATTGTCGCGTTTCCAGAGTTGTCGTCCGGCCACACGATCTCATAACGGGTTTCGTCGATGGTCAGCGCAGCGAAGGACAGGTGAGGTTGTCCGATAATTTGGTCGCTGAGCCTGGCTTCACGCCACATCAATTGCAACGGTTCGTCGCCTTTCAAATCACGCCGGAAGTCTACAGTCCCCCCCAACATCTCAGCCAAGTCTACGGCAAACCGAGCGGGAACATCTGCCGATGCAAGAGTTGCCGAAATCGAGTTTTGCACCGTCGTATCTGCCGCCCGCAGCACCAAATCAGGCTCAGGCAGTATTCTCCGAGTGGCGGTCTCATCTGTGAAAACCGCTTCGATTTGGACGCCTTCGTCAACAGACAATACGGCTCGTCTCAGCGATCCGGAAACGGAAGTTTCAATCTCGATGCCATATCCGGGTCTAAGCTTGCGCAGGTCATATTCTGCCGCCATGGCCAGAGCTACTTCGGCGCGATCACCAGCAGAAAGGCCCGCCGCAGACAGCAATGCATCTAAGGTTTCACCCGAGGACAAGGTGCCCGACCAGGATACCACTGGCGAGGCCGTTTCCAAAAATGCTCTGTCGTAAGCTAGGGGCTCCGGCGGTTCTGAGGACCAAATGACTTTGTCAGCTGCCGCAATCGTGCTCCAGGAGGGTGCCTCCGTTTGCAGCGACATAGATGGCTGTCGCAAGGGAACGGGCTGCCAATTCGACGCCACAGCAATTGCATCGGGTGCCCGGGACGTTCCCCAGTTGGTCTGGGATGCCAAGATTAGCGTTAGGACTAAAGTAGCGCCTAAGACACCAAAGGCAGGATACCTCAACTTCATGATGTTTCTTCTTCCATTGTCAGGACGCGGCGGATTTTTGGCACCGCGAATTCCCGTTGTTCATGGTAATCTATCGTGCCGGAAAACTGCCCCTCAGCATCAAAGAGAAAGACGCTTGCCGTATGGTTCATTGCATAGTCGCCGCCCTCCGTGGCGACTTTTTCATATCGTGCGCGGAAGCCCGCCGCTGCCCGTGCCGTCGTATCCAGCGTTCCGCTCCAGCCTTGGATGGCAGGGTGAAAATAGCTGATATAGTCGGCCATGGCGTCCACGGTATCGCGTTCTGGGTCTACCGTGATGAATACGACATTCAGGTCCGCAACCTCATCGCCAAGATCGTCGAGCCAACCAGAGATGTCCGACAATGTGGTGGGGCACACATCAGGGCAATATGTGAAGCCGAAAAACACCATTGATGGATTACCGATAAGTGACGCAGGTCCAACGGTTGCCCCGTCCTGGTTGGTCATCTGGAATTCCATTTGGGTAAGCGGCAAAGGTCGCTGAGCCACCGGCTCAGGCGCACCCGGCCCATCAACCTGCCACCAGCCGATGAACAGCGTTAGCGCAACAACGCCGCTCACGGCTGCGCCAAAAGTAAGGAGCGTGCGCCGGTTCATCAGCCCTCCGGCCCGCGGGCGGCAATGCCAAGAATAGGCACATCAACGTTCAGCGTCCCGCCATCAGCAAAGTTCAGTGTCAGCGGAAAGGTCTCCCCTTCGACCATCTTGGTTTGCAAGCGCATCAACATGGCATGCATGCCGCCCGGTTCCAGCGAAACACTTTCGCCCGGAAGAATGGTGATTTCACCGACAGGGCCCATGGAACTGACACCATTTAAATCAGTCGTGGTTTCGTGGATGTCCGGCATCATGGCCAATGGGGTTTCCAGCCCGACCAATGTCACCGGGTCAGAACCCGTGTTGCGCAGGATCATGTAAGCTGCGCCTGGGCGGTTGGTGCCGATAGAAGCGCGGGCCCATGCGTCTTCGACTACAATGTCGCCGGAATCCGCCACAGCAGAGGCGGGCAACCCAATTAAGAGGCTGAATGCGATGGCGATGTAGGCAGTTGATTTCATGGGTTTGTTCCTAATAGCCAATTGTTCAGGATTCATGCGCAGCGACTTCCGCAGCAACGAGGGCGCGCAACTCGTCGGCGCCGAAGGGATCAAGAGGTTTGCCGTTTACAAAGAAAGTGGGGGTGCCACGGATCTCCATCGTTTCAACGTCTGCGCGGTCCTGATTAAGGATTGCAACAGTTTGCGGCGCCCTCATTTGGTCTTGGGCCGCTTCAACGTCAAGGCCAGCCTGTTCCGCAATACTAAGGAGCAAACCCGGCGCAGGTTCACCGTGCGACGCCCAGCGTGGCTGTTGTTCTAGGATCGCTTCTTTGACCGGGATAAAGACACCCTGCATGCGTGCCGCTTCCATTACCCTGATCGCCTCTTCTGACGCCGGGCCATGAAACGGGGTGTATCGAAGAACGACGCGAACCTGATCGCCGTGCTCAGCCATGATGTCCTTTATGATCGGATAGAAAGCACGGCAGGCTTCGCAGGCGGGATCGAAAAATTCCACGATTGTGACGGGGGCGTCCTCGGGTCCCATGATGGGAGAATAGGGACGCATCAGCGCCTCTGTTTGCTCGGATTGAAGCGGTTCGACCACGGCAACTGGTGCAGTGCGGGATTGATTCCAGGCAGCGGCCGCAAATATTGCGAGACCTGCAGCTAATGCGACTAGAACGATTGATTTACTTTTCACGTGCGGGGCTCCTTCAGGGAGATTAACGAAAAGAGTGCGATCAGAGCGAAGGCTATGAGCGCCAAGAGCGGAATTGGGACGCCAAGGAATAACTGGTTATCGCCGGTACAAGACGGGCCAGTCTCGGTGCAGGGTTTGATGGGTTCCGGAAGGATGCCTGTGTAAAGTCCAAGATGCCAAAGCGCGATGGCGGCCCCGCCAATGGCGAGCGCAACGCCGTAGCGGCCGACCCGATGATCCTCCCACCAGAGACCGAGGCCAAGAACGATTACTAAGGGGAACATGAAAGCGCGCTGAAACCAGCACAGATTGCAAGGTGCCTGACCCAGAACCTCACCAATATAGAGCACTGCTAAGGAACTCCCCAAAGCCACGATCCAGGCGGCGGCAAGAGCCGAATCTTTTGCCATCACTCGGCTCATATCTACATCCTCGCCCTTAGATCGGAAACAATCTCTTCAGCTGATGTGCCATATGTCCAAGCCCCGACATATCCGCCTTGGGGATCAAATAGGAACAGCTGGGAGGAATGTCCCATCGTGTATCCATTGGGCGAAGCGGCTTCCTCGATCTTCTCAAAGTACACGCGGAAGGTTTCCGATGTTCGCTTGATCTGATCGGCCGTGCCGGTGAGGCCTACTATATCTGCCTCGAAAGCCGGAACGAACTCTGCCAGTTTTTCGGGCGTATCACGTTCGGGGTCAATCGAGATAAAGAGCGGCTGGACTTTGGCGGCATCGGAGCCGAGCGCATCCATGACAGCGGCAACCTCTGCCAAGGTCGTGGGGCACACATCGGGGCAATTCGCAAAGCCGAAGAAGACGAGCAACCAGCGCCCTGCGAAGTCTTCGTCCGTCTGCACTATGCCTCGGTGATCGGTCAGTTCGAAGTCAGCTTGGAACGCGGGCGCATCAGCGCGCTGTTCTTCTCTGATAGAAAACTGCAAAAAAATGGACCCAACAACCACGATCGCGGTAAGTCCCCAAAGCATTTTTTGTAACGTAGAAAATTTCATTGGTTGTATTGCGCCCGATTCCGCCCATTTTTAAAGCGGTCTAAATGTTCTAGTTGCTAGAGGTTCAAGTTGTTTTTCGGCATTGCGGCGGCGTGTCACGGATCTGTGATTAGGGTGCTGGCTTGCGGATGCCAATAGCTATAGCTACCAACGCTATAGATATGGAGGTCACATGCTGACAATTGGAAGTTTGGGAAAGAAGACCGGAACAAAAGTTCAGACTGTCCGGTATTACGAACAGATCGGCCTGATGCCCGAACCAGGTCGCACCGAAGGCGGGCAGCGGCGCTACGGGGATGCGGAAGTTGACCGCTTGTCCTTTATCCGGCACGCACGCCAGTTGGGGTTTCCCCTTGAAGCGATCCGCGAGCTTCTCGATCTCAGTGATAATCCCGACCGCTCTTGCCATGAGGCGGATTCCATCGCCCGGCGGCAACTCAAGCAGGTAGAACTAAAAATGGATCGGCTGAAAGCGCTGCGCACAGAATTAAAGCGCATGATCCACGAATGCAGCGGAGGCAATACAGCGGACTGCAAGGTTCTCGAGGTTTTGCGCGATCATTCTGAGTGCCTGACCGATCACAATGAAATAGGGGCTTAACCGTTTCCACGGCTCTCAAGCTACTAAAACGAAGAGAACACTTGAACCTAAAGTCACTGTAGCAATTACATCTATCTCAAAGGCGATTCGAGGAGATAAAAATGAGCGCTGGTGATCGGCTGTTGGCAGCAACCCCAATCCTAAACTTCAACCACCCGTCGATTACACAACTGATCGAGGACCGAGGGTGGAAAGCCCTTTCCCAACATGATCGGATCGGCGCCGTCTACGATTTTGTCCGCAATGAAATTGCCTTTGGGTACAACCGCGCAGACGATATCCCGGCGGCCGACGTCCTCGATGACGGTTTTGGTCAGTGCAATACCAAGGGCACGTTACTTATGGCCTTGTTGCGCGCGGTAGGTGTGCGGTGTCGCCTTCACGGGTTCACGATCCACAAAGAACTGCAACGGGGCGTTGTACCAGAGCTCGTTTATCCTCTTGCCCCCAATGAGATCGTCCACTCATGGGTTGAGGTGGAGACCGAGATGGGTTGGGCGAACCTCGAAGGGTTCATTCTGGATGCAGAGTTTCTATTGGCGCTCCAATCCGCATTTACCGATTCACCCAGCCTCTGCGGTTATGGGGCGGGAACCGATTGTCTGCAGGCTCCGCCGGTAGAATGGACAGGGGGCGATACCTACATCCAGGAGACAGGCATCGCTCAGGACTTTGGCACTTTCGACGCACCCGACGAGTTCTACGCCGCTCATCAGCAGTCGTTTAGCTTCGTAAAGGGCATATTGTATCGCCATATCATACGCCATTGGATGAATACCCGCGTGCGGCGGATCAGGTCCGGTAACGTGCCGCAAATACCTGGCTTGGCGTTGCCCAATCATAAGCACGAGGAGTCCCGTCATGCCTCATGATCACGGTCACGCGCATATTGATCCCGCTTCTGGCGACCGCCGTGTCTCTATCGCGATCTGGGCCAACGCGCTTCTGACGGTCGCGCAGATCGTCGGCGGGATCTTGTCGGGCAGCCTCGCGCTTATTGCAGATGCGCTCCACAATTTCTCGGACATGGCATCCTTGGTGATCGCTTTTGCAGCTCGGAAAATCGCAAGACGCCCTGCGGACGAGCGCATGACATTCGGCTATGGCCGGATCGAAGTTGTGGCTGCCTTGATCAACTACACCACCCTCATCCTCGTTGGCTTCTATCTCATCTACGAAGGCGGAATGCGTTTGATCGAACCGACCGAAGTGGCCGGTTGGACAGTAGTGATCCTTGGTTCGGTGGCGCTGGTCGTGGACACGTTGACAGCGCTGCTGACCTATTCGATGCAAAAGGGCAGCGTCAACATTCGGGCGCTCTTCCTGCATAACCTGTCTGACGCACTGGCTTCTGTTGCCGTAATTATCGGCGGCTCGCTCATCCTGCTCTATAACATGTGGTGGGTCGATCCGGCGATCACGATCGGCATCGCGCTCTACATCCTCTACCTTGCAGTTACCGAAATCGGTGGCCCTATTCGTATCCTGATGCTCGGAAGCCCACCCAACATCGACAATGATGCCGTTGTTGCTGCAATCAGCGACGTCGATGGTGTGCATGATGTCCACCATGTTCATCTGTGGCAGATGCAAGAGAATGAGGCGGCGCTAGATTGCCATGTCGTGACCGCTGATGGCGCATTCGGCGAAGGGATCAAAGCGGCAGTGAAAGCGCGCCTCGCCGAAGAGTTCGGCATCCGGCACTCCACTCTCGAATTGGAGGATCTGGGGAATGCACACGATGGAGCGCAGCTCTATGGGCATGAGGAGACCAGATAATGATAGAAGTCATCTTGATTTACTTAGGTCTGGGAATTGCTGCGCTGACACTTGCTTCGATCCTTTGGTCAATCGCTTTCCCCGAGCGTCGTATCTGGCCGCCCAAGCGCTACACGTCGATCACACCAATTCTGGTCTGGGTGCCAACGTTTTCGTTGTTTGGCATTCTGATCATGCTTGGCATCTTGGGCTGGGGTGATCTGGCGTTTCCCACCTGGCTGCGTTTCGGGGTCGGGATACCGCTCATTGTGTTCGGCAATGTTGTCGTCTGGTCTGAAGTCGCTCATTTCGGGGTTCCGCAAACGGGCGGCGCGAAAGGTACGCTGAGGACCGCTGGCATGTATCGTTACTCTCGCAATCCTCAGTACTTGGCCGATATCGCGATTGTTGGTGGATGGATGATACTTTCTGCAGCACCATCAACGCTCATTATTGGAACGGCTTCGATCTTGGTTTTGGTAGCTGCGCCATTCGCGGAAGAACCGTGGCTCAAGAAGCAATACGGGTCTGATTTTGAAGAGTATATGGCGTCAACCCGTCGTTTTATCTGAGCCGCCTCGCTAAGAGGCTTTTCGAAGGTTCGTTGACCCTTCAGCTGCGCGAGGCCTGAATCGCCCCTAGGCGCAGCAGGACTTACCTTCTTGAATCGGCGGACATGGAACAGTTGCGTAAGAACAATAGACGCAGCAATCCCCCTCGAGCGGTTTCAAGACTGACTGACATGACTTGCATTCATAGAACCATTGGCAAGCATCTGTCGGCATAGTCTCAGTTTCGACGTGTCCGCAATTTGGACAGGTGAGAGTAGATTGCAGCACTACTTTTGTTTCTTCTGTCGCCATAGCGCGTACCCCGTCAGAATTAGAAATCCTGCCAATATCGGCAGCAAAACGGCATCGTTGTAAACAACGCCAAGTAAGCCCGTCAGGCCAAGCGCTGTCAGTACGACCGGCAGTAACGGTGTGAAGCAACAGAGCGCGGCCAAGATCGTGCCACCCACTCCTAGGGCCAATAGTTTGTTCTTCATTGTGTCGATCTCCACAAATCCCACATAAAACGCTGTGCGGATGCTTCCCACATGGGCGAAGATAGCGCGACCAGAAAGGCGATGGACGCGACTGTAGTCCAGACGATTGTGGACCGCCTGCGCGTTGCACATGGCCTGCGCCGAAGCACCCGATACCATGCCCAAACGAGGGCAATCGCGACTCCGACAAGAATGAAGTCCCGGTAAGCGACGAATGGCCCAAGCATGGTGAGCCATGAACCACCTAGGCCCAGTATCGAAAGGCCGATAGGCAAAACACAGCACGACGCCGAAAACAGCGCCAGAAGTGCTGCGAAGGGCATCACAAGCCTGGAAGCAACGCCAGAGTTCGCCACCGGTTGTTGATTTGCATTCAAATCCATTTTGCTTTTCTACTTCCTGTAGTGACTACAGGAGCAAGCAAAATGTTCACCATCGGCAAAGCGTCGGAACAAAGCGGCGTGAACATCGAAACGATCCGCTACTATGAACGAGAGGGGATTGTTCCGAAGCCGGGGCGATCAGCAGGTGGACGTCGGCTGTACTCGTCCGCTGAGATTGCCAAACTCAGGTTCGTGCGCCGCTGTCGCGATTTGGGCTTTCCGATCTCAATCATACAGACTTTTCTATCGCTCACTGCACAAAAGGGCCGATCCTGTGGTGAAGCGAAGACCATGGCTGAGGACCATTTGGGTGAAATAAACGCGAAGATAGAGAACCTCACTCGCCTCAGAGAAGCGCTCTTGAGCCTTTCCAAGAATTGCGACGATGGAACCGCAGCCTGTCCAATGCTGGACGCTCTGATGAAGGATGGTTTTGGCGACGGGCTACGCGAGTAATGCAGCCGTAAGTTTTTGCTTCGCAAACCGCAACTCTGTCCTGCAACTCAATCATCTGAAGGTGAATTTCGCTAAAATTTGCTCGAACGGCTGCTCTTGCTAGTTTGACGCGATGCATACACCGGATCAATCTCAAACCGACTTCATCGGCGGGTGTCGCGATGCACCGAAACCGGCCGTCGATTCAAAATTACGCAAGGTCGGCTAGGTCCGCATTGCCGTCATCGGCCCCGCCGAAATGCTGCGCTCCATTGCCAATGTCCGCTTCGGGGAAGCTGCGGCGCGGCGTTGCAAGGCTGGGTCAATGTCGGGTTTGGGCCGTGTTTACCTTTCTAAGGTGCGGCTAGGCGTGCTTTTCTATTGAAACAAGTTCGTTCGGGTTGGGGCGCGTGATCCTTGCTCAGAAGAAGGTGACCTCCCGCAGACCTCGAAATGCGCCTTCCCTAAACGCATCTGCTTTATGAAGTCGAGGGAAATCTGGAAGCCTGTCTACCTCGACTACCGGAAGCAAAATATCAGCGCTAAACCATGGCATTTTCGCGGACCTACTTTCGTCATACATCTTCGAAAGTGCCCTTCCGACCGCATAAGCGCCGGCCAAGTCAATTTTGGAAACGCGTGCTCGATTTATGGGAAGCAGGCTCCCAGTTGTCGATCTACCGCCGATATTGAAATTGATCAGGTCATGGCCCCACCCGAGGCGTATGATATGTGTCCGGTCGGACCGTTGGATTGAAACTCTCGGAAATAGGTCTCTGACCCAAACCTTATGTTCATCGCACCAGTCGAGGGCTTCCTTCAACATCGCTACGCCGCCTAGGTCTTTCTTCCAGATCGGACATAAGTGCTGAAACCCGGCGAATTTGACCCGCTTCTCACTTCTGATGTCGTTAGCAACGAAATCGCCTTCGCGTGTGACCTTTGGAGACCACATTTGCTCTTCGAGCGCGGCTGCGTCCTCCAAACCTATGTGCATGTCATCAATCGCAACTTTGGTATTCGCAGAAATGGCTCTGTGTCGTGCTTCAAGCAGTGTGATGGGCGGTAACGGTTTCCTCGGGTGTTGGTCGAGGATCGAAGGCCCATTGGGTCGAACGATATCGTCAGGAACATCCACTGGCCTGTCTGTTTTCACGTCGTGGTCGACCAGCCAACGGTACGGTGCGCCAAGGTCCATAGGATCATCATTCATGAGCGAAAGATGTGGCAGACCCTTTTTTAGGAACGCCATGATTTCGCGCGTATCCTGACGTTCCGCGCCCATGAGCCGTCCTTGAAAGGTTTGCCGATCTGAATTGCTTTGGCGGGCTTTCAGTGCGTTTTCGATGCGCTCACGTTCGATATCGCTCAGCTGGCGTCGTAGATACGCGATAGAAACATCGACGTCACCGTAGTCGTCTCGCTCCTCAAGCGCGCTGCCGAATAGCTTCAAGGTGATGCGCTGCAGGCGATCGGAATCGCCGTTGATGACCTTGGCCCGGGCGAGAAGTTCAGAAATGATGGTCTGAACCTTATCGCGCCCGATACGCTTTCGCTTGAGTTCCAGTGCGAGGCGAGTCCCATTCGGCGTTAGCTGCCAATAAAACAAACCGTCAAAGATGTCGGCAGGCTCCAAGTACCCAGCCTCGGCCATCTGGCGCAAGATGAGGTCAGCATGATGGGCATCGCAATCCAGGGTCCGTATTGCCTCTTCAAGCCCGACAGATCTTCCATTGATTGCTGAGCGCAGGACTGCTTGGACCAGCTCCAATGGTACCGTTTTTACTGGCGAATGCTTATGGGACCCTCGCTCATTCATTGTTCAACGGCGTCGCAGAAAAAAACCTCATCAACGCCTCCCCAACCTTCCCAAACGAGCCAGCTGCGCCATCATTTGCGATCCGGTTCCGGTGGATGGACTGCCCCCTGCAGGTGTCACATTTGCCATTCCCGGCCGTTGCGGCATTTGTTGGGCCCCAAAGAACTGCCGTGCTCTGAGTGCTGCATATTCGGCTCCACTGGCACCACCAACAAGATACCGATTGTAAGCCTGCTGATTGCCCATCGCAGCGCGCGCAAAGCTGTAGCTTCCTGCCAAGCCCCCAGACAGCGCTGGCATCATAATGTTCCCTGAGATTGCGCGAACGATGAAGGGTGTTGCGATGATGAAGCCCTTGGCCATGAGGACCATCATCAAGAAGGGGATGAGCGCGCCTATATTTGAGGCCCCTTCCGGGTCGCCGAGTTCACCAATGAGGGCGGATGATACACCTGTGATTGTTGCGAATACGCCTGCCACGACGATTGGGTAGAGCGCAAAGGAGACCAGTGCCGACAGCCAGCGCGCGAAGTAATCCTTGGTCACTTCGAAAAGGGTGAGGAAGATCATCACGGGTGCGATGCCAATGAGCAGCGCGATCATCAAACGCGACGCGACCAAGATAAATGCAGCGAGCCCTCCCAAGACCGACAACATCAACACGCCAACAATGTCGAGCATCGCGCCGGCCATCCAGTTGAGCTCAGACCCGGCCGCGTTAAGGTATTCTCCAAGCTCGGCGATGAGCCGGTCAAATTCTTCTGCAAATGTCCCCGATGGACCTGGAACGCCACCACCGACGGAGGCGACCAGCGCGCCCGCAATACTGTCGATCCCCGCGAGGATTGCGGACGAGAGTGCGTTGAACTGCAGCCAATTGGTTGCAAATATCCCGATGAGACCAATCTTGACCACAAGCCAGAACGCCGTTCGCCCGTCCATCGCTTTGTACTGATAGATCATGTTCAGGAAAACGAGGATCACCACCAGCGTTGTTCCAAGAACGAGAAGCGTTCCCACCGTGGCAGCAACAGACCCGAACTGTGTCTCGGCGGCGGTGTTGAGATAGCCTTGGGAGGTTTCAACGAAGTAGGTGACAACGCTCATTTCAGAGTTCCCCTACCACTTTCCCACTGCTTCGCAGATCGCTTGAGCTTCTGGTCGAAGATCACTTGCGCGGCGGTTGTAACTGTCTGACGCTTGCAGCATTTCTGAACGGTTCGCATTGGCGTGGTTTTCTTGGAAGGTGACTTCGGCGTTATCCCATGCTGGGAAGCGAAGACCGTAGTCGCAGGATCCGGTCTCAACGATCCGCTCCATGTTCTGTTCCCGGTAGATGTCCTGGACCAAGACACGCTGGTAGGCGTCTCGAAGGGCGATGTTCTGCATCCAGTCAGGTTCGCTCGGGCGTTCGGGGCAGACATCTGGAATGCTCTCAAGACTGGGGATGAGATTGCGCTCCGCCATTAGGGGCGATGCCATCAAGCCCAAACCGACTGACAGTAACAAGAAATGCGCTGCACCACGTTTCATCGGTTGTCTCCAAAATCGGCACCGTCGGAGGTTTCACGCTTCAGAAAAGCCGTGTGCCCGATATTGGCAAACTCAGACGAACTGATTGAGACCACCTCCCAGCCGATCTTGCCCTTCGCATTCAATGCCGCCTGCATTTCGATCAGACGGTTCTTACGGTCCATCGGGAAGGAGAGGATTTCATATTCAAAGGTCTTCATGCAGCTTCTCCAATCTGTTTCATGCCGGGGAGGTAGAATTCCGTGATGCCGCGTTTGCCGTCATGCCGGCCTGCCTGGATGATCACATCGATCGAATTCTCGATGTATTGGATCATGTCGGCATAGGTCATCGGGATCTCGGTCTTCAGTGCTGCGATCGCAAGCCGCTGCACGGCCAATTGCGGGGTTTCGGCATGCAGCGTGGTCATGGACCCGCCGTGGCCGGTGTTGATGGCTTCCAGAAAGGTCATGGCCTCCTTGCCGCGCACTTCGCCCAGGATGATCCGGTCGGGACGCATGCGCAGCGTGGCGGTGAGAAGCACATCGGCGGTCTGGAATTCCGCGTCGCGATTGGCGATGAGGGTCACTGCATTTGGCTGGGTCGGCAGCAGCTCGGCGGCTTCTTCGATGGTCACGATGCGTTCCTCGGATGGCACGTGAGATAGGATCTTGCGCGCGGCCACGGTCTTGCCGGTGGAGGTGCCACCCGAGACGATCATGTTGAGTTTGTTCTCGACGCAGAAGGCAAGCGCATCATCGATCAATCCGGCGGCCACCACGGCGCGCAAGGCGCGCTTCTTTTCGACGCGCAGGTCTTCGAGCTTGCGTTCCTTGCCGTAGAGAAAATCGAGCGCGATGTCCTCAAGCGGCAGGCTCGAGAAGAACCGCAAGCTAATCGACATGGCCGAGAGCACGGCGGGCGGGGTGATGACCTGTGCCCGGATCGGGCGGCCCTTGTAGGTGATCGAGACTGAGACGATGGGGCGATCCTTGCTCATCGTCGTGTTGGCCGAGGAGGCGATCTGGTTGCCGAGATCCCTGACCTGAACGCCGGTCAGCCTCTGGTCCAGCGCGCGCATGAAGTGATCGCCCTGGAATTCGCCCCAGCAGGTGCCATCAGGGTTGATGCAGATCTCGATGACATCGTCGCGAGCGGCGGCGTCGATCCGGTCGAGCGAGGTTTCGAGATAGCTCAGCGACATGGGCTCAGAATATCTCCAGATCGCGGTCGACCATGACCGTGACGCGGGCGCCCTGGTCGACATAGATGACGGGGCCGATGGAGAGGTAATCGCCTATGACGCTGTCCGTGGCATCTGCCAGATCATCGCCAACGTCTTCGAGAGCGTCGGCGGCAGTCTCATCCTGGACTTCGGAGGCGGCAGCACTGGGTGCTGCTGAGATCAGCGAGATCAGGGCGGCCGACCCGAAACGCTCGGCGAAGCGTGTGTCCACGAAACCGGTGACGCCAGAACGGCCCAGTTCATCACCTCCGAAGGAGCTGATCTGGACGGTCTGGCCCGCGGGCAGGATGATCCGGTCCCAGGCGATGGTGACCCGGCGCTGCGCGATATCGACGCCAGCGCGGTAGCGCCCGATGAGACGGGATCCGCGGGGGATCAAGAGGCGCGCGCCATCGACGCTGTAGACATCCTCGGACACCACGGCACGGGTCTGGCCGGGCAGGGAGCTGTCAAGGGCAGTTTCCATGACGGCCTGGATCATGGTGCCCTGTAGAATCGTGTTGGAGGGATTGGCGATCACCTCGGCCTGCGTCACGGTAGAGGGCAGCGCCCCGTTCAGCACGAAATCCGTCACCTCGCCAAAAGTGCGTTCGGTCAGAGCTGTTTCATTCGCTCCGGAGGCACCGCCAAAAGCGATGGTCGGCGAGGCGATGCGCCGCTCCTGGAAGGCGCGTTCCCCCGCGGCGCGGCGTTCAAGTTCCGCGAGCCGTCTTGCTTCTTCCTCGCGCCGGAGCCGCTCTTCTTCCCGCGCGCGTAACTCGTCCTCGGTGGGCCCGATGGGTGCCGGAAGGGGCCGGTTGGCCTCAAGCTGCGCGAGCTCAAGGTCCATGCGGAGTTGCTCCAGTTCGCGGTCGCGCGCCGTGAGCTCATCGCGAAACTGCTGTTGCGCGGTTTCCGACGCGGCTTGCAGGGCCGCGATCTGCGCGGTCAGCGCGTCAATCGCATCTGCGGCAGCGGTGTCTTCCTCGACAACTGGTTCAGGGGCGTTGCGCAACTCCTCGATCTGGGCCTGCAGCGCGGTGATCTGCGCCAGAAGCTCCGCGTTGGGCTCGACTGGATCCGGTCCGACAAACACAACCTCGGGCTCGGGCTCGGGCGGGGGCAAGGTCTCGATGGCGCCAAAGCCGTCCCCCTCGTTTTGGAAGACATCCGGGGTGGCCGTCGGCAAGGCTTCCTCTTCGTCGGGCTGTGAGAGAAGATAAAGCAGGGCACCACCCGCGCCGATGACGAGGACCACGATCAGCGCGAGAAGGGGCGACCGGCGCTGCGCCGCCGTGGGGGCGCGGGCACTGCCTTTCTCAAGGGCGGCGAGGCGCTTTTCCAGCTCGGTGTTCTCGGTATCGCTCATGAGGCGGCCTCCGCGGGCGGGATCGCCTCGATGCAGACCACCTCTTCGCCAAGTCGCAGGACCCATTGGCGGTTTACGCCGCTGACGCGGATCACGCCGTCTTCAGGAGTTTGCGTGTTGACCGTGCGTTCACGGCCGCCCGCGTAGCGGAAGATCGCTGGCACAGGTGCGTTTCTTGGAAAGGCGAAATACGTGAACGTCCCGTCATCCCAGATGCGGGTTGGCGTGAACTCGGTCCGCGCGCTGGCACCGTAATTGTAGTTTGGTGCTTGGGCGGCGATGGCCCGGGTCGGGCGCGCATCGTCCTCCGGATAGCGGAACTGCACCACGTAGAAGGTTGGGCTGCGGACCTCCTCGACGTTGAAATAGTAGCTGCGCCTGTTCGTGTAGACCGTCACATTGGTATGTACGCCGCGCGCGACGGGTTTGATTGCAAATGCCTGACCACCGGGGACGCCATCGATCTCAAACCCTTCCGTGTCGCCCGCGATAATCGAGCGGATGCTTTCACCCTCGCCGAACTCGATGGTGGTCACATGGGTGAGCGACACGCTGAGGCGGTAGACCTGGCCTTCCTGGTAGGTGGCCAGCCGCACACGACTGTCATTTGGACCACCGCGCGGGATCGCTTCGGCAAAGGCAAGGCCGGGCAGCAAAACAAATATGGCAGCAACAAAGAACCTATTGATCAACCATGCGTTTCCGGAACAAGGAGCGTCGCCAATACCCTGCCGCGCTGCGCGCTCTCGGGACATTGGCGACAAGGTTCTTTGATTTGAATTCCAGAAACGCATTAGTTCTCCAATCTGTCGGAGCGAATGGAATATTCGAGTACGGTGAACCCAAACGGGTTGGTCCAGACTTCATCGATGGACCGGCGGGTTTCGGGGCGGAACTCGAAGAGAAGCGTGGCGGTGAAGAGCCCGGTCTGGGTGCCGTTAATGGACGTCAGGCGCTTGCGCAGGCGGACCGTCGCGCGGTTGGTTCCGATCCGGTTGATGCTGAGGATTTCCACGTCGAGCCGAGCATTGGGGCCATAGACCGTCGGCGGGTAATTCTCGTTGGCGCTGTTCCAGATCTGGCGCAGCCCGCTCTCGGCAGCTCCGTCCGAGCGGCGCAGGACGCTGCGGATGCGCAGATCGTTGTCGAGCTGGTTGTAGACCTCCCGGTCGGTCACATAGCGGAACACCTCCGCCTCGATGATCGCCTGGTTGGCGGTCACCGAGGAGGCGCCCACCGAGGCTTCGGGGAGTGCAAAGCCGGTGGCGGGATCATAGGGGACAACGACGGGGGGCGGGTCGACATCGAGGATTGCGACTGCGGCAGCGCTCAGGCATCCGAGAATGCCGAAGATGAGGCCGATGAGCCCAAGGCGTTGCCAGAGCCGTTCGCGGCGCAGGGCACCATAGACCAGCTCTTCTTCGATGATTTCCTGTTCACTCGCCACGCGTTACACCCCAAGTCAGTCTGCGCGCAGATCCGGCAGCGTGAAGTCCATGAAGCGCTGCTCCTCTGCGATGGTGGCGGCATCGATCACACCGCCGGTGCCATCGCCCACGGTCTGGATGGCTTCGAGTTGCCACATGGCGACCAGCGCAATGGCGAGCTCCGCAGTCACGCGCGTGTTGAGATCGATGCTTTCCTTTAGTTCGTCCATGTCGTCGATGAGTCCGACAAGGCGGTCGACCCGCTCGAGCGATTGGCCGGCATCCTCATAGCTGTTCTGGGCCGCCGCCGAGACAAGGGCGCCGGTGGTGGCCTGCGTCGCCACGCGGTTCGCGCCCGGATTGCCGCTGGTGGCCATTTCCGAGAGGGTGTCATCGTCAAATCCGAGATCGGCCAGTACCCGGTCCATCTGGGTTTCGATCTCGCCCGCGCTGGAGCCCGACAGGCCAGAGAAATCCCCAGTCTTGATCGCCTCAATCGTGGCGAGGATGTCCCCGAACTCTTGGTCGAGCAGACCGTTCAACTCGTCTTCCATTTCCGTCCGGATGATTTCGGGAAGCTCGGCAAGTCGGGTGAGCGCTTCATAGGTTCTTTGCAGCTCCGCGAGTTGATCCGTGAGAAGGCCGAGCTGTTCGCGGAGCTGCGTCAGCTGCTCGTTTTGCAGGATCTCGTCTTCGATCATCTGCCGGAGCTGCTGGATGTTTTGCGCGATGTTCTGGGTGTCGACGACGGGCACGCCTTGCGCGAGGGCAGGGGATAGGGCGCCAAGATGCAGACCGATCCCCAGTGTCGTGGCCAAGGCCGTCCTCAAGAGCAGATGTCCCATCATTCAATCTCCCTGATCGTAAAATCCATGAACGCGCCTTCGGCCATGCGGGCGCTGGCCTGGGCCAGCTCTGCGGCGGAGAGCACGCGGGTGCGGGCGGCCTGAAGCCGGATGCGTGCAGCGACGAGGCGCACGAGTTCGGCGCGGGCATAAGTGTTGAGCGCAACGCTCTCCTGCACATCCTCGGTCTCGGAAATCCGTTCGACGATATCCGCAATACGTAGGGCGGCTTGCCTGATCGCGGCGGGTGAGTTGTTGCCATAGAAGGCCGCGCCGTGCCCAGTGAGCGAGAGGTTTGCATTGGCCAGAAGCGCGGGGTCGATCGTCCCAAGCGCTTCGATCCCACCGATGCGGCCCAGGTAGAGATTGTAGCGTTCGGGGATGACCTGGACGTAGTGCTGGGTCTCGCGGAAGGGTGGTACGCCCCCATATTCGAACACGCGACCGGGTCCGGCGTTGTAGGCCGCGAGGGCGTTGATGACATTGCCATCGAATGTGTTGAGCTGGGCCGCCAGATACCGCGCGCCGCCATGCACCTGCAGATAGGGGCTGTTGTAGTATTCCGGGTTAATGCCGAGATCGCTGGCGGTCCCGGGCATGATCTGGGTGAGGCCGAAGGCCCCGACGGGCGAGCGCGCGCCAATCGTGAACCGGCTTTCCTGCCAGATGAGCGCCTGTAGGAGTGCGCGCCATTGAACCGGGGAGAGGCCCGCGCGGCCAACGCCGGCAAAGCCGCTGGTTTCCTGGGCGACGCGGATGATGAGTTGCTCAATGTTTTCGGCGGCATCCCCGAACATCTGTGCGCCGCCGGGATTGGGGTCGATCTCGGCATTGCCGTAGACCGTTTCGACGGAACGGGCTGGATCGCCGCTTCCGTTTTCCAGCCCTGAAATCATCGCGGTCAGGCCCTGACCGCCGAAGCTGGTCTGGGCATCGAGGATGCGTTGCAGGGTTTCCAGCTGCTCCCGTTCGATCTCGGCAATGAGTTCGCGCACGGCAAGCTTGTCCGCCTGAACGGCCAAGTCAGCCTCGCGATCGCCAGTCTCGACGATGTCACGCGCGGTCAGCCCGCTGTCATTGGTCGGCACGCCTTGGGAAAGGGCGATGCCGGGCAGCAGACAAAGCACGAGGATATGGGGCAGTTTAGACTTCAATGTCGCCCTCCGGCGCATCTAGAGGCGTAAAGGTGCAATCAGGCGCGACAGGTGCCGTGGACGCGAGGAATGTGAAGCAGTTCGCCTGCGGTTCCTGGTACTGGGCGCAGGAGGCCAAAGCGCCGAGCGCGGTGAGAAGAAACAGAGTACGAATCATGAAAGCCTCCAAAAGTCTGGGCGGTCGCGGTAATCGGCGCCGACCAGCGCCTCGCCTTTTTCCATGCCGCCGAGGATGGTGAGATTGGGCCCGAGGGCGCTCAGATCGGCATCGACGACGATGGATCCCTGGTCGTCGCGGATGAGAGCAAGGCGGCTGTCGCTGCCGGTGTTGAGAAGCACATCGAGTTCCTTCTCATAGAGGTTCAGCATCGCGTAGTCGGCGGCATGGGCGCGGATGTTCGGAAGCAGGATTTGTGTGGGCACCGCCTCGACAATGGTCTTGCCGGTTCGGGTGCGCTCGAGCTGGCTGGCGTATTGCGTCATCATTACCGCAACGGTGTTCTGCTTGCGGGCGGTCACGAGCCAGTTCGACAGCCGCTCGGCGAAATACGCGTTATCGAGCGCCTTCCAGGCCTCGTCGATCACGATGATGGTGGGGCGCCGATCCTCAATCTCGCGCTCAACCCGGCGGAAGAGATAGGAGAGGACGGCCATGCGTTCCTTCTCGGCCTCGCTGTCGAGAATGCCGGTCAGATCGAAGCCCACCACATCGCCCTTCAGCGAGAAGGTGTCTTCCAGCGTCTGTCCGAAAATCCAGCCGTAGCGGCCTTCTTCGGTCCACTCGAGCAGGCGCTGGTGCAGATCGCCGCCATCATCGGTGGACACAAAAAGAGATGCGAAGTCGCGCCAGTTCCGCAAGGCAGGGTTCGTGGCCTGCGCATTCTGGCGCACGACCTCCTGAATGCGATTTGTTTGCGCGGGCGTCAGCGGCTTGTCGGTACGATAGAGCAGGGTGGCGAGACAGTCCGAGAGCCAGGCGGTGCCGCGCGCATCGGTCTCGGTCCAGAGCGGGTTAAGGCCCGTGGGTTGGCCGGCTTTGAGCGATGCGTAACGCCCGCCATTGGCGCGGACCGCCATCTCCATACCGAGGCGGTAATCGAAGACGAAGATCCGCGACCCTGCTCGACGGGCTTGCGTCATGAGGAAGGCCGAGAGGACCGATTTGCCTGACCCGGGTCGTCCCATGATCAGCGTATGCCCGCTGGTGGGTTCTTTGTCGGGCGAGCCTTGCTCGTGATAGGAAAACCGATAGGCGCTCTGCTCGGGCGTGGGCAGATAGGTGATGACGCGGCCCCAAGGGGTTTTTGTGGCGGGTTTGCCGAGTTGGGTCCGGTGGAAGGCCGCGAAATCCGCGAAGTTGCGATTGGTGATGGCACTGGCGCGCACGCGCTTGGGCTGGTTGCCAGGATGCTGGCTGAGGTAATGCGCTTTAGCCGCGACGCGCTCGCCGATCATCTTCACGCCTTCGGCGGCGGCGGCGTTGACAATTTCGGCGCTGAGCGTCTGCAGCTCATCGATCGTATCGCAGAAGATCGTCACGACCATGTGGTGCTCGCCAAAGCTCTGGCGCTTGGCCTCGAGATCATCTGCGGCGATGTCGAGTGCTTCCATCAGCGAGAGCGCCGCATCTTGGCTGGCCTGCATCTGACGCTTTTGCCGCTTGATGCGGCCCGCCATGAGGTTCGAATTGATCGGCGTGAAGGAATGGGTGACGATCATGTCGACCGGCAGGTTCAGCATGTCGAACATGGTGCAGGAGGTGCCTTCCGAGTATTCCCCGATGGTGAAACTCTTGCCGTAGCGGTGTCCCACGACGCCTTCGGAGAGCTCGAAGTGATCGCCTTGAAACGTCACTCGCGTGTTGGCGACGTTGCAGGACAGGAAGCCATAGGTGTTCGCCGGATAGAGCGGCAGTTCCTGGCCAGTGTTGAGGGCCCCCAGAAAGCCGATCAACTCGCCGGACTTGGCCGAAAGCACACGTGGGTTCAGCTCCGTCAGGCCAGACAGGAACACGTTCACGGCCTCGGCTAATCGGCGAAGGCGCTTTTCGGTCGCTTCCTTGAGGCGATCCGGCGCGCTGCGGTTCAGGAATGGCAGGACGCTTTTTGGAGGCGGGCGGTGTATGACGGTGAGCGTCAACGTCTTGTCGCGCAACCCGCTGGTCTCGAGTTTCTCGCGCCAGAGACGGTCGACTTCTCCCGCGAAACTGTCCTCGCGCAGCGGCTCGAGGTCCAGCGTGATCGCCTTCGAGACCTTATGGACGTAATAGCTGAACTCCGGCCCCAATTGCGCAATGATCCGAGCAAAGAGCGCGGTCACCTTGTCGAGATAGGCGTCATCGGTCGTGTAGCTATTGACCCCGTCGAGCCGGATGCACTGGAAAAGCTCGTTGACCCGCGTCCGCACGGTCTGGTCATCAACTAAGCTCACATAGGGCAGCATGTGCGCGAGGCGGGTCTCGCGTGAATACCACTCCGGTGTCATCGTGCGGGGATCGAGCGCAGCATCACGGGGCATAGCTGTCCCCGCCGTGAATGCTGCGGTTCCGCGTGGGCGGGGTTTCCTGCAGCGCCGTCATCATCACGTCGATGAAGCGCGGATCCCAGTCTGCGGCCTTCCAAAGCACCGGGTAGAGCAGGGCCGCGACAGCCAGCACCGCGATATGCTGGACCCAGACGAAGAGAAGCACGGAGCCGAAGAGCCAGACCATCGCATACATGATGGGCAGGCCCAGGAGCTTGGGCGGGCGCACGAGGCCGAGAAAGAGAGGCGAGCGCTCAGCCACCGGCAAAGACCGCCGCAACGATGGTGGGGGCGGCGGCGACACCAGCGATGCCCACGAGAACCCAGAGCGCCTGGCGCAGGTCGATGATGTTGAAGAACCAGCTCAAGAAAACGCCGAGGACCGCGAGCGTCGCGATCACAACACCGAGCGGACCTGTCAGCGCATCGACGATACCCTGCAACAGGCTCTGGATCGGGGAGAGATCGATGCTTTGAGCAAGGGCCGGTTCGGCAATGAGCAGGAATAGCGCCAGCGAGGCGACAAAGAGGTTTGAAATCTGTTTCATGAATTTGATCCTTCCAATCGGGCCACGACGGCCATGACGCGGGCCACGTGGTTCTGGGTTTCTCGGTAGGGGGGAATGCCGCCGTACTGGCGGACCGCATCGGGTCCGGCGTTGTAGGCTGCCAGGGCAAGGCGTGGATCGCCGAACGTGTCCAACATCATCGCGAGGTAGCGGGCGGCCCCGTCGAGGTTCTGCAGCGGGTCGCGTGGGTCAACGCCCAGATCACGGGCAGTGGCGGGCATCAGCTGGCCAAGGCCAATGGCACCTGCACTTGAAATCGCATCCTGCCGGTAGGCGCTCTCAACCTCGATATTGGCCCGATAGAGAGCCAGCCAATCCGTCACGGAAAGCCCCGCGCGACGCAGGCCGGGATGGCCAGCATAGCGCAGGGCGGTGGCTTCAATGGTCGAGAGGACATCGGCGCGGGGCAGGGGAGTCGGGCGGGCAAGAGCCGCGACTTGGACGCCCTCTTGCTCGGCCTCTACCTCGCCGAAGATCGCGATCCCATCGGAGGCCGAACCCTGACCGATGCCGTCATTGTAGTTTCGGGCAAAGCTGCTTTGGGAGCGGGACGGGGTTAGAGAGCCGTCGCTCTCCATGACCAGGACCATCTGTGCGGAGGCAGGTGCGGCGACCAGCCAGAGACAGACGAGGCTAGGTGTCAGTGCCCTTGTCTGACGGGGCGTTGTCTGGCGGGGCGAGTTTGTGCGTACGGCTTGTCCCCGCCTCAAGCGGCAGATCGACATGCGCAAAGCCAAGGCCAATGAAGAATGACACCACGCCGGAGATCGTCTTGAACTCGCGGATCTTAATATCGTTGTAGGTCGTCCGCGTACGGGCGGTGACGAGGAGCTTTTCCACGCCCTCGTCAGAGACAACGCGCATGATCCAGACCCCGTAATAGCTGGGGCCTTTCTTATGTGCCGACTCCTGGCACAGGATTTCTGCACTATAGCCGCTTTCCACGAGCTCGCGGAACCTGGCTTCCGTAACCACATTTGGTGCTTCGATGTCCCAGTTCATGGCCCGGCTCACGCTTTCTCCAATGGCGCGACCCCAGGCATTCCTACTTGAAGCCCAGAGTTACGATAGTATATTATCAACCGCAAGATGTAATATCGTGCTTTGGCTGTAGTTTGGTTACGCAAACACTAGTCACGGCCAGTGTCCGCGATCAAGGAGATAACAGGTTTGAGAAACCCAAGGTTGACATGCCTGCTCCCATTGCAAGCTATGGCCCTTCTGATCTGCGTTCCTGGGCCGGTTTTGGCGGAATCCTGCTTTGCGCCATCCCGTCCTTTCCTGCCAAGCGATTCGCAGGCCGCGCGGGACTATGCGGATATCATCCGCGGCGACTTCGAAGATTACATTCAGGATATCCAGAGCTACTTCCGTTGCCTCGACGGTGAACGGGCCCGCGCCTTCGAGGAAGCGCGCGAAGTCAGCGAGGAATATGGCCGGTTCCTGCAATTGGTAGGGGATTGATGGGCAACCTCGGGAGCATCAGACTTGCAGCCCATGGAAACCAGACGCCGATAACACCCTCATATATCTACTTTTTAGATAACAGATTTCATCCGCTAGCGACGTCACAAAAGGTATGTGACGCGTGGCAAAGACAATCAGAAGCAAGGGACAAGTGGCACTCTGTCAGGCGTTGGTCGACGCCCGTGTCAAAGCGGGCCTTGGTCAGAAAGACCTGGCAGACAGGCTCAGATGCCACCAGTCCCTTATTGCCCGCCTTGAGAGCGGCCAGCGCCGGGTCGACGTTGTCGAGCTGGTCGTCTTGGCGCGCGCCATCGGCTTTGACCCGTTCGAGGTTCTGGCGATCGTTGAAGCCGCCACGGAGCCCGACCACAGGATTTGAAGCCAATGAATTGTTGAGAACACGGGAACCCACTTTCCCGGTCTGATGATCATTTCCTCATCGAGGACCAGTTAGCCAACATCAAAGAAGCCCGGCGCGCGGTCGTAGTGAACGCTCTGCAACCCCACGCCGCAATTCGCAGCGCCGCAGTGCAGGAAGCCAGTAAACAGTGAACGAAGATAAGGGTGAGGGCGTCGCGATCGCCAATCTGATCGGGACCGATGGGTGCAGTGTTGTTGGTTGGGTTTATCGCTGGAGGACAGGCTCACATGCGGTGATGTGGGACGTCCAAGGGCCCCAGCCGGTATCGGAAACCCGGCCGGATATAAGTGACGAACAGAAGCAAGAAATCGACTTCGATGCGCTGACGAGGATCGGAAGAAGCGACGACGGGTGAACAGAGCGAACCCGCGGTGTTTGCCTAAACGCCAAACAGCATGTGGACCGCGAAGCGTATGCGGTGCGGTCGTGCAAGCCAAAGGCGCCGTCTTCCATGACAAATCTACGTAGCGGCAGGTCAGTAGTTCACCTGCTCGAACCCGTAGTTGCCGTCATAGTCACGCCAATCGACGAAGACGGATCGGTGATAAATGCCAGGGCAATGCTCGCCCCAACGTTCAAGTCCCACATGGGCCTCGGGCAGGGCAGTTATCGAAGATCGCTGCCATGAGAAATCGCCTTGGGTCCCGTAGGTGCCGAGGACCACGGTCGCGCTTCGGTTACAATCCCCATCGCGCCCGGACTCGTGCTGTCGTGCATACCGTACATCGAAGACGCGGATGGACCGCACGAAATTGAACTCTGGCCCGCTGATATCGATGTCCGCGCGGTCCTGAACGAGCCGCAGGGCGAGGTCGGTGGGAACGAGATTATCTACTGGCAAGGATTGAAGCGGTCGACGGCTGTCGGTTCGGTACAAGGCTTCAAAGATGCGGCCAGCGTTGTTTTGTAACCGATCGTTCTCGTAGGAGGCGCCCATGGGACAGCGCCAGATTTGCAGCGGTGGTTCGACCGGCCAAGGTGTAATCCGCCGGATAAATTCGGCGCGGGCTCGGGCGCAAGGGACGGAAGCAGGCCAGCCGCCAGACAGGCACAAGAGGATCGCGCAATCGATCGGGTATGTCTGCGCGCGGGCGGGTATTGGCAGCGAAGAACTTGTCACGGTCAAAGCGACTGCGACCGAGGGGAGGAGCTTCTTGAGTAAATGGCGCATGCTGTGGAGCCTCCGTGATAGGAGTTCAGCATACATACAATAATATACTATCGCAACGCTAAGTTTGGAAACCCCAGAAGAGCTACGTGGCAAGAACCACTTGGCCAAGCCATCAAGGCGTCCACAAAACACCTTCCTCGCTGTCTTCTGGGAGGTGATACCCGTCAGGGTTAACGTCAGGCAAAGCAACGTTCCTTTGACGTTCTGGCTTATCTTGTAGCGCTACGATCCTCGAAGATCTGATAGGTGGGCCTTCGACAGGAAAACCGCGCATGAGAACTCTAGACTTCCCTGCTTGACTGGTTTTCGTCTAAACTGGTTCGAAACCAGTAGCAGGTTGGAAACCTACCTCCTGTTCAGATCAGGGTAAAACCATGGTAAAACTATCTTTGAATAAGGCTGCAAAGGAAGCAGGAGTTGCTAAGGCAACTTTGCTAGAAGCCTTAAATAGTGGGCGAATGAGTGCAAGTAAGAACGAAAAGGGTCATTGGGAGATTGATCCATCAGAGCTTTTTAGGGTGTTTCCAAAAACCGGATCTTACGAATCCAAAAAACCGGTACATACCCCCTTTGAAAACCACCAAAAAACCACTGAAAATAGCGGCTTGGAGGTCGAAGTTAAGATGCTTCGTGAGCAGATTGAGCGGATGGACGTGGAGCGCGAACGCGAACGTTCCCAGCTCAACGATCAAATTGAGGCATTGAGGGAGCAGGCTGAGCGTCAGAGCGCGGATCATAGGCAGGCTTTGGCTGTGTTAACCGACCAACGCAAGAAAACAGTCGAAACACCTAAGCGCAGCTTCTGGGCCAGAATCATCGGCTAAAACAGGAATGTTTAAAGCTAGATTCATCGCATGATTGAATGCCTCCTCTACCGTACGGGACGCGCGCAAGGGCGGTTGTTTTACCGCGTCGAAATCGCGATGAACCTGTTCAGCGAAGTATCCGTGCTGCGCGAGTGGGGCGTCGCTGGTGGCCGCCCCAAGGCCGTCGTGCAAAGCTTTGCCAACCTGCGCGATGCATCGCGTGTCGCGGACAGGCACCGCAACCGGGCTGAACGGCGCGGGTATCTACGTTTTTGATCCCAACTGTGCGACCGCCTGCGCCAGCACCTGCACGCCCGCGACCAGATCATCTTCGTCCGTGTCTTCCTCGAAGGTGTGGCTTAGCCCGCCAATCGACGGCACGAACAACATCGCCACAGGCATCAGCCGGGACACGTTTGTCGCATCATGCAGCGCGCCCGACGGCATTTTGCGCCACTTGCCTAGTGCCACGGTTTCGGCCCCCGCCTCAAGGGCAGCACGCAACCGCTGATCCATCGAAACCGGCTCAAGCCCCAGCAAAGGCCCATAGCTCAGGGCCACCCCCTGCGCCTGTGCAATCTCCGAGGCTGAGGTGCGAATGATCTCCTCCATTCGAGCCAACCGATCCGCGTCCGCATCGCGCCACTGCATTGAAAACACCGCCCGCCCGGGTACAATCGAAGACGCATTCGGATGCAGCGACAGATGCCCGATGGTCCAGACCGTCTGCGGCGTCACCACATTGCGCAGCCGGTCATTCAGCAGCGCATTAAAAGCCGACACCGCCTGAAACGCGTCGCGTCGCAGATGCATCGGCGTTGTGCCTGCGTGGTTTTGCTGACCCTCAAAGGTGACTTTCATATCGCGAATGCCAACGATATCAGTGACAACGCCAATTTTTTCGCCACTGCTGTCCAACGTAGGGCCTTGCTCGATGTGCAGCTCGACAAAGCCAGTAAACTGGCTTGGCGACACCGGACCCGTCACCATTTCCGCAACCGCATGCCGGGCGTCGCCCAAACTGACGCCTGCGTGGTCCACCAACAGATCAGCATCCGCTTGCGACAATTGCCCGGACCAAACGGCACTGCCCGTTGTCACGCCAAACCGCCCCTCTTCGTCTTGAAAAGACACGACCGACACCGCAGGCCCGCCCGCCTCTTGCGCTGCCCGCGCAACCTCAAGTGCTGCAATGACCCCCAAAGCGCCATCCAGCCAACCGCCCTCGGGCTGGCTGTCCGAATGCGACCCCAACAGCAATGACGGCCCGTCGGCCAAGCCGAACAGGTTGCCCATCGCATCCACTTCAACGCGCAAACCCGCGTCTTGCATCTGCTCCGCAAGCCAACGGCGCGCCGCAAGATCAGCGTCAGAATAGGCCGGGCGCACAACGCCCTTTCCGACGCCCGCAGCGCCGAAGCCCCGCAAGCTATGCAAATCCCCTAGAAACCTGTCCGCATCAATACGCATACTACATCCCATCTTCTCTGGCTCATAAATATCCCAGGGAGTTTGAGGGACAGCGTCCCTCATCCCCTTAAACTGACATTCCCCAAGTAGAACGTCCTCCCGCCCACCTTGCCGCTGTTCTGCGCTCCTATCAAGCCTCTTGCACCCATGGTGCCGTTGTTCGGGCATCTGACGCGCGAACTGAGCACGATTTCCGGTCTCGGGGGCGAGGTTGATCCGGATATTGGTCTGACCGACCCCCGTATGGATAGACCGGTTGAGCCGCTTTTGTTCAGGTTTTATGATTAACGATGTTGTCATTAGGGAACCGGCGGTGCGCGCAGCCGATGTATGGCCGCAAGGATGCGGTTGAACAGATCGCCGCTGACAGCCACCTCGGCCAGTTGGAAGGTGATTGCACGGGCGTGACGCACAACCCTCGCACCAATCTTGATCAATCGCGTCTGCAGGCTTGTCAGTGACCAGTCGGCTATCTCATCAGGTAGATCAGTGCCCTGTAGGAAGGCACCGATATTGTAAGCCAGTGCATGGAGTTGCAGCCGCACCTCGTTCTGCGCCATGCCTTTGCAGGACAAACGGGTCCAGTTGATCGCCTGCTTGCCTTCCTTGATGTATTGCTCGGCGGTGCCGCGTTGGTTGTAGAAGCGGATGATCCAGTCGGGTTCCATCGGCATGTTGGTGACCACGAAGCCCACGCGCGGGAACAACTCGCTGGGATGCCATTCCACCTTGGCGATGACACGACGAGGTTTGTCCCAAGATGCCGCCTGATATTGGAAGTCGCCGTAGATGCGCTTCACGCCTTTTGGCGGACGACCCACAGGGCGCTTGAGCAGATGCGCAATCTTGCCCTGAAGAACGCGATTGGCCCGAAGGCGGATGGCGTAGAAATAGTTTTCCAGTTCCAGAGTTTTGTATAGCTCCGGGATGGCGAACGCAGCATCCCCCCGGAAGAACCGCATCAGGTGACGATCCGCATATCGCGCGATGACGGGCTTCAGAACCTCTTCCCATCCATCTGCGCTGTGAACATTGCCGGGGCGCAGGGCGCAGCGTTCCAAATGGCCAAACTGGTTGAAGACGAACAGCGGGTGATAGCACATGCAGCCGAAATGCCCGTTCCAAGCGGTGCCTTCTTGCGCGCCGTGGGTGGGACTGACTGAACTGTCCATGTCGAGCGTGATCCACTTGGGCGGTTTGCGATTGTGAACCCGGTCGATCCAGTGTCCTGATAAATCCGCCAGCACAGTGCGATTGTCGGTTGCCGCCAACACCTCGGTCTCGAACCGTCCCATCTGGCTCGCAGACGCGGCCTTGGCCTCAACGGCACGCCCTCCAACGACCTGCCGCATCACCGGATCAAGCGATAAACGGTCCGCGTCATTAACATCATCATATCCGGCCAGCCGCCCAAAGACCGACTGGCGCAACAAGCCGACCAGTGAGTGCAGGCGATTGTGGCCAGTTCGCGTGTCTCTCAGAAATCCGCCCGCAATGTCGTGCAGGCCGAGCACTTCATCCAATTCCCTGAACAACAGTAATCCACCGTCCGAGCTGATCTTGGAACCATGAAACTCCAGCCGGACCCGGCGGTCAAAACTGAGCCGCCCATCACCCGTTTCGCGTGCACCCTCTGGGTGATCCATAATCCACCACCTTCAGCCAAATTAACATACTGAAATATAACACATTAGTGGCCGTTGGAGGCGCGAAAACGTCAAGTTACTTGGGAAATGCGGGCTAAGTATAAAGTCGCATAAAGAAGTTTATGTTAATTATGGCAGAATTAGTGACTGTGATTTGACGCAGAACGACCGTCCAACCCCTCCACGATAAAGATCCGGGATGAGCACAATCTTACGGATTTGCTTCGGAATGGAAATTCTCCACTTTCGGTATGCGCACCAACTTCTTGACAGAGTTAGCGAGGTTCCACCAAGTCACTCCGGGCATCGCGGATGATCATCCAAGACGAATGCAGGAAAAGCCCCGCGATCGCGAACGCGACGATCAGGTCGGGCCATGCACTGCCAAGCCACGCGACCAGCCCGGCGGCGATGACCACGGCGAGGTTGCCGATAGCGTCGTTGCGGGAGAACAGCCAGACGGCTCGCATATTGGCATCACCCTTGCGGTGCTTTAGCAGCGGCAGCACCGCGAGGATGTTTACGATCAGCGCACCTACCGCGAAGGCTCCCATTAACCCGGTTTCTGGCGTGGTCTGGTTGAGGACACGCCAGAGCGTGCTGCCGACAACGCCAAGGCCCAGAAGGCCCAGAAACACACCCTGGATCATCGCCGACCGCGCCCGCCATGTCAGGCTCCAGCCGATGGCGAGCAGGCCCAGAAACGTGATTGCACCATCGCCCAGAAAATCGAGCGCGTCTGCCTTGAGCGCCTGCGAACCGGACAGGAACCCGCCGAACATCTCGACCACGCCGTATCCGAGATTGAGCGCAACCACGATCCAGAGCGCGCGGCGATAGCTCGGGTCCTTGTAGGCCGGATCGGACGATGTATCGCCGTCCTCGATCTTCTCGAAACCGTAGCCGGTCGCGTCGAGCGCGGGCCGCACTTTGGGCAGGTCGCCCTCCGCGATCCGCAATGTCATGATGTGGGTCGCGGCGGACACTTTCACGTCGCCTTCGGCCACGCCCGCAGACCGGGCTGCGCGCTCGATCTCGGCGGCGTCCTTTGCGCAGTCCATGCCCTGTACCCGCATTCGGATCGGGGAGGAGGCTGTTGCCAACGTGCTGTTATCGGGCTGGCTCATGTGCGATCCTCTTTATGGTGGCGGGCGATAAAGTACGCCGCTTACGTATCAGTGGATAATGATATGACGACGCAAGACGTTCAAGACGATCTTCCGGCACCCGATACCCTGGAACTGCGGGCAAAGCTCTTCCGGGGCCTCGGCGATCCCAGTCGTCTGGCGATCCTAGATGCGCTGGTGTCGGACGAACGCAGCGTGCAGGAAATCGTCGGGCATACGGGTCTGGGTCAGCC
This sequence comes from Thalassovita mediterranea, assembly GCF_001458435.1. GTDB lineage: Bacteria > Pseudomonadota > Alphaproteobacteria > Rhodobacterales > Rhodobacteraceae > Thalassobius > Thalassobius mediterraneus. The sequence continues at coordinate 93,595 of NZ_CYSF01000019.1, forward strand.
CAATGCCTCGAACCATCTGCGCTGCCTGCTCGACTGCGGGCTGGTCACTCGCCGTAGCGAGGGTCGGTTCGTCCGGTATCGCTTGGCGGACGGGCGGATTGCGGACCTAATCCGTGACGCGGGTCGGCTACTTGCCTCGAACGCGAATGGAGTTGATACGTGCCGAAACTATACGGGTTAGCCGGTGCGTCTTGGCGCAACCTTCTATCGGCGTGAAAGACTTAAAGCAGCCATTAACGCCTGCGCAGTGAGTCGCACCTGCGTTCGGCTGCGGACCTTGTTGAATGGGTATTCTAGTGAAGTGGGCCCAAACAGCATTCGCGTTGATTGAGACAGATCGGAATTCCTGTCGACCGGCTCTGGTCCGCATGCCAAATGTGGTCCCATGGAAAGATACTTCTCCATCGAAATGCCCGGCGTTCTTTTCCTGAGGAACGTCTTGTTGTTCAGCCTCGCTGCCTTGGCCCCGGTTCTGGTGCTCTATGTGTTGCTTGCTCCCAGTTTCGCATCGGCACTGGCCGCGGGCGGCCCCGCACTCGGACGATTTTTGCGGCAGGTTGTTACCAACGGGTTGCCGGTTGTCTTTGTTGTGAATTACGTGAGCTTCTTTCTTTATGCTCTCACGCAACGGCCCGCTGGTAGGCATCGAGATTCTGCCGTTTTCCTGCTGTTGGATCTAGCGATCAGGGTTGTTCTCTTCCTCGGCCTCCACGCCCTGATCTACGTTTTCTCTGCAGATTGGTTCGGTTCGTTCGGCGGCAGCCGCGCGACCGCGTTGAGCGTGGTCGCACCGACGCTTGCGCGCTCCGCATTCTATGAAAACATCTCGGGTGTCTATCTCTATGCCACGATGGTGAGCGCGTTGCCTTTGTATGTGTCAGCGATCAAACAGTCGCCGAGCCTGCGCCCACTTGTCGGTCTCTTTCCACAGAAATCCGGCGTGGCAGTACTCGCTCTGCTCACTCTCCTGCTGGCAGTGGTATCATTGACACTTGTCGCGGAACTCATCGCGCATCTGCAAGGCTAGGTCGCCGGATAGGGACTTTTCGAGCGGGGGTTGCGCATTTGTTGCGCAAAGGCGACCAGCCAAAGGCCCGCAAGTGCGGCGCTCCAAAGCGCGTTCCAACTTGCCATCGACAGGGTCAGGAACTCCCACGCAACTTCGTCGCACATCACCAGAGTTGATGGTCCGCTGGTCGCCGACGGAAGAAGATCAGCACCCGAGAGGTTCGACATATCGAGCCCGGAGCCTGTGCAAGAGGTCGGCCCTTCCCACCAGTCCCGTTCGACGCCGGTGTGAAAGAGGCCAAGGGCCGCGGTTGTCGCTGCTGAAGCAGCACCGACCACCAAGAGCGGCAAGACGGGCAGGCCGATGAGCAAGAGCAGACCAACACCCATCGCAACACCATGAGGATATCGTTGCCACAGACACATCGCGCAGGGCGCATAGCCTAATGCCTGAAACACGAAAGCTGCCAAGAGCAACACTGCCGATCCGGCCGCAGCGACTGCGCCAATTTGCTTTGCTGATGCCGTCATGGGTTCTCCTTCGATATTGATTGGAGCATCTCGCGCCATTTGTGTTCAGGGATACCGCGATCGTCAGCCCGAGGACCGCAGACCGCGGCAAACCCATCAGTTCGGCATGATGGCCCCAATGGCGTACATGCCGTCTTCGCCCTGGACCAACATCAACGTGACTTCGTCTCCAGCGGCCACGTCACCCATCATTTGGGCGTTGTCGAGGACCGGCAAATCCATGGTCATGGCGGGCCAGCCGATTTCGGGAATGGGATCATGGCTGACATTGGCCGTACCCTCATCAATGGAGTTCACGACGGCCTTTGTGTGAACCGCGCCCTCCATTTGCTCGTCGGACATGGGCATGTTCGAATGATCCATGTTGTGGTTCATTTGCGCGAAGCCCACGGATGTGGAGAGGGCAAGTATCGCAAGTGTTGAAGTGAGTTGTTTCATCGGAATCTCCCTGATGATTGGATAAAGGTGGTGCTATTCAGCAGGCACAGCATCACTGGGCTGCGGAACGGGGTTCGTGATTTCACGGTTCACGCGTCGGAGCGCGAGCCGCTTCCAGATCACGAAGATGGACGGGATCACAAAGAGTGTGAGCAGTGTGGCAGTGACCATTCCCCCAATCATGGGAGCGGCGATCCGCTGCATGATCTCGGAGCCAGTCCCAGTGCCGTACATGATCGGAATAAGGGCTGCGAAGATCGTGGCGACGGTCATCACCTTCGGGCGCACCCGCAACACAGCGCCTTCGAATACTGCTTCTTCGATATCGTCTTTTGTCAGTTTTCGCGTTTCTGATTGTGCAAGGCTGCGCCGTTTTTCCCAAGCAAGGTTGAGGTAAAGCAGCATGACAATGGCGGTTTCCACCGCGACGCCCGCGAGTGCGATGAAGCCCACAAGGACAGCAATTGAGATATCGAAACTGAGATACCACAGGAACCAAACGCCGCCGGCCAGGGCGACCGGAAGGGCTGCAAGAATGATACCGACTTCGATCACCCGGTTGAACGCCAGAAAGAGCATCAGCGTGATTATGAGAAGGGTCGCTGGCGCAACGATGGCCAGCCTTTCCTGCATGCGCTCAATGTATTCGTACTGACCCGACCATGTCAGGGAGTAGCCGGATGGCAGACTTACCTCCTCTGCCACCTTCTCCCTTGCCTCGGCGACATAGCCCCCAAGGTCGCGACCCGTGATGTCGATGAAGACAAAGCCTGTGCGTCGGGCATTCTCCGAGCGGATCATGCCAGGGCCGTCTACGATGCGGATGTCGGCAAGAGCGCTGAGCGGCACCTGCGCGCCTGACGGTGTCACAACGGGCAGGTTTTCGAGGCGCTCGGGACTGTTGCGCCATGCCTGGGGGTAGCGCAGGTTGATCGGGAAGCGCTCCAATCCTTCGACGGATTCAGACACCTGCATGCCGCCGATGGCTGTTTGCACCACATCCTGCACGTCTCGGACGCTCATCATGTAGCGGGCCGCGGCATCCCGATTGACGTCAATCTCGATGAACCTTCCGCCGATCGGTCGTTCGGCATAGGCTGATGCGGTCCCGTCGATGTCACCGACGGCGCGCTCCACCTCGATGCCGATCTCAGTGATGACCTCGAGATCCGCGCCTGAAATCTTGACGCCCACCGGGGTGCGGATGCCCGTGGCAAGCATGTCGATGCGGTTCTTGATCGGCTGAATCCAGACGTTTGTGACGCCCGGGACCTGGACGATGCGGTCAAGCTCGTCCCGTATCTTTTCCATCGTCATGCCGGGACGCCATTCGGCCTCGGGCTTTAGCTGGATCGTGGTCTCGACCATCGTCAGAGGAGCCGGATCCGTGGCTGTCTCCGCGCGCCCGACCTTGCCGTGCACGGTCTCGACCTCCGGGACGGTCGCGATCAATCGATTGGTCTGCTGCAAGACCTCCCGCGCCTTGCCCGTGGAAATTCCGGGGTAGAAGCTTGGCATGTAGAGGAAATCGCCTTCGTTCAGCTCAGGCATGAACTCCGAGCCAATACGCTGGTAGGGGTACCACATTGACGCGACCAGAGCCCCCGCCAGTATCGTCGTGGCCCAGGGCCATGCGATGGCGGCATCAAGGAATGGCCGGTAGACAAAGACCACGATCCGATTGAGAGGGTTCTTGCGCTCGGGCAAGATTCGACCGCGCACAAAATACCCCATGAGGACCGGCACCAGTGTGATGGAGAGGATCGCGGCGGCCGCCATGGCATAGGTTTTTGTATAGGCGAGCGGCGCGAAGAGCCGCCCCTCCTGGTTCTCCAGCACAAAGACCGGAAGGAAACTGACCGTGATGATCGCGAGGGAGTAGAACAGCGCGGGACCAACTTCGGAGGCGCATTCCTGCACGATCCGCCATCGGTTTTCGGCGGTGAGTTTTTCCTTCTCCAATCGCCTGTGCATCGCCTCGATCATGACGATTGAGGCATCGACCATTGCGCCGATCGCAATAGCGATCCCGCCAAGCGACATGATGTTGGCATTCACGCCCTGCGCTTTCATCAGGATGAAGGCGGCGAAGATGCCGAGGGGCAGGGACAGCAGGATGACGAGCGAGGACCGCAAATGCAGGAGAAACGCCGCACAGACCAACACGACGACAATGAACTCTTGCGTCAGTTTCTTTTGGAGATTTTCTATCGCCCGTTCAATGACGCCGGAGCGATCATAGGTCGTCACGATCTCGACGCCGTCCGGCAGGTTCACGCGCAACTCGTCGATGCGGGCCTCGACCGCCTTGATGGTCGCCAGCGCATTCCCGCCCCATCGAAGTATGACAACGCCACCGACCGCATCGCCCAGCCCGTCAAACTCCCCTACCCCGCGGCGCATTTCGGGGCCAAGCCGAATGTCAGCCACATCTCCCAGCGTCAGCGCCGCGCCGCGCTCGTTGATCATCAGGGGTGCGCTCGCGAGGTCTGAGACCTCGTCGACATAGCCTGACGAGCGCACCATGAACTCGGCTTCGCCCATTTCGATCACACTGCCGCCGGTCTCGCGATTGGCGGCCTGAATGGCATTACGCAGCTGAGCAAGCGTGATGTCGTAGGCGCGCAGCTTGTTCGGGTCGACAACGACCTGATACTGCTTGACCATGCCGCCGATGGTAGCGACTTCCGAGACCCCATCCACCGCCTGCAATTCATATTTCAGAAACCAGTCCTGCAGCGTTCTGAGCTGTGCCAGGTCATGGTTCCCGGTTCGATCAATCAACGCATACTGGTAGATCCATCCGACACCGGTCGCGTCTGGCCCAAGCTGAGGAGAGACGCCTTCGGGCAGGCTGCCTGTGATCTGGCCGAGATATTCCAGCACCCGGGATCGCGCCCAATACAGGTCCGTCCCGTCTTCGAAAACGATGTAGACAAAGCTGTCGCCAAAAAAGGAAAAGCCACGCACGTCCTGCGCGCCGGGCACGGCCAGCATTGCGGTGGCGAGCGGATAGGTGATCTGGTTCTCGACGACCTGGGGTGCCTGTCCGGGATAGGGCGTGCGCACGATGACCTGAACATCCGACAGGTCCGGGATGGCATCGACCGGGGTTTCCCGGATCGCCCAGATACCGACAGCTCCCATCATGAACGCGAGGACCAGGATGATGAACCTATTGGCGATGGAGCCTTTGATGATGGCGGGGATCACTGTGTGACGCTCCCATCAAGGGCCACATCAACGATCGTCATCGAGAAATCGGGATTGCGGTGCAGCAATAGCGTGAGATCTGTCCCAACCGGAAGCTGCGTTGGATCAAGTGCATCATCCAGCGCGAAGTCCATCGTCATGCCAGGCATGCCGATCTCCCGCATGGGTCCGTGTGTTACATTCGCCGTGCGCGCCGTGGCATCTACGCTGTTGATTTTGCCTGCAACTTGCATCGGCGGTGTCGCGGGCTCTGCCGCGGACAAAACCATATTCATGCCATCCGGCCGGGCAAAGGTAAGCGTCATTTCCGCTCCGGTTGCGAGACTGGCCAGATCAAGGGCCTCATCAACGGCGAAATCCATGGTCATGCCGGGCATGCCAATTTCTTTCATGGGCCCATGTGTGATCGTGGCCATGCCCGTGTCGGCATTGATGGCTTCAATCGTGCCCGCAACAACAATCGCGGGCGCGGACTTCATCGTCGCCATTTCCGGATCAGCGGTTTCAGCCGGGTCTGACCCCTCGGCGCGCACCGCAATGATGGAGAACATACCGCTTTCATCAGCGGCGAGGTCAAACTCGATGGGCTGATCAATCGGTACGTCGCCAAGTTCGACGCCGTCTACAGGTAAGTCCATGGTCATCGCAGGCCAACCGAGTGCCGCAATCGGCCCGTGTTCAAGGGTCAGTTTGCCGTCTGGCGTCACCGCTTTGGCCAAGCCTGTGCCGGTCGCGGCCACGCCGTCGTCAGGGCTCAATTCCAACAAGCTGAGCAAACCGTCAGCGCCGCGAGCTGCGGTGAAGGCGACTTCCGCCCCCTCTTCTAGCCGATCAAGCGCAACATCCGAACGCACCGGAAACTCCGATGTCATCGCAGGCCAATCCAGACTGATCAGCGCGTCATGGCGCAGGGTCGCAATGCGATTTTCGCGATCAAGAGAGACAAGGACGCCTTTGCCCATGGCGGGCTCCACGTCTGTCGGTGCCATGCGCATGAAGCCTGCGCTGAGCGCGCTTTCGCTGTCGATCAGGAACTGAGCGGAGGCGACCACCTCTTCACCGGGTCCCAAGCCCTGAAGGATTTCGGTCCGCCCACCCTCGCCGAAGTTGTCGCGCAGGCCGGTGGTGACGAGCCTTGGCCTGAATGTGCCTTCACCCGTAGCAAGAATGACCCGCTCCGCCGCACCCGTCCGGATCAGCGCTTCCGACGGGACTGTCAGGACCGTTCTGCTCTCGTTCGGGGTTAGACTGACACTGCCAAACATGCCGGGGCGGAGCACGCCGTCCGAGTTGTCAAAGCGCAATCTGACCGGCAGCGTTCGGGTCTGGGGATCGAGCTCGGGGTAGATATAGTCGATCTCGCCTTCGAAAATGCGTCCCGGCAAGTGTTCGAACCGCGCGACGGCGCGCATGTCCTCTGAAAGCCTTGCGATATCGCGTTCGAAAACGTCGACGATCAGCCAAACCCGACTGAGGTCGGCCACCGAAAACGCGAGAGTCCCCGGTTGAAGATACATGCCATCGGCGGCGTTCAAAGCGATTACGACGCCTTCCTGTGGGGCTTCGATCTGAATATTACGAACGAGTTCCCCGCCAGCTTCGATGTCCGCCACCTGGCGGGCGGACATTCCGTGGCTGATGAGTTTGCTGCGCGCGGCCTCCAGAATGCGTGGATTCCCATCTTCGACCGCACGGACAAGGTCGCCCGTTGCCGCGGCTATGAGGGGTGAAAACAGCTCAAAGAGCACCTGCTGTTCAGACACTCTGTCACCAACCGCGCGTACTTCCAGCCGTTCGATCCATCCCTCGACACGCGTGTGCACGTGGCTTGTGAGGTGCTCGTCATAGCCGACGAACCCTACCGTTTCGATCCGTGGTGCCACATCCGTCATGCGCGCAATGGCAGTGCGTACCCCGATGGCATTGATTTCCGCTGCGTCCAGCGAAACTTCTTGCGGGTCCCCGGAGGGTTCCTGTCCCGCATAAACGGGGACCAGATCCATGCCCATGGGCGACTTTCCAGGCCCGTCCCTGCGGAAATTCGCATCCATGGGGGCGACCCAATAGAGGATATCCGGTCCTGCGGAGCCGGCTTGCTCTGCTGGGTTCAGGTAGATCCTCTCAAGATAGACGCCTCCCGCCAGGCCCCCCGCCAGAGCCAGAACAGAAAGCGCCGCATATCGTCCGCGCATAGAAACCTCCAGTCGCTGACGCTCCATGCGTCAGGCAAAACGATCCAATGCCCGCTCATACGCAGGCGGTGACGTTTTAGGAGAGGCGGGGTGGACGGTCGGGTGCGCTCAGTGTCAGAGATGTCGACCAGCGTGGAAGGGCGTCAACAGCATCGCTCGGCTGCGGGCCGTATGTCGATGCATCGACACCGTCATATTTCGCATCGATGTGGCAGCACAGAGCCGTGTGGCAGTCGCTGCCGTGCAAGACTTGGATCTCGGGCTGCGATGCGTGCATCGCCGAATGGACATGGGTCACGTCCATTTGGTTACTTGCGGTGTGCGCGATGCTCATTGCCTGGTGGCCGCTGTGATCATGATGAACTGCAGCTGCTGTGCCGGCCATAGCCATGACTCCGGGCATAACCAACGCAATGCATAGGCTGAGCACGGTTGCGAACCGCAGGAAATATGAGACACCTGACACCATCGTGGCGCTGACGTAGCTTTGTTCACAGGGTGCGGCAAGAACTTCGCGCGAGAAGATTTGTATCGGAATGTAAAGTTGACGGCGGGAAAAGGCCCACGGTAGTCGGAGTAGCGCATGATTATTTAGTCAACGAAGTTGGTCCCTTAGCGAGATGGATGCAAAAAAGCGGTCGACCCTTCTCACGATAGCCGCCATCGGCGTTGGCTATGTTGCTTTGAGGAACGTCCCTGCCTTGTTGCCGGAAACGCTGGAGCTCGAACCTCTCGATCAACCGGCTGGATTTAGAAAATACGTTGCGGGCGAAACGTCGGGTGGGTTTGACCCCTTTGTGGGTTTGGGCACCACGGAGAGTGCCGACGTGACGGCGCAGAAAGCTGCGGCGTTGAAGAGAGTGTCAGCAGACCTGTGTGATGCACTCTATGGTGAACTGGACGCTACGGCATCTATCGTGCCGCTCGCCTCTTTCTCAGATTACTATTGTCCCTTCTGCCGGGTGCAGACCAAGCGCCTGGCGGGCATGACAGAGGACATGCCAGACCAGGTTGCCGTTGCATGGCACGAGCTTCCGCTGCTTGGGGACAGTTCCAACCTGGCCGCCAAGGCCGCGTTGGCGGCCAAACGACAAGGGGCTTATGTCACGTTCCATGAGCGATTGATGACGACCCCGTTTCAGGCATCGCAGGAGTATCTCGTCCGCTTGTCGGATGATCTCGGTGTCGACAGCGCACAGTTGATCGCCGACATGAATAGCGCCGATATTGCGCGAGAACTCGAAAACAGCGCGGCCCTTGCCCGTGTGTTTGCCTTTGTCGGGACACCGGCGCTCGTGATCGGCCGCACCGTCGTCCAAGGCCAGATCAGCGATAAGATGATCCGACAAATCATCGATCTCGAACGCGAGGAGGGTTGGGATATTGCCTGTCGTTCAGCATAATGCGGTGTCGGCGCGGTCTTTCTCGCGATCTGCCGTGGGCGGCGCACTCTGGGTGCAAGATGCATAGACGGCGTTTCCTGCTTTTGTCATCGGCTTTGACCCTCGCCCCGGGACTGTCTGCGGCTGCGACCCGGACGGTCTGGTCTGCGCCTGAGGCGGCTGCCGCACTGGCAGATGGCGACATCTCCTTGATCGATGTTAGATCCCGCCCGGAGTGGCAGGACACAGGCCTCGCGGAAGGGGCCTGGCCAATCAGCATGCATGAAGACCGCTTCGAGGAGCGGCTCTTTGCTGCGCGGGACCTCTCCGACACAAGGCCTGTCGCTCTGATTTGCGCAACCGGGGGCCGCAGCGCCCGGCTGTTGGCCGCCCTCACACGGGCCGGATTTGCGGGTTTCATCGACGTCTCGGAAGGCATGCTTGGCTCGCGGAGAGGTCCAGGTTGGATTGCCCGCGGTTTGCCAACAACCGATCTCAGGATGGCGCTCACCCATTTGCCCGCCTCTTTGCGCTGAGCATGCGAAAGCGCTTCCATATCGGCAGGTGGATGCTGCTCCTGACTGTCATTTGGTTCGGTGGCTTTTTAGGTCAGCCCGCCTCAGCCGCAGAATCAGAGGTGTTTTTAAACCCCGCCGTTACAGCGCGGCTGATTTCGGCAGAGGATGGAATTGCCCCTGACGCCGCCTCCGTCTCGCTTGGATTGGCCCTGGAATTTGGGGAGGGATGGAAGGGATATTGGCGAACGCCTGGAGAGGTTGGGCTGGCTCCTGCCCTCGACTGGGCCGGGTCCTCGAATCTCCGCTCCGTGGACATCCTCTGGCCCGCTCCGGAGCGCTATGAGGCCTTCGGGATCGAGAATTTCGGCTATGCCAATGAGGTTGTCCTGCCGCTCCGCGCGACCTTGGAGACAGCGGGTAAAGCTCTCGACGTGCGCGCTCGGGTTTCCTTGCTCACCTGTTCAGACGTATGCGTGCCCCACGATTTTGCTTTGTCACTGGCGCTGCCCGAAGGCGTTGGAATCGACACGGGCTCGGCCGATATTATCGCCAGGTTTGTCGACCGCGTTCCGCTGGGACCTGAAGATAGCGACATCCGGATATCCAGTGCGGCCATTGACGATCAAGCATCCGCGCTGACTGTGACCGCACGGAGCACACGCGCATTCCGGGACGTTGATGTGTTTCCGGAGTTCGGCCCGCTCGTCACCTTCGGCAAGCCGGATATCCGCCTCAACCAAGACCGAACGGCACTCTGGGCACAAATCCCGATCAACGCCTGGTCCGAGGAGCATCCAGCCCCTTTGATCACGATCACGGATACGGCGCGCGCGGTGACGTCCCCCGTGTTGCTCACCGCGGAGGCTCCTGCCCCTCCCTACGCCAATGCAGGTGCGCATGCAGGATTTCTCAAGCTGATTGCCGTGGCTGGCGTTGCCTTTCTGGTTGGGTTGATCCTGAATGTGATGCCCTGCGTTTTGCCAGTTCTGTCGATCAAGCTCGCCTCCGTGCTCAAAGCATCCGGCCAATCGCGGGACATCACCCGAAAAGGGTTTCTGGTGTCCGCCTTCGGTGTTCTGACATTCGTTTGGGGTCTCGCGGCGGTCTTGCTGGCGCTCCAATGGGTTGGAGTCTCGATCGGCTGGGGCATGCAATTTCAGAACCCCATTTTCGTGAGTCTCATGTTTGTCGTGATCGCAATCTTCGCCGCAAACCTGTTCGGTGCGTTCGAAATAGCCTTGCCGCAGGCCGTGCAGGACCGCCTGGGAGCCGGCAGCACAGGACCTGGATACGCTGCGGATTTCGGCACGGGTTTCCTCGCCGCTGTCCTTGCAACGCCCTGCTCCGCGCCCTTCCTCGGGACAGCGATCACCTTCGCCCTCGCAGGGGCACCCCTGGATGTGGCCGTGATTTTCACGGCCCTCGGCCTTGGATTGGCCCTCCCCTATTTGGTGATCGCCGCACGCCCCGAATGGGTCCATCTGCTGCCCCGGCCGGGTCGCTGGATGCTCTTTGTCAGAGCCGGTCTCGGCGGTCTTTTGTTGGTGACCGCGATCTGGCTCCTGTTCGTTCTGGTCGGCGTGGCAGGCGCGCTTGCGGCCGCGGGGGTGTTTGCAGCAACTGCAGCCTTGGTCTTGGGCGCCTCTGTGCAGTGGCCAAAGCCGATGTTGCGCCGCGTGTTCCTGACGATCTCCTTTCTGGGTGCGGTCCTGAGCGCCGGCCTGATCGCATCGCCCGAGCGTCCGGACGCGACGGAAAATGCGCCATCACATTGGCAAGCCCTCGAAGTTCAGAACATCGCCCGGCATGTTTCCGAAGGACGTGTCGTGTTCGTGGATGTCACGGCTGACTGGTGCCTGACATGCAAAGCCAACAAATCCCTGGTGCTTGACAAGAGTCCTGTGCTGGACCGCTTGCGGGATGGGACGGTGATTGCCATGCAAGCGGACTGGACCCGCCCAGACGATACCATCTCGCGGTTTCTCGAGCGGCACAACCGCTATGGAAACCCGTTCAATATTGTATTCGGTCCCGGTGCCCCTTCGGGCATCGCGCTGTCAGAAGTGCTGACCCCGGCTTCGGTTCTCGACGCGTTGGACGCGGCCGCGACCCGCAGCATCGCTTCGGACTAGAAACGGGATGCAAGTGTTACATCCGCTTCAAAACCATCCGAACGCCCGCGCGGGCATCCAGAGGCCCATAAAGATCATCATCAAGTTCTCCGTGAGCGAGACGAACCCCAGAGGCACGTTCGACGCCCCGCCAACGCAGG